>NZ_BMOV01000001.1:0-116207 GCF_014647255.1 Iodidimonas muriae
CCTTTGCCATGGTGAATCACGTATTACAACAAATGGGAATCCCCGAATTTAATAGGTCCTGACCCTAGGGACCTGTAAAGACGCCACAGCAAAAGTGCCGCTATAATGGCAGCATAGATCTTGGGTTCAAGCCGGTTTCCTTTCACCAGAAAAAGGAAGTGCAAGGCGGCCAAGAGCCCCGCCATATAAACCAGACGGTGCAATGCCTTCCAGCGCGGGGCCCCCAAGCGTTTGATCCAGCCTTTTGTGGAGGTAGCGGCAAGGGGAAGAAGGCACAAAAACGCACCCACACCAAACAGGATATACACCCGTTCCATAATGTCGCGCCACAGGGCCGAAAAATCCAGTGCAAGATCAAGCCCTAAATAGCTGCCTAGATGCACGGTTACATAAAAAAAGGCGAATAACCCCACCATGCGCCGAAACATCAAAGGCCACGGCTTGTTGATGAGGGCCGCAAACGGGCTGACCGCCAAAGCGAGAATCAGCATGCGCAAGGTCCAGCGCCCGCTGAAGCGGTTGGAGATTTCTTGCGGGTTGATGCCCAGTCCATTGGGCTCTCCAGAAAAATAAAGCGCCCATTGCACAGTCAGCCACAGGGCGGGAAGGCTCAACATGAAAAAGAGGATCGGCTTTCCAAAGATGCGGATCTGTGCCGTGGTCATGAACGAAAGAGCCTTGGAAAAAGAGCTTAAAAATATGTGCGCAGATCCATACCGGAATAAAGCCCGGCCACTTCTTCGGCATATCCGTTGAACATCAGGCTGTCGCGGCGACGGAAATCGCCGATGCGGCGTTCTGTGGCCTGGCTCCAGCGGGGATGGCGCACTTCGGGGTTCACATTGGCATAAAAGCCATATTCCGAAGGCGCAAACTGGTTCCACGAGGTGACGGGCTGCTTTTCCGTAAAGCGGATGGCGACAATAGATTTTATGGATTTGAACCCGTATTTCCAAGGGATCACAAGGCGCAAAGGGGCGCCGTTCTGATTGGGAAGCGGGGCATCATACAGTCCGGTTGCCAGCAAGGTCAGCGGGTGCAGGGCTTCATCCATCCGCAGCCCTTCTTTATAGGGCCAATCCAGAACCGGAAAGCGCAGGCCACGCATCATTTTACGGTTAGCCAAGGTTTCAAACTGCACATAGCGTGCCTTTGATGTGGGCTGCAGGCGGCGGATGATCTTGTGCAGGGGAATACCGATCCAGGGCACCACCATGGACCATCCTTCCACACAGCGTAGCCTGTAGATGCGGCTTTCCAGATCGCTTGGGGTGATCAAATCGTCAAAGCTGTAGGTGCCGGCCTTTTCCACCGCACCAGAGACTTTCACCGACCAGGGCTCTGTTTCCATGGCGCTGGCATAGCGCTTTGGGTCGGACTTGTCGGTGCCGAATTCGTAGAAATTATTATAAGATGTGAGAGCCTTATAGTCTGTCTGGGGTTCTTCGGTGGACAGGGCCTTGTTCAAGGGAGCCTGTGCATAGGGCGAGGCCGCAGCTATTTGCGCTTTTGCGGGGGGCATGCCTGAACGCGCCGCGCCAATGCCGACAATTCCGGCCGCAGCCATGGTTTTCATGATATGGCGTCGGCTGTAATACAGGGCTTTTGGCGTTACCCCGGACTCGGGGATTTGCCAGCTTTTGCGTATGTTGATCAGCATGTGCCGCGCCTTTCCGTCTCTGACAAAGAGCGTCGCCGTGTTTTATCATAACAAAGCCGGTGCGGACTTCCACCGACTGTTTTTCCGCATTTTCCTTCTGATCTGTTTTGTTGTGCAAGAAAACAGCGGGTTGTCCTTGCCCGCCAAGCCAAAAGCGCCCAAACTAGGCGGCGAATAGATCATGGATTGCCCGACGGTCACGCCAGCGCGTTTGGCCATCTATCACTTCATATGACAAAGGATCCTTATCGGTGTCGAGACAAAGCGGATATCTGGAAGGGCAATTGCTGCTTGCGATGCCGGGCATGTCGGATGCACGGTTCGACCGATCCGTTATATATCTGTGCTCCCATTCCGAAGAAGGGGCCATGGGGCTGGTGCTTAATGAATATCTTACGGCCCTGACATTTTCTGAATTGCTGGATCAGCTTGATATTGAAACCGAAGGCACCGTTCAGGATGTGCCCATTTTCGCAGGGGGGCCGGTGGAAACGGGGCGGGGCTTTGTGCTGCATACCAATGATTTCATTCAGGACAGCACCCTTGTTGTCAGCGAAACCATCGCCCTGACCGCGACTGTGGATATTTTGAAAGCCATTGCCGAAGGGACGGGGCCGCGCCAGCATATTCTGGCATTGGGCTATGCGGGCTGGTCGCCGGGCCAGCTGGAACAAGAAATCCAGTCCAATGGATGGCTGACATGCCCAGCAGATGAAGAACTGGTTTTTTGCACCGCTCCCGATGATATGTGGCCGCGCGCCATGGCCATGATGGGTGTTGATATATCCATGCTGTCATCGCTTTCAGGGCATGCCTGACCGGCTTTGCCCGCGGGCTTGCCGTTGCAATTTCTTTTGAATGACGTAGGAAAGGGGCTGGTGTGGCACGCTGGCCTTGGCGTGGCCATGTGTGCAGCTTTCATGAAATGTCTGGCCGATGGTGGATCTTGCTCTTTTCCAACCGGATATTCCCCAAAATACCGGAACTATTTTGCGCATGGGCGCCTGCCTTGGCGCGGCGGTTCATGTGATCGAGCCTGCGGGCTTTCCCTTTTCAGAAAAGGCGCTGCGGCGGGCGGGCATGGATTATATCGATCATGTGCGCATTTTTCGCCATCTGGATTGGTGTGCATTTGAAGCGTGGCGCAAGGAGGCCGGGCGGCGAGCCGTTTTGTTGACGACAAAAGCCGCTCAGCCTTATACGGATTTGACCTATCTCAAAGATGATGTCCTGATTTTGGGGCAGGAAAGTCAGGGCGTGCCGCAAAGGGTTCATGATGCGGCCGATGAACGGGTGACCATCCCCATGCATTTGGGCATGCGATCACTGAATATTGCAATGGCTGCGGCGTTGGTGTTGGGCGAATCCTTGCGCCAGACCGGAGCCTTCCCTGTGATCGAGCAGGCTGAGTGAAGGGGTGTCGATGATGGCGACGATGATGACCGATAATGAGGACCAAGGGGCGATAATGGAAGACAGAAAAGCCCGCGCGGCCACATGGTTTGAATGTTTGCGTGATCAGATATGCGAGGCTTTTGAAAAGTTGGAATCCGATTATCGCGGGCCGTTGTCTGATCGCCCTGCCGGACGGTTCGAGCGCAAACGCTGGAAACGTGATGCGGCAGCCCATGAAACGGGGGATACCGGCGGCGGTGAAATGTCGATCATGCGGGGACGGGTGTTTGAAAAGGTCGGGGTGAATATCTCCACTGTCTATGGACAATTCGCAGAGCCTTTCAACAAGCAGATCCCCGGTGCGGAAGAAGATCCGCGCTTTTGGGCTTCGGGCATTTCTCTGGTGGCGCATATGCGATCGCCTTTGGTGCCTGCGGTACATATGAACACCCGCATGATTGTCACCAGCAAATCATGGTTCGGGGGCGGCGCCGATCTTACCCCCACATTCCCCGATGAGGCCGATACCAAAACATTTCACAGCGCTTTGAAAGCCGCCTGTGATGCCCATGACGATAGCTATTATCCGCGCTTTAAAGAATGGTGCGATACATATTTTTTCTTGCCGCATCGCAATGAAATGCGCGGGGTTGGCGGTATTTTTTACGATCAGCTCAATAGCGGCGATTGGGAGGAAGATTTTTCCTTCACCCGCGATGTGGGACGGGCCTTCAATGATGTGTATCCCGCACTGGTGCGCAACCATATGGATAAAGAATGGACCGATGCGGAACGCGAAGCGCTTTTGGTAAAACGCGGGCGCTATGCGGAATTCAATCTGGTCTATGATCGGGGCACCAAATTCGGCCTGCAAACCGGCGGCAATATCGACGCGATCTTGATGTCTTTGCCACCTGAAGCCAAATGGCCCTGAGTGGGGTTTGGGGCCTGGACCCGTTGTTTTTACCCTTCTCCTTCAAATAGATATCGGCACCCCGGACATGGTCCGGGGGCCATATAGGTCTTCGCTTTCAATAAGTGATACCGCCTTGCATAAAGGCCAGGCCATGGGCCTTGGCCGGTATTTTTCTTGACAATGATTAGATAATTAGCTAATTGTCTATTCATGAGCACAGTTTTTAAAGCCTTATCCGACCCGACGCGCCGCCGCGTTCTGGAACTTTTGCGGGAAGGCCCGCAATCGGCAGGAGCACTTGCGGCGCATTTCAATGTCTCCAAGCCCACCATGTCGGCGCATTTTTCGGTGTTGAAAGAAGCCGATCTGGTGGAAGCGGTCAGGCAAGGAAAAACCATCCTCTATCATTTGAAGCTATCGGTTCTGGAAGATGCGCTTTTGGGCTTTGCCCGTGTGTTCGGGCTGGGCGAAACGGCCCCGCCGCCAGCGATAAAAAAGAACAGCGAAAACAAAAAAGAGGACCCCGTGTCATGACAGCACACACATCTCTGAAAACAGCCGCATCGGTTATTGTTCTTGCGGTGGCAGGGCTGGCCATTTGGCAAGGGATGCTTGATCCTTCCCGCATCCTGCCCATGGCAGTTGCCGCGCTCTTTCTGCCCATAGCCGGGGGCGGGGCTTTGCTGCTCGTCCATTTGAAATGCGCGGATGCAACGCGCCGGTCGGCGGCTTTGGCCAGCCTTTATAAAGGCATTATTTTTGGTGGCATCATCCTTGCCGTGTCTTTGGCGGCGACTTTGGGCGCCCTTTTAGGTGCTTTTGACGGGGCAGCCAATATTTCAAAACGGATATCCGGGATCATCATCGGTGCGGTTTTCCTTTATTACGCCAATAGCCTTCCCAAACGGGTCGCCTCGGCGAAAATGCAGAAAATCCTGCGCGGCAATGGCTGGATTTTTGTGATTGCGGGTCTGGGCTATTTTCTGAGCTGGCTGGCTTTGCCGATCCAGATGGCAGGCACCGTGGCTATCGGCATCATGGCTGTGGGTGTGGCGGTGGTTATCATCAGGACATTGGGATATCGCCGCGCCTGTCAGCCCTCGAACGAGGGGCAGTGAAATACGCTTTTGTTGCAAAGGGTGCGTGAAAATATAGGCTCCAATGATAGCCCTTACGATCAAATTCGAAGACTGGCAGGGAAAATTTTATGAACAGGATGATTATTTTATTGGTGCTTTTTATTCTTACGGCCTGTTCCGCTGATGGATTTGGCAAGGCGAAGCATAGTGTGATGCGCAATGCGGTCTATGAAGCGGCGACTGGCTGTGAACAGAAAATGGTAGCTTTGCCGTCCACTGCTGATCCGGTGGAATTTGATATTGCCCTTTTATGTATCGACCGGATCTTGTCGCGCGGGGACTTGCGTGTATACGAGCAAGCGGTGGTGCAGGAACTTCGGGCATCGGCGCTTGTTCGGGCTGGAAAAAACAGGCAAGCGCAACGGATCTTCGCGCAATTGATGAAAACAAAGGGTCTGCCGTCTGGTTTCTATCCGCGTGTGCTCCGGGCGCAGGCGGCGGTTGGTAATGCAGAGGCGCAACGGGTGTTGATGGCGAACGAGGAATGGAGCAATTCACCGTTGAAATATGTTGCCCCCCGCTATCCCAAGGCTGCCGTTGATGAGGGCATCGAAGGATGTGTCATGGTCGAATTTACAGTGGAAGAAACGGGACGGACGAGCAATGTGGATGTTGTCCGGGCCGAGCCGCCGCATGTGTTCGATCAAGAAGCTATAAGCGCGGCACAGCGCATCCGTTATGAGCCTCCGACCTATAAGGGGGAGCCGGTCAAGCAGTTCGGCGTTGCTCATCTATTCACCTTCCACATGACGGAAGATATCAAGCCACAGGATATGTCGCGGCGGTGCATTTGAGGGATCTGCGACCATGAAGACAGGGCGCAGATTCTGGGTCAAAGTGCGTGCTTCTTGGGCCGGTCACTGATCGTGCTTTTTCTGTGAAGTGATACCGTGACACAGGGAACGGGGCAGGGCACTATGGGGGAAATATCTTCAAGGAGACTGCCCGATATGGCTATGCCCGTTGCTTTGAAAGACCGCTTGCGGCTTCCCGTTATTGCCGCCCCGATGTTTTTGGTTTCCGGCCCCAAGCTTGTTGCGGCCTGCTGTAATGCCGGGGTGATCGGGACATTCCCCAGCCTGAATGCCCGTCCGGTGGAGCAATTCGATGCGTGGCTTGATGATCTGGAGGCAGGGCTTGAGGCCGATGCCGCACCTTTCGGTGTGAATTTGATCGTGCATCGTTCCAACAGCAGGCTGGAAGAAGATACGGCGCTGGTGGTGAAACACAAAGTACCGCTTGTCATCACATCGGTGGGGCATCCGGGCGATATTGTCGCTCAGGTTCATGCCTATGGTGGGCTGGTGTTTCACGATGTGATCAATATGCGCCATGCTGAAAAGGCCATTGAGGCGGGCGTGGATGGCATTATCGCCGTTTGTGCCGGAGCCGGTGGCCATGCGGGCACGCTGAACCCCTTTGCCTTTATTCCCAAGCTGCGCGAGCGTTTCGATGGCGCCATCATATTGGCCGGATCGTTGTCTGATGGCCGGTCTATCCGGGCGGCACAGGTTTTGGGCGCCGATTTTGCCTATATGGGCACACGCTTTATTGCCACCAGGGAAAGCGTGGCGGATCAGTCCTATAAAGACATGATCGTCCAGTCTGAAATGAACGATATTATCTACACGGATCAGGTGTCGGGGATCTTGGGGAATTTTCTCGCCCCCAGCCTGAAGGCGGCAGGTATCGACCCGACGCCGGGAGCGGTTATGAAAGCCGTGAATATGGATCTATCCATGCGCGAAACGGGCGATAAGAAAAAAGGCAAGGCATGGAAAAGCATCTGGAGCGCTGGGCAAGGCGTGAGTGCTATCCATGATGTGCCAAGCGTTGCAGAACTGGTGGCGCAATTGGAGGCGGATTATAAAGCCAGCGCCCGAACGGACTGATTGTTTGCGACGAGACAAGACTATTTGTTCTTGATTTGTTCTTGTAGGCGCGTAAACTGCGCCCATGAGAACACGTCCGGAAATCACAGAATCACCATTGGAAGAAACGGCCTTCGTTCGCGCTGAGAAAAGGCGTGGGCGAGGGGCGCGCTCCAATGCTTCGGGGCGGCATGAAGCCTATGCGCGGGTGTCTTTCGATGATGGCTGGCATGATGGGACGGCAAGCCAAGGGGCTGGGGGTGCACAGGCCGAGCACCATGAGGCGGATGAGAATGATATCCCGCGGCTCAGAACCACGGTCACGGATGAACATGCGAAAACCATCATCACCCGCAATATATCGCCCGATATTCCCTTTGATCGCTCGATCAATCCCTATCGTGGCTGTGAACATGGCTGCATTTACTGCTATGCGCGGCCCAGCCATGCCAATATGGGGCTATCGCCCGGTTTGGATTTTGAAACGCGGCTGTTTGCAAAGCCCAATGCTGCCGATTTGTTGCGTAAGGAACTGGCGCGTCCGCGATATCGTTGTCGGCCCATTGCCATCGGCACCAATACAGACCCTTATCAACCGGTCGAGAAGGATCGGCAGATTATGCGCCGTCTTCTTGAGGTGCTTGATGAAGCGTCCCATCCTGTGACCATTATAACCAAATCCGCTTTGATAGGGCGCGATCTGGATATTCTATCCTCTATGGCGCGGCGGAATTTGGTAAAGGTGGCGCTGTCTGTCACCACATTGGATCACCGCCTTTCCCGTCATATGGAACCACGGGCCAGCACGCCGGGGCGGCGTTTGCAGGCGATTTCGGCGCTGGCAAAGGCCGGCATAAGAACAGGGGTGATGGTGGCTCCGGTGATCCCGTCCTTGAACGACCATGAAATCGAAGGAATTTTGGCAAAAGCCTATGAAGCGGGGGCGCGGGAAGCGGGGTGGGTGATGTTGCGCCTGCCGCTTGAAATCAAGGACTTGTTTGCCGAATGGCTGGCGGAAGAAGCCCCTGACCGGGCGGATCGGGTGATGGGCTTGGTGAAAAATATGCGCAATGGCCGCCTCTATGACACGCGGTTCATGCACCGTATGCGCGGGCAGGGGGCTTATGCAGATATGATTTCCAAGCGCTTTCGTTTGGCGGTGAAAAAACTGGGCTTTCATATGGGGCTCGAGCCTTTGGACTGCACGCGATTTGTTGCGCCCCGGCAAGATAGCCAGCAGATGAGCCTGTTTTAATGAAAACCGGGCGGCAGGCTGTGCCCGCGCACCCGGTAAAGGCTGATTCGTTGGGTGAGGCTTTGGTTCAAGCCTCGCCCATGGTTTCCAGCATGGCGGCATCCAGTGCGTCTTTCGGGGTTTTCCCCGCCCAGACCACGAATTGGAAGACCGGATAAAAGCGTTCACATTCGCTCAATGCGGTTTCTACCATGATCGCCAGATGATTGCCGGAAAGACCGGTGCCTTCTTCATCGGCGATGGTGGCGTGGCGATACATCAGCAAGCCTTCATCGCACCACATTTCAAAATGCCCAAGCCATAATCGTTCATTGATCAGGCCCAGCGTTTCATAAACATTTGCCCGTTTGGCCTCGGGAACGCGGCCATCGAACACGCTGGCAATTTGCAAAACGCGTTCTTCTTCGCGCCAGAAAAAGCGGAGTTGATATTCGCAATATCCGCCGGTAACGGCAGCGGTTAGTTCATCTTCCTGACGGTCGAAGACCCAATCATTGACGTTGGCAAGCTCCTCAACCAGATCGAGGGGGTTGGAAACCGGAGCGGTGTCGTCGTCGGCGATGAGCGTGGTCATGCTCTTTCACTCCTTTGGCTGCTCCCCGGCCATAACCGCCGGGGATCTTCACAGATCCGGGCGTTTTATGCGCAAGGTCTTGGGCAACACGCCAAGATACAAGCCTCCCATGGTTTTAAACCAACAGGGAAAGCCTGCCATTCAAGCCGTGTCTGCGCAAGAAATCTGTGGGGGTCAGCCTCAATATCTTGTGGATAACTTCCCGCATTGCCCCACAATGTGTGTCGGGCAAGATGCGGGGCGGGGGTCAGCTTTTATCCGGCGCGGATTTTTTGGCCTTTGCCGAAGCGTCCGGGGAGGCCTTTTTTGCCGCTTTGGCCGGTGCCTTTGGTGCGGGCTTCCGGCCTGCTTCCAAGGCCTCGAGCCGGGCTTTCAGGCGTTCATTTTCCTCGCGGGCTTTTGCGGCCATGGCCTTTACCGCATCAAATTCATCGCGGGTTACCAGATCCAGTTCACCAAGGCGGCGATCCAGCCAGGCCCGCGCCGCCCCTTCTGCTTCAGAGCGCACAGAAGTCAGGGCACCGGCAGCGCCTGTGGCCAGTTTCGCCAGATCATCGAGGAATCGATTGTCTGTCTGCATGGGAGTTTCGTCTTTCCAGCAATCTCAATTACGAGCTGAATATGGGGCGAGGACGGATGCATTGCAAAGATTGTTTTACGCTTCATCTGCAAGTCGCCAAAATTCAAGGCGGGGAACCACCTTGACAGGGCGTGTTTGTGCATGATGATGGCGGGCACATATCGCATGTTTCCCGCCAATGAAAGGCACGAATTGATGCACGGAATATCCTTTCTGGGCGTATTGGCCTATCCGCAGATCGACCCGGTTCTGGTGACCATTTTCGGCCTGCCGATCCGCTGGTATTCATTGGCTTATCTCACAGGATTGATGGGCGGTTGGTGGTGGGTGCGGAAGGTGGCCCCCACGCTTGGGGTTCCCATTACCCGCCAGCAGATCGACGATTTTCTGATGTGGGCCACCCTTGGGGTGATCTTGGGCGGCCGCCTTGGTTATGTGCTGTTTTATAAGCCCGCCGCCTATCTGGAAGATCCCGCGGCCATCTTGCGTTTGTGGGATGGCGGCATGTCTTTTCATGGTGGCCTGGTCGGGGTAACGCTGGCGATTATCCTTTATTCCCGGTCAAAGCAGATCCCGCTTTTGCGATTTTCCGATATGATCGCTGCGGCTGTCCCTATTGGCCTGTTTTTCGGGCGATTGGCCAATTTCATCAATGGGGAATTATGGGGCCGCGCCGCCAATGTCCCTTGGGCGATGGTCTTCCCAAGCGATCCCAGCCAATTGCCGCGCCACCCAAGCCAGCTTTACGAATCAGCGCTTGAAGGGCTGGTTCTGTTTCTTGCCATCAATTGGCTGGTTTTTCGGTCGCAAACGGTCCGGCGCAAGCCCGGCCTTTTGGTGGGGCTGTTTTTCTTCGGCTATGGCCTGTCGCGCTATGTGGTGGAATTCGCCCGCGAGCCTGATGCCCATTTGGGGCTGTTGGCGGGGATCATATCCATGGGGCAGCTTCTCAGCCTGCCGATGATCCTGTTCGGGGGCTGGCTGATGTGGAGCGCCTTGACCGACCGGATGCCGCGCTTGCTGAAAGATGTGGGAGAGCGCAAACCCGCAAAAACCGGAGGCAAAGGGTGACAACACCGCTGTCCAAACATCTGCACGCCCTGATCAATGCCACCGGGCCGATCAGCGTGCATCGCTATATGTCGGAAGCGTTGATGCATCCCGATCATGGCTATTACCGAAAGCGCGATCCTTTGGGCGCGAAAGGTGATTTTATCACCGCGCCGGAAATTTCGCAGATTTTTGGCGAATTATTGGGACTTTGGCTGGCGGATCGGTGGGAAGCCATGGGGCGGCCTGATCCGGTGCGGTTGGTGGAATTGGGGCCGGGGCGCGGCACGTTGATGGCCGATGCCGTGCGGGCCATGGCCGTGGTTCCCGGCTTGGCACAGGCCCTTGATATTCATCTGGTGGAATCCAACGAAGCCTTGCGAAAGGCGCAAGGAAAGAAGGTAAAGGCCCAGTGGCATGATCGCTTTGCCGATGTGCCCGAAGGCCCGATGCTTTTGGTGGCCAATGAATTTTTCGATGCCTTGCCGATTTATCAGTTTGTCCGCACAGCATCAGGCTGGGCAGAACGCCATGTAACCAGTGACGGGAAGGGCTTTGACTGGTGCCTTGGGCCGGCTTCGGCACAGGCGGCTTTGATCCCCGAAACATTGCAAATGGTGGAAGAAGGGGCGCTGGTGGAATTATGCCCGGCAGCGCTTTCCATCACCGATGACATCGCCAAGCGTATCAACAGCCATGGCGGGGCAGCGCTGATCATCGATTATGGTTATGAACAGAGCGCAGCAGGGGAAACATTGCAGGCCATTCGCCGCCATCAACGCGTTGATGTGTTCCATAAGCCCGGCGAAAGCGATCTGACCGCCCATGTGAATTTCGACCATTTGTCCCAGGTAGCGCTGCAGGCCGGTGCGCAGGTGGAAGGGCCGGTGACACAAGGCGATTTCTTACGGGATCTGGGCATTGAAATCCGTGCGGCCTTGTTGTGCCGGCGTGCAACGGAAAAGCAGGCCTGCGATATCAAAGCCGCCGTGCGCCGCTTAACGGCACCGGATATGATGGGAACCTTGTTCAAGGCCATGGCCATCCAACCCGGCGACGGGCCAACGGTAGAGGCAGAAATCAGCGAGGCGCCAGATGTCTGAACGCCACCCCCCTTGTGCCACTTCTTCTTTGCTTTCCGCCTGTGACGGGTTGGAGCATGGGTTTTTTGGCCGGCGGGGCGGGGTTTCTAGCGGTCCTTATGAAAGCCTGAATGCCGGGCGCGGCTCAGATGATGACGGGGCGGCGGTTTTGGAAAATCGTCGCCGGATTTGCGCGACTGTGGGGGGCGCGGCGTTGGCCACGCCTTATCAGATCCACAGCGCCATTGCCCATTATGCAGGGGCGGATTTCGATTCGGCCAATCCGCCGCGCTGCGACGCTTTGGTCACCGATCAGCCGGGCTTGGTTGTGGGGATCGTCACGTCGGATTGTGCGCCGGTTTTGTTGGTTGATCCAATGGCGGGCATTGTGGCTGCGTGCCATGCGGGCTGGCGCGGCGCGGTTTCGGGCATTGTGGCGGCCACCGTTTCGGAAATGGAAAAACATGGTGCCCGTTCCGATCGGATAATCGCAGCCATCGGCCCCGCCATTGCCCAAGCCTCTTATGAGGTGGGGGACGAGGTGCGGCAGGCGTTTCAGGCGGTGGACCCGTTTTTTGCCAATTTCTTTGCCAAAGGCGTGCGTGCGGGGGCTTTCCAATTCGATCTGGAAGGGGCTGTGGCCGGGCAATTGGCACGTGCCGGAGTGTCGCAGGTGGAGCCTTTGGGGATAGACACCTATTGCGATAAAAATGCCTATTTTAGCTATCGTCGTTCAACCCATGAAGGTGCAACGGATTATGGTCGGCAGCTTTCGGTGATCACTCTCGCGCAGACATGAGACCAATTAGCAAAGCGGAGTGGTTTACAAGGGGGGGCACCGCTTGCTAAGAGCACGCCAACCCGGCGGAAAGGTCAGCCCCCTAGGGGCTTGGCCTGAAGGAACGTTCCGGCCGCTGTCATTGCAGGCATAAAATCGCTCAGACGGAGCCCAGAATGAAAATTCTTACTGGAAATTCCAACCCGCCCTTAGCTGAAGCCATCGCCACTTATCTCAACATTCCTTTGACGAAAGCCAGCGTGAAACGCTTTTCCGATCAGGAAATTTTCGTCGAAATTCACGAAAACGTACGCGGCGAGGATGTGTTCGTCGCCCAATCCACCAGCTACCCCGCCAATGACCATCTGATGGAACTGCTGGTGTGCATCGATGCCTTGAAACGAGCTTCGGCGCGCCGAATCACCGCCGTTCTTCCTTATTTCGGCTATGCCCGACAAGATCGAAAACCGGGGCCGCGCACGCCCATTTCTGCGAAATTGGTGGCCAATTTGATCACCACCGCAGGGGCCGATCGGGTGCTGACCATGGATCTTCACGCCGGACAGATTCAGGGCTTTTTCGATATCCCCACCGATAATCTTTATGCGCTGCCGGTTCTGGGCCGCGATCTGAAAGAAAATTACTCCCCCGAAGATTTGATGATCGTATCGCCCGATGTGGGCGGTGTGGTGCGGGCGCGCGCCTATGCCAAGCGGGTCGGAGCACCTTTGGCCATTGTGGATAAGCGCCGCGAACAGGCCGGTGTATCGGAAGTGATGAACATCATCGGCGATGTGGAAGGCCGGGTATGTGTGTTGGTGGATGATATCGTCGACTCGGCGGGCACATTGTGTAATGCCGCCGATGCCTTGATGCAGGCAGGGGCGAAATCCGTATCGGCCTATGTGAGCCACGGGGTTCTGTCTGGCGGGGCTGTGGCCCGTATTGGTGCTTCTTCGTTGAAGGAATTGGTGATTACCGATTCGATATTGGCAACGGAAGCGGTGCGCGTTTCAAAGAAAGTGCGGCGTATCACCATCGCGCCGCTGATCGCCGAAGCCATGAACCGCATCAGCCACGAAACGTCGGTGTCCAGCCTGTTTGATTGATCCTTTTGATCAAAGCCGGCGGTTTTGGGCCGCCGGTTCTTGATTTTCGCTGCGGTTGGGCGGGTTTTATCCCTTTGCTTTCACCCCAAGCCGGGGAATTTCCTTTGCCGGACAGCGATCCATCACAACCATAAGGCCAGCCTTTTCGGCGCGCTGTGCCGCCGCTTCATCCCACACGCCTTCTTGTAGCCAGACGGCCTTTGCGCCAATACGGATGGCCTCATCCACCACGCTGCCCGCATCGGCCGACCGGCGAAAAATATCCACCATATCCACCGGGTGGCCAATGGCGTCCAGACTGTCCAGCACAGGCACGCCGGGGGCAAAGTCCTGTCCTTCATAGGCGGGATTGACCGGAATGACCCGATAGCCTTGATCCATCAGAAAACGGGCGACACCCCGGCTGGGGCGGCCATCCTTGAGACTGGCTCCTACAACGGCGATGGTTTTCACGCGCTCCAATAGCGCATGAATGTGGTCGTCGGATGGATTTTTGAACATGGACGCCCTTTCTGGTTTTCAATCAATGCGGATGGTGGGGCCTTTTTTATCGGCCCGCTGCAATCGCGCGGCGATGGCTTTGGCAATGTCCAGATAGGCTTGCGCCTGTGGGCTTTCGGGGGCGCTGGCGCTGATGGGGGTGCCTTGATCCGATGTTTCGCGGATGCGCATATGCAGTGGCACTTCGCCCAGGAAATCCGCCCCGAGATTGGCGGCCGTTTCCCGCGCGCCGCCATGGCCGAAAATGTCCGAACGCTCGCCGCAAGACGGACATAGGAAATAGCTCATATTTTCGATGATGCCGAACACGGGCACATCCACCTTTTCAAACATGGCCAATCCCTTGCGGGCGTCGATCAGCGCAATGTCTTGTGGCGTTGAAACGATCACCGCGCCCTTCAAAGGAACCCGTTGCGACAAGGTGAGCTGCGCATCGCCGGTGCCGGGGGGCATGTCCACCACCAGGACATCCAAGGCGCCCCAATTCACATCGCCCAAAAGCTGGGTGACAGCCGACGCAACCATGGGGCCACGCCAGATCATTGCTTTTTCTTCTTCCACCAGATAGCCGATAGACATGGTTTTGATGCCAAAGGCTTCCATTGGCTCGATGGTTTTGCCCGAGACATGCGGCCGTCCCGACAATCCCACTAGGCGCGGGATGGAGGGGCCGTAAATATCCGCATCCATCAGGCCCACGCTCAATCCCGTGCGGGCAAGGGAAATGGCCAGATTGACAGCGGTGGTGGATTTTCCGACGCCTCCCTTGCCGCTGGCCACAGCGATGATAGCTTTCACCTGTTTGATGCCTTCCAAAGCAGGTGGGCCGGCTTTGGCCGCGCCGTGCATAGACGGGGGCGTGGCGGGGTGCGGGCCGCTGGATTGCGGCGGGCGCTCTGCTGTAAGCGCCACCGTCGCCGATAAGACGCCGGGAAGGGCGCTGACCACCTTTTGGGCAGCCAAACGCACCGGCTCCATCTTTTGGGCCTTCTCCACCGTTCCCACATCCAGGGCGAAGCCGATATTCCCCTTTTTGATCACCAAGCCGCTGATATACCCAAGACTGACGATATCTTTTCCCTGTTCGGGGTCGATGACGGTTTCAAGGGCGGTTAAAATCTGGTCTTTTGTTGGGGTCATTCATGGCCTGCAGTTTGACAAAAAGGGAAAAAGTGCCACCCAATTGTCGCAGTTTAATAAAAGGTGACATTGCGACACGGGGCTTGCTCCCATATATAGCGAGACAGAGTTTTTATGCAAAAGCGCATTATGGGATGATCCTGTGATCTGTGCTTTGTGGGATATACGAAGGGGAGAGAGCGTTTATGCCGTGGCAAAATACCGGCGGTGGTGGGGGTAAAGGCCCATGGGGAACTGGCCCCAACGGCCCGCAAGGGCCCCGCGGCCCTTATGGCCCCAAAGGTCCACAAGGACCACAACCCAATCTTGATGATCTGATGCGCAAAGGTCAGGAACGCTTGCAAAAAGTCTTGCCCGGTGGGGCCGGCGGAAAAAGCGGCATCGTGCTTTTGATCGTGATCGCCTTGTTATTGTGGGCGGCCACCGGCGTATATCGGGTCAATACCGATGAACAGGGCATTGTTTTGCGCTTTGGCGAAGCCGCCGAACAACCCACCTTGCCGGGCCTTCATTGGCATTTGCCCTGGCCGATTGAAACCGTGATGACTCCGGCGGTGACGGTTGTGAACCGTGTGGATGTGGGGTTCCGCCAAGGCATGGCGCAACGCAGCCGTCCGACCAGCTTGCTGGATGAAAGCCTGATGCTTACCGGCGATGAAAATATCGTCGATGTGGCCTTTACGGTGTTTTGGCAGATCAACAATGCCCGCGATTATCTGTTCAATATTCAAACGCCGCAGGAAGACACCGTGAAAGCGGTGGCGGAAAGCGTCATGCGTGAGATTGTCGGGCGGACCCAGATCCAGCGTGTTTTGACCGAAGGCCGTGGTGCCATCGAAGAAGAAGCTGGCCGGGAACTTCAAAAAGCGTTGGATGAATATGGCGCAGGTATCCTTATTGGTGAGGTGAAGCTGGAAAAGGTGGACCCGCCCTTGGAGGTGATCGATGCGTTCCGCGATGTGCAGGCCGCTGAAGCCGACCGCGAGCGTTATCGCAATGAAGCCGATCGTTATGCCAACCAGATCATTCCCGAAGCCCGTGGCCGGGCCAATCAGCTTTTGCAAGAAGCCGAAGCCTATAAAGAGCAGGTGATTGCTCAGGCCCAAGGGGATGCGGCCCGTTTCTTATCGGTTTATGAGGAATATGCGCAGGCCAAGGATGTGACGAAGAAGCGCATTTATCTTGAAACGATGGAAAATATCTTTGCCGATATGGAAAAAGTGATCATGGACGACAAGTCCGGGACCGGAGTGGTTCCTTATATGGCTCTTCCCGAGATCAAGCGGCGCAGCAACACATCCACGAATGGAGGCGGACAATGAGCGTACGCAGTATTATCCTCCTCGTTTTGGCGGCTGCTCTCATTCTTGTGGCCAGCACCGGTCTGTTTACGGTTCGGGAAACCCAGCAGGTTATCGTCATGCAGTTTGGCGATCCGCGCCGTGTTGTGAAAGAGCCGGGCCTGCATTGGAAAATTCCGTTTCTGCAGCAGGCGAATTATTTCGATTCCCGTATTCTGAATCTGGATATTCCAGCGCAGGAAGTGATCGCATCTGACCAGAAGCGTTTGGAAGTGGATGCCTTTGCCCGTTTCCGCATTACCGATCCCTTGCTCACCTATCAAACGGTGCGCAATGAACTGGGGGCGAAAAGCCGGATCCAGACCATCATGGCGTCGAATTTGCGTCAGGTGTTGGCGTCCGAGCCTTTGCGGACCATCGTGTCCGGTGAGCGCAGCCGGTTGATGACCACCATCCGCGACAGTGTGAATGCCAATGCCAAGCGTTTTGGTATCGATGTGGTGGATATGCGCTTGCGCCGGGTGGATCTGCCGGAAGCCAATTCGAAAACCATCTTTGAACGGATGCGTACCGAGCGGGAGCGGGAAGCGGAAGAAGCCCGCGCCGAAGGCCGTGAATTGGCGGCACGTATTCGCGCACAGGCGGATCGTGAACGCACGGTTTTGTTGGCGGAAGCCAGCCGGGATGCCCAGAAGCTACGCGGTGAAGGCGATGGGTCTGCGGTGAAGATTTTTGCCGATGCCTTTGGCAAGGACGTGGATTTCTTTGAATTCTATCGCACCATGGAAGCCTATCGGAATTCTCTGAAGGGCAGCAGCACCACGGTGATCTTGTCACCGGATAGCGAATATCTGGGCTATCTGCGTGGGTCGGAGAAGAAGAACTGAGCCGAGGTTTAGCCCATGATGTTTGATTGGGGCGATTTTGGTGTGGCAGTGGGACTGGCGCTTGTTTTTGAAGGTTTGGGCTATGCCCTTGCACCGGATTTCATGCGCCGTCTTTACGCCATGATGTTGCTCGAACCTGTGCAGCGTTTACGCCTGATGGGCGCCGTGGCTGTCTGTCTGGGCTTTGTCGCCATCTGGGCGATCCGGGGATGATCCCTTGCCGCTGCTTGTGCATATGCTCTGATATGCTCAGGCGGCGGCAGAAAATCAAATGATGCGACGCGTTATAAGAAATGAAGACCTGCGAAAGGAGTGGCCATGCGCCCAATAACAGCGACAGCAAAAGCACAAAGACCATCTTTGACCGTTAAGACGCAGACATTTCTCGCATTCAGCCTCGTGCTGATGTCTGCCCTCGTGATCTCAATGCTTTTGGCTCTCTCGGCGCACGCGCGTCAAATGCCTGAAAGTTTCGCTGATCTGGTGGAAAAATTGTCCCCGGCGGTGGTGAATATTTCCAGCGTGCAAACGGTTGAAGCCCGGTCCAGCCGGTCGCCTTTTCCTCCGGGCTCGCCCTTTGAAGATTTTTTCGAAGAGTTCTTGAACCGCGGTCAGCCCAATGGCAGCGATGAACCGCAAACCCGCAAGCTGCAAAGCCTTGGCTCTGGTTTCATCATTGATGCCAAAGGGCTGGTGGTCACCAATAATCATGTGATCGAGTCTGCTGATGAAGTGACGGTGCGCACGGTTGACGGTGAAGAATATGAAGCCGAAGTGATCGGCCGCGATGCAGAAGGCGATCTGGCCTTGTTGCGTATTCAATCGGATGAAGATTTCCCGTTTGTGCAATGGGGCAGCTCTGGCAAGGCCCGTGTTGGTGATTGGGTGCTGAGCATCGGCAATCCCTTTGGCCTTGGTGGCTCGGTAACGGCGGGGATCATATCGGCGCATCATCGCCAGATCAGCGGTGGTCCATTCGATGATTTCATCCAGACGGATGCCTCGATCAACCGGGGAAATTCTGGCGGTCCCCTCTTTGATCTGGATGGCAATGTGATCGGCATTAACACAGCGATTTTCAGCCCCACCGGCGGCAATGTGGGGATCGCTTTTGCCATCCCGTCGGATCAAGCCCGCAAGGTGATCGCGCAGATTGAAGAATTTGGCTATGCCCGGCGCGGTTATCTGGGTGTCCAGATCCAGCCCGTGGATCGGATGACAGCCGATGCTTTGGGTCTTGATGATGCCAAAGGAGCTTTGGTGAATTCCGTCACCCCCGATAGCCCGGCGGAAAAAGCGGGCGTGGAAGATGGCGATATCATCATCGAATTCAATGGGGAAAAGGTGGAAGACAGCGCCGCTTTGGTGAAAGTGGTCAGTTCCCTTGGTGTTGAAGAAAAAGCCACATTGACCATCCTACGCGGTGGGGATCGCAAAAAGCTGTCCGTGGTTACGGGCGAGCGTCCGCGCCCTGAAGACAGTGAAGATACGGCCCAACCGTCTGTGACGGAAGAATTGGGGATGGAACTGTCCGATCTTAATGGCGTGTTGCGCCAGCAGTTCAATGTTCCGGATGATGTCAATGGCGCCCTTGTGTTGCAAGTGGCCCCGGATCTGCGTCAACGGGTGGCGCGCGGTGATGTGATCGTCGAGGTAAACCGCAAGCCGGTGGAAACGTCCGGCGATGTGAGTGCGGCGATTGCCGATATTCGCGCCGAAGGCCGGTCGGCGGCTTTGTTGCGGCTTTATCGCAATGGCGATTTCTACTTCATCCCGATCCCGCTTGGCGGCGATGAATAAGCACCAGGTGTTTCAAGGATAAGCATCAAGAGAAAGGGCTGGATTTTCCGGCCCTTTCTTATGGGCCAAGAACCAGTTCCGCTTCGATCTGCAAACGGACGGTTTTCCCCACCGCAGGCACCCATTTCCCCAAACCCCAATCTGAACGATCAAGCTCTCCATGCGCGGAAAAGCCCATGGTTGGCACGCCGGTCAGCGGATTTTTGGCATAGCCGTTGAATACCACCTCTAAAACGAGGGGGCGCGTTCGGCCATTCATTTCCAGAATCCCTTCGATTTGGCCGGTTTGGGCATCAAGAAGGGTGGTGGTGTTTGCAGTAAAGCGAATGGATGGATGGGCCTTTAAATCGAAAAATTCAGTCTTCAGCATGCCGTCAATAGCCTCGCTGCCGCTATTGAGAGACGCGACAGGGATGTCTACATCCAACTGGCTTTGGGTGGGGGCAGAAGGGTCGAAATGCAGCGCAATGGCAACATCGTCGAAACGTCCGGTGAATTGGCTATAATCCAGATGCCACAGGGAAAAATGCACAAAAACATGGTCGGGATCGCTATGATAAACACCTGCCGGTATCGGTGCGATGCGGGTGGATACATCATGGCTCAGCACGGCAAGGCCCTGTTCAATTCTGGTGCAAGCCGAAAGGAGGACCACAGCCAGAAAGGCCACCGCCAAAGCGAAGCGGGGCAGGCTCACTCCAGAAACTGGTGCGCAGGGCGCAGGCAAGTGGCTTTGCATAAGAAAATACTCTTTGGAGCGCGGGAAAATCCGACACTCAGGCCATGGCAGTCATATCATTCAGACTTGGTTCAGCTTGGCTGTGCCACACTCATCTGTCAAAATCACGGGCATAGGAGATGCATATGCCGGAGTTTTCATTGAGGCGTTTGACGCTGGCTCTATCTTTTGGGGCTGGCGCCATGGTGTTTTCCATGAACGCTATCGCGCAGGATAAAGTGCCAGAGAGCTCTGGAGTGCAGGTCGAAGCCACCTTTTCCAAAGGCTTGGCGCGGCGGATGGGCAGCATCAATTCTATCGAACAATCTCTGGAAGATCGTTTTCGGCGCACCGGTTCGGATGATCGTAGCGCCATTAGATCCGCCATACAGCGCTTTGCGAAAATACGCACCTATGGCACGGAATGGGCGGGGGAACGGCTGATCCCCGATATGAAAGACTATACTGTCGTCAATCTGTTAGAAGCCTTGACGGTGGATAATCTTCAGCGTGCGGCGCCTCAGTTCAAAGGCACGATTCGTTATACCATCAAGAACATGCGTGTGTCATCGCATCCTGTGGCGTTTCTCACCGGAGCGAATTCCTATATCAGCGGCAAGGTGGAAATGCTGGCCCCCGATGGGCGCGTTTTGAAAAAGGAAAAACTGACCGCCAATCTGGTGGTGGACCCGTCTGTGGACTGGTCTTATGACGGTGATAAATATGCTTTCGTCGAAAATGATGAAGCCAATCGTGTGGGACCGACCCTTGCCTATTTCGTTGAACAGGCCCTTGAGGATTTGTGGCCCGACAAGAAAAAAGAGATCGAAGGGCCGATCATTATCCGGCTTAGCGGGCCCAATGAACAGATAAGATTCAATCGCTGACCCTTAAGGACGACTGTATGTATCGCGCCACGTCGGTGATTTTGGCTCTTGTTATTGGTGTCTGTGGGGCTGTGGGGGCCGGGCGCTCCTATGCACAAGACACCACAACAGAAGCCACGGCACCTGCCTATAAGCTGGATATTGAATTTTCCGGCAAATTGCTCAAAAGGATGAAAGTGATCAACCGCGTGGAACGCATCCGCGAGGAACGCTTTCGTAAAAGCCTTGTGGATGAGCCGGGGATGCGTTCAAGCCTGCAAAGCCAGGGGGTGTCCTTGTTTCGGGATGTGGAATGGGCGGGCGAGCGGCTGATCCCCGATTTGCATGGCTATACGGTGGAAGCCCTTGTTCGGGGAATGGTGGCCAGAAATCTTGCCCGTGCGGTGCCGGATTTCGCCGGAGAGATTCGTCTCAAGCTGGACCGGATTAAGGTCGATAATCATCCGGTGGCTTATCTGCGTGCGTCCCATAGCTATGTTGTGGGAAAACTGGAGGTACGTGATGCCGATGGACACAAGATCTTCGAAGATAAAATGACCTTTCCGCTGGTGGCCGATTTTTCCCTCGATTCAAATTATGATGGCCCGCGCTTTGCCTTTGCTCAAACGGATGAAAGCAACCGTGTGGGCCCCGTTCTGGCTCATTTCGTGGAAAAGGCGCTGGAGCGCGTTTGGCCGGATCAGGAAGAGGCCATTGTAGGCCCTCTTATCATCCGGTTGGCCGGACCGGACGTTTCCACTATTCGCTAGCCTTGGCCGTGAGACGGTCGGAGTGGCACGGTGAAGGCGAGGGTGCGTTCAGTAAAGCAGGATGCGCTTTACCTCGGCATAATCGAGACTGAAGCTGTCACAGCCCTGTTCAGGCCCTTCCGAGCGGCCATAGGCGGCATGGGCATTGAATTCTACCCGGCTTCCCGCCAGCAGCACCTTGTCTTCGGATTCCTTGGCCAGCCGCGCCATGGATTTGGCGATAAACTCTTCCACATTGTCAGGGTCGTACCCGCAAAATTCAGCATTCCCTGCGGCACGGCCCAAACGTTCAGCCAAAATCATCAAAGTGGTTTTCCCCGGATTGCGGGAAGGGCCTTGCATCTGGGCAAGAGCCGCCGTCGTGAGCGAACTGCCCAAAATCAGGGATATGACAAACAGACGGAGCATCATGCGGCTTTCCTTAACGCTTTCCCCCATATCTAAAGACTCACAGGGAGGGGGGCAAGATACGGATTAGGGAAAGTCCACAATTTTGTGCGTCTCCCCTTCGGAGAAGCGGGCTGCTCCGGTTTTTTCGCCGATAGTGGCCACCAGCGTGTTTATCTGACCGGGGAGTTCATCAATGAAAATGCGGTTGGTGATGGCGATCTTTTGGGGCGCTGCTTTCAGGGGCCCTTCAAAATAGCCAATCAAATCCTCGCCGGAAAATTCAAGGCCGATGAATTGAAGCGGTATGGCCTTCCCATCCACATCCAATGTGAAATGGCGGATAAGATAATCGCCGGCCAATCCTTCAAGCTGTGCATGCTTTTCAAAGTTCATCACCTGCTTTTCCTGAAAGGATAAAACCGCTTCCATATCATGAGCGGACAGGCGATGGATGACCTCGATGGTCTGGGCTTGCACATTGTAATTGAGCCGCGTCAACGCGGTGTAAAAGCTGTGCGCCATGGCCGGAATGGCCAGCATCAGGCACAACAGCCCGATAAGGGGCAGGGCAGATGCCCGGCCCCAAACGGTTTTAATCCTGCTTGTCATCATCGTTCATCTTTTGCATCAGATTGGGCGTTGTTTTGCGCCGTTGCAATTCGATGCGCACATCATCGACTTTGCCGGGCCAATAGTTGTTGGACATATCGGCATCAGCGGTTTCCAAATGGGGATCAAGCACGATCTTTTTGATCTCTTTATCGGTAACGATCAGTTTGGTCACACGGGATTGGTTGCGCTGCCATATCTGGGCAGGAATACGCTTTTCTTCATAGCTGCCATCTTCATAATCGATCCCAAGGATGAGAGGCATGACCAGCCCGCCCTTATTGCTGAAATCGAGGAAATAAAGATTGGAGCCAAGGTTTTGCAGTTCTTTTTCCCATGGTTCCATATCCGCCATCAGCTTTTCATAGCCTTTGCGGTCTTTCGGCGCGACGGTGAATTCATCATGCTCGTTGTAGAAATCCAGCAAGTTCGGTTCACGGTCTGTGCGCCGTTCCATGCCATCATTGCGTTGTGCGGTGATGGACCGTGGCAGGGCGGCTTTCTGATCGCGCTTCCATGCTGCTTCCACATCGGGGTTTTTGGTGTCGATGGTGGCGCGTGTCACCTGATCGAGGCTGATATCCACATGGTCGGTGCTATAGAACCAACCGCGCCAGAACCAGTCCAGATCGATGCCGCTGGCATCTTCCACGGTGCGGAAGAAATCCGCAGGTTGCGGACGCTTGAAAGCCCAACGGCTGACATATTCCTTGAAGGCGGTATCGAAAGCCTCGCGGCCCATCACTGTTTCACGCAGAACAGTTAGGGCAGCGGCCACCTTGGCATAGCCGGTGATGCCGCGATTTATATAGGCATCGGATTGGGTCATGATCGGTTGCTGATTTGGCCGGGTCATCAAGCGGGCCAGATGGCGCGGTTCGCTGCGTACGCTGGGAACATCTTCTTCCCATTCCTGAATGGTCAGCTCATCAAGAAAAGAGTTCAGCCCCTCATCCATCCAGAGCCAGTGCCGTTCGTCGGAATTGACGATCATGGGGAACCAGTTATGTCCCACTTCATGGATCACCACGCCGATCAGGCCGTATTTGGTCCGGCGGGAATAGGTGCCGTCTTTTTCAGGACGTGGCGCATTGGCGGCCAGCATGGGGTATTCCATGCCCGACCGGATCGGCGCATTGATAGAGGTGGCATGGGGATAGGGATAATCCATGGTCATGCGGCCATAGGTTTCCAGCGTTTGCAGGATTGCTTCGGTGGAATAGCGGCTCCACAAAGGCTCTGCTTCGGGCGGATAAAGGGATTGCGCCATCACCGTGCGGCCGTCTGCGGTTTCAAACCCCTTGGCATCCCAGATAAAGGATGGCGAGGCGGCAAAGGCGAAATCGCGCACATTTTCGGCTTTATAGTGCCAGATGCGGCTATCGCCATTTTCCCTGGCCGTGCGGTCTTGCGCTTCTTGCGGGGTGATGATGAAAACCGGCTTTTTGGCAGTTTTGGCATCTTCCAAACGGTCGCGTTCAGCGCGGCTCAAGACAGCATCCGGGTTTTGCAAAACCCCGGTAGCAGAAACGGTGAAATTTTCCGGCACCTCGATGGAGACATCGAAATCGGCAAAATCCAGTGCCGGTTCGCCATAAAGAAAGGCCTTTACGATCCAGCCGGCATAATCGGTATAGGCGGCCAAGCGTGGATACCACATGGAAATGAAGTAATTGGGACTGCCATTCTCAAGAATTTCATAGGCGGTGCGGTTCGACACATGCTTGGCGGAAACGATGTTGAAACCGTATTCCACAACAAGCTCCGCCGTTTCTCCCGGCATCAAGGGCGTTGGCAGATCCACCCGCATCATGGTGTCTACAACGCTATGGGGAAGGGCGTTCCCCTTTCCATCGCTTATGGATTTGATGTCATAGCCGAAATCGCCGTCTTCAACGATGGTGATTTCAGCCATACGGGTGATGGGGATGCTTTTCCCCAAGGGATCATCACGGCTTTCTTGCGACACGGAATGGCGCTTGAAGCGGTTCTGATCCATCTGCAGCCATAGATAGGACAATGGATCAGGCGAGCGGTTTTCATAGGAAATGGCCGCACGCCCCTCGATGCGCCTGGTGGCATCATCAAGCCGCACATCAATGTCATATTGGACAAATTGCTGCCAATATTCATGCCCCGGTGCGCCAGAGGCGGCCCGCACCTCGGTGGGTGTGGGCCAAACCTCTTCCATCTGACGGAAAGCATCATGGTGTCCTGCTTTGGACTGCACCACTGCATCGGCGAAAACCGGGAAGGCAAGGGCGGCATTTAAGGCAAGACTGACAAGAATGCGACCTGCCTTCATTGATTGTCACCCTCTTTGTCGTCGCTGCCATCGTCCTGCATTTTCTGCATCAGGTTCTGTCCTTGCTTGCGCTTGAACAGTTCCAGACGTGTTTCCACGGGCTTTCTGGGCCAATAGTTGTTGGACGTATCGGCATCAGCGGTTTCCCGGTTGGGATCAAGGCTGATCTGGCGAATGGTTTTGTCCGTAACAATCAGCTTGGTCACATGGGATTGATTGCTGCGCCAGATTTCCGCGGGGATTCTGCGGGTCTCATGGCTGCCATCTTCATAATCGATCCCAAGGATGAGAGGCATGACCAGCCCGCCCTTATTGCTGAAATCAAGGAAATAAAGATTGGAGCCGAGGTTCAGCAGTTCTTTTTCCCATGGTTCCATATCCGCCATCAGCTTTTCATAGCCTTTGCGGTCTTTCGGCGCGACGGTGAATTCATCATGCTCGTTGTAGAAATCCAGCAAGTCCGGTTCACGGTCGGTGCGCCGTTCCATGCCATCATTGCGTTGTGCGGTGATGGACCGTGGCAGGGCGGCTTTTTGGTCGCGCTTCCATGCGGCTTCCACATCGGGGTTTTTGGTGTCGATGGTGGCGCGTGTCACCTGATCGAGGCTGATATCCACATGGTCGGTGCTATAGAACCAACCCCGCCAGAACCAGTCCAGATCGATGCCGCTGGCATCTTCCATGGTGCGGAAGAAATCCGCAGGCATGGGGCGTTTGAACCACCAGCGTTGCGCATATTCGCGGAAAGCGAAATCGAAGGCTTCGCGGCCCATGACCGTTTCACGCAGGATGTTGAGCGCAATGGCGGGTTTGCCATAAGCATTATTGCCAAATTGCAGGATCGATTCCGATTGGGTCATGATCGGCACCTGATTGGGTGAGATCATATAGTCCACGATGTCGTAGGCATGGCCCCGACGCGAGGGATAATCTTCTTCCCATTCCTGCTCTGCCAAAAATTGCAAGAAGGAATTCAGGCCCTCGTCCATCCATGTCCAGTTGCGCTCGTCGGAATTGACGATCATGGGGAACCAGTTATGCCCCACTTCATGGATCACCACGCCGATCAGGCCATATTTGGCGCGGCGGGAATAGGTACCGTCTTCTTCAGGGCGCGGACCATTGGAGGAGATCATGGGATATTCCATGCCGCCGCCGATAGGGCCATTGACGGAAATCGCCACCGGATAGGGATAAGGCACGGTCATGCGGCCATAGGTTTCCAATGTCTGCAAGATCGCCGGGGTGGAATATTTGTCCCACAAAGGCATGCCTTCGATGGGGTAGAAAGACATGCCCATGACGATACGGCCATCACGTTCTTTATGGCCCTGGGCATCCCAGACGAATTTACGGCTGGAGGAAAAGGCAAAATCACGCACATTTTCCGCCTTGAAATGCCATGTGCGGGTTTTGTCGGTGCCTTCTTTTTGATTGTCTTCGGCTTCTTCACGGGTGACGATGAAAACGGGCTTTTTGGCGGTTTTGGCTTTTTCCAAACGATCGCGTTGCTTTTTGCTCAGCACATCTTGAGGATTTTGCAAAACGCCGGTAGAGGCCACGATATGGTCGGCCGGAACGGTGATTTCCACATCATAATTGCCAAATTCAAGGGTGAATTCGCCACGACCAAGGAATGCCTTGGTGTTCCAGCCATGCACATCGGTATAGGCCACCATGCGGGGGAACCATTGGGCGATGAAATAGACGTAATTGCCATCGTCCTTGAAATATTCCCAGCCGCCCCGGGCGCTCATGGCTTTGCCTTCGGGGATTTTATAGTGCCAGTCGATGGAAAATTCCATGGTTTCCCCGGCCGCCAAAGGCGTGGGCAGATCAATGCGCATCACTGTGTCGCGCACGATATGGGGCAGGGATGCACCATTTTTGTCTTTTACGGATGTGATCTTGTGACCAAGCGTGCCTTCATCGGCGATCATCAGCATACGCAAGGCGTTCATGCTCATATCGGTTTTCGAGGCCTGGGTCAGCGTTGCCCAGGCATTGGAATGCTTGGCAAAGCGGTTCTGGTCCAGTTGCAGCCACAAATAAGACAATGTATCGGGTGAATTGTTCTTGTATGTGATGGTTTCGGAACCGGTCAGGGTTTGTGTTTCATCATCAATGGAAACGCGGATCTTATAATCGGCTTCCTGTTGCCAATAGGCATGGCCGGGCGCACCCGATCCTGCGCGATAGCTTGTGGGTGTGGGCCAGATTTCTTCCATCTGACGGAAGGCATCATGATGGCCGTTTTTGGTTTGCTGTATGGGGTGTGCAAAGGCGGAGGCCGCTACAAAAAGCAGGGGCAACAGAAGAAAGATGCGCATGAAACATGTCCCTTGAGAGTGTCTGGCTTTTGCCGGATCGCAATTTCTTATTTGAGTCCTTTTAAAGACTAGCCGAAGAATGGACCAGATCGCAATGCTACTTGTTATTGGTCGGCAGACACAAAGATATCAATATGAGATCCTATTGCGGAATCTATGTGAAATGACAGTGGCTTGGGATTGTCCCGAAGGAAAATATAATGGCGGACCAGACGAAAAAGCGTACATTATTCGTACGGCAAGCGCAGTTCGCGGATATCGACGCGATCGTGGCTTTGTTGAAAAAAGCCTATCCCACCATGGAAACCATGGTGCCGGAAAATCTGCGAGGCCCTTTGAGTCGCTTTCCGCAGGGGCAGTTCGTTGCTCTTTATGACGGGGCGATCGTGGGGGTGTGCCTTACGTTTCTTGTCAGTGAAGATATTGCGCTCAAGCCTCATAGTTGGTCGGAAATCACGGGCAATGGCTTTGCTTCGCGCCATGATCCCGACGGGGATGTGCTCTATGGCATGGAAGTGGCCGTGGACCCCGATGCGCGCGGCCTGAAAATCGGCCAAAGGCTTTATGATGCCCGCAAAAAGCTGGTGCGAGAGCTGAAAATCAAAGGAATTGTATTTGCCGGACGGATGCCCGGCTATGCCCGCCGTCGCCGCCGCTTTTCAAGTCCGGAAGCCTATCTGGAAGCGGCAGAAAACCGGCAGGTGCGTGATTCCGTTTTGGGATTTCAATTGCGCAATGGCTTCAAACCGGTGCGGATATTGAAGAATTATCTGCCCATGGACAAAGAAAGCATGGGCTTTGCAGCCTTGATGGAATGGCGCAATCCCGATATCGCCAATACCGAGCAGACCAAAGGCGTGCACAGCACCCGGTCTGGCGGGCGTCCGGTGCGGGTGGCCACGGTCCAGATGAAAATGCGTGCGGTTACATCCTTTGACGGGTTTTTGAGCAATGTGGCGTATTTCGCCGAGGTGGCCAGCGATTATCATGCCGATTTCGTGGTGTTCCCGGAATTGTTCACGCTGCAGCTTTTGTCTGCCGAGCCAAAGAAACTGACCCCGCAAGAAGGCATCGAAGCCCTGACAAAATATGCCGCGCAATTTCGCGAAACATTGCGGGATATGGCCATGCGCCTCAATATCAATATCATCGGTGGCTCGACGCCGGTGCGCATGGATAATGGGGATGTGAAAAACATCAGCTATGTGTTTTTGCGCGATGGCGCGGTACACGCGCAGGATAAAATCCATCCCACGCCCAATGAACGGTTTTGGTGGAATATCAAAGGCGGCTCGAAAGTGGCGGCCATTCCCACCGATTGCGGCATGATCGGGGTGCTGATTTGCTATGATAGCGAATTCCCGGAATTGGCGCGCCGCTTGGTGGATCAGGGCGCCTTGATCCTGTTCGTGCCTTTTTGCACCGATGAACGGCAAAGCTATTTGCGGGTGCGTTATTGCGCCCAGGCTCGCGCCGTTGAAAATCAAAGCTATGTGGTTTTGGCGGGCAATGTGGGGAATTTGCCCAATGTGGAAAATATGGACATTCAATATGCCCAAAGCTGCATCTTGACCCCGTGCGACTTTCCCTTTGCCCGTGATGGTATTGCCGCCGATACCACCCCCAATTCGGAAACCGTGGCCTTTGCCGATCTGCATCTGGATGATCTGGTGCGGGCGCGCAATTCGGGAACGGTGACCAATCTCAAGGACCGGCGCTATGATCTTTACCGTATCGATTGGGAACGCAAAGAAGCAGAAGAGGCCGAAGAAAACTAGGGCTTAGGGGCTGATCCTAATCATACGGGTGATCGGCACATCCTTCGCGTTCGATCTGGATGGTGGAATGGGTGATGCCATAGTGGTCTGACAGAAATCTCTTGATGCGTATCAGAGTGTCGTCGGTATTGTCTTTGGTGTTGATTTCGATATGAACGGTCAGCATGGGGCGTTCCATCGTTAACAGCCACACATGCAAATGATGCACACCGGTCACCTGCGGGATGGTCTGGATTAGCTTGTCGCGCAATTCATCAAGATCCAGATGTTCCGGCGCGCCTTCCATCAGGATATTCAGGGTGCGTTTTGTCAAAGACCATCCCGCCCGCACCAAAAGCATCGCCACCAGCAAGGACAGGATCGGGTCGATGGGGGTCCATCCGGTGTACACAATCACAAGACCGGCGATGATGGCGGCAATGGAGCCAAGAATATCGCCAATGACATGCCATAAAGCGGCGCGGATATTGAGATTGTCCTGATCCGCCCCGTGCAACATGCGAAAGGCCACCAGATTGACCAGGAGGCCGACAATCGCCACAGCCAGCATTGGCCCACCCAGCACCGGGGGCGGGGTGATCAGGCGCTCCACCGCTTCCCAAAGTATCCATCCGACCAAAATCAGCAGAGCAAGGCCGTTTATGAAGGCGGCCACCACCTCGAACCGGTAATAGCCATAGGTTTTGGCATGATCGGTGGGCCTGCGCGACAGGCGAAAGGCTGTCCATGCCAAAGCAAGGGCCGCCGCATCGGTCAGCATATGCCCCGCATCGGCCAAAAGGGCCAAGGAGCCGGAAAACAGGGCGCCTGCCACCTCTACCAGCATGAAACCGGCGATTAAAAGCATGGCCCAAAAGGTGCGCCGTTCATTGCGGCTGTCTATGGGGCCGGAATGGTGATGGTGCGGATGGTTATGATGATGCGCGTTCTGGCTGGCCATGGACTTTGTTCGGCTGAAAACGGGGTGTCAGCCTCGCGCGGGGAAGGCTTGGGGTCAAGAGCCGCTTTGACAGACTGCAAATGGCACGCCATCCTGAAGCCGCCTTGCAGCCTGATCGTGCTTGCGACACCACAAAAGGGGAGACACAAACCATGTCGGACCGCTGGAGATCACTGATTGTCCCTGCTTTGCTTTTGGCGTCTGCGCCACTTGCCGCCCAAAGCCAGACGGATGCAGAAATCCACAAGGCCGTGGCATCGGATTATGTCTATCTGGAAAATCTGTATACGCATCTTCATGCCAATCCCGAACTTTCCTTCCAAGAGGCCAATTCGGCAGCACGGATGACAGAAGAGCTGCAATCATTGGGCTTCGAGGTGACGCCCAATGTGGGAGGGCACGGCCTTGTGGGTGTTTTGAAAAATGGCGAAGGACCAACATTATTGATTCGCGCCGATATGGATGCGTTGCCGGTGCAGGAAATGACCGGAAAACCTTATGCGTCAAGCGTTACGGCTGTGGAGCAAAACGGTCAGGACGTGCATGTGATGCACGCTTGCGGTCATGATGTGCACATGACGGTGTTTGTGGGTACGGCGCGGCGTCTGGCGGCCATGAAAGATCAATGGTCCGGAACTTTGGTGATGATAGGCCAACCGGCGGAAGAGCGCGGAGCCGGGGCCAAAGCGATGATCTCAGACGGATTGTTCCAGCGCTTTCCCCGCCCTGATTATAATATCGCGCTCCATGTCAGTTCTTCTTTGGAAGCGGGGCGGATTGCCTATGTGCCGGGCTTTGCGCTGGCCAATGTGGATTCGGTGGACATCACGGTGAAGGGTGTGGGCGGCCATGGGGCCTATCCCCACAGCACCAAAGACCCGATCGTTCTTGCCAGCCAGATCGTGATGGGGCTGCAAACCATTGCCAGCCGTGAAGTGAATCCGCAGGATTCGGTGGTGGTGACTGTCGGCTCCATCCATGGCGGTGCCAAGCACAATGTGATCAGCGATCAGGTGAAGATGCAGCTTACGGTGCGGAGCTATTCCGATGAAACCCGCGCCCATGTGCTTAATGCGATCGAACGCATTGCCCATAATACGGCCCGCGCGTTCGGCCTTCCCGGTGATCTGCTGCCGGTGGTCGAGGTGAAAGATGAATATACACCGGCCACCTATAATGATCCGCAGCTTACCAATCGCTTGGCAAAGGCTTTGTCGGACCATCTGGGGGCGGAAAATGTGGTGGAAAGCAATCCGGTCATGGGGGGAGAGGATTTCGGGCGCTATGGCCGTGAAGGCATCCCCAGCGTGATTTTCTGGTTGGGCGCGGTCGAGCCGGAAAGGGTGGCGGCGGCCCGTCGCGGCGAGATTTCGTTGCCGTCTCTACATTCGCCTTATTTCGCACCTTTGCCTGAACCGACCATCAAAACCGGGGTTGCGGCCATGACCCATGCGGCATTCACGCTATTTGGTGGGGAATAGGCGTTTTTTGCACTGTGATTATAAGGAGGCGTATCCGAAAAGCATGCGGCATGGATTGACCTTTATGAAGGGAAGGGTTCATGCTGGTGACATCATATGACCGATATCCAAGGAGAGGAGAGCATCCATGTCTTCAAATGCCTTGTCTGTGGTTTTTCGCGGTCTTGACCATTCCGATAGTCTGGAAAAGCGCATTCGCGCGGAATCGGAAAAGCTGGCGCGATTTTTCGATCGCATCACCGGTGGTACGGTCACGGTGGAATTGCCCCACCGTCATGAAGGAAAGTCTCAAAAATTCAGCGTTCATATCCATCTGACCATGGCCGGTCTTGATGATGTGACGGTCAGCCATGAATCCGGCCCGAAATCTGTGCATGAAGATGCGTACAAGGCCGTGCATGATGCCTTCGCCGCCGCAAAACGGCAGTTGAAAGACAAGGTGAATCGTATGCAGGACAAGAAAACCAGGCAGCAAGCCGATATTGCTTTTAGTGCATCCGGTGGAGTTTAGGCGCTGGCATAATAGATCGCTGTAGCGCTTCGTTTGACGAAAGGAGTGTCTATGATCCCCGGCAAAAGCCCCTCAGGGCAATTGGAAGACGATGAAAGTCTGCTTAATGTCACGGTAAGCACCGTATCGCACATCATTGAACGGGCGCAGGAAGCCTATGCGGATATGCCGCAAGATGATGACAGTGATGTGGATGTCACCGAACGCCGTGGTGCGGAAGCCGATTTCAATGAACTGGCCTTGCTTATCGACGATCTGAACGAAGAAGAACGGATCGATCTGGTGGTTCTGATGTGGGTGGGACGAGGCACATTCGGTCCAGATGAGCTTGAACAGGCCCGGCGTGATGCCAGCCGCGAGGCAACCCACGCCACATCCGAATATCTGCTGTCCACGCCTTTGGTGGCGGTCTATCTGGCCGATGGGCTGGAAGCCTTCGGCTTGGAAGTCGAAGCCGATTGAATGGCTGGAAAGGCTTGCGGGCGGCGGTTTTCATAAGGGCCGCCGCCCGCAGGATTTTGGCATGAAATGCGTTAGAAACCGGCCCGCAGTGTAAAGCGGATAGAGCGGCCCGGTGCCGGCACCAAATCTTTCAGGAAGCTGGTGTGATAGCGAATATCGCTGTCGGTCAAATTGCGTCCTTCGATCATCAAGGTGATATCGCGTCCATCAAAGGGATGGATGGACACGGTGGTTCCCAACACGAAATAATCATCGGTGGGCCGTTCAAAGGCGGCAATATCGTTTTGTTTTGCTGCATATTCACCAGATAGGTGAATATCGAACCAATGGCTTTGATACTCGGCCCCCAATTGGACGGACAAGGGGGGAATACGCGGCAAAGGGGTGCCCTCGCTGCGGTTTTTGGCTTCCACCATATCAAAGACGGCATTGAGCTTGATGGCCCGTTCACCGGATTGCCACAGCAGATAATCCGCTTCCATTTCCAGCCCGTAAAAACGCGCTTGGGTGGCGGAAAATTGCGCTACAGGCAAATTATCCTCTGTCTCGCCGGTAAAGCGTTCGAAGATGAAATCATCATAGGCGGTATAAAAGCCATTCAGGATGAATGTCAGCGCCCCACTGTTCTTTTTCAGGCTGAGTTCCAACCCTTTGGCTGTTTCCTCCCCCAAAGTTTCATCGCCGAGTTCAAAGGTGAAGCTGGCCAGATGGGGCCCATTGGAGAACAGCTCGTCGGCATTGGGGGCGCGCTCGGTGCGAAAGCCATTGGCTCCGATCAAAAATCCCGCCCCCAGATCATAGGAAACACCCGCAGACAGGCTGATGCCGGTGAAGCTGCGATCAATGGATTGTGTGACGGATTCAACCGTCTGACGATCCAGTCTCAGGCCCGCATCCACATGCCAAGCGCCGGTTTCGATGCTTTGATAGCTGTAAAGCCCCCATTGCATCGTTTCATTGGGCGGCACGAAGGCTTCCAGACCAATGGCTTCAAAATCGCGGCTGCGCAAATGCACGCCGCTGGTGCCGGACCATCCATGTCTGTTCTTTTGGGTCAGGTCCAGCCGTGCTTCCCATTCTTCGTTTAAAAACAGGGTGCCGATTTCATCGCCTTCCAACTCGGCCTGATCATAATCGCCATAGCCAAAACGCATGCTGGCCTTTTCAAAGATTGCAAAGGGCTTTGTCCATTCACCGATCACGTCAACGCGCAGTTGTTCGATGTCGATACGAACGCCTTCTTCCTCTTCGCTTTCTCCTTCTTCGCCTTCAAGGGCAACGGGGATGCCGTAAACAGTGTCCAGATGGCTTATCGATGCGCCGATAAAGCCATTGTCTCCCACATAGGAAAGCCCGCCTGTGCCGCCCCAGCTTTCAATGCCGGAATTATTGGCACGGCCAAACGGCTCGTCCTCGCCTTCGGGCAAGGGATTGTCGAGGCGCTCTTGCTCGGAGCGTAAAAATCCCGGCGCTGTGAAATCCCGATGATTGCGGTAAAAGCCGTCCAGATGGGCCATCCACCCGCCGGTGATATTCAGATCAAGGGCGCCGCTATTCACCACTTCATCGGCATTGGTGCCATAGCTGGACCGTATGAACCCGTCTGCTTTTCCGTCTTCTGGAAGGGTGCGCGGCACCCGATTGTCGGTGACATTCACAACGCCTGCAATGGCATTGGCCCCATAGATCAAGGTGGCGGGGCCGCGCACCACTTCGATCCGCTTGGCGGCGGAAAGATCCAGCGCCACCGCATGATCGGGGCTGGTGGTCGATGCATCGAAACTGCCCAGATCATTGATCAAAACGCGCAGGCGGTCACCGGAAAGCCCCCGGATCACCGGACGGCTGGCCCCTTGGCCGAAGGCGGTTTGGGATAAGCCCGGCAAACGGTCGAGACTGTCGCCAATGGTGGCCCGCACCGCTTGTTCCAGATCCTCACCGGTCAGAACCGAGGTGCCTTGCAACACATCATAACGTGATCGCGCACCGGGATGGGCGGTGACGATGATTTCTTCCAGCCCGCCCGTGTTATGGCCCAGATGGGTTTGGTCGGATTGGCTTTCCAAGGGGCGATCTTGCTGCAATTCTGCAGTGTTTGCCAAAACGTCAGGGGCAACAGATGCCCCGGTGAGTATGGCGCCGAGCAATAATCTGGTGTGGTGAGAGCGCATGAACCGGCATCCCTTTTTTTGTGACAGGGCTTTTGTAATGTTATATTATCACACTTACGTCAAGTCTTGACTGCATCCCCGCCATATTTCTGTGAAGGAAGGGAAATTGGGTAGAGATGCGACCATCGATTGTTTAAGCTTGCCGCTGATCAAAAGGAGATATGCCACCGATGCCGCTTATGCCTGCAAAGCCGGAATATCCGCATGACCACGCGCAATGCTCGTCCGATGCATTGGCGGAGGCACAAAGGATTTGCGCGCGTCGCGGGGTGCGGCTTACCGAAACGCGGCAAAAGGTTCTGGAGTTGATCTGGGGCGATCATGCGGCTGTTAAGGCTTATGATCTTTTGGAACAGCTCTCCGGGCCGGGGCGGGCAGTGCGCCCACCCACCATCTATCGGGCTTTGGATTTTTTGCTGGAAAACGGCCTGATCCACCGCATTGAATCGCTAAATGCCTATGTGGGATGTCCGCAGCCGGGGGGGCAGCATAGCAGCCAGTTTCTGATCTGCGATGCCTGTTCTATTGTTATTGAACTGACGGGGACGGATGTGGTGCACGCTGTGGCAGATGAGGCCGCATCACATGGCTTTGAAATTACCCGCCAAACCATTGAAGTGCATGGCCTTTGTGGTCCATGTGCGGCCCGCCATGCCGAAGAGGCGCCCGTGCCCTAGTCTGTATCCACCGGACGGGGATTGCCATTTTGATCCACGGCCACGAAGATGAAGGTGCCTTCGGTCACCGGAAATTCCTCGTCGATGCCGCGCCGGCTCACGCAGACTTCCACATTCACATGCATGGATGTGCATCCTACGGATTTGATCTCGGCATAGCAGCTCACCAGATCGCCCACATGCACGGGGCGGTGAAATTTCATGGCTTCCACAGCCACGGTGGCCACGGCACCGCCCGCCCTTTGGCTGGCGGTAATGCCACCCGCAATATCCATTTGCGACAGCAGCCAGCCGCCGAAGATATGGCCATTCAAATTCAGATCGGCCAAACGAGGCGCGGTGCGGATAACGGGATCGCGTTTGCTTGCCATAAGAAATCCTTGCATCTGGGCCAGAGCCCGTTTTCTCTATGTTCTGGGGGTATTCGGCGCTGATGCGGGGGCGCTTGCGTCACCGGCATCGGCCTGTTTTTGCAGGCTCAGGGGGAACGGCTCCGGCGCATCGGGCAGCGTTTCCAGATAAAGCGACCGGCTGGGAAAGGCAAAGCCGGTGCCTGCACCCTCAACGATGTCTTTGATCTGCAGAGCCAGTTTTTCTTTGATTGCCAGCCATTCGCCCCAATTGGTGGTGCGGGTGAAGCAATAGAGCAAGATGTCGATGGAACTGTCGGAAAAGGCATCAATGCGCACAAAGGTTGGCACCTCTGGCGGATGGGCAAAGTCGTCATTTTCTAAGATGGCCGCTTCAATGGCGTCGCGGATGGTGCGCAATTGCTCTTTCGTGGTGCGATATTCAACGCCGATGATCCATTTGATGCGGCGGTGGGTCATGCGTTGGAAATTGGTGACCGCATTATCGGACAATTTGGAATTGGGCACGAACACGGGAGCTTTGTCGAACCGCCGGACCATGGTGGTGCGAAAGCCGATATGTTCGACAGTGCCTTCCACAACGCCGTCCACTTGGATCCAATCGCCTGTAAAGAAGCGTTTTTCACCAATTACAAACAGTCCGGCGATCAAATTCTTGAACAGATCCTGTGCACCCAGCGCCACGGCAACACCAAACAGGCCAAGCCCTGCGATGATCGGGCCAACGGCAATGCCCCATAATTCTAAAATTGTGGCGGCCCCCAGTAGGAAAAAAGCGATCTTGGCGGCCTTTACAAGCCATTCGACCATTGCCGAGGTGAGGAAGCCGCGCGGTGCGTTCTTCAACACTGTGCCCATGGGGGTGGCCGCGCGATATAAAATCCAGAACAATGTAAAGGCTACAAGAGAGCGGTTCAGATTGTAAAAGAACGCCGTCATGTCCGCACTCATATCGAGCACGCTTGTGGCAAAGAAAACCCCCATCACCACAGGGATGAACCGTATAGGATCGGTAATGGCTTCGACCACCCGATCATCAATATCGGTTTTCGTGCGCGTGGCAGCTCTCTTGATGGTCGCCAGAACAAAGCGGGTCATCAAATTGCGGAACAGCATGAACAGTGTAAAAATGCCGAGAGCGATCAGGCCGTTGGAAAGAGGTATACCGAAGAGGCCGTTTTTCCAGACATCAACAACAAGCGTCCAGAAATCCTGAAAAGAGGCGATTTCCATTCGGTCCATCCGTAGAGTGTTCAGAAAAAAAAGAGCGGTGATTTAATCTTCGAGTTTGCTTTGCGCCGAAGCATCATGGCCTGAGTGCGACGAATAAAACACCAGATACATCAAAGCGCAACCCAGGATCAGGGTGAAGCCGATCCCCAAGCCCAAAGCGATATAGCCATGCATGCTTAAAGTCACGGCGGTCAATTCGTTCAAAACGATAAAGGTGGTGATGCCCACGGCTGCCAGCAACACACTGAGAATAACAACGGTCATGGCGTTTTTCATGAATCTTGGCCTTGTTGAGAGAGGGTTTCCAAAAAATGTCTCACACGCTTGGCATTGGCGCCCAGATCGCTGATTCCGATGCGGGAGACAGACCGCACGTCCACACGGGACTGTCCCTTTTCCATGCGAATACGCACCACAATATCATCCTTGAAACCAAACCATGAAGTCGTATCCGTGGCTTCCAGCCGCCCATCCGCGACCGAAAAATGGGCAATTTCCCATCCCATCTTTCGGGCAGCTTGCCTAGCGCGCGCCATGGTGTCTTCAACCGAACTGTCCAAAAACAGCGGCGCCAACGTGCCATAGGCTTCCTTGTGATAGATCCGCCAGCGCACATCAGGGGGAACGGCCGCCAGATCTTTGCGCCCCCGATCGGGAACGATCAGCGGGTTTTCAATTCGGGGCGTGATCACAGTGAAGCGCGGCGGATCAATCAAATCTGTTGTAACATCATGGATCGGCACATGGGATGCGGCATCGCGGCGCATCATATAAAGGGCGCTGACCACAATCAGGCACAGCACCAACGCCCCTGAAAGCCGGATCACAGTCCGGCCATTGGCCCGGCTGGTGGCGATAAGAAGGGCGATAAAGCTGACAACACCAAGCCCTGCGGCCAGATAGAAAGCCCGGCGCATGACATCGAAGGCGGTTCTGAAAGGCAAGGCGTCTGCTTTGACCAAAGGCCCCGGAACCAGCATGAGCAACAGCGCAAAAAAGGCGAGAAGCAGGGCGCTGGTTGATGCAATGCCCCAAAATCGTGAGGGTTTATCCGGGGTCATGGCTATTTCTCCAGCAAAATGTCGTTGAATACTTGTCCTTGGTGGGTCGCATCAAGCATACTTATCCCAGCTTTAATCGAAAAGCGAGGTTCTGCCTTTGTTTCATACGGAAACAGGATGCAGGTGGTTTCAAAATGGAGGGAAATATGACGGTAGCGCAGATCCTGAATGAAAAGGGCCGATCGGTTGTCAGTATTTCGCCTGACGAGGCACTATCCGCGGCGATCTCCATTCTTGGTGAAAAGCGTATCGGGGCTTTACTGGTTTTGACCAAAGACGGTGAGATTGCCGGGGTGCTTTCAGAGCGCGATATCGTTCGGGAACTGGCCCGACAAGGGGCAAGCCTGCTGGATCAGCCGGTGTCTGCCATCATGACAGCGAATGTGATCACGACCACCCCCGGCGCTTCCGTTGCTGATCTGATGTCGGTGATGACCGATGGCCGCTTCCGCCATATTCCCGTGGTGGAAAAAGGCAAACTGTGCGGCATGGTGTCGATCGGCGATGTGGTGAAAATGCGTATCGCCGAAGCGGAAATGGAGGCCGATTCCCTGAAAGCCTATATTCAGACGGGCTAATTGTACGGGCGGAGGCAAGGGTAGATGCGACTTTAATATATTATTAGCCATGATAGGGCTTAGTGGACGGTCCGTTTCCTTGAGATGAAAGACTGTTATGACCTCCACCCCGCATGCTTCCGCCTCAAATGCTGCCCGTTCCACCATTGCCGGTTCCGATGATGCGCAAATGGTGCGTCAGCAACTGCGCGATGCGGATCGCTTGCACCATGTCCATTCCTTCACCGACCATTCGGCTTTGCAACAAAATGGCGGGGCGTTCATTGCCGAACGGGGGGAAGGCTCGATGCTGGTGGGGGAGGGCAATATCCGCCTTTTGGATGCCATGGCGGGTCTTGGTTGCGTGAATGTGGGATATGGCCGCAAGGAGATGGCGCAAGCCGCGGCCGATGCCATGCAGGATCTGGCCTATTATCACAGCTTTCAGGCCACCACCAATCCCCATGCCGCAGCCCTTGCCGAAAGAATTGCAAAGGCAGCACCGGGCGCTCTCAACCATGTGTTTTTCGCCAATTCCGGGTCGGAAGCCAATGAAAGCATCCTGAAACTGGTGCGGGCCTATTGGCGTGCCAAAGGGCAGCCGAACCGCCAGCACATCATTGCCCGCGATTATGCCTATCATGGCTCTACCCTGTTCACCACCAGCCTGAATGGCCTTCCCCCCATGCATGAAGCCTTTGGCTTGCCGCTTTCGGGGGTCAGCCATATCGAAGCGCCTTATTGGTACCGTCAGGGCGGCGATCTGGACCCGGAAGCCTATGGGAAAAAAGCCGCTCGATCGCTGAAGGATAAAATTACGGAATTGGGGGCCGATCAGGTGGCGGCGTTCATTGCCGAACCAATTCAGGTGACATCCGGGGTGATTATGCCGCCCGAAAGCTATTGGCCGGAAATTGTCGCCATTTGCAAGCAAGAAGGGATTTTGCTGATCGCCGATGAGGTGGTGACGGGATTTGGCCGCACCGGGCACTGGTTTGCCCAAAACCATTACGGGATCGAGGCGGATTTCATGACCCTCGCCAAGGGCTTGTCTTCAGGTTATATGCCCATTGCGGCCGCGGTGATCAGCGATAAAGTGGCCGAGATGACCTTGCAACAGGGCGGCGCATTTCAGCATGGGTTCACCACGTCAGGTCATCCGGTGGCCTGTGCGGTGGCGCTTAAAAATCTCGATATCATCGTACAAGAAGGGCTGGTGGAGCGGGCTGCAAAAATGGGTGCCGTTTTGCATAGCAAGTTGAACACCGCCATTGGCGACCATCCTTTGGTGGGCGAAGTGCGCGGGATGGGGCTTTTGGCGGGGATCGAACTGGTGCGCGACCGGAAAAGCCGGTCACATTATCCTTTGGAACTGGGCCTGTGCTCCCATGTGGCCAATGCGGCCCTGATGCAGGGGGTGATCGTGCGCGCCACTGGAAATTCTCTGGTGATTTGCCCGCCCTTTATCATCACCGAGGCGGAAATTGATGTGGTGGTGGCGGCATTGGTGGCCGCCCTTGAACAGATTTACGGACAATTGCAAGCCGGCTAAAATCAGGCCACCGGCTTTTCCGGATTGCATAGGGAGTCTGTGGCCATAGGGGCCGGGCGTCTTTTGCGGATCAACATCAGATTGCCCGCCAGAACCAGCCCGACACCGGCCACAGCCAGCGGCGTCCATTGATAATTTTCAAAGATCGTGGAAATGGCCAGAGCCACCAATGGAATGGCAATGGCCACATAAGCCGTGCGGCCCAAGCCCCATGTTTTGAGAAGGGTAAGATAAATCGTGAAGCCCGCCACCGTGCCGAAAACTGTGAGATAGAGAAAAGACACCACATAGCCCACACCAAGGTCCAGCGCCGGTGGTGTTCCCGTTAGCACGGCATAAAGTGCCATCAGGGCGCTGCCATACAACATGGCATAGCCGTTAAAGGCAAAAAGGGGAAAATTTTTGCCCCGTTCGGTGGCCGCCAATGTATTGCCGAAGGAAGCAGACAGCGTGCCCAAAAGGCACAAAACAATGCCGGCAACCAAGCCATCATTGCCGCTGATTTTGGCAAATTCCGGCGCGAAAATCAGCCCGAGGCCGGAAAGCCCGCATAAGGCGCCCACCAGCACTTTCGGTTCGATACGGATCCGTAATAATAGGGCGCCATTCACTTGATTGGCCAGCGACATCATGGAGAAAATCACTGCCACAAGGCCAGAGGTCAGATAGCTGGTGCCCCAATATAAAAGCACATAATTGAGACAGAATAACAAGGCCCCAAGCCCTGCGAATACGGCATGGTCGGACCATGAAAAGCGCAAACGGCGGCGGGTGATGATACACCAGCCAAGCAACAAAATGGCGGCGAGAAAAAAGCGATAGGCCACCGACCATTCAATGGGTACGATGCCAAACTGGAATTTGATGGCATACCATGTAGACCCCCAGATCAGTACGCATATAATGAACAATACAGCGTTCAGCATAACAGGCTCCAAATGGGGAATGGCAATGCTCGCTCTTAACAGCCGCATTGTTTGTGCGCCACAAACAAATGCCTATGGCACGCGAAAGCATATCTTTTGGATGGTGCGAAAGAGCATATAATTTGGGCATTTTTTTATGACCAGCGATCTTCATCGTGCCCGGCTTCAAATCATCTTGGATGCGATCCGCAAAATGAAACCGCGATCCGTGATGGATTTGGGCTGCGGCGATGGGGCCTTGCTTCTGGATCTGGTGAAAGACCGGTCTATCGAGCGGATTATCGGTATCGACCAGTCCAGAGCCGCGATTGAAGCCTTAAGGCACCGGCTTGCGGCTTTTGATGCCGATTTGCGAGAGCGGGTGACCATAAGGCTTGGCTCAATGATCGAGCCGCAAGAGCATGACCGGCAGATCGATTTGGCGGTGATGTGCGAAACCATCGAACATATCGCGCCTTCGGATCTATCGCGGCTGGAAAAAGCGGTGTTTATCCAGCTTATGCCCGCAACCATCCTGATCAGCACACCCAATCGGGAGTTCAATGATCTTTTAGGGGTGCCGTCGCACCGTTTTCGCCATCCCGATCATCGTTTCGAATGGGATCGCTCCGAATTTTGCGCTTGGGCATCGAGGGTGGCCGGACGGTGCGGCTATGATGTGGATATGTCCGATCTTGGAGGGGCGCATCCGCTTTTGGGGGGCCCGTCGCAAATGGCAGTCTTTCGCAAAGCTGCCTGAAGTCTATGCCCTATGAGTGGCCCAGAATGGCTTTTGCAGTGCGGGTGATGGCCTCTTTTGCGGGCATCGGGGCCCAATCCAGAATGGTTTGTGCCTGCTTGATATCAAAGCGTCTGGGGTGTTTTGCCACCTTCACCGCTTCCACAGAGGCTGCCGGCGCTTTTCCGGTGACGCGCGCGGTCCAGTCTCCGCTTTGTCCCGCCAATGAAGCCACCCACCAGGGGATGGATATGCGCGGCATGGCTTTGTTGCTGATGTGATGCAGAATGGCCAGAAGATCCTGAAACTCAATGGTTTCGCCTGCCAGAATAAACCGGCTATTGGCCGGCGCTTTTTCGGCGGCAATCCGGTGCGCCTGCGCGGTTTGCGCCACATCGATCAGATTGAGCGCCGTTTTCAAATAGGCTGGCGGCGGGTTGAAAAGAAACCCTTTGAGCATTTCTGTGGGTTCGGTGATGAAGCCATTGGGCGAGCCAATGGGAACGGTGGGATAAAGGATCACCACCTCCAGCCCATCCCCCATGGCGCGGCGCAGGGCTTCATCGGCGTGCCATTTGGACCGGCTATAGGGGCCAGCCATCCCCTGAAGCGCGGGTTTCGGGTCTGTTTCGGCAATGGGGCTGGGGTCGCGATCGCGCCAATCGCGCAGGATCAACGCGGTGGAGGTGGCTACCAAGCGGCGCACTCCGGCTTTTTTTGCGGCCATGATTACCCGTTTGGTGCCTTGGTGATTGATGGCATCAAATATGGCCGGATCGCGCGCCCATAGCCGTGCATTGGCGGCCAGATGAAACACCTGATTGCGCCCTGCCATGGCTTTTTCCAGGGCGGCATCGTCCAGAATAGAGCCTTGGTGGCATATAACACCCGCAGGAAGAGCTTGCGGCGTGGCATAAGGGTCCAGCACATGCACATCATAGCCTGAACCGATAAGCTGGCGAACCAAATGGCTGCCGATAAAGCCTGCCCCGCCGGTAACAAGTACAGATCGGCTCATTGTGCTTGCTCTTGTGTTGTTGCATCTAGATCAATGTGGCACAGGGCAAGGCCCGGTGCGAAGGCCGATCCAAGGATCAGATATGGACCGCTTTGGGCGGCAACGGTGGCTCCGGGCAGAATATCCCCCTTTAAATCGAGGATTTTCGCCCAGGAAAAGGATCCATTCTCGGGATCGCGCCACAGGCGGTAGACCTGCCCGTCGGGGGTTCTGTTGCGGCCGAAGCGGCTTTTGAACAACGCATAGTCCGACAGATCGGGGATGGCGGCGATATAAGCGGCACCATCGGCGCCAAGGGTGATATTGTCCGGCGCAGCCTCAAGATATATGTCGGCTTGTACCGGCCCCAATTGGCCGCTTTTTGTATCCATTATGGAAAAGGCGCGGATGGATTTGCGGCGGGTTTCGGCCACAAGAAGGATGGGGGCGGAAGGGGTGTCGGAGGCGCGCTCGCTATGGGTGGATGCATGACCGTCCAGAATTTCAAGGCCGTTGGTGAAATACAGCCCTTCGGATACTGGATAGCTGGCGCTTTTGTGCTGGAAAAAGACTGTGCCGCGGGCCAGCCCGAAAATATTTTCCACCGCCCGTCCCACGGCCCAGCAAGACGCCCGATCATTGGACACATAAAGCCCTTCCCCCAGACCGACCATATTATTGGCGTTGCATAAGGGCTGGGCATTTTCCATATGGCGGGCCAGACCGATCCTTTGCCCGTTTTCGGTCAATGTCAAAGCCAGAAGACGCGGATTTTGCCCCATGGCATGGGGAAAACGGTCGATGGTGTAAAGTCGGCGGGTGCCGTCTTCCCCGATGGTCAGGTCAAGGCCATGCGGGCGTATGGGGCGGTTGTCGGGCAAGGGCAGGGGGTGGGCGATCAGGCGGTTCGGTTGATTGGAAAGATCCGCCATCTCCAGCATCAGCACGCCGCCGGGGAAAATATTGGCGGGTGGTGTGTTCACCAGCGCCGTGCGCCGGTCATAGGCGGCCAGATAAATCCGCCCCGATGCGTGATCGATCTCCATATCCTCGATACCGGTAACCGTGCGGCCTTGCGTGTCTTCCACATCCACACTGCGGCAATTGGAAACGGTTATGGGAGAGGAGGGCGCGGGCGACCTGTTGTCTTTACAGGCGGAGATCATCAGTCCCATCAGCACCATGCATGCAAGGCGCCCTGCCATCATTAGATTTGGTCCTCATAACCCCAATGGCGGATAAATTCTCCCCAATGGGTTGCCACTTTTTCCTTCGCTTCATCGGATGCTGTAAAGCTGTTTTTGCGGTAATCGCGCACGCTTTCCAGATATCCTTCGAACACCGGACGGTCGGCATCCAGATCGGGCAGATCCAAAAGATCATAGATGCGCTCGATCTGGGCCATGGGATCGCTTTGGAAATTGTCAAAGCTGAGTTCCACAAACTGGTTTTTGGCCAGATCTTTGGTTTCGGCGCGCAGATTGCCCATCATGCGGGCATAGGTTTCCAGCACCACCCGATCAATATCCACATGCGACCAATCTTGCAGGGCAAATTGCGCAAACAAGGCCGTGTAGAAATTGCGCATGGACAAAAATACCTTCACCGGATTGCGGTGAATATGAATGAATTTCGCATCGGGCCACATGGTGCGCAGCATGGCGGGTCGGGCCGTATAGACCGGATTTTTGATCAGCAAGCGCCGCCCCGGCTGGGCAAGGGCCAATTTGTCGTACAAATAGCGCAAATCGCGCTGCCATTGCGCGATGTCTGTGGCGTTGGTGTGATCGAAAAACACCCCGCGTTGGAAATAGTGGTCGAATTGCTTGGGGAAATACAGCCCGTGGTAAAAAGACAAGGGGGTCATATTGGCAAGGGCGATTTCATCTTCTTGCGGCGAATCCGCATTGACCTGCACCTTGTCGATATAGCGATGTTCGGGCAGCTTTTTCGTCAAAAGCGGTGCCAGCGCCCGGCCCAGAAGCAGAAAATCCCAAGGCAAGGCGGTGGCGAAAGGCGAAACATAGCCAAAGCGATCGGATTTGGAGAGCACATTATAAAGATGTGTGGTGCCGGACCGCCAATGGCCAAGGATGAAGATAGGAGCCGGTGCCTTTTTGGCCTGATGCCGTTTCACCGCCACATAAGCCCGTTCCACAAGGGAAAAAGGCAACCGCCCAAGGGCGGCACCAAAAGCGCCGCGCATATGTTGGCGACGGTCCGGGGAAAGCCCATCGGCTTTGCGCCATACAGACCACAAAGTGGCAAGGTTTGCGCCATAAAGCGGATGGGACGTATCGGCCTTTTGGGACATGAAATGGAGATCCAGCCTTGTCTGACAGTAAGAATGTGCGTTTGATCGCCCTTTGCCGGGAAGAATGTCAAGCATCACGCATGGGAGATTGCGAAAACCATGCGCACATTCCGGTGAAAAGAAAACCGGCGGGGCTGTTTTTCCGGTCCTTGTCCGCTCTGTCCCTTGCCAGAGCGGATGGCAACGGATTATGAAGATTTGAGACGCAATTAGTATAAGTATTTCAACCGCTGCACGAAAGGACTTGGCCTGTGACCCAGCCACAAAAACCGAAAGGCGAGGTACGCCCCATTTTCCCGGCAGGCGCGGTGGTTCGATATGAGAACCCGGATCATAAGGATGTGCGCATCGATGATCTGCACTTTGAGCAGAATTATGGCTCAACCACCCAATCCACCAGCCAGGATCGCAATATCTTGAAGGAAGACCGATTCAAGGCTTTGGGAAAGCATCTGGAATCTTGCGTGAAAGATTATCTCGATAATGTTTATTGCTATGATTATGAGAAATTCGCCATCGTCCACGCATGGGTGAACCGTGCACCGGAAGGCGGCTTCCAACGCATGCATTTTCACGGCAATTCGGTGGTGAGCGGCGTTTATTATCTAAAGGCAGACCGCAAACAAAGCGCGCCCTTGATGTTTGAAAAGCCCGAAATCAACACATCGCCCTATCTGGCCATTACAACAAAGCAGCAAACCATTTTTACTGCCAACCGCATTGCCTATCCATCTGAAACGGGGTTGTGCTATCTGTTTCCCAGCCAGATCCGGCACGGCTATGAAACACCCACCCAAGGCGGCGAACGCATCAGCCTTGCGTTCAATGTGATGCTGTCTGGTGTGGGGTCGTTTTACCGGATCTGAAGGGCGCGTTTAGCCAAATCGGTGCTTATACAGAAAAGGAAGATCCACAACCGCATGAGGATTGTGCGTTGGGGTTCTTCACCTGAAATGATGCACCGATCAGATCTTCCACATAATCAATTTCGGATCCAAGCACATAGAGAAGCGACATATCGTCCACCAGCACCTTCACGCCATGTTGGTTCGATGCGATGTCACTGGGCTCTTCTTCACGCGATAGATCGAATTTATAGCTGAATCCTGAACAGCCGCCGCCGGAAACCGAGACGCGAAAAGCAAGATCGTCCCCACCTTCGGCGGCGATCAGGTTTTTCAGCCGGTTGGCGGCTTTTTCGGTCAGCTTTACAGGAGGTGGCGCTTCAGCCATATCATGGTTTCCTAAACACGGTCGCGGATTCGAGCTTAGATTTAGGAACTTTACGATCGGTGTCAATGCGCTGTTCGCATTGCACAGGGCGTAAAGAGCCGATACATATGCCAAAATGGACCATAAAATTGATTTAGCGCCGCATATGGCGATGGAAACGCTGCTGGCACCTTGGGCCTCCAAGAGCAACGAGAGTCGCGGGCGTTTGATTTTTGAACCGGAAAGCGCCACCCGAACGGTATTTCAGCGCGATCGGGATCGGATCATTCATTCCAGCACTTTTCGCCGGTTGAAGCATAAAACCCAAGTCTTCGTGTATCATGAAGGCGATCATTATCGCACGCGCCTCACCCACAGTATCGAGGTGTCGCAGATTGCCCGGGCGCTGGCCCGTTCCTTGCGTTTGAACGAGGATCTGGCAGAAGCGCTGGCACTGGCCCATGATCTGGGCCATCCGCCCTTCGGCCATGCAGGCGAAGCGGCTCTGGATCGGGCGATGCAGCCTTATGGCGGATTCGATCATAATGCCCAAACGATCCGGCTGGTAACGGCGCTGGAACATCCTTATGCGGGGTTCACCGGCCTTAATCTTTGTTGGGAAACGCTTGAAGGCCTGGCAAAACACAATGGCCCCCTTGTGGAAGCTCCCATTGATTCGCAAAACCCGCCCGATAGTCTGGCTTTCGGGTTGAAGGAATATTTGCGGCTGAATGATCTGGAGCTGCACACATGGCCCAGTGCCGAAGCGCAGGTGGCGGCCATTGCCGATGATGTGGCCTATAACAATCACGATATTGATGATGGCCTGCGGGCCGGGTTGTTTTCTTTGGAGGCATTGGCCGAGGTGCCACTGGTGCAGGATGCATTGGATGCGGTGGATGCCAAATTCCCCGACATTCCCCAAGATGTGCGTATCCATGAATTGGTGCGGCGGCTGATTGGCAGGATGACCGATGATATTTTGACACATTCCCGGCAGTTGATCGCCGATCTGGACCCTGTTTCGGTGGATGATATCCGCGCAGCTGATCATGCAGTCATATGCTTTTCTCCTGCCATGAAAGCCGATGTGGATGTGTTGCGGAACTTTTTGTTCACCAATATGTACCGCCATCGCTTTGTGCGCCGCATGACCGGCAAGGCAAAAAGGGTAGTGCATGATCTGTTCACCCTGTATATGAGCGAGCCAGAGCTGTTGCCGCCCTTCTGGGCCAAGATCGCAACCGGCCCGGAAACCACAGAAACCGCCCGCGCAGTGGCTGATTTCATCGGCGGTATGACAGACCGTTTCGCCCTGCGTGACCACGAAAAACTTTTCAGTATATCGGCAAGCCCCAAATGAACGTCTTTGCACATTTCAAAACCCTTCTGGATGCGGCCATCAAAAGCGCACAGGCTGATGGCGCCTTGCCCAGCGGCCTTGATCTTCATGCCGTAACCGTAGAGCCGCCACGGGACCCTGCGCATGGCGATGTGGCCAGCAATGCGGCTTTGGTTCTGGCAAAACCTGCCGGTAAAAACCCCCGTGCCATTGCCGAAGATCTGGCGGCACGGCTGCGGGAAAACGACGATGTTGTGGCCGCAGAGATTGCCGGTCCGGGCTTTATCAATTTGCGTTTTGCCGATGATTTCTGGTTGGCCCGTATTCCCGATGTGCTGAAAGAAGGCGTTGGATATGGGGCAGGGGTGGCCATTGAAGGGCAAAAAGTAAATGTGGAATATGTGTCGGCCAATCCGACGGGGCCGATGCATGTGGGGCATGTGCGCGGCGCTGTTGTGGGCGATGCGCTGGCCAATCTCTTGGAAAAGGCCGGATATGCGGTCACACGGGAATATTATATCAATGATGCGGGGGCCCAGATCGATGTGCTGGCCCGCTCGGTTTATCGGCGCTATTGCGAAGCGCGGGGCCGCGATATGGGGGCCATTCCCGAAGGTCTTTATCCCGGCGATTATCTGATCGGCGTTGGCGAAAAACTGGCAGATATCCATGGCGATGCTTGGCTGGATCAGCCGGAAGATGTGTGGATGCAGCCGATTCGTGACTTTGCCACCGAAGCCATGATGGACATGATCCGTGATGATCTGGCTGCCCTTGGCATCCGCCATGAGGTGTTTTTCTCCGAGCGCAGCCTGCATCAATCGGGCCGGGTGGAAGAAACACTCAACTGGCTGGAAAAAGAAGGCTTTGTTTATGAAGGCGTTCTAGAGCCACCCAAAGGCAAAACGCCTCAGGATTGGGAACCGCGCCCGCAAACCCTGTTTCGGGCCAGCCAATTTGGCGATGATGTGGACCGGCCTTTGAAAAAATCCGATGGCAGCTATACCTATTTCGCCGCCGATATCGCCTATCATTATGATAAGTTCGTCCGGGGCTTCAACCATATGGTGCTGGTTCTGGGGGCCGATCATGCGGGCTATGCCAAGCGCATGGAAGCGGCGGTGAAGGCCATATCGGGCGGCAAAGCATTTTACGATGTGCGGTTTTGCCAGCTTGTGCGCCTGTTCCGTGGCGGGGAGCCGGTAAAAATGTCGAAACGCGCTGGTACCTTCATCACTTTGCGCGAAGTGGTGGATGAAGTGGGGGCGGGGGCCGTGCGCTTCATGATGTTGATGCGCAAGAATGACGCCACATTGGATTTCGATTTTGCCAAGGTGAAAGAACAGTCGCGCGATAATGCGGTGTTTTATGTGCAATATGCCCATGCGCGGGTGCAATCGGCGGTGCGTAAGGCTTGCGAAGCCTTTCCCGATATGGCGACAGAAGATGCAGCCCTTTTGGATGCGGATTTGAGCTTGTTGAAAACAGAGTCGGAAATTGCCTTGATCAAGCGGGTGGCGGCTTGGCCACGGCTTGTGGAAACGGCAGCCATTGCCCATGAACCGCATCGCGTGGCATTTTATCTCTATGACTTGGCGTCCGAGTTTCACAGTCTCTATAATCAGGGCAATGATCGCCCGGAGCGTCGGTTTATTATTGAAGGGAATGAATCCCTGACCCGGGCGCGGGTGGCCTTGATCCGCACGGTTGCGGTGGTCCTTGCGTCGGGATTGGCGGTTCTAGGTGTGGAGCCACTCGACGAGATGCATTGAAACCTTTGGGGAAGGGATGGGCGAAGGCCCTTGGAAAATTATGGTCAATGACAATGACGCGCAAGATGATGGCGAAACGCCTCCGTGGCTTCAGCCGGTGGATGAAGATGCCGCGGGCGTAAAGGACGAACCAAGCCTTTTTCCGCGTGTTCTGATCGCCGGAATTTCGGTGGCGGTGGTGGTGCTGTTCGCGGCATTGATCTGGATGATCTATTCTCAAGGCGAAGGCGGCGGCGAACCGATTCTGGTAAAAGCTCCTGAAGGCCCGACGAAAATAGAGCCCGAAGATCGCGGCGGCATGGATGTGCCCCATAAAGACAAGCTGGTGTTCAACCGGGTATCTGGTGAGCGTTCCGATGCCGATGAACAGCTTCGCCCCATTGCGGAAACGCCTTTGGAACGCCCCGATGTGCCGTCTTTGGAAGCGCGGATCGAGGAAAGCGCCGAGCCTGTGGCATCGGGCGTGAAAGATATTGTGGCAGCAGTATCGGGCGATCGGGATAAAGATGACGGCGCGAAAGCCGCTGTTGCCGATATGAAGGCGAACGAGCCGGATATGGCAGAAAAGGATGCTGAAAAAGACAGTGCTGCATCAAAGCCGTCCAAAGAAAAAGCAGCTGCAGGATTGCCCAGAGATCAATGGGCTATCCAAGTGGCCGCTTATCGCCAGAAACATTATGCGCAGACATGGATGATCAAGACGAAATTCGAACATAAAGAGGTTTTCGGCGATCTGACGTCGGAGCTTGTCGAAACCAAGCGGGACATGGCGACATATTATCGGGTGCGTTTTGGTTCTTTCCCTGATCGTGCTGCCGCCCTTGCAAAATGCGACGAAGTCAAGAAACTGGATTTGAATTGCATCGTGGTGGCCCCGGAGTGAGCAAAGCAAAACCCATAATTCTCGGCGTAAGCGGGTTGGAACTGACGGCAGATGAAGCTGCCTTATGTGCCGCTGAACGCCCTGCCGGGCTTATTCTGTTTCGGCGCAATTGCGAAACACCCGATCAGCTTCAGGGTTTGATCGGGGCGTTCCGGGATGCGGTAGGCGATGCGGATGCGCTGGTTTTGGTGGATCAGGAAGGCGGGCGCGTAGCCCGCTTGCAACCGCCTCATTGGCGTGAATTTCCGCCTGCGGCTCTTTATGGGCGCATTGCCCAGGAAGATTTCATAGAGGCGGCTGCGGCGCTTCAACTGGCGACAACTCTGCAAGCATGCGAATTGCGCCGCCTAGGGATTACTGTGAATTGCGCGCCGGTGTTGGATCTCTTTTATCCCCAAGGCCATGACATCATCGGCGATCGGGCTTTTTCCGCTGATCCGGATGTGGTGTCCCGCTTGGGTCGGGTGGCGGTGGATGCAATGATCAGTGCTGGCGTGTTGCCTGTGATCAAGCACATCCCCGGTCACGGACGCGCCACGATGGACAGCCATTTGGAATTGCCGCGTATCGATGCGGACGTGCGCAGTTTGTGTGAAACGGATTTCGTTCCCTTTAAAGCCCTGGCCGATGCCCCGTTCGCCATGACCGCCCATATTGTCTATGACGCCATTGATCCGGCATTGCCTGCCACCCTTTCGAGCAAGATGATCGAAGATGTCATTCGTGGCGATATCGGTTTTGATGGCGTGTTGCTATCGGACGATATCACCATGAAAGCATTGGACGGCTCGATGGCTGAACGGGCGTCGCGGGCTTTGGCTGCGGGTTGCGATCTGGTGTTGCATTGTTCGGGTGATTTTGATCAGGCCCGCACGGTTCTCGAGGCCACCGAGATAATGAACGCCGATCTTGCGGATTGTCTGTCGCAGTCACTGTCTTTGATTGCCAATCCTGCCCCTGCCGATCTTGATAATGCCAGTGCGCGCTTGTCGCAATTGATCGGCGCCTGGGTGTAACGCAGAGAGGCGGGGCGTAAATCGCTGAATAACCGGGGCTTTCCCGCACCGGATGTGGAGTATAGTGACGCGATGATGTCAGGATTGGGCGAAACAATAGCGCAGATCGCGGTTTGGGCGCTGCCGGTGCTCCTTGCGGTGACATTGCATGAAGCGGCCCATGGATATGTGGCGTGGATCCGGGGCGATGATACCGCCAAAAAGGCAGGGCGCCTGTCTTTGAACCCGATGGTGCATATCGATCCTTTTGGCACCATTGTGCTGCCTTTATTGTTGATTGTGTTGACCGGTTTTGCCTTTGGCTATGCAAAGCCCGTTCCTGTGGATGTGCGGCGGTTGCATAATCCCCGCCGTGACATGATTCTGGTGGCGCTGGCGGGGCCGGGAACAAATCTGGCTCTGGCTTTTCTCGGGGCGGGCTTGCTGCCTTTTGCTGTGGCGATTGGCGGTGGCTTTGGCAATTGGGCCGTGCAAATGCTGCATGTGATGGTGTTTTTCAATTGCCTGATTGCGATTTTCAATATGCTGCCCATTCCGCCCCTTGATGGCGGACGCGTGGCTGTGGGCCTGCTGCCTTATGATCTGGCGCGTCCCTATGCCAAACTTGAGCGCTATGGCTTTTTTATTGTGATAGGCGGGTTGTTTTTGCTGCCCATGCTTTCGCGGGAATTGGGGCTGGGGTTCGATCCGGCGCGCAGCTTGTTATTGGTGCCCAGCCAATGGCTTTATGACGGTATTCTGTCGGTATTACGGTTGGGGTAAAGGCCATGACGGCGCAACCGGATGAAGGGCAGCAGCATAATCTGGACGGGTTCGACGGACCATCCGATGCAGCCCTTGCCCGCCAGAACTCTGCGACTGCGCCCGATGCCCTGATTCTGGATGTGGAAGGGTTTGAAGGCCCGCTGGACGTGCTTTTGATGTTGGCCCGCAGCCAAAAAGTGGATCTGGAAAAAATCTCGATCCGGGCCTTGGTGGAGCAATATCTGGCCTTTATCGCCGAAGCGCGGAAATTGCGGCTTGAATTGGCGGCGGATTATCTGGTGATGGCGGCGTGGCTGGCCTATTTGAAATCGCGGCTTTTATTGCCCAGACAAGACGATGCGGAAGAACCCAGCGCCGAAGAATTGGCCTTGCGCCTACAGGTGCGTCTGCAAAGGCTTGAGGCCATGCGGGAAGCGGGGGCCGCCTTGATGGCGCGGGATAGATTGGGCCGCGATGTATTTACCCATGGTGCGCCGGAAGGTCTGGCGGTGGATTATCATGCGGTTTATGACACCAGCCTTTATGATCTCTTGCGTGCTTATGCGGATATTCGGGTGCGGGGGTCTGTGACCTCGATGCACATCGCCAAGCGGCCGGTCTATGCGCTGGACGAGGCCGTAAGGCGCTTGAATGATCTGGTGGGCGGCGCGTTCAACTGGACGCAATTGCGCGATTTCTTACCCACCCATCTGGATGATCCGCGGATGCGCCGGTCGGCTCTGGCCAGTATGTTTGTGGCCAGTCTGGAATTGGCACGCACCGGGCGTGCAGATATTCGGCAAATGGTTGCCTATGGGCCACTTTATGTCCGGCGGCGTGATGATGCGGGCTATGACAGCATGGAAAGCGATAATGATGAGCGGTGAAGAGGCCAATGCCACCGATGGGCCTGAAGATGTCCATGTAAATCATGTGCGGATGGTGGAGGCCATTTTGTTTGCGGCGGACCATCCCATGACGCTTTCCGATATTGCGGCCTTGATACCGGAAGAGGTTGATGCTGCAAAGGCGGTGGCCTTGCTTGAACAGAGCTATAAGCATCGCGGTATCGTGTTGGCATCGGTCGGGGGCGGATATCAATTTCGCACCGCAACGGATTTGTCTTTCTTGTTGCGTCGGGAAAAGGACGACCCACGTAAATTGTCGCGGGCTGCGGTGGAAACCCTTGCCATCATCGCTTATCACCAGCCGGTGACTCGCGGCGAGATCGAGGATATTCGCGGGGTCGGTTTGTCCCGCGGGACTTTGGATGTGCTGATGGAAGCGGGATGGGTGAAACCCCGCGGGCGTAAGCGTTCGCCGGGGCGTCCTTTGATGTTTGGCACCACAGACAGCTTTTTGGCCCATTTCGGACTTGAGAGTCTGGATGCGCTGCCCGGCCTTGCGGATCTTAAGGCCGCCGGCCTTCTTGATACGGTGGATGAGGCCCTGGACAAGATGGAGAGCGAAACCGTGCGGGCGCAAGAAGACAATGAAGATGAAGCGCAGATCGATCTTGAAGAGGCCATTGCCCTGTCATTGGAACGCGATGTGGCGGATTCGGGGATGGAACCGACATTGCCCTTTGATGAGGAGCAGTCATGAGCGGTGCGCTGGATCTTCAGGATGTGCAGTTCGCCTATGATGGGGACGATGTGGTGCGCGGCGTTTCCCTTACGGTGGCACCGGGAGAGATTGTCTGTCTGCTTGGTCCTTCGGGCTGTGGGAAAACAACCTGCCTTCGGATAGCGGCAGGGCTGGAACGGTTGACGCGGGGCACGGTGCGTGTCGGCGGGCGGCAGGTGGCTTCCAAAGATGTGCATGTGCCCCCCGAACAGCGCCGTGTTGGCCTTGTGCTGCAGGATTTTGCGTTATTCCCCCATCTGACGGTGGCGCAAAATGTCGCCTTTGGTGTGCAGAACCGCGATAAAAGCACGCGGGACCAACAGATTCTGGATCTTCTGGATCAAGTGGATCTGAAAGCCTATGCCGATGCCTGGCCGCATCAGCTTTCCGGCGGCCAGCAACAAAGGGTGGCGCTGGCCCGCGCCTTGGCGCCCGAACCCTATGTGATGTTGATGGATGAGCCTTTCTCCGGTCTGGATGTGACCTTGCGCGCCGATGTGCGGCAAAGGGCCGTGGCTGTTTTGAAAAGCCGGGCGGTTCCCACGCTGATCGTTACCCATGATCCCGATGAGGCATTGGCCGTGGCGGACCGCATCATCATCATGCGGGACGGGCGGGTTTTACAGGCGGGAACCCCCGAAGAGGTGTATCTCAATCCCGTGGACCCTTTTGTCATGACCTTTTTCGGCGCCCCGAATCATTTGATGGGATCGGTGCAGAATGGCAAGGTGGCCACGCTTTTTGGGCCGATTTCCGCGTCTCCCTCTCTTGAAGGCGAAAATGTTGCTATTTATTTCAGAGGCACGGCATTAACCCTTGCAAAACCGGGTGATGGGGTTCCTATGCGGGTGGAAGATGCCCGGCTTTTGGGGCCGGTCCAACGGCTCATTTTAACCTCTGAAGGGCTGGATACGCCATTAATCATGGAACAGCCCCGCCGACATGCGGTAAAGATTGGAGAGATGGTTGCTGTCTGTGCGACTTTGGATGAATTTCATATGTTCAGCGCAAACACTCATGGGTAGAAAAACCTTATCGCGGTTAAATCAATCGCATTGCCTATGCTCTGTGCTTTTGGCAAGATACGGTTTCCGGCCCCTCAATTGGCCGATAGGTTTTTAGGAGAAAACTGAATGAGTATTGGTTTTTGGCAGATTGCTCTTATCGCCGTGGTAGTGGTGCTGCTGTTTGGGCGTGGCAAGATTTCGGAATTGATGGGTGACGTGGCCAAGGGCATCACCAGCTTCAAGAAAGGCTTGAAGGATGATGGGGATGAAGCGGAACAACCCATTCCCGAAAATGCAACGCCAGAAGAACGCAAAGCCATTGCTGATAAGCGTGCGGCCCATGTGAAAGCGGCGGATGCAAAGGTGGCTGATGCCAAAGATGCCACGCAGAAAGGTGCCTGAGGGCATTTTTACGGTCGTTTTGAGATAAGGCTTTTGAATGTTCGATATTGCCTGGACCGAAATGCTTGTCATTGCCGTTGTCACGATCGTGGTCGTGGGGCCAAAAGATTTGCCAAAGGTGATGAAAGCTGTGGGCGGGTTTATTGCCAAGGCCCGGTCTTTGGCTGGTAAGTTTCAAAGCGATATGGATGCGTTGGCCCGGGAAACCGAATTGGACGAGCTGCGCAAGCAAGCGCGCGCCTATCAGGCGACCCTTTTGGACCCCAAGCGCGAACTTCAGAAAATGATCGATCCCTCCACCGGCGAAGAAGTGAAGCCTGCGCCGAAAATTTCGGAGCTGACGGTGGGAGGCAATGGCGGACCGCGCCCTTATTCCGGATCAACGAAAGTGGTGCCGGAGACGGCAGACCCGGCCTTGGGGCCGGCGACACCGGCCGCTCCGGAGAGCGATGTGGCGCCAAAGGATGCGGATGCCGCAGCAGCCCCTTTGGTGTCTCCATCGGCACCGCAAGCAGTTTTGGCCGGCAATTCCGACGATACTGATGATGAAGGCTCGGAAAAGAGAAACGAGGGCCACCGTGGTTGAGCAAAAGAAAGCGGCAACCGGGGCCGACGATTCTGATGTCGATGCCGGCAAAATGCCTTTAATGGCGCATCTGATGGAATTGCGTTCGCGCTTGATGTGGGCCTTGGCGGGGATTTTTCTGGCCTTCATCGGCTGTTGGTTTGTGGTGGACCCCATCTATAATTTTCTGACACAGCCTTTGGCCGATGCGCTGGCCGGCCATGAAGGCCGCCGGATGATTTTCACCGCCCTCCATGAAGCCTTTTTCACCAAGCTGAAGGTGGCCTTTTTCGGAGCGGTGTTCCTCGCATTCCCGATCATTGCCATCCAGATATGGAAGTTTGTGGCGCCGGGGCTTTACAAGCACGAGAAAAAAGCCTTTCTGCCATTTCTTCTGGCCACGCCTATTTTGTTCGTTCTTGGGGCCGCCCTTGTTTATTATCTTGTGATCCCAATGGCCTGGAAGTTCTTTCTCGGCTTTGAGCAGGCTGCGGGGGATGGCCATTTGGCGATTCAGCTTGAAGCCAAGGTCAGCGAATATCTTTCTTTGATCATGAAGCTGATTTTGGCCTTCGGTTTGTCTTTTCAGCTTCCGGTATTGCTCACCTTGATGGGCCGTGCCGGGTTGATCACCGCGGATGATTTGCGGGAAAAGCGCAAATATGCCGTTGTAATCACGTTCGCGGTGGCCGCTTTGATCACGCCGCCGGACCTTATCAGCCAGATCGGACTTGGCATTCCGATCCTGCTGCTTTACGAGATATCGATCATAGCCATAGGGATGTCGGCGCGCCGTGCTGCGCGTGCAGATGATAAGGCCGGTGCTGCATCCTGATCCGCTCTCATCGTCGGTTGGACAGATATAGATGCTCGATATTTCCCTTTTTCGTGAAAATCCCCAAGCCATTGATGCAGCACTGGCACGCCGGGGTGTTGCCCCTGTGGGCGCCAAGGTTGCCGCGTTGGATAGCCGCCGTCGGGCGCTGTTGACCGACATTCAAAAAGCGCAGGCTGAACGCAATGAAACGTCGAAAGGCATTGGCCTTGCCAAGCGTGAAGGCCGCGATGTCCAGGATCTGATGGATGCGGTTTCGGCCCTGAAAGAAAAAATGGCAGGGCTGGAAGCCGACGAACGTGCGGTTGCCGCCGAACTGGATGACCTGTTGCTGGGCATCCCCAATTTGCCGTTGGACGATACCCCCGATGGGGCCGATGAGGCCGATAATGTAGAGGTGCGCGTTCATGGCGAAAAGCCGCACTTCTCCTTTGCCCCGAAAGAGCATTTCGAACTGGGGGAAGCCCTTGGTTTGATGGACTTTGAAGTGGCGGCCCGTTTGTCCGGCTCACGCTTTGTGGTCTTGAAAGGCGGTCTTGCGCGGCTGGAACGGGCGCTTGGCCAGTTTATGCTGGATCTCCAAACTTCCGAGCATGGCTATGAAGAAGTGGCAACCCCTTATCTGGTGCGTTCCGATGCCTTGATCGGGACCGGACAGCTTCCGAAATTTTCCGAAGATTTGTACCGCGCCGGTGATGAACATTGGCTGATCCCGACGGCGGAAGTGACCCTGACCAATCTGGGCCGCGAGCATATTCTGACGGAAGAAGACCTTCCCATCCGGGTGACCGCCCTGACACCGTGTTTCCGCTCGGAAGCGGGGGCGGCGGGGCGTGATACACGCGGCATGTTGCGCCAACATCAGTTCAGCAAAGTTGAGCTGGTGTCTGTGACCACGCCTGAAGACTCCCGTGCTGAACTGGACCGCCTTGTGGGCTGTGCCGAAGAGGTCTTGAAGCGTTTGGGCATTGCCTATCGGGTGATGCGCTTATGCACCGGAGATATGGGCTTTTCGGCGCAAGCGACATTCGATATCGAAGCATGGCTGCCGGGGCAAAATACCTATCGTGAAATCTCCAGCTGTTCTTTATGCGGTGATTTCCAGGCACGGCGGATGCGCATGCGCAGCCGTGGCAAGGCGGAAAAGAAAACACGCTTTCCCCACACGCTCAATGGCTCTGGACTGGCATTGGGGCGCACATTGATTGCCGTGATGGAAACCTATCAGAATGAAGACGGCTCCATCACCGTACCCGAAGCATTAAAGCCCTATATGGGCGGGATGGACAGAATAACTCCATGAGCAGGCCTATTTCCACAAAGCGTATTCTGGTCAGCAATGACGATGGCATCCACGCCACCGGTATCCGGTATCTGGAAGCCATCGCACGGGAATTGTCGGACGATGTGTGGGTGGTGGCCCCGGATTCGGAACAATCCGGCGCCGGACATTCCCTTACGCTTACGGAGCCTTTGCGGCTACGGCAGGTGGATGAAAAGCGCTTTGCGGTACGCGGAACCCCCACCGACAGCGTGATGCTGGCGGTCAATCATATCATGAAAGACCAGCGCCCGACGCTGGTGCTGTCCGGCATCAATCGCGGGGCCAATCTGGCGGAAGATGTCACCTATTCCGGTACAGTGGCGGCTGCCATGGAAGGCACTTTGGCGGGTATTCCCTCCATTGCGCTGAGCCAAGCCGTCAAGCCCGCACCGGTGCTCACCAATTGGAGCGCCGCAAAGGCTTATGCCAAATCCATGATCGAAAAAGTGGTGGCTCAAGGTTGGCCGGTAGAAACCCTGATCAATATCAATTTCCCGTCGGTGGATGCGGATTTGGTAAAGGGTGTGCGGGTGACAAAGCAGGGCCAGCGCGATTTAGGGCAATTGAATGTGGAACAACGCACGGATATGCGCGGCGTTCCTTATTACTGGTTTCGCCTGTCGCGGGAGCCGGGGCGGCCTGCTCAGGAAACGGATTTGAAAATGGTGCGCGAGGGATGGATTTCCATCACGCCGCTGCATCTCAATCTCACACATTCAAAAACGCGGGATGCCTTGGCAAAGCCGCTGGATGAAACTTTCTGATCTTGCGGCCTAATCCTGCTGCACTTCATCAAGGCCCGATGCGGCCCAGGCGGCCAAAAGCCCCATGATGGCAAACAAAAGGAGCACGGCACTTTCGTTCCATATATAGGCAAGAACGCCAAAGCCCCCGCCCATGATGAGCAACAGCCCGATCATGGAATTGGAGAGTGCTGTATAGGCGGCGCGGTTGTCAGGGGTGGCCATATCCACCAGATGCGTGGAGCGCCCCAACCGCACCCCTTGATGGGCGATCATCAAAACGAACAGCACAAAAGGCATCAACAGGGGAAGGCCGATTATCTGCGGAGCCCATAGTCCAAGGCCACCTGCGATTCCAAGGGGGAGACTGGCCAACAGCCCGGTGAACTGCAGCACTTTGCGGCTGGACCGATCGGACATGCGTCCCCAGACATAGGTGCTCACCAAAGATGCAAGCGCAGAGGCCAGTACGAACAGGCCCAATTCTCCTAGTTTCCGGCCACTTTGTTGGCCACTGAGGGCGAGCAGAAAAGGCGGGCTGAGCGCCGTTGAAAGCAGCAATGCGCGGGTGAGAATGAACCGTCGAAGCTGGCGATCGCGCTTTAATAATCCGAATTGCTCGATCACCAATGGCAGAGCGTTTTTCCCGCCTTCTGTGGCCCCCGGTTCTTCCTTGAGTGTGGCAAAAAGAACGGCGGATATCCCCCATAAGCCACCGGCACATATCAAGGCGCTGGCGATGACGGGGACGGATTTGTCCAAGATCCCGCTGCTTAATAAAATGCCGAACAACAAAACGAAGGCGGCCGCCACTGTGCCGGCGGTGCCGGATGCCGTGCCACGGGTGGATTTGGACAAGGTTTTGCCCAGAACATCTTTATAGCTGACGGAACAAAGGCTGCGGGCAAGGGCGAAAAGGGATAACAGCCCCACAAGGGTCCAGCCTGCCATGCGGCCCTCCATAAAGAAGGCCGTCATCCCCATCCCAATCACCGAAAGGCCCTGAAGGGCGCTGCCAAAAACCCATATCCATTTGCGCATAGGCAGGGCGCGGATGGCGGCGGAAATGAAAAGCTGCGGCACCAAAACACCGGCTTCGCGGATGGGAACCAAAAGGCCGACGAAAAAAGCGGGGGCTCCCAAAGCGCCAAGCAACCAGGACAAAACCAGTTTCGGATCGGCCAATCCATCGCCGGTTTTTGTGGCCGTCAGACTGGCGATATGGATAAGGAAGTTCCCCGGCTGATCCTTGCAGGCGGATTCAGGGATGTCGCGGCACAAACGCCCCTCATCGTCTCCGGTTAAAAGCTGGTGGATCGCCTCTTTTGCTGTGGTCGTCATTCTAGATCTTTTCAAATATATCCGGGAGCAATTTTGTATATCGGCATTTCCCGCACATGGGTAGACAAGTGAATGTGGACAGGTAATTGTTGAACAGAATTTATTTGTGTTTTGAAAGGACGACGGGATGGGGAACGGTCTGGCAAGAGCGCTGTCAGTTGGAGCGATTATTTGCCTTTCGGCCCTTGGCTTTTCAAGCGGGATTGCTGTGGCGCAAACATTGGTCGTTGGCAATAAAACGGCAGACACCCTAGGCTTCATCGACATTTCATCAGGAGAAATGCGTGCCGTGCGGGCCACCGGGCATGGGCCGCATGAAGTGGCGATCTCCCCTGACGGGGCGGTGGCTGCTGTCGTCTCTTATGGATCGGCTGAACAGGAAGGCCATACTATCGGCCTGTTCGATGTGCAAAGCGCCACGCCTTTGAAGGTGATTGATCTGGGAAAGCATACCAAACCGCATGGCCTGCTGTGGATGCCCGATGGCGAAAGACTGGTGATCACCGCGGAAGGCAGCGGATCGTTGCTTTTGGTGAATGCGCAAACGGGAGAGATCCAGCATGTGATCGCCACCGGCCAATCCGGCTCGCATATGGTGGCGTTATCACCGGATGCACGGCTGGCCTATATAAGCAATTTGGGATCCAATTCCTTTACGGTGATCGATCTGGAAACAGGCAAGCGCCTGACCACCATTAAGGCGGGCCTTGAAACGGAAGGCATAGCCGTGACCCCGGATGGCCGTGAAATCTGGGTATCCAACCGGGCAGCGGATACGGTCACGCTGTTTGATGCGGATGGGTATGAGCCGCTGGCGATCATTGAAACAGGGGAAATGCCGATCCGGGTGGCGATCAGTCCCGATGGCCGTTTTGCTGTCGTGTCCAATGCCCGCGATTCCACCATCAGTGTGATCGACACCGAAAGCCGAACGGTGATCCAGACCATTCCGCTTTCGACTTCTGGTCAGGCGACGGCTCTGATGCCGGTGACGCTGCTCTTTTCGCCAGATGGAACGCGGCTTTATGCGGCGCTTACCAATGTGGCCGAAATTGCGGTGATCGATACGGCCACTTGGCAGCAAACAGGGCATTTCAAAGCGGGGGCCGGGTCCGATGGTCTGGGCTGGTCGCCCTTGGCTTTGCTGGCAGAGAAATAAAGCGTTACAGTGCTTTATCGAAATTGCCAATCGGGGGCATCATGATCAAACGCATTACTATTGGTTCGGGTATGGCGGTGGCTCTTGCCAGTTGCCTTGTGGCTGTGATCGCTTGGTCGCCTTTGCCGGATTTCAATGCGGACGCTGCCATAAAGGCCGCGCAATCCTATGATGTCGAAGTGATCCGCGATGAGTATGGCGTGCCGCATATTTTTGGCGCCCGCGATCAGGATGTGGCCTTTGGTCTTGGCTATGCCCATATGGAAGACGATTGGCAAACCATAGAGATGGTGGTCTTGATGGCACGCGGAGCCTTGGCCCGCCGTGATGGCGCAGAGGCCGCCCCCACAGATTATCTGGTGCGCATGTTCGGGGTGCAAAAAGCCGTGGCCGAACGGTATGAAACCGATCTCAGCCCAAAGATGCGCGCGGTTCTGGAAGGCTATGCCGCCGGGATCAATCTTTATGCCGCGGATCATCCCGATCGGGTCAATCCCCTTGCTTTGCCGGTTTCGGCGCAGGATGTGGTGGCGGGCTTTGTGTTTCGCGCTCCCTTTTTCTATGGGCTGGAACGTGTTTTGAAGGATTTGTCGCAAGCTGATCCTGAACAAACCGCGTTCAATGATGCCATTCGTACGGCGCTTCATTTAAAGGCCGGTGCGCATCTTGGCTCCAATGCCATGGCCGTGGCTCCGGGCCGTTCGGAGGATGGGCACACCCGTTTGATGGTGAATTCCCATCAGCCCTATACGGGGCCGGTGGCATGGTATGAAGCGCATCTCCAGTCCGATGAAGGCTGGGCTGCCAATGGGGCGCTGTTTCCCGGCTCGCCGGTGATGCTGGTGGGGCACAATCGGGATCTGGGGTGGGCGCATACGGTGAACGAGCCGGATCTGGTGGATATTTATCGGCTGGAAGTGGATGATGTCGATGATCCCGTTCGCTACCGCTATGATGGGGAGTGGCGCGCCTTGGAGCGTGATACGGCCCATCTGCAGGTGCGTCTTTGGGGGCCATTTTCATGGACCTTCAAAGAACCGCTCTATCGCAGCGTGCATGGCCCGGTTTTGAAAACGCCCAAAGGGGTGTTCGCCATCGCTTTTGCCGGAGAAGGGGATGTGCGGGCGGTGGAGCAATGGTACCGCATGAACAAGGCAGAAAGCCTGACAGGCTGGATGGATGCCATGGCGATGATGGCGGTTCCCAGCCTGAATACGGTTTATGCGGATAAGGCGGGCAATATTGCCTTTGTTTATAATGCCCGTATTCCAGACCGTGCGCCCGGTGCAGATTATGAGGGTATTTTGCCCGGCAATGATCCGCATTTGGTATGGCGCGGTGTGCGGCCCTTTTCAGAGGTGCCAAAGATCGTCAATCCGCAATCGGGTTATCTGGTGAGCGCCAATAGCACCCCCTTGCGGGCCAGTGATGTGGCCGATGATTTGAAGGAAAGCGATTTTCCACCGGATTTGGGCATAGAACGCCATCTGACCAATCGCGCTTTGCGGGCCTTGGCGCTGTTTGGCAAGGATACATCCATCAGCGCTGAAGAATTTTTGCGTTATAAATTCGATAAAGCCTATGCGCCGGGGTCCAATATGTCGCGTTTTGTGCGCTATATTTCGGGCCGTGATTTCCGCGACCAGCCTAAGCTTTTGGAAGCGCAGCAGCTTTTGCTGGATTGGGACGGGACGGCGGAATTGGAAAGCGAAGGCGCGGCTCTGGCAATTCTGGGTAGCCTGAAAGCGGTGCATAGCTTTGAATTCAAGGGCTGGGATATGGACCCGGTAGAAGCCTTTGAGGAAACGGTGGATGCGCTGCACAAGCATTATGGAACCGTTCATGTGCCCTGGTCGAAAATCAACAAGGTCTATCGCGGCGATCAAGAAGCAAGTCTTGGTGGCGGGCCGGATACCTTGCGTGCGGTTTATGGCGGCAATAGCCTAGCAGAGGATGGCACTTTGCACGGCATGGCGGGGGATAGCTATATCCAGCTTGTGGATTGGGATGAAAACGGTCAGGTGAAGGCATGGGCCGTGCATCAATTCGGATCGGCCACATTGGATGAACGCTCCCCCCATTATGGCGACCAGCTATCCCTTTTTGCTGCGGAACGATTAAGGCCTGTCGATCAAACTATGCCGAGCCTTGCATCAAAGGCCAGCAGCCGCTACCGCTTGCCCCGGCGATAAGGATGGCGCACAGTTATCACTGGTGGCTGATATCGGGCAGGACTGTCTTGTTTTCGCCTTGGGTTGACGCATAAAATAAACCGCAAGACGGCTTCTGACGATCATTCTGGTTGTGGAAAAGAGATGAGCACAAACAAGGGAAAGGGGGCGGGTGCAACCATTCTGGCAGGGCCGGGCCTGATTCGCCAGCCTTCGGCGGTGGCCGAACGGTTGGACGATAAATTGTCCGGGATGGTCGCTGCCTTGGAAGAGATTGCCAATTGCCCCACGCCGGAAGCGGGCCCGGGCCTTTCATCGAATTTCGATCTGCCCGAAGGATTGAATCCGGGGGCGCGGCTGCTGCGCTTTTGCGATGCCTTGCGCGAAATGAGCGGCCCCTTGCTGTTTGATCTGGCCAAAACCTATGTGGATGTGGTGCGGACCCAGCGCTTGTCGCCGGATGCCCATATCAATTTATTCGAGCAGCGCACCACGGCCCTGATTGACTATTTTGTAGAGCTGGCACAGGTGCATGGGGTGGCTTTTGCAACCCGTGAAGGCCCTTTGTCGCCGGATTTTGTCGAGCAGACACTGGCCGGCCTGCGGGGCAGTCTTGATGAAGATCGGGATGGCGCCCGGTTGGCGGCGCTCAACGTTCATTGAGCCGGGGCATCAACTCCACGAAATTACAAGGCCGGAAACGGTTATCCAATTGATCGTGCAGAATTTTATCCCAACCATCCTTGCAGGCGCCAGTGGAGCCGGGCAGGGCAAATAAATAGGTGCCGCCCGCAACGCCCCCGGTGGCGCGGGACTGGATTGTGGATGTCCCGATGATCGGATAGCTAAGGGCACGAAACAGCTCGCCAAAGCCGGGAATAGCCTTGTCATATAAGGCCTCAAAGGCTTCCGGTGTGACATCGCGTCCGGTAACGCCGGTGCCGCCCGTTGCGATCACAACATCCACATCAGATGATGCAATCCATGTTTTCAGATGCGATTGAATGGCCGCAATATCATCGGCAACAATGGCCCTGTCCGCCAGCCTGTGTCCGGCACGACCAAGCCTGTCCACAAGGCAATCGCCGGATGTATCGGTGTCTAGGGTGCGGCTGTCCGATACGGTAAGAATGGCGATGCCAACGGCAATGAAGGGGCGGTTTTCGTCAATTCCCGGCATGAATTTCGGCTCTTGTTGTATGGGCGGGGCTGCTGTCCGCAAATCGATGGGGCGCAGCATTGTCCAGCGTTTCATAAACAGGCCAGACATTTGATGCAACGGCATCAAGGCTGGGCGTGGGCTGCCCCATCTGCATGCGGTAAAGCCACAGATTGGACATCACATTCCCGATGAAAGTGCGGGTTTGCCGAGCGGGAAGAGATTCAATGAACAGCAATGGGTCATTGCGATAATCGGTTTTTCTGCGCCAGCGCGACAGATTTCCCGGACCGGCATTATAGGCGGCGGCCAACATGAACAGATTGCCTTCCACCACCGAAAGATCGGCCAGATGTTCGATATAGCTTTGCCCCAAAGCCATATTGAAATCCGGATCATAAAGGCGGCTGCGCTTCCATTTCAGGCTGCTGTCGCCGGTCAGATAGCTGGCGGTTTCCGGCATCACTTGCATCAGGCCAGACGCCCCCACATGGGATAAGGCCCGCGAAGAAAACTGTGATTCTTGCCGCATGAAGGCAAAAACAATGGCCCGGTCCACGGTGAAGCCGCCATCGGGGGCCCAATCGGGCAAGGGATAATGGAGGGCTATGGGCAAATCCGCATCGCGCAAAGCCCGCGCCACACGAAGCTGGCTTGCAGGCAATTTCAACTGTGCGGCAAAGGCGGCCAGCACCGGCCAGTCCTTGCGGTTCGAGCGGCCAAGAGCCAAGCGCAATTCCAGATCGGCCCGCAGGCTTTCGCCAATTTCCACGAGGGCAATGGCGCGGCGCACCGAGGCATTTTTCAAAATCGTTTTCAACTGGGCGTCATCGGGCGGTGGCACCGTCCAATCATATCCCGGATCAAGGGCAAGCTGGCGCATGGCGATCAGGCCATAAAAGGTTTCCCGTTCTTTGGCCGCCAAGCGCAAATACGCAGTTACCGCTTTGAACTGGCTACAGGATTGCGCAGAGCGGGCCGCCCAATAGGCTCCGGCGGATCGCCGCCAGCTTCCGGCCATGGGAGACTGGGAAATACCGGCGAACAGGTCGAGAGCCGTTGCACAATCGCCATAGCGCCATGCCGCAAGCCCGCCATACCAGCGGGCATCTTCGGCATAATCGGGCGAAAGATCTGTGGCCATTTTGGCCAACAACAAGGCTTTGTGGTCATTGCCATCGAAAAAATGCGCAAAGGTCACTTTGCCAAGGGCTTTGGCCGCTTCATGGGGGGCCAGAATATTCAGCCGTTCCATGGCCCAATAGCGCTTTTCCGCCCGGTCCGGATTGCGGCGGCGCATCTGTCTGTCGACGATTTTGAAAAAATCCGCCACCATTTTCTTGGTGGCTGCGCTGCGTTTGGGGGCTTTTGGCAAAGATGGCCGTTGCGGCGCACTGCCATAAATGCCCCGTGCCGGGACCGGTTTTTTGGGAGCTGCGGCGTTTCCTTGGCGTTTTTTGGCCAGCTTATAAATGCGGGTTGCATCGGGGTGATCGGCATAGGCTGCCATCCAATCGCGCAATTCCGCATAGCGTGACCGATAAGCGGTGGGGTGCATATAGCGCTGGAACAGCACATGCCCCATCAAAATCGGGTTTTCCAATTCTTTGATCAGGGCATCGGCCTGTCGCCACTTGCCATCGGCCTGCAGGTCGAAGATGGAGCGGTAAAGGGCTTGATCGTCCGGGCCGAGGATCGACGGCGTGGTATAAAGTGCGCCATTGCCCGTCAAAACAGCTGGGCTGGATGTGCCGGTGGTTTTGCTGGTGTCATTGGCCCATGCGGGGGCATATGGCGCGGCCATCACCATTGCCGTAGCCAAAAAGACCGCGGAAAAGCGTTTCAGAATACCAAAGCAGGAGCGGCGGAAAGCCGGGTCAAAAGATTGGTCAGGCATTGTCGCCCTTATTTTTTGCGTCCAGCTTTTCGGATAAAGCAAGAAGGTCTTTCCATGCATCGGCTTTCAGACGCGGCTGCCTTAAAAGATAACTGGGGGCATAGATTGGCAGCATCTGGATATTGCGCTGTCCTATTTCCAATGTTTTCCAGCGCCCGCGCAGCTTGCTGATGCTTGCCTCTATCCCCAATAAAGCCGTGGCGGGCAGGGCGCCAAGACATATCAAAAAATCCGGTGCCACCAGCTCGATATGTCGCCGAATGAACGGCAGGCAATGGGCAAGCTCCATGGGAGAGGGAGCGCGGTTCCCCGGCGGACGCCATGGGATAACCGTGCCGAGATAAGCGTTTTCTGTACGATCAAGACCGATGGCCGCCAGCATTTTATCCAGCAATTGTCCCGCTTGCCCGGAAAAGGGCGTGCCGGTGCGATCATCATCCTTATCGGGCATATCGCCCACGCACATCACCTTCGCTGTGGGGGCCCCGTCGGCAAATACCGTGGACAAGGCCGTATGTTTCAGCCCGCATTCTTCATAGCTGTTAATGGCGGCCTTCAAATCTTCAAGGTTTTTACAGTCAGCGGCGATCTGGGTGGACGCCAAGACCCGCGGGGCGGCGGCGGGACGAACCGTAGCAGAGCCTTGTCTTGTGGCTGCGGTTTGCGGTGCTTGGGCCTGGGGTGCAGATTGGGGCAGAGGCACGGCTTGAGGTTGGGCAAACCGGTCAATGGGCGCATCGGCAATGGCTTCGTCCACACCTGCGGCCAGATACCAGCCGAGCAATGCCCTAGCATCGAAACTTTGTCCGTCATTGGTCAAATGCTGTGTCATGATGCGGTATACTTACTGGATCTGTGCAAAAAGCTCGTTAACACGCGTTCGGTGTCTTGTCATCCATGGAAGAAGCGGCCTTCCTTTAAAGGCAGCTTGTCACCTTCACGAGAAGAAAGCACCATCGGGTTTGACCAAGAGAGGTGAGAACGGGCATAAAGCGTGCAAAGCGCTTATATGTGAGTGGTTAAGAGTTATCATATCCCGATTGGATATGTGTGTGGATGGAAAGGATGCGGGATGGAACGCGAGGCCATGGAATTTGACGTGGTGATTGTGGGGGCGGGCCCTGCGGGGTTGGCTGCGGCAATCCGGTTACGCCAATTGGCCGAAAAAGAAGGCCGGGATGTGAGCGTGTGCGTGCTGGAGAAAGGCTCCGAAGTGGGGGCGCATATCCTGTCGGGCGCGGTTGTGGACCCCGTTGGCCTTGATGAACTGATCCCTGATTGGCGCGATAAGGACTGCCCCATGTCCACTCCGGTGAGCGCGAATCACCATTGGTTTTTGGGCGAGTCCAAAAAAATCGACATGCCGCATTTCCTGTTGCCGCCCCTGATGAACAATAAAGGCTGCTATACGGGCAGCCTTGGCAATATGTGTCGCTGGCTGGCTGAACAGGCGGAAGCCTTGGGCGTCGAGGTTTATCCCGGCTTTGCCGTTTCCGAAGTGCTTTATGATGAAAATGGCGCGGTGCGCGGTGTGGCCACCGGCGATATGGGAATTGCCAAGGACGGGTCGAAAAAAGCCAGCTATGAGCCGGGCATGGAGCTTCATGCCAAATACACATTCTTTGCCGAAGGGGTCCGCGGGTCGCTGACCAAAGGGTTGTTCGAGAAATTCAATCTGCGCGATGGGGTGGACCCGCAGACCTTTGCCATCGGTATCAAGGAATTGTGGGAAATCGACCCCGCCAAGCATCAGCCGGGCACGGTGATCCATACGCAAGGCTGGCCGCTGACCGATGTGGCCGGGGGTGGTTTTATCTATCATCAGGAAAACAACCAACTGGCCATCGGCTTTGTGGTGGCTCTGGATTATGCCAATCCGCATCTTTATCCCTTTGAAGAAATGCAGCGTTGGAAAACCCATCCGGCGATCCGACCCCTTCTGGAAGGGGGGCGACGCATTTCTTATGGTGCGCGGGCCATCAATGAAGGCGGTTTGCAATCTGTTCCCAAACTGGTGTTCCCCGGCGGCGCGCTGATCGGCTGTTCGGCAGGTTTTGTGAATGTGCCGCGCATCAAGGGATCGCATACAGCCATCAAAACCGGCATGTTGGCGGCAGAGGCTGCCTTTGCGGCTCTTGGTGAAGGCCGGGAAGGCAAAGATGAACTGAGCGCCTATCCCGAAGCCGTGCGGGCATCATGGGTGTGGGATGAATTGAAGCAGGTGCGCAATGCGCGTCCGGCATTGGCGAAATTCGGCATCACCCTTGGCACCCTTTATTCCGGCCTTGATCTGTGGCTCAATTCCTTGAAGCTTGGCTTTTTGGTACCTTGGACCTTTAAAAACCATGCGGATCATAGCGCCACCCGTCCGGCAAAGGAGTGTGAAAAGATCACCTATCCCAAGCCCGATGGGGTGATTACGTTCGACCGGTTGTCATCGGTGTTTTTATCCAACACCAATCATGAAGAAGATCAGCCATCCCATTTGCAACTCAAAGATCCCGAGGTGCCTATCAAGATCAATCTGCCGATCTATGATGCGCCGGAGCAACGCTATTGTCCGGCCGGGGTTTACGAGATTGTCGGGCGGGAAGAAGGCAAGCCGAAATTGCAGATCAATGCGCAGAATTGCGTGCATTGCAAAACCTGTGACATCAAGGACCCCACACAGAATATCAATTGGGTGGTGCCCGAGGGTGGCGGTGGGCCGAATTATCCCAATATGTAAGGGGCTTTCCTTCGCGCGATATTGTGCGTGGCGGAGCAGGATGGCCGACAAAAGGCGGGGCGTCGGTGGTGCATGGCGAACTGGAGCGGAGACAAATTGATGCGAAAAGCGCGCGCGGCCTTATGGGTTTTTGGTGCAGTGTTGCTGTCGGGATGCGCCATGACGCAGCAAGACGATAATCCTTATGGCTATGTCACGAGCCCTTATGCTGGCGAGATGGATTTTGGCAATTATGTTGCTGGCCGTTTTGCTCATCAAATTGGGGACCCACGCGCTGCGGATTTCTTGCTGCGTGCTGCCGATCAAGACCCGCAAAGCACAATTATTCTTAGTCAGGCCTTTCTTACATTATTGACCGATGGGCGCTTTGCCGACGCGGTGGCGGCGGCCAAACGCCTGCATGCACAAGACAGTGGCAACACATTGGCCGTGCTGTATTTGGCATTGGATGCCTTGAAATTTGAACGCTATTCCCAGGCTCAGGTCTATCTTGAGGAATTGAGCGCCAACGGTTTTGAAATGCTGGCGGTTCCTATTACCCAAGCATGGGTGCAGGCGGCTCAGGGGCATCGAGAAGCGGCTTTGCAGGCTTTGTCTCCTTTAGAGGCGATCCCGGCCTTAAGACCCTTTGGGGCAACGCATCGGGCGTTTTTGCTGGATTATCTGTGTGAAGACGATGCCGCGCAAAATGCGTATCTGGAGGCCTTGCAAGGGGCGCAGATTTCCTCCTTGCAGCCGGTGGTATCTTATGCCGCTTTTTTGCAAAGACTGGGCAGAAACGACGATGCCATTGCGATGCTGGATGAGTATCTGAAGGCTTTTCGCAATAATGTCTTTTTGCTGGATGCCCGTGATCGGTTGGTGGCCGGAAAACCTGTCACGCATTTGGCGTCAACCCCTGCGGGCGCTGTCAGCCTTGTGATGTTCCGCGCTGCGGGCGAGCTGGGCCGCGATGATGCCCCGCGCCCTGCCATTATTTATGCCCGTTTGGCGTCGTATCTCTCGCCGGATATGGGCGATGCCCGCTTGCGATTGGCGGCCATGCTTGCGGATGCAGACCTTTATAGCGCGGCGCTTTCGGAATTGAGGAAGATTGACGAAGACGCTCCGGAATTCGATGCGGCGCAATTGCAAACCGCGTGGATTCATCAACAATCCGATGATTATGAAGAGGCGATCACCGTCCTTTTGGATTATTTGTCCATTCATCCGGAAAATGTACGTGGATGGGCCGCCCTTGGGGATATTCACCGCAGCAATGAAGCCTATGAGAAGGCGGTAGAGGCTTATCAACGGGCCATCAATCTGCACACGGCGGACAGCGATGTGCAGGCTTGGTTTTTGCACTTTACGCGCGGCATCGGCTATGAGCGGATGGGTGATTTCGACAAGGCAGAAGCGGATCTTTTAAAAGCATTGGAGCTTAATCCCGATCAACCGCAGGTGCTCAATTATCTGGGATATAGCTGGATCGATCGTGGCCTTCATTTGGAGCGCGGAACGGAAATGATTGAACGGGCGGTGGAATTGCGCCCCAATGACGGCTTTATCATCGATAGTTTGGGCTGGGCATATTATCTGCGCGGCGATTATGAAGAAGCGGTGCGGCATTTGGAGCGTGCCGTTTTACTGGAGCCTTCGGACCCCACCTTGAACGACCATTTAGGGGATGCCTATTGGAAAGTCGGCCAACGAAAGGACGCGCGTTTCCAATGGACCCATGCCTTGGCTGCCGATCCCGATGAAGAGGCGCGTCAGCTGATCATTGACAAGCTGGAGGTGGGGCTGGAATTGGCGCTGGCAAGCCAAAAAGACCAAATGCAGGCCAATAAGCATATGGGCCAACAGGACGTGGCCAAGATCGAAGATGGGCAACTGCCAAAGCCATGATGCAGAAAGACGTAGGGATTAAGGTTTTCGCCCCGGCGAAGATCAATCTGTATTTGCACATTACGGGCCGTCGGGAAGACGGTTATCACTGTCTCGATAGTGTGTTCTTGTTCACAGGGCTTGCGGACGAGCTGGTGATGACGCCCGCTGACCAGATGCGTCTGGTGATTGATGGCCCCACATCTGGCGCTTTGGCCGGAGAGGCTGTGGACGATAATCTGGTGTTGCGTGCTGTGCGCTTGATGGGCGAGGCCATGGGCGTGTCGCAAAAACTGGATATCCGCCTGACCAAAAATATTCCTGTGGCTGCAGGCGTTGGGGGCGGGTCGGCAGATGCTGCTGCGGCCATGCAGGGATGCGCTACCCTGTGGCAAAACAGGGAACAAGCCCATCGGTTGTCATCAAGCCGGATGATCGAACTGGCGGAGCATTTGGGCGCAGATGTGCCACCGTGCCTTGATGGCAAGCCGGTGCGTGTCGAAGGGATCGGGGAGCAGCTCAGCCCTGTTGGGACCGCGCCTGATTGGGGTATTCTCCTGGCCAATCCCAATGTGGCGATGCCAACGCCCGCTGTCTTCAAAGCCTATAAAAACAGCGGTCTGCCGTTTTCTGCCGCGCTTGAAGATGGTCCATTCTGGACGGATATGGATTGGCTGCAAACCGTGGCGCGCAATGATCTGGAAGCGACGGCTTTGGCGCTTCAGCCAGAGATCAAAATGGTGATCGATGCATTGGCTGCGCTGCCCGGTGCCCGTTTGGCGCGGATGAGCGGCTCCGGAGCCACATGTTTTGCCCTTTTTGACAGTCCGGAAGAGGCTCTTGCCGCCCATGCGGATTTCGTGAAAAAACATCCCGGCTGGTGGAGTTGGGCTGGCGCGACGTTTTAATGAGACGCTTTCCACATGATAGTGGTTGTGGGAAGGTCTTGCTTTTCTGTATTGTGCACGACAATCGGTGATCGTCATGCTGGAAATCCGGCACCATGATCGCCCCAAAAGATATTCAGGGATTTGGGAACTTGATGACAAGCGGTTGGGCGAAAGCCTCTTTCTTCTCCATGCGCACTGTTTGGGCTGTTTTGGTTGTCGGGATCATGATGTTCGCATTTGGGTCCGCCAAGGCTCAGCTTCCCGATCCGGAGACTTTGGGCCGGTTGCTGGAACAGGGACAGGCTTTGCAAAGCAGTATCGGGCAAACGCAATCGCCGCTGGATCGATCGCGCGATGGCCGTAGCAGCAGCAATCTTTTTGGCTTCCAAGACGAATTTGCAGAAGAAAAAGAAGTAGAACCTTTGTCTCCCATTGAGGCCGATTATAACCGGCGTTTGGGGCGGGAATTGCCACCGGAGCCGGATGATAGTCTCTTGCCCTTTCTGGGTGACCCAACAGTAATAGGGGCGACAACGCCGTCAGCAATGACACAGGCCACAAGATCGCCGACCGAAGAAGAAAAGAAAAGGCTGGATGAACAGCGCGAGGCGGAAAAGCTGGCCCTTGAAAAGCCCGTTTTGCGCCAATTCGGCTATGATATTTTCCGTGAAAATATGGCGGCAGACGGCCCGGTCACCGGCCGTTTATCCGATAGCTATGTTCTTGGGGTGGGCGATGAAATCGTCGTTTCTTTGGCCGGACAGACCAAGAGCAGCATTATCACCAGTGTGGATCGGGAAGGTCGGGTGGTTATTCCTGATCTTGCGCCCATTCCTGCGGCGGGTCGGCAGTTCGGTGATTTCAGTGCAGACTTGCAACGGCGCGTTTCCGAGACTTTGCTCGGTACGGACGCTTATGTCTCCGTGGGGGCTTTGCGCCAGATCAGTGTAACTGTGGTGGGGGAAGTCACCTATCCCGGCGTGTATCAGGCCACCAGCCAGTCTGATGCCTTGCAGGTTTTGGCATTGGCCGGCGGCATCAAGAAAACCGGGTCATTGCGCAAAATCGCCATTTTCCGTGATGGCAAACGGCGTAGCATTGATCTTTATGATGTGTTGTTCGGGTCGGCGGATGTGTCGCTTGATATCCGTGACGGTGATCGGCTGTTTGTGCCTTTGGTGGGGGATACAATTGCCATTGCAAGTGATGTGGTGCGGCCCGCCATTTATGAGCTTCTTCCGGACATGCAATTGACATCGGCAGATGTTCTGGCGCTGGCTGGCGGATCTTTGCGGCCACGAGGCTATAGCATCGAACGCAACCGGATCGGGGCGAATGGGCAGCAACATATTGCCCCCTCTGCTCCCCAAGACCCGGTTTTGCCGGGCGATTTGCTTCAGGTTCTCCCCAAGCGCGAGGTGCAGATCGGACAGGTCCGATTGGATGGCCATGTGCGTCAGCCGGGTCTTAAGCCTTTGGCTTCTGTTCCGACCATTTCCGACCTTTTGATGGATGGGGATGCGCTTCAACCGGCTCCTTATTTGCTGTTTGCCATTTTGGAAACCACGGATGAGGTGTCGCGTCAGCGGATTTATCAGCCTGTCGATTTAGGGCCGATCCTGTCCGGTATTGAAGATATCGCCTTGAAAGAACAAGACGCACTTTTGGTGATGGGGCCGGAGGAAATGGCCTATCTTTCATCGGAAGCGGTTCGCAGTGCGATTTTGTCGCCAGAATCTGTCACATCCGATCAATGCAAGGCCATTACGTCCTTGGCGCGTCGGGCACGACAGGCAGATAGTGAGCGTCTGGCTGCGGCAGCCCGTTCGGTTTTTGTGGTGACAGGGGCTGAACAGGGGGGCAATGACAGTTCCGGCGGAACCAGCGAACAGCAAATGGTGGAAGAGGCGTCAAATTTTTCATCTGATGAAATCGTTTCTTCCGCGGAATTGGCGCGTTTGGCCTCGCAAGATGCGGATTGCAATGATTTCTTCGAGGAGAGCCCCGAAGTTTTGCCGTTGGCCATTGAATATTCCGTTGTCATGATGGGGGCTGTGCGCCAGCCCGGGCTTTATCCCATTGCCAACACAGCCTCCTTGCGCGATCTGGTGGCCACAAGTGGTGGCATGAGCTTGTCTGTGGACCCTTCGCAAATTGAAATTTCCAGTTTCCGCGGTGGCGATCTGGCCGCTTTAGGGGCGGTGGAACGGCGCTATATCGACAGCCGCACCACAGCGCTGTCCGAAATCCAAATTACACCGGGGAGTGCAATCCGCTTTGCCTCGCTTTCGGGGTCTTTGGAAGCGGGAACCGTGTTGTTGTCCGGTGAATTCCGCCGTCCCGGCGTGTATAGCATCAAACGCGGTGAAACCTTGATGGAGGTGATGGATCGCGCCGGAGGACTGACCGAGCAAGCCTATCCCTTCGGGGCCGTTTTTACACGTGTTCGCGTCAAACAGGAACAGCAGGAAAGTTTCCGCCGCACAGCCAGAGAACTGAACAATGCTTTGGCATTGGCGATGGTGCAGAACAATATTTCCGGCAACGCGCTTACCGCAGCCAGTGGTCTGGTGAATTCCTTTGCGATGGTGGAAGCGGCCGGACGTGTGGTGGTGGAAGCGGACCCCCGCATACTGCAACAGGAGCCGGATCGGGATCTGGTGCTGGAAGGTGGCGATTCCATCTTCATGCCCAAGCGCCCCAATTTTGTTTTAACGGCTGGCGATCTGCTTAATCCCGGAGCCTTGCAGTTCCGGCCCGGAAAAACGCTGGAAGATTATCTGGGCGAGGCGGGCGGCTTTCAGGAAACAGCCGATAAAGGCCGTGTCTTTATTGTGTTCCCCAATGGGGTGGCGCAGCCTGTCACCATGTCGCGTTGGTCGCGCAGTTCTGTGATGGTGCCGCCAGGCAGCACCATTGTGGTGCCGAAAGATGTCAATCCGTTGCAAACACTTAACATTGTGAGAGAAATCGCCGGCGTTCTGAGTAATTTGGCCGTGTCTGCTGCCTCTATCGCCGTTATTTCGCGCTAGGGGGCGATATGCGCCTCATTTTTGCGGCGTCAGCTATTCTGATTGTCGCCACCGCCATGGGGGTGGGGGCGCAGACAGAGGCTTTAGGACGGTCTGATGAGGCCGGGGCCGGAGATTTTGGCACCATCGGTTTGTTGCGCACACCAACGGCGCGTACGATGGATGCGGGGACGATCGAGCTTGGCGGTTTTGCGCAAGAGCCTTATCGCGGCTTTTATTTGCGGGCCCATCCATTCCAGTGGCTGGAGGCAAATTTTCGCTTCACCGATATCACCAATGTACAAGAAGATGGTACGGTCTTGCCGCTTGGGCAGGTGGATTTTCTCGAAGATCTGTTCGGCTTTAAAGGTGGTGGAACAATCACGGATCGCGCCTTTGACCTGAAAATCCGGCTGTTGCAGGAAGGGGGCCTTTTCCCTGCCATTGCTGTGGGCTTTTCAGATATGTTCGGCGATGCCCGCTTTGGCGGCGAATATATTGTTGCCAATAAGCGCTTTGGGGCATTTGATTTCAGTTTTGGCCTTGGATGGGGCTATTTGGGAAGCCGCAATCATGTGGGCAATCCCTTTGGTCTGATCAGCAACAGCTTTGATCGGCGTGGATCGGCCAATAGCCGCGGATCGTTTAATATAGGGAATTACTTTTCGGGCGACGATATTGCTTTTTTTGGCGGCGTTTCGTGGCAAACACCCATTCATGGCTTGTCCATGCTGGTGGAATATAGCGGCTCCGATCCTGAATTCGAACCATTGGGTAACCGTTTGGATGAAGATTTTCCTGTAAATTTCGGGATGCGTTACCGGCCTTTCCCATGGCTGGATATGGGGCTGGGTTTTGAACGCGGGAATACGGTTTCAGCGCGCACAGCAATCCGCTTTGATCTGTTTGATCTTCCGGGGGGTTTTGATCGGCCAAAAAGCCGAAAGCCACATCCTCCGGTGACCGCTCAGCAGTCCGAAGATGCCGGGGAGAACCCTCAAACCGTTAGCCAAGGCGGCCCTAACCCAGAGATTGTCATTGGGCAAATATTGGCGGGTCTGGGCTTTGACGGGGCTTTGGTGCGGGGAGACGCGCAAGCGGTTTATGTGGACTTGCCGCTCAACACAAAGGGTGCGGAGAAGGGGCTTCCCGAGGCCGGGATAGCCGCACAAATTCTGGCATATCTACCTGACACAGTGAACCGTTTGTGGCTGGTTTGGCGCGGCGAGAGGCTGAGTGAGGCGCGGCTCTACACCTCCAATGATGCGTCCGCTTTGCAAGCCCGCGCTGTGATGGCCTTGGCGGATAGGGGGCCTGTTTCTGAAATCACGCTCAAAGATGGCGAAGCGGTTTTTCATCCTTCAGGCGGAGAGGGGGGCGCGTTATTGGACCCTGCAGCCCTTGATAATGCGCTGTTGGTTGCCTTGCCTTCGGATATAGGGGCTGTGCGCCTTGCCAAGCCGGCGCACCATGGCGAGGCCGCGCAATCCGGTGAAACCGTGCTGGATCTTCATGCTGTGCGGGCGCTGGCACAAGCTTCCCATCTGCTGGAGGCGGCCGGGGACAGCCTTGTCACCGGCCTTTCCATCAAGGGGCAGCACGCTGCGCATTTGCAGGTGGATCAAGCGGATACAACAGGCATTGATGGCGCGGAACTGGCCGAAAGGGCCAATGTGGCGCAAGCCGTTGTTTCAGCGGCGGGCTATGATAATCGGGATGTTTTGGAGCGCAAAGCCGGGCTTTTATTTGAAAAGCTGGAAGCCAATGGACACCGTCCCAGAGCTTTGGCTTGGCATAATGGCCGCATGACCCTGTGGCTGGATGATGCGCCCACGGATAGAGAAATGCAGTTGGTTGGGCAGGTGGCCCGACAGGTATCGGGTTTTGCCGGGGCGCAGGTGGAGGCCATTGCGGTCCGGCGCAGTCTTGGCAGCCATGATATTTTGGAAACGCGGATTTTGCGCCGTGATCTGGTGAATGCGTTGGAAGGGCGGGGCAGCCCGGAGGAATTGTGGATCACGGCGAAGGTAAAGATGGAGCCAGACTCCGTGGCAGCGGACGGGACCTTCATTGCCAATGACAATGCTTATCCCGCATTTCAGTGGGGCGTGGCTCCGGTTGTGATCCAGCAGGTGGGCGATTCAAAAAGCGGTGCCTGGCTTGCAGATCTGAATGTGGACCTTTTGGCCAGCCTTGATCTGATGCCTGGTTTGCAGCTTTCCGGTGCGGTGCGGCGCTTTATTGGTGGCAATCTGGATCAGATCGGCAAAGCGTCCGAGGCAAGCGACTTGCCGGTGGTGCGCAGCGATATCCGGGACTTTATCAAGGAAGGGCGGACTGCGATTCCATATCTGCAAGCGGATTGGCGCGGTGGATTGGGTGAAAATCTTTATGGGCGCTTGTCGGCAGGTATTTTTGAGCAAATGTTTGGCGGCTTGTCTTTGGAAATGCTCTACCGCACCCCCGATACGGGCTGGTCTTTGGGCGGCGAATTGAACTGGGTGCAACGCCGTGATGCCGATCAGCTTTTCGGATTTGAAGGGCGTGATACCCTGACAGGGGATGTCAGCCTGTACCGGGAATGGGGCGGCGGCCTTTTATCGACCGTGCGGGTCGGGCGATTCCTTGCCGGGGATTGGGGCGCAACGGTGGATATGTCCAAGCGCTTCGACAATGGGGTGCGCCTTGGTGGGTATGTCACGCTGAGCGATGGCTCGGACCGGGAATTCGGTGGCTCTGCCCCGGATAAAGGTTTGTATCTAACCGTTCCCTTGAGCAAATTTTGGCCCTTTGGCGGCCCGCGTAAATCTGTTTCCACGCGCTTTAGCGATTTGACGCGGGATAGCGGCCAGCGCTTACGCTTGAATGGGCGGCTTTATGAGTATGTGAGCGGGCTTAATCGCCAACGGCTTGAGCGGGATTGGACGGAAATCCTAGACTAGGTCATTGATAATTGGTTAACATCTTTGGGCTAGAGGATCAGTCTATGGGTCGATTGGTCGGGCAGGTTGCCTCAAATTCCTGATATCTGTGTCATTTTTTGTGGGTGCCGCTTTAAATGCGCCAGTTGTGCCGCGAAAAATACACAATTACGCCATATGCCCATGATGCTATTTGATATCAGTGCGCGAATAAGACGTAAAAATGGTTGGAGGCTAAGCGTGGGTGGGGAACTGTTGTTTGGTATAGGGGTTCTGGCGCTGATCATGGCATTGACCGTGTGTTTGCTGGCCAACCCGATTGCCAAAGCCCTAGGCGTGATGGATTTGCCTGATGGTGAAAATGGCCGCAAACGCCATGCACGCCCAACGCCTCTGGTCGGAGGGGCTGCCATTGTCTTGCCGGTATTGGTCAGCACATTTTTGTTTCAGCCGGGCTTTAACGGATTTCCGTGGATTGTCGGGCTTTCGATTTTTTTCATTTTTTTGATCGGTTTTTTCGACGATCGCAATCATGTGCAGCCGATCTGGCGCCTTGTTCTTTCCACCTTTATCCTGTCGGGGGCTTTGTTTCAGGTTCCGGATTTGCGGCTTGAGATTCTCTATTTCTCCTTTATCGAATCGCCTTTTATCCTGTCGCCGCTTGTGGCGGGCGGCTTTACCCTTGTGTGCCTTTTGGGCCTGCAAAATGCGGTGAATATGGCCGATGGCAATAACGGGCTGGTGATTGGCCTGTCCAGTTTATGGACGGCATTTTTGTTGTTTGCTGCTCCTGTTGAATTGCGCCCGATTTTGGTGACTCTGCTTGTGTCGCTTCTGGTGACACTTCACTTTAATGTGCGCGGGAAATTGTTTCTGGGGGATGCGGGAAGTTACTCTCTGGCCGTTCTGATTGGCATGCTGTCCATTTATGTGTTCAACCATAGCCGTATGGAACTGTCGGCGGATTTGGTCGTGCTGTGGTTTTTGATCCCGGTCCTTGATTGCATGCGGTTGATCGTCAGCCGTGTTAGCCGGGGCCGTGCACCCTTTGCTCCGGACCGGAATCACTTTCATCATGTGCTCTATGACAGCATGGCCTGGCGCTATGGATTGCCATGTTATCTGGCGCTTGTGGCCCTGCCGGGCGTAGCGGCCTTGATCTGGCCGGAATGGACGCTGGCCTTGATCGTTCTCACCTGCTTTTCCTATGGCCTGATCTATGTCTCGCTGACCCGTCGTCAAAGCTTATTGGGTCAACCACGATAAAGCTTGTTCTTGATACTTTACAGGCGCGTTCGGCTATGCTTTAAGAGCCTCGCTGACGCGCTAATGGGGCGTAGCCAAGTGGTAAGGCAACGGGTTTTGATCCCGTCATGCGCAGGTTCGAATCCTGCCGCCCCAGCCAGTCACCGACTGTGTAAATCAAAAACACAGCCGTCAGCTTTCAATCTTATTTTGGGTTTGATGCCCCATAAAAAGCCCCGCGCGAAGCAGGGCATTTTTCTTATATGTGTCTTTTCTTAAAGCCGAGGGGGGAAGCTAAAGCCCTTCCGCCCCACGGATAATGGCCGCAACGCCTGTGCGGGCCACTTCAACCAATCCCAATTCACGCATCAAGTCCACAAAGGCGTCGATTTTCTCTGGCGTTCCTGTCAGTTCGAAAATGAAGGATTTCGTGGTGGTGTCGATCACCCGGGCGCGAAATGCATCGGCAAGGCGCAGGGCTTCTACACGCTTTTCCCCGGAGCCAGCCACTTTCACCAATGCCAGTTCGCGTTCCAGATGTGGGCCATGGACGCTAAGATCCGTGACCTTTTGCACAGGCACCAGCCGTTCAAGCTGTGCTTTGATTTGTTCGACCACCATGGGGGTGCCTGTGGTGACGATGGTAATGCGCGACACATCATGGTCTGGTGAAACCTCGGCCACGGTCAGGCTTTCAATATTGTAGCCCCGGCCGGAGAACAGCCCTGCAACGCGGGCCAGAACCCCGGCTTCATTATCCACCACAAGGGCGATGGCGTGCCGGCCTATGCTTTGGTCGGATGATGGCATGATCGTAAGTCCTTTGGTCTTTATGGTGCGTTCGTGGCCGCCTGTTTAGACGAGAGCCTGCGCATCGCTGGAAAGTGGCGCGGAAATATCTTCCGGTCCCAAAATCATTTCATTATGGGCCGCGCCCGAAGGCACCATGGGGAAACAATTTTCCAATTGGGCCACCTGACAATCCACCAATACCGGGCCGGGCGTTTCGATCATGGTCTGGATCATGTCATCAAGCCGGGAAGCATCAGTGATTCGCAAGCCGGTCCAGCCATAAGCCTCTGCCAGTTTTACAAAATCGGGCAGGCTGTCGGAATAGCTTTCGGAATAGCGGCTTTCATAGGTCAGTTCCTGCCATTGGCGCACCATGCCCATATATTCATTATTCAGGATGAAAATTTTCACCGGCAAACGATATTGCGTGGCTGTTGCCAACTCTTGGATATTCATCTGGATCGAGGCCTCGCCCGCAATGTCGATCACCAAGGCATCGGGAAAGGCCAACTGCGCCCCAATGGCGGCGGGTAAGCCATAGCCCATGGTGCCAAGCCCTCCCGATGTGAGCCAGTGATTGGGCTTTTCAAAACCAAAATACTGCGCCGCCCACATCTGATGCTGGCCCACTTCGGTACTGATAATGGGGGCCCGGTCTTTGGTCAGGCTATGAAGGCGGGCAATGGCATGTTGCGGCAAGATGACAGGGCCGGATTGTTCAAAGGCCAAACATTTGCGGTCGCGCCAGCCGTTAATTTCAGCCCACCAGCGTTTGTGATCGCCTTCTAAAGGTGTTTTCTTGCGGTCTTCCCACAAGGCCAGAATATCTTCCAGAACATGGCCGGCATCCCCCACGATACCCAGATGCACCGGTACATTCTTGTTGATGGACGAACGGTCGATATCGATATGGATCTTGGTGGCATGGGGCGCAAAGGCATCCACACGGCCGGTCACCCGATCATCAAAGCGCGCACCGACACATAACATGACATCGCACGCATGCATGGCCATATTGGCTTCATAGGTGCCGTGCATGCCCAGCATTCCCAAAAATTGCGGGTCGCTTGCCGGCATGGCCCCAAGCCCCATCAAGGTGGAGGTGACGGGGAAGCCGGTGGTGCGGGCAAAGCGGCGCAAGGCATCCGATGCTTGGGGCCCTGCATTGATTACGCCGCCGCCGGAGTAAATGATGGGCTTTTTGGCCCCCGCCAGCATGGCCACGGCCTTTTCTACCAGCGCCCGATCTCCCTTCACCTGCGGACGGTATGTACGATGGGACACCCCGTTGGGACGCTTATAGGGGGCGGGGTCCACTTGAATATCTTTGGGCAGATCCACCACCACCGGGCCGGGCCGCCCGGATGTGGCCACATGGAAGGCCTCGAAGATCACATGGGCAAGCTGGTCCGATTCTTTCACCAGATAATTATGCTTGGAGCAATGCCGCGTAATGCCAACGGTATCGGCTTCCTGAAAGGCATCATTGCCGATCAGATGGGTGGCCACCTGGCCTGTGAGCACGACAATGGGGATGGAATCCAGCATGGCATCGGTGATGCCGGTCACAGCGTTGGTGGCCCCGGGGCCTGATGTCACCAGAACCACGCCGGGTTTGCCAGAGGCGCGCGCATAGCCTTCGGCGGCGTGCACAGCGGCTTGTTCATGGCGCACCAGAATATGTTTGATTTTTGATTGCCGGAACAGTTCATCATAAAGCGGCAGAACAGCGCCACCGGGATAACCGAAAATCACCTCGACCTTCAGATCCGCCAAAGCCCGCATCACCAGGGCCGCACCACTCATCATTTCCGGTGCGTTGCTTTGATGATCGGCGGGCGAAGGGGGCTCTTCTAATGGCTGCTTTTCGGCGGTTGTCATCGGTCGTTCCTGAAATGTCTGCTATGGGGGCGCAGTGATAGCTGCACCCGTATCAGACCACGACTAATGGCGAAATCTTCTACTGTCAAACAACAAAATGAAAGATATGGAAAGATAATTTATATATAGCAGTTGTAATGTTATAAAAATGCGATCAATCGACATTTTCCAAAGCGCCGCGCATGTCTTGGGGAAGGGTCAGTTTCGGGCGACCGAAAAGATATCCTTGTCCCATATCTACGCCAATGGATTGCAAGAGCTCGAATTGGGCAGGGGTTTCAACCCATTCCCCGACGGTGCGGATTTTCAGATCGCGGCACAAAGTGGACATGGCATGTAAAAAGGCCCGGCTTTCCGGATCGTTTTCCGCGTCACGCACATAACTGCCGTCAATTTTGACAATATCCACTTTCAAATGGCGCAGATATTGAAAACCTGAAAGCCCTGCACCAAAATCATCCAGACAAACGGCAAAGCCCAAAGCACGGATCTTGTTAATGGCTTCCCCCAAGGCATCCAGATCGGAAATCTGGGCGGATTCGGTGACTTCGATCAGCAGACGCCCGGCCAGTTCCTTGTTTTGTTTGAGATCGGCTTCCAATCGCTCGACAAAGGCGGCGGTGGTCAGCGAACGGGCCGAGAGATTGACAGCAATGCTGGCGGGAGCCCCGCGGGAAACCAGATGCCGCAATTTTGCGACCACCGATTCAAACATGATCTGGTCGAAATCTCCGATCATGCCCACTTCTTCCGCGAAAGTGATCAGTTCATAGGGCGAGCTGCCGCGTTTATCAAAGCGCACCAACGCTTCCACATGGTGCATCTTTTGTGTGCTGAGCGAGATGATGGGCTGATAAGCAATATCGAATTGGCGCTCTTTTAATAAGGATCGCAAAGTCTGGATGCGTTTGCGGGTGTCCTCCATCTTTTCGGTGTAATTTTCAGACAGGTCTTGCAGGCTGAAGTCTGGGGATTCTTCGGAGAATTTTCGGATGGAATAGACCAGCGCCTTTGCGGCATCGGACCCGTCGCCCAGGGTTTCCGCATCCAATGTCGCCGATTCAAAGCGTTGGCCGGTGGTGCTGGCCAAGGTATCCATCAAGCGTTGGGCATCGCCTTCATTCGTAGCTTCATGGACAAGGGCAAAGCGGCCATCCCCCAGTTCGGTGGCATTTTTACCGCCCAGAGACAAAGCGGCAAGCTGGCGCTCGAAACCTTGTTTGTCCCGGCCCTGCATGTGCTTGTTCATTTGCAGCATGCTGACCAGAATGTCGCTATTGGCGTTTTTTTCGCCTTCTTCCAGAATATCGGGCAGACGCCTTAGAAAACTTTCCATATCCGCAAGGGGCGCATTGGATTCGGCGTCCGGGCCATCCAGCCGGTTCAACGACATGGCAACGATATGGGTGCGGGTGGCATTGCTTGACAAGCGGGATAAAAACAAGCCGATGCGGCGACGGGTGTCCACCGTTGCGCCAAAGCCCACCCGTACGGGGCCAAGCCGGAGTATCCCCCCTAAAAGAGACAATCCTGATTGCAAAATGACGGCATCATCGGCGGAGACGAAATCGGTAATCGGGCGCCCAATCGCTGATTGGGCCTTATCAATGCCGATCCATTCCAGCGCCCCTTCAATACGTGAAATTCGCTGAGATTCATCAATTTCAATAAAAACGTCGCCAACGCTAAAGGCATATGCAACAAAAATATCACTCTTGTCGGCCATCTAGCTCCCCTTGGTCCCTGCCCGGAAACACAGATAATCACAAATATCTTGAGGAAATCTGAAGATGAGTGCGCGCAGAAACAACACCCGGAAAAAGCGTGTGCAAAATGATGGCCCGTCCATGTTTTGAACATGGGGCGCTTTTGGCATAAGGCATAACGGGTTGCCTGAACGGTTCAAGAAGACAAAACAAGATCGGTGATATGTCGAAAAATGATTTCAAACTGCTAAGTATTCGGGCGGGCCACCATGCCCGACGGCTTATTCGCAAGGAAGGCGGCCTAGAGCCTTCGCGCATCAAGCTGATGGTCGGCGCATCGGGCGGTCCGAAATGGCTCGCCTTGGCGCGGTTGGATCGGGCCATTTTGCGCCATTGGATCGTTGGTCGCACCCAATCTATGGACCTTTTGGCGTCCTCCATCGGCACGTGGCGGTTTGCTTGTTATGCGCAGCCCGATCCTTTGAAAGCATTGGCGCGCTTTGAAGAGGCCTATTTGGACTATCGACCGGAAAAGGGCCAGACAGCCGACAAGATCACCCGTGACAGCTATGCCATTCTTGGCGATATTCTTGGTGAAGATGGTGGAGCGGCCATGTTTCAGGGGCCCATGCGCCTTGCGGTGATGGCGGTCCGTGGGCGGCATGTGCTGAATACGGACCGGCGCGTGCCTTTGGGCGTGGGCTTGGCGGCGGCCGCTTTGGGAAATATGGCGCATCGTTCGGCCTTGGGGCTGTTTTTCGAACGGGCTTTGTTCGCTGATCCGCGCAGCGATTGCTCTTATACTGCGTGGTCCGGCTTTCCCATGCGGCGATTGAACCTGACAGCAGATAATCTGCCCCATGCGATCATGGCGTCTTGCTCGATCCCCATGTTGCTGAATGGGATCACAATCCCCGGTGCGCCCAAAGGGCTTTATCGGGATGGCGGCATTATTGATTATCATTTTGACCTGCCGTTTTTTCACCATGACCCGGACGGCCTTGTTTTATATCCACATTTTACGGACCGCATCATACCGGGATGGTTCGATAAACATCTGGGCTGGCGGAAGGCGCGTGCCGAGAATGCATCCAATGTGGTTTTGGTTGCACCATCGGCTGAATTTGTGTCGCGCTTGCCCTATGGGAAAATTCCCGACCGCAAGGATTTCACCACATTGGAAACAGAAGACCGCATTCGTTATTGGCGGTTGGTTCTGGATGAAACGGAACGCTTGTCCGATGCGTTTGAAACCTTGATCGAAACAGGGCAATTTGCCGGTCAGGTGCAGCCAATTTTAGGGGAGGCGGAATAAGGTTTCCTCTTTTCCGCCGCGCTTTCTTGCCCTTTCGTCAATCGGCCTTGGCCTTGGTTTTGGCCTCGTCTTCTGTTGCCATATCCGTTTGGACGGCCAGATAGGCCACTTTCCAGCCCGTAGACACATGGAATGTGGCTTCTTCAGAAAAGGGAAGTAATTTCCCTTGGGGAGATATGGCGAACAGCATCGGCTCTGTGCCGCCCGTTTTTTCCAATAAGCTGGTAAAGGGGAAATCTTCGCTGATACGGGTCAGGTGGATTTTGCGCCCTGCCGCCAATTCCTGTTCCAGAAAATCCAGCGTTACTTTTTCCTTGAAGAGCAAGCGTCCCCGGAAATTGAACGCCACCGTTTCGCTTTCCTTGTCGAGACTATGCTGGTCGCGCCGGACCGTAAAGACATTGGCCGTGCCGAATTCCTGTCGATAGCGCAAACAGGCCAAGGCGTTCAAAGATGGGCGATGGGAAAGCGCCAACATCATGCCCAATCCCACCAGATCCAGTTTCCGATCCGCCAATTCCGAAACGGCATTGCCAAAGAATGTGGGAATACCAAGCATTCGCGCCCGACTGGATTGCGACCAAGAGGCATCGGCAAGCAAAACGCGAATGCCATTTTCTTGAAATATGCTGGCCAGCTTCAAAGCCACCGGATTGCCGCCCACAATCAACACACCGCTCGCTTCGGGCTCCGCCACCTTCAACAGCTTTGCCAAGGGGCGGGATGTGAGGCTGTGTATGACCACGGTGACGACGATCACCGAAAAGGTAAGGGGAACAAGCAAATTGCCTGCCTCGATCCCCGCCGCTTCAAGGCGCAAGCCAAATAAAGCGGATACCGCCGCGGCAACGATCCCCCGTGGCGCCATCCAGCCCAGAAGGGCGCGTTCCGACCATGGCATGTCCGACCCTAATGTGGAGGCAAGGGCGGTTAACGGGCGGGCAACAAACAAGATAGCCAGCAAAACGACCACCAATCCCGGCCCCAAAAGCGCCAGACTTTCCAGCTCGATGCGGGCCGCCAAAACGATGAACAGCACCGATATCAGCAAAACGGAAAGGCTTTCCTTGAAATCGAGAATGCCGTCTTTGGGCATGCCGGGGATATTGGCCATCACAAGGCCCATCACCGTTACCGCCACCAGACCGCCTTCATGGCCGATCATATTGGCGCAAACAAAGGTCAGCAAAACCGCGCTCAAGGTGGTCACATTCCGCAAGAAATCCGGAATAAGGTGCTTTTTTAAAACCAGACCCAAAAGCGCCCCTGCCGCACCGCCCAAGGCTCCGCCCAGCAAAAACAGTTTGCTTAATTCCACGAAAGGGCTGGTTTGCTGGATAGAGCCGGCCAAAACCACCTCGAACACCACCACAGCCAGCACCGCACCGATGGCGTCGATCAAGATGCCTTCCCAATGCAAAACCCGCGACAGGCGTTCGCTGGGGCGCACCGAGCGCAACAAGGGGATGATCACCGTCGGGCCGGAAACACAGGTGATGGCCCCAAATAAAATGGCAATGGACCAGTTGAAATGGAGGGCCATATGGGCCGAAATGGCAATCACGCTCACTGTAATCAGCACGCCGATGGTGATCAGCCGCACCACAATATTGCCCGCGCCCTTGATATCGGAAAAGCGCAAAGTGAGCGCCCCTTCAAACAGGATAATCGCCACGCCAAGCTGAACGCCGGGGAATAAAAGATCACCGAAAATCGCATCGGGATCTAAAAGTCCGCTGATGGGGCCCGCCAGAAAACCAAGCAACAGCAAAGGCAAGATGGATGGAAAGCGAAATCGTGCCGCCAGCCATTGGGCAAAAATTCCTGCGGCAAGGATGAAGGCGAGAACGGTTGCCGGATCGTCAAGAATGTGCATGCGGTCAGCCTTTTCGCTCTGTGCCTTGTGGGCATATGGGGGCGGCACGCCACTATATAGAAAGATATCCAGCCTTGGCGTGGAACCACGCAGGGGTTCAGACGTTTATACAATAGTTCGAGTATAATCGTGTCAAAAACATGAGAAAGAAGAAATGGTGAAAACCGTTATGGAGAAAGAAAAAAAACGTAAAAAGACGCCGTCGCCGGAGGGTAAGAATGGCTCGGTGGATGAGGCTCTGGATGAAACTTTCCCTGCCAGTGATCCGCCAAGTTACAGTACACCCCACAAGTCTGAACCGCCCATAGGCAAGAAGAAACAGAAATAAGGCCCATAAGGGCAGATTGTCAGTCTTTACAGACGATCAAGAAAGCTGTAGAGAGGCGACCTTAGGAATTTCCATCAGTATTTTCGGTCCGTCAAGGAGCATCGCATGGCCCGCGTAACCGTCGAAGATTGCGTCGATAAAGTTACGAATCGATTTGAACTCGTTTTGTTCGCTGCCCAGCGTTCGCGTCAGATCTCGTCCGGCGCCACTCCGCAGGTAGACCGGGACAATGACAAAAACCCTGTGGTTGCCTTGCGTGAAATCGCTGAAGAAGTGAGCTCGCCTGCCGCCTTGCGGGAGTCGGTGGTCCAAAGCATGCAAAAGCATGTGGAAGTGGATGAGCCGGAAGAAGACGATATGGCGATGATGATGCGTGCGCGCCGTGGCGAAGGCATGGGCGAGGGCTGAAAACAGCTCTAAAGCCATTCCTTTGGTGCTTTTTTGCACGGGATAATGATGATGAAATAAACGGCCTCGCTTTATGAAAAGCGGGGCCGTTTGCATTTGCTGGCCGATTTACACGCCTTCCCCTTCCCACACGCTTGGAAACCGCCTATTTCAATAGAAAGCGAATTTGTGGCCTTCGGGCGATGTGTGAAAGGGAAAAAACGGGCGGTGATACGGCAATATGAGCTGGTGGAACGGGTGCGGTCTTATGATCCCAAGGTGGACGAGAGCCTTTTGAACCGTGCCTATGTCTATTCCATGAAGGCACATGGAACGCAGCTTCGTGCATCGGGTGATCCCTATTTCTCGCATCCTTTGGAAGTGGCGGGCATTCTCACCGATATGAAGCTTGATAGCGCCACCATCGCAACGGCTCTGTTGCATGATGTGGTGGAAGACACCGATGCCAAAGTAGAAGAATTGGCGGAGATGTTCGGGCCGAAAATCGCCGAACTGGTGGATGGGGTGACAAAATTGTCCCGCATCGAAATGCAGACCGAACATGCCCGCCATGCGGAAAATTTCCGCAAATTTGTTCTCGCCATGTCCAATGACATCCGGGTGTTGTTGGTGAAGCTGGCGGACCGGCTGCATAATATGCGCACGCTGCATTATATCAAAAAGCCGGAAAAGCGCCGGCGCATAGCCATGGAAACCCTTGAAATCTATGCGCCCCTGGCCGAGCGGATCGGCATCCGAGACATCAAGGAAGAACTGGAAGAGCTGTCGTTCCAGCAGATCGAGCCAGAGGTCTGGGAAACCGTTAATGCGCGCCTTGGCTATTTGCGCGATGAAGCGGGAACGCTGGTGGATGAGGTGGTGGAGGAATTGGTAGATACCATGCGCGCCGAAAAGGTGCCGGCACAGGTGAGCGGGCGGGAAAAACGCCCCTATTCCATCTGGCGCAAAATGGAAAGTACCAATGCCCCGTTCGAGCAGATTTCCGATGTGATGGCCTTTCGCATCGTGGTGGAAGATCTGCCCACCTGTTATCGCGCCTTGGGCATCGTGCACGGAAAATGGTCGATGGTTCCGGGTCGCTTCAAAGATTATATCTCGACGCCCAAGCGCAATGGCTATCAATCGCTGCACACCACGGTGATCGGGCCAAAGCGCACACGCATCGAAATCCAGATCAGAACCCGCGAAATGCACGAAATTGCCGAACTGGGCGTGGCAGCGCATTGGCAATATAAGCAATCGGCGGAAAAGGTGGACGGGTCGCGCTATCGCTGGATCCGGGCGCTTTTGGAAATTCTGGAGAATGCCTCTACACCGGAAGAGTTTTTGGAACATACCAAGCTGGAGATGTTCAACGATCAGGTGTTTTGCTTCACCCCCAAGGGCGATCTGATTTCCCTGCCGAAAGGGTCCACCCCTGTTGATTTTGCTTATGCCGTGCATACGGAAATCGGCAATCATTGTGTAGGGGCAAAGGTTAATGGCCGGCTGCTGCCATTGCGCCATCAACTGCATAATGGCGATCAGGTGGACATTCTTACTTCGAAGGGGCAAGAGCCAAGCCCGCGCTGGGAAAATTTCATTGTCACAGGAAAAGCGCGGTCGGCCATCCGGCGGGCGGTGCGCCAAAACCAGCGTGAAGAATATGAAGGCTTGGGCAAAACCATATTGGAACGCGCGTTCGAGGCGGAAGATCTCGATTTTTCAGAACGGGCTTTGACGTCTTCGTTGTTGAAGCTCAAACGCCAGACCATCGAGGATGTCTTTTTCGATGTGGGGCAGGGGCATTTGTCTGCTTATGATGTGATTTTAGCGGCCTTTCCCGGCCTGAAGCTGAAAGAAGATCATAAAAGACTTCCGCCTGTGACACGGGATTGGAGCGGCGATTGGGCCAAAGAACGCAATGGGGCGTCTGCCATCCCGATTTCCGGGCTGACGCCGGGTATGGCGGTGCATCTCAGCGATTGCTGCCACCCTTTGCCGGGCGACAGAATTGTTGGAATTTTGACCCAAGGCCAAGGGGTTATGGTTCATACCATTGATTGCGAGGAACTGTCTGATTTCTCTGAAGCGCCGGAGCGCTGGTTGGACCTTGCCTGGCAGACGCAAGAGGATACGCCCGCCTTTTTTGCCGGCCGGTTGAAATTGATTGTGCTCAATGAAATGGGCGCCCTTGCCAATATTGCTTCGCTGGTGGCAAAGCAGGGCGGGAATATCTCCAATCTCAAGATCACCGAGCGGGACCACGAGTTCTACACAATGCTCGTCGATGTGGAGGTGCGCAATGTGCGGCACCTGATCGAGATATTGACCAGCCTGCGGGCGTCGCGGGGGGTTAATTCTGCGGACCGCCTGCGGGAATGAGCTTTGCCTGTTACGGCATGTTAAACACTAAAGGCTATCATCAAGGATAAGGAGTGGGCGTAATGGATCAACAGGCCGTGCTCGGTGAATTTCGTGCGGCGCAAGCGCTTTTGGAAGGGCACTTTCTTTTGTCGTCGGGCCTTCATAGCTCGGTTTATTTGCAATGTGCGCGGGTTTTGATGAATCCCGAACGGGCGGCGCGATTGTGTCGGGCACTGGCTTTCAAGGTGCGTGCACGTTTTGGTGAAATTCCGTTGGTTGTCTCACCTGCCATGGGCGGCGTAATTGTTGGCTATGAAATGGCGCGGCAATTGGGCGCAGACTCTATCTTTACCGAACGTGTTGGCACAAAGTTCAGTCTTCGCCGTGGTTTTGCCATTAAACCGGGCCAAAGAATTCTTATGGTGGAAGATGTTGTAACAACCGGCTTATCGTCCCGGGAATGTATCGAAACGATCACGGCACATGGCGGTTCGGTGGTTGCGGCGGCATGTCTCATCGACCGATCAGGTGGAAAAGCCGATATCGGCGTCCCACTTGTGGCATTGGCGCAAATCGATGCACCACTCTATAAGCCCGATGCTCTGCCCGATGCATTGCGGCATGTGCCTGCGGTGAAGCCGGGTAGCCGAAACCTTGTGTAACGACCTTTTTTAATCAGGACGGTGTCATCTTCGATGTTGTTTCGTCGCAAAATACCACTCAATCTTTGGCAAAAGGTCCGTCAGGGCCTATGGCCGAAAAGCGGCTGGTCGCGTGCGGCGCGTTATGTGTGGCATCGTCTGGCCCGGTTGAAAGATAGCGCGCACGGTGTGGCTGCTGGTGTGGCATCGGGCGTTGCCATTTCTTTCACGCCCTTTATGGGCTTTCACCTGATTGGCGCCATGGGGATCGCTTTGGCGGCGCGGGGCAATGTGATTGCCGCGTGGATTGGTACATTGATTGGCAATCCCTGGACATTTCCGTTTATCTGGGTGGCGATTTACCGGCTGGGAAGCTGGATGATCGGCAACCGGATGGATGAAGGGGCGCACCATCTGAGCTTTGATCTTCTTGTGCACCATCCCACGGCGGCGCTTGGCCCGTTGCTGCTGCCTATGGCCATTGGCGGCCTGCCCATTGCGCTGATTTCATGGTTTGTAAGCTATTGGCTGGTGCGGCGATCCATTGAACGGTTTCAGGCCGCACGCCGGATAAAGCTGGAAATGGTGCGCAAGCGGCTGCCCAAAAAGGAGGGCAGGGCGGTGTCTCGGGATATGAAACGGGCGTGAGGCGATAAGTGAAGCATTTGCGATTGGGTGTGAATATCGATCATGTGGCGACCGTGCGCAATGCGCGGGGTGGCCGCCATCCCGATCCGGTGCGTGCGGCCATGTTGGCGGCGGCGTGTGGCGCCGACCAGATCACCGCCCATCTGCGGGAGGATCGCCGCCATATTACCGACCGTGATATCGAGCGGTTGATGGTGGAAAGCCCTGCGCCTTTGAATATGGAAATGGCGGCCACCCGCGATATGTTGGCGATTGCTTTGCGCCATAAGCCCTTTGCCATTTGTATTGTGCCGGAACGCCGCGAAGAGCTCACCACCGAGGGTGGACTGGATGCGGTTGCGGGTTTTGATGCTTTGGTCCCGATCGTTGGGGCCCTGGCCGATGCAGGGTGCCGCGTGAGCTTGTTTCTCGATGCCGCAAAACGGCAACTGGATGCGGCCCAAAGATTGGGTGCCCATGCGGTGGAACTGCATACGGGCGCTTATGCCAATGCCACGGGTGCTGAACAGCTGGCTATTTTGGACGGCTTGAAATCTGCGGCCAAACACGGAGCGGCTCTGGGGCTTGAAATGCATGCGGGGCACGGCCTGACTTACGATAATGTGACGCCGGTGGCGGCCATTGCCGAGATCGAGGAACTGAATATCGGCCATTATCTGATCGGCGAGGCCATTTTTGTCGGGCTGGAAGCATCGCTGGGCCGTATGCGTATGCTTATGGATCAGGCCCGCAGGCAAAAAGTGATGGTACAAAGTGGCGCGGCCTCATGATTGTTCTGGGAATGGGCAATGATATGATCGATATCCGCCGCATCGAACGGTCGTTGGAGCGTTGGGGCGAGCGCTTCATCAATCGGGTCTATACGGATATCGAAATCGAGAAATCCGAACGCCGTGCCAATCGCGCTGCCAGCTATGCCAAGCGCTTTGCAGCCAAAGAGGCCTGCGCCAAGGCGTTGGGGACGGGGTTTAACAAAGGCGTTTATATGCGCGATCTGGGGGTGGTTAATTTACCCGGCGGCAAACCCACCATCGCGTTAACCGGTGGGGCGGCCCGGCATCTGGAAAGCATCACGCCGACCGGCTTTGTGGCGCGGCTGGACCTGACCATCACGGATGATGATCCATGGGCGCAAGCCATTGTGTTAATCAGCGCTATTCCTTTAGAATATGCCGCGATGATGAAGCCGCTGACTTGACATTCCTCCCTTTGCTCGGCTTGATGCCCGCTCATGGAAAGGCCCCAATATGAATGATGGCGAAATCAGGACGAAAGTCACAGGATCAGACGCGTCATATGCGGCAAAAAAAGAGGCGGGTGAGCCAGTGGGATTGGGACGTCAAATCAAGGAGCTGGTGCGCTTCGTTCTGTCGGTAGCGGTGATTGTGCTGGGCGTGCGCACCTTTTTGTTCGAGCCGTTCAATATCCCGTCGGAATCCATGTTGCCCACCTTGATGGTTGGTGATTATCTGTTTGTTTCCAAATATCCTTATGGCTATTCGCACCATTCCATCATCACCAGCCCCGATCTGTTTTCCGGCCGTATTCTGGACCGGGCTCCCAAGCGCGGCGATGTGGCGGTGTTCAAACTGCCCCGCGATAATAAAACCGATTATATCAAACGGGTGATCGGATTGCCCGGTGATCATATTCAGATGCGCGATGGCCATCTGTTTATCAATGATCAGGCTGTCGAGCGGCAGCGTATTGAAGATTTCGTTGTGGAGGTGTCCGAAAACACCATCTGTTCGGCTCCGTTTTTAGAAACGGCTGAAGATGGCAAGGATTATTGCCGCTATCCGCAATATCGTGAAACCTTACCCAATGCGGTGAGCTACAATACGCTGGATCTCAATCCGGCAGGGCCCAGTGATAATACGCGCATGTTCGTTGTGCCTGCGGGCCATTATTTCATGATGGGCGATAACCGCGACAATTCCCTTGATAGCCGCCGCCCGCAATCCACCGGTGTGGGCTATGTTCCGGCGGAAAATCTGGTGGGCCGCGCCGAGATGATTTTCTTCGCCACCGATGGGGGCGCCCATATCTGGGAACCGTGGTTCTGGTTCCAATCCATGCGGTATAAGCGCTTTTTCTCTTTTTTATAAGTGATCCTACCCGATGACGATTTTGGACGAGGACAGCCTTCGCCGGGCACAAGACCTGTTGGGATATGGCTTTGATCAGCCAGATCTTTTGGCTGCGGCCCTGACCCATCCCTCTTTGGGGGGGGCGCCCAATTATCAAAGGCTGGAATTTCTGGGAGACAGGGTTCTTGGGCTGGTGATTTCCCATTGGCTATATGAAACCTATCCCGATGAAGCGGAAGGAAAGCTCAACCGCCGGTTCACAGCGCTTGTGCGGAAAGAAACACTTGCCCATATCGCGCTGGCGCTTGGTCTTGCACCCTTTATCAGGCTGGAAGCCGGGGCGCAGGCGGAAGGCACCCATGAAGCCCCCGGCGTTTTGGCCGATATATGCGAAGCGGTGATCGGGGCGATCTATCTGGATGGCGGGCTGGCTCCTGCCCAGCATTTCATTAAAACCCATTGGTCGGCATCCATGAAGAATGGGCCGCAGGCTTATCGGGATGCAAAAACGGCCTTGCAAGAATGGGCGCAAGGGCGTGGCTTACCGCTTCCCTGTTATCAACTGGTTGGCCGCACCGGGCCTGACCATAACCCGAAATTCGAGATAGAAGTGTCGGTGAAGGAGGCGGGGACCGCGCGGGCCCATGGACCATCGAAACGGCAGGCAGAGCAGCAAGCCGCGACACATTTATTGGAAAAATTGGCACCTGAAAGAGATATCTGATGCAAAATGTGACCCAAGGTGCAGAAACCACCTGTGGCTTTATCGCCTTGATCGGTGCGCCCAATGCGGGGAAATCGACACTTTTGAATGCCTTGGTGGGGCAAAAAATTGCCATTGTCAGCCATAAAGTGCAAACCACGCGGACGCGGCTGACCGGCATTGCCATTGAAGGCCAAAGCCAGCTTGTGTTTGTGGATACGCCGGGTATTTTTGCGCCCAAGCGCAGGCTGGACCGGGCGATGGTGGCTGCAGCGTGGGAAGGTGCGCAAGATGCGGATCAGGTGGTTTTCCTGATTGATGCCGCCAAGGGTATCCGTGCCGATGAACAAAAGATCATTGATGGGCTTTCAGAAGCGGGCCGTAAGGTGATCGTGGCGCTTAATAAAGTGGATAGCGTCAAGCGCGACCGGCTGTTGGCCTTGGCGCAAGCGGTGGATGCTGCAGGCGTGGCCGCCGAGATTTTCATGATCTCTGCCCTTACGGGGGATGGCGTGCAGGATCTGAAAACGCATCTGGCAAAGAATTTGCCCAAAAGCCCGTGGCTTTATCCCGAAGATCAGATCACCGATATCACCACCCGTGTTTTGGCGGCGGAAATCACCCGCGAAAAGATTTTTTTACGGCTTCATCAGGAACTGCCTTATGGCATCACCGTCGAGACGGAAAAATGGGAAGGCCGCAAGGACGGGTCCATCGAGATTCATCAGGTGATCCATGTGTCGCGGGATGGCCATAAGGGTATCGTGATCGGCAAGGGCGGACAGACATTGAAAGCCATTGGTGAAACTGCGCGGCTGGATATGGAAACCATGATGGGCCAAAGGGTGCATCTGTTCTTGTTTGTGCGGGTAACCGAACGCTGGGCGGAAGACCGCGAACATTATCTGGCAATGGGCCTTAATTACGTAGACTGATCTTTTCATCCTTTGCGGCTATTGATCGCCTTTTCTTATGGAATGGACCGAACCGAGCTTGATCCTGTCCGCCGGCCGGCATGGGGAACACCATGCCATCGTCGATTTGCTGACCGCGAGCCGGGGCCGGTGGCGCGGTTTGGTGCGCGGCGGAAAAGGGCGGCGCTTGTCCGGCATTTTGCAACCGGGCAATGAAGTGGAGGCTCACTGGCGCGCCCGCCTTGAAAGCCAGCTTGGCGCTGCCACCATTGAACTGCGCCAAGGCCGCGCCGGTGCATTATTGGGAGAGCCGCGCCGTTTATCGGCGCTGGTGTCTGTCTGTGCCACATTGGCCGCATGCTTGCCGGAACGGGAAGCGCATCCGGCGGTCTATGAAGCCGCGACGGCGTTTTTTGATCTCTTGTCTGACGAGACGATGGAGTCCGTGGATTGGGGCCCGGCTTTGGTGCGGCTGGAAGTGGGGTTGTTGGCCGATCTGGGCTATGGCCTTGATCTCAAGGCCTGTGCCGCGACGGGTGTTTTGGACGATCTTGTTTATGTGTCGCCCAAATCCGGACGGGCGGTAAGCGCGAAGGCGGGAAAACCCTATCATGACCGGCTGTTGCCCTTGCCCGCATTTCTGACGGGGCAACAAACCGGCCCGATAACGGCAAAAGCGGTGAGCGATGGATTGTTCTTGACGGGTTTTTTCCTTGAGCGTTTGGTCCGAGAAAGCCATGCTCGGCCCTTGCCGCAAGAGCGGCAAAGGCTTTTGCAGGCCTTCAAGGATGAAGGAACGGCTTGATCGATGTGGCTTGGGCCCGGTCTTGGCTGTTTTACCCAATGCACAAGATCAGCGAGAGGGCGGGCAATCACTCGCGCTTGCCGATCATGCTGCACTGCGGTAAAAGGGCTGGCTTTATAGTTTAGCGTACGAGGATAAAGGATGACCACACAGGTAAAAGCACCGGCAAAGTCAGGGGCCCCGCAAGGGACCACCGCTGTGGTGCGCACGGTGGCCGATCTTCGGGCGCATGTGGCGGCTTGGCACGGGCAAGGTCTTCGTGTCGGGTTGGTGCCAACCATGGGAGCGCTGCACCATGGGCATTTGTCGCTGATTGACCGTCTGGCCGATCATGTTGACCGGGTGATCGTGTCGATCTTCGTCAATCCCGCGCAATTCGGCCCCAATGAAGATTTCTCCGCCTATCCCCGGCGTGAGGCACAGGATCTGGCTGCCCTTGAAACCGTGGGGGCCGATCTTGCCTATCTGCCTGATGTGAAGGTTATGTATCCGCAAGGTTTTCGCACCAATATTCATGTGAAAGGCCTGAGCGAAGGTCTGGAAGGGGATGTGCGGCCCGGGCATTTCGATGGCGTGGCCACAGTGGTGATGAAGCTGCTGATGCAATCGCAGTGCGATTGCGCCATCTTCGGGGAAAAGGACTTCCAGCAATTTGCGGTGCTGCGCCGTCTTGTGATCGATCTGGATCTGCCTGTGGAGATTGTGGCAGGTCCCATCATCCGCGAGCCCGATGGTCTGGCCGCGTCTTCGCGCAATGTCTATTTGAATACAGAACAACGCCGCATTGCCGGACAGTTGAATCTGGTGCTGGCGGACTTGCGCCGCCGTGCCATGGCGGGCGAGGATTTGCGTGTTCTTGAACAGGAAGGCGAAAAGGCTTTGCTCGCCAAAGGGTTCGACCGGGTGGATTATGTGCGCTTTTGTAATGCCGAAAGCCTTGAAACGGCTGAGGATTTAGCGGCTCCGGTGCAGTTGTTGGCGGTGGCTGTTCTGGGAAAAACCCGGCTGCTGGATAATGTGCAGATCGGTTAATGCTCTTGCGTGGCGGATGTGGTTCCCAACCCGGTTTCCCCCGCATGAATGAAGCGTGGATCTTGGCACAAGACATCATAATACCTGCACAAAATGCCAATATCTGCGGCCCAGGGCGCGCGTAATTTCCGGAAGATCTGATGCAAGGCATCAGGAAAGCGCACCCATTGTGACGGGCTTTCGCTGCTTTCTTCCAACAGATGGGCGACCCGCCCCATGATCTCGATTCGGTGGATCAGGCGCGTACCGTAATCTTGCGGCATGGATTGAATCTCCCGGTGCAGACGTTCAAAAACATGATCGATTAAGGCCGGATCGTTTTTGATCTGGCCAAGCACCGGTTCGATGGGGCTCATGCTTTCCAAAGCGCTGATGGCGTTAAGACGGGCCGTGCGGGGCAGGCCGCGAAAACCGCAGATAAGCCAAAAAGCCAGCCGGTCCATCAAATGGGCAAGATCGCCCCCCTTCAATAAAAAATCATCGCCGCCACATTCCAGACCGCGCAGCATGTCCTGTGCTGTATCATTGGCGGATAAAAACAGGATCGGGCAGGGGCGCAGACCGTTTTCCAAAAGGTGCGTGACCATGGCATGTCCGCTCATATCCGGCATTTCCACATCGGAAACGATCAAGGCCAGATGCCGCTCGCGCACCAGTTCCAGCGCCTCGCGCCCGCCAGAGCAGAGCTTTACGGAAAATCCGCGTTTTTGAATGGCGGCCCCGTAAAGCCGGGCAATAGCCGGATCATCGTCGATCAACAGGATCGTCACATCCGCCTCACGTCACTGCATAATCGGCGGTTCCGGCTCATTATATGTTCGTCTTTCCTAAACGAGAACCAGCGCCGCCAGCCCTAAAAATGCGAAGAACCCGACCACATCTGTGATGGTGGTCACAAAAACGCTGGATGCGACCGCCGGGTCCACGCCAAACCTATCGAGTATCATGGGGACCATTATGCCCGATAGCCCTGCCACCACCATATTGATGATCATCGCTGTGGCCAAGACAAGGGATAATAATATATCGCCAAACCAGATCATCCCGACAATCGCCACAACAATGGCAAGGCCAACGCCATTGATCAGGGCAACGATCAGTTCTTTGTTCACAATGCGCATGGCATTGGCGGGGGAAAGCTCTTTGGTGGCCAGCGCACGCACGGCAACGGCCATGGTCTGGGTACCGGCATTGCCGCCCATAGAGGCGACAATGGGCATCAAAACCGCCAGCGCCACCATGGCTTCAAGGGTTGCATCGAACAGGCCGATCACCAGAGAGGCCAGCACCGCCGTGCCCATATTCACAAATAGCCAGATAAAGCGCGTTCGGCTGACATCTCGGATGGAGACGTTCACATCGCCTTCACTCACACCGGCCAGTGCCAGAATATCTTCCTGTGCCTCGTCCTCGATAACGCCGACAATATCATCAACGGTGATTACCCCCACCAGACGGCCATAATCATTGACCACCCCTGCGGAAATCAGATGGTATTTGGCAAATTGCCGGGCCACTTCTTCCTGGTCTGTGGTCACATGCATGATATGCGGATCGGGATTCATCACATCCTTGATCCGCATGGGGCGTTTGCAGCTTAAAACACGCGACAAGGGAACGGTACCGATGGGCCGGTAGGCAGGGTCCACAACGATCAGTTCATAAAAATCATTGGGAGACTGGTCAACTTCCTGCGCGCGCAGAAAATCGATGGTCTGACCGATGCTCCAGAATTCCGGTACGGCCACCAGATGGCGTTGCATCAGGCGACCGGCGCTGTCCTCGGGGAAGGCGAGGCCTTCTTCCAGGGCTGTTCGGTCTTCACGGGTCAGAGCATGCAGCACTTTTTGCTGCGATTCGGCGTTCAGGTCTTCAAGGATGTAAACCGCGTCATCGGTATCAAGCTGCTTGACCGCATCGGCAATAATGCTGGGTGAGATGACCTTGACCACATCATCGAACGCGGCGCCTTCCAGTTCCGAAAGGAAATTGGGGTCTAGCGCATCCGCCACAAGCCGGGCCAAAGAGCGCCGCTCCTCGGACGATAAAACCTCGAACAGATCGGCGATATCCGCCACATGCAGATCCGCCACAAGGGCGCGGGCTGTGTCTGTGTCGTCAGCCTGGATCGCATCAACGATGGCGCGGACAAAATCCGGCTGGAGATGGATATCCATGCCGTAATTCGGATCCTGCTGGCCAGCGTCGGGGGTGGTGCCCTGCATATTATCTTCAGGAGTGCTGGAGGCGCGATCCGATGTCGTCAGATCGTCGCGATCTTCCGGCGTGGTCATTGGGCGCTTCCTTATGCAAAATGGTTGCGTTCACATCCCAAGATAAACGAAAGCCCGCAGGCGGTCACCTGCGGGCTTTCATTGGTGCGGACGAGAAGACTCGAACTTCCACGGGGGATAAGCCCCACAGCGACCTCAACGCTGCGCGTCTACCAGTTCCGCCACGTCCGCGAGGGACTTGCCGTATAGCCAAGCATTGACAGCCTCGCAAGGGGAAAGATGGAATTTTTTAAAAAAGATTCCCCATTTTTCCCATCAGCTATCGGTTGCGGTTAAAGAGGCAGCGGCGATAGAGGAGGCCGCACCACCGCGGCCGATGCCATAATATTCAAATCCTTTCGCCTGCGGCTCTCCCCGTGCATAAATGTTGCGTAAATCCACCAGAATACGATTTTTCAAAAGGTCGCCTGCGCGATCAAAGTCCAAGGCACGGAATTGGTTCCATTCGGTGACGATCACCAAAATATCCGCGCCATTCATGCACTCATAGGCACCGTCGCAATAGGTGATGTCGGGAAGAAGTTTCTTGGCTTCTGCCATGCCTTCAGGGTCATAGGCGTGGATGGTTGCCCCCGCCTTCAGCAGGGCAGGCACAATATCCAATGAGGGGCTGTCGCGCATATCATCGGTATTGGGCTTGAAGGTGAGCCCCAACATGGCCACCCGTTTGCCTTTGGCCGATCCGCCCAGAGCCGCGATGATACGGTCTGCCATGGCGCGTTTCCGGTTGTCATTGGCATCCACGGTGGCCTGCACAATGCGCAAAGGTGTGTCCACCTGTTGGGCGGTGCGTAATAGAGCCAGCGTATCTTTGGGGAAGCAACTGCCGCCATAGCCGGGGCCAGCGTGCAGGAACTTTTTCCCGATGCGGTTATCAAGGCCGATGCCCTTGGCCACATCCTGTACATCCGCGCCCAATTGTTCGCACAGATCGGCCATTTCATTGATAAAGCTGATCTTGGTGGCCAAAAAGGCATTGGCAGCATATTTGATCAGTTCGGCGCTTTCGCGGCGGGTAAACATCACCGGCGTTTCATTCAGGAACAAAGGCCGATACAGTTCTCTCATAACATTCTGGGCGCGTTCGGATGTGGTGCCCACCACCACCCGATCCGGGTGCATGAAATCGGTGATGGCGGCGCCTTCGCGCAGAAATTCAGGGTTGGATGCCACATCCCATTCTTTGTCGGGGGCATGTTCCATCAGAATTTCTTCGATTTTTGCGCCGGTCCCCACGGGCACCGTGGATTTGGTTACCACCACCGTATAGCCATAAAGTAGGCTGGCAACTTCTTCCGCCGCTTTCATCACATAGCTGAGATCCGCATGGCCATCGCCCCGGCGTGACGGTGTGCCCACGGCAATGAACACCGCGTCAGACGCCCCGACGCTATCGGCAAGGCGGGTGGAAAAATCCAAACGCCCGGCTTTCACATTGCGGTCCACCAAGCTATCAAGGCCGGGTTCGAAAATAGGAATGTCCCCGGCTTTGAGGGCTTTGATTTTGTCATCATTCACGTCAACACAGGTGACATGATGTCCGAATTCCGAAAAGCAGGCGCCTGAAACAAGCCCCACATATCCCGTTCCCACAATCGTTACACGCACGAAACGACTCCCTTATAAACTTAGTGATTTCAGATAATCTGCCAGATCGCTTCCCAGATCTTCTCGTTCCAGCGCCAAAGAAATGGTGGCCTTCAAAAAGCCCAGCTTGTCGCCGCAATCATAGCGCGTGCCTTCAAAACGCAGGCCGTGAAAAGGTTGATGGCCGATCAGGCGGGCCATGGCATCGGTCAGTTGAATTTCACCGCCGGCGCCGCGTTCTTTGCGTTCAAGGGCATCAAAAATATCCGGTTGAAGAATATAACGCCCGATGATCGACAGGGTGGACGGGGCATCTTGCGGTTTTGGTTTTTCCACCAGGCCTTTTACTTCAGACAGAGCGCCATCCACAGCGCCCACATCCAGAATGCCATAGCGGCTGGTATGGTCGCGGGGCACATCCATCACCGCAACCAGATTTCCGCCGGTCTTTTCATAAGCGGTGATCATTTGCTGCAGGCACGGCACGTCGGATTTTACCAGATCATCGGGCAAAAGCACGGCGAAGGGCTCATCACCCACCAGATTGCGGGCACACCATACAGCATGGCCAAGCCCTAAAGGCTTTTGCTGGCGGGTATAGCTGACGCCCCCGGCCTTGGGGATGATGGAGCGTACTGTTTTCAGCGCATCATCCTTGCCGCGCTCTGTTAATGTGGCTTCCAATTCGAAAGCATGGTCGAAATGGTCTTCCAAAAGATATTTGCCGCGGCCGGTGATAAAGATCACCTCTTCAATTCCGGCGGCAAAGGCTTCTTCCACAGCATATTGGATGATGGGCTTGTCCACCACTGGCAGCATTTCTTTTGGCATGGCTTTTGTTGCAGGCAAAAAACGTGTTCCAAGCCCTGCAACAGGCATTACGGCCTTGCGTACCCGTGCTTTCATGCAGATTCCCCTTCCGATACCCTGTTCCTATCGTTGATATGCGCCTATCAAAACCACTGAAAAGCCCAACAACGATCCTTTGCGCGTTCTTATGAACACCGTTTTTACGATATTAGGCCAAATGCTTGGCACAACACGAAAAAAAACGCACCTTTTGGGGTGCGTTTTTAATAATAACAATAAATGTGCGGAAATTAGGCGGCAAAGCAATAATTTTCGCTTTTTGCGTGCCTGAATATCAACCAAGAGCCAGGGCTCTAATCCACCGGAGCGGGGTTAGGCTTGCGTTTCTTGCCCCCCGGAGGTGCAACATTGGGCGTGATTTCAAAGTCGATCTTGCCATCCCGTAGCCGGACCACCACTTCGCCGCCCTTTTGCAGGCGCCCGAACAGCAGTTCATCGGCCAAAGGCTTTTTGACATTTTCCTGAATCACCCGGCTTAAAGGCCGTGCGCCAAATTTCCGGTCATAGCCTTTTTCGGCCATCCATTTTTTGGCACCGTCGGTGACGGAAATCATCACATCGCGTTCGGCAAGCTGCACTTCCAGTTCCAGAATGAACTTCTCAACCACCCGGGACACAACCTCTGTGGGCAGATAATCGAAGGGAACAATGGCATCCAGCCGGTTTCGGAACTCTGGCGTGAACAGCTTCTTGATCGCTTCTTCATCTTCACCTTCGCGGCTGTCGCGCGCAAAGCCGATGGCGCTTTTGGCAAGCTCTGTCGCTCCCGCATTGGTGGTCATGATCAGGATCACATTGCGGAAGTCGATCTTTTTGCCATTGTGATCGGTCAGCGTGCCTGCATCCATCACCTGCAACAGCAGGTTAAAGAGATCAGGATGTGCCTTTTCGATTTCATCCAGCAGCAAAACGGAATGGGGGTGCTGATCCACCGCATCGGTGAGCAGGCCCCCTTGATCGAAGCCCACATAGCCCGGTGGCGCCCCGATCAGCCGCGAGACTGTGTGCCGTTCCATATATTCCGACATATCGAACCGTGTCAGTTCCACCCCTAGAAGCAGGGCAAGCTGGCGCGCCACTTCGGTTTTGCCAACGCCGGTGGGGCCGGAAAACAGATAGGAGCCAATGGGTTTGTTGGGCTCACGCAGGCCTGCCCGCGACAGCTTGATGCTGGCGGCCAATGCCGCAATGGCCCTGTTTTGCCCAAAGACCACACGTTTGAGATCGCGTTCGATATTGGCCATCACCTTGGTATCGTCTTTGGATACGGATTTCGGCGGGATGCGGGCGATTTTGGCGACAACCGCTTCCACATCCTTGACGCCAACGGTTTTCTTCCGACGGGAGACGGGCAGCAGCATTTGCGCCGCCCCCGTTTCGTCGATCACATCAATGGCCTTATCGGGCAATTTGCGGTCGGTGATATAACGCGCCGACAGCTCCACCGCTGCCTTGATGGCATCGGCCGTGTACCGCACCCGATGATGCTTTTCGAAATAAGGCTTCAAGCCCTGCATGATCTTGATGGTGTCGGGCAAAGTGGGCTCGGCAATATCGATTTTCTGGAATCTGCGCAAAAGCGCCCGGTCTTTTTCAAAATGCCCGCGGAATTCTTTATAGGTGGTGGAGCCCATGCAGCGGATGGCACCAGAGGCGAGGGCGGGCTTCAAAAGATTGGACGCATCCATTGCCCCGCCAGAAGTGGCACCGGCACCGATAACGGTGTGGATTTCATCAATGAACAAAATCGCCCCGTCATGCTCTTCCAGTTCTTTCACCACAGCTTTCAGGCGTTCTTCAAAATCGCCGCGATAGCGTGTGCCGGCCAGCAACGATCCCATATCCAGCGAAAAGATGGTGGCGTCCAGCAGCACTTCGGGCACATCGCCTTCAACGATTTTCCGTGCCAAACCTTCGGCAATGGCGGTTTTCCCGACTCCGGGATCGCCCACAAACAAAGGATTGTTCTTGGAACGGCGGCACAAGATCTGGATGGTGCGATCAATTTCGCTTTGCCGACCGATCAGCGGATCGATCTTGCCATCGCGGGCCCGCTGGTTGAGATCGACACAGTAGTTTTCAAGCGCACTATCCCCTTTTTTGGTGTCTGCCCGTGCGGCTTGTTCGGAGTCGTGCCCATGCTCATCATCGCTTGATCCGCGCAAGGGGCGACGCTCGGATTGCTGGGGGGATTTGGCAATGCCGTGGCTGATATAGCTCACCGCATCAAGCCGGGTCATGTCTTGCTGTTGCAAGAAATAAACCGCATGGCTTTCCCGTTCGGAAAACAGGGCCACAAGCACATTGGCGCCGGTCATTTCTTCACGACCCGAGCTTTGCACATGCAAAATGGCGCGCTGGACAACCCGTTGAAAGCCTGCGGTGGGGGTGGCTTCAACGCCATCATCATCCACCTTCAGGCTATCCAGTTCCTTATCCAGATATCCGGTTAAATTCACGCGCAACACATCATCATCGACATTGCAGGCCTTTAAAACGGCGGCCGCATCGGAATCATCAAGCAATCCCAACAGGAGATGTTCCAATGTCGCATATTCGTGCCTGCGCTTATTGGCTTCGGCCAATGCGCGATGAAGCGTTTGTTCCAGATGGGGCGAAAAACTCGGCACGATATTGTCCTTTTCTCAAAAGCCGTGAGTGGGCAGTTTCTGCGGCCTTATGGCGATCGTCTCACTGATTTCATTCCTTCTCCAAGGTGCATTGCAAAGGATGGTGATGTTTTTGTGCATAGTCCACAACTTGATTCGCCTTTGTTTCGGCGATTTCATAGGTAAACACCCCACAAACGCCCACACCCTTTTGATGCACATGTAGCATCACCCGTGTTGCCTGTTCCGAAGACATGCGGAAAAACCGCTTCAGAACATGAATGACGAAATCCATGGGTGTGAAATCATCATTCAACATAAGCACTTTGTACATCGACGGCTTTTTGGTCTTGGGCTGTGTTTTGGTCAGCAGACCGGTCGATGGCGATCTTTGATCGTCGTGATCATTATCGTTTTCGGACATAGATATGGTCTTTACGCTCGTGTTTGCCAAACGCATCGGCACCTGCCTGACTTCACATAATGTACAATTCGTACAATACCAGTCCTGCTATGGTAGCAGCCAGCACTTCCCCGTGCGAGGGAAGATTTACGCCTTCAAAGAGCGTGCTGCCCCCTTATTCGGGAAGCATGGTGAAGAAGGTCAATTGTGCATAAACAAGATTAACGCCAGTATAACGATGTAGTGTTTCCTGCGTATTTTTTCGCTGGAAATTTTATAGACCCCCCCCCTCCGCACCTGTCATATGAAGGTGGAAGGGGGCTTGGATTGCTGAAAATTATGGTGAAAGCTTCTGGCGTGGGCTTATTGACCCGACAAGCCTTTCATATGATCCACCATGCGCGCAAATTGCGTGCTCAATGGGTCCATCGATTCCCGTCCCATACGCATCCAGATTTCGGTTGATGCGGTATATTGCGCGATCATGCTGTCATAGCTGTCGCGCACATAGGCTTCATGCACTTTGCATAAGGACACAGGATCTTTTGCCTCGCAAAAGGCGGAAAAGAAGGAGGCCTGCTTTTCGCTGCGCTGTTGGGCAAGGTCCGACATCTGATCGGACAAATTTTCTATATTTTGAACGGCGGTAACGGTCGCGCCCACAAGGCTGTCCAGAGCTTCTTTCTGGAAGGTCATCAAGGCTTCCAAATTCATGGTGGCATCTTGAATTCCGCGTTCGCTCAATTGGGTTGTGGCGTTTAATTCCACCGTTGCGGCTTCCACGGTTGCATCCACCGCCTTTTCCATATCGGTCAGCATTTTTTCCGCAGGGGCCTTGGCCGTCAATGTGGCATCGGCATAGGCTTTTTCAGCAGCCTTTACCGAGGCATCTTCATTGATCGGTTTATGCGCGGCGGGGCTCGCGGCGGTTTTGGCGCTTGAGGCTTTTGTGGCCTTTGTGCTTTTGGCCGCAGCTTTCTTTGGCTTGTCCGCCTTGGGGGCTGTGGGCTTTTCCGCTTTTGCCTTCACCGGCTTTGGTGCCTCTTTTTGAGGGGCATTTTGTTTTGGCTTGGCTGATGCAGAAGCGGATTTTGGCGCTTCGCCCTTTGCCTTGGTTTTTGTGCTGCTTTTGGCCGATTTCGGTGCGCTGGCCATGCTTGCCTTTGGGGCCGCATTGGAGGCCGATATGGTCTTTTCGCGTGTCAGGCTGTTCTTGGCTGTCATGATATTCTCCCTATGCGGCTATATCCGCAGACCCATCCGTGCATGGGAACTATGGGAGTTTTCGGGGCTTTCGTCAAAATTATTTTGCAGTGCAGCATAAGCGGCTGGAAGTCTTGATGAACTTGCTATTCAGCCGTCTTATGCTTTTTCCCATATCCAAAATAAGGGGCGAATCGGTGACATATCCGGGACAGCGTTTTATCGGGCCACAGCGCAAATGACACGCGCTCAAGGTGGGTCGGCAAAGCTTTGTGGTTTTTGTTTTTCAAAGATCGGCAGGTGGTTCGATCCCCGCCTGTTTTAATTGCCCGCGCAAAAGGTCTTTCAACCGGGTCAAGCCGGCTTCATCGCGGGCTTCCACCCGTGCAACCAGAACATCTTGCGTATTGGAGGCTCGCAAAAGCCACCATCCATCTTCCGTTAGCACCCGAACCCCGTCCACATCGATCACCTGCGCGCCAGATTGGGACAGCCGGTCGCGCACCCCTTCGATCACCGGAATTTTGCGGTCTTCCGCGCAGGGGAAACGCAATTCCGGAGTGTTCAGAACATGCGGCATCTCTTGGCGTAAGCGGGCCAAATCGCCACCCTGAGCAGATATGGCATTCAGGAAGCGGATGGCCGCATAGAGCCCGTCATCATGGCCATAAAAGCGATCTTTATAGAAAATATGGCCGCTCATTTCGCCGGCCAGTGGTGCGCCGGTTTCCGCCATGCGGGATTTTATCAGGGAATGGCCGGTTTTCCACATTTCCGCTTTGCCACCGGCTTGCACCACGCCATCGAAGAACACCTGGCTGGCTTTCACGTCGGCGATAATGGTAGCGCCTTTGTGCTCTTTTAGAAGGTGGCGGGCCAAAATCAGCAGAATTTGATCGCCCCACACCACATGGCCCGTGCGGTCAACGGCCCCTATGCGGTCACCATCGCCATCAAAGGCAAGCCCCAGATCCATGCCTTCACGGATAACGACCTGCTTGAGCTGTTCAAGATTTTCTTCCACCGTTGGATCGGGATGGTGATTGGGAAAGCGTCCGTCAATGTCTGCATTGATGACAATATGGCGACCGGGAAGGCGCTTCACCAGCGCCGTTACCGCATCGCCTGCGGCACCATTGCCCGGGTCCCAGGCCACGGCCATGGGGGCTCCGGTGAAATCGCGCAACAAACGGTCGACATAGCGAACGAAAACGGGAACGGTTTCAAGCGTGCCCGCGCCTTGTGCAAAATCGCCCGACGCCGCCAGAGCGCCCAGCGCCTTGATCTGTTCGCCGAAAACAGGGGCTTTGCCCATCATCATTTTGATGCCGTTATAATCTGGCGGATTATGTGAGCCGGTAATCATCAAACCGCCATCGGCTTGCAGTTCATGCACCGCATAATAGACCATCGGCGTGGGGCCAAGGCCAATGGCGCGCACGGATATGCCGGTGGAGATCAGCCCGTCGATCAGGGCTTTTGCCAAACGGGGGGAGCTTTCACGTCCATCATATCCCACGACCACTTGGCGTCCGCCTTTTTGGCGCAATTGCGTCCCGTATGCCTTTCCAAGGGCGCAAGCATCCGCATCCCCCAGCGTTTTATCGACAATCCCGCGTATGTCATATTCACGCAAAATCGTTGGATCGAAGTGATGCGGTGTCCCCATGTGGCCTTGGTCCCCTAAAATCGGCACGATATCTTTGTGCTATTTATGCCTGAAGTGTTTGCAAGATGCGACCATGATGGTGCCATCATGCGGTCATGGATATGTCTGTGGGTGGATCAGGATGGCCTTTCGTTCAAAAGGACATCTTTGGCCTGATTGAGCTTGGCCGCGAAATATGTGTTCCCGCCCTGATCGGGATGCAGCTTTTTCATCAATGAACGATGGGCTTTGTGGATGGCATCGGCATCGGCGTTTTCATCCACCCCCAGAATGGCACGGGCTTCTTCTACATTCATGCCGGTGGCTGGGCTCGGGGGATCTTGCGGTTTATCCGTGTGATGGGCCTCACGGCGCCAATCCGTGCCATATTCCCGATCAAGCCATGCCTCCAACAACCGCAGGCTGTCTTCATCATGGCCCGCAATATCCTGGTGCAAATCCAGCAATTCTTCGGATGTCAGCTGGCTGAGCAGGCGTCCTTCAAACCGGCCCATTAGGATCTCGCCTTCCATATGGCCGCTGTCATGGTCCATCACCATCAAAAGCCACAGGCTGCGGACTTGCGATGTGCGTCCGGACGGTGCTGCCGTTGCATCCCATGAGGCGCGCGCCGAAAACAAGTGGGCAAGGGCGCGTAATTTCAACAGACCAACGCCGGCAGAGCCAAGAAGCGGAAAGGCCAGGGCCAGTTTTCCGGTGATGGCTAACAAAAGGCCCGCAATCCCCAATAAAACGAGGGACAAAGCGATAAAGGAACGGACGATTTGCTGTCTGGATGCCTGGGCAACAGCGTTCAATGCGAAAAGCAAAAGGATCAGGCTCAAAACCCCTGCGCCTAGCCAGATCATGGCGTCGGTCCTTTCAATTGTTCCAAAAGCCGTTGTCGGGCGGATGTGTTTTCACATTGGTCCTGTAAGGCCTGCCGCCCGCCGGTGGCATAAATGGCAACGGCTTTTAAGAGGTCGCGCAATTGCGCTGGACTGTTCATATCGAAGGGCGCCCAGGCACCGCCCGAAAGCCGTGCGATTTCCTTGAATGCGATGGTGGCGGTGGGATCGCTGCCTTCCTGGAACACAAAAACAGGCACATGGAGGATGCCAAGCTCTGAAGCCAAATGGCACAACTCATCGGCATTTTCCTCGCAGGCATCGCCAATGAAAATTGCCGCATGAACGGGGGCTTTATGATGTTCTTTTTGTACGTGCTTTAGCACACGGCCGATCTGGGTCAGACCGCCTTGGCAGGTTACATTGGCCATCTTGCGGGCAAGGGCCGCACCATTATCGGTCCAGCCGCTGGCGCGACATTCCCGAAATCCGCGAAAATAGATCAATTGCACCAAAAGCCCGCCAAGGTCCTGGGCGGCCAGAAACATATCGCTTTGAATATGGCTGGCCCGGTCCCATGTGGGCTGTCGGCTCATGGTGGCATCCAAAGCAAAGGCCAGCCGTCCGGTGCGCGGGGCGTTGGTTGGCCGCTTTGCTATGGTGTTCAGAAAGTGGTCAATGGCCGTGCGGCTATCCACGGCTTTTGCGGTTCGGCTGGTTTCGAGTGATTTTCGAGGCTGTCTCATGGATAAAACATGGCTGCACATGCTCTTGGGTGCAAGAACGCTTTATCCCGGTGTCATCAAATCAAGCAGGCTGCCCTTCTTGAAAAGAGCCTTGAAGGCGGGGTTCAATGAAAAGGCGACGATCTGTTTATTGACCGAGACACCATCATGGGAGCAGGGCAACACCAATCGTGTCAATTCTCCCTGTGTGTTGCTTTTGAAAGAGACAGATACTGTTGGTTTCTGCGTTTTATAGGCATGAAGATAAGGGGCAACAATCAGTTGGAGCGTGGGGGATCCGGGGGAAAAGGAAAAGATCTGTCCTGTCATATCCAGGCCGTCCCACTTGGTGATTTCCGTGCCGACAAGGTCAAAGCAGATATGCTGGCCGGAAGCCGGGATCGAGCCGACGGCGATCCGTCCAAACCAGGGCTGAAAGTCTCTGAATTGGAAATCTTTGCGGTCGGGTAAAAAGCGTTCACCGCGGCGGCTATCCCACAAATCATAAAGAGGACGGAGCTCGGAGTCTTTTAAAGTGTCAGCCGCTGCTGAAAATATTTTTTGTTTCATCACACAGAGTGTCCGGAAATTAGAAAAATTATCCAATGTGTGACGGTGATTTATCTGATTGTTTGTTACTAGTCTAGAAAAAGTAATATTATGTCTTTATATTACATGGTGTAAATTTTTTGAAAATATAGAAATAACTGTTCTTCTTTTTCCAAGACTTCTCGTCTTATTTTTTGGGTCGTTTGAAGCGATTTCATAAGGGAGACGGATTCTTTTCCATCGGGTAAAAAAAGAGGATATGCGGCCCAAAGAAAAAGACACGCATATCCTTTTTCCCGTATTGTTTGTTCAGCGTTCGGTGAAGGCTCCGGAAAGGGATTGCTGCACCGGACGCCATAGATATCCAAGAAGGCTTTTTTCACCGGTTTTGATATCCGCCACCAGTGTCATACCTGCGGTGATTGCATTATTTCGGGGATCATTCCCCACATAATTTTTGTCGAGACTGATCAGGCATTTGAAATAGAAATTGCCATCTTCGTCTTTGAAGCTGGTGGCCGAAACCGATTTTACTGTCCCCGTGACACCGCCAAAGCGTGTGTAATCATAGGTATCCACTTTCACAGTAACAGTTTGACCAACGGTGATATGGCCAATATCGCGGGGGCTGATGCGTCCTTCGGCAAGGATGCCGTTATTGTCGGGAACAATTTCTGCAATCAATGCGCCGGGCGGTAAAACCCCGCCGGGGCCGGTCACGCTCAAGCCCGCCACGCGCCCGGCAACAGGGGCGCGTACCACGGTACGATCCACACGGTCAGACAATTGGGTAAGCTGTTCGTTGATTTCTGCCTGATCATTGGAAAACCGGCCAAGTTGTTCCAATGCATCACCGCGCAATCGTTCCTCAATTTCCAACCGGCTTCCCTGCGCTTGTGCAACATCGGCTTCGGCGCGGGCAATTTCAGAGCGGGTGCGGGCGATTTCGCCTTCCACTTGATTGCTGCGCCTTTGGGTATCCAGATAAACGACTTTATTGGTGAGGCCCTTGTCCAGAAGGGTTTTGCGCATATCCAGTTCTTCGGCCAGCAAAATGCGCTGCTTTTCCAGCATGATAAGATGCTCGCGCAGGCCGTTGACTTCTTGCTGGCGTGCGATGATCTGGGAATCAATGATGGCGATTTGTGCATCACGGGCTTCTGCTTGCGCCGAATAGATGGCTTTCTGATCGGCAACCAGATCGGGATAGTCGCCGACATAGACCGAAAAATCAGGGGCTTTGCCCAAAGCAAATGCGCGTAGCCGTTCGATTTGCAATGCCAAAGACGCTTCCCGAACCTTCAAGGATAAGTAGTCAGAGCGGGCAAGGGTGTGGTCCATGGTGACGATTTCATCGCCTGCTTCCACATAATCACCGTCATTTACGGCAACGGAGGAAACAATCCCGCCTTCAAGATGTTGCACCGGCTGCACGAAACTCGCAGGTAAAATGGAGCCACGCGCTGCAACCGTTTCATCCAGACGGGTGAGCGCCGACCAAATGATGAACACCGCGATCAGTCCGGTGATGGCAAAAATAATGCCGTAAATCCCCAAAGACGGACCTGTTTCCTCTAGATAAACAGACCGGCTCAGGACCTGTCGTTCGCCTTTGGTGAAGCGCAAGGAAGGGAGGCTATGGCGGCCTTTGTGATCGGCGTTTTCAGAGGCTGCAGGCAATTTACTCATAGGGTTTTCTCTCCGATCCGGGCATAAATTTGCTCAGGCGTCCCATCTTGGACCAGCATACCGTTTTCCAATTGCAGCACGCGATCCGCCAGCCGGATATGGCTTGGGCGGTGCGAAACCATGATAACTGTTTTCTCGCCACGCATTTTTTGCAAGGCGTCAATCAAGGCCAGATCCCCTGCCGTATCAAGGGCTTGTGCCGGTTCATCCAGCAAAACGATGGACGCATCACGCAAATAGCCGCGGGCCAAAGACAGGCGCTGGCGAAAGCCTGCATTCAGTTGCCACACGGTTTGATCGCCAAAGCGGGTTTCAAGCCCATCCGGCATCCGCAGAATATCATCCCAAAGTCCGGCTTCCCGGCAGGCTTCTTCCAGATCCGCATCGCTGGCCACCGGATTGGAAAACCGCAAATTTTGCGCCACGGTGCCATGAAAGATGTGGCATTGCTGGGGGACATAGGCAATTTGCTGGCGCAATTCTTGTGGGTCGATCTGGCGCACGTCCAATCCATCAATACTCACTTGCCCGGCCTGAGAATCATAAAGCCCGGCAATCAGGCGCAGGATCGAAGACTTCCCGGACCCATTCGGCCCCATGATGGCGATCATCTCTCCGGGGCGAATTTGAAAATTAACGCCTAGAAGGACCGGGTCCGTATTGGCCTGATAGCGGAAACTGACGCGGGTGAAATCAATGGCCCCTGACCATTGGCGAAGAATACCGCCGGAATGTTTGCGGGTCTGTTCGCCCTTCATTTTCATCAATTTATCCAGATGCGCGACCGACATCTTGATCTGTTCGGCGCGGGTGATGGTCAGAAATAAATTCTGGATCGGGGACAGAACCCGCCACACAAGGGCCATCACCGCAATCAGTCCACCGGCGGTCATGGTGCCATCCAGAACCCGCAGAACGCCTGCAATGATGGTGGCACCACCCGCCATGACCATGATGGTTTGCGCCAGTGTTTGCAGCAGAAACGAAATCTGTCCGTTGCGAAATTGAGCCAGACTGTTGGCGGCCGACATTTCACGATATCGCTCGACCCATTTTTCTGCGGCTCCCGCTTCCCGGATGGTGCGCAGATTGGTGACAAATTCCACAAGGAAGCGATATTGCTTGGAGCGCAGAGCGGAAGATTTGGCGATGGACCGTTTGAGATCGGGAAGGATGAAAATGCCAAGCACCGCGAACAGTGCCAGCATAACAAGGGGAATAAGCACCACCCAACCGGCCAACATCCCGATGACCAGCATGAACAGCACGATGAACGGCAGTTCCAAAAGCACAGAAACCAGCGTGCCGACAAACATCTCGCGCATATTGTCGAACTCTCGGATCCGCGAAATCTGGCCACTTAACGGGGCCGATTCGGTGCGTGAGATGGGAAGAGACAATATTTGCCGAAAAACGCTTCTGGAAATCAGGAATTCCAGCCGTCCGGCGATATAGGCAATGGCTTTGCCGCGCAAAGCCCGTGTGCCCAGATCGATCAACGCAGCCAAAATCAGCCCGATGGCAAGGGGCAGCAAAATGCGGCTGGAGCCCGATGCAATCACCTGATCATAGATGGCCATGATGAACAATGGGCCGACCAATGCCAGCAGGTTCAACAGAAAGGTCATGCCCAGAAGACGCCAGATCCGTGGGCGCAAACGGCGCAAGATGGATCGTGTCCATTTGACATCGGGGCGGCTTGGATCGGCATCCTCGTCGAATTCAACGATCAGAATGGCCAGACCATCTTCCAAAATGCCCGAATGGGTCCGCCACGCTTTTTCATCACCGGAAAAAGAGCTTACATGCCCTTCATCATCCAGCGTCAAAACGCTTGGATCGCCCGTGCCATTGATAAACAGGCACGGCATTACACGCGGATCAAGGCTTTCACCGGCTTTGACCGGGCGCTCTACGGTGCGAAAGCCAAGAGTGGCCAGCACATTGCGCAGGCTGGCCAGGCTCAGATCCGAAGCAAAATGGGGGAGGGCTTCACTCAGTTCACGTTGGGTGCCGCGCCAGCCGCGGGCATCCAGCAAAGCCATCAGGCAAGCTGCAAAGCCCGATTGTGCCGTGAAATCGCCAAGAGAACCGTGCCGGATCGCGGAGGCCAAGGCATCGGCATCATGGCTGCTTAAAGCGGCCTTTCTGGGCTTTTGAAGCTCATCCGGTGCGTTGCGTGCGTCTGTCATGGGTGACCCTTTGGGGATGCAGGCGGTTGGCTATGGCCTGAATTTTCGTTTGTCCGGGACAGTTTTCCTTGGCTTGTTGCCATGGCCGCAGAATCAAGCGGTTTAAGGCGCCCGTCTTCAAGGCTGAATCTTTGATCGGCCAAAGCCAGAAGGGAAGGGCGATAGCTGACCAGAATCATAGACACGGAGCCTTTCAGGCTGCGCATCAGGTCGCATAAGGCCCGGTCGCTATAGCCATCAAGGCTGGTATTGGATTCATCAAACAGGATTAGGGACGGGCGGTTGATCAAGGCGCGGACGATGGTGATGCGCTGTGCAACGCCAGCGGGAAGCAGATCGGCTGAACTGTCACCAACTTCGGTGTCATATCCATTGGGAAGCCGGGCAAATACTTCGTCCAGATGCAGCTTGGCCGCCAATTCCAAGGCGCGTTGCATAATGTCCACTTCATCCGAACGGAACATGGTCAGATTGTCTAGAATGGTTCCGTGGAACAGGGTCGGGCGTTGCGGAATATAGGAAATCTGATTGAACACACTTTCCGCATCAAAATCATGGGGCGGTTGCCCATTCAAAAGAGCCGTGCCCTTTGTGGGAACAATTTGACCCGCTACCAGATTGAGTAAAGTGGATTTGCCCACACCGTTCTTGCCGGTGATGCCGATGATCTGCCCTTGCTCCAGCCTTAAATTGATATTGCGCAAAACCTCGGGGTCGTCGGGGCTATAGCGAAAGTGCAGATTTTTCAGATCAAGCGAGGCAAACCGGTCCATTTTGAAGCGCCCGCGGCTTTCCGCAGGAATGGCATCAATGTCGCGCAGATTGTCTTCTGCCAAAGACACCGATTGAAAGCGCGACCAGAGTCCCAAAGCGCGCAGGGCGGGCTGAACCGTACGTCCGGCAAGCAAGGTGCTGGCGGCCAAGGCCCCAACGCTAAGCGTGCCATTGATGACCATCAGGCTGCCAAACCCCACAACCGCGGCAACGGTCAGGTGGCTGGTGATGGTGCCGACCGTTTGCGCATGCCCTGAAATCTGGGAGACTTGTGCACTTGCAAAGGCATTGGATTCCAGCAGCCGCTCATAGCGGCGCAACATCATCGCCTCCATGGCCATTGCTTTCACCGTATGAATCCCGCTCAGCACCTCAATCAGGAAGCTATAGCGCCTGCGGTCCCATTCCCGGCGATCTTCCAGCCGATCTTGAAGGCTTTTGCCAATCTTCCATGCCATAAAGCCTGCGATGCCAAGCATGATGATGGGGATCAGGACCAACCATCCGGTGATGAGCGCCAAAATCCCCAGAAACAACAGGATAAATGGCAGGTCGATCAAAACGAGGCTGGCTTGGCTGGCATAAAAATCGCGGATCAATTCAATGCTGGACAGTCTATCCAGATGCATGCCCGATGGCGTACTTTCCACATGGGCCAAATCTCCGGTTGCCAGCCTTTTTATGGCGATACATCCGGCCCGATGCTCATATTGTGCGCCCGCCCAGCCAGATAAACGGGCGCGGGTGATTTTAAGGAGCACATCCAAAACAAGTGCGATTGCAACGCCGATGGAAAGCATCGCCAAAGTCGAGAGGCCTTCATAAGGCAGAATGCGATTATAGACCTGCAAGATCAAAAGCGGCAAAGCAAGGGCGAGGATGTTGATCCCCAAAGACGCGGCAAGAATGGCGCCATTGGAGATGGGAACATATTGATGCCATAGCCGGTGCAAAAGATCGTCTTGCCCGGCGGGAAGCGGCTGCACAATGTCTTCAGACCTATTTGCTTGTTGATGGATGCCGGATTCTGAAAATGTGTCGGCATTCTTTATTTTGTGCATTCGCGCTCCTCGCCCCTTCGCCGCGCTCTGGGCGCTTGAGATTCTTGGATGAATATATCGCCCTTATGGTTCGTCTTATTTCATCTACGCTTAAAAGTGATCATCTTTCGTGCGGAATGTTTCGCATAAAATTTCTAATGCAGCTTGGTTAATTTCCAATTGATACCATTGGCATTAAACGGAATCGGGACTTTAAATCAATTAAAAAGAAAATAGGGAAAATTTGATTTAAATTTTATAAAATATAGTAAATTCAAATAGTTAAGGAAATTTTTAGGGATTTTTTATATTTTGTAATATATGATTCTGTGGATAGGATTTCGTGGGTCGTTTCTGGGGAGGGCGTTCTTTTTGAATTTGAATGCGCCGGGCGTGTCCACTCAATGGTTTGAAAGACTGTATCATGGCTGAAAACAAAACTTCCGCTGATCCGGCTCGCGAAGCCTCGATGGATCCCGCTTTGTTTCGGGATGGCCCTTCGGATGCAGAGGCCGCAAATGCCGCCTTGCCGCCATCGGGTGCGAATTTTTCAGATGCGCAGGAAGTTACGAACCAGAATGTGCACACCGGCGCCCGCCGCGAGGGTGTCGACTTTGGCGATGCTGTGCGCGAGGGGGCAGGGCCAGCGGTTGATAGCAGACCGCGAGATCTTGTGGAAAGCGAGCCTGTTGTTCGTTCCGAGATGCCGCAATCGAATGTGCTGCGTGCAGAACAGGCAACCCCCGTTGCCGAGGATGCGCAGAGGGGGCAGGTCGCCAATAGCGGTCAGTCGGGCACGGCGTCTCTTGCAGATTCTGACGGTGTCGTCCCGCAACCAGCAGATGATGACGTTGGCTTCGTGAATGGCGGCGATGGTGATGCAGCTGCTGCCACTGCGTTGTCCGCGGATGGAAATTCAGACCCGTTGGCGCAGGCGGGCGTGCTTGATGCTGTGGAAGATGGCGGGCCGGTTTCCGGCCAGCTTGTGGCTACTGATATTGACGGCGATGTTCTCACCTATGGTTTGGTGAGTGGCCCTGCAGAAGGGTCTGTCGTGGTCAATGCCGATGGCAGCTATGTCTTTGATCCCGCCGACGGTTTTCAGGATCTGGCCGTGGGTGAAAGCCGTGATGTGACCTTCACCTATCAGGTGGATGACGGCAATGGCGGCTTTGCAACCGCCACGGTGACCATCACCGTTACCGGCACCAATGATGCGCCCATAGCCGAAGCGACCAGCATCAGCGCGGTGGAAGATGGTGGTGCGGTTTCCGGCCAGCTTGTGGCCAATGATGTGGATGCCAGCGACACGCTAAGTTTCAGCCTGCTTGATGGCCCTGCAGAAGGGTCGGTAACGGTCAATGCCGATGGCAGTTACAGCTTTGACCCTGCTGATGGTTTTCAGGATTTGGGAGAAGGTGAAAGTCGCGATGTGACCTTCACCTATCAGGTGGATGATGGCAATGGCGGTACGGATACCGCGACGGTGACCATCACCGTTACCGGCACCAATGATGCACCCATAGCCGAAGCGACCAGCATCAGCGCGGTGGAAGATGGTGGTGCGGTTTCCGGTCAGCTTGTGGCCAATGATGTGGATGCCAGCGACACGCTAAGTTTCAGCCTGCTCGACGGCCCTGCAGAAGGGTCGGTA
>NZ_BMOV01000001.1:116274-560831 GCF_014647255.1 Iodidimonas muriae
ATGTGACCTTCACCTATCAGGTGGATGATGGCAATGGCGGTACGGATACCGCGACGGTGACCATCACCGTTACCGGCACCAATGATGCACCCATAGCCGAAGCTGCGCGCAATAATGCAGAAGAAGATGGTGGCGTGGTTTCCGGCCAGCTTGTGGCCAGTGATGTGGATGCCAGCGACACGCTAAGTTTCAGCCTGCTCGATGGCCCTGCGGAAGGGGCTGTGGTGGTCAATGCCGATGGCAGTTACAGCTTTGACCCTGCCGACGGTTTTCAGGATTTGGGAGAGGGTGAAAGCCGTGATGTGACCTTCACCTATCAGGTGGATGATGGCAATGGCGGTACGGATACCGCCACGGTGACCATCACCGTTACCGGCACCAATGATGCGCCCATAGCCGAAGCCGCGCGCAACAGCGCGGTGGAAGATGGCCCGGCAGTTGGTGGGCGGCTTCTCGCCTCGGATGTCGAGGGGGACGATCTGACTTTCAGCCTGCTCGATGGCCCTGCGGAAGGGGTTGTAACGGTCAACGCCGATGGCAGCTACAGCTTTGACCCTGCTGATGGCTTTCAGGATTTAGCAGAGGGCGAAAGCCGTGATGTGTCTTTCACCTATCAGGTGGATGATGGCAATGGCGGCACGGATAGCGCGACCGTTACCATCACCGTTACCGGGACAGGGGATGGCCCTGTTGCAAATCCGGCATCTTTGGAAGCGCAAGAAGATGGCCCGGCGGTTTTTGGCCAACTTGATGCATCCAGCCTGGAAAGCGACGATCTGACTTTCAGTCTGCTCGATGGCCCTGCGGAAGGGGCTGTGGTGGTGAATGCCGATGGCAGTTACAGCTTTGACCCTGCCGATGGTTTTCAGGATCTGGCCGTGGGTGAAAGCCGTGATGTGACTTTCACCTTTCAGGTGGATGACGGGAAAGGCGGCAGTGCCACGGCGACGGCCACAGTGCGTGTTACCGGCACCAATGATGCACCAATAGCCGAAGCTGCGCGCAACAGTGCAGAGGAAGATGGTGGTGCGGTTTCCGGCCAGCTTGTGGCCAATGATGTGGATGCCAGCGACACGCTAAGTTTCAGCCTGCTTGATGGCCCTGCGGAAGGGGCTGTCGTGGTCAATGCCGACGGCAGTTACAGCTTTGACCCTGCTGATGGTTTTCAGGATCTGGGTGAAGGTGAAAGCCGCGACGTGACCTTCACCTATCAGGTGGATGATGGCAATGGCGGCACGGATACCGCGACGGTGACCATCACCGTAACGGGGACTGGGGATGGCCCTGTGGCAAATCCGGCATCTTTGGAAGCGCAAGAAGATGGCCCGGCGGTTTTTGGCCAACTTGATGCATCCAGCCTGGAAAGCGACGATCTGACCTTCAGCCTGCTCGATGGCCCTGCGGAAGGGGTTGTAACGGTCAACGCTGATGGCAGTTATAGCTTTGATCCAGTCGATGGTTTTCAGGATCTGGCAGTGGGCGAAAGCCGCGATGTGACCTTCACCTATCAGGTGGATGACGGGAAAGGCGGCAGTGCCACGGCGACGGCCACAGTGCGTGTTACCGGCACCAATGATGCACCAATAGCCGAAGCTGCGCGCAACAGTGCAGAGGAAGATGGTGGTGCGGTTTCCGGCCAGCTTGTGGCCAGTGATGTGGATGCCAGCGACACGCTAAGTTTCAGCCTGCTTGATGGCCCTGCGGAAGGGGTTGTCGTGGTCAATGCCGACGGCAGTTACAGCTTTGACCCTGCTGATGGTTTTCAGGATCTGGGTGAAGGTGAAAGCCGCGACGTGACCTTCACCTATCAGGTGGATGATGGCAATGGCGGCACGGATAGCGCGACGGTGACCATCACCGTTACCGGCACCAATGATGCGCCCATAGCCGAAGCTGCGCGCAACAGTGCAGAAGAAGATGGTAGTGTGGTTTCCGGCCAGCTTGTGGCCAATGATGTGGATGCCAGCGACACGCTGACCTTTAGCCTGCTTGATGGTCCTGCGGAAGGGTCTGTGGTGGTCAATGCCGATGGCAGCTATAGTTTCGACCCTGCTGATGGCTTTCAGGATTTGGGAGAAGGCGAAAGCCGTGATGTGACCTTCACCTATCAGGTGGATGATGGTAATGGCGGTACGGATACCGCGACGGTCACCATCACCGTTGAGGGCGCCAATGATGCGCCGCTGGCTTTTCCCGCTGCCGCTGCTGCATTCGAAGATGGCCCCGCAGTCGATGGGCGGCTTTTTGCCTTGGATGCCGAGGGGGACGATCTGACCTTCAGCCTGCTCGATGGCCCTGCGGAAGGGTCTGTGGTGGTCAATGCCGATGGCAGCTACAGCTTTGATCCTGGTGAGGACTTTCAGGATCTGGCACCCGGCGAAAGCCGTGACGTGTTCTTCACCTATCAGGTGGATGATGGCAATGGCGGCATTGCGTCGGAGCGTGTGGTCGTAACCGTTGAGGGCACCAATGATGCGCCTGTTTTAACGGCTCATCAAGATGGCGACATCAGTGTTGATCTTGATGCACGCACCATGACAATCGATCCCGATAATAGCTCTACGGCTCGTTTGGGCGATTTCGTAACCGTTGATGCCACGGGCATCGATGGTAATGCGGCGGATCTGTTTGTGTCGAGCCGCGATGGAATTGGTATTCATGGCGTGCGACTGAACAGCCAGATCGATTTCGATCCCAAAACCCAGACCTCGGAAAAACTGACGCTTACATTTGACGAACCAGTGACCAATGTCGAGATTGTCACCGAACGTCAGATTGAACGGGAATTTCCCGGCGGAGAACAAGGAAAATGGACGGCTTATGATGCCGATGGCCATGAAATCGCATCCGGCATGCTCAATCTGGATGAAGGCACGCGGCTGTCGGGCTCTTCGGTTGCCTACACATTGGATACAGGGGGGCGTGCCGTTGCTTCTGTGGTCATTGAAGCCGTTGATGTAACAGGAAAACCATCCGGCGATAATTCGGATTTCACGATAAAATCCGTGGGCTTTGATAAAATTCCGGAAACCATTCCCGATGATGGGGTCATCGCTATTGATCTGTCTGAAGGTGCGGTTGCCGGGGCCGAAATTTTTGATTTCGATGCCGTGGATTCCGATGGCGATACCGACCTTGTTTTTGGCTTTGCCGAAGGCAATGACGATGGCGCTTTTGCCATCGATCCCAACACCGGTGTTGTCACGGTGGCTGATCCTTCAAAACTTGGCAGCGAAGGGGATACAGACCGGCTTTTGGTCGTTGAGGTTTCTGATGGAAACGGCGGTACGGATAGCGCCACAATTCAGGTGACGCTCCCTGTTGAAGAGACGGGGCGTGGTACAGAAGGGGGGGCTTCCGCCGTCAATATCAAAACAGGAACAGACAGAAGTGATCTGTTGATGGGCAGTTCAGGCGATGATCATATTATTGGCCTTGGTAAAAGCGATCTTCTGATCGGGCGCTCGGGCGATGATCATCTGGAAGGCAATGACGGCGATGACATTCTTTTCGGCGGCTCTGGCAAGGATCGGCTAGAGGGTGGCTCTGGCAATGATATTTTGTCGGGTGGTTCTGGTAATGATCATCTGGAAGGCAATGACGGTGATGACATTCTTTTCGGCGGCTCTGGCAGTGATCGGCTAGAGGGTGGCTCTGGCAATGATATTTTGTCGGGCGGTTCTGGTAATGACAGTCTAGATGGCGGCGACGGCAATGATCACCTTATTGGCGGCGTGGGCAATGACCGTCTCGACGGTGACGCCGGCAATGATCATCTTAGTGGCGGCGCGGGCAATGACTGGCTCGTGGGCGGAGATGGTGATGACCTTCTGATCGGAGGGGATGGCAATGATGGGCTTGTTGGCGAGAAGGGGATTGACCATCTTGTTGGCGGGGCCGGGAATGATCGTTTGGATGGTGGCGATGGCAATGACGTTTTAGAGGGAGGCTCAGGAAACGACATATTGATCGGTGGCAGTGGTGACGATCTGTTCCTTATCGATGAGAATGCGGGCCATGACCGCATTGATGGCGGTGGCGGGTCGTGGACCGATAGCATTGACCTGTCGGCTGCTGTGAATAGTGGTCAGGACTGGACCATCGAATTGCAAAATGGCGAGACGTTCAACAGCAATGATGTGGAGGGTAGTTTCCTTGCATTGGGCGATGACGGGCGCGGAACCATCACACTTTCCGATGGCAGCAGCATCGACTTCACCGATATTGAAAATGTTGTCTGGTAGAGTCTGGGACGGTCTCTCTTGAGCTAAAATGATAATCTTGCAGAAAAGGGGCATAATATGCCCCTTTTCTAATTACAGGGATGGGGCGGAGAATATCAAAATTCTAACCGAGCTGAAGGCTGCGCGCATCGGGCGGTTTACAATGGCGCTGTGGATGTGTAGCCATATCCTGACACGGTGTTCTGGAGCGTGAATCTGCCCGGGCGCATCTGTTACGGCACAGCCATGATGGTTTGTGTTGATCCTATAGGTAAAATGGCGGTTTCTGGGCATGCTACGTAGTCTGATGCTTTTCATGGCGCTTTGTGGAACTTGGCTTTTATGGTCGGGGATCTTTGAGCCGCTTTTGTTGTCCTTGGGGCTTGCCTCTTGTGTCTTTACGATACTTCTTGCGCGGCATCTGGGCATTGTGAACAAAAATACGGTTCCTCTTCAGCTTGGTCTGCCGATCATCACCTATTGGCTGTGGTTGCTGGTCGAGATTGCAAAATCGAACATCGCGGTGATCAAGGTTATTTTGTCGCCGAAAATGTCTCTCAATCCCGGCTTTGTCCGTCTGGAAAATATGAGCCACACGGATATGGGGCGGGTGATTTTCGCCAATTCCATTACGCTGACCCCCGGTACGGTGACCTGCGATTTGGGGGATGAGGCCATTTGGGTTCATTGCCTTGATAAACCGGGCGCTGTGGACGGACTTCAGGATATGAACCGTCGCACTGCAGGCTTTAAGGGAGAGGATTGAGGGCATGTTTTTGGGGGCTAGTCTCGCCATTCTGGTTACCATGTGTTTAGCGATCCTGCGTGCCGTTCTAGGGCCGTCGGTCTATGACCGGATATTGGCAGCCAATATGTTCGGCACGAAGACAGTGCTGTTTTTGGCGGTTCTGTCCTTCCTTTCCGGACGGCCTGATTTTCTGGATCTGGCTCTTGCTTATGCCTTGATCAATTTTGTCAGCGTGATTGCTGTGCTGCAATTTGTTGAACGGCGGGCGCGGAACCGGGCAAAAGAGGATCAAGCCAGCGATGCCGTGAAGGGGGGGGCGCAATGATGGAACAGGTGATTGATATTATCAGCTGGATTTGCTTGCTTGGCGGAGCGCTTGTGGTGCTGATCGGTGGCATCGGGCTTGTACGCTTTCCCGATCTTTTTACCCGGATTCATGCGGCAAGTTTGGCGGATTCCGGTGGCGCCATTCTGGTCATTGTCGGATGTATGCTTCAGGCCGGACTGACACTTGCGGGTGTGAAGCTGGCGGCAATCTTATTGTTCCTCCTCTTTACCAGCCCCACCGCCGGCTATGCACTGGCACATTCGGCCATCACCGCCAAGGATGATGGGCTGGATGTGGATATAGAGAGCGACTGACCCCATGATCATCGTTTTTAGTCTTTTTCTTCTCACCATGATGGTTGTTGTTGCCTTGGCTGTTGTCGAGACGCGCAATTTGTTCGCAGCGGCCATGCTGACCGGCATTTTCAGCTTTCTGATGGCGGCCAATTTCTTTGTTTTGGATGCGGCCGATGTGGCGCTGACCGAAGCGGCGGTGGGAGCCGGTGTCGCTACGGTGTTTTTCCTGGGGGCAATCGCGCTCAGTTCCGAGCATGAACATAGCGCCAGCCGCAAATTCGGCCTTGCGCTTTTGGCTGTCGCGTCAACGGCGGTGGTGATTTTGCTGGGCACCATGGAATTTCCCATTTTGGGTGATGGCAGTGCGCCGGTGCATCAGCATGTGGCACCGTGGTATTTGGAAAAAACGCCCGAATTGATCCATGTGCCCAATGTGGTGACGGCGGTGCTGGCCAGCTTCCGCGGTTATGATACTTTGGGTGAGGTGTTCGTGGTGCTGACGGCAGCCATTGGCGTTTTGTCCCTATTGGGCTTTCCCCGCAACAATAGTGAAGAAAACGCGGTCAATGACGGGCTGAGCCACCAGAAAATTCTTCATATTGTGGGCAAGCTGCTGATCCCGTTGATCATTCTTTTCGGATTGTATGTGCAGTTCCATGGCGATTTTGGCCCCGGCGGCGGTTTTCAGGCGGGTACCATCATTGCCGCGGCGCTGATCCTTTACGCCTTGCTAAGCGGGGGCGACCGCGCACGCCGCCAGATGCCGCCGCGCTTGTTGTTTGGTATGGCCTGCCTCGGGGCATTTATCTATGCCGGTGTGGGCGGGACAACCTTGCTGCTGGGCGGCAATCTTCTCGATTATTCCGTACTTTCGCACGATCCCGTGCATGGCCAGCATCTTGGCATCATGCTGATTGAATTCGGCGTTGGGCTTGCTGTGGCGTCTGTGATGCTGACCATTTATCACGCTTTTGCCGGACATGAGCACCGCTGATGGAAATTCTGGGTTTATATAATTATTGGGTGTTTGCCATTTTGCTGTTGATTGGCCTTTATGCCGTCATCACCAAGCCGAACTTCACCAAGAAATTGATCGGGCTGAATATCTTTCAGGCCGCTATTTTCCTCCTCTATATTTCCATGGATAAGGTGGACGGTGGAACGGCACCGATCATTCCCCATGGGGCCGCAAAAGATATCATCTATTCCAATCCGGTGCCGCAGGTGTTGATTTTGACCGCTATTGTGGTGGGTATTTCCACCACAGCGCTGGGTTTGGCGCTGGTTGTGCGAATCCGCGAAGCCTATGGCACTATCGAAGAAGACAAGGTCATCTCAATGGATCGAGATCAATGATGCTGGCTGCTCAGTATCCTGTTTTGCCGGTAATCGTTCCGCTATTGTCGGCACCCATCGCAGCTTTGATGCCTAATCGTTCCCTTGCCTGGATTATGGCAAGCCTTGTAAGCGCCCTGGTGTTTGCAACGGCTGTGGCCCTGACGGTTATTGTCTCGGCGCAGGGGATGATTTCCTATGAGGTGGGGGGCTGGCCCGCGCCTTACGGGATCGAGGTGCGGGTTGATTCCTTCTCGGTGGTGATGCTGCTGGTGATTTCAGGCGCATCGACATTGGCGCTGATCAGTGGCAAGGCATCCATTGATGCGCAAATCCCGAGCGATCGCCAGCCATTGTTCTTTGCCGCCTGGCTTTTGGCGCTGGCGGCTTATAGCGGGATCGCCGTTGCCGGCGACGCCTTCAATATTTTCGTGTTCATGGAAATATCGTCCCTTGCCGGTTATGTGTTGATCGCCAACGGGCCAGACCGCCGTGCCTTGCCAGCCACCTTCAAATATCTGGTGATGGGCACCATTGGCGCGTCTTTTTATCTGATCGGCGTTGGTCTTGCCTATATGATGACCGGGACGCTCAATATCGCCGACCTGCATGCCCGTTTGGGCGATGTCCCGTATCTGCGGCCCATTTTGTTATCGGCAGCCTTTGTGACCATTGGTCTTGCCGTGAAAGCCGCGGTGTTCCCACTGCATGTGTGGATGCCCAATGCCTATGCGAGGGCGCCTTCGGCTGTGGCCGTTTTCCTTTCCGCTTGCTCGACCAAGGCGGCGGTCTATGTGATGTTGCGCTTTGATTTTATGATTTTCGGCGGTGCGTTCGCCCATCACGATGTGCAGTTCTCTACGGTTTTGATGTCTCTGGCCTTGCTGGGCATGCTGATTGGATCCGCCGTCGCCATATATGAGCGCGATGTGAAGCGGATGCTTGGTTATTCGTCTGTGGGCCAGATCGGTTATATCCTTCTCGGGGCCAGCATGATCAGCCTTGGCGGCGTGTCAGCGGGCGTTATCCATATGTTCAACCACGCCATGATCAAGGGCGGTCTGTTCTTGGCCATGGGGGCGCTCGTCTTGCGATTGGGCGGGGGCACTCTTGATGATCTGAAAGGCGCAGGCCGGACCATGCCGTGGACCATGGGGGCCTTTGTTCTGCTGGGGCTGAGCTTGATCGGCATGCCGTTGACGGCGGGCTTTATTTCGAAATGGTATCTGGTTCAGGCGGCCTTGGATCTGGGCACATTGGGTATTGTCTTGATCGCGGCCATTTTGATCAGTTCCCTGATGGCCGTGGTTTATATCTGGCGGGTTGTTGAAGTGGCTTATTTCCAAAGCCCGCAAGCCGGTGCGTCAAAGCATCAAGAAGCGCCGCTGATGATGCTGGTACCATTATGGGCTGTGGTTCTGGCCAATGTGTATTTCGGGCTTGATCCGAGCATACCGGTGGATCTGGCCACAAATGCTGCGAATATCTTGCTGGAGCATGCGAAATGACCGGTTTTGATAGCCATGGCATGCTTTTGGGCATGATTCTTCTTATCCCCTTATTGGGTGCTGTTTTGGTGGGCATGGCATCGCGCTGGCCAAATCTGCGCGAAACGGGCAGCGTGCTTGCAGCCCTTGCTTTGACCTTCGCTGTCTGGAGCTTGCTTCCCGGTGCCTTGGCAGGGGAACGCCCGGAACTGGTGCTGTTCGAAATTCTGCCCAATGTTCCTTTTGCCTTCAAAGCCGAGCCTTTGGGGCTGTTGTTTGCCGCGCTTGCATCGCTCTTGTGGGTGGTGAGCACGATCTATTCCATGGGTTATATGCGCGGCAATAATGAAGCCCATCAGACCCGCTTTTTCATGCTGTTCGCGGTGGCCCTGTTTGCCGCCATGGGCGTGGCATTTTCAGCCAATCTGCTGACTCTGTTCATTTTTTATGAAGTCCTGACAGTCTCCACTTATCCCCTAGTGACTCATAAGGGGGATGAAGCGTCCATGCGGGCGGGCCGGGTATATTTCGGTATCCTGATTGGTGCGTCCATCGGCCTGTTCTTGCCTGCGATTATCTGGACTTATGCGCTGACAGGGACATTGGATTTCGTGCCCGGAGGTATTTTGGAAGGGCATTTGGCCGGTCCTGCCGTCGGGCTGATGCTGGGCCTTTATGTTTATGGGGCTGCCAAGGCGGCGGTGATGCCGCTGCATCGCTGGTTGCCTGCCGCCATGGTTGCGCCAACGCCGGTGTCTGCCTTGCTCCATGCGGTGGCGGTGGTGAAAGCCGGTGTGTTCACCATTGTGAAGATCATCATCTATGTGTTCGGGGTGGATTTTCTCTTTGCCACGCCGTCTTCGGGCTGGCTGGTTCCGGTGGCAGCCTTTACGGTGATCATGGCGAGCCTCATCGCCTTGCGCCAAACCAATTTGAAGCGTTTGCTGGCCTATTCCACCATCAGTCAGTTGTCCTATATCGTGTTGGCAACGGCCATTTTGGCACCGCTGTCGCAGGTGGGGGCCGCCCTTCATATTGCCGCCCACGGATTTGGTAAAATCACGCTGTTTTTCGCCGCCGGAAGCATCTACACCGCGTCGAAAAAGACCGACATTACCCAGATGAATGGCATTGGTCTGCGGATGCCGCTGACGATGGGGGCTTTTGCTATCGGTGCACTGTCGATGATCGGCGTGCCGCCCATGGCCGGCTTCGTGTCCAAATGGTACATGCTGGGCGGGGCCTTGCAGACAGAGAATTATCTGGCCATCGGTACGATCATTCTATCGACAGTGCTGAATGCGGCCTATTTCCTGCCAATCCTGTATCGGGCGTTTTTCCTGACCGAAAATGTTGCTCCCCCCCGTGAGCATGGAGAGGCCAACTGGCCGATCCGCCTGGCCCTTGGAACAACGGCTCTTTTGACCATCGCCTTTTTTGTGTTCAACGGGCCGGTGGTCGACCTTGAGATGCAGTTAGTGGAGACGCTGCTATGACCGAGAAGCAATCGGGACCCGCACCGGACAATCATTGGCTGGTGCGTCCTTCCACCATTCGTATTTTGTGGATCCTGTTCATTGCGATGTTGGCAGCGACCGTGGTGGCGCAGCTTTTTGTCGAGCCGCACGCGTCTTTCGGCATCGATGGCTGGCTGGGTTTTGCGGCGATATTCGGGTTTTCATCCTGTGCGCTGATGGTGGTGGTCGCCAAGCTGCTTGGCTATATCCTTAAACGCCCGGAGGGCCATTATGACGATTGATATGGTGCCTCCTGGCCTGATTATGATTGTTGCGGCGCTTTTGATTGCGCTGACCCGCGGGACTGTGCGCACCGCGATTGTTCTGGCGGCACCGCTGCTTACTTTGTGGGCGGTCTTCCAGGTGCCCGATGGTGTGTCTTTAAGCGCCCCTTTCTTGGGCTATAATATCGAATTGATCGAAGGCAGCTCGGTACGCCGATTGTTTGCCACAGTGTTTTCCATCATGGCCTTTGCGGGTGGGCTTTATTCCTTTCGCACAGCACGAGGCGTTGAACTGGCCGCAGCCTTTGCGTATGCGGGCGGGTCCATCGGGGTGGCATTCTCCGGTGATTTGATCAGCTTCTTCCTGTTCTGGGAATGGATGGCGATTTTCTCGACCATCGTGATTTTGTCCGGTGGCAGCGCTGCGGCGCGTGCGGCTGCTTTTCGCTATGCCCTTGTGCATTTTCTGGGTGGTGTGATCCTGATGGTCGGGATTGCGGCGCTTTATGTGCAGACCGGCTCTGTGGATGTGGCGGCGATGAAGGCCACGGATTTTGCAAGCTGGATGGTCCTGATCGGTATTCTGATCAATGCTGCTGCACCGCCATTGTCGTCTTGGTTGCCCGATGCCTATCCGGAAAGCAGCCCCACGGGCATGGTTTTCCTGTCCGCCTACACCACGAAAACCGCTGTGCTGGCGCTGATTTTGCTGTTTCCCGGTGAAAAGGTTCTGGTGTTCGTCGGTCTTTATATGGCGGTCTACGGCATCATGTATGCGCTTTTGGAAAATGATGCCCGGCGGATTTTGGCCTATTCCATCGTCAATCAGGTGGGCTTCATGGTCACCGGCATCGGAATCGGTACGGAAATGGCCATCAATGGCGCCGCCGCCCATGCCTTTGCGCATATCATTTACAAGGCGCTTTTGCTTATGAGCGCGGGCGTGGTGTTGCATCGTACCGGCAAAAGCCGCTGTACTGATCTGGGCGGCCTGTTCCGCACCATGCCGATTACAGCCTTTTGCGGGATTATTGGTGCGCTGGCCATCTCCGGTGTTCCACTTACTTCGGGCTTTACCACCAAGACCATGATCTCGGAAGCGGCGGCTTTGGAGCATCTGCCGGTGGTGTGGTTCATTCTGGCAGCAGCCTCTGCCGGGGTGTTTTTGCATGCCGGGATCAAGTTCCCGTGGTTTGTGTTTTTCCAAAAAGACAGCGGTATGCGGCCCAAGGATGCGCCTTGGAATATGGGGCTGGCGATGGCGTTGCTATCTGCCCTTTGTATTCTTCTAGGGGTCTATCCAGAGCCGCTTTATGCCATGTTGCCCTATCCAACGGATTTCCACGCCTATAAAGGCTATAAGCTGGTGTTCTATCTTCAGCTTTTGCTGTTCTCGGGCCTTGCGTTCTTCTTGCTTTTGCCTCTTATGCGGCGCACGCGAACGGTGTGTTTGGATACCGACTGGATCTACCGCAAGGGCGGTAAGGCGGTGGGCGGCGCTCTGACACGCGTTATCTCGTCTGGCTATCAGGGGGCAAGCGCTGCTGTTCAGGGCTTTTTGGGCAAGGGTCAGGCAACGATTTCCGGGCTTGTGGGGCATGAAAGGCGTTTGGGGTCCAGCTGGGCCATTGGCACCTCTGTCCTTTGGGTTCTGGTGTTGTTGGTGGGCTATGCGGTGATTTACACCCTGCGATAAGCGGGATGTCTGGCGGAAAGAGATTGTCATGACGGAAAAGCGCCATGCACCGGCGACAGAGCGCAACCGCGATGCCATTCTGGATGTGTTGAAAAACCATCTGCCTGCCCATGGCCAAGTGCTTGAGCTGGCCTCCGGCACCGGTCAGCATGCGGTGTATTTTGCTCCGTGCTTGGCGCCGCGTATTTGGCAGCCCAGCGATTTGATGGCGGATAATATCGCGTCGATTTCGGCATGGAAAAAAGAGATGCCGTGCGAAACCTTGCGCGATCCGATCCGTCTGGATGCCAGCGACCCCGCATGGCCTGATGGCTTGTTGAAAAGCAGCCCAACCATCACGGCCATTACCGCCATCAATCTGATCCATATCAGCCCTTGGACCGTGACAGAGGGACTGATGGCCGGAGCAGGGCGGCTCTTGCCCGAAGGCGGTGTGCTTTATCTTTATGGGCCTTATAAAATTAATGGTGCCCACACGGCCCCCAGCAATGAGGCCTTCGAGCGTTGGCTCACCGATCAGGATCAGGCATGGGGCGTGCGTGATATGGGTACCGTGGCAGAATGTGCCGCGAAACACGGCCTGCATCTGCATGAAAAAATTCCCATGCCTGCCAATAATTTTTCCCTGATTTTCAAGAAAGTCTGAAAAGCCGCCTTCTGTGGCGTGTCAAAATAAAGGTTTTATTTTTTCTCCACAGGGTACCCGTTGCCCTCCTCTTACACGTCTCATTCATGGACAGGCACGTCAGCTGGGATGCACAGCTGGAGACCGACAGGGTTTTAGGATCTGTTATGGTAGTGTGGTCGTCCAGCCGATTTGTTGCGGGAGAGGTGTGATCACGCGTATTGTGGACAGGAAAAACCGGTTGCTTGATACCTTTCTCGATAAGCGGGATGGGCTTTATGCCATGCTGCGCGCCCGGCTTGGAGAAAGTCAGGATGTCCAGGATATTCTTCAAGATGTGTGGCTGCGGCTGTCGGCCGTAGAGTCTCCAGACAAGGTGGCTAATCCCTCCGCCTATGTCTACCGCACCACCAGCAATATGATGTTGGATCATTTGCGCAGTATGGTACGGCGGCAAAACCATATGGAGGGGTCAGGGAGCCTGCCAGAAGAGCTTCCGACTGCCCAACCCTCACCCGAAGCAGCGGCATATTATCGTGCCCGCCTGCTCAAGATGCGTTTGCTTTTGAACGAGTTGTCCCCAAAATGCCAGAAGGCTTTCCTTCTCAGCCGCTGTGAGGGTCTGACTTATGGAGAAATTGGTCAGAGACTCGGCATTTCGGACAATATGGTGAAAAAATATCTAATAAAGGCATTGGCGCATTTGCGCACTCACATGCCTGTGTCCGAAGATGTGGACAGGTACTGATGGCAGAACAGGCATATTTATGACCAAGAACAAGCAACAGGCTCTGCGCGAAAATGCCGCCCATTGGTGTATTGTCATGGACTCGGGGCAGGCCAGTTCTGCCGAGAAAAAGGCGTTCGCCGATTGGATTACAAAAGATCCGGCGCATATGCGGGAATATAATCTTGTCCATGCCTTGTGGGCTGAAGCAGCTATGTTTGGTGGGACGCTTGACCCCGCAAGCGATGTAATTACTCTTTTTCCGCAAGAGGTAGATGGAAGGGCAAAATCGGCGCCTGTCCGGCACCGTTCGGGCCGCCTTTTGCGCGTGGGCCATCTTGCCGCGGCGGTTTTGATTGCCTTGTTCCTCGGCCTTGGTGCTATCGTGTTGGTTGGAGATGATCCACTGGAATGGGCCTTTGGGCCCGGGGTGGAGCATTTTTCGACCCGTAAGGGGGAAAGTCGTCTCGTGTCTCTGTCCGATGGCTCTGTGGTTGAGATGAACACCCAATCGGAGATAGAGGTTCGATATGGTCGCCATGTGCGGGAGATCAGGCTGCTGCGCGGAGAAGCTTATTTCGACGTGGCAAAAGACCCGCAGAGGCCGTTTCTAGTAAATGCGGACCAGACCCGTGTTCAGGCGGTGGGTACCGAATTCAATGTGCGTTTGCGCGATGCGGATATTGCCGTCACGGTGATTGAAGGCAGAGTACTCGTCCGTCAGTTTACGTCCAAAGCCGGAAAGGCGTCTCCATCATTGGAGGAAAGCCTTGGGCGCAATGAGCAGGCTATTCTAAACAAGGAGGAGGCGGGCAATCACCCGTCGATGCTGAAAACCGCCTCTGTCGTGCCCGAGCGATTTATCTCTTGGAGGCAGAAGCGACTGCTGTTCGAGGCTGCTCCCTTGATTGATGTGGTGGCAGATTTCAATCGCTATAACAGCATGGAACTGATCCTCAGTGATCGAAGTCTCGATGATCTGTCTATCAGCGGCGTGTTCGACCCTCGAGACCCGGAAACCTTCGCCCGGACGCTGGAAGCAATGGCCCCTGTGGAAGTTCTGGTATTCGGGCGATCAAAGATCCTCATCAAGGCCCTGTGAAAACAGGGGTAGGCGATGAACCTGATGTCGTGTCCGGCTTTTCTGTAAGAAAAGAAAAGCGAAAGGTACCCGAAAAGATCTTTTAAAACGTCAAAGAAAAGTAGCGCCATATAAAGAGCGGTCATAAAGGGCGTGCTCTACATAATGGGCGGATATTTCAGGAGAGGATCAATGACATCATTGAAGGTCGGCACATCCGTATTGGCACTGGCTTTTGGCCTTTTGAGCGGTGCGGCGCAGGCCGGGGGTGCTGATGTTGCACCGGCCCAGAGCCAACATTTCGAAATAGACGTTCAGCCGGTGGAGAGCGCGCTCCGACATTTTGCGCAACAATCTGGTTTTCAGCTTGCTTGGCTCGCTCGGGAGACTGCAGATATGGAGGCGCGGGCGGTTAAGGGCCATTATGTCCCTGAAGATGCCATTCGTCTTTTGCTTGAGGGGACCGGGCTGGATTTTCGGCAGGTGGATGAAAAAACCATTGCTATCCTCACCAAAAGTGCAGCGAGAGAAGATAGCGGAATTGTGGGGCAAGGGCTAACAAAGCTGGCTTCTTCGGGCCCGGTATCATCGCTGGGGCAGGCGCAAGCGGTGCCGTCTGTGGGGGCGTCACCGGGCGAACAGAGCGCCGCCCTTATCGAAGAAGTGGTGGTGACAGGCTCACGCATCCGGCGTTCGGGCACATCTACCCCTATTCCTGTGACCGTGCTTGATGCCCGGAAGATCGCCTTGTCGGGCGATGCCCGCCTTGCCGACACATTAAATGAATTGCCCGCCATCGGTGCCACGCAGACTTTAGCTAACAGCAATGACGATCCGCAGGAGGCAGGAACCAATTTTCTTAATCTGCGTCGTTTGGGCATTGATCGTACGCTGGTTTTGGTGAATGGACGGCGCCATGTGGGAAGTCGTCCCGGAACCACAGCGGTAGATGTGAATACCATTCCCACGTCCATGGTAGAACGGGTTGAGGTGATTACTGGTGGTGCATCCGCCGTCTATGGGGCGGATGCGGTGTCGGGCGTGGTCAATTTGATCATGAGGGACGATTTCGAGGGCTTGAAGCTTGACGGGCAGATGGGGATCACTGATGAAGGGGACGGGGAAAGCTATCAACTCAGCTTGACGGCGGGAGCCAATTTCGCTGACAATCGAGGCAATGTCTTTTTCAACACAAGTTGGGACAAAACCAAACGGGTAAATGCCACGGATCGTGGCTATGCCAGCGAAAATTTCCGCTTTGCCACCAATCCCGCCAATACCGGCCCGGACGACGGCATCCCCGATCAGATTTTATTCGACAATACGGGTTTTATTGGCACCCCTGGCGGCGGCCAGGTGGTGGGCCCGGATGGGGCGGATCTTTTCGTTGCAGCGGGCGGGCCCTTTACCTTTGATGCCAATGGCAATCTGATTTCGCAGGACCTTGGAGCCTTGCCGGAATCGTTTCTGAGCCAAGGCGGCGATTTCGTTGATCTGTCGCGTTTCGATCTGTTGCAGGTACCCATCGAGCGGTTAATCGTCTCAGGCGGGATGCACTATGATCTGCACGACAAGGTCACCTTGTTTGCCAACGCCAAATATGCTCAGAGCGAAAGCGCCACCGCGGGCCAGCCCACCTTTAGCTTGCCTTCCTTTTCACCGATTTTTATCCTCGCTGATAATCCCTTTGTGCCACAAGACCTAAACAATATTCTTGCCGATAATGGAGCCGAAGGTTTTTTTGTCTCACGCACCAATGTGGATCAGGGCCAGCGCCGCTCGCGCTCGGACCGTGATACGGTACAGCTTGAGGTGGGTTTGAAGGGTGATATCACCTCCAACCTTGATTACACGGTCCATTATCAATATGGCCGCTCGGATAACAGCACGGAATTTATGAACGAACAGGTGTTGTCGCGTTTCAATCAACAACTGGATGCCGTGCGCGATGCCGATGGAAATATCGTTTGTCGCGATCCATCGGGTGGCTGTGTGCCGCTCAATGTATTGGGGCCTAATGCCGCCACAGCGGATGCGCTGGCCTTTAGCCATGTAGACTTCATCACCGAAGGTCGTCTGACGCAGCAAGTGGTGAATGCCACTATCACGGGTGATAGCGCCGGTTTCATGTATCTGCCCGCCGGACCGCTAGGCTTTGCCTTGGGCACGGAGTATCGGCGGGAAAGCACCGCCACTGAAGAGGGTTTCTTGCGCAATAGCGGCGATGTATTCCCCGGCGGCGTTATCGAAGACACCGTAGGAAATTTCGATGTGTGGGAACTGTTCGGGGAAATCAGCATTCCGGTTTTGCGCGGAGTGCCCTTTGCCGAAGAGGTCAATATCGAGGCTGCTGTGCGCTATGCCGATTATTCTACCATCGGCAGCGCCACCACCTGGAAAGTGGGCGGTGATTGGGCGCCGGTACGCGATCTCCGCTTTCGGGCCGTGGTGAGTCAGGCGGTGCGTGCTCCTAATATCGGCGAGTTGTTCGCCCCCACACGACTTGAAAATCCTTTTCTTGAAGACCCGTGTGATGTGAGCAATATCAATTCCGGCTCGCCCAATCGGGCAGCCAATTGTGCAGCGCTTGGTCTGTCACCAGATTTCATCTCCAATGCTGGGGCAGTGACAACCCGTGTATTGACTGGTGGTAATCCGGATCTCAAGGAGGAAACCGCCGATACGCTGACAGTGGGGGCGGTCATCACGCCGCGCATGGTGCCGGGTTTCAGCTTGACGGTGGATTATTGGGATATTGAGATCGATGATGCGGTGAACAGCTTCCCGGTTCAGGCGGTGGCCAATAACTGTGTCGATGCGGACTCCATCAATAATCCCTTCTGCGAAAGTATTGTGCGCCGTTCTGACGGAAATTTTGATAGCATCTCCAGCCAGTTAATCAATGTGGCATCGCTGAAGGCTGCGGGCATTGACATCGAGGCCAGCTACTTCCTCGATTTGGGCATGGTCACGGGGGACGCTGTGCCGGGTGGATTGGATCTCAATCTTGTGGCGACCTATCTTGATAAACTGGATTTTTTCGCGCAGGAAGGGCAGGCGGAACCAGACCGGGAGGCTGGAGAACTGGGCGATCCGGACTGGACGGTCAATCTGCGCGCTACATATGAATTGGGAGATCTTACCGTTAGTCTTTATGAACGCTTTATTTCAAGCCAGCGTTTCGATCTTGCTGAAAATCCGGATTTCCGCGATCCCAACAGCACCGGCTCGGAATGGTATACCGACCTGCAAATACGTTATCGGCTGCTAGAACAGACGGAAATCTATGTGGGTGTGGATAATCTCTTCGACAATGCGCCTCCCATTCTTGCCCGTGTGCCTGAAACCCGCAGCTTTGGTAATGATGCGGTGGTCTATGACCAGATCGGGCGCTTCTTCTATGCTGGGGTCACCGTACAATTCTAGTGGTTCAACCAAGACGTAAGAGTCCAATCTTCGTCGAGATAAGTCGAATTACTGGGAAGCAATGCGTTATATGAAAAGGGACGGATGGTGTGGCCATCCGCCCCTGATCTATGCAGGAGATAGCTGATGCCACCGATTCCCCTTTCCTTTATCCGACGGGTCTTTTTGGTCACACTGGCTGCTTTATCCGGATGTTCCGAAAAAGATGACAGCGCGGCCCAACATAGCTACTCACCAGAGATCACGGTGGAGGATCTGGCGGACCGCACTGCAATATTGGCAAGCGATGCCTTTGGCGGGCGGCCCCCCTCGGGTCCGATGGCGGACAAGACCGTCGCTTATCTGACCGAGGCTTTCAAGCGCATGGGCCTTAACCCGGCTTTCGAGGACCATTATGTGCAGAATGTGCCCTTGGTATCCATCGCCGCGAGACCAGATGCCATTTTGCAGATCACCAGCCCAAAGTTGGAGCGCCGCTATGACTATGGCTCCGAAATGATGGTGTGGACGACACGGGTGGTTAAAGAAGCGGGCATAAAAGATAGCGATCTGGTGTTCGTGGGTTATGGGATCACCGCACCGGAATATGGCTGGGATGATTATGCCGGCTTGGATATGGCAGGTAAAACCGCTGTCATCTTGGTGAATGATCCCGGCTTCTCCACGAAAGACCCGGAGCTCTTCACCGGCAATGCCATGACCTATTACGGGCGCTGGACCTATAAATATGAGGAGGCGGCACGGCAGGGCGCGGACGGCGCAATCATCATTCATGAGACGGCTCCTGCATCCTATCCTTGGAGCGTAGTGGAAAACAGCTGGTCAGGCCCGCAATTCGATCTGGTGCGTTCTGACGAGAATGCCGGGCGCGTTGCCATAGAAGGTTGGGTGCAGAGCTTTGTCGCTGAAGAAATATTTGCAGATGCCGGGCTTGATTATCAGTCTTTGAAACAAGCGGCGGCAAAACCCGGTTTCAAGCCTGTACCCATGGGATTAAAAGCCGATGTTTCTGTTCAAAACACACTTGAGCGATCAAAGACAGTAAATGTCGGTGCGGTGCTAACAGGCGTTTCCCATCCTGATGAAGCGGTGGTCTATATTGCTCATTGGGATCATCTGGGCGAGGGGCCCGCAGTGGAGGGAGATATAATCTATAATGGCGCGGCCGACAATGCCGCTGGCGTGGCTAGCGTCTTAGAGGTGGCGGAAAAAATGGCGGCCTCACCGCAAAGGCCTGCGCGCTCGGTGCTGTTTTTGTTTGTGGGCGCCGAAGAACAGGGGCTTTTAGGTGCCTATCATTATGCGGACAATCCAGCCTTTCCCCTCGCAAAAACGGCGGCCCTTATCAACACCGATGTTGTGCTGCCCCTAGGGGAAATGGCGGATATAACGGTGGTGGGACGCGGGTCATCGGATATTGAGGCCGTATTGGAAAGCGTGACGACAGAGCAGGGGCGTAGGTTATCGGCTTATCCCAATCCCGAACAGGGCTTTTATTTCCGCTCTGACCATTTTGCGCTAGCGAAAAAAGGCGTGCCCGCACTTTATATCGATACCGGTACCGAACATGTAGAAAAGGGGCGCGATTTTGTCACCAAAGCCAAGGCGGATTACGTGGCAAACCGTTATCACAAGCCTTCGGACGAAGTGATGACGGATTGGGATTGGCGCGGCGTGGTGCTGGATGTAGAGGCTATTTATCAAGTGGGATGGCAACTTGCTCAAAGCCGCGACTGGCCGCAATGGGCGGACAATACGCCCTTCAAGGCTATTCGCGAAGAAAGTGCGGATGAGAGGCGCTAGGCTTTCTGCACAGCCCTGCGGTTCATCACCACCAGCATCAGCCCGCCCAGCACAATCAGGCTGGCGATGGCAAAGCGCAGGCTTATGGTTTCTCCCACGAACAGCACGCCGCCCAATGTGGCAATCAGGGGCACCGATAATTGGGAAATAGCGGCGATATGGGGGCGCATCAGCGGGAGCACCGCGTACCAGATGGCATAGCCCAGCCCGGATGTGACCGCACCAGAGGCAATGGCAAGTCCGGCACCTTTGGTGGAAATGTCACCCATATCACCCAATAAAAATAATACTGGCAGGGCGACCACCGTTGCGACGATGAAATTGCCCGCCGTGGCTGCCACAGGATTGCGGCTTTTGCCGCCTTTCAAGGAATAGACGCCCCAGGCCAGCCCGCTTATGCCCATCAGAACGGCTCCAAAAGGGTCTGGCGCGCTGGCACCGGGGAGCAAAAACCATGTGAGGCCACCCATGGCGATCACGGCCCCCAACCATTCCTGTTTGGACAATCGCGCACCGGCCATCACGGCGCCACCGATCATGCTCAATTGCACGGCAGCAAAGGCGATCAATGCTCCGGTGCCAGTGTCGAGCACGATATAGGCATAGGAAAAGGCTGCGGCATAAACCAAAAGAGCGCACGCAGACGATACCGAGAGATGTGTGCGCATCTGGCTCCATCCTTGTGGCCGCATCCCCATCAACAGAGCCAGCATCACGGCACCGGATAGCAAACGAAGGCCGGTGAATGTGGCGGGGGACAAGGCTTCTTGCTGCAGGGCCATGCGGCACAAAACGGAGTTGGCGGCAAAAGCGGTCAGGGTCAGGAGGGTCCCGAAAAACACGCGAGGTTGGGATGATCGCATAAAACAATCCAAAGCCGGTGGTACAAAAGTGAAGGGCGCAAGCAATGGCCCTGTCACAGACAAAGGGGCCCAAGATCGAGAAAGAGATGGGTAAAATGGGGACCGTTCGGTGAAAGGTCAATCCCGTGAGGGTGGAGATTGTGCTCCAGCGTTGCCGGACTGTCGTTCTAGCCGGCACTTTTCCATAGAAAAAGGCCCGGAGAGGGGATCTCCGGACCTTTCAGAAAGGTGTTCGTCAGCCTTAGAAATTGTAGCTGAGGCTGAAGCGGAAGGACCGCCCCAAAATCGGGCGGGCGAAGATGGCCGTTCCCGTTTGCGCACCCAATACGCGGGGATTGCCTTCGGTCAGGCCGTGGCTGTCGGTCAGATTGTCGGCTGTAACCTGGAAGGTCCAGTTGTCCACATCCATAATAATGCCGGCATCCAGCTTTTGATAAGAGTCGAGAACCTGCTGGTTTTCAGGATCGGAGAAACGATCACCCACATGGGTGAAGGTGCCGTAAAGGGTCGCATATCCCCAAGGCAGCTCGATGTCATAGGTGGGGGTGAAGCGCAGTTGCAGCTTCGGCTGGCGTTGCACGCGGTTGCCCGCATTGCTGCTATTGCCGTCGAAATCGGCATCCTGCCATGTACCGGTCAGGGCCAGCGACAGGCCATCAAACGGTCGGACGACAAATTCGCCTTCCACACCGATGGCATTGGAGCCGCTGATGATCACCACATTTTGGCCGTCGATGAAGCGCTGATCGGGCAGTCCGGTGAAATCATTGTAGAACAGAGTGGCAAAGACGCTGACCATATCTGTGGACGCTTTGAAACCCAGTTCATACTGATCGATCTTCTGAATAGTATCGGCACCATCGCGTAGATTATCGAAATGAGGGAATTTCTGGCCATTATTGATGCGGGCGAATACCGACATATCCTGCGTCAGATTATAGTTCGCACCCACGGTCCAGGAGGTTTCCGTTTCATCGAAATCAATGGTTCTGAACGATCCATTGAGGATGGCCGCATTGTTGTTGAACAATGTGTTGGGGTCCCCATCCAGATCGACGCCGAAGTCCACATTCTCAAGGGTGGCATCCACATTCTGGTTTTCAACGCGGAACCCGGCATCGATCCGCAAATCCGGGGTAATCTGCCATTCATCGGCGAAATAGGCGGCGATATTGCGGCCATTATAAGCAGCATTCACGTCAAAGAAGGGCGCACCTACAAAGCCATCGCGGGTGACCTGACGGCCATCGGCGAAATTGACATTGATGCGACGGGCATTTTCTTCGGCCGCCAATAGCTGGTTATTGCCCAGGAACCATACATCATTTGAAGAATAATCCGAGAAGAACACACCAACGGTGAAGCTGTTGCCTTCAAACAATTCCTTTGCCACAGAAAAATCATTGGTAAAGGACTGGATGTCTTTTTCAACGGACCACATGCCTGCGGTCAGAACCTGCTGGTCAAGGCCGACCGCATCGCCAGAATCGACGAATGTGGCACTGCCCACCTGTGCATCAGGATCGATCCCGGCGAGAAAATCACCAAGGGTACGCGGCGTATCCGCGGGGACGAGGCCAATGGTATCCGCATCACCGGACATATAATTGAATTTTTCACGAATGGTCCAGCCGCCGTCGAATTCAAATTCCGAGCTGCCGCCGATCATGAAGGTTTCGGAACCACGCCCATCGGCCAGATCAAGCCGCCGGGTTTCACCATTGATGCCGGTTTCAATAACACCCAAACGGTTGGCATTGCCGATTAGGTTGCCGGTTCCGCGATCAAAGCCGGGGAATTCTTCGATATTGCCGTTTTCATCTGACAACAGCGGGATCGGCAACAGCCATGCGGCGCGATCATCAAGGAAACGGGTGTAAAGGTTGATCTGACCATTATCGAACAGCTTGGTGATATTGGCGCTGAATTGGCCGCCCCGTTCGCTGTTGAATTCGGCGTCGCGGATGCCGTTGGATGTGCGGTAAAAACCACCGACGCTATAGAACAGATCGTCGGTAATGGGGCCGCTAAGCTGCATATCCACCCGCTTTTCGCCAAAGCTGGTGCCCGAAAGTTTCACGATCCCTTCGGTTTCCGGACCGCCCTGTTTCTGGATGAAGTTGACGGTTACGCCGGGCTGGCCGTTAGAGAAGACGGGGCTGGGGCCACCGCGCAGGGCTTCCATGCGCTCCACCGTTTCATCGATGCGAAACAGGCCGGAATTTTCAAGGAAAGACAGGGTTGGCGGCGGGAAAATGGGCATGCCGTCGATTTGCAGCGTGACAAATTCCGCATCACCTGCGCCGGGGAAACCGCGCACAAAAATATTGGCACCGGCTTCACCGCCGGAGCTTTCAGCCCAGACACCGGGAATGGCCTTCAACAGATCGGCGGTGCTTTTGGGAGCGAATTTGTCGATCGCGGTGTTGCTCATGGTGGTGATGGCGTAGCTGGCATCGAGTTTTCTCAATCCGGCGCCACCGGGACGGCCTGTGACCACAATTTCTTCCAAACTGAGGGAGTTGTCTTTTTCCCGGTCTGTTTGTTGGTCGGCGGTATCTTGTGCCAAAGCGCCAGACGCGCCGATCAGCAGGGCTGCACCTGCAGCGGAAGATAGAAAGAGGCCGCGAACAGCTAGGCGTACAGCTGTGAGATCGTTGGACTTGGGTTTCATTGTCTTCTCCCCATAGGTTTATCAAAGCCACGTTCGATCGTTACGAAAATTTTTGTTGCAACGACTAGGCAGCGCCTCAGTGCTGAATTTTAGAACAGCATCAATATTTCACGAGATCATAAGACCACGAGTACATTTATTAATTTTCATGGATAAGGCGTTATGAAATCAATTTCAATAATTTTTTGAAATGGATTTCATTTTGGAAAAATAATTTTCTATTGTGTTGCATATGGGTGTCAATCATTGGTTTATATCAAAAAGGGGTGGGGCATTGGCGGTCCGATGAAGGTCACCAGAAGCACGGCTTGGCTTGTGGGAAAAAGCTGTCTAAGACAAATGCTTGATCTGGCCGAAAAAGGTAAGGATGAATGGCAATTAAACGTGCCAAAACCATGGAAGACATTGCGCGGCTGGCCAATGTGTCGAAGCCGACCGTTTCACGTGCCTTGCGCAATAGCCCTTTGGTTACCGAGGAAACGCGCCGCCATGTTTTGGATGTGGCCACGAAACATGGCTATGTGATCAACCGCAATGCGCAGAAATTGCGCGAAAGCCGTGCCAATACGATTGCCGTCGTGCTGGATTTCAGCTCGCACCGGGAAAATCGCATCTCCGATCCGTTCATTTTCAATCTGTTGGCCGGGGTGTCGGAAGCGCTTGGGCAGCGCGATCAGGATTTGTTGCTCTGCTCCCCCGCCCATAGCTCGGTGGAATCTTTAGGGTCGATCACCACGTCGCGGGGGGCGGACGGGATTATTTTTCTAGGTGAAGGCGGGCGGCGTGATGATCTGATCGCGCTAGCTGAACGCGCTGTGCCCTTCGTTGTGTGGGGGGCGGTGGAAAAAACGCTGCCCTATTGCGCCGTTGGCAGTGACAATTTTCAAGGCGGGTTTTTGGCGGCCAAGCATCTTTTGGACCAGGGGCGGTCGCGCTTTTTGTTTATTGGCGATACGCATCATGCGGAGATCAATCTGCGCCGCCAAGGGTTTATCAAGGCATTGTCCGAGGAAATGGGGGCGCGTGCCGCCAATCTGGTGGTGAGCGATATGTCTTTGGACGATTTTTCCTATGGTGCGAGCCATCGTGCCGCAACGGAAATGGTAAAGGGGCCGAGGCCGGTTCCGGATGCGATTTTTGCCGCCAGCGATACGGCTGCAATGGCGGTGATCAGCGCCTTTCGGGCCGCGGGGCTTTCTGTGCCAGAGGATGTATCGGTGGTGGGATATAATGATATTCCGGCGTCGGAGCATTTTCATCCCCCCCTGACCAGCGTGCGGCAGGATGTGCATGTGGCCGGGGCTTTGCTGGTGGAAAAGCTGATGCTGGCCATTGAGGGGCGTAGCCCGCAATCCACCATGCTGGAAACGCGCCTGATTGTGCGCGCTTCAAGCTGAAGCCCAAGGGGCCTATTCTAGTCCAGACAAGATTTGGGATCGAAGGCGGCGATATCGGGGATAATCGCATCGGCCGCGGCCAAAATATCCGTATCTCCCACGCCGATCACATAGCAACCTGCGGCTTTTGCAGATAGAACGCCGGCCGCCGCATCATCCAGCGCCAAACAGCGCTCTGGCGGCACGCCAACGCCCTTTGCGGCCATCAGGAAAATATCGGGCGCGGGTTTTGATTGTTTTGCAGCCCCCGCATCGGCAATGAAATCCATCAAGGGGCCAATGCCCAGCCGATCGATCAGAAGGGGCGCGTTGCGGCTGGCCGATGCCAAGGACGTTTTCAGCCCCAATGCCTTGCAGGCTTCCAATGCCTGACGGGCGCCGGGCAGCAGCGCATCGGGGGTAATTTTTTGGATGATCGCTTGGTAATAGCCATTTTTTCGTGTTGCAAGCGCGTGTTTTTCCGCATCGGAATAGGAGCGGGGGGCATCTTCCAGCAAAATATCGAGAGAGGCCATCCGGCTTACGCCTTTCAACCGTTCGTTTTTCTGTTCGTCAAAGGCCAGACCCAATTCATCGGCCAGCCGCTTCCATGCTGCATAATGTTCCCGCGCACTGTCGGCCAGCACGCCATCCAGATCGAACAGAACCGCTTTGTAAGTCTGGCTCATGCGGGCTCCTTTCCGAGGGGGGAAGCCTCCATTGTCTCGTCGGGCTTCAGCTCCAATGGCTGGTCATGATGTTGAATGGTCAGGGGGGCGCCGCTGATCAGGCGATAGCAGCACCGGTTCTTTCCAATCTGGACCAGAATGATCCGCCCGCGCACCCTGATCCGAAAAGACAGGCCTTGCCATTGATCGGGCAGCACAGGGGAAAAGACAGGGCGGCCTTCAACAAAGCGCAAGCCTGCAAAGCCGTTGACAAGGCACATCCAGCTTCCGCCAAGCGAGGCCATATGCAGCCCGTGTCCGGTGTTTTTATGAAGATCGCCCAGATCCACAAAAGCCGCATGGCGGAAATATTCATGGGCCTGTTCCAAACGCCCCACCTGGCTGGCAAGCATGCCAAACACACAGGCAGACAAAGTGCTATCATGCACCGTTACATCTTCATAATAGCGAAGGTCGCGGGCTTTGTCCGCAGGTGCGAATTGATCGCCTAACAGCACCATGGCCAGCACTGTATCGGCCTGTTTGCAGACTTGATGGCGGTATATGGTCAGGGGATGATAATGCAAAAGAAGGGGGAATTTATCCTTGGGCGTGTTTGCAATATCCCAGCGTTTTTTATCCAGAAAGCTGTCATCTTGCGGATGAATACCCAATGTCTCGTCATAGGGGAGATACATGGCGTCTGCCGCCCGCCGCCATTCGGTGATTTCGTCTTCATGAAGGTCGATGGCATTGGCGATCCGCGCAAAAACATCGGGGGCGTCGGCCATAAGCGCATGGGCCACCCGATAGGCATAATCCAAATGCTGGCGGGCCATGGCATTGGTGTAGAAATTATTGTTCACCAAAGCCGTATATTCATCGGGTCCGGTGACACAATGGATACAAAAAGCCCCGCCTTTGCGTGGATTGAAAAAGCCGATTTGCGGCCAGATGCGGGCGGTTTCAAACAGTATCTCCGCTCCGTGATCGTGTAAAAAAGCTGTGTCGTCGGTCAGCGCCATATAGTGTTCGATGGCAAAAGCCACATCGGCATTGATGTGATATTGCGCCGAACCGGCGGGGAAATAGGCGGAACATTCCCGACCGGAAATGGTGCGCCATGCAATCAGGGCTCCCCGTTCGTGGCCCATTTCGCGGGCATGGCGACGCGAGGCTTCCAGACTGCTATGCCGGTACACCAGCATGTCGCGGGCACGTTCAGGGCGGCTGTGTCCCAAAAGAGGCAGGCCGAAAATTTCAGCATCCCAGAAATAATGGCCTTCATAGCCTTCGCCGGTCTGGCCCTTGGCGCAGATCGAGGTTTCTCCGCCGCGCCCTGCGGCCTGCAGCACCTGAAAGATATTGAAGCGCACCGCAGCGCTATCGACGGGAGCCCCTTCAATTTCGAGATCCGCTCCTTCCCAGAACCGGGCAAGGTCAGCGCCTTGTTCGGCGCATAACCGGTCGAAGCCGGCGTCGCGTGCCTGCGCCAGATCATATAAGGCGGCATCGTTGGGGCTGTTCTGGCTATGGGCGGTGGTATCGCTGTGATAGCTGACGAATTTCACAAGGCTCAAGGGGGCGTCTGGGCCGGCTTTTGCCTGAAACCGTTGGGTAAGGCCGATGTCGGTTTCGCTCACTTCCGACAGGCTGAAATCGCCTTTGAGCACATGATGGTCCACAGCAACAGCCACCGGTATGCCGCTTTTCTTCAGGCGGTGGGCATAGCCGAATGCCGTGCCGTTTTTTAAAACTTTTTCAAGCTGCCACGGCGTTTGTGCGAAGGCCGGACCGAGGCGCGGATCATGGGGGGCGTCAGGCATATGGGCCGCATCCACGGATTGGGCTGCACCGGCCTTGTGAACCGCTTCAATATGGGTATGGATAGCGATGTCTGCGGTGCCTTGCTCCATAGCGACAGACAGCTTTTGAGCAAAGATCGAAGCCCGCTTCATGCTGACAAGCCGTTCATAACACAGGGAGATCACGGCACCTGATGCCAGCTTCCAACGAATATGGCGTTCTAGAATGCCGCGTTTGAAATCCAGCTTGCGCATGGAAGACAAAACAGATGCCGAGGCCAAAGACAAAGCAACGCCATCGGCATAAACGACAAAACCGGTGGCATTGGCGGCAGGGGGGCGGGTGTCGCTGCTTTGGGCGAAGCCGTGGGCCATTTCGTGATAATGGATCGGCATGGTTTCATAAACGCCGTTCAAATAAACGGATGCCGTTCCCAAGCCTTTGCCATCAAGGCTTTCTTCAAAGCCACCACGGACGCCGATAAAGCCATTCCCAAGGGAAAACAAGGATTCGCTACGGTCACGAAGGGCAAGATCAATGCCGTTTTCCACCAGCGCCCAGTCTTCCAGATCATAGGGAAGATCATGCAATGGATCAAAACCGCGCTCTGATATATCCAATCTAAGTCTCCCCAATTTCACAGCAGGCTTATCCGGTGATGAGTGATCTCATTCTCGTGCGGAAACAGTTTTCTTGACTTATCTCTGAGTAATGGACTTAATGAAATGGATTTCATTATGCAATAGACTGCATAAATAGCAATGAAATTCTATGCCACTATGGTTGAATAAAGGCTCGGTCCACGTTTTTGCATCTGGCGGTTATTGCGCCCTGACGCAGGAGCAGAGATTATAGAAGCCGCGTCTATCAAGGGGAGACTGACACCGTGCCGGCCATTCGCATCAAGCTGTCTTTGATCGCAACATATATTACCTTTGCGATTTTGTTGAATTCCGTTGGAACGGTGATCTTGCAATCCATCAACAGTTTCGGGGTGTCTGAAAGCTCGGCGGCGGTGTTGGAAGGGTTCAAGGATATTTCCATTGCGGTGGTGTCGTTTCTGGTGGCTTCTTTTTTGCCGCGCTTTGGTTATCGCAAATCCATGATCGTCGGACTATTTTTGGTGATGCTGGCCTGTCTTTCCATGCCTGTCGCCAATAGCTTTTTTGCCACCAAGATGATGTTCATGTGTGTGGGCATCGCCTTTGCCTTGGTGAAGGTGTCGGTCTATTCCTCCATCGGGCTGATTGCAAAAGACCGATATGAACATGCGGGCTTCATGAATGTGCTTGAAGGCATGTTCATGGTGGGGGTTTTGGGCGGCTATTGGGTATTTGGGTTCTTTATCGGTGATGGATCGGATAGCGGGCCGGGTTGGCTGGATGTGTATTGGGTGCTGGCGGGCCTGTGTGCGCTCAATATTGTGCTTTTGGCTTCAACACCAATGGATGAACGTGGCAGCCGGGCGGAAAGTACCGGCATTGTCGATGATTTTCGCAAGATGCTGCGCCTTGTGGCCCTGCCTATGGTTCTGGTGTTTGTGCTTTCTGCCTTTCTTTATGTCTTGATCGAGCAAGGCATCGGCACATGGCTTCCCAATTTCAACAACAAGGTGCTCAATTTGCCCTCGGATATGAGTGTGCAGGCCACCAGCATTTTTGCCGCGTCTTTGGCCGTGGGGCGGTTGAGCGCCGGGGTTGTTTTGCGCAAAATCAATTGGTATCCGGTGCTTAATATTTGTGTGGTGGCCATGGCGGCCCTGGTGATCTTGACATTGCCTTTGACCGAAGGACTGGAAGGCCAAACGGTGAGCAATTGGCTTGAAGCGCCCATTGCCGCCTTTATTTTTCCGATGATCGGCCTGTTTATGGCGCCCATTTATCCGGCCATCAATTCGGTGATTTTAAGCACATTGCCCACGGCAAAACATTCCTCCATGACGGGCCTGATTGTTATTTTTTCGGCTTTGGGCGGCACCACGGGATCGCTGATTACAGGACGGGTCTTTGAAGCCTTTGATGGTCAGACGGCCTTTTATCTGTCGATCTTTCCCATGGCGGTCATTCTGGGATGTTTATATGTGTTCCGCCGCAGTGTTGACCGGTTTTCTGCTAAAACGGCGGCGGCTTGAACGGGTAAGGGGGAAAATTCCAGTCTGCGGATTTTGTAAAAAATCGGGGCTTAACTTGTTGATTTGCAAACGCGGCAAGAGTTGATAATCTGCCCTTGAATACTGCTGGAAGATGAGGCCGGCAGGCGTTGCATATGGGCTGATTGACACTTCTTTATGGACAAAAAAACATTCGTTGAAAGAGCCACATTCGGGGATCGTCCGCTTTACCGGCTGGAAGATCTGGCTGAATTGGCAGGCGTATCCATTTCCACAGTGTCGCGGGCGCTGAACAACTCCGATCTGGTGAGCGAACGCACAAAGGCGCGTATCCGCCAGATTGCGCAAACCCATAATTATGCAGGCCGCCTGCGCGACAAACTGGACCCTGTGCGCCCCACCTCGCGGACGATTTCTGCGGTCATCCCGCCGCCACAGGGCCGGGATCAGCGCATTTCCGATCCGTTTTTGCTCGATCTATTGGGTGGGCTGGCGGATCAGATGATCGAGCGCGATTGTGATCTGTTGATCTCCCATGTGATGCCAAGCGATCTGGACGGCATGTTATCGCTGCTAAGCTCCGGCCGGTCGGACGGGTTGATCTTTCTGGGCCAAAGCACAGTGCATGAGGATCTCAACAGCTTGGCGGATCGGGGCGTACCGTTTGTGGTGTGGGGGGCGCGATTGCCCAATCAGAAATATTGCACCGTTGGCAGTGACAATCTGAAAGGCGGCCACCGGGCTGCCAGCCATTTGGTCAGGCTGGGGCGGCGGCGCATAGCCTTTATCGGTGATGTGGAGCCGCCGGAGCTGCGTTTGCGCTTTGAAGGCTATAAGCAGGCTTTGGAAGATGCGGGTCTTGCTTTTGACCCTGATCTTGTGCGGCCTGCGCATTTCTATCTGGAGTCCGCCATGGAAGCGGTGGAATCCCTGTTGGAAAGCGGCACAGAATTCGACGGTATCGTGGCCGCCAGTGATCTGATCGCTATTGGTGCCGTGCGCGGCCTGATGAAAAGCGGCATGCGCGTGCCCGAAGATGTGTCGGTTGTGGGCTATGATGATGTGCGCATGGCCGCCTATTCCAGCCCGGCACTGACCACTATCAGTCAGGATGTGGGAAAAGCGGGCCGGTTACTGGTTAGCAAGCTGTTGCGTATTCTCGATGGTCAGGGTGTCCGGTCGGAACTGTTGCCCACGGAACTGATCGTGCGCGAATCCTGCGGCGCTTGATTCCTTTTCATCCGGCGTTTTTTCCGTTTCATTTCCTTGATAAAATGCACTGGCCATAAGGCGGGAGATGGATGCGTCCGTCTTCCAGCGTGCCGGTGCAGCCGGGCAAATCGGTTGCAGTCCACGAGGCTGCAATTTGCGGATGCCAATCCACGGCCTTTTCTCCCAAATTGAAAGCGCAGAGCAGCCGCTCGCTGCCATCTGTGCGTTCAAAGGCCAAAATGGGTTCCGGGCTTTCAAAAAACCGGATGGTTCCATGGATCAAAGCCGGATGGTTTTTGCGGGCGCGCAAAAAAGCCTTCATTTGGGAAAAGGGGGAGTTGGGGTCGTTATATTGCGTATTTGCGGCCAGTTGTGCGTGCCGGGGGTCTATGGGAAGCCATGGCCGGGCGGTGGAAAAACCGCATTGGGGGGAAGAGGCATCCCACGGCATGGGGGTGCGGGCCCCGTCGCGTCCCAAAGTATCGGGCCAATTGGCAATGGCTTCGGGATCGCGCAGATATTCAAATGGAACATGCGCTTGCGGCAGGCCCAATTCTTGACCTTGGTAAACAAAGGCCGTGCCGCGCAGGCAGCATAAAAGGCTGTTGAGCATGGCGGCAAAGCGCGGATCGGTTTCAGCCGGTGCGCCGTCTTTGGATTGTGCCCCCCAGCGCGAGGCAACGCGGGGCGCATCATGATTGCTGAAAGCCCAGCTTGGCCACGCACTTTGCTCTGTATCCTGCCATGCTTCCAGTGCATCGCGTATCAGCTTGGCACTAAGATTTTTGTTTTCGATGAACACGAAGCTATAGGCGGTGTGCAGCCTGTCGGGGCCATTCACATAGGAAATCAATTCATCCAAAGAGCTGTGGTCGCCAATTTCCGCAACGGTAAACCGATCGTCATAGCGGTCAAGCAAGGCGCGCAACCGGGCGATGAATGTGAAATTTTCCGGTTGCGAGCGGTTATAGAGATGGGTTTGGAAATCATAGGGGCGCGAGCCTTTGAGGCCGCTGGGCGGATTGTCGCGCAATTGGGGGTCGTGCATATAGAAATTTGCCGCATCAAGGCGAAAGCCATCAACGCCGCGATCCAGCCAAAAACGGGCACTTTCCAAAATGGCCGCCTGCACATCCGCATTGTGCAGATTGAGATCGGGCTGTTCGCTCAGGAAATTGTGCAGATAATATTGCTTGCGCTGGCCATCCCATGTCCATGCCGGGCCTTTGAACAGGGATTGCCAATTATTGGGCGGGCTGCCATCGGCTTTGGGATCGGCCCACACATACCAATCGGCCTTGGGGTTTGTGCGGCTCGAACGGCTTTCTTTAAACCATGAATGTTGATCGGAACTGTGGGAATAGACCTGATCGATGATCAGCTTCAGGCCCAATTGATGGGCTTTTTCCAAGACCGCATCGAAATCTTCCAGGGTGCCGAAAATGGGGTCCACATTGCAGTAATCGGCAATGTCATAGCCATAATCCCGCATTGGCGAGGTGAAAAACGGAGATATCCAGATCCCGTCCACGCCCAGATCCGCAATATGATCCAGATACCCTAAAATGCCCTTCAGATCGCCAATCCCGTCACCGGACGCATCTTTGAAACTTCTGGGATAGATCTGGTAAATGACGGCGCCATGCCACCAAGCTGCTTCTGCCTTGCAAGCATCCGTTTTTGATTGTGGTTGTTTTGTCATATGCGCCTGTTTCAGTGGAAGCCTGTGGGATGGTTCGATATAGAAATTTGCAAGGAAGGGCAATATTTGCAGAAATTTTGCAATTTCTTTTGCATCAGCCGGTGGCGTGTCGGATACGTTTATTCTTCATCGGCAGAGGTCCAGAGACCGAAAGACAAAGCGGGCAAGGTGGCGGTAACGGATGCGCCGTCCCCTTTTGCGGCAACTGATCCATCGCCCATCAGGCGCACCCAGCGCTTTGCGCCTATATCCCCGTCCATATGGAATCCGGCGCTGTCCGCATTGCGTGCCGTGTTGAGCACCACCAGAACCTCTTTGCCGGAGTGGCGGTCTTTGCGGGAAAAGGCAAAAAGGCCGGGGCTATCTTTGGCATAGCGGGTGATCTGCTTTCCTTGGCGCAGGGCCGGATGGCGGTGATATAGCGCGGCAAACTCAACCAATGTGCGGTAAAGGGGATGCTTGGTGTCGAAATTATCTATGGCCGTGCTTTGGCTGCTGCCAAGCAAGCGGTTGTCGTTATAAATATCCACAAGGCTGGGAAACATATCTTCCCGCGCATCCTGATCGCGGCCATCGCCGGTAAAGCCCTGCTCGTCACCATAATAAATCACCGGCACGCCGCGCGCGAAATACATCAAGGCATAGGCAAGGCGGACGCGTTTCATCAGCATGTCTTCATCGGCATCGGCGCCGAACTGGCTGATCAGGAAATGCCCCAACCGTCCCATATCGTGATTGCCCAGAAAGGTGGGCAACAGCCCTGCATGGCTCCAATCCGTGTCGTATAAAGTGTCTTGGTCGAAAAGCTGTGCAAGCAGCCGGGTGGGGCCGTTTTCCACCAGCACTTTTTGGGCAACGGATTGAAAGCCGAAATCCAGCACGGCGGGTAGTTTCCCTTCGCGGACAAAACGGCTCAGATTGTTGGGGTCCGGATCATAAACCTCGCCGAATACATAGAAATTCTCGATGCCTTTGGAGGCGGCAAAAGCGCGAATTTCAGGAATAAAGGATTGCCAGAAGCTCATATTGACATGGCGAGTGGTGTCGATACGGAAGCCATCGATGCCGAATTCTTCGATCCAGTATTTGTAGATCTCCGTCATGCCCGAAAGAACGCGGGGATGTTCGGTGAAAAGATCGTCAAGGCCGGAAAAATCGCCATTCAAGGCGCTTTCTGCCTCCATGCCGAAATTGCCTCGATTGTGATAGTAAATCGGGTCATTAAGCCAGTGCGGCACTTTCACATCGGTTTCTGCCTTGGGCACAAAGGGCGTATAGGCCCAGCGTGTATCCGTTAGATGGGCGAAGTTTTCCGCCGTTTGTAATGCCGGTCCATCGCCTTTGAAGCCTTTGTTGATGGCGGGGCCATCGGGGCTGCCGAGAGTGGTATAGGGATAGTCGGCAAGGCTGCGATAGGAGCAGTCGCCCGTTCCTTGGCATTCACGATATTGAATGACGTCCGCTGTGTGGTTGGTGATGATATCGAAAATGATCTTGATGCCGCGCTGATGGGCGGCGCTCACCAAATTCTTGAGATCCTGATTGGTGCCGAAATGCGGATCGATTTGTGTGAAATCGGTGATCCAATAGCCGTGATAAGCGGCGGATTCCTGGCCTTTGGGACCTTGCACCGGCTTGTTTTTGAAAATCGGGGCCATCCAGATGGCTGTAACCCCTAGATTTTCAAGATAATCGAGCTTTTGCAAAACGCCGGGTATGTCGCCGCCATGATAAAAGCCTTTATGGGTGGGATCAAAGCCATGGTCCAGCTTGCCGCCCGATATGCCACCGCGATCATTGCCTGTGTCGCCATTGAAAAATCGGTCCGGCAGCAGAAAATAGACAATGTCGTCTTCAATGGGGCGGGCGCGGACATCGGATATGGATGGCGCGGGGGGAGTGGCTGCAGCCTTTATGCTCTGGCTACTGCTATGGCCGGATGCAACAGAATTTTCAGACTCATCTGCATGATCTTTTGCCCCGCCACATGCGGCCAAACCAAGCGCCAGAACAGGGGCTAGAAACAGGTTTTTATTGAAGATTCCGAATGGCTTTTCCGCGCCATATTTCTTTAAAACATCCATGATCCGCCCCTTGATCGTCAGTGAATTCTCGTTGTTTTGAAAAATTTTTGCATTTTCATGCAATATTGACAAGAAAAATGCAAAAAGACGCGCCATCAAAAATATGCTCGCGATGTCGTGGCCCAGTGGTGACTTTACCTTGACGCGAAAGCGGGCATAATTGGACATCTCATTCTTTTATGGCGCTTTTGGCAAAGGGGCGGATATGTCAGAGCAAGAAAAAACCCCCATTTCAGACTTTTATGCCAAAGATCCGATCAAGGCGGATCAGCAAGTGTTCGGGCGAAAAAGCCATGCGGACAGGCGCGGATTTCTGCGTGGTGCAGGGCTTGCGGCTTTGGGTGCGGCCCTTGGATCGGGCATGGTGTTTCACCGCAATTTCCCTGCAGGATTGATCCCCCAGGCCTTGGCCGATGCCAGCGTGGTTCCCGGCAAGGACGGGCTGGTGATTCTTAATGACCGGCCAATGAATGCGGAAACCCCGGCGCATTTGCTTGATGATACCATCACTCCCATTTCGCGGCATTTCATCCGCAATAACGGTATTCCGCCACAAGATATGGCCGCACATGGTTGGGAAATGCGGGTCGATGGCTTTGTGGACCGGCCCTTGGCGCTTTCCATCACTGATTTGCGCCGCGATTTCGAGGTGGTCAGCCGGCAATTGGTGATTGAATGTGGCGGCAATGGCCGGGCCTTTTTCGATCCCGGTGCCAGTGGCAATCAATGGACAGTGGGGGCGGTTGCCTGTGCGGAATGGACGGGGGTGCGCCTTGCAGATGTATTGAAAGCCGCAGGCGTGCAAAAGGAAGCGATCTATACCGCCCATGAGGGGGCGGATATGCATTTGTCGGGCGATCGCGCCAAACGGCCCCTGTCGCGCGGCGTGCCGATCGAAAAAGCCATGGACCCGAATAATCTGATCGCTTTCGGGATGAATGGCGGCGACATCCATCCGATGAATGGCGCACCTTTGCGGCTTGTTGTTCCCGGATGGCCGGGAAGCTGTTCCCAAAAATGGCTGACCCGCATCACCTTGCGCGATCAGGTGCATGATGGTGCGAAAATGACAGGCACCAGTTACCGCATACCGCGCTATCCGGTGGCACCGGGAACGGATGTGCCGGTGGAAGATTTCGAAATTATCGAGGCCATGCCGGTAAAATCCCTGATTACCCATCCGGTGGATGGTATCAAGCTGTCGCGTTCTTCATTGGAGGTGCGTGGCCACGCATGGGCCGGGAACGGCAAAGTGTCCAAGATGCATGTAAGCCATGATTTCGGGGCCACATGGCAACGCGCCGATCTGGATGAACCGGCCAATCCCTTTGCATGGCAGCACTGGCGGGCAAGTCTCACTTTCCCAAAGCCCGGCTATTACGAAATTTGGGCAAAAGCCACCGATGACCATGGGGTTTCGCAGCCCTTTACCATCGGCTGGAACCCCAAAGGGTATCTCAATAATTTCTATCATCGCATTGCCGTTACGGTGACGGAATGAAGCTTTTGATCATTGGCCTTTGGGCGTGTTTTTTCGCCGCAGCCCCCGCTTCTGCGCAAGAGCCGCAAAAGACAGACGACGAGATGGATATGCCGCCCGATATGGCTGCCATGGTGGCGGGCGAGGGTAGGGAAACCAGCTATTATCTGTGTTCGGGCTGTCATTCCACCAAACTTGTAACCCAGCAGCGCTTGAGCCGGGATCGCTGGGCGTATTTGCTGGATTGGATGACAAAAGAACAAGGCATGGCGGAACTGGATGCGGAGAGCCGCACGATAATCCTTGATTATCTCAGCACCGCTTATGGCCCTTCAACCACACAGCGCAAAACCCAAAGGCGGTAGGGCGGGTTTCAAAAGCCTCCCTGCCATCATCCCGAATTTGATTTAGGATTAAGGTTCTTTATTTCCATAATTTTATGTCGATGCCAGCATAGATTCCGAACCAAGCTCTGGTATTGGTGAGGATAGATATGCGTAAAAAGGAAACGGCATGATTTATCGAATTTTCGGTGCGCTTTTTTTGATGGTTTTTTCTTCTGCCGGGTTTGCTCAGGACCCTGCCGCCCTTCAGACATTCAAGGAAAGCTACAAGGAACAACGCGCGGTTCTGGCGGATGTGCAGTGCGCGATAGAGGATATTGCTTGTATCGATCAGGAATTGGGGCTTCGGTTCGATCTCGATCAATTTTCACGCAGTGGGATCACGCTTTTTTGCTCTGGTAAAGAAGGAAAGGAATCCAACGATTGTTGGGCGGAGATTTTTAGAGATTATATTACTCCGGTTGATAAAGAAAATTTACAACGTGTAAGCGATATTCTGGAGCAATATGGCTATGTGTCGGCTCCGCTCTGGTCTGATAAAGCAGAACAGGCTGTTTGGTTTGTGGTTCAACATATGCCGCCGGAGACGGATCCCGATTTGATGGCTTTGATTCTGCCCAAGGTGAAAGAATCTGTCGAGCAGGGGCGTTTGACCGGCTGGCATTATGCCGCCATGTATGATCGGCATGAGCGATATCAAGGCCGTGATCAGCTTTATGGGACGCAGTTTTTGCGAGACGGTGGTGTCTATGTGCCAGCCCCGATGCAAGACCCCGAGGGCGTTGATGCGCGTCGCGCCGCCCTTGGTATGGAAACACTTGCGGAGAAGCTTGAGAAATTCAATAGCCGCTGACGGAAGATGAGAGAGAGCTCCTCCGGTTGCAGCTCTGCTATCATCCATCCGCCGTCATCCTGAATTTGATTTGGGGATTATTGAAGTCTGGGAAAGATTTAGGAAGGGCTGTTTCTTTATAAAGAGCGCCCTTCCTTGAAGATATCGTTCGCTCAGGCGGTTTCGCTGAACAGTTCGCGGCCGATGAGCATACGGCGGATTTCCGATGTTCCCGCCCCGATTTCATAAAGTTTGGCATCGCGCAGCAGGCGGCCGGTGGGATATTCATTGATATAGCCATTGCCGCCTAGCGCCTGAATGGCTTCCAGCGCCACTTGCGTTGCTTTTTCGGCGGCATAAAGAATACAGCCCGCAGCATCCTTGCGCGTTGTTTCCTTGCGGTCGCAAGCCTGTGCCACCGCATAAACATAGGCGCGGCAGGCCCCGAAGGTGGTGTACATATCGGCGATCTTGCCTTGCATCAGTTGAAATTCGCCAATGGCCTGATTGAATTGCTTGCGTTCATGCACATAGGGCACAACAACATCAAGGCAGGCACGCATGATGCCCAATGGCCCGCCGGCCAGCACCACACGTTCATAATCAAGGCCGGACATAAGCACTTTCACGCCCTTGTTTTCTTCGCCCACAAGCTGTTCGAACGGCACTTTGCAATCTTCAAACACCAGTTCGCAGGTGTTGGAACCGCGCATCCCCAATTTGTCCAGCTTTTGCGCTGTGCTGAAGCCTGCATAGTCCTTTTCGATCAAAAAGGCCGAAATGCCTTTCGAGCCGGCATCCGGTTCGGTTTTGGCATAAACAAGCAAAACATCCGCATCGGGACCATTGGTGATCCACATTTTGTTGCCATTGATCACATAACCATCATTGTGCTTGATGGCGCGGGTTTTCATGGACACCACATCGGATCCGGCCCCCGGCTCTGACATGGCAAGGGCGCCCACATAGTCGCCGGAAATCAGTTTCGGCAGATATTTTGCCTTTTGTTCGGGCGTGCCGTTAATGACAATCTGGTTGATGCATAGATTGGAATGTGCGCCATAGCTTAGGCCCACAGAAGCAGATGCACGGCTGATTTCTTCCATGACGATGCAATGGGCCAGATAGCCCATATCGGCCCCGCCGAATTCTTCCGGTGCGGTGATCCCCAACAGGCCCAGTTCGCCCATGGCTGGCCACAGATCGCGCGGGAATGTGTTGGTGGCATCGATTTCAGCGGCGCGGGGAGCGATTTTCTCTTCCGCGAAGCGCCGCGCCGTTTCGCGCAGCATGTCCAGCTCTTCGCCGTGATCAAAGCGCAGGGTGGGGAATTCAAAAAACATAGCGATGGTCCCGGTTTTGGGTGTGATTTTCTAAGTCGTGTTTAGCGTTGTTTGGCGGGCTTGTCCAAAGTCTCGCATCACTGTCAGCAAAGATTTGCAGCGGCGCGGACTTGATCCAGAGCACGCATATTGTTGATGCTGTCCGCCCCTTCGGTGGGCAGCGGCGTCCCTTCATAAAGGGCGCGTTTTACGGCCATCAATTGGCACTCCATGGTGGTGGGGCCGTTGATCTCTCCTTCTTCGCTGCCGGACAGGGTTTCCAGTAAATAGCTGTTCCCCCGATCCGGAGCCAAAGGATTGCGGACAAGGATACGGCCTTCGCTGCCTTCGACCAGCAATTCCGAGCCGCGTTCGGCATCCGGGTCCATGCGCACGGTCATGGCGCATGCCACATTTCCGCACAGGAATTCCGCGCCCAGAGCATCATCCACCTCGCCGCTGATATGGGCTTCGGCAGCGATGTTGCTGGGTTCATGGCCGGTAAGGGTGCGGCACCAATGCATCGTATAGCATCCCATATCCATCAAAACGCCACCGCCCAAAGCCTTGATACGGCGCAGTTCGCGCGGGTTTTCGCTGATGGGGCTGCCAAGGCTGGCGCTGATATGTTCCAATGTGCCCAAACGGCCGCTGGCAACCAAGGCCATCAGCATGGAAAACATCGGGTGATAGCGATAATGGAAGGCTTCGATCAGCCGCTTGCCGGTACGCCGGGCGGTGTCCGCCATGGCTTGAGCTTCATCGCCGGTCATGGCAAAGGGCTTTTCGCACAGCACATCCTTGCCCGCTTCCATGGCCTTGATGCACCAATGGGCATGGCTGGATGGTGGCAAGGCATTATAGACGAGATCCACGTCAGGATGGGTGACAAGGGCCTCATAGTCATCGGCCACAGTCAGCACGCCATGTTCTTCGGCAAAGGCTTCGGCTTTTGCGCGATCGCGTGCCGCCACGGCCATCAGATCGATATCACCATGCAGGGCCGATGGTACAATAATGGCGCGCGGGGTGATCCGCGCCGCCCCCAAAAGGCCGATCCGCAAAACCCGGTCCTGTGCCGGATCCTGCCCCGGCCCCTGTGTTTGTGTCTGTGCCGTGTCTGTCATCATGCGCCTTTGGTTTTTTCTTTGCTGTAACGATCAATGGCGCGCCACACCCGCATCAGATTGTTGCCCATGATCTTGGCGATGGCCGCTTCATCATAGCCGCGTGCCAATAGCCCTTCGATCAGATTGGGATAGGCGGCGACATCCTTCAATCCGATGGGCAAGGTATCGTCCACGCCATCATAATCGGAGCCGATACCGACGGCATCGATGCCGGCGATTTCAACCACATGGTCGATATGATCCAACACATGATTGAGTGTGGCATAAGGATAGGGGTGCTCCATTTTATACCGGGCTTCAAAGTCTTCTTGCATGCTATCCGTCGGTTCGGCATCGGATTGAGACAGCCAGCTTTCAAAGGCTGCATCCAGTGCTCCGCCATAGGCATTGGCCTCTTCGGTCAGAAAAGCCGAGCCGAAATTGATCATGATAACGCCGCCCTTATCGGCCAGCGCCTTGATCATGTCGTCCGACATATTGCGTTCGAAATTGGGGGTGAAATGCCGTGCCGAACTGTGGCTGGCAATCACCGGAACGGCGCAGTTATCGATCACATCCCAAAAGGCCGCATCGGAAATATGCGAGACATCCACCATGATGCCCAGATCGTTCATGGCCCGCACCACATCAACGCCAAAATCCGACAGGCCGTCATTGGGGCGTTCCTCGTCATAGGAACTGTCGGCAATATGGTTCGAGCGGGAATGGGCCAGCGTGATATAGCGAATACCGCGCTGGTAGAAATGCTCAAGGTTTTTAAGGTCGCCTTCAATGGGCGCGCCATTTTCCATGCCCAGAACGAAGGCCATTTTTCCGGTCTGTTTGGCGGATAAAACCGCGTCCGGGTTGTGGGCCAGAGTGAATTTATCGGGCGCGACCGCCGCGATTTTCTCCACCAGATCGATCATGCTGTTTGCATGGCCAAAGGCTTTGCCTGCCCCTTCAAATTCATAACTGGCCGGGGTGTAAATGGACATGAAGGGCGCATCCAAGCCGCCAGCCACGGCGCGGGGATAGTCGAAATCGCCAGTTTCGGTGGCTTTGCTTACATCTTCATACCGGGCGTTGAGCCGATAAGGCACGTCGATATGGGTGTCGACGATCAGCATCTCATGGGCCAGTTCAACGGCCCGTTTTGCGTGTTCATCCTCGGACATTCCGGCAGGGCCGGTATTGCTATTGTCGCATGCGGAAAGGGCCAAAAGGCCAAGAGAGGCGAGAAAGGCGCGTTTCATTTCATGCTGTCCTTGGGTTGGGGGCCGGTTTCCATGCGGGCGGCGCGGAATTCCGATCCGTCTTTCCAGCCCGGCCAATCGTTTGAAGAGGCAAGATCAAGGCCGATGGTATAAAACAGCTCCAGATCTTCTGCGGCGCCAGAGAGATCCCAATCCGGATCATATTCATCTGCCGGTTTGTGATAGGCGCGGTCGATATAGGCGCTGTTTTGTTCCAAGGTCCAGTCGCGGCTATGTGCGCGGCTGTCGGTGCCGCTATCGGTGTAAAGAACGGGAATGCCGATTTTCGCCAGATTGAAATGGTCGGAGCGATAGAAATAGCCGTGTTCTGGCGTTGGCTCAAAAGACAGCGTGCGGTTTTGTTGTTTTGCAGCAATGGTCAAGAGATCCTGCAAATCATTCTGGCCTTCGCCAATGATGGTAATATCCTTCATAGGGCCATGGATATTGGCGCCATCCATATTGATGGCCGCCACGGTTTTATGGGCCGGAATTGCCGGATTTTGCGCATAATAAGCCGATCCCAAAAGCCCTTGCTCTTCGGCGGTGGTCGCCAGAAAGGCAACACTGCGTCGCGGGCTTTCATCCAGAGCAGAAAAGGCTTTGGCCAGAGCCAGCAGCCCTGCGGTGCCGGTGGCGTTATCCAGTGCGCCATTATAAATCGGGTCGTCGGTCAGGGCGGGGTCCATACCGATATGATCCCAATGGGCCATATAAAGCATGGCTTCATCGGGGGCTGCGCTGCCTTCCAATACGGCCATCACATTATTGGATTGGGTATGGCGCAGGCTGTTATTCAATGTGGCGGAAAAAGTAAGCGGCAGGCTTTGTGCCTTGAATTCGGGTGAAAGGGCGGCGGCCTTGGCATTTTCCAAAGTCATGCCAGCCTGTGCGAAAAGCGTTTGTGCCGTTTGTTCGCTGATCCACGCCTCGACCGCGGCAAAGCTCGAACCGCCATCGGGGGAAACGAGGCTGAATTGCGGGCCTGTCCAGCTTGATTGCACCACAGCCCAAGGATAGCCCGCCGGTTCGCTTTGGTGAACCAGAATAGCGGCGGCGGCGCCATGGCGGGCGGCTTCTTCATATTTATAGGTCCAGCGGCCATAATAGGTCATGGCCTTTCCGGTAAACAGATCGGGGTTTTCTGTTTCAAAGCCGGGATCATTGACCAGAATCAGCACCGTTTTCCCGGTCACATCCTCAGCTTCATAATCGTCCCATTCATATTCCGGGGCGGTGATGCCATAGCCCACGAACACAATGTCGGAGTCGCTTATCTCGACCTGTACGCGTTCTTGTTTGGTCCAGGCCACGATCTGGCTGCCATAGTCAAGACCGGTCTTCTCATCGTCTTTGGTGAAAAACGCCTGAAACTGGCCGTCTTCTGGTTTTGCTGTCAGTTCGACAAGCGGAACGCTTTGGGTATAGCTGTCGCCAAATCCCGGCTTCAAACCAAGCGCTTTGAACTGTTCGATCAGATAGACAACGGTCTTTTCCTCGCCGACGCTGGCCGGTGCGCGGCCTTCAAACGCATCCGATGCCAAAATCTTGATGTGCTGATGCAAAAGCTGTTCGGTGGCGGCGCGGTCAAAGCCGGAAGCCGCGCTTGAGGCTTGTGGTTGCTGCGCGTTTTGGTGGCTGTTATCGGCGTTATCGCAGCCTGCAAGAAGCAAAAGACAGGCCGCGCTGAATAGACTGGGTGCAATCGAGCGTGAAGGGAACATGGGCCATTACCTGATGACATGAGAAGGATGACGGTCTGGGGGTATGTACAGGCAGGCTTACAGCTACGCTTGGGAAGGTCAAGCGGCTGTGCTCCAGTTCGGGCAAAACCATTCCCTTATGGATTGCGACTCCGGCATTTATGGTGGCCCTTGCGACAATCTGCCAAGGGATTGCTGATTCGATGATCATGGTCTTGTGAACGGGTGGCGGGGCAGGTTTTAAAACGTGGGGGCAAAAACGAAGTATTCTTTCTCAGGCGGAACCCCATTGGCAGCTTTCCATTAAAGTTGCAGCAGATGGGACAAATGCGCTCGTAAGGAAAGACAGCGCTTGCCGGTGATTGTATAAATCCTACAGAAAACAGGGCGATAACCTCGTTCATAGCCAACGGAGAGATAAAACATGCTGATTGGTGTCCCGAAAGAGATCAAGAATCTGGAGTTTCGCGTCGGGCTTACGCCGACGAGCGTGCGCGAGCTGATAACCCACGGTCATCAGGTGATTGTTCAGAAAAATGCCGGATTCGAGATTGGTCTGGACGATGACAGCTATATCGCCGCCGGTGCCGAGATCGTCGATACGGCAGAAGAGGTGTTCGCCCGTGCCGATATGATCGTGAAGGTGAAGGAACCGCAGCCTTCGGAACTGAAAATGCTGCGCCCCGACCAGATTTTGTTCACCTATCTGCATCTGGCGCCCGATCCCGATCAAACCCGTGGGCTGATCGACAGCGGTTGCGTTGCCATTGCCTATGAAACCGTAACCGATGCACGCGGCGGTTTGCCATTGCTTGCCCCCATGAGCGAAGTGGCCGGGCGTATGTCGATTCAGGCCGGAGCCCATTGCCTTGAAATGCGCCAAGGTGGCCGCGGGATGCTTTTGGGCGGTGTTCCCGGTGTGAGCGCTGCGAAAGTGGTGATTATCGGCGGTGGTGTGGTTGGCACCAATGCGGCCCGCATGGCTATGGGTATGGAAGCCCATGTGACAGTTCTTGATAAATCCATCCGCCGTCTGCAGGAACTGGATTTCCAGTTCGGCTCCAAGCTGAATACGGTGTTTTCTACCGTTGATGCCGTTGAAGAGCATGTGCTCAATGCGGATCTGGTTGTGGGCGCCGTTTTGGTGCCCGGTGCGGCGGCGCCAAAGGTTGTCAGCCGGGAATTGGTTTCCCGTATGAAGCGCGGCTCGGTTCTGGTGGATGTGGCCATTGATCAGGGCGGTTGTTTTGCCACGTCCAAAGCCACCACCCATAATGATCCCATCTATATGGTGGATGATGTGGTGCATTATTGCGTCGCCAATATGCCCGGCGGTGTGGCCCGCACCTCTACTTTTGCGCTTAATAATGTAACGTTGCCCTATACGATCGCTTTGGCGGACAAGGGATATAAAAAGGCGCTGGCCGATGATCCGCATTTGCGCAACGGCCTTAATGTCTATCGCGGCAAGCTGACCTATGAAGCCGTGGCCCATGATCTGGGTACGGATTATGTGTCGGCCGAAGAAGCCCTGGGGCTGTAACAGGCAGATCTGACTGGTAGAAAACCCACATGACAAAGCCCCAAATTGCCCTGTTTACCCTTGGTGGCACCATCGCAATGACGGTGGGAACCAATGGCGGGGTGGTTCCGGCTTTGTCGGGTGATGACCTGATTGCGGCTGTTCCGAATTTGGATGGAATCGCCGCGATCACCGTTTGCGAGCTGGCCCGCCTTGGCAGTGCCAATATCGGCTATGGGCATATCCGGACATTGGTGAAAAAGATCCGGGAGGCGGTGGCAGACGGGGCTGATGGCATCGTCGTGACCCAAGGCACCGATACCTTGGCCGAAAGCGCTTTTGTCCTGTCATTATTGCTGGATGTGGATGTGCCCGTGATCGTTACGGGGGCCATGCGGCATCCATCGCTGCCATCATCGGATGGGCCGGGCAATCTGTTGGCAGCGGTGCAGGCGGCATCAACGCCCGAATTGGCGTCTTGCGGTGTGTTGCTGTGCATGAATGACGAGCTTCATGCGGCTTATGCGGCGGAAAAAAACGATACTGCCAGCACGGCAGCGTTCCGGTCGCGCAATATGGGGCTTGTGGCGCGGTTGGTGGAAGGGCGCGTGATGATGCTGGCCCGTCCCGGACGAATGCCGCATATGTCCCTTGAGATGGACCGGCCACCGCGGGTGCCGCTGATCTCTGCATCTTTTGATGATGACGGGTTGTTGCTGGATCATTTGCCGGCGGATCGTGCGGGCGTGGTGATTGCGGCCTTTGGCGGCGGACATTTGAGCGAGAAAATGGCGGATAGAGCGGCAATGCTGGCTGCCAAATGCCCTGTTGTTCTGGCCAGCCAAACCGGGGGCGGCCGGATTCTTCAATCGACTTATGGCTATCGGGGGGCGGAGATTGATCTGATCGGCCGGGGATTGATCCCCGCCGGGGCATTTTCGCCGGAAAAGTCACAAATTCTTTTGTCCTTATTGATGTCAAAAAAAGCGACAACTCCTTATATCAAAGAGATATTTCAAGATTATCCGCATTTTTGAAAAGCGATTTCGCTAACACTTTCTTTAAGTCTGACCGGTAGATTTATGGAAACTGTTCATAAAAATGCACGCTAGAAGCCAACTGAAATAGCTGAATGATGATTGCTCTCTTTACCATGATGGGTCCTATTTTGCGTAGGGGTTGCATATGAGGATGTCTGCGGCGCAGACAGATTTCCCCATTGCAGGACCGGGATCGGTTCGGGCTTTGCTATGGGCAACCGATGCGGATGCGGCGGAGCTTTTGGCGCGGGAATTGCGGGCAAAGGGGTTTGCCAGCTTTGCTACCAACGCCCACAGCGTGGTCGGGGTCTTTGCCGATGATGTGGCCTTATTGGCTCAGGTGCTGGGCGAGCGATTGGATCTGGATCAAAGGCGACACACCAAAGCCCTGATTTTAAATGGTAAAGCTCCGGAACTGGGTGATTTTGGAAATATCCAGACCGTTGAAAATCTTGTGCACCATCACTCGTCGCGTTGGCTGGTAAAACTTTTGGACGAGCGGCGCTTTAAAAGCCAGATGCAGCCGATTATCGAGATCGCAAGCGGACGGGTGCATGGCTATGAATTTCTGTTTCGCGGCCTGAAGACCGATGGATCGATGGTGCCCCCGGTGGATATGTTCACAGCCGCCCGCGATGAATCGCTTTTGGCGCGGTTGGATGCCTGTGCGCGGGACAGTGCTGTGCGTACCGGCGCGCGTTTTGGCATTGAAGAAAAGCTGTTCATCAATGTTCTTCCCCATAGCGTTTCCGTGGCGCAATCATCATTTACAGACACGCTGGACCTGATTGAAGCGGCCAATATCGAGCCGAATCGGGTGGTATTTGAAATTGTTGAAAGCGAAGCCGTTGATGATATCAACGAGCTGTCGAACATGATCAATTTCTGCCGCAGTGCGGGCTATCGCATTGCACTGGATGATTTTGGTAGCGGCTTCAATAATTTGTCGATGCTGATCGGGTTGTCGCCCGATTATATCAAGCTGGATAAAGGCTTGACCAGCCGGATCAGGGAAGAACCGCCCACCTGGAATCTGGTGGCCAATATGGTGGATGCCGCCAAGCAATCGGGGGTGCAGGTGATCGCCGAAGGCGTTGAAGATGATCACACAGCCCGGCTTTTGAAAGCGATGGGGGCAGATTTTCTTCAGGGCTATCTTGTTGGACGCCCTGAAGATTTACCGCTTGAAATTACCGAGTGACCGGCTTGCCCTTTAAAAGGGACCGGGACTTAGTCTGAGGACTGTTCTTCAGACAATCCCATCGCATAATCCATGATGTGATAGATCACATTCTGCTCGATAACCCCGCCGACCAGATGCGACCATGGGCCTGCGGCAAACAAGGCCACATCCTCACCACCGTGATTTTCCGACCGCGTCGGGATGATTGCTTGCTGGTGATAGTCCAGATCCTGCGCTTCTTCCGATGTCACCAAGGGGCGTTCACCGGTGACGGCGCCGGGGCCAGTCCAATAACCCAGCGTGGTATAGGGCTTGCCGTCTTCAGCCAAAGCAGGCTCTGTGCCCGGTGAGCCATCTTTTGCGGGTGGGGTGGACAATCCGAGGATGGGATTGCCGCGTGTAGGATAGCCGGCGATGGTGAACACATGGCTGTGGTCGGCGGTGACAAGGATCAGGGTATCGTCCAGATCAACCTTTGAAAGCGCCATTTGAACGGCTTGGGCGAATGCCTGACCATCTTGCAAGGCGCGCTTGGCATTTCCATCATGATGGGCGTGATCGATGCGCCCGCCTTCTACCATCAGGAAAAAGCCGTCTTCATCGCGGGATAGAATGTCGATGGCGGTGGAGGTCATGTCCGCCAATGAGGGCTCGCCCGCTTCATCCTTTTGCCGGTCTGATTCGAATTTCATGTGCGAAGGTTCGAACAGGCCCAAAAGATGATCCACCTTTGAAAGATCAAGCGCATTGAGTTCGTCTGCAGAGGTGACATAAGCGGCGCGGTCGAATTTTTCCTGCCATTCCTTGGTCAGATCCCGGCCGTCGCTGCGCCATCCCATAGCCCCTGATTTTTCCGGGTCCGGGGTGGTGTTGGGAAGGAAATTGGCCCGTCCGCCGCCCAACGCCACTTCAATCCCGTCGCCATCGTCAAAGGCAACGAATTGCGCGGCAATGTCGCTACATCCGGCCTCAAGGGCCTCTTTGGGCATGTCGCTGTCATTTTCCCAATTGCGCGAGGGGCTATTGGCATAAACGGTGGATGGCGTTGCATGGGTGAGACGTGCTGTGGAGACGACGCCGGTGGCTTTCCCGGCTTGTTCTGCACGCTGGGCAAAGGAGGCGCGGTGGCCGGTTTTCCCGTCAATGCACTGCCCCACAGGGTGGGTGGAAGCCATATTGACCACACCGAGACGGGTTTTTACGCCGGTCATGATGGCAGAGGCAGTTCCTGCGGAATCGGCGACTTGCGCATTGTCATTATAGGTTTTGACAAGGGCGACATTTGGAAAATGCTCATAAGGCATGACATTTTCTTCACCGCTTTCGCCGCGTGTCTGGCCATCGAAAATGCGCATGGCGGTCAGGGTTGAAATACCCATGCCATCACCGATGAACAGGATCACATTCTTGGCCCGGTTTTCATTTTTGGTAACGGCCAGCCTTTCTTGAATGGTTGCCTTGCCCGATGACCACCATGGATCGGTGCCGTCACTTTTGTCGGATTGAGCCTGTGCGGTTGCCGACAAAAGAGTGGCAAGGGCGAAAGCCGTATATCTGAATGATTTGTTCATCTGCTTTATGTCCGCTTAGAAATAATGAAAACCCAGCGCGTTCCACTGCGATAGTGACACCACATAACAGAGCGCTATCAGCGTAATCGCCATGTGGCACAGTCGTTGCCATAAAGGCCAGGAATGATAGCGCCACAGAGGATAGAAACATGCAAGGCTCAATAATGTCACGCTTGCTGCACCAAGCGCCAGCCAAAGCGCAATGATAAGGCTGGCGGGCGGAAAATCGGCCAGTGCCGTCTGTGGGTTGAGGGCAACAGAGCAAAGATTTGTGGCGAAGAAGGCAAGGAAGAACAGCCACAACAGTCCCATAAGCGGTATCAATTTTTCCGCGACAGCCTCATATGGGGTTTGAGAAATACTGCGTTTGCGCCAGTGCCAGCCCAAAAACAGCGCCATGATCGAGGCAACGGCCAGCATCAGGCTCAGCCCATAAAAGCCCGTCACAGGCGCGATTTTTCCCTTATGCTGAAGGGGGCTCAGGGCATCGCTGCGTATCAAATACGTGATGTCGCTTTGGCTATCGGCCAGAAAAACAAGGCGATCTTCCCCGTTTACCGATTGGAACCGAAGGGGGGCTATCTGGCCATAAGTGCGGGTCTTTGTGCCATTGCGAAGGCTTATATAGCCCTGATCGTCAAGGGACAGCCGATAACTGGCGGCAGGGGCGCGAAACAGGGCTTCAACAAGGGTGAAAGGGCGGTCGAGAGACAGATAATAGCCGGTCAGATTTCGGGCATCGGCTTTGGTGATGGGGCGCGGCCTGCTTGTGGTGGCAGCGCCCGTGCTTGCATCCTGATTGGCTGTTGCACGGTCAGGTGCGAAATAGCGCGCGACAAGCAGGTCGGCAAACGCCGATACCAGATCCGTTCCGCTGCTTGTGTTGGTGGCGATGAAAAGACCCAGATCCAGATCCGGCACCATCACCATTTTGGCACGGAAGAAAAGGGTGTGCCCTTCCTCTCCAATGCCTTGAAGCCCGCCGGGCAAATTATATTCACGAAAGCCGTGGGTCGTGCCGGGCATCCCCTGTGCATTGCTGAACAGGTGGGTGCGCATCATTTTCGCAGTGTCCGCCTGTAAGATCCGGCCATCTTCATATGCGCCGTCATTCAAATGGGCCAACATGAAGCGCGCCATGTCCAAAGCCGTCGCGGATGCGGATGCGGCAGGCCCATAATGGCTTCGATAATCAAAATCCTGCGGCACCGGCCGGCCATTTTGAACGGCAAAACCCTGCGACAGCATGCTTGCCAATATGTCGTTCATGGCCGGGGGCAAGACGTGGCTTTCACGGGCAGATTGGGGGAAGGGCTCGCGGAGGCTTGTGTGCGTCATGCCAAGGGGCGCGAAGATCTGTTCTTCCATATAGCTGGCGACATTCCGTCCCGTTACATGGCTTAGAATGGTTCCGGCCAATGCGGCGGCATAAGGGGACGGAACGGTAAATTGTCCGGCAGGCCGAACGGATTTTGGACGATAGCGCTGAAGATAGGTGCCAAGATCGGTAATGCTTTGAGCTGTTGTGCGGATTGTGTGCCCAAATGAGGTGCTTTCCAATCCCGATGTGCGGGCCAATAGATGCCGCACCAACAGGGGGCCGGTGGGGGCCACTGGCATCGCCAATTCGGGAGGAAGAAGCCTGTTTATGGGAGCGTCCAAGGGAATATGCCCGCTTTCCACAAGCTGCATCAGGCCCGTCCATGTAAAGCTTTGGGAAATCCCGCCCAGCCGGAACAAGGTTTTATCGGCCTGTACCTTTTGGCCATTCCCTGCCGTGCCATAGCCTTTCAGGGTGATGATTCTCCCGTCCTTGACCACCGCCACCGTAACCCCCGCCAAATGATCGCGGGATATCCGGCTTTCCACCACACCATCGATGAACGCTCCCAATGCATTGATATTGGCAAAATTGGGCCGTGCTTCCAAAAGCGGTAAGCCATCTTGGGTAACAGGGGGCGGGGGAAAGGCGCCGGGGCTTAGCTCCTGACCGGGGGGCGTGTTTTGCGCCTGTCCCGATAGGGGCAGCAAGCATAAAAGGCATAAAAGGATTGGGCGAATCATGGGCAAGCCTCGTGGCGGACGGTCTTTAAAAGGATGCACAGGATCGTGGCGGGAATAAAGCGCTCCCCGATTTCCCCGTTTTCGGGGCTTTGACCATCGGCCTCACATAATCGCCAGCCGCGTTATGGATTATAATGGGCTATAAAGATCTTATATGGAAAAATGAGCTGCTATGCTCATTTTATAATCTGTTCGTTTCAAGGCCCCGGATTTCAAGGAGACGATGAATGGGAACGCCAATGGCAGTGGATCATGACGATCAAACCCTTATGGCCATGCGTGCTGCCATGCTGGATGTTCTGGATGCCCAACGCGCAGCGTTTCGCAAGGAAGCGCCGGTCACTTTGGAAACGCGGCTGGATCGTTTGCGGCGCGGCACGGCCATTTTGGTGGACCATCAAGATGATCTGGTAGAGGCTATGGCTGCGGATTTTTCCGGACGGCCGCAATTGATGTCGAAATTCACCGATATAGCCTCGGCCGTAAAGGCGTTCAAATTCGCCCAAAAGCATCTGCGTGCATGGATGAAGCCGCAAAAGCGCCGTTTGGAATTTCCCCTTGGATTATTGGGTGCAAAAGCGCACATCGAATATCAGCCAAAAGGCGTGGTTGGCCTGATCAGCCCTTGGAATTTCCCGGTCAATCTTACCTTTGGGCCTTTGGCGGGCATATTGGCGGCGGGCAATCGGGTGATGATCAAGCCGTCGGAAATCACGCCGCAAACATCGGATCTGATGGAGCGTTTGTTCACGCAATATTTCAGCGGCGAAGAAATCAGCGTGGTGACGGGCGGTGCCGATGTGGGGCAGGCGTTTTCCGCTTTGCCTTTTGACCATTTGTTGTTCACTGGCGCCACGTCGGTGGGGCGGCATGTGATGCGGGCCGCGGCGGAAAATCTGACTCCTGTGACATTGGAACTTGGGGGGAAATCGCCTGTTCTGGTTTCAGGCAGCGCAGATCTTGCGCAGATGGCCGAACGGGTTGTGGTGGGAAAAATGATGAATGCCGGGCAGATTTGTTTGGCACCCGATTATATGTTGGTTCCCAAAGCCAAACTGGCGGAAGCAAAACAGGCCGTGGCGGATGCGGCGGCGCGGCTTTATCCCACGGTAAAATCCAATAGCGATTATACCTCCATCATCAATGGGCGGCATAAGGCGCGTCTTTTGGCGTATATCGAGGACGCCCGCGCCAAGGGGGCGGAGATTACGGTGGTCAATCCTGCCGGTGAACAGTTCATGGACGAGGAAAATTCCAATATTTTGCCGCTGCATCTGGTGTCGGATGTGCGTGACGATATGGCCATCATGCAAGAGGAAATCTTCGGTCCGCTTTTGCCCTTTGTGCCTTATGACCATGTGGAAGACGCCATCAATTATGTGAACAGCCATGATCGTCCGCTTGGTCTTTATTATTTCGGATCGGATGCATCGGAAGAACGCCATGTTCTTGAATGCACATTTTCAGGTGGGGTAACGGTGAATGATGTGGTGTGGCATGTGGGCCATGAAGATCTGCCCTTTGGCGGTATCGGGCCGTCGGGTATGGGCAGCTATCATGGATGGGAAGGGTTCCAGACCTTTAGCCATGCAAAACCGGTTTATCGTCAGACGAAAATCAATCTGGTGAAACTGATCGGGGCGTTACCGCCTTATGGAAAGGCGCTGCGCAAAACTTTGGCACTGCAGATCAAGAAATAACCGGATCAACAAAATGCGCGTGCGGTGCCAAGCATCGTGACGTATCGGCCTGAACCGCTTATAAGAAAAAGGCTCGGGGAATTCCGGGTCAAAGCAAGTGGGAGACGCATCATTTCAAGAAAATACGGGTTTATCGCAGCGCTGGTTCTTGGTTTGACCGGGGCTGTCGCGTCCACGGCTTTCGCATCGGACGTTACCAAAAAAGCACAAGGGCTTGTGGACCAGATCAGCCCTTCTTTGTTTGAAGCGGCGGGCATTGCTCCGGAATTGCGCTTTCCCATAACCGTGATCGAAGGGGATCGTCCCATCGCTATGATGGTCGGGGAACGGCATGGGGAAATTTCCACAGATGTGTTTGTTTTGGCCGATTTCCCCGAAGAGGTGGCGGCAGCGCTTGCACGGATTATTGCGGAAAAGCAGGCAGGCCGTCCGGCTTTGGCCAATCGCAAGGGCTATAAATTTTCCACCCGCGCCCCCGGCCGGGATACCTTGCGCGGCTCGATTACCAGCGTGGATGAGGCAGTGGCGCAATCCAGCGAACGGGCAGCTTTCGATACGCTGAAAAGCAAAAGCGGCTTTGGTCCGCCGGTGGAAGAAATTCGCGCCACAGCCCGCAATCTTGATGGCTTGGCCGTGGAATTGCTGCGCAAAGTGGGGACAACGGGTGTTCCCTTGATGACCCTTTATGAAGCCATGGCCATAAGCGGGGCGGGCCTGTTTGAACGCAATGATTATGAAGGCCGCCAAATTCTGCGCGAACAGATCGGCTGGCTGCGCGAACGGGTTTCCAATGATGAAGATGGGGGGCGGGCGCCACGCTGGATGGCGATGGACACGGATTTGAACGCCATCAAAGAAGGGCTTGAAAGTGAAATGTGACGGACATTTCCGCAGGGCGCCGTATTAAGATTGGGGCCTTAAGGGGATATTTTTGTGGGGGTGTTTGTAGAGAGCGGGTCTATGCGATATATGCGGATTGTTGGTTTTTGCGGGCTTTGTTTGGTGCTGTCAGCTTGTGACAGTGCGGATGCCAAATTCTGTAAGGGTTGGATTTCTGCGGGGTTCGAAAAAGGAACAGACATTGAATGGCTTGAAACGGCCATCACCGATAGGCCTTTGACCCCGCTTGAGGCCCAGCGGACTATTTTTCCGAACTATGATCCCAATGCGCTTTTCAAGCGGCGGCCCGATAATATTCCCAATATCCTGTTTGCCTTGGAAGCGGTTCCTGCTCAGCTCCACACTGTGTCGATAAGCTATCATGTGGTGGAGGACGGGGCGGCACAAACGCAGACCCAGACATGCGAGTTTTTGCGCTTGGCGGAAAATCTGCAGCATGTATCCGATGCGGATCTTTATAGCTTTTTGCAAAAGCAGCAAAATGGAATGGGCAATGATAGTTGCTGCATCCAGACCAATGAAGAGGTGCGCTAGGCTGTGCTCTTAAGGTAGGCTTTTGGCCTTAAACCAAAGCGCGGATGGCACGGTCGATACCATCAAGGGTGAGGGGGAACATCCTGTCATCCATCAGGTCACGCAGCATGGAAATGGATTGGCTATAAGACCAATGCTGGCTTGGGATCGGGTTTAGCCACACCGCTTTGGAATAGACATCCAAGGCCCGGCGCATCCACACGTCACCAGCTTCTTCGTTCCAATGCTCTACCGAGCCGCCGGGATAAACGATCTCATAAGGGCTCATGGACGCGTCGCCCACGAAAATCAGCTTATAATCGGCGGGAAAGGTGTGAAGCACCTGCCAGGTTTCCATGCGTTCCTGATGGCGGCGGCGATTGTCTTTCCAGACACTTTCATAAAGGCAATTGTGAAAATAAAAGAATTCCAGATGTTTGAATTCGGCCCGTGCTGCGGAAAACAATTCCTCGGTGATCTTGATGTGATCATCCATAGAGCCGCCAATATCCAGAAAGAGCAAAACCTTCACGGCATTGTGCCGCTCGGGCCGCATTTTGATATCCAGATAGCCCTTTCTTGCCGTGGACCCGATGGTATCATCCAGATCCAGTTCATCTGCCGATCCGGTGCGGGCAAATTGGCGCAAGCGGCGTAGCGCTACTTTGATATTGCGGGTGCCCAATTCCACATTGTCGTCCAGATTGCGAAATTCCCGTTTGTCCCACACCTTGATGGCGCGGCGATGGCGGCTTTCCTTTTGGCCGATGCGCACGCCTTCAGGATTATAGCCATAAGCCCCGAAAGGGGACCGACCGGCGGTGCCGATCCATTTATTGCCACCCTGATGGCGCTCTTTTTGTTCTTCAAGGCGCTTTTTCAGCGTTTCCATGATGGTGTCGAAATCGCCCAAAGATTTGATTTTTTCCATTTCTTCGGGGCTGAGATGCAATTCCGCCAGTTTTTTCAGCCAGTCTTCGGGCAGGTCAATGCTGTCGGCTTCGCTCATGGAATCCAGACCTTTGAACACATGGCCAAAGACCCGGTCGAATTTGTCCAGATGGGTTTCATCCTTCACCAAAGCCGAGCGCGACAGATAATAGAATTGCTCAACGGAAAAAGAGGCAAGCCCTGCTTCCATCGCTTCCATCAACATCAGATATTCCTTGAGAGAAACCGGAACGCCCGCTTGTCTCAAGGTTTGAAAAAATGAAATGAACATGGGCTGCTCTTATCATGGAAAGGCGGTGTTTGTCATGGCGTTGCACTTGTTTTGTGCCGCTCTTTTCGTCTTTAAAATGCGCCGGCCCGAAAAAAAGCGTGGCAGCCCGGTTTTATAAGCATTGTCCCGAAATGAGACGCCCCCTGTCGTCAGTCTTTACAAGTCTTCTAAGAAAACGGGGTTCTCTTGGAACAGGATTCTATAAGATAATGATCTAAAAGGATTTAATTTTAAAAAATAGAGTTGGCGCGTAGTTTGCTGATGTCTCCCATAAGCGTTGTTTTAGGGGAGTGCGGCATGAAAGCCATAGCATCGACGATCATTGCGACCATGGCCTGTTTGGGTATTGCGACAGCGTCAGACGCCAATGCCACGATCATCACCAGCCATAGCTATGATCTGTTCAGCCATCCTGATGGCAATCAGGCCCCGCCGATTTATGGACTGCGGCTGGATGGCATCGGGCGGTATTTGACCGGATCTGGCGGGGTTAGCGATAGCTGGACCTTCGCCTTTGATACGGTGATCGCCGATGTGGTTCTCCATGATGATCCATTGCTCAATACATTCAGCATCTCCGGCACCGGTATTGGTGGTTTGGATTTGGGCGGTGGCAGCCATGTTGCGTCTTCTGCCGTGTCGTTCAATTTCGTTTATACGGGGTTTGATGCCGCTGCCGATTTCGATCCCCTTAATCCCGATATCACCATTTCCGACAGGGGGCGCGGGGCCAGTGAAAAAGGGCTTGGGTCTATCACGTTCGAGCAAAGCGTTTTGGGGATTGATGCCGGCGCCAGCGTTGGCTTGATTGCGTGGGGCGACAATTCAGGGCGTTTGTTCAGCTTCCAATCCAATAATCATCGGCTGGATTGCCCGCAATCCGAGCATTGCGGCTTTCCTGTCGGGTGGGGATGGATGGGCCTTACGGGTTTGACGGCGTCTCCCTTTCATACCACGTCGCAAGACTGGCTGTTTGCCAGCCGTTATGTGGTGACCGAGGTTCCTTTGCCGCAAACCGCTTTGTTCTTGCTGACCGGGCTTGCTGGCGTTTTCTCTCTGCGTCGGCGCAAACGGGTTTAAGGGCGACGCCTTGAAAAGAGGCCATCTGTCCTTGCTCTTTGTTGGACAAAAGCCGGTTCTTTTCGTTATGGTCCCAGACGATCGCATTGGTATGGGGCCAGTGGGAAAAGCCGGGCAGGAGAGAGTGATGGCAACAGGTTTGAAAACAAAATCGATTGGGGCGGCTTTGGCTGTGGCCGTAAGCGCGAGCCTATCTGCCATATCCGGTCCGGCGGTGGCAGATCATCATAAAGCCAGCGAAAATCCTGCCCCCCGTGCCTATATCGTGAATCTGGAAGATGGGCAGACCGTCACCAGCCCCGTTCTGGTGATTTTTGGGCTTGAAAATATGGGCGTGGCTCCGGCGGGTGTCGATAAGCCGGGCACCGGCCATCATCATTTGCTGATCAATGCGGAATTGTCGGACGAGGATATGGCCTATTCCATCCCCGCCGATGATCAGCATAAGCATTTTGGCGGTGGACAAACGCAAACCACATTAAATCTGGAGCCGGGGACATATACCCTGCAGCTTGTGATGGGCGATGCCAATCATGTGCCGCTTGATCCGCCTGTGATGTCAGAGAAAATCACCATCACGGTAAAATAGCCGCTTTATCCGAACGATTTTAAGCAATTTGGCAGGCAAACAGCCTGTCTGAACTGGCTTATTCTGGTCAAATCGACCTATCCGGTTATCACGACTATCGCCATTTATGAGTTTACGGCATAGATTGCGCGCACGTGATAAAAGGACCATTCGATGACTCTTGAAGAAGAAATCAGCAACCGCCGAACCTTCGCCATTATTTCGCATCCCGATGCGGGGAAAACCACGCTGACCGAAAAGCTGTTGCTGTTTGGCGGCGCGATTCAGCTTGCCGGAGAAGTGAAGGCGCGCGGCGAAAGGCGGCGGGCCCGGTCCGACTGGATGAAGGTGGAGCAAGAGCGCGGCATTTCCGTTGCCTCATCGGTGATGACCTATAGCTGGCAGGACAGCACTTTCAATCTGCTGGATACGCCGGGCCATGAAGATTTCTCTGAAGATACCTATCGGGTGCTGACAGCGGTGGATAGTGCCGTGATGGTGCTGGATGCGGCCAAAGGGATCGAAGCCCAGACCTATAAGCTGTTCGAGGTGTGCCGCCTGCGCGATATGCCGGTTGTTACCTTCATCAACAAGATGGACCGTGAAGCCCTTGATGCCTTTGATTTGCTGGATGAGATCGAGCAAAAACTGGCCTTGGACGTAACGCCCGCCACATGGCCCATTGGCATGGGCCGGGATTTCAAGGGATGTTACGATCTGATCAATGATCGTCTGATTTTGATGCAGGCGGCCGATAAGAACATCCGCTCGGAAGGGATTGCACTTGAAGGGCTGGATGATCCGCGTTTGAGCGAATATCTGCCGCAAGATCGCGTCGATAGTTTACGCGAGCAGGTGGAAATGGTGCGCGGGCTGTGCAAGCCGTTTGACCGGCAAGCCTATCTGGAAGGTCATCTGACGCCGGTGTTCTTTGGCAGCGCCTTCAACAGCTTCGGTGTGCGTGATTTGTTGTCGGGCCTGCGGGATTTTGCACCGTCACCGGGGGCGCAAGCCGCTGTGGAGCGCCAGGTTGATTCAAAAGAGCCGAAGCTATCGGGGTTTGTGTTTAAAATTCAGGCGAATATGGACCCGAAACACCGCGATCGTATGGCCTTTGTGCGGCTTGTTTCGGGGCGGTTCAAACGCGGTATGAAGCTCAAGCATGTGCGCACGGGGAAAACCTTGTCGGTGCATAATGCCCAGCTTTTTTTAGCGCAGGACCGGGAACTTGCGGAAGCGGCGGTGGCTGGGGACATCATCGGTATCCCCAATCATGGCGGCTATAAAATTGGCGATACCCTGACAGAAGGCGAAGAGATTCGCTTCACCGGAATTCCAAGCTTTGCGCCGGAATTGATGCAAAGGGTAAGGCCCGTAGACCCCATGCGCGCCAAACATCTGGCCCGCGCTCTGGAGCAATTGGCCGAAGAGGGCGCGGCGTCTGTCTTCAAGCCCTATCTGGGGGCCGACTGGATCGTTGGCGTGGTGGGCAGCCTGCAATTCGATGTGTTGGCTGACCGTATTCGCACCGAATTCAATATTCCTGTTCGTTTCGAGCCCACAGAGCTTTATACTGCCCGTTGGGTGGAAGCGTCCGACCCTAAGGTGCTCAAGCAATTCATGGACGCCAATCGCACGGCTTTGGCCGAAGACCATACGGGGCAACCCGTATATCTGGCCCGCAATCATTGGCACCTTAATAAAGGTCAGGACGATTGGCCCGACCTGAAATTTTTGAAGACAAAACAAGAGGTGGCCTGATGCTTTCTTCGCGTTTGTTGATGATTATCCCGATTGTTCTTGGGGGCGGCAGCCTTGCCTCTTGCGCGGAATTCGGGGAGCAATCGGGGCCCAATAACAAACAGGTTGAAGCCGCGCTGCGCCATCATTACGACCTGATGGCGCAGGCCGTTGGGCCACTGGATTTTCAGGTGGAGCGGGAAATCCGTGAAACCTTTGACGAGACTTTGGACGACGAGACGGATGAGGAGGAGGTGCAGATCGTGCAGCCCCGCGATCGGGAAGACTGTACCGAAATGCAGATGATCATCCGCAAGCCCAATGGAGAGGAAACGACGGAAACATTTCGTGTTCCCTGTGATGTGCTGGACAAGGCGCGTATCGGCCTGCAAGAAGGACTGCGGGCAATGGAAGAAGCCTTCGATGAAAGCGCTGTGGTTTTTTCACGCAAGATGGCCCGTTTTTCTCCGGGTGAATTCGATCATGCAAAAAAGATTGCGTGCGTGGCGGCAAAAGAACGCCCGGGCTATGTATGTGATAGCCGTGTCTGGATGAGCTTTGGAAAAGGCGAGCCGCGTGTGCATATGGTAACGGCCCGCTTTGTTTATGATGGGGATGACTGGCTCGCTTTGGAAGTGGATGACAGTCGGTTTCAGTAAATATACATTTATTACGAGTGCTGAAATTTCCTTCTGCATCTTTTTATTTGTGATGCAGAAGGTTAATCTGGTAGCTTTATCCAATCGGTTGCAGAATTTAATGTGTCTGTAGATATTTTTTGAGTAATTTATGTGCGCAAATAAACTGGAAATGACCAAGTCTCTTATGCGCGTTCGTTACGCGCTTGAGGCATTGAACGATCAGGATCAAGAGGCCGTGGTGCAACTTTTGGAGCAAACGGCGCAAAAAAAATCCCAAAACCGCGCTCCGCTGATGAATGATGGTCGGGATGTGTATTTTTGTTCGCGCTGCGGTGGCTATCACCCCCGTCAACGGCATTTGGGCCTTAAAAACTAAGGCTCAATGTTACGGTTACGCCATTGGGGTTGCGTGATGTACCTGCGATATTGTTGCGATATTGCACGGTCATGTCGATTTTTTGCATAGGGGCTTTATAAACACCGGCCCCAATGGGCAGGCTGATCGTGAGGCCGGGACCGCCTTCCAACAAGGATGATCGCCCCAAAGCATCATCTTGCCAAAGCCCCGATAAAACCAGATGGGGCGTTATCTGTATGGGGCCGAATTCGGTTGCGCGGCCCAGTCTGGCTTCACCGCTGAGTTGTAGATCTGTTTTCGATAATCCGATGGCGGCAATGTCGCCGTAAATGGACCAGAAAAGCCACGACTTTCCTTTTTGCCCGATAGGGCGTTCAAAGCCCGCGCCTTTGGAGGCCGAGGCGCGAAACAGCCAGTCATCCCGGGAAAAGGCCCCAAGAGAAATCAGGCGCTCCACCCCGATGATAATGGATTGGCTGGCAAAAGGTTTCAGTTTCAAGCCCACACCACCTTGCAGGCTTTCATCATGGGGGGTGGGCGCCGCGCCATCGATGGTCCATAAAATCCGTGAAAAGCCGGCAATCCAACGGTCTGGCGATCCCAGATCAAGGGGAATACGGGCATTACCTTCCAAAATTCCCTGACTTTGGCTTAACACCCGGTCACCGAAACGCAGCTCTTGCCCGGGGGTGGCATTGGTCCGCCATAAAAGGCTGGCAGATCCCCAAAGCGTTTGTGACAAGGCGCGCACTTCCCGCTTCAATAGCTCGGTGGTGTCCGGATCTTCTTCATGGTCGATGGCGGCCTTGAACTGCTCGATCGCACAGGCGCGGTCATGCAACTGACGGCACAGATATCCCAATTGGCGGTGCAAAAAGCTGTCTGACGGGCTGGCCTTTGTGGCTTTTTCAAAAGCAACACGGGCCGCTTGCACATCGCCTGAGGCAACCAAGGCAAAGCCCAGCGCTTTCAAAGTCTGCGTTTCGGGTTGTAACGCATAGGCAAGCTGGAATGTCTGCGCCGCTTTGGCATAGGCTCCCAGATTATTATACAGATGGGCCAGATCGAGCGCGATTTGAAGGCGGCGCTTCGGGTTTTGTTCCTGTTCCAATGCCCGTTCAAAAAAGAGTGCCGCATCTTCATGCTGGCCTTTTTGCAAAAGCTGATAGGCGCACGCTGTCGTTTCCATCATTGGATCGCACGGATCGGCCAATGCCTTTGCGGGGCTGAACAAAACAGGCCACAGCGCGGCCATCAGGGCAAACCAATGCAAAGGCAATTCTTTATTTCCCATGAATTGCCTCGTCATTTTCGGGGAAGATATGTGCGGTTTTCTCCCAGTGCAAAGGCGTGCCCAGCAGCCGATGGGCGGTATAAAGGCGCAGTGCCCGCATGGCCGCTGCAAAATTGATAAAATTGGCAACCACCATGCGCGGGGCCGATATCATGCCGTGTTGCCAGCCATAAAGCCGGGTCGCATAGAGCATGCGGTGGGCCACGCGGTTAAACACCAGAGCGAGATTTCCAATCAGCAAAAAGGCCAAGGGCGATCCGGCCTGGATCAAGGGGCGAGCATTGTGAAGGTGCAGCGCTTTCGTGGCTTCAAAAACGAGAATAAGGGCCATGACGACATAGGCAAAAACGCTGACAAGAGCGGTGAGAATGGCCTTTCTGTCCCGCATCAGCATATATCGGGTGGCCCAGTTTCCGGGCCATCCCTGACTTGCCCATGCTTGTAGGGCAATGCCGATCAACCAGCGGGCTTTTTGCCGGACAGCCAGCTTGAAAACTGCGGGGAAATATTCGCGGGTGGCGATGACCATTTGCCCGTCTTTGCTTTCAGGTAGCCGGACGAAAATGCTGCGATGACCCAGACGCAGCAGGATCAGGGCCAGTTCATAATCTTCTGTCAGGCTATTTTGTGAAAAAGGACCGTGGTTTTGATGCATGTCTACCACATCTTGTAAAGCCTGACGGGAAAAGGCACAGCCAACACCGGCACAAGGCACACCGCCTGCAAATCTTTCCCGGAAAACCAGATCTTTTTGATGGGCTTCTGCAAATTCATCCAGATAATGCCCGCTGACAAGATGGCGTAAACCGATGGGCAGGGGGACCACGGGAAGCTGGATCATATGGGCACGGTCAGACAGATAATTGAACAGCTTCAATTCTTCCGGATGCACCACATCTTCTGCATCATGCAAAACAATCTGCTTGATGGTCTTATGGCAAGGATCTTGGTGAAGGGCGCGCCAAAGCGCATTAAGGCAATCGCCTTTGCTGGTGGGGCCGGGATGGTCCAGTATGATGATTTTCAGCCATTTTCCCAAAGGGTCCACGGATCGTGCCGCGCGGGCGGTGGCTTCATCATTGGGATAAACGCCCAAGAAAACATGATAATGTTCATACCGAACCGTATCATGAAGGCGTGTCAGCATGGGGCCGATCACATCACTTTCCTGCCATGCCGGGATGAAAATGGCGATGGGGGATTGGGGGATATCTGGAAGGCTTTGCGAGCAGGCTCTTTGGGAGGTCCGATAAACGGTAAGGGACCGGGCCAGCATCCGCACATGGGTGCTGATATCGATAAACAGATCATCAAGCCCCGAAACGGCAAGAATAACCGCAACGATCCATATCAAGCCCGTTAGTGCAAAATGCACGGGCTCTGCCCCCTCCATATCATCCCCTCATGAAAGCGTTTCGGCCTGTTCAAGATGTGCCCCCACATCCCTGCCGATTTTATGACGTATTTTTTCAAGAAATCAATGGATTAGGCCGTAACCATATAAATGGCCAAGGCAAGCAAAAACAGCGTGTATATCAGGGCTGAACGGGCCGCCAATTTATGGGCTTGGTTGATGCTGGAGATGGAGGGAGACGGCATATCTTCTCCGAAAATATCGCCCGTGCGTTGATAGCTTCCAATACATACGGGGCCGCCCAAACGGGTCCCTAAAAATCCGGAAAAAAGAGCCACAGACAAGCTGAAGGTTGGCCATGCATAGCGTTTTCGGGCGCAGGCCATATGAAGACCGCGCGCCAATCCTGTACCTCTGGTGATCAGGCTGCCAAGAAACAGGAATGGCAGGCTTAGAAAAATCGCCGGGGCCAGAAAAATGGCGGAGCCATAGCGCAGGGCAAAGCCGAAACTGCGGGCATGATCGGACCGTTCGTCAATCATGATGCTGGCGGTGTCGATCAATTTGAAGGCAAAAAGTGCGGGAAGCCCGCCCAATGCGTACCACAAAAGGGGCGCGATAAAGCCTTGGGAAAACCCCATGGCGATGCTTTCAATGGCGGCGGCGGACAAGCCATGTTTGTCCAGATTGGCGGTGTCCCGTCCGGTGATAAGGGTGATGGTCGCTCGGCCTTCTTCAAGGCTGGATTCCAGACTCCGCGTGATCAGGCGCATACGTTCCAGCATGGGCCGAAGCCCCAAAACAGCGGCAATCAGCATGGCATCTATGATCCAGCCAAAGGGGATCTGTTGCAAAAGAAGCGAAAGGCCCAGTCCGCACAGGAAGCCGAAAATGAGCAGGAAAACCGCTATGGAAATAGAATCGATGCGGCGGGCCCCCTCATTGACGGAAGGGTGGTTATAACGCCGTTCGATCATATTGATCATTCGTCCGGCCAAAACCAATGGCCGTGAAAAAAACCGGCTGATGCGGCTGGAACTGCACAAGGTGAGATTGGCAAGAATGGCGATCAGCACTGTCCATAAGGATTGGTCTAACGCCGGCGGTATTCCCAGATCCATCTTATTGCCCCCGCAAAATTTTTCCCGGCCGACGCTTGGGCAAAGCCACAAGGACGGCATGTTTTTGTGGCCCGTCCGCACGTCCCCACATGCGGATCTCCAAAGCGGTGCGCCAACAGCCCATACACAGCCCCAACACAGGGTCCAATACGCAGATTTTGGTGCAAGGTGATTTGCAGTGCATTGTTTTGATGGATCCCCATACCGTGCAAGGAAACCCCGCCTACGGTGCTATATCAGACTATGCCAGTGCAAAAGCCCCTGAAGCAAGCGGCGGGTTGAAAGGCAACGCCGTCCGTGCAAATCATGGGCGGATGATGTCCCGGATAACAAGGCTAGGATGGTGAGATGGATTTTGCGTTAAGCGATGAACAGACCATGCTCAAATCGGGCGCAGAACGGTTTATCCGGGAAAGCTATGCCTTTGAAAAACGGCGGGGGCTTGCGGCTTTAGATGAAGGCTTTTCCCGCGACCATTGGCGCAGCTTTGCCGAATTGGGCTGGTTGGCTTTGCCCTTCAAAGAAGAAGATGATGGTCTTGGTGGCAGTGCTGTGGATGTGATGCTTTTGATGGAGCAATTTGGCCGCGGATTGGTTCTGGAGCCTTATCTCTCCACCATTTTAATGGCTGGCGGGGCCATCAGCTCTATGGGGTCGCCAAGCCAGCGCAAGCGTTATCTTCCGGCCATTATGGAGGGTAAAACTTTGGCTGCCTTGGCTTATGTAGAGCCACAAGGGCGCTATGATCTGGCAGATATCAACACCAAGGCCGAGATTGATGGCAAAGGCTGGCGGTTAAGTGGTGAAAAAAGCGTCGTTTTAGGGGGCGGTTCGGCGGATGTGTTTGTGGTTTTGGCGCGTACATCGGGGGCGCTTCGGGATGAACGGGGACTTTCCTGCTTTTTGCTGGAACGCGGGATGGAAGGCCTGACGGTCCGTGATTATCGCACCACCGACGGAAATCGCGCCGCAGAACTGACATTCGATGCGGTGGCTTTGGAGCCAGAGGCACTTTTAGGCCCGGAAGACGGGGCCTTGCCCTTTATCAATGCGGTTATTGACCGGGCAACGGCGGCGGTCTGTGCGGAAGCGGTGGGCATCATGGATGCGGCGGTGGAGAAAACCCGTGCCTATCTGCTGCAGCGGAAGCAATTCGGCCAGCCCCTGGCGGCATTTCAGTCTTTGCAGCACCGGCTGGCGGATATGGTGATCGGGCTGGAGCAAACGCGGTCACTGGCCTATGTGGCCAGTATCCGTGCGGATGGCGATGATCCTGTGGAACGCGCACGGGCCGTGTCTGCCGCGAAGGCAGAAGTCGCGCGAAACGGCATCTTTGTTGTTGCCAATGCGGTGCAGCTTCACGGAGGCATGGGGGTTTCCGAAGAACTGGATATCGGCACGTTTTTCAAGCGCCTGCATATGATCAATGCACTATTTGGTGATCGTATATTCCATATTCGCCGCCATGAGGAACTTGTGGCCTGAAAAACCGGCTGTGGCCGGGTTTGGCATGGATGGGCGCGGGATCAATCCGCGCTCAAGACATGCAGGCTGAATAGTTTTTGTTCGTCGGTATAAACCGTGACCGGGGACCAGCCCGCTTTTTTTGCCAAGTCCTGAAAATCGGCAATGGAATATTTGCAGCTGATTTCCGTGTGGATGGTTTCCCCCGCCTTGAAGGAAATCGGATGGCCTGCAAGATCGGTCGTTTGATCTTTCAGGCTTTCCAGATGCATTTCAACACGGCTCATATTCGCATTATAAAAGGCTTTGTGGCGGAAGCTGTTTTCGTCAAAATGGCCGCCCAGTTCCGTATTGATCCGCCGGATAAGGTTGAGATTGAATTGCGCCGTTATCCCTGCGGCATCATTATAAGCGGCATCCAGAACCGTCTTGTCTTTTTTCAGATCCACGCCGATCACCAAAAGCCCGGCATGTCCCACAAGGGATTTCACAGTGCCGAGAAAGCGCTGGGCATCTTGCGGGGAAAAATTCCCGATAGTGGAGCCGGGGAAAAACCCCACCTTGCGGCCTACATTGTTATTGGCTTCTCCGGGCAAGGCATCAAGGCTGGTATAATCCGCGCAAATGGCGGTGATGGGAATATCGGGAAAATCGGTGGCCAATTCCTGGGCGGCTTCGCGCAGATGGTCGCCGGAAATATCGATGGCGGTAAATCCTGAGGCGCTGTCCAGCGCCTCAAGCAGCAAGCGGACTTTTTCCAAAGCGCCCGCACCGAATTCGATCACCAAAGCTTCAGGGCCGATATGTCGGGCGATATCTGACCGGTTTTTCTCCAGAATCGCCAGTTCTGTGCGGGTGGGATAATATTCCGGCTGCTTGCAAATATCCTCGAACAGACGCGATCCCCGCTCGTCATAAAAGAATTTTGCCGATACCGCTTTGGGAGTGCTTTTCAAGCCCGCTAAAGCAGCATGCTCGAACGTTTCAAGGTCTGGTGCCAAATCAATATAGGCAGCCAGAGGCGTGGTTGTAGAGGGCATTAAATATCCTTGGCTAAACGAAGACCACTAAATTGCCATTGGGCATGCGCGGGGAAAAAATTGCGATAGCTGGGACGCCAATGATCCTTCGGCGTAACACAAGAGCCACCGCGTAAGACATACTGGTTGCACATGAATTTGCCATTATATTCGCCAATGGCTCCGGCAGCGGTGCAAAAGCCGGGATAAGCGCTATAGGCCGATGCAGTCCAGTGCCACACGGCACCGGAAAGTTGGGTGAAGGGGGTGCTGCCTATCTGGCGGGCCGGGCTGGGATGAAGGCGGGGCGACTCTTCCGCGCGGTGGAGGGCTATATGGTCTTCTTGCGCGGCCAGGCTGGCGATGGTGGCATATTCCAGCTCTTCTTCCCGGGGCAAGCGGGCTCCGGCCCATGTGGCAAAGGCATCGGCTTCATATAAATTGATATGGCATAAAGGTTCAGACCAATTGATGGGCTGGCGTCCATAAAGCGTGAAAATTTGCCAATCATCCTCTTGGCGTGACCAATAAAGCGGGGCGGAGCGGTTTTTGGATTTCACCCAATCCCAGCCTTCGGACAGCCAAAGCATCGGGTTTTGGTAGCCGCCATCCTCGATGAACTCCAGAAATTCTCCGGTGGTGACCAGACGGCTGCTCAAAGCTGCCTCATGAAGCCAGACTTTATGCCGTGGCCCTTCATTGTCGAAAGCGAAGCCGGGCGGGCGGTGGCCGATTTCTGTCAGTCCTTCGGGGATTTTTTGCCATGTGGCTGCGGGGATATCCTGCATGGCCTTGGGGAAGGGGCTGGCATAGCCCGGCGCCAAAGGATTGCACGACAAAACATGCTTGATATCGGTAAGCAACAATTCTTGATGCTGCTCTTCATGGTGGCAGCCCAGCTCGATCAGGGCGGCGATATCGGGCCAGTCCTCACGATCGGCCCAGTCTTCAATACGGGCATTTACAGCATCCGTCACATGACGCCGATAGTCCAGAACCTGCGACAGGGGCGGGCGGCTCAACAGCCCTCGTTGTGGGCGGGGATGGCGCGGGCCTTCCGCTTCATAATAGGAATTGAACAGGAAATGGAAATCCGCATCGAATATCCTGTAGGTGGCATCAAGGGCTTTGAGAATGAAGGTTTCAAAAAACCATGTGCTATGCGCCAAATGCCATTTTGTCGGGCTGACATCCGGCATGGATTGAATTTGTGCATCTTCCGCCGACAGCGGTGCCGCCAAGGCCTGCGTCTGGGTGCGGACAGCCAGAAATCTGTCGGCCAGGGCCTGCTGTTCCAGCAAGGCTGGTGAAAGTGGCCGCGATTGGTTTAGATTTTGCAATAATCCTCACCCAATAGGAAGAAACCCAAATCAGCTTGATGCCGACCCACCCATACTTTAGCGGATATATGAGTGAATTCAAATATTAGCGATAAACAAGCCAAACCAAGCTTGGCACCTCTTCTTGCTGAAATTAGGGCCTGCACGGCTTGTGCTGCGCATTTGCCGCTTGGCCCTAATCCGGTGGTGCAGGCAAGCACCAAAGCGCGTTTGGTGATCGCGGGGCAGGCGCCGGGATTGGCCGTGCATAAAAGCGGCAAACCTTTTGACGATCCATCGGGCGCGCGTTTGCGCCAATGGATGGGCATTGATATGGAAGATTTTTATAATCCGCTGAAGGTGAATATCGTCCCCATGGGGTTTTGCTATCCTGGACGGAATAAAAACGGCGGCGATTGCCCGCCACGCCCGGAATGTCGGGCACTTTGGCACGATAAACTGTTTGCATCCTTACCCGAACAAAGCCTGATTCTGGTCATTGGGGCTTATGCCCAACGCTATCATCTGGGCTCTTTACGAAAGGCGTCCTTGACGGAAACCGTGCGCAATTGGGAAGCCTATGGACCAGTTTATGTGCCTTTACCGCATCCCAGCCCGCGTAATATCGGATGGTTGAAACGCAATCCGTGGTTTGATCGGGATGTGGTGCCGATGCTCCGTCGAAAAGTGGCGGATATCCTTGGCAGGGAAGGAGAGACGGTGTGAGAATATGGGGCTGCGTTTTTATGCTTTTGGTGCTGGCATCCTGTGCGCCAGCGGTTCAAAAGCCCATTACAGAAGAACCGCAGCGGCCATATTTGACGCGCGATCTTTATGTGGCAGCCGATGGGGCGCAGCTTCCCTATACCCAATGGCCTGCGCCTCGGTCGTGTGCCGTGGTCATAGCGCTTCACGGCTTTAATGATTATCGGTCCAGCTTTGCTTGGCCGGGGCCGATTTTGGCGCAGCAAGGGCTTTCGGTTTTTGCCTATGACCAGCGCGGATTCGGGGAAAGTGCACAGCCCGGACTTTGGGCGGGGGAAACCCTTTTGGTTCAAGATGCGCTGGGCTTTATACAGGCGGTGAAGGCCCGCCATCCGGATCAACCGATCATTTTATTGGGAGAGAGCATGGGAGCCGCTGTGGCTTTGCTTACGGCCCGAACCCCTGCAGCGACGGACCTTGTTGATGCTGTGGTCCTTGTGTCCCCCGCGGTTTGGGGCTGGTCTGAAATGCCGTTTTTTTACCGCATGAGCCTGTGGCTGACAGCGCATCTGGCGCCGCAAATGCAACTGACAGGGCGGGGGCTGGGCCGGATAGCCTCGGATAATCGGGAAGCCCTGATTGCCATGGGCCGAGATCCATTTGTTATTAAAGCAACGCGGGTGGATGCCATATATGGGCTTGTGGAGTTGATGCAATCGGCCTTGGAAAGCGCGGAAAGCCTGACTTTACCGACTTTGGTGATGATCGGGGAGCAAGACCAGATCGTGCCGGTTCCCGCGATGCAGGCGCTGGTGGATGCCCTGCCGCAAGCCGTTACAGAAACCAGACTTTATGAAGATGGCTACCATCTGCTTTTACAAGATCACGGTCGGGCCCGTTTCTTGAAGGATATATCGGACTTTGCGGCAGACCGGATCGGCGCATCCTGTAAAGACCGCTGAAAAAATCGTGGATATTTGAGTGTGGCGGCGTGTGATAATGCCCGGCTGTGGATCAGGCGGCGTATTTTTGGGTCAAAGGGGGCTTGATCAAAAGCCAGCCCAAAACACTGCCCATAGCAGCGCCTCCACCAACGGCAAGCATGCACGCAATGCCGGATATGCCACATAGATGGGCCACAAAAAAAACAGACAAAGCCCCAAGCGCCGTGCATAAAAAGCCGGCCAAGGCCAGACGCATATGAGACATCGTGACGTTCCCTCATGAACACTTTATGTGGATTCCAGCTCTCGAATTTACACAAAAATGCAGATATTTACCAGATATTAATTTTTGCGATATTGGCACAATAAATGCATGGATTTAATGGAGCGATGTCTGTTTGCGTATATTTATGGCTGTGCACAATCAACGCGATTTGGGAGCCTGATGAAAAACTCCGAGAACCATAAAATCGGACGGCAGTTCAGTCGTAGGGGTGCCCTGTTTTTATGGATTTGCACCAGCCTTCTTGGCTGGGCGTGCGTGATGATCGTTATTTCTTTTATTGTGTGACCGCGTTTCAGCGCCTTAGCGTGAAAGATGCGGCTCATCATTTTCACCAGAACCGGGCTTTACCAAAAACCAGCCGATGAAAGAGCACGACATTGCGCCAGAGAGGCTAAAGAACAAGACATCTCGATCCATTGGCTGAAACGCATTACCATAAGCGCCAAGGGCGGCGCCAAGAGCCAATCCGAGCACTGTGCCAAGCAGTCCAAAAGCAAATCCTGAAAGTACAATCTTTTTCATAACAACGCCCTGTGCATGAATATTGCCCATCAATAAACAGGATATTTGTGAAGAAAAAATCTCCATTTGCTTTGATTTTTATGAAAATTAAAAACATCTCCTTGAAAGAATAGCTCTAAAGCGGGAGAGGGAGGCAAAAGGCCGGAATAGGAAAATGTGTCTATAAATTTTACAGTTCTAGGCTGGATAGCCATAAGCTGTCATAAAATCTGACATTTTATCCGTTATGGTAGATTGGATGGCTTGTTTTTCGCGGCACTTCTAGGTGGCATAGAAGTTGCTTGGGTTGTCTGCCAGGTGAATTGATAGAAAATTAAGAATAGCAGCCCAAAATGGCCGCCGGAGTGATAATGAAATCTTTTTCTTTGATAAGTGTGCTGAGCCTGATCGTGGCTTTTTTGCCTGCGTCTGTTCAGGCAAAGCCCGTTGTTGCAGATACAAGCTGCACAACCGGCAATGCCACGGTGGTTGATGCCTCCGGGGTGTCTGTTGGCTTTTCGCGCTGTATTGGCCGTATCAGCGGCAATGATGCCGCCCGCGGTGGCGCGCGGATGCTTGGCATGCTGAATGATGATGATGTGTTTGGCGATCTGGATTGGGTTTTTGCCGGCAAATCGGATAGCGGCGACTTTTGGGCTGATGAAGGGGAAGACTATGGCCATTGGGGGATTTTTGCCGGTCTTGCTCCTATCAGCGGACCGTTCGTGGTCAGCTTCAAACATGGCAACGGCTTCAGCGCTTATTTCTTTGATGGCGTAACCTCGGTGAAGGGCGGGTGGTTTTCTTTGCCTGTCACGCGTTCCAATGGGAGGACCAATGCCTTGTCCCATGCGTCGCTTTTTCTGGCGCAGACCACCACTATTCCAGAGCCTTTGTCCCTTGCCTTGTTCGGGTTTGGCTTGATGGGGTTGGGGGTCGTGCAGCGGCGGCGTTTGAGCCGATAATCCGGTCTATGCTTTGTGGAGGGGCGGTATAAAGGGCGAGGGCCAAAAGGCTTCCTCGCCCTTTTACTATGGCGAAAGATAGCGGTCAGCTGTGCCGCACCAAACAGGCCGTTTTTGTGTTGTCACACTGTGGGGCGAAGGGCCTTAACGCAAGCCGTGATCTGTCAATAATTGATAGAGGGTGGGGCGGCTCACATCCAGTAATCGCGCCGCTTCGGAAATATTGCCGTCGGCTTGGGCCATGGCCCGTTGGATGGCATCCCGTTCCGCTTTTTGGCGCGCAACTTTGATGGAGGGGACCGCTTCGGTGGGGGTGTTTGCCAAATCAAGGTCCGCAGCGCCAATGCGCCCATTGGCGGTGGCAACGGCGCGTTTGATGCGGCTTTGCAATTCCCGCACATTTCCGGGCCAGGAATAGTTGGAAATGGCGGCCAAGGCATCGCTGCCAAAGCCTGCATTTTTAAGGCCTTGCTCGCGGCTCCATTTTTCAAGGAAGGTCTGGGCGATCAACACGGCATCTTCGGGGCGTTCACGCAAAGGCGGAACAAAGACCACCGCTTCTCCAATGCGGTAATAAAGATCTTCGCGGAAATCACCTTCTTTAATGGCGGTTTCCATATCCCGATTGGTGGCGCAAACCAGCCGGAAATCCACAGAAATCTGTTTTCTTCCGCCAACACGCTCGATCACCCGTTCTTGCAAAACGCGCAACAGCTTGGCTTGCAAAGGAAGGGGAAGATCGCCGATTTCATCAAGCATCAAGGTGCCCTGATGGGCTTGTTCGATCTTTCCCATGGTGGTTTTGTGGGCGCCGGTAAAGGCTCCGCGCTCATAGCCAAACAGCTCCGATTCCAGCAGATTTTCCGGAATGGCCGCGCAGTTGATGGCGATATAAGGCCCCTTGACCCGTTTGCTTAGGCTATGCACCCCTGCGGAGAGCAGCTCTTTACCGGTTCCACTGTCGCCGATAATCAGCACGGATACATCGGTTTTGGCCAATCGTTTGATCTGTTCGCAAACAGATTGCATTTTGCTGTCGGCGGTCACCAGTCCGGGAATGGAACTTTGGGTGTTTTCGGCCTGAAGCGCGCGGTTTTCCTGTTCAAGCTCGAATAATTTGCGGGCCCGTTGAACGATCAGTTCAAGCTGATCCAGATCAAGAGGCTTTTCATAAAAATCATATGCGCCCAAGGCCACGGATTTCAGCGCATAGCTGCGCTCTTTCTGGCCGGTCATTACAATGACCTTGGTATCGGGTGATGCTGACAGGATATCTTGTAGGGCCGTCAAACCTTCGCTTGGGCCATCGGCATCCGGTGGCAAGCCAAGATCCAGCAAAGCCACGGCGGGGGCTTCTTTTCGGACAGCTTTTATCGCGGACGGACGGTCTTCACATTCAACGGTTTTCATATCCCCGAAAGCCCATTTGAGCTGGCGGCGAATACCGGGATCGTCATCGACAATCAAAAGCCTATCTGATTTTTCACGCATAGCCTGATGCCAACTTTCTGTTAGGAGAGGGCCGGGAGAACCAGCCGCATTGTTGTGCCAGATCCGGGGCTGCTGACAACCTCCAGGTCGCCGCCTTGTTCCCGGGCAAATTCACGGCACTGAAAAGCGCCGACGCCAAATCCGCTGTTTTTGGTGGAATGAAAAGGTGCAAAGAGTTTGTCGCGTATAAAATCCAATGTCATGCCTGCGCCGTCATCGCTGATATCAATGATTGCATTGGGACCGACAAGGTCAAGAGAAAGCGTAACATTACCCGCCTCGCCGCTGGCTTCCAAGGCGTTGGATAAAAGATGCCCGATGCTGGCCGAAAAGCGCTCTTTGGGAACACGAACCTGAATATTTTTCGCCCGCGGAGACACATGGATGCTTAAGGTCGCTGGATGGTTTTTGCCATATTGGGCGACAGCTTCGTGCAACAGTCCGTGGACGGCAATGTCTTCCGGTTCTTCGGCCGAGCCGCCGCCTTCTTCAAGCTGCGACAGGCGCTGGATCAGCTTTTGTAAGCGCCCGACACTATTGGCGATGGTTTCGTGCATATCGCGCTGGAATTCGGGATTATTGGCGTGGCGATCGAAATTTTTCAGCATCACGGAAAGCTGGCTGATGATGTTTTTGATATCATGGGCCACAAAGGCATATTGCCGGTTGAAGCGGGCAAATTGCCGGGTTTGTTCAAGGCTGGCAACGGCCTTGGCTTCGGCTAGAAAGCTGGCGCATTGCCGGGCCACCAGCAAAACCAGTTCTTCATCTTCCCAATCGATACGGTTTTTTGTGCGCGGTTTGGAAAGGGTCAGAAACCCGATGATCGATTGGTTATGTGGCAGGGGAACCACCACCCATGCGCCATCGTCGCGGGCAAAGGGCGAGGCTTTCAGGCGGCTTCCGTAAAGACATAAAGGGGCGCCTTCTTCATTCAGGAAATGGCTTGGATTATACGCATCTGAAATGGCGTGCCGGGATTTGTAGTTCCATGTTGCCTGTAAGCGCGGGCGGTCATATTCGATCACCCACAGCGCCCCGCCGGGAATTTCCAGAATTTCTGCGCAGGCCCGGATGATCCGGCTTTCCAAAGGGCTTGTGAGGTCGTTTTCGCCAGAAAGGGTTCCCATCAAACGCCGCCATTCATGGGCGTAATCATATTTGCGGGCATAAAAGTTCCGCGCCACGAACAGCTTTATCTTGGCGCGGGCACTGCCCGAAGACAGAAGGAAAAGAAGCAGCATCAAGGCGATGAAAAGCAGCGCCGTTTGTAAGGGCAGTGAGGCCTGAGCGGAGATTTTTGGAATAATCAGGGCCGAAAGGGCCACCAGCATCAGATAAAAACCGATGCCGATTAATGTCAGGGAATATAAAGCGGTTTGGCGGGAAACGAAAAAGGGATCGCGCCAGAATTTGTGCCGCGAGGCCGCGATCAGCAAAAGCGGAACCGCCACAAGGTTCAGCAGCCCCCGCAGGGTGAAATATTCGCTGCGTGGCCCGGATACGGCAAAAATCTGTGCATGGACGAACAATTCATATGTGAACACAATGCCAAGGGGAATGCAGATGAATTTCAATGCCCAGCGTTCATATTCGCTGGCGGCTTGGAAAACCCCCACCACAGCGGCCAAGGTGATGACAATGGCCAACAGGTCGATAATGTAAATGGACTGGCCAACCAGATTTGCCAGATGCGGCGGCAGGCCCAAAAGAAAAAGCGCGCCGATTTTTGCCAGAATCAAAACCGGGGTGGCAATGCGAATAATATGCGGCAGTCCCTTTGCGGACGAGGGCAAAAGGCTGGCCAAAAACAGGGCCCAACAGACAAAATGGGCCGTATGCAACACCAGAGCCAGCCAGCCAACGAACGGATAGCCAAGAATAACTTGGCTTACCGCCCATAGGGCGTGGATAATGGCCGCCAAAGCGAAAAGCCGCGTTTGCCCGTTGCGCCATCCTTTTGCCAACAAAAGAACAGCGAGCCCGAAAAAACCGAAAGCGGTCAAGATAAATGACCACTGATATATCATGCCGTAAGATCCCCTGTTCTTGCGCCATAAGGCAAACGTTACCTTCTAACAGTGTGTGACATTACGCAAGTCGAACGCCATATCTTGTGTGTTTTTCCTGTTATGGCTGTGACTTGGTGAACATTATAGGCAAACAATATGCTAGGCTTATATTCTGCAAAGACAGGGGGGGTAGGATCTGCCTCTCTTGACAGAAGGGGAACAGATGGCGCCGCATGATTTGGTGCTTGTTGATAAGGCGATGAGGGTAGAATGAAAAAATCAAGTTTAGTCCGGTCGATCGGTGCGTCTTTGATGTTTGCTGCGGTTTTGGGGACGGCAGCCTGCTCACCCGGGGACCCGGAAAGCCGCGCACAAAAATATTACGAATCCGCACAGACAAAATATCAGGCCAATGAAGTGTCGGCGGCTGTGATCGAATTGAAGAATGCCTTGCAAGAATCGGCACAATTCGCTCCGGCACGTTTGCTTCTCGGGAAGATTTATCTGGAAAACTACCAGCTCGCACAAGCCGAGAAAGAGCTGACTCGCGCACGGGATCTGGGGGCTGCACCAGAAGACTATCTGGCTCCTTTGATGCTTAGTCATGTTCTGGCCACCAAATATGTGGATGCCTTGAGCTTGGTGGAAGCGGCTCCGGCAGAGGCACAAATCCTGCCGGAAGTGATAGATTATCATGCGGATGCGCTGGTGGGGCAGGGGCGCTATGCGTCAGCGCGTGAGTTGCTGAACGGTGCAGATCCGATGACCGGCAATCATCTGGCACGCCTTGGGCAAATTGCCGTTTTAGAAGGGGACCCGGAAGAAGCCGCCCGTTTGTCGCAACAAGCATTGGAAGTCGATCCGGATAGCCTTGTGGCTAATCTTTTGGCAGGACGGCTGGCAATCCGTGAAGACGATATGGTTGCGGCGGAAGGATATTTCTCCAAAGCCGTTGAAATCGACCCCACCTCTCCGCCAGCGTCTTTGACATTGACCACGGTCTTGATCGATCAGGAAAAACTTGATGAGGCTTTGGCGACTCTCGAGGCTTTGGCGCGGCGTGGAATCTCTACGATGCAGGCGGTTTATCTGCGCTCTTTGATCGCCCTTCAGCAGCAGGATTTCGAACTGGCAAAATCGGCGGCAGAGCGGGTTCTGTCTTCTGCACCCCGGAATCGTCCGGCGCTTTTGGTGGCGGGTGTGGCCAATAGCGCACTTGGCAATGATGAAGTGGCCGTTACCTATTTGCAGCGCTTTGCCAATGATGACCAGATTCCGCTGGTGGCCAGCAGGGCTTTGGCCTGGTCCAGCTTGCGTTTGGGCCGCGCCGATGATGCCTTGGAAGCTGCGGGCAGGTCTGCGGAAGAAAGTGATGATGCCGCATCTTTGCGCCTTGCCACGGCGGCAGCTTTGCAATCGGGACAGCTGGATAAGGCTGTTTCTTATATGCAAACCGTTTTGGAAAACGAGCCGGATAATCTGTCCTTGGCCACGGGGCTTGCCACTTTGAAGCTGTCTGCCGGTGATAAGGACGGGGCGGATGATATCCTGAAACGGATTCCCTCCACTGGGGAGGACCGCACAACGGAAGAGCAGATTCGTCTTGGGATCGTGCATTTGCGGGCCGGAAATACACAGCAGGCATTGGACATCGCGCAAGGCTTGCGGCAGAAATCGCCAAACAGCGCTGCGGGTTATTCGCTTGCTGGTTTGGCGTTTGTGCAAGATGGGCAACAAACAGCGGCTGTGGAGCAGTTTGAAAAGGCGCTGGAGATCGAGCCGGGGTCTTGGGTTTCCGTGAATGCGCTTGTTTCTCTTCTGAGAACGCAAGGCCGGGGAGACGAGGCTTTAACCGTTTTGGAAACCGCCCATGAAGCGAGACCGGACAATGTCCAGATCGCCATGGCTTTGGCGCAGATGAAAGCCTTGGCGGGGGATGTGGCGGAAAGCGAAGCCATTCTCAAACGAATGGTAGATGCCGCGCCGGATGCCATCGAGCCGCGCATTGCCTATGCCCGGATGTTGTTGTTGCTGGGGAAACCGGGACAAGCCCTGACCGAGGCCCAAAGTGCCTCGAAAATGGACCCTGCAAATCCGGCTGCTTTGGAAACGGTCGGGCTGGCCTATCGGGCGCAGGGCGAGCACCGCAAAGCGGTCGATGTGTTCCAGTCTATGATCGGGCAGCTTCCTGATAATGCCGATGCGCGCTATCTCCTTGGGCGAAGCTTGGCTGAAGCGGGAAGCGACGAGGCCGCAATCGATGCCATGCGTCGTACCATTGATCTGGATGGCAATAAGCTGGAGGCGCGCACCGCCCTTATTCGCTTATTGGCTTTGCGGGGTGAAATGGATGGGGCCAAATCGGAGCTTGAGGCGTTGAAAGCGATCTCGCCACCCAATGCGGCTCTTTATGATCTGGAAGGCTTTGTCGCTTTGAGCGATGGCAAAGCAAAGGACGCCTCACGTAAATATCGTCAAGCCTATGAAACGGACCCCACACCTTTGCGGGCAGTCACTTTGGCGCGCAGCCTGTGGGTGGCTGAGGATAAAAAAGATGCCATCCATGTTCTGGAAGGTCGTTCAGAACCCATGTCCAGATTGCAGCTTGCACAGTTTTACTTTCAGGAAAACCGGGCCGAAGATGCAAAAGAACAATATCGTATCCTGACACGGGAAAATCCGAAGAACCCTGTATATTTCAATGATTTCGCGTGGGTTCTTTGGGAAAAAGGCGATCTTGACGAAGCCTATGAAAATGCAACAAAGGCCATGAAACTGGCACCCAATGCCCCTGCGATCCAGGATACCTATGGCGTGATCGCTTTGGCTCGCGGTGATGTGGACGGGGCTATAGAAGCGCTTCAACCAGCCTTTGAAGCAGCGTCGCATGATCCGGATATCGCCTTGCATCTGGCGAAGGCCTATCTGGCGCGGGGTCGCACCAGCGAAGCCCGCACATTGCTTCAGGATTTGGCGGGGCGCGATGGTTTCTCCGGCCAAGCAGAAGCGCGGGAATTGCTATCGACCCTTTAACCGAGCGGATCAGCTGAAATCTGAACGGCCACCCGTGATAAAACGGGGGGCCGTTTTTTTACAGCGCTGTTCCGGCCCAAAGGCGCAGAGATGGCGTCTTCACATATCCGAAATTCACAGAAAATCTTTTAATATCAGCTTATTGGTTGATATCTGTAAAATATTCCGACAGATGGAAAGAAGGCTAAAATATCGGATAAGTAATTGATATATGTTGGTTTTAATCAAGTCCTTTTTCTATTCCCGATTCTAGAGTGGCCAATAGGGCCGCAATAGCAAAATGCAGCGTCGGATTGGTTTACAAATGATTAATTTTTGGAAATTAAACAAATAAAAAACGTAATATAGTGATCTGTTGCATATGCTGAAAGAAAGGTTGGCATGCTGTGTGCATTGATGGGGGGGAATATGTCGGGTTTGTCTCGGCATAACCCAAGGCTCAAAGTGGAGGGCAAAGGAATGCGCACGAAAATTTTAGCAGCATCAGTTGCATTGGCAGTGGCAGGGATGGCCGCACCAGCGCATGCTGGGCTTCTCATGGACGGGATCACCTTCGACCTTCGTGGTCTTGATGGTCTGGCCAATGATGACATGTATCTTATTGAGAATATTGATCAGATCAACTTTCTCGCTCGCGTCCAAGCCTTTACGGGTGACACGAATAATAATGGCCTTCCCGATGTGGGTGAAACCTTCAGCGCTTTTGGCAGTGGTCAGGCAACGCAGTTCACCAATAACGACACGGGCAGCCTAAACCCCTTGCTCCTTAATTTTGCCGGAACCAATGGCGGGCTTGACGGGTTTGAAATAACTTTCCGTTTTCGCGCCGATGGGGTGTTCACGGATATTGATCTGACGGATGCGAATTTTGATCATACCGCTTGTCTGGATGCCGGTCAGTGCCTGCTTGAACTGTATGTGGATAATATTGGTGCTGATGGCAGCCAGTTCGTGTTGAACGATGCGCATGCGACGTCCTCTAATGGTGTGAAATTCGCCACCTTTGAAGTGAAGCCCCAGCAAGGCGGTGTGTTTGATTTCACCACCGGTGACGGATCGGACAATATCAACTTCCAGCTTATCGATGCCCTTGCCGGCGTCTTGATTGATAGCAAGACCGGTGCGGATTTGCTGGATAAGGTGAACGGCAATGGCGACCCGATTTTGATGGCAATGGCCGACTCCAATTTCGACAGTGGTGCTGGCTTTGGTTCCGTGTCTTGCCCTGATGGGGACTTCTTCGGTGGAACACTTGGCGAACCAGCCACTCAGAATGCAACGAACTTCTGCGTGAATGAAGATGGGTCCCTCGTCTTTGTTCCAGAACCCAGCACGTTGGCCCTTTTGGGTGGTGCCTTCATGCTGATGGGAGCGGGTGTCGCACGGCGTCGTCGTAACGCCTGACATCCACGGGGAACGTCACGAAAGGAAGGGCTCGCATAGTGCGGGCCCTTTTTCTTTGTGTCTAATCGGCGGGGAACTGTCGGAAAGATTTACAGTTCAGGCTTGTTGTGGAGCATGGAAGAAAGTGCCGAACGCAAAATTGCTTGTTATTATTAGAGAATTTCTAATTGGCATGATGATTGCTTTTATAGTGGCGAGGCAACGTCGGGTTTGTCCCTGCGTATCTCAGGACTCAAATGTTAGAGGGAACAGAAATGCGCACGAAAATTTTAGCAGCATCGGTTGCATTGGCAGTGGCAGGGATGGCCGCGCCGGCACATGCTGGGCTTCTTATGGACGGGATCACTTTTGACCTTCGCGGTCTGGATGGTCTTGGAAATGACGACATGTATGTCATTGAGAATGTTGACCAAGTCAACTTTCTTGCTCGGGTGCAGGCTCAAACCGGGGATAGCAATGGCAATGGCCTTCCCGATATTGGTGAGACCTTCAGTGCTTTTGGCAGTGGCCAGGCAACGCAGTTCACCAATAATGACCTTGGCAGCATGAACCCCTTGCTTTTGAATTTTGCGGGTCAGTTTGGCGGGCTTGACGGGTTTGAAATCACCTTCCGCTTCCGCGCCGATGGTGTGTTCACAGACATTGATCTGACGGATGCGAATTTCAGTCATACCGCTTGTCTGGATGCCGGCCAGTGCTTGCTGGAGCTGTATGTGGACAATATTGGCACCGATGGTAGCCAGTTCGTGTTGAATAACGCCCATGATACTGCGGCCAATGGTGTGAAATTTGCTACTTTTGAAATGTTGTCCCAACAAGGTGGCGTGTTTGATTTCACCACCGGTGACGGTTCGGACAATATCAACTTCCAGCTTGTCGATGCCCTTGCCGGTGTCTTGATTGATAGCAAGACCGGTGTGGATCTGCTGGATAAGGTGAACGGCAATGGCGATCCGGTATTGATGGCGATGGCCGACTCCAATTTCGATAGCGGTGCTGGCATTGGTGCCGTGTCCTGCCCGACGGGTTCGTTCTTGGGTGGCAATCTTGGCCAACCCGCCAATGGTCAAAGCGCCGTAGATTTCTGTGTGAATGAAGATGGCTCCATCGTCTTTGTTCCGGAGCCCAGCACGCTGGCCCTTTTGGGTGGTGCCTTCATGCTGATGGGAGCGGGTGTTGCACGGCGTCGTCGTAACGCCTGACATCCACGGGGAACGTCACGAAAGGAAGGGCTCGCAAAGTGCGGGCCCTTTTTCTTTTTCCTAACATTTCCCGCTTATACTGGTGACGGTAAAGGGATAGGATTCGATTGCTTTTCTTTCGCCGGTGATATTGGAGGTGGCTGTGTCTGAATTTGGCTTATTGAAGACATTTGCGCGAGAACTGGTTAGTTCGGAAACCAGCGCGCGTGTGCCAGAGCCGGATCTGGTGATGGAAGACCCCGAAAAGGTTGCCGCCTTCACCCGGGCGGGCCGCGAAGACGGGGTTATGGCCCCGGTCTATCTTTATCATTGTGCGCACATCTGTTCCGTTATCCGCCCCAATGAAACCGTGGTGGATCTTGGTTGTGGTCCGGCAACCCAATTGGCCATGGTGGCCCGCCTGAACCCCGAAACCAATTTCATCGGGATTGATCTCTCTGATGAAATGTTGGACCGCGCCCGCGCCCATTGCAAAGAGCAAGGGTTGAAAAATGTGTCCTTCCAAAAAGGCGATATCACCGCATTATCCGATCTTCCCGATGCCAGTTGCGACGCCGTGATGTCTACGGTGGTGCTGCATCAGCTTCCCAATCTCCGTGCATTTCATAAATGTCTGGAAGCTGCGCGCCGTATTTTAAAGCCGGGTGGGGGGCTTTATATGGTGGATTTCGGGCATTTGAAATCGGAACGGTCCATTGATTATTTTGCGTATCAATATGCCGATCGTCAGCCGGAATTGTTCACCATTGATTATTTGAATTCGCTGCGGGCGGCTTTTCATCTATCCGATTGGCAAAAAGCGGCGGCGGTCCATTTTGCGAAAGATGCCACCTTATATTCCACCATGGTGATGCCTTTCATGGTGGCTTTGAAAAGCCGGGTTCGACGGCCTTTATCCGGGGATGTGGCGTCTAGCTTGCAAGCGATGCGCAAGGAGATGCCGGTCTGGCATCAAAAGGATTTCCGGGATCTTGCCTTTTTCTTCCGTTTTGGCGGGTTGAGATGCCCGATGCCTTGGCGTCAAATTCTAAGGATTTCCAGCCCCAAAGCCGGATCCGTTCACCATCAGGGCGCTTAAGGGTTGCCGGACAGAGCGGGATTGCACAAGGGAGCGGCCACGGCCGATACGACCGGGAAAAACCACCGCATCGGTTGAGCATCCCAGCAGTGTCTCAAAAGTTTTCCCGATGGCTTGGGCTTTTTCGGCTGTGCGGCGTTCGGACCAGCGATGTTGATGGGCGGCTCCATGGCCGAAGATCAATGGCGCAAAACTTGGCTGCAGGCTAAGGCCAAGGGATTCTGCCGTCAGCCAAAAGCGCTGTAATGTGCGGCCAGCCTCGATCCAGTCGCTCACCGGCCTGTCTGGTCGGTCTTCTCGCCACCTTATGAAGAAATGCGCCGCACAATTGAGGCCGGGTAAAATATCCAGTTGCAAGCTGGCGGCCCATGCGCCGCCCAAAAACCGGTTCAGGATTTTAGAGCGTGACCATTTTGCATTGGCCCAGCGCATGATGGCAATGGTCATGGGATCCAGCCCCACGGCTTTTGCCGGCAAGCCATAAGCGGCATGGTTGTTTTCAAAGTGGATCGCCTTTTGATGGACTTTATGGCATTCCTCGATGGTCAATCGCAGCCTCGTGGCCAGCATATTCAAACGGGTGGAGGCCCAGCGGTCTTTGCGGCTTTCAAACCATTCGATATAGAATGTGTCAAAAAGCGCTGCCTCCAGGCTTTTCTTCTCATGCGCGTCCAGGCTGTCCCGCCGATAGGGCCGACGATCCACCGTGCGGGACATGATGAAAGGGGCCAGCGGGCTGACGGGGATCGTGTCATCTTTTTTGAATGTCACATAAAGCCGAACCTGTTCCGGCTCATTTTCGTTCTCGACGGTCCAGTCGCATGTAAAACCGAATTTGCTTGCCGCAATGCGGAGCGTTTCCAAAAGGCCGCCAGCCGCCAGCCAGATGGGGCGACCATTGGCGTATTCATAGATATTGGCCCCCGGCTCATAGTGTAAATGAACGCGTATATGATGGTCGTCCAGAACATCGAACCGCCAAGGTTGTTCATTGTCTCCGGACGGTGCCCATCGGGCGAGATCGAGGATTTTATAAAGTGTCGGGGCATCTTCTGCGACGCTGGACGCATAAATATCCTCACGCGGGGCAATTCGTTTGATCCAATGCTGGGCCAGCGCAATTTTGATCCGCCGCACGGGATGGGCATTGCCGCCTTGGGTGCGGCCGGATTTGAAGCGCAATCCATGGGGATCGAATTGGTGGAACCACGGGGCCGGACGCAAAGAGCCGCGTTTTAAAAGCACTTTCAAGGCTTCGGCCCCAAGAATGGCGCTGGCCATGCCGCATGCCATGGGGGTGGATGGCCCCGCTTTGGCGGAAAAATCCACTCGGCTGGGGTCCACAAGGGCCGGGCGATGCAAAGCCGCCGGGGCCAATCCGATCATGAATCGTACATATTGCTGTTCGGTGCTTGCGCCATCAAAGCGGAAATACTCTTCAAAGCTCATGCTGTCGGGGGTGAAGATCAGCCATGCCGAGCCCAGCCCCAAAGGGGCCACCGTTATGGCCGGAATGCCTTTTTCCCGGGCGCGGGCAAACAGTTTCCGGCGAATATCGAGCACAAAAAAGTCGAGCCCGTCAACGAACAGATCAACACCATCAAGAAATGCATCAATGCTGCTGTCGGTTATGCCTTCGGGGAAAGGGGTGATCTGCGCTTCGGGATTAATATCCGCCACCATATTGGCGATAATCGCGCATTTCGGCGCCCCGATCGTTGAAGAAAAAGCGCCGGCCTGCCTGTTCATATTGGCCAGATCGAAGCGGTCGAAATCCGCCAGATGAAACGCTCCGATCCCCAATCGGGCCAACATCAAAGCATGAGAGCCGCCCACACCGCCAAGCCCGGCAATGGCAACCCGTTTTCTCCGCAGAATATGAAGTTCTGTTTGGCTTACCCAGCCAAGCGTGCGGCCAAATGCTATCTCATAATCGAAATGTGCAGAGGGAATATGCTCGCTTTTTGTCATTATCGCTGTGCTCTGCTTTCCATAATTGATTGCGGCATTTGTGTCTGGATGGGTGGGTGGGTGGCCATAAGACACGGCCCCATTATGCACTCAGGATGCGTTTCTCCGGATTGGCCCGGGGCCAGATCCGGCCACTATCCGTAATTGCGTGCCAGATTTCAGGGCGATGCTCATAAATTTCTTCAAGAAGGTCCGACATATTCCGATAAACAGGATAGCGGGTGCCATGATAGGTCACACGTTCGCCGGTGCGCTCGAACCGGATACCAAGCCGCTGCAACAAACGGATCAAGGCTGGCTCTACCACTGCTGTTACATGGGTCATTCCTGCATCGCGGGTCATTTCCACAATGGCGCGCATCAGCCCCAATGTGATGCTTGGCAGGGCGCGGCGGCCGAGAAATTCCGGAGAATTCTTTTTGATATTGGATGGATAAAGCCCATCACCAAGGCGTTTTCGAAAATCTTTCGAGACGGAAAACCGGGAGATTTCTGCGGTGGTTTCAGGGGGAAGAATCGAGGCGGGCATTGTCCTGAGTGCTTCGGAAACCTCAAGTGAGGGAAGCCCGGAGCAGTTCCTCTCTCGATTGGGGATGATCAGGCGGACCGTTCCGGCAACGATGGAGGAGGGACGGTGAAGCAACAAACTGTGGAATGCGTGCTCGTCGGAAGGATCCTTCTCAAGGCCACCCGGATTGTTTTGAGAACTTTCGAATCCCGTTTCGATACAATAAACCTGATATCGCAGCTTTTGTGACCGTTTTATCAGGTGGGGTGTATCGCACCGCACCACGTCGAACCATTTGTAATATAGCTCAGTCAAGTTGAATTCCGTCACTGTTTTTTGCTGTGACGCATTCGCCAGTTGTGCTTCCTGAGTAATCATCGGACTGCCATTTTCTATTGACCGATAAGGATGAATGAGAGTTCACGACTCTTATTCTTTCATTGAACCCTATCGTACGGTCCTTAATTCTTCCTAAAAGACTATGACGAACTGCAAGTGGATTTTACTAGTGCTTAATAAATTTGGCATTTTTGTGTGACCGACAGAAATTTTTTACATAATTTTTCAATATCTATCAAATTAATTGAATATTCTTTTTTAACGGAGTTTTATGAATTTCAGGTTGAAGATTTGTATCAAAATGAGATTTTCTCAAAATGACACATAGCGCAAACAGTTAGGCTTTATAAGATCATAAGCATGATGGAAAATATCACGCCCCTGTGATAGGTGTGTGGAGGGCGTGGTAATGCGATATGGGTTTGGACAGGAAATATTAGATATGGCTAAAACGATATGTGCGCTGATGATGGTGGCTGTTCTTTCGGCCTGTGCGGCAAAAAATACTTTGCCGTCTGTCGGATTGCAGTCTTCCGGTTTGGAGTCGCCGCTTTATCGGATTGGTGCCGGCGATTCGCTTAGTATCTTCGTTTGGCGCAATGAAGATCTGGCAAGCAGTGCGCAGGTGCGGCCCGATGGTCGTATCACATTGCCTTTGATCGATGATCTGGAAGCGGCCGGTAAAACGCCAACCGAATTGGCCCGCGATATCGAAGAAGCGCTCAGCGTATTTGTGCAAGACCCACTGGTTACGGTGATGGTGACCGGCTTTGTCGGGACATTTGAACAGCAGGTGCGGGTCGTGGGCGCGGCGACGAACCCGTCGGCCATTCCTTATCGCGCCAATATGACATTGCTGGATGTGATGATTGCCGTTGGCGGCCTGTCGGAATTTGCGGCGGGCAACAGGGCCACATTGGTGCGTTGGGTCGATGGCGAACAGAAAGAATATCGTGTGCGTTTGGACAGCCTGTTGAAAGGCGGCGATATCGAGGCGAATACGATGGTCCTGCCGGGCGATATCATTATCATTCCGGAGACGTTTCTTTGAGGCGAGGTCGCTGCAATGGCAAAACATCCGGGCATTGGCAGATGAGCAAGGCGGCAGGTGTTTTCGGTGCAGGTATTTTCGGCTATGGCGCGCCGGATTTTCCATATGATGGGAAGTGAGTAACGAGATGACGGACCTTTATCAGCAAATCTTATTTTATGGTGGGGCGTTATGGCGTCGGCGCTGGCTGATTTTTTCCATCAGCACCATGGTGGCGGCTCTTGGCTGGATGGGTGTTGCCTCGCTGCCCAATCAATATCGGTCTTCCGCGCGCATTTATGTGGATACGGGAACGGTCTTGCGTCCTTTGCTGGCTGGCGTTGCGGTGGAAGACGATGTGAACCGGCAAGTAGAAATCATGCGTCGTACATTGCTCAGTCGCCCGAATATGGAGCAATTGGCGCGGATGACGGATATGGATATCGAGGCGGATACGCCCTCCCAGATGGAAGCGCTGGTCGAGCGTCTGCAATCGCGTATTGCTTTAAGGTCGGAGCGCGACAATCTCTTCAATATCAGCTTTGTGGACCCGTCCCCCAATCGGGCAAGGGATGTGGTGCAGGCTTTGACAACATTGTTCGTGGAAAACAATCTGGGGCAAAACCGGGCCGATATGGATAATGCCCAGGATTTTTTGCAACGCCAGATTTCCGATTATGAACGAAAGCTCGATACGGCAGAACGTGATCTGGCCCGGTTCCAGCAAGACAATGCCGCGTTTTTGCCCGGGCAAACAGGATTGCAAACAAGCCTTGCCGAAGCAAAAGCCGCGCGCGCCAGTATAAAGGGCGCTTTGGAAGATACGCTGGCACGGCAGAAATTGCTGGAGCGTGAATTGGCCGAAACGCCGCAATTGATTTCCCACAGTGCGGGGGGATCGGGGCCGCCAAGCAATATCGAAGCGCGGATCATTGACGTGCAGGCTTCTTTGGAAGCGATGCGGGCGCGTTATACCGATCAGCATCCCGATGTGGTGACCTTGAACCGGCAGCTTGCCAATTTGCGGAAAGAATATGAAGCCATGTCATCGGCTTTTGGCAGCGCAGGGCCCGCGCAGGCAGGCCCCGGGGAGCCAGCCGTTCCCAATCCGGTCTATTCTGATTTGCGGCTGGAACTTATCCGCGAACGCTCCAATGCCGAGACATTGAAAGAGCAATTGCATCGGGCGGACGATAGAGTGGCTGCCCTTGAGGAGCGGGTGTTCCAGGTGCCTGAAGTGGAAGCGCAATTGAAGCGCCTGACCCGCGATTATGATGTGATCCGCAAAAATTATGAAACCCTGTTGTCCCGCCGTGAATCCGCGCGGATTTCTGCGGATCGTGAACAGGCCGGAAGCCGGGTGAATTTCCGGATCATCGAAGCGGCGTCGATCCCCTTATTGCCGGATGGCCCGCCTCGGGGTTTGTTTCTGGCCGTGGTTCTTGTCGGCAGTGTGATTGCTGGCGCGGGGGTTGCTTGGGTGCTGGCGATGGCGCGGGTAACCTATGGATCGGTCGATCATTTGCGTCGTGATTTCGACATTCCGGTGATCGGCGCTCTCACCGTTGTTGGCGGATTGAATGATGAGCGCAATAAACGGATGGATAAAATCCGTTTGCTGGGCGGTATTGCAGCGTTGCTGCTGGTGTTCATGATTCTGGTCTTCATCGAAAGCCGCTTTGGCCTGCCCAGAAGCAGGGGCTTGGCCTATTTGCTGTGTTTCCTTGTCTTTATTGGCGGAGGACTTGTCTTGCTTCTGGAACGGTTCAAATTCCCGATCTTGTTTGGCGATCGCCCGATTACCCTTTTCGATCGTGTCATAAATAGAGCCTGACGGTTGCACGTTCAGGGACCATATTCAGTGAAACAGTCTTGTGAGACAATGCATGCGAGATGACGAAGGGCGAAGAGGCAAAGGACTTGAAGGCGCATCCTTGATCGAGCGTGCGGCGGAGCGTCTTTATAAGGATCGCAAAGGGACAGGGCCGGCTTCCGGGTCTGGTTCCCATGCCCACCGGAAAAAGCCGGATGGAGCTGCAGTGTTTTCTTCCACAGAGGGAAGCGAAAGCAGTCAGCATGTGCATATCGATCTGGATGCGCTGGCGGCGCACGGCTATCTGACGCCGAAATCCATGCGGTCGCAACTGGCGGAAGAAATGCGCTTGATCAAGCGCACCGTGGTGCAAACCTTCTGGTTTCAAGAGGTGGACCGGGCCAATCTGATCATGGTGTCGAGCGCTTTTCCCGGTGAAGGCAAAAGCTTCGTATCGCTTAATCTGGCCATCAGCCTTGCTTGCGAGGTGGATTTCCATGTCTTGCTGGTGGATGCGGATTTCGAGCGCCCTGTCATTTTTGACCGATTGGGATTGGGACGCGGACCGGGGCTGATGGATCTTCTCAAAAATCCGGATCTGGATATGAGCGAGATCATCATGCGCACCAATATCGACCGATTGTCGGTGATTGGTCCGGGCAGCCGCGATGATATGTCCACAGAGCTTTTGGCGAGCCAAAGAATGCAGCAAATCGCTCAGGAAATGGCGGACCGCTATCCTGACCGGCTGATTATTTTCGATACGCCGCCGCTTTTGTCCTGTTCGGAACCTGCGGTTCTGGCAGAATTGATGGGGCAGGCCGTTTTTGTGGTGGAAGCCGATTCCACACAGAAAGAAGCCATTGAAAAGGCTGTAGAACTGGTGCCGTCAACCTGCAAGCTGGGGCTTGTTTTGAACAAAAGCACGCCGGGCCTTGGGGACAAACATTATCCCTATTATGGCTATCGCGGCTATCGGGATGTGGAGGACGATCACCCTGCGACCGAGAAGCGATAGGGGGCGCATGGCCTTGGGAATATGTGCGCAATTGGGGGCGCCAAATTTGGTGGCTTGGGGCCGGGAACGATCATCTGATGGGCTGTGAGGGTATTTATGTATCTTGAATATTACGGCTTTGATCGACCACCGTTCCAGATTACGCCGGACGTCAATTTCTTTTTCGACAGCAGCGTTCACAAGCGGGCGCTGGCCACCATCACCTATGGATTGAGCAAATTAGAAGGGTTCGTGATCGTCACGGGCGATGTGGGGGCGGGTAAAACCACCTTGATCGAATATTTGCTAAGCCATGGGGACCTGAAAAATATTGTGGTGGCGAGAATTAGCACCACCCAACTGGAAGCGGAAAATTTGCTGGAATTGATTGCCAGCGAATTGGAATTACGCAAAAGCGGGGCCACCAAGGCGGCTTATTTACGTGATCTCAACAGCTATTTTCTACGTATTGCACAGGCCGGGAAATCGGTTTTGCTTATTGTAGACGAGGTGCAGAATTTGTCGGCGGGCGCCTTGGAAGAACTGCGCATGCTATCGAACTTCCAGAACCGCGAGCGCCCATTGGTGCAGCAATTGCTGGTGGGGCAGCCGGAATTTCGTGCCCGTTTGGCCAGTCCTGCCTGTGAACAGATCCGCCAACGGGTGATTGCCTCTTATCATTTGTCCTCGCTAACGGCTGCGGAAGTGCCTGTTTATATCGAACATCGCTTGCATCAAGCCGGGCGTAGTGTGGCGGGGCCGTTTACCAAAGGCGCTTATCAGCGCATTCATAGGGAAACGGGCGGGGTTCCGCGAAAAATCAACCGTTTGTGTGACCGGCTGTTGCTTTATGGCTTTTTGGAAGAATGTCCGGAAATTGACGGCACGGTGGTGGACCGGGTAACGGCGGAAATGCGGGCGGAGAATTTGATCGATTCACCGGCCCCCATAGACACCGATGACGGTATCGATGAGCCGCTGGACCTCAATGATGCCCATCGCATCACCGATGAAAATGCTGCAAAGCAGGTGACGCCTCGGGCGGATCAAAACCCGCAAGCCGCTCCCGAAATTGTGCCGGAAATGCCGCAAGCAGTGCCGCACCCGCCTATGGAGGTGGTGATGCCGAACCCCAAGCCATTGCTTGATACCATGGCCCGGTTGCGCCGTGAACTGGATGCCCATAAAGCGCATATTGCGCGTCTTCAAGCCCGCCTTGAAAGTGAATCAGGCAAGCGAGGTGCTGCATGACCAATCGAACCGGGCACTATGAAGCAGGCCATCAAGATCGCTTGTCTGCCGGCTCGCCGATCCTCAACGCCATGAGCGTGGATGTGGAGGATTATTTTCAGGTGTCCGCTATGGAGCCTGTGGTGTCGCGCGATGACTGGGATGGATTTGCGTGTCGGGTGGAGCAAAACACCCACCGGATTCTGGATTTGTTCGATCGCCACGGAGCCACCGCCACATTTTTCACCTTGGGCTGGGTGGCAAAACGGTATCCTGCCTTGGTGCGCGCCATTGCCGAACGCGGCCATGAAGTTGCCAGCCACGGTATGCAGCATATGCGTGTGTCATCGCAAAGCCAAAACGAATTTCGCGCCGATATCCGCAAAGCCAAAGCCTTGTTGGAAGATGCCGCAGGCGTGGCCGTGCGCGGCTATCGTGCCGCCAGCTTTTCCATGACCAAGCAAACCGATTGGGCGCATCGGGTGCTTGCGGAAGAAGGCTATGCCTATAGCTCCAGCATTTATCCCATCAAGCATGATCATTATGGCATTCCCGATGCGGAGCGCGGGGCGTATCACCCCCTTGAAGGGAGCGATTTTCTGGAAATACCCATCAGCACCATAGAAATTGCCGGTAAACGATTGCCTTGTGGGGGCGGCGGCTATTTCCGGCTTTTGCCTTATGGCCTGTCCCGTTGGATGATGCGGCGTGTGAACCGTCGCGACCGGATGCCCTGCATTTTCTATTTTCACCCATGGGAGGTGGACCCAAGCCAGCCGCATATGGATGGCATAGGGATGAAAACCCGGTTCCGCCATTATACCAATCTTTCAAAGATGTATCCCCGATTGGATCGGCTGTTAAGCACAGGGCCTTGGCGGCGGATGGACGAGATTTTTTTGACGCGGCAGGAGCAGTGAATGCACGGAATGCAGGCGATCAAATTATCCACCCTGACCGATGATCGTCACGATCAATGGGATCGCTTTGTGCGGAGCCATTCCGATGGCACCTTCTTTCACTTGTCTGGCTGGCGAACGGTGATGCACCGTGCCTTCGGGCATGAGACGCATTTTCTGATTGCTGAACGCGATGGCGTCATTCTTGGGGTTTTGCCTTTGGTGCATCTCAAGAGCCGCCTGTTTGGAAGCAGCCTGGTTTCTACCGCCTTTTGTGTTGTGGGCGGGCCTTTGGTTACGGACCCGGCTGCCTTGGCTGCCCTTGATGATGCCGCCACCACTTTGGCGCAAAAACTGGGGGTGGGGCATTTGGAATATCGCCTGCGCGCTCCTTTGCATGATGATGATCATCATTGGGAGCGGTGCTCGGATCTTTATGTCACGTTTCAAAAAGAAATCTCGGCCAAAGACGACGACAATCTGAAGGCTATTCCCAGAAAGCAGCGCGCTATGGTGCGCAAAGGCATCAAACTCGGTTTGGCGGGAGAAGAAACCGCCGATCCGGATGCCCTTCACGGGATTTATGCGCAAAGTGTGCATAATCTGGGTACGCCGGTGTTTTCCCAAATGTATTTTCGGGTGCTGAAAGAGGTGTTCGGCGATCAGTGCGAATTATTGCTGATCAAATCGGCGGCGGAAACCGTCGCGGGTGTGATGTCCTTTCGTTATAATGGCGTTGTCCTGCCTTATTATGGTGGTGGATCAATGGCCGCACGGGCCGTTGCCGGTAATGATTTCATGTATTGGGAGGTGATGCGCCGGGCGGCGGCACGTGGCGACCGGATCTTTGATTTCGGCCGCAGCAAATGCGGCACCGGATCTTATAATTTCAAGAAATATTGGGGCTTCGAGCCAGAGCCATTGCATTATGAATATCGTTTGATTGCCGCCAAATCGGTCCCTGAAAACAATCCGCTCAATCCAAAATATCGCCTTGCCATCAAGGCATGGCAGAAAATGCCTTTGTGGCTTGCCAATAAGATGGGCCCATTTTTGTCAAGATCATTGGGCTGAAGGGGGCGAAGCTGATGCGTGACATGCCGATAGAAAAGCAAGCACTTGCCCAATCATCAAAAGATGCGCTGCGCCGTGGATGGGGCGTGACGGCTGTTTTGCTTGTGATGATGGGGCTGATTTTCCATAAGGCTGTCTGGTCTATGGTCACTGTGTGGATGAATTCCGCCACCTATGGCCATGGCTTTTTGATCGCTCCGGTGGCGATATATCTGGCGTGGGACAAGCGGCACTTATTGGCGCAGCTTCCTGTGCGCCCGTCTCTTTTCGGGGTGGGCTGGATTTTCGGTGCGGGCCTTTTATGGCTGGTAGGGGAATTGATGGCCGCCAATGTTTTGCAGCATTTGGCGGTGGTCGGGTTCATACAGGGGGCCGTGCTGGCCATCATGGGGGTTTCTGTCGCCCGTGTTTTGATGTTTCCCCTTGGCTATCTGTTTTTCATGGTTCCTTTTGGCGATTTTGCCATCCAGCCCTTGCAGCAATTGACGGCGGATTATTCCACAGCGCTTTTGCGGTGGAGCGGCGTGCCGGTGTTTCATGAAAATTGGATCATTGTGATCCCCGGCGGCACATTCCTTGTGGCGGAAGCCTGTGCCGGCGTACGGTTTTTGATCGCCAGTCTGGCATTGGGAGTCTTGATTTCAGGCACCATGTTCCAAAGCTGGGCCAAGCGGTCTTTTTATATGCTGCTGTCTGTTCTGGTGCCGATACTGGCCAATGTGGTGCGTGCTTATGGCATTGTGATGATCGCCCATTTAAGCAACTTTGAATTGGCTGTGGGGGTGGATCACCTTGTTTATGGCTTTGTGTTCCTATCGTTTGTGATGCTGCTTTTATTCGGCATTGCGTGGATGATGCGCGATCCGCTCCCTCAGGGTCCGGCACAGCCATTGCCCCGGGAAGAAGGGGCCGCCCGATCGGCCTCTATGGGATATATTCTGGGGGTCTTTATGGCAGCCCTTTTCATCAGCCTTGGGCTGCGGCTTTATGCGTTCGATATGATGCGGGGCGATGCCATTTCTCCGGTAACCCTACATGCCCCCGCAGCATCGGGCGACTGGCAGTTGCTGGGCCGCGCTGGTCCGGGGCAATGGCAGGGTAGCTTTGTCGGGGCCGATGGTCAGGCCACATGGCTGTATTCCAATGGCGATCATAGGGTGTCTTTGTTCGCGGCCTATTATGGGGATGAAGCCCCCGGCAAGGAACTGATCGCCGGTCGCAACAACCTCACCGGCAGCAAAGATCTGGAAGCGATAAAATCCGGGATCACAAAAGAGGATGTCTTTGGCTATGGGCTGGTGCCCGCCAGTTATCTGATTGTCCCCGAAGGCACTGGGGGGCGCCGTTATGTCTGGTATTGGTATGTGCTGTCCGATGATGTGACGGCGCGGCAGGCGGATGTAAAGGTGGCAAGCCTTGCGGCAAAGCTGTCGGGCGGACGTGCCGAAGGCATGATCGTTGCGGTATCCATGCTGGTGGAAACGCCGGAAGATGTTGCGATCGTTGGTGATTTTCTAAATGCGGCGGGGCTTCATGAAAGCCTGAACGCAGGTGGATTCGCTCCTTTTGTGACAACAGATATACAATAGGCAAGGCAAAGCAGTATGTGCGGACTTACAGGTATTTTCGATCTTGGGGATCGACGCTCCGTTGACCGCGCGATGCTGCGGGAGATGAATGATGCCATCGGCCATCGTGGGCCCGATGATGACGGATTTTATGTTGAACCGGGGGTCGGGCTTGGCCATCGCCGCCTGTCGATTATTGATCTGGCTGGCGGGCATCAGCCCATGTTCAATGAAGATGAAACCATATGCGTTGTTTATAATGGCGAGATTTATAATTTCGCCGCACTTGCCCGGACGCTTTCAGAAAAAGGACATCATTTTCAGACCCGCAGCGATACGGAAGTGATCGTTCATGCCTGGGAAGAATGGGGCCCGTCTTGCGTGGAACATTTCCGCGGCATGTTTGCTTTTGCCCTTTATGATAAAAACCGCCAAACGCTGTTTCTGGCCCGTGACCGGCTAGGCATCAAACCGCTTTATTATGCCTTTACAGATGATGGGTTCTTGATTTTCGGGTCCGAGTTGAAATCCTTGCTGCCCTATCCCGGCTTGGGGCGTGAACTGGACCCGCGCTCGGTGGAGGATTTCTTTGCATTAGGTTATGTGCCTGATCCGCGGTCCATTTATAAATCGGTACAGAAACTGGCACCGGCCCATATTCTGGTGCAACAGCGTGGAAAGGCACCGGCCAGCCCCCATGCTTATTGGGATATGCGGTTCGACCGAAATGACGGGATTCCGGAAGGCGAGCAGGCGGACGCTTTGCGCGCCAATCTGGAAGAGGCGGTGCGTATTCGCCTTGTGTCAGAGGTGCCTTTGGGGGCGTTCTTGTCCGGCGGTGTCGATTCCAGCGCGGTGGTGGCGATGATGGCCAAAGCGCAGCCGGACCCGGTGAATACATGCTCTATTTCGTTTGGCGACAAGGATTATGATGAGTCCCTATATGCGCGAAAAGTAGCCAAGCAGTTCAAAACGACACATCATGAACGCTTGGTAGACCCGGAAGATTTCGATCTTCTGATGCACTTGCCGCAGATTTACGACGAACCTTTTGCCGATAGTTCGGCGCTTCCCACCTATCGTGTGTGCGAGGAAGCGCGGCGGCATGTGACTGTGGCTTTGTCGGGGGATGGCGGTGATGAAGTGTTCGCGGGCTATCGGCGCTATCGCTGGCATGATTATGAAGAGCGCGTCCGCAGAGTTTTGCCGCAAGCTTTGCGCGGGCCTCTTTTTGGCCTTGCCGGCGGGATTTATCCCAAGATGGATTGGGCCCCCCGCCCATTGCGCGCCAAATCCACCCTTCAGGCCTTGGCCCGATCGTCGGCGGAAGGGTATTTCCACAGCGTTTCCATTCTGTCCAATGATGTGCGGGAATCCCTGTATTCCGAGGCTTTTAAACGCGATCTGCAAGGCTATCGGGCGGTGGAGCTGATCCAGCACCATATGGAAAAAGCCCCCACCGACCATCATTTATCGCGGGCGCAATATGTGGATATGAAAACCTATTTGCCCGGCGATATCCTGACAAAAGTGGATCGGGCCAGCATGGCCCATTCCTTGGAAGTGCGGGTGCCCTTGCTGGATCATCAGTTTGTGGAATGGTCCGGCTCTGTTGCGCCATCGCTGAAGCTGAGAAACCGTGAAGGCAAATACATCTTCAAGAAATCCTTGGAGCCAATGCTGCCCAATGATGTGCTGTATCGGCCCAAAATGGGCTTTGCGGTGCCGCTGGCCCGTTGGTTTCGCGGCCCTTTGAAAGCGCGGGTGCGTGAAGCGGTGTTGGGCGGCGCATTGTTTGAAAGTGGCTTTTTTAATCAGGCCTGCCTTCACCAGCTGGTGGAAAGCCATATGTCCGGCGTCCGCGATCACAGCCAGCCTTTATGGGCGTTGATGATGTTTGCGGGATTTCTGGATCGTGTTCATGGGAAAAAAGCAAAGGAAACTCAGAAAGTTGCTGTTTAAGGGAAGTGTCTTTTGTATTTTGCCGGTTGTCTGGAAAAGATCAAAATTAAGATATTTTTACGAAAAAGCATTTACGCAAAGAATTGCGTTAAATATTAACACGCCATGTGGCATATATTTGTTCAAAAGCTGACAGGGGTGTATTCGGGGGATCATGGCTTTATCTAACAACGCACGACCATTTTATGCATTGGCGATCATCGAATGTATGGTGATGGCAATGTGTTTTGCTGTGAGCTTTTGGGCGCTGGACAATCAGTCACTCTTGGACAGCATGCCCCGCACGGCGATAAGTGTGGCGTCCGTTTGTATCCTTATTGAACTGATGATGTTGGCGGTTGGTCTGTTTACTTGGCACATTTCAACCGGCTATGCGGATCTGATGGTGCGCGTATTGGCGGCTTTTGCCATTGGATATGCGGCCTATGCGATCATGGTTTATATGATCGGCTATTTGCGCCTTCCGCCTGATATCCTGCTTCTTGCGCTGGCCATGGCGTTTCCCAGCGTTTTGCTTTTGCGCCTGGCCTTTGTGCGCCTGACAAAATTATCGCAGCTTAAAACACGGGTGCTGGTTTTGGGTACCGGCGGGCAGGCCGCGCGGATTCAAAAACTGGAGCAGGAAGGGCGGTCCAACCGGTTTTCAACCATTGGCTTTGTGGCGCTTGAAAAACTATCGCCGCGGGTGGATCAGGACCAGATCGTTGATATGCCGGACGATCTGGCCGCCTATGCAAAAAGTCAGGATGTGGATGAAATCGTGGTGGCGATGGAAGAACGCCGGGGACAACTGCCCTTGACGGCTTTGATCAATTCCCGCCTGAGCGGCATTAATGTGACCGAATATCAAACCTTTTGTGAGCGGGTTCAGGAACGGATCGATCTGGATGCCTTGAAGCCCAGTTGGTTTTTCCAAAGTGGTGGGTTTCGGTCCAGCCCTTTCCATCGGATTCTGAAACGAATTTTCGATATTCTGCTTAGTCTCGCCTTGTTGATTTTCACCATGCCCTTGTTGATCATCACCGCCATTGCCATTCGTTTGGAAAGCCCCGGCGGCGCCTTTTATCGGCAAGAACGGGTGGGGCTGGGCGGCAAGCCGTTCATATTGATCAAATTCCGTTCCATGCGGGATGATGCGGAAAAAGATGGTGAGGCGCAGTGGGCCCAGAAATCCGATCCGCGCGTGACCCGGATCGGTGGCTGGATTCGCAAATCCCGCATTGATGAGATTCCGCAGGTTCTCAATGTCTTGAAAGGCGATATGAGCTTTGTGGGGCCGCGCCCTGAACGGCCGATGTTTGTGAAGATGCTCACCGATGACATCCCCTTTTATCAAGAGCGCCATAGCGTGCGGCCAGGGATTACCGGTTGGGCGCAGCTGAATTATCCCTATGGGGCTTCAACGGAAGACGCGCGGCAAAAGCTGCAATATGACCTGTTCTATATCAAATATTTCAGTCTGGTTTTTGATCTGTCCATCGTGTTGCAAACCCTGCGTGTGGTGATCTGGTCCGATGGGGCGCGTTAAGGAAGGCATGGCGGTTTCCGGACGGGACAAAAGGGTAAAAAATACCTCTGGTCTTGCACCACTGGTTCTGCATGTTTTCCCCACCTTTGCCCCCGGCGGTGTGCAACTGCGCATTGCCAAGATCATGGAGCAATTGGGCGGCGCTTACCGGCACCAGATTTTGGCACTGGATGGCAATCAATCGGCCTCTTTGCACCTGTCCGACATGGTTGAAGCAGGCTTTGTCGATCCTGAATTTGCGCAATCCGGCCTTGGGTCTGTTTTGGCTCTTCGCCGGTTCTTACGACGTCTCGCGCCGGATCTGCTGTGCACCTATAATTGGGGGGCGATGGATTGGGCGCTGGCCGGGCGTTTCACCGCTCTTCCACATCTGCATTTTGAAAGCGGTTTTGGGCCGGAAGAGGCGGAAAAACCATTACGACGCCGCTCTTTGATGCGCCGCCTTGCCTTGTCGAAGGTGCATAAACTGGTGGTGCCGTCGCATAGTCTTTATCGCCTTGCGCTTTTTGAAAAATGGGTGCTCCCAAAGCGCTTGATGCTTATCCCCAATGGCGTGGATACGGCGTGGTTCAGGCGGCCCGGGAAACAGGCAGATCACATAAACCGGTTCAATGTGGTGTCTGTCGCCCCTTTGCGCCCCGAGAAGCGGCTTGACCGGCTGTTGACGGCCTTTGCGCAGTTTTTGCCAACCAATCCCGAAGCGCAGCTCATACTTTTGGGCGAAGGCCAATGTCGGCCCGCCCTTGAAGATCAAGCCAAAGCATTAGGGATTGCCGGGCATGTGCAGTTCAAGGGCCATGTGGCGGATATTCGACCCATGCTGTTTGAAGCCGATCTGTTCGCCATGACATCACAAACCGAGCAGATGCCCAATGCGCTGTTGCAAGCCATGGCGGCGGGCTTGCCGGTGCTTGCCTATGATGCGGGGGATATTGCACGGATAGTACCCATAAAAGCCCGCTCTTTTGTGTATCCGCAAGAGGATGCATCGGGATTTCGGCAAGGATTGATGCACTTGGCCCGGGACTGGCCCTTGCGGCAAAAGCTGGGGGAATTGTGTCGCCAACAGGCCGTTACGCATTATGATTTGCCGCAGATGGTGGCCGCCTATGGGGCGCTTTACCAAGATGCATTGGACCGTTGAATGAACCTGCTCGTTTTCTCCACATTATTTCCCAATGCGCGCCAGCCCCATCATGGCGTGTTTGTTGAAAACCGGCTGCGCCATTTGCAGGCCATGAGCGGTTATCATGCGCATATTGTGGCACCTGTGCCGTGGTTTCCGTCCCGTCATCCAAAATTCGGGGTCTATGCGGATTATGCGGGGGTACCTGGTTTCGAGCAAAGGCACGGCCTGAGCATCTATCATCCGCGATATATGGTGGTGCCGAAAATGGGCATGCTGCTTACACCCTATACGCTTTATCTTTCAGCGCGGCGGGTGGTGCGTCGATTGCTGAGCGAAGGACATCGGTTTGATTTGCTCGACGCCCATTATTTTTATCCTGACGGGGTGGCGGCATCCTTGTTGGCGCGGGAATTTGATCTTCCCTTTACGATTACGGGCCGTGGTACGGATCTGAATTTGATCCCGAAATACAAATTGCCTCGCCGCATGATCCGGAAGGCGGCTGAACGGGCCGACGGGTTGATTACGGTTTGTGCAGCGCTTGCTGATGATCTGGCGGCTCTTGGTATCGACCGCGATCGGGTGACGGTTCTGCGCAATGGTGTGGATTTGATCGGGTTCTCCCGTGATGAAGCTAGGGCTTCGTCGCTGCGGACTTCTTTGGGCATAAAAGGCCCGGTGCTGGCCTCTGTGGGGCATTTGATCGAACGCAAAAGCCATGATCTGGTGATCAGGGCGCTGGCCCATATGGGGCGCGGGAGCCTTTTGATCGCAGGAAAAGGACCGGAAGAAGCGGCTTTGAAACAGCTTGCCAAAGATTTGAATGTGGCCGACCGTGTGCATTTTCTGGGGCTGATCCCCCATGCACAGCTTTCGGCCATTTATAGCGCTGCGGATGTGTTCGTTTTGGCCTCGTCGCGGGAAGGGTGGCCCAATGTGCTTTTGGAAAGCATGGCCTGCGGGACGCCGGTTGTGGCGACGGCGGTCAATGGGTCGCCTGAAGTGGTGCAAAGCCCTGTGGCCGGGCGCATCGTTCCCCAAAGAACGGCAGAGGCTCTGGCCGCAGCGATAGAGGATGTTCTCAAAGCTCCGCCATCCGCTGCCCATGTGCGCGGCTATGCGGAAGGGTTTTCCTGGGAGGAAACCAGCCGTGGGCAGATGGATCTGTTTACCGGCATTTTGGCGAAAAAAGGCCGCACATCGGCTTGATAGCGGCCCAAAGCTGGATTTTAAAAGCGCATGGTTGCGGACAGGCTGATGGAATTTTCAGTAAAGTCCTGAATATCCAACGATGAAGCCCGCGTCGAGATACCATAGCTGAGGGTCAGGGCAAGCCGTTGAAATCCGGTATAGGTCAGCGATGCATTGCCGCGATAATCCGTATCGTCGCGGGCTTGACTATTGATTGCCGCCGCCGAAAAATCCCGATCCGTTATGGAGCCAGAGGCATTGAAGGTCAGGTCGCGGTTGATGGGTTGGGTCAGGCTGATCTGGCCGCGGAGTGTTTTTTCATCGGTGGTGTTCCCGCTTGCGAGCTCGATTTCATTACGCTGCCAACTGCCATTCATACTGATCGTGGTCGTTCCAAAGCGCCCGGAAAGACGCGCCGACGCGGATTCGGTCTTGGTGGCCGTATTGCGTAGGGAAAAAGGCAAACCGGGCGGTTGCAATGGGTCAATGTCCCCCGGTGTGGTGGGGAGAGCGTCCAGCAAACGTTCCTGATCGAGCTGCACCCGTTCGTCATAAGACAGGCTCAATTCAAAAGTTTGCCCAATGGCGGTGTTGAACGATCCATTGACGGTTTTTGTGCCGTCCCGTTGACCGCCGGTGATTTCCAATCGGGTGCGCGGTGAAGGAGTCCAGCGAAAGCCCCCCATATAAAGCGGGTCGTCAACTTCCCGACCCGAGCCGCCGCCATTGAATTTTTGGTAGCCGCCACGGGCGATCAGCGTGAAACTTTCGCTCAGATCATAGGTTGCTTCAGCGACGATGCTGGTGCGTTCGCGGTCTGTCTGGTTGCTTTGGTCGAAATAGGAATAGCTCCCGGTCAGTTCCTAATTCAGCGCTTGGCGCTGATTTTGCGAACGAATGGTCACAATTCCGGTATTTTCCCAAGTGTCTGTCGCTTCTTGTCCGGCTAGCAAGGTGGGATTGAACGGATCCGGGTCACTGGCTCCGATCAGCACCAATCCGGTGCGATAGCGGGTTTCCATGGTGGCAATATCCCCAAGCCGGTTGGTCACATAAGGGCTAAGGCGATAGCTTTGGACCACTTCGGTATTGGCGATATTGCTGACAGTTGCAGATTGTCCCCGCCGGGTATCCGTTTGCTGGCGGGAAATAGACAAGGCGGCATCGGTGAACAGCAATCCTTCAACCAATTCGGTTGAAGCTGCCCCCAACATATCGGGGGCGATGGTCAGTTCGTCATCGGTATTCGTGCGATATTGCAAGCGTAATTGCGCCGTTAGGTCCGCCTGAAGACGCGCCGTATCATAAGCCACGCGAACGGCCGGCACCAATTCGGTGATGAAGGAGTCTTCCTTAAATCCGCTGGGGCGCAGATTGAGATTGTCGCTATAACTTTGCGACACCGTCATGGAAGGCTCGATACTGCGCTCGCCAGCCAAAAAGCTTTCCGGGATAAAAAGAATATCGCCGGGCTTCAAAGGCGTATCCGCTCCCAGATTTTTGCCGGATTGGATATCCCCCAACCGCAAGGGAATGCGCCGTTCCTGACCATTTTCCCGGCGGATGATGGCCGCTTTATTGGCCGCGGCGGTTTTCGGTACCCCGCCAATGGTGGTCAAAACCGATAAAGCGGTGAGATCCGACCGATAAGGGACTGTACGCGGCGGCAAGGCATTGCCGATGATGCGAATACGGTCGTCATAGGTGCCCGATGCCAGTGTCACGGTGACGGTTACATCAGGGGCGGTATAATAACGGGCAAGGGCGTCTTCCAGATGGGCGGCCAAATCATCCGTTGTGCGGCCAACGGCCTCCATATCCCCCAAAAGGGGGAGGGCGATCCGGCCATCGGGACGCACCTGAAAATCGCCGGATATATCGCTATCACCGCGTATAATGATGCTCAATTCATCTTCGGGGCCGATTTCATAGATATATCCCGTATCAGCCGGGCCGGAACCGACCACTTCGGGGCTTGATGATTGAAGAACAAACGGGATGGTGAAAGACGTATCTTCCGCAAAGGCTGCCTTTTGAGGGAAAAGTGCCAACAGGCCGAAGGCCAAAGCCGTGGAGCCATAAAGCGCGGTATAATGCGCGGCCTTGGCCGACAATGGTCTTTGCCACGCCTTCTTGTCGTGCTTTTGCTGATCTCCCGTCCTTTGACGGACGTGCGTTTCAAATTGACGATACATGGTCTTTAAGTTCCCCTAGCAGCCCGCCCTTAGAAAAAGGTAACGAGTTCTTGCCCTTAATTCCACTGATCCCTAAAGATAAATTCCTACCCTGAAATAGCGCGCGGTCCAACATGCGAATTTTATATCATCATCGAATTCTGGCCGCCGACGGCATGCAGGTGCATGTGAAGGAGTTGGTCGGTGCCTTTGATCGCCAAGGCCATCAGGTTCATATGGTGGGGCCGCAAGCCGCAAAATCCGATGGCAAACAAACGCTGACCGGACGATTGGGGGATTTGCGGGCGCACTTTCCTGCCGTTTTGGGCGAAGTGCTGGAGGCGGGTTACAATTTCAAAGCGTATCCGCCTTTGAAGCGGGAGGCCCATGCGGTTTCTCCGGATTTTATTTATGAACGTTATAATTCGTTTTTGCTGGCGGGCCTGTGGCTGAAACGCCGGCTTGGCATACCCTATCTCATCGAGGTGAATGCGCCTTTGTGCCATGAGCGGGCCCTTTTAGGGAATTTGCAGCTTCAGGGGCTGGCCCGTGCGATGGAACGCAAGGTCTGGCGAGGGGCGGATGCGGTGTTGCCGGTGAGCGATGCTCTGGCGGATTATGTGCGCCGGGAAGGTGTGGCTGAGGACCGCATCCATGTGATCCCCAATGGCGTGCGGCCCGAGCTTTATCGTGATATTCGAAATGGCACGCTGCGCACCAAGCTGGGCTTGGACGGTAAAACCGTGTTTGGCTTTGTGGGCTATGTTCGGGAATGGCATGGGCTGGATCGGGTGCTTCATGCTTTTGCACATTTGGCCGACCCCGATCTGCATCTGCTTATTGTGGGGGAAGGCCCGGCCAGCGAAGCTTTGCGCCAAACAGCGCAAGATCTTGGCATTGCCGCGCAATTGACCTTTACCGGTGCTCGCCCGCATGAAGAGATCCCCGCTCTTTTGGGGGCGATCGATGTGGCCTTGCAACCCGATGTGACCGATTATGCTTCGCCTTTGAAACTGTTTGAATATTTGGCGGCAGGATGTGCATTGATCGCGCCGGATCGGTCCAATATCCGTGAATTGGTTACAGATGGTGAAACAGCCCTGCTGATCGATCCGAAGGACGATAAAGCGCTAAGCGATGCCATTGCTGTTTTGGCACGAGACACCGTCAAACGCCGTGCTTTGGGGCAGGCGGCCCATGATCTGATCGAAAAGCGCGATTTCACATGGGACGGCAATGCCAGAAAGGTCACGAGCCTTGCGGATCGCTTGATCCGTCAGGCACCAAAAAATGGTGTGTGACCGGCTTTTTCATGAGGACTGGCTTGATGGTTTTGCTCTGCGCCCCGCAATGGATGGGCGGCGGGTGAAGCGCTTTTCCTTATCGCTTTCGTGGAATTCTTGGTGCGCGGGTTCTTCAGCCTCTTGTTTCTGAAGATAGGCAAGGAGGACGGCCGAAATCGCGATGACCGTATAAATATGGTCGAAATAGGCCAGATTTTGAAAGGCCCCCGCCGCCATATATCCCATCAGCGAGGCTTGTCCCATAGAGGCCAGATTATTGGCCCACATCAGATCCGATTTTTCTTTGGTCAGTCGGCGGACCCTTGCAAAAGCCTTCCATGTGGCCAAGAGAAGCGTAAGGAATATCCCGAGGCCGATAAAGCCATGATCCGCCAAGACTTCAAAGTAAATGCTGTGTAAAGATCGCGGACGTGACGCATTGGGAACAAGGCGCATATAGAGGTCGCTATCGAGATAAGGGCGAAAGCCACCACCGGTCAGAGGATTTTCCCTAGCCAATCGGTAGCCGAACGTCCATGCATTGAGACGCCCCATAGCCGAGGCGTCTTCTTCGTAATTTTCGATGGTTTCCATCCTGTCCACCCATTTTTGGGGGACAAAAACTGCCAGAGCGGCTCCAAAAACGATGACCAGAAAGAAAATGGTCGTGCGTTGGCGTGATTTCCAGACAAGGGCTGTTCCAACCGCCACCAGTCCCAAAAAACCACCCCGCGATGTGGTGCCGATGATGGCAAAAATCGCCAAGGTAAAAACCCCCAGAAGCCCATAGCGAATCCATTTGTTCTGGGTCTCAAGATAAAGATAGCGAATCATCGGCAGCGTCATCACCAAAACAAGCGCCAAGGCGTTGTTATCGGTAATGAAACTTTGCGGGGGGCCATAGGCATGATGGCTGCCCGCCGTAAGAATAGTGGGAATCCCGCTGCGAATACCCAAAACGCCGACGGAGAGAACGAGAACCCAAACCAAAGCGTGAATGCGCTCACGCGATGTCACCAGGATGACAGTGATAAAGGTCATGAGAAAGGTTTTTTCCGCCCGTCCCCAATAGGTCCAGACGCTTTCAGGAACTTGCGCAAAAAAACTGGTGAAGGTGACCCACAGGGCAAAAATCAACAGAATAATGACAGGAGGGGTGAGGGTGATCTTTTTTTGCTCTGCCGAAATCAGCCATGAACCAATGGTCAGTCCGGCCAGCACCATAGCGAAAGGGAAGGTGTAGGCCGCCCCATAAACAAGTCGGTGCGGATTAAGAAGGGAGATCCAGTGATAGGAATAAAGGCCGACCACGGGGGAGATGAAAATCAATGGCACCAAGATGAGAACACAGACAAGAAGAAAAAGGGATGAAAGTGTCATGCAGTGTCCTTGACTTGTCTTTTCTACGGCGACGCAGGTGCTTTTGTTACGTGTTCCGGGTTGCTTTATAGCTTATATGACGGGGCTTATCGCCGTGCTGCATATGGCCGTTTTCGTGTGTTTTTCGTGGCCGCCTTCAAAGGATTTTCTTTGGGCTTTGAGCGCATTTTAATGAAGCCCTTCTGGTCTTGGATTGATTTGACCCCATCATTTTTAACTAACCAAAAAACGATATACAGAATCCCAAAAACTCCCAAAAGAATAGAAAGCTGATCAATCATGGCTTTATCGGCTCCAATCGCTATTGCGAACTGTAAAAAAATCTTTGCACGGGCCTTGGAACTTGTCGAGAGTGGGCAGGGCTTAAAAAATGCGTGCCACCCCGCCAAAGATGTAAAATTCTTGATAAGGCGCTGATTGTTTGAATTCCGTTCCTATCACATATACCATGCTTTAAATGTTGAACATGGGTTTGAACGATGATCATGGCTAAACGTACGATTTTTACTCTCTGCCTAAGCATGTGCTTATGGGGGGCATCGGGCGTTTTGTGGGCGCAATCTTCCATGGCTTCGGAAACGGATTGGCGGCAATCTCTTGAAGAGTCCATCCGGAAAGGTGACCCTACATGGAGCTCTGAACCGATTTTCAATGAAGCAACCGGCAGCTACTATCAGCTTGCCAGAGATGTGGGCTTGAAAAATGGAATAAATTGGGAAACTGCCAATGCCAAAGCCCAGCGCCTGTCTTTCAAGGGGCGAAAAGGCCGCCTTGCGGTTATTGATACGCCAGAGCTAAGCGCATGGCTGAATGAAAACTTTCCCCTTAATGGTGTGGGATATGGGGGCAATACGTGGATCGGTTTGCGTTATTGGTGCCGGTTTCGCCAGTTGAGTTGGTCGAATAGTGAGGTGCACCCGTTCAATGCTTTTTCGATCTGGGACAATCCCTGGTATTATCGCGATGAGGTGCGTTGCGGCCATCCTGCAGATTTGCCATGGATGGGCGTGTATATCGTTGGCGATACCATGCGGTGGCGGGCTGTGGGATTTCGAAAGGTGATGATGCATTATTTGGTCGAATATCCGGCCCCGCAATCTGAAGATACAGCGAAGAATAATATAAAATGATGCAAAATACCGGGTTTCCGCCCCGATTGTTTATTATCAGCGCACAAAAAAGCGCGACCACTTTTTTTGCGCAGGCTGTGGGGCAACATTCATCTGTGGTCGTTTCAAATCCGAAGGAGCCCGATTATTATACTGTAAATCGCAATGCCGGGCTGGATTGGTATAAAAACAAATTCACCAAAGCTGAAGATGCAGTTCTGCTGGATGCGTCGACAAGCTATTCCAGTGCCCCCATCAATCCCGATGAGCAAAGACAGGATAATCCGCGATTTGGTGTGCCAGAGCGTATTTATAAAGCCAGCCCCAATGCGCGCTTTATTTATATTGTCCGCGATCCTGTTGCGCGCACCTATGCGGGCTATTGGCATAGCGTCCGCGCGGGGGAGGAAACACGCCCATTTTTAAAAGCGATTGCGGAAAATTCCTTCTATCTGGATATCAGCCGCTATCATTTTCAGCTTCAATGTTATCTACAGTATTTCGATATGGATCGTTTCTTGATCCTGTCGTCCAGTGATGTGACGACCAATCCGCAAGAGGCCGTGCAACGGGCATGGAGCCATGCGGGCTTGGCGGTGGACCGGTCGGCATCGATCAATTCCGAGCGCCGCAATGTCAGCTATCAATATTCGCCGGGGATGCAGCGGCTTATGCGCCTTCCCGGGGCTAAACAGGGCATGAAGCGCATGACCCATATGGCGCGTCGGCTTTTGCCATCTTCTTTTATCGATGGCGCGCGGGGTGCTTTGACCCGATCTCTTCCAAAAATGAAAGACGACGAGAAAGAGGTTGTGGCAGATTATTTGCGGGAAGATACAGAAGCATTTTCCAAATTAACGGGCATTATCTTTTCGACATGAGCTTTTTAGAGGGCGTGCGGCGGGAATATGAAGCCGTATAGGGCTTATATTGGGTAGCATTTGTGGGGCAGGGCGAAGGGGTTATGACGGTAATCGAGAAACAGGGGGATGTATCAGGGGCAAAGCCTGTCATCACAGGATGTTTGGTGCAGGGGCGGGCTGTGCCGAATTTCTTTATTGTGGGGGCGCCCAAATGCGCCACCACGGCGATGGATACATATTTGGCGCAGCATCCACAGATTTTCATGTCGCCAGCCAAGGAACCGCACCATTTCGCCAAGGATCTGTATCACGGGGCTATGGAGTGTCCTGCGGAGCGCTATTTTGGTTTTTTTAAAGATGTAAGTGATGAGCCTGTTGTCGGGGAAAGCTCGGTCTTTTATCTTTTGTCCAAAACGGCGGCTGCAGCTATTCGTGCCTATCAACCGGATGCAAAAATTCTCATCATGCTGCGGGACCCCATTGAGGTGATTGCTTCGCATCATTCACAGATTGTGTATGAAGCGTTCGAGCAGGAAACGGATTTGGAAACAGCCTTGGCGTTGGAAAATGAGCGTAAGGCCAATTTTAATGAAGCGCGCGCGGATTATCGGGAGAGGGTGCTGCATTATCGGGATGTGGTGGCTTTTTCCGAACAGATTGAACGGTTTTTTGAGCATTTTCCCCGTGAACAAATCCACATTGTTTTCTATGAAGATGTGCGCGCGGATTTGGCCGGAACTTATCGCGGCATTTTGAATTTTTTGGGTGTGGACCCAGAATTTCACCCAAATTTCCAGGTTGAAAATGCAAATAAGCGGGCGCGCAGTGCAAAAATCACCAATTTCTTACGCTACACACCAGATTGGGTGTCTGCTTTCAGCCGCTTGTTATTGCCCAAGCGCGAATGGCGGGTGGCGGTAAAGGACAGAATTAAGCGGTTCAACACGCAGTTCCAACCACGTCCGCCGATGCCAGATCATGTGCATAATCAATTGGCCGCAGATTTGGCTTTGGAAGTGGAAAAACTGGGAGCGCTTTTGGGCAGAGATCTGTCACATTGGTGTAAACCCCGTTCATAAAGGCACAGGTGCCGCAGCTCTGAGTTTTCCTCGGGCCAAGCTGATCTCATATCAACAATCGGGACATATCACAGCCTTTAAGGCTTGAAGACAGGGACAGGGACGAGATGTTTTATAAACTCCGCAAATCGCTCAAAAAACGCAGATTTGCACGTCAGGCGCGGCATATTTTGGACGTGCCCCCCATCACACACAAGGACGCGCCGATCCTGATCATGTCCAATTTGTGCCATGACGATGTGATCATGTATCTGGTGGCGATGAAATCCTTTTATCCGCGCATCGGCGGCGGGGATATTCTTATCGTCAATGATGGGTCGCTGACCGATAGCGACAAGGCTTTGCTCAAACAACATCTCGGCAATCCAGAGATCCGGGATGCCGCCACCGTGGATACGGGGGCATGTCCCGATTATATTGCATGGCGCGGATTACGGTGCGCCATTGATGCCTCGAAAAATCGCTATGTGATCAAGCTGGATTCCGATGTTGTGGCCTTGGATGAATTGCCGGAAATCAAGGCGTGCGTGGCGAAAAATCGGTCCTTTGTTCTGGGCTCGTTTGATTGTGAAGAAATTTGGACGCCAGAGCAGGCTTTGGAACATGCCAGCGGGTTCACATCCGATCATATCCAGATTCAGGCCGAACGGTCTTTTGTGAAATTCCCCGATGCCGATAATTTCCGCTATGTGCGCGGCTGTTCGGGTTTTGCGGGTTATCAAAAAGGGCTGTACGAATGGGCGGATGTGGAAGCCTTCTGCCAAAAGATCGAACAGCATATTGATCGGGATGAATGGCGCAAATGGGGTTCTGAACAGGTAACGGTGAACAGCCTTGTGGCCAATTCCCCTAATCCCTTGATTTTGAAAATGCCGAAATATACCAATCACCGCGAGGATACCGACGTGACCAAAGCGGCCTTGGTGCATTTTCTGGGCACCTGGCGTTTCTATGGGGGGCGCTATGCCGCTTGTGCCCGCCGTGCCGTTGCCACCTTGTCCGCGTAAAAGGACTGGCATGAGCAAGCCTTATATATGGCTACATATCCGTAAAGCCGGGGGAACCAGCCTGCGGGATGCTTTGGGCAGTTCCTATAAGCAGGTGGACCGCTTTGGCGCGCCCACGCCGTTCATTGCCCTGCCGCGGGATTGTTGGAACGATAATCTGAACAATTACCGGGTGCCTTTGGGGGATTATGAATTCAAGCGTTTGCTGTTTGCCAAAAAATTCCTTTATCCCGAGCAGGAATTCTCCAATCGCTTCAAATTTGCCATTGTGCGCAATCCCTATGGGCGCGCGGTTTCATCTTGGCGCTATCTGACCCGCAACTGGACCTTTACATGGCCGCGTCAGGTGATATCGCATTATCGGTTCGACCATTTCTTGGAACGATTGCCGGAATTTTGGGAGAAGATTGGCAAAGAGCGGCATGTGGCCACCCATACAGCCCCAATTTGGCCTGACATCACCGATGAAAACGGTGCGCTATTGCTGGATTTCGTGGGACGGATCGAAAATTTTGAAGAGGATTATCTCAAGATCTGTGAACATATCGGTATTCCACAAAAAGAATTGCCGAAAAAGAACAGCCAAGGAAACGCGGATTATAGAAAATATTATAATAAGAGATCCCGACAACTCGTGGAGAAATATTATTGGTATGATATCAACGAACTTGGCTATGATTATTAAATAGCCTTGATGATTGTTTGTTGCTCTACTGCGATTTATTTCTTTTTATTATTTTTTTGAAGATCCTTGTTATTTCAAGGCGCATGGGATGGCGCACAAGCCATAGGCTGATCAACCACCCTACAAGGCCGGCGCTGCCATATATCGCCAGATTGAGAATTGGCAGGCCCTTTGGCGCATAGCCAAGCCCATAAACCACCGCCCCCATGGTTAGGCCAACCCCGAATGTAACCAACAGGCTTGGTTTTAGGGCTGCCCACCAATCGCTTGCATGAAGGGAGAGAACGCGGGACACCTGATAATTGGCTAAAATGATGAAAATGATGGCCGGGCCCATCAGGGCGGCGGCGATATAAGGCAGGCCATGGCGTGCGGCCAGCACGATCAAGGCCACCTTGGCGAGTTGCATCGAGGTTTCGATCAGGAAAATCTGTTTGACCTTGCCATGGGAGAGCAAAAGCTGGCGGCCAATGCCGAAGGGCATATGTAAGGTGGCGCTGATAGCCAAAATACCCGCAACCGGCGCCGCTTGGGTCCATTGTGGGCCGAATAGGAACAGGATCAGCGAATAGGAACTGCCTGCCATGATCAACATCAGGGGCCAAATCACCCCGGCTGTGGTTTGCAGGCGAATTAAAAAGCGTGCTTTCAAATCCTGCTTGTCACGCCGTTCCTGTGCAAAAAATGGCGTGAGTACGGTGCTGAGACTTCCGGCGATCTGCTGATTGACCAGCCGGGTTACGGTCATGCCGCGATCAAACAGGCCCGCCGCTTCCAGACCGAGCCCACGTCCGATGATCAATTCGGGGGATTGATTGCCTGCGCTTTGCACAAGGCTCGCCCCCACAGCCCAAGAGCCGAATCCAATAATTTCTTTTAGGCCATGAAAGCGGGGCCGAAAGCTGAGATACATCGGCTTGAGCCGGAAAATGCCGATAATCAGCACCAGTTTCATAATAACGGAGCCAAAGGCCAGGGAGATGGGGCCAAAATCCTGTAAGGCAAGCAAAACCGATATGGCCGATCCCGCGCCGCCCGCCATGATATTGATAATGGTGAGCTTTCCGTAGCGTAGCTCGCGCATCAAAAGGGCAAGGCCGATGGTGACAAAGGGGTTGAAGAGAAAATTGAGCGACAAAACGGCGATGACATTTTCAATCTCCGGATTGCCGTAAAATTGGGCAATGACGCCGCGCCCAAAGAAAAGAAGGAATGCAAGGCTCCAATTGATCAGGCCCATCAATCCGAAGGCCCGCCCCACAATGGCTTTGGAAAGCGCATCTACCTGCACCAGATAGGGATGGATACCAAATTCCGCCAAGGCCGTGCTGATGGCGATAGAGGCGGATGCAACGGCAAAAACGCCCATTTCTTCAGGGGTAAGAAGCCGGGCAATGATTGCAGCGCTGGCAATTTGGATCAGTGCACGCATGAAGCGGCCCCCGAACACATAGGCAAGGGAGCGTTTTAAAGACGGCACGGACGGTGTGGGCTGTGACATGGAGATGCTTTGATCAGCCTGCGGGTAAAGAGGGCGTGTTTATGGTCATATCATCTGTCTTTTCGCCTGTATCCAGGGAGAAGGCCCAGCGCCCCACGGCGGTTTTTCGGCAAATCGCTTCAATGGTTTGGACCGTATCCGCCGATAATTCCGATTGCCAACGCAAAGCGGCAAGGCGTGGATCGCGCTTTAATCCATAATGCGAGTCATGCTCTGCACCTTCAGAGGAGGCGCGGATAAAGGCCTCGACATTCGATACCCAGTCTAACCCCAATTGCGTAAACATCTTTTGCACGCTGCCCAAAGGATCGCAGGTCATCTCTTCATAGCTCACGATAATTGCGCGGTCAGAGTCAGAAAGAGATTGAAAGGCCGCATCATTGAAGGCCGCCCATTTCCACGCCAAAATTTCAACGGGAGACAGATGGGCCAGATCTTGTGATGACAGCCCTTCTCTTTTGCCCATAGGAGAATAGGGTAGGGCGCTATTGGAAAGTTCAAACCTTTCGCCAAATTTTTCGATACCGCGCAATATAGACGCGATCTGCCCACAGGGGTGCCGTACCAGATGGATTCCCTGAAGATGCGGCACGGCTTGAAGGCATAAAGTGGCCCGCCCCAACATATTGACCGTTTTGATGACCACTAATGTCCGCGCTTTGCTTGGGGGTTGTAAAACGGGCCCGGCCATTGCCATGGACGGGATTAGCCGCTCCATCCCCTTGAGCGCGTATATATTGGCCTGTCGCAAGGCATGGTGGAAGGCACTTTCCCCCTTTTTGCGGATGATGGGGCGCGTTCCTGTGGTGCGCACATCCCGTGCATTTAGCCAACTGCTGATATCGGTGGTGAGCTGCGAGATGGCCAAGGCTTCATCCGGAGGGAAAACCGGCACTTGGGTGGGCTGTGCAATTTCCGGTTCATGCAGATAATGGCTTTGGGGATGGCTGTCGAAAATTTTGCCAAGCCATGTGGTGCCAGATCGGGGGGACCCGAAAATCATGATGGTTTTCGGGTTCGCGCTTTGCTGAGATTTGCCCATGCCGCCCATAATGCCTGTTTCGTTCCCGCTTGGCCCTATAGAGCGGTATTTTCTTGTAAGAATGCAAGGGCTTTTCATTGAGAAAAGACGGGAATTCCGAGTAGAATCGAAGCTGGGCAGTCGCTTGTGCTATTTTACCATTATATATAAGGAAAATAGTCGAAAGCAGTGGCTGTTTTTTTGTTATCCCATATGCTGTGGGTTTGTCAGATGCTTGGGAATGGGTCGTAACAAAGGGGCTGTCGAACCGTGCCGGGATTATGTGGGTGGATTGATGATCGGGCTGGCTTGGATGGCCGCTCAAAACTTTCGCATATGGCGAATGGGCTTGTTCTTCGTGCGGGAGAGCGCCTGTTGCAATGGGAGGATGGCTGGGCGGGTCTTGCTGTTTTGGCCCGCGAAGATGATCGTCTTCATGCGGGCGACCGGTTTGTTGTGGCGATTACGGGAATGCCGCGTTGGGCGGATGATAGGGATGAAGCAAAAGCGCGGGCCTTGGGCCGTGCCAAAAGCATCGCCACCTGTTGGGAACGGGAAGGCCGCGCCTGTCTGGAGCAGATAAAGGGGCCTTTTTCGCTGGCTGTGATCGACAAGGAAGTCCGCAGCCTGTTTTTGGCGATTGACCGTGTGGGTATTGATCCCATGTGCCATGGAGACGTGCCCGATGGTTGTGTCTTTGCCACCACCACCGATGCGGTGGCTGCTTATCCTTCCCTTGACCCCAAGGTGGATGCGCAAGGGCTTTATCGCTATGCCATGAATTATGTCTCGCCTGCGCCGGGCACCGTCTATCGCGGCATCAACAAACTTCTGAGCGGCCATAGCCTGAGCCACAGCATTGGGCGTGGTTCCGGGCGTTCCAAAAGCACGTCGATCCATCGCTATTGGCAGACGCCCTATCAGCCCGATGGGGCAGGGGATATGGAGGCCTTGAGCGCAGATTTGAAGGCGCATTTGGCAAAAAGTGTTGACCGCGCGATAGATGCGGGCGTCGCCGCCCAAGACACCGGTGCTGTCGGTGCGTTTTTAAGCGGTGGGCTGGATAGCTCCACGGTTTGTGGGTTTTTGGGCGCATCCTTGGACCGGCCGGCACCAGCCTATACCATTGTATTTGAAGAAGATCGCTATAATGAAGGCCCATATGCGCAGCTGGCGGCCCGGCATTTTGGGCTGGCGCATCGGGAATATTGCCTGAAGCCGCAAGATGTCGTGGATATTTTGCCCAAGATCGTGCGGGTGTTTGACGAGCCATTCGGCAATTCTTCCGTGATTCCGGCCACATTCTGCGCACATATGGCGAAAGAGGATGTGTCTTTGCTTTTGGCGGGCGATGGCGGTGACGAACTGTTTGCGGGAAACCAGCGCTATGCCGATCAAACTATTCTCTCTTATTATCAAAAGGTTCCGCCGCTTTTGAGGGCGTTGGGAGAACCGGTTTTCGACCATATTCCAGATCCGCTGGCCATTGGCCCTATCGGCAAAGCCAAACGATATTCCCAGCGGGCGCGGTTGCCCATGCCCGAACGCATGCACAATCCCGGCATCTATCATCGGAGCCAGTTGAGCCGCGTTTTTACAGAGGAAACGCTGGCCCAAATCAATGTGGAAGAGCCCTATGATCTATGGGCGCAGCATTATAAAGAGTCGGAAACCGACGATATGCTGGCTTCCATGCTGCATATGGATATGCGGATCACTTTGGCCGATAATGATATTCGCAAGGTAAACGGGGCCTGTCTATTGGCGGATATCGATGTGGCCTATCCTATGCTGGATGATGATCTGATCGATTTTGCCGCGAAAGTGCCCTCGCGGCTTTTATTGTCGGGCACGCGCTTGCGGCATTTTTTCAAAGAATCCATGAAGGGCTTTTTGCCCGATGCGATTTTGAACAAGCAAAAGCAAGGCTTCGGGATGCCTTTTTCCGAATGGACAAAAAGCTATCCGCCTTTACGCGATATTGCGGTGGATTGCTTGCAAAGCCTTGGGAAACGCGGTGTGTTTCGGGCTGATTTTCTGGAGGGCGTTATCGCTGCCCATGCTCGGGAAAAAACGGCGGAAACGGATTATATCGTGTGGGATTTGATCATGCTGGAATTGTGGCTGCAAGATCGCAAGCCCGGCATGGCCTAGGGCTATAGGGGATAGATTTAGGGGCCGGAAATCCATTCAAGGGTTTTTTCGGTGACCGCTTGCGACCATTCAGGGGTAGAGAATGTATGGTCTGCCTCTGTCAGCGCGAGCGTTTGAAAATTGGGCGCGTTTTGAAGGGCGCGCCATATTTTGATGCGGTTTGCTTCTTGCTCGAATTCTTTGGCGGTCAGATCATTGCCGCTTAGAACCAACTGAACCGGGCCTTTAAAGGCGCTTAAAGCCTGAACCAGTTTCGCGGCCATGGGCGATGCCTGATCTGAAGGGCTGTCTTGGGAGGGGCCATTTTTAACCGGTGCCAGCTTTTGGCGAGCCAGCTTTAAAAGAAGCCGGGGAAAGTGCAGGGGATTGACTTTCCCGCGTAACAAATTCAGCCAAAATTCTTTATCAAACAAGCGCTTGGCATAATAATGCCGCAGCAAGACCCGGTCATAGGCTTCATCGTCACGAACCCAAGGGTTCAGCAGCATTAGCCGCCCGATACGGGAATCTTTGTGGCAATAAAGCACACTGGCAGATGCCCCGTCGCATAGCCCCCATAAACCGACTTCCTTCGTTTGGGGAAGCAATCTGAACAGCGCCTCAAGGGCCGTGGACATATCTTTTTCAAGATGTTCATAACCGGGATGGGTGCCATCGCTGTCACCCATGCCACGACAATCGAAACGCAGAACGCTATAGCCTTCTTGCGCCAAACGCCGCGCCAGTTTTACGAAATAGCGGTGCCCGCCGGCGCGATATTGCGGCCCGCCCACAATGATCAAAACAGCGCGGTTGGACGGGTTTTCTGCCCGATGCAAAACGGACACCAATTGGTCTTTACCGCACTGCAAAATATGGGCAGATTCTTGCACATCCATGGGGGAAAGGCGGGTGCTCATGGGTGATGGCTCATCAAGGCGGTTTGGATCAGCGCGATGGTTTTTGCTGGGGCCACAGGTTCGGGCAAGGCCCAAAAGGCCTGATCTTGGTGATAGCGGGCCTGCCGGTCGGCGGTTCGCCAGCTTGGGGGCAGGATATCCGCGATGGCACCTGCCTCCCGTTCATCGCTGCCGATTTCAATCCATTCCATGGGCAAGTCCGGTGGGGGCGGCATGTCTTTAAGCGAAAGGCGGGTTAATTGTTCGGCCATATCCGGTCCAAGGGGATAACCGGTCACAGAAACGCTTTCGCCATTTTTCAAGATGTCCATCAACTGGGCGGTGCTTTCGCGTTGCCCCCGGCTCATGGCAGCGGCAACGCGAAGCCGCAAAAATTGGGTCAGAAAACGTTTTCCCGATAGAACCGGCTGGATCATCAAAAGCCCGTCAATACCGCCTGGTTCTTGATGCGCAAGGGTGGCTGCCAACAAGGCCCCTGTCCGCACGCCGCCGATCCATAAAGGTTCTGTATCAAGGCGCGCCATATCACGCAGAAAAGAAAGATCGGCGATCCAGCGGTCCCAACTGGCCTGTTCAAAATCGCCTGCACTGTCTCCGGTGCCGCTCGGGTCGGCCAGCAAAACGCGAAAGCCTTGTCGGGCCAAGGCCCGTCCGGTTTGTGCCAGCATGTACCGGGAGCGGTTCATTTCCTCGGCAAAGGGTGGCATAAGCAGCACCGTTGCGCGGGGTGCGGCAGATATGGAGGCAATCTCCAGAACGAACAGGGGGCCGTTTGGACCGACAGGGAAAGAGGCCGATAATTTTGGGGGGGCAGCCAAAGGCCCGGTCATTGGATCAGCACGCGGCTAGTTTTGTTTCGACAAAATTGCTCAGGCTGCCAACAGTTTCAAAAACCTCGCCATTGATTTCATCATCTTCAAACAAAATGTCGAACCGGTCTTCCAATTCGGATACCACTGTCACCACGGCCATGGAATCGAATTCGGGGATGCCGCCCATCAAGGGGGTGGACGGTTGAAGCTTTTCCCCGCGTGGGCCAAGGCCAAGCGCCTGCGTGAGAACATCGCGAACTTTATCAAAAGCGCTCATAATCGTTTCCCCTGTATTTCTTGGCCGTGTCTAGGCAGACTCTGGCCAAAACCTGTTACTTTGTGTCCTATCTTGGAGAGGGTTTTTTGTCCATAGTTCACATGTCTTTTCCTTTAAGTTCACGGAATAACGGATGAAACGCTTGCTGGCCTTGGTTCGGGAATTGGGTGCGGGATGGGCTGTGCTTTATCTTTTGCACCGTTTATTCGCCGCGCAATCCTTGCCGGTTTCGCTTTATGCCTATCGCTTGGTCCGGCAGCCCGTGCCGGACCGTGCCTCGCTTGGTGCGGCGCGTCGGGCGCGGTTTTCCTGCCGTCTTCTAAAGCCACAAGACCCAATGCTTGCCGCCACCTTCATTGACGAGAAGATTTTGGATGATCGGTTTTCTCAGGGCGCCCAATGCTATGGGCTGTTCAAAGAAGACCGGTTGATTGCATGGCTATGGCTGGTAAAGGGCGCCTATGAAGAAGACGAGGTGCGCGCCCGTTTTCTTTTGGCCCCGGATTGTGTGTGGGATTTTGATGTGTATATCCACCCCGATCATCGCCTGGGATTTGCCTTTGCCGCCCTTTGGGATGCGGTGAATGAGGATTTGCATCGACAGTCGATCCGGTGGACCATGAGCCGGATATCGGCTTTTAATGCGGCGTCTTTGCGCAGCCATGCCCGTATGGGGGCGGTTCCCTGCGGTGGATTGGTTTTTTTGTCTTTTGGTCCTGTGCAACTGATGCTTGGCTCGCGGCGGCCTTTTGTGCATTTAGGCCTGCGCCGGGGTCATAGGCCGGAAATCCATTTTTCACCGCATTAAAGGCCAAGTTGTCATTGGCCTGTGAGGATATGATCCGTTACAGTTGAACCTTGTAGAATATCAAGGGCATGTGGGTATGCGGTGTTATTTACAGGATTTGATCCTTTCCAAAGCGGATGGGGGTTCGGAACGGCTTGCGCTCAAGGCCGGGAAAGTGAGCCGGACCTATGGAGCGCTGGCGGCTGAGCTGGAGCAGGTGGCCGCCGGACTTTGTGCTGTCGGGTTAAAGCGCTTTGACCGGGTTGCTGTCTATCTGGACAAGCGTATCGAGACAGTATCGGCTTTTTTCGGCAGTGCGATGGCGGGCGGGATTTTTGTGCCCTGCAATCCGGTTTTGAAGCCACAACAGGTGGGGCATATTCTGCGAGATTGCGCCGCACGGATATTGATATCGTCGCGTACCCGCATCGAAGCAATGGCCGAAACGCTTTCCGCATCGGATGTGCAAGTGGTGGTCAGTGTGGATGCGGTGCCCGACATGCCCATCAAAGGGGTATGCGTGCTGCATTGGACAGAGCTTTTGGCGCAAGGGAAGGCCTTACCGGCAGGGCCACAATGCGATAGCGATGTGGGGGCGATTTTCTATACTTCTGGCAGCACTGGAAAGCCGAAAGGCGTGGTCTTGTCGCACCGTAATATGGTGGTGGGCGGCGAAAGTGTTGCCACCTATCTGAAAAACCATGCCGATGACCGTATTTTATCGCTGCTGCCTTTAAGTTTTGATGCCGGATTCAGCCAGCTTACCACCGGTTTTCACGCGGGGGCCGCTGTGGTGCTGCATAATTATTTGCTGGCCCGTGATGTGCCGCGCATCTGTGCCCGGGAAGGCATTACGGGGCTGACCTCGGTGCCGCCTTTATGGATGCAATTGCTGACGGTGGATTGGCCGGAGGAGGCCGGACGCGAAATGCGGTATTTCGCCAATACCGGCGGGCGTATGCCGCGCGATGTGCTGCAAAAGCTGCGGGCGATTTTTACCAATGCCGATCCTTATTTGATGTACGGTCTTACGGAAGCTTTCCGGTCCACCTATCTTGATCCGGCGCAGGTGGATATTCGCCCTGATTCCATTGGAAAGGCCATACCCAATGCGGAAATTCTGGTGGTGAAATCCGATGGCAATCTTGCTCAGGCAGGCGAGGAAGGAGAGCTTGTGCATCGCGGGCCTTTGGTGGCTTTGGGTTATTGGAATGATGCGGAACGCACCGCCGAACGCTATAAGCCCGTGCCAAAAGCCGTGGCCGAAGTGCAGGTGCCGGAACTGGCCGTGTGGTCGGGGGATCTGGTGCGCATTGATGCGGAAGGCTATCTCTATTTCGTTGGCCGCACCGATGATATGATCAAGACATCGGGTTATCGCGTTTCCCCCACAGAAGTGGAAGAAGCCTTGTTCGACAGTGGTTTGGTTTTTGAAAGCGCGGCTTTTGGCCTTCCCCATGATACGCTGGGACATGAAATTATTGTGGCCGTGGTGCCAAAGAACAAAGACTTGTTCGATGCCGCAGACCTTGTGGCCCATTGCCGGAATGTTTTGCCCGGCTTCATGGTGCCGCATCGGGTGGATGTGCATGAAAGTCTGCCCCGATCCCCCAATGGTAAAATCGACCGTAAGGCCCTTCAGGCCCAATGCATGTCTAAAGACATAAAAAAGGCGGTATAAGCACGATGGTGGAGATGAAAGCAGACGCCGAACGGATGGCCCAACACCATCCGGCCTTTGCAGACTGGGCGTTTGAAGACGGCCATTTGCTGGTTGGCGGTATTCCCGTTGGGCAATTGGCGCAGCGATTGGGGCAAACGCCCTTTTATGCCTATGACCGGGAAAAGATAACAGCACGGGTGAACGCCTTGCGCGCGGCCCTGCCAAAGGCCGTGCGGCTGCATTATGCCATCAAGGCCAATCCCATGCCGGCAGTGGTGCAGCATTTGTCGGGGCTTGTGGATGGCTTTGATATTGCATCTGCCAATGAACTGGATGTGGCGCTGGATGCGGGCATGTCCAACGCGCATATCAGCTTTGCCGGCCCGGCCAAAACCGATGCAGAATTAAAGCGGGCCATTGCGGGCGGAATTGTGGTGGAGCTTGAATCCTTGTCCGAGATGGATCGTTGCGCCAAAGCGGGGGACAGTTTGGGAATGACGCCGCGTGTTGCGGTGCGGGTAAATCCGGATTTCAAATTGCGCGGTTCGGGCATGCATATGGGGGGCGGCCCCAGCCAGTTTGGCGTGGATGCGGAAATGGTTCCCGAAATGCTGTCGCAATTGGCCGGTCTGGGTTTGGCTTTTGAAGGCTTTCATATTTTTGGCGGCTCGCAAAATCTGAGCGCAGAAGCGGTGGCTGTGGCGGAAGACCAGATTGCCGATCTGGCTATTCGTTTGGCCGACCATGCCTTAACACCGGTTCGCCATCTGAATATCGGTGGCGGTTTCGGTATTCCCTATACGCCTAAGGATAAAGCCTTTGATTTGCCTTTGGTGGGCGCGCGCTTACATGAAACGGTGGAAAAACTGGGCCGCGCCTTGCCGAAAACCGCCGTTATCGTGGAACTTGGCCGCTATATCGTCGGGGAAGCGGGGGTCTATGTGTGCAAGGTGATCGACCGCAAGATTTCACGGGGGCAGGTCTATCTGGTGACCGACGGTGGCTTGCATCACCAGCTTGCGGCAACAGGCAATTTCGGGCAGGGCATAAGGCGCAATTATCCCGTAGCCATCGCCAGCCATTATGGGGAAGAGCCGGTGGAAACCGTGAATGTGGTGGGATGCTTGTGCACGCCCATCGATTTGTTGGCCGATAAAATTTCTGTGCCGCGCGCCGATGTGGGGGATTTGGTGGCGATCTTCCAGTCAGGGGCTTATGGCCGTACCGCCAGCCCGTCGCGCTTTTTAAGCCATCCGGAAGCAAAGGAAGCGCTGGTATAATCATTTCGGTGATGTGCCGGCCCTTCATGGCGGAGCCAGAGGCAAGCTTTCCGTTTAACGCACATCGCGGCAATTGCGTGCCGGGCTATTGATGATCTTTGGTTCCACATCGATTTTGCCATGCACAAGCCAGCCGGTGGCGCAATCGATGCGGCTATCTGTAATGGTGATGGAATGGGTGGGCAGGGGCGCGCGTCGTTCATAGCCAAAGCCGATCACATCGCGGTTTCCATCGCCGTTTTTAGCGAAAATCTCGACAGTATCCAGAGAGATTATGCCCCCATTGAAGGCATCGATCACCCGGCTGCCATCGCCTTTGCGTTCATCGAACAGGCTGTTTTCGATGACGAGCTTCGCCGCGCCGGATTTAACCAGATGGCCTTCATGTCGGGCGGATAGAAATTGGCTGTTCTGGATCGTCAAGGTGCCGCCATTGGTGCCGTAATAGATCCCATGCGCCCGGCCGCATTTGACTTTGCAATCGCCGCCCAGATTTTGGAATGTGCTGTTTTTAACCGTAAGGCTGTGAATGTCTTTATTGGTGAGCACGCCGGATTGGGCGTTTTCAAAGGTTACATGATCAAGGGTCAGGGTCTTGGTTTGCTGGCGAATACAAGCGCCATTGCCATCATTTACAAAGATATTGCGGCAGCCAATATCACGGATGGTGCTGTCTGCATTGATAATGAGGGCCGCTTTGTTTCTGCACGCCATATCCTGGATGATAGAGCCATTGCCGTTGAGAATGGTCGGGGATTTGATCAAAGCGCATTGGGCATAAATCCCTTTGGGCAAATCGATCGTGCCACCATCTTCTACCAGACTTTGTAAATTCTGACATTCCTTTCCGGCGATGAAATCGGAGCAGACAAAGCCATCGGGCAAGCTGGCTTGGGCCTTGGAAGTTTCAGCAGGCGGGCGGACCAGCCAAATATCCTGATCATTGCTGAGCCCCAAAAAGGCGTTTAATTTCGGGATATAAAAGAATTTGTTGAAAAGGCTTTTCAGACCGCGCGGTCCGGACCCGTCATTGAAGCTGGCCCAAGCCTTGAAATCGCGGGTTCTGTAAAGATTGCCGCTGCCATCCCAAAGATAGAAATAGCCATTGGCATAGCGCAAGGCATCGTCGTATTCCACATGGGCGGGGATGGCTCCCGCACGCACCATCGGGCCAAATGTATCGTGGGTGATGGTCGTTGTATAAATATCCTTGCCGTTAAAAGAAACCAGTGTATCGCCAACCAAAATAGCAATGGCATGATTGCCCCATTGATAAGGCAATCGATCGATCCTTCGGGTGATGGCATCGGTTTCAAGGTCGATCTCTATAAGGGCCGGGTTTTTCTTGACGGACAAAAGCAAGGCGCGCCCGGGAATGGGGCTGGCTGCGGATATGCTGAACATCCCCTTTTTAAAGGGCCGCCGTGCGACCCATTCCCTTTTTTCAAGATCGAAAATGCTATGCACAATGGGCCCGTAAGAGGTGGCGTATTTCGAGCATCCCCAAGCGGACGGCCAGGCATGGATTTGATGATCGATTAATATGGGGGTTCCCCAAGTATGTCCGGCAGCCGGTGCATGCTCTTTGGTGGGGAAATGGCATTCATCCTCCAATGGGACGCCGAAATGTTTGTTGAGAAAAGCACCTCTATCATCCAAGGGATCGGGATCATAAAGGCGCTCCCACTTTAAAGTGGCAAGATCAAGCGCATAAACGCTGTTTTGATAGGATGCAGAATGACCACCGCCATGGAAATACAGGCGTTGGCCATCGAATGTGGCTCCGGCAAAAGCCCGAATGGCGTGATTGGGATTGCGAAAAAGGGGCTCGCCTTCCACATTTGTTGGCCAGGCCACATTTTTCAGGCTGTTCGCTGTCTTTAGCTTACACCATAGATGCGCCTCAAAATCACATGCTTGAGCAATATAATCCTGAAGGGCAGGCAGATCCAATGATGGGGTGGCAGGCTTTTCACCGCCCGAAAAATCGGCCATGACCGGCTGTGTTTCGGGCGGAGATTTCAAGCGGGTCTTGGCGGCGTGTTTCGTTGGGCCTTGTTTTTTCCCTTTTTGTTGGTCCGCTTGTTTTTTTAAAGAGGCATCAGGGGTCGCGGCCTGCGGGGGATTGATATTTTCCGCAGGGAATGTTTCCGGGCTTTTTGCTTGCGCGTCCATAGCGCTAAGGCGCTGCTCCAGAGCAAGGATGCTTGCGGCCCAGCTTGCCTGATCGGCTTTGGTGGACGCATCCCAGTTTTTGCATAATTGCCGCAACCGTGCAAAGCGCGGCGAAGGGTCGGATTGACGGGCCGCGCAAATATCTTCAGGGCTTGGGTTTTGCGCATAGGCAAGCGGGCTGGTGCCGATAATCAAGGCGGCGGCGATAATGGACAGCCGAACCATAAAGGCGCTCCTGCTTGTGTTTTCCAATCCAATGCCGTGCCAGCCGATCAATGGCGCGATCAGCCGCGGCCATAATCGTCGTCAAAGCGCACAATATCGTCTTCTCCAAGATAAGCACCGGATTGCACCTCGATAAGATGCAGGGGAATTTTTCCCGGATTTTCCAGACGATGGAGCGCTCCCAGCGGAATATAGATGGATTCATTTTCCGTTAGCAGGATTTGTTCCTCATTGCGGGTAACCAAGGCACTTCCTTGTACCACAATCCAGTGTTCGGCCCGATGATAGTGCTTTTGCAAAGAAAGCTTCTGGCCGGGCTTTACAATGATGCGCTTGGTTTGAAAACGCTCGCCATTGTCTGTTGTTTCATAAGACCCCCACGGGCGGTAAACCCGCGGATGGTGCAAATGCTCGGTCCGTTTGGCAGCCTTCAGGCGATCCACAATGGCTTTCACCTCTTCGCTGCGATCCTTGTGGGCCACCAATACGGCATCTTTGGTGGTTACAATGACCAGATCCTCTACGCCGATTGTGGCGACGAAGGGGCCATCTGCACGCACCAAGCTGTTCTTGGTATCAAGGGTGAGCACATCGCCCTTCAGGCTGTTGCCCTGATCGTCTTTGCTGCCTTCGTTCCACATGGCGGCCCAAGAACCAAGATCGCTCCAGCCCATATCCACCGGCACCACGGCGATATTGTCAGCCTTTTCCATGATGGCGCAATCGATGGAATCCGCCGGACTTTTTTGAAAGGCTTCGCTATTGGGGCGCTCGAACCCCAAATCCACTTCTGCCTGTTCAAGCGCGGCTTTGCAGGCGGATAAAATCTCCGGTGCAAAGGTTTCAAACGCTTGTATGATGCTATCGCAGCGGAAAAGGAAGATCCCGCTGTTCCAGAAGAAATTCCCCTGTTCCAGATAGTGCTTGGCTCCGGTAAGATCAGGTTTTTCGTGGAAATTCTCCACATGATAAACACCGTCTTGTCCGGTGATTTTCTGACCCGCTTCGATATAGCCATAGCCGGTTTCCGGATGACTGGCGGTGATGCCAAAAGTGATGATCTGGCCGTTTTCTGCCGCCGGAATGGCGGTTTCAATGGCCCGCTGAAAGGCATCCGGATCGGTGATGGAATGATCGGACGGTGCCAGCAAAATCAGCCCGTTTTCATCTTCCTGGGCAATGCGTAACGCCGCCATGATGGCCGCAGGCGCGGTTCCTTTGCCGATGGGCTCCAATATGATCGCCAAAGGGTCGATACCGATTTCCAACATTTTTTCCGACACCATGAAGCGGTGGTCGTCATTGGCGATCAGCAAGGGCGGGGCAAAGCGCTGTGGATCGGACAAGCGTAAAGCGGTTTCCTGGATCATCGCAAGATCGGTAAGAACCGGCAGGAACTGCTTGGGATGAAAGGCGCGGGACAAGGGCCACAAGCGTGTGCCAGAGCCCCCAGACAGAATAACCGGCCATAACCGCATCTCTAGATCCTTTCGCTGGAATTCTGTCCAAAAACAAGGGTCTCATAGTTACTGAGATTTGCATCCCAGCCATAATGATCGATGATAAAACGCCGCGCTTCTTTGATTTGCGCTTTGTCTTCATCCAGAAGGGCGCAGGAATGGGCAATCAGATCCGCACTGTTCTGGGCCACCAAGGCTTTGGTTTCCGGACAAGGGCGGATACCGGCCAAGGCATCTTTCGTGGCAATGATGCGTTTTCCCATGGCCATGGCTTCCAGCGCCTTGTTCTGGATGCCGCGGGCGATGGTAAGCGGCAAGCACACCCCCCAGGCATGCTGCACATAGGGGCGCACATCGGGCACACTGCCGGTCACCAAAACGCCGGGGTGCTCGGCAAGGCGGCGCACGGCATCGGTGGGCGACATGCCGACAATGGCAAACAAAATATCGGGATGGCGCTTTTGTACTTGGGGGAGAACCTCGTCCACATACCAGGTAACGGCCTTGATATTGGGCCAATAATCCATCGCACCGACGAAAACGATGGCGCGAGTGCCTTCAGGATAAGGATCGGCAAAATCTAGATCGGGGTCGAAATAATCCACATCCACGCCCTGGGTGCGATGGGTGATTTTTTCGGCACTTTCAGGGCAGAGGGTGCGAAACAACGCCGCTTCGGCTTCAGAGATAAACACCGTTTGATCGAAGGCCTTGGCCATGCGGCATTCATAGTCGCGTAATAGCCGCGCTTCGCGCTGAAAAAACCATTTTTTAAACCGGTTTTTATCTTCGGCATAAGAGCGGAACTTTTCTGAATCCACATCTTCGGCATTGAAAATGGTGCGCGGCCCCGCTGCGGTTTTGCCATAAACAAATTGGCCGGTGCAGCCACTATACATCAAAATGGCATCGGGCTTTTCATGGGCAAGAATATGGTCCACCCATTGGGACATGCGCTTATTTTTGTAATAAGCCACAGACAATGGTTCATGGCGCAACAGGCCTTTGATCGCCCCCATCATTCCCCGTTTTTTGTCCAGCTTTTCAACACAGACGCTTTTGCAATAGTCGTGGAGCTTCTCCACATATTGCCAATCTTCATCTGCATCGATGAAGGTGCCAAGATGGATGTCATGGGATTTTGACAGATGGCGCATCATATTGAATGTGGAGATTTTATCCCCTTTGTTCGGTGGATAGGGGATGCGGTGTGTTAGATACAGCAATGTCATGGTGGATATGATGTTCCCTGTCGCCCCGGCCTCGCGCTTTTTGCTTGGCGCCCCTTTTTCAAGGGCCGTGCCGTTTCCCCGTTTCAAATTGAAACCTAACGCGTTCACGGGTTTAGCGCAACGAGACTGTGTTATTGCCCCGCCTTTGTGTAGCATGGCACAAGGATCGGGATAGGGCGCCATGCGGCGAGAAAAATTTGAACAGCGAAGGCGCAATGACAAAAGATCACATGACAAGAGAAAAGCCGGACTCAATGATGCAAGAGACCCCGCAATTATGCGTGATTATCGATACGGAAGAAGAGTTCGATTGGGACGGTCCTTTTCGTCGGGAAGCCCGTGCGGTCACCTCTATTGCGGCGCAAGACAAGGCGCAGGCTATTTTTGCCCGCTATGGTATCATTCCCACCTATGTGATCGATCATCCCGTGGCCAGCGATCCGGATGCGGTGATGCTTTTGAAATCCTATCAGGATCGGGGAGAGGCCGTTATCGGGGCTCATCTTCATCCTTGGGTGTCGCCGCCCTTTGAAGAAGAGATAAGCCGCGCGCACAGCTATCCCGGAAATCTTGTTGCGGCACTTGAATATGAAAAGCTGCGGATTTTGACCGCGACAATCGAGGACGCCTTCAAAAAACGCCCTTTGGTCTATAAAGCCGGTCGCTATGGCCTTGGGCCAAACACGCCGGAGATTTTGGCCCGATTGGGCTATAAAGTGGATTGTTCCATCGTGCCCTATACGGATTTCAGTGACGATCAGGGGCCGAATTTTCTTCATGAAACACCGCATTTGCGCGCATTTTCACCTGCCGCGGATATTTTGGAATTGCCTTTGTCCAATGCCTTTGCGGGGGTGTTGCGCGGGCAGGGGCGGTGGCTTTATCCTCGGATTCAAACGCCTTTTTTACGCCGTATGCACCTGCCGGGAATGTGCGCCCGCCTTGGGCTTTTGGAACGGATAAGATTAAGCCCGGAAGGACAGGATGCCCGTGACCATATAAGGCTGACAAAAGCGATGGTGAAAGATGGCTTTCGGGTGTTCAGCTACACCTATCACAGCCCGTCCTTAGCGCCGGGCCATACGCCTTATGTGCAAAGCCCCGCGGATCTGACGCGCTTTCTGGATCAAATGGATCGTTATTTTGAATTCTTTTTCAAAACATTGGGCGGGCATGCTGCAACACCATTGGAGATTTATAACCAGTGGAGCATGACAAAAAACGCGGGCAAAGAAAGCCACGCCGCATCATCGCGCCCATAGGGCTCTTTTTGTCTGGATGCGACAGATGATGCGTCGCCGTTTCAAGCGGAGTCTCGCGCGTTCCCATCTGCCGCTTCATCCACCATTTTTGCAAGCTGGCTTTGGGCCTGTTCCGCAAGTGCTTCGATTTCCGCCCAGTTTTCGGTGAGCGCGCCAACCTCTGCCTGAAAATCCTGAAGCGTCGGGGGCTTGTTCCCCTGGGCGGCGATAACAGCGGCGATGGCTGCCCGAATGGGGCTGTTCAAGGCCACTTCTTTCATGAGCTCTTTGTGCTGATATTTTTGCGCGTTTTCAATGTCGCGCAGCTTGTCGGAAAGACGAAACATCACAATCAGCCCCAAAAGCGCAACGATGATAAGCGCCGCTAATAGGCCAAGAAGAAGATGATCTGATGTAAAAAGAACGCCGAGAATATTGCTCATTGGACCTGCTTTATAGGCAAGAAAATCGGACGGATTTACCACCGCCCGATAAAGAGCATATCGGCTTTAGACAGAAATCAAAAGATGAATGACAAAACGGTTGCCCAAAGACCAAGAGACAGGCCGACGACAAGAACGAAGGCCAGCCCCACATCAAGGCGATTATCCTGAGATTGGCCGAGATAGGCGACGTCTTGATCGATTGTTCTGGAAGACTGTCTGGTAAGCTTGTCCATCGGACTATCCTGCTAAAGTTTTCTGGATTGAAGAGACTCAGCCACTGCTCGAAGGGACATACCGGAAACGGAAGCAATATAAAATTTTATTCAATTTCAATTGTTTCACAATTTCGTTTACAAGTGGTTAATGGGGCCGGAAAGGTGGCTTTCCGGCTGGTAATATCTTGTTATAATCTGGTTGGATATTTTGTTTTTTATTGTTCAGTATCAAGGGCGTAGCCTGCAGAGCGGACAGTGCGTATGATGTCGTTGGCACCATTGCTGTTCAAGGCTTTGCGCAGTCGGCGGATATGCACATCCACGGTGCGCAATTCCACATAAACATCATGCCCCCATACGGCATCCAAAAGCTGTTCACGGGAAAAGACCCGCCCCGGATTTTCCAGAAAATGCCGAAGCATGCGAAATTCCGTGGGCCCCAAATGCACCGGCTTATGATCGCGCAGAACTTTGTGGGTGGTACTGTCGAGGCTGATGCCGGAAAAGGTCAGTACCTTGCCGGACAAACCCGGCCGCACGCGGCGCAAGACGGCATTGATGCGGGCAATCAGCTCGCGGGGGCTGAAAGGTTTGGTGACATAATCGTCGGCCCCGATTTCCAGTCCCCGCACCCGGTCACCTTCTTCGGTGCGCGCGGTGAGCATGATGATGGGGATATTGGCGGTGTCTCCATTGCGACGCAGGCGACGGCAGATCTCGATGCCCGATAGATTGGGCAGCATCCAATCCAGCAAAATCAGATCCGGCGGCTGCTCCATCGCCATCATCATACCTTCTTCGCCATCATTGCTGAAAACCACATCGAATCCTTCCCGTTCCAAATTATACCGGACGAGCTCGGTCAGGTTGATATCGTCTTCAACAAGTAAAATGCGTGGCTTCATGATGCGCTATCCTGTTGATCCGGATGGGACTGTTCGTCTTTTGAAGCGCGGGCAAAGGCGGTGTCATCCCGTTTGGGGCGTGCGTCTTTCATGGGGCGCCCCTCGATCACATAATAGGCGATTTCTGCAATATTGGTGGCCTGATCGCCCGCCCGCTCAATATTTTTTGCGATAAACAGCAAATGGGTGCAGGCGGTGATGATCTGCGGCTTTTCCATCATATAGGTCAGCAATTCGCGGAACAGGCTATCATAAAGCAGATCAATGCGCTCATCCCGTGTCCAGACATCTATGGCGCGGGTGCTATCGCGCTGGATAAACGCATCAAGCACATCGGTAATCATTCTTTGCGCTTCTTGCGCCATTTCGGGCAGTACGCTGATCTGGCGAATGGGGAGGGTATTGACCAATACGGTGGTTCGCTTGGCGATATTTTTGGAATAATCGCCAATCCGTTCCAAGGCGTTGGAGATTTTTATCGTTGCCACCAATTCACGCAGGTCATCGGCCAGTGGTGCACGACGTGCGATCACTTCGATGGCTTTTTCTTCGGCACGCTGTTCCAGCAAATCGATCTTTTTGTCAGATGCGATGGCTTTTTCCGCCAGTTCTATATCGCGGGCCATCAACGCCGTCACGGCATTGGCAAGCTGCATTTCTGCCAGACCTGCCATTTCGCTCAGGATGGCCCGCAACTGGTCCAGTTCGTCATCATAGGATTTTATTGTGTGAATATCGGTCATGTCGGCTCCTCTGCCACAATTGGCACGAATGCACATGCGTCTGTTTAAGACATTCCGATTACAGTCATATGACGGTCCAGCGAGCAGATTGCGTGTCTTAGCTGATCCTTTCAGGGATGGTCTTCCGGCTCACGGGGGCCTTGATATATAGGGAGGGAGATGGTGACGGTGGTCCCTTTCCCCAATATGCTGCGGATATCCAGATGGCCGCGATGGCGCGACACGATATGTTTTACGATTGCAAGGCCAAGCCCCGTGCCCCCCAGCTTTCGGGATCGCGCCGCGTCGACCCGATAAAAGCGCTCGGTCAGGCGGGGGAGATGTTCGGGCGGAATACCGGGGCCGTGATCCGTGATACTGATGGCGATGCCGCGTTGTCCGCTTTCGGGGATGCGGTCCACCGGCTGTGCAGATAAGGTCACGGTGCTGCCTTCATAGGCGTATTTCAGCGCATTGGATGTGAGATTTTGCAACATCTGGTGGATTTGGTCGGCATCGCCTTGCACCGGTTCAAGGGAATCCGGCACAAGAATATTGATGGCCATATGACGTTTCTGGACGGTTGGCTCCAAAGATGCGGCAACGCCTTTTAAAATGGGCTCAAGCGGCACGCTGCTTTTGGGCTGCACATGCTTGTCCAGTTCGATCCGCGAAAGGGATAACAGATCGTCGATCAAACGCACCATGCGGCGGGATTCTTCTTCCATGATGCCCAAAAACCGCTCTTGGGCGGCTTCGTCGCCTTTGGCGGGGCCGTTCATGGTTTCAATGAAGCCGATCACAGACGATAAAGGCGTGCGCAATTCATGGCTGGCATTGGCGACAAAATCGGCACGCATGCGTTCGGCCACCCGCATTTTCGTGATGTCGTGCATGGAAATGACCACGTAAAATGCAGGCTCGGTGCTTTCTCCGTCGCTATCCGATGCGTGGCGGCTGTTATCCACCCGCGATACGCTGATGGAAAAAATACGTTCAACCGCCCCCGTCAAAGAGGCTTCAAGGCGGGCAATGGGAGCGCCTTGCATCACTTTTCCCAGCGCTTCCAGAATATCGGGATGGCGCACATAAAGGCTGACATCCCGACCGATCAGATTATTGCCAAAAAGGGTGCGGGCCGGGCGGTTGGCATCCAGTACCTTGCGCAAAGGGTCGATCAAGAGCAAAGGCGCGTCGATCCCTTCGGCGATTTTGGCCCGCAATGGGGCCAGATTCCTTTGGGTAGAGCGGGCGGTTTTCAAGGCATCGGTCAGCCGGTTCACCACTATGCGGTAGCGCCGGTCCATCCAGAAGAAGGCTATGCCGATCACGGCTGCAATAATCAGTGCGGGAAGCACATCCACCAGTCCTAAAAGGTGCAGCCCAAAGAGCAAAACCACCACCAATATCTGTATCGGCAGTATCCGGAAGCCGCTTTCGATGATCTTGCCTGTGCTCATATCATCGCCTTGTTTTTCTATGCGTCTTGATCTTAATCATTTGCGACAGATGTGCGAAAGACTCCGCAACGCCATCGGCGCCTAATTCTATCGCCGGACGGGCGCTATAACCAAAACTGACCACGGCAACGGGAATGTCGCTGGCGCGTGCGGCATCCACATCGGTTTGGGTATCTCCCACCATCAAGGCGTCACTCTGAGCGCCAAGCTCGTGCAGAACCTGATTGATGTGCATGGGGTGCGGCTTGCAATGGGGCAGGGCATCGCCGCCGATAATCGAGGAAAAATAAGGGTGAAGATCCAGCGCATCCAAAAGCCGAAGGGTCAAATCCTGCGGTTTATTGGTGCAAAGGCCAAGGGCGATATCATTATCTTTCAAACGCTTTATCAGATCCATGGCGCCGGGGAATGGTTGGCTCAGGCGGGCAATATTGTGCCGATAATGGGTCAGAAAGAGCGCCTGTTCCGCATCCATGTCCCGATCTTTCGGGATGCCACCTGTGGCTTTTAGCCCGGCTTCGATCAGCTTGCGCACACCGTGGCCGACCATATGTCGCACGGCCTGAAGCTCAAGGTGAGGGCGACGCAGATCTTCGAGCACATGGTTCATGGCGGCGCACAGATCCGGGGCCGTATCGACAAGGGTGCCATCCAGATCGAAGATGACTGTATCGACGTGAAAGATTTTCTTGTTCATTGGTCCTCGGATTTTTGCACCGACCCATTAAAGAGGCCTGTCAGATTTTGGATATGACTATCGACGGGTTTCTATTCTTAGCCCGTTGAAATTGAAAGACGGCAGAAAAAAGAGCATTGGGCTGTCTTTGTATTTCGTTTACCTGCAACTGTTATGTCTTGGCGCCTATTTGGACAGATAAGATATTCATGGGCCGCCGGGTGTTATAAATGAAAATACATTGGTTTCGCGCAATTTTATGCATGCTGGCATATGCGGTGATCGCCGGATCGCCGGTCATTGACCATCAGGCCCACGCTCAAGCTGAAAGCCCTGATGACCCTGCGTCCGGCATTTCCATGGCGGTCATTGAACAGGCATCCCAACTTGTGGATAGCGAGCCTTTGCGGGCCATGGCGTTAATTGATGAGCAAATTTCGATTCTGCCATCAAAGCAGGGCGGGAATGTGGATGTCAGCACAATACGCTTATATATGCTCAAATCCTCGGTCTTAAGCCGGCTTGGTCAGAATAATGACGCGCTGAGGGTGGCTACCTACGCTTTTGGGCTGTTTGAGGCGGCCGATTTGGACCCCAAATCCAGACTTCATGCGGACTTGTTGACGGCGAAAGCGCGGGCGCATGAACATCTGGGTGATATGGCGTCGGCCTTGACCGATTATTTTGCCGCCTGGGGCGTTTTTGATGCGCTTGGGGATAATGAGGGCATGGCTGCAGCCCATGCCAGCGGGGCGGGCATTTATCAGGAAATCGGCCAATGGGATAATGCCATTTCCAATTATCAGCGGGCCTTGATCCGCGCCGAACAGGCCGATGACAGCTTCTTGCGCGCGCGCATTATCAATAACCTGGCCTATGCCTATGTCACCAGCGGACAGGCACAAAAAGCCTATGATCTTTTGATGTCCGCACGCCCGTTGATCGAGGAACTGAACAACCCTTTGGTGTCTGCCTATGTCGATGACAATATTGGCGAAGCCCTGGTCAATCTGGGCCGATATGATGATGCCCTTCTCTATATCGAGCGCGGCATCACGGCAGCCGATGCGCTTGGGGTTGGATCTTTGGTGAGCAATGCGTGGCTGAATATGGCGCGCGTTCATGAAGCAAAAGGCGCACTGGATCTGGCCGTCGATTATGCCACGCGCGGTCTTGAACAAGCCCAGGAAAATCGCGAACGGGCGCGGTTGCGTGATTTGCACGGGATTCTTGCACGGCTATATGCGGCGACCGATGATTATAAATTGGCCTATGAGCATCAAAGCCAAAGCCAGAAATTCAGGGAAGCCATCAATACGGCGGAAGTGAACCAATTGGGCAAGGTTTTGGAAGCGCAGATGGATCTGGAACGCAAGGAGCAGGAAATTGCCCTGTTGCAACGGGACCAGGAAATCAGCGCCTTGCGATTGGCTTCTGAATCAACATGGCGCAATGCGGCATTGATCGGCACCTTCTTGCTTTTGGGGGTGATTGTCGGATTGACGATTTTGTTACGCGCTAAGGCCCGTGCCACCGCAGAGGCCGAGATCCGGAGTGGCGAATTGTTGTTGGCGCAACAAGAGCTTGAGCATGCCAATGAAGTGAAATCCAATATTCTGGCGATGACAAGCCATGAAGTGCGCACACCGCTCAATGGCATTATGGGCATGGCACAGGTGCTTTTGAGAGCCGGGATGGAGCCGAAAGAAAAGCGTCAGGTGGAAACCATTCTCAATTCAGCGAATATGCTGTTGGCGCTTTTGAACGATATTCTGGACATGTCCAAGATCGAGGCCGGAAAGCTGGATATTCAGGTGGAAACCTTCGCCTTGCGGGATCTGCTAACGGATCTGGCCGATCTTTGGCAGGCGAAAGCCAATGATAAAGGGGTGGCGCTTCAAATGCAGGTCGCCCCGAATTTGCCTCTGCATATTGTGGGGGACCCGGGCCGCATTCGTCAGGTGTTATCCAATCTGATTTCCAATGCCATTAAATTCTCGTCCCATGGGGCGGTGCGCGTTTCCGTGTGTAAAGACGATACGGTGTTGGAGACGCCAGCCGTTGTTTTTCGGGTGAAAGATCAAGGCATTGGAATTTCCGAAGCGCATAAATCGCAGTTGTTCGAGCCTTTTACCCAAGTGGAAACCGGGGCAACCCGAACATATGGGGGCACGGGCCTTGGATTGTCTATCTGCCGGCATCTTGTCGGTTTGATGGGCGGGCAGATCGATTTTGTCAGCCGCTTGGGGGAAGGGACGGATTTCTGGTTTGCCTTGCCCTTGGTGGACTCTGCAATCAATGTGGCTGGACCGGACGGGGATGATAAGGGCGCAGTTTTACAGGGCGCGTCGACTGTTAAGAATGAGCAAGCGAGCCGGGCACGTCTTTTGATCGCTGAAGACAATGAAACAAACCGGCTGGTGATGCGCGAGATGTTGCATGGTCAGGGCTATGATCTGGTGTTTGCGGAAGATGGCGCACAGGCTTTGGAACTGGTGGTTGCGCAATCCTTCGACCTGATTTTGATGGATGTGCATATGCCGGTGATGGACGGGCCTATGGCGGTGCGGGAAATTCGCGCTCTTGGCACAAAAAAAGCGCAGGTGCCGGTTATTGCCATCACGGCGGATGCCATGGAGGGGGATCGCCATCAGCTAATCAGTGGCGGGATGAACGATTATATCTCCAAACCCATCGACAGAATCAAGCTCATCGGCCTGATCGAAGCATTTCTGGCAGGAAAGCAAGGTGCGGAGATCAGCTTACAGCCCATGGCGGATATGGGCTGAAACCTCCTCAAAACCGATCTGGTTTTATCGATAGTCTAGGGTGCCGGTTGCGCGGGATCGGTGCATAGAATCGGCTTTGAAAAGCTCACGGATAATAATCCGTCACATTCCTTATGGATCAGCGGCTATGGCGGTTTGATCTTGCATAATATCGCTGTGAATGAGGGAGATCAGGATAAATATTTCCATAGATTTGCACCCGGACCCATTTCTGTCGTACATAGCGCCATCATCTTTTTTTGCGCACAAGAGGGGCTTCCGTGGCGTTTTGGAACTGGAAGATATTTGAGTCTGTCAATAAGCCGGTTTTCTTTATTTCGGCATTGATCATTTTCGCAACTCTATGCTTTGCCGCGTTGGATTCCGGAGATGCCTCGACCATATTCAAAACGTTGCAATCCGGCATTGTCGAACGATTCGGCTGGTTTTATGTGCTGTCGGTGGCATTCTTTCTGGTGTTTGTTCTTGGCTTGGCCATGAGTTCTTTCGGGGATATCCGGTTGGGGCCGGATTCTTCGGAGCCGGATTTTTCCTATGCCTCGTGGATGGCCATGTTATTTTCTGCAGGCATGGGCATCGGCTTGATGTTTTTCGGCGTGGCAGAGCCGATTTCCCATTATTTCTCGCCTCCCACTATTGAAGGCGGAACGGCACAGGCGGCCCGCGAGGCCATGGAAATCACTTTCTTCCATTGGGGTATTCATGCTTGGGCGATTTATGCCGTGGTGGGCCTGTCTTTGGCATATTTCGGCTATCGACGCGGACTTCCTTTAACCATCCGGTCCAGCCTTTATCCCATTTTAGGGGAGCGCATCCACGGCCCCATCGGCCATGCGGTGGATATTCTGGCGGTGGTGAGCACCATGTTCGGCGTTGCGACCTCCCTTGGTGTGGGGGTGATGCAGGTGAATGCCGGGCTGAATCATCTGTTCGGCGTGCCGGAAAATGAATGGATGCAGCTTTTGCTTATTGCCTTGATCACCGGGGCTGCCACCACGTCTGTGGTGGCTGGTCTGGATTCAGGCATCAAACGGCTGAGCGAAATCAATCTGATCCTGGCCATTGGCTTGTTGGTTTTTGTTCTGCTCGCTGGCCCGACCTTGTTTTTGCTGCAGGCTTTCGTTCAAAATATCGGTGGTTATCTGGGAAGTCTGGTAACCCGGACCTTCACCTTGTTTGCCTATGAACCAAATCATTGGATCAGCGACTGGACTTTGTTCTACTGGGCATGGTGGATTGCCTGGTCGCCTTTTGTGGGCATGTTCATTGCCCGGATTTCCCGTGGTCGGACCATTCGGGAATTTGTGATCAATGTGTTGCTGGTGCCATCGGGCTTCACCTTCTTGTGGATGACTGTCTTTGGCAATTCCGCCATCTTTTTCGATATGGAAGGCATTTCTAAATTGGGGGAAGTGGTGACCACCAATATGCCGGTGGCGTTGTTCCAGTTTTTGGAAGCTTTGCCTTTTTCCGGCATTGCCTCGATTTTAGGCACGGCGCTAGCGATCACGTTTTTTGTGACCTCGTCGGATTCTGGTTCCTTGGTGATCGATATCATCACCTCAGGCGGGGATAAGGAACCGCCGGTTTGGCAACGGATTTTCTGGGCCGTAACGGAAGGCATTGTGGCGGCTGTCTTGCTGTTGGCCGGAGGGCTGGTTGCGCTACAAACGGCGTCTTTGGCCAGTGCTTTGCCTTTTACCCTTGTTATTCTCGTGGTGTGCTGGGGGCTTTATCGCGGTCTGCGCGATGAACGGGCGCGAAAAGCCAGCCATCGCGTGGCCTCGTCTTTGGCGGTGGATGGCGTTGGTGTGCCGTGGAAGCAAAGACTTCGTAGCATTTTGCATTATCCCAAACAGGCACAGGCCACTGTCTTCATGGCCGATATTGCCCATCCGGCATTGCTGGAAGTGGCGCGTGAACTTTCACTGCGCGGCGTTGAAGCATCGGTGAATCATCAAGAAGATCGGGTGAGCTTGTTGGTGGAAGAAGATGCGGGCCAAGCCTATCCCTTTGAATATGCTGTGCATTTGCGTAGTTATGAAACACCCAGCTTTGCTTTTCCGGAATTCGAGCCAAAACGGTCGAAAGCCTCGCACTTTTATCGCGCCGAAGTTTATCAAGGCGAAGGCAGCGATCCCTATGATGTGATCAGCTATTCCAAGGAACAGATTATTGCTGATGTGATCGCCCAATATGATCGCCATCGCTATTATCTGCATTTGGTGAGTTAGCGTGGCCGCATATGAATTCACTTCGATGTGATTGTCATTATGAGCGCGGTCTCTTATCTGTTTGCGCAAAGCACAAGCCCAACTGCAGGATCGGTATATGACACAGAGCCCTTATGACTATGATCTTTTCGTAATTGGCGCAGGCTCAGGCGGCGTGCGTGCCAGCCGGATTGCCGCTTCCTTGGGTGCGAAGGTCGCTGTTGCTGAAGAATATCGGGTGGGCGGAACCTGTGTCATTCGCGGCTGTGTTCCAAAGAAGCTGATGACATATGCGGCGCATTTCCATGAAGATTTTGAAGATGCGGTGGGCTTTGGCTGGGATGCTGTTACGCCGAACTTTGACTGGACGAAATTTATCGCAGCAAAAGATGCGGAAATTGACCGGCTGAACGGCCTTTATAAGAAAATGCTGGCGTCCAATAATGTCGAGGTGTTTGAAAGCCGGGCAACGCTTGAGGATGCGCATACCGTGCGGATGGGCGATAAAACCGTCACGGCGGATACGATTCTGGTGGCCACCGGCGGGACGGTGAATCTGCCGCGCACCCCCGGTGTGGAGCATGCCATCACCTCTAATGAAGCGTTTCATTTGAAAGAGCTGCCCAAAGACATTGTCATCGTTGGTGGCGGCTATATTGCTGTTGAATTTGCCGGAATTTTCAATGGTCTGGGGTCCAATGTCACCCTTGTATACCGGCGGGACCGTATTTTGCGTGGCTTTGATGAGGATTTGCGGATTCGGCTGCAAAAAGCCATGCAGGATAAAGGCATCAAGATCCTGTGCCACACGGATGTGGAGGCCATCGAAAAAACCGGTGACGGGCTGTCGCTAACGCTGAATTCCGGCGAGAGTTTGAAAGCCGACCAGCTGATGTATGCCATTGGCCGCCGCCCCTATACCGAAGGTTTGGGATTGGAGCGGGCCGGGGTTGCTCTTGATACCAATGGGGCGGTGACGGTGGATGATTATTCCCGCACCAATGTGGAGAATATCTATGCTGTTGGCGATGTGACGGACCGCATCGCGCTGACGCCCGTGGCCATCAAGGAAGGCCATGCCTTTGCCCTGACCCGGTTTAAAGGCACGCCGGTTTCTCCCGATCATCATAATGTGGCATCGGCGGTGTTTTCCCATCCACCCATTGGCACTGTTGGCATGACCGAGGATCAGGCCATAGACAAGCTGGGTGATGTGGATGTGTATGAATCCGATTACCGGCCCATGAAAAACACGCTGGCCGGGCGCGATGAACGGGCCTATGCCAAGATTATCGTCGATTGCAAAACCGACAAGGTGGTGGGCATCCACATGATCGGCCCCGATAGCCCCGAGATCATTCAGGGATTTGCCGTTGCGATCAAGATGGGGCTTACCAAGGCCGATTTGGATAAAACCGTGGCCATTCACCCCAGCAGCGCCGAAGAACTGGTTTTGATGAGCACAAAACGCAATTAAGGCCTTTGGCAGGGCTGACAAGTTCGGCGGTCTTGCTTATGATGGCCGCTTGTTATGATCATGCGTTTTGAGTGGAGTTTTTGAAATATGCCAACACGCTGGACCCCTGATAGTTGGCGTAACCGCCCCGCAGCCCAACAACCCAATTATCCCGACAAGGATAAACTGGCATCTGTGGAAAGCGATTTGTCACGGTATCCGCCATTGGTTTTCGGGGGTGAGGTCAAGGCTTTGAAGCGCCAGCTTGGCCGGGTTGCCGATGGCCGTGCCTTTTTGCTTCAGGGTGGGGATTGCGCGGAAAGCTTTGCAGAATTTCACCCCGATACCATCCGCGATACCTTCCGGGTTTTGCTGCAAATGGCGGTTATCCTTACCTTCGGGGCGGCGTGCCCCGTGGTGAAGGTGGGGCGCATGGCCGGGCAATTTGGCAAACCGCGTTCCAGCGATATGGAACGGCAAGGCGATCAGGAGCTGCCCAGCTATCGCGGCGATAATGTGAATGGCATCCAGTTCGATGCGGCGGCCCGGATGCCCGATCCGGATCGCTTGATGCGCGCCTATAATCAATCGGCGGCAACCCTTAATCTTTTGCGGGCATATGCCAGCGGGGGCTATGCGGACCTGCATCGGGTGCATCGCTGGAATCTGGATTTTGTTGCCAATTCCCCGGCGGCGGAACGCTTTCAGGATTTGGCGGACCGCATTGGCGAATCATTGGCTTTCATGCGCGCTTGCGGGGTCGGGGACGATGCGGCCCATGAACTGAAGGGCACGGATTTTTTCACCAGCCATGAATGTTTGCTGCTGGGGTTTGAAGAAGCCATGACCCGCCATGAACCATCGGGCGGCGGATGGGTGGATAGCTCGGCCCATATGCTGTGGTGTGGTGATCGCACCCGGCAATTGGACGGGGCGCATCTAGAATTTTTAAAGGGTATTGAAAATCCCATCGCTGTAAAGGTGGGGCCAAGCATGCAGCCGGATGAATTGCTGCGTGTGGTCGATCTGCTCAATCCCTTTGACGAGCCGGGCCGCCTGACCCTGATTTGTCGCTTTGGCGCCGATAAGGTCGAGCAGCATTTGCCGAATTTGATCCGTGCGGTGAAGCGCGATGGCCGTCGGGTGGTGTGGAGTTGCGATCCCATGCACGGCAATACGGTGAAAAGCTCGGTCGGGCTGAAAACCCGTGGCTTTGACCAGTTGATGCGGGAAGTGCGGCAGTTCTTTGCCATTCACCGCGCCGAAGGAACCTATCCGGGCGGTATTCATCTGGAGCTGACGGGGCAGAATGTGACCGAATGTACCGGCGGAGCCATGGCCATTACCGAAGACAAATTGTCTTCGCGCTATCACACCCATTGCGATCCCCGGCTGAATGCGGACCAAAGCCTCGAGATGGCCTTCCAGATTGCGGAATTGTTGAAAGAGGGGCGGCGCGCCGTTAAGCAAGGGGCCGAGGTGCGTGAAAGCGCCTGAGCCATCTTGTGGCGGCTGCGATGACCGGCTAAACAAGCCTGCATGAACGCACATCCCTTTCGCATCGCACTTGCGCAATTGAACCCTGTGGTGGGGGATATTGATGGCAATGTGGAAAAAATTCGCACGGCACGGGCCAAAGCGGCTGCTTTGGGGGCTGATCTAGTTATCACTCCTGAACTGAGCCTTGTGGGCTATCCCACAGAAGATCTGGTGCTGAAATCATTCTTCCAGCGGTGCGCCATGCAGTGCGCCGAGATGCTGGCCAAAGAAACAGCGGATGGCGGCCCGGCATTGATTGTGGGGTCGCCTTGGCTGTTTGATGACGGGCTTTATAATACCGCTTTGGTGATGGATGGGGGCGCGATCACCCATAAGGTGCGCAAACGCGATCTGCCCAATTACGGTATTTTTGATGAAAAGCGGATTTTCGCTGCCGCCTCAAAGACAGAACCGGTGATGGTGCGTGGTCACCGCCTTGGGGTGATGATTTGCGAAGATATGTGGTTTCCCCATACGGCGCGCGATTTGGCACAGGCAGGGGCCGAAATTCTGCTGGTGCCCACCGCGTCGCCTTTTGAAACCGATAAGAGCGACGAGCGCTTGATGGAATCCCGTAAGCGTGTGGCCGAAACCGGATTGCCGCTTATGTTCGTCAATCAGCTGGGCGGACAAGACGAAGTGATTTTCGATGGAACGTCCTTTTGCCTGGATGCACAGGGCGAGGTGATGGTGCGCCTTGCGGGCTTTTCAACGGATATGGAAATTGTGGACTGTGTTCCAAAACAGATTGGAGACAGGACAGCCTTGCGCCCGCAAGAGGGGCGTAAAGCACCATTGTTCGATGATCTGGAGGCGATCTGGCAAGCCACCGTTTTGGGGCTGCGCGATTATGTGGGGAAAAACGGCTTTCCCGGTGTGCTGATCGGCTTGTCGGGCGGGATTGATTCTGCGCTGACGGCGGCGATCGCTGTGGATGCCTTGGGAAAAGACCGGGTGCGCACGGTGATGATGCCATCGCGCTATACCAGCCCGGAAAGCCTTGAAGATGCGCAAGGATGCGCCGATCTTTTGGGGATACGCCTTGATAGCGTGGCCATCGAGCCGGGTGTTGCCGCCTTCGATCAGATGCTGGGGCCGGTTTTTGAAGGCTATGCGCCAGACATTACCGAAGAGAATATCCAGTCGAGGCTGCGCGGCGTGATCTTGATGGCCATGTCCAACAAATTTGGCGATCTGGTGCTCACCACCGGCAATAAATCGGAAGTCAGTGTGGGTTATTCCACGCTTTATGGCGATATGTGCGGCGGGTATTCGGTGCTGAAGGATGTTTACAAGTCTACCGTTTTTGCTTTGTCGCACTGGCGTAATCACCGCACGCCACTTCATGCCCTTGGCCCCGAAGGTCCGGTGATGCCCGCCCGTGTTATCACCAAGCCACCGACTGCAGAATTGCGCGCCGATCAAAAAGATGAAGATTCGCTGCCGCCCTATGATGTGTTGGACGACATTCTGGCCTGTCTGGTCGAGCGGAGCATGCCCGCATCCGAAATTGTGGCGCGTGGCCATGATGCAAAGACAGTGGCAAGGGTTGAGCATTTGCTTTATGTCGCTGAATATAAACGCCGTCAGGCTGCACCGGGCGTGAAAATCACCCGTAAAAGTTTTGGCCGCGATCGCCGCTTCCCAATCACCAATGGTTTCAGGACAACCCGACGCCCATGTCTGTAAATGTACGCTTTGCCCCGTCTCCCACCGGCCTTTTGCATGTGGGAAATGTTCGCGCCGCCTTGTTGAACTGGCTGTTTGCCCGTCAGCAAGGGGGGCAATTTCTGTTGCGCTTTGATGATACGGATGCCGAACGCTCCCGCGATGATTATATCGAGGCGATCCGCCATGATCTGCGTTGGCTTGGCCTTGATTGGGATCAGGAAGCCCGGCAATCGCAACGGCTGGAGCGCTATCATGCGTCGGCCGAGCATTTGAAGGAGCAAGGGCGGCTTTATCCTTGCTATGAAACGGCGGAAGAACTGTCCATCAAGCGCCGCTTGCAGCTTGGGCGCGGCCTGCCGCCGGTTTATGATCGGGCGGCCTTGAAGCTTACACAGGCGGATCGGGAAAAGCTGGAAGCCGAGGGCAAGAAACCCCATTGGCGCTTCAAGCTGGATACCGATCAGCGGGTGGAGTGGACGGACCTGATCCGTGGGCCGCAATCCATTGATCCGGCAAGCCTGTCCGATCCGGTTCTGATCCGGGCCGATGGCACTTTCCTTTATATGCTGCCCTCGACCGTGGATGATATGGATTTTTCCATCAGCCATGTGGTTCGCGGCGAAGATCATGTGACCAATTCCGGCCAGCAGATCCAGATTTTTGAAGCGCTGGGCGGCACGGCTCCGCTTTTTGCCCATTATCCTTTGTTGAAGGGCAAAGGCGGCGACAAATTTTCCAAGCGTGCGGGCAGTGGCTCCATTGCCGCCTTGCGCGATGAAGCCGGATTGGAACCGCAGGCCATCATCAGCTTTATCGCCCGCCTCGGGTCTTCTGATCCTATCGAGCCATTTGTGGATGTCGCTCCCTTGCGTGATGGGTTCGAATTTTCAAAATTCTCGAAATCTTCGGCCATTTTCGATGAAGACGAACTGGATCAGGTGAATGCCAAAATTCTGCATCAGCTTTCCTATCAGGATGTGAAGGATCGGGCGCTTTTGGCGGATTTGAGGGAAGATTTCTGGTTGGCCGTGCGCGGCAATCTGGAACATTTCAACGATGTGGCTCGCTGGCGCAAGGTGGTTTTGGGGCCGTTGGACCCGGTGATTATGGATGATGACTGCGCCTTTCTGGCGGAGGCGGCAGAGCTTTTGCCCCAAACCCTTGCGGGGGATAGCTGGAAGGCTTGGACCAGTGCCATCAAGCAAGCAACAGGCCGCAAAGGAAAAGCGCTGTTCTTGCCCCTGCGGCAGGCACTGACCGGTGAGGATCACGGGCCGGAAATGGCAACGCTTTTGCCCTTGATCGGGCGTGCACGGGCGCAAGCACGGCTCAAAGGGGAGCGGGCATGAGCCTTCATCTCACCAACAGCATGAGCGGCAAGAAAGAGCCGTTCCAGCCCATCGATCCCAAAAATGTGCGGCTTTATGTGTGCGGGCCAACGGTCTATGATTTTGCCCATATCGGCAATGCACGTCCGCCGGTGGTGTTCGATTTGCTGTTTCGGCTGTTGCGCCATGTTTATGGCGAGGGGCATGTAACCTATGCCCGCAATATCACCGATATTGATGACAAGATCATCGCCCGCGCTGCTGAAAGCGGCACCCCCATTGCGACGATCACCGAAAAATTTGCCCGAATTTACCGCGAGGATATGGCGGCTATTCATGTCTTGCCGCCCAGTATCGAGCCCCATGCCACCGATCATATCGCGCAGATGATCGCCATGATCGCGGATCTGATGGATAAGGGCTTTGCCTATGCGGCTCAGGAGCATGTGCTGTTCCATGTGCCCGCCATGCCCGATTATGGCAAGCTTAGCCATCGCCCGCGGGATGAAATGGTGGCCGGCGCACGGGTGGAGGTGGCCCCTTATAAAAAAGACCCGGCGGATTTTGTGCTGTGGAAACCCAGTGATGCGGATCAGCCCGGTTGGGAGAGCCCGTGGGGCAAGGGACGCCCCGGCTGGCATCTGGAATGTTCGGCCATGATCAAGGCGCATTTGGGAACGGAAATCGACATTCATGGCGGCGGACAGGATTTGATTTTCCCCCATCATGAAAACGAATTGGCGCAAAGCGAATGCTGCCATGGCCATCCTTTTGTGCGCACTTGGGTGCATAATGGCTATGTGCTGTCGGGCGGCGAGAAAATGTCGAAATCGCTGGGGAATTTCCACACAGTCCATGATCTGTTGGCGGATTTCCCCGGCGAGGCCATCCGGCTGACACTGATGTCGGCCCATTATCGCCAGCCGCTGGATTTCACCACAGACGGTATTGCGGAAAACAAGCGTCGGCTGGATCGTTGGTACCGCTTGATTGCAGGGGTTGAAGCTGCACAAATCATACCGCAAACGGTGGTCGCAGCCCTAGAGGATGATCTTAACAGCCCCAGGGCCATCGCCGCTTTGGAAGCCTTGGCAAAGCCGGAAAGCGTGGATCAATTATTGGCCGGGGCGCAGTTCATGGGATTGTTGCAGGAAAATCCGGACCAATGGTTCAAGAGCAACAGGGCAGGCGGTTTGGATGCAGATGCGATCGAGGCATTGATTCTGGAACGGAAAGAAGCCCGCAAGGCCCGCGATTTCGCCCGAGCCGACAAGGTGCGCGATCAGCTGGATGCCGCCGGTATCCGTTTGCTGGATCGCCCCGATGGCACCACCGATTGGGAACGGACCGGCAATGACTGATCTTGCGCCCGTTGTGATTTTGGTGCGTCCGCAGCTTGGCGAAAATATCGGCAAGGCTGCGCGGGCCATGCTGAATTTCGGCCTTACCGAGATGCGGCTAGTGGCACCCCGTGATGGCTGGCCCAATCCGGCGGCTGGCCCTGCGGCATCTGGTGCGGATTGCGTTCTGGATGGGGCGAGGCTTTATGACACGGTGGCTGATGCCATTGGCGATCTTGGCCGGGTTTATGCGGCAACGGTACGCCCGCGCGATATGGTGAAACCGGTGGTGACACCGCAACAGGCGGTGGCTGAAATCCATGGGTTGGAAAGGAGGGCCGGGCTGATGTTCGGGCCGGAACGCTCTGGCCTTGATAATGAAGATGTGGCCTTGGCGGATACGGTGATGACCGTGCCTGTGAATCCGGATTTTTCCAGCCTCAATCTGGCGCAAGCCGTGATTTTGGCAGCTTATGAGTGGTTCAAGGCCAAGGATGACACAAAGCCGCGCATAGACAGACGGCAAGAAGATCCGGCGCCCAAAGCCCATTATCAAGGTCTTTATGACCAGCTTGAAGAGGCGTTGGATAAACGCGGCTATTTCCGTTCGGCAGACCGCAAGCCGACGCAAATGCGGGCGTTGAAATCCCTGTTCCAGAATGCGTCTCTTACCACTCAGGAAATCCAGACCCTGCGCGGGGTGATCAAATCTCTCACTTGGGCCGAGCGGAAATAAAGCATACGCGGCTGTATTCAAGCGACGAAAAAGGGCCGGGGAGATGTCCCGCGGCCCTGTTTTTTTGATGATGCCAGAAGGCGCTATTAGCAGCAGCTTCCCACATCTTTTTCTGTGGTCGCCGCCGATGTTGTGCAATCGAACGGCCCATAATGGGTGGACATGTCGCCATCCACACGGAAATGCGGTGCAAAGCGGGTGTCTTTGAGCATCATAGCCGTATTGCCGCAGACCGGCATGGGAAGGCCGGTCTGGAACAAATGATGGTCATCAAGCGCAAAGCTGTGCGGATGGTTTTCGATGGTGCCTTTATACCAGGCCACCTGTCCGAAATTCTCGCACAGATCTTCCAAAGGCAGTTTGAAGGCGCGGACAGTGATAGACCAGAAGTCGATCATTCCGGCTTTTTCAATGATTTCGGGATCGTTGAGATCGACCGGCGCACGGCTCATCACCCGATAATCAAGGCAGCCCACCTTGCGCATCATGCGGCGGAAATCTTCTGTATAAAGCGCCCCGCCAAGACATTCGCCCACCACCACTTTGTCTTCGCGCAGGGCTTGGGGAATACGGCGACCGGCGAAAATATCGGAGAAATAAAGCTCGCCGCCCGGTTTCAGAACACGGAAAATCTCACGGAACACCGCTTCTTTATCCGCCGACAAATTGATCACGCAGTTCGACACCACAACATCAAGGCTGTTATCGGGCAGGCCAAGGGCGGCCAGATCTTCGATATAGCCTTTTTCAAAGCGGACATTGGGGCGGTCATAACCAAAACGGTCCATATGCCAGCCCAAATGCTGGCGGGCCACGGCAAGCTGTTCGTCGGTCATATCAACGCCGATCACTTCGCCATCCGCGCCAACCAGTTGTGACAGGATAAAGCTGTCCCGACCGGTTCCGCAGCCCAGATCAAGAACCCGTGCGCCTTTCAGAACAGGCGGAATGGGCGAGCCGCAGCCATAAAAGCGGTTGCGGACCTCTTCATGCACATTGGCCAGCAGGCGACGCACATGGGGTGGCATGGCTTCTGCCGGACAACAGGCGCTGGTTTTCAGATCAGCGCTGCTTTTGAGATCCTGACCATAATATTCCTTGACGGCGTCTTGGGTCGCAAATGCCATGTATCGTTCCTTGCGGCTCTTTGAAAAACTTTGTCTCTTGTGCCGCAAGATGTGGTGCAACTCAAGCCCATCGCAAGCCCTAATCGCTCACCTTTTCGACAGATGAAGACGGTTAGGCCGGATAGGGGCTTTAAATGCGGACCAAAGGTTGAAAACGATCGGTTTTTATAAGCGGTTTATTGTGCGGCGGCGTGGTCGCCTTCCAATAAGGGCTTGAGATATTGGCCGGTATAGCTGCGGGCGATTTTGGCCACCGCCTCCGGTGTTCCTTCGGCCACCAGTTCACCGCCGCCATCGCCACCCTCCGGCCCCATATCCACCAGCCAGTCGGCTGTTTTGATCACTTCCAGATTATGTTCGATCACCACCACCGTATTGCCTTGCTCCACCAATGCCTGAAGCACCTCCAGCAATTTGCGCACATCTTCAAAATGCAGGCCGGTGGTGGGCTCATCCAGAATATAAAGGGTTTTTCCCGTGGCGCGTTTTGAAAGCTCTTTTGCCAGCTTCACCCGTTGCGCTTCACCGCCCGATAAGGTGGTGGCCGCCTGACCCACGCGGATATAGCCAAGGCCCACCCGTTCCAGCATCAACATCTTGTCGCGGATCGAGGGCACCGCCTTGAAAAACACCGCTGCGTCTTCAACGGTCATATCAAGAACATCAGCGATGGATTTGTCTTTAAAGGTAATTTCCAGTGTTTCGCGGTTGTAGCGCTTGCCTTTGCATTGGTCGCAGGTGACATAAACATCGGGCAGAAAGTGCATTTCGATCTTGATGACCCCGTCTCCCTGACAGGATTCGCAGCGCCCCCCCTTTACATTGAACGAGAAGCGGCCCGGCTTATAGCCACGGCTTTGGGCTTCGGGCAGGCCGGCAAACCAGTCGCGGATGGGGGTGAACGCGCCGGTATAGGTAGCGGGATTGGAGCGCGGTGTGCGCCCGATGGGGCTTTGATTGATATCGACGATTTTATCCAGATGCTGCAAACCCTTGATGGCATCATGGTCGCCGGGATGGGCGCGGGCATTATTGAGATGCCGCGCCACCGCTTTATACAGGGTTTCGATGGTGAGGGTGGATTTCCCCGAACCGGATACACCGGTGATGCAGCTGAGCGTACCCAAAGGAATGGACACATCTACATTCTTGAGATTGTTGGAACGCGCCCCTTTTATTTTCAATGACTTGCCGTTGCCTTTGCGACGTTTTTCGGGCACGGGGATATTTTTGCGTCCGGAAAGATAGGCGCCGGTCATGGAGCGTTTGGAGGCCATGATGGCTTCGGGCGTGCCATGTGCCACAATGCGTCCGCCATGTTCTCCGGCACCGGGGCCCATATCGATCACATAATCGGCGGTGCGGATGGCATCTTCATCATGTTCCACCACGATGACCGTATTGCCCATATCCCGTAAATTGCGCAGCGTTTCCAACAGGCGGTTATTATCGCGCTGATGCAGGCCGATAGAGGGTTCATCCAGCACATAAAGCACGCCTGTCAGCCCCGATCCGATTTGCGAAGCCAGCCGGATGCGCTGGCTTTCTCCCCCCGATAAGGTGCCGGACGAGCGGGCAAGGGTCAGATATTCAAGCCCCACATTATTGAGAAAACCCAGCCGTTCGGTGATTTCCTTCAACACCTTTTCAGCGATGGTTTTGTGCTTTTCGTTCAAATATTCGGGCAGATTGCTAAACCAGTCATGGGCTTTGGCGATGGAAAGGGCCGTAACCTCGCTGATATGGCAGCCATTGATTTTGACGGCCAGGGCTTGCGGTTTCAAGCGGTGTCCCTGACAGGCTTCGCATATTGCGCTGGTTTGAAAACGCGCAAGATCATCACGCACCGCAGAGCTTTCGGTTTCGCGCCAGCGCCGTTCGATATTCTTGATGACCCCTTCAAAGGGGCGGTCAACGGTATAATTGCGGTGACCATCATCATAGCGAATGGCCACATCTTCTTTGCCCGAGCCATAAAGAATCAGCGATTTCTGGGCATCATCCAGATCATCCCAGCGGGTGCGCATGGTAAAGCCACCATGCTTTGCCAGCGCTTCCAGCGTTTGTTTATAATAAGGCGCAATGGACTTGGCCCAAGGGGCAATCGCCCCCGATGCAAGGGTTTTTGTGGCATCGGGCACCACAAGATCGGGATCGAAAATCAGCTTTATCCCCAAGCCGTCACAGCTGGAGCAGGCGCCATGCGGGCTGTTGAAGCTGAACAGACGCGGTTCGATCTCGGCAATGGAAAAGCCTGAAACAGGGCAGGCGAAGCGGGCGGAAAAGGTGATGCGCTCCGGCCCGTCTTTCGGTTCTTCGCCATCCCGATAAGCATATTCCGCAAAAGCCAGCCCATCGGCCAGTTCAAGCGCGGTTTCAAAGCTGTCGGCAAGGCGGGTTTCCAGCCCGTCGCGGACCACGATGCGGTCCACCACCACATCGATATCGTGTTTGTATTTTTTATCCAGCGTTGGCGCTTCATCAATTTCGTAATAGGCTCCATCCACCTTTACCCGCTGAAAACCGCGTTTTTGCAGGTCTTTGAATTCTTTTTTATATTCGCCCTTGCGGCCACGCACGATGGGGGCCAGCAGGAAAAGCCGCGTTCCTTCGGGAAGCGCCATCACCTTGTCCACCATATCCGATATGGTTTGTGCGGTGATCGGCTCGCCGGTCGCGGGGGAATAGGGGATACCCACCCGCGCCCACAGGAGGCGCATATAATCATAGATTTCCGTGACCGTTCCCACGGTAGAGCGGGGGTTTTTCGATGTGGTTTTTTGTTCGATGGAAATGGCCGGGGACAGCCCTTCGATATGATCCACATCGGGCTTTTGCATTAACTCCAGAAACTGCCGCGCATAGGCCGACAGGCTTTCCACATAGCGCCGCTGGCCTTCTGCATAAATGGTATCGAAAGCAAGGCTGGATTTCCCTGATCCCGAAAGACCGGTGATCACCGTAAGGCTATCGCGGGGAATATCCGCATCCACGGATTTGAGATTGTGTTCACGGGCGCCGCGAACGGTAAGTGTTTTTAACATATTGCCCTATACGCAGAAGAGAAGGAGATTGGCAGGTGGCGCGATCAGCCGGTCATGTCAAGCATGGGCCCCAAGATAAATGAGAACAAAACAGGAAACAAGGGCAATGGCGGGAAAGGCCGCAGAGCTGTTATTCCGCCGGGACGGGCTTTGCAGGGTTCTTGTCCGGTGATTGTCGCACCTGTTGATCCGGTTGTGTCTGGCGGTTTTGATGTGCGGCCCAGCTTTCCTTGATTTGCTCAGAGGTCATGCGTGAGCCATCATGGCTCCAGCCCGGCGGACCGAAAGCATAGCCCAGCCAGTGCCGCCAGTTTTTCGTGCGGATCACATCGGAAAAAATACCGACCCATTCATGGAAGGCCACTTTCAAAGGATTGAAGGTGCCAAGCTGTTTGACAGTGCCGTAGCGGCATTTTTCTTCATCCAGTTCGGGAACGAAGGTGCCGAACATCCTGTCCCAGATAATCAGGGCGCCTGCATAATTGGCATCCAGATAGCGCGGATTGGTGGCGTGATGCACCCGATGGTGGGACGGCGTGTTGAAAATGGCTTCAAACCAACGGGGCATGCGGGTGATGGCTTCGGTGTGAATCCAGAATTGATAAATCAGATTGATGCCGGAAATAAAGGCGATCAACAAAGGATGAAAGCCCAGCACAAACAGCGGCAGGCTGAAAATAAAGGTGAGGGCAGGCACGCCGGTCCATGTTTGGCGAAGGGCGGTGGACAGATTGTAATGCTGGCTTGTGTGATGGATTACATGGGCGGCCCAGAACCAGCGAATACGGTGGCTGGCGCGGTGGAAGGCATAATAAGCGAGATCGTCCAGAATGAAGGCGAGAAGGAACGTCCACCAGTGAAAGCCCAGATCGAACAGGCGATAATGCTCCCAGATATAAAAACCAAGAGCCAGCACAAGGCCGCCGAATATCAATCCCGCGATCTGGCTTCCCAAGCCCATGGCAAGGCTGGTGGCCGTGTCTTTTGGCTCGAACAGGGTGCGTCCGGTCAGGCGGCCATAGACCATTTCGGCAATGATCAAAACCACAAAGGCCGGGATGGCATAAAGAACGGGATTGGGCAGGTCCATCATATCAGGCAGCCCCTTTTGTTCGAGGGGTGGGCATCGGGTGCTTTTGGTGCACAAGCATGGTCAAGCGATCATGCCATAGATCTTGTTGCTTTGGCGTTTCCAATATAATGCGGATGCGGGGCAGCGCAAAGTCTTGAAGCTGGATGACAAGGCCGGAGTCGCCGTCTTTTTGCACGGCTCGTAATGAGTGGACATCCAGATGACGGGTGATGAAATGCCCACCTTGTGCAACCACAAGGCCCAGGGCCGATGTGCCCGAAAGCGTTAGCAAGGCCGCTCGGCCTTCCTGATCCAGCACCGCTTCATTGGGGGTCTGCTCCCAGAAATCCTGCCCATAGCGTGCGATCGCCTGATCTTTGGTTGTCATCTTTGCCCGGCTCCAGCCGCCCAGCAGCCAGTTCAGCAGCACAAGGGCCGAAATGGCCAGAAGCGATCCAAGGGCGATATAGGGATTGTCCATCTCAAGATCTGTCCGAATTTACAAGAGTCTCAGGATTCCTTTATGTGGCAGAAGATACAAGTGTTGAATTTGGCAGGGTGGTTACACGGCCAGATCATGTTTTGCGGTTGGCGATGGCCTGATCCGCAGGCACAAGGCTGCCGCTTTCCACCATTGCGCGGATCTTATCAATATCCGGAGCGAAATACCGATCCCTATCATAAGCAGGGATGTGGGCGCGCACTGCGGCATGGGCGGCTTGCAAGGGCAGCGACGGTTTGAGCGGTGCGTGGAAATCAAGGCCCTGGGCGGCAGCCAAAATCTCGATAGCCACCACCGATGCGGCATTTTTGGCCAAGGCAATGGTGCGCCGCGCCCCATGGGTGGCCATGGACACATGATCTTCTTGATTGGCGGATGTGGGGATGCTGTCTACACTGGCGGGATGGGCCAGCATCCGGTTTTCCGCGACAAGTGCGGCTGCCGTGACTTGTGCGATCATGAAGCCGGAATTGAGGCCGCTATTATTGACCAGAAAAGCGGGCAGGCCGCTCATCTTGGGATCGACCAGAATGGCCAGACGCCGTTCGGAGATAGAGGCGATTTCGCACAGTATATTGGCGAGGGCATCGCTGGCCAAAGCCACCGGTTCGGCGTGGAAATTGCCACCGGAAAGGGCTTCATCGCTATCGGCAAAAATCAGCGGATTGTCGGTAACGGCATTGGCTTCGGTTTCCAAGATGCGCGCGCAAAATTCCAGCATATCAAGGCAAGCGCCCATGACTTGCGGTTGGCAGCGTAGGGAATACGGGTCTTGGACCTTGTCGCAATCGGCATGGGAAGCCCGAATGTCGCTCTTTTCAAGCAAAGCCCGCATACGTGCGGCAACGCGGATTTGTCCGGGTTGCCCCCGGCCTTCATGGATGCGCGGATCGAAGGGCACATCGCTGCCTTTCAAGGCATCCACCGACATGGCCCCGGCCACAAGCGCCGTATCGAACACCCGTTCGGCACGAAACAGTGCGTCAAGCCCAAGGGCGGTGGAGATCTGCGTGCCGTTGATCATCGCCAGCCCTTCTTTCGGGCCAAGCTCGACAGGGGAAAGCCCCAAGGTTTTCAGGGCGTCTTCGGCGGGCAGGCGGGTGCCGTCTTTCAGCATGATTTCCCCCACACCCAACATGCTTGCTGCGGTCAGATGTGCAAGGGGGGCCAAATCACCGGATGCACCCACCGAGCCTTGTGCCGGGATCACAGGCATGGCTTCGGCGTTTAAAAGCGCCAAAAGCCGTTTGATCAAAAGCGGGCGCACACCTGAAAGCCCGCGTGCCAAACCGATGATCTTGAGAACCATGGCAAGACGCACAACAGCGCCGTCCAAAGGCTCTCCCACACCGCAGCAATGGGACAGCACCAGATTGTTTTGCAAATCGGCCAGATGATCCCCGTCGATGCGGCTTTGTGCCAACAGCCCAAAGCCGGTATTGACGCCATAGACCGTGCGGCCCGATTGCAAAATGCGGGTGATGGCTGCGGCGGAGTCATCAATCGCGCGCCACGCATCATCGGGAAGGCCGGGGATATGGCCGCCCGCCCATAAAAGGCGCAAGTGATCCAATGATGTGCGGCCGGGGGTGATTTTAAGGGCGTTCATGGCTCAATCCTCCAGCGATGGCAGGTCAAGATGGTGATTTCGGGCGCAGGCTATGGCGCTGTCATAGCCCGCATCCGCATGGCGCATTACGCCGCTGGCCGGATCATTCCACAATACCCGTTCCAGCCTTCTATCAGCATCCATGCTGCCGTCGCAGACGATGACCATGCCCGCATGTTGGGAATAGCCCATGCCGACGCCGCCGCCATGATGCAAAGACACCCAACTCGCCCCCGAAGCCGTGTTCAACAATGCATTCAGCAAGGGCCAGTCGGATACGGCATCGGAGCCGTCTTTCATGCTTTCGGTTTCCCGATTAGGGCTGGCCACGGAACCGGAATCCAGATGGTCGCGGCCGATCACCACGGGCGCTTTCAATTCGCCTTTACGCACCATTTCGTTAAAGGCAAGGCCAAGGCGGTGGCGATCGCCCAAGCCTACCCAGCAAATGCGGGCCGGTAAGCCTTGAAAGGCAATGCGGTCGGCGGCCATATCCAGCCAGCGGTGCAAATGCGGATCATCGGGGATCAGCTCTTTCACCTTGGCATCGGTGCGGGCAATATCTTCCGGATCGCCCGATAAAGCCACCCAGCGAAATGGCCCGATGCCTTTGCAAAAAAGCGGACGAATATAGGCGGGCACAAATCCGGGAAAATCGAAGGCGCGTTCCACCCCTTCATCCAAGGCCACCTGACGGATATTATTGCCATAATCGAAGGTGGGAATGCCCTGATCGTGAAAGGCCAGCATGGCGTTTACATGAAGGGCCATGCTGGCACGGGCCGCGGCTTCCACCTCATGGGGGGCGGTGTCGCGCTTTTTGGTCCATTGTTCTACGGACCAGCCAGCGGGCAAATATCCATTGGCTGGATCATGGGCCGATGTCTGGTCTGTGACCGCATCGGGTTTTATGCCGCGCTTCACCAGATCGGGCAATATCTCTGCCGCATTGCCCAAGAGACCAATGGATATGGCTTCGCCTGATTTGCGGGCATCTTCCAGCATGGCCAATGCCTCATCCAAAGTGTCGGCACGGCGATCCAGATAGCGGGTTTGCAATCGCTTTTCGATGCGGTCCGCCTGACATTCCACCGCCAGACAGGAGGCGCCCGCCATGGTGGCAGCCAGCGGTTGCGCGCCGCCCATACCGCCAAGGCCGGCGGTCAATATCCAGCGGCCAGACAGGTCGCCGCCATAATGCTGGCGGGCCATTTCCACAAAGGTTTCATAGGTGCCCTGCACGATGCCCTGAGAGCCGATATAAATCCATGATCCGGCGGTCATCTGGCCGTACATCATCAATCCAAGGCGGTCGAGGGCGTTGAAATGCTCCCATGTGGCCCAATGGGGCACCAGATTGGAATTGGCGATCAAAACGCGCGGGGCATCTTGATGGGTTTTGAACACGCCCACCGGCTTGCCGGATTGCACCAGCAGGGTTTCATCCTCCTCCAACCGTTTCAGAACAGAAACGATTTTATCGAAGGCCGCCCAATTGCGCGCCGCCCGCCCGATGCCGCCATAGACCACCAAGGATTGCGGATGTTCCGCCACATCGGGGTCGAGATTGTTCATCAACATGCGCAAGGGCGCTTCGGTAAGCCAGCTTTTTGCCTGTAATTTTGTTCCTGTGGGGGCTTTTACGATGCGGCTGTTATGGCGGATGTCCGAATGGCTCATGGCGGATGCCTCCTACTGTGGCGGTCGATCGATGCTTGTCTATACCTGTATATACTTTCTTGAAAAATGCAATCCGGTGTCTGGTCGGCCCCGTTTGTGTTTCGCGTCAGGGTTTGAAGCGGCCCGTGATGTCATAGCGCGATCCGGCATGGATCAGATCGGCGCAGGACGCGACCTTGCCCCGTGTCCAGGTGCGCCGCCGCACAAACAAGCAAGGCTCGTCGGGTGCCAGTTCAAGCAATGTGCGTAGATCGGGAGTGGCGGCAATGGCGCGGATTTCATGCTCCACTTCTTGCAGGGGGGCCACGGTCATCAGATAGCGATAAGAGGTTTCCTGTTCCAGATCGAGCGAAAGATAATCCGGTGCGATGGCGGGCAGAACATGGCGGTCTTCCAGCAAAATCGGCAGGTCGTCTTTTAAATGCAGAATTTTTGCATGAAACAGCGCCGCGCCGGGCTTTATGTGGAACTGCGCGGCAATGGCTTCATCGGCTGCCTCGCGCTGATGCAGCAATATATGGGCGCGATGCCGGGCCCCTTTTTCCGAAAGTTCGTCGGAAATGTCGCGGATGGTCAGCAAGGCGCCATGGGCGCGGCGCTCGGCCACATAGGTGCCAAGCCCCGGCACCCGTTTGACATATCCCGCCTCGCTCAGTTCTTTGAGGGCGCGATTGGCGGTCATGCGCGACACCCCGAATTGCGCCACGAGATCGGCTTCCGATGGAGCACGATCATTGGGTTTCAAGGTGCCGCTGTCGATCAGGTCCAGCAGGTGGGACTTTACCTGCTTGTAAAGCGGCTGACCGGCCTGCTGTGTGGAGGAGGCGGGGTCTTTGGTCATGGGGCGATGCTTTCCTTGCCTTGGTGCAGGCTGCTCATCAGGGGATTGCCGCCGATCCAGTAGCAAAGCTCTGCCGGTTCAAAGATCGCCCAAATGGCCAGATCCGCTGCCATGCCCACACGCAGCATGCCGGTGTCGTCTTGCAAGCCAAGGGCGCGGGCCGCATGGATGGTCATGCCCGCCAGTGCTTCATAAGGGGTGAGGCGAAACAGAGTGCAGGCCATGTTCAGCGTCAGAAGGGGGGATAAAAGCGGTGCCGAGCCGGGATTGCAATCGCTGGCGATGGCGATGGGCACCTTATGGCGGCGCAAGTCATCCACCGGCGGGAGCTTCGTTTCGCGCAAGGCATAAAAGGCACCGGGCAGCAACACCGCCAAGGTGCCTGCCTTGGCCATAGCCGCCACACCAGTTTGATCCAGATATTCCAGATGGTCGGCAGACAAGGCCCCATGCCGCGCTGCCAAGGCGGCTCCTTGTTGATTGCTGAGCTGTTCTGCGTGCAGCTTCAACGCCAAACCATGGGCTTTGGCGGTTTTAAACAGCCGGTCGATCTGTTCGGGGGTAAAGCCGATGGTTTCGCAAAAGCCGTCCACCGTATCGGCCAAGCCTTGTCGAGCGACATCAGGGATCATATGGGTGCACAGCCAATCAATATAGGCATCGGCATCCCGCTGTCCGTCAGGCGGTACAGCATGGGCGCCAAGAAAGGTGCGGCGCACGGTTATGGGGCGCGCATTGGCCAGTTTACCCGCCACCCGCAGCATTTTAAGCTCGGTGTCCCGATCCAGCCCATAGCCGGATTTGATCTCGATGCTTGTCAGCCCTTGCGCCCGCATCTGGTCAAGGCGGGTTAGGGCGCTGTCAAACAGATCATCTTCCGTTGCTGCGCGGGTGGCTTTGACCGTTGCGGCAATGCCGCCGCCTGCTTTGGCGATGTCTTCATAGCTGGCACCATTGAGGCGCAGATCAAATTCGCGCACCCGGTTGCCGCCGAAAACCAGATGGGTGTGGCAATCGATCAGCCCCGGCGTGATCCATGCGCCTTTAATATCCGTGACCATATGGGCCAATGCGGCGGGCCTGTCCGGCAGATCCGCGCCTTTGCCGATCCATATGATGCGCCCATCTTTTATGCCAAGCGCCGCATCATGGATCGCCCCAAAAGCGGCGCTATTATTCGGGTCCATGCTTGCAACATGGCCATTGGTATAAAGCCGGTCCCACATGCTATCTTCATCCCTTGTTATAGACAGCTATACAGATGGCGAGCCATTGGTCAAACATCCCATAGAAAACATAAAGGGAAAGGAACAATGATGACAAATATGGCATCAGAAGCCAGAGGCTGGCACTCTATGGCAAGCCTGTTGGGCGATCAGCCTGATGCGGCTGTGGCGTTTCTGGGCGTTCCTTTGGGGGAACGGTCTTTGACACCGGGGCGCTGCGATCTGGGACCGGCGGTGCTGCGAAAAACCCTGCCGCGTCTGAGCAGCTATGATCTGGAAAGTGGCCTCGATCTGGGCGATTTGGCGGTGCATGATGCGGGGGATCTGATGTTGAAGGTCACCAGCCCCCTTGATGCCTTCGAGCCGGTGCGCAAGGCTGTGGCCGATTTGTGCGCCCGCCATGATATGAGCATTTTAGCGGGCGGCAATAATGCCATTACCCGTCCCGGTGTTTTGGGATTGGCGCAAGGGCTTGGTGTGCCGCTGGATCAGGTGGGCCTGCTGACGCTGGATGCCCATTTCGATCTGCGTGATACCGATTGCGGATTGACCAATGGTAATCCGGTGCAGGCTTTGCTTGATGATGGATTGCCTGGAAAAAACATCGCCCAGATCGGCTTGCAGCCTTTTGCCAATACCAGGCGTATGCACGAAAAGGCCAAAGCGGCGGGTATCCATGTGCAAAGCATGGGGCAGATTTTAGCCGATGGCATGGGCGCTTGCCTTGAACGGGCGCTGGATCATCTGGAACGCCATGTGGATGTGATTTATGTGGATTTCGATATTGATGTGATTGCCCGCCATGAAGCCCCCGGCGCCCCCGGCGCACGGCCCGGCGGCTTAAGTGCGGCGGCGTTTTTCAAAGCAGCCCGGCAGATTGCACGGCACAAAAAAGTGCGGGCGGTGGACCTGACAGAATTCGATCCCTCATTAGATATAAGCGACATAACGGCGCTTGTGGCGGCGCGGTGGTTGGCGGAGATTCTTGCCGGTGTGGCTTTAAGGCGTGTGATATAGATGGAATGCCACGGATGGTTGGCCCTAACTAAAGTTTAAAAACCTTTGGGAGCCTTGTTTTTATGGGCTTTGAAAGAGCAGTATAAGCACAGGTTGCGCCTTGAGCGCGGTTATAGAATGAAAGGGGATAATATGGGATTATATTCACTGGCCAGACGCACGGTGCTTGCTGCATCGCTGTGCTTTGGCTTACCCGCATTGGCCGTCGAGATGCCCGATGTGGACATACCCTATGAAAGTTTCACGCTAGACAATGGCCTGACGGTTGTTGTGCATGAAGACCGCAAAGCGCCCTTGGTGGCGGTGTCCGTCTGGTACCATGTGGGGTCCAAGGACGAGCCTGCCGGGAAGACCGGCTTTGCGCATTTGTTTGAACATTTGATGTTCAATGGTTCTGAAAACCATGATGCCGAATTTTTCGAGCCGCTTCAGGAAGTGGGGGTGACCGATGTAAACGGCACCACATGGCTTGATCGCACCAATTATTTCGAAACGGTGCCAACCCCGGCGTTGGAGCGGGTTCTGTTCCTTGAATCCGACCGCATGGGGCATCTTTTGGGAGCCGTGACCCAAGAAAAACTCGATAATCAACGCGGCGTTGTGCAAAATGAAAAACGCCAAGGCGAAAATGAACCCTATGGCCGTGCCTTCGATATGCTGCAATCGGGCGTTTTCCCCGTTGGCCATCCTTATCATCACAGCACCATCGGTTCGATGGAAGATCTGGATGCCGCATCTCTTGATGATGTGAAAGAATGGTTCAATACCTATTACGGTCCGAACAATACCGTTCTGGTTTTGGCTGGGGATATTGATGTGGAAGAAGCCCGGCCCATGGTGGAACGTTATTTCGGCGATATCCCCGCCGGACCACCGCTGGTAAAAGGCAAGTCCAGTATTCCTGAACTGGCTTCCAATGTGCATGAAGTGATGCAAGACCGTGTTCCGCAAGCCCGTATCTACCGGGTTTGGGCGGTTCCGGGACGCACCACCGAGGCTGCAAATACCCTGGATGTGGCTGCGGAAATTCTGGGCGGCGGCAAAACCTCGCGGCTCTATCGGGATTTGGTCTATAATCGCCAGATTGCCACCAATATTCAGGTGGGCCTGTTTCCGTTCGAACTTTCCAGCCTGTTTTTCATCCAAGTGGATGTGAAAGATGGCGAATCCGTACAGGAAGTTAGCGATCGCCTTGATGCAATTGTGGCGGATTTCTTGGCAAAAGACCCATCGAAAGCCGAGCTTGAACGGGCGCAAATCGGTCTGATTTCCGGTGAAGTGCGTGGTCTTGAAAAAGTGGGCGGCTTTGGCGGCAAAGCGGTGACTTTGGCCGAAGGTGCGCTTTATGCCGATGATCCGGGCTTTTACAAAAAACGCATGGCCTATATTGCCGATGCAAGCGCCAAAAGCGTTGCTCAAACGGCCCGCACATGGTTGGGGCGCAATCACTTCCAGCTTGATGTGATTCCGTTTGGGGATTTTGCTGCGGCCAGCGAAGGCGTGGATCGTTCAACCGGCGTTCCGGCTGTGGATGATACACCAGAGCTTGATTTTCCGGCTGTGGAAACCGCGAGTTTGTCGAACGGGATCGAGCTTGTGGTGGCCAATCGCCCCACGGTTCCTTTGGTGAATATCGCCATGATGTTCGATGCGGGCTATGCGGCGGATCAGGGCAAAAAGCTGGGCACGGCGTCCTTGACGCTTGCTATGCTGGATGAAGGCACCAAAAAGCGCTCTGCTCTTGATATCGCGGAAGAGCTTGAAGGATTGGGAGCCGTGCTTCGCACTGGCTCAAATCTTGATACCTCGACAGTGAGCATGAATGCGCTCAAAACGGAGTTGAAAGCGTCTATTGATCTGATGGCGGATGTGGTGCGCAATCCGGCCTTTGATCAGGCCGAGTTGGACCGGCTCCGTCAGCAGCGTTTGGCTGGCATCCGGCAAGAAGAAAACCAGCCGATCTCTATTGCTTTGCGCCAGCTTCCGCCGATCATGTATGGCAAAGACAACGCCTATGGCATTCCCTTCACCGGAACGGGAACCATCGACGCTGTTATGTCCATGACCCGCGAAGATTTGCAGGCCTTCCACAGCGCGTGGTTGCGCCCGGACAATGCGACCATCTTCGTGGTGGGGGATACCACTTTGGCAGAGATTCGCCCTGTGCTTGAAAAGGCATTCGGCGATTGGAAGGCTCCTTCCACTGCAAAGGGCACAAAAACGCTGAACCAGGTGTCTATGCCTGATCAAAGCCAGATAATCATTGTTGATCGTCCCGGATCGCCACAATCGTTGATTCTGGCTGGCCATCTGGCACCGCCCACTGGCGTGGACAACAATATCGCCATCACGGCCATGAACGACATTCTGGGTGGCCAGTTTACGGCGCGCGTGAATATGAATCTGCGGGAAGAAAAGGGCTGGGCCTATGGTGCTTATACCTTCATGCAGGACGCACGCGGTCAGCGGCCTTTCTTTGTGTATGCACCGGTGCAAACCGATAGAACCGCTGATTCAATGGCCGAATTGGTTCGGGAACTGAACGCTATCACCGGCGACAAGCCTGCAAGTGATACCGAGCTTGAAATGGTTGTGCGTAACAATGTGCGCAGCCTTCCCGGCCAGTTTGAAACAGCACGCAATGTGCTCAATGCCATGTTGTCCAATGCGCGTTTTGGCCGTCCTTTGGATTATGAGGAAAGCCTGAAAGGCCGTTATGAAGCGCTTGATCTTGGGGATGTGGAAAGTGCCGCCAGCGAGGTACTGCATCCTGATAAACTGACATGGATGGTGATTGGCGATCGCGCCAAAATTGAAGAGAGCATCCGTGCCCTTGATCTGGGTGAAATCACCGTGAAAAGCGTCGGCGAATAAGCCACGGCTTTTAAAAGAAATGAAAGCCCCGGTGCCAAATGGAGCCGGGGCTTTTTTATGAACAACGCCAGACCTTGCAGCCCTAAACAGGCGGTGACTTGGCCTATCAAGGCCGAACGCGCTGATTGATGACTCCCCAAGGGATTTTATTGGCGTATTTGCGCCCCTTATGGCAGCGTTTCTCCATGGGATTTTACAACACATATATTCTGCCGGTCTTGATCGAGCATGCCTGCGCAGCGGACCCTGTAAGGGTGCAGCGTCAGAATCTGGTGCCTCGGGCTTTGGGGCAGGTGGCGGAAATCGGTATGGGGACGGGGCACAATCTGCCCTTTTACGATCCTGATAAGGTGTCGTCGGTGGTGGGCGTGGACCCTGCGGGGGACATGCTGGAAAAGGCAACACAGCGCGCCGGTCAAGTGGCCTTTCCGGTGGAAATGGCCGCACTTTCGGGAGAAAATCTGCCGTTCGAAGATGCCAGTATGGATACGGTGTTGGTCACCTACAGCCTGTGTTCCATTCCCGATCCCTTGCAGGCGCTTTTGGAAATGCGTCGGGTGTTGCGCCCAAACGGCAGATTATTATTTGCCGAACATGGCGCCGCTCCCGATGAGGCGGTGGCCCGCTGGCAAGGACGATTGGAACGCTGGTTCTGGCCAAAAATTGCTGGTGGGTGCCATTTAACGCGGCGGCCCGATCAGCTTATCACCCAAGCGGGGTTTTCTCTGGAGCATCTCGATCGCCTTTATTTGCCCAAAACCCCGAAAACACTGGGCTTCAATTATATCGGCAGTGCGCGTCCCCGATAGGGTTTCGCCATAAAAAAACAGGTGGAAGGCATGTGCCTCCCACCCGTTTCATATGCTTTTGAAAGCCGCTCAGGAAAGCTTGGCTTTCAATCCTTCATCGATCTTTTCAAAGAACTGTTCTGTGGTCAGCCAGTTCTGATCGGGGCCGATCAACAGCGCCAGATCCTTGGTCATATTGCCATTTTCAACGGTTTCAATGCACACTTTTTCCAGCGCATCGGCGAATTCTTCCACCGCCGGTGTATCATCCATCTTGCCGCGATATTTCAGGCCGCGTGACCATGCGAAGATCGAGGCAATGGGGTTGGTGGAGGTGGCTTTGCCTTGCTGATGCTGGCGATAATGGCGGGTGACGGTGCCATGAGCCGCTTCGGCTTCCACGGTGTTTCCATCGGGGGTCAGCAACACGGAGGTCATCAGGCCCAAAGAGCCATAGCCTTGCGCCACGGTATCGGATTGTACATCGCCATCATAGTTTTTGCAGGCCCAAACAAAGCCGCCAGACCATTTCATGGCGGCAGCCACCATGTCATCAATCAGGCGATGTTCGTAGGTGAGGCCCTTGGCATCGAATTGCGATTTAAATTCGGCGTCGAACACTTCCTGGAACAGATCTTTGAAGCGCCCGTCATAGGCTTTCAAGATGGTGTTCTTGGTGGACAGATAGACCGGGAAGCCGCGCTGCAAACCGTAGTTGAACGAAGAGCGGGCGAAATCGCGGATCGAATCGTCCAGATTGTACATGCCCATGGCCACACCGGCTGAAGGGAATTCAAACACTTCATATTCGACCGGTTCACCGCCATCTTTGGGGGTGTAGGTCATGGTGACGCGACCGGGGCCGGGCACCTTGAAATCCGTGGCGCGATATTGGTCACCAAAGGCATGGCGGCCGATCACCATGGGCTGTGTCCAGCCGGGAACAAGGCGCGGCACATTCTGGATAATGATCGGCTCGCGGAACACGGTACCACCAAGGATATTGCGGATGGTGCCATTGGGCGACCGCCACATTTTCTTGAGGCCGAATTCTTCAACGCGGGCTTCATCGGGGGTGATGGTGGCGCATTTCACACCAACGCCATATTCCTTGATGGCATTGGCTGCATCGATGGTGATCTGGTCGTTGGTTTCGTCACGCTTTTGAACCGAAAGATCGTAATATTTCAGGTCCACATCAAGATAGGGCTGAACAAGACGTTCACGAATCCATTTCCAGATGATCCGGGTCATCTCATCGCCATCAAGCTCGACAACGGGCGTTTTGACTTTGATTTTTGCCATTAAGTCTGTCCTTGGCTGGTGTTTAACAGAATAGGTTGCGCACAAGAGCAACCGTCGGGCGGCTGCAAAAGGCGACCTCCCGGTAAATTCGCGCGCACCCTAGCAGTTGTCATGCGATCCGAAAAGATGCTTCAAAGCAGATCATGATCAGAACAGGTCGGCGCGTGCTGCATGTTCAGAGCCGGCCATCCGGCCCAGTTCATGGAATATGTCGTCGAGACTGCGTACGGTTTTGAACAGGCCGAGATTTTTGGGATTGGCGAATCCCTGGTCCACAACATGGTTCAAAAGCGCAAGAAGCGGCTCCCAATATCCATCATGGTTGAGCAAGAAAATCGGCTTGTCATGAAGATCGAGCTGCGACCAGGTGAGTACCTCGATAAATTCGTCCAGCGTTCCCATGCCGCCGGGAAGAACGATAAAGGCATCGGAGCGATCGAACATCATGCGCTTCCGGCTGTGCATATCGCTTACAATATGCAGCTCTGTCAGGCCGGTCTGGGCGATTTCCACCTTGTCCAAATGCTCCGGGATGATGCCAACCACCCGGCCACCCATGGCTGTGGCAGAGCGCGCGCATATGCCCATCAGACCCACTTGCCCGCCGCCATAAACAAGTGTTAGCCCTGCGCTTGCAATGGCTTCGCCGGTGGCTTTTGCAAGATCGGCATAGCCGGGGTGCGCCCCGGATCGTGAACCGCAATAGATACAAACGGATTTAACCTTTGCCATATGGTCTCCTTTTAAGAGATAGAAATATTAAGGGATAGGATGCTGGCACAGGGTGAATTATGCTCATTTTGTTTTGATTTTTCGTGAAAGTAGCCGCGTTGTCGGGCACATTCATGTGACAGACAGTTTAATGGTGTATGATCCGTCCTCATATAGCATGAACGATGAGTGTACGTGCTGGAAAGAGCAGAGTTTGAACAGACCGAAAAAATCTCCAGATTGGCAGGCCGAGGATGGGAAATCCCGTCGCTTGTGGGTGCCGATGCTCGCCATGATTATCGCTGTGGCGGTGATTGTCGCTTTGGCGATTTACAATCTGAGCGGCCCCAAAGATGACGTGACCGTGGCCCCCGATCAGGCCAACCAACAAAGTGCGGGCGAATCTGTCAGCCTTGCCGAAGCCGCTCCATCTTTTGATGTGGTGCGGATTTCTCGTGGTGGTACGGGGGTTCTGGCTGGCCGTGCCGCGCCTGATAGCCTTGTGGAAGTGCTGGTAGACGGCAAAGTGGTGGCGGATGTGCGCGCCGACCGCAATGGCGAATGGGTCATGATTTTGGAAGAGCCGCTTGAAACGGGCACTGCGGAAATGTCCCTGCGCGCCACATTGGATGGGCAGCAGGCCGTATCATCCGAGAATGTTGTGGTGGTTGCCATCCCTGAACCGCTGGTTCCCGAACGCTTTGCCGAGCGTGAAGGCGAAGGCGTGGTTGCTGTTCTGACATCCAGATCCGGTGAAGGGGGCAGTCGGGTGATGCAAAAGCCCGGTTTGGCCGCACCCGGTGAGGTGGGAGACAGCCTTGCTGTGGATACCATCGATTTCGGTGCCAATGGTCAAACGGTGCTTTCGGGCCGCTCTTTGCCCCGTGCCACCATACGTATTTATCTGGATAATAGCTTCCTTGTGGAAGTACGCAGTGACGACGATGGCCGCTGGACAGCCCAAAGTGCGGACGCAATGGTGGATGGCGATCATGTGCTGCGGGTGGATCAGGTTTTGACCGAAGGCGAGGTGCAATTGCGGGTGGAACAACCCTTCACCACGGGCCAGGCGCTGGACCCTGCTTTGGCAGAAAGCCGTGTGGTGGTGCAGCCGGGCAATACGCTTTGGATGATCGCCCGTAAACTTTATGGGCGTGGCACCCGCTTCACCATGATCTTTCAGGAAAATTCCGAACAGATCGTTGATCCCGATCTGATTTATCCCGGCCAGTTATTCCGTTTCCCCGATAGCGAAGCGGGCGGTGCCGCTGAAAAAGACGACGAGACAACACCGCCGACTCCTTGACCGGAAAGCATAGATGACCTGCCGACCCTTCTTCGGGGGTCGGCAGGTGTTGCGTATGGCTTATAAAAGGCGGAAAGATTCCGGCAGCAGGTCTTTGATGGTAAAGCTGCGCCTTTGGCCGTTTTCGCCTTCCAGAACAATCACTGTCTCGCTATCGGCGAATTCCAGAATTTTCTGGCGACAGCCGCCGCAGGGTGTGCAGTTTTCAAGGCCTTTTCCGGCAGGCCCACCCAGAATGGCAATGCGTTTGATCCGGGTGCCGCCTTCCGTCACCATGGACCCGATGGCATTGGCCTCGGCACAGATCCCTTCAGGATAAGCCGCATTTTCCACATTGCAGCCCGCATGGATGCGGCCATTCTCATCCAGAACGGCGGCTCCCACATGAAAGCTGGAATAAGGGGCATGGGCTTTGTCGCGGGCGCGTTTGGCGCTGTCTAGCAAACTGTCATCGGTGCTCATGGTCGCGGTCCTTTTAGCGTTCTATTTTTGATGGTCGGGCCAATTCCGCTTGCTTTTCAAGGGCTCCGAACACGGATTGATAGGCCGGGCGTTTCACATAGCGGCCCGCGCCTTTTTCAGCGCGCAGCTCGCCATTGGACCAGACCAGCTTGCCATTGGCGATGGTGTGGGCGGCCAGCCCTTTGACCTCCATGCCTTCAAAGATATTGAAGTCGATATTTTGATGATGGGTTTTCGCCGAAATGGTTTTGGTCGCTTCCGGGTCCCATATCACAATATCTGCATCGGCCCCCACGGCGATGGTGCCTTTTCGGGGATAGATATTGAAGATTTTTGCCGCATTGGTGGAGGTGGCGGCAACGAATTCTTCCATGGTCAGACGGCCTGTGTTCACGCCATGGGTCCATAGCACGGCCATGCGGTCTTCGATGCCGGCGGTGCCATTGGGGATTTTCGAGAAATCATCTTTGCCCATGGCTTTTTGATCGGCGCAAAAACAGCAATGATCGGTGGCGGTGGTTTGCAGATTGCCCGATTGCAAGCCACGCCACAGGGCGTCTTGATGTTTCTTGTCGCGGAAGGGGGGGCTCATCACATGGGCGGCGGCGGTCTGCCAATCGGGGTGGCGGTAGACGCTGTCATCCACCAGTAAATGACCGGCCAATACCTCGCCAAAGACCCGTTGGCCCGCATTGCGCGCCCGGGTGATTTCTTCCAACGCATCGCTGGCCGATACATGCACGATATAAAGCGGCACGCCGATCACATTGGCAAAGCGAATGGCGCGGGCTGCTGCTTCGCCTTCCACCTCTGGCGGGCGGGAGAGGGGATGGCCTTCGGGGCCGGTAATGCCTGCGGCCAGCAGCTTTTGTTGAAGCTGATAAACCATCTCGCCATTTTCCGCATGCACGGTGGGAATGGCCCCTAATTCCATGGCGCGGCTGAAGCTGGGGAACAAAATATCATCCCCGGCCATGATGGCGTTTTTATAGGCCATGAAATGCTTGAAGCTGTTGACGCCTTCTTCGGCGACCAATGTTCCCATATCTGCATGAACGCTGTCGTCCCACCATGTGACCGCCACATGGAAGCTGTAATCGGCGGCGGCTTTTTCCGCCCAGCCGCGCCATTGCTTATAGGCGTCCATCAAGGGTTGTTGCGGGCTGGGGATCACGAAATCGATGATCATCGTGGTGCCGCCTGCAAGACCCGCCGCAGTGCCGGTATAAAAATCTTCCGAGGCCACGGTACCCATGAAGGGAAGCTGCATATGGGTGTGGGGGTCGATGCCGCCGGGGATTACATATTGCCCGCCTGCATCGATGAGCTCGGCATCAGAGGGGGCGTCGATATCAAGGCCGACGGCTTTGATCACACCGTCTTCTACATATATATCGGCCCGCCGCGTTTGATCCGCGGTGACAACGGTTCCGCCTTTGATCAAGATAGACATGGTCAAACTCCTTTACGCAAACGGGATAAAATCCAATAGACGAGGCCAGCTGTGCCCGCTCCGACGAACCATGCATAGCTGTAGATGGACTGGAACAGTGCAGGCACATTGGCGATGATTTCCGTGGCCGATAAAAAGCCGGGCAGGGACGGCAGCACCCCGATGATCAAGGCGCTTAGCCCCGCCAAATTCCAGCCGCCTTTGGCGCTATAAACCCCATCGGACGCGAACAAATCGTCCACTTTCAGCCGGGTTTTCTGGATCAGGAAATAATCGACGATCAAAATACCCACCACAGGCCCCAAGAGTGCCGAATAGCCCACCAGCCATGTGAACAGATAAGTGCCGGCACTTTCCATCAGCTTCCACGGGAACATGGCGATGCCAATACCGGCGGTGATATAGCCGCCCATGCGGAAGGAAATGCGCTTGGGGGCCAGATTGGAAAAGCCATAGGCCGGAGCCACCACATTGGCCGCGAGATTGGTGGTCAGTGTGGCAAGAACAAGCGCCGCCAGTGCAAATACCACGCCCATACCGCCCATGCGTGCGGCCAGTTGCACCGGATCCCAGATGGCCTCTCCGTAAATCACCGTGGTGGCAGAGGTAACGGCCACGGAAATCAGCGCAAAGAGGGCCATGGGCAAAGGCAATCCCAATGCCTGCCCCAGCATCTGATCTTTTTGGCTTTTGGCATAGCGGGTGAAATCGGGAATATTAAGCGCCATGGTGGACCAAAATCCTACCATTGCCGTAAGGCTGGCAATGAAAATGGGCCAGAATTGTCCTTCTCTGGCCCCGCCTTCCACGAATTGCGATTTGGTGGACAGCATGGCGCTCAAGCTTCCCGCTTCAACCCACGCCCAGACAAACAGCGCCACAGACATGGCGATCAGGAAGGGGGCCGCCAGCATTTCCAGCCAGCGAATGGATTCCGTGCCGTGCCGGATGAACCACACATGCAAAGCCCAAAAGGCCAGAAAACACAGCGTTTGCGCCAGATCGATCCCAAGAAAGGGCAGGGCTGCGCCTTTCAGTGCCTCGCCCGTAAGGGTGTTGAGGATCACATAAATCGCCGATCCGCCCACCCAGGTATTGATGCCAAACCAGCCGCAAGCCACAAAGCCACGCAACAAAGCAGGCAGCCGCGCCCCCACCGTCCCGAAAGACGAGCGCAGCAAAACGGGAAAGGGCACGCCGTGTTTTGCACCGGCATGCCCGACTAAAATCATTGGAACCAGAACGATCAGATTGCCAAGAAAGACAGTGAGAACCGCCTGCCACCAACTCATCCCCTCGCTGACAAGGCTGCCAGACAGAAGATAAGCCGGAACGCAGACCACCATGGCGACCCATAGAGACGCAAAGGCTTTCCAGTCCCATGTACGTTCATCGGGGGCACTGGGTGCAAGATCGGCATTCCATAAGGCCGGATCGTGCTGATCGTGGGACAGGGCCCCCGGCTTGTCAGTCTGTGGCGAACTCTCTGCATCCATATGGCGTGCCCCCGCTTGTTATTTGGTTCGGTTTATTCTTCTGCAACAAGGGGATAATAGCTATCCGGTCGCCGGTCGCGGAAGAATTGCCACAAATTGCGCACCTCGCGCACTTTGTCCATATCCATATCGTGGATGATCAATTCGTCTTTGTCACGGCTTGCGATGGCTTCGATCTGTCCCCGCGGATTGACAAAATAGCTTTGGCCATAGAATTCACCGATATTCCACGGCGCTTCCGTGCCCACCCGGTTGATGGCACCGATATAGCAGCCATTGGCGGCCGCAGAGGCGGGCTGTTCCAGCTTCCACAGATATTCTGACAATCCGGCAACGGTGGCCGAAGGGTTGACGATATATTCCGCGCCATTCAGCGCCAGCGCCCGCCAGCCTTCGGGGAAATGGCGATCATAGCAAATATAAACGCCCAGCTTGCAATAACGGGTTTCAAAGACCGGCCAATCGGATGAACCGGGCTTGAAGAAGAATTTTTCCCAAAAACCGGAAACCTGCGGGATATGGGTCTTGCGATATTTCCCAAGATAGGTGCCGTCGGCATCGATCACCGCTGCCGTATTGTAATAAACGCCGGTTACTTCATCGGCTTCATAGATGGGCACCACGATGACCATCTCGTATTTCTTGGCATAGTCCTGCATCAGCTTTGTGGTTGGGCCATCGGGAATGGCCTCTGCCGCATCATACCATTTGGTATCCTGGCTGGGGCAGAAATAGGGCTGTGTGAACACCTCTTGAAAACACAAAACCTGCACGCCCTTTTCACCGGCTTCTTCGATCAGCGGGATATGGGCTTCGATCATGGCTTTGCGGATGGTTTCCGGATCTTTATCGGTTGAGGCCTTCAGCCCCATCTGAATTAGTCCGCCGCGCAATTTAGTCATAAAGCGTGCTCCTTGAAAGATGCTGTCGTTTTAACCATTGCTGGGAAAGGTGAATTCTGCACCGGCCCGTATGCCCGTGGGCCAGCGTGCTGAAACGGTTTTGAGACGGGTATAGAAATGTACGGCTTCCGGGCCGTAAATGCCGTGTGCGCCAAAGATCGAGCGTTTCCAGCCGCCAAAGCTGTGATAGCCCACCGGCACAGGAATAGGCACATTCACGCCCACCATCCCCACCTCGATCCGGCGGGTGAAATCGCGGGCGGCATCACCGTCACGGGTGAAAATGGCGGTGCCATTGCCATATTGATGGTCATTGATCAGGCCCACGGCTTCATCATAGCTTCCGGCCCGCAAAACAGACAGAACCGGGCCGAAAATCTCTTCGCGGTAAACAGTCATGTCTTTTGTGACGCCATCAAGCAAGGTGCCGCCCATCCAGAAACCGCCTTCATAGCCTTGCAGACTATAGCCGCGGCCATCCACCACAACGCGCGCGCCTTCTGCTTCGCCTTTCGAGATCAGGTCCGCCACCTTGTCGCGGTGTGCTTTTGTGATCAATGGCCCCATTTCCGCATCTTTATCGGTGCTGGGACCGATTTTCAGGGACTGCACTCGGGGTGTCAGTTTTTCCACCAGACGATTGGCTGTTTCTTCTCCCACCGGCACGGCAACGGAAATGGCCATGCAGCGTTCCCCGGCCGAGCCAAAGCCTGCGCCCATCAAGGCATCGGCGGCTTGATCCAGATCCGCATCGGGCAGGATGACCATGTGGTTTTTCGCGCCACCCAGCGCTTGCACCCGCTTTCCAGCCGCACAACCGCGGGCATAGACATATTCTGCAATGGGGGTGGAGCCGACAAAGCTGACAGCGGAAATGCCCGGATGGTCCAAAATGGCATCCACCGCGGCCTTGCCACCATGAACCACATTCAAAACGCCCTTGGGCAGGCCCGCCGCTTCAAACAGCTCATGGATCAGATTGGCGCTGGACGGGTCGCGTTCCGAGGGTTTCAGAATAAAGCAATTTCCGCAGGCCAGCGCCATGGGGATCATCCACAAAGGCACCATCGACGGGAAATTGAATGGGGTGATGCCCGCCACCACACCCAAGGGCTGGCGTTCCGAACAGGCATCCAGATCGCGGGCCACATGGCGCGAGAAATCGCCCTTCAACAGATGCGGAATGCCGCAGGCAAATTCCACCACTTCCAAAGCGCGGGCCACTTCGCCCAAGGCATCATCATGGGTTTTGCCATGTTCGGCACTGATGGTGCGGGCAATATCGTCGCGGCGTTTGTGCATCACATCGCGAAGGGCGAACAACACATGCGCCCGGCGGGCCGGCGGCATTTGCGACCAGTCATTCAAGGCTTCTTGTGCCGCTTTTACAGCCGCATCCACTTCATGGCTGCAGCCCATGGCGAGACGGGCCGTTTCCTCACCGGTCGCGGGGTTGAACACAGGAACGGTCTGTGCGTTTTCAAGAACATACGGCTTTCCGCCGATCAGATGGGGAATGGGTGTCATTCGATTTCTTCCAAAACACGGCGCACGGTTTCAACGGCCATATCGATGTGCGACTTTTCAATGATCAGGGGCGGAGACAGGGCAATGATGTCGCCGGTGGTGCGGATCAACAGGCCTTTGTCATAGGCTTTCAAAAAGGCGTTGAAGGCGCGTTTTGTGGGAGCCCCTTCAATGGGGTCCAGTTCGATAGCGGCGATCAACCCCATGGTGCGGATGTCTTTGATATAAGGCGCACCACGCAAGCCGTGCATGGCATCGGCCCAATAATCGCCCAAGTCCGCGCCCCGTGTGAACAGGCCTTCTTCTTCATAGGTATCAAGGGCGGCAAGGGCGGTGGCGCAGGCCATGGGATTGGCGGAATAGGTATAGCCGTGGAAAAATTCGATCATGTTTTCCGGGCCAGTCATGAAGGCATCGTGGATGGTGTCGGACGCAAACACCGCCCCCATGGGCACAACGCCGTTGGTCAATCCCTTGGCAGTGGTGACAAGATCAGGCTGGACACCGAAATAATTGACAGCAAAGGGGGTGCCAAGGCGGCCAAAACCGGTGATGACTTCATCGAAAATCAGCAAAATGCCGTGCTTGGTGCAGATTTCACGCAGGCGTTTCAGATAGCCCTTGGGCGGCATGATCACGCCAGCAGAACCGGCCACCGGCTCGACAATCACCGCGGCGATGGTGGAAGGGTCATGCAATTGGCACAGACGCTCCAGATCGTCGGCCAGTTCCGCGCCATGTTCCGGTTCGCCCCGGCTATATTCATTGCCGGCAATGCCATGGGTGTGGCGCAGATGATCAACGCCGCTGACCAACGAGCCGAACATCTTGCGGTTGGCGGGCATTCCGCCTACCGACATGCCGCCAAAATTCACCCCATGATAGCCTTTTTCCCGGCCAATCAGGCGGGTGCGGTGGCCTTCTCCGCGCGCCCGGTGATAAGCGATGGCCATTTTGAGCGCCGTTTCCACCGATTCAGAGCCGGAATTGGTGAAAAAGACATGGTTGAGATCACCGGGCATCAACCGCGCCAGCCGGTCTGCCAGGTCAAAGGCTTTATGATGGCCCATCTGGAAGGCGGGGGAGTAATCCAGTTCCTCCACCTGATTTTTCACCGCTTCAATGATGCGGGGGCGCTTATGCCCGGCATTGCAGCACCACAGCCCGGCAATGCCGTCCAAAACATCGCGGCCATCGCTGGTTTTGAAATACATGCCTTCGGCGCCCACGAACATGCGGGGATGCGCCTTGAACTGCCGGTTGGCCGTGAAAGGCATCCAATAGGCGTCCAGATTATTGTTCGGCGGTAAATCCATCACTCTTCCCCAAAATTAAAGGCGGTCTTCCATATATGGACGGGCCATTATGGTTGGCGCCTTATTCTGCTGCGGCTTTATTGGCCGGATTCTTTGGATGGTCGGGCCAGGTAAGAACGGGTAGGCCGTTGTTCACCTCTTCCATGTCGATACATCCATCCACCGGGCAGACATGCTGGCACAGATTACAGCCAACACAGTCGTCATCAATCACCACAAAGCGCCGTCCGCCACCATCTTTGGCTTCGATACGAATGGCTTGATGCGAGGTATCCTCACAGGCGATATGGCAGCGGCCACATTCAATGCAGCTTTTTTCATCGATCCGGGCTTTCAGATCGAAGTTCATATTCAGTTCGTTCCAATTGACGGTGTTGGGGATCGCCTTGCCGCGGAAATCATCCAGCGTGCGATAGCCCTTTTCATCCATCCAGTTGGACAGCCCGTCAATCATATCTTCCACGATGCGGAAGCCATAAAGCATCGCCGACGTGCAGACTTGCACACCGGAAGCGCCAAGGGCGATGAATTCCGCCGCATCGCGCCATGTATTGATGCCGCCAATGGCCGAGATTTCCAGATCGCGGGTCTGATGATTACGGGCGATTTCCGCCACCATATTGAGCGCAATGGGTTTTACCGCCGAACCGCAATAGCCGCCGTGGGTGCCCTTGTTATCAATCATCGGATTGGGGGCCATATGGTCCAGATTCACCGAAATGATGGAATTGACCGTATTGATCAGGGACACCGCATGGGCACCGCCCTGAAGCGCAGCTTCGGCAGGCACTAAAATATCGGTGATATTGGGGGTGAGCTTGGTGAAGACGGGGATATCCACCACTTCGCGCACCCAGCGGGTGGTTTTTTCCACCATTTCCGGCACCTGACCGATGGCAGACCCCATGCCCCGCTCGCACATGCCGTGCGGACACCCCAGATTCAGCTCGATCCCGTGAACGCCGGCTGCGGCGATGCGGATGGCCAGATCTTTCCATGCCCGCTCTTCCATCACCGCCATCATCGAACCGATGATCACCCGGTCGGGCCATTCGCGGCGACATTCTTCGATTTCGCGCAGATTGACCGCCAAGGGCCGGTCGGAAATCAGCTCATTATTGTTGATGCCAAGAGTTGCGCCCTTGAAATCCTTGTGCAGCCCGTACCGGCTGGTCACATTCACCACGGGCGGGTCTTCCCCCAGCGTTTTCCATACCACGCCACCCCAGCCTTTCTCGAAGGCACGCACCACATTGTATTTCTTATCTGTCGGGGGCGCAGAGGCCAGCCAGAAGGGGTTGATGCTCGGAATTCCGGCGATTGTACATGAAAGATCGGCCATGATCAGACCCTTTCCACTGATTGTGCGGCCAAAGCCTGATGAACGGCTTCGGCGGCGCGCTTTCCATCTTCAACGGCTTGCACCGTGAGATCTTCGCCCGTTGAAACACAGTCTCCACCCGCATAGACGCCGTCAAGGGATGTGCGATAATCAGGCCCGATTTGAATTTTGCCGTTTTCTGCCGCCAGCCCATCAAGCCCCATGGGGCGTAATTTTTGGCCGATGGCCTTCAACACATGATCGGCGGGCAAACGGTAGACTTCGCCGGTGCCTTGCAGGCGTCCGCCATTGAGGGCGGTTTTTTCAAATACGATGCTTTCCACCCGGCCATTGCCTTCAATGGCGCTGGGACGTGACCAGAGCCGGATCTGCACATCATTGAGCCGGGCAAGATTGCGTTCAAAACCGGTGGCGCTCATGGCATCTTCGCCGCGCCTATAAACAAGGGTAACACTTTCTGCCCCAAGTTTTTTCGCCTGAATGGCTGCATCAATGGCGGTATTGCCGCCGCCGATGACCACCACCGTACGGCCCACGGGGGTTTTGGATTTCGGCTTTGTCTGGCGCAGGGTTTCAATGAAGCTCAGGGCATCTTCCACGCCATCCAGTTCTTCGCCGGCGATAGCAAGCCGGGCAGCGCCCCCAAGGCCAATGCCGATGAACACCACATCATAGGCCTGGCGCAGGGCTTCAAGCTGGATATCTTCCCCCAAAGCCCGGCCATGCCGAATTTTGATGCCGCCGATACCCAACAGAAATGCAACTTCGCGCTGCGCGAAATCATCCACCATTTTATATTCCGCCAGCCCATATTCATTCAATCCACCGGGCTTGGGGCGCGATTCATAAACGGTGATATCATGGCCCAGCATGGCCGCCCTGTGCGCAAAGGCAAGACCTGCAGGGCCGGCCCCCACCACCGCAATGGATCGCCCGGTGGCAGCAGCGCGTTGAAAGGGATGGGGTGCGCCAGCATGGGTCTGTTCAATCAGATGATCAACGGCATGGCGTTGCAGATCACCGATCTGGATGGGTTTGTCTTCCCCTTTGTTCAGCACGCAGGCTTCTTCGCACAGCACTTCTGTGGGGCAGGCGCGGGCGCAGGTGCCGCCCATGATGTTTTCAGCAAGGATGGTTTTCGCCGAACCTTCCAGATTGCCCGAGCGGATCTGGTGAATGAAGGTGGGAATATCGATCCCCGTGGGGCAGGCGCGGATGCACGGTGCATCATAACAATAAAGGCAGCGACTGGCTTCGGTGACAGCCGCACCGGAAGTCAATGCGGGATGAAGATCACGGAATGCTGCGTCGATTTTTTCCGCGCGTGATGGGGAAGATGGGCGGTTCGGTCTACTGGCAGTCATGCTCTTTCCTCGACGGCTTTGGGGCGGACAGTGGGCCAGAGTGGATCGTGTTTTTCGACGACCCATTATGGATTGTCATTGTCTTATGGACCCATGATTTCGAAGCCATGGATACAGCATTGAACAAGTTTTTGGCCTATTCAAGAAATTTTTGGCCATTTGATCAGAAAATTACGCAAGGGCGTTGCGTTTTATGGAAAAAAGCTCACTGTTTTATTGCATTAGTGAAGGCAATTGCCCCGGTCTGATTTCTTTTCTGAGCCTTTTACTAATTGATAAATTTATTGCTCGAAAAAAAAGGAAATGTTACGGCTTGACCGGAAAAGCCAATAAGGCTGCGGTGCGCGATTCTTTGTATGGTTTGAATTGCGAATGCCGCCAAAACAATTCATGGGAGAAAACGCTATGAAGTCATTTGTTTCGCGGCATGCCTTGCGCAGTACGTTATTGGGATCGGTTGCATCCGCCAGCCTGTCCGTTGCCAGTCTGGCCTTTACAGGCGGGGCCATGGCCCAGGACGATCAGGCATCTGACGCGCCAAAAGTCTTTTCCTTGGAAGAAATTGTCGTGACGGCGCAGCGCCGGTCGGAAGGGGTCTATTCAACGCCCATGGCCATCACGGCTCTTTCCGGCGACGAAATGGCCATGCGCGGCCTTGACAGTGTGTCGGATATTGACCGCGCCGTTCCCAATTTGAACGTCACCCGCTTCGGGGTCGGCAATCCTGCCCATGCGGCTATTTTCATTCGCGGTATCGGTTTGCAAGATCATATCATCACCACCGATCCGGGCGTTGGCGTGTATGTGGACGGGGTGTATCTTGGCCGCCAGATGGGCGCCAATCTTAACCTCACCAATGTGGAACGCATCGAGGTTCTGCGCGGCCCGCAAGGCACGCTTTATGGCCGGAATACCATCGGTGGTGCGGTGAACATCATCACCAAGAAGCCGGGTGATGAAGAAACCTTCCAGTTTGAAATCCAGGCCGGTACGCGTGCCCGTGTCGCTGGTAATTTCTATGGAAATTTCGAACTGGCAGACAATTTGGGCATGTCAGTGACCGGGAATATCACCCGGCGTGACGGATTTGGCAAAGCGCTCAATATCGTTGAGCCGACGCGGGAAATCGGTGAATTGTTCGAGGCATCGGGGCGCGTGGCGATCGATTGGAAAGCCAGCGACCGTTTGTCTTTGATGTGGACCGCCGATGCGGTTCAGGGTGAAAATGGACAATCACCCTCCACAGCGGAAATCATTCCCGGCCTTGATCGTCCCGGCGTGTTCGCGGAAACCGGCCTTGGCTTCTTTACCGATCCCATCGGTCCGGCCGTTGATCTGCCCGGTGGCCCCATCAGCGCTGGTGATATTACGGCCGATCCCGATGACACCAACACCGCCGAGGGCAATCTTCTCAATCAGTCCAATTCGGGGTTCGGCACTTCCTTGACGGCTGATTTCCTTATTGATGACAATCTCAGCTTCAAGATTTTGGGCAGCTATCGCTATTCGGATTATACGGGCGGTCTGGATGATGAAACCGCCTTCCAGGATTTCCAATCCTTCCCCGAAGAAGGCGAGGCGGACCAGTTCTCCTTTGAAGCCCAGTTGAACGGCGAATATGGCAAGTTCGATTTTGTGACGGCGTTTTATTATTTCCGCGAGGAAGGGGACACTTTCTCCGGCCCCAATACCTTCATCACGCCGGGCGATACCTTTGATATCAACCAGACAACCAACAGCTATGCCGGGTTTGCCCATGTGGGCTATCAGGTTACTGATCGGCTGAAACTGGCCGGTGGTATTCGCTATACCTATGATAAAAAGAGTGCCGATGCCCTGTTCACCAACTTCCCATGGTTCTTGCCGGCCCCTGATGGAACGGGCGATGGCAATCCGGGATCGGCGCAGCGTGTGTTCCGTTCGGAAAACTGGAACGAGGTCACTTGGGATGCATCCGCAACCTTTGATCTGACCGATAATCTGAATGTTTATTATGCGGAATCGAAGGGCTATCAAAGTGGTGGCTTCCCGCCGCGTCCGTTCGGTGGTCCGAACACTTTTGTGGATTTTGATCCCACGATTGCCCGCAATCATGAACTGGGTTTCAAGGGCCGTCCGTTCGATTTCATGCAGTCTTCTGTCGCGGTATTCTTTACTGAATATACCGATTTGGCCTTGCCGTTCTCCAGCCCATCCCCTGCCGGCTTCGTGACCATCACCGCCAATGCCGGGAAGTCGGAAGCTTTGGGGTTCGAGTTCGAGAATACCTTGCAGTTCGGCGGTTTCAGCCTTCAGACCTCGGTGGGCTATCTGGATAGCGAAATCAAACGCATCGAGCCGGGCACCGTTGGCGTAGCTGTGGGCGATACACCGTCCCTGACACCGGAATGGACTGTGAATGTTGGGCCGCAATATCAGTATTTCATGGGCAATGGTGATTTGGTCACCGTACGGGCTGATTATTCCTATCGCAGTTCCATGTTCGGCCAGTCGGTCAATAATGAGCAGAACAAGCTGGATGCCCGTGATCTGGTGAATTTCTCGATCCGCTATGAAAATGCGGCAAACAACTGGTCAGCCACCATCTACGGCGACAATGTGTTCAATGAACAATATGATGTGGGCCGTCTGGATCAGGCATTTTCCGGTTTCACCGAGATTATCCGCAATAATGATCGCAGCGAATTCGGGGTGAAATTCTCCAAGCATTTCTGATTTCTGCTGCATAGCCCCGTCAGGGGGAGCGAATCAACGGCCCGGCCTTTTTTATAAAAGGGCCGGGTCTTTTTTGTGTTTTTGGCCCGTTTATCGGCGGGTTTTGGCAGGGGTCCGGTGGGGAGTGGGCGGTGGTTTCGAGCCCATCCGCGACTGTGGGAATTTGGCAACAGATGCCGAGAAATTGCGATGTTTGACGAGGGCGCCTCAAGAAAATGAAACCGATTTCAATGAAAAGGCCCGTTGCGCCACATTTTTCTAAAACGAGAGGATATGGGGTTTGTAACATTTTATAAAACAACGAAAAAATGCTTTTTTGTTTTCCATCTGGTTTATTTTCACGTCATTTTCCGCGAAAATGCGGCCTTGCAACGCGATCGAATGGGGCGCGTGCCGACAATAAGCGGCATAGAAAAGTCGTTGTATGTGGGGACAGTTAGACGATAGGTTGCCCAAACGGTTATAAAAATAATGCAGCCGTTAGATCGGAATGTTGGCATGTCATGGATCTGTAAAAAAAATCTGCGCATGGTCCATTCATCGACCTCGGGGACATTCGTGTTCGTTCGCAAAGGTTCTCACGACACGACGTATCAAGCAGGAGGAAAACGTCCAAATGAACGGGTTTAGGAAAAACTATATGGGAGCGGCAAAGGCTTTGCTTTTGCTCACCGCTTCCGTGCCGGCCATGATGGTCGTGCAGCAGGTGGAGGCGCAGCAAACGACCTCTGCCATTCAAGGCACGGTCACATCGCCAAATGGTGATGCCGTATCTGGCGCGCAAGTCACGATCACCAATACGCGCACCGGGCGCTCGGCGACTGGCACCACGGCGGGGCAAGGGCGTTTCTCCTTCTCCGGATTGGAAGTGGGTGGTCCTTACACGGTTCTGATCGAATCCGACCGCTATCAAACGGAACAGATCGAGGGCGTGTTTATCAGCCTGTCTTCTGCCGCCAATCTGAATATTCAGTTGAGCTCCGGCGATATTGAAGAAATCGTGATTACGGCTGCGGCCTCTGTTGTGACACAATTGGCCTTGGGGCCGAGCGCTGCATTCGGTCTTGATACGCTTGAAAACTTCCCGTCCATCGACCGCGATATTCGCGATATGATCCGCATCGATCCGCGTGTCACCATTGATGGCGGCAATAATGACAGCATCAGCTGTCTTGGCGGCAACAACCGCTTCAACAGCTTCACCATTGATGGTGTGCGGACCTCTGATAGCTTTGGCTTGAATGCCTCGGGCTTCCCAAGCCGTAATAACATGCCGATTCCTTTCGACGCTGTTCGGGAAACGGCCGTTGAATTTGCGCCTTTTGATGTGGAATATGGCTCCTTTACCGGCTGTAACATCAATGTGGTGACCAAATCCGGTGATAATGAATTCCATGGTTCTGCCTTTGGGGTGTTCAATTCCGGCGGCTTGACCGGCTCCAAGATTGATGGAAGACAGGCTCGTGAGGGTGGTTTCCGCGATTGGAACTGGGGCGCAACGCTTGGTGGCCCGATCATCAAAGACAAATTGTGGTTCTTCGGCGCTTATGAAGAAGTGCAAGATGGCGGCGTGATCGTTGATACCGGCCCGTCTGGTGCGGGCTTTGCGCAGGAACTGCCTTTCCTGACCGAAGCAATGGCCGATAGCATCGCCAATACGTTTGAAACCGTTTATAACCGCGATACACTGGGTGTTGCCCGTAATCTGCCTGATGAAAGTCGTCGCATTCTTGGTCGTTTGGATTGGCAAATCACCGATGATCATCGCGCCTCCTTCACCTATTCCCGTTTGCGGGAAGAGCGTCAGGATCCCGATGATGCTTTCACGGCGTTTACGGATTTCACCTTCCTCGACAATTTTGAAATTGAAGGGTCGGAAACGGAATCCTATTCGGCTCGGGTGTTCTCCAACTGGACGGACAATTTCTCAACGGAAATCCGGGCATCACGCATTGATATCACCGATATCCAAGGCCCGGTCGGTGGCGGGGAAGCGCAAGATGCAACGCCTATTCCACGTATCGAAATTCTCAATGTGGTCAATCCTGCCAATGGGGCAAGCGGGTCCATCGTTAGCGGCCCCGGTTTCAGCCGTTCTGCGAATGATCTGAAAGTTCAAACGGACCAATTGAAGTTCAAAGCCAATTATTTGTGGGGAGATCATTATTTCACCGCTGGCTATGAACTGGATCAACTGGATGTGTTCAACCTGTTTGCACAGGATGCAACCGGAACGATTACCTTCGATGGCCTTGAAAATTTCCAAGCTGGTATTGCCCGCAATATTTCGGGTAGCGGATCGTTTACCGGTGATATCAATGATGCAGCCGCGGAATTTAGCCGTTCGATTCACACGCTTTATGTTCAGGATGAATGGGAAGCGCTGAACGGTCTTACACTTCAATTCGGGCTGCGCTACGATTGGTACGCTTCCAGTGATCGTCCGCTGCGCAATCCGAAATTCGAAGAAAAGTTCGGCTTTGATAATACGCAGGCTTTCAACGGGCTTGATATCTTGCAGCCGCGCTTTGGCTTTAGCTACGATGCCGGTGAAACCCTTTGGGGTGATACCCAATTCCGTGGTGGCGTTGGTATCTTCTCCGGCGGTGATCCGACCGTGTGGTTCGCCAATAACTTCCAGAATTTCGGTGGCGCCATCGGTACGGTTAATACGCGCTTCGGAACGTCGCCAAGCTGTACGGATGCAGATCTTCAGGTCCTTGATGGCAATGGTAATTTCACCGGCATTCCCAACTGCCTAACACAAGACCAGATCGCTCAGGCAACGGGCAATAATGGTACTGTGAATGCGGTTGACCCTGATTTCTCCATTCCGTCTCTGGCTCGCTTCAATGTCGGGTTCTCGCATTATACTGACTTTGATAATGCTGCCGGCGGGTTCTTTGATGACTGGAATTTCCAGTTTGACTTGATCTACAGCAAGCGTCGCAATGCACCGGATTTCGTGAATCTGGCGCTGACACCAACAGGTGAATTGGCTCCGGATGGCCGTCCAATCTTCAGCCCGATCAATCCGCTTTTGCCGGGTTGTAATGCCACCTTCAATGGCGATCTTCGCGGCGGCTTCTCCAATGTGGATCTAGCGGCTTGTGCATCTGGTGGCGATGATGAAGATATCGTTCTCACCAATGTGGATGGCAAAGATGGCAGCTCAACCACAGCATCTGTCATTCTGTCCAAGCTGTTCGAGCATGACATGTTTAACGTACCTGGCTCGGTTAACCTGACCTTCGGTTATGCCTATACAGATGCGTCGGAAGTGAACCCGTCCACCAGTTCCACGGCCTCTTCCAACTTTGAAGAAGTCGCGGTCAGTGTCATCAACCAACCGGCTTTGGGTCCGTCGCAGTTCGCTAACAAGCATAATATTACGGTTGCAGCGAGCGTGTCGGAAGAGTTCTTTGATGGCTTGCAGAGCACCTTCTCCATGTTCTTCAGTGCCCGGTCGGGTCGCGCCTTCAGCTATGTGTTCGATGCTGATGCGGATGAAGTCTTTGGTGATAGCGATGATGAAGCACGGCATCTTTTCTATGTGCCAACCGGCCCCAATGATCCCCGCGTGGATTTGAGCCAGTTGAGCGCCGAAGATCAGCAAGCCTTGTTTGATCTGATCGCAACCAGCGGCTTGAGCAAGTTTGCCGGTGAGATTGCACCGCGTAACCAGTTCCGCGATCCTTGGATCAAGGATATGGATATCCGCTTCTCGCAAGATCTGCCTGGCTTCTTCGGGAATGACAGCTTTGAAGTCTTTGTCGACATCGAAAACTTCCTCAACCTCATCGACAATGGCTCGAATGTGTCGCGTCGGTTCGACCGAGGCAATGTGGGTGAAGGCGTTCCCATTCTTGGTGTGGGCTTGAGCGATGATGGTTCGCAGTTCGTTTTCCGTGATTTCGATCCGGGATTGAACAATGATATCGATGTGAACAGCTCGCTTTGGGCCATTCAGTTCGGTGTACGCTACCAATTCTGATCCGAAAGATCAGTCAGTGATAAGAAAGGCGGCTTCGGCCGCCTTTTTTTATTCGCCTTTAAGTGGTTTTCCTGTTTTTTTAAGAATATTTATAATTTTTTAAATAAAATTCACGATATGAAAATATCAGCTGATGGGGGCGTTATCAGGCAGGGATAATATGAATATTTCCATCAAAACCATTCTCATCACGTTAATTATCATTTTGGCCAGTGGACTAACGGCTCTTACCGGGGGTGATCTTTACTCCGCATGGCGTGATAAGCAGCAAGCCAGAGACATTCTTGTCACCAACCGCATCGGCCAGAATCTGTTGCTGGCAGCCCAACATTGGGCCGTGGAACGCGGCATAACCAACACAGCCTTGGCCGATACCAATCCGGTGAGCTCTGAACGTCGGGCGATCATTGATGGCCGCCGCGAATCTGCCGACTCCGCCTATCGAGTGGCCCTTGAAGAGATTGCATCCCATGATTTCGCCGGGGGACAAACGGCTCTCGCTCGGATGGAAAAGGCATATCGGGCTGTAATGGATCTGCGCCAGCAGGTTGATCGGCAAATCCACAATCCAAAGGTGGATCGCGATCCTGCTCTGAAGGCGAAATGGGTGCCGACAATGACCGATCTGATCCTGAAGGGTAAGGATTTACGCCTTACCGTCAGCCTTAAGATTTCCGATGCTGAAATTGTGGCCAATCTTTTGGCCTTGAAGCATTTTTCCTGGATGATGGGCGAATTTTCCGGACGGGAACGGGCGATGATCGGGGCGCATTTGGCGGATGGCAGTGCCATTGGAACGGCCGAATTACAAACCCTTGCTCGCTATCGCGGGCAAGTGGAACTGGCTTGGGAGCAGGTGCAGGACCTCGCCAAAGGCAGTATCGCCAATGACAAGTTACGTGCAGCAATTGCCGATGCGGACGCCCATTTCTTTGGCCGGTTTGAAAATCTCCGCCAAGAGGTCTACAAAGCCGGCTTGGCAGGGCAGCCTTATTCGATAACAGCACCAGAGTGGATCAGGCAATCTACAGCCGCTATTGATGGCTTGCTTCTCATTTCAAAGGTGGCCGCCTCGATTTCCGAGGATGATGCCATGGTGCGCAATGACACCGGATCGCGGCAATTATATACGGCTGTCTTGTTTATGCTCGCGACGCTGACTGTTTCTGTGGGGGGCATGTTCCTTATTTTGCGTCGGGTCGTGCGCCCGATTGGTCAGATGACTTCGGTGATGCACGAACTGGCCAATGGCAATAAAGATGTGACAGTCCCGCGCGCAGACCAGAAAGACGAAATCGGCCAGATGGCGCGGGCCGTTGAGGTCTTCCGGGAAAATGCCATTGAAAAGGATCGGCTTGATCAGGAGGCGAAAGAAGCGGCCGAACGCCAAGAGCAGGATCGATTGGCGCGCGAGGCGGCGGAAAGGGGTGCCGCAGAGAAGGAACTGGCCCGCGAACGCGCTGAAAACGAGGCACGGATGGCCCGAACCCAAAGGATCGAAAGCCTCATTTCCGGCTTTGAATCTAAAATCGCCAGTATCTTAAACACTTTGGCATCGGCTTCGACAGAGCTGGATTCCACAGCCGATACCCTTGTCGATACGGCATCTGTTGCAAACCGCGACAGTGCAGAAGTTGCGAATAATTCCGAAGAAACATCGTCAACGGTGCAGACAGTGGCTGCGGCCACGGAAGAACTGAGTGCGTCTATCAATGAAATTGCCCGGCAAGTCGATCGCGCCAAACAAGCGGCAGATCATGCTGTGGAGGAAAGCAATCGCTCGGATATATCTGTGCAGGAATTGAATGCCAGTGCCGAGAAGATTGATGAAGTCCTTTCGTTCATTGTTGGGATTTCTGAACAGACCAATCTTCTGGCGTTGAATGCCACCATTGAAGCCGCACGGGCCGGTGAGGCCGGAAAGGGCTTTGCTGTGGTCGCCAGCGAGGTGAAAAGCTTGGCAAAACAAACCGGCAGCGCAACGGAAGATATTGCAGGTCAGATCCGTGGTATGCGTGCAGCAATTGATGGCGCAGTTCTGGCCATCAATAAAATTGCCAAATCCATTGATGAAGTGGGGGCAATTGCTGTGGAAATTGCCTCGGCTGCAGAACAGCAAAATGCTGCGACAGCCGATATTTCCACGGGTGCACAGCGGGCGGCCCAATTGACCCATAATGTGACGGCACGGATCAAAACAGTTGCGGAAGGAAGCCGTGACACGGGCGCCGCAGCAGATCAAGTGAAGGCGGCATCGAAAGAGCTTTCAGCCGTTTCAGAAGCAATCAAAGAAGATATCGAGAAATTCCTGCTGGATATCAAAGCAGCTTAAAGCTTTTGGCAGGACCAGAATAAAAAAGAAGGCGGTGTCGAGCCGCCTTCTTTCTATGAGTGTGATGGGGCCTTCGTTCAATCAGGGCCTTAATTGCGTTCAATACGCGACATCTTCGAGCCTTCAAGGGACAAATTATACATCAGCCCTTTATTGTTGAAGATGAAGGCAAGGATCGGTGCATCGATATTGGTGCTATCGATGGAGCCACCGGCCCCCACCGTGGCAACGGCAACGGAGCCATCCACGCCCACTTCCCATTTATCGCTTTTACGAAACTCATCAAGTTTTTCTGGCGCCATGAACAGCAGGATCTGGCTGCGCACTTGCCCGCCAAGCTGAAGCCCGATGGACCCCGCTGCGGTGGAATAATAATCCACCGTTTTCCCATCGATCAAAAGTGCCCCCTCGCCATATTCGGCGCCAAGGCCAATTCCGCCCTTTTTGATGCTTGGAAAGACAAGCACCGCCGATGCTTTGGCAAGCAAGGAGTCTGCGCCATCCACATCTTCGCGGAATTTGCTCATGACCTCGGTAACGCGGCGGTCGATTTTCTCTTTCGATGCCGCATGGGCTGTGAAAGCAGATCCGCCAATAAACAGACCGATAAGGCTCAACGCACCGACCAATGTGCGCATGGTCTTCCCGATGGTCATATGAGATCCCCTTCTTGTTTGAATTGATTCAAAAGCCAAGCATCGAAAAAAGGCCATTTCATGGACACGACGATGCAATCAAATGGGCTCGATACGCAGCATGCACGGTTTTTCCAAGACGGAAGAAAGGTCGGAAAAACGCTCAAGGACGCAAGCCATCCGGGATTCTGAGGTTTTATGAGTGGTCATGATCAGGTGCACGCTGTCATCGGAAGCGCGGGTCCGCTGGATCAAGCGCTCCACCGACACGCCTTCATCACGCAGAGCCGAGGCAATATCGGCCATAACACCGGTTTTATCGCTTACCCGCAGGCGGACATAAAATTCGCCTGTCCGTTCGCCGCTTTCCAAAAGGGGCAGAGGGGCGAGTTTGGACGCAGGCAGAGAAAAGGTGGAGCCGGTATTTCCCCGCGCCAATTCAATAAGGTCCGCCATCACGGCAGAGGCCGTGGGGCCAGCACCGGCCCCCAAACCTTCGATCATGCACGGGCCGACAAAATCGCCATGGGCTTCAATGGCATTGGACGCCCCGCTGACCTTTGCCAGCGCTTCCGAGGCTTCCACCATCGAAGCATGAACGCGTTGGTCGAGTTTTCCTTCTTTGGTCAGGCGGGAAATGCCCAACAGTTTGATGCGAAAGCCCAGATCTTTGGCATAGGCAATGTCGATATCGCTGATATTGCGAATACCCTCTATGGGCAAATCGTCCATGGTGGGCGGCGTGCCAAAGGCAAGGCTGGTGAGAATGGCGATTTTATGCGCCGTATCCACCCCGTCGATATCGAAGCTGGGATCAGCTTCCGCATAGCCAAGCGCTTGCGCTTTGGCCAAGGCATTCTCGAAACTTTCCCCGGTTTCTTCCATCATCGTAAGGATGTAATTGCCCGTGCCGTTCAAGATGCCGTGCATGCGGTCGATACGGTTGGCGGCCAGCCCTTCCTTTATGGTTTTGACAATGGGGATGCCCCCCGCCACGGCGGCTTCAAACCGCAAAGAGGCTCCGGTGCGTTCTGCCAAACTTGCCAATTCAGCCCCATGATGGGCGATCATGGCCTTATTGGCCGTCACAAAAGACAGGCCTTTGCCAAGGGCTGCGCGGGCAAGGGCAAGGGCGGGGCCATCGGACCCACCGATCAGTTCCACCACCACATCCACTTTATCGGGATCGGCAAGGTCCACCGGATTGTCGCACCAGTGATAGGCGCTGATATCCACCTCGCGTTTTCTTTGTCTGTCCCGCGCGGTGACAGCGCCAATGGTAAATTCGCATCCGGACCGATTGGCGATCAGGTCGCCGTTTTTCTTTAGAACCGCCAACAGGCCGCAGCCCACCGTGCCCAGACCGGCAATGCCCAGCCTGATCTGTTTTTTCGGTTTGTCGTCGTCTTCGGATCGGGTGTCGAGCACATTCTCGGTCATGATCTGTCTTTCGTATCAACGGGTAAAAGCAGGGAAAAGCCGGATGAATGGGGCTTATTGGGTGGTAAAAGCCTTATCCAGCGCTTTTGTAACCGCACGGGCCATATCCATGGTGCTGGCCGTGCCGCCCAGATCGGCGGTTGTTGTTTCACCCAGCGCATCGCCCACTGCCTTGCGTAAAAGCCGTCCTTCAGGTGCGCGGTTCAGGCTTGATTCCAGCATCATGGCAATGCTTTCGATCATGCCGATGGGATTGGCTTTTCCTTGCCCGGCGATATCGGGGGCCGAGCCATGCACTGGTTCATAAAGCCCGGCACCGGTCGTCCCAAGAGAGGCGGACGGGATCAGCCCGATAGAGCCGGTCAATACACTGGCTTCATCGGTGAGAATGTCGCCAAACAGATTTTCCGTGACAATCACATCGAAATCCCGCGGGCGGGTAAGAAGATGCATCGTGGCGGCATCCACCAGCAAAATTTCCAATTCCAGATCTTTATAATGCTGCGCGATTATCTCTTCTGTTACAGCGCGCCAAAGACGGCTGGTTTCCATCACATTGGCTTTGTCCACCAATGTCAGGCGTCCACGGCGGTCGGTTGCCGCATCGGCAGCCAGACGCACCACTCGTTCGATCTCGGTGCGGCTATAGCGGCAAACATCATAGGCGGCATCGCCTTCGGTGCCTTTGTCGCCGAAATAAAGCCCTCCAGTCAGTTCGCGCACGAATAAAATATCGCTGCCCTCCGCGATCTCGCGCTTGATGGGGGACTGTTCAACGGCTTGCGGGCGCACGCGAATGGGGCGCAGATTGGCAAACACACCCAAGGCGGCGCGCAGGGCCAAAAGCCCGGCTTCGGGGCGTTTGTCGCCGGGCAGGCCATGCCATTGCGGCCCTCCCACAGCCCCCAAAAGCACCGCATCGGCGCGGCGGGCCGCTTCCAGCGTTTGGGCGGGCATGGGCACGCCTGTGGCATCAATGGCAGCGCCGCCGATGAGGCCGGTTTCATAGGAAATATCAAAATTGGTGGCGGTGGCCAGATGATCGAGCACATAACAGCCCGCCTTGACCACTTCGGGGCCGATACCGTCACCGGGCAAAAGCAATATACGATGTGACATGAAACCCTAAGCCTTATATGGCAGCAGAGGCGAGCTGGGCGTTGGTTTCCACAGGCTCCAGCCAGCCCCAGCGGTCTTCGGTTTGGCCATTGAACAACCCGAAGAAGGCGTCCTGGATTTGCCGTGTGATGGGGCGTTCGCCGGTGCCGATGGAAAAGCGGTCAATGGAGCGAATAGGCGTTACTTCCGCCGCCGTTCCAGTGAAGAACATCTCGTCGCAGATATAGAGCATCTCACGCGGGATGGCTTGTTCCACAACCTCGATGCCGCGATCTTTCGCCAAGGTGATAATGGTGTCGCGGGTGATCCCCGCAAGGATCGAGGCGGCGGCGGGGGGCGTGAAAAGCTTGCCCTTATGAACGACGAACAGGTTTTCGCCTGCCCCTTCACTGACCAATCCATCGGTGCCAAGGCCGATCCCTTCGGCAAAGCCGCGCGATTTGGCTTCCATGGAGATCAACTGGCTGGAAAGATAATTGCCTGCAGCCTTCAATCCGGTAGGAACCGTGTTGGGAGCCATGCGCTGCCAGCTTGCAATGCACACATCAATGCCGTCTGCCAAACCGCTTTCGCCCAGATAGGCGCCCCAAGGGAATGCGGCGATGGCCACATCGATGGGGCTGTCCAGACCCACCACACCAATAGAGCCATAGCCCTTATAGGCGATGGGGCGGATATAGGCGCTGGCCAGTTCGTTGCTGGACAAAACGGTTTTGCAGGCAGCCGACAGCTCCTCATGGGTGAAGGGGATGTCGATATGATACACTCGGCCCGATTGGAACATGCGGGTGATATGATCGCCTAACCGAAAGACGCGCGGCCCTTCGGGGGTTTCATAACAGCGGATGCCCTCGAACACAGCGGAGCCATAATGAAGCGCATGGGTGAGAATATGGGTGGTGGCGTTCTCCCATGGGGTGAGAGAGCCGTTTTTCCATATGAAGCGGGTGGGAGTGAGGGCCATGATGGTCTTCCTTATGCGGACAGGGCGCGCGCGGATGAGGCGGGCGCGGTCGTTTTTGGATCGGGTTTTGCTTCGCGGATTAAACGATTGAGGGCATCCAGATAGGCTTTCGCTCCGGCATGGACGATGTCCGTATCCACACCGGAGCCATGCACGGAAACATCGTCATGCACAAGTCGCACATCCGACCAGCCTTGCGCATCGGCCCCGGCACCAATGGAGCGCACAGAAAAATCTGCCAAGGTGGCCGAGGCTTTGGTGGCCCGCTTGATGGCTTTGAAGGCGGCATCTAATGGCCCATTGCCCATGGATGCCTCGCGTACGGCGCGGCCGGTATCATGGACCAGATGAACGGCGGCCATATGCAAGGCCCCGTCACCCGATCCGGTCGAGACTTGTAGGGTTTTTAGATGCCATGGGCCTTGTGTGCCCATTTCCTTGCCTAAAATCAGCCCTTCAATATCGCTATTGGTGATGACTTTCTTGCGATCAGCCAGCGTTTTGAAGGCTGTGAAGGCCTCGTCAATCTGGTCGGGGGAAAGATCATGGCCCAAGGCGCGGGCGCGTTCGGCAAAGGCATGCCGCCCGCTGTGCTTGCCCAGCACCAACTGGCTTTTGGGCACGCCAATATCTTCGGGCTTCATGATTTCGTAGGTTTCCACATTCTTCAGGATGCCATCCTGATGAATACCGGATTCATGGGCAAAGGCATTTTCACCGACAATCGCTTTATTGCGCGGCACCGCATGGCCGGTAACGCCGGACAGCAGCTTCGATACGCCATAAAGTTTTCTGGTGTTGATACCGGTTCCCAGCGCATAGCTGTCGGCACGGGTTTTTAATGCCATGATGATTTCTTCGGTGGCGCAATTGCCCGCGCGTTCACCAATGCCGTTCATGGCACATTCCACCTGTCGCGCTCCGGCCCGCACCGCAGCCAGGGAATTGGCCACAGCCAGGCCCAGATCATCATGGCAATGGGCGGACAGCACCACATTTTCCGCGCCTTTTACTTTCAGACGCAGATCGGAAAACAGCCGGTATATATCTTCCGGCGTGGCATAGCCCACCGTATCGGGGATATTGATGGTGCGTGCACCCGCCTCGATCACGGCAGAAAACACCTCGATGAGAAAATCGGGCTCGGTACGTAGCGCATCTTCGGCGCTGAACTCCACATCATCCACAAATGATCGCGCCATACGCACCGCTTCAACGGCACGGGCCAAAACGGTGGCCTTATCCATATTGAGCTTGTGTTCGCGGTGAATGGGGCTGGTGGCGATGAAGGTGTGGATGCGCTTTTTGGCGGCAGGGGCCACAGCTTCGGCGGTGGCGCGAATATCGCCTTCTACCGCGCGGGCCAGACCGCAGATAGTAGCCCCTGACGTTTGGCGTGCGATGTCATTGACTGCGCGGAAATCGCCCTTTGATGCAGCAGGAAATCCGGCTTCGATGATATCCACCCCCAATTCGGAAAGGGCACGGGCCATGCGAAGCTTTTGATCATGGTCCATGGAAAAACCCGGAGCCTGTTCACCATCGCGCAAGGTGGTGTCGAAAATCAGAACCTTGTCATTTGCAGTCATCATACCGCTCCGATCGCGTAATATGGGCTTTGTGATCCCGATGAGGTCCGGTTGCCAAGGGCCGTGACCGTTGCGGCAGCCACAGGCCGCGTCTGTGTTTCTTGGGCAACCTCGCGCACGCAGATCAATTTGGCAAGATGCCGCATGAGGGTTTCTGCCGAACCGGCATGCAGGGCTTTGCGGTGCGCGAAAATACGAACGGCACGTTCCTCACAGTCGGTGCTGCGCATGGTCATATCGCGCACGACCCAGCCACGCCGTTCGATGGTGCCAAGAACCCTTAGAAGCGCCCCGTGGGAAGGATCAAGCATCAACAACATATTCAGGGTCATGGGGTCACCTCTTCTTGCATCATTTGGTGATTGTCGGCGCCGGGCGGCACAAGCGGCCACACATTGGCTTGCGGGTCAATTCGTACATGCATCAATGTCGGGCCATCGCTGCTCAACAAGCGTTTGATCGCAGCGGGCACGGATGCTTGCGTGCGGACTGTAAAGGCTTCCAGCCCGAAGGCGCGAGCCAGATCGGCGAAATCGGGATTGTCCGATAAATCGATCTCGCTGTAATTTCCGTCGAAAAACAGTTCCTGCCATTGGCGCACCATGCCCAGCGCCTGATTATCCAGCAGCACGATTTTCAAGGGCAGGTGATAGCGATTGAGTGTGGCCAGCTCCTGAAGATTCATCATGATAGAGCCATCGCCGGTGATGGTGACCACCTGCGCATCCGGTTCGGCATAAAGCGCACCGATTCCTGCGGGGATGCCGTACCCCATGGCGCCGAGGCCGCCGGAGGTCAGATGCGCTTCGGGGCGGGAAAAGCGGCAATGCTGCGCCGCCCACATCTGATGCTGCCCCACATCGCAGGTGATAATCAGATCGTCACCGGCGGCTTGGGACAAGTCTTTCAAAAGCGCAGGGGCATAAACCCCGTCGCCGGGGGCATCATAGGGCCATGTGTGGTTTTTTTTGTCTTGGGCGCAATCATCGATCCAGTCATTGATGGCCAAGGCACCGGGATGCAGGCTGTTCAGCATATGGGCAAGATCCCCCACAAGCCCGTGATCGGCCGTTTTGAGCTTGCTGATTTCTGCCCAGTCTCCATCCATATGTAAAATGCGTGCATGGGGCGCAAAGCCTTCGAGACGGCCGGTGGCCCGATCATCAAAACGCGCCCCGCAGCAAATCAGAAGATCGCAATTCTGGACCGCCAGATTGGCGGCTTTGCTGCCATGCATTCCCAACATGCCGAGAAATTCCGGCGCATCCGTTGGCAGGGCGCCCAGCCCTTTCAAGGTGGCAACAACAGGGATGGATGTACGGGCAATAAAGCGGCGCAGGGCGGTGGTGGCCTTTCCCAAAGCAATGCCGCCTCCTGCATAAACAAGGGGGCGCCGGGCCTTGCGGATCATGTCGGCCGCGTGCTCAAGGGCATCCTTATCGGCGCGGGGCAGGGGCATTGGCTCTCCATAAGGCGCATTGGCCGGCACCGTGACACTGGCCGCCACATCCTTTGGCAGATCAATCAAAACCGGACCGGGACGGCCAGAAGCCGCAATGGCAAAGGCTTCCGCCACCACTTCGCCGATTTGCGCGGGATCGTCCAGAATGACACTATGTTTTACGATGGGCAGGGTGATGCCGAATATATCCACTTCCTGGAAGGCATCTGTGCCCATCAAGGGCCGGGCGACCTGGCCGGTGATGGCCACCATAGGCACGCTGTCGAGCCACGCATTGGCAAGGCCGGTGACCAGATTGGTGCCGCCAGGGCCAGATGTGGCTAGGCATACGCCGGGTTTGCCGGTAACGCGGGCATACGCATCGGCGGCAAAGGCGGCGCCTTGTTCATGGCGGGTCAGAATATGGGTCAGGGTGGAGCCGGGAAGGGCATCATAAACCGGCATGATCGCTCCGCCGGGATAGCCGAAAACCACCTCCACCCCTTGCGCTTCCAAGGCGCGTACAAGCATATGTGCGCCCGTGAAACGGTCTGTTTCGTGCATGGGGGGCGCCAAAGGGGCGGAGGCGGTGTGGGTCATGATGCTTGTTTTTCTGCGTTATGCTGAGGGTTCAACCAAGCCATGCGGGCGCGTAAGGCGCTGCCGGTTTTCTCGATCGGATGGTTCAGATCCTTTTGCTGCATGGCCTTGTAGCGCGGCAGGCCCGCCTGATTTTCCAAAATCCATTCGCGGGCAAAGGTGCCGTTTTCAATATCGGTGAGCACCGCTTTCATGCGTTCTTTGGTGCTGTCGTCCACCACCCGGGGGCCGGAGACGAAATCGCCATATTTTGCCGTTTCGGAAATGAAGCTGAGCATTTTGGCAAGGCCGCCTTCCTGCATCAGGTCAACGATCAATTTCAGTTCATGCAGACATTCGAAATAGGCCACTTCCGGCTGGTATCCGGCTTCGGTCAGGGTTTCAAAGCCCTTCAAAACCAGTTCGCTCATGCCGCCGCACAGAACCGCCTGTTCGCCGAACAGATCGGTGATGGTTTCTTCCGGGAATGTGGTTTCCAACACACCTGCATGGGTGCCGCCAAGGCCATGTGCATAGGCAAGGGCGCGGGCCTTTGCCGACCCCGTTGCATCTTGATGCACGGCCAAAAGGCAGGGAACACCGCGTCCGCGTTCATATTCGCGGCGCACCAGATCGCCCGGCGCCTTGGGGGCAATCATCACAACGTCAATGCCTTCAGGCGGGGTGATGCGGCCATAATGGATGGAAAAACCATGCGCGAACAGCAAGGTGTCGCCCGGTTGCAAGGCACCGGAAATCACATCGCGGTACAGCGCTTCTTGTGACATATCGGGCGTGAGAATGGCGATGAGGTCGCCAGCCTTTGCGGCGTCGCCGGGCTCGGCCACATCATGGCCATCCTGCCGCGCCCTTTGCCAGCCCTTGCCGCCTTCACGCACGCCAACAACCACTTTGTGGCCGCTGTCTTTCAGATTGCAGGCATGGGCACGGCCTTGGCTGCCATAGCCGATAATCGCAATGGTTTTGCCTTTGAGCGCAGTGTGGTCGACATCACTATCATGGAACATTTTCATGGATTCAGTCCTCTTGTGTTTGCATTTGTATGGCGGAGTAGGGAAACGCCGTCACGGCTCCTTCGGATGCGGAAGAAACGAGACGCGCATATTTTGCATAAGTGCCGGTCCAGACGGTGGGCGGTGGGGCTTTCCAGCCGATGCGGCGGGCCGCAAGATCGGCCTCCACATGCAGGCGGCGGTTGGCGACATCAATGGTGATGGGATCGCCTTCTTCCAAAAGCCCGATGGGCCCGCCGGTGGCCGCTTCGGGGGCCACATGCCCGACCATGAAGCCGTGGGTGGCACCGGAAAAGCGGCCATCGGTGATCAGTGCCACATCATTGCCAAGACCCTGACCCTGAATGGCGGCGGTAACGGCCAACATCTCGCGCATGCCGGGGCCGCCTTTCGGTCCTTCATTGCGGATTACCACCACATCGCCTGCCTTGATCTTTCCGTCCTGCACCGCTTGGAATGCGGCTTCTTCGCCATCGAATATCCGGGCCGGGCCGGTGAAGCTGTCGCGGTCATGGCCCGCCAGCTTGACGATCGCCCCTTCAGGGGCAAGGGAGCCGCGCAAAATGGCAAAGCCGCCGCGTGGTTTGAATGGATTGTCTGCGGTGCGGACCACCTCTTGCCCTTGGGTTTCGGGGGCCTTTTCTATTTCTGAAAACAGGTTTTTGCCGCTGACGGTGGGGCCATCGGACAACAGGCCCGCTTCCATCAAGCGCCGCGCAACAAGCGCTGTGCCGCCTGCTTCACTCATTTCCACCGCCGAAAACCGGCCGCCCGGTTTGAGATCAGTGATCACCGGTGTGCGGGCTGAAATTTCGTCAAAGCGATCAATGGGCATGGTGATGCCGGCTTCTCGTGCAATGGCCAGAAGATGCAGCACCAGATTGGTGGACCCTGCGGTGCCTGCACCAATGGTGGCGGCATTTTCAATGCTTTCGCGGGTGATCAGGCTGCTGGGGCGAATGTCCTTGTTGACCATATCCATCAACAGCTTGCCGCAACGGTTCGCCGCCGCCGGTTTTTCGGGATCGGTGGCGGGAATATCATTGGCTCCCATGGGGGAAAGGCCAAGCATGGTCAGGGCCATGGCCATGGTGTTGGCGGTGAATTGGCCACCGCAGGCTCCGGCGCCGGGGCAGGCCACCCGCTCGATCTCATCCAGTTCGGATTGTTCGATTTTTCCCGCTGCACGTGCACCAACGGCTTCGAACACCTCTTGAACCGTGATGAAGGCCCCCTTATGTTTGCCTGGATGTATGGAGCCGCCATACAAAATGATGCCGGGCAAATCGAGACGCGCAAGCGCCATTGCTGCCGCCGGAATGGTTTTGTCACAGCCGACAAGCACCGCGACCGCATCAAGACAGTGACCACGAACCGCAAGTTCAATGGAGTCAGCGATCACTTCACGGGAAATCAAAGAGGCGCGCATCCCCGGCGTTCCCATAGCGATTCCATCGGTAACAGCGATGGTGTTGAACTCGACCGGAGTTCCGCCCGCTTCGCGGATTCCATCTTTCAAGGGCAGGGCAAGGGTGCGCAGATGCAGATTGCAGGGCGAAACATCCGTCCATGTACTGACCACGCCCACCATGGGCCGCGTCAAAGCCTCGTCGTCCATGCCCGTGGCCCGCAACATGGCACGGGCCGGGGCTTGGGATGTGATCGCATCACTTGGTCGTTTTTTGTCCGTCATCTTTCGTCCTTGGGCAAAGAAAAGCCCCGCTGCGGTGGCGAGGCGGGGCTGGTGTTCCTTGTCTGATCGCAGATTGTCAGGAAGGCATCCCCATTATGTTGCTGAAAAGCAGCACCACGGTAATCCCCACAAGTAGGGCTTGAGCGAAAAGGCTTGGCACAAAACGTGCGGTTATGGGGGCCGTTAAGGCCACCACTTTACCGCTGGTCAGCGTCGGGAAATGCGCTTGAAGGCGTTCTGTGTGCGTTGCAATATTCATGAGTGCAGGATATGCATGTTTCTGTCGCTGTCAACACAGATAATAGATAAAAATTACCAAAGAAGCTAAAATTTAGCAAGATGAAGAAGGAATGGCGAGGAATTTCGCGTATGCAGCACGAACAGGAAGTTCCAACAGACAGGCTGTTGAAAGCAAAGCGCGTGGTCATCAAGGTTGGCTCGGCCTTGCTTGTGGATCGCGGTCGTTTGCGCCGTCGCTGGTTGGATGCATTGGCCGCCGATATTGTGGCCATGCGGGCGCGGGGTCAGCAGGTGGCTCTTGTCACATCCGGGGCTGTGGGCATTGGGCGGGCGGCCTTGGGCGGCGTGATCCGCGATTTGTCGGACCGGCAAGCCGCCGCCGCCGTCGGGCAAATCCGGTTGTTTGATGCCTATCGCCGGGCGTTGGCGCGGCATGGGGCCGTTGGGGCGCAGATGTTATTGACACCGGGCGATACGGAAGACCGGCTGCGCCATTTGAATGCGCGGGCCACAATGGAAGCGTTGTTGACCCGGTCGATCATCCCGATCGTCAATGAAAACGATACGGTGGCTTTTGATAAGCACAAATTCGGCGATAATGACCGCCTTGCGGCGCGGGTCGGGCAATTGATCAGTGCGGATCTGGTGGTGTTGTTATCGGATGTGGACGGGCTTTACGAGGCTGATCCCCGTTCGGTGCCCGATGCGGCCCATATTCCGGTGGTGACGGCGATTACGCCGGAAATAAAGGCGAAAGCCGGCAGTGCGGGCAGCAGCCTTGGCACCGGTGGAATGGCGGCAAAAATTGCGGCGGCCAGCCTAGCGCTTGGGGCCGGGTCTTATATGGCCATTGCCAATGGCCAAAAACGTGGCGCTTTGGGGGCTTTGGTGCGCGGAGAGGCGCGTGCCACATGGTTTGTCCCTTCGTCCGAACCATTGACGGTGCGCAAGCAGTGGATTGCTGCCACAGTAGAGCCCAGCGGAACCATTATGGTGGATGCCGGAGCCGTCAAAGCGCTTTATGCGGGAAACAGTCTTTTAAGTGTTGGCGTTACAGCGGTGGAAGGCGATTTCTCGCTCGGTGATCCTGTGCGCGTACGCAGCGCAATGGGGCAGGATATTGGCATAGGACTGATCAGCTATGATTCAGATGATGCGCGTATCATTGCCGGGAAGCGTTCGGAACATTCCGAGGCGCTATTGGGCTATCAAGGCCCCGATGCGCTGATCCACCGGGATAATCTCGCCATGACCATTCATCCAGATGTGATGGAGCAAGCCCAATGAGTAGGAGTGTGAAGAAAACTGTGACTGATCTTGACCTGCACGACCAGATGATCGCTTTGGGGGATGCCGCAAAGGCTGCCCAGAAAATCTTGCAACGCAGCTCCCATGCGGTGCGCCAAAATGCTTTGAAAGCGGCCGCCGCCGCCATCCGGGAGGCTGAGGCCGACCTTTTGGAAGCCAATGCCGCCGATGTGGCACAAGCCCGCGAGATGGGAAAGGATGATGCCTTTATCGACCGACTGGCGCTTGATGAAGGACGGATCAATGGCATGGCCGCAGGGCTGGATGCCATTGCGGAACGGCCTGATCCTTTGGGTGCCATCGATCAATCCTGGGACCGGGCCGATGGCATGCACTTTGACCGGGTGCGGGTGCCTTTGGGGGTTGTTGCGGTGATTTTTGAAAGCCGTCCCAATGTGGCGGCGGATGCGGCCGCGCTGTGTTTGAAATCCGGCAATGCCACCATCTTGCGTGGGGGCAGCGAAAGCCGTCGATCGGTGGAGCGGATCTTACAGGCGGTGCGTCACGGGCTGGAAAAGGCCGGGCTTCCTGCTGAAGCTGTGAATATCGTGCCGACACAGGACCGTGCCGCCGTGGGCGAATTGTTCCGCATGACCGAGCATATTGATCTGTTGATCCCGCGTGGTGGCCGGTCTTTGGTGGCGCGGGTGCAAGAGGAAAGCCGGGTGCCGGTTCTTGGCCATTTGATGGGGGTGAATCACAGCTATGTTCATGCCTCTGCGGACCCGAAAATGGCGCAAGAGGTGGTGGTGAACGCCAAGATGCGCCGCACCGGCGTCTGCGGAGCCACGGAAACCATGCTGATTGATCGGGCCATTGCCTCCGAGATGCTTCCCGGTCTTGTTCACGCCTTGAGCGCGGCCGGATGTCGGGTGCGCGGTGATGCAACGGCCAAAAGCATTTGTCCCGAAATCGAAGCGGCAGACGAAAGCGATTGGGATCAGGAATGGCTGGATGCGGTGATCGGCGTTCATGTGGTGGACGGGGTGGATGAAGCCCTGCAGCATATCGACCAACATGGCACCGGCCATACGGAATGTATCCTGGCAAGCGATCAGGAGGTGGCCGATCGCTTCTTGCGGGATGTGGATGCCGCGATTGTCATGCACAATGCCTCTACCCAATTTGCCGATGGCGGTGAATTTGGCTTTGGTGCTGAAATTGGCATTGCCACAGGTCGCCTGCATGCCCGCGGGCCGGTGGGGGCCGAACATCTGACCAGCTATCATTATCATGTTCGGGGAACGGGCCATATCCGCCCCTGAATGCGTTCCCATTTCCGCGCCGCCTTTTTCGGAAAGGCCCGAATGGGCGGCGCATAAGCCATCGTGAAAGATTGACGCCATGACATCCGATTTCTACCGCATCCGGCGCTTGCCGCCTTATGTCTTTGCCGAAGTGAATGCGTTAAAGGCGGCGGCAAGGGCGCGCGGGGAAGATGTGATTGATTTCGGGATGGGCAATCCCGATCTGCCCACACCGCGCCATGTGGTGGATAAACTCACCGAAGCAGTGCAGGACCCCAAAACCCATCGCTATTCCACCAGTCGCGGTATTCCGGGGCTACGTAAGGCACTGGTGGGCTGGTATCAGCGTCGTTTCGGGGTGGATCTGGACCCGGACAAGGAAACATTGGTCACATTGGGATCAAAGGAAGGATTGGCCAATCTGGCGCAGGCCATCACAGCCCCCGGCGATGTGATCTTATGCCCCAATCCCAGCTATCCCATCCATGCCTTCGGCTTTACCATTGCCGGCGCTTCGGTACGCCATGTGCCGCTATTGCCATTGGATAATTTCGTGGGGGAATTGGAAAAGGCTTGCCGCCATTCGGTGCCGCGCCCATCGGCCCTGATCCTGAATTTCCCGTCCAACCCCACGGCAAAAATAGTGGATCTGGATTTTTATGCGGACATGGTGGCCTTCGCCAAGCGTGAGGGGCTTTATATCCTGTCCGATATTGCCTATGCGGAAATTTATTTCGATGGCAATCCGCCACCGTCGATCTTGCAAGTGCCGGGCGCAAAAGATGTGGCGGTGGAATTTTCTTCCCTGTCCAAAACCTATTCCATGCCCGGCTGGCGTATCGGCTTTGCCGCCGGAAATCCCAAGCTTATCGGGGCGTTGGCGCGGGTGAAATCCTATCTGGATTATGGTGCGTTCACCCCCATTCAGGTGGCGGCCACAGCCGCTTTGAACGGCCCGCAGGACTGTGTGGCCGAGCATCGGGCAATTTATCAGGCGCGGCGGGATGTGCTGGTTTCGTCTTTTGCCCGCATTGGTTGGGACGTGCCATCACCGCCTGCCACCATGTTTGCATGGGTGCCGATCCCGGAAAAATATCGCCATATGGGGTCGGTGGGTTTTTCCAAGCTTTTGCTTAATGAAGCGCAGGTGGCGGTGTCGCCGGGCTTGGGTTTCGGGGAATATGGCGACGGTCATGTGCGTATTGCACTGGTGGAAAACGAACACCGCATCCGTCAAGCGGCGCGGAATTTGAAGCGCCTGTTTTAGGAATAAAACGTAAAGTAGGGTGCCGTTGAAAGTGTTCAGGCGGCACCCTTTGGTTCATTTCCCAGCCTCATGTGATCCAGAATCCGCCATGGCGAAGGCTGGAAGACCGGTTGCGGCTTAAACGCCGCCAGCGGCGCTCTGCCTGTGCGTGGCGCGTGGGAGCGGTGAACGTCTTGTCTGTTGCGCAGGGCATTGATTGTCTCCACCTTTAAAAAGCCATATACAGGTTATATATTGAGTTCATGAGGAGTTCAAACCAATAAAATTATCTTTAAAGGTTAGATATTGTAATGACCGAAACACACATGCCTGATAACGCCTCCAAGTCGCCGTATATATGGGGCGAGGATGATTTTATCGGTGGTGCCGTAGCGTTGGATTTCGTTAATTCCGCACCGCTACGACGTAAGGCGGAGCGAGCCGAAGACAGGCTTGATGGCTATATGGAATTGATGCGCTGGAGCGTCGCAGCCGGTTCTCTATTTGATAGGGAGGTGGATGCTTTGCGCGATATGGCGCAAGATAATGCGGAAGAGGTCGGGCAAATCATGGAACAGGCTCGTCTTTTGCGAAAGGGGATCAAGGCAATTATAAGTGCCTGCGCAGAAGGGCACGCGCCGGATTCGGACAGCATTGCCGTGGTCAATGTCTGGCACATGGAGGCACAAGCGGCTCAAACCCTGGTCTGGAGTGATAAGGGGCCAAAATGGTGCTGGAAGGAGGGGACAAGTCTTGCACGACCACTTTGGCCGGTGGCCCAATCGGTGATGGATTTGATTTTTCAAGCGGACCATGACCGCCTGCGATCTTGCGGAAATGACCGGTGCCACTGGTTGTTTCTGGATAGCAGCAAGGCGGGACGGCGGCGATGGTGTTCCATGCACAGTTGCGGCAACCGCGCCAAGGCAGCACGGTATCACCGGCGTTGCAAATCAAAACAGGCGGAGGCCGGTTGAGGCCACGATTTCTCTTTAACCGCAGCTTTTTTACCTGACGCCGCTCTTTTTAGTCGACAGCCTCGACGGCTTTTTCAAAGGCTTGCTCGAACATCTCGGTGGTGAGCCTGCCGGTATTCACATTATACCGCGAGCAATGATAGCTATCCACAAGGACAAGGTCCCCGATCCGGTGCACAGCACCATGGCCAAAGGGATGTTTTGAGCGCACTTGCCCAAGGCTTGTGAGAACCGTGTCATGGGCGATGCGGCCCAGAATGAACAGCACCTTGAGATTGGGCAGCGCGTCCATCGCGCTTAAAAGATAAGGACGGCAGGTGCGGACCTCGGCCCCGGTTGGTTTGTTTTCCGGCGGCACGCAGCGCACCGCATTGGTGACCATGGCGCGGTTTAAACGCAATCCATCTTCGGGATCGGCTTTGAAGGTGCCTGTGGCAAAACCGAACTTCACCAAAGTGGGATAAAGAAGATTGCCCGCATAATCCCCTGTGAAAGGTCGGGCTGTGCGGTTTGCCCCGCGCACACCGGGGGCCAAGCCGACAATCAGAATCTCTGCATCCGGATCGCCAAAGCTGGGGACGGCGCCATTGAAGAAATCGGGAAATTTCCGCCTGTTATCTTCCCGATACTGCACCAAGCGAGGACACAGAGCGCAATCGGCTGGCGGATTGGCAGGGTAGCATTCGTTCAGGCTCGCAGTCACGCTCGGGTCCGCTTTGCTCATGCAGGGTCGTCTTCATAATCCTCGTCATCATCGTAATAGCCATCGTCGTCTTCATAAGGTTCGCCAATATCCGCATCTTGCTGTGCCTGGCGGGGGCGCGAGAAATGGTCGCGGATCTTGGCAAGATCCACATATTGATCTGCCTGGCGGCGCAATTCATCGGCCACCATAGAGGGCTGTGTGGTGTTGGAGGAAATCACGGTTACCCGCACGCCCTTCCTTTGGATCGCTTCGATCAGGCGGCGGAAATCGCCATCGCCCGAGAACAGCACCACATGATCAAGGGATTCCGAAAGCGCCAGCATATCAACGGCAATTTCGATATCCATATTGCCTTTGACCTTGCGGCGTCCATGTTCATCGGTAAATTCTTTGGTGGGCTTGGTGACCAATGTGAAGCCATTATAGTCCAGCCAGTCGATCAGCGGACGTAAGGGAGAGTAGTCTTGATCGTCCAAGATCGCGGTATAGTAGAAAACGCGAACGAGACGCCCTTGTTCTGCAAAAAAAGTTTTTAGCTTTTTATAATCGATTTCCATGTTCAACGAACGGGCCGTTGCATAAAGATTGGCACCGTCGATAAAAACGCCGATTTTTTCGTCAGGGTAGAATATCATGAGGTTACGTCCGTTTTTAAAGTGCCTGAATCATGCAGATCATAAAGTGACCGGCAGCAAGGCATAGAAATTTTTCGATCAACCTGCAACAGAAACTATCTGAAAAGAATAATCGGGCAAATGATGGCATATATTGGGTTAGGCAGTAATCTTTCTACTAAAGCGGGCAATTCTGAAAAAACATTACGTTCTGCGCTTTCTCTTCTTCCCAACTTTGGCGTTACTATCAAGGAAATTTCCCCTTTTTACACTACAGCGCCTATCGGTCCTTTTGTACAGCCTGATTATGTCAATGCAGTGGCACATATTATCTGGGAAAAGGATGCCCGGAGTCTTTTAAATCAATTACATAAGGTCGAGGCCTTATTTTTGCGGGAGCGCACCCAACGATGGCAGGCACGCACATTGGATCTGGATCTTCTGGACTTTGACAGTCTGGTGGTCCCCGATGAGGAGAGTTGGGAGCGGGCAGGGCGCACATCCAAGGCTCCGGATGGCTTGATCCTTCCGCATCCAAGATTACATCAGCGACAATTTGTATTAAAACCTTTTTCCGATATCGCGCCAGAGTGGATTCATCCGGTTTTGAAGTGCACCATATCCGAGCTTTTGGCGGCATTGCCGGATCAAAATGTTCGCCGCTTGGACTGATATGGCTCTCATGCCTTGATGATTTAACAGCAAAAGTCCTGAAAAACCGGGCAAAATAGCGGCTTTTTTTGATGTCTTGAGGTCTGTGCCGATAAAGGCCAAGATGGAGTCGTGAAAAGGAAAGCAGCACATATAAGCGGCTTCCATTTTGGGGACTTTTCGGAGGATCGTTATGCCAAGGCACGCCGTGGAGCGGCTGGGCACTGTCACGCATCTGTCCATTCTGGATGAGACCGGTGCGGTCGATAAAGCGCTCGAGCCCGATATACCAGAAACCGACCTTTTGGAAATGCACAGGGCCATGCTGTATGGCCGTTGCTTTGACGAACGCATGTTGAAGCTGCAGCGGCAGGGCCGCATAGGCACCTTTGCGCCGATCAAAGGTCAGGAAGCGGCGCAAATTGGAGCGGCGGCACATTTGCGCCCGTCCGATTGGCTGGTGCCGTCTTTTCGTGAAATTGCCGCCCAGATTTGGCGTGGGGCAAAGCCGCGCGATATTTGGTTGTTTGCCGCCGGATATAATGAAGGTGTGGCAATTCCGGAAGACGCGCGGGATTTGCCGCTTTGCGTGCCGGTGGCCACACAATTGCTCCATGCCGCCGGGGTGGCTTATGCCACAAAATATCGCGGTGAAGATGATATTGTGATGACATTCCATGGGGATGGCGCCACATCGGAAGGCGATTTCCACGAGGCATTGAATTTTTCCGGTGTTTTAGATCTTCCGGTAGTATTTGTATGTCAGAACAATCAATGGGCAATTTCCTTGCCTTTAGCCAAGCAGACCCGATCCAAAACCATCGCCCAAAAAGCGGTCGCTTACGGTATTCCCGGCCTGCGCGTGGATGGAAATGACATATTGGCGGTATGGGTTGCTGCGAAAGAAGCGGTGGACCGTGCCCGAAATGAACAGATTCCCACACTTTTGGAATGTGTGACTTACCGCATGGAGGTGCATACCACCGCCGATGACCCCACCCGATATCGCACGGAAGACGATGTGGCCCCGTGGCGCAAGCGCGATCCCATCAGCCGCTTCGAGACATATCTGAAGGCAAAGGGGCTGATCGATGACAAAACCCTAAAGGGCATGCGCGAGACTTTCCGCGATGCGTTGAAACATGATTGGCAAGAAACCCAAGAACGCATCGAAGAGCTGGATGCCGGCGATCCGATGGGCATTTTCGATGCGCTTTATGCGCAGGATTATCCACATATTACCGAGCAGAAAGCCTATTTCCGTGAACGTTTGAAACGGGAGCGGGCCCATGGCTGAACTTACGATGATTCAAGCGGTTAACCTGGCCATGCGCGAAGCATTGGCAGAGGATGACGCTGTGATCTTGTTGGGGCAAGATGTGGGGGTGGATGGTGGAATTTTTCGCGCCACCCAAGGATTGATAGAAGATTTCGGGGCGGCCCGTGTGCTGGACACGCCATTGGCTGAAGCCGGGATCATTGGCATGGCGGTGGGCATGGCGCTGAACGGGATGAAGCCGGTGGCCGAGATGCAGTTTTCCGGCTTTTCCTATCAGGCGTTTCACCAGATTGAAAATCATGTGGCGCGGTTTCGCTGGCGCACCAATGGGCGTTTTTCTGTCCCTATGGTTATCCGCATGCCTTATGGCGCGGGGGTGCGGGCCTTGGAACACCATTCCGAAAGCCGCGAAGCCTATTGGGCGCACACGCCGGGTCTGAAATTGGTGATCCCGTCTGGCCCCATAAAGGCGCGGGCGCTTTTGGCCGCGGCGATCCGCGATCCCGATCCGGTGATTTTCTATGAACCCAAAGCCCTTTATCGCGCCTTTAAAGAAGACGTTCCCGATGTGGCCGAGCCTATCAAGATCGGCAAGGCGGATGTGGTGCGTGTGGGTAAGGATCTTACGCTGATTGCTTATGGGGCCATGTTGCCCCGGGCGGTGGACGCGGCAACCAAGCTGGCCGGTGACGGGATCGAGGCCGAGGTGATCGACCTGATGACCATTTCGCCTTTGGATGAAGAGACCATCATCCAATCGGTGAAAAAAACCGGCCGGGCTGTGGTGGTGCATGAAGCATCGCGCAGTTTCGGGGTGGGGGCGGAGCTATGTGCGCGGATCAATGACAAGGCGTTTTTCCATCTGGAAGCGCCAGTGAAACGGGTCACAGGCTATGACATTCACCCACCATTTTTCGCCCGCGAACAGCATTATCTGCCCAGCGTTTTGCGGATTTATGATGAAGCGCGCGAAACCCTAACTATCTGAACGGAGGCTCCATGCGACAGGATTTCAGGTTGCAAGACCCCGGTGAAGGCATTCACGAGGTTGAGGTTCAGGACATATTGGTGAAGCCCGGCGATGTGGTGGAAGATGGCGACACCGCCTTTGTGGTGGAATCTGATAAAGCCGCCATCGAGCTTCCCTCTCCTTATCACGGAACGGTGGCTGATATTCCCGTAAAAATCGGGGACATCGTTCGAGTGGGCGATGTTTTGATGACCGTAGAAACCGATGAAAAGGCGGTTGCATCAAAGGGAGAGGCTGCGTCTGACGCCCCTTCAATCAAGCAGGAAAATGAAGCGGGACCATCTGCGCAAAAGAGGGACGATGCGCCCGCCCATACTGGCTCCATAAAGGCAGCGCCCACAGCGCGCCGCTTGGCAAAAGAGCGCCATATTTCCCTTGCTGATATAAGGCCCACAGGGTCCAAGGGCCATATCACGCGCGCCGATGTGGAGGCTTATGAAAAAGGCACGCAGATAAGGGAAGGACAGGGGAGCATCACAGCATCCCCCTTGCCGGATTTTTCACAATTCGGGCCGGTGCGCCGCACAGCCTTGCAATCGATCCGCAAGGCCACAGCACGGCATATGGCAAAGGCATGGGCGGAAATCCCCCATGTGATGCTGGAAGAACGCATCGACCTGACCGGGTTGGAACGCCGGCGTAAGCGCCACGCAATGGCTTTGGTGGAAAAAGGCGGGCCGCCCCTTACTTTATTGCCCTTTGTGGTAAAGGCCGTGACCATCGCCTTGAAGCAGCATCCGCGTTTCAATGCCAGCCTTGATATGGTCCGGGAAGAGATTGTCGAAAAAGACTATATCCATATGGGCATTGCCATGGATTCCGATCGTGGCCTGTTGGTGCCGGTGCTTCGGGATGCGGATCGGCTGGGCATTGTTGAATTGGCCGCAGCCTTGAAAGACCTGTCGGAGCGGGTGCGGGCGGGCAAAGCCGGTCCTGCCGATTTAAAGGGCGGGACATTTTCCATCACCAATATGGGTGCATTGGGGGGGACCGGCTTTTTCCCCATCATCAACTATCCTGAATCGGCCATATTGGGCATGGGGCGGGGCAAGATCGAACCGGTGATTATCGGTGATCTGGACCATTATCATGTGGAAGCGGGCTTTATCGTTCCATTTTCGTTGAGCTTTGATCATCGCCTGAATGATGGGGCGGATGCGGCGCGGTTCTTATCCACGGTCCGGTCTGTGTTGACCGACCCTGATGCTATGGCCTTGACCATGTGACGGGGTTTTTTCTGCATCATTTACAAGCCGATATGATCAATCCTCTTTTGCCTGATGTCCGTTGCGGATAGTGTTGGAGACTGTGGGATTATCCAAAGGGTGAGATGATGTTGAGAAATGGCCGGTTTGGGACATATAGCCTGTGCGGTGCGCTTGGTTTGGTGCTTTTGGTGACGGCGTGCACCACCGCTCCTGTAAGCGGTCGGCGGCAACTGATTCTGGTGTCTCCAGAACAAAGCACGGCCTTGGGCCTGGAAGCCTATCAACAGATCAAGCAACAAACGCCGATTGTTACCGGAACGCAAGAAGCCCGGATGGTAGAGCGTGTGGGGGAAGCCATCAGCAAGGTGGTGGAAGGGGCAGAGGGATTCGAATGGGAATTTACCTTGTTCCGCGATGAAACACCCAATGCTTTTGCGCTGCCCGGTGGCAAGGTGGGGGTGAATACAGGCCTGTTTGATGTTGCCAAAACAGAGGCGCAGCTGGCCGCCGTTCTGGGCCATGAAATTGGCCATGTGATGGCGCGTCATTCCGCCGAGCGCATGAGCCGCGATATGGCAACGCAGCTTGGTCTTTCGGTTTTGGGTGCCGCCACCCAAAGTCAGGAAATGGTGGGGCTGGTATCCAATGCGGCAACTTTGGGGGTCAGCTTGCCGTTCAATCGCAGCCAGGAATCCGAAGCCGACCGCATTGGCCTGATTTATATGGCCAAAGCAGGCTATGATCCCCGTGCTGCAGTTGATCTTTGGGCAAATTTTGCGGCAGTAGGCGGTGAGCGGCCCCCGAAATTCCTGTCCACTCACCCCTTGCCGGAAGACCGCATCGAGCGCATCAAGAAGCATCTGCCTGAAGCGCTGGTTTTTTATAAAGGCAATTAATGAACGGGGGGCGATCCGCCATCCCAATTCTTTAATTGGTCGATCAGATCCCGCCGCAAAGATGGATTGGCCCCCAATGCCACGCCCATAAGCAAAGCAACGCCAAGGGTCGTTTTCGGACGATCCTTCATGCTTTTGCCGATCATTTCCCCGATATCGACCGCTTGCGCACTGGCGGAAGAGGCCGCAGACGCTTGAGTGTGATCCTTGGTTTTTTCTTTTTCCTGGCCAAGGGCCATATGCACCGCAGCCAATGCCAGTATCAGCAAAATTACAGCGGTAATGGACAGGGCTGCCCAGATGGGTAGATATAAAGCCAAAGCCGCCACCAACGCCCCGCATAATAAAATGGCAACAACGGCGATTAACACAGCGGCGACCAGGATCAGCAACAAACGCTTGGCGGCATCTGCAGCGGCGGCTCTGAAAAGATTGCCCCCAATCATTGTCAGCGCCGGTTCAAAAGTGCGCCGACCAGAAAGCCAAGGCCCAAAGCAATCGCCAAAGCGGTAAGCGGGTTCTGTTCGATGCTGCCTTCAATCTGCTTTAAACCGGCTTCGCTTTTTGCACGGGCTTCACGCAAATGCCGTGCGGCGGCTTCACGGGCTTCCTGGCCTTTGGCGCTGGCATCGTCACCGAAGGCTCCGACAAGAGCCGCAATATCGGCACGCAGTTTCTGGACATCGGTTTTAAGGGCGTCCATTTCATCGGTATATTTTTTTTCTGTGGCCATGTTTCGATCTCCTGAAGAATGATGGTTCGGGCGTATTTCAAGCTAACGGTTCGCACAGATATTCGTTCCGAATCTATTGCAAAGCATCTGCTGGCGAAAAGCAATCTAGGGCCAGGCGGGGCTTTTGTGATTGAGCCAGATCAATCCGACTAAATTCTTGTTTTATCGGGAAAGATGAGGCGCTTTTTTCATGTCTTCGGGAATTATCCCTTGTATGCTACGGCATTGTGAACAATGTGTTCTCTGAGCCGTTAGGTTTCTGTCGGTGATGATGCTTGGGTCTTCTGTTTCTGCATGTGGTTTTGCCCCGGGGTTTCGGCGGCAATCATGGCATGAAACGGTGGCCGGCATTGTGTTTTGGATTTCTTTGATCGGAGACGATTTATGTTCGAATTGCCCAAACTCCCTTATGCAAAAGATGCGCTTGAGCCGCATATGTCAGCACAAACCCTCGAATTTCATCATGGCAAGCATCATGCGAAATATGTTGAAGTTGCCAATGATCTGATCAAGGGAACCGATAAAGAAGGGCAGTCGCTCGAGTCGTTGATCGTGTCCAGCTTTGGCAAGGATGCCAAGCTGTTCAATAATGCCGGCCAGATTTTCAATCATAACGAATTCTGGAAGTGCATGTCTCCCAATGGCGGGGGCGCGATCCCTGCGGCGCTGGAAGCCAAAATTGTGGAGGCGTTTGGGTCTGTGGATGCCTTCAAGGAAAAATTTGTGGCCGAAGGGGGCGCGCAATTCGGCTCTGGATGGGTTTGGCTGGTTTTGAAAGATGGCAAGCTGGAAATCATGAAAACAGCCAATGCGGAAAGCCCGCTGGTGCATGGTGCCACGCCGCTTTTGGTGGCTGATGTTTGGGAACATGCCTATTATCTGGATTATCAGAACCGCCGTCCCGATTTCTTGAAAACCTTCATCGAAAAGCTGGTGAATTGGGACTATGTGGCGGAAAATCTGGCCAAAGCCTAAGCCGAAAAAGCCCATCGGGCTTTGATACGACGAGCGGAAAATCAGAAAGGTGCATGCTTTTGTCATGCGCCTTTTTTGTTCCCTGAAAAAATCAAGCCCTGTGTTTTTATCAAGATAGAATGTTTCATGAACATGTCTGATAAGAACGAGAGATCAGCGCTTCCTGTGCTTATTAATACATTGAATTTAACTAAAAATTAATTACCATTCTTTTGACGTATTTTTTCATCTACTGTCTCTGTTCAAGATGGGAGAACGGACGATGGAACACGCTATTCTCGACCAGATGAAGCACGAGATACCGCATCTGCGCCGCTATGCCCGCTTTCTGACACGGGATCTGGATCAAGCCGAAGATCTGGTTCAGGATTCACTGGAGCGCGCGATCACCCGGGTGGACCGCTTCCGGGAAGGGTCGAATTTACGATCGTGGATGTTCACGATCATGCATAATCTGCATATTGACGGGTGCCGGAGCACCAAACGACGCGGGGTCCATGTGCCCGTGGAGGATTGGACGGAAGGATTGTCGCATCCGGCTCCGCAGCCTTGGAATATGGAAGCGCGGGAATTTGTCCGCGATTTTGATCGTCTGAGCCAGTCGGAGCAGAATGTGGTGATGATGGTGGGGGTGCATGGCTTTAAATATGAAGAAGCGGCCCAAAGGCTTGGGCTGGCTGTGGGCACCGTTAAAAGCAGATTGTTCCGCGCCCGTTTGTCATTGCGGGAAATGAACGGCAGCACCAAACATTAAAACCGCACCGGATCGGGCTGTGTGGGGTTCGGTTCTTGCCTGAATAGTGTGAAACCGGCGTTACAGAAATTGCATCTTATCAATGGACCGGATAGGACGGTTGATAGGAACAGGTGATTTCTGTGAAAGCTGCAAGTTCTATGCGCCCGGTTGTTTTCTCTATTTTTGCACTGCTTTTATGTGCGGCAATTTTGCAATTGGCCAATGGCTTGCAATTTACGCTGGTGCCTGTGCGCGCCGAGGCAGAAAATTTCGGTGATCTTGCCATCGCGCTTTTGGGATCGGGCTATTTCGCTGGCTATTTGATCGGCTGCATCATCGGCGCCCCGTTGATTGGTCGCGTGGGGCATGTGCGGGTGCTCACGGCCGTGCTGGCGGGTATTTGTGCCTTTGCCTTGCTTTACCCTTTGGCCATTGGCGAAGTGTTTTGGATGCTGGCGCGTGTGGGGACCGGCGTTTGTCTGGCCATTGCCTATATGGCCATTGAAAGCTGGCTGAATGAACGGGCCCCCAATTCTGCACGCGGCGCGGTGCTGTCTCTTTATGCCTTGATCGGCATGACCATGCTGGCGGCTGGCCAGTTTTTACTGATGGCCTATCCAATAGGCGGTTTTCAGCTTTTTTCACTGGTCGCCATATTCACGGCTTTGGCCGCTATCCCGGTTGCCCTGACGCGGGCCCCGTTACCCGTGCCCGTACCGCAACCACGCCTTCGGATGCGCTCTTTGCTGAATGTGTCGCGGGTGTCGGTGGCGGGCAGCATTGCGGTGGGCTTTGCAAATAGTGCCTTTTGGGCTTTTGGACCGATTTTTGCGGCCCGTAACGGCATGAATGTGGATCAGATCAGCCTGTTCATGGCGCTTACTTTGTTCGGCGGCGCGGTGCTGATGTGGCCCATGGGGTATTTGTCCGATCGCCATGACCGGCGGTTGGTGGCAGGGCTGATCAGCGCGGGGGCTTTTGTTTGCGGTGTTGGACTTGTTCTGGTGGCCGGAAAATCGCTTTATGGAACATTGGCTCTTGGGTGCCTGTTTGGCGGTTTTGCCTTCACCATTCAGCCAATTTGCATTGCCCATGCCAATGACCATGCAAGACCGGAAAATTTTGTCAGCATTTCCGGAGGGCTGTTGTTTCTTTATGGGGCCAGTTCGTTATTCGGGCCTTTGGCAACGGCATTTCTGATCGACCATTATGGGGCGGAAATGCTATTTGTTTTCATAGCCGCTGTGCACGGGCTTGGCGCTTTGTCGATTTTTTACCTGCGGATGTTGCGGGCCCCGACACCGGATGCCGAGAAGGAAGACTTCCAACTAACGCCGCGCACCACCATGGCGGCCTTTCAGCTGCATGACCATGACGAACCGACGCCGCCGTCAGATGAGCATAGCGAGGCTCAGTCTTTATAGATTTCGACCTTTGGTTCGGGATGGGTGCTGGTTAATTGGCCGCGATACATGCCTTCGGTGTTGAAGCTATAGGCAATGGCTCCGTCATGGGCGAGGGCGATCACCCCGCCATCACCGCCCAATTGGGTGAGGTTCTGGTGGATCACCTGATCGGCGGCTTGCTGCACGGAATAGCTTTTATATTCCATCAGGGCGCAGATTTCGCGGGCCACCGTTGCGCGGATGAAATATTCGCCTGTGCCGGTGGCCGATACGCCACAGCTTTTGTTATTGGCATAGGTTCCCGCACCAATGATCGGGCTATCGCCAATGCGGCCCCACATTTTGTTGGTCAATCCACCGGTGGAGGTGCCAGCGGCGATATTGCCGTCTTTATCCAGCGCCACAGCGCCCACGGTGCCGAATTCATGATCGCCGGGCGTGCTCAATAGCAGCAAGGCTTCCTTGTCTTTCTTTTGCACGGCCAAAAGTTGCTGATAGCGGCGTTCCGTATGGAAATAAGTGGGAGAAACCAGCGTGATATCATGGTCGCGGGCAAAGGCTTCCGCCCCTTCACGGGCCAGCATCACATGGCGCGATTGCTCCATCACGGCGCGGGCCAGCGTGATGGGATTGCGCACCCGGGTAACGCCGGTGATGGCTCCGGCATTCAAGGTGCGGCCATCCATGATGGCGGCGTCCAGTTCATTGCGCCCGTCATGGGTGAACACCGCCCCTTTGCCGGCGTTAAAAAGATCGCTGTCTTCCATCACCATGATGCTTGCGGTTACGGCATCAAGGGCGGTGCCTCCGCTTTCCAGCACCGCGCGCCCTTTCATCAGGGCATCGCTAAGGGCGATACGATAGGCCGCTTCGGTTTCATCGGTCATGCTGTCACGGGTGATGGTGCCTGCACCTCCGTGAATCACCAAAGAATAGATATGGTCCTGGGCAAAGGCCGCTTGGTGGGGAAGGGCCGAAATCATCCCCAAAACCCCTAAGCTGACAAGAATATGGCGATAAAACATAGCTATCTCCCGGTGGCTTGGCTCAGGCCTATTTTCGATTGAATAGTCTACGCTTTCACCCGGTCTTCGCAAGACTGTTGGCAGCTTGGGCCGGAGGGGGCGAGGCCGTGATGCGATCCCGGATTTCAATTTTTGAAAATTGCCGCTTGTAAATGCGGAAAGGATCAGTCATATGGGCGTCACGTACGCGCACGTGCCTCTGTCCCGTTGGATTGGTTACGTAACGACGCGTGCTCTTTTTGTTGGTTGGGCTGGCGGCCTTTTTCAATGAGCCAGCACTGATTGATAAAGGGAGTCGCCAATGGCCTCCAACGAAGTGCGCTGCCCGGGTGGAATTTCCTCTCGCGGGCTTAAGATACTCGCCAATGACCGAGGGTTCTGGCGATTCAGATTTGTGGTTCTCGACAAACATAGTCCGAGACGGAAATAGCTCCCCCATAAGGAGCATTGCCGTCGCCGCCTGTTCCGTCTCTGCATTTATGAGCGGGCATGCGGTTGGTGAACTTTTCGTTCGCGTATCTTTTGGTAGCGAGCCCTTCGCGTTCACTCAGGACTGATGCCATGACCGCCCTTTATGCTTTCGCCCCCCCTGCTGTTGAAACCGGCTTTGATACGGCTGTGCCGATGTTTTCGACCGTCGAAGAAGTGGTTTCGACCATTGCCGACGATCAGCCCATTCATGTGCTTTATCGCCAAACCATAGAAGGGGCGGCGCGGGACTTTCTGGCCGGATTTCCCGGTCAGGTGATGTATGCGGTGAAGTGCAATCCCACCCCTGCGGTGCTGGAAACCTTGAGCATGGCCGGTATTCGCAATTTCGATGTGGCCTCGATCGAGGAAATCGATGCCGTGCGCCGGATCGACCGCTCGGCCCGTTTGTATTTCATGCACCCGGTGAAAAGCCGCCGGGCCATCCGTTATGCTTATCTTGCCGGTGTGCGGGATTTCGCATTGGATAGCGAAGACGAACTGGCCAAAATTCTGGAAGAAACTCAGGCGTCGGACCTGTCCTTGTTTGTGCGCCTGGGCTTGCCCAAAGGGGATGCGGCGCTGGATTTGTCGGGCAAATTCGGCATTGCAGGCGATGAAGCGGTGTCTTTGTTGCGTGCGGCCCGCAAAGCGTCGAAATCTCTGGCCGTGAGCTTTCATGTCGGATCGCAATGTATGAATCCGGAAAGCTATGCGCGGGCGATTGAAAAAGTGCGCGCCCTTGTGGATCAGGCCGGTGTGACCATTGATAGCCTTGATGTGGGAGGCGGTTTTCCGGTGGCTTATCCGGATATGGCGCCGCCACCATTGGAGGCTTTCATGGAGGCTATCATGGAAGCGGTGGCGGACAATGGTTTTGGCGACACGGACCTTTTGTGCGAACCGGGGCGGGCTTTGGTCGGCGAGGGCGGCTCTGTTCTGGTGAAGGTGGAATTGCGCAAAGGCAATGCACTTTATTTGAATGATGGTACCTTTGGTGCATTGTTCGATGCCGGGTCCATTGGCTGGCGCTATCCCGTGCGGCGGGTGGATGTGCGAAACAGAAAAGAGGCGGCTCATGGCCAGGAAACCATGGAAGCCTTTCGCTTTTTCGGGCCCACCTGTGACAGCATGGATGTAATGGAAGGGCCGTTTTTGTTGCCCGCCGATATTGGCGAAGGGGATTGGATCGAGATCGGGCATTTGGGGGCTTATGGCATTTCCATGCGCACCCGCTTTAACGGATTTCATTCCGACCTGACCGTGGCCGTTGGCCCTAGGGAAGCGCAAGGCACCAATGTGGTTTCCTTGCCACTGACCCTTGGGACCGCAATGGCCAATACATAGTAAAGTCAAAAGAGGACGCAGCATGGCTGACACAGAGATCAATACCAATCGCAAGGCCGAGCTTTTGTCAAAGCCGGTGGAACATATCGACATCACCGCCTTTGATGCGCGGCCTTTGGTTGCGGCCATGGGAAAAATGTCGTTTACCTCACGCGATACGGCACGCGCAGCTGAAATTTATAACCGCATGTTGGCGGATAAGGATTGTTCGGTGATCCTGACTCTGGCCGGTTCCACGTCGGCGGGGGGCTGCATGCATGTGTACCGCGATCTGGTAAAGGCGGGGATGGTGGATGCCATCGTTTCCACCGGTGCATCGATCATCGATATGGACTTTTTCGAAGCGCTGGGCTTCAAGCACTATCAAGGGGATTCCACCCTTGATGATAACGAATTGCGCGGCATGTATATCGACCGCATCTATGATACCTTTATCGATGAAGAAGAGCTGCAAGCCTGCGATCATACCATTCTGGAAATCGCCAACAGCTTGGAAGCTCGGCCTTATTCCAGCCGCGAATTCATCCATGAAATGGGACGTTGGCTGAAAAGCAATGCCAAGAAAAAAGACAGCCTGATCGAAACATGCTTCGATCATGATGTGCCTATTTTCTGCCCGGCCTTTACCGATAGCTCCGCAGGCTTTGGCCTTGTGAAGCATCAGGTGGAACGGATGAAGGAAAAGCAGCCTTATCTGACCATAGATTCCATCGCTGATTTCCGCGAATTGACGGATATCAAGATTGAAGCCGGCTCCACAGGCTTGTTCATGGTGGGCGGCGGTGTGCCGAAGAATTTTGTGCAAGATACGGTGGTATGCGCCGAAATTCTCGGTGTAGATGCGGAAATGCACAAATACGCCATCCAGATCACCGTGGCCGACAGCCGCGACGGGGCTTGTTCCTCTTCAACGCTGAAAGAAGCGTCAAGCTGGGGCAAGGTGGAAACGGTCTATGAACAGATGGTGTTCGCCGAAGCCACCACCGTGGTGCCGCTGATCGCATCGGATGCTTATCATCAAGGGCATTGGAAGGACCGAAAACCGCGCCACTTCAACCGTCTGTTTGATTGATCCGTTGGTAAATCATTCAAATAAAAAGGCCGCGCCCCTCAATCGGGTGCGGCCTTTTTGATGGGAGAACGCTATCGCTTAGAACACATCGGCGATGGTGGCGCCGCCATCAGCGATGATGGTCTGGCCGGTAATATAACGCGCCGCAGGGCTTGCCAGGAAAACAGCAACACCGGCCATATCCTCGGGATCGCCAATGCGGCCAGCGGGCGTGATCTTTTCCACATAGGCGCGGGACTTCGGATCGTCCCACAGCGCTTTGGCAAAATCGGTTTTGATCAGCCCCGGTGCCAGGCAATTGATGCGTACCCCCTTGGGCGACCATTCCACCGCCAGATTGCGGGCCACCTGAAAATCTGCGGCTTTGGAAATGGCATAAACACCGAGATTCTTGCTGCCCGAAAGGCCGGCAATAGAGGAAACAAGGACAATGGCCCCGTCGCCGCGTTCCGCCATTTCCGGCAAGACCATATGGGAGAGCTTGATGTTCGACCGCACATTATTGCCGATGATCTTGTCGAACGCATCGTCAGAGACATCGGCCATGGAGCCATAAACCGGGTTCGACGCGGCATTGCATACCAGAATGTCGATGCGTCCGAAGGTCTTGCGGGTTTCTTCCACAAGATTGGCCAATTGGGCATTGTCCGAGATATTGCACGGAATCACCGCCGCCGTGCCGCCTTTGGCACGGATTTCTTCGGCCACCGGCTCGCAAGAGGCGGCCTTGCGTGACGACACCACCACTTTGGCACCGCAATCGGCCATGGCAAGGGCGATGGCACGGCCAATGCCCCGCGATGATCCGGTAACGATAGCGACTTTATCTTGCAGCGAAAAAAGGGCAGTCATGGTGATCCTTTCAGGGAAACAGCAGAAAAACTTGATCGGCAACGCAGCCGGGTTTGTCGCTGCCGTCAATTTCGACCGTGGACCCGACAATACATTTGAGAGAGCCTTGCGGCCCTTGCGCTACGGCTTTGAGAACAAACCGTCCGCGTACTTTTGAACCAGATGGCACGGGGGCGGGGAAACGCACCGTATCGCAGCCATAATTGATGCCTTGGCGCACCGCATAATCTCCGAAGAAGTCGCCCATCAATCCCGGCAGCAAAGACAAGGTGAAAAATCCATGGGCAATGGTGGTGCCAAAGGGACTTTCCGCCTTGGCGCGGGCCACATCGATATGGATCCATTGATGGTCGCCTGTGGCATCGGCAAAGGCATTGATGCGCTCTTGGGTCACATCATACCAGTCGGATAGAGCCAGTTCTTGTCCAACTTTGCTGCAAAGTTCGGGAAAGGGGAGGTCGGCCATAAAAAATATCCCTAAAGATGAGAGGGGAAAAACACGGCAAACTTTGTCGCGTTTGAAGGCAAGGGGCAAGCCGCCATCACCGGCTGGCCCCTATTTTGGCGCAAGAATGGGGACTTTGGCTTTGTCAGCTTTGATCCTGAACAAGTGCCAGAATGGCATCATAGCCTTGGGCGCCTGCCAAAACCTTGCCATTGATCACATAGGTGGGGGTGCCGGTGATGCCGATCATACGCGCCAATTGAATGGTGCTGTTGAAATAATCCATGATGGCCGGATTATCCATATCCTTGCGGAACTGCGCCATATCAACATCAAATTCCCGCGCGATATCCAGAACCGCCCCTTTGTGCAAGCGGCCTTCATGGGTCATCAGCTTGTCGTGGAATTCAAGGAAATCGCCTTGCCGCGACATGGCAATGGCGGCGCGGGCCGCAAAGTGCGACACGCCATCCGGCCCTTCGCGGTCAAGCACCGGGAATTGCTTGAACACATAACGGATCGTGTCGCCATGTTCGTCAAGTAGCCGAACCATATCGGGATGGGCCCGCCGGCAAAAGGAACAGCGATAGTCATAATATTCCACCACTGTTACCGGCGCATTTTCATCGCCAACCACCGGCGAGAAGGGGTCTTGGCTGATATCCTCCCAGCGATCGGTGGCAAAAGATTGCAAGCGTTGCTGTTCGGCGCGTTCTTCGCGTTGGCGCAAAACAGCAATGGCTTGAGGCAAAATTTCCGGATTTTCCAGAAGATAGGCGCGGATGGTTTGTTCCAATTGGGCCTTGTCGCCACCGTCCATCATGGCGAGGGCGCGTAAGGTCACCAGCGATAGGCCCCCGCCAATTATCGCCAGAAAAAGGGCAGAAATCGCAAGAAAAAGTGGAAGGCGACTGCCCTTTTGGGCGTCGGGTGCATGTGGCATGAACGTGATCCTTTAGCGGCGGCGGTTGGCGCTTTGCTCAAGCGCAAGGCCCGCGGCCTGACGAATATCCTGGGCGCGCAACCATTTGGGCGTTCCCGGTTCAAGGCCTTGGACGGCTTGATTGGCGTGCATGGCGGCCCGGCCCGGATTACGCATCAGCATATAGCGTTCTGCTGTGGCAAGGTCCGCCAGGGCGGGCATGTTATTGCGGGTATAGATGATCGCCAATTGATACCAGCCAAAGCTGTTATATGGGTCCAGCCGGACCGATTTTTCCAATATGGGCATGGCCAGCCTGTCGGTGTCGGGCTGTTCGCGGGCCACGAGAGCTTGCGCATATAAGGTCAGAATCAAAGGCTCGAAGGGGGCCAGTTCAGCCGCTCTCTTCAATTCGGGTAAAGAATCATCAACATGCCCGTTTTCCAGCAATATCTGGCCTTTTATTTCGTGATAAAAGGGATCGTCCGGCGATTCTGCGATCAGGCTGTCGGCTTCTGCCATGGCCATATCCCATTCCAGCGCCTTGTTATAGGCATAGATACGGGCATAGCGCGCCGGAACGCTGGTATCGCTGGGAGGATATCGGCCAAGGGTGCTTTCCGGTTGCCAGATATAGCCTTGCAGCTTGGCTTTGATCCGTTCGTATTTGGCCTGCAAGACGGGATCGGTCGGCACATCCCAATAAGGAGAGGCCTTCATCCTTTCTTCCACATTGGCGATACGATCACCGGACAGGGGATGGGTCAGAACATAGGGATTGATATTGGGAGAGCGTAAAAGCTCTTGATAGCGGAATTTTTCGAACACTTCCAAAAGCCCGCGCCCCGACATTTTGACCGTTCTCAAAAACTGCATGGCCGCCTGATCGGCCGAGGCTTCCTGTACGCGCCGGAATTTCAAAACCGTCCGTTGCGCCACTCCTTGGCCGCCGGTGATCAGGCCAATGCCGGCTTCCGGTGCGCCTGCCGCAATGGCTGCAGCCCCCAAGACCAGACCAAGGATAGAGATATTTCCGGCAGGGGCCAGCGCTTCATCGAACCGTTGCACATGCCCGGCGGTCATATGGCCGGTTTCATGGGCGATAACGCCGATCACCTGATCCACATTATCGGTCTGCAAGATCAGGCCCGTATGTACGAAAATCGCCTGACCGCCTGCATAGAATGCGTTCAGATTGGTGTCGTCGACGATAAAGATCTGCACGTCTTCGGGGCGTTGGCCGCCTGCTTCGAAAATCGGATCGGAAATTTCATGCAGGAAATGTTCGAATTCTGCATCGCGCAGGGTTCGGATTCCCTGAGCTGCGGCCGGGCGCACGGTCAGCGAAAGCAGGAAGATAACCAAAACGGACAGTCTGATGATCAACGACACACACTGGCTCCACAACGTAAAACTCGCAGCAATCTTAGAAGGGCGATATAAGAGCCGTCAACGCAATCAGCATGGCAGACAGGCCTTATGCGCTTATCGAGAAACATATTTCAGCATAGCAACAAGGCGGGATGATGGCATGCATCTCCCGCCTTGTCGGTCGTCTTGTAGCGTATTTCGTGGCTTTAGCGACCAAGGGCGCGTTGCCACCATCCCCGCTTGCGTTCCGTTTTTTCCGAACTGTCGGTCGTGGTGACTTTTTCGTGTTCTTTACCCTCGGGGGTGATGATCTGACGTTCGATCACGTCTTCTTTCATCGGTGCCGGAGCAGAGAGGGCCGCTGATTCTCCTCTGGCATCTTCCCGGGGCTTTGATGCGGAAGCAGGGGCGTCACTGACTGGCGCAGCCTTCGCTTCAATCTCAGTCGCAGGGGTGACCGGCGCAGAAGGGGCAGAGCCTTGTTTTTCCGCACCTTTTTGCTCGTCCTTACCGCTTTCGGAAGCCTCTTTTTGAGGTGCGGTATCGGGGGCCGTTTTTGGCGCGGCAGGTTTTCTCGTTCGCGTGCGCCGCGCCTTGGGCTTTTCGTCTCCGCCATCTTTGCTTGTCGCATCAGATGCAGGGGGCGTGCTTTCATCCGTTGCCGCAGCCTTTTCCTTGGCGGCGGTTTTGCGGACAGGCGCTTTGCGCCGCCGGCGTGGTTTTTCAACCTCGGCATCCGGTGCATCGGCTTTTTCGGCCACTTTGTCTGCCGGCGCTTCGACAGTGCCTTGGGACATGTCGGCCTTTTGGGGCGCATCGGTGGTTTCCGTGGCTTCAGTGGACTGAGCGGGTTGATCGTCCGCTGCAGCCGCTGCCGGTGTTCTGCGCCTTACGCGGCGGCGTTTGCGGGGCTTGGCCTCGGTGGTGTCATCGCCGTTTGACGCCGCTTTGTCGGCCAGAGCCTCTTCATTCTGGCTTGACGAACCTTCCGCTTCGCCACTTGCCATTGGCGCATCGTCTGCAGCATCGGCCTGCACCGATTCTTTTTCCTCACGATTATCCGGTTGCTCGGATGATGTGCGGGACCGCCGCCGCCGTGAACGCCGCCGGGGGCGCCCGCCACTTTCTGTGTCCGAACCAGCCTTTGTTTCCTCTGTCTGTGGCGCGGATGCTTCCGTTACCTCGGATACAGAGGGTTGTTCGCCGTCAGCCGCATGGGCTTGGTCGTTGCTGGCAATCGAGGGTTGATCGGTGCCATTGGTGCTTTGTGCGGATTGCTGCTGATCGTCACCGCCGCGACCGCGCCGACCACGCCGCCGCCGCCGCCGCTTTTTCTTGCGACCGCTTTCATCATCTTCATCGGAGCTTACACGATTATCCCGGTTTTCCCGGGATTCGCTTGGCCCGTCGGAGACGGCGGGCTGGCTTTGCACCACCGCTTCGGTCTGCTGTTGGGCATGGACCGCGGTTTGATCTCTGCCAGAAGAGACGGGCTGATCGGGATCTTTTGCAACGCGATCCAGCTCCCAAGGAGAGGCCCCAAGATTGGCATCGGCCGTGATGCTGAGTGTGAAGCCGTAGCGTTGTTCCAGATCAATCAGCATGTCGCGCTTTTGATTGAGCAGGTAAAAGGCCACAGAAGCAGGAGCCCGCACAGTCAGTTCGGCGCTGCGCTCGCGGATGCCTTCTTCTTCCAGTCCCCGCAAGATATTGAGCGAGGCCATTTCAACAGACGGCACCACCGCCGTCCCATTGCAGGTCGGGCAGGTGCTCATGGAGGCTTCAAGAAGATTGGGGCGCAGGCGCTGGCGCGACATTTCCATCAGGCCAAAGGATGAGACCCGACCCACCTGAATACGCGCCCGGTCCGATTTTAGCGCATCTTTCATGCGTTTTTCAACGGAACGGTTATTGCCGCGGTCTTCCATATCGATGAAATCAATGACGACAAGACCGGCCAGATCGCGCAGGCGCAATTGCCGCGCCACTTCATCGGCGGCTTCCAGATTGGTCTTATAGGCGGTTTCTTCGATATTGTGCTCTTTGGTGGAGCGACCGGAGTTCACATCGATAGCGATGAGCGCTTCTGTGGGATTGATGACAATATAGCCGCCGGATTTCAGCTGAACGATGGGCGAGTACATGGCCTCCAGCTGGTTTTCCACTTGATAGCGGTGAAACAGCGGGATGCGATCCTTATAATGTTGAACGCGTTTGGCATGGCTGGGCATCAACAGGCGCATAAAGGATTTGGCCAGCTTATAGCCGTTCTCGCCCTCCACCTGGATTTCGTCGATTTCCCGGGAATAAAGATCGCGGATCGATCGCTTGATCAGATCGGCTTCTTCATGGATCAAAGCGGGAGCAACAGATTCGAGGGTCCGTTCGCGGATGCCATCCCACAGCCTGACCAGATAATCGAAATCGCGTTTGATCTCGACCTTGGTGCGGTTAAGGCCTGCGGTGCGGATGATGCAACCCATGCCTTCCGGCACGTTGAGCGACGCCATCACATCCTTGAGCTTTTTCCGATCGGCGGAATTGGCGATTTTCCGGCTGATGCCGCCACCATTTTGGCTGTTGGGCATCAGCACGCAATAGCGCCCCGCCAAAGACAAATAGGTGGTCAGCGCGGCGCCTTTGGTGCCACGTTCTTCTTTGACCACTTGCACCAGCAAAATCTGGCGGCGCTTGATTACTTCCTGAATTTTATAGTGGCGGCGCAAAGCCTGTGCACGCCGGCGGCCCACATCTTCATAGTCGTCTTCACCAGAGATTTGTTCGACTTCCGGTTCGGAATCGTCGTCCAGCTCTGATGTTTCCGCATTGTCAGAGGCGGAGTCGGCCTTGCTTTCAGAGGCAGGCGCTTCCGTCTCATCCGTTTTGGATGGCTCGACTTGAGCTTCTTCAGCCAGCAAGGCTTCCCGGTCTTCGGTGGGGATTTGATAATAGTCGGGATGAATTTCGCTGAAAGCAAGGAAGCCGTGGCGATTTCCGCCATAATCGACAAAGCAGGCCTGAAGGGACGGCTCGACGCGCGTCACCTTTGCCAAATAGATATTTCCTTTTAATTGCCGCTTGGCGACACTTTCGTAATCGAATTCTTCTACCCTGTTGCCTTTAATAACGGCGACCCGGGTTTCTTCCGGGTGGCGCGCGTCGATAAGCATGCGCGTTGACATTGATATATTCTCCGAACGCCGCGCCGCGCCGACTTCCGGAATTGTCCGGGCGCGCTGGCGGGCGGGTAAGATTGAGTATGTGAGAAGGGAGTAGCCCAAATGGTCCGGTTGTCATTGGCAACCAAGGCGCAAACATCCCGCGCCTGTCGAGGCGTTTTGGGGGATGAGAGTTGGTATGACACGTTATTTGTAACCATTGGTTTGGGCCGTAAGGCAAGTCACCGATTCTGTAGGACATTCACCCCATAGGGTTAAGGCCGTTTGCCGTAGAATTCGGCATTTCAGAACCGGCGCAAGTCGCATACTCTGGATTGTAAAAGCATGCGGCTGCGAGAACTTGTGTTCCTAATCTAGTCACTTGCCAAGCCCGTTACAATCATTTTGTGTGTTGATTTTCATCACTATGCAATCTTTTGTGGGTGTTATGGCGCAAATGGTCCCCAAAGATGGAAAAACGACATTTTCTGCGCTATAGGCAATTCATTAACTCTGGCATGATCGGATAAGGGGACTGAAACTGGACATGCCGTCCTCAAGATATGAGAAAACAGGCGTGGGAAAAAAGAAACCGGGCGAACAGACTCTCTTGATTCGCTGCCTGCTGGCGGTTCTGACGGCTTTGGCGCTTTTCCTTTTTCCGCCTGTGGGTGGGCTTTTGGCAGCGCCGGATGTTACCGGCTTGCGTTTGGGAGAAAATGGCGACCGCACCCGCTTTGTGGTGGATGTGGATAGTGATATCCAGGCCGAGGTGTTTACTCTTTCCGATCCCTATCGGCTGGTGATCGACCTTCCCGCCGTTGAATTTCATATTGATAGTCAGGGGATCGGGGAAGGCAAAGGGCTGGTGAAGCGCTATCGCTACGGCCTGTTTGATAATGATACCTCGCGTCTTGTGCTGGATTTGCAAGCGCCAGGAAGCCTTGACCGGATGTTTACCCTGCCACCGCAAGGGGGCAATGGGTATCGTCTGGTGTTTGATATTCGCCCCACCAGCCGCGCCGATTTTCTTGCCAATGTGCGCAAACCCGTTGCCGTTGCGCATCGGGCGCCGACCCAAAGCGTGCTGGCGCCGGGCCAATCGGTGCGCAGGTCCAAAGACAAGCGGGTTATCGTGATCGATGCGGGGCATGGGGGGAACGATCCCGGTGCTCCCGGTGCGGCGGGGCGGCCTGAAAAAGACATCACGCTGGCCGTGGCAATGGAAGCCGCCCGCCAGATCAAGGCATCGGGGCGCTATCTGCCGGTCTTGACCCGTGATCGGGATATTTATCTGCGTTTACGGGATAGGGTCGAGGTTGCGCGACGCAAGAAAGCCGACCTTTTCCTTTCGCTGCATGCGGATAGTCTGGATAATCGCAGTGTGCGGGGCGGCACGGTTTATACATTGTCTGAAACCGCTTCTGACCGGGAAGCGGCAGCCCTTGCCCGGCGTGAAAATAAAGCGGATATTCTGGCCGGCATGGATTTGGCCGATGAAGCGCCGGAAGTTGCCAGTATCCTGATTGACTTGGCCCAGCGTGAATCGATGAATTATTCCGCACGTTTTGCCAATTATCTGATCCCTGAACTGAAAAAACGCGTGCTTTTGCGCCGCAATTCGCACCGTTTTGCGGGCTTTGTGGTGCTCAAAGCACCGGATGTCCCGTCGGTTCTTGTGGAAATGGGCTATATGTCCAATATACAAGATGCGCGGATGCTTGGCTCGAAAGAGGGACAGGCGCGGCTGGCCAGCGGCTTGTTATCCGGGATCGACCGGTATTTTGAATCCGTGGATCGCGAGCAATTTTGATAAACTGGCCAGACTGGCGTTCAAGGCAAAAAAACGATGTCTTTGATGGACATAGAGGAGCCATATTGCGTCTTTATTGTCGAACCGATTGTGGCGTTCAAGGAGCTATCGTCTGTGGACGGCATTTGGGGCGAAACGGACTGATATGGAATGACAGGCAAAGATGAGTCGTAAAAAACGGATTATTGTCTGGGGCTTGGCAGGCACAGGCGTGCTTTTTTTCCTGGGTTTGCTGCTGGTGGGCGGGGCAGTGCTTTTTGCCCTGATGACCTATGGCCGCGATTTGCCTGATTATACCCAATTGGCCGATTATGAACCGCCGGTGATGACGCGGGTGCATGCAGGCGATGGGTCTTTGGTGACGGAATTTGCCACTGAAAAGCGCCTGTTTATCCCCATTGATGTGGTGCCAAAGCAAATTATCCATGCCTTTTTGTCGGCAGAAGACAAAAATTTCTATCATCATCCCGGTGTGGATTTTTTCGGCATTGCCCGGGCCATGGCCACCAATGTCCGCAATGTGCTTACCAACCGTCGGCCTGTGGGGGCGTCCACCATCACCCAACAAGTGGCAAAGAATTTCCTGCTCACCAATGAAGTGTCCTACGAACGCAAAATCAAGGAAGCGATTTTGGCGTTCCGTATCGAACGGGCATTTTCAAAAGACCGTATTCTGGAATTGTATCTCAACGAGATTCTGTTCGGATACGGGTCTTATGGTCTGGCGGCGGCCTCGCTCAATTATTTCGATAAATCGGTGGATGAGCTGACCTTGGCGGAAAGCGCCTATCTGGCAGCCCTTCCCAAAGCCCCGTATAATTACCATCCCATCCGCCGCAAAGGAGCGGCGATTGCCCGTCGCAATTGGGTTTTGTCCCAGATGGAAGAAAACGGCTATATTTCAAAAGACGAAATGCGCGAAGCGCAGGCGGCTCCTTTGGATGTGCGGCCCCGCAGCGGTGAAGCCAGCTTCCGTGCCGATTATTTTGAAGAAGCCGTGCGCCGCCAGCTTGCGCAGGACTATGGCAGCAAAAATCTTTATGGCGGCGGTCTGTCTGTGCGCACCACTTTGGAGCCGAAACTGCAGGCTATTGCCGAAAAAGCCTTGCGTGATGGCTTGATCGCCTATGACCGGCGGCATGGCTGGCGCGGCGCAATAACGAGTCGGTCCATTGAAGGCGATTGGGCGACGCGGCTGTCCAATGTGCCAACGCCGCTTGGTATTGAAAGCTGGCAATTGGCTCTTGTGCATGATGTGCGGGCCGAAGGGGCCGTGGTGGGCCTGACCGATGGAAGCTATGGCTTTATTCCTTTTTCGGAAATGGCATGGGCGCGGCGTTGGCTGCCCGGTGAACGGGTAACGCACCCCCCTGAAGATCCCGATCAGGTGCTGAAAACCGGCGATGTGATTGCGGTGGAGCATTTGGCCGATCAAAGCGATCAGATGCGGCTGGATAGCTTTTTCACCGAGGATGGACGCCCGGTGGGGTTGGTGGCCTCTTATGGCTTGCGTCAGGTGCCGGAAATCGAGGGAGCGCTGGTGGCGCTGGACCCTCATACAGGGCGTGTTCTGGCGCTTGTCGGCGGTTTCGATTTTACCGCCAGCCAGTTCAACCGTGCAACGCAGGCCCATCGTCAGCCCGGCTCGGCGTTCAAGCCCTTTGTCTATGCGGCAGCCTTGGAGCAGGGCTTTACACCATCTTCTCTGGTGCTGGATGCGCCTTTTGTGATCGATCAGGGCGACGGGCAGGGAAAGTGGAAACCGCGCAATTCATCGAACCGTTTTTATGGCCCGTCCACCTTGCGTTTGGGGCTGGAGAAAAGCCGCAATCTGATGACTGTGCGGGTGGCGCAATATATCGGTATGGGCAAAGTGATGGATATGGCGCAGCGCTTTGGCCTTGGTGTGGGGATGGAGCCCAATCTGGCCCATGCACTGGGAGCCGGAGAGGTGACGCCGCTGGATCTGACCGCGGCCTATGCCATGCTGGTCAATGGCGGCAAGAAAATCGAGCCGACTTTGATCGACCGTATTCAGGACCGTTATGGCGAAACCATTATGCGCCATGATATGCGCCAGTGCACCGGCTGCAAGGCCGAGGCTTGGGAAGGTCAGGCACCGCCCGATCTGCCCGACAATCGTGAACAGATCATCGATCCGCGCATTGCCTATCAGGTAACGCACATGCTGGAAGGTGTTGTTGAGCGTGGAACCGGTCGCCGTATTCGGTCGCTTGGTATTCCCCTTGCGGGCAAGACCGGCACCACCAACGAATCGTTCGATACATGGTTCGTGGGATTTGCGCCGGATTTGGCCGTGGGGGTGTTTGTGGGCTTTGACCGTCCACGCTCTTTGGGGCCGGGAGAAGAGGGCTCTAGCGCTGCTGCGCCCATTTTCAAGGATTTCATGGCCGGAGCCTTTGAAGGAAAAACCGGTATTCCTTTCCGTATTCCCGAAGGGGTCCGGTTGGTGCGGGTTGATGCGCAAACCGGCGTTCCAGCCCGCCCCGGGGACAATAATGTCATATTGGAAGCCTTTATCCCGGGCACCGAGCCCGTCCCCGGGCAAGTCGCCGTGCTTGACGGACCGGGTTCCGGGGCGTTAGACGGCAGGCTGAGAAAAGGCACGGGCGGGTTATACTGATCTGTATGTGCCTGTTTCCGTGATGAAGATATGAGGACTTTATGCGCGCAGAAGCCCAAACATTGGTCGATAAAATCAAGCAGTCGCTCGCACTGCTGAGGAGGCATCTTTGACTGGGATGCTGCCCTGGACCGACTTGAAGAACTGAACGCCGAAGTAGAAAATCCCGAGCTTTGGAACGATCCGTCACGCGCCCAGACATTGATGCGCGAACGCACGCGTTTGGAAGATTCCATTTCTGCATGCAAAGACATCCAGCGCGAGATGGATGACACCATCGAGATGATCGAGCTCGCCGAAATAGAAGGTGACGAAGATCTGGAAGCGCAAAGCATTTCCGTGCTGGAGGATTTGGCGGTTCTTGCCGGAAAGAAAGAAATCGAAAGCCTGCTTTCGGGCGAGGCCGATGGGTCCGATTGCTATATCGAAGTGCATTCCGGCGCAGGCGGTACCGAAAGTCAGGATTGGGCCGAAATGCTGCTGCGCATGTATATGCGCTGGGCGGAAAAACGCGGCTTTAAAGGCGAGATTATCCAATATTCCGCAGGCGAAGAAGCCGGGATCAAATCGGCCACCCTCTTGGTGAAGGGGGAAAATGCCTATGGTTGGGCGAAAACCGAATCCGGCGTGCACCGTTTGGTGCGGATCTCGCCTTATGACAGCTCGGCCCGCCGCCATACCAGCTTTGCCTCTGTCTGGGTTTATCCGGTTGTGGATGATAATATCGAGGTGGATATCATCGATAAAGACCTGAAGGTGGATACATATCGCTCTTCGGGTGCCGGTGGCCAGCATGTGAACACCACCGATAGTGCGGTGCGTATCACCCATATCCCAAGCGGGATCGTGGTGGCCTGCCAAAGCGAACGCTCGCAGCATAAAAACCGCGCCAGCGCCATGTCGATGTTAAAAGCCCGCCTTTATGAACGGGAATTGCAACGCCGCGAGGACGAAGCCGCCGCCACCAATGCCACCAAATCGGATATCGGATGGGGGCATCAATTGCGGTCTTATGTGTTGCAGCCCTATCAAATGGTGAAGGATTTGCGCACCGGCGTGGAAACCAGCCAGCCCGATAAAGTGCTGGACGGCGATATTGATGCCTTCCTTGCTGCTGCCCTTGCGGCCCGTATCCACGGGAGTGATGCGGCGGTAGAGGATGTGGATTAGGCTGGCGAATGCTTGGTCAAGCCCGGGGGTGACGGATGAGGGGCAGGGCTTTTACCCCTCTCGTCATTCCCGGACGTGATCCGGGAAGCCGGTTTTTTAATTGGGTCGCCCTTAATCGCTGATGGTGACAAGCACCGCACCATCCGACACTTGGTCGCCTGTTTTTGCTGACAGATTAGAGACCGTTCCATCACGTGGCGCGGTAAGGGTGTGCTCCATCTTCATGGCTTCCAGCACCAGCAAGGCTTGTCCCTTTTCCACAAAATCCCCATCGGACACCAGAATATCGAGGATTTTCCCCGGCATGGGGGCCGTGATGGCACCCGGCCCATCGGCATCTTCTTCCGGATCGAATTTGGCGGACAGGCGTTTCAGGGTTTCCGTATTGCCTGCGAAAATTACCTGCACCTGTTCGGGATTTACCAAAATGGTGGCGCGATAGATCTGCCCGGAAATTTCGGCTTCAATCTCGCCTTCTTCCATATGGGCACGGATTTGCGCATCATAGCGTTGACCGCCGATCTCCAGCCGATAGCCTTGATCCGTGATGGTGATCTTCACAGACCGGGATGTGCCCGCTCCGTCTATATAGTCTTGGCATTCGCATGAGGCCAGATTGGCTTGCCAGCCGCTGGGATCATGCCAGGGCGAGAAAGGATCATTGGATCGGGCCGCTTCATTGAAAGCGCGATCTTCACGGGCGGCCAGAATGCCAAGGGTGGCAAGGGCAAGGCAAATGTCGCTGGCGGGCGCCGCTTCGGGCAATAGCGCATCGGCATGACGCGGGATAAAGCCGGTATCCACATTGCCGGATGCAAATTCGGGATGGGCGATCACTTGCTTCAGGAACGGCAGATTGGTGGCAAGCCCCGCGATTTCCGTTTCCGAAAGCGCTTGGGCCATATGGTGAAGCGCGGCTTCACGGTCTTCGCCCCATGTGATGATCTTGGCTATCATCGGGTCATAATGCACGCTGATGGAATCATGTTCGCGCACGCCGGTATCCACACGGGTGAAATCTTCATCCATGGGCGGGCGATAACGGTTTAATGTGCCGGTGGCGGGCAAAAAATCGCGGCTGGGGTCTTCGGCATAAAGCCGCACCTCTATGGCATGGCCGTCAATGGCCAGATCGCCCTGATCCAGCGGCAAAGGCTCTCCTGCGGCCACGCGGATCTGCCATTCCACCAGATCTTCACCCGAGATCATTTCGGTGACGGGATGCTCCACCTGCAGCCGCGTATTCATTTCCATGAAATAGAAGGGGGCACCGTCCAGGCCGTGTTCCACATCAACAATGAATTCCACCGTTCCTGCACCGCGATAGCCGATGGTCTGGGCCGCGGCCACGGCTGCTTCGCCCATTTTGCGGCGCAATGCGGGCGACATGCCCGGTGCCGGAGCTTCTTCCACCACCTTTTGGTGGCGGCGCTGAAGAGAGCAATCGCGCTCGAACAGATACACTCCATGGCCGCGCCCGTCGGCAAAGACCTGCACTTCGATATGGCGTGGTTTCTGGATATATTTTTCGATCAGCACATGATCATTGCCGAAGGCCCCGGCAGCTTCGCGCTTGGCCCCTTTCAGGCTGGCGGCAAAATCCTTTTCATTGTCAACCCGACGCATGCCTTTACCGCCACCGCCGGCCACCGCTTTGATCAGCACCGGATAGCCGATTTCACGGGCTTGCGCGTTCAGATGGGCTTCGCTTTGATCTGCCCCTAAATAACCGGGCACCACCGGCACACCGGCCAGCGTCATCAGCCGTTTGGCTTCGTCTTTGAGGCCCATTTTGCGGATGCTATCGGCGGTGGGGCCGATAAAGACAATCCCGGCATCTTCGCAAGTCTGCGCAAAATCGGCATTTTCCGATAGGAAGCCATAGCCGGGATGAATGGCATCCACATGCAAGCGCTTGGCTATATCCAGAATTTTATCGGCGCATAGATAGCTTTGTGCGGCGGGGGCCGGCCCGATATGTACCGCTTCATCGGCCAGGTCCACATGCAGCGCATGAGCATCGGCATCAGAGTAAACGGCCACCGTTCCAATACCCATGGCGCGGGCTGTCCGGATAACGCGACAGGCGATTTCGCCGCGATTGGCAATAAGGATCTTGTTGAACAAACGGGTCATATCAGGTCATTGCCCTTCTTTTGTCCATGACGGTTTGCGCTTTTCAAAAAAAGCCGCCATGCCTTCCCGCGCTTCTGTAGATGTACGTCGTGCGGCAATCCGTGCCGCCGTTTCATCGCGCAAGGCGGTGTCGATGGTCCGGTTTTTAACGGTAAAGATCAGATCCTTGGCGGCGTTTTGTGCCTTGGGTGCGCCTGCCAAAAGCTGATCGACAACGCGGTCGGCTGCCCCATTCAGGTCGTTTTCAGAGCCGACGGTTTCATGCACAAGCCCGATTTCCCGGGCAACCTCGGCACCAAATCGTTCGGCGGTCAGAAAATAACGCCGGGCGGCGCTTTCGCCAATTTTAGCCAGCACATAAGGGCTGATGGTGGCCGGTGTCAGCCCCAGCCGGACCTCGGAAAACCCAAAGCGGGCATCGCGCACGGCCAGAACGATATCGGCACAGGCCACAAGACCGGCTCCTCCGCCCAGGGCCGCCCCCTGGACAAGGGCAATAACGGGTTTCGGGCAGGTATTTACATGGTGCAGCATTTCCGAAAGCCTTTGGGCATCCGCATGGTTTTGCGCTTCGGAATAGTTGGCGGCGGTTTTCATCCAATCCAGATCCGCTCCGGCGCAAAAGCTTTTGCCTTCCCCGCGCAACATCACCAGATGCACATCATCATCATCGCTGACGTCCTTGAAGGCATGGGTCAGTTCGCGGATCAGTGCGTCATTGAAGGCATTATGAACCTGTGCTCGGTTCATGCGGATCGTGGCAACACCGCGATCGTCTTTTTCGATCAAAATATTGGCGGACATGGCGCGGTCCTTTCAGTTGTGGGTGCTTTTTCGTCATCAGCCCTGTGGGCCATGTCCTACATACGAAAAATGCCGAAACGGGTTTTTTCAATGGGGGCGTTCAGGGCTGCCGATAAGCCAAGGCCCAGCACGGTGCGAGTATCGGCGGGATCAATGACCCCATCGTCCCACAATCTGGCTGAAGCATAAGTGGGATGGCCTTGCGCTTCATAGGTATCGCGGATGGGCGCTTTGAAGGCCTCTTCAGCGCTTTGGCTCCAGTCTTCGCCACGGGCGGCCATGGAATCGCGCTTCACGGTGGCGAGAACATTGGCTGCCTGTTCGCCGCCCATCACGGAAATGCGGGCATTGGGCCACATCCACATAAAGCGCGGGCTATAGGCACGTCCGCACATGCCGTAATTCCCCGCGCCGTAAGAGCCGCCGATAAGCACGGTGAATTTCGGCACCTTGGCGCAGGCCACCGCCGTTACCATTTTGGCGCCATCCTTGGCGATGCCGCCGGTTTCATATTTGCGGCCCACCATGAAGCCGGTGATGTTTTGCAAGAACACCAAAGGGATGCCGCGCTGGCAGCACAGTTCGATGAAATGCGCACCCTTCAAGGCGGATTCCGAAAACAAAACACCATTATTCGCAATAATTCCAACGGGATAGCCGTGAATATGTGCAAAGCCGGTGACCAATGTGGTGCCGTAGAGCTTTTTGAATTCGTCGAACTCCGAGCCATCCACAAGGCGGGCGATCACTTCGCGCACATCATAGGGTTGGCGGGTATCTTTGGGAATGATGCCGTAAATCTCACGGGGGTCGTAAAGGGGCGGGCGGGATTCGCGGATATCCAGATCGGGGGTTTTGCGCCGGTTGAGATTGGCAACGATCCGCCGTGCTTGCATTAAGGCCTGGGTGTCATTGGCGGCCAGATGGTCGCTGACACCGGAGACGCGGGCATGCACATCGCCGCCGCCCAGATCTTCCGCCGAAACCTCTTCCCCTGTTGCCGCTTTCACCAAAGGCGGGCCGCCAAGAAAGATGGTCCCCTGATTTTGGACGATGATGGATTCATCAGCCATAGCAGGAACATAGGCCCCGCCTGCGGTACAACTGCCCATAACCACGGCGATCTGCGGAATACCCATGGCCGACAAATTGGCTTGATTATAGAAAATCCGGCCAAAATGATCGCGGTCGGGGAACACCTCGTCCTGATTGGGCAGATTGGCCCCGCCGGAATCCACCAGATAAATGCAGGGCAGGTTGTTTTCGCGGGCAATATCCTGGGCCCGCAGATGCTTTTTCACGGTGATAGGGAAATATGTCCCACCCTTTACCGTGGCATCATTGCACACGATCAAACATTCCACGCCGGAGACCCGCCCGATGCCGGTGATGATACCGCCCGCCGGAATATCTGCGTCATACATGCCATATGCTGCAAGCTGCGACAGTTCCAGAAAGGGTGATCCGGGGTCGAGCAACGTGGCAATGCGATCGCGGGGCAGCAATTTACCGCGTGCCAGATGCTTGTCGCGGGCGCGTTCGGGGCCGCCTTTGGCAATCTTTTCACAAAGTGTGGACAGATCATCCACAAGGCCGCGCATATGGTCGGCATTGGCCTCAAACGCGTCCGTGCCGGGCTGAATGGATGTTTTGAGACGGGTCATAAATCACTCTTTGCCTGATCGAAAATGCGGTCTTGTCGCGTGAACCTTGGCTTATAGCCTATCCAAGACGGGCTCCATTGGGGACCGGTTTATCGGGAACCGCAAGCACCACGGAGCCATCTTCGGCATAAATTCCGGTCACAAGACATTCCGACATGAACGGTCCGATCTGTTTTGGCGGAAAGTTTACCACAGCAAGAACCTGCCGCCCCACCAGATCCTGCGGCTGGTAATGATCGGTGATTTGTGCGCTTGTTTTGCGCATTCCTATCTCCGGACCGAAATCCACCACCAGTTTATAGGCGGGTTTGCGGGCCTGCGGGAATGGTTCGGCACTGACCACTGTTCCGGCGCGCAGATCAACCCGCATGAAGTCATCCCAACTGAGGTCTTTGGTGGTCATAGGGTGCCTTTCTGAATATGGTGACTGTCTGGCTCAATGGAGCGATTGGCTGGCCGGACGGGCACCTTTATTTTTTGGCGTGCCCAAATGAGCATAGGACAGGATTTTATAAGCCAGTTTGGCGGCCAGAAAATCACAGCCATGCAGGCCGGGGCGGGGGGAGAGTTCATTGATATCCGCCCCGATAATATCGCCCACTTCGGCGGCTTTGCGGATGATGGCCATCACATCGTCCCAGAACAGTCCACCCGGTTCCGGCGTGCCGGTGGCGGGCATCACCGATCCATCAAAGCCATCCAGATCAAAGGTCAGATAAATTGGGCGATCGCGCAAGGGTTCGACAATCTTATCCAATGTCCATAAGGCTTTGTCTTTTGCCCAGTGCATGTGGATGCGGTGGCGGTTTTCTTCCAGAAACGGAATTTCACTTTGGGAGATATTGCGAATCCCCACCGACACCACTTCTGCCGACGGATCATCCAGCACCCGGCGGATGGCCGAGGCATGGCTGAAGCGTTCGCCTTCATAACCATCGCGCAGATCCGCATGGGCATCGAAATGCAGGATCACCAGATCCGGCACCGTTTCCAAAAACGGGCGGATGGCACCGGGGGTGATGGAATGTTCCCCGCCAAACACCATGGGAAAACGGTCTTGCGACAGAATTTCGCCGGTAATGGCAGCCAGCTGATCCAATGCTTTTTCCACCGGCTTTTCGATCACTGGCGGTTCCAATGTGGCCACGCCATAATGGTGCACCGGCTCCATCCAGAATTCTTCATCAAACAGCTCGACCTCGTGGCTGGCGTCCAGCATGGCCTGCGGTCCCTTTGCGGTTCCGCCTTCGTAGGAAACCGTAGCCTCAAGCCCGAAGGGGACGATGACCGCGCGAGCGTTTTCAAGTGCTACGCCGTCTTCATCATCAAGGCCCAGAAAGCCGTCTTCGGAAGGAAGGTAACGAAGGTCTGTCATCACAAGAATCCTTTGGAAAAGAAAGCCATGCAGCGGCATTCTGCATGGCTTTCTACAACAGTCGATCAAATAGGCAAGAGGCAGTGCCCCTGTATTGCGCCTTATTCGGCTGCTGAACGCAAGGCCCGCCGTTTATCGTCGATGCGTTTTTCGGCCAATTCATTGGCGATTTTGCCAGTGGGCTGTTTTTGCTTGTCGCTGGCTTCAAAAACTTCGGTCAGCGTCTCTGCGATATGGGCAACTTTGCGGGCCCGCGCCGCATCATCGAGATGCTCTTTATGCACCTCTGATTCCACCGAAATAATCCCGCCGGCGTTGATGATATAATCGGGGGCATAAAGAATACCGCGCTTCGTCAGTTCCCGATCATCGGCAACTTCATCATCCAGCACATTATTGGCGGCCCCTGCGATGATTTTGGCTTTGATCTGCGGGATGGTTTTGGCATTTAACACACCACCCAGCGCACAAGGGGCAAATACGTCGGCATCCACAGCGTGGATTTTGTCGCCCGCAACCACTTCGGCTTCACCGGACGCCAGAACACGTTCGATATTTTCCTGCACGATATCGGTGATGATGATTTTGGCCCCAGCGGCGCGCAGATGGTTGGCCACATCGCGGCCCACATTGCCGACGCCCTGAATGGCCACGGTAAGGCCGTTAAGATCCGTGCGGCCCAGCTTGTGGCGAACAGCGGCCTTTATGCCGGTGAATACCCCTTTGGCAGTATGGGGAGAGGGGTCACCAGTGGCGAATTCCCCGCTTTCAAGGCCAACCACATAATCGGTGGTACCATGGATGGTTTCCATGTCCTGCGGCTTCGTTCCCACATCTTCGGCGGTGTAATAAGACCCGCCCAAACGCTGGATATATCTTCCGAAGGATTGCAGCAGTTCAGGGGTTTTGATGGTTTTCGGGTCACCGATGATCACCGATTTCCCGCCGCCCAAACGCAAGCCGGCCATGGCGTTTTTATAGCTCATGCCCCGCGACAGGCGCAGCACATCGAAAATGGCATCTTCTTCCGCGCGGACATCCGCCACATCCAAAGAGGCATTGCGGTGCGCTGCGGCATAATCCCAAAAGCGGCAGCCGCCGACGGCCGGGCCAAGCACGGTGGAATGAACGGCGATGATCGCCCGTAACCCGGTGAGCGGATCGCTGCAGAACACGACCTGTTCGTGTTTATTGAAGGCGCGTGTCGAAAATACAGGCATGGAGCTCCCTTTCCATAATGTGCGCAGCCATATGCTTTTTTATGCTGCGTTGAATGTCGTTTATTGGCCTTGGATCAATTATCTGTCCGAAATCATTGCGCCGCCATGATCCGTGCATTTTCCGCCCCGGGAGAGCGGAAGGCATCGAGAAGTTCGGCTTTTTTCTTTTCCGCGATTGCCACGCTGTCTGCCTTCACCGGTCCATAACCGCGAATTTGGTCGGGAACGGAGGCAAGGGCTACAGCCACATCCAGCGTGTCATTATCCATACGCGCCAGAACATCTTGCATCATGGCTTCATAGTCTTTGATCAGGCGCCGTTCCATTTTGCGTTCATCGGCATAGCCAAATGGATCAAAGGGCGTGCCGCGCAAAGCCTTGAATTTGGCCAGCAGCTTGAAGCCTTTGAACATCCACGGTCCGAATTCGCTTTTCTTCGGGCGGCCGGTCAAGGGATCGGGGCGCGAGAAGATGGGCGGTGACATATGAAATTTCAGGCGCACATCGCCTTCAAACTGGGCGCTGATCCGCTTTTCAAAATCGCCCGATGTATAAAGGCGGGCCACTTCATATTCGTCCTTATAGGCCAGCAGCTTGAAGTAATTCCGCAGAACAGCCTGCGTCAATTCCGTTGAGCCGGGGCGGGCTTTTTCTTCCGCTTTGCGTGTTGCAGCCACCAAAGCGCGATAGCGCTTGGCCAGCCGGCCATTCTGGTAGCCTTTCAAAAAATCTGCCCGGTAATTGATCGCATCATCCAGCGTTTCGGCCTTGAAGCGCGTGACTCCGGTATCAACTGCATCGATCACGGTTTTGATGGCTTCCAGATCATGGGCGGCAACACGGCCCCAATGGAAGGTGCGCAGATTGCTTTCGATGGCCACTTTATTGAGATGAATGGCTTGTGTGATGCTTTCCAAAGTCAGCGGGATCAGGCCTTTTTGCCACGCATAGCCGAGAATGAATATATTGGTGGCAATGGAATCCCCCATCAAGGCGGTAGCCAATCCGGTAGCGGGAAGGCTGTATCGGCCATTTTCCAGGGTGCGGTCCTTGATGGCTTTTTGAACCGCCAATTCCTTGAAATCCAGATCGCGGTTGCGCACGAAATCCGCAACCGGGGTCAGGGTGGTGTTGATCACCGCATGGCTGCGTTCTTCCGACAAGGTGGTTTGGGCATCCTTGCCTGCAGCCACTACGCTATCACAAGCCAGCAAAAGATTGGTGCCGCCGGTGATGATTTTGGCGCTGGCTTCGCGGTCAGGATCGGCGAACAGGCGAATATGCGATAGAACCGCCCCGCCTTTTTGCGCAAGACCGGCCATATCCAGAACCGAGCAGCCCTTGTTTTCCAGATGCGCGGCCATGCCCAGCAGCGCCCCGATGGTGAGAACGCCAGTGCCGCCAATGCCGGTCACCAAAATGGAGTAGCTGTCGTCCAATGTGGGCAGGGTGGGAAGCGGCACATCGGGAAGATCGGTGCCGGAGCCACCCGCTTTGGATTTTTTCAATGTCCCGCCTTCAACGGTAACGAAGGACGGGCAAAAACCCTTCACACAGGAGAAGTCCTTGTTGCAGGTGGATTGGTTGATCTGGCGTTTGCGGCCCAGTTCCGTTTCCAAAGGCTCTACCGAGACGCAATTGGACTGGACGGAGCAATCGCCACAGCCTTCACAGACCAGTTCGTTGATGACCACGCGCTTATTGGGATCTTCCATCTTGCCACGTTTGCGGCGACGGCGTTTTTCCGCTGCACAGGTTTGATCATAAATGATGGCGGTCACACCGCTAACGTCGCGCAGTTCTGTTTGCAGGCGCATCATATGGCTGCGGTCGAACACATCGACACCCGCAGGCAGGCTGGCTTCTTTGTAAATCTGCGGGCGTTCCGATGCGATCACAACACGGCCCACACCTTCCGCCACCAATTGAGCGGCAATCTGCGGCACGCTCAGATGTCCTTCGGCTTCCTGACCACCGGTCATGGCCACCGCATCATTATAAAGGATTTTATAAGTGATGTTCACCTTTGCGGCCACAGAGGCGCGAATGGCCAAGATCCCCGAATGGGAATAGGTGCCATCGCCCAGATTGGCAAAAACATGCTTTTCATTGGTGAAACGGTGGGTGCCGATCCACGGCGTTCCTTCGCCGCCCATCTGGGTGAAGGTTTCATTATGGCGATCCATATTGATGGCCATGATATGACAGCCAATGCCCGCAAGCGCCCGGCTACCTTCGGGTAATCTGGTGGAACTGTTATGGGGACAGCCAGAGCAGAAGAAGGGCGTGCGCGCCGTTGTCGGCTCATAGCTTTCCGCCGCCGCTTTCCGCGCTTCAAACCAGGCAAGACGGTCGCGGATCAACGGTGTGTCGTGGAACCGTGCCAGACGGGCCGCAATGGCATGTGCCACCAGCGAAATATCCAGCTCGTTATCGGGAGGCAACAGCCACCGGCCTTCATCGTCGTATTTGCCAACGATTTTCGGACGGGCGTTTTCCTTCCAGTTGTAAAGTTGCTGCATGAGCTGATACTCGATCATCTCACGCTTTTCTTCCACAACCAGAACTTCATCCAGTCCTTCGGCAAAGCGGCGCGCGCCTTGCGGCTCTAGCGGCCATACCATGCCCACCTTGTATAGACGCAGGCCGATCTCGCGGGCCACGTCTTCGGTGATGCCCATTTCATGAAGGGCTTGGCGCACATCAAGATAGGCCTTGCCCGAAGCAATGATGCCAAAGCGGGCATTGGGGCTGTCCCAGATCATTTTGTCGATGCCATTGGCGCGCGCAAAAGAATGGGCGGCAAAGCCTTTATAGCGCTGCAAACGGGTGTCCTGACCGCGCCACGGATCGGGCCAGCGGATATGCAGACCCCCTTGGGGCATCTCGAAATCCGTTGGCATGATGATCTTGCGACGCTCACCATTCAAATCAATGGAGGCCGATGTTTCCGCCGTATCGGAGGTGGTTTTAAAGGCCACCCATGCGCCGGTGAAGCGGGACATGGCGATGCCCAAAAGGCCGAATTCCACAAATTCCCGCACCCCGGCAGGATAGAGAACCGGCATCATTGCCGACATGAAATTATGATCGGTCTGATGGGGAAGGGTGGAGGATTTGGCCGCATGATCGTCGCCCGCAATGGCCAAAACGCCGCCATGTTCCATGGTGCCTGCCGCATTGGCGTGCTTGAACACATCCATGGTGCGGTCCACGCCGGGGCCTTTGCCGTACCAGATGCCGAAGACACCGTCATGCTTGCCCTGGCCTGCCAGATTGGATTGCTGGCTGCCCCATACGGCGGTGGCGGCCAGATCTTCGTTCAAGCCCGGCTCAAAATGCACATTCAAGGGATCAAGAAACCGCTTGGCGCGCATCAGTTCCAGATCATAGGTGCCAAGGGGCGACCCACGATAGCCTGAAATGAAGCCGCCGGTATCCAGCCCTGCTTCCATATCCCGCCAGCGCTGGACGATGGGCAGGCGAACCAGCGCTTGAATGCCGGTCAAAAACGCCCGGCCAGATTTAAGCTGGTATTTGTCATCTAGTGTGACGTTTTGCATATACATCGACGGGTTCCCGGGCCTGTGTGAGCCTTGTCTATTGCGCTTCGGGCAACAAATTCTGGAAGCCCGATCAAACTGTATTATGCCATGTGATGCTCGAAATGAGCTTTCGTTGTTTGGGGGGAATATGCGTAATAATGTATCCCACAGGCGCAATATTTGAAATATAGGGCACTGCAAAAAAATGTCCGCCCCTGAAATTTTAGGACGGACAAAAGGTTTCCAGCCGCAATCAGGCTGCAAGAAAGCCAATATGCGGCGTTTTTTGTTTAACGGAAGCCCGGTTCGTCGAAGCTGCGCAGTTTGCGTGAATGCAGGGTCCCAATGGCGGCTTCGTCCCGCAATAGCTCCATGGCCCGGATACCGATCTGCAAATGTTGGCTGACACTTTGTTCGTAAAAGGCATCGGCCATACCGGGCAGCTTGACCTCGCCATGCAAAGGGCGGTCCGACACGCACAGCAAGGTGCCATAGGGAACGCGGAAGCGATAGCCATTGGCTGCGATGGTGGCGGATTCCATATCGATGGCGATGGCGCGGGATTGATTGAAGCGCAAGGCCAATTCGTCAATGCGCAATTCCCAGTTCCGGTCATCGGTGGTGACAACGGTGCCGGTGCGCAGGCGTTCTTTCAACAACCGCCCGTTCAATCCGGTAACGCTGGATACAGCGGCGGCCAGTGCCACTTGCACTTCGGCAATGGTGGGCAGGGGAATGGCGGTGGGCAAAGCGCCATCCAGCACATGATCGTCACGCAGATAGGCATGGGCCAGCACATAATCGCCCAGCCTTTGGCTGCCGCGCAGGCCACCGCAATGGCCCACCATCAACCAGACATGACTGCGGAGCACCGCCAGATGATCGGTGACCGTTTTGGCATTGGACGGACCAACGCCGATATTGACCATGGTGATGCCGGTGCGCCCTTCGCGTACCAGATGATAGGCCGGCATTTGCGGCGGCTTGGCGATCACATCTTTCGATGGGGGCTTGCCGCGGCGCGTGATCCTGTTCCCCGGCTCTATCAGCATCTGATAGCGCCCCGCTTCCACCTCTGCGCGGCCAAACTCAATGAATTCATCCACATAGCGCTGATAGTTGGTAAACAACACGAAATGTTGGAAGTGCTGCGGATCGGTGGCGGTATAGTGCCGGATGCGATGCAATGAATAATCAATGCGCTCTGCGGAAAACAGCGACAAAGGGGCAACACTTTCTACCCCGCTAATGCGTTTGCCATCGACGATATCGTCATTGGTGGCAATCAGATTGGGCAGATTGAAGCGGCTTTTGATCTCGACCCGGCGCTCTGGTGTAAGGGCAGAGGCGGCGCGTTCCAAAGCAAAGGTCAGCGGAATACGGGTGGTGCTTTTCCCCACAAAAAATACCGCATCATGTTTGCGGATCAAAGAGGACATCTGATCCAACAGATAATCGCGGAACACATGCGGATGGGTGATCTGCATGCCGTGAAAGCCCGGCCCGTTGATATTGCCGAAAGCCAGATTGCTTGTGCGAGATAAAGACTCCGGCTTAACAATGGCGGCCAGATACGGATAGAATGCGGGGCGGGACGGGCCTTCCAGCCGATTTTCCTGAAAGGCTTCGAAATCTTCCTTGATCAGGGCGATCGCATCTTCATAGAGCGCGGTCAACTGATCCATCGCTTCGTCTGCTGTGTTGCAGCGGACAAGCTCCGTAGCCGGAAAGGTATTCAAAAGCGCATCGTCAGTCGGCATCAGATCCATCACGCTATTCCTTTAAGCCCCTAGCCTCTTTTTATGAGTGCTAAAGCGATAACAGGATACTGGCAAGAGCCGTGCTTTACCCGCTTGGGCCATATCCCCCGACCATGTGGCTTTGCGTGGCGATATCCACAGTCTGGGCGGACATTCATTCACGAACATGCCCGCCCAGACATATAGCTGGAATGGTCTTAATCGCCGTAGGGAAGCCAGACATTTTTCACCTGCGTTGCTTCACGCAGGAATTGGCGGCCTTCGCCTTGGGTGTTTGAAGCCCAATCGCGGGCCTTGCCATTGTTCACCCATGTGCGCTTCAGATTGTCCGCAGACAGGCGTTCCACCATTTCGCTGCCTTCTGCGCTGCCGAAATACCAAATGCCATCCAGTTGATCATGTTGGGCCAGCACTTTTGCCAAGCCTTCACGGTCGCCAGTGACGATATTGATGGCCCCGCTGGGCACATCCGATGTTTCCAGAACCTGATAGAAATCGGTGGCGATGAGCGGATAGCGCTGGGACGGGATCACGACCGAGCGGTTCCCCATGGCCAGATGGGGCGCGATCAGCGAAATGAAGCTTAAAAGCGGGGCGGTATCGGGGCAAACAACGCCCATCACACCCAAAGGCTCGTTCATGGCAAGGGCGATATTGCGCATGGGCGGTGTGTGTACCAGCCCATCGAATTTATCGGCCCATGCACCATAGCTGAACAAGCGGGCGATAGAGGCGTCCACCTCGGCTTTGGCGGCCTTGGCAGATGCACCGGTCAACAGGCTTAGACGCTGGGCAAATTCCTCTTCGCGGATCGATAGATTTTCCGCAATATAATAAAGGATTTGTGCGCGGTTATGGGCGGTGGCTTTCGACCATCCCTCGGCCTTGAAGGCGGCTTCTACCGCATCACGAATGTCCTTGCGGTTGCCATCGCCAACGCGGCCCACAAATTTTCCGTCATGGCCCGCAACAGCAAGGCTATTGCCGCCATCGGGGCGTTTTTGCTTGCCGCCGATATAATTTTTCGGCGTACGGTCGATCACATCCACATGCTTTGTGGAAATTTCCGGTAGTTTGGCGTTGTCTACAATGTCGGACCCGGATTTGCGCCATTCATCAGACCGTTTGAGATATTCAAACATGCCTTCCCGGCCGCCTTCACGGCCAAAGCCGCTTTCCCGATAGCCGCCGAAACCGCAAGCGGCGTCGAACTGGTTGGTGCAGTTGATCCACACCACGCCCGCCTTGACCATGCCGGCAATTTCCAAAGCCCGGTTGATATTTTCCGACCAGACACTGGCAGACAGGCCGTAGCGGGAATTATTGGCAAGCTCGGTAGCCTCCGCCAAGGTGCGGAAGGTGGTGACGGTAAGAACCGGCCCGAAAATCTCTTCCCGTGCCGCCACATTGGCGGGTGATACATCGGTAAGAAGGGTGGGCAGATAATAGCATCCTTCCGTGGGGCAGGGGACATCAGGCTGCCATTTGACGGCGCCTTCCGTGACCGACTGATTGACAAGACTGTCGATGCGGTCCCGCTGGACAGGATCGACAATGGCCCCCATATCCACCGCTTTATCCAAGGGTGACCCCAAGCGGAAATGATTGAGCCGGTGTTTCACCTTTTCAATCAGCCGGTCTGCCACACCTTCTTCAACAAGCAGCCGCGATCCGGCGCAGCACACCTGCCCCTGATTGAACCAGATGGCATCCACAAGCCCTTCAACGGTGCTGTCGAGATCCGCATCGTCAAAGACCAGAAATGGCGATTTTCCGCCCAGTTCCAGTGTCAGCTTTTTGCCCGTGCCTGCGGTGGCCTTGCGGATCAGGCGGCCCACATCGGTGGAGCCGGTGAATGCGATTTTTGTCACCGCTTCATGGCGGACCAGCATTTCGCCGGTGTCGCCCGCGCCGGTGATGATGTTCACAACGCCATCGGGCAAGCCCGCTTCGCGGCACATTTCGGCAAAATAAAGAGCGGTGAGGCTGGTATATTCGGCGGGTTTCAGCACCACGCAATTGCCCGCGGCAATGGCAGGTGCAATTTTCCATGCCATCATCAAAAGCGGGAAATTCCACGGGATTACCTGGCCCACAACGCCCAGCGGTTCATAGCCAGCCAGTTCGCTGTCCATCAATTGCGCCCAGCCCGCATGATGATAAAAATGCCGGGCGGCCAACGGGATATCCAGATCGCGGGTTTCGCGGATCGGCTTGCCGTTGTCCATGCTTTCAAGAACGCTTAAAAAGCGGCTGTTTTTCTGGATCAGGCGGGCCAGCGCATAAAGATGCCGCGCCCTTTGATGGCCGGAAAGTTTCGACCATTTGGCAAAGCCTTTTTGGGCCGCTTCAACGGCTTTATCCACATCCGCTTTGCCGGCGATGGAAAAGCGCGCCAAGGGCTTTCCTGTGGCCGGATCACGGCTTTCAATGGTTTTTTTCTTATCTTCGGGCGCAACCCATTTGCCGCCAATGAACAGATCGAAACCATCGGGATGGCCATCGAGCCATTCTTGCACATAATCCGATTGTTCCGGCGCGGGACCATAGGCCATGGTCTCAAAAATCTCGGCTACTTTTGTGGACATAACGAGCCCTTATCCCATCGGGTGACGGTGAGCGGCCGAATAACGGCCAGTGACGAAATGTTCGAGCTGACGCTCGATATCGGTAAGCAGGCGGGAGGCGCCAAAGCGGAACAGATCCGGATCGAGCCAATCCGTGCCCAATTCTTCTTTGACCATAATCAGATATTGCACCGCATCCTTGGCTGTGGAAATGCCGCCTGCGGGCTTATATCCGATCTTGAAGCCGGTGCGTTCATAATAGTCGCGGATGGCGCGCATCATGATCAGGCTGACAGGCTGCGTGGCGTTGACTTTTTCCATCCCCGTCGAGGTTTTAATGAAATCCGCCCCGGCCATCATTGCCACCATCGAGGCTTTCGCCACTTTGCTGGCCGAGCCCAATTCGCCGGTGGCCAGAATGGCCTTGATATGGGCATCGCCGCAGGCATCCCGAAAGGCTTTCACCTCTTCATAAAGCGCTTGCCAATTGCTGGTCAGCACATGACGGCGGGTGATGACGATATCAATTTCTTTTGCCCCCGCTGCCACGGATTCCTGAATTTCCGCCAACCGCAGATGGAAGGGCGAAAGCCCTGCCGGAAAGCCGGTGGAAACAGCCGCTACGGGGATATTGGTGCCGGTCAGAGCCTCAACAGCGGTGGCCACCATTTCATGATAAACACAGACCGCACCAACGGTGATGTTTTTATCGGCAACGCCCAACGCTTCCACCAGATCGGCGCGGATTGGCGCCTTGGCTTTGGCGCACAGGCGGCGCACCCGACCCGGCGTGTCATCGCCAGACAAAGTGGTCAGATCAATGCAACTGATCGCCTTCAAAAGCCATGCAGCCTGCCAGTCTTTCTTGACGGTGCGGCGGCCCTTCAGGCTTGCGACGCGGCGTTCCACCGCCGACAGATTGATACGGATATCTTCCACAAGACCGGCATCAAAGGGAATGCCTTCATTGCGGACAATAAGGTTATGCCCAACGCCATAGGGTTGGCGATTGTCATGGGGTGTCAGATGCGTGACCTTTTGTTCACTCACGAAAGTAGACCTTTCCTTGGCGGTCGTCACAAAAAGCTTTTGCCTGCGGCCAGAGGCGGCAGGTCAAGATGCTGGCTTAAAGATTGTCCAATATCGGCAAAGCTTTCACGCAAGCCAATATCGGCAGGGGCAATATGTGGTCCAAAGGCAATGACCGGAATATATTCGCGGGTGTGATCCGAGCCGGGCCATGTGGGATCGCAGCCATGATCGGCGGTCAGCACCGCGATGTCGTCGTCCTTCATGGCGGCTTTCAAGATGGGCAATTGCTTGTCGAAGGCTTCCAGAGCAGCGGCATAGCCCGCCACATTCCGCCTATGGCCATAAAGCATGTCGAAATCGACGAAATTGGTAAAAATGATCGCGCCATCGGGAGCGGTTTCCATTTCCGCCATCAAGGCATCGAACACCGCATCATTGCCATGGGCCTTTACGGATCGGGTGATGCCGGACCCGGCGAAAATATCGCTGATCTTGCCGATACCGATCACCTCGCGGTCCGCTTTTTTGCCGATATCGAGAAGCGTATCTTCATGGGGCGGCGTGGCGAGATCGCGGCGGTTCCCCGTGCGCTCGAATGTTTCGGGGCTTTCCCCCAAAAAGGGGCGGGCGATGACGCGGCCAATATTATACTCGTCCACCAGACGCCGGGCGATGGCGCACAGATCATAAAGCCGGTCCAGCCCGAAATAGGTTTCATGGGCCGCAATCTGGAACACACTATCAGCCGATGTATAAACGATGGGCTTGCCGGTTTTGATATGCTCTTCCCCCAGCTCGGCAATGATGGTGGTGCCAGAGGCATGGCAATTGCCCAAAACGCCGGGAAGGTCCCCTTCACGCACCAGCGCTTCAATCAGCGCATCGGGAAAACAGGGGGCCTCTTTTGGAAAATATCCCCACTCGAACAGGACGGGCAGGCCCATCATTTCCCAATGTCCGCTGGGTGTGTCTTTGCCGCGGCTGCGCTCTGCCGCAGCACCATAGCGGGCCTTGGGGGTTGTGGGCAGGTCAAAGGGCACCTGACCTCCGGCATTCTTGGCGGCATGGCCCAAGCCAAGATCCAGCAAATTGGGGATGATCAAGGGCCCATGTCGTAAGCCGGCCTGATTGGCGTGGCCTTCGGCACATTGGGCGGCGATATGGCAAAAGGTGTTCGCCCCCACATCACCGAACTGGGCGGCATCAGGCGCTTCGCCGATGCCAAATGAGTCAAGAACAGCCACGATCGCGCGCACATCAATTCCTTGCAGCGAGAGAAATATAGCGACAATACCGCACAGTGCCAAAATTTGACCGAAAAGTCAAAATTGGATTCGTAAAACAATGCAGTGTCATGCCAATGGCAATCACGGCTATCGCCATTTATGAGTTTACGAGCTTGTAAATGTGCGCCCAAAACACAAGGCTTGTCCAGAGAACCGTTTTTTTGTTAACAATCTTTGAGAGTTTTGACAGCAAAATTATTTGCGAACGGATATTTGAACCATGGAAAAGCGTCAGGAGAGGGATTTATCACCCCTGAAACAATCTGCACGCAGCCCGGATATGGTGATCAAAAAAGAGACAATGGGTAAGCAAGAACCGTCGGAACGGGTCTATCTTGATATCTCTAACGCTATTTTCGAACAGCGCTTGAAGCCGGGCACCAAACTGGGAGAGCAGATGCTGTGCGAGATTTTCGGCGTTAATCGTCCGGTGATCCGCCGCGCCCTGATGCGTTTGTCTTATGAAACGCTGGTGGATATTCGTCCCAATCGCGGGGCCTTTGTGGCCAGCCCAAGCCCGGAAGATGCCCGACAGATTTTTGAAGCCCGCCGTGCCGTTGAAGAATGGATCGCGCGCCAATGTGTGGCCTGCGCCGGGCCGTCGGATATCGAGCATCTGCACGCTCATGTTGCGATGGAGGCCGAGGCCAGACGGTCTGGCGACCGGCTGCATGTGATTCGCCTGTCCGGCGCGTTTCATCTGGAATTGGCAAATATCACCAAAAACAGCCGGATGCGGCGCTTTCTAGAGGAATTGGTGGCGCAAACATCGCTGATCATCAGCCTTTATGGCAAAAATGATGAAAGCCTGTGCGATGATGATCATGCGCGCATTGTAGAAGCCATTGCCCAAAAAGATTCAGAAAGCGCTGTGAAGCGCATTTGCGCCCATCTGGACTCCTGCCTTTCCAGCCTGTCTTTTGCAGAAGAAAATGACAGCACCGACCTTCGGTCTATTTTTATGGACCAGCACCATCACAACACTCTTTCTTCATAACGCCGGATCTTCGGTGGCCCACAAGACCACTGCTTTTGGAGACATTCCCTATGACAGACTATGATATCGACGCCTGCGTGCGTGCCATTCGTGAACGCCATTCCGGGCCTTTTCCCAAATCCGCGCTGATTTTGGGCAGTGGATTGGGGCGCTTTGGCGAAACCATGCAGATGGATAGCGTCATTCCTTATGGCGATATTCCCGGTTTTCCCGTGTCCACCGTGGCCGGTCATTCGGGCAAGTTGCTGATTGGCTCGATCAATGGGGCGCCGCTGGTATGTATGCAGGGGCGTATGCATCTTTATGAAGGATATCCGGCCCACCGGCTGGCCATTCCCATCCGCACGCTGAAGGCCCTTGGAGTGGAACAGATCGTTATCACCAATGCCGCGGGCAGCACCCATCTGGATATGGGACCGGGGTCTTTGATGATGATCGAGGATCATATCAATTTTTCGGGCCAGAATCCGTTGATCGGCCCCAATGATGATCGTTTTGGCGACCGCTTTTTCGATATGTCCGATGCGTGGAATGCCGACCTGCGCGGCCAGTTGCAGGCGGCGGCAAAAGCCGAAGATGTGACGCTTCATTCCGGTGTGTATCTGCAAGTGGCGGGGCCGAATTTTGAAACGCCTGCGGAAGTGCGGATGTTCGCGCAATGGGGGGCAGATGCCATTGGTATGTCCACAGTGCCGGAATGTCTTGTGGCCCATCATGCGGGGATGAAAGTGGCGGGCATTTCAGTGGTGACCAATCTGGCGGCAGGCATTGCCAAACATGCCCTGAGCCATGATGAAACCATTACGGAAGCCAACAAGGCCTTTGAAAATATGCAGCGTCTTTTGGCGCGTTTCTTTGCCGATGGCCATAAGGTTGCGTAATCGGCACAGGGAGGGAGGAAGCCGAAGGGGGCCGGGATCTGGTGCTAAAAGCTGAGTTTGCAGCAGCCCAGATCAATGGCATCGCCTTCGGTTGCATTATGGACGCCTTTGGTCAGGCGGTAAGCCACGGCTTTGCCTTGCCGTTCGCTTTCCAATAACCCGCCTTCACGCAAAACCTTCAGGTGGTGGGACAGCAAATTCTGTTCCATCGCCAGATGTTCGTTAATGTCCTTGACGATCATCGGGCCATCGGTCAATAGCCGCACAATGGCAAGGCGGGTGGGATCGGCCAGCAGTTTTAGTCGATCAACGCAGGCAGTGGTGGGCAGGGATGGTGTTGTCATCAGGTTCCCGTTCTTTCATAGGGCGCATCCGCCCGATTATGTCGCCCGGTTGGCCATGACATTAGCCAAGGCGGCCCGAAAAATAATCCCGACCTTCGGCGCTTTGAGGGGTGTGGAGTAAAGCCGTTGCCGGCCCCGCTTCTGCGACATATCCACAGCCATTTTTCACCCAGAATAATGCCATATCGTCGGCAAGGCGCTGAGCCTGCGCCATGTTATGCGTCACCAACACCAGGCTCAACCGTTGTTTAAGCGATTTCAGCAGCGTTTCCACCTTTTCCGTGGCCAAGGGATCGAGCGCGCTGCATGGTTCATCCAGCAAAAGGATATGCGGCTCTAACGCCAAGGCACGGGCCAGACACAGCCTTTGTTGCTGGCCGCCGGATAAAAGGGTGGCGTTACAGTCCAGCCGGTCTTTCACTTCATCCAGCAACCCCACGGCTTCAAGTGCGCTTTCCATCCGCTCGGCACAGTGGGCGCGATTGGGCCCGAAATGTTCAAAAATGGGGATTTCCATATTGCGGCGGATGGATAAAGGGAAAGGCGTGGGCCTTTGGAAGATCATCGCCACCCGCCTGCGCAGATCCTCCAAGGGCATGGGATGATCGTGCAAAGAAGTGCCAAACAACCGCACATCGCCGCTAACGGTGCAGCCCGGTATCGTTTCATCAAGGCGGTTCAGTGCCGTCAGAAAACTGGATTTACCGCAGCCTGATGGCCCGACAATGGCGGTGATGCTGTTGGGGCGCACCTTTAAAGACACATCGCACAATGCACGCTTGCCGTGATAGGCAACATTTAATGCGCTGGTTTCCAGTGCATAAGGACTGGTTTCAAGTGCATAAGGACTGGCGGGGGCATCAGCAACCATTGGGCTCTCCACGACGGCGATTGCGCATATGGCCAAGGGCCATGATCGCCAGATTGATGATCAGCAGCAGCGCCACCAATACAGCAGCAGATTTATAGGCATTGGTCGATCCTCCGGGCACGTTCATGGCCAGATCGAAAATATGGACGGAAAGGGCGCGGCCGGAATCGAACACCGATCCGGGCATGCGGGCAACATAGCCGCTGGTAAACACCAAGGCGGCGGTTTCCGCCAAAGCCCGTCCGATGCCTAAAACAAGCCCGGTGCTAAGGCCGGGCAGGGCAGCAGGCAGCAAGATGTGCCCCATTATGGTGGTGCGCGATAATCCCAAGGCTTGCGCCGAGCGGTGATAATAAGCGGGCAGGCTGCGCAAGCTGTGTTCCACCGAGCGGATGAGAAATGGCAAAATCATGACTGCCAAAGTCAAGGCACCCGTCAGGATGGAAACGCGAAACCCCAGATATTGGGCAAAGACAGCATTGCCAAACAGCCCGAATATGATGGAGGGCACACCAGCAAGGGTATCAAGGCTTTGGCGGATCAATCGGGAAATGCGCGGATAAACATGGCATAATTCGCTCAGGAACATGCCCGCAAGCAACCCCAAAGGGGCCGCAATCACGATGCTGAGGCTGATGATATAGAGGGTCGCCACCAGCACACTGCGGATGCCGCCGCTGCGTCCGGCATTGAGCGGGTTCTGGATAAGGAACGCCAGATCGATCCCCGCCAGACCACGCCATAAAATGTCGCCCAAAATCCACAGGAACAAGGCCGCCAGCAAGAACGCTCCGCCGGCAAAAGAGGTGGCAAGAATGCGGTTGGAAACAGAGCGCTTCATGGGGCTTTGTCCGTGCCGTCGCTTTTAAATCCCGCCGCCATGACAATGACCAATGTTATCAGCATCACCAAAAGCCCGCTCATGAACAAGGCCGCGCGATGTGCCTCCAGCGCATAGCCCATTTCAAGGGCGATATTGGCGGTCAGTGTGCGGACAGGGTCTAAAAGCGATGTGGGAATATGCACCACATTGCCGGCCACCATCATCACCGCCATGGTTTCTCCCAAAGCGCGGGCAAGGGCCAATAATATGCCAGTAACAATACCGGGGCGGGCCTGGGGCAGAATGATGGTGCGCAGGATCGTGCCGCGCCCCAGTCCGAGAGCGCGTCCGCTTTGCACCGTTGCCATTGGCACGCTTTTAATGGCCAGTAGGGAAAACACCGTCAAGGTGGGGGCGATCATGATGGCCAGCACAATGCCTGCCGTTAACAGACTGGTGCCGGGCGGTGAGAGATGCACCATGATGGGGACCAATGTCACCAGCCCCCAAAGGCCAAACACCACCGAAGGAATGCCGGCCATCACTTCGATCAGCTTTTGTCCGAATGCCGCTATTTTGGGTGGCGCATAAACGCTGAGATAAAATGCGGTTGCCAGCCCCAGCGGCGCCGCCAGAAGCAACGCCAGAAAGCTGACGGACAGGCTGCCGACAAGAATGGCCAGCAAGCCGAACCCACCCATAGAGGGGCGCCAATCCGTACTGGTTAAAAGCGTGCTCAGGGACGTATGGTGCAGGACCGGCCAACTTTCCATGCTGATGAACAAAACAATGAACAACAGCAAAACACCAGACAGAAGGCCCGCGGCCATCAGCCCTATGGACAGCAACCGGTCAGCGCTTTGGCGGGACAAAAGCAAGGCTCCGGATTAGCGCATCGGCGGAATCGGATTGCGCATAGGCAATAAAATCTGCGGCTTTGGGGGAGGATGTGTCCTTTGTCACAAAATTCAGGGCGCGAGTCATGGGGAAACGGCCATCAGCCACATGGGCGGTGCTGGCGGCAATGCCATCAAGATGGAGTAGCTTGATGGCATTGCCATGTTCAATGGCGGTTTCCGCCGTGCCGATAGAGACATAGCCAATGGCCGAAGGATTGGCGGCCACGGTTTTGATGCCTTGTTCATTGTCGCCGATCACCACGTCGGGGCGGATATCGTCGTCCGACAGCCCAAAATATTTCAAGAATATTTCCAAAGTGGAACGGCCTTGCGCCTTATGGACCAGAACCACCTTTTGGTCGGGGCCACCAAAGGCCGACCAATTGGCAATCTTGCGGGTATAAAGGGCGCTGGTTTGATCGCTTGTCAGGCCGTCAACAGGATTGGTCTTGTGTACGATCAAGGCAACGCCATCACGGGCGACCAGATGGCTTACAAGATCGGATTCGGTTGGCTTCAGCGCCCGGCTGACCATGCCGATATCGGCAAGTCCGCGGCGGATATCGGAAATGCCGCGCGAAGAGCCGCCGGTTTCCACATCAATGCGGGTTCCCGGATGGGCTTTTTCATAAGCGCGGGCCAGCTCGGCTGCTAAAGGGGCAATGGTGGACGAGCCGGTTAGCAAAATGCGATTTTGCTCTCCATGTCCGCTTTCGGGAATGAAGCCATATAGAATGGCAGCGGCCAAGGCGAAAGCAGCGCCAAATTTTGCCAGAGTTTTGGGCGACACAATAGACCTGTAAGATGAGACCATAAGGCGGTTTTGCCTGAGAGATGATCTCTAACTTAGATCGGAACCAATGCCAATTGACATCAATGTGAATTGATTTCAAGAGTCCTTGCGTTTTACCCGGCTGGCAAGGGCGCTGGCCATCAGGCTCGGCGGCGTTTGCGGAGAGAAATGCGTCAAATATGCTCCGTCCGGTCCCATCAGCATGATGTTGGTGCTGTGGTCGATCAGATAGGTGCTGTATGCATCGGCTTCGGTTTTGGAAAACCGCACCGCATAGGCTGTGGCCATGCGCTTGATATCGGGCAACGGGCCGGTAAGCCCGGTGATACGTGGATGAAAGCTTTGAAGATAATCGGAAAGGGCATCCGGCGTATCGCGCTCTGGGTCCAGCGTGACGAAAACCGGTTCAATGGCTGAAACCAGATCGGGATATTTTTTTTCCATGTCATAAAGGGCGTTGGAGACGGCCAGAAGCGACATGGGGCAAACATCGGGGCAGAAGGTATAACCAAAGACCATCAACATATATTTGCCGCGAAAATCATCGGCGGAAACCGGTTTTCCATCGGTGCCGGTCAGAATGAAGGGGCCGCCCACAGGGGCATCCAGATCTACCTCCATATCCGCTTTTGGAAGCGCATCCGCATTGGTGGCAAGGGCCGTCTCTGACGACCGGTTGTTTATATAAAGATAAAAGCCCACGGCCAGAATGATGGCAACGCCGAGGATGAGAAGCCCCATCCCCCGCCGTGATTTCTTTGGCATGTCTTTGTTCATGGAACGATCCAGTCGCTAACCGGGACAACGCCTTTGCGGTTGCTATCATCAAAGCGCACGATCAAGGCGCCTTTCGAGCCAAAGCGCTGGCCCGGCCCTAGGGAAAGGCGCGGATGGGGGCCGGGATCGAACGCGGTGCCGATATTATGCTCGATCAATTCCAGCAAATAGGCCCCATAATAATCGCTCAGCATATGTTCGACAGCGAACTGTATGGATTTCATGGAATAATAGGCCTGCAACTGCATAGGCCAATCGGGAATGGCCAAACGGCGGGCCCGTAGCCACGCACGGATGCGATAAGAATCCGCATGATATGCACTGGGCTTGTCATAAGGATAAGTGGCCAACAACAAGGCCCGCTTCGATGCATCCACGTCTTTGCGAACAGCGTCGATGGCGGTTGAAGCCACATAGATGGGGCGTTTTTCATCCGCTTTTATACTGTTTAACGCCTTTGCTGCGGCATCCACATGATGGCCTGGCCAGATCACCAGCGTATCGAAGGACTTTTTATCCTTCAAAGCCCGCTCAATGGCTTTGGTCAATGCTTTGGCCGACTTGACCTTTTTGGTTTTTAGCGAGGCATTTTCCAGCTTTGTATCAAGGACTGCGCTGAATTCCGCGGCAGGGCGTGCTCCTTCTGCATCATCGCTATGGATTTGCAGGATACGGCCCACTTTTTCTGTGCCGGCCAGATGGGTAGCCAGAACATCGGCTTCCAGCATCAACCCGCGCGAGAAATAGATGGTGAAGCTGTCTTCTCCCACTTTATCAGCGGGAAGGTCGGTGACAGGTAAAATGCAAGGCACGCGCTTTTCATCGCAAAAATTGGCGACGGGGGTATAATCGCCTTCCACCAAGGCACTGGCCACAAAAAATACCGGATGGTCCTGATAAAGGGCATCCAGTTGCGCTTGCCATGTGTTTTCGCTACCGGTCAAACGCCATACGCTCACATCCCATTCCCGATAGGAATCGAGAAATTCAGACCGGTAATAAGGGGAATAGCCGGGGCGTGCCAGATCGGTGCGAATGTCTTTATTGATCCAATCTGCATAAGCGGTGACGAGGCTGGAAAAGGCCTCCGCCCGCTCGTCGGACACATCACCAGCGATGATGGTCGCCACCTGCAACCGCTTTTCGCTGACGCCTTTATCAACATCCGCATAATTGCTTTTTAAAAAGGCGGTCAGATTGGCCACATCCGCATCAGACAGCGCATAGCGGGGCATGATAAAATCGAGCTCACGGCCCGCAGGGTCAATGCCTGCACGAATGGCATGGCCCAGACTTTTCTGATCATAGGCTTCGCGCAGCCGCCCACGGCGGGCGCCATCAACAAAGAGTGGCCCTTGCGGTTCCTTGTAATATTCCTTGAACCGCTCATTGCGCAGGGCCCGATTGGAAACGCGGTCCTCGAACAAATAGGATGCGGTGATGGGAGGGACATAGGTACCCCCTTCGCTGGACCCCATACCGGATGGGCGATGGCAACTGACGCAGGTCATCTGACTGCCATCAATGCTGAGATCGCCTGCTGTGACACCTGAAATCGGAGCGCCATCGGCCCCGATCCCTTCATAATAAAGTGCCCGGCCCAAAGTGATATCGCCTTTGTCAGCGGTGTTGTTTTGCGCCGTAGCGGAAGGGAACGCGCCCGTTGCAACAGCGCCGAGAAGCGCGGAACAAAGCGAAAAAATACGAAGAGATGTCACAATCCGGGGTTCCTTTATCGTGCGGCCGTTTCATGCTGAAGAACGGTGGTGAATTCTTTGACCAGAGCCGCTTTGCTCAGCAATCCGTCCAGCCGTGTCCACTCATCACCAGCCTTGCTGCGCAGATAGGTATAGGGGCGATGGTAAATCTTGTTATTGCTTTCCAAAAGCGCATCGAAATTCCCGATCACCGTCCGGATATCTGCGAGTGAACCGGTAAGAAAGGTCCAGTTTTCGCCAGCATTATATCGCTGTGCATAGCGGGCCAATCTTTCGGGCGTATCATATTCAGGATCGATGGAGATAGAAAGCAACCGGGTTCCGGGGGCAAGGTCTGCCATTTCATGGGAGGCTTGGGAGAAACTGGCCGACAAAACCGGGCAAACCGTAGCGCAACTGGTGAAAATGAATTGCAAAGCCACCGGGCCGGGCTGATCCAGCATATCCTTGAGAGAGCGGGCCGTTCCCGATTGATCGTAAAGCGTTACATCGGGGGTGCGATAAGCCGCGCTGGTAACCTTGTAATTGGCACTGGGCTTGGCTGGTCCATCGAACATGATGAATTTTTGTGAGCCATGCCCCATTTCATGCGCGCCCGATTTCATATCATGGCCCTTGTGCATGTCATGGCCAGCATGGGCATCTTGCGCTGCGGCGGGAAGAGCAAACAGAAAAAGCGGGGCGGCCAAGGAAAGAGCGAAAAGCCCCGAACGGCGGTTGTGGGAAATCGTCATGTGCGTCCTTCCTTCAGATAAAAGATCGTCTATTGGTTTAGAGGTCGTCTGGAATAAAGAAGCCCGTCTTGAAAATTTGCAAAAAACTGCCGGGCCGAAGCCCGACAGTCTGAATATTTAAGCGCAAACCTTAGTGCACCGACCAGATCGCTACACCATGATGGAAGGGATCGAACTGGTAGAAGCGCAGGCGCTGGGCCGGGTCATACCGATATTCGATTTCCACATCATGCTCACCAAGGCCATCAACATTGGTATTGCTGGAAGACAACTGGCTGGCCAACAACAGTTCTTGCTGGATGAGAGTAGCTTTTTCACCACGTGTCATCGCCCGTGCTTCTTCCATGGTGGTGGCCAGGTCGCCCAAGCCTTCCATGGTCGCAGCGGAACCGAAGATGCCATTTTGCGTGTAACCGCCTTCAGGCAATTCGGCCGGGGGCACAATAGCCGGATTGATGGTGTTGGGCATCCAGTTGGTCCGCCCGAAGGTGAACCACGGGCCCTGACCGTTCAATGGCAGGGTGTTGTGGAAGGTGTTTTCCCAGCCACGCAGACCACCGAAATCGATGTTCATATAGGCATGAGGGAAGTAATCACCGTTCAGCAACTTCACTTTCAATGTGGAGCCACGGGTGACCCACTCGTCCCAGCGAGGCTGGGCATGGGTGGCACCATCATGACCATTTACCGATCCATAAATGGTGTTGTTCACATAGAACAACGTGACATGGGAATCGGGATCATCATGAACACCGCGGGGCAGAACATTGCGGTTCTTCCAATCGAAGAACGCGGCTTCGATTTCTTCCACCAGCAAACGGGCGGTACTGTTCGCATCACGACCATTGAAGTTGTATTCCTTCAGGGCCTTCAATGCGATCCACATGCGCTTGGCCGGAGCCAGATCGCCGATCATAGAGATGGCGGCCAGCTTGGCTTCTTCGCTTGAGGACGGTGCCGCGCCGAAGACATCGATTTCCCACTGGTCGAGCGTTTTACCAGCAGCGACCTTGAGGGTGTTTTCGATGGCCTGAATGCGCTGGGGATGGACGCGCCAGCCCCAGTGATAAGTCAGATTCCAAAACCGCCCGGGGGCCATTTTGTACTCAAACTCATAGCGCTTGCCTTCATTCATGGGGAAGAAGGTGCCGTCCAGAGCCACGGACGGAACAGCAGCCCCATCCCGCAGATTGGGATCGTCGAAATACATCACGAAGGGGGCAAAGTCTTCATGACCGCGGGCCACCACGTCGATGACATAGTGGATGGTCCATTCCTCGTCGAGGACATTGGACGGATCAATGCCGAAGGTGTCGGACATAACCGCATTACGGGTCCAGACCTGATGCACGGTGACGGATTTGGTTTCTGGATCCACCACTTTCATCTGTTCGGGGCCTTTGTAGTTCAACAAAGGCATGCCGCTATAGACCCGGTCGATTTCATTGCCTTCAAGGATATCGATGGCGAATTGAACATCGTCCTGATCAACGCGAACGGCGACCCGTTCACCGATCTTTCCTGCGCCATTGCCACGGCCAATGACCTCACGGTCACCACGGCGCGGATCGGCAGGAACGCGAAGACCGCCGCGGAAGCGGGTTTGCAGGGTTGCCCACAATTCACGCCAGTTTGTGGCTTCTTTCAAGCGCTTGATAACACGGGCCAGGTCTTCTTCAGGGCCGCGGTCATCGCTCAGCACACTCACAACTGGATCGGGATGCAGATTATAGGGGTTCTCTGCGGTCGAAGGCAGGGTGTTGGGAATTTCATTCCCCGCAGAATCCAGCGCATTGCCATAAATCGTAGGCAACAGGTTGGATGGGTTTGTGCTGTCTGCACCCATTGTCTCCGAAGGAGCAAAGGGGTGGCCAGCGCCCGACAGACCTTCAGCAGAGCCTGTTTTATAGACCGATTTGGTGCCATCATTGATGACGTCCATTGTCCGGTCTGCGGGCAGGGGCTGGTAGGGCGCCCCATCCTGGGCGAATACCGTTCCGGTCCCCGCCAGCAACAAGGCTGGCAAGAGAACGGCGGTCATGCGCCTTTCGAGTTTCGTTCTCATTACGTCACTCCATTCATTCCGTTTGAGCCAATCGAGCAGCGCTTAAAGCGTTGCTCTGTGGTTCCACGCATAGGCGCTCTTGCCCGGAAGGGCGGGGCCTGCCATCTGCGGAGACGCCGGCTTTTTGCGGGGAAGCATCCAGGAGATGCGGTGAACGGCATCCTGCGTCGTGATCTTGGCAGGGAAGGTGCCCCAGATCCGGGCATTGCCGGTGGCATTGCCGTAGAATACAAGGCGGCCCATGCCAGCACTGGCACCACGGTTGAAGTGATACAGGCGCTGGGCAAGCATGGCAGGTTCTTCGCCGCTTGCACGCATGAACACCCATCCATCCGGTGCGTTGTGCTTGGCGGCAAATTCAGCCAGGCGTTCCACCGTGTCGTTCACCGGATCAACGGTGATCGAGGTGAGGAACACATCGCGGCCAACTTTATCCCCAAGACCTTCAACGATTTTCGCAATCTGCTCGGTCTGGACGTGCATTTTGTCGTCGTCGATCGAGAAGAAATTGACCATGAACACTTTGTTCTGGATGCGATCTTCAAAGAAACGGACGGGTTCGCCTTTATGAGACATGGCATGCACATCCGGGAAACCGCAGCGTTCATTTAGATTGAGCTGATGCACCGAAGTGGGCGTCAGGCTCTCATTGGGGCCGCACTGGGCGGCGCCGCTCAACAATTGTCGTCTTGTCGTAGACATCGAACTGTTTTCCTTTTCGAGAAAATTTCCTGGAAGGGGCTCAGTCGCCGTCGCCCGGCTCCACAAGATCCCAACGCACCATCATGGCGTGATCCTCATGCACCACATTGTGGCAATGCATGATGTATGGACCGAGGAAATCGCGCCAACGACCGAAGAATTTCACTTCGTCGCCCGGTCCGAGTTCCACCACGTCTTTCTTGGTGTCCAGGAAGCTGAAAGGTTCAACCGGTTTCCCATTGACTTCGAAGATCTGGAATTCCTCCATGTGCGAATGCACCGGATGCGCCCAGCTATCGCCGGTATTGCGCCATGTCCAGATTTCCGCCGAACCGCGTTCGATCTTCGCATCGGTCCGGTTGGGGTCCATAAGCTCGCCATTCACGGTGAACAGTCCGCTGTCATAGTCGAAGTCCCAAACCCGCTCGCGCCGCACCTCATTGAAGTTGATGTCGGGCTGACGGCGCATGAAGTCGGGAATCTGCGAAGGATCTTCCACATCGCCCGCCTGCACGCGGAACTGCATGATCAGATGACCCTCATCAAGCTGGGTACCGTCTTGCCCTGCGCCATCTTCACGCATGCCAAGGCGGTTGACGATGTAAACATTGTCACCGGGATTGAAATTGGAGAAGTCAATGATCACATCATTACGGTTGGCCACCCAAAGCTTCAACGTTTCGGATTCGATCGGCGTTTCACGAAGGTTTCCGTCGTTGGAGAGAATGAGCCAGTTGGTTGCACGCTGGGCATTCGGGTCAGCACTATCAGTTGCAAGATGCAGCTCATAGAGGCGGCTCGGCCCACCATTCAGGATGCGGAAGCGGTATTTGCGGCGCTTCACATCAAGATAAGGCTGGATGGTGCGGTTGACCGTCATGGTATCGCCCAGCATCCCGAAGGTGGCGTGCTGGAAGCTTGGCAGATATTCGCCGTCGATTTCCTGAATGTCGGGAGAGAAGAAGTCCCAGACAACCTGGCCGTTTTCGTCGAACTGCACATCATGCAGAATCAGCGGAATGTCGTATTCGCCGCTGGGAAGACGGAAGGCGTGCGGATTCGTATCCCTTTCATTGTCGGAATCTTTCTCGTCGAACAAGAGATAGAAACCGGCATTACCCGCATACACATTGGTGGCAGTGAAATCGAGACGATGGTCATGATACCACAGGGTGGTCATGCGCTCGCGATCATCGCGTCCGGTTTGGTCACCGGCAGGGAAGTTACCATAATGGTAGTCCCAGAATTCACCCGGCTCGAAATAATCCTGCGGAATACCATCGGATTCAGAAGCCGTATGGCCATTATGCAAATGGATCGAAAAGCTGGGAACGGCGAAATTGACATTCCCTGTGCCAATTTCCGGATGTTCATTCAAACGACGAACAAACACGGGCTCGCCATATCGGGCCTTATAGGTCGGCCCGGGGGCGATATTGGTGAAATTCGGTCCAGTGAAGGTGTAATGCCACGATCCCTGATCGAAAGGAGGTTGCGGATGGTAGGACCACCGCGATTCCTGCATGCGCTCATAATAGAATTTCTGAGGCGTGAATTTGTCGTACAGCTGATGCCGTTCGGGGTCGGGCGCCATGCCGCCAAGGCTAGGGTCCAGAAGATCTGACTGCGGCACAGATTGGGCAACAGGCATCCGGAACAATGGAGCCGTGAAGGGGGTAACCTTCGGACTGGGGCGCGAAACCCAGGACGGCCTGAATGTTTGAGGGAAAATCAGCCCACTTTGTGGGAAGTTCCCCGGTTGGCGCTCGATAACATGCTGTGGTGGAGCGCTCATAGCATACTTTGATGCAAGGCCTGCGCCTGCGGCGGCGGCCCCCAATTTCAAAGCATCTCGCCTTTTGAACATAAGGATTTCTCCAGGTTGACGTATAGATCCGCGTTGCCGCTGAAGCGGCTGCTTCAACGGGTGGTTTTTGACCTTCGCCGATACGTGCAATTTGCACGTTGTGTTCACATGACCCCTCGGCTCGATCGTTTCAGCAAGATCGCTTCCCCCCTCTTAGTAGAGCCCCCAGCAAGGGAATGGTGATGGTCCGTACCATGCGATCATTGCGTGAATAAGATTATCAAAACTAAACCTCGTTGTGCAACTATAAAGTGCCTATCTCGATTTCAACATATTTCCTCATAATTCTGCCCTACACAAGTTTCGAATTTGCAAACGGGAGAGTTTTTTCCATATAAAATATATGAAATACAAAAATCCTTACATATCAATAGATTATATAGACATTTTTGGTTTGTACTGTTAACAAGAATGTGAGTTTTAGTGTTTCATGCTTTGCACTGCTGTTTCACTTTGTATATTAATGGTAGTGTTTTGAAGTTGTGCGAAATTGTAAATATGTCAGACTAAATTTGTTGTTAATCTATTTATTAAGAGAAAATTAACCAAATCGTAATCGTAAAGGGTGTATTCTGGCGCACGCCCATAAGGAAAGGTCCGGCGATGGCGACGAAGAATTCCATGTCCGATCAATTCGCCACTTATCTGGCGGATAACGGGCATTTGCAGTCGGCTATGTTGGAGCGCGCGCAACGCGTTAGCGAGAGCACCGGTGAATCATTGAGCGTTTTGCTATTGAAGCTGGGCTTGATGTCGGAACGCGATTTGGCAAATGCATTGGCACAATGCTACGGATTGAATCTTGTCGAGTCGGCGGGTTATCCGGTTGATCCTGTTGATGGTGCCGATTTTAAGATTCGATTCTTGCGCCATGCGCGACTCGTTCCTTTGGCTTTGTCCGACGAGGAACTGGTTTTGGCCATGGCCGATCCGGGGGATCGCTTTGCCATTGAGTCCATGGCGCTTCTGACCGGCCGGTCTGTTCGGGTCATGGTCGGGCTTCCCAGTGAAATTGAACAGGCCATTGAGCGGCTCTATGGTCCCCAACGGGAAACAGCGTCCAATAGCGATGATGGATTGGACGGGTTTGATGATGGCCTTGAGACAGATATCGAGCGCTTGCGCGATCAGGCAAGTGAGGCTCCGGTGGTCCGCCTTGTGAACCGGATGATTGGCGATGCCATCGACCTGCGGGCATCGGATATTCATCTGGAGCCATATGAAACCCGGTTGCGCTTGCGCTATCGCGTGGATGGTGTCTTGCAAGATGGAGAGGCGCCGCCGGCACGGCTGAAAGCGGCGATCGTCTCGCGCCTCAAGATCATGGCGAAGCTCAATATTGCCGAGAGGCGTTTGCCGCAGGATGGCCGCATCAAGCTGGCGGTGCGCGGCTCTGCGATTGATTTGCGTGTCTCCACCTTGCCGTCTTTGTTCGGGGAAGGGGTGGTGCTGCGTGTTTTGAACCGGGATTCCGTCAGCCTCGATTTTGCATCTTTGGGGATTGAAGGAGACAATCTGCAGCGGCTGAAGGAAGGCTTGGCGCGTCCCAATGGTATTTTCCTTGTCACCGGGCCGACAGGATCGGGGAAAACCACCACGCTTTATGCTGCCCTGTCGTCTCTTAATGATGCCGAGCGTAAAATTGTCACCGTGGAAGATCCGGTGGAGTATCAACTGGACGGGGTAAACCAGATTCAGGTGAAGCCAACGATCGGGCTGACCTTTGCCAGCGCTTTGCGCGCGATCCTGCGACAAGATCCCGATATTGTTCTGATCGGTGAAATCCGTGATCTGGAAACCGCACAGATTGCCTCGCAAGCGGCGCTGACCGGACATCTGGTTTTATCCACCTTGCACACCAACAGCGCGGCGGCCTCTGTTACGCGGCTTTTGGATATGGGGGTGGAAAGCTATCTGGTGACAGCAACCCTGAACGGCGTGGCCGCGCAAAGGCTGGTCCGTCGATTGTGCGATGCCTGCAAAACGCCTTATTCCGTGGATGAAGAAACCAGTTTAAAGCTGGGGCTGGATCGCTTGGGCGGCGGCGTGGGGGATACGCTTTATCACCCGAAGGGGTGTGAACAGTGTGGCCAAAGCGGATATCGTGGCCGCACCAGTATTTTGGAAACATTGGTCATGACCGATGACTTGCGGCGAATCATATTGAAGGATGGAGACGAACGGGCGGTTCATCGGGCGGCCGTGGCGGCAGGAATGCGCACGCTTTATGAAGATGGCTTGCGCAAGGCTCTTTTGGGGGAAACTTCTGTGGAAGAAGTTCTCAGAACAGCACAGGAGGGCTAAGCCATCATGGCTGTTTTCAGCTATCGCGCGGTGGATGGTGCAGGCAAGCTGGTGGATGGCCAACAGATTTGCCCTGATCGTGCCAATCTGCTGGATGATTTACGCCGTCAGGGGCTGCAGCCCATCTATATCAAAGAGCGGGGGAGCGCTGGCGGGCGCACCGCAGGTGGCCTTGGCGGTCTGGGTTTTTCCCTGACACTAAATAAAGAACGCCATTTGGGGGATGAGGGGCTGGCCCTGTTCACGCGCGAAATGGCAACCCTTGTGGATGCAGGGCTGCCATTGGAACAGGCGCTGTCCATGCTGGCCCAGCAGCAAAATGGCCAGTCCGCTGGCGCAAAAGCCGCTGCCGGATTGTTGGAAAAAATTCGCGCAGGGTCCACATTTGCCGATGCTCTGGGGGCCGAGCCCGATCTGTTTCCGGGGCATTATATCGGTCTAGTGCGGGCTGGAGAGGCGGGCGGCACATTGGATCAGGTGTTGATGAGCCTTGCGGATAATCTGGAACGCGCCCGCGCTTTGAAACAGGATATTAAATCGGCCCTCAATTATCCCATTTTGATTCTGATGGCTTCGGGCGGGGCTGTTTTGGTTTTGCTTTTGGGGGTGATCCCGGAATTCGAGCCTTTATTTGCAGGGGCCGGGGCGGCACTTCCCGCATCGGCGCGGTTTGTTATGGGCGCTTCGCGGGCATTGCGCGAATTCTGGTGGGCTTTGCCGCTTTTGGCCTTTGGCCTTTTCATCTTTTTACGCCTTGTGTCTCAAAATCAGACGGTGCGCGATAAAGTGCATGGCTGGATGCTGGATATTCCCGTTGTGGGGCCTTTGCTGCGCAAAATCGAAGCGGCCCGTTTTTGCGGCACTTTGGGGGCTTTGCTGACCAATGGAGTTGAAGTGGTTCCCGCATTGCAAATGAGCGGACGCACGGTGTCCAATTCAAAACTGGCCAAGGCGGTAGAGCAGGTGTTGCCTCGATTGCGTCGGGGCGAGGGGTTGACCGGTCCGCTGGAAGAAAGCGGTATCCTTCCCCCTTTGGCGTTGCGACTTTTGAGAGTTGGCGAAACCAGCGGCAAGCTGGAGGTGATGTTGCTGACCATCGCCCGCATTTATGAGGGCGAAATCAGCCGGGAAACACGCAAGCTGGTGTCTATGCTGGTGCCGCTTGTGACATTGTTTCTGGGCTTTGTGGTGGCGGGGATCATCGGATCGATCTTGTCCGCTATTCTGACCTCTTATGATTTGCCATTTTAAGGGGGGGGATGATGCACAAGCGCCCATATCCCGTTCAAAGGCGGCCCAATGGCTTCACCATGATCGAGCTGTTGGTGGTGATGGCGGTGATGGGGCTTGTGATTGCCGTTGCCACACCGCGCTTTCACCATGCCTTGCCGGGTTTGGAATTTCGGCATGCGGTGCACAATCTGGCCGCCGCCATGCGCCAGACACGGGCGGCGGCTATCGCAAGTGGAGCCACGCAAGTGCTGGTGCTCGATCTGGACGACTCTCTGTATCAATTTCCCAATGGTGACCCCCAAGCATTGCCGCAAGGTCTGCGCTTTGAGAATCTGGTGGATGTGACAGACATTGACCGGGATGAAAGGCAGGTGCGCTATGTGTTTTATCCCGATGGTACGTCGCCGGGCGGACGCGTTTTAATCGAGACGGGGCAGGGCACTACGCCACGATCTGCGGTTATTGAAATCGACTGGCTAACCGGGCGTGTGCGCGTCCAAGAGGATGCGGATCGTGTGTAAACGGAATTTAAATACAAAAAGATGTATCGTTATTTTCAATTACTCGAAAAGAGTGTATCCATCGAGTCGATTGTTGCGTAAACGGGATAGGGCTTGATGCGCATTGAATTGAGTCAAGGCGGGCCGATGGTTCGTCGCTTCTGGCACTGGTGGCTTGGCGAGCTGGCGGACTTGGCGCCGCAGTCTGTGCTTGCCATGCTGAAGCGCTGGCGGCGGAGCCTGCTTTTGGAAATCGAAGGCAATCTGCTCAGCGTGGTTCTGGTGGATGGTGACGATCGACGGTTGCTGACCCAAATGCCCTTTGATGCCCTTACGCCAGCGGCTCTTGGCGATGTGCTGCATTCTGCACTGGCGCAAGATCCTCCCCATGTTGATGATGTTATTTTGAAAATTCCGGAGCACTGGGTGTTGACCCGCAGGCTCCGCTTGCCCATTGCCGCGCGGGAAAGCCTGCGTGAAGCGGTGGAATATGATCTGGATCGCCAAACCCCCTTTACGCCGGATCAGGTTTATTTCGGGGTGATGGAACGCAATGTCGATTATCGCGGCGGCCATATAGAGGTTGAACTGGATCTTGTCCGGCGCACGGATCTTGAACCGTTGCTGGCCTCCTTGAAAGAGGTGGGATACGGGCCGGACCAAGTGCTTTCCCCATCGGGGCAGAGCAATATATTGCCGCAATCGGAACAGCCCAATCCATTTGCACCATGGCGCCGCGCAACGGGCTTTTTGGCCTTGGCGGTGGTCGGGCTTGCGTTATTGGCGGCGTGGCTGCCTATGAATCGTGTTACAGCCGCCCGCGAAAACATTGCCGACGATGTGCGTCGGGCGCGGGCCGAGGCTTTGGCGGTGGATGAATTGCGCCGCGAATTGCAAGATATAGAGGCGCGGCAAACGCAATTGCTGGAAAGGCGGCGTTTTGAACCGATGGTGGTCGGGATATTGGCGGATATGACCAAGGCCTTGCCCGAAGACGCGTTCTTGATCGAATTCAGCTATGAAGGGCGCGAGGTCACGGTCACAGGATATGCGCAAACCGCCTCTGTCGTTCTGACGGCCATTGAAGATTCTCCCCGCTTTTTTCAGGCCCGATTTATTTCTCCGGTGACGCCGGATCAGCGGGTCGGGCGCGAACGGTTCAGCTTGGCTGCGGTCATTGAACCGATGGAAACCGGGGCGGAGGTCGCTTCATCCCAAATGGACGGGGACAAAGAGGAGCCCAAGGCCAAATCCAACCTCGAACCACAGGGGGCGGTGCGATGATGGCTCCTTCAAAAACCCTTTTGCATAAAGGGCTGGCGGTCTTGCTTTTGCTGGTGGTCTTTCTGTTTGTCTATGAATCCTTGGTGGCACCCATTTTCAGCGGCTATCGCGCACAAATAGAGGCCTATGATCAAGACAAGCGCCTGTTGCGCGGCTATCGTGCTGTTGCCCAATCGGCGCGTAGCGTTGAAGACCTGACCCGGCAGGTGCGCGCACATCAGGCACAAAGCGGCATTTTTCTGAAAGGCTTGTCGGATGCTTTGGCGGCCGCACGGCTACAAACCTATTTGGGCGAGGCGATATCTTCAAATGGGGGCGATGTGCGGTCTGTCCAAAGCCTGCCGGTGGATAAGGCGGAGGGCCTTTCCCGGGTACGCTTGCGGGTGCAGTTTCTGACCAATATCCGTGGATTGGCACAGCTTTTACAACAACTGGAAACAGGCCAACCGGCGGTTTTCGTTGACGCGGTGAAATTGCGTACGCGTCTGGAACGGACCGAGGTGGGGGCAGATACGATGGCGGTTGCGCAGGATTTTCTCGTTGATCTGACGGTATCTGCTTATCGTTTGGGAGAAGAGGCATGATCCGGCGTCTTTGGCCCCGTATGGTACCGGCCCTTTCCTTGGCTGTTCTGGCGCTGATTTTGCTGCTTCTGGCCTTGCGCAGCCCGTCTTCCGGCGGTGACAGTGACAATATTGCCGTGGATAAGGACGATGTGCCGGAAACCCGCGATATTATGGGCGGCGGTGCATCATTCGCTGTGGCGATCGATACCGCGCCCATCGTTGAACAGAATATGTTTTCCACAACACGCACGCCACCGCCGATGCGGGCATCCGGCCGGTCGTCAGACGAGGCTGAGTCCACTGAATTATCCCTGACCGGCGTGGTGATGGTGAAGGGGCGTGAAGCGGCAATCCTGCGCGACAATGCCACAACACATATGGTGAGCCTTCGTCTCGGAAAATCCTATCGTGGATGGGAACTCGTTTCTTTGTCCTCTTTTGAAGCGACCCTCTCGAAAGGAGGGGAGCGCATGACATTGAAACTGAAATTTGCCCCCGATGCCGCCGGCATGGTCACAGATTCCCATCATCTGGGCATGCCGGCACATCTGGTGAAACCCCGCGCCGTTATTGCCCCCCGACACGGTGATGCCAATGGCAATCCGGTTCCGGCTTCACGACAAAGTATCGACAATGACCGGCTGAGCCGTCGGGGATCAAGAACCTGAACAGATATGTATGAATGGCAGAATATGAACAGCAAGAAGAGCAAGAGAGCCAGTTTTTTAGGGTCTGTCCGGATGTTTGGGGGGCGGGGTGTTGCACCTTTGAGCCTTGCTTTTCTGGTGGCGGCCTGTTCGCAAGATTTGGTGCGTGGTTCCCATTCCGATGAAACCGCCGCTCCGCCGCCGGGCCTGTTCGGGCCCGCGCAAAACCGTGTGGATCGGGGGGCGGATATGTCCACGGCAGAGATTGCCGGGATCAACGATCAGCAAGATGAACGGGCTTTGCCGCCCAAAACGGCCGAAATCTATAAGGGCCATAGCCGCTTTACCGCTGTTACCAAAACGGGGCAGGGCAGCGTGGATGAACGGGACGGCGCTTATACGCTGAATTTCTCCAATGCCGATATCCGCTCAGTGGTGGATGCGGTTTTGGGGGATGCCCTTGGCTTGCCCTATCTTGTGGATAATGCGGTCACAGGCACGATCACAGCGCGCAGTGCACGCGCTTTGCCGGAAGATAAAGTGATCGCGGCTTTGGAAGATGTTCTGGCCATCAATGGCGCGGCTCTTGTGGTGCGTGATGGCGTGTATCATGTGCTGCCTTTGCAGGCGACCACAGGCATGGCGCCTTTGCTTTCGGGGCAAAAGGCCCGTCAGGATGGCTTTGGCATTCATGTTATCCCCATTCAATTCGCCTCGGCCGATGAAATGCAGGTCACCTTGGAACCGTTCTTGACACCGGGGCGGGGCCTGCAAGCGGATACGGAGCGCAATTTGTTGCTGTTCCGTGGCCCCGGCGGGGAAGCGGCGGATATCGTTTCGATGGTCGAGCTGTTCGATGTGGATTGGATGGCCGGCATGTCCTTTGCACTTTTGCCTTTGTCCCATGCGGATGTGGGGGATGTGCTGGTGGAAATGGAAGCGATTTTTGCCCAGGATGGTGAAACACCCGGCCCGACACATGGCGTGATCAGGTTTTTGCCTATCCAGCGGATGAATGCGCTTTTGGCGATCAGTGAACAGCCGGTTTATCTGGAAAACGCCCGGCAATGGACGGAACGGTTGGACCGTGGCGGCGGAAGCGACGGGCAACGCCAGCTTTATGTCTATCATCTGAAAAACGCACGGGCATCGGAAGTGGGCGAGGTGCTGGGGGAATTGTTCGATGTCCGCACCGTCGGGGATAGCGGCTCAGTCTCCACCGGTCTTGCACCGGGGCGGGACGGTGGGTCTTTGTCTGGTTTTTCGGGGTCGGATGGTTCTGATGGCGGCTTAGGCAGCCGTGACACGGGGTCCGCCGGGGGCTTTGGCGGTTCAGCGACCAGCAATCGCAACGCTTCATCAAACAACCGCCGGTCCAATGATCGCGCTGGCCAGTCGGCCGCTTTCGGGCAGGAAGGGGGCAATGGCCCGCGTTTGATCGCCGATGAACGCAATGATGCCATGCTTGTTCTGGCCACGGCGCAAGAATATCGCATGATCGAGCAGACATTGAAGCGGCTGGATATCACCCCTTTGCAAGTGTTGATCGAGGCGACCATCGCCGAAGTTACTCTGGATGACGAGCTTAATCATGGCCTGCGGTGGTTTTTTGAAGCGGGTGGCGGCAACCGGCAAGACATCAGCTTCTCCGATGTAAACACCGGGGCAGTGGCCCCTTCCTTCCCCGGCTTTTCCTATTTCTTTGAAAGCGGGGATGCCCGTGTGGCGCTGAATGCGCTGAGTTCTATCACCGATGTGACCGTGGTGTCTTCGCCGCAATTGATGGTTCTGGATAACAAAACGGCGCGCTTGCAAGTGGGGGATCAGGTGCCGGTTCCGGTGCAACAATCTGTCTCCACCCAAGATCCCGATGCACCGATTGTCAATTCCATCCAGTTTCAGGATACGGGGGTTATTCTGGAAGTGACCCCCCATGTGAATGCCAGCGGCCTTGTGGTGTTGGAGGTATCGCAAGAGGTATCGGATGTGGTGCCGACCACATCATCGGGGATCGATGCACCAACGATTCAGCAGCGGGCCATCAATTCTTCGGTGGCCGTGCAAACGGGGGAAACCATTGCCCTTGGCGGGTTGATCCGCGATCGGGCCTCGGACGTAAATACCGGCGTTCCGATTTTGATGAATATTCCGTGGCTTGGAAATCTGTTCAAAAGCAAATCCACCACCAATGAACGGACGGAACTTTTGGTCTTGCTGACCCCGCAAGTGGTACGCGACAGCAGCGAAGCGCGGGAAGTCACGCAAGAGCTGCGCCGCCGGATGAAAGGGTTCAAGCGTTTGCAAGAACGCTTCGGTGTGACCGACGATCAAGTCGCGCCATCCCAAAAGGATGGGAGCAATGCGCCCTGAACGGCGGTCAATAAGCCGGAACGGGAAAGGCTTTCATAAGCCTGCCCGATCCGCTGAGGCAGGGTTTACCCTGATCGAAGTGCTGGTGGCGTTTACCATTGCCACCATCATGCTTGTGGCGTTGATGCAGGGGATGGGGCGCGGCTTGCGGAGTATCGATGCCGCCAGCCAGCAGCAAATGCTTGTGGATTATGCGCAAAATCATCTGCAAGCGGTGGGGGTGACCATCCCGCTTGCCCCCGGTGTTTATCAAGGGGAAGAGCCGGATCACCGCTGGAGGATCGAGCTTTCGCAGAATACGGATTCTTTGGAAACCGGCGATATTGCCGGAGGACAATTACAGCTTTTAAAAATCACCATAGAGGTTTTTAGTGCGGATGAGACGGAATTTTCCCTGACCAGTTTCCGCTTGGGCGATGGTGCACAATGATCAAGGCTCAGCAAAATGCCATGGGGTGGGAGCGCAAGAATTCCCCGCGGCGAAAAGGCCAGCAAGGCTTTACGCTGATGGAACTGATCATTGCGCTGACCATCATCGGGATTTTATCTGCTGCGTTGTTTTCGGCCCTGCGCTTTACTGGAAAAGCGTGGCAGGCGGGTGATATCCGGATCACTGAGCAGACAGATGAAGATGCCATCCGCGCTTTTCTACGCGCGCGGCTGGAACAAATTCGTCCGATGGTGATTTCTTTTGATGGTGAAACGCAAGACGTGGCGTTTCGCGGGACGGACAAAGAAATGCGCTTTGTCTCACCCCTGCCGTCGGGCATCGGGGTGGGGGGCTTGTATTTGTTCCAGCTTGGCCCCGCAGGGCAAAAGGGCGGCCTTCAACTTGATTGGTGGCTGGTACGTCCCCGTGAAATTGTAGATGTGTTTCATGAAGAAGAACGCCCGCGCCAATTATTGGACGATCGGATGGTCGTTCAGTTTGCCTATTATGGCTATCACGAGGATGAACCGCTTGCCGGAGCTCAACCGCAATGGACAAAACACTGGGTTGATCGCAAGACATTGCCCCTTTTGATCGCGGTGACATTTGAAGATGAGCACGGCGAGACTGTGGCACCGGCCTTGGAGATACGTCCGGTTTTTGTTGATCGCCGCCGCTTGCCTCCTGCGTCCTGAGAAATCATTTTTCACGATATGGCTTGATGCGGGGCAGCCTATTCGGTGATCCGGCCCTGTTCCCAATGGCGGATTTGAAAGCGATCGGCCCCGCCGGAGATTTGCACCACCGCAATGCGCTGAAACCATGATCCGCGGGCGGTGCTGGCATTCACTGTGATGCGAAATGTGCTGTTGGGGGAACCGGTGAGATAAGGATTGGTTGCTTCATGTGGGAGCGAACGGCTTGAGCCCTTGCGGGAGGCGATGAATTGTTCAACATCCACTTTGGAAAGGCCGGGGATACTGTTCAAAATTTCCACAGGGGCAACAGTGGGATCGACCGCGCGTGAACCGGAATAAGCGGTAAGATAATTCGTGGCGCGTGTTACAAAATCCCGATCGAATCCGGGTATTTGGCTTATTTCATTGGCCAAAAGCAAGGGGGCATTGCGTGGGTCATAGGGCAGCCCCAAGGCTTTATAATCGGCACGTTCCGCGCCTCTGGCCTGTGGCCGGTCATCAAGATCCCGAAAATCGATCAGCCGATCGGCAAGCTGTGCGGCCTCTTCGGGCTCGCGCCCCAAAGACAGAAAGAGGCTGCGTAAGAGAATGTCATCGGCGGCATTCACGTCGATCAATCCGCCCACATCTTGAATAGTTAAAACCATCTGGCCAGATGCCAGCGTGCGGGAAACGCGGCGGCCATCCACCGGAAGGGCAAAGGCAACGCCATCATCATTGAAAACCGGCGTTAAAAGCTGAGCGATGGCCCAATAAACCCCGCCATCCGCCAAAGCCTGCGCTTTGGCCGCATCCTGACGGGCGATAACCGTGCGGGTTTCTCCCCGTGTCATGAACAGAAAACTGCCGACGATCAAAGACAAAAGCGTCAGCACCCAAAGTACCAGAATAAGCGCTATGCCGCTTTGTGATGCGCGGCGGCGCTGCTGTGATGCTGTCATGTGGTTCGGTTTTCGGGTTGTCACTCGGTGCTCCAGTTTGTGACATCCTGATTTTCATCTTCTCCGCCCGGTGCATCATCGGCCCCCAATGTGAAGATATCCACATCCGTGCCCATTTCGCCGGGATAGCGATAATGATAAGGCCGGCCCCAAGGATCAATGATCCCTTCGCGCTTGTCGATATAAGGGCCATCCCAGCCCCGTGCGCCATCGGGCTCGTCGATCAACGCTTTCAAGCCTTCGGATGTTGTGGGATAGCGGCCCGTTTCAAGGCGATACAGATCCAAAGCGGCAGATAAATTGTTGATCTGGATGGCGGCTGTATCGGTTTTGGCGCTGGAAAAATATTTCAAAACGCGGGGCACCGCAAAAGAGGCCAAAAGCCCGAGAATGGCCAAAACCACCAAAAGTTCCATAAGGGTGAAGCCGGCGCTGGTTTCTTTCTGTCGGCTTTGCTTGTCTCGACCATGTTTAAAAAGGCGCATCGATAACATCCCGTATATGGTTAAGGGTCCGTTTTTGGGCGGAAATGTATTGCAGACAATAAGGGAAAAACATTTACAAAATCAAACCATAGGTCACAGTCTGCCAAAAATTATGTCCTTGAGCATTCCCATGCTATATGCAGCTGAATTGGTGTGGCAATCGGGTGGTGATCTTTGGTGATCCTATCAGAAACAAGCCATCAGATTATACTCTGAATTTCGGGATTGCGATTATGAAAGACCCTCTTCACCAGCGCGGAGATGACGCTGAAGCACGCGCTCAAGATGCTGTCCGCGAGTTGATCCGTTGGTCCGGGGAAGACCCCGATCGGGAAGGGCTGCGCGATACCCCGAAGCGGGTGGCAAAAGCCTTTCTGGAATATTTCCGGGGTTATCAGGAAGATCCCGTGGTCTATCTGGCGCGCACCTTCGAAGAAGTTTCGGGCTATGATGAAGTGGTGTTGTTGCGCGATATTCCTTTTGTATCGCACTGCGAGCATCATTTGGCCCCCATCATCGGGAAAGCGCATGTGGCTTATTTGCCAAACACCAAGGTGGTCGGTATTTCAAAATTGGCGCGGGTCGTTCATGCTTATGCGCGGCGTATGCAGGTGCAAGAGCGGCTGACAGCGCAGATTGGCGACTGTATTTCTGAAGTTCTAGAGCCGCAAGGTGTTGCAGTGGTGATCGAAGCAACGCATGGCTGCATGACCTGTCGTGGCGTTGAAACGCCGGATGTGGTGATGACAACCAGCCGGATGACCGGTGTATTCCGAGAGGATGATAAGGCGCGGCGTGAAGTGCTGTCCTTGATGGGATTTTAGGGGGCAGATCCGGTCCGGCCATAGGCTACCCTTTATAAAAAAAGGCCCCGTACAACTTTTGTACGGAGCCAGTGGAGGGGAGGCTATGCGCGCTTGATTATCGGGCCGCCAAGGGCGTGAAGCGAATGGCCTGTCCGCCGCCCTGTGCCAATTCCAGGCTCAAGCTATCTTCAGCCGTTACGGTTTTTGTTTTGACAGCAATCGGTTGCGGATTGTCGAGCCAATGCGCCCCTTCGCCATCAGCATAGATCTCGGCGCGATAGGTGGTGGCATTATCCAGAAAGTCTAAAGGAACAGTGATGGTGCGGGCCTGTTCGTCGCTAACCGCCCCCAGATACCAATCCGGGCTGTTCCGGTCTTTGCGCGCCATCACGAAATAATCGCCGATGCGGCCATCAAGGGCGATGCTGTCTTCCCAATCGGCGGGAACGTCGCGGATAAATTGAAAACCGGGATGACCTTCATAATTTTCAGGCAGGTCGGCAGCCATTTGCAGCGGGCTGTAGATAACCACCATCAACGCCAATTGCTTGGCCACTGTTGACGACACGCCTTTTTCTTCTTGTTCGCCAAAGCGCAGATCAACAATGCCCGCCGTGTAATCCATTGGCCCGGAAAGCATGCGGGTATAGGGCAAAATCGTTGCATGATCGGGGTGATTGCCCTGTGCTGCATGGCTCCAGGCATCATATTCACCGCCCCGCGCCCCTTCGCGGGTCATCATATTGGGATAGGTACGGCGCAGACCGGTGTCTTTGATGGGCTCATGGGCATCGATGGCGATATGATGGCGGGCGGCTGTTTCCACCACATTCTGGAAGTGCCGCACCATATATTGGCCGTGATGCCATTCCGTGTCATTGAGTCGGCTTCCCACATAGCCCGTTTTTACGGCGCGCATGCCGTGTTTTTCACTGAATGCAAAGGCCGCGTCCAATTGGTTTTCGTAATTGACGATATTGGCGCTGGTTTCATGGTGCCCGATCAGCGGAACGCCTACTTTGCGGCCATGGGCAGCGATTTTTTCAATATCGAAATCCGGCGTTGGTTCGGTGAAGCGAAACAGATCGCCATTTTCGTACCAATTGCCATCCCATCCAATATTCCAGCCTTCCACCAGCACACCATCAAAGCCATATTTGGCGGCGAAATCCATATAGCGCATGGTATTTTCGGTGGTGGCTCCGTGTTTTTCGCCGGTTTCCCATGTGCAGGTGCGGATATGCGCGCACCACCAAATCCCTACATATTTCCCCGGCTTTACCCAGGATACATCGCCCAAAGCATTGGGTTCATTCAAGTTCAGGATCATCCGTGAATTGGCGAGTTCATAGGCCGTGTCGGCAATCTGAATGGTACGCCACGGGGTTTTGAATGAGGCATTGGCGTAAACTTTGATGCCGTCGGCCCAGGGAACGAGATCGGCTTTCAAGGTTTGCCCATGCATCATGGGGCGCCGCAATGTCATGCTGGCATAGTCGGTCAATGCCGCTTCATGGATGCTTATGGCGATTTTATCGCCTTCAAAGGTGGCAGGGGTGTGGATCACATCTAAAGAATCGATACTGGACGCCGCATATTGATATTCATAACGGTTGTCTTTGTAGGCAGGGATCCACCATGCCTTCAGATTGTCGTGGAAGGTGAATTCCGTTAGTTCATCGGTGATTTTAATGGCATCCACACCGGCTTGTGCGGGGATATCATAGCGAAATCCCACCCCGTCATCGAAGACCCGAAAGGTCACTGTCATCTGGCGGTCCGGTCCGGTCTGCGATTGAAAGACGATCCGCGCTTCCTTGTGGTGGTCGCGGATATCTTTTTCTTCACCCCATGGCTGGGTCCAAACCAGATCTGTGGTTTTTGTTTTGACAGAGGCAATATCGAATCCTTCAACGAAATCCGGGGCTTTTTGGAACTGAAGCCCTAAACGGCTGAAATCCAGAACCGGCTTGCCATTGAATGTAACGGAATAGCCCGGAATGCCATTCTGCGTGTCTACATCCACCACAATGCGTCCATCGGGCGAGGCGATCTCCACAGCATAAGCGGGAAGGGCAGAGAGCAGACAGGCGGAAAACACGGCAGCGAGGCCGGATAAGCTGCCAAAATTTCCAGATATTTTTGTTTTGCCGATAAAATGGGAGCGCAGTGCCGCAACCATAGCCAACCCCTTTGCGATGGAAAAAATATGGCTGTCAGTTAAGCAGATTCATGCAATTTTTGCAAAAATTTTTCGTCAGAAATTCTATATTTTTGTTGTTATATAGTTATTTAAGTAATTTTATGCGGCATGCTTTTGATGAATGAAAGATATTTGCATTAATTTGCATTTGGCGGGGCGTGGGCAACGGCATCAGATTCAGAGGCCAAAACCGTGCGCCTTGTGATCTATGCAGCGGCCCGGCAGTTGTGGGTGATGAAATCCGCATGGCGGGGCAGGCTTGGCACGGTATGGGTGATCAGCTTTTCGATATTGCCCAAAAATTCGGTCAGCTGGGATTGTGTGATGTTATCGGCCAGCGGATGATGGCGTTGGGCTTTGATATGCTGGCCGGTGAAGACCTGAATCCAACCCATTTCCGTGAACAATTCTTCACCTTCGCGGATAATCCGCCCCGTGGTGGAAAAAAGGTCGATCTTTTCTTGCAAACTGTGGGGAATGTCCATATTGGCGCAGGTCTGCCAAAAGGCTGTGTCGCGGCGCTGGGTGGCTTTGAAGTGCAGGATCAGGAAATCGCGGACGCGCTCATATTCAAATTGTGTTTGCCGGTTATAATGATCGATAAGGCTGGGATCAAAATGCCGGTCCGGAAACAGCGACACAAGGCGGCTGATGCCTGATTGAATAAGATGGATGCTGGTGGATTCCAAAGGCTCCATAAAGCCCGCGGCCAAGCCCAAAGCCACACAATTGCGGTTCCACGCCTGTTGCCTTCTTCCGGTTTTAAAGCGCAGTGTTTTGGGGTCAGAGAGAGCAGGGCTTTCCAGATTTTGAAGCAATTGATGGGCGGCTTCGTCATCGCTGATATGGGCGGCACTATAAACATGGCCATTGCCCACACGATGTTGCAAAGGAATACGCCACTGCCAGCCCGATTGCCGGGCCGTTGCCTGGGTATAGGGGCGCATCGGTCCGGTTGGTTCGCTGGCAACGGTGACGGCACGGTTGCACGGCAGCCAATGGCTCCAGTCTTCATAGCCGGTCTTGAGCGCCTGTTCGATCAACAGCCCGCGAAACCCTGAACAATCGACAAACAAATCACCGGCGATAGTGGCGCCGCTTTCCAGTGTCACGCTTTCGATAAAGCCATCCGTTCCGCGCAGATTGGTTTTGACAATGCGCCCTTCCGTGCGGCTGACGCCACGCTTTTCACAGCCGGCCCGTAAATAGCGGGCATAAAGCCCCGCATCGAAATGAAAGGCATATTTGATGCCGCCCAAATGGCTGGTGCCAACTTTTTCAAGACGGGAAAACCGGCCCTGCATGGCCGTTTGATAATTCAGTGAATAATTCCATAGATCGCCGCCCACTCCTTCTTGCTGGGCGCGTAGCCAATAATGGGGGAAGCTGAGCGGCCCAAGCGGCAAGCCAAGATCGCCAAAGGCATGCATATAGCTGTCACCGATCCGGCCCCAATTATTGAACTGGACCCCTAATTTGAAGGTGCCTTTGCAGTGCTTGAGAAAGGCGTTTTCATCCAGCCCCAGATAGTGGTTGATCAGCCGGATCTGGGGAATGGTTGCCTCTCCCACGCCCACGGTGCCGATGGCATCAGATTCAATCAATTGAATGGAAACACGGCCCGCCAAAGCCTTGGACAGCACACTTGCCGCCATCCATCCAGCCGTTCCGCCGCCAATGATAACAATGCGCGTGACGGGATCGGCGGATATCTGTGCTGTGGTCATGGGGCTGTCTCGTTTCCCAAATGATAATGATCGGCTTTGATAATACCCATAGAACAGCAAGCCTCAATGGCATGCGGAGCCCATGTTTTATGTTCTTTGTTTAAAGATCGTGCGCGGCGTTAAAAGATGCGGTGGTGTTTCAGGAAAAGTCCCCCCACCGGAAAACCGGCAGGGGGGGCTTTTGGTCCCGTGTGTTTTGGCCCTTAAAATTTATAGGACAGGCCGATCAGATAGGTGCGGCCAAAGCTTTGCTGGTCGATCACCCGGCGGCCATCATCCCCTTCGAAAGTTACGAAAGGCTCGTCGGTGAGATTGCGCGCCTGAAAGGTAATGTTAAGCCCTTCCAATGCGCCGGTTTCAAAGCTGTAGCCGATCTGCGCATCGAAAATGGATTCCGATTTGGACGACCGCAGAATACGGGTGGCGCTGATGCCCGACACTTCGCCAAGGAATTTAGAGCGATAACGGTGGCTGACGCGGGCGTTCACACCATATTTTTCATAATAAACCGTTGAGTTTACAACCCATTTGGAAAGCCCCGGAACCGGAATTGGATCGGGATTATCCCCCAAGGTTACCTTGCTGTCGGTCCAGGACATGGAACTGATTACCCCAAAGCCATCAAAGGCCGTGGTGATGAGATCCAAAGGCACAGACAGGGTGAATTCAATCCCGCCAATATTGCCGCTGCCATTGTTGGTGGGGCCGGAAATGGTGCCCAAAGTGGTCCCGAGAGAGCTTTGCAGTTCCGGTGGGATCGTGCTGTCCACAAAGCCCTCGAAATCGAACAGGAAGGCATCATTGGGATTCACGAAATCCTGCAGGTCTTTATAGAATGCCGCTATGGCCACATAACCGGCGCGAGAGAAATATTTTTCAAACGACAGATCCACCGAATTGGCGATGAAGGGTTTCAAGGCCGGATTACCACCACTGGCGCTAAAGAATGATTGATTGGGGTCGGTGGAGGTAAAGCGCGTGTCGTTGGTGCTAAGCGAAAGGCTGGCGTTCAATTGATCCATGCGGGCGCGGGCCAATGTGCGGGCGGCGCCGAAGCGCACAACCGCATCATGCCCCACATCGAAGCTTAGATTCATGCTGGGTAAGAAGCGTGTATATTTATCGCCTTCTTTTACCGGAACCAGCCTTGGTTCGCTGGTGCCTGCGCCAAGATCGGCGGTTTCGATGCGCGATCCGGTGGAGGTCTGGTCGGTATAAACCACCTGCGTTCCGAAATTACCGGTGACGGGGATCGAGGCAATTTCCGTATCCACATCGAATTTCACAAAGCCCACAAACACATCTTCCCGGGCTTTCCAATCTTGCGGAACATCGAAGGAGGACAGGCTGGTGCCAACGGTTTCCAAAAAGCCGTTGTTCAACAAGAACAGCGGATCAAGACTCAGATGTCCATCAATGCCGATAAAGCTCAGATCTGTGCCTTTATCCAGCAGGGCTTCGGTGGGAACGGGAATGGCGCTGGCCCCGCCTTGCGGTACAAGGAATTGCTGGGTGATGTTGCGTTCCTTGTCGCGGCGGCTCAGATCCACGCCAACCTCAATGGCGGCGATGGGACCAATGGCGCTTAGCCGTTCCGTGGAAAAGCGCAGATGGGTCAGTTCGTCTTCGGTGTCTGGCGCATTGATAAAGCCCGCCTGCGTCAGCGGATTGGGCTGTGCACCGCCGCCCCAGCCTTGAGGATCGGTGATCAGGAATTGGCTGGGATCGCTATAATCCAGCACGGTATCGAATTTGACCACGCCATTGTCCTGGATCGCAAAATCCAGCGTGTCCAAAGCCCCCTCGCCAGCAGGGCCGGTGCCGGTATAGCTTTCCAGAAGGAAATCTTTGCGGTCGGCGCGGGAATAGCTGATGTCGGTTTCAATGCTCCAGACATCCGACAGATGGACTTTGGTATTCCAGCCGGCGCCGAACAGATCGGCATTGCGATCATTGAAGTCATTGCGCATCACGCCCTTTACATCGGTAAAGGTGCCTTCGGTGATCAGGCCATCCACTTCCGTAAAGCCCGGCTGCAATTGCGCTGCAGACCAGTAAAGAGGGAATTCGATGCCGCGCAGGGACTGCGTTTCATCGAAATGGGAATAGTTGAAATCGAAGCTGGTGCTGAAGGTATCGGATGGTTCGTATTCAATGGTGCCGATCACGCCGAAACGGTTCAGGTCGTTTGATTGGGCAAAAGGCTTGGCGCCACCGAGCACGAAAGGTGCGGTGCCGTTCACATCCAGATCACCCTCGATATTGGGGAAACCCCAAGCATTGAAGCGTTCGCTTTGGGTGGGGGTGGATTGATGGGCGATCCCAAGGGCGATCCCCAGCGTTTTATCCAGAAAGGTATCGGCATAAATCGCGGAGGCGCGATAGCCCGAGCCGGGCTGATCCGAATTGAGCGCACTGTCTTCATTGAATTCATAGCGCGCGCTAACGGATAAAATCCGCTCTTTTACCTGCAGGGGACGGATGGTGCGAAGGTCCACGGTGCCCGTCAAACCCTGCCCGATGAGTGTGGAATCCGGGGTTTTGTAAACCACGGCTGCGGATAATAATTCGGACGGATATTGGTCAAATTCGACGCCGCGATTGTCGCCGGTGGATACCTGCTCTCGGCCATTCAGCAAGGCTGTGGAGAAATCCGGGCCAAGACCGCGGATGGAAAGCACCTGGCCACGTCCATCGACACGTTGAGTGGTCAGTCCGGGGAGGCGGGCAAGAGATTCGGCGATGGAAACATCGGGGAGTTTGCCGATATCTTCTGCGGAAATTGCCTCGACGATGGAGGAAGAGCCTTTTTTGGCGGCAATAGAGTTTTCGATACTGCTGCGGAAGCCCTTGACGACGATTTCTTCTAGCTGAGGATCGTCCGGATCTGAAGACAGCTCTGTATCCTGCGTTTGTGCATGCGCTGTGAAGTGAAGCATGGCCAATACGGACGATGTGCCCAGTAGCAGCATGGTGCGACTTGAAATTTTCATTTTCCTCCCCTTCCTCACCTTTGGTGGCGAGGTTTTTCTTGGATGTCCGGCATGCCAGTCGCTTATGTCGAGTTCCCCCCCTTCATGAGTAGTTCAAAGGGTGGAAAGCCGACCCAAGGGGCACAGGCCTGAAAACTGACAATCAAAAGATTGCACAAAAATCATCAGTCTTTGCAAATGTTTTTGTAAAAAAAATGAAATGGGATGCAAAATGCTGCAGTGCGAGCCAGCCTATCGTCGAATATTTTTTGTGATAGATTTTAAAATATCAAGAAAATACAACAGGATATGAATGGAGTGCGGGCGGCGCTATTGACCTGCAATGGCTGGTCATTTTGCGTGAGCGTGGCGGAAATTTCCCAAAATTATCGATATCGTTCCCATTTCTGTGCAAGAATCATGTAAACGAAAGACGGGGCTCGTTCGCAATTTCCATTGATTCGTTTATTCCTCAGAGCATCAATCCATATCCATGGAAAAAAAATGCAAATTTTTTTGCAATATGTGAGAGGCCTCGAAAGGTGCGCAGGATATCCTCTGTTCATGAAAGCGCCGGGCCGGGTATAAAGGGGGAAGATGCGTTTTAAGCCTCTGTGGCCTCCTTGATCGCTATGGGGGGGCGTATGAAGATTATTGTTTAAGCCTAAACTTTTTTGTGTCTTCATGAGGTGGAAGGTTCCATATGGTTGTTGCCAGCTTTATGGTGATTGCCGTTTTCTATTTGAGTGAGGTTCTCCCATGTCCGATACGGCCCATTTGTCTTCTCCCGGCCCGACCCGTTGGCCTTCCATGGATTGGCAAGATCCATTGTTGCTCGATGACCTGCTGAGCGAGGAAGAGCGCCTTGTGCAGTCTTCGGCGCGGACATTTGCGCAATCTGCGTTGATGCCGCGGATTCTGGATGCCAATCGGCATGAGCGCTTTGATCGTGCGATTATGAACGAGATGGGCGCGGCCGGTTTGCTTGGCTCAACCATCGAAGGCTATGGCTGTGCCGGTGTCTCGTCGGTGGCTTATGGCTTGATCGCTCGGGAAGTGGAGCGCGTGGATTCGGGCTACCGGTCTGCCATGAGCGTGCAATCCTCTCTCGTGATGTATCCCATTTGGGCTTATGGAACCGAGGAACAACGGGAAAAATGGCTGCCCAAACTTGCCACGGGTGACTATGTGGGCTGTTTCGGGCTGACAGAGCCTGATGCCGGGTCTGATCCGGCCTCGATGAAAACCCGCGCCAAAGCGGTGGACGGCGGCTATCGCCTGAATGGTGCGAAAATGTGGATCACCAATTCTCCCATTGCCGATTTGTGCGTTGTGTGGGCGAAAAGCGATGCGCATGGGGGAAAGATCAAAGGGTTCGTTCTCGAACGCGGTATGGAAGGGCTTTCAACGCCGAAAATTGAAGGGAAAATGAGCCTGCGTGCCTCGGTCACAGGTGAAATTGTGATGGATGATGTGTTTGTTCCCGAAGCCAATCTGCTGCCCAATGTGGCCGGGCTTGCGGGGCCGTTTGGTTGTTTGAACAATGCCCGTTTCGGGATTGCTTTCGGCGTATTGGGGGCTGCGGAATTCTGCCTTCATGCCGCACGGGATTATGCGCTCGAGCGCAAATTGTTCGGAAAATCTCTGGCTGGCACGCAACTGGTACAAAAGAAACTGGCGGATATGCTTACGGAAATTACCTTGGGACTTGCCGCCTGTATTCAGGCCGGGCGGTTGAAGGCCGAAGGAAAACTGGCTCCGGAAACCATTTCATTGTTGAAGCGCAATAGCTGCGGAAAGGCATTGGATATTGCGCGTATGGCTCGCGACATTCATGGCGGAAACGGAATTTCAGACGAATATCATGTGATCCGTCATATGGTAAATCTGGAAACGGTGAACACCTATGAAGGCACCCATGATATTCATGCGTTGATTTTGGGCCGTGCCATTACCGGGATACAGGCTTTTTCCTAAGAGGCGTTGAACCAGCTTAAAAGAAAAGCAGGGCAAAAACGCCCTGCTTTTTTATTGGCCTGTTCGGGATCGCTTAAAAGCGGATCGTCGATTGTAAATAAAAGAAATCGGCATTTCCTGAAACGCCATCCCCATTGGTTTCTTTTACAAATCGGCCGGCCCAAAAACGCCCATAGCCAAGCTGCAGATTATACCAGCGGCTGGGTGTGTAGGTGAGGGTGGCATCAAGTTCCTGGCCCACATTGGAACCGGCAGCCCCTGTGGCATCACGGCGAATGGCCGCGCCCCCTGCATTGTAAAGGGCGTCTGTTGCCTTTGCGAGATTGAAGTCATGAAAGGCGAGGGACGTTTTGACCCGCTTATGCGGTTTGGCGCTGAGCTTTGCGGAAAAGGCCTCGATATTTTGCCGCGCGATCAGATCCATGCTGCCCAGATAGGCATGGGCAAGGAGAAAAAGCTGATTGAAGGTTCTGGTCTTGCCGTCTGTTTCATCGCCATCGCCACTGGCTCGATCATAAGCCACGGATATTTTGGGCGAATAAGGCAGAGATTTGGAAAAATCCAGACCTGCAGTCATGGTGAGCATCCATGCGGAAATATCACCATTTGTGTTGTCGCCGGTTTGCTTTGCCGCTTCCACTTCCCAGCGCAGAACACCTTTTTGGTCGGCTACGCGCCCGCCGATGGTCCAAAGCTGTGATTGCAAGGCGGCGGGGTCATCCACATCAAGATTGAGCGCATAAACCTCCACCGCATGGCCGGGCAGGCCAAAATATTGCCCATAGACTCCGGAGAAATCGGTTTTTGAATTGCGGCTGCTGGATTTATCGGAAATCACGCGCGGATTGACGAACCATCCATCAATGGCAAAAGTATCGGTTTTATAGCTGGCGCGAAAGCCGTCAAAGCTGCGCCGCGTATTGCCCCAGTCAAGGGGAGAAATCAGTCTTTGCGCACCAAATAGAAGCTCTTGCCTGCCGGCACGCACCATGGCGCGGCCCTTGGCAAGGGGGGCATGAAATTCGCCAAAGCCATTCAAAACATCGGTCCGCACAACTTCCACACCGCGCGCAGGCAAAGCGCCGCCGGATTTCCGGGCATCGACCATCTCGACATATCCCCGGAAATAATCGGTGATCTGCACATCCGCATAGGCGCGGACGCGTGTGAGGGCAAACGCATTGTCGCGCCCGTCAAGGCGGCTGGAGCCTAAATTATCCTCATTATGATAGCGCAGCCGCATTTCCCCTCCCAAAGACAGGGAAATAGCCGGTGCGATATCGATGTTCTTCAGCGCATCCGTTGCCTTTTCCACAGCCCCGCGTGGATCGTTCGGAGCAATGCAGGATGCGTCCAGATAGCCAAAATCATTGGCGTAAAAGACCCCTTGATACGCCCCGTTCACAGCCTTTTCGCTGGCACATTCGGTGCCAGCTTGTGCATCGGATTGCCGGGCTGTCGCCTGTTGTGCGCCCATGGCATGAGACGCGGAAAGCGCAAGCAGACTGGATGCGAGCAGGGTTTTTGAAAAAGGAGAGACTCTTGGGCCGGTATTCAGAGAACTCATACAGATTTTACGCCATCAATAAATTGATCGATGTGGGTTTTCAGATTCGTTGTCATTTCAGACAAAGAGGCTGCTGCGGCCCGCATCTGTGTGGCGGCGGAACCGGTTTCTGCAGCCCCGTCGGCGACGCCGTTGATTTCTTGCGCCACGCTGACCGTTCCATCGGAGGCATGCTGCATATTTTCAGCAATTTCGCTTGTGGCCCCCGATTGCTGTTCAACAGCGGCGGCTATGGTGGAATTGGCTTCGGTTACCTTGGCGATGACATCGTTCATTTTGGTCATGGTGCTGGCGGCTTCGCTGCCTGCCGATTGAATTTCCATGACCAATGTACCGATTTCCTCAATGGCGTTGCGGGTTTGCGAGGCGAGGGATTTCACTTCACTTGCCACAACGGCAAAGCCTTTTCCGGCTTCGCCTGCACGCGCCGCTTCAATGGTGGCGTTCAGCGCCAAAAGATTGGTTTGTTCGGCGATGGCGTTGATCAGCGTCACCACTTCCCCCACCCGATCGGCGGCCCCTGACAACGCATCGACATTTTTGGTACTGGATTGAACCTGTTCGCTGGCTTCCCCGGCAACGATGTTGGCATTGGCCACTTGGCGGCTGATTTCGGCAACAGCCGCCGTAAGCTCTTCTGCGGCACTGGCGGCGGTGGTGACATTTTGCGAGGCTTCTTCGCCGGCACCACGCACGATTTCGGCGCGCCGGGCAGTGCCATCAGCCACATCGGTCAGATTTTCTGCGGTGGAAGACATTTCCGTTGAGGCGGTGGACAGAGCATTGGTGATTTCGGATACCTGCTGCTCAAATTGCTGAACCAGTGTGTCCAGCGCTTTGGCGCGGCGGCGGATGGTTTCAGCCTCTTCACGCTCTCTTGCTTGTTGCTCGGCTTCCAGTTCTTTGCGTTCGGCTTCCTCGCGGGCGAGTTGTTCTGCAGCTTCTTTGGCTTCTGCTTCGGCTTGCGCCTTGGCAATGGCGTTTTGTTGGAAAATTTCGACCGTACGGGCCATGTCGCCAATTTCATCGCGGTTTTTATTGAACGGAATTTTGATCGTAAGATCCCCACCAGCCAGACTTTCCATCACTTCGCGTAAGCGATTGAGGGGGCGTGTGATATTTTTCGAAGAGAAGATCGCGATCGCCGCTCCGGCAGCAAAAGTGATCAGGACAAAAATGGAGATGGACCATAGAGTTTGCGCACGGGTATCGTCTGCCTGTTCCATGAACTCGATACCCTTGTTCGATGCGAAGGCCACCACCTCATCAATCTCGGAAAACAATGTCTTCATGAAAGTCGCATCTGTTTCACGGGTGATGCGTGCAGCCCCTTCATAATCCCCATTGCGCGCGCGATCGATGACGCGATCCCGAATGGGCTTCCAGCTCAGGAATGCCTTTTTGGCTTCTTTGATATCCGTTTTGTCGCCGAGAAAGCGTTCTTCGATAATATCAAAGGCTTCAAGCGCATTCTTCTCATGTTGATTGATTGAGGTCATGGCCGTTTCGATCTCGGATGGATCGCGGGAAAGGGCCACATCCTTCATGTCTCGATGGATGGCATAAATGGCGGTTTGCACGTCGCGCGTGGCATTGGAAACCGCATAGGGATGTTGGTGGAGATTTTCGGTTACAGCAGAGAGAGTGAAGGCTCCATTGACCGAAAATGCTCCCATGAAGAGCATCAAAACACCGATGGTACTAAAGCCAAGAGCCAAGCGTATCCCGAACTTTTGATTGGAAAGCCAATTCCCGATTTTCCACATGAAGACGACCCCTCGTATAATACATATGGTATTAGTAAAATTATTTTTTCTACCAGCGTGAGAATGACTGGATGCCTTACGATATGTAAATTATTCGTAAATATTACGATAGCTGCTGAATTATTTCGCTTTAAAAGCATACTGGTGGTAGAGATATTTTAAGATTTTTACCTCTTTAAGAGGCGTTATTCAGCCAGTTTTTAACGGCCTGAGCGGCGGAAAATCCGGAGGAAAGGCAGGCCTGAAGCAGGTAGCCGCCTGTGGGCGCATCCCAATCGAGCATTTCCCCGGCGATGAAAATTCCGGCGGAGGCTCGGAGCATCAGTTGGTCGTCAAGATTTCTGAAGGACACTCCACCGGCAGTGGAAATTGCCCGGTCAATGGGCTGGCTTCCTGTAACATCAAAAGAAAGACACTTTATAAGATTTGAAATTTCATCATGTGAACTGGTTCGGGGCGCTTTATTCAGATGTTCAAGGACCAAAGCGATGGCTAGCGGCGATAATTTCGCGGCTTTGCGAAGCCGGTTGGACAGGCTTTGCTTTCTGCCCACACGGGATAAGCGCATTTGAAGGTCCGAATGGCTTAGGTCGGGTCGCAGATCAAGGGTCAGCCGTGCCTGGCCTTTTTGGCGAATCTGATCACGCAATCGAGCCGATAGGGCATAGATCGCGCCGCCTTCTATGCCTGTGCGGGTGATGATTGCCTCGCCCCGGATGGCGTGACCATCTACGGAAAACATACATGTTTTCAAGGGCGTTCCGGCGAATCGCTCACTTATATAGGGGCACCACGGGATGGTGAAACCGCAATTGGCTGGCTCAAGGGCGGAAACGGTTACGCCAAGATGTTCCAAAGGCGCGCGCCATGATCCATCGGAGCCAAGACGGGGCCAACTGGCTCCCCCCAAAGCCAAAATGGTTGCTGCGGGCCGCAGCTTTATGCTGTCGCCTTCTTGGCTGTGCAGTAAAAGTGCGCCGCTCTCATCCCAGCCGCGCCATTCTGTGCGGGTCCGTATCTCCACATTCAGCGCGCGCAACCGCCCCAGCCATGCCCGTAATAATGGCGAGGCTTTCATGGCCTTGGGAAACACCCGTCCGGAGCTGCCGACGAACGTTTCCGCTCCGAGATCATCGGCCCATTGGCGCACAGCATTGGGCGGAAAAGCCCGGATGATCGGCTCTAGCCAGCGACGTGCCGGGCCATAGCGATCAAGGAAGTGCTCCAGATTTTCGCTATGTGTCAGGTTCAGCCCGCCACGTCCGGCCATCAGGAATTTGCGGCCCACGGTGGGCATGCGCTCATAAACTGTCACCGAAAAGCCGGCCAGTGCCAAGGTTTCGGCAGCCATCAAGCCAGCGGGGCCGCCACCAATGATGGCAATGGGGGATCGGGCAGTCTGGAACTGTGGCATGGCAAGACCTTGGCGGATGTCGGCAAAGGCGGCGCTATAGCTTAATTGAGCGCTCAAGGCGAGAGGCGCCCCTTATTCATGGCGTGCGGGATAGGGCTTTGTTTTTGCTTTCGGCGTGCGATTGGCCGATTTTGAGGAAAAAACTGCAAATTGTTTTGCATTCAATAAGGATAGAAAATAAGCATCTTTATAAGAAATGTGGATGCCAATCCGATATTTTGTGCAAAGAATACAAAAAATGAAAACAACCTGTAACGGTTCGGGAAAGAAGGGGAGGGGACATGGAAGTTTTTGATTGGGGCGTTGTTGCGGCCTATTTCGTGCTGGTTTTTGGGGTGGCGATCATGGCCACCCGCCGCCGCAAAAAAGCCGATAGCCAAGATTTTTTTCTGGCGGGCCGCAATGCAGGATGGTTCGTGGTGGGGGCCTCGTTATTTGCCTCCAATATCGGATCGGAGCATCTGGTCGGGCTGGCGGGAACAGGGGCGGCCAGCGGCATTGCCGTGGGGCAATTTGAAATTCTGGCCGGCTTGATCCTTTTGCTTTTGGGCTGGCTTTTTGTGCCCTTCTATATGCGTTCCGGCGTATTCACCATGCCCGAATTTCTGGAAAAGCGGTATTCGGAAGGGGCAAAATTCTATCTCGCCATCATTTCGATCATTGGCTATGTGCTGACCAAGATTTCCGTGACCATTGCGGCGGGCGGCATTGTGTTTCAAAGCCTGATGGGGCTGGATTTCTGGACGGGGGCCGTGATTGTTGTGGTGGCCACCGGCCTTTATACTATCTGGGGCGGGTTGCGGGCCGTTCTTTATACCGATGTTTTGCAGATGATTGTGCTGCTGTTGGGGGCCGTTGCGGTAACGGTGATCGGGCTGCAGGCCGTTGGTGGCTGGTCCGCTTTGCGGGTGGAAGCGGGTGATGCGGCATTCAGCCTGTGGCGCCCCATGAGCGACCCGGAATTTCCATGGACAGGCATCTTGTTTGGCGCGCCCATTTTGGGTGTGTGGTACTGGTGTACGGATCAATATATCGTGCAAAGGGTGCTTTCGGCCCATGGATTGGAGCAAGCGCGGCGCGGTACTATTTTTGCGGCCTGGCTGAAACAATTGCCTCTGTTCTTGTTCGTTGTGCCTGGCATCATTGCGGCCACACTGGCGGAGCGCGGCCTGTTTGTTCTGGATAGCCCCGATGCGGCTCTTCCTACTTTGGTGGCGCAATTGCTGCCTGTGGGTTTCAAGGGCTTGGTGGTGGCCGGGCTTTTGGCGGCTTTAATGAGTTCCCTGTCTTCGGTATTCAATTCCTGCTCCACCATTGTCACCATGGATATTTATAAACGCTTCCATAAAGACGCGAGCGAGCGCTTACTGGTTCTGGTGGGGCGTTTGTCCACCGCAGCACTGGTGGGCCTGGGGCTTTTGTGGATTCCGTTCATGAGCCGCATTTCCGGGCAGTTTTATACCTATTTACAAAGTGTGCAGGCCTATATTTCGCCGCCCATCGCCGCCGTGTTTCTGGTGGGGATATTGTGGCCCCGTGCCAGTGCCAAAGGAGCCGGATGGGCCTTGGGAGTCGGGGCCGTGCTTGGCATTGGACGGTTGATTCTGGAACTGAACAAAGATGCCCTTCACGGAATTTGGCTGACATTGGCTGTGGAAAATTTCCTGCATGTGGCCATCATTTTGTTCCTTGTGTCTTTTCTGGTTTTGGTTGTGGGGAGTTTGATCTTTCCCGATGCAGAGCCGGAACAGGATCTGACTTGGCATGCGGTTTTCCGTGACGGTACGGCCATTCCCACAAAGGGGCGGACGCGCGATATCTGGCTGAGCCTTGGCGTTGTTGCGGCGGTAGCTGTGTTGTGGGTTTATTTCTCATGAGGGTAAAACAGCACGGCTTTGCGCGATGCTTTTATGGGGGGCGCGCATTGAATCGAGATGTATAAAATTTGACTAGTTGTTAAAAAATCTGTCTAGTTTGTCCAAATGCTTCAAACTGGCTTGCCATAACAGGTGATGGGGTTATGGTCCCAAAGCCTGCTATGTGCGCGGGTCAGATTTTTGGCCGTGGAAAATCGGGACGGAGAGACCAAAATGCTATTCAAAGATGTGATCCGTAAAAAGCGGGATGGTGGGGCTTTGTCGGCCGAGGAAATCGATGCATTCGTCTCCGGCCTTGCCGATGGCAGCCTTCCGGCTGAGCAGGTATCCGCTCTCGCCATGGCGATTTTCCTGAAATCCATGAGCTTTGAAGAAGCCGGAGCCTTGACATTGGCCATGGCGAAATCCGGTGTGATGCTGGATTGGAGCCAGGAAGATCTCGATGGCCCGGTTGTGGACAAACATTCCACTGGCGGGGTGGGCGATAAGGTAAGTTTTATGCTGGCGGCCATCGCTGCAAGCTGCGGCTGTTATGTGCCGATGATTTCCGGACGCGGCCTTGGCCATACGGGCGGTACCCTTGATAAAATTGCCAGTATTCCGGGATATAATCCGACGCCGGGTCTTGATGTCTTCCGCAAGGTCACAAAAGAGGTCGGGTGTGCCATTATCGGCCAGACATCGGATCTGGCACCTGCGGACCGCCGCCTTTATGCCATCCGCGACATTTCGGGCACTGTAGAATCGATTCCCTTGATTACGGCCTCGATCCTGTCCAAAAAAATTGCCGCCGGGAATCGCTCTTTGGTGATGGATGTCAAGGTGGGAACCGGCGCTTTCATGGAAAGCATTGAAGAGGCCCGCGCCCTTGCGCGTAGCATCATCGGAACCGCCAAAGCCGCTGATCTGACAACCCATGCCCTTATCACGGATATGTCGCAGGTTTTGGGCGATACGGCGGGCAATTCCGTCGAAATTGAAGAAACGGTAGAGTATCTGACCAATAGCCGCCGTGAAAGCCGGCTGGATGAGGTGGTGTTGGCCTTGGCCGCGGAAATGCTGATCACTGGCGGTCTTGCCGATAACCGCGAAGAAGCCACCGAACGCGCCAATGAAGCGGTAACATCGGGCCGCGCGGCGGAGGTGTTTGCCAAAATGGTGACGGCTTTGGGCGGCCCTGCGGACTTTATCGAGCGGTATCAGCATTATTTGCCCAAGGCATCGGTGGTGGTGCCGGTTCTGCCCGAAACGGAAGGCTATGTGTCTGCTGTGGATGCGCGGGCCATCGGCAATGCGATTATCGAACTGGGCGGGGGGCGCAGGGCGGTGGATGATGTGCTTGATCTTTCGGTGGGCTTTGATCGCATTGCCCCGATTGGTGCAAAAGTGGGGCCGGACCGGCCTTTGGCCTTCGTTCATGCCGCAAGCAAGGATAATGCTGATCGTGCAGCGGAAAATCTACGCGCGGCAACGCATATTTCGGATAAAGAACCAGCGGACAGCCCGGTGATTTATGACATACTGACCAGCGCCTAGACTTAGCCTGAAAGGCGAGGGCAAGAAGGCCAAAACAGAAGCGGCCATAGAGGGAGAGAGACTTTGGGGAATTTGATAAGCCTGCTGGGCATCATGGCCATTTTGGCTTTGGCCGTTGCCCTTTCAACCAATTGGCGGGCCATTCGGCCACGGGTGGTTTTAAGCGCTTTTGGATTGCAGGCGGCCATTGCGGCTTTTGTGTTATATGTCCCGGCCGGGAAAGCCATGATTCAAACACTGTCCGGTGGGGTTCAGGCCATCCTCAACTTCTCCAATGTGGGGATTGATATGGTTTTTGGCTGGCTGGCCCACGGGGGTGGTGCATTGAGCTTCGCAATCAATGTTCTCCCCATTATCATCTTCTTTTCCTCACTGATGGCGGTTCTGTATCACCTGCATATCATGCAATGGGTTGTGAAGATTGTTGGCGGAATCTTGCGGCGCATCATCGGCACACAAAATATCGAATCCTTGAATGCGGCGGCCAATATGTTCGTTGGCCAAACCGAAGCACCCCTGGTCATTCGTCCTTATCTTGGCCGGCTCACCGATGCTCAGCTGTTTACCGTAATGGTTTCGGGGCTTGCCTCTGTTGCGGGCACGGTTTTGGCCGCATATGCCCAGATGGGTATTCGGCTGGATTATCTTTTGGCGGCCAGTTTCATGGCGGCACCCGGCGGGCTTTTGATGGCCAAATTGCTGATGCCCGATGAAGAAGGCGATGACGCAACGAAAGATCTGGAGCCCACCAAGGCAGATGGCGACAAACCCCATGCCAATGTGATTTTGGCGGCGGCTGTGGGGGCGCAGGATGGCGTGAAACTGGCGGTGAATATCGGGGCGATGTTGCTGGCTTTTGTCGCGCTGATTGCCCTGTTCAACGGGATTGTTGGCGGCATTGGCGGCTGGTTTGGTTATGGTGACCTCACCCTAGAGCTTATTCTTGGCTATCTGTTTGCGCCGGTGATGTATCTTTTGTCGATCCCCTGGTCGGAAGCACAAATTGCTGGTGCGCTGTTTGGGGAAAAGCTGATTCTCAATGAATTTGTCGCCTATCTGCATCTGGGGCAGATCGTTGATAGCATCAGCCCGCGTACAGAAGCTGTGGTTACATTTTCTTTGTGCGGCTTTGCCAATGTATCGTCCATCGCCATTCTTTTGGGTGGGCTTGGCAGCCTGATCCCCGAAAAGCGTGATCTGATTGCCCGTTATGGCTTGCGTGCGGTGGCAGCGGGTTCTTTGTCGAACCTGATGAGCGCCGCCATGGCCAGCCTGCTTTTGCCATTTTAATAAAAGGGGTTTCGGGGATGCGCCGCATTATCATGGATTGTGATCCGGGCCAGGATGATGCGGTTAGCCTGCTGATGGCGCTGGCCTCTCCCGAAGATCTCCAGATTCTGGGCATTACGGCAGTGGCGGGCAATGTGGGGCTGGAACGCACGGAGCGTAATGCCCGCATGATCTGTCAATTGGCCGGGCGGGGCGATGTTCCGGTTTATGCAGGCTGTGACCGGCCTTTGATGCGGCCATTGATTACTGCTGAAAATGTGCATGGGCAAACCGGTATTGATGGGATTGATGTTTTTGATCCCACAGCACCTTTGGCGGATGGCCATGGGGTGGATTTCATCATTGAAACCCTTTTGGCCGCAGAAGACGACAGCATCACATTGGTGCCCAGCGGGCCTTTGACCAATTTGGCCCTGGCCATGATGCGGGCCCCGGATATTTTGCCGAAGATCCACGAAATCGTTGCCATGGGTGGGGCCATGCGCGAAGGGGGGAACTTCTCTCCATCGGCTGAATTCAATATTCTGGTGGACCCGGAAGCGGCAAAAATTGTTTTTGATTGTGGCCGCCCGATCACTTTGGCGGGGTTGGACGTAACCCACAAAGTGCTGGCCACCAAGGAACGCTTGGCGCCTATCAAGGCGCTAGATGGCGCGGTGCCGCAAGCAGTTTACAATATGCTGGCCTTTTTCAATCGTTTCGATACGCAAAAATACGGGTCTGGCGGCGCGCCTTTGCATGATCCATGCACCATCGCCTGGCTTTTAAAGCCGGAGCTGTTTCAATCGAAGCTTTGCAATGTGTCTGTGGAAACACATTCGGCGCTGACATTGGGGCATACGGCGGTGGATTTTTGGGCGGTGACCGATCGTCCTAAAAATGTTCGTTGGCTTTATGATGTGGATGCGGACGGGTTTTTCGCCTTATTGACCGAGCGATTGGCCCGCTTTCCTTTTGAAGAGATGGGTGATGGCCAAGGCTGATGTGAAAAATCAACCGCCACGCTTGACGGTTTTGGGATCTGTTAATCTGGACATTGTGGCACGGGCTGATCGTTTGCCGGTGGCCGGTGAAACGGTGACCGGCGCAGAGCTGAGCCGCTTTCCCGGTGGCAAGGGGGCCAATCAGGCGCTGGCGGCCCGGCGCTTGGGGGCCGATGTCTGCTTGTGCGCACGGGTGGGCAACGATTCGGCGGCCGACGAGGCTTTGGCCCTTTTGCGTGCGGATGGCGTGGACCTTTCACACTGCATGTTTCTGGACGATTGCCCCACGGGCGTGGCTCTGGTGGTTGTGGATGCGGGGGGTGAAAACCAGATCGTTGTGGCCCCCGGTGCCAATCGCCGTTTTGCCGCTGAGAGCCTGAAATTGCCGCAAGCCGAGGCGCTTTTGTGCCAGCTTGAAGTGCCAATGGCGGTGATTGAAGAAGCCGTCGCCCAACAGAAAACGGGGCTGTTTGTGCTCAATGCCGCTCCGGTGGCACCGATCTCTCCTGCGGTTCTTCGCAGGGTGGATGTGTTGATTATGAATGAAATCGAAGCGCAGGCGCTGGACGGCCAATTGGATGGCTTCCAGGGCCTGAAGGCGCTGACCTTGGGGGCCAAAGGGGCGCTTTTGATGAAAGGCGACAAGGTGATCGCCCGCGCCACTCCGCCCAAGGTGCAGGTTGTGGACAGCACGGGGGCAGGGGATGCCTTTTGCGCCGCCCTTACGATTGCGCTGATGTCTTCCGTGGAATATCAAGAAGCCCTTGATTTTGCCTGCAAGGTGGGGGCGCGTGCCACAGTACGGCACGGGGCCCAGCCCGGCATGCCGCACCGGAATGACCTTGACTAATTGGTCGCGCTCTTGGTGAATGGACCCAATGGAGCGATAGGCTTAACATAAAGATCGTGTGGGCAAAGGGTGCCAAAGAAGCCATGATTATGGCCATGGCATAAACAAGGGCGGGGGATGAGGCGCTTTATGGATCATGATATCCAGATGGTACGGCCACAGAATGGTGCGGATGAGGCGGGGAAAACCCGTATTCAGGCGCGCAATGAAAAACGCATATTAGATGCCGCGCAAGAGGTGTTTGCGGCCTATGGCTTTCATGGAGCGACCATCGAAAAGGTTGCCGAAAAAGCCGATATGTCGAAGCCCAATCTGCATTATTATTTCAAGCGCAAAACGGATCTTTATGTTGCGGTTTTAAGGCGAACATTGGAAACTTGGCTCACGCCTTTGGCCCATCTGGACCCCGAAGGCGATCCCGAAGAAGAATTAAGCCGCTATATCCGTTTCAAGGTGGAAATGTCGCGCCGCTCGCCCATTGCATCGCGGGTGTTTGCCAATGAAGTGCTGCAAGGCGCGCCCTTTTTGAAAGAGTATCTGGAAACTAATCTGCGGGAACTGGTGGAAAGCAAAAGCGGTGTCATTCGGGGCTGGATTGATGATGGGAAATTGCTGCCGGTAGACCCATATCACCTGATTTTCCTGATTTGGGCGGCAACGCAGCACTATGCGGATTTCCAACCGCAGATCAAAGCGGTGATGAATATGCCGCGTTTGACCAAAGATTATTTCGCCGATGTGTCGGATAGCTTGATCCGGATTATCCTGCGCGGTGTGTTGGCTGATAAGCAGGAAAGCACGAAGACGCCTGCGGAAACGCCAAACTCATAGGCAGAAAGCGAATAAGCGTTGCGGCCCAATTGGTCTGTGCTTTAAAAGCCAGCCATGGATATTTCCCTGTTTGATTTTGAATTGCCCCGCGACAGGATCGCGTTGCGGCCGGTCAGCCCGCGTGATCAGGCGCGTTTGTTGCGCGTGGATGGTGGGGGCGGCCTTGATGATCGTCATGTATCGGACCTGCCAGACTTGTTGCGGCCCGGTGATCTGTTGGTCAGCAATGACACCCGTGTCATTCCGGCGCGGCTTTTTGGCCATCGCGGTGAAGCAAAGATAGAGATCACGCTGCATAAGCGTCTGGATGCGGCCCGTTGGGTTGCTTTTGCGCGTCCGGCGAAGAAATGCCGCCCCGGTGATCTTTTGGAATTTGATGGCCTGTCTGCGCAGGTTGAACAGCGCGATGGTGCGGAAGTTACCGTGCGCTTTTTGGCAGACGATGTGGAAACCGCACTTCAGCAGCATGGGGTTATGCCCTTGCCGCCTTATATCGCCGCCCAGCGCCCCGCCGATGCCCGTGATCTGGACGATTATCAAACCATTTTCAGCGAGAAAAAGGGGGCCGTTGCAGCCCCCACGGCGGGCTTGCATTTTACCGATCGGCTTTTGGCCGGTTTGAAGGCGCGCGGGGTGGGGCAAACAACGCTGACCCTGCATGTGGGGGCGGGAACATTTCTGCCGGTGAAGGTGGATAATACCGAAGATCACCGGATGCATGCGGAATGGGGGGAGATCACGCCAGAGGTTGCCCGCCAATTGAACGAGGTGCGGGATCGCGGCGGCCGAATCGTTGCCGTTGGCACCACCTCTTTGCGCTTGCTGGAAAGTGCGGCGGACGAACAGGGCCGCATCCAGCCTTTCCGCGGCGATACGGATATTTTCATCACACCGGGCTATAAATTCCGCGCCGTTGATGTGCTGATGACCAATTTTCATCTGCCGAGATCCACATTGTTCATGCTGGTTTCGGCCTTTTGTGGACTTGATCGCATGCAGGCGGCCTATGCCCATGCAATCGCCAATGACTATCGCTTTTATTCCTATGGCGATGCCTGCTTGCTGTTTCCCCCTTCTTTGACCGAGGCCCCATGACCCGTTTTTCTTTTGATGTTCATAAAACCGATGGCAAAGCCCGGCGCGGGACCATCACCATGCAGCGCGGCGAGATTCGCACGCCGGCCTTTATGCCGGTGGGAACGGCGGCCACGGTCAAGGCCATGCTGCCTGAAAGTGTGCGCCAAACCGGTGCGGATATCATTCTTGGCAACACCTATCATTTGATGTTGCGCCCCGGGGCAGAGCGAATCGCCGAATTGGGCGGCTTGCACCAGTTCATGAATTGGGATCGGCCGATCCTTACGGATTCCGGCGGATTTCAGGTGATGTCCCTGGCCAAGCTGCGCAAGCTGACGGAAGAAGGCGTTGCCTTTCAGTCCCATATTGATGGCTCGCGCCATATGCTAACGCCGGAACGCTCTATCGAAATCCAGCGATTTTTAGGCTCGGATATCATTATGTGTTTTGATGAATGCACGCCGTTTCCGGCCACCTATGAGCAGGCAAAAGAATCGAAAGATCTGTCCATGCGCTGGGCGCGTCGTTCCCGTGAGGCTTTTGATAGCTCTGCACAGCAATCGGGAAAATCGGCGTTGTTTGGCATCCAGCAAGGCAGTGTCTTTGAAGATTTGCGCGAACAATCCTCCAAATCCTTGGCAGATATTGGCTTTGATGGCTATGCGGTGGGCGGCTTGGCCGTGGGCGAGGGGCAAGAGGCGATGTTTTCCACGCTGGATTTCTGCGCGCCCATGCTGCCTGCGGAAAAGCCGCGCTATCTGATGGGGGTGGGCAAGCCCGATGATATTGTCGGGGCTGTGATGCGGGGCATTGATATGTTCGATTGCGTGATGCCGACACGTTCTGGCCGCACTGCACAGGCCTTCACATGGCGCGGACCGATCAATCTGCGCAATGCCCGGCACAAGGATGATCCGCGGCCCCTTGATCCCGATGTGCCAAGCCCGGCCACGCACTATTCCCGCGCTTATTTGCATCATCTGGTGCGGTGTGAGGAAATTTTGGCCCCGATGCTGGTGACTTGGCACAATATCGCCTTTTATCAGGCCCTGATGCAGCGCCTGCGTGATGCCATCGAGCAAGGCTGTCTGGCTGATTTTGCCGCCCAATTCCTTGAAACATATCGTGGTGGCGACATCGACCCACTTTGAGCCTATGATGAGGCATCCATTTGGTTTGTCGGAGGCGCGCCATGTCGGAACTGACCCTCATTATCGGGAATAAGAATTATTCAAGCTGGTCGCTTTGGCCCTGGCTGGCCATGAAGGCGAACGGCTTGACGTTCAATGAACGGCTGATCGTGCTTGATACGCCGGATTTCAAAGCGGAAATCAGCCAGTTCAGCGCCGCCAATCGCGTGCCGGTTCTGATTGATGACGAGATCACCATCTGGGACAGCTTGGCCATTTGCGATCATCTGGCAGAGCGTTTCCCGAAAGGGCGGCATTGGTGGCCACAAGCGTCATTTTTGCGCGCCCATGCCCGCTCGGCGGTGGCGGAAATGCATTCGGGTTTTGCCAAAGTCCGTGCGGAAATGCCGATGAACCTGAAGCGTGCGCCAAAGGCGGTGGCGCTAAGCGATGAAGCCAAGGCCGAAGTGGCCCGCGTTGAAGCCCTGTGGGACGAAGCCCTGCGCCTATCGGGCGGGCCGTTTTTATATGGCGATTATTCCATTGCCGATGCGTTTTTTACGCCCCTTGCCACGCGGTTGCGGTCTTATGATGTGGAATTGGGAAAAAGCGCAAAACGCTATGTGGCCCATGTGCATGATTGGCCGGATTTCCAAGGCTGGCGCGCCGCAGCTCTGGCGGAACCATGGGCCCATGCGAGCGATTCCCTGTAGGCGAAGGCGGCAAAAAAAGGGGCGGTGAAAAGTTTTTTTACAAGAGTGCTCTCAAGGGCTTGACCGCACCGGTTCGCGCACTTATGGTCCGCCGCACTTCCACGGCAACGGCGCAAATTCTGTCGCGCTGTTTCTTGGGGGCCGTTAGCTCAGTTGGTAGAGCAACTGACTTTTAATCAGTAGGTCGCAGGTTCGAATCCTGCACGGCTCACCAAAGATTTCAAGCACTTGACCAGAAATGGTCAGGTGCTTTTTTGTTTCACGGAAGCAATACGGAAACACAAAAATCGCAAAATAGACGGCGCGCATCTGAGGCGTTATCCAGCAATAAGCATGATCGTATTAGAATGATTCTTATTCATGCCTTAAGCTGTGGGTAATAGATGAAGAATCCGGGTGAGGTGGATGCAAATTGCCTATTATGATGCGCTCATCAGGGCTTCCCTCAATGCCAAATGGGCATGGAGCGCTATGGCCACCTGTTCCCGTCACCCGATTACCGGAGAGTAATGGAGACGGTTGAGGTGAAGCTCCTTTGCAATCATGTCTAGCCGACGCCGTGGGGGCCGAAGAGCAGGCGATTGCCGAGCGGATGTGGTTAGTGGGAGCTAGTGGATAAAATCAGACGGATGGGTCCCAGTGAGAATGGCGGAAATCCTGTGGATTCGAGGCGCTTTTATGGAACTCATCCGTTGCGCCTTTCCCACTAGTCCCTTACCGGGGTGGGGACGTAGCGCCTGAAATACTCATTGGAGCGTTCCTGCGCTTTGATGAGATCAGAAGGAGAAAGTTTCTTTTCAATAAGAGATCGAGCTTTTCTCGCATTTTCGTCGCCTTGCTCCACACTGATATTTATCCACGCATAGGCTTCTATATCATCCTCCGGAACTCCTTGACCCTCAGCATACATCAACCCGAGACTGAATTGTGCCTGAGCATCACCCTGCTCGGCGGCCTGTCGAAACCAGCGAACCGCCTCGGCACCATCCGTCGGAACTCCCAGACCCAGAGTATACATCACCCCGAGTCTGAATTGTGCCTGAGCATCACCTTGCTCGGCGGCTTGTCGATGCCAGTGAACCGCCTCAGCATCGTCCTTCGGAACTCCTCGCCCCTCAGCATACATCAACCCGAGACTGAGCTGTGCCTGAGCAAGACCCTGCTCGGCGGCCTGCCGTAACCAGCGAACCGCCTTGGCATAATCCTTCGGAACTCCTCGCCCCGCAGCATACATCCCCCCGAGTAAGAACTGTGCCTGAGCATCACCTTGCTCGGCGGCCTGTCGAAACCAGCGAACCGCCTCGGCATCATCTTTCGGAACTCTTTGACCCTCAGCATACATCGCGCCGAGTTTCAACTGTGCCTCAGCAAGACCCTGCTCGGCGGCCTGCCGTAACCAGCGAACCGCCTTGGCATCGTCCTTCGGAACCCCTTGACCCTTAGCATACATCACCCCGAGATTGAACTGTGCCTTAGCATGACCTTGCTCGGCGGCCTGTCGAAACCAGCGAACCGCCTCGGCATAATCCTTCGGAACTCCTCGCCCCGTGTTATACATCACCCCGAGACTGTATTGTGCCTCAGCATGACCTTGCTCGGCGGCCTGTCGAAACCAGCGAACCGCCTCGGCATAATCCTTCGGCCCCCCTTGCCCCCCGTAATACATCACCCCGAGATTGTATTGTGCATCCGCAATACCCTGCTCGGCGGCCTGCCGAAACCATCGAACCGCCTTGGCATCATCCTTCGGAACTCCTTGACCCGTAGCATACATCACCCCGAGACTGTATTGTGCCTCAGCATGACCTTGCTCGGCGGCCTGTCGATACCAGCGAACGGCCTTGGCATCGTCCTTCGGAACCCCTTGCCCCCCGTAATACATCACCCCGAGATTGTTTTGTGCCTCAACATGACCCTGCTCGGCGGCCTGCCGAAACCATCGAACCGCCTTGGCATCATCCTTCGGAACTCCTTGACCCGCGTAATACATCCCCCCGAGTTCGAACTGTGCCTCAGCATCACCTTGCTCGGCGGCCATCCGGATTTCGTTTGTTGATTGATCAGATTGTTCGGCACCTGATTTGCTTGGTGCGTCGTATGTTTGGCCGGATGCCGGGTTTTCTGCGCTATAAGGAACATCGATGGCCCAGCCATTATGCGGGAGCAACAAAGCGGAGATTGCGGCGATAAAAAATATTTCTCGTATCATCTTTATCATCTTTACGTTTTCAGGAAATATGCAGGAGTTCGTATAGTTATTCATATTTAACTACATCATAGTACAGTAATACAACTTATATATTATTCTTTGTAATTCTTTTTCTTTCAGTTGTTTCGGCTCTTTCCCCCAAGATGCCCCCGATTGTTGTGGGCGTGTCCCGGCTAAGGCCGGGCTGGGCTTTATGTGCGCTTGGCGGTGGCAATCTCGTTAAGCTCCATTTTTTCTGGAGATTGCGTTTTGATCCAAGGTCGCAAAATGAGCTTTACAGCTTCCATTTTAAGGCTACCAAGGTGAACATCATCGTTAGAAAAGTTGTGATTGCCCAGCCAATAATCCGCGGGAACTTCAACGGGGTAATCTTCTGGGCATCGTGGTTTGGTAAGGACAAGTGCAATAAGCTTTCCTCAATGAACATAGTTCAGGATGTGAATGCCCCCAAATCATATCGGGGCAGGTGCAATAAAAAACCCGCCTTCAGGGATCGTGTGAAGGCGGGGGATGGTCTGTTCGTTTTCGTTACCAATTTAGCGGGTTTTATTATCCGTGATGGGCGATGGGCTTGTCGGTGAACAGAAAGTCTTTGAGTTGTTTTTCAAAGTCGGAATTGTTGCGGCGAAGCCATTCCAGCACCATGGCGGCATGTTCCATTTCTTCGCGCATATTGTGCAACAAAATATCTTTCAAGGCATCGTCGTCGCAATCGTCGGCGCGTTGGCGGTACCAATCCACCGCTTCCAATTCTTCCATCAAGGAAACGATAGCATGGTGAAAATGCAGGGTTTCTTTGCTGAGACGTTCGCGCGGGGCGTGAAGGCTGGAACTTGCGTCACCCATGATGGTTCTCCCTTATGATTCCGGTTTCAAGAAAGGGAAGTGTAGCAAGAATATTTGTCTTTATGCACCGTTGAAAATGGAGGCGCGCGATCCGTGGCCAAACAGGATTGGCGAATATTTGTTTTTGCGGATAGCCCCTTGCGATCTTCGCCGCTGTGGGCGTTTCCTCCCGGTAGGAACTCACACACGATCCGGTAAGTATGGCGGCAAAGGGCATTCAGTGCAATGCCGCTGTGGATTGTGGCTATCTGAAACGCAAAATGCCCGGCCCTGCAATTGGATGCAAGACCGGGCATTGCTTGCCAAGGCTTCTGTCCGGTTAGCGCGCGTCAACGCCCGGTTTTTTGTTTTTCCCGCGGGTTTTTCCCTTGCCCAAGGCTTTGCGGGCGGCAACGGCAGGGCGCTTGCCGCCTTGTTTGCGCGCACCTGCGGCTTTGAAGGGAGGCTTTCCCGATTTGCGAGGCTTTCTGCTTTCGCCCACATCATCTTTCAAGGGGCGGTCGATTTCGGTGATGGTGATGTTCTTTTCACCGATACCGCGAGCCACAGCTTCGCGGAACCGGTCCGCTGCTTCCATCGACACTTCAAAACGGGATTCGCGCTCGAAGATTTTGATGGCGCCAATATCCCCTTTGGTCACATGGCCTGAACGGCAGATCAAAGGCAACAGCCAACGCGGATCGGCATTGTGCTTTTTCCCGGCGCTTAGGCGGAACCATGCACCGGTCTGGAAATTGGAGTGATCGGCACGCCTTGGGGCGCGTTCCCGATCGCGATCCGGTTCCGGCCCTGTTCCCAGCAATTCTTCAGGAGCCGGATATTTGGCCTTTTGCACCCGCAAATAAGCGGCTGCCACCTTTTCCGGGCCATGCTGGTCCAAAAGATCCTGCACCATGGCCAATTCTTTGTCAGATGGCGGGCTTTGCAGACTTTCGTCAGACAAAATCCGCTCATAATCGCGGCTGATGATATCATTGGCCGAAGGTGGCGGCCCCCATTTGGCATCGACGCGGGCATTGCCAAGAAGGCGCTCGGCGCTGCGGCGGCGGTTATAAGGGACGATCAGCGCGCAGGCCCCTTTGCGTCCGGCGCGGCCGGTCCGGCCTGAACGATGCAGAAAGGTATCGGCGGCCTTGGGCAAATCCGCATGGATCACCAGATCAAGGCTGGGAAGATCAATGCCGCGCGCCGCCACATCGGTGGCAATGCACAGCCGCGCCCGACCATCGCGCATGGCCTGCAAGGCATGGCTGCGCTCTCTTTGGCTGAGTTCGCCTGACAAGGTGACAACCGAAAGCCCGCGATTGGTCAGCCGGCTGGACAGGTGATTCACTTCAGCCCGGGTCGAGCAGAAAATCAGAGAACTGGGCGCATCGTGAAACCGCAAAAGATTGATGATGGCGTTTTCCCGATCATTGGGCGCCACCGGATGGGCATAATAGCTGATGTCCACATGCTGCTTTTTTTCTTCCGAAGTGGCCAGCCGGACCGCATCGCGTTGATAGCGTTTTGCCAAGGCGGCGATGGGCTTGGGAACGGTGGCGGAAAACAGCAAGGTGCGGCGGCTTTTCGGTGCGGCATCGAGAATGAATTCCAGATCGTCACGAAAGCCCATATCCAGCATTTCATCGGCTTCATCCAGAACCACCGCCTTGATGTGCGATAGATCAAGGAAACCCCGCTCGATATGGTCGCGCAGGCGGCCCGGCGTTCCCACAACAATGTGCGGGCCCATATCAAGGCCGCGGCGTTCGGTGCGCATATCCATGCCCCCTACGCAAGAGAGGGTCTTGGCACCTGCCAGGGCATAAAGCCATTCCAGCTCGCGGCAAACTTGCTGTGCCAGCTCGCGGGTGGGGGCAACCACCAAGGCCAAAGGCGCTTCGGCACGCGGCTCAAAGCGGTCCGCATCCATCATCAATGTCGGGGCAATGGCAAGGCCAAAGGCCACCGTTTTTCCTGAGCCGGTTTGGGCGGAAACCAGAAGGTCGGTGTTGCTTTGTCCATGAGACAGGACAAGGTCTTGAACGGGCGTAAGGGAAGAATAGCCACGCTTTTCCAGCGCGCTTTGAAGCGCCGGGGCGATTGTATCGGGGAGAGTCATGCAGACAGGCTTTCAAAAGCTGAACGGGTACCCTTAGCCCTTGGGCCAGCTTTTGACCTTGGGATGAAGGGGCGGCATTTTGCCACTTTGTCGCCTTTCATACGCGGATTGATGCTTTTAGAAAAGCATAAACTCGCCATCCCTCTTTTAATGACGGCAATCTGATTGTGTATTGGCACCCTTCCCAAGGCCATCAAGGCGGTGCATGTATGGGCGTCTCTCCTTTCTTTGCAGGGCGCGAATATGATGCCAGCCGGGATAAAAACACGATGACTTATCTGCAGTTTATTTGCCGCCATCCCAAGCGTCTCGGCCTTGGCTTTGGTCTGACCTTGTTCGGATCTTTCGGGCAAACCTATTTCATTTCCTTGTTCGGGAAAGAATTCCGCACGGCCTTTGACCTGAGTGTTGCGGGCTTTGGAACGGTGTATTCTTTGGCGACTCTTTTGAGTGGTTTTTCCGTTTTGTATTTTGGCGCTTTGATAGACCGATTTTCTCTGCCGGTCTATTTGACAGGGGTGATTTCCGCCTTTGCGCTGGCCACATTGGGGTTGGGGCTTTTGCCCCTACGGTCCGTGATTTTTCTGTTTGTGGTGATTTATCTGCTGCGTTTGTGCGGGCAGGGGCTGATGACCCACGCTTCTTCGACCACCATGGCGCGAGATTTCACCAAAGATCGCGGCAAGGCCATTTCCTTTGCCTCTATGGGCCATGCCGCAGGGGAGGCGGTGTTTCCGGTTTTGGCAGTGGCGATGATGTTGGCGTTGGGATGGCGCACTGTGTGGCTGGGTGTGGGGCTGATGTTGCTTTTGATGCTGCCTTTGTTGCTGTGGCTGGCCCATAGCCGCAATAGCGAAGGGGCAATGATGGACCCGGCGGGGCGTGCCGGTACAGCAAAGGACTGGACCCGATCGCAGGTATTGCGCGATCCGGCATTTTATTTGCTGCTGGTGGCAATGGTTGCGCCGCCTTTCATCAATACCGGATTTTTCTTTCATCAGGTGCCGCTGGTCGAGGCAAAGGACTGGACGCGCCCTTTGTTCGCCAGTGCGTTCGGCAGCTATGCCGTGGCCACGGTTGTAGGGATTTTGGTGGCGGGCCGGCTTGTGGACCGGCTGGGTGCGCGGCGGGTTTTGATCTTTGCCATGCTCCCCTATGCTCTTGGGCTGATTATTGCCGGCAGCTTCGATCAACCGGTTGTGGCGCATCTTTTCATGGCCCTGGCAGGGATAAGCACGGGCCTTTTTTATCCTTGTGCCACCGCCGTGTGGGCGGAACTTTATGGCCTGCGCCATTTGGGGGCGATCCGTGCCTTGACAAGCGGCATGATGGTGTTTTCCACCTCTCTTGCCCCAGCTCTTATGGGTTGGCTGCTGGATGGCGGCGTGGGGTTTTCAGCGCTGTTTTTTGGCTGTGCGCTTTGGGCGGTGCTGACCGTTCCAGCCGTTCTTGCCTCCAATGCCATAAGCGGCACACGGCGTTTGGCTTGAAGGCGCGATTAACCGGAACAAGAGCCGCCACCCAAAACGCAGAATTTGGCGCAATGGGGATGGTTCAAGGGTACGTCTTGCGCGGCTTCAGCCAGTGTTTCGCCTAGATTGAAGCGCTGATCATAGGCCAAAAGCGTGCAGGCTTGAACGCTTGGCCGGTCATCGCCCTTGCGCTTTACCACCATGCGCGATGTGGCGCACATCATGTCATCGGGATTGACGTGCAGGATATTCCAGCATTTTGTGGTGATTTCCGGTACTTCGGCCTCATCATCCATTTCTGGAAACAAGATCAATTGCACAGGATCATGGGCATCTATTTCTATGCCATGGGCCTTGAACAATTTTTCATAACCACGGCGCAGATCCGCTTCATTTTCTGTCCAGCGGGTCCGGCCTGCAACACTGAGATTGAAACCGTTCCGTGACAGCCATTCCAATCCTTCCAGCATCGGGGCAAAGCTGCGCGGGCCACGCTCTTCCTCGTGCAATTCCGGGGTGAAATGATCCACCGAAATGCGCAAGGACAATTGATCGCCAAAGCGCTTGTGCAAATCCAGCAAGGCGGCCTGTTTGTGCTGCATGGGTTTCATGGCATTGCTCAAGACCAGCAATTTGAAGCCCCGGCTTAGCGCCATATCCATGATTTTAATGCAATCGGGATTCATGAAAGGCTCGCCGCCGGTCAAGCCGATTTCGCGGGTGCCAAGGCCGGTGAGGGCGATTTCATCCAGATAACGCTCCACCTCGGCAGCGCTGAGATACACAAGGCTGTCATTCTTCGGCGTTGATTCAATATAGCAATTGGCGCAGGCCAGATTGCACAAGGTGCCGGTATTGAACCACAGGGTTTCCAGGGTCCGCAAATACACGGTGGCGCGTGTTTCGCCCTTGGCTGTGCGAACGGGATCGGTAAATTTTTGCGATGCCAATGCGGTATCGGGCATGGGGCGGCTCCTTCATGAACGCCACTGCATATAGCATTGCGGTTCTGGATGGCAAAGCGCAGGCCCCTCAAATTCCCGTGGGTGGTGTCTTTCCTCCGGTTGCCATATGGGCCATGATGGCGGTGGTTATCTTTAAAGGACTGGTATAGCGATGATCTTGCGTCTTTTTCTTATGGGGAGTTTGCTCATGACGGCTGCTCAGGCTTTTGCGTGGCCCTATCCCACACTTTCGGGGGATCGACCGATCGTTATCGCGCATCGCGGTGCCTCTGGATATCTGCCCGAACATACGCTTGAGGCCTACAGCCTTGCCATTGAATTGGGAGCCGATTTCATCGAGCCGGATCTGGTGTTGACCAAGGATGGCCAGTTGGTGGCACGGCATGATTATTATCTGTCGGGCAGCACCGATATTGCCGATCATCCCGAATTTGCCGACCGCAAGAAAACCATCGATGGCAGAGAAGACTGGTTTGTCGAGGACTTCACATTGGCAGAAATCAAAACCCTTCGCGCCAGGCAGGCCTTTCCGGGGCGCTCCACAGCATTTGATGGGCAATTTTCGATCCCCACTTTCGACGAAATCCTGTCGCTGGTGGCAGAGCATGAAGCGCAAGGCGGGCAACAAGTGGGGGTGTATCCCGAAACCAAACATCCGGATCATTATGCCTCATTGGGATTAGATTTCGTACCGCCGCTTTTGGAAGCGCTTGAACGCCATGGCTATCAAGACCGCGATGCGCCGCTATTTATTCAATCGTTTGAGCCGGGAATTCTGAAAAGATTGCGTGATGCAACGGACTTTCGGCTGATCATGCTGGTGTTCCCGAAAAACGAGATCGACCCCGCTGCCGATGCCCTGAGCCCATCGGTTTCTTTAGAGGAGGCCGCCCAATTTGCCGATGGGGTAGGGCCATCGAAAGCGCTGGTGCTCGATTCATCGGGGAAAGATACGGGCTTTGTTAAAAAAGCGCATGATCTGGGGCTGGCCGTTCATATCTGGACCATGCGTGATGACAGGCTTTCTGCACCCTTTCAATCGTCGCAAGATGAATATGCCCAGATTTTCAGGATCGGTGTTGATGGGGTATTCACGGATTTCACCCCCAGCGGTGTTTTATATCGGGGGCTGATTGCCGCCGGTACCAAGGATAAAGCCCCGTAATGTTATAGGCGGCGGCCAACCCAGATTACCCGGCCTAAAAGGTCGGTTCTCTGTGGGTCGCAATCGCTCCAGCTTTCATAAAGCGGATTATCGCTTTTGATGGTCAGCCGTCCGGTGATGGGATTAACAGACACCCGCTTCACCTGCAGGGCATCTTCCAGCCGCAGCACATAAATGGCATCGCGGTGCGGCTGGCGCTCGTCTTGATCCACCAGAATTTCATCGCCATCCGCCAGGGTGGGGTACATGGAATCCCCCTTTACCGTCAGCACGGACAAGCGGTCTGGCGGCGTAGGGGTGAGCGATTTTAGATGGTCGATGCGAAACGGCACTTCACCGCAGGGGCTATCATGATCGACGATGGAGCCATGGCCTGCGCTGGGGCGCACATCATAGCGATCAACAAATACCAGACTTTGGTGCTCTGCCTCGTAAAAACCGGAAGGCGGGGCAAGATCTTGCCGGGGGCCGCCCAATTCATGATCCGCCACATTGAAATAGTCGGCGATTTTTCGACGATCGGCTTCTTGTAACCGCTTGGGTTGCCCGCGGCGAATATATTGCTGGATGTAGGAATGGTTGCGGCCAATAAGCGCGGAAACAGAGGAATAGCTCTCGCCCGGTGTTTGGGCGATGAGCATGTCCAGCCGTTGGCGGGCCGCCAAATCTGCGTCAGTTCGATCCATCATATGGACAGCTTAATATATCAAAGCCAAATGAACAATAGGAAATATCCTCTTGTTTATCGGAAAAACCCGCCATAAGGTTATGCCTACTGATGGTAGTGTAAGCATTTCGCATTGCAAGGAGTGGGTTTGTGCAGAATTCCGTTTGTTCAGTCCGGTCTGGCTTGGGGGCTATTGAGCGATATCTGGGGGAATATGAGCGGCGACTCTTGTGGATGATGGAGCGGGATATCCGTCGCATACTTTCCTCAGGATATGGGACATCAGGGGATTTTTCTAACGATAAAATTAATGTAAATCATATAGATAAATCTATTTCTTTTGCGGTTTGCCAGATCGAAAGCCAGGAAAGAATCGCCTCTTTGATTAAAGCCTTCGAAGGAGATAAGGCGCGTTTGGATGCGGTGTTTTCACCGATCGCCCAAGGGGTTTCTTTTTCAAAAATTGACAGAAAATATCAAAAGAGAAATGGTTGGGCGCGCAAGCAATTAGGGCATGCTATGCGTGTTTATGCGTGTATGGAAAAACCTAAATCTTGACATTCGGGATAAATAATGTACCAATATGGATAAATCCGGATAGTGGATTTCCGCCGATGCCTCCCGCATCGGCTTTTTTTATTCATAATAGAGGGAGCAATCTGAATGACTGTGGATGCATCTTGGGGACTCCATCGGGCAATCCTTGCCGCTTTGAGGGAGGATAAGGCGGTTTTGTCATATGTTGGTGGGCCTGAAGCGATCGGCAAAGAAAGCCGCCGTCCCTGCGGTGACGGGCCTCAAGGGAAAAATGGTAAAAAGGTTTGTGGCCAAGGCGGCGAAAATGGGGGGCGGGAAAATGGCAGGAATGATCAGGCGCATACATCAATAAAATTGGGGGCAAGCAATACGGCCTGTTGGCATTCCGCAACATTCGATGGTCAGGAACACACACTGACTTTGGATCTTGAAACACCAAAGGGGGATATGGCCATTCGGCAGATGGCGGCGGCGGTGATTGAGCGGTTACACGATGCGGATCTGCTGATCCCCGGCCATGCTCTGATCGAACTGCAGTTTGAATGTTCGGAAACCCATGCGCCCGATGTTCAGGGGATTACCCATTGCCGTATGTTTTTCAAGGCATTGACGGTTAGTGATTAAAGGATACGCATGGTGTTGCGTGATGGGGCTGTGAGGCCGGGCATCCAGCCGACCTCACAGTCTTATGCTTTAAAACGGGTGATATTTCTTGTCGCCGTCCGGGGTGTCGTCCTCATCCCGTGCTGGCGCTGGTGTTTCAGCAACTTTCGGAAGGTCGCTGAAGGGAAAGGGCAGGTCGGTGGCGTCGGTTCTTCCTGACATATAGCCAAGAATTTGCGCCAGATAGGCGGAGATTTGGGCCATGAATCCGACCAGTTGCGGATGCTCTTTCCCCCTGATGGCGATCATTATAAATTGTGCTGCCCCAACGACCCATGAAACGACCAGCAAGACATAAGACACAAAGGAAAAGGCCAGCAGCGCAAGCAGCCGCCATACCAGATCCAGCGCTTTATCTTGACGCTCTGTCCGGTCCGTATCTTCGTCCCACTGTGCTTGTTGTTCTTTTGTCTTGTTGTCCGATGGGGTGTCTTTGGGTTTTTCATCGGAGCGTGGCCGGCTTTTTGCGGAGGCCGTCTGTGCTGAAACGGACTCATGCTGGCTCTTTGCTGCGGTTTTTTTCGCGGCGGGTTTGGCCTTTGTCGCCGCAGCCTTTGCTGTGGTCTTTTTGGCGGCAGGCTTTGCCTTTGTTGTTGCAGCTTTTGTTGTGGTCTTTTTGGCGGCAGGTTTTGCCTTTGTCGTCGTAGCCTTTGCCTTTGCGGTGGCCTTTTTTGCGGCAGGCTTTGGTTTGGATGCGGCGCCTGTATCCGTGCCCGTTTCCGTTTTGGCGGTCTTTGGTTTCGAGGATTGTACGGCCTTATCAGCCTGAGCAGAAGGCGAGGCAGAGGACGGTGTTCCAGAGTCGTTTGGCGAATTGGCGGCTTCCGGCGTTTTTGACGTTTTCGGCGTTTCTGGGGTGTCGACCATCGCGTGTCTCCCTTTTGTTCCGACTGGCAGTTCGTATGGGGCCAAATCCCCAAGGACAAGCCTATAGGATATGTCGGAGAGAGGGCACCTGCAATCAAGTCCCTGGAAAATGACCGCGATAATCATTTTCCAGAGCAGGTGAGGGGTTTCTCATTGTGCTTTTATGCCAGATGATCCCGCGCCGGCCCGTCTTATTTGAGGGAGGCTTTCAAATGAGCCGTGGCTTCTTCCTTGGGAAGCGGGCGGGAGAACAGGAAGCCTTGCCCGTAACGGCAGCCCAGAGAACGCATCATCATATGCTGTTCGCTATTTTCAATCCCTTCAGCGACCACAGACATTTTCAGCGTATCGGCAAGCATGGTGATGATGCGGATAATCTTTGCCGACTGATCGTCGCGATCCACACGTCCCACAAAGGATCGGTCGATCTTGATGCAATCAATGGGAAAGTTATTAAGATAGTTGAGAGAGGAATAGCCCGTTCCGAAATCATCCAATGCCAGTGTGGGGCCAAGGCGTTTGATGGCGTGCAGACACTCTGCCGCGCCATCGGGATCAGCCACCAAGGCGCTTTCGGTAAGCTCCAGCCGTAAATTGCGCCCCTGAATGCCGGTTTCTTTAAGGCATTGGGCAACGGTCGCGGGGATGTCGTCTTGCAAGAATTGTACGGCCGACATGTTCACATTGACGAACAGATCTTTCGTGCCCGCAAAGGATGATTGCCACGCACGCAACTGGCGGCATGATTCCAACATGGCCCAACGCCCCAAAGGCAAAATCAATCCGGTGTCTTCCGCCAATGGAATGAAGTCCACCGGTGAAACAAAACCGCGCTCGGGGTGATGCCAACGGGTGAGGGCCTCAAAAGCGATGGTGCGGCCTTGTTCCAGATCGATGATCGGTTGATAGAATAATTCCAGCTCTTCATTTTCAATGGCTTTGCGCAGGTCGGTTTCCAGCTGGATTTGTCCGGTGCGAACGATATGGGTATCGCGGGCAAAGACTTCGGTGCGCGACCGCCCCAGATTTTTGGACCGATGCATGGAAATATCTGCATCGCGGATCATATTCTCCGGATGCATATGGCTGGTTTGAGTGGTGGAAATACCAATGCTTACAGACATATAGGCTTCGGAATCACTCACCATGCGGGGCGCTTCCATCATTTGATGAATACGTGCGGCCAATCCGGTTGCATCGTCCAGTCCGCTAATATCATCGATCAGGATGGCAAATTCGTCCCCATTGAATCGTGCCAGAATATCCGTACCGCGCAGGCACCCGCGCAAGGAATTGGCAAGATCGATCAAAAAAGCATCACCGGCCGGATGGCCAAAGCTTTCATTGATCAATTGGAACCGATTCACGTTGAGCATGAGAACGGCACAAGCGCGGTTTTCTTCCCCATGGCAACGGGCCACCGCTTCTTCCAGCCGATTGAGAAAATGGCTGCGATTGGGGAGTCCCGTCAGGCCATCATGCAAGGCGTGATGTAGCAGATTGGCTCCCGCACGCTTTTCTGCGGTTCTGTCGGCCAAGGTGCACATCACCCGCGGTGATTGCCCACATGCTGTTTCCAAGGGCGTGATTTCACAGGCAAAATTCCGGGTCTGCCCGTTAAACTCCAGATCCCATTCATAATGCACAGGGCGTTGGGTTTTGACGGCCCGGTGAAACTCGCTCAATAACGGTTCTCCGAACTCCAGAACGGAAACATCGTCAAGGCACCAATCGCGAATCGATGTGTCGGTGATCATCAACAGGCTTTTGGCCTGCTCATTGGCGATAAGGATCGGATTACCCCGCCGTTCGTCAATTTCACAGACCACAACACCAAGAGACAAATGGCCTAAAAGGGCATAGGGGTCGATATCAGAGCCGATATCAGGCGTTTCCGGATCGCGATTTATCCTGAGCATGGATTCTGCCATAGTTGAAGTCCCGATTCTTCAGGATGCTCTTTAAATGACGACTCATTGAGCATCTTCTGAAAGCAGTCTGGCGTGCTCGTCTAAAGATTTTCTAAATCTTGACCTAAAGATGTCTCTGGCTGGATCAAAAAAAAGGGAGGCCGCAATGGCCTCCCTTGAAACTGTATCATTTTGAAGCAAAAGGGCTTCAGGATTTAGGAACAGCCGCTGGTGCCGCCGCAGGTGTTGCATTTCAGGCATGTGCCATTCCGGACCAATGTGAAGTTGCCACACTCGCCGCAAGAATCGCCTTCATATCCCTTCATCCGCGCTTCTGCCTGACGGGAGATGGTTGCGGATTGGGCGCTTGCTGTTGTTTTGGTGCTTGTGCTGGTGATGGTCACCGTATCGGTCGCGCTTGCGACAGGGGCCGCGGATTCTGTTCCCGTTGCGCGGGATTCAACCACATCAGTCCGGGTGGTTTTCTGCTTGTTTGTATTCAGCACATAAAGATTCGAGCGCACATAACCGGTGGAGGCGAGCCCAAGAACTTTATCTAGTGCGGCAGAGGCTTGCGATGCCGCTTCGGTGCCTTCTTGGGGCAGCTTTTCGGAGATACCCTCGCCAAGGGTATCATGGCGCATATCATCCGGTTCCACATGGGCCAGATCATTGCGACCAAGATAGGATACTGCCAGTTCGCGGAAGAGATAGTCCAGAATAGAGGTGGACATTTTGATGGCGTCATTGCCTTCCACCCGGCCAAAAGGCTCAAAGCGGGTGAAGGTGAAGGCATCGACGAATTCTTCCAAAGGCACGCCATATTGCAAGCCGATGGAAATGGCGATGGCAAAATTGTTCATCAAGGACCGGAAGGCGGCCCCTTCCTTGTGCATATCGATGAAGATTTCGCCAACGGTTCCATCATCATATTCGCCGGTGCGCAAATACACCTTATGGCCGCCGACAATGGCTTTCTGTGTATAGCCTTTGCGGCGCTGGGGCAGTTTCTTGCGCGATTTTGGCGCTTCTTTTTCAATGATGCGTTCAACGATTCGTTCGGCAACGATCTGTGCCTTTTCGCCCACGGCTACACTGTCATCGGCAAGATCTTCGATATCTTCATCAGAGAGCAAAGAGCCGGACAATGGTTGGGAGAGCTTCGAGCCATCCCGATAGAGCGCATTGGCTTTCAGTCCCAAAGACCAGCTCAGTTCATAGGCCCGCTTACATTCTTCAACCGATGCCAGATTGGGCATATTGATGGTTTTGGAAATGGCGCCGGAAATAAAGGGCTGGGCCACGGCCATCATGCGGATATGGCTTTCCCAAGAGAGAGAGCGCTTGCCGATTCGTCCGCATGGATTGGCGCAATCAAAGACGGACAGATGCTCTTTGCGCAGATGCGGTGCGCCTTCCAGAGTCATGGCACCGCAGACATAGAGATTGGCTTCTTCCACAGCCTGACGGCTGAATCCCAGTTCTTTGAGCATATCGAAGGAGATATCTTCAAGCTGGGCATCGCTAAAGCCAAGAACGTCTTTGCAAAATTCGTCGCCCAGCGTCCAGCGATTGAACACGAAACGAATATCGAAGCAGCTTTTCAGGCCATCTTCCAAGGCATCGATCTGCGCCTGGGCAAAATTGCGGGATTTCAAGGTTTCATGATTGATATGGGGGGCGCCATCCAGTGTACCGTGGCCCACCGCATAGTCGATCATGTCGTGCACTTCTTGCGGTGCGTAACCCAAAACCTCCAGCGATTGCGGCACGATGCGGTTGATGATCTTGAAATAGCCGCCGCCTGCCAGTTTCTTGAATTTGACCAGCGCGAAATCCGGCTCGATGCCCGTGGTATCGCAATCCATCACCAGCCCGATTGTGCCGGTGGGGGCGATCACGGTGGATTGCGCATTGCGGTAGCCGTGCATTTCACCCAGTTCGATGGCGCGATCCCAAGCGGCGGTGGCAGCCGCGACCAATGCCTGATCCTGGCAACATTCCACATCCAAAGGCACCGGTTTGGTGGCCAGGCCTTCATAGCCATCATGTTCGCCATAAGCGGCGCGGCGGTGGTTGCGCATCACCCGCAGCATATGCTCCGCATTGTCTGCATAGCCGGGGAAGGGACCAAGCTCGGATGCGATCTCGGCAGAGGTGGCATAGGAGGTGCCGGTCATCAAGGCCGATATGGCGCCGCACAATGCGCGGCCTTCATCGCTGTCATAAGACAGACCCAAAGACATCAGCAGGCCGCCGATATTGGCATAGCCAAGGCCCAAAGTGCGGTAGCGATAGCTCAGCTCGGCAATGCGCGGCGACGGGAATTGTGCCATCAGCACGGAAATTTCCAGCGCCAATGTCCATAGGCGCACGGCATGTTCAAAGTTTTCCACCTCGAAATCGCCATTTTCGCTGCGGAACTGCAACAGATTGAGCGATGCCAGATTGCAGGCGGTGTCATCGAGGAACATATATTCCGAGCAGGGATTGGAGGCGCGGATTTCCCCCGATGCCGGGCATGTGTGCCAATCATTGATGGTGCTGTGGAACTGAATCCCCGGATCGGCGCAGGACCAGGCCGCATAGGCCACCTGATCCCAAAGCTCACCGGCATTCACGGTTTTCGCAATAGAGCCATCGGTGCGGCGGGTCAAAGACCAGTCGCTGCCTTCCTTGGCGGCTTTCATGAATGCATCGGTAACGCGGATGGAATTATTGGAATTCTGCCCCGAAACCGTGACATAGGCTTCCGAATCCCAATCCGTATTATAGGCTTGGAAATCCAGCCGCCGATAGCCTTGGCGGGCGAATTGAATAACCCGCTGCACATAATTTTCCGGTATCATCACCTTGCGGGCAGCCAGAACTTCGCGCTTCAGATCAGGGTTTTTCTTTGGTTCGAATGCATCGTCATCCAAGCTTTCCCGCGCCGAATGGCACGCATCCATGATGCGGTTTAGATGCATCTCGCACAGCTTGGACCCGGAGACGAGAGCTGCAACCTTCTGTTCTTCTTGCACCTTCCAGCTGATGAAGGATTCGATATCGGGATGGTCTACATCCACAACCACCATTTTGGCGGCGCGTCTTGTGGTGCCGCCGGATTTGATGGCTCCGGCCGCGCGGTCACCGATTTTCAGAAAGCTCATCAGGCCCGAAGATTGCCCGCCACCGGACAGGGATTCTTTCGCACCGCGAATATTCGAGAAATTTGTTCCGGTGCCGGAGCCATATTTGAACAGGCGCGCTTCCCGGGTCCATAAATCCATGATGCCGCCATCATTCACCAGATCGTCGGATACGCTCTGGATGAAGCAGGCATGGGGCTGCGGATGTTCATAGGCGCTGTTGGACCGCACAAGATCGCCGGTTTCGAAATCCACATAGAAATGCCCTTGGCCGGGGCTGTCGATTCCATAGGCCCAATGCAGGCCGGTATTGAACCATTGCGGGGAATTGGGCGCGGCCATCTGGCGGGCCAGCATATAGCGCATTTCATCATAAAAGATCTGGGCATCTTCTTCCTGATCGAAATAGCCGCCTTTATAGCCCCAATAGGTCCATGTGCCGGCCAAACGGTCAAAGACCTGTTTGGAGCTGGTTTCAGATCCAAAGCGCTTGGCTTTGGGAAGTGCTTCCAGTGCTTTTTCATCGGCAACTTTGCGCCATAGCCAGCTTGGAATGGTCGATTCTTCCACGGCCTTCAAAGCCGCGGGCACGCCCGCTTTACGAAAATATTTCTGCGCAATGATGTCTGTGGCCACTTGTGACCAAGAGCGCGGCACTTCCACATCGGTCATATGGAAAACGGTGGTGCCGTCAGGATTGCGAATCTCTGAGGTGGCCATGCGAAACTCGATGTCCGCATAGGGGGAAACCCCCGCTTTCGTAAAACGACGCTCAAAACGCATGACTTTCCCCTTAGCCTTGGATAGACGCTGTTATTTCTTTACAGGATTCGCGGCTTACAGCCCTTACAGCCATATATATGGCCATGTCGGCGCGAACAAACACCAAGTCTAGTCCTTTTGAGGGGTATCGCAAGCCTCGTTTTTGAATCAATGACGTTGACAAATGAAGGACATCACGATCCATTTCTCCCGACTCTGTGATCTATAAGGCTTTGCCCGCAGATTGCGGTTTCACGGGGGGAGCCGGGCGTTGAAAATGTTCGTGCTCGCGCAGCTTTGAGCGGCTTTTCTTTTTTGTCTGTGGCAGGATGCGAACTGCATCTGGACCTTTGGCTTTGAACTTGCCATAGTCCCGGCGCTTTCGGGCGGCATAATGGGCCGCGCAAAAAGGGATATGTCCGGTCAATGAGTGTGTTTAGCAAAATTTTCACCTGGTGGAACGGAGCCACAATGGGCACGTCGCTGTTCACCGCGCGTCACGGTAAACGCGTTGGCGAAGATGAGCAGGGCAATGTCTATTATCTTGCCAAGGACGGCAAACGTCGCTGGGTTATTTATAATGGCGTGGCCGATGCCTCCCGGGTGCCGCCGCAATGGCATCGCTGGCTGCATCGCACCACCGATGATCTTCCCGAAGAACAGGCCATTACGCCCAAGCCTTGGGAAAAGCCGCATCTGCCTAATCTGACAGGAACGCAAGAGGCATACCGCCCTGCGGGTAGCCTTCATTCGGGCGGAAAGCGGCCTGCGGCCACCGGTGATTATGAGGCATGGACTCCCTGATCAAGGGAGACGCTATGTGATCTGATGAAATATGCCTCCGGCTTTGATTTGTTATCATGAAACGATCATAGCCGGAGTGATGCTGAAGAAAGATGGAGAACCCCGTGGGTGGAAACTTGGTTGAGTCGCTGATCGGTGCCGTTGTGTTGGTGGTGGCGTCTGTGTTCCTTTATGTGGCTTATTCAACGACAGGCGTTGGTGGCGGTGATGGTTATCCTTTGGAAGCGCGGTTTGATCGTGTGGGCGGCCTGTCCATGGGGGCGGATGTGCGCATGTCTGGCATCAAGATCGGCACGGTGACCGAGCAGCGGCTGGACCCGGAAAGCTTTCAGGCCGTTATCCGCTTTACGGTGGATAAATCCCTGTCTTTGCCGACCGACAGCTTTGCCAAGATCACTTCGGATGGTCTTTTGGGCGATACCTATGTGGATGTGCAGCCCGGTGGCGTGCCAGACTATCTTCAACCCGGTGATGAAGTGGCTTTCACCCAGGGTCCGATTGATCTGTTCGGGCTGATTTCCAAGGCAGTATATAGTGGCGATGCGGGAAGCAGTGAGGAATAAGCCCCGGCATTTCCCGACACGCCTTTTCCAGAAGGTGGGGCTTTTATTCTGCGTGGCAGGTGGCGCGGTGGTGGCCCCTGCCTTTTCTGTGGCGCAGGATTGGCGCGATGTTCCTTCCACAACAACCGCCAAAGGTCCCACAGAAAATACCATTACCATTGCCCGTGCCCTTGATAAGGTGACAGCCCGCATTACGGAACTGGAGCTGCCGCAAGATCAGGAAGTGCAATTTGGCAGTCTGCTAATTACCGCGCGGCATTGCCAATCGCGCCCGCCGGAAGAGCCGCCGGAAACCTTTGCGTTTCTTGAAATAGAAGAACAGCATGATCAGGAACGGCGGCGGTTGTTTACCGGATGGATGCTGGCCTCCAGCCCTGGCCTGCATGCCCTTGAACATCCTGTTTATGATGTTTGGGTGATCGCTTGTAAAACGTCCGAGCCGATCAGTCCTTCGGGCATGGAATAAAAATCCCCCTTCACGCCAAGCGCCTTTTTCAGCATCTGCTGATAGGTTTCGCGCGGGATTTCTTGCGCACCGAACTGTTCCAGATGCTCGGTTACAAATTGCGTATCCAATAAACGGTAACCGCCCCATTTCAGGCGTGCTACCAGATGGACAGTGGCAACTTTGCTGGCGTCGGTTTCAAAGTGAAACATGCTTTCGCCAAAAAAGGCTCCGGCCAAATCCACCCCGTAAAGCCCGCCCACAAGGACGCCATCGCGCCAACATTCCACGCTATGGGCGGCCCCAAGATCGTGTAACTGGCTGTATGTGGACAGGATTTCTTCATTGATCCACGTATTTTCCCGCCCCGGGGCAGGTTGGGCGCAGGCTTCCATGACCTGACGGAAAGCGGTGTTGATCCGAATCTGAAAACGATCTTGGCGTATGGTTTTGCGCAAACGCTTCGGAATGTGAAAGCCATCAAGAGGCAAGATGCCGCGCTGTTCCGGGTCGATCCAGAATACATCGGGGCTGTTGCTATGATCGGCCATGGGGAACAGGCCGCAGGCATAGGCACGAAGGAGAATGTCTGGCGTTAGACGTGACATTTTCGCCTCATTATCGCACAGCCCATAACAGGCTGTGCGGGGATATTTGGATGGTCAAAGTCGATTCTCTCGCAAACATCAGGGTTTTGCAAAAGATCAAGCGTTGCGCTCCTTCAAAAACTTTTCAAGCCAATGGATGGTGTAATCGCCTTTTTGGAAATCAGGCTCGTCCATCAGAATTTTGTGCAGTGGAATCGAGGTGTTGATGCCGCCAATCACATATTCATCCAAAGCACGGCGTAGGCGCATCAGGCAATCTTCACGGCTTTCCCCATGGACGATCAACTTGGCAATCAGGCTGTCATAATAAGGGGGAACCCGATAACCCGTATAAAGCGCCGAATCGACCCGCACGCTCAGGCCGCCCGGTGCATGATAATCGCAGACAGTGCCGGGCGATGGCGCAAAGGTCATCGGGTCTTCCGCATTGATTCGACATTCAATGGCATGGCCATGCAGACGGATTTCTTCCTGGGTGAAACGCAAGGGCTCGCCCATTGCCACCCGGATTTGTTCGCGCACCAGATCAATGCCCGAGATCATTTCCGTGACTGGATGCTCCACCTGCAAACGGGTGTTCATCTCGATGAAATAAAAGCCGCCATCTTCATATAAAAACTCGATGGTTCCCGCACCGCGATATTTCAGCTTGGAAAGCGCGTTAACGCAGCGTGCGCCGATGTCCATGCGTTGGGCTTCGGTAATGATGGGCGAGGGCGCTTCTTCCAGAACCTTTTGGTGGCGGCGCTGCAAGGAACAGTCACGCTCTCCCAAATGAATGACGCGTCCTTGGCCATCGCCCAGAATTTGAACTTCGATATGGCGCGGTTTTCCCAGATATTTTTCCAGATAGACCGCATTGTCGCCAAAGGCAGCCTTGGCTTCCGTGCGGGCTGAAGACAAAGCGTGAGACAGATCTTCCCGGCTATGGGCCACTTTCATGCCGCGACCGCCGCCGCCTGCCGCCGCTTTTACGATCACCGGATAGCCGATGGATTGTGCCACCTCGAATGCGGTGTCGTCATCGGTGATGCCGCCTTCAGAGCCGGGAACCACCGGAACACCAAGGCGTTTCATGGTGTCCTTGGCGGTGATTTTATCACCCATGGTGCGAATATGCTCCGGTGTCGGGCCGATGAATGTGAGATTATGTTCCTCGACAATATCAGCGAATCGGGCATTTTCCGACAAGAAGCCATAGCCGGGATGAATGGCTTCGGCACCGGTGATTTCCGCCGCTGCAATGATGGCCGGAATATTGAGATAGCTGTCCGCCGATGGAGGAGGGCCAATACACACCGATTCATCCGCCAAACGCACATGCATGGCCTCGGCATCGGCGGTGGAATGGACCGCAACGGTGCGGATGCCCATTTCCTGACAGGCACGATGAATTCGTAAGGCGATTTCACCGCGATTGGCGATCAGTATTTTTTGAAACATTGTCTGTGCCACCGTTATTCAATGATTACCAGTGGCTCGCCATATTCAATGGGTTGCGCATCGGAGACCAATATGCGCGTCACAGTACCAGAACGGGGCGCCGCAATGGGGTTCATTACCTTCATGGCCTCTACGATCAATAAAGTATCGCCTTCCGCTACGCTGTCGCCGGCCTTCACGAAGGTCGGGGCACCGGGTTCCGGAGCCAGATAAACGGTCCCCACCATGGGGGAGGGCACGGCACCGGGATGCTCGGCAGGGCCTTGGCTGGGTGCGGCGGCTGCCGGTGCTGCGGCAACAGGGGCCGCTGCAGGTGCGGGAGCCGGATGCGCCGGGGCGGCACTCACATGATGGACCTGTGCTTGGCGTGCAACGCGGATGCGCACATCCTCGTCTTCAACTTCGATTTCGCTCAGGCTTGATGTTTCAAGGAGTTCGGCCAGTTCCCGGATTAGATCCTTGGTGTCCTTCAATTTGGACATATGTGCGTCATCCTTCTTCTTGTTTGAAAAGCTGTGCTGCAAGCGCTTGGGCAGCGAGAAGATAGCCGGTGGTTCCCAGCCCGGTGATCACACCGGCGGCCACACGGCTGATGGTGGAATGGGCGCGAAATGCCTCGCGCGCAAAAATATTTGATAGATGGACTTCAATCACCGGTTTTTCCAAAGCGGAGACTGCATCGGCCAGTGATACCGAATTATGGGTCAATCCGCCGGGATTGAGAATCACCGCATCGGCTTCATCGCGGGCTTCGTGCAGCCAATCGATCAGGTCGCCTTCATGGTTGCTTTGCCGTAATTCAAAGCTGATCCCGTTGTCTTTTCCCCAAGCCACAAGGCTTGCTTCCACATCGGCTAAGGTTTCAGAGCCATAAATATCAGGCTCCCTTACGCCGAGAAGATTGAGATTGGGACCGTTCAGAACAAGGATATGTGGCATTCAATTTCGACCCTGAGCCTGTGTGCAACGCAACAAAACGGCACCCTCCATCTTGTGGCTGCTTGCCTGTATAAAGACTTCTGCCACGGCAGAAAAGTGTTAGCAGCGAATTATGGAACAAAGCGATCTTGCCCGTTGCCTGAATGGTGACTATCACTTGAAACCACGGCTTTCAAATTTTGGGTGTATGCGTGATTACTGTTTCGATCAATGGCGAAAACCGCTCTTTCAATGCGCCTTTGACGGCACGTGGGCTTCTTGACGCTCTGTCGTTGGACCCACGCAAGGTGGCGTTGGAGCGCAATCGTGAAATTGTTCCCAAATCAATGTTCGACGATACACACATCGTCGATGGTGACCAATTGGAAATCGTTCATTTTGTCGGTGGCGGACAGCAGAGCGCAGTTTCGGAAGGATATAGAGTGACCGATCCCTTGCAGATTGCAGGAAAAACTTATGGTTCACGTTTGATCGTTGGGACCGGAAAATATCGTGATTTTGAACAAACGGCCGAGGCCGTAGCGGCCTCCGGGGCGGAAATCGTCACGGTCGCGGTGCGGCGGGTCAATGTGTCCGATCCCGGCCAGCCCATGCTTACGGATTATCTTGATCCCAAATCCATCACCTATCTGCCCAATACCGCCGGGTGCTTTACGGCCGATGATGCTTTGCGCACCTTGCGGCTGGCCCGTGAAGCCGGGGGCTGGGATCTGGTGAAACTTGAAGTTCTGGGTGATAAGGCAACACTTTATCCCGATATGCGTGAAACCTTGAAAGCGGCCGAAGTGCTGATCAGCGAAGGCTTCAAGGTGATGGTTTATACCAGCGATGATCCTTTGTTTGCCCGCGAGCTCAATGATATGGGCTGTGTGGCCATCATGCCTTTGGGGGCTCCTATCGGATCGGGATTGGGTATTCAAAATCCGGTCAATATCCGCCTGATCGTTGAACAATCCACCGTTCCGGTTTTGGTGGATGCAGGCGTGGGCACCGCATCGGATGCGGCCATTGCCATGGAATTGGGCTGTGATGGTGTGTTGATGAATACCGCCATTGCCGAAGCAAAAGATCCGGTGCGCATGGCCCGTGCCATGAAACATGCGGTGGAGGCGGGGCGCCATGCCTATCTTGCGGGGCGGATGCCGAAAAAGCGCTATGCAGACCCGTCCAGTCCGCTGGCGGGCTTGATTTAATCGAGAGTATTCAAGATGGTGCGGTGTTCCCGGGCCATCTTGAGGCTGAACTTTTCGGCTTCGAGGCGATTGGGGCGCGTTAAACGTCCAACGCTTCCTCGTCTACAAATTCCGCATGTTCTTGAATGAAGGCGAAGCGCTCTTCGGGGCGTTTGCCCATCAGCTTGCCAACAAGGCTGGCTGTGGCCTGAAAGTTTTCGCCCGGTTGCGGCAGGGTAACCCGCAATAATGACCGGCTGGCGCGAGCCATGGTGGTGTCGCGCAATTGGGCAGGCGGCATTTCGCCAAGACCTTTAAAACGTGAAACTTCAACCTTGCTCTTGCCCGCATAAACCGTGGCCATGAGCTCATCCTTATGGGCATCATCGCGGGCATAATGCACCACACCGCCCTTTGCCAGCCGATAAAGCGGCGGCTGCGCCAGATAAAGCCGTCCATCGCGCACCATTTGCGGCATTTCCTGGAAAAAGAATGTCATCAGCAATGTTGCGATATGCGCACCATCCACATCGGCATCGCACATGATGATCACTTTTTCATAGCGCAGGGCTTCCGGATTATAATGTTCCCGAACGCCGCAGCCCAAGGCCAGTGTCAGATCCTGCACTTCCTGATTGGCGGCGATTTTTTGTGCCGTGGCACTGGCCACATTCAATATCTTGCCACGAATGGGCAAAACGGCTTGTGTTTTGCGGTCGCGGGCTTGTTTGGCAGAGCCACCGGCGCTGTCGCCCTCGACGATATAAATCTCGGTGCCTTCCGCGGAATCCTGTGAGCAATCGGTAAGCTTGCCCGGCAGCCGCAAGCGCCGCTTCGAGGTGTAAGAAGCGCGTTTGACCTCACGTTCAGCGCGGCGACGCAGGCGCTCATCCATCCGTTCAATGGCCCAGCCCAAAAGGCTTTGTCCGCGCTCGGGCGATTCCACCAACCAATGATCGAATTCGTCGCGGATGGCATTTTCCACAAGGCGCTGCGCTTCCTGCGTTGAAAGCTTGTCTTTGGTCTGGCCTTGAAACTGCGGGTTTTTGATGAAGACGGACAGCATCGCGGCGGAAGAGGCGAAGACATCATCCGCCACAAGCTGGGCCGCGCGTTTGTTGCCTGTCATTTCCCCATAAGCCCGCATGCCCTTCAATAGCGCCATGCGCAGCCCGCTTTCATGGGTGCCGCCTTGGGGGGTGGGGACGGTGTTGCAATAGGTAGACAACATGCCTTCGCCAAATTCCGGCCAGCCCACAGCCCATTCCACTTTCCCTGCTTTTTCGGGGAATGAGGCGACCCCCGCAAAGAGGGTTTCGGTTGCCATTGTGCGGGTTTTCAGGCTTTCCGACAGGAAATCTGCCAAGCCGCCGGGGAAATGCAGCGTGTCTTCTTGTGGCGTATCATCGCCTTTATGGGCCAAAGCCTCGGTACAGCGCCAACGGATTTCCACACCACGAAACAGATAGGCCTTGGAACGCGCCAGACGATAGACACGGGCGGCTTTCAGAGCTGCTTTTTCGCCAAAAATTTCCGGGTCCGGCAGGAAGGTGATTTTGGTGCCGCGTCTGTTTTGCACAGGCCCAAGACATTCCAGCGGCCCTTGTGCATATCCGCGAGAATAGCTTTGCCGATAAAGGGTCCGGTCGCGGGCCACTTCAATATCCATTTGCACCGACAAGGCATTCACCACCGAAATTCCGACGCCGTGCAGCCCGCCAGACGTGGCATAGGCCCCTTCTTTGAATTTTCCGCCCGAATGTAATGTGGTGAGAATCACCTCCAAAGCGGATTTGGGGGCATATTTCGGGTGCTCGTCTACCGGAATCCCGCGGCCGTTATCGCTGATGGTGATGCTGCCATCATCGGCCATATCCACTTCGATCCGGCTGGCATGGCCTGCAACGGCTTCATCCATGGAATTGTCGAGTACTTCGGCCACCAGATGATGCAAGGCCCGTTCATCGGTGCCGCCGATATACATGCCCGGCCTTTGGCGAACCGGCTCCAGCCCTTCCAGAACCTCGATGTCTTGCGCCGAATAGTCGGATTTTGTGTGCGATACATCCTGAAACAGGTCAGCCATGGAGTCGGAGTCTTTCTTTGTCGTGTCAAAAAAGAGGAAACTGGTGAGCCAATATAGGGGAAATGGGGGGAGGGATGGCAACACTATCTTGCAACGGCAAAACACAAGACAGCCTATCAGCCGGTTAAAATGGGCGCAGGAGCAGAAAAAGTAATGCGATTACAGTTCGTTATATAGCCGACTTAATCAAACAGAGCGTCGATGTCGGCCTGGCTTGCAGCTTCGGTGGTGTCTGCACTTGGGTCTTTTTCCGATATGGCGCTGGACATATGGTTGAGGTCTTCATCCATATGGGTCTTGCCGTGGATCACCCCGTTAAGAGCGGAAAGAAGCATTCGCATGTCCGACAGATAGGCATCGAGACGATAGGATAGCGCCTCTTGGTCGCCCACAAGCGCTGTAATATCGGCCACCGCATCCAGAATGAGCGTGTTGAGCCTTTGTGTCAGATTGTCGAACAGGGTGCGGCTTGGTTCAGGCGCATTCTCATAAGCCTCTATGGCCAATGCCTTATCGGCAAATCCGCTATCGGCGAAATGTTTTTGATAGGTTTTGGGTGACCAGTCGGCACAGTCTTCCAACATGTCCAGCATATCAGGTACCATCTCAAGAAGCATTACCACTTCATTGAAATGATTAAGATAATCCGTTGCCAGAAATGATTTTTCATTGATGTTTGCCGCGGTCAGGCGGGGTTTCAACGCTGCTTGGCGCGCTGTCAAAGGCCGGGCATGGGGGGCCGAGTCGGATATTTTTAGAGCGTTTATCATTGAAACAGACCGTAATAGTCTTGCCTTTCCTTTTTCTTAACAACACTTCAACTCCTTGTGCTGTGGGCGTGTTTTTTGAGGCCAAATTTTGGCTTTCCTTTGTCACAAATCTTAATGTGGAATTGTGCTAAGCTTTGTGCTCAGGAATGGAGTTCTGTAATGCTTCAAATATCAGGCTTGGCACGTGCGTTTGGATTAAAGCGGCCCATATCCCTTTCAGGCGAACGGCATCGGGTTGATGTGGGTGACAGCTTTATCGAAAGTGGAAACTGGGAAAATATCTGGGTTGTCGAGCGAATCGTTCAGCCCCGGGGCGTGGGATTTCCGCATGTGGTGATCCGTCATCATCGTGAGAAAAGCGAGCGCCGTCTTGTATCGCGCTCCACGCTTCTCGATCCCGACCGCTTTTCTCCCTGTATGTGACAAAATGCTCTTCACGCTGCCAATGTACCTTGCATAAAGCGCGTTTTCTTGTGCTATGCAGCGTATGGTAAGCCATGAAAATTGCATGATAAAAAAAGCATATAAAATGGAATTTTTGCATTGCAATAATTGGTGATGCAGTGCAATATGATTTTGGCCTCTCCGGAGGCTATCCTCCCCAAAGGATCCTACTTTAGCCGGAAGTCCCCAGTGGATTTCCGGCCTTTTTTTATGCAAATTCCCGATCTCTTTTAAGGGCATAAAAATCGCCCCGCACCAGAAGTGCGAGGCGTCTTGATGGATTGTGGCAAAAGCAAATTTACGAGCTGTAATACATATCGAACTCGATGGGGTGCGGGCTGAGTTCAAACCGCGTGACCTCCTCGAATTTCAGATGCACATAAGCGTCAATCTGGTCTTGGCTGAACACATCGCCTTTTTTCAGGAAATCACTATCCGATTGCAGGGCCTCCAGTGCTTCGCGCAAGGATCGGGCAACTGTAGGCACGCCTGTCAGCTCTTCGGGTGGCAAGGCGTAAAGGTCCTTGTCCATGGCATCGCCGGGGTGAATACGGTTTTCGATACCGTCCAGACCGGCCATCAACATGGCGGAAAAAGCCAGATAGGGATTGGCAGTGGCATCGGGGAAACGCACCTCGACCCGTTTGCCCTTGGGGCTTGACACATAAGGGATACGGCAAGAAGCGGAGCGGTTGCGCGCCGAATAGGCCAGCAGAACCGGAGCTTCGAAGCCGGGGGTCAGGCGCTTGTAGCTGTTGGTGGAAGGGTTTGTGAACGCATTGATCGCCTTGGCATGTTTGATAATGCCGCCGATATAATAAAGGGCTGTATCCGACAGATCCGCATAGCCCGATCCTGCGAACAAAGGCTTGCCGTCCTTCCAGATGGATTGATGCACATGCATGCCCGATCCATTGTCATCTTTCACCGGCTTGGGCATGAAAGTGGCGGTTTTGCCGTAGGAATGGGCGACCTGGTGCACCACATATTTATAAAGCTGGATCTTGTCGGCCATTTCGGTGAGCTTACCAAAGGTGATGCCCAATTCGTGCTGGCTGGCGCCCACTTCATGGTGATGTTTGTCCATGCTGACGCCCATTTCGCGCAAAATGGTAACCATTTCGCCGCGCAGATCGAAGGCGGAATCCACCGGTGCCACAGGGAAATATCCACCCTTCACACGGGGGCGGTGGCCCATATTGCCTTCGGGATAAATTTTGTCGGAATTATAAGGGCCTTCGATATCATCAAGCTGATACATGGCACCGGAATAATCCACCTTGAAGCGCACATCGTCGAACACGAAGAATTCCGGTTCCGGCCCGATATAGACCGTATCGCCGATTCCGGTGAATTTCAGATATTCTTCGGCCCGTTTTGCTGTGGAACGCGGATCGCGGCCATAGGGTTGCCCGGTGGAAGGCTCCAGAATATCGCAATAAACCACCGCTGTGCCTTGGGCCGTAAAGGGATCGGTGGTGACATAGCTCAGATCCGGCTTCAAAATCATGTCGGATTCGTTGATGGCTTTCCAGCCGGCAATGGATGACCCATCGAACATCAGGCCTTCTTCCAAAGTGTCTTCATCCATGAAGGAAGAATCCATGGTCAGATGTTGCCATTTTCCGCGCGGATCGGTGAAGCGCAGATCAATCCATGTGAGGTCCTCGTCTTTGCAGATCTGCAAGAGTTCGGTGGCGGACAGGTCAGAATAATTCGACATAATCTTTCTCTGCTTTTGATCCCGGGAGGGGAGTGGTCGGGTCGGGTGAATTGAAAAGAACGGGTTGTTTGCTGCCTAGATGGCGTCTGGCCCGGTTTCGCCGGTGCGAATACGGATGGCATCCTCGATGGCGGTGACGAAAATCTTGCCGTCACCGATCCGGCCAGTATGCGCGGCGTTCTGGATGGCTTCCACAGCGGCTTCCAGCTTGGCATCGTCGATCACGATTTCCAGCTTCACCTTGGGCACAAAATCAACCACATATTCTGCGCCTCGATAAAGCTCTGTGTGGCCTTTTTGGCGACCAAAGCCGCGTGCTTCTATCACTGTGATACCGGAAACCCCCACCTCGTGCAGGGCTTCTTTCACTTCATCGAGCTTGAACGGCTTTATGATCGCTTCGATCTTTTTCATCTGTCATTCCGGTCGATTTCTTTCAGGGTTTGGCAAATATCCGACATATGTCCGAAAAGCCCTGATCTGTTGGTTCGCGTGCGGCTGGCAAGATTTCTGGACAGTGCGCCGTATGTGCCTCTCAAAAAGCCTCGCCAAGCTACCCATGAAAGAGATAGCAGGTTCCGTGCCAAATCGGGACATTCCCGGAAAACAAGGCTTTTGGGGCCGCTTGAAAAAGATGCGCGGCCAATTTGCACGCTATTTTTGCATAAAAATAATGCAGCTGCACATGATTTAAGCAGCATAGTGGTTTGTGCTGATTGAAAAAGGGAATTTTGGCTGCTTGACGCGCCAATTATTCCTCGTTAATACGAGCGCCTTCCATGCCGATGGCGGGCGTAGCTCAATTTGGTTAGAGCACCTGGTTGTGGTCCAGGAGGTTGCGGGTTCAAGTCCCGTCGCTCGCCCCACCATCTCTTTTTTGCTTTGATATTTGCCCAGACAGCTTCAACCCGTAGTCTTGGTTGAAGCGATCAAGGGATAATATGTCATGGCTTGTTTCAATCCACGAAGCGATGAAGCTCTTTTAAGCTGCGCCCAGATGGCCGCTGCTGACCGGGCCGCGATGGCTATGGGCCATTCCGGCGAGGACCTGATGGACGCCGCGGGGATGGGTGTTGCGCAATTGGCGTTGGCTCGCACCGGCATAAGGCGGGTTCTGGTGCTGTGTGGTCCGGGCAATAATGGCGGTGATGGCTGGGTTGCGGCCCGTTATTTGCGCGAAGCCGGATGTGATGTGCATGTGGTGTTCGAGGGAGATATCGCGGCACTGAAAGGCGATGCCTTCACGATGGCACAACGCTATGACGGCATGACGTCAGCTTATGACCCATCCTTGTTGGAAGATGCAGATCTGGTGATCGATGCGGTATTTGGCGCCGGCCTGCGCGGGCCTATAAAGGGCAGGGCGCAGCAGATGGTGATGGATGCCAATCGGTGCAATGCCTTCCGGTTGGCTGTGGATGTGCCATCGGGCCTTTCCGGTGATACGGGGCAGGCGGAAGGGGCCGTGTTCCAGGCGGATCTGACGGTTACTTTTTTTCGCAAGAAGCCGGGGCATGTGCTTGTTCCCGGCCGGTATCACTGTGGTCGGGTGGTGGTGCATGATATCGGTATTCCGGCATGCGTGCTTGATCACATAGCGCCTATGACCTTTGAAAATTCTCCAAATCTGTGGCGTGACCGCTGGCCGCGAAAATCTCCGTCCAATCATAAATACCAGCATGGTTCGGCCTTGGTCTTGGGAGGGCGTCCTCCGGCCCTTGGTGCCAGCCGCATGGCAGCGCGCGCTGCCTTGCGCATGGGAGCGGGGGTTGTCACCCTTGCTAGCCCATCCGAAGGCTATGCCATTCAGGCAGGGGCTTTGGACGAAGTGATGGTTGCCCCTTATGATAACGACTCAGAGCTGGGCGCTTTGATGGCGGATCACCGACGCACAGTGTTGGCGATAGGGCCGGGCGCAGGCGTTGGTGAGGCTTTAAGGCGGCAGGTGCATCTGGCCTTGGCACAAAGAAAGCCGGTGGTTTTGGATGCCGATGCGCTCACCAGTTTTGAAGGGCAGGCCGATGCTTTATTTGCCGCCATCCAATGCGATGTGGTGATGACACCCCATGGAGGAGAGTTCCAAAGGGTGTTTGGCGCACAGAAAACAGCCACAAATAGGTCAGAAGGAAAATTGGCGATCACGCGGGCGGCGGCGCATCGGGCGGGGGCGATTCTCGTTCACAAGGGGCCGGATACTGTCATTGCTGCCCCTGATGGCTGTGCGGTTATTGAAACGGCGGCACCGCCCGATCTTGCCACTGCCGGCTCCGGTGATGTGCTCACGGGGTGCGTTGCGGGGCTGTTGGCGCAAGGGATGCCTGCAATGGCTGCGGCATGCTGTGCGGTCTGGAGTCATGGGGCGGCGGCGCGAAATTTTGGACGAGGATTGGTGGCGGGCGATTTGATCGCGGCCCTGCCTGTTGTTTCAAAAGAGATGGAGCAAGGTTTAAAAAGCAGTGTTTTTCGCTGAAAAAGTGCCATAAAAGACGCGTGTGAAGCGCTTTGGGTGCGTGTTGTTTTCCACAGGATGACCAAGTTTGTGCAATCGGACTGGTTTTTCCGTAACAGCCTGTGCTAAGGAGACGCCGATCTGCCGTACCGGTTTGCGGTGCCGAAGAAAAACGGCCCCGACCGGGAAGCAAAATCGTTAATAACGATAGGTTTTCATCAGCGGGCGTGGCGGAATTGGTAGACGCGCCAGATTTAGGTTCTGGTGTCCGAGAGGACGTGGGGGTTCAAGTCCCTTCGCCCGCACCACTATTAGATTTGAGATGGTCATCCCATAGGCCACGAGTGAGCGCATGCAAATCAACGAATTGAAAAACGACGGACTGACGCGGGAATACAAGATCACCATCGAAAAGGCTGATCTCGACCAGCGGGTTCAAAATATATTGAATGATCTGCGCCACAAGGTGCGGATGAAAGGGTTTCGCCCGGGCAAAACGCCGGTCGCGCTGTTGAAGAAAATTCACGGCGAAGCGGCGCTTGGGCAAGCGGTGGAAGAATCGGTCCGCGAAAGCACCGATCAGCTTTTCCGCGAAAAGAAAATCCGTCCGGCCTTGCAGCCCAAGGTGGATGTTGGCGAAGTTGATGAGGAAAAAGGGTTCGAATTTACCCTGTCCACTGAAATTTTGCCCGATGTGGATACGTCAGACTTCAAGGCACCAGCACTTGAGCGTTTGATCGCAACACCTTCGGATGCGGATGTTGATGCTGCGATCGAAACATTGGCCGGTCAGTCCAAAAGTTTTGAAACCGCTGCAAAAACTTACAAAGCGAAAACCGGCGATGCCGTTGTGATCGATTTTGTCGGTTCGGTGGACGGTGAAGAATTTGAAGGCGGCAAGGGCGAAGATTTCCAGCTTGAGCTTGGGTCTGGCCAGTTCATTGCGGGCTTTGAAGATCAGCTTGTCGGCGCCAAAACCGGTGACAAGGTGACTGTGAAGGTGACCTTCCCTGATCCTTATGGCAGTGAAGAGCTTGCCGGGAAAGACGCCAGCTTCGATGTCGAAGTGAAAGAGGTGAAGAAGCCTGCCGACACCAAAATCGACGACGACATGGCCAAGAATTTCGGTCTTGAAAGCCTTGATCAGTTGAAAGAAGCGCTGAAAACCCAACTCGAGCAGGAAGCAAAAACCCTGTCGCGGGCCAAAGTGAAGCGCGCATTGCTCGATAAACTGGCTGATTCCTATGATTTCGCGGTGCCTCAGGGGATGGTGGATCTGGAATATCGTGATATCTGGCAGCAGATCAAACGCGATGCCGTGATGTCCGGTGAGGCCACCGAATCCGAACTGGCTGATAAAGACGAGCCGGAGTCGGAAGAAGATCGTGCGGATTACCGCAATATTGCGGAACGTCGTGTGCGTCTTGGTCTGTTGTTGTCCGAGCTTGGCTTGGCCAATAAGGTTGAAATCAACCGTGATGAACTGATGCGCCGTGTGGCCGATGAAGCCCGTCGCTATCCGGGGCAAGAGCGCGAGGTGTTTGAATTCTACACCAAGAACGAGCAGGCCATGGCCCAGCTCCGCGCGCCGCTTTATGAAGACAAGGTTGTCGATTTCATCCTTGAAATGGCCGATCTCAAAGATACCGAGATAAGCCTTGAAGACCTGCGCAAAGCCGTGCGCGAGGACGATGAGGAAGAAGAAAACCAGGCCAAAGACGCGAAAAAATCCGCGACCAAGAAAACTGCAGCGAAAAAGCCTGCAGCAAAAAAAGCGTCCGAGAAGAAGCCAGCTGAAAAGAAAGCGGCTGAAAAGAAAGCCCCGGCCAAGAAAGCTGCGGCCAAGAAACCTGCTGCCAAAAAGGCAGCACCAAAAAAAGCGGCCAGCAAGGACGACTCTAAGAGCTGAGCCCTTTGCTTGTCATTTTTGTTGACAGAAGACCGCAGTAGGGCATTGGCTTGCTGCGGCCTTCTTTCTTCTAAAGGCTTTCTTTAAAGACCCTGACCGGTGTAAAACCGGTCGCATGAATCAACGGGAGCGCAGCATCTATGGTCGATATCGTGGACCAATTTACAAGTCAGCTCGTGCCGATGGTGGTCGAGCAGACAAATCGCGGCGAACGGGCGTTCGATATTTATTCGCGCCTTTTGAAAGAGCGAATCATTTTTCTAACCGGGCAGGTGGAAGACAATATATCCAGCCTGATCGTTGCCCAACTCCTGTATCTTGAAGCCGATAATCCGAAAAAAGATATTTCCTTTTATATCAATTCTCCCGGTGGCGTGGTGAGCTCGGGCTTGGCGATTTATGACACCATGCAATATATCCGTCCGAAAGTGGCAACGCTGTGCATCGGGCAAGCGGCTTCCATGGGGTCGCTTTTGCTGGCTGCCGGTGAAAAAGGCATGCGCTTTTGCCTGCCGAATGCCCGCGTGATGGTGCATCAGCCGTCTGGCGGCTTTCGGGGGCAGGCAACGGATATTGAAATTCAGGCCCGCGAAATTCTGAAATTGCGTGAACGCCTGAACAATATTTATGTCGACCATACGGGCCAACCCTTGGAAGAGATTGAAAAAGCGTTGGATCGCGACCGCTGGATGAGCGCGGAAGAATCCAAGGACTGGGGTCTTGTGGATGAGGTTTTGGAAAAACGCCCAGATGACGCAGAATGATTGTTAGATTCACGGTCATTTTAAGCTGGCAGCAAGGTTAAAAGGCGTAGAATAGGGCCATTGGTCGGTTGGGTGCTGTTCTTGTGACGGGCACCGAAGGCCACGGGATTGCGATTTGGCCTGATAAAGCGGTTGCTGCATGGTCACGCGCTGTTCTACGATGAAGACTTATTGGAAGACTTAGGGAAGTCCGATGACGAAATTGAGCGGCGGAGATTCGAAAAATACGCTCTACTGCTCTTTCTGCGGGAAGAGCCAGCATGAAGTTCGTAAACTGATTGCGGGGCCGACGGTATTCATCTGTGATGAATGTGTTGAACTGTGCACAGATATCATCCGCGAAGAAAGCAAATCGGGAATTGCGAAATCCAGCGATGGCGTGCCAACGCCACAGGAAATTCTCGATGTCCTCAATGATTATGTGATCGGTCAGCCAAAGGCGAAACGCGTTTTGTCGGTGGCGGTGCATAATCATTATAAGCGGTTGAATCATGCAGCAAAAAGCAGCGATGTGGAGCTGGCAAAATCGAACATTTTGCTGATTGGCCCCACCGGTTGCGGCAAAACCCTGCTGGCCCAGACATTGGCCCGTATTCTGGATGTGCCGTTTACCATGGCCGATGCCACCACCCTGACAGAGGCCGGCTATGTGGGCGAGGATGTGGAAAACATCATTCTCAAGCTTTTGCAATCCGCCGATTACAATGTGGAACGTGCCCAACGCGGTATTGTTTATATTGATGAAGTGGACAAGATCAGCCGCAAGTCCGACAATCCTTCCATCACCCGCGATGTGTCGGGCGAAGGGGTGCAACAGGCCCTGCTGAAGATCATGGAAGGCACCGTTGCCAGCGTTCCGCCGCAAGGGGGGCGCAAGCATCCGCAACAGGAATTCCTGCAGGTCGATACCACCAATATCCTGTTCATCTGCGGCGGGGCTTTTGCGGGCCTCGATCGTCTTGTGTCTTCACGTATGCAGGGCAAATCCATGGGCTTCGGGGCCAGCGTCTCCTCGCCCGAGGATCGCTCGGTTGGTGAGCTTTTGATGCATGCCGAACCCGAAGATCTTCTGAAATTCGGATTGATTCCGGAATTTGTCGGTCGCGTTCCCGTGATTGCGACATTGGAAGATCTGGATGAAGATGCCCTTGTGGAAATCCTCTCGACTCCGAAAAACGCTTTGCTCAAGCAATATCAACGCTTGTTCGAGATGGAAGAGGTCGCTCTGACCTTCACCGATGAAGCAAAACGTGCCGTTGCACGGCGCGCCATTGCCCGTAAAACCGGGGCACGTGGTTTGCGGTCGATCATGGAAGACATTTTGCTGGAAACCATGTTCGATCTACCGTCGCTTGATGGTGTGGAGGAAGTTGTCATTAATGACGATGTGGTGGATTCTGCTGCCAAGCCGCTCTTTATCTATGCAGAGCGGCGGGATGAGGCAGGGACTTCTGCGTGATCAGAGCCCTTTGCTCTTGAATGGTTGCGAGAGAATGCCATTTCAGATGTAAGTCACGCGGGTCATTTCATGGGGCTCATTGCGCTTTCATGTGACGGACCGCGCCCATTGGTGTTTGAAAGAAGATCGGAAATAGCATGGACAAGACCTATCCTGTCCTGCCGCTGAGAGACATTGTTGTCTTTCCGCACATGATTGTCCCTTTGTTCGTGGGGCGTGAAAAAAGTGTGCGTGCGCTTGAGGAAGTCATGAAGGATGATCGACCCATCCTGCTTGTCTCCCAGAAGAATGCCGGCGAGGACGACCCGACAGCGGACGATATTTATGAAATGGGCACATTGGCGAATGTGCTCCAGCTTCTGCGCCTTCCCGATGGCACGGTAAAAGTTCTGGTCGAAGGATCTGGCCGGGCCCGTATCACCGAATTCGTTGAGAATGATGATTTTTTTGAAGCGTCCATTGTGGATGTGGAAGAAGAAACCGGCGCGGATAAAGAATTGCAAGCGCTGCAACGCTCGGTGCTGGCGCAGTTCGAGCTTTATGTGAAGCTCAATAAGAAAATTGCGCCGGAAGTGCTGGTGTCTGCCAATCAGATCGACGATCCGTCGAAACTGGCGGATACGGTGGCGTCGCATTTGGCTCTGAAAATTTCCGACAAGCAGGATTTGCTGTCCACCATCAAAGTGACCGAACGTCTTGAGAAGGTTTTTTCCTTCATGGAAGGCGAAATCGGCGTGCTGCAGGTGGAAAAAAAGATCCGTGGCCGTGTGAAGCGTCAGATGGAAAAAACGCAGCGCGAATATTATTTGAACGAGCAATTGAAGGCGATTCAGAAAGAGCTGGGCGAAACCGACGAAAGTCGGGAAGAAACCGCAGAGCTGGAAGCGCGCATTGCCGAAACCAAATTGAGCAAGGAAGCCCGCGAGAAATGCATTGCGGAGCTGAAGAAGCTCAAATCCATGAGCCCCATGTCGGCGGAAGCCACCGTGGTGCGCAATTATCTGGATTGGATTCTGTCTATGCCGTGGGGCAAGCGCACCCGCGTCAAGAAAGATATCCATTGGTCTGAACATGTGCTGGATGAAGACCATTATGGTCTGGAAAAGGTGAAGGAGCGGATCGTCGAATATCTTGCGGTGCTGCAACGCGCCAACAAGATCAAAGGCCCGATCCTGTGTCTTGTGGGCCCGCCGGGCGTCGGGAAAACGTCCTTGGGGCGCTCCATTGCCAAGGCCACGGGGCGGAATTTCATCCGCTTCAGCTTGGGTGGTGTGCGGGATGAAGCGGAAATCCGTGGACATCGGCGCACATATATCGGGTCTATGCCCGGTAAGATCATGCAGAATTTGAAGAAGGCCGGGTCGGCCAATCCGCTGTTCTTGCTCGATGAGATCGACAAGATGGGGCAGGATTTCCGGGGCGATCCCGCTTCCGCTTTGCTGGAGGTTCTCGACCCTGAGCAGAATTCACATTTCAACGATCATTATCTGGAAGTGGATTATGATCTGTCCGATGTGATGTTCGTGACCACGGCCAACACTTTGGACATGCCGCAGCCTTTGCTGGACCGTATGGAGATCATTCATCTGTCGGGCTATACGGAAGATGAAAAGGTCGAAATTGCCAAGCGCCATCTGCTGAAGAAACAGATTAAAGATCATGGGCTTAAAAGCTCGGAATGGTCTATTTCGGATGCGGCTTTGCGCGATCTGATCCGTTATTATACCCGTGAATCCGGGGTGCGTAATCTGGAGCGGATGATTGCCCGTCTTGTGCGCAAGGCGGTGAAGGAAATCGTTGAAGGCAAGCGCAAGCGCGTTCAAGTGACGGTGCAGAATCTTGGCAATTATGCCGGGGTGCGTCGCTATCGTTATGGTGAAGCGGAAACGGAAGATCAGGTGGGCCTGACCACCGGTCTTGCCTGGACAGAAGTGGGTGGCGAAATCCTGACGATCGAAGCCGTCACGACCCGAGGGAAGGGGCGTGTGCTTACCACCGGTAAGTTGGGCGATGTGATGCAGGAATCCATTCAGGCTGCCCGCTCCTTCGTTCATAGCCGTGCGGTGACCTATGGGGTGAAGCCCACGGCCTTTGAAAAGATCGATATCCATGTGCATGTTCCCGAAGGGGCAACCCCCAAGGATGGCCCCTCTGCGGGTATTGCCATGGTCACGTCGATCGTTTCGGTTCTGACCGGCATTGCTGTGCGGCGCGATATTGCCATGACCGGCGAAGTGACGCTGCGTGGGCGGGTTCTGCCCATTGGCGGGCTGAAAGAAAAGCTGCTTGCGGCCCTGCGCGCTGGTATCAAGACCGTTCTGATTCCTGCCGAAAATGAAAAAGATCTGGCAGAAATCCCTGATAATGTGAAACGGGGCTTGGAAATTATTCCCGTTTCCCATGTGGACGAAGTTCTGCGAAAAGCGCTGACTCGTCCCCTCGTCCCCATCGAATGGACCGAAGAGGATGAGGAAAAATCGAACGCAATCAAGCCCATAGCGGGTGATGATGCGGAGGTCGCGTCGGGGGTAACCGTGACCCATTAAGCATGAGGGTCTTGTCCCTTTTCGGGACATCCTCATGAAAGCTGTGGAAAACCGCAGGAACCTGCGGTTTTCTTTTTGACAGTTTAAAAAAGTCCGCACTACACTGCCTCCGCTGACCCACGGAGGAACCTCACAACAGCACGAGGGGGTAAACCTTGAATAAGAACGAACTTATCGCGAATGTCGCCGAGGCGGCTGATCTTTCGAAAGCGGATGCAACGAAAGCCGTTGACGCCGTTTTTTCCAGCATCTCCGATGCCCTGTCCAAGGGTGACGAAGTACGGCTGGTCGGATTTGGCACCTTCTCGGTTGCACATCGCGCTGCGTCGCAGGGCCGCAACCCACGTACGGGTGAACCGATTGCGATTGCTGCGTCCAAACAACCCAAGTTCAAAGCTGGTAAACAGCTGAAGGACGCGGTGAATTGATCAGGTCCTGATAGGGATTTGTATCCGGAAACGGCCGTTTGTATTGCACAAGCGGCCGTTTTTTTTATCTGACCGTTCAAAAACGGTTGTCTTCGCTGCAAGCCTCCGCTATGAGACGGGGCATTACTTGTGGGGCGGTTAGCTCAGTTGGTAGAGCATCTCGTTTACACCGAGAGGGTCGGCAGTTCGAGACTGTCACCGCCCACCATTTTCCCAAAATACAGCCACTATATTATCCGTCGCATCTTGCGGCGTTGACGGGCCTTTTCGCGAAGCCTTCGTTGCAGGCCACGCCTTTGGGGCATCAAAACCATTTTGCCTTTTGGGCGCCGGTCTGCTCCAGAGATTGTGTGTAGGATTGCTTTGCACTGGGCGTCAAAAGGCATCATCCAAGCACAGTCACAGAATGATATGATATTGCTGATATTGGAGGGGTTTATGGCGACTCATAGCGACATGACGGGCGGCAAAGGGCAGGGTACAAGCATCGTGGCTGTGTCCCTTGTCTTTTTGGTGATGATTGCCCTGGTGAATGGCATCGGTTTTTGGTTGGGGCTGATCTATGGCAATCAGGTGCCTTTGGGGACGGCCATCCGTCATTCCATTGATATTTTGATTTTCATGGTGCAAACGCCGCAATATGTCGCCGCGTGGTTTGAGCAGGGCTGGGGCTTCCTGTGGCTGGTTGCAGGGGCTCTGGAACTGATTTTGCCCTTTATTGTGCTGCGCTTGATAAAGCACAAGAAACCGGTGCTGGTTGGCGTGTCTTGCGCTTTGGCGGCGAGCCTTCCCGATCTTATCCCGATGGCGTTGGACAAGATGACCGGGCTTTTATGGTCGGGCCTGTTGATTTCGGCGGTGATTTATATCGTGAGCTTTTCGCTGGCCAAGGCAAAGCTCTGAGCCGTTCATGAAAAAAGCGGAATGTCAGATGACATTCCGCTTTATGAGCAGCCTTGATTCGATCTGGTGCAGAGAGCCATTTATGACGATAAAGGGCCAAGCGCTTTTTGGTCTTTTGCCATCTGACGCTTGTTTCTTTTGTCTGGCGCAGCTTGCCGACCGAATTGTTCAGGTGCTCCTCCCCAACTCAATTCTTTCACAAGTGTTAACAGGCCGCGCGCTGAAATCAAGTGGCTATCGGGTAAAGCTGGCAGATCTTTGCGGGCTGTGGCAATCATGAGACGGTCGGAGCGGGCGGCAGACAGGACGTGATGGAGAGAGGGCAGGGATATGCGCCAAACTGGTCGGCAAACAGACGGCACCTCTTCACTTGCCACATATTCTGATTCGGCACCTTGCCGCGTGACGGGGGCGATTCTCGCTTTGGCGGCGCTGTTGTTCGCCTGCGGATATGTCTTGCCGGTGCTTTATGTGAAAAAATTCCTGTTTTTTTCTTCGGAATCGTCTTTGTTGGGGGTGAGTTGGGGGCTTTTGCAGGGTCGGGAGTTTTTGCTAGGTGGTGTTTTGATCCTGTTTACGATTCTGTTTCCCATTACCAAGCTTTGCCTTTTGGCGGTGATCTGGTGGCGCCCCACGGCCCACACGAACCATCTTCTTCAGCTTTTGGCGCGTTTGGGGCGCTGGTCTATGCTGGATGTGCTGGTGCTGGCGCTGTTTGTCTTTTCGGTAAAATCCAGCGGATTGGGCACGGCATTTTCTCAGCCCGGCCTTTATTGCTTTGCGGGAGCGGTGATCCTGACCATGATCGCCGGGGCCAGATTGGCTGATGAATCCTTGAAAAAGCCCTGAAAAGCGGGAAAATTTTTCACGCTCTAAATCTGTTTATGCGATTGCTTTGAAAGAAAGGGCATATTTGCGTTGACAGCTTCGCTTTCGCCCCCTATTTCAACGGGCCTCGACGCACACCACGGGGGTGTAGCTCAGTTGGTTAGAGCGCTGGCCTGTCACGCCAGAGGCCGCGGGTTCAAGTCCCGTCACTCCCGCCACGTCGTCGTCGAAACGGTGACTCTTTATGGCTTTTAATGCGATAAAGATGCCGACAACCGCTTTCTTGCGGGGGTGTAGCTCAGTTGGTTAGAGCGCTGGCCTGTCACGCCAGAGGCCGCGGGTTCAAGTCCCGTCACTCCCGCCACTTTTCCCTGTCATTTCCCGATCATATCGCGCCTTGCTTTCTTTGAAGCGAGGTGATTGGCGCTTCACAATCATGCGACATGATGGCTGTTTGGGAAAAGAGGCTTTTTCTGCCACGAACTTGCCGTTATTCATATGCCGGGCTTTGAAAGCTGGCGTAGGTTTGCTATAGCGCTGGCAGTCTATTGTTTGGCCATATGGCTTGTCGTTTTTTTGAGGCTCTGGTGGGGCGTTATGTTACCGCCAGATGTTTCGGACTTCTATACGGAGCGCTCCGTGGAAACTTTTTTGCTAGATTATCTGCCGATCCTCATCTTCCTTGGTGTGGCGATCGCGTTCTCGGTGGTTTTTGTTGGAGCTGCTTGGTTTTTGGCCGAGCAGCACCCGGACAGCGAGAAAGTCTCCGCCTATGAATCGGGGTTCGAGGCTTTTACAGATTCGCGCGGGCAGTTCGATGTGCGTTTTTATCTGGTGGCCATTCTATTCATCATCTTTGATCTGGAAGTCGCATTCCTGTTCCCATGGGCTGTTTCTTTGGGCGACTTGGGGATGTTCGGCTGGTGGTCGATGATGATTTTCCTGGGCGTTTTGACCATCGGTTTTGTGTATGAGTGGAAAAAGGGAGCGTTGGAATGGGAGTAGACGCCATGATGAAGGCATCGGCTCAGGGTGCTATGCCCGGAGTTGCCCCAGAATCTCCCAAGGGAGCCGGTTCTGTGCTGGCCCCGCATGATGATGCGTTTTTCCGTGATGTGCAGGCGGAATTGTCCGACAAAGGGTTCCTGGTTGCCAAGGCTGATGATCTGATCAACTGGGCACGCACCGGTAGCCTGTGGTGGATGACCTTCGGGCTTGCTTGTTGCGCCGTTGAGATGATGCACAGCAGTATGCCGCGCTACGATCTGGAACGCTTTGGTGCGGCTCCACGCGCCAGCCCGCGTCAATCGGATGTGATGATCGTGGCCGGAACATTGTGCAACAAAATGGCCCCCGCCATGCGCAAGGTGTATGACCAAATGTCCGAGCCGCGTTATGTGATTTCCATGGGCTCCTGTGCCAATGGTGGCGGCTATTATCATTACAGCTATTCTGTTGTGCGGGGCTGTGATCGCATTGTGCCGGTGGATATTTATGTTCCCGGTTGCCCTCCAACGGCTGAAGCGCTGCTTTACGGCATTTTGCAGCTTCAACGGAAAATTCGCCGGACGGGAACCTTGCACCGCTAAGCGGGCGCAATGGGAAAGAGGCCGGAGAGATCAAGGAAAAAGATGGGATGATGACCGTCACGACGCTAGAGCAGCTTGGCAAGCATATCGAGGCGATTCTCGAACATGAGGTCACGGGTTTTTCCGTGGCCAATAACGAGTTGACCATAACCGCCAGAACCGATCAGATCGTCAAGGTTTTGACCGCTTTGCGTGACGATCCCGATTGTAAATTCCGCATTCTGGTGGATCTGTGCGGTGTGGATTGGCCCATGCGCCCCATGCGTTTTGATGTGGTTTATCACCTGTTGTCGATGCATCTGAACCAGCGCATCCGGGTGAAGGTGGAAGCGGATGAGCAGACGCCGGTGCCTTCGGTAGTGTCGGTCTATTCGTCTGCCAACTGGTTCGAGCGCGAATTGTGGGACATGTATGGGGTGATGGTTTCAAACCATCCTGATCTGCGCCGAATCCTTACGGATTACGGATTTCAGGGCCATCCCCTGCGCAAGGATTTCCCGCTCAGTGGTTATGTCGAGCTGCGCTATGATGAAGAGCAAAAGCGCGTGGTGTACGAACCTGTCAAACTGACGCAGGAATTCCGGAATTTCGATTTCCTCAGCCCGTGGGAAGGCGCCAAATATATCCTTCCCGGCGACGAGAAAGCGGCCGAAGCGGAGAAAGATAAGGCATGACCAGCCAAGTGAGCCATGACCGCCGAATCAAGAACTATCATCTGAATTTCGGCCCGCAACATCCTGCCGCGCATGGTGTTTTGCGTTTGATTCTGGAACTGGACGGGGAAGTGGTCGAGCGCACGGACCCGCATATCGGATTGTTGCATCGCGGCACGGAAAAGCTGATCGAGCACAAGACCTATATGCAGGCCATCGGGTATTTTGATCGTCTGGATTATGCCGCGCCAATGAACCAGGAGCATGCCTATGCTCTGGCGGTTGAAAAGGCGTTGGGCATCGAGGTGCCTTTGCGTGGGCAATATATCCGTGTGCTTTATGCGGAACTGACGCGGATCATGAACCACATCCTGAATCTGACAACTCATGCCATGGATGTGGGGGCGCTGACGCCGATTCTGTGGGGCTTTGAAGAGCGCGAAACCCTGTGTGAATTTTATGAGCGTGCCTCTGGTTCGCGGATGCATGCGAAATATTTTCGTCCCGGCGGGGTGCATCAGGATTTGCCGCCAGACCTGATCGACGATATTTGGGCGTGGACGGAAACCTTCCCCAAAGTGATCGAGGATATTGAAGTTCTGCTGGTGGAAAACCGCATCTTCAAGCAACGCAATGTGGATATCGGTGTTCTGACGCAGGAACAGGCGATGGATTGGGGGATGTCCGGCCCCATGCTTCGCTCTACGGGTCTTGCTTGGGATCTCCGCAAATCCCAGCCCTATGATGTCTATGACCGGATGGATTTTGACATCCCAGTGGGCAAGAATGGCGATTGCTATGATCGCTTTATCCTGCGCGTCGAAGAAATGCGGCAGTCTTTAAAGATCATGCGCCAATGCATCAACGAGCTTCCCGCCGGTGAAGTGCTGACGGAAGATCGGAAAGTGGCTCCGCCGCGCCGGGGTGAGATGAAGCGCTCCATGGAAGCGTTGATCCATCATTTCAAATTATATACCGAAGGCTACAAAGTGCCCGAGGGCGAGGTCTATGCCGCCGTAGAGGCGCCGAAGGGCGAATTCGGGGTGTATCTGGTGTCCGATGGCGGCAACAAGCCCTATCGCTGCAAGATCCGCGCGCCGGGATTTGTGCATTTGCAAGCCATGGACATGATGCTTGAAGGCCACATGCTGGCCGATGTGCCGGCGGTTCTTGGATCCATCGACATTGTGTTCGGTGAAGTGGATCGCTGAGGGAGTTTGATCGATATGCTTGAAGTGACCAAAAGCGGCGGTCCGTTTCGTTTTTCCGATGAAAATCAGGACGAAGTGAAGGCCATTATTGCGAAATATCCCGAAGGGCGGCAACGCTCTGCGGTGATGCCGCTTCTCTATCTGGCGCAACGGCAAAATGAAGGTTGGGTTAGCCGGGAGGCCATCGAACATATTGCCGAGTTGCTGTCTGTGCCGAAAATTCAGGTGATCGAGGTCGCAACCTTTTACACCATGTACAATTTGAAGCCCATTGGCCGCCATCATGTGCAATTGTGCGGCACCACGCCGTGCTGGTTGCGTGGCTCCGACGAGGTGATGCGTGCCTGCACCGATATGGGGCTTGAAAAGGGCAAATCCACCGAAGATGGGCTGTTCCATCTGACGGAAGTGGAATGTTTGGGGGCGTGCTGCAATGCGCCCATGGTGCAGATCAATGACGATTTTTATGAAGATCTGACCTATGAAAGCACCAAGGCCATTTTGGAAGCCCTGAAACGTGGTGAAACGCCGAAGCCCGGTCCGCAGAAGGATCGTCAGTTTTCCGCGCCGGAAGGTGGGCCGACCGTTTTGCGGGATATGATGTCCGCCGATGCGGCAAAGGAGTGATGTGATGCTGAAAGATCAAGACCGCATCTTCACCAATATCTATGGCTTCCAGTCTTGGGGCATCGATGCCGCCATGAAGCGTGGCGATTGGGACGGCACCAAAGATATTCTCGCCAAAGGGCAGGACTGGATCATCGACCAGATGAAAGAATCCGGATTGCGCGGGCGTGGCGGTGCGGGCTTTCCCACGGGTGTCAAATGGTCGTTCATGCCCAAGGAATCAAAGGACGGGCGTCCCAGCTATCTGGTGATCAACGCCGATGAATCCGAGCCGGGCACATGCAAAGACCGTGAAATCATGCGCCATGATCCGCAAAAGCTGGTGGAAGGGGCATTGATCGCCGGATATGCCATGCGGGCGAAAGCCGCTTATATTTATGTGCGCGGCGAATTTTATCTCGAGGCGGAACGGCTAAATGCTGCAGTGGCCCAGGCCTATGAAAAAGGCTTTCTGGGCAAAAACGCATGCGGTTCCGGCTATGATTTCGATGTGTATGTGCATCGCGGCGCAGGCGCTTATATCTGCGGCGAAGAAACGGCACTTATTGAAAGCCTTGAAGGGAAAAAAGGCCAGCCACGGCTGAAGCCGCCTTTCCCTGCCAATGTGGGCGTGTTTGGCTGCCCGACCACCGTGAACAATGTGGAATCCATTGCTGTTGCGCCGACCATTTTGCGTCGCGGGGCAAGTTGGTTCGCGGGCCTTGGTCGCCCGAACAATACCGGCACCAAGATCTTCTGTATTTCAGGGCATGTGAACACGCCGTGCAATGTGGAAGAAGAAATGGGTATTCCGCTGCGTGAACTGATTGAAAAACATGCAGGGGGCGTGCGCGGTGGCTGGGACAATCTGCTGGCCGTTATTCCCGGCGGATCTTCAGTGCCTTTGCTGCCCAAATCCATTTGTGATGATGTCTTGATGGATTTCGATTCTTTGAAAGAAGTGAAGTCCGGGCTTGGCACGGCGGCGGTTATCGTGATGGATAAAACCACCGATATTGTGAAAGCCATCGCACGGTTGAGCTATTTTTATAAGCACGAATCCTGCGGCCAGTGCACGCCATGCCGGGAAGGCACCGGCTGGATGTGGCGTGTTATGGAACGTCTGGCCGTGGGGCAGGCGGAAAAAGAAGAAATCGACATGCTGCTGGATGTTACCAAGCAAGTCGAGGGACACACCATTTGCGCGCTTGGCGATGCGGCGGCGTGGCCCATTCAGGGATTGATCCGTCATTTCCGGCCGGAAATAGAGCGCCGGATCGATGTGTATCATGGTCGCCAGATCGAGGCTGCCGAGTAAGTTCGACGGAGAGTCGCCCAGTGTCGGGCGCTGTAACAGAGAAGAGCCAATGCCGAAGCTGACAATTGACGGCAAGGAAATCGAGGTTGCACCCGGATCGACGGTGTTGCAGGCCTGTGAAGAAGCAGGCGCGGAAATTCCTCGCTTTTGCTACCATGAGCGGCTGTCCATCGCAGGAAACTGCCGCATGTGTCTTGTGGAGATGGAACGCTCCCCCAAGCCCATCGCTTCCTGTGCGATGCCTGCGGGGGATGGCATGGTCATCCACACCAATACGCCGCAGGTGAAAAAAGCCCGCGAAGGTGTGCTGGAATTTTTGCTGATTAACCATCCGCTGGATTGCCCCATCTGCGATCAGGGCGGCGAATGCGATTTGCAAGATGAAACCATGGCTTATGGCCGGGGCAAAAACCGCTTTGACGAAAACAAGCGGGCGGTAACGGAAAAGAATATGGGGCCATTGGTGAAAACCATCATGACCCGTTGTATTCATTGTACCCGTTGCATTCGCTTTTCCGAGGAAGTCGCCGGCACAACGGAACTGGGCGCCATCTATCGCGGCGAGAATATGCAGATCACCACTTTCCTTGAGCAGGCGATGGAAAGCGAGCTTCAGGGCAATGTGATTGATCTCTGCCCGGTGGGAGCCCTTACCTCCAAGCCCTATGCTTTCAATGCCCGTCCTTGGGAATTGGCGAAAACAGAGTCCATCGATGTGATGGATGCGGTTGGCTCGAACATCCGCATCGATACCCGTGGGCGTCAGGTGATGCGGATATTGCCGCGCAACCATGACGACGTGAATGAAGAATGGATTTCCGACAAAACCCGCTTTGCCTATGACGGCCTTTTAAAGAGCCGTCTCGACCGTCCTTATGTGAAGAAAGACGGGACGCTGGTGGAAGCAAGCTGGGTCGAGGCTTTTGCGGCGATCAATACCGGTCTGGCGGGGTTGGACGGCACGCAGATTGCAGGTCTTGTCGGCGATCTCAATGAACTGGAAGGTATGTATGCGTTCCGCGAATTGCTTAAGGGCCTGGGCGCAACACGCATTGAAGCGCGGCAATCCGGTGCGGCTTATGATGTGTCGAACCGGGCATCCTATCTGTTCAATAGCGGCATTGCCGGCATTGAAGAGGCGGATTTCTGTTTGCTTGTGGGCACCAATCCACGGCATGAGGCCACCATCGTCAATGCCCGCATTCTGAAATCCACCCGCCATCGCGGTCTGAAAGTGTCCAATATCGGTCCGGCCCATGATCTCACCTATCCGGTTGAGCAGGCGGGCGACGATGCGGCGATTCTCGCGGATATTCTTGCGGGCAAGCATTCTCTGGCCGATCGCCTCCAAGCTGCCAAACGCCCGATGATTATCGTGGGCGAGGGTGCTTTGGCGCGGCAAGACGGCGCGCACATCCTGAAAGCCGTCCATGATATTGCCGAGACATTCGGCCTGATTACCGAAGACTGGAACGGTTTTAATGTCCTTCCCACCGCTGCTTCGCGTGTTGGAGCGCTGGACCTTGGATTGGTCGCTCCGGGTGGCGTGCGCGGTATTTTGGATGATGCCAAAGCAGGCACGGTAAAAGCGGCGTTCTTGCTGGGTGTGGACGAGATTGACAGCTCGGCGCTTCAGGATTGCTTCACCGTTTATATTGGCAGCCACGGCGATCATGGCGTGCGCCATGCGGATGTGGTTCTTCCTGCAGCAGCCTATACGGAAAAATCCGGCCTTTATATCAATATGGAAGGCCGTGTGCAGATGGGCGAGCGGGCGAATTTCCCGCCGGGTGATGCGCGTGAGGATTGGACCATTTTCCGTGCCTTGTCGGATGTTTTGGGGAAAACCCTGCCGTTCGACAGCTTTGATGCCTTGCGGGCCGCCCTTTATAAAGAGCTGCCGCATCTTATGGACATCGACAGCCTGCCTAAGGCGGCATGGGGTGATTTCGGGGAACCGGGCGACATTGCGCGGGGACCGATTGCCTTGCCGATCCATGATTTTTATCAAACCAATCCGATTGCGCGGGCCTCAGACACGATGGCGGAATGTAGCGCGTTGAAACGCAGCAAAGGGGAGGCGACAGGAACCCATGGTTGAATGGCTCGCCGGTCTTTATGGCGGCACTGATGCCGCCTGGTTTTTCTCTATTATCACCTGGATTTTGGTGATTGTGGCCCCTTTGTTGGTTGGGGTTGCCTTTGCAGTCTATGCGGATCGTAAGATCTGGGCGGCCATGCAGCTTCGCCGCGGCCCCAATGTGGTGGGCCCCTTTGGCTTGCTGCAAAGTTTTGCCGATGGTTTGAAACTTTTCATCAAGGAAACCATTGTTCCCGCAGGCGCGAATAAGGGTATCTTCATTCTGGCGCCGATGCTGACCTTTGTGTTGGCTTTGATCGGCTGGGCAGTGATCCCCTGGGGTGAAGGCGCGGTGCTGGCCGATATCAATGTGGGGATCTTCTATATTTTCGCCATTTCCTCGCTTGGTGTGTACGGCATCATCATGGCGGGCTGGGCTTCCAATTCGCGCTATGCGTTTCTTGGCGGGCTGCGGTCTGCGGCGCAAATGGTGTCTTATGAAGTGTCCATGGGCTTTGTGCTGGTTACCGTGATCAGCTATGCAGGGTCACCGTCGCTTTCCGAACTTGTGCATATGCAGTCCGGCGGTATATGGAACTGGAACTTCTTGTGGTTCTTCCCGATGTTCGTGATCTTCCTGATCTCGGCCATGGCGGAAACCAACCGTCCGCCATTCGATCTTCCAGAGGCGGAAGCGGAACTGGTTGCGGGCTATCAGGTGGAATACAGCTCCATGGCCTTTGCGCTGTTCTGGTTGGGGGAATATGGCAATATCTTGCTGATGTGCGCCCTTAGCTCGGTGCTGTTCTTTGGCGGATGGTATGCTCCGATCCCGGCACTGGATTTCATTCCCGGGCCTTTGTGGATGATCGCCAAGATCTGTTTCTTCTTCTTCATCTTCGCTTGGGTGAAGGCGACAGTTCCGCGCTATCGCTATGATCAGTTGATGCGCTTGGGCTGGAAAGTATTTTTGCCGGTTTCGTTGGCAGCGGTGGTGTTCTACACCGGCTGGGGCGTAGCCTTTGGCTATATCGGTAAGTGAGAGGGCCGGATAAATCATGATTGCCTTCCTAGACAGAACGGCGCGCAGCTTCCTTTTGGTGGAATTCGTGAAAGCGATGGCGCTGACATTTCGCTATATGTTCAAACCGAAAACAACGCTGAACTATCCTTATGAAAAGGGGCGCCTTTCGGCACGTTTTCGCGGAGAACATGCATTGCGGCGGTATCCCAACGGGGAAGAGCGCTGTATTGCGTGCAAGCTGTGCGAGGCCATTTGCCCGGCTCTTGCCATCACCATTGAAGCGGAACCGCGTGAAGATGGCAGCCGCCGCACCACGCGCTATGACATCGATATGGTGAAGTGCATTTATTGCGGCTTGTGCCAAGAAGCCTGCCCTGTGGATGCCATCGTTGAGGGACCGAACTTTGAATTTGCCACGGAAAGCCGCGAAGAGCTTTTGTATGACAAGGCCAAACTTTTGGACAATGGCGACCGCTGGGAGCGTGAAATTGCAGCAAATCTTGCGCAAGACGCACCTTATCGCTAGACATCAGGCCGCCGGTTTTGCCGCGCGGATAAACGACAACGGGCTGTTCATGCCGATTATCAGGGGGCGCATCATGTGCACCGCATCTATCGCAAATAAGACAGAGGAGGGGGCGGTATGAGTTTGACCGCTTTGGCATTCTATCTGTTTGCGTCGATCACTGTGTTTTCCGGATTTATGGTGATCGCATCGAAAAACCCGGTTCATTCCGTGCTGTTTTTGATCCTTGCCTTTTTCAATGCCTCAGGGTTGTTTTTGCTGCTGGGCGCTGAATTTCTGGCGATGCTGCTGATCATTATCTATGTGGGCGCGGTGGCGGTGCTGTTTTTGTTCGTGGTGATGATGCTGGACATCAATTACACCGAAATGCGCGAAGGGTTTTTGCAATATCTGCCCATTGGCGCGTTGATTGGCCTGATCGTTCTGGTGGAACTGATCATGGTGGTGGGCGTGTGGCAGGTGGCTCCGGAAATCATTGGAACCCCGGCTGTGGCCGCTGCACCTGATCTGACCAATACCGAGGCATTGGGCGCGGTTTTATACACACAATATATCTATGCCTTCCAGGCGGCGGGGATCGTGTTGTTGATTGCCATGATCGGTGCGATTGTCTTGACCTTGCGTACCCGTGAGGGCGTGAAGCGTCAGAATATCTCGCAGCAAAACCGCCGGACGCCACAGACGGCTATCGAAATCAAGAAAGTCAAGGTGGGCGAGGGGCTTTAAGCCTCGCCTGCTATTGGGAAAGCTCGAAGCAAGGACGCACTCATGGAGATCGGTCTCGGCCATTATCTCATCGTTTCAGCACTTTTGTTCACAATGGGAATTTTCGGAATTTTCCTGAACAGAAAGAATGTCATCATCATCTTGATGTCTATCGAGTTGATGCTGCTGGCGGTGAATATCAACTTTGTTGCCTTCTCGTCTTTCCTCAACGATTTGGCAGGGCAGGTTTTTGCCATGTTTGTTCTTACGGTTGCGGCGGCTGAAGCCGCGATCGGGCTGGCGATCCTCGTGGTGTATTTCCGAAATCGCGGAAATATCGAGGTCGAACAGATCAATCAGATGCAAGGCTGATATTGATGTCGCAGTTCCATATTATCGTTTTTGGCCCACTTTTGGGCTTCCTGATCGCCGGGCTGTTTGGTCGGCGTTTGGGGGATCGCGGGGCCATGGGGGTGACCACGGGTCTCGTTACATTGTCTGCCGTTCTTTCGGCCTTTGCCCTGAAAGACGTTGCCTTCGATCATAACCAATACCGAATTCTGGTGTTGGAATGGGTGCGTTCAGGCACATTGTCGTTCGATTGGGTGCTGAATATCGACACATTGACGGCTGTCATGCTGGTGGTGGTCAACACCGTGTCGGCTTTGGTCCACTGGTATTCTATTGGCTATATGAGCCATGATCCGCACCGCAGCCGCTTCTTCGCCTATTTGTCATTGTTTACCTTTGCCATGCTGATGCTGGTGACCTCTGACAATCTGGTGCAGATGTTCTTTGGTTGGGAAGGCGTGGGGCTTGCCTCTTATCTTCTGATCGGTTTCTGGTTCAAAAAGCCCAGTGCCAATGCCGCTGCCATCAAGGCTTTCGTTGTCAACCGGGTTGGCGATTTCGGCTTCAGCCTGGGTATTTTTGCGCTGTTCATGCTGACCGGCAGCGTGGTGTTTGCGGATATCTTTGCAAGCCTTGACGGGGTTGCCGATGCGCGGTTCATCTTCCTGGGCTATGAGGTCCATGCGCTGACCACCATTGCCGTTTTGTTGTTCATCGGGGCGATGGGGAAATCCGCGCAGCTATTCCTGCACACATGGCTGCCCGATGCCATGGAGGGCCCGACCCCCGTTTCGGCATTGATCCATGCCGCCACCATGGTGACGGCGGGCGTGTTCTTGATGGCGCGTATGTCGCCAATTCTGGAACTGGCGCCCGGTGCCATGACGCTGATTATGGTGATTGGTGGCGCAACGGCCTTTTTCGCCGCCTCTGTTGGTCTGGTGCAAAACGATATCAAGCGGGTGATTGCCTATTCCACCTGTTCCCAGCTCGGCTATATGTTCGTTGCCATTGGCGCATCGGCTTATGGGGCTGCGATTTTCCACCTGTTCACCCATGCCTTTTTCAAAGCGCTGTTGTTCCTTGGCGCGGGGTCGGTGATCCACGCCATGTCTGACGAGCAAGACATGCGCAAGATGGGCGGATTGTCGAAGATGATTCCGCTGACCTATGTGATGATGATGGTGGGCACATTGGCCCTGACGGGCTTTCCCTATACCGCCGGGTTCTTCTCCAAGGACATGATTATCGAAGCGGCGTTTGCCACCCATAACAGCATGGGCAGTTTCGGCTTCCTGATGACTGTCGTGGCCGCTTTCATGACCAGTTTCTATAGCTGGCGTCTGGTGTTCATGACCTTCCACGGCACACCGCGTGCCGATGAAAAGGTGATGAGCCATGTGCATGAAAGCCCGGCTGTGATGTGGGTGCCGCTGGCCATTCTGGCTGTGGGTGCCATTGCTGCCGGTTTCGTGTTCTCGGATTATTTCATTGGTCATGACCGCTTTGATTTCTGGGCAGGGGCTCTTGTCACCTCCCATGGTGATGTGATGGATGAAGCCCATCATATTCCCGGTTGGATCAAGTGGCTGCCTACGGGCATGATGGCCTTGGGCTTTTTGTTGTCGGTGCTGTTTTATGTGGTGAAGCCGGGTATTCCCAAATCCATGGCTGCAACCTTCCCCGGCGCTTATAAGTTCCTGCTCAACAAATGGTATTTTGACGAGCTTTATGACCGCATTTTCGTACGCCCTGCCTTCTGGCTTGGCCGGGTGCTCTGGATCCGCGGGGATCAGAAAACCATCGACGGCTTTGGTCCGGATGGAATTGCGGCAACCGTTCTGGCGGCTGCAAAGCGGATCCGTGTCCTGCAGTCTGGCTATGTTTACCACTATGCCTTTGCCATGCTGATCGGGATTGCCATTGTTATCAGCTATTTTGTTCTTACCGGGGGAGGGTTTTAAGGTATGGCTGATTGGCCCATCCTGACCGCGCTATTGCTTGTTCCGCTTTTTGGCGCACTCCTGATCCTGACCATTCGTGGCGACAGTGAGCAGGCTCAACAGAATATTCGCTATGTGGCGTTGTTCACCACCTTGGCTGAACTGCTTTTGGCGGTGATCATGTGGGGGATGTTCGATGTGGGCGAAGCGGGGTTCCAACTTGTGGAATCCCATGCCTGGATCGGTGAAAATATCCGCTACAAAATGGGCGTGGACGGCATTTCCATGCTGTTCATCGTATTGTCAGCCTTCCTGATGCCCTTGTGTATTCTGGCAAGCTGGCAGTCCATCACCAAACGCGTCAAAGATTATATGATTGCCTTTTTGGTGATGGAATCATTGATGGTTGGCGTGTTCGGCGCCTTAGATATCTTCCTGTTCTACCTGTTCTTCGAAGGTGGCCTTATCCCGATGTTCCTGATCATCGGTGTGTGGGGCGGCGCTCGACGGATCTATGCATCCTTCAAATTCTTCCTTTATACGCTGCTTGGTTCCCTGTTGATGCTGGTGGCGATCTTGTGGATGTATATTGATGCGGGAACGGCCGATATTCCCACATTGATGGCGGCGGATTTCCCTGCCCATGTCCAGACATGGCTGTGGCTGGCGTTCTTTGCGTCTTTTGCGGTGAAGATGCCCATGTGGCCGGTGCATACATGGTTGCCTGATGCCCATGTGGAAGCGCCCACGGCAGGGTCGGTGATTTTGGCCGGTGTGCTTTTGAAAATGGGGGGCTATGGCTTTTTGCGCTTCTCTATCCCCATGTTCCCGGAAGCCTCCGAGTATTTTGCCTGGTTGGTCTTCGGGCTGTCGATGATTGCCGTGGTCTACACCTCGTTGGTCGCCTTGGCGCAAGAGGACATGAAAAAGCTGATTGCTTATTCCTCTGTGGCGCATATGGGCTTTGTGACCATCGGTATTTTCGCGCTGAACGATCAAGGGCTTGAAGGCAGCATTTTCCAGATGCTGAGCCACGGCGTTGTTTCTGCGGCATTGTTCTTGTGCGTTGGCGTGGTGTATGACCGGCTACATACCCGGGAAATTTCACGCTATGGCGGGCTGGTGAATATCATGCCCAAATATGCCGTGGTCTTTATGATCTTTACACTTGGCGCTGTGGGCCTTCCCGGCACCAGTGGCTTCGTGGGTGAGTTCTTGGCACTGACCGGGGCATATCTGCGCGATAGCTGGATAGCCTTTGTGGCTGCCATCGGGGTGATTTTGGGTGCGGCTTATATGCTGTATCTATATCGCCGTCTGTTCTTTGGAGAATTGCTCAAAGAAGATCTGAAAGCCATGGTGGATCTGAATGGCCGCGAGATTGCGATTTTCGCGCCGTTGATTGCTGTGGTTTTGTGGATGGGCTTTTACCCGAAACCCTTCTTCGATGTTATCAACCCTTCGGTCGAGGCTTTGTTGAGCGCCCATCGCGGCTCTGTTGGAGACGTGGCTGCAACAACCATGACCGAACCGCTGACCGGACAGGCCGCTGTGCCGTCTGTCGACCATGAGAATAAAGGATCGCATTGAACATGTCAGACGTCCTTACCGTTCTGCCGGAACTGATCCTCGCGGTGGGTGCCATGGGGCTTTTAATGATCGGCGTGTTTAGCGGCGATAAAAGCTATGGTTTGTTGAAATGGCTGGCATCCGGCCTCTTTGCCGTGGCTTTTTTGGTGATGATCGGCTCTGGTGCAGAGCAAAAATTGGCATTCGGCGGAATGTTTGTGACCGATGCCTTCGCCTTGTTTATGAAGTCGGTGGTATTGACGGGGGCTGTATTTGCCCTTGGTCTTTCCGGCCAATTCATGCGTGAACGCGGCATTGCCCGTTTTGAATATCCGGTTCTTGTCGTTCTGGCCGTTCTGGGCATGATGATGATGGTGTCCGCCAATGATATGCTGGCCCTTTATATCGGGCTGGAGCTGCAAAGCTTGGCGCTTTATGTGTTGGCCGCGTTCAATCGCGACAAGCTGCGATCTACGGAAGCGGGCCTGAAATATTTTGTTCTGGGGGCCTTGAGCTCCGGCATGATGCTGTACGGTATTTCGCTGATTTACGGCTTTACCGGCTCCACGTCTTTTGCAGAGATCGCCGCTTATGGCATTGGCAGCGGCACCAACGGCCTTGGGCTTTTGTTCGGTCTTGTGTTTTTGATATCCGGCTTTGCCTTCAAGGTATCTGCCGTGCCATTTCATATGTGGGCGCCCGACGTCTATGAGGGTGCGCCGACACCGATCACGGTCTTTTTCGGGACAGCCCCGAAGGTTGCGGCCATGGCGTTGTTCGTTCGGGCTCTGATCGTCTCTTTCCCCGATCTGACGCAGCAATGGCAGCAGGTGGTGGTTTTCTTGTCGGTTGCTTCCATGATTCTGGGGGCGTTCGCCGGATTGATGCAGACCAACATCAAGCGCTTGATGGCTTATAGCTCCATTGCGCATATGGGCTTTGCCCTGGCCGGCCTTGCCACCGGCACAGTGGACGGGGTTCAGGGCGTTCTGGTCTATATGGCGATTTACATGCTGATGACGGCAGGAACCTTTGCCGTTATTCTTGGCATGCGCCGCAAAGACGGCCTGACCGAGGATATCAGCGATCTGGCGGGCCTTGCAAAAACCCGCCCGGCATTAGCGGCCATCATGGCGACCCTGATGTTCTCGCTGGCGGGGATTCCCTTGCTCGCGGGCTTCTTCGCCAAGCTGTATGTGTTTATGGCGGTGGTCGAGGCAGGGATGTACTGGCTTGCGGTTGTGGGTTTTGTCACCTCCACCGTTGCTGCGGTTTATTATCTTCGGATCGTGAAGCTGATGTATTTCGACGAACCGAATGAAAATATCGAACCATTGAAAGATCGCGGTATTGCCTATGTGGGCTTTGTTACGGCGGCTCTCAATTCGCCCTTGCATTTGCTGCTGATCTGGCCCCTTACGCTTGCAGCGGGCCTTGCCGCGCAGTCGTTGTTCTAATTGACGATCGGGATGATCAGGCTTCCTTCGGGTGAGCGTTGCCAGCATTTTGTGTCTCTTGATAGCACCAATGAAGAGGCACGGCGGCGCGCACGTTCGGGGGAGGCCGGCCCCTTATGGATTGTCGCAGATCATCAGACGCAAGGCCGCGGACGCCGGGGGCGCGTCTGGCAATCAAAAGCAGGAAATCTGTTTGTTACCTGCCTTTTGACCCCGAACCGTCCGGGGACAGAACGGGCCCAGCTCTCTTTTGTTGCGGCCCTTGCGCTTCATGATGCGCTTTCTTATTTCGAAGAAGACTTGGCGGTACGCTTGCGGTGTAAATGGCCCAACGATCTGTTGCTGGATGGTGTGAAACTGGCCGGTATCCTTCTGGAAAGTGAAGGGGACTGGGTTGCGATCGGGCTGGGCGTCAATCTGGCCGAAGCCCCTGAAAATGTGGAACGGCCTGCCACGTCTTTATGCGCAGCTTTGGGGCGAAAGATCGACCCGATGGCGTTTCTTGATGTGTTGAGCTTGCGCTTGCAGGCACGTCGGTCCCAATGGGAACGCTTTGGTTTCGAGCCGATCCGCAGTGATTGGTTGATGTGGGCGTACGGCCTTGGCGGTGCGATAGAAGTGCGGTTGGATGATCGCAGCTTGACGGGACGGTTTGCCGGTTTGGATCGCGATGGCGCTTTATTGCTGGACCTGCCAGACCAGACACAAAAGCGGATAACTGCAGGGGATGTATTTCCTCTGGCGAAGGGGGCATGACGCATGCTTTTGGCCATTGATCAAGGCAATACGAATACGGTTTTCGCGCTTCTCGATGAAGAAAAGATCGTCCGGAAATGGCGAATTTCTACCGAGGAGAAACGCACGGCTGATGAATATATGGTGTGGATTTCCGCACTTTTGAAATTATCGGATATGACGGTGGCTGATATTGACGGTGCCGTGGTGGCCACTGTCGTGCCACAAGGTAAACTCAATCTTGTGCTGTTATGTCGCCGCTATTTTAAATGCGATCCTTTGGTGGTAGGCGATCCAAAGGTGGATTTGGGCGTTGATGTGCGTGTGCATAATCCCGATGAAGTGGGGGCCGACCGCCTGGTGAATGCGGTGGCTGCGGATAAAATCTATGGTGGTCCTTTGGTGATCGTCGATTTCGGGACCGCCACCACATTCGATGTGATTGGCAAGGATGGCGCCTATTTGGGCGGGGTGATTAGCCCCGGCATCAATTTGTCTTTAAAAGCGTTGCATGAAGCGGCTGCCAAATTGCCGCGGATTGCTGTTGAGGCTCCCACAAGCGACCGTGTGACCGGGCTTTCCACTTTGGAGGCCATGCAGTCCGGTGTGTTTTGGGGGTATGTCGGACTGATCGACGGCATCAATATGCGCTTAAGAAGAGAACATGCGCCCGATATGAAAGTGATCGCAACGGGCGGGCTTGCAAAAATATTCTATGGTCGTGCCGATAGTATCGACCATGTGGATCATGATCTCACAATTTCCGGTATGCGGCTGCTGTTCGAGCGAAACAGCCATAAATGCGTCCCTGTGCTGGATGAAGACTGAAAGTTTATTGATGACATTCGACGGTATGAAAACAGACGATCTGGTGTTTTGCCCCTTGGGCGGATCAGGCGAGATCGGCATGAATATGAATTTGTTCGGCTGCAAGGGCCAATGGCTGATGGTGGATTGCGGCATGACCTTTGCCGATGATTGGCTGCCGGGCGTTGATCTGATTTTTCCCGATCCGGGCTTTATCGAAGATCGCCGCGATGATCTTGTGGCTCTGGTTTTGACCCATGGCCATGAAGACCATATTGGCGCTGTGCCTTATTTATGGTCGAAATTGCGCTGTCCCATCTATGCCACGCCGTTCACTGCCGAACTTGTGAAGGGAAAGCTGGCGGAAGCCGGGATTCTGAACGAGGTGACGCTGCATGTGGTGCCGGTGGGCGGATCGTTGGACGCCGGGTGCTTCCGCGTCACCTATGTGCCCTTGGCCCATTCCATTCCCGAAGGCCATGGCCTGAAGATCGAAACACCGCACGGCGTGGTGTTCCACACCGGGGATTGGAAACTGGATGATGAGCCGCAGATCGGCGTGCCATCATCGCCTGCAGAATTGGATAAGCTCGGCGATGAGGGTGTTTTGGCCATGATCGGCGACAGCACCAATGTGTTTAACAGCCGCCGGTCGGGGTCGGAAGAATCCGTGAAACAGGCCTTGTTGGATTTGGTGGGAACGCTTGAGGGCCGCGTGGTCATCACCACTTTTGCATCCAATGCGGCACGGTTGAAAACCGTGGCGGAAGTGGCCAATCGCCATAGCCGGAAAATTGTATTGGCGGGCCGTTCCATGCACCGGATTGTGGATGCCGCCCGGAAAACCGGCTATTTGCCCGATTGGCCGCAAACCGTTTCGGAAGAAGAGGCGAAACATCTACCCCGCAATAAGGTGCTGTTATTGTGCACCGGCGGGCAGGGGGAGCCGCGGGCGGCGTTGGCGCGTATTGCGGCGGGGGACCATCGGCATTTGTCCTTGGCATCCGGCGATACGGTGATTTTTTCCTCCAAGATCATTCCCGGTAATGAACGGGTCTTGGGGCGCTTGATGAACAAGCTGGCGCTTTTGGATGTGGATATCATCACCGAGCGGGATGCGGATATTCATGTATCGGGTCATCCGGGGCGTCCGGAACTGAAGCGCATGTATGAATGGATCAAGCCGCAGATCGCCATTCCGGTGCATGGCGAGGCGCGGCATTTGAAACATCATGCGGCTTTTGCAGCGTCCTTGGGCGTGAAGCAAACATTGGCTCCCAAAAATGGCGACATCATCCGTTTGGCTCCCGGCCCCGTAGAGATTGTGGATCAAGCCCCCAGTGGCCGTTTGATTCTGGATGGCAAGCTGGTGGTTCCCGTTGCTTGCGAGGCACTGCAGGCCCGCCGTCGATTGATGGAAAACGGCTTTTTGGCGGTTGTTCTGATGGTTGATGAGGACGGAGCCCCCCTTGGGGATGCGGAAATCATTGCTCAGGGCATTCCCGGTATGGAAGGCGACAGCACGCTGGAAGAAGACCTGCACCTGGAAATTGATAAAAGCCTGTCGCGTCTTTCACGCAATGACAGGATGGATGAAAAGCGCCTGTCGGAAACGATTCGTATTGCCGTGCGCCGGATGATTCGGACGCAAACCGGCAAGAATCCGCAAGTGGATGTGCGGGTGGTGCAGTTCGAAGATGAGCTGGTCTGAAGGCTGGTCATTCAAAAAGGCAAGATGTTGGCAATAAGGGAGAGAAGCGATGATCGGACGGCTTAACCATGTGGCCATCGCAGTGCCGGATCTGGATGCGGCTGTTTCGGTGTACCGCGATACGCTTGGCGCCTCGGTGTCTGAAGCGGTGGACCAGCCCGATCATGGGGTTACCACGGTGTTTGTGGACCTGCCCAATACCAAGATCGAATTGCTTTATCCTTTGGGCGCAAACAGCCCCATTGCCAAATTTCTCGAGCGCAATGCTGCGGGCGGCATCCATCATCTCTGTTACGAGGTGGACGATATCCATGCGGCGCGGGACAAGCTGAAAGCGCAGGGCATGCGGGTTTTGGGCGATGGAGAACCGAAAATCGGTGCCCATGGAAAGCCCGTTTTGTTCCTTCATCCCAAAGACTTTATGGGAACCCTCGTTGAAATAGAGCAGGTCTGATCATGAGCATTGTAACCGGATTGCTGGTTTATCTTGTTCTTTGGTGGCTGATTTTTTTCATGGCCTTGCCGTGGGGCGTGCAGTCTCAAGAAGAATCGGACGAGGATGTGGTGCCCGGAACGCCGGAAAGTGCCCCCGTTAAGCCGATGATCTGGCGTAAGGTTGCGGCAACATCGGTGATTGCCGCACTTTTGTGGGGTGTGTTTTATCTGGCCGTCACATTGGATTGGAGCGGGATTTCCAATGGATAAAAGCCGCTTTCCAGCCTGATTTTTGCCTTGAAAATCATTAAAAAAGGGCAAGACCTGCATGAGGCCTTGCCCTTGAATAAACCCGGTTTCTAAAGCCGGAATTAAATCGCTTCATGCGATTTTATCATTATAATTCAGAGTTTTCCCCTCCCTGAACTTGGGTCGTATCAAAGCTTCTTTTCGAGCCCATCCAACGACGAAATGAATGCTACGCAACGGGCGGCATTCTGTCACGGCCTGCCAAGCATTCTGAGGGAAAAATAGAGAAACTTTCTCCGGTCTGTTGCGCAATTGTCACAAATTTGCTGTTTCCTTGCGTGAAAGGGCTGAAGATTGCGTTTGCGCTTTGGCGCAACAATTTGGCAAAAGGATCAAAAGCCGGTATCGGTCATCAACGCGACCCCTTTCCGTTTCAAGTTTACGGTCTAGCTAGAAAGTTCCGCCAGTTATGCGCCTCTCCAAACTTTTCCTGCCGGTGATGAAAGAAACACCGGCCGATGCCCAGATTGTTTCTCATCGGTTGATGCTACGCAGTGGCATGATTCGGCAATCGGCAGCGGGTATCTATAATTGGTTGCCCTTGGGCCTGAAAGTGTTGCGCAATGTGGAGCGCATCGTGCGTGAGGAGCAGGATCGCGCGGGCGCACAGGAAATTCTGATGCCCACGGTGCAGCAGGCCGAATTGTGGAAGCAATCGGGGCGCTATGATGCCTATGGCCCGGAGATGTTGCGCATGATGGACCGCCATGAGCGGGAAATGCTGTTTGGTCCCACCCATGAAGAGCAGGTGACGGACATTTTCCGTAATTGCGTGAAAAGCTACAAAGACCTGCCGAAAAACCTGTACCAGATCCAATGGAAATTCCGTGACGAGATCCGCCCCCGTTTCGGCGTGATGCGCGGGCGTGAATTCCTGATGAAGGACAATTATTCTTTCGATCTGGATGAAGAGGCGGCCCGGCGTTCTTATAACCGCATGTTCGTGGCCTATTTGCGTACGTTTGCACGGCTTGGGGTGCGGGCCATTCCCATGCGCGCCGATACCGGCCCCATTGGCGGCGAACTGAGCCATGAATTCATCGTTTTAGCCCCCACCGGGGAAAGCGCTGTATTTTATGATCATGATTTCAACAGCTTGGATATTCCGGCTGACGATACGGATTATGACGGCGATTTGCAGCCTATCGTTGATAATTGGACCAGCCGCTATGCGGCCACCGAGGAAATGCACGAACCCACGGCAAACGGGGTTCCCGAAGGTCATAAGCTGATCACCGGTCGTGGCATTGAAGTGGGGCATATCTTCTATTTTGGTACCAAATATTCCGAACCCATGAACGCCATTGTGCAAGGTGCGGACGGCGAGAAGATACCCGTCCATATGGGGTCTTATGGCATTGGCGTGTCGCGGCTTGTGGGGGCGATCATTGAAGCCAGCCATGATGACAATGGCATCATCTGGCCAGAAAATGTGGCGCCTTGGCATGTTGGCCTGATCAATTTGCGGAGCAATGATGCCGATTGTACGGCGGCCTGCGATGATCTTTATGAAAAGCTGGGCCGGGCCGGTGTGGATGTGCTTTATGACGATACATCCGAACGCGCCGGTGCCAAATTTGCCAAAATGGATCTGGTGGGGCTGCCTTGGCAGTTGATGCTGGGTCCGCGTGGATTGAAGGCGGGGATCGTGGAATTGAAAAACCGCGCCACAGGGGAACGGGAAGAGCTGACCCCCGATGCGGCCTTTGCCAAACTGGCCGGCGGAAAGGGATAAGCCAGCGTGTTTTCACGATTTGAATGGTCTGTTGCCATGCGTTATTTACGCGCCCGTCGTGCTGACGGGTTCATTTCCCTGATCGCGATTTTCTCTTTTCTTGGCATCATGCTGGGCGTTGCCACTTTGATCATCGTGATGTCGGTGATGAATGGGTTTCGGCAGGAACTGGTGGCGAAATTGCTGGGCTTTAATGGCCATGTGATCGTCTCTGCCTATGATGGCAATTTGCGGGATTACGGCCCGATGGCCGGGGCCATTTTGGATGTTCCCGGCGTTAAATCGGCTTCGCCTTATATTCATGCGCAGGTAATGGCCATCAAAGACGGTCGGGCATCCGGAGCGTTTGTGCGCGGGCTGACAGATGAGGATCTGGACTTCCACAAGCTGGAAGGCATGACGGTGCGTAGCGGCTCTTTGGATGAACTGGCCTATGAACGCACCATTGTCATGGGCTATCGTTTGGCCCGTGGGCTGGGTGTTTCTGCGGGCGACGAAGTGACCTTGATCGCGCCGAGCTTTACGGCCACGCCTTTCGGCTCTTTGCCGCGCGGTGTGTCTTTTCAGGTGGCGGCGACATTGGATGTCGGGATTTATGATTTTGACAATCTGTTTATCGGTATGCCGCTATCGGAAGCGCAAACATTCTTCCGCTATGGGAATGCCGTCACCAATATCGAAGTGATGGTGGAGCATCCCGAAGATGTGGAAAGCTATATGCCTGCCATTGATCGCCTTGTGGGAGGGGCGGGTTTTGTCACAAGTTGGCGGCAAACCAATCAAAGCCTTGTGTCGGCTTTGGATGTGGAACGCAATGTGATGTTCTTGATCCTCACTTTGATTATCGTGGTGGCGGCGTTCAATATTATTTCCAGCCTGATCATGCTGGTGAAAGACAAGGCGCGCGATGTGGCGATCTTGCGCACCATGGGGGCCAGCCAAGGCTCGATCATGCGTATTTTCATTATTTCCGGTGCCAGCGTTGGCGTTGTGGGAACGGTTTTAGGGGTGCTTTTGGGCGTGTTGTTCTGCGAAAATATCCAGGGCATCAAAACGCTGCTGGAAGCGCTGACCGGCACCGATTTGTGGAATGCGGAAGTGCGGTTTTTGTCGGAAATTCCTGCCGTGCTTGATGTGTCTGAAGTGGCGTTGATCGTTGTCATGGCATTGGTGTTGTCGTTTCTTGCTACGCTGCCGCCTTCCTTGCGCGCGGCCCGCCTCGATCCCGTTGATGTGTTGAGGTACGAATGAGCGCCGCAATCCGTATAGAATCTGTGTCGAAATCCTATCGGCAAGGGGCGCGCATTCTGGATGTGGTGCGCGGCGTAAGCCTTGAGGTTGCCCCCGGTGAGATTGTTGGTCTGATGGGACAAAGCGGGGCTGGGAAATCCACCTTGCTGCATATTGCCGGGCTGTTGGAGCGGCCTTCTTCCGGCGCGGTTTATATCGCCGATCAATCCCTTGCCGATGCGTCTGAACGCAACCGCACCCGTGTGCGCCTTGATGCCTTGGGATTTGTGTATCAGTTTCATCATTTGCTGCCGGAATTTTCCGCCATTGAAAATGTTGCCATGCCGCTGATCATTGCCGGATCGGGAACCAAAGCGGCCAATATGCGTGCGTCGGAATTGCTGGAACGGTTGGGCCTTGGCGATCGCTTGACCCATCGCCCCGCACAGCTTTCAGGGGGGGAGCAACAACGGGTGGCCATTGCGCGGGCCTTGGCGAACAGGCCCGCTGTTTTGTTGGCCGATGAGCCCACAGGCAATCTGGATGAAGATACGGCCGGACGGGTGATGAACGAACTGGTGGATGTGGCCCGCGAGCATAATCTGGCGGCCCTTGTGGCCACCCATAATCCCGGCCTTGCCGAACGGATGGATCGCACCTTGACCATTCGGGGTGGGAAACTGGTCTGAAGCTGGTCCTCTGTCCAGCTTTTGCCGATGCCTTTCTCTATTTCTTCTATATTCTACCATAAAGCAGGTATAATGCGGCCTTGTCTCTGGAGAGGAGCGGCCTTTATGATTCTGTTTCAATTGAATTATCTTGCCATTGTTATTGCGGCCATCGTCTATCTGGGGATGGCGGGGCTTTGGTATTCGCCATTGGCCTTTGGAAAAAGCTGGGCTCAGGAAAACCGCTTTAAACCCGATGAATTGGACGACCGAAGCATGCTTCCGGCCCTTGGATATGCTTTTCTTGCGGCCATTGTGCTGGCTTTCGGGCTGGCCTTATTAAGCAAATGGGCCGGAGTGGAAAATTGGTTCACAGGCGCATTGATGGGGCTTTTTATCAGCTTGATGATTTCCGTCCCTGCTGCTTTGCCGGTTTATGTGTTTGAAAATCGCTCTATGCGGCTGTTCACGATCAATGAAGGCATGCCTGTGGTGGCCATGGTCATCATGGGTGCGGTGATCGGCGGCTGGAAATGAACGTCAAAATGGCCTAAGCCACAGTCATGTCTCATGCTGAATTTGTCCATTTGCGCGTTCACACGGCGTATTCGCTGTCGGAAGGTGCGATCCACATAAAGCACCTTGCCAGCCTGTGTGCTGAGCTCAAGATGCCTGCCGTCGCCATGACGGACACTGCCAATATGTTCGGTGCTTTGGAGTTTTCCGAAACACTGGCGGGAGCAGGGATCCAGCCTATTGTGGGTGTGACGCTACCGATCGAAAATCCTTATCTGGCCCTGCCGCGGTCTGGCCGCAAACCGGCTCCTGAAGCCTTGGTGTTTCTGGCCCAGAATCCGGTAGGTTATGCCAATCTGATGAAGTTGGTTTCAAAAGCGCATCTGGAAAGCGATGGCCATGAAGCGGCGCATATTACCATCGATGATTTGCGCGAAGATGGGCGCACGGAAGGTATTATCGCCTTTACTGGTGGCGCTTTGGGACCATTGGGGCATTTGCTGCGCGATGGGCAGATGGACAAGGCAAAGGCACTGCTGGATGATCTGACCGACCTGTTCCCCGGCCGGTTATATATGGAAATCCAGCGCCACGGGCTTGAGGAAGAGTCACAAACCGAAGCGGCTTTTCTCGATCTGGCCTATGAGCGGGATTTGCCCCTTGTGGCCACCAATCAGTGTTTTTTCCCCGATGCGTCCATGTATGAAGCCCATGATGCCTTATTGTGCATTGCCGAAGGCACCTATGTGGAAACCCGTGAACGCCGTCGGCTCACACCGGATCACGGTTTGAAGTCGGCACGGGAAATGGTGGCCCGGTTTTCCGATTTGCCCGAAGCCATCGAGAATACTTTGGTGATCGCAAAGCGTTGCGCCTTCAAAGTGGAAAAAGTGGCGCCGATTTTGCCGAATTTCGCCGCCGGCGCCGATATTTCTGAAGCGGATATGCTGCGCGATCAGGCCCATGCGGGGCTGTTAGAGCGATTAGAGAGTGCCGTTTATGCGGCATCTGATGATGAAGCGGCCCGTTCCGAAAAAGCCAAGCCATATTTTGAACGGCTCGATTATGAGCTGGATATCATCAACAAGATGGGGTTTCCCGGCTATTTCCTGATCGTTTCGGACTTTATTCAATGGGCAAAGGATCACGGTATTCCCGTGGGGCCGGGCCGTGGCTCCGGTGCCGGGTCTTTGGTTGCATGGGCTTTGCGCATCACCGATCTGGACCCATTGCGCTTTTCTTTGCTGTTCGAGCGCTTTCTCAATCCCGAACGTGTGTCCATGCCCGATTTCGACGTGGATTTTTGTCAGGACAAGCGCGAACAGGTGATCCGCTATGTTCAGGACAAATACGGTTTTGACCATGTGGCCCAGATCATCACCTTTGGAAAGCTGCAGGCGCGGGCGGTATTGCGCGATGTGGGGCGGGTGATGCAGCAGCCCTATCCGGTAACGGATCGCCTGTGCAAATTGGTGCCCAGCAATCCCGCAGACCCCAAAACACTGGCCGAAGCCATTGCCGAAGAGCCGCGCCTGCGCGAAGCCCGCCGTGACGATCCTTTGACCGCAGGGGTTATTGATCGTGCCCTGAAGCTGGAAGGGCTTTATCGCCATGCTTCGACCCATGCAGCGGGGGTGGTGATCGGTGACCGGCCACTGGATCAATTGGTGCCTTTATACCGTGATCCGCGTTCCCCCATGCCGGTAACCCAGTTCAATATGAAATGGGTGGAACAGGCTGGGCTGGTGAAGTTCGACTTTCTTGGCCTTAAAACCCTAACTGTGCTGGATTATGCGGTCCAGCATATTGCCGAACGGGGCATCACCGTGGATCTGGCGTCGGTGCCATTGGATGATCCCAAAACCTTCGAGCTGTTGTCCAGCGGGGATACGGCCGGGGTGTTCCAGCTTGAATCCACCGGCATGCGGGCCATGCTGAAGGGGCTAAAGCCGGATAAATTTGAAGATATCATCGCTATTGTGGCGCTTTACCGCCCCGGCCCCATGGAAAATATCCCCACCTATATCAGCCGTAAGCACGGCAAGGAGACGGTAGAATATCCCCATCCCATGATCGCCCATATCATGGAGGAAACATATGGCATCGCCATTTATCAGGAACAGGTGATGCAGATCGCCCAGGTGATGGCGGGCTATAGCCTTGGGGAAGCCGATCTCTTGCGCCGCGCCATGGGGAAAAAGCAGGTCGACGAGATGGACCGCCAGCGCACCCGCTTTGTGGACGGTGCGGCGAAGAACGGCGTGGACGAGGCCAAAGCCAATGAAATTTTTGATTTGTTGGCGAAATTTGCGGGCTACGGGTTCAACAAATCCCATGCTGCAGCATATGCACTGGTGGCCTATCATACCGCCTATTTGAAAGCCAATTTCCCGGTCGAATTCATGGCCGCATCCATGACACTGGATATGAACAACACCGACAAACTCGGTATGTTCAAAAAGGAATTGGCGAAAATGGGTATCCCGCTTTTATTGCCCGATGTGAACGCGTCCGATGTGGTGTTCCAGGTAGAGAAAGCCCCCGCCGATCCGGATGCAGATCCGGTGTCGCCGGATGATCCGCGTGCTGGCCTTGCTATTCGCTATGCTTTGGCGGCGATCAAGGGGGTGGGCGAAAAAGCCATGGAACAGCTTGTATCGGAACGCCGCGAAAACGGTCCCTTTAAAGATGTGTTCGATTTTGCCGAGCGGCTGGACCCCAGCTTGATCAACCGCCGCCAGATCGAACAATTGGCGGCGGCCGGAGCCTTTGATCGTCTGGACTCCAACCGCGCGCGCATGTCTGCTTGTGCCGAGATGCTGTTGCGCCATTCCCAGATGACGGCACAAACGCGCAACAGCAAACAGGTAAGCCTGTTCGGCGATGCAAGCGGCACCGGGATGGATCAACGCCCGCCCTTGCTATCGCGGCCACCTTGGGAGGATTCCGAACAATTGGCCCGCGAGCTTTCGGCCATTGGCTTTTATCTGTCGGCCCATCCCCTTGATGGCTATGCCACTGTGTTGCGGCGTTTCCGTGTGAAATCGGCGGCGGAAGTGACGTCTGGCGCGGATTATGTGGGCACCACGGTGAAAATGGCCGGAGCGATCGAAAGTTATGGCGAGCGCAAATCACGAGTGAAAAACCGGCCCTTCGGGGTGTTTGGCTTGTCCGATGCTTCGGGCGGGTTTGAAGTGATGGTGTTTGAGGATTCTTTGGAAAGTGCGCGGCTTTTGGTGGAAAAGGGCGAACCTATCGTTCTGGATGTGGAGGTGCGCCAGCGCCCCGATGACGATGCGGTCCGCCTGTCGGCCAAAGGAATGATGTCTTTGGAAACGGTGGCCGCGCAGTCCGATGCCGGGCTGGAGATTTATCTGGGCAATGGCAAGGTCGCCCCCATCATCGCCCAGCAAACAGAGCGGCACAAAGGCGGACGTGGGCAGATCCGCATCATCATGCAACTTGCCAATGGCTGTGAAGCGACAGTGGATCTACCGGGACTATATCGGGTCACGCCTGCCCTTGCCGGGGCCATTGGCTCATTGGATGGCGTGATAGATGTGGTGCAAGAGGAGTGAGCGATGAATTGGCCGCAGGGCTTTAAGCCGGTGAACGCCGAGCCCGCCGCTTCGGTGTTGCTGGTACGTGATGGAGGGCAGGGGCTAGAGGTCTTGATGGTGGAACGTAGCCGCGCCATGACCTTTGCCAGCGGCATGTTGGTGTTTCCCGGTGGGCGGGTCGATGCTGCCGATAAATCCACGGCCTTGCAGCAAGCAACGGATCATAATGGACGGGAAGGCCGACGCTTGCCCCGCGATTGGCCGTTTCGGGTGGCCGCTATCCGCGAAGTTTTTGAAGAAACGGGGCTGATTTGTGCCCGAACGGGGATACGCAACCGCTTACCGGCAGAACAACAGCGACAACGGCTGGCCCGCAGCTATCGCTACCGCCTGCATCAAGGGGCTTTATCCTTTAAAAGCCTGGTCCGTCTTGCCGGTTTACGGTTGCCTTTGGCGGATCTGATGCCTTTCGCCCATTGGATTACGCCGGAACTCTCACCCAAGCGGTTTGATACGCGCTTTTATCTGGCGCGCGCGCCTTATGATCAGAAAGCCTCGTCGGACGGTATTGAAAATTTGCATCTGGAATGGCGCAGGCCGTGTGATCTGTTGGCAGCGTGGGAGGCTGGCGTGCAACCCCTGATGTTTCCCACCCGCCTTAATCTGATGAAGCTGGCGCGGGCGGATACGGTGGCGGATGCCTTGCGCCAGACCCGACAAACGCCGGTGATTACAGTGACGCCGGAAATTATCGGTACGGGAAAGCGCCGATTGGTAATCCCTGAAGAGGCGGGATTTGGCCTTACCATCGCCACACAGCATGATCTTCATCCCATTGAGCGCACTTTGGTGTCTGACGAGGCGAAATCTGCTTTGAAATTGTGAAAATTACGCCAAGACGGTTGCCGGAACTGACACTTGGGAGTAGGGATAACACGCATAATATTTCCTATTTTCCACCATTTTTGGGAGAAATTGTCTTGAGCGCCATTCTTGATATTATTGGCCGCGAAATCCTCGATTCACGCGGCAATCCCACGGTCGAGGTTGATGTTATCCTTGATAATGGCGGGTTTGGGCGGGCAGCCGTTCCATCTGGCGCCTCAACCGGTGCCCATGAAGCGGTGGAACTGCGCGATGGTGGCGGCCGTTATGGCGGCAAAGGTGTGTTGAAAGCCGTCGATCAGGTGAATGGTGAATTGTTCGATGCGCTGTCTGGCCTTGATGCGGAACATCAGGTGGAAATCGATCAGATCATGATCGATCTGGACGGCACGGAAAATAAAGGCCGTTTGGGCGCCAATGCCATTCTGGGTGTCAGCCTGGCCGTTGCCAAGGCCGCAGCCGATGGTTTGGGGCAGCCGCTTTATCGGTATCTGGGTGGCCCGTCCGCGCGGATTTTGCCGCTTCCCATGATGAACATCATCAATGGGGGCGAACATGCCGACAATGCCATCGACGTGCAGGAATTCATGATTATGCCGGCAACGGCTGCGACCATGGCCGATGCCGTGCGAATGGGAGCGGAAGTGTTCCATGCCCTGAAGAAAAAGCTGGGTGGCATGGGTTTGTCCACGTCTGTTGGTGATGAAGGCGGCTTTGCTCCGGCGCTCCGCAGCACCACCGAGGCGCTGGATGTGATCATGGATGCCATTGGCGATGCCGGATATAAAGCAGGCGAAGATGTGCTTCTTGCCCTTGATGCGGCCTCGACAGAATTTTTCAAAGACGGCAAATATGTCCTTGCTGGTGAAGGAAAATCCCTCAATTCTGAAGAGCTTGTGGCCTATTGGCAAACACTTGCGCAGTCCTATCCCATTGTCTCCATCGAAGATGGCATGGCCGAAGATGACTGGGCCGGTTGGGCCGCGCTTACCGAAGCCTTGGGCAAAAATGTGCAGCTTGTGGGGGATGATGTGTTCGTCACCAATCCGGCGCGTCTTGCGCGGGGGATCGAAGAAGGTGTCGGCAATTCCATTCTGGTGAAAGTGAACCAGATCGGCACGTTGACAGAAACACTGGCGGCCGTGGATATGGCCCAGCGGGCTGGCTATACGGCGGTGATGTCGCACCGGTCCGGTGAAACAGAAGATTCCACCATTGCCGATCTGGCGGTGGCCACCAATTGCGGCCAGATCAAAACCGGGTCATTAGCGCGGTCTGATCGGTTGGCTAAATACAATCAATTGATGCGCATTGAAGAAGAGCTGGGGGCGGCAGCCGATTATGCCGGGGGGCATGCTTTGAAGCAGCGCTGACAGGTTTTGGCAAAAGCTTTATCAGGCAAGGCAGCTTGCGGGCTGCCTTGCCTGCTTGTTTATCGGTGCTTTACCTTTTCACGGGAAACGCCGCTGCGTTTTTCATAGGTTCGCAAGCCCGCCATGCCCAACATGGCAAGAACCAATTCCATCAAACTGTCTGAGGCCACTTGGGGCAGGCTATAGGTCAGCTCCAACCCTGCCAATGTCAGTCCCCATTGCAGGATGGGGGCAAGGATAAACTGCCATGCCAAAGCCGCCCCGCAGACCCAGCCGATAAAAGGCCGCCAGCCAGCAACGAATAAAGAGGCGTGTTTGGCTTCCTCTGCATTGACGGCCATCTGTGCCAGATTCAGCTTCGACAATGTCATATGCAGTTCGTGTTTGAGCCTTGCGGCTTGATCTTTATCGGTGACAAGGCTGTCCACCACCCCGAAAACACGGTCCACAAGCCCCGTTAAGGCATCGAAAGCCGGTAATGCCATCAAGCATTCTCCTGATTATAAGCTCGTGGAGGTTTTTGGATGGCTTTAAATTATCCAAATAGGATAAAATGTCAAGAAAAATAGGCTATTTTGGTGAAATTAAATGTCTGTGGCGCGTTTATTTTATGATTTTCTGAATCCTGTCAAAGACTTGGACGTTCGTTCCCCATTTTTAAAAACAAGGACTAAAAAATTGAATCTCCACAATTTTTTCTTGATCGAACATGGCGCATGTGATTCGATTCACTTATGAGGTCCAGCATTTCCATACAGCGCCGCATGCGTCGTGCCGTCGTGCCCGCCTTGTTGATCATGGTGCTCGGCTATTTCCTGTTTCATGCGATTCAGGGGGAACACGGCCTGTTGGCTTTGCGGGAGTTGGAGAAGAAAGCCCGGGTTTTGGAGTTACGCGCTGAGAGCATGGCTGATAAGCGCCAATCACTTGAGGCGCGTGTGGCTCTTTTGCGGCCGGACAATCTCGATCCTGATATGTTGGATGAACAAGCGCGTCGATCCCTTGGTTTTGTTCATCCCGACGAGGTTGTTGTGCTTGACCCTGATCGCCTGATCACCCCTTATTAGCTTGGTATCCGGTGGTTTTTTTGCTGCGCTGCAGTATGGCTTGCGCATGAAGTCGGGCGCTTTTTCCTTTGAAAACAAGCGTCCTCACCGATATTGATGGAAGCGGCTTGGCGACCTGATGGAAAGGTCCCGGGCTGGAAATGGACAGTCGTTTCCTGTGTAACCGAATTTATATCCTGTTCCTCTTGAAGACGGGTCGCTTGATGGCAAAGACTTCTCCCCCCCGATCCAGCAAAACGTCCGGCAGCAACGCAAAGGCATTGCCTGAATATAAGGCCAGCCGCGACGAGATGCTGGACTTTTATAAACAGATGACACTCATCCGCCGTTTCGAGGAAAAGGCCGGCCAGCTTTATGGCATGGGCCTGATCGGTGGATTTTGTCATTTGTATATTGGTCAGGAAGCCGTGGCTGTTGGCTTTCAATCGGCTCTGAAAGAAGGGGATAGCATCATTACCGGCTATCGCGCCCATGGCCATGCCATTGTGAGCGGAGCCTCCCCCAAATCCGTGATGGCGGAATTGACGGGCCGTTCTGGCGGCATTGCCAAGGGGAAGGGCGGGTCGATGCATATGTTCGATCCCAAAGCCGGTTTTTTTGGTGGGCATGGGATCGTTGGCGCGCAGGTGCCTTTGGGCACGGGCCTTGCCTTTGCAGCCAAATATAAGGGCACCGATAATGTGGTGTTGACCTATTTTGGCGATGGCGCAGCCAATCAGGGCCAGGTCTATGAAGCCTTCAACATGGCCAAGCTGTGGAATCTTCCGGTGATTTATATCATCGAGAATAATCAATATGCCATGGGCACGTCTGTGGCCCGGTCTTCGGGGCAGCAAGAGCTTTACAAGCGTGGAGAAAGCTTCGGTATTCCCGGCAAGCTGGTGGATGGCATGAATGTGCTTGAAGTGCGGGCGGCCGCCGATGCGGCTGTGAAGCATGTGCGCGAAGGAAACGGGCCGATTCTTCTGGAATTGAAAACCTATCGCTATCGTGGCCATTCCATGTCCGATCCGGCGAAATACCGCACACGCGATGAGGTGCAAACCACCCGTGAAGAACGCGATCCCATCGAGTTTATCAAGAAGCGGTTGCTGGAAGACGGTGCTGAGGAAGATATGCTGAAATCCATCGATAAAGAGATCAAGGACGAGGTGTCGGAGGTTGCGGATTATGCCCGCAATGCCCCTGAACCCGATCCATCCGAGCTTTATACCGACATTCTCGTCGAGTCTTGAGGAGCGCGAGACAGCTATGACCATTGAAATCACGATGCCCGCGCTGTCGCCGACCATGGAGTCGGGGACGTTGTCCAAATGGTTGAAGTCGGAAGGCGACAGTGTTGCCGCTGGCGACATCATCGCCGAAATCGAAACCGACAAGGCCACCATGGAAGTGGAAGCGGTGGATGAAGGCACCATCGGGAAGTTGCTGGTGGCCGAAGGCACCGAAGATGTGCCTGTCGGTGATGTGATCGCCTTGCTGCTGGAAGATGGCGAAGACAAAGCCGCGCTGGACGGGGCTGGCACACAAGCTGCTGAAAAAGCCTCTGCGGCAAAAGCCGACGATAGCGCCTCTGATGATAATGACGAACCGGCGGAGCGCCCGACGCGCCCTGCAGAGCCGATGATCGCTGATGAAGAAGAAATTCCTGCCGGCACGGAAATGGTCAAGCAAACGGTGCGGGAAGCCCTGCGCGATGCCATGGCCGAAGAAATGCGCCGCGATGACATGGTGTTTGTCATGGGCGAAGAAGTGGCGGAATACCAAGGTGCCTATAAGGTTACCCAGGGCTTGCTGGAAGAGTTCGGCGATAAACGCGTGATTGATACGCCGATCACCGAATATGGCTTTGCCGGTCTTGGCACCGGGGCCGCACTTGGTGGCTTGAAGCCGGTGATCGAGTTCATGACGTTCAATTTCGCCATGCAGGCCATTGATCATATCATCAATTCGGCGGCCAAACAGCGCTATATGGCCGGTGGCAAAGTGGATGTGCCGGTGGTGTTCCGTGGCCCCAATGGGGCGGCGGCGCGGGTGGCGGCACAGCACAGCCAGAATTTTGCGTCCTGGTATGCCTCCGTCCCCGGTCTGAAGGTGGTGGCTCCTTATTCTGCTGCGGATGCCAAAGGCTTGTTGAAAGCGGCGATCCGCGATCCCAATCCGGTGGTGTTTTTGGAAAATGAAATCATTTACGGCCAAAGCTTCGATGTGCCGAAACTGGATGATTTTGTGCTCCCCATCGGCAAGGCGAAAGTGGTGCGCCAAGGCTCGGATGTGACCATTGTTGCCTATTCCATCGCTGTGCGCGAGGCCTTGGCTGCGGCTGAAACTTTGGCGGAAGAAGGCATCGAGGCGGAAGTGGTGGATCTGCGCAGCTTGCGGCCTTTGGATTTGCCGACGGTGGTTCAATCGGTGCGCAAAACCAATCGCTGCGTGGTCGCGGAAGAAGGCTGGCCCGTTTGCTCTATCGCGAGCGAGATTTCGGCGCGATTGATGGAAGATGCGTTCGATTATCTGGATGCGCCGGTATTGCGGGTGAGCGATGAAGATACGCCCACGCCTTATGCTGCCAATCTGGAAAAGCTGTGGTTGCTTTCGCCGGATCGCATTGTGAAGGCTGTGAAAAAAGTGTGCTACCGCGATTGAACTTGGCGGGGCCGAATTTTAAGGAAGCCCGTTCCTGCATGTGGGGCGGGTTTCCTTTTCTGCTCTATTTGTACCACCTTTGATGTGCCACTTTTTTTCTAACTATCTGATAAAATGGAAAAAGGTAAAAATTTTTCGGATTTTATCCATAGTGGAGAAAGAGGCCAGAACAGGGCGGATGATACCGGGCCCGAGATCAGCCCGCTGGATCAAAAAGCCCATCCTGCCATGCCGACAGGACACTCAATCTCGGCATTGAGATTTTTCGCGCCCCTGTGCAAAAAGGGGCATGCTCTAGGTTCGAACAGGTGCGCATCATCAGCGTGTCGCCCCGCACAGAAGAGGGAACAGTTTCATGCCCATTAAAATTCTTATGCCGGCGCTGTCGCCAACCATGGAAACGGGAACGCTGGCCAAATGGCTGGTGAAAGAAGGGGATGAGGTTTCATCGGGCGATATTATCGCCGAAATCGAAACCGACAAAGCCACCATGGAAGTGGAATCGGTGGATGAAGGGCGTGTGGGCAAGATCGTTGTTGCGGAAGGCACGGAAGATGTGCCGGTGAATGATGTGATCGCCTTGTTGCTGGAAGACGGTGAAGACGAAAGCGCCCTTGAAGGGGCCGGTGGTGATGCATCTGACGGGTCTGCACAAAAGGCATCGGAAAGCGAAGCCCCAGTAAAGCAGCCGGAAGCCTCGGATAGCAAGGCGACGGATGCCAAAGCGCCTGCGGCGCCCGTATCCGATGATGGTGGCCGTGTATTTGCCTCACCTTTGGCGCGCCGTATGGCTCAGCAACTGGGCCTGGATCTTGCGGCGATCAAAGGCAGCGGTCCAAAAGGGCGGATCGTGAAAGCCGATATCGAAGCGGCCAAAGATGGCAAAGCGGCCCCTGCAACTGCTGATAAGGCGGCCTCGCAGGACAAGGCAGTCCCATCGGCTCCGGCACCGGCCGGGGTTGATGTGCCGGGCTTTGAACCGCCGGCGGATGTGCCTTATGATGAAGTGAAGCTGTCCGGGATGCGCAAGATTATCGCCAAGCGCATGACCCAATCCAAATCCCATGTGCCGCATTTCTATCTCACCATAGATGTGGAACTTGAAAAGTTGATGGCGCAAAGAAAGGCGCTGAATACCCGCCTTGAAGGCGAGGGCGTCAAGATATCGGTCAATGATTTCATCATTCGCGCCTCTGCTTTGGCACTGAAAAAAGTGCCGCAGGCCAATGCCATGTTCGCAGGCGATAAGGCTTATCTGTTCAAACGGCAGGATATTTCTGTGGCGGTGGCTGTTGATGGCGGGCTTGTTACCCCTGTGGTGCGCGATGCCGGATCAAAGGGGTTGGCCCAGATCAGCGGTGAAATGAAGGAACTGGCTACAAAGGCGCGTGACGGTAAGCTGATGCCCGAAGATTATCAGGGCGGCACCTTTTCGATCTCCAATCTGGGAATGTTCGGCATCCGCGAATTCGGGGCGGTGATCAATCCGCCGCAAGGGGCTATTCTGGCCGTTGGTGCGGGGGAAAAGCGCGCTGTGGTCGATGGCGATGCGGTGGCCATCAAACTGGTGATGACGGTGACATTGGCAGTGGATCATCGGGTGCTGGACGGGGCCTTCGGGGCCGAATTCCTCAAGGCCTTCAAGGGCTATATCGAAGATCCCATGACCATGCTTTTGTGATTATTGCCGGAACACGATAAAGGGACAAACAGATGAGCGAGACAAAATTCGACCTGATCGTGATCGGCGCGGGGCCGGGTGGCTATGTGGCCGCTATTCGTGCGGCGCAATTGGGCCTGAAAACCGCGATCATCGAGCGCGAGCATCTGGGCGGCATCTGCCTCAATTGGGGCTGTATCCCCACCAAGGCGCTTTTGCGCACCTCCGAGATTAAACATTATCTGGATAATGCAGCCGATTTTGGATTGTCTGTCAAAGAGGTAGGGTTCGATCTTAAGAAAGTGGTTGCACGGTCACGCAAGGTGGCTGGGCAGCTGAATACCGGTGTGAAGGGTCTGCTCAAGAAAAACAAAGTAACCACCATCATGGGAGAAGCCAAGCTCAAGGGCAAAGGCAAGATCACCGTGAAGGCGGACGGAAAAACCACCGAATTGCAAGCCAAAGACATCATCCTTGCCACCGGTGCGCGGGCGCGAGAGCTGCCGCATTTGAAGGCCGACGGCAAGCTGGTCTGGACCTATAAACATGCCATGACGCCGGAGGTTATGCCCAAATCCCTGCTGGTTGTGGGGTCCGGGGCCATCGGGGTAGAGTTCGCCAGCTTCTACCGCGATATGGGGGCGGAGGTGACCATCATCGAGATGATGGACCGCGTTTTACCGGTGGAAGATGAAGACGTATCGGCTTTTGCCAAGAAGCAGTTTGAAAAGCAGGGCATGAAGATCGTCCTTGGCGCCAGTGTGGAAAAGATCGACACCAAGTCCGAGTGTGTGACCGCCCATATCAAAGGCAAAGACGGTAAAACCACGCAACTGACCGTGGACCGGATGATTTTGGCCATCGGCATCACCGGCAATGTGGAAAATCTTGGCCTTGAAGAGGCCGGGGTGAAGGTGGACCGCGGCCATGTGGTGGCCGATGAATGGGGGCGCACCGGTGTTGATGGCATCTGGGCCATCGGGGATATTTCCGGCCCGCCTTGGCTTGCCCATAAAGCCAGCCATGAAGGGGTCATCGCCGTTGAAAAAATCGCCGGTGTCAAAGGCCTTCACCCGATGAAGAAAGACCTGATCCCCGGTTGTACCTATGCGCGGCCACAAGTGGCCTCGGTAGGGCTTACGGAAAAGCAGGCAAAAGAAGCGGGCCATAAGGTGAAAGTGGGTAAATTCCCCTTCATCGGTAATGGTAAGGCCATCGCATTGGGCGAGCCTGAAGGCTTTATCAAAACCGTATTCGATGAAAAAACCGGCGAGCTTCTGGGGGCCCATATGATCGGGGCGGAGGTGACCGAACTGATCCAGGGCTATGCGGTGGCAAAATCGCTGGAGACGACGGAAGCCGAGTTGATGCACACCATCTTCCCGCATCCGACCCTTTCGGAAATGATGCATGAAAGTGTACTCGATGCCTATGACCGCGCCATCCATTACTAAAAGGCGTGGCCATACCAGATTGCATGGCTGATCTTTGCACCTTGCCTCTTTGTTTTTAGGGGCAGGGGGCTTATGTTGGCCCCATAGCCAGTTCCTTGGACCGGGATTTTTTTATGAGTGATGTAACGCCCATCCGCGACAATAAAAGCTACAAACGCAAGCCCGATTGGCTGCGCGTGAAAGCGCCCATGTCGAAGGAATTCGGCGAAACCAAAAAGCTCATGAAGCGCTTGGGGCTGAACACCGTATGCGAAGAGGCTGCGTGCCCCAATATCGGTGAGTGCTGGCAGAAAAAACATGCGACGGTGATGATTTTAGGGGATATTTGCACGCGGGCCTGCGCCTTTTGCAATATCAAAACCGGCATGCCGGGCAAGGTGGACCCATTGGAGCCGGTGCATGTGGCGGAAGCCTGCGGTGAAATGGGGCTGGAGCATATCGTTATCACCTCGGTTGATCGGGATGATCTTGACGATGGCGGCGCAACCCAATTCGTGCGGGTGATCGAGGAATTGCGCAAACGCGCCCCCAATACCACCATTGAAATCCTCACCCCTGATTTCCGCCATAAAACCGGCGCGATCGAACGGGTGGCCGAAGCCCGCCCCGATGTGTTCAACCACAATCTGGAAACGGTGCCGCGCCTTTATCCCACCATCCGCCCCGGCGCACGCTATTTCAATTCCTTGCGGCTTTTGGAAACGGTAAAGCGGGTAGACCCGTCGATCTTCACCAAATCCGGGATCATGGTGGGTTTGGGGGAAGAACGGTTGGAAGTCAGCCAGGTGATGGATGATATGCGCTCGGCGGATATCGACTTCCTGACCATTGGCCAGTATTTGCAGCCCACACCGCGCCATGCGGCGGTGGACCGCTTTGTTACCCCTGATGAATTTGCCAATTATGAATCGCTGGCACGCTCCAAAGGCTTTTTGATGGTATCCGCGTCGCCACTAACCCGGTCAAGCTATCATGCCGGTGAGGATTTCGCGCGTATGCGTAAAGCGCGGGAAGAAAAGCTGGCCAAGACGGCAAGACAAGACTAACCGGGTTTCAGCCAGCCTTATGCCTCATCACGAAGAACGCAAATATCTGCCCTATAGCCCGGAACAGATGTTCAATCTGGTTGCCGATGTGGAGGCATATCCGGAGTTTTTGCCTTGGCTTGTGCGCGCACGGGTATATGACCGGCGGGAAAACAGTTTTCAGGCTGATTTGATCGTGGGGTTCAAGGTGTTCAAGGAACGCTTTACCTCCCGCGTGACTTTAGATAATCCGCGCCATGTGCGGGTGGATTATATCAAAGGCCCCTTGCGCTATCTGCACAATGACTGGACCTTCCATGATGTGGAAGATGGTGGCTGTGCCATTGATTTTTGTGTGGACTTTGAATTTAAAAGCCATTTGTTCGAGCGCTTGGCCGGTGCCGTTTTTACAGAAGCCGTGAGCCGCATGGTGCGGGCTTTCGAGCAGCGGGCCGACAAAATCTATGGTCAGGGCTCCACAAGCTGATCACTGCCCCAATGGCCGGGAAATGGCCTGTTCCAAAAGCAATTTCAGCGTAAAAGGCTCGGTTCTATAGCGGGTTTTCCAATCCGTATTCAATCGTTCCAGAATTTGGCTTTGTGCGGCCCCCAGCGCATAGAAGGCCAGAACTTTATCCCGCGCCAGATCGGCTGACCGCAGGCGGCTTTCCATTTGCGCCTGTTGGCGTTTGGCGGTTCTTAGGAAATTCGATTTTTGGCCGTCCAAACCGAAAATCTGCGCGTTTTCAGCCGTTTTCATAAGCATATGGATCTGAAACGCATCTGCTGTGCCTTCTTGCCATGCTGTAAAGGCGGCCCATCGTGTTGAGCGCGGTCCGGCAATGGCCTCAAAATCGTTCAAGGCATGAATATGGGCTTCCACTCCCTTGTGAAGGGCGCCGTCGTCTGTTGCTTTCAATGCAGAAAGGGCGGTGCGCCCAACTTTATCAAAGGCTTCATTCAAAGACTTGTCTGCGAAGGGAAAATCATAATCGGTCATCCATGCGCCGGCACTATCGCCCGGTTCGGCAAGGCCAAGACTTTCCGCCTCAACACGGTAATCGGGCCGGGACATCTGATATTGATGGAAATGTTCGTGCAACCAAATGCCGATCCATAGGGCAAAAGGTTCGGCGCTATAGGGGGAGCCGATAATCACGGTCGGCGTTCGGCCAAAGGTGGTGAAGGCGCGGATGCGATAAGGATTATGCGGCGTTTTTGTCAAATGAATCGGGCAATCCAGCAGGTCTTCGCTCTGTCGCTCAAACCCTTCGGGGGCATCATCCAAACAGATGATCGCCTGTTCATCTGGAGCGATCAGCAAGGTGGTGCGTGACGCCTTGGCCATGTGCGGCCAGTCTTGTTCGCCAAATTCCGTGGCGATTTTCATGGCCAGACCGAGATTGAGACGGTCGCCCGCCGAAACGGTCTGCGCGTCCACCTTGAACGGCAGGCTGGAAAGCATCAAGGCAAGGGTGAGGGCGGCGCGGCGCGTATATGAACTCATAAGATACAAGATAAGGGCAATTTCCCCCACATGCAGCACACAAGCCGGTGAGACTCGCTATACCGAAGGCCACCCCCGGGTTTTCGCCAACAAGGGTGGAGATCAGTGCGTGGGCGTTAACAGGCGGATTGCTTGCCGAACGGTTTCAAGGCGAATGTCGTGACGGCCTAAATCGCCGAAGCGGTGTTCTTGTGCGATTGTTTGGCCCCCTCTGTGCGCCAGCCCAAACCACACAAGGCCCACAGGCTTGTCCGGCGTGCCACCGCCGGGGCCTGCAATGCCGGTAACAGATACGGCCATATCGGCGCGGGAATGGCCGAGCGCCCCTTCCGCCATAGCGCGGGCCACAGGCTCTGATACCGCTCCATGGGTTTTGAGCAAGGATGGCGCAACATCCAACAATTCCATCTTTGCTTCATTGGAATAGGTAATAAAACCCCGGTCGAAAATATCTGACGATCCGGCGATTTCGGTGATCACGCCACCGATCAGCCCGCCGGTGCAGGATTCCGCTGTTGCAACAAGGATTTTACGGGCGCGGCAGGCCGCGACGAGCGCCCGCGCTTCCTCCATCAAACAAGGGGGGAATGTGCTCATTCGCAGGCGTTTTCTTCCTCGTCCTTGGGCTCCCACAGCTCGATCTTGCGGCCATCGGGGTCGATAACCCACGCAAAGCGCCCATAGACCTCATCGACTACATCGCCCACGCGTTCGATGCCTTCGGACTCCAGATGCTTTAAAAGCCCATCCAGATCGGCAACCCGAAGATTGATCATGAAATCGGATTTCGATGGTGCGAAATAATCGCTTTCTCCGGAAAAAGGGCTCCAGATCGTTTGCCCTATTGTCTCCGGATTATCCATATCCCGCCATTTAAAGCCCACCCCGCCATAATTGGGATCAATGGGCATCCTTAATGCCCTTGTGTACCATTCGCGGGTTTTATCTGCGTCGGCGCATTTGAAGAAAACGCCCCCAAGTCCGGTGATATGAGTCGCTGGGCCAGCCATGATTTCCTCCCGTTTCGGGCTTTCAGAAAATAACGATAAATTTATGTTATATGAAAGTCGCGCCCCAATATAGGCCCCACAGCAAGAAGGCGGCGGGTATGGCGGCCAAAAGATCGTCTGCCATGGTGCCCACCCCGCCGGGAAGTTGTTGATCCACCGTGCGGATGGGCCAGGGCTTCAGGATGTCAAACAAACGGAAACAGGCGAAACCAAGGGCATAAAACCGCCAATCGAAGGAAATGTTGGCGAAAAACAGCATGGGCAGGTAAGTCAGCCATTGCCCGGCCACTTCATCGATGACCACCTCTTTGGGATCGTGCCGCCCGCTTAGCCGTTCATAACCTTCTGCTGCCCAAATGCCGATGGTGCTCACCAGCAATGTACCGGCAACAAGCCACCAAATGCCCAAATATTCCACAATGGGAAAGGCCAGCAAGGCGGCGGCTAATGACCCCCATGTACCGGGGCCGGGCTTTAAAAAACCAATGCCGAACAATGTGGCGATGGCGCGGGCGAGAAGGGGCATGGGGATATTCCTATTCCAAAGACGGGAGCAGCAAAGTGGCGGTTGCCTGCGCAGCGATACCCTCGCGGCGGCCGGTAAACCCCAATTCTTCTGTGGTCGTGGCTTTTACTGAAACACGCGCCTCCGCTACCCCAAGAATTTCTGCAATGCGTGTGCGCATGGCGTTCTTGTGGGAACCGATTTTAGGGCGCTCGCAGATCAATGTCACGTCACAATGGGTGATGCGTCCACCGGCTTTTGCCACCAAATCACCGGCATAGCTGAGAAATTTATCCGAGGCCGCCCCTTTCCATTGCGGATCGTCGGGCGGGAAGTGGGTGCCGATATCTCCATCGGCCAATGCGCCCAAAATGGCATCGGTAAGCGCGTGCAGTCCCACATCCGCATCGGAATGGCCTTTTAATTTGGCGCTATGGGGCACCTTCACGCCGCATAACCATAAATGGTCCCCCGGTTCAAAGCGGTGCACATCAAAGCCATTGCCGGTGCGCGGCTCAAGGGCCACAGAATGGGATGTCTGAAAATCTTGCGGGTTGGTCAATTTGATATTCTCCTCATCCCCTTGGGCAAGACGCACCTTAAGGCCGACAAATTCCGCAACGGCGGCATCATCGGTCAAATCCAGATTCTTGTCCGCTACCTGCCGATGCGCGTTCAGGATCGGCCGATATGGAAAGCCTTGCGGTGTTTGTGCACGCCAAAGCAGGTCACGCGGCACCGTGGTTTCAATATAATCCCCATTGGCCCGCTTGATGGTGTCTGTCACGGCAAGGGCAGGGATCGCCCCGGTTTGCGCATCCACCGCGTCGATCACCCGGTCAATAACGGCTTGCGAGATAAAACACCGGGCCGCATCATGTATCAGCACAATGTCTGGCGCACTATCGGCCAGAGATTCAAGCCCTGCACGCACCGATGCCTGCCGGGTTGCGCCGCCATGGGTTGGTGGAGCAATGTCAAAATCGCGGGCGGCCTCGTCATAAAAGGCCCGGTCATCGGGGTGAATGACAACACGCACGCTATCAATGCGTTCATGGCAGGCAAAAGCGCGGATGGTTTTGCTCAAGACATAATCGGTTCCCAGCTTGCGATATTGCTTGGGGATGCCGCCACCGGCCCGGTATCCGCGTCCGGCGGCAACGATCAAAACGGCAATGCGTGGCGGATTTGTTGCATTCACCTGTGACTGTGACATATAGAGTGCTCAAACTTTAGGCATGTTCGGAAATGAAAGTGGACCGCGCATCATGACGCGACTTGCGCCTTCTATAACCATCGGACCGGTCGAGATAAAGGACCCGGTTATCCTTGCTCCCATGTCGGGGGTGACGGATCAACCCTTTCGGCGTCTCGTCAAGCGGTTTGGCACGTCGCTTCTGGTGACGGAAATGATCGCTTCGGAGGCGATGATCCGCGCCACCCGCGACTCAATGAAAAAGGCGCAGGCCACATTGGATGAACGTCCGGTGTCGGTGCAGCTTGCGGGCTGTAAGGCGGAAAGCATGGCGGAAGCGGCCCGGCTGAACGAAGAACTGGGGGCCGATATCATCGATATCAATATGGGCTGCCCGGTGAAAAAGGTGGTGAATGGCTATGCCGGATCAGCCTTGATGCGGGATCTGGACCATGCCGCAAGCCTGATCAAGGCCACGGTGGATGCGGTGTCGGTGCCGGTGACGTTGAAAATGCGCACAGGTTGGGATGATAACAGCCGCAACGCTCCGGAACTTGCCCGCATTGCCGAAGATCTGGGGATCAAGATGATCACCGTGCATGGCCGCACCCGTTGCCAGATGTATCGGGGCCATGCCGATTGGGCCTTTGTGAAAAATGTGAAACAGGCGGTTTCGGTGCCGGTGATCGTCAATGGCGATATCAACACCGTGGAAGATGCCGATAAAGCGCTGGAGCTTTCCGGAGCCGATGGTGTGATGGTAGGCCGCGCCACCTACGGACGGCCCTGGTTTATCAATCAGGTGCGGCATTATCTGAAAACCGGGCAACGCATTGCCGATCCCGACCTTGAAGAGCAAGCGGAACTGGTTTTGGAGCATTACCGCGATATGATCGCCCATTATGGGGAAACGGTGGGCGTGCGGCTGGCGCGTAAGCATCTGGGCTGGTATACGAAGGGCCTTCCTGAATCTGCCGAATTCCGTAATCGGGTCAATCAGATATCCGATTATTCCGAAGTTCTGGATGCGGTCGCGGCTTTCTATAAGCCCTTGCTGAAATCTGCTGCGGCTTAAAATGGCCAGAACCGATGGCGGGCCGGGGAAGGGGAAGCCGGTTGGGGCATCCTCTGGCCCGACCGAAAAATCCCAAAAAGACATTCTCAATGCTTTGCCGCTGGCCATGCTTGTGGTGGATGAAGCAGACGGAATCGGCTTTGCCAATGCGGCCGCCGAAAGCCTGTTCGGCTTGGGTGAAGACAGTTTATGCCGAATGACCATCGCCGATTTGTTCGGCGGAACGGATAATGCCATTACGCCCTTGCTGTCCCGCATCCGCGCCGGATCGGGCGTGGTGGTCGCGCGGGAGCTATCCCTTACCGGCCATTTGGCGGGCATGTTGGCCGATGTGCAGGCCGCGCATATTGCCGATAGGGCCGGTGCCGTATTGCTGGTTTTTGAAGAACGGCGCTTGCCCGGTGTGTTGCAGCGGCGTTCCAATCTGGAAGGGGCGGCGCGTACGGTTTTTGGCCTTTCCGGTATGTTGGCGCATGAAATCAAAAACCCTTTGTCCGGTATTCGGGGGGCTGCACAGCTTTTAGAAAAACAAAGCTCTGGTTCGGGCAAGGATATGGCGATCTTGATCCGTGAAGAGGTGGACCGTATCCATCGGCTGGTGGATCAGTTGGAAAATTTTACCGATGTGCGCCCCTTTACCCGCCGTCCGGTGAATATCCATACGATTTTAAGCCATGTGCGCGATGTGGCATGCAGCGGCTTTGCCAAGCATATACGCATCGTTGAGCACTATGATCCCAGCCTGCCGCCGGTTTTCGGGGAACGGGACCGGCTGGTGCAGATTTTTCTCAATCTGGTGAAAAATGCCGCCGAGGCGGTGCCGGAAAAGGGTGGTGAAATTCATCTGGTGACGGCCTATCGTCATGGTTTGCGTATGCCGATGGCAGAAGGCGGCATTGTTGATTTGCCGGTAGAAGTCACGGTTGCCGATAACGGTCCGGGCATCAATGCCGATCTGAAAGAGCATATTTTTGAGCCATTTGTCACGGATCGGGAAGGTGGCTCCGGGCTGGGGCTGGCGATGGTAGCCAAGCTGGTGGCCGAACTTGGCGGCATTGTGGAACTGGATGCAGGCATGGAAAAGCAGGTTGCCGGGGGTGGCGGCGCACGCTTTACCTTATTATTTGCTGCCGCGACCGGGGCGGAGGGGGAAGACAATGCATGAGCCGATCAGGGTTTTGGTGGCCGATGATGATCGGGCGATCCGGCTGGTTGTGAAGCAATCATTAGAGGCGTGTGGTTGTACAGTCACGCTGGCCGAAAATAGTACACAGCTTTGGGAGCATGTTTTAGCCGCCGGATTTGATGTTCTGGTGAGCGATGTGCTGATGCCTGATGGCAATGGCCTTGATCTTCTTCCCAAAATTCGTGACCTGCATCCCCAGATGCCGGTGATTGTGATGAGTGCACAAAACACCTTGATGACGGCTGTCACGGCCACACAGCGCGGCGCTTTCGATTATCTGGCCAAGCCCTTTGATCTGGATGAACTGGAGCGCACGGTTTTAAGCGCGGCCAGGGAAGCCCGGCAAAATGCGGTGCAAACCCCCAAGGATGAAGCGCAAGCGGATATACCGTTGATTGGCCGGTCGGCTGTGATGCAGGATTTATATCGGGCTATGGCGCGGTTGATGCCCACCGATCTGACGGTCACCATCACAGGGGAATCCGGCACCGGCAAGGAACTGGTGGCCCGCGCCCTTCATGATATGGGGCACAGGCATAAAGGGCCGTTTGTGGCGGTCAATATGGCGGCCATCCCGAAAGATTTGATCGAAAGCGATCTGTTCGGCCATGAACGCGGTGCATTCACAGGCGCCAATAGCCGCGCTGTCGGGCGGTTCGAGCAGGCCAATTCCGGCACATTGTTTCTTGATGAAATCGGTGACATGCCGATAGAGGCACAAACCCGCCTGTTGCGGGTTTTGCAAGAAGGCGAATTTACCATGGTGGGCGGAAGCACGCCCATTCGTGCCGATGTGCGCATTATCGCCGCCACCAATAAAGATTTGAAGGCCTTGGTCGCGGCGCATCGTTTCCGCGAAGACCTTTATTATCGTTTGAATGTTGTGCCCTTGACGATCCCACCGCTGCGCGCGCGTTTGAGCGATATTCCCGATCTGTTGGCGCATTTCAACAATCGGGCTGTGGCCCAAGGCTTGCCGGGCAAACGCTTTGACGGGAAAGCCTTGTCTCGTTTGTGTGCATATTCTTGGCCGGGGAATGTGCGGGAACTGGAAAATCTGGTACAAAGACTGTGTGTTCTTGCACCGGAAGAAACCATCGGCGAGGCCACCATTGCGCAGATTCTGGATGCCGAACCGGAATCGGAAAACGGGGCGGGTACTTGGCGCGAAAGCGGATTGAAAGATGCGGTAGAGCATCACTTGACCCGATATTTCAAGGCCCATGGCACGCATCTTCCGCCGTCGGGCTTGCATGCGCGGGTGGTGCGCGAAGTGGAACGGCCTCTGATCGAATTGGCGTTGAAGGCCACCAAAGGAAATCAGCTCAAATCCGCTGAACTGCTGGGATTGAACCGCAATACCTTACGCAAGAAAATCCGCGAATTGGGTATCCATGTGGCCCGCAATGGGTTTTAGGCCGGTAACGTATCAGCGGTGATCCCTTTGCTCTGGTTCGATCATGATAAAGTTGTTGCATTCTTGCACCTGTTGCTGTGTGGTCACATGACGATGGCATGGATAAAGAATGACACATATTTCTGACCAAATATCCGGAGCACAGGCTGGTCCAGAGCAAAAACCTGCGGGTGAGCTTGGGGGCGACCCCGCTGCTGTGCGCCATGCCACAAGGCGGATGACGCGGCTGCGCTTATGGGCGCGGCGTGTGGGATTGGGCCTGAAGCTGGAAATTGCGCTGGCGATGGTGGCCGTGGGGTCTGGCATTGCCACATATATCGCGCTTAGCCGGAAAGGCGCTGCGGCGGATGTGGCCGATGGCCTTGTGGCCACGCTTTTGCTGATCAATCTGATGCTGCTGGTGTCTCTTGCCTTTCTTGTGGCGCGCCGGGTGGTGCGGGTGTGGTTTGCCCGCAAGGAAGGATCGGCGGGATCGCGGTTGCATTTGCGTCTGGTGGCGCTGTTCGCGGCCATTGCTGCGGTGCCGCCCGTTATCATGGCGGTATTGTCGGTGCTGTTTTTGCAATATGGCGTGCAGAACTGGTTTTCCGATTCCGTGCGCGGGGCGCTCAATAACAGCCTTGAAGTTGCCGATGCCTATATCGAAGAGCACCGGCAGAACATCAAGCTGGACCTGATCGCCATGGCCAATGATTTGAATCAGGCGGCCCCACAGGCGGAACGCGACCGGACTTTGCTGCAAACCATGGTTCAGGAACAGGCGCTGTTCCGGTCTTTGCAAGAAGTGATCGTGTTCACCGGCAATGGGCGTATTCTGGCGAAATATTCGTTCAATCTGGATTTGTCGGCCAATCGCGTTCCGGAAACGGTCATGCAACGGGTTAGCGGTGGCGAACAGGTGGTGATTGCCGATCCCGGTGACGATCAGGTGCGGGCCCTTACGCGTCTTGATGGCTTTTATGATGCTTTCTTATATGTGGGGCGTCGGGTTGATCCCCGGGTGACGGCCCATGTGGAGGCGGCGCGGCGGGCGGTGGAAACCTACCGGACGCTTGAGGGGCAGCGTTCTTCGGTGCAGATTCGATCCAATGCGATCTTTATCGTCGTGACCTTGTTGATCTTGCTGGCTGCGGTATGGATCGGCCTGTGGTTTGCCAATCGGCTTGTGGCTCCCATCAGCCGGTTGGTTGAAGCGGCCAACCGTATTCGACAAGGGGATTTGACCGCCCGAGCAGAAGGGCCGGGCGGACCGGACGAGATCGGTGTTTTGTCGCGTACCTTCAACCGCATGACCCGCAAATTGGAAGCGCAAAGACGGGAACTGGTCAGCACCAACCGTGAACTGGATGACCGGCGCAGCTTTTTGGAAACGGTGCTGGAAGGGGTTTCTGCCGGGGTTTTCGGGGTGACGGTGCAAGGGGTGGTCCATTTGCCCAACCGTTCGGCTTGCGACCTTTTGGGGCTGAAACCCGATGATGTTGTGGGCACGCCGCTGCATGTGATTGCGCCGCAAATGGGGCCTCTGCTGGATGAAGCCGCGAAATCCATGCAAGGCACGGCGCAGGCGCAAATCACTGTGATGCGCAAGGAACAGGCGCGGACTTTGTTGGTGCGGGTTGCCGCCGAAGCCGATGGCAAGACGATCAGCGGTTTTGTGGTCACCTTTGATGATGTGACGGATCAATTGCGCGACCAGCGCACCGCCGCTTGGGCGGATGTGGCGCGGCGCATCGCCCATGAAATCAAGAATCCGCTGACCCCCATCCAGCTTTCTGCAGAGCGGTTGCGCCGGAAATATGAACGAGAAGTGGTGACAGATCCCGGCGTGTTCACCCAGTGCACCGATACCATCATTCGGCAAGTGGGCGATCTGCGGCGTATGGTGGATGAATTCAGCTCGTTCGCACGGATGCCAGCCCCCAGTTTCCGCGAGGAAAATCTACGCGACATTGTGCGCCAGACGGTATTCTTGCAAGAAATGGGCAATGATGACATTCGCTATCATCTGAGCGTGCCCGATGACGCGGTGGATTTGGTGTGCGATGGGCGGTTGTTGGCGCAGGCCCTGACCAATCTGTTAAAAAATGCCCATGAATCCATCTCCGGGCGCTTTTCAGATGGTGACAAAACACCCGGCGAGATTGCCATTTCTTTGACGCAGGATGAAGACGCTGTGACGTTGGCTGTTTGTGATAATGGGCGCGGCTTGCCCGAAGACCGGGATCGCTTGGTTGAACCCTATGTGACCACACGGGCAAAAGGCACAGGGCTGGGCCTCGCCATTGTGAACAAGATCGCTGAAGAACATGGAGGAACGTTGATTTTGGCCAATGGCCCCAAAGGCGGGGCTATTGTGTCTTTGTGCTTTTCCATGACCCGACTTCGTAAAAAACTGAACGAACCAAAGAAACAAGACGCATATGCGGCGCAGTAATTTGCCGCATAAAGTAACAAGGAGTACGCGCTGATGGCGCTTGATATCCTGATTGTTGATGATGAAGCCGATATCCGCGATCTGGTTGCTGGTATATTAAGCGATGAAGGCTATCAAACCCGTGTCGCCCATGATTGCGACAGTGCTTTGGCGCAATTGGAAGCGCGGCGACCATCTTTGGTGATTCTTGATATTTGGCTGCAAGGAAGCCGCTTGGATGGGCTTGAGGTGCTGGAGCTTATCAAGCGTCGCCATCCTGATTTGCCGGTGGTTATCATTTCGGGCCATGGCAATGTGGAAACGGCTGTTTCCGCCATCAAGCGCGGTGCCTATGATTTTATCGAAAAACCGTTCAAGTCCGACCAGTTACTGTTCATTGTTTCGCGGGCAACGGAAGCGGAAGAATTGCGCCGGGAAAATGAAGATCTCAAGCGCCGCGTGGGGCTGGTGTTTGAACTGACCGGTGATTCCGCCGCCATTCACACGGTGCGTCAATCCATTGAAAGGGTGGCCCCCACCAATTCGCGGGTGCTGTTTTCCGGCCCTCCCGGTTCGGGAAAGGAAGTGGCGGCGCGGTTGTTACATGCCCGGTCCAAGCGGTTTCGTGCGCCTTTTGTCATTGTGTCGGCAGCCTCGATGGAGCCGCAGCGCATGGAACAGGAACTGTTCGGGGTGGAGCGCGATGGCGGTCTGGTGAAAACGGGTTTGTTTGAACGCGCCCATGGCGGTACTTTGTTTATCGATGAAGTATCGGATATGCCCACCACCACACAGGCAAAAATCCTGCGGGTACTGACCGAACAAACCTTTGAACGGGTGGGGTCCAATACCCGCGTGCAAGTAGATGTCCGTGTTGTTTCGGCATCTAGCCGGGATTTGCGTCGGGAAATCGAATTGGGCCGGTTTCGGGAAGACCTGTTTCACCGCTTGTCCGTGGTGCCGATCCGCGTGCCGTCTTTAAGTGAGCGGCGTGAAGACATTCCGCTTTTGGCCGACCATTTCGTGAAGGCTGTCGCTGCGGCGAACGGGCGCCTTGCGCTTGATTTTGCCGAGCCTGCGCTGGCGGCACTTCAGGCTTATGATTGGCCGGGCAATGTGCGCCAGCTTCGCAATGTGATCGAACGGATGTTGATCATGGCTCCCGATGGGAAGGATGCTATTGATCTGGGCATGCTGCCTGCGGATATCACCAGCGATGCCGATGATCTTTTGCATGGCGGTGGAGACGTGCCCTTGATGACCCTTCCTTTGCGTGAAGCGCGGGAAGTGTTTGAAAAGGAATATCTGCGCGTCCAGATCACCCGCTTTTCCGGAAATATATCGAAAACAGCCAATTTTATCGGTATGGAGCGCAGTGCTTTGCACCGGAAGCTCAAGAATTTGGGGCTGACAACACAAGAACGGCGTTTGGGTGAGGACGAAAGCGTTTAAGGTGGTCCGATCAACGCCCATCGATGACGAAAAAGCCCAAGGCAAGGAAATGGAATGAAAGTCATTGTTTGTGGGGCGGGGCAGGTGGGGCTGAATATCGCCCGTTATCTGGCCGGCCAGAAAAATGATGTCACGATTATTGATCGCTCGGCAAAGCTGATCCGCAAGGTCGGTGAAATGTTGGACGTTCAAGCTCTTGAAGGCCATGCTTCGGATCCAAACCTGTTGGAGCAAGCCGGTTTGGGCGACGCCGATATGATTATCGCGGTGACGATTTCCGATGAGGTGAATATGGTGGCCTGCCAGATCGCCCATTCCCTGTTCAATGTGCCAACCAAAATAGCGCGCATCCGCAATCAAAGCTATTTGGACCCACAATGGAGCGATCTGTTCACCCGGGATAATCTGCCCATTGATGTGGTGATCTCGCCCGAAGTGGAAGTGGCGGATGCCATTTACCGACGGCTGGAGGTTCCCGGTGCCTTTGATACCTTGCCGTTTTCTGATGATAAGGTGCGGGTTTTGGGGCTGCGGCTGGATGAACACTGCCCTGTGGTGGATACCCCGTTACGCCAATTGACCGAATTGTTCCCGGATTTGCGGGTTCGAGTTCTGGCAATCCTTCGGGGTGGCAAATTATTCGTACCGCTGGCGGACGACCATATGGAGGTGGGCGACGGCGTTTATATTGCGGTGGAAACCAAGCATGTGGCGCGGGCGATGGGGGTGTTCGGCCATGAAGAAGAAGCCGCCCGGCGCATTGTGGTGATCGGTGGCGGGTCGGTGGGGCTGAATTTGGCCCGTCGATTGGAAAACCGCACGCCGCGTTTGAATGTAAAAATCATTGAATATGATGAAGAACGGGCTGCTTTCGTTGCTGACAAGATGAGTCGCACCGTGGTTATTCACGGCGATGCTTTGGACCCGGAAATTCTGCGTGAAGCCAATGTGTCGGAAGCGGAAACGGTGGTGGCCGTAACCAATGAAGATGAAGTGAATATTCTGGCCACTTTGTTGGCCAAGCAAAATGGCTGCGCCCGTGCTGTCACGCTTATCAACAATACGGTTTATGGGCCTTTGATTGATTCCATGGGAATCGATGTGCATGTGGACCCGCGCGAAATGACGGTTTCCACCATTTTGCGTCATATCCGTCGGGGGCGTATCCGGGATCTCCATTCCATTGGCGATGGAGCCGCAGAAGTGATCGAAGCGGAAATTCTGGAAGCCTCGTCAGTGGCAGGGAAAAATCTGCGGCAGGTGAAATTCCCGCGCGGTGTGGTGGTCGGGGCCATTACACGTGGCTCGGAAGTGATCGTTCCCCGCGGTGAAACGGTGTTCGCGCCGGGCGATCGTGTTGTGGTTTTGGCGCTTACAGAGTCTGTCAAAACCGTGGAGCAGCTCTTCTCTGTGCATCTTGAGTTCTTTTAAAAACCAAAACAAGGCGGCGAGGGGATAACATTCGGGGGCGTCTCGGAAACAAATTTTTCGTAACGAATTGCCGCTTTGCAGCAAACGTGTCAAACTGGCTACGGGCTGGCGACCTGGATAAAACCGGGAGCGCAGAAGGGATATGTTTCAGCTTGGCGATTTATCGGGCCCGTCTCGATAAAGAGAGGCTGAAATTCTGCAAGATGGGATGCTTTGAGAGTTTTCTCGGATGGTTTCTCTTCTTTGTGCCCAAGGAGATGTCAGGCTTGTCGGCACGGTTAACAAAAAAAGAACGGCGAAAAATGTCAGAAAAAATTCAAAATCTTCAAGATGTCTTTCTTAACAATATCAGAAAATCAAAAACATCCGTCACCGTCTTTTTGGTGAATGGAGTCAAACTGCAAGGAGTCGTTACCTGGTTTGATAATTTTTGTGTTCTGCTTCGCCGGGATGGGCATTCTCAGTTGGTTTATAAACATGCCATTTCGACTATCATGCCCTCAGGTCCAATCAGTTTATTCGAGCCTGAAAAGGATATCGAAGACGATTGACCGCTGAACAAAGTTGCCTCAGTGATCGATAATTCTAGCGACCATCAGCCGCTCACCGCCATGTCCGATGGCGGTGGGCGCACGCGTGCCTTGGTGATTCACCCCTGGCGCAAATCCCGGCATGGTAAATCTATGGCCGATGATCGGGTGCGGTCGCCGCAAGCCCGGCTTGAAGAAGCTGTGGGCCTGACGGCAGCCATTGATATCGATGTTGTGGAACAGGCCGTGGTGCCATTGTCTTCGCTGCGCCCTGCCACCTTGCTAGGCACGGGTAAGCTGGAAGAACTGCGCATCCTGATCGAAAGCCGGGAGATCGATCTGGCGGTGGTGGATGCCGATTTGACGCCCGTACAGCAACGCAATCTGGAAAAGGCATGGAAAACCAAAGTCATCGACCGGACCGGTCTGATTTTGGAAATTTTCGGTGAACGGGCCGCCACCAAGGAAGGCGAACTTCAGGTCGAACTGGCCCATCTGAATTACCAGAAATCACGGTTGGTCCGAAGCTGGACCCATCTGGAGCGGCAACGCGGGGGATTTGGCTTTATCGGCGGCCCCGGTGAAACCCAGATCGAGGCGGACCGGCGCATGATTTCCGAGCGTATCACCGCCATTCGCCGCCAATTGGAAACGGTCACCCGCACCCGGCAGCTCCATCGTAGCAGGCGGCAAAAAGCGCCTTATCCTGTTGTGGCGCTGGTGGGCTATACCAATGCAGGAAAATCCACCCTGTTCAATCGCCTGACGCAATCCAAGGTGCTGGCGGCGGATATGTTGTTTGCCACCCTTGATCCCACCATGCGGGCCATTGATCTGGTAACGGGCCGCAAAGTGATCCTTTCCGACACGGTGGGCTTTATTTCCGAGCTACCCACGCATTTGATTGCCGCCTTCCGTGCCACCTTGGAAGAAGTCACCTCTGCGGATTTGATCGTCCATGTGCGTGATGCGGCCCATCCGGATACCGAAGCCCAAAAGGCGGATGTTCTGTCGGTTTTGGCCGATCTTGGCGTAAAACCGGGAGAAGAGGGCGCACCGCCGATGATCGAAGCCATGAACAAAATCGATCTTTTGTCCGAAGCCGAGCAAGAGGCGATGTTCAATCGTGCGGACAGGGATATTGATATGGTGGCGATTTCGGCTATCAGCGGCGATGGAATCCCGGCCCTGATGGAGCGGATCGACGCCATTGTGGGGGCGCAAGACAGTATTCACCATATTGTTCTGGAGCCATGGGAAGGGGCCAGTGTTTCTTGGCTGCATCGCAATGCGGATGTGTTGGAACAACGCGTGGACGATGCGGGGGCAACACATTTGCACGTGCGGATGGACCCCATTGCCTACGCAAAATTTTTCAAAATAAAACCGGACGACTGAGCAGCCATCCGGTCTTTTCGCTTTTCCAAAAGCCGTGCCCCTGTTTTTTAGAACGGGAACAGGATGTCGTAGAGCTGCTGGCCATAACGTGGTTGTTGCACATCGGTCAGCTGTCCGCGTCCGCCATAGGAAATGCGGGCTTCGGCAATCTGCGAATGATTGATGGTATTGCCAGAGGAAATATCTTCCGGACGCACGATACCGGCGATCAACAATTCCCGCACTTCAAAATTCACCCGCACTTCCTGCCGGCCCTGAATGACGAGATTGCCATTTGGCAAGACATCCACAACGATGGCGGCAATGGTCAGGCTAATGTCTTCCGAGCGGTCCACCTCGCCGGACCCTGTGCTGGTGCTGGTGGAGCCAAAATCCGCAAGGGCGGCCGGGTTCACCGTATTCGGCAGCACTTTGTCCAACTTGCCTTCAAAGCCCAGAAAGCCGTCAAGTCCGGCGGTTTCGCCATTATTGCGAGAGCGGATGGTTTCATTTTCTATTTCCGCCCGATCGTTGATCTCTATTGCGACGGTCAGGATGTCGCCGATCTGGCCGGCACGTTGGTCGCGGAAAAAGGCTTTGGCTCCGGTGCGCCACAGGGAATTGGCTTGCCCTACATGGGCGGTTTGGGCCGGCTGCGGCAAAGAGATCGAGCGCTGTTTTGCCGGGGCCTGGACATTTTCAATGGGAGCAAGATCCGGAGCCTTGCCGATATTGGCAAGGCGATCGCCCACCGTGCAGGCGCTCAGGGCGGTGCTCAACGCCACAAGACCGCCAATAGTGCGCAAAGTGGAAAGGGGGCTGTTCATGATGTGTCTCCCTTGAAGTCTGATCTTATTGATTGGCGGAAAGAGTGACGTGGCTCAAAACATTGACCACACCCAGCCCGGCCACCTGTGCTTCAATCGTGCGGTTGGTGCTGGTGTTGATCAGCCGGATGAAATCGCCAAGTGCGCCATCTTGCATGGCCTTGCCGGTGGCGCTGAGCATCAACCCGCCATGGCGGACCTGCATGGTTACAAACGCTCCTTTTTCCACGAGAACCGGCTTTTGAACCTCGCTCATGCGCAAGGGGGTTCCGGCACGCACTGTGCGGGTAGGGGATAGCCCGATCAGATCGGCGCTTTCCAAAATCATGGTGCGATTGATGCGTCGTTCGGGCAGTTCGATCCAATCGATATCGGAACGGGAAATGATGTCGTCATCGGACAAGGCGCGGACCAGAACCGGCACCAGACGCACCGGTTCGGCAAGGCCGGAAAGGGTGGTGCGGTTCCAGACGCCGTTTTCCTGGGCGATGGCAATGGTGGCCGTAAATCGGCCGCTGCGCTCATCATGGGAAAGATTTTCAATCTCGATATCGCCCAAATCGGCTTGGGGCGCGATATAAAGCGGCGACCGCAAACCCGTGAGGCGGATTTTCAACCGGTCCGGGCCTCCATTTTGGGCAATTTTGTCCATGATCCGCGCTTCCAGAATCTCTGGCGGCACTTTTTTCCCCCTGCGGCTGATGGTGACATATCCACGGCTGTCATCCAGTCCTTCTGCAAGGCCGGCATTGGCCATGGCCCGGTCGATATCGAAGCGCGACAAGGTCATGGATTTCCCCGGCTGCGGGGCCGCGGCGATGACATGATCCTGAGCGGCCCTCGCATCCAGCAGCACATCGCCCAGAGTTACCACCGGTCCATCCACTGTCACTGTGGGTTTTGTCATGGCCGCGATCGCAGCGTTTGAGGTGCAAAATAAAAGCAATGGCAAAAGCAGCCTCGATGCTGTTTTCCGGATCGAAAAACGCGAGAAAATGATACGGGCCATGGGTGTTCTCCAAGTGCTCTGGATTTTCCAGATTGAATTCAATTAGCGTAAGCTATTGACAGCATTCAGCATTTCATCGGAAGTGGTGATTACACGGGAATTCAGTTCATAGGCGCGTTGGGCGGTGATCAGATTGGTGATTTCCTGAACCGGGTCCACATTGGAGCGTTCGAGAAATCCTTGTTCTATCAGCCCGAAGCCATCGGTGCCGGGGGTGGCAACGCTGGCCGGTCCTGATGCCTGACTTTCCCGCAACAGGTTCGAGCCAAGGGCTTCAAGCCCGGCTTCATTGGGAAAAATCGCCAGATCAAGCTGGCCGACAATTTGCGGATTGACCTGTCCTTGCAAGGAGACCTGCACTTCGCCTTCCTGATTGATGGTCACATCAACGGCTTCTTGGGGAATGGTGATGCCGGGCAAGACTTCAAACCCCGCCGGTGTGACAAGTCGGCCATCCTGATCAAGCTGGAAGGAGCCGGCACGGGTATAAAGTTCTTCGCCGTCAGGGCTTTGAACGCGGAAAAAGCCGCTGCCATTGATGGCCAGATCCAAAGAATTGTCCGTCAGTTCAAGGCTGCCCTGGGTGGCGATGCGGTACACACCTGCGGCCCGCACTCCCACACCCACCTGAATACCGGAAGGGACCACATTGCCTTGCGCCGTGGAGTTGGCGCCCACCCGTTCGATGGTCTGGTAAAGCAAATCCTGAAATTCTGCACGGCGGCGCTTGAAGGCGGTGGTGTTAAGATTGGCGATATTGTTGGAGATTACCTCCACATTCATCTGCTGTGCCAACATGCCGGTGGCGGCGGTGCTTAATGCTTTCATTCTTCGTCTCCTTATGCCCGTTGTGCTTATGTGGGCGGCAATCAGGCTTGAACGCGGGACAGGCGATCGACGGCGCCATCACGCATTTCGGAATAATCGTTCAGGCTGCGTTCCATGGATTGGTAGCTGCGCAACACGCTGATCATATTGGTTACTTGCTGGATGGGATTGACATTGGACCCTTCCAATGCCCCTTGAATAAGGCGCAGGCCAACGGTCGGACGCTCGGGGCGATCGGTGAAATAAAGGCTGTCACCGCGCCGCTCCAGGCCTTGATAATTGTCGAACTGGATCATCTGGATCTGGCCGATTTCCCCCAGATCGGAACGGATCGTGCCGTCATCGGAAATAACGATATTCACATCTTCCGGATTGATGCGAATGGGCTGGTCATTGGTGCCTAAAATGCGTTCGCCGGTCTGTGTGACCAATTCACCGGCAACAGACACCTGAAACTTTCCATTGCGTGTATAAAGGCGCTCGCCCTGATCGTTTTCCACCACCATGAAGCCTTCATTATCAAGGGCCACATCCAGAGGATTGTTGGTGGGGTTGAGCTCGCCGTTTTTCATATCTGGAACCACGCCATAATCCAGCACCATTTGAACCTGTCGCAGGTCTTTGGGGCCTTCGCCTTTCATTTCGAACAGATAGTCTTGAAACACCACCCGTTCGCGCTTGAAAGCTGTGGTCGAGGCATTGGCAATGTTGTTCGCAATCACATCCATGCGGCGCATCATGGCGCCTTGATGAGATAATCCGACTGAAAGTAACGTATCCATGCCCCGTCTCCACAATGTGGCGTGATTGGTTTGCTCCCGACAATGCAATGGTCGTGCCAGAACAAAAAATCATTTAAAAGCAATGTGTTGTGTTTTTTTTCCCTGCGAGAACCGCGAAACGGTCGCAAAATAGCGGGGCGGGCGGCAGAGATTGCCGGTTGGGTTGAATGATTTGGATTTTGCGACCCTTACGACTTATTAACACTCTGGATATTAACTATAGGCATAAGGGGCCGGGATATGCGTTGGTCCTGGTCGTTGGAACGGTAAGAATATGGCAGATAACGACGATATGGATGACGATCTCGACGTGGATGAGCTTGGGGAGCTTGAGGAAAAGCGCCTGAGCGGGAAAAAGATTGTCCTCTTTGGTGGGGCGGCTCTTGGTCTTGTTGTTCTCATCGTTATTGCAGCGATGCTTTTTTTCGGGGGCAGTAAAAAAGAAGAGCCTGATCCAGAAGAGCTTGCTGCCAAAGAAAAGGTCGAACTGATTTTTATCGACCTGCCGGAATTCGTGGTGAATTTGAATACCGGCGAACGCCAGCAGCAGTTTTTGCGCGCCCGTGTCAGCCTGGAGGTAGACCGGGAAAGCGCCCGCGCTGCGGTGGAAGAAAAAATGCCCCGTGTCATTGATGATTTTCAGGTGTATCTGCGGGAGCTTCGCGTGCAAGACCTGAATGGCTCTGCAGGGTTGTATCGGTTGAAGGAAGAACTGTTGGTGCGTATCAACCGCTCGGTGGCGCCGGTGGAAGTGAAAGACGTGTTGTTCCGGGAAATGCTGGTCCAGTAAGGCAATCATGGCTGACGAAACTGAAAACGAGGAAATCGACGACGAGGCCGTTGCCGCCGAATGGGAGGCGATGGCCGGTGGCGACGATGCACCCGATGACGATGCGGTTGCCGCCGAATGGGAAGCCATGGCCGGTGGCGACGAGGAAGACGACACCGACGATTATAATGGCGGCGCACCGGGCCGGGTGCTCGATCAGGACGAAATCGACAGCCTTTTGGGCTTTGATGGCGACGATGACGATGGCGATGCGCATGGCATACAGGCGCTCATCAATAGCGCGCTCGTTTCCTATGAACGTCTGCCCATGCTGGATATTATCTTCGACCGTATGGTTCGGATGATGTCCACATCCTTGCGTAATTTCACCTCCGATAATATCGAGGTCAGTCTCGACAATATCACTTCGGTGCGTTTCGGCGATTATCTTAATTCCATTCCGCTGCCTGCCATGTTGGCGGTATTCCGCGTTGAGGAATGGGATAATTACGGCCTGATGACCGTGGATAGCTCGCTCATTTACTCCATCGTCGATGTGCTGCTGGGCGGGCGCCGCGGTACGGCGGCCATGCGTATTGAAGGGCGGCCTTATACCACCATCGAACAAACGCTGGTGGAGCGGATGATCGCCGTGATCCTCAAGGACATGTCGGCGGCCTTTGAACCCTTGTCGCCCACCAATTTCACTTTCGACCGGCTGGAAACAAATCCGCGCTTTGCCACCATTGCCCGTCCGCCCAATGCGGCTGTGCTGATCAAGCTCCGGATCGATATGGAAGACCGCGGCGGGCGTCTGGAATTGCTCTATCCCTATGCCACGCTGGAGCCGGTCCGCGAATTGCTGTTGCAGCGTTTCATGGGGGAAAAATTTGGCCGTGACAGCATTTGGGAAACCCATCTGGCGACGGAATTATGGTCGGCCGATCTGCAGTTGCGGGCCGTTCTGGATGAGCAGTTGATGAGCCTGCGCGATGTGATGAATTTGCAGGTGGGGCAGACCATTTCTCTCAATGTCTCACCAGGAGACAGCATGGAAATGCGCTGCGGAGAGGTGCCGATGTTCCGTGGAAAGATGGGACGATCGGGTCAAAACCTTGCCGTACAGGTTGATGACATCAATCGTTTGAAACGGCGGGCACAAAAGGAATAACGCCATGGATATGACAGAAATGACAGGATTGCTGATGGATGGCATTTTGATCATGCTGCTGGGGGCTGTCCTGTTTGCGTGTATTCGTGTGAATGGTCGCTTGATCGATATGCGAAAAGGCCAAAGCGAATTGGCCGATTTGATGGGGCGGCTTGAAAGCTCCACAAAGCAGGCGCAAGACGCGGTTTCGCATCTTCGCAAGGAAAGCGCAGAGGCCATTGATGATCTTGGCTCCGCTTCAAGAAAGGCGCGGGCGCTGGCCGATGAACTGACATTGATTACGGAAGCGGGTGATAATTTGGCAAACCGGCTGGAGAAAAGGCTGACCTCGAAACATGGCGGGGAAGAAAATGTGACTCCGATCCGCAGTGGCCGTCCCGATCTTTTGAAGGCGTTAAAGGAAGCACGATGAGCGGCCAGTTTTTGTCTACAGTTTCAGCTTATGGCAAGCCACGTCTTTTGCCGGTCTTCATCCTGACCGCTTCGGTGGTTCTGGCGGCAAAAACCGGCACGCTTTTAGGGGATGTAACACGCCTTGTGACCGAGGCCAGTGCGCAAGAAAACGCGGCTTCGACCACCACTGCACCAGCGCAGGATGAAGGCGCGCCAGCTACCTTGCCCAAGGATCAATCCGCACAAAGCGGTGCAGCAGAGGAAGCCGGATCATCTGCAGTGCGGTCTAGCCCCACATTGGGCGGGGTCAGCCGGTCGGAAATGGATTTGCTGCAAGACTTGAGAAAACGGCGCCAACAGCTTGAAGAGCGGGAACAACAAGCGGCATTGCGTGAACAGCTTTTGGCCTCGACAGAACGCCGGATCGATCAGAAGATCTCGCAATTGCGCAGCATTGAACAAGAAATTTCTGTCCTTGTGACACGCCATGAGGAACAGGAAAATGAACAGATCGATAGCATCGTCAAGGTTTATGAAACCATGAAGCCAAAGGATGCCGCATCGATTTTTGAACGGCTGGATATGGATATCCAACAGCAGGTAGCGACCCGTATGTCGGATCGTAAAATGGCAGCCTTGCTTGCGGAAATGGATACGGACGCGGCCAGAATTTTAACCACCCGACTGGCGACAACCACCCGTCTTCCTGATGTGGAAGACCTTGTTGGTCAAAAAACAGCGCCTTAAACACGTTTTAAGGGGCTTTTAACGACACTGGCTTAAGGTTGTGTTTCATCAGGCGCGTCCATAAGGCGCATAACGCTCAGGAGCATCGATATATGAGCAGGGCTGTGGCTTTGACCATCGAGGACAGGCTCGCCGAAATAAAGGCGTCGAAAGGTGAAGCTGTAACCGTCGATGAAATCGGCGCTGTTGTTGCAAATCTGGTGTCTTCGCTGGATGGGCAAGGGGTTGGGGCCCCTGCCGATGTGGGTTCGGAAGTTCGTGAAATCCTGGATTTCATCGCCCGTGCCCGCGATGAACTGTCGTCCATGCGCCCTAAAACCATGACCGATAAGCATATTGCAACCGCCCGTGATGAATTGGATGCGGTGGTTGCCCATACCGAAGAAGCCGCAAGCCGGATCATGGATGCGGCCGACAGCCTTGGCGAGATTGCCGGGGATGTGGAAGGGCCAAACGGCGAAAAGCTGTTCACGCTTTCAACGGAGATTTTTGAGGCATCAAGTTTTCAAGACATTACCGGGCAGCGTGTGTCCAAAGTGGTGAGCGTGCTGCGGCATATTGAAGACCGCTTGTCGGCCCTTGCCCTCGCCATTGGCGATACGGTGGTGCATGAAGATGAAGACGAGCGTATTTTTGATGAAGGCGGCGAAGTGGTGAATGAAGAGGCCCTGAAGCACGGGCCGCAATTGAATGGCAAGGGCAATTCTCAGGACGATATCGACGCCTTGCTTGCCAGTTTCGATTGAGGTGAGCCATGCGCACCCCCGGGCAGCCGGCCACTTCTCGATTGATCGATCCGACCGTGGGGCTGTTTGTCTCTCTCTATTTCATTATTATTGCGTTTTTCATCGTGATGAATGTGATTTCCAATCAGGAAACCGCGCGGTCCAAAGCGGCGATGGAAAGCCTTGAAGAGGCGTTTGAACGGCCTTTTGAGGCGAAAGCGAAAACGCCCGGTCTTATTCCTCCGGGGCGACATTCTCAATCCGATAGTGAGTATATTTCCCAAGTCGGTCATTATATTGCCGAGATTCTGGGGCCATCCCGGACATATCCCGAAGAGGGCGGCAATATTCTTGTCTATGAAGTGGGAGCCAATGCGCTGTTTTTCTCGAAAAGTGCCCGTTTGAGCGAACAAGCGGGTGTCTTTTTTGAAAAAATGGCCGCACTGGTTCAAGAAGTCCCGCAAGGTGACCATCGAAGCATCGCCTTTGTTTTCGGCCAGAAAGGGGACGATGGCGCATTGGCGTATCGCCGCGCCAACAGCTTGGCTCAAGCCATGGTGCGCGCCGGTGTGCCCGCTTCGTCTCTTGTTGTGGGTCTTGATGCCTTGGCGCCGGGCCGCGAAATCGCCATCCGTCTGCGCACGGAAAAACGTCCGGATTTTTCGAGGGGTGGGGGATGATCGAGCGCCCAGTGCTTATTGTAAAAGCCCCGTCGGGGACACCATCATGGATGATCAGTCTGGCGGATTTGCTGGCTTTGATGCTGACTTTTTTTGTGCTGCTGTTTTCCATGAACGCCGTTCAGCTTTCAGAATGGCAAGCGGTGGTGTCGTCATTCCGCGAGCAATTCAACCCGGAACAGGCGCATATCGGAAAAGACGCCAAGCCCGATGCCGAAAGGCTGCGCAGTTTTGTGCCTTGGGCCTCTAGCCCGGATTATCTGTCGGCCCTGTTTTCGGACCGGTGGACGTCCGGTGTTTCCTATGGGAAGGGGGTGGGCTCTTTGGTGCGTCAAACATCGGACCGCGTGATCTTGGGCCTGCCTGCCGATATGGCCTTTGACCTCGGGGCGGCCACGGTAACCCCGGCTGCCAGGCAAATGCTGGAGGATCTGGCAAGCCAGCTCAATCGGTTGGACAACCAATTGGTGGTGTCCGGTCATACCGATCCCAGCCCTGTGAAAGGGCGGGTTTTCGCGTCCAACTGGGAGTTGTCTTTGCGTCGGGCGGAAAGTGTGGCAAAGCTTTTAAGAGAATCGGGCTATCAGCGACCGATCAGGATTTTTGGCTATGGAGATGGGCAATTTGACAGGATCGATCCCGCTGTGCCGCTTGATCAGCGCCCGGAATTCGCACGCCGTGTCGATATCGAGATTTTGGCCTGGAAAACGGAGCCGAACAATGAACGCTAAAGCGATCTGGCTTTTGGCGCTTGTGTTGATGCTTGTTTTTCAGAGCATGTCGGGATCTGCGCAAATATCCGCGAACGAGCCCGCCATTTCCGTGCGCAAAGGGGAACATGCGGACTATAGCCGCCTTGTGTTTGATTTCCCCGATGTCCCACACTATCAGGCCAGCCTGTCCGATGGTGTGATCCAACTTCAGTTTTCCAAAGCATATGCATTCACTTTTGGTGATCTTGTTCAATATCCGCTGAAGTTCATCCATGATCCAAAGGTGATCTCCGAAGACGGCACGGTGACGGTCGAGCTTCAGGTGACGGGAACAGGCAATTTGCGCCATTTCCTGAACGGCTCCAGCCTTGTGGTGGATTTCCTTGCCGAAGGGGCCAAAGCCGCATCTCCTGCCTCGACGCAAGCACAGTCTGTGCGCGCCTTGCCAGTACAAACAGCGCAAAATTCCGCAAAAGCCCCTCAGGGCATGATGATTTTTACCCCCACGGGTGATCCGGGCGCGGTGCCGGTGAACCTGTCTGTGACCGCTGATGGGGTGGAAATGGCCTTTGGCTGGCAAAGGGCAACAACGGCGGCGGTCTTCAAGCGTGCCGGTTGGCTGTGGGCGGTGTTCGAGCGCAAGCGGCCCATAGATTTATCTGCTGTTCGGGCGGCAATTGCACAGGGGCAGGCGGGGCATATTGGCGTTGTTCAACAGATGGATGTGCAGGGCTTTGAAGTGGTGCGCTTCCAGTTGCGCGGCGATCCGGGGATTTCCGTGCGCAGAACCGGAGCCATCTGGCGGCTACGTATGGCCGAAAATGAAACGATACCCCGCAGGGCTTTGGAGCCTGAACGACAACGCGGTGACGCAGGGACCGTGATTTTTGTCACGGCGGATGATGTGGGCGGGCGCTTACGGGTTCCGGACCCTGTTATCGGTGATGTTCTGGATATTCTTCCGCTTGGCGATGATGGGCGCGGATTGGCCGAACGCAATCAATATGTGGATTTCGACCTGTTGGCCAGCGCTCAAGGACTGGTGATAAAGGCGTTGTCCGATGATCTTGAAATCGTGCGCTTTTCCACGGGCGTGAGCATCGGGGCGCGGGATGGATTGGCGGTATCGGAGCCGGATCTTGCCTTGAAATTTGAAGCCAGCGCGGGCGGTGCATCTGCGCAAACTTTGCTGGATCTTGCCAATTGGCGCAAAGGGCCGATAACGGACTATACCAAAAACGAACAGGCCATGCTTTTGGCGCTGTCAAAAGCCAATCCGGCACAGCGAAAGGCGCTGCGCTGGGATCTGGCGCGTTTTTATACGGCTCATGGGGCGGCACCCGAAGCCCATGCCATGCTTCAGCTTTTGAAGGATACCGACCCGCAGATTGAACAAACCATGTTGTGGCGTGCGGTTTCCGGTGTGGTTTTGCTGGATCTTGGACGCCCCGAGCAGGCGTTGAAGCAGTTTTTGGACCCTGATCTGGATGCGGAATCCGATATCTGGTTATGGCGGGCATTGGCGGTGGAGAAAGCCGGACGCATGAAAGATGCCTTGTCTTATTTTCGGCGGGGCAGTGAAGCGCTGGTTCTACATGACCGCCCGTTTTTGATCCGGATGCATCTGGCCATGGCCCGTGCGGCCCTTGATCAACAGGCTTATGATGTGGCATCGGGCCAGATTGTGACCTTGCAGAATATGGGGCTGGACGGAACGGCGGCACTGGCCACGGATTATGCCTATGGAAAGCTGGTGCAGCGGCAAGGAGATATCGCCACGGCAAGAGCACGCTTTCAAGATGCGGCCACCGCATCGGATCGGCGTTTGTCCACCCAGGCACGGCTGGACCTGACCAAATTGGAATATGCGGAAGGCGAAATTTCCATCACGGAAGCGACCGAACGGCTGGAGCGCTTGCGCTTTGCATGGCGGGGCGATCTTCTGGAATTGGATGTGCTCGAAACATTGAGCAGCCTATATGCAGAACAGGGACAATTCCGGCAGGCTCTGGAAACATTGCAGCATGCGGCGTCGGCTTTTTCCGAAACGCCAAAGGCGCGGCTATTGGCGGCTCGGATGACCGATATTTTCAGCCGCCTGTTTTTGGACGGGGAAGCCGACGAGTTGCCTCCTCTGGCGGCCTTGGGGCTGTTTTATGATTTCTCGGAATTAACACCTTTGGGTGAGCCGGGGGACCGGATGATCCGTCAATTGGTGGCGCGTTTAGTGTCTGTTGATCTGCTGGACCGGGCCGCCGATCTGTTGGAGCATCAGGTCAGCTATCGTCTGGAAGGGTCGGCGCAGGCGCTTGTGGCCGCTCAATTGGGCAAGATTTATTTGCTTGATGGGCGCCCTGAAGAAACCCTTCGAATTATGCGCGCCACCCGCCAAACCGTTCTACCCACTGATGTGATGGTTCAACGGTCTTTGGTATCGTCGCGGGCTTTGGCGGAACTCAAGCGCTATGAAGAAGCAACCGTATTGCTGGAAGATATTTCGGGACGCGAGGCCGATGAATTACGCGCCGATATTTTTTGGGCCAGCCATGATTGGCCGCAGCTTGCCGCCATCACAAGTCGTCTTTTGGGGAATCGCTGGCAAAATGAGGGCACGCTAGGCTTGAGAGAGCGGGAAACCCTGATTCGGCGGGCCCTTGCGCTTTCCTTCACCGATGATCGAACGGGGCTTTCGCAGCTGCGTAGCCGTTATCAGCCTTTGATCAAAAATGGCGACTATGCGGGCGTGTTCGATCTTTTAACCAGCCCCGATGGCGCACCGGAGGGCGAACTCAGCCGCATAGTTGGTGAGCTTGGGGGTGTGGATCAATTTCGTTCGTTCTTATCGGCCTATCGTGCCGAGTTCACCCCCGTGGTTTCTACCAATGCAGGGGGCACAGGCACTGGCAGCGGCCTATAACCACAGATTATACGATCTCCCTTGCTGCATGAAAATACGCAGTCTAGTCTCTCTTACAGACCATATGGACCCTGCTTCCGTTTTGTTGGCCAAGGGCTTTGAACGGGGCATGGTGTCATTGTGCAATAATTGACAGACAGGGAGCTCTCCATGCCGGGACCATCTAAACGTCGTTTTTTCTTTCGCGGTGCCTCAAGTCTTGTTCTGGCGATCGGCCTTGCAGCTTGCGATCAAGGCAGCAATGAAGCCGTAAATGATCAACGCAGCGGCATGGAGCAAAGTGGCGAAACGGCAACAGAGCAGGCGCAAACCGAAACCCAAAAGCTGATGGCCTTTTTCCAAAAGGCGTTTGAAGAAGATGTGGCGCGGTCGCCTATGACGCAGGCCTATATGGGCCGCAAGACCGAAGATTACGGGAAATGGGACGATCTGTCCGATGAGGCGGCAGCTGAGGAACTGGCCATCAATAAGGCGCGCTTGGAAGCGCTGAAGTCCTTTGATGTCGAGGCATTGGAGCCGTCGGCAAAGCTTTCCTATCGCTTGTTCCAGACCGTGACCTCCCGCGATGTGGAAAGCTATAAATGGCGTAAATACAGCTATCCCGTAAACCAGATGTTTGGCTGGCAGCAGCAAATTCCCAGCTTTTTGATCAATATCCACGGGGTGACAGAAGCCTCGGACGCAGACGCCTATATTGCGCGGCTTGAAGGCGTAGGCGGGCTGGTAGATCAATTGATCGCCCATATGAAAGAGCGGGAAGATATGGGGATCATGCCGCCGAAATTCGTCTATCCCATCGTGATCGAGGCGACCCGCAATGTGATTACCGGCGCTCCTTTTGGTGATAGTGACGAAAATTCGGCTTTGATGGATGATATCGAAAGCAAAATTGCCAAACTGGATTTGCCGGAAGATGAAGCCGCCGATCTGACCGCCCGTGCCCGCGCGGCGCTTAAAGATGTGTTCGGCCCGGCTTATGAGCGGTTGATTGCGGAAATGGAGCGGCAGGAAAAAATTGCCACCACCGATGATGGCGTGTGGAAGCTGCCCGATGGCGCGGATTATTATGCGGCGCAATTGGCCAGTTACACCACCACGGATCTGAGCGCAGACGAGATCCACCAGATCGGCCTTGATAATGTGGACCGCATTCATGGCGAAATGCGCAAGATCATGGAGCAGGTGGGCTTTGAAGGCGATTTGCAGGCTTTCTTTGAATTCATGCGCACCGACGAGCAGTTTTATTATGAAAATACCGATGCGGGGCGTCAGCGTTATCTGGATGAAGCAACGGCGCTGATCGACACCATGCGCACGCGCTTGCCGGAAGTGTTCGGTATCCTGCCCAAGGCCGATCTGGTGGTAAAGCGGGTGGAGCCATTTCGTGAAAAAGCCGCCGGAAAGGCTTTTTATCAACAACCTGCTTTGGATGGTTCGCGGCCCGGCACCTATTACGCCAATCTTTATGATATGATGGATATGCCCAGCTATCAGATGGAAGCGCTGGCCTATCATGAAGGTATTCCCGGCCATCATATGCAATTGGCCATTTCGCAAGAACTGGATGGCTTGCCCATGTTCCAGAAGCTGGCGCGTTTCACAGCCTATACGGAAGGATGGGGGCTTTATTCGGAATATTTGCCCAAGGAAATGGGCTTTTATGAAGATCCCTATTCCGATTTCGGACGCTTGGCGATGGAACTATGGCGGGCTTGCCGCTTGGTGGTGGATACCGGCCTTCATGACAAGAAATGGACCCGCGAACAGGCCATTGATTATCTGCGTGAAAATACCCCCAATCCTGAAGGCGATGTGGTGAAAGCCATTGAGCGTTATATCGTTATGCCCGGTCAGGCGACGGCCTATATGATCGGCAAGGAAAAGATCCTGGCCTTGCGTGAAAAAGCGCGTTTGGAATTGGGCGATGCTTTTGATATGCGTGGCTATCATGATGAGGTCTTGCGCCACGGGCCATTGCCTTTGGATATTCTGGAAGAAAATGTGGATGCGTGGATCGCTCTTAAAAAACAGGCAGGCTGATCGGCACATCCTATCCTTCACGGATATACGGCCATGGTAGCTGAAGTCCGTTTTTACCACCTCCAGCGTCAGACGTTGGAGGTGGCTTTTCCCAAATTGCTGGAACGGGTGCTCGACCGGGGCCTTAAGGCCTGCGTAAAGGTGCCCGATCCTTCCACTTTGGAAAGCCTTGATCGGGCTTTGTGGACCTATGATCCGGTTTCGTTTTTACCCCATGGCACCAAAGAAAGCGGATTTCCTGAACGTCAGCCCGCTTATCTGACAATGGAAGACACATGCCCCAATGGGGCCGATACGCTGATTTTGATCAATGCAGCCCCGGCGCCGCAGGATCTTGGCGGGTATCAGATGTGCCTTTATATGTTTGATGGTCAGGATGACGATATTGTTAGCCAGGCCCGCGCGGATTGGCTGGCATGGAAAGATAAAACAAAAAAACGAAGCTACTGGCAGCAAAAAGAGCAGGGGGGCTGGGAACAGAAAGCCTGAACTGTTAAGGGCACTTTTGGCTATCTTCTTGTATTTCTGCCCGCATTCAGCCCAATATCGACCTTGATCTTCTGTTGGATCCATTGTCCGGTGCGTTCTTAAAAAAGCGCCTCGACATAAAGATGAGGGCGGAGAGATGGAAATTGTCGCACTTTTGAACGACAAACTTCTTTCCATGTGGCTGGAGCTGGTCAAAACCCTGCCTCAACTGGCTCTTGCCTTTTTGGTTATCCTTCTCAGTTGGGCCAGTGCAAAATTCATAAACAATCTTCTGGGTCGGCTTTTGCGCCGTACCAAAATTCGCGCCTCCTTGCGGGAACTATTAAAAACACTGGCTCATTTGATGGTCTGGCTGACAGGCGTTTTGATCGCTGTGACCATCGTTTTCCCAAGCGTCACGCCAGGCAAACTTTTGGCAGCTTTAGGGCTTGGTTCTGTGGCCATCGGCTTTGCCTTCAAGGATATTTTTGAGAATTTTATCGCGGGCGCCCTCATCATGCTACGCGAACCCATGCGCCTTGGGGATTTTATTGAATGCGAGGGGGTGGAAGGAAAGATCGAACGCATTGCCATCCGCGATACTTATATCCGCCAGCCCGATGATCAATTGGTAATCCTTCCCAATGCTATGCTTTACAAGAACCCGGTCTATATAAGAACCGACAGGGAACTGCGGCGTTTCTCCATCGTTTGCGGGGTGGCTTATGGCGAGGATGTGGACAAGGCGGCGACGGTCATAAAAGAGGCGTTGGAAAAAGCCGGGGAGGTGGAGCAAAGCAAAGGCGTTCATGTGTTCGCCCGCGAATTTAACTCGTCCAGTGTGGATTATACGGTGATGTGGTGGGCGCACTCGACCCCCATCGATATGCACAAATCCCGCGACAAGGTCGTGCGCACTATAAAACGTGCTCTCGATGATGCTGGTATTGAAATTCCATTCCCTTACCGCACGCTGACATTCAAGGGACCGGTGCCGATCGAGATGAAAACCGCTGGACCAGAATTGGAAAAGAAAGAAGGGCATACGGACCATGACGGATGAAGCCGACATCCACACGGAATATGCCGAAACGCGCACCGATCTAGCGGAAGATAGAACCATTATGGCCAATGAGCGCACCTTTGGTGGTTGGATGCGTACCGGTCTTGCGGCCATTGGTATTGGTTTGGGATTTAATGCCCTATTTGGGAAGTTGGAACCTAATTGGATTCCAAAACTGATCGCTACGCTTTTCATGTTGATGGGCATCGTCATTTTTGTGACGGCCCAGCGTCAGGCTGTGCGGGTGCTTAAGCGCCTCGATACCCATGAATCCGCGCCCGTTTCAAGAAAATATATGGCGCTTTTTGCAGGGGGATTATCGGTGGGCGCTGCCTGTCTGATCGCTGCGATCTGGCTGATGGATTGGACAGCCGGATAGGGGCATTATTCCCGTTCCAATCTCGAACCGGCTTTGATTTGGGTTCATTGAAACCAGAGGGGTTACAAGAAGAAGCGCAGCACTTTGTTCGAACGCTATTTGTCGGCCATTTCTTTGGGCTGCTTTATCTTTTCAAGAGCCTCTTGCGCCATAAGCCAGCGTTCTTCTGCCGCGTCCATGTCGCGCGTCAGCTTTGCCTGTTCTTGTTGCAAATGGGCGGCTTTGGCGGCTCCATTGGCCACCGTACCATCATAAAGCCCCGGATTGTTCAAAGCACGGTCAATGCGGGCGATTTTTTTCGTCAGATCATCCACATGCGCTTCCGCATCCGCCAGAGCTTGCTTTAAGGGTGCCAGTTTTGCACGGGCTTGTGCTGCTGCCCGACGGTCGGATTTACGTTGATCATTGGCGGCTTGATCCTTGTCATTGGAATCCGTGCGCGCGCCGCGTGCTTTCAAAAGCTTTTGCCGGTAATCCTCGATATTTCCGTCGAAAGAATGGACGCCGCCATTTTCCACCACCCACAGCCGGTCGGCACAGGCTTCCACCAACCGGCGATCATGGCTGATCAAAATGACAGTCCCGTCAAATTCATTCAAAGCGCGGATCAAGGCTTCGCGGCTATCGATATCCAGATGGTTTGTCGGTTCATCCAGAATCATCACTTGCGGGGCCGCATGGGCCATCAAGGCAAATAACAGCCGTGCCTTTTCCCCCCCTGACAAGGTTTCCACGGCCCGGTCGGCTTTATCGGCGGAAAACCCGAAACTGCCCAATCGGGTCCGCACCTTGGTTTCGGTGCTATCGGGCATAACACGGGCCATATGATCATAAGGGGATTCCTTGGCCCGCAATTCATCAAGCTGATGTTGGGCGAAATACCCCACCTTCAGGGTACGCGGCACAGTCAGCTTGCCGGTCATGGGCTTCAAGCGCTTGGAAATCAGCTTGGCAAAGGTGGATTTGCCATTCCCGTTAGACCCTAGAAGCGCAATGCGGTCATCCGGGTCGATCCGCAGGTCCAAATTGCGCAAGACGGGCTTGTCTTCCTGATAGCCGACAGATACGGCATCAAGGGTTATCAGGGGCGGCGATAAAGGCGAGGGTTTGGGGAAATTGAACGGCACGGTGTGTTCTTCCACCACCGAGGCGATGGGTTTTAGCCGTTCGAGCATTTTAAGGCGGCTTTGCGCCTGACTGGCCTTGTTGGCCTTGGCGCGGAAACGATCCACAAAGGCCTGCAGATGCCGCCTTTGGGCATCTTGCTTCGATTTCATGGCGGCCAAGCGTTCATTGCGTAACAGCCGGGCATTTTCAAAGGCATCATAGCCACCGGCATAAGAAACCAGCCGACCCTGTTCCAGATGCAGAATCGAGGTCACGGCACGGTTGAGTAAAGAACGGTCATGGCTGACCACCACAACGGTATAGGGATAGGTGCGCAAGAAGCTTTCCAGCCAGATGACGCCTTCCAGGTCCAGATAGTTTGTCGGTTCATCCAAAAGCAACAGATCGGGCCGGGTGAACAAGGCAGAGGCCAAAGCCACGCGCATCCGCCACCCGCCGGAAAAGCTGTTCAGGGGCCGCGCTTGTGCTTCGGCATCAAAGCCAAGGCCGGATAGAATAGAGGCGGCGCGGGCTGTGGCAGAATGGGCCTCGAGATCCGCCAGTCGCGTATGAATATCGGCAATTCGGTGGGGATCGGTTGCGGTTTCTGCCTCTTTTTGTAGATCGCGCATTTCATAATGGGCATCCAGCACCGCTTCCACCAAAGAGCGTGGCCCATCGGGCGCTTCCTGGCCCACCAGAGTAAAGGCGGCGCGGGGGCGAATATGGATGGACCCGCCCTCTGGCGACAAGGTGCCGGTGATCAGCCCCAAAAGTGTGGATTTTCCAGCCCCATTGCGACCGATCAGACCCACTTTCTGGCCCGGTGTCACATGGGTGGTGGCGCGGTCGAATAAAAGACGGTCGCCAATACGGTATGTCAGATCTTTGATATGCAGCATGATGGGACCGCTCTAGTACATTTTTGGGCGCACGGAAACCATTTGCCCCAAAAAGAAGAAAGCCAAGCGCACAGACAAGCGCAAATGCTTGCAGTTAATGCTGCGATCGCTTACAAGCCGCGCGAACCTTTTCCCCAGTAATTAAAAGTCAGGGACATCGCTATCATGGCTCTTGAACGTACCTTTTCGATCATCAAACCCGATGCCACGCGCCGCAATCTCACCGGCAAGATCAATGCCATGTTGGAAGACGCCGGTTTGCGCATTGTTGCGCAAAAGCGTGCCCAGCTTACCAAAGCACAGGCCGAAGGTTTTTATGCCGTGCATAAAGAGCGTCCGTTCTTCAACGATCTTGTGGCCTTCATGACATCCGGTCCGGTTGTTTTGCAGGTTCTGGAAGGCGAAAATGCTGTTTTGAAAAACCGCGAAATCATGGGCGCCACCAATCCTGCCGATGCTGCGGAAGGCACCATCCGTAAAAGCTTTGCCGAAAGCATTGAAGCCAATTCCGTTCATGGCTCTGACAGCCTTGAAAATGCGGCTATCGAGATTGCCTATTTCTTCTCCGGCATTGAAATCGTCGGCTGAATTTAATGCCGCTTTGGGCGGTCACCCGAGACGGAAGGCGTGGAGGAATTTCTCCGCGCCTTTTTTGTGGCCAAAGGGTCAGGAGCCGGATGAATTGTCGGGCAAAGGCCCGGAAACCGGTATGGGGCTGATCAGGCCCTGTTGCGGCAGATCCAGATCCTTGCCCGTTACCCGCGCTCCCGAAGGTCTGATCTGTTTCGAGGCAATCAGGCGCACCGCTTCCACATAAATCTGATGCTCATATCCCAGTACCCGGCGCCCCAGGGTTGCCGCTGTGTCGTCGTCCAGAACGGGTACAACGGCTTGAATGATGATAGGGCCGGAGTCCATTTCGGGGCGCACATAATGCACGGTGCAGCCGGTAAAACGCACACCATCTTCCAGCGCGCGCTCATGGGTTTTCAGGCCTCGATAGCTTGGCAATAAAGAGGGATGGATATTGATCATCCGGTTGTGCCAGCGGCTGACAAATTCCGGGTCCAGCAAACGCATGAAGCCCGCAAGGCACACCAGCTCCACCCCATAGTCGGTCAGCCCCACATGCAAGGCATTGTCGAAATCGGCGCGGCTGTCGAAATCCGTATGCTCGATCACCAGCGTGTCGATTCCGGCTTCACGGGCATAGCTCAACCCGCTGGCATCTTTGCGATTTGAAATGACCACGGCGATGCGGGCGGGAAAATTTTCATCCGCGCAGGCATCAATCAAGGCACGTAAATTGGAGCCACGTCCAGAAATGAGAACACCGAGGTTCATGCGGGCCATGGGTTATTCAATCCCTTTATTATCGGTATCGAAGCCTTCACGGCTGTTCCATGCGCTTTTGTGGGCATAGATGCGACATCTTGCTTCCCCGTCTTTTTGCGGCTCGATGCGCCCGATGGCATAGGCCGTTTCATTGGCGGCGCGCAAAGCCTCAAGAGTGCTGTCCAACGCATATTCAGCCACAACCAACACCATGCCAATGCCGCAATTAAAGGTACGGGCCAATTCAAAGGGGGTGATATGCCCGGCTTCTTGTAGCCAGGAAAATACCGCAGGGAAGGGCCAGCTTGAAGCATCAACCAAAGCCCGCACGCCCTTGGGCAGGCACCGGGGGATATTTTCAAGCAACCCGCCGCCGGTGATATGTGCCATCCCCTTGATGGCGCCGCTGCGGGCCAAGGGAAGACAGCTTTTTATATAAAGTTTTGTCGGGGTAAGCAGCGCCTCGCCAAGGCTTCGGGATCCATCGAAAGGCGCGGGCGCACTGTAATCCAACGCCAAATCGGCCACCAGTTTGCGGACCAGGGAATATCCATTGGAATGAACGCCAGAGGAGGCCAGACCAATCAGATGATCGCCTGCTTTGATGGATTCGCCGGTGATCAGGCTGCCCCGTTCGGCGGCCCCCACAACAAAGCCCGCCAGATCATAGTCACCATGGCTATACATGCCCGGCATTTCTGCCGTTTCGCCGCCAATCAAGGCACAGCCGGCCTGTCTGCATCCTTCGGCGATACCGGTTACCACATCTGCGGCAAGAGGACCGGACAGGCGGCTGGTGGCGAAATAATCAAGAAAGAACAAGGGTTCCGCACCTTGCACCAGAACATCATTGGCGCACATGGCCACCAGATCAATGCCGATGCTATCGTGCTTGTTCGCGGCCTGGGCGATTTTGAGCTTGGTGCCCACACCATCGGTGCCGGAAACCAGAATGGGATCATGATAGCCGGCAGCTTTCAAATCGAACAGTGCCCCAAAGCCGCCAAGGGCCGCATCGGCACCGGATCGGCGGGTTGAGGCCGCAGCGGGCTTGATGGCATCTACAAGGGCGTCGCCGGCGGCAATATCAACGCCAGAGTCCGCATAGGTATAGGATCGGGGGCTTTTTCCGGTCACGATGGCATGTCCTCTGATACCGATTCGAGGGGTGAGCAACATGAAGGGAAATCCACAGCGAGAGCAAGTCCCTTTCCCGTTAAAACGCGAAATCGAAGCGTTGATGCGACAATGATGATATAGCGCGGGTTTGAGGGCTGGACCCGAAAACGCTGCGCCATCAGATTGTCGAAATCGCGCATCAAGGTTCCAACCTTGCAAACAAGGCGTTACAGTGGGGCGAACCAAAGGAGAACAGATGTGAAATTGTCCGGTCCTTTCATCATGTTGTTGTGGCTGTTCGGGTTGTGGGTCAGCCCCGGCATTTCCGATGCGCGCGCACAAGATGATGACCGGCTGTTTGCTGTTCACGGGATAGAGGTGGATCAATCGTCGAAAACCGCCACTTTGGCGCGCCAGCTTGCCTTGACCGAAGCGCGAACCCGCGCATGGGATCGGCTGATTAAAAAGCTGGTGGCGGCAGAGGATGCCGGTTTGTTGCCTCCCGCCAGCGACCCCTTGTTGGAACAGTTGGTCCGCGCCGTTGATATTCGGGATGAGCGGTCGTCCGCCACACGCTATTTGGCAAAGGTGGATGTCACTTTTTCGGCGGATGCCGTGCGCGATATCTTCACCAAGGCAGGGGTTGCTTATACCGAATCGTCTGCGGGGCCTTATGTGCTGATTCCGGTGTTTATATCGGGCGGTGTGCGGCATGTTTATGATGAGCATCCATGGCGGCAGGCCTTGGCAGGGGCTGATCGGGAAAACCGGCTGATTGCCTATCACTTTGCAAAAAACAGCTTCACGGCCCGGCGTTTTTCCTCGGCCCATCTTCTGGAAGAAGCCTCTCCGGATATGCTGGGCACCGTTGCCCACGCCTTTGGGGTGTCAAAAGCGGTGGTGGCAACAGCCACGGTGGGATTCGATTATGCAAAGAACCGGCGCAAGATATCCTATCAGATCGGGATCGGCCCCCTGACAGAGGCGGAAGCAGACAGTATGGCCGCGCGCCAAGGGGTGGTGGTTGCCGAGCCGGATGAACCATTGGAATCCTTGCTTGCCCGCGCTGCCGACCATGTTATGACCGAGGCAGACACCGCATGGAAAGCGCGCACATTGGTCACAGCAGGGCAGGGGCAATCGCTGATTTCGGTGATTGCGCCGGTGCAAAGCTTTGAGGACTGGATCACATTGCGCAATCGCTTGTCGGGAATTTCGCTTATCCGGTCCCTTGATGTCACGCAAATCGGATTGCCTTTATCCGAATTCGAGCTCCGCTATATTGGCGATCTTGAGCAATTGACGCTGGCTCTGTCTCAAGCACGCCTGTCTTTGCAAAAACGCCAACAAGGCTATGTGCTGACACGGTCGGAACCTACCTCGGAACAACAAGACCGCGATATGGGGGCAAATGTGCAAGGGAATGATCCACGATGACAGATCAAGGGGGGGCGATGAAAGACACGAAAGAACCGCGGCGGCCCAGTGCGGCGCTGACGCGCTATGTGCCGTGGCTGGTTCTGGCGGTGTTTTTGCTTTTTGCATATCTCACACGGGGGATTTTGCTGCCGTTCATTGTCGGGTTTGCGGTGGCGTATTTGTTGGACCCTTTGGTGGATCGGCTGGAAAGCTGGGGAATGGGCAGGGGGATTGCTGCCGGCCTTGTGATCGGGCTTGGGACGGTGATCGGTCTTTGTGCTTTGGTGGCCCTGTGGCCGCTTTTGCAAAACCAGATCAGTGGCTTGATCAAGGCCTTGCCTGGTGTGATCGAAACCGTGCGTGCCCAGATCGATATGGCGATGATGGATCTGAAGGCGGAGTTTGGCAGCGATATCGGTCGGGAAGCGCAAAGCGTTCTGGCTTCGGCCCTGCAGCAAGGGCTTGGCAGTGTGAAAAATTTGGGCGGGCAGCTTTTTGCCGGAGGATTGGCCTTTTTCAATCTGTTGGCGTTGATCTTGATTGCCCCGATGGCGGCATTTTACTTGCTACGGGACTATGACAAAATTATTGAACAGGGCAATTGCCTTTTGCCAAAGGCGGAAGCGCCGACAATCCGGGGCATTGCACGGGAAATCGATCGGGTTCTATCGGGCTTTGTACGGGGGCAATTGAGCGTCATGGCCGCAATGGCGGTGCTTTATTCCGCTGGCTGGTCGCTCGTGGGATTGGATTATGGGCTGATCCTTGGGCTTTTGGCCGGATTGCTGGGAATCATACCGTTTTTAGGTATGTTGTTTGCGGCGGCCATTGCCCTGATTGTCGGATTTGGGCAATGGGGGCCGGATTGGGTTCAGCTTGGCCTTGTGGCCGGTGTGTGGCTGGTGGTGCAAGCCTTGGAAGGAGCCATTTTAACGCCACGCCTTTTGGGCCATCATGTGGGGCTGCATCCGGTTTGGGTTTTGTTCGCGGTGTTTGCTGGCGGCGAAGTGGCCGGTTTTGTCGGGGTGATGATTGCGGTGCCCGTTGCGGCGGTGGTTTCGGTGTTGGTACGGCGGACCATGGCGCATTACCGGAAAGAAACCGAAGGGAAGGCTTTTGAGACCCCATCGGCGGAAGAGTCATCGGCTGTTCTTGAAAATGATGTAACGGCGGGGGAGCCATCATAATGCAATTGGCGCTTGATCTTCCGCACCGGCAAAGCTTTCGCGGCGAAGATTTTTTCATTGCCTCGTCCAATGCGGCAGCCGTTGCATTGATGGATCGCTGGCCCGATTGGCCGTCTCATGCTTTGGCGATTGTCGGGCCTGCGGCGTGCGGCAAATCCCATTTGGCGGCGGTATGGCGGGCGCGTTCCAATGCGGATATGGTGACGGCGGAAGAGGTCGGGGCCAGAAGCCGTCTGATGTTGCGTCCCCATCCGGCGGTGATTGTGGAAGATGCGGATCAGGCATTGAAAGAAGGACGGCTCGATCCGGTGGATCTCTTTCATCTATATAACTGGATGCGCGAACGGGAAGGCTTTTTGCTGTTGAGCGGGCGTGTGGCACCGGCGCAATGGGATGTGACTTTGCCCGATTTGCGGTCCCGGCTTTTGGCCACGCCCATCGCCAATATTGAAGCGCCGGACGATGATTTACTTGCTGCTTTGATGGTGAAGCGCTTGTCGGACCGGCAATTGCACGCCGACCCGAAACTGGTGGATTATGTGATCCCGCGCATCGAGCGGTCTTTTGCCGCTATGGAAAAAACCGTGGCGGCTCTTGATGCGGCGTCTTTGGCGCGCAAAAAACCGATTACGCTGCCTTTGGCCCGCGCTGTTCTTAGCGACCTGTCATTTCTATGACATAATGGCCTTGGGATATGGCCTTCATACTTGCGCAGCGGGATTTGGGCGCCATGTCTAGGCTGGATATGTGTTTTCTCGGGAGCTTTGCCTTATGTCTGCATCCAAATCGCTTGACCAGTCCTCAAAAGTGACGGACCAGGCTTTGATTGCAGAGCAGGCTGATGTCACAGGGCAAGATGTGGCAGAAAAACCGCATCCGCAGGGCCAAGGGATGGCGCAGCCCATACGGACAATGCGTGCGGCTATCCAAAAGGCCGCCCCCGGATATAAATTCATCAATCGTGAATTATCGTGGTTGAATTTCAACCGACGGGTTCTGGAAGAAGCGGGCAACACCAATCATCCGCTTTTGGAACGTTTGCGGTTTCTATCAATTTCCGCCACCAATCTGGATGAATTCTATATGGTGCGCGTTGCGGGGCTGCGCGGGCTTGTGGATTCCGGCATTGAAACCGTGAGCAGTGACGGTTTGACACCAGCGCAGCAATTAAGACGTGTCAATGCATTAGCGGACATTCTTATCACCGAACAACAGGTGCGCTGGCGGCAGTTGCGTGAAGAAATGCACAAGCGCGGTTTGTCCGTTTTGGAGGCCGAGGATATTTCCCGCAAGGAGCGGGCATGGCTCGAGACGTATTTTCTCGCCAATGTGTTCCCGGTGCTCACCCCCTTGGCCATCGATCCGGCGCATCCCTTTCCGTTTTTGCCCAATCTAGGCTTTTCTTTGGTGCTGTCCTTGACCCGAAGCACGGATGGCAAAGAGATACGCGCGCTTTTGCCCATTCCGGATCAGGTGTCCCGTTTCATCCGTTTGCCTTCGGAAAAAATACGCTTTTTGCCCTTGGAAAAATTGATCGCCCTGTTTTTGGACCAGCTTTTCCCCGGCTATGATCTGCAAGGAAGTGGTGTGTTCCGCATTGTGCGGGACAGCGATATGGAGATCGAAGAAGAAGCGGAAGATTTGATTCGCCTGTTTGAGACCGCTTTGAAGCGGCGTCGGCGCGGGCGGGTGATCCGGCTGAAAATCGACAAAAGCATGCCGGAAGATCTGGCGGCAATGGTGATCGATCAATTGGATGCCGATCCGGATACGGTCAGCCGGGTGGATGGCCTTTTGGGGATCGGGGAAATCAAGCAATTGATTATCGACGATTTGCCGGATTTGAAATTCAAACCCTATAATCCGCGCTATCCCGAACGATTGCGCGATCATGGCGGCGATATTTTTCGCGCCATAAGGGCCAAGGATTTCGTGGTTCATCATCCTTATGAATCGTTCGAGGTGGTGCATGCTTTTTTGCGTCAGGCCGCCCGTGATCCCGATGTGGTGGCTATCAAGCAATCGCTGTATCGCGCTGGCTCCCAATCGGAAATCATCGATGCCTTGAAAGAAGCGTCAGAGGCGGGAAAATCGGTAACAGCGTTAGTAGAGCTGAAAGCCCGCTTCGATGAAGAACAAAATATCAAATGGGCGCGTGATCTGGAACGGTCGGGCGTGCAGGTGGTGTTCGGGTTTCTCGATCTGAAAACCCATGCCAAGGTGTCGATGGTGGTGCGGCGCGAAGGCGGCACGCTTCAAACCTATGTGCATTATGGTACGGGTAATTATCATCCCGTTACTGCCCGTATTTATACGGATCTGAGCTTTTTTACCGCCGATCCCCGGCTTGGGCGGGATGCGGCTCGGTTGTTCAATTATGTCACGGGTTATGCGCGTCCACGCAATATGGAAAAATTGGCGATGTCGCCTTTTGATATCCGGCGTACCTTGATCAAATTGATCGATGCGGAAATCGCCCATGCCCGCGCCGGGCGTCCGGCCACGATTTGGGCCAAGATGAACTCCCTTGTGGATCAGACCATTATTGAAAAGCTTTATGAAGCTTCCATGGCTGGTGTTGAAATCGATCTGATTGTGCGCGGTATTTGTTGTTTGCGGCCCGGCTTGCCGGATTTATCGCGCAATATCCGGGTAAAAAGCATCGTTGGTCGCTTTTTGGAGCATTCCCGCATTGTGTGTTTTGGCAATGGCCACAGCCTGCCATCCCCCCATGCCAAATTGTTTATTTCTTCCGCTGACTGGATGCCGCGCAATTTCGATCGGCGCGTTGAATCTTTGGTGCCGGTGGAAAACCCCACGGTTCACGAACAGATCATGGGGCAGGTTCTGGTGGCGAATTTGAAGGACAATCAGCAAAGCTGGTCTTTGGATTCGGAAGGCGCTTATGAAAGAATAAAACCGGAAGAGGGCGAAGACCCCTTTTCGGCGCATATGTATTTCATGAAAAATCCTAGCCTTTCCGGGCGCGGCAGTGCCTTGGAATCCGAACGCCCCGGAAAGCTGGAGGTTGATTTTTCTTTCCACGATTCCGGCAGCACCAAGCCGGATGGATCCGCTGTGGCTTCGGCATCGCAGTCTTGAAGGGGATCATGAGGCATGGGTGCGCTCTTGACCGGTGGCGCGCAGCTCAATAGGGTCCGGAATTTCAATGGATTGCGGTGGGAAGCGCCTCCCCGAACCGCATAAGGGTGAAACGAAATTTGTGTCTCATAGCTCCCTGATAAAGGCTATCTACGATCCGCGCGACCATTTCGCCGTGATTGATATCGGGTCGAATTCGGTTCGCCTTGTGGTATTCGACAGATTGAGCCGTCATCCGCATATCCTGTTCAATGAAAAGGTTCTGTGCGGATTGGGCCGGATGGTCGGAAAAACGGGCCGCATGGATGATGAGGCGGTTGACTCCGCCATTGCCACCTTGCGGCGTTACCGATTGTTATTGAAAACCATGCGCGTCAAACGCATCGAAGCGGTGGCAACGGCCGCGGTGCGTGATGCTTCAAACGGGCCGGAATTCGTTGAAAGAATAGAGCGGGAAACCGGAATTCCGGTGCAAGTGATCAGCGGTAAGGAAGAAGCTGCCTTATCGGCCTATGGGGTGATATCCGGTATTCCCGATGCCGATGGCATTGTGGGTGATCTGGGAGGCGGCAGCCTTGAATTGATCGAGGTAGAAAAAGGGCAGTGTAAGGAAAGACTCACCTTGCCCATTGGTCCATTGCGGCTGATGGGGGAATATGGCGACGATACGGCATCCATTGATGGCGAGATCGCCACCGCACTTGCAACGGTGGATTGGCTGGTCAATCGCCAAGATAAGAATTTTTATATTGTTGGCGGGTCATGGCGCGCGGTAAGCCGCGTCAATCTTGTGCAGAAAAATGCAGTTTTGCAGATTTTACATGGTTTTTCCATCAAAGGCGCAGAGGCGGAAAATCTGGCGGGGTTGATTGCCGCACAAGAACCCGAAAGCCTTGCCAAAGTGCGCGATGTGCCGTCCCGGCGTGCAGGAACCCTGCCACTTGCTGCCTTGATTTTGCAAAATATCCTGAAAATCATGAAGCCCAAGCGGGTGATCACCTCGTCGCTGGGCCTGCGGGAAGGGATTGCCTATAAACATCTTTCTGATCAGAAAAAGCAGGAAGATCCGTTTATATCGGCGGCACGGGAAATGGCTGAAATCGGCGGGCGCTTCAAAGAACATGGCGACCGCTTGATGGACTGGATTGCGCCCGTATTCAAAGGCTCGAAGGCCCCGGCCTTTATGGAACGGCTTTATTACGGCACTTGTCTGCTTTCCGACATTGCCTGGCGCGGCCATCCGGATTTTCGGGCCGAACGTGCCATGATGGAAATTCTTTACGGGCGGTTTGTGGGGGTGGATCACCGGGATCGCGGTTTTGTGGGATTGGCCCTGAACCAAATCAATGGCGGCTCGCAAAACAGTCGATTGGCGCGTTTGTGCCGCAGCCTTTTATCGGCGGAAGAGGTCAAGCAGGCGCTGGTTTTAGGGGCCGCCCTGCGCTTGGGTCATCGCGTATCGGGCGGAACATCCAAATTGTTGAAGCGGGTGCGCCTGAAAAGCAGTGGCGATCATCTGGTGCTGGAAGTGGATGACGGCTTTGAAACCATCGTCAATGATGTGGTGGAGCGACGTTTGAAAGCGCTTGCCAATCAGATGCACCTGACATCATCGGTGGAACTGGCCCTGAACGAGACATCAAATATTGCAATCAAGGGTTAGCGAGGCCGTTAGCCCGCGATTATCGGTCATGCGCCCGTTATTGCCATAATGCTGCACGGGGTTTTTCTGCTTCATGGCTTCGGCGCTGATGGCCTTTACAACGCCTTCGCTGATGGATTTCAAGCGAATGATCAGCTTTGCATGGCGGGCCAATTCTGACCGGAAAATTTCTGTTTTTTTGGCGACCTGCTTGCGTATGTCCGAGCCCTTTTCCCCCAAGGCCGAGGCTTCTTCCACCCGTAATTGGCCAAGAGCTTCCCGATAATCCTGGGTAAGCCGTAGTTTTTCCCCGACCAATGCCCGGCTTTCGCGGGGGCGGCGGGTTTCCAGATAATGGTTTTCTTTGGCGAGCAGGGCTGTCAATTGATCCGTTATGCTCAGAAATTTATGCACTGTTTTGGGCAGATCGGTCTTTTGCTCCGTCCGGCTTTGCATGGTCATGATCATATCTCCTGAAGGGACAGCAGTTTTTCATAGACAGGGCCAGCAACGCCCACGCCGCCCGCTTTGGCGATGGCATTGCCCATTTCATCCACCAGCATCGACCGAAAGACCTCTTCCGCATGGCCGCCGCCCATGGGGCCATCGCTGGACAATCCACTGAACATGGGAGCAAGCATTTGCCCCAGAAACACGGCTTCAAAGCCTTCTGCCGCTTCCCGCATAGAGGCTTCACGGGCCGAAATATCATTGCTTTTCGCTGATGCCAGCGCTGTTTGCCGGGCGCCATCGATCCGGGCTTTTGCTCCGGCGAGGGCGGCTTGTCCCAAATCCGGGCCGCCGGTTTGCACAAAGGTCACGTTCATCACATCACCTCGATATCGGCTTGCAAGGCACCGGCGGCCTTGATGGCTTGCAGGATCGAGATCATATCGCGCGGTCCGATGCCCAAGGCATTCAAGCCATTCACCAGATCTTGCAAGGTGACGCTGTTTTCAACCAAGGCAAGGCGGTTTTCGGCTTCGGTGTCCACCTCGATATTGGTGCGGGGCAAGACCACCGTGTCGCCCTGATCGGAAAAGGGGTTGGGCTGGGACGCCACCGGTGTTTCGCTGATGCGGATGGTGAGATTGCCTTGGGCGATGGCCACGGTGCTGACCCGTACATTGGCCCCCATCACGATAATTCCAGAGCGGTCATCAATGACCACCTTGGCAGGGGTGTCGGGTTCGACGGTCAATTGCTCGACATCCGTAACCATCTGGATCAGCGGCGCATCGAACCCTGCGGGACGGACAAGCTGCACGGTGGACGGGTCGATCATCTGCGCAACATTGCTTCCAATGGCATTATTGATGGTGGTAGCAATGCGTTTGGCGGTCGTGAAATCAGGGTTCTTGAGAGACAAATTCACCTGCTGCATGCTGGCAAACTCAAACGGAACTTCCCGTTCCACAATCGCGCCACTGGCAATGCGCCCCGAAGTGGGTACGCCTTGGGTGATATTGGCCGCAGCACCTGTGGCGGCGAATCCGGCAACGGCAATGGGGCCCTGGGCCACCGCATATACTTCGCCATCGGCCCCCAATAGCGGAGTGACCATCAACACACCGCCGCGCAAATCTTCCGCATCGCCCATGGTGCTGACCTGCACATCAATGCGATTGCCGGGGCGGGAAAAGGCGGGCAGATCGGCGGTTACGATGACGGCCGCCACATTGTCGGTGACCATATTGGCGGCGTCACGGGTGTTTACGCCCAGCCGTTCCAGCATGGATTCGATGCTTTGCTGGGTGAAAGGGGCGTTTCGCAAGGTGTCGCCCGTGCCGTTCAGCCCGACAACCAGCCCATAGCCTACAAGCTGGTTCTCGCGCACGCCTTCCACGCTCACCAGATCTTTCAACCGCGATGCTGCATTGGCTGATACGGGCGCCCCAAGGGCCAAAACAAGAGAGGCACAAAGGCCATACAAAGCCAATATGCGTGTGAAACCACTGATTCTTGATGTGCGGGGCGTGAACATAAGCGGCATCTCTTTCATTAAAGCAAACCAATCAGGGGGCATTTCTTGCAACCAAACTGGGTCACGCTTGTTATGCGATTTTCGTGCCAAATTATTATTATTTATAATCATGTGGTTAGATGGTGCGTTCCGCGGGAAGATAAGCCGTGGCGGCGAAAATTACCTGTTATGTCGGCAAGTCTTGCTCTTGGGGGCCTGTGGCGGGTAGATTGTGGTCATGCGTATTTATGGCTCTGGCAAAACCGATCAGACAAAATCCGCGCGCAAGTCTTCAAAGGCTTCGGGCGATGGCGCGACATTTGCGCAATCCATTGAGCAGTCCTCTTCTTCCAGCGCGGCAACGGGGACCGCGCGTGCGGCGCAATCGGCGCCTGTTACAGCGGTGGAATCGCTCTTGTCCTTACAAGAAGCGCCGGATGCAGCGGGGGCTCAATCAAAAGGATTGGCCCGGGCGCGGGATATGCTCGATATTTTGGAAGAGGTGCGCCGCGGCCTGTTGTTGGGGGCCATTCCACAAGGCAAGCTGCGCCAACTTGCACAGGCAACACGCCAACAACGGGAAGGCTTAGAAGACCCGGCTTTGATGTCCATTCTGGACGATATCGAATTGCGCGCCGAGGTCGAACTGGCCAAGCTGGAACAATAAGCAAGTCATATCAACAAGTTAGACTTATTTGCACACGGTTCTTCAAAATTTTGAAAGAATCGGTCCGGTGCGGTTCTAACCGCTTGCCGCTTTGCTCTTAAATCTTTATAAAAACTGCGCGTCGCACATGCCATGCTCATGGGTTGGGCTTGTGGTTCTTATGGCTGCTAAGGGGGATATGTGCGGTGCCTGTGGGTAAAAACTTCCGCAGATGACCTTTGAGATAAGGAGCGGATAGACGGCATGGATACAGAATTATCATCGGATTATCGTCCCTCCAAGGACGAAGAGTTCATGAACGAGCGTCAGCAGGAATATTTCCGCCGGAAACTTGTGGCGTGGCGCGAAGAAATTCTGAAAGAATCGCGCGAAACCTTAGAGAACCTTCAGCAAGACAGCCTGAAAGAACCAGATATAGCGGACCGGGCTTCTTCGGAAACCGATTGGTCGATCCAATTGCGTACCCGGGATCGGCAGCGCAAGCTTGTGGCCAAGATCGAGGCGGCACTTCGTCGGCTGGATCAGGGCGAATATGGCTATTGCGAGGTGACAGGCGATCCCATCTCTTTGCAAAGGCTGGATGCGCGCCCCATTGCAACCATGACGCTCGAAGCGCAGGAGCGGCATGAAAAAATGGAAAAAGTATATCGCGATGATTGATTCTTGAAGGCTGTGTTTTGCTCTTGCATGGCCGCTTTTTCTTTCGTCACTCCCAGAATAAGTCCAGGAGTGACGAAGATAAGCGTTTAGGGCCACAAAGGGCGCGGAGCGCGTGCTGCTGCGGATCAGTCTTTCTCGATCTCGACGATTTCAATGAGAGATCCGTCAGCCGTCAAGGCCAGTTCCCCGTTTTTCAAAGCCAAGGCATCGCGGCCATAAACATCATAACGCCATCCGGTCAGGGCTTTGATTTTCGGATCATCTTGCCGCGCCAATTCTTCAATATCGGCACTATTGGCGACGAGTTTTGGCGCCACGCCCAGTTCATCGCATCGGCTTTTTAGCAACACCTTCAAAAGATCGGCGATGGGGGGTGTTTTTTGCGGAACACGCGATTTCTTTGGCAAAACGGGCAGGGCGCTATCGGGTAAAGCTTGTGCATTTTGCAGGGCTTTCCATAAATCCTTCCCCGTGGCGCTGGCATGAAAGCCTTTGGACAAGCCCCTTACATGATCCAGTGCTTCCGGGCTTGAAGGGGGATGGGCGGACACTTCAAGCAAAATATCGTCTTTTGCCACGCGGTTTCTGGGAATGTCGCGGCTTTGCGCCTGTTCCTCCCGCCACTGGGCCAAGGCTTGCAAACGGGCCACAAAGCGCGGCGTGCCAGAACGGAATTTGATCCGTTTCCACGCATCTTGTGGCTCCAGGCGATAGGTGGCCGGGCTGGTGAGAGTTTCCATTTCTTCCAGCACCCATGCCTCGCGCTTGCTGGAGACAAGTTGGCTGGAAAGCCTGTCATAAACCACACGAAGGTGGGTCACATCCCCCAAGGCGTAGTCCAGCTGCCGGTCAGACAATGGTCGCCGCGCCCAATCGGTGAAGCGGGCGGTTTTATCCAGCGATTTTCCGGCGATCTGCTTTACCAGCGTTTCATAACCGGCGGATTCGCCAAAACCGCAGACCATCGCCGCCACTTGTGTATCGAAAATGGGTGCAGGCAGTTTTCCTGTGGCATGGAAAAATATTTCCATATCTTGCCGGCAGGCGTGAAAGACCTTCAAAACATCAGGATTGAACATCAAATCGTAAAAAGAGCCGAGATCGAGATCTTCGCTCAATGTATCGATGGCAAAGGCCCCTTCGCTATCGGCAACCTGCACCAAACACAGCTTTGAATAATAACTGCTATCGCGCATGAATTCGGTGTCGACAGTGATATAGGCCGCTTTTGAGAGCCGTTCTGTAAGTGCCTCCAGAGAGGCTGTATCGGTGATCAGGGTCATGTGCTGATAATTCTGTCTGTTAAAAATTGAGCTATACACATCTTTTGTCTGCAATCCCAGCCTTGAACAATACAAGATAGGGCGGTTGGTATGCTTGACAAAGAGTGGCGATCCATGCGCTTTACCCGCAATTGAAAGACTGCCAAAACCACATTGCCAGAACCGGCTCGCCGGAAACAAGCTCGAGTGATCTCTATGTCCAATCCAGATACTGCCAAAACCATCCATCAATATCGTACGCATCGGTGCTGCGATCTGCGCCAAAGCCATGTGGGCGATACCGTGCGCCTGTCCGGTTGGGTGCACCGTAAGCGCGACCACGGCAATTTGCTGTTCATCGATCTGCGTGATCATTATGGGATCACACAATTGGTTATGGATACGGATAGTGCCAGTTTCAGCGTTGCAGAAGGGCTGCGCTCTGAATCTGTGATCTGTATCGATGGTCATGTGGTCGAGCGTACGCCCGATACGGTGAACAAGGATCTGGATACCGGCGAGATCGAGGTTTATTGCGACAAGATCGAAGTGCTGTCCGCGGCGGAAGAATTGCCGATGCCCGTGTTTGGCGAGCAGGAATATCCCGAAGACATCCGTTTGAAATACCGTTTTCTGGATTTGCGCCGCGAAACCATGCACCGCAATATCGTTTTGCGCTCCAAGGTGATCTCGTCCATCCGTCGCCGCATGACAGATGAAGGCTTCATGGAGTTTCAGACGCCGATTCTCACCGCCTCGTCGCCGGAAGGCGCACGGGATTTTCTGGTGCCGTCGCGTTTGCATCCCGGTGAATTTTATGCGTTGCCTCAGGCGCCACAGCAGTTCAAGCAGTTGATCATGGTTGCGGGTTTCGACCGGTATTTCCAGATTGCTCCTTGTTTCCGCGATGAAGATGCCCGAGCTGACCGCAGCCCCGGTGAATTTTATCAGCTCGATGTGGAAATGAGCTTCGTTACCCAAGAAGATGTGTTCAATGCCATTGAGCCGGTTCTTCATGGTGTGTTTGAAGAATTCAGCAAAAAGCCGGTAACGAAACCGCCTTTCCCGCGTATTCCCTATGCGGAATCGATGCTGAAATACGGCAATGACAAGCCCGATCTGCGCAACCCCATTGAAATTGTTGATGTCACCGAACAATTCCGTGGCGGGGGCTTTGGCTTGTTTGCCAAGCTGATCGAGCAAGGTTCTGTGGTGCGGGCCATTCCCGCCCCCGGTGCGGGCGCGCGCCCCCGTGCTTTCTTTGACAAGATGAACGATTTTGCACGCTCCGAAGGCTATGCGGGGCTGGGCTATATCAATATCAAGGATGGTGTACCCGGCGGTCCCATTGCCAAAAATCTTGGGGAAGAAAAAACGGCCCAATTGTTGTCGTTCCTTGGCCTTTCGGGCAATGACGGCGTGTTTTTTGCTGCCGGAACGCCTGCACAAGCGGCAAAGCTGGCAGGGATTGCACGGACCCGGGTCGGGGAAGAGCTGGGTCTGATCGATCAGGATGAATATAAATTCTGCTGGATCGTCGATTTCCCCATGTTCGAATATGATGAGGACGAAAAGCGCGTGGATTTCTCGCACAATCCGTTCTCTATGCCCCAAGGTGGTCTGGAAGCGCTGGAAACCAAAGACCCTCTGGATATTCTCGCTTATCAATATGACATTGTGTGTAACGGGATCGAGCTAAGCTCCGGCGCGATCCGGAACCATCGTCCCGATATCATGATGAAAGCGTTTGAAATCGCCGGATATTCCAATGATGTTCTGGAAGAAAAGTTCTCGGGGATGCTTAATGCCTTCCGTTATGGCGCACCGCCCCATGGTGGCTTGGCCCCCGGCATCGACCGCATCGTGATGTTGCTGGCCGATGAACCCAATATCCGTGAAGTGATTTTGTTCCCGATGAATCAAAAGGCGGAAGACCTGATGATGGGTGCACCGGGTAGCGTGGATCTAAAACAACTGCGCGAGCTGCATATCCGCGTTGTGGAACCGCCGAAGAAATAATGAAAAAACCTTCCTTACCCGTCACTCCCGGATCTGGTTCTTGATCCGGGAGTCCTGAGCGGGCGGAAGGCTTTTGTTTCATGAGAAAGGCTGGATTCCCAGATCAAGCCCGGGAATAACGAGACGGACGACAATCAGGCGTCGGCCAGTTTTGTGTCGATGAGCACTTCGCTGTGCAAGGTGCGATGCACAGGGCATTTATCAGCGATTTCCAACAGCTTTATGCGTTGTTCGTCGCTCAGATCTCCTATCAATTCAATTTCACGGTCGATCTTGTCCAGCATGCCGTTATCCGTGTGGCAATTTTCACAATCTTTTGCATGAATCTTTAAGTGCTTAAGCTGCACGGACACATGCTCGAGCGGAATGTTTTTGCGGTCTGCATACATGCGGATGGTCATGGATGTGCACGCACCAAGGCCGGATAACAGATAGCCATAGGGGGAGGGACCGCGATTGTCGCCGCCATAGCTTTCCGGCTCGTCGGCGATCAGGATATGGCCGCCGGAATTGACCGTTTGCGTGAACTTTCCGGTTCCCGCTTCGGCAACGATGGTGTGATCGTCATTGGGTTTGAAGCGGCTTTTCAATTCGGGGTTTTCCAGCCCTTTCACATAACGCCGCGCCCAGGAAACGATGACCTGCGAAACATAAGCCGCATCTTCCTTGGCACTCAGCAGGTGATCGGCTTTATCCAGCGAAATAAAGCTTTTCGGATGCTTTGCCGCCGCAAAGATATTTCCCGCATTTTCCACGCCGACAATTTGATCAAGCGGTGAATGAAACACCAATAAAGGCTTTTTCAGATTGGCGATGCGTTCTTTTTGATCGTGGCCCGCAATGTCATCAAGGAACTGCTTTTTCACGCGGAATGGCCGTCCGCCGATGGTTACTTCCGCTTCGCCATTTTTCGCAATGGTTTCGATATGATCTTCAAAATGATGACGAATATGCTCGGGATCGAAGGGCGCTCCCACCGTTGCCACACCCTCTACTTCTTCGATGCCGCCAGCCGCGGCAAGAACGGCGGCTCCGCCAAGGCTGTGGCCGATCATCAATTTCGGCGCTTCATAGTTGTCGCGCATGAAGGAAACGGCTTTTAGCAGATCATCGATATTGGAGGAAAAATTTGTATTGGCAAATTCGCCGTCACTGGCCCCTAATCCGGTAAAATCAAAGCGCAAAGTGGCAATTCCAAGCTCGGCCAATCCGGCGGAAATACGTGATGCTGCAAACACATCCTTGGAACAGGTAAAGCAATGCGCGAACAAGGCATAAACGCGCGGACGCCCTTCGGGGAGATCAAGCCGCGCGGCAAGTTTTCCCTGTGTACCCTCGAAGGTGACCTTTTCGCTGCGCATAGAATTCTCCTTTTGGCAGTAAAACCGAAACTGGCAGTTCGTACTCTAGCCATAGCATGGCATGTCAGGCAGTCTCAGATAAGAATTTCATAAGGGAATGAAAGTCATGGGCGCATTAAAAGGGATCACGATTGTTGAAATCGCCGGGATCGGGCCGGGGCCTTTTGCTGCCATGCTGCTGGCCGATCAGGGGGCGCGGGTTATTCGTGTGGACCGTCCCGGTGCGTCTCAGGGGATTGGCAATCCCCGGCATGATATTCTTAATCGTGGGCGACAGTCTGTTGCGCTTGACCTTAAATCCCCAGCCGGATGCAAGGCTTTGCTGCGGATTGTGGCCCAAAGCGATGGCTTGATCGAAGGATTCCGCGCCGGCGTGATGGAACGCATGGGCCTTGGCCCCGATGATTGCTTGAAGGTGAATCCGCGCCTTGTTTATGGCCGCATGACAGGATGGGGCCAAAGCGGACCTTTGGCGCAAAAAGCAGGCCACGATATCAATTATATTGCCTTGAGCGGTGCTTTGGCTGCCATCGGCACCGCAGGGCAAAAGCCGGCCATTCCGTTGAATTTGGTGGGGGATTTTGGCGGCGGGGCGCTTTATTTGGTGTTTGGGATGCTGTGCGCTTTATTATCGGCCCGCACCACGGGGCAGGGACAAGTGGTGGATGCGGCAATGGTGGACGGTGTGGCCAGCCTGATGAGCATTGTATATCGGCTGGATGCTGACGGTTTGTGGCAAAGCAAGCGGGGCGCGAATTTATTGGACGGTGGTGCGCCTTTTTATGATGTGTATGAAACATCTGACGGGAAATATGTGTCGCTTGGGCCATTGGAGCCACAATTTTTCGCTGATTTCGTCAAGCGGATGGAGCTTCATGACAATCCGGCCTTTGCGCAGCCTTTCAATATGAAGCAATGGCCGGCTATGCGGGCCGCCATCACGCAACGGATAGCCGAGAAAAGCCGTGATGCGTGGTGTGCGATTTTTGAGGGAAGCGATGCCTGTTTCGCACCGGTTCTGGATTATAAGGAAGCGCCGGATCATCCGCATATGGTGGCGCGGGAAACATTCATCGAACAAGATGGTTTGCGCCAGCCTGCGCCGGCCCCGCGCTTGTCGAAAACACCGGGCAGGGTGCAGGGCCCCCCGCCTTTACCCGGAGAGCAAAGCGCAGATATTTTGGCGACATTCGGTTTTTCTGACGCAGAGATTGCTCAATTGCTCAATCCGCGAGACAATAAGGAATGAAAATATGGGGAGCGTGAAAGAATGAAGGTGAAATTGGCTCCGATAGCCTGCTTTTCAGCCCTTCTTGTGTTAAGCGCGTGCGCCACACAGCCTGAAGCTCCCGATCGGGGGCGCTCGGCTGGTGTTACCGATATGGATGCTGCCCGTCTCAAGCGTCTTGGCAAGAAATTTCAAGAGGCCGGGGAATGGCAAACCTCTATGCAATTTTATAGTCAGGCCGTTCAGGAAGATCCCAAAGATCCGGATATTCATGCCGCGATCGGGCGGAATTTTTTTGAAATGCGAGCACGGGATGCCGCCAGGCAGAGTCTGGAGCGGGCCTTGGCTCTGGACCCGTATCACGATGAAGCCCTGATAACATTGGCCGCGCTTTCTATTGGCGACCACGCCCCGCAAAAAACACTGGAATTGCTCGACCGGCTACACAAAAAAGGCCGGGGAACGGCGCAAAGCTATAATCTGGCCGCCATTGCCCATGATCTGATGGGGCAACCACTTATGGCGCGCAAAGCCTATGCGGAAGGTCTGGTTCGCTCCCCTGATAATCCGGATATTATGAGCAATATGGCTTTGTCCCTTGCAATTTCAGGGGAATTTGATGCTGCCAAAGATATTCTCGGCTCGTTGAGCGAACGGGCAAGTGCGGCAAATAAAAATGAGGGGGGGGCGCCCAGCAACGCGGCGCAGGAAAACCTTGCCTTGGTTGTGGCGATGGAGGGCAATGCAGAAGAAGCTGGCTTGATTGCATCTCAAGTGATGTCTGTTGGACAGGTGAAGGTTAATCAGCCATTTTATGATCGGCTGGCGTATCTGGCCCCCCAAGATCGGGCACAGGCGGTGTTTCTTGGCCAATTGCCGCAGCAAGAAGACAGTGTGGCTGAAGCCATCATAGCTGAAGATACCGAAGAAGAGGCGAAAACAGCCGATCAGGATGCTGCCGTGGTGGTTGTAGAGCTTGCTGATGATCTTGGTACGCAGGAAACACCGCCGATTTCTTCTGCAAATCTTGAGGATATGGCCACCGTTTCAGACAAGGTCGATCAAACGCTTGTTAAGCAAGATCGGGCAGGGCCAGAGCAAATGGCCGAAGCACCCATTGCCCCCACGCCATCTGCTGCAGATGAAAGCGTGATTGATACCACCGATGAAGAAACGGGCGATGAGGAAATCCCCGGCTATCACCTGCAACTGGGGTCTTTTTCCAGCGAAGCACGGCTTCAGCGCGGCTGGGAAAGTGTAAAATCTTTGAAGGTATTATCCTCTTTTGTACCGCTTTTCGAGCAGGCCCGATCCAATGACGGAGAGGAGGTCTGGCGGCTTTTGATCGGCCCGGTTTCAGGCTATAGCGCGGGCCGCGATATTTGTGATGTGCTTCAAAAAGCGAAGGCGGCCTGTGTGGTTTTGCCAGAAAAAAGCGATGTAGAAACGCTTGCTCTTGAAGATTGAAAAGATGACCGGGCCCCAATAGGCGATTAAGGTAAGGTCGCGCTCTTTGTTGAGAGGCCATGCACCGGTCTTTTGCCCCCAAAGAAACGAAAAATGCTCTTTGGGGGATGGTTTTGTTAGGCCGTGTGAACAGGCTTAATCGATGGGTTCAATCCGGTCTGCAACCAACATATAACCCAACCGGCGTACCGTGCGGATCAGCTGTGGGCGTGTGCCATTTTGTTCCAGCTTGCGCCGTAAGCGGGTCACCTGAATATCCACACTGCGTTCCGTCGCATCCATATCGGTGTGGGTCATATTCAGGATATGTTTGCGCGACAGCACTTTGTTGGGGTGATCGAGCAGGGCTTGCAAAAGCTTGAACTCTGCATTGGAAAGGGGAATGGCGCGGCCATCCTGTTCAAACAGGGTTTCCCGTAAAATATCGACAATCCAATCATCAACCCTGATCCGCTTTCCACTTATTGTAGGGCCGCTGGATGCTTGGCGTCGTGCTCTTAAAGAGGCGCCAACGCGGGCCACGAGTTCTTCGGGTTCAAAGGGCTTGGGAATATAATCATCGGCCCCTTCTTCCAGACCACGCACCCGTTGAGCCGTTTGCGCAAGACCGCTTAGAACCAGAACGGGAATGCCGTATCGGCTTGTGAATTGACGCACCAAAATCATGCCATCCAGATCCGGCAATCCCAGATCCACAATGGCCAGATCAAGGGGGATGTCATTGGATTTGTCCAAGGCATCTGCACCGGTTGCAGCACGGTGTATATGGTGGCCTTCTGCCGCAAGGCAGCGCTCCACCAGATCGCCAATTTCTGCATCATCTTCAACGACTAAAATACGTGCGCCGTCGATGGCTTGCGGTCTTTTGGCAAGGTTTATCGCGGTATTCTCCATGAAAATCCCCATCTTCATGTAAAGGTCAACAGATATTCTCTTCTGCACAATCCTGATCTTTGGTTGGATTGATGTGCGAAAAAAGCTCATGAATTAAGTCATCTGGAATGATCGGTTTGTGCAAAAGCGCATGAACACCCCATGATTGGTAGTCACGCACGATACGGGCGTCGATAATGGCACTCATCAACAGGATCGGGATGCTGCGCCCGTCGTCCCTTATTTTTCGGGCCAGTTGCTCCCCTGTCATGCCGGGCATGTTCAGGTCGGTTAAAACCAGTCGAATGTCTGGATTTTTATTCAAGAGCTCATAAGCCTGAAAGCCGTCTGAGGCGCTCAAAGGGGTGAAGCCAGATTTTAACAGCATGCGGGCCATCAGTTCCCGCACATCATCGTCATCATCGACAATGAGGATCGTTTCTCCCCGGCCATGGCGTGCATCATTGGCACCGGGGGCCTGTTGTGGACGGCTTTCTCCAGAAGCATCCATATATTGTGGTAAGAAAACTTCAAAGCAGGCCCCTTTGGGTCGCCTGTTTGAAGCGGTGATAACGCCACCATGGGCGCGAACAATGCCGTGAACAACGGATAAGCCGAGCCCGGTATTGCTTCCTGAGCTTTTCGTGGTGAAAAAAGGCTCAAAGATAAGATCGATATTCGATTGTTCTATGCCCGGCCCGGTATCGCCGACCAATAAGCGCACATGGGCCGTTCCATCCAGATCATGATCCTGCTTGATATTGGACCAGTCACCGCCCTGATCTGTTTCAATCAGAAGTGTGCCACCTTCGGGCATGGCCTGAGCCGCATTCCAGCATAAATTCATCAAGATCTGACCAATGGCCGTTTTATTGCATGCAATAACGGCATCGCCACAGCCGGGCTTCCAGACGACCTTGATGGATTCAGAGAGACTTCCTTCCAAAAGATCGAGATTGGAAGCGATCAGCGTGTCAAAATGCTCGGGCTGTTTTGGTGCATCAATACGCTGGCCGAAGGTCAGAATCTGCCGCACCATATCGCGGGCTTTCTCCATGCCTTTGATTACCCGCATGATATCGTTTCTGGGCTGGCTTCCTTCAGGTAAGTCTGCCTTGGCAAGATGCGCATATCCCAAAACAGGGGTCAGGAGATTATTGAAATCATGTGCAATACCGCCTGCGATACGGCCAAGCGTTTCCAGGCGCCGTGAACGCTCGAGCCGTTCGGCCTGAGCTTTCTGTTCTTGTTGATTGCGAACACGATCGGTGACATCGCGGTGCACACTGACCACCCGATCTATCTTGCCTGCCTGATCCAGAACGGGCATGGCCAAACATTCCATATGGATGAAACCGCCATTTTTTTCACCCAGCTGGTAGGTGCCTTCATAGCGCCCATATTGCGCCACTTGCTGTGCAATATCTTGCAAAAGATCGTGCGCTTTTTCTGATTCCGGGGTTTCGGAACCAAGGCCCAGAATACGGCTGGCGCTGGCATTATATTTCACCACTTTACCGGCACAATCGGTGACGATCACCCCTTCCCACATATGTTCGATAATGAGATTCTGGCGGTGGATTTCCATGTTCGCTCGATGGCGCTCGGTAATATCGCGGTGAATACCGATCCGACCTATATGTTTGCCATTCTCATCATAGAAGGGTTGGACTATGCAGTCGGTGATCACAATGTGCCCGTCTTTGTGGCGCAGGCTCAACTCGCCATGCCAGCTTTGGCCTGAACGCAATGTCTCAGAAGCGATACGGGCTGGTTCTTCTTGTTCTCCAACGGGTTGAATGATTTCAAGAAAAGGCTTACCTTTCAGTTCCTCAAGGGAATAACCATAGATTTTTGTTGTCGCAGGATTGCAATCCAACACGCGCCCGGCATGATCTGCGACCACAACGGAATCCGTTAATTGGGCGATCACTCGGTCTTGTCGGTCCAGCCGATGCCGGTCTTTGGCATGGTGCGTTGCATCATGATAAAGCCCGATATAGCCGACATGATTGGCAGAGCGGTCGCGCCGGGGCATCAAGGTCCCGTGGATGGTCTTTTGGTCACCGCTCTGTAGGGGCAGGATCAATTCAAATTCATAACGCCCCAATGTGCTGATCGCATGCTCCATATCCTCGATAAAGTGCTCATAGGAAATATGCGCCGTCATATCATGGGGCGGGAGATAATGAGGCTTTTTCTCTTCAAGGGTTACGCCAAACAGCTTGAGATAAGCGGGATTTTTAAAAATGATGCGATATTGAAGATCGGTGAGAACCACCGCATCAGCCAATTGCCGGATGATAGCACTGTCTTGATTGCTGCGTTCGGCGTTTCTTTTGGTCGACGTGATATTGGTGCAAACAAAAACGAAAGCACCATCATCTGCGCGCCGCCGGTCGATTGCGATAATCTGTTCGTTGGGCAACTGAATTTCAAAACGAGAGCTATTCAGGGCACTCAGCTCGATCTTGAGTTCCGATGCAATGCTGGCCGGGTCGGCCGATCCATAAAGCCCGCGCCGGCAATCAAAAGCCACAAATGCGTCGATAGATGTTCCCGGTTTACATAAGGAAGCCGGATATTCCATGAGATCCCGGAATTGCCTGTTCGCCCATAAAAAGCGAAGGGAGCCGTCGAAAATACACATGCCATGGCTTACCAGTTCAAAATAATTGGTAAGCTGTTCACTTGTCGCGCGAAGCGACATATCCGAATGCACAGGGCGTGTAAGCTCGCAATCGGGAACCACTCTATAAATTCCAGTACCTTAAACAAAGCTGTTGATAATTAACACGAAAGAAGCATGAAATTGCAACCTCAAGATATGATGCGGCCGAAACCATATCAGAAATTTTAAAAAATTGTGAAGGGTAGATTAACGGAAAAAATTACCTAGCGCCATCCTGTTAAGGGCTTTCTCAAAATGTTTGGGAAGAGGGGCGATCACATCAATCTCGCCTTTATTTGCGTAAAGAGGCAACCGAATTCTGCGGGAATGAAGGTGAAGATGAGACTCGTCTTGATCGCGATCGGCATATTTGGGTTCGCCAAGAATTGGGCAGCCAAGGGCTGCCAAATGCACACGTATTTGGTGTGTCCTGCCCGTGAGAGGGGACATTTCCAATAAGTATCGCCCATCTTGTCCGCCCAGCACCCGATACTCGGTAATGGATGGCTTTCCCGCTTCATCCACCTGCATACGCCACCCTTTCGCTTTACTGCTTACCTTCAAAAGCGGCAGATCAATGCGGCCTTCGGTTTGCTCGGGGCGGTTTTTCGTAATAGCAAGATAGGTTTTTTGGGCCTGTCCCTGGCTGAAAATACGGCCCAAACGGCGCAAGGCCTTGGGATGACGGCCCAAAACAAGACAGCCGCTGGTATCGGCATCCAAACGATGCGCCAAAGCAGGGAGGCGGGGCAGGCCAAAGCGGATTTGGTCGAAATAATCCTCCAGACAGTCCTTTCCGGAGGGCCCGACATGAACGGGAATGCCCGCAGGCTTGTTGAGCACGATAATAAGCTGGTCATGAAAAAGGACAAGCGGTGCGAGATCTAGCATTATATTGGTCATTCTTCGGTAAAAAATAAGGCATAAGCCGACAGTCTGACACCGACCAAATCAAATGGCCGTGGCAGGCGGTACAAGCAGCTTTGCCGATGTTCCCTGTTTTAATCACAGATAGGGCGGATAGCACCCAAGAATTTCCGACAGCACTATGATGCGGTCTGGAAAGACACTCTGTATAGAAATTATCGCTCTTTTTGGAACGAGGAAGGCTTCCGTTTGGTCGGTCACCCCAACAAGATGGTGGACACCACTTTTTGAGGAAGGGCGATGCCAAACGTAGAGAATATTTGGTTTCTGGCTATTTTAATGAATTAGCGAGAGGGTACCAAGAACGCACCCTATGAGGCCGAAAACAATCGCCAAACAGGCCATTTACTTTTTTAAAGACATCCAGTTTCACCCCTGCCGATATGATGTGGGCTGCTTGATGGTTATTCATTGAAGAAGATAAGATAATTGGCGGACGGGGTGTCTGCATTTTCAACATCCATATTTGTCCATAAATATCTATATTATTAATTATTTTCAATGGCTTATTAATTTTTAATGTTTATCGACATTCATACTGATCCACAGTAATCTGGCCCATATTAATGGGTAGATTTATGGGTATATATAGTGCGACCTATTCACAAACTCTCTGCGAGAAAAGCAGCATCTGAATCGAAAGCCGGTCTCTATTCAGACGGGGGCGGCCTTTACCTGCAGGTGAGCAAGTCTGGCGCAAAAAGCTGGATTTACCGTTTCATGATGAATCGGAAAGTCCGGGACATGGGTCTGGGGTCGTTACGGGATTTCTCACTTTCCGAGGTTAGAGATAAGGCCCGGGAATGCAGACAATTGGTGCATGACGGAATTGACCCCATCGAACATAGAAAGTCCGCTCGAAGTGCCCTTATGGCGGAAAACCGGAAGAGCCAATCGTTCGAAGACTGCGCGAACGACTATTTGAAGACCCATTCATCTGCCTGGAAGAACCCGAAGCATCGCCAGCAGTGGGAAAATACACTTTCCTCTTATGTGTATCCGATCATCGGCAAACTGTCGGTGAAGGACATCAACACGCATCTCGTCAAAAAGGTTCTCGATCCTATCTGGACGACAAAGACAGAAACCGCAACGCGCGTGCGTGGTCGTATCGAGAGAATTCTGGATTGGGCGACCGTACAAGAATTGCGGCAAGGAGAAAATCCGGCGCGCTGGAAAGGGCATCTGGACCATCTACTGCCAGCCCCCACCAAATTAAAACGCGTACAGCATCACAAGGCACTGCCTTATCAGGACATATATGAGCTGATGCAAGAACTGGCATCTGCCGATGGCACAAGTGCTCTTGGCCTACGCTTCCTTATTCTAACGGCAGCCCGCAGCGGTGAAGTACGGCTCGCCATCTGGAATGAGATCGACCTTGAGAAAAAGACCTGGACCATTCCTGCCGACCGGATGAAGGCCGGAAAGGAACACATTGTCCCATTGTGTTCTCAGGCAATCGAGATTCTCAAAACTATGGAGAAATATCGCGAAAGCGATCTGATATTCCCCGGCACCAAAAAAGACCGGCCTCTTTCAGACATGGCGTTCACGCAATTACTACGCCGCCTGGACAAAACGGACATTACCGCTCACGGTTTCCGTTCCAGCTTCCGTGACTGGGCAGGTGAAACAACGGCATTCCCCAGAGAAGTTATCGAAGCGGCCCTCGCGCACCAACTCAAGGATAAGACCGAGGCCGCTTATTTCAGAAGCAACTTGCTGGAAAAACGCCGCAAGCTAATGGACGCCTGGGATAAGCATTGCCGGACCATTTCCGGCAAAGCCATGAACATTATAAAGTTCGACACTGCAAAACTTTAGGTCCATGAACCAGAAGATGACGATAGCTGCAATTACGATAGTGGACACCAAGACAGTGCGTACCGAACATTGAACAATTTCAAGGAATGGATAATATGCTGCCTACTCTATATATTGGCAAAGCCCATTCAGGATTATAAACTTCTATGATCTTTAACTTTTCCTGGGAAGTCCACAAAGCACAGGAACAGGAAATTGCACCGGTCCCGGATCAAGCGCCATCCCTTGAGCACGAGAAACAAGAACATAAACACGAGCCCGAATACGAACTGGAAAGAGTTGTTGAGAAGACCATAGACTTCGAACTGGAACTGTAACGGTGCCGAAGTTGGTGGGAGCAACGCGCTATCTACGCTGCCACCAATCACCAGAAAACCCAAGAGTATCAACAGTTAGCCAAATGATAGCAGCTTTTTTTCATGCTCCCAATTTTGCATGTCATTGAAAAGAAAGAAGAACACCCGGTCGCTAGCCCTCTAGCATCGGGTGTGAAACTTTAACGACGCAGTCGTAAAAAATATTTATCAGGCATCCGGCATCAAACGCCATGATCGACGTTGTTGAAGTTGGAACCAATCAGGGCCGTTTGGCTCGTCTGTGAAAACCAATCGATTGCCACGTAGCTACATGACCTACACCCTATAATTTCGGTGACTAAAAGCAGAGTCTGTCCCATAAGAGACAGATATATGAAAACGTAGTTCGGCGAGGAACAGACCATCCGGATACTCAAGGAACAGAAGATCTCGGGACGTTTATCAGATCAGCAAGTGAGCTTTGCCGGAGCTTGTGAAGTATAAACCACCGCGCCGTCACGTAATTGCGCGATCGGGGTTTGTCGTTGATCCCTTTGGACTTGTTAATAAAGTGGACACGACTGTGCTCTCTAAGCGGCTCGTTTTTCGTACGCCATGGGGCTGATATTGCCAAGTGTCGACTGTCGCCTTCTCCGGTTATTGACGTTCATAATGGACCTGTCACGCTTTTGTTCCGACCCTGAGGCTCATTTAAGCGGCCTTTCTTTCGAAAGCCAAGGGGCTTTTCCAGCCCAATGCTGAATGCCGACGGCGCGGATTGTAGAAGCCGTTGATATATTGGAATAGCGCGGCCTCGGTTTCTCTCCGCGTCGCCCATGCGTGCCGCCAGATCAGCTCGGCCTTCAGGGATTTGAAGAACGTCTCCACGGCCGCCAAACCCCGCCAGCGCTCACCGTCCTTCTCCAACTCGTGCAGCCACACAAGGCCCGTGAAGCCCTTGTTCAGGATTGCGTCGGCATATTTTATTCTCTTTGTGAAACTCGGGCAGAATTGCGTCCCGATCAACCCAGCGTCCGGCTGAGGGTCGAACGCTGGATTCCCCAAATAGGTCGATTGCGCTGGATTTGACGAAGAATTGAATGTCTTGTCGCCGAAACTCCTGCACCTTGCTCGCGCCAAGATTCAACCGTTCTTGCGCGGCGTCGATCACGACCGGGGTGAACTCCTCCGGGTATTTGATGACCAAGGCTTCATAGCTCAGATCCGGGTCAACCTCCTCGAACCCGGTGGAGGCGTTAAGGACACGGCGCGAAATGACCGAGACCACACCCGATTTGTTGATGTCCCGGGGTTCATACCCGAGGCCCGCCCGCTGGCCTTGGCTACGATTGACCTCCTGCCAATGATCGTAGACCCGGGCGAGGTCGTTCTCCAACGCATCGGTGCTGTTTCTGAGGGCTTTCATCACTTCTGACATACGGTTTTCTGCATACTGCTCCACGGGGTCGGATTCTCAGGATTTAGACAAAAGACCAGAATATCAAACGAAAATTGTCTGCCCAGCAGTAAAACCACCCGAGCAGGGCATCTTTGCCCGTGAAATGTCGCGCCACGTTGAATCGTGCCCACGGTGATGATTCCGTGATGAGTTCTGCCAAAATGACGAAAGCCCCCATGCGGGGGCTAGCTCGTAAATCACTAAAAATATTAAGAGATTTTGGCTCCGGAGGTAGGGAACGGAGCATTTATCGCGTAACTAGCTGAAATATAACGTTTATTTTTGGTCGGAAAGTGGGCTTGGTTTAGTCTTGTGTATCACCCACAGAGCATAATGGGACCGACCTGCCGGGCGCAAGGGAAGATTGCCGCATATGGTGTCGAGCGACGTGAGCGGCCCGAAGCCGACACCGGAGTTGTAGTTGGAACGCTGCGCATGCAAACAGATTAGCTGACATTCACGAGCAAGAGTTGTTTTAAGCCTCTCGTAGGGGCTACCAATTCTGTATGCCGTATAAGGTAGAGTGGAGGGGCCGAATGCAACTGAACGAAGTCACAATCAGAAACTTCAAGGCAATTAAAGAGACGACCATCAAGCTCGCACGGATGACGGTCATCGTTGGTGCAAACGGGTCAGGCAAAAGTTCAGTTTTGCAGGCGCTTCATTGGATGTTTCAATCAGGCAGAAATTTGGCGGTTGGCACAAATGCAGTAAAGAACGGTAACTTCAGAAAATCTGACGGCGCAACTCTTTCTGAGAAGAACGCTACATACATGCCATCACCGGAATACCGAAATGCGGGCCACGGTGCGGAATACGGAAACTTCAAAGGCTCTCCTCAGATGGAGGTCGAAATAAAAGCAACCCCAGCGGACGCAAATGAAGACGCCCTGGCTGCTTCCATGTGGATCAAATCTGCTCGCAATGAAGGCTTGAGCGTCCATGTTCCTTCAAACAACCCATTTGTGCAGTCCTTACGCGATCAGTCCAAGGAATTCAGTTCCTACATCCCTGGACTTGCTGGCATTGCGTCCGTTGAGGAAAAGCGAACCAAACTAATCGTCCACCGTCAGGCGGCGGCGGGCGATGCAAACACTGTCTTGCGAAATGTTCTTCTTCTGCTGAAAGGCATTAATTCTTACGGACAACAAGAAACGGGCTTGGATATGTTGCAGCGGTTTGTGTCCGAAGTTATGGGACAGGTCACCCTGAAAGTCGACTTCATTGAAGACAAACACCAGACAATCCAAGCTTCTTTTCAAACCGAGGTCATGGCCGACGCAGATCCGAACAGGATCAAGCCATTAGAACTCGCTGGGATCGGTTTTCTGCAGGTCATCCAAATATTTGCCTATCTGATATATTTCCGCCCGGTTTTGCTCTTGGTTGATGAGCCAGATGCGCATTTGCACCCAACCGCACAGGAACGGTTGATTGGAGTTTTGGCAAAGGCAGCCAAAGATTTCGGAACGCAGGTTATCTTGACAACACATAGCCCGTCCGTTGTGCGTGCCTTGCCAAATGACGTGCGCGTCATTTGGATGAAGGATGGTGCAGTCCAACCCGACGGAGATACTTCTGGGCGTCAGCTTATGGGATGGGGCTTGCTCGACAAACGCGTGCTGCTGCTTACTGAAGACACCAAGATCAATATGTTGCGCTCTCTGCTGTCGCAATGGCCCGACTTGGAACGCAACGTTGCACTGTGGCCATTGCACGGTTCAGGAAAGCTACTTGATCCAAAAGGGTGCGCTTCACTACAGGTATTATTTGGCAAGGGTATGAAAGTGGCAATCCACCGCGATCGGGACTTTATGATGCCTGAAGAAGCGGAAGCTTTTTCGAAACCGTATTTAGACGTTGGCATTGGCGTTTGGCTGACAAAATACAGTGATGTGGAAGCGTATTGGGCAAATGCCGGGGCAGTAGCTGCGCATTTCGGAATAGGTGTTCAGGCCGCAAAACAACTTATTGACGCGGCGGTCACATCGGCGCAGCAAGAATACGCTGATGTTACCACTCGCAACACCAAGCGCAATGATATCCGAAATAAGATTGCTGAATGTAAAAAAGGTGCAATCGGGGCGTTCAATGATGAACAAGTTGTTCAGGAATATTCGAAAGATGGACAACAGCATGTTGTTTTGGGAAAGACCCTCTGCACGAAGATACGGAAGCAAGCTGAAGCTGAAGGGCACCAAAGCGAAACGAGTTTTGGAAAATGCGTGCCCTCAGGATTGGATCAAGCCATGGCTGACGATTTAAAGGGTGTCATAGAGCAGTTGATAGCTTAACCACCATCCCATCGCGCGAAATCGAGATGCGATTGCCAGTTAATTTTTGTCGATGAACATGTTTGGTTGTAGCCTCTACGAGAACGTCGAATTTGGATCATATTGCTCGAGGTTGCGCGCATGCAGCAATGGTGCACAATCGGCCCCGAATGCCCACCACACAAGTTTTATGCCCGACTACTCACCAAACCTTGGGTCTTCATCCACCTCCGGCCCGTCGCTGTTATGTACCCGTTTCGACAGTCGCACAACGAGACAGACGAAGCGCGATTAGCTTGCGGATGGGCGTTGACACTCTGTCGCGCTCATCTCTTTGAATGCGGGAGACAATATCCGGCCAGCGGGGTATGTGCAGTTTGCCGTTTACAATTTTCATCTCACCAGATTCGACCGCCTCGAACATCTCCCGCATAACATCGACGGCTTCCGTCAGTTCACCCTCGCGGCGCAGTAATTCATTTTCTTTTTCGAGATGCGCTTGTAGCCGATCCGGGCTTTGATGCCGGCCATCCGGGCAAGACGCGCAACCCGGTTCGGGCAGCATGTCTCCCCTTGATCCAGCAGGTCATCATGCAGTTGGCGATATCCACAAACCTTCCCGCTGTTCTTCCGTGCCTGCCGGATAAATTCGGTCTTGCGGACATCTTTCCGGGCCCGCTGGCTCTGCGGATCTTTGAGCCAGGCGTAAAAGCCGCTCGGGTGGATGCGCAGGCAGCGACACATCGCACGCACCGAGAACACGGGTCGATGCTCGGCAATGAACGCGTATCTCACTTTGCATCCATGGCGAAATACGCGGTGGCTTTTTTAGGGTGTCGCGTTCCTCGGTCACCCTGGTCAGTTCGCGCTTCAATCGCCTGATCTCGCCGTCCTTGTCGCCGCCGCCAGACGGCTCCGAGAACTTCTTCTTCCACGCGTAGAGAGAATAAGGGCTTACCCCCAGGCGCTGCGAAACCTCCGGAACCGGATAGCCCCGTTCGGTGATCTGAAGCACCGCGTCACGCTTGAAATCGTCGCTGAAATTGGTCTTGCCCATGATGGCCTCCTTGCCTCAAATTTAGGGAAGAAAGCGTCTACGAATCTAAGGGCTATTCACACCAAAGGGAGCTACACACCGGACTTTTCAAAGGAGCACGTCCCCAGCGATAGTAGGTTAGTTTCATCACGCGAATCTGAACTCTACGATGGGCAGTTCACATTTATTCCGTAAACTCCAAAGTCATCTACTAGTTCGTAATTGTTGTAGGTTATCGAAAAAATTCGATCACCGTCTTCCAGTCGAAGTCCGTCTCCCACGCGCATATTAACAACATGGACCTCTTTGCCTTCCGGGGACCTGAAGGTAATGTAAGGTGTCGTATCAGTCTGACTCGTACCACTAGTCGTACTCAGACCGACAGAATATCTTTCTTTACAAACAGTCGCCCCTTGGTTCATCAGAAGGTTAAAGTCCGATATTTTTGAGTAACTTAATTGATCGATTTGCTGATATTTTTCCCGTGCTGTCGCAGTGAAAAAGTCCCGTCTTAGATTTTCAACTTTGTCGAGTTGAGGTTTCAGTCCGTCAATTCCTTCAAGGAGTTCAGACATCTTGGTTTGCAGCTCTTCGGACGATAACTGGTCGCCATTGCTTATTTTTTTAATCATATCTTCGATGTCGGAGATTGTTCCTGCAATCTCATTTGTTTTTACTGAAAGTGCATCGGCAGCAATTTCAGTTTCTGTTTTCCAGCTTTCAGGTTTGAATTTATCAAATTGATAGGTCCAGACTTCTTCTCCGACCATACCGAGCATGAAGATAGAAAGAGCCAGAACGGAAGACATAATTGGTGCCTTCCGTGCAGAGGTGAGTATATCCTTAAAATGTCCAAAGCGTTTCTTGAAGCCTATCACATTAGGCTTTGAAGTCTTTGACGTTCGCGATCCGATATCGGTTGCCTTTATAGACCTATTGTTCTCATCCATACCTATGCTCACATATCAAAAATTGAAGCCTGAAAGAACCAAGCAAAGCTTGGAATATCTTTATGCCGCGAACGGGACAACGTCTCGATGGAATTGGGATAAAATTTTTCCAACGTGAAGCGAAGCGTATTTATGGGTAAATTAATGGGAAGGTGCTTTGATATTTCCATAACTTATTGATATTATTGAAAATATGGCGGACGGGGTGGGATTCGAACCCACGAAGGGCTTGCACCCTTGCCGGTTTTCAAGACCGGTGCATTCAACCACTCTGCCACCCATCCGCAAGACGCCCTGACTAACCCAATGTTGTGGACTTGCCAAGACCAACATTATGTTTCCGAGCCAAGACTTGTCGGGAAATGCCAACAAGGCTTGCGATCCCCCTATGCAATGTGGACACTGCCGTAAAAGCGCCGCATCCATTGCGCAGGAACGAAGATCGCCACGCCATATGGCGTAAAATGATAAGAGAGGAAAGCCCCAATATGAGAATTTTTGCCAGCATCGCCGCATTTTTGGTGTTCGCTTCCGCAAATCTTGGCGCATGGGCGCAATCCGAGACAGAAGCCATGGCCGAAAAGCCGTCCGTCCCGGTATTTGCCAAATGGTTGGAAGGCGTTCGCCTTGAAGCGCGTGAGCGCGGCATTTCCCAGGCGACCATTGATGCAGCGTTGAGCGATATTCATCCCAATGAACGGGTGGTGGAACTGGACCGCAAACAGCCGGAATTCACCCAGACCTTCGAGCAATATCTGGAAAAGCGCGTCTCGGATATCCGCATCAAACGCGGTCGTGAAATGATGGCAAAGCACCGTGACAGTTTGCGTAAGGTGGCTGAAAAATATGGCGTCCAACCGCGCTTCATCGCTGCGATTTGGGGGCTTGAAACCAATTATGGCGCCTATACCGGCGGCATGAATGTGGTGCAATCCTTGGCGACCCTTGCCTATGATCAAAGGCGGGCTGCATTTTTCAGAAAGCAGCTTTTTGCGGCCTTGACGATCATTGATGAAGGCCATATCGCCGCCGCCGATATGATGGGGTCATGGGCCGGAGCCATGGGGCAAAGCCAGTTCATGCCCACCAGTTTCAATGCCTATGCGCAGGATTTCGATGGGGATGGACGGCGTGATATCTGGACCACCGAGGCCGATGTTTTTGCCTCTATCGCCCATTATCTTGCGTCCCATGGATGGCGCGGAGACATGACATGGGGACGGGCGGTTCTTATCCCTGCCGGTATGTCACCCACCGAAGGGGATCTGGCGCAAACAACGCCACCGAAATCCTGTGGCCGGGCCTTGAAGGCGCACAGCAAATCTCTGGATCTGGCCGACTGGCAGAAGCTGGGTGTGCGCCGCCTTAATGGCGAAGCGCTTCCCAAAGCTCCTTTTGCTGCATCGATGGTACAACCGGGTAGTACAGAAGGACGCGCTTATCTCACCTATAAGAACTATCGAGCGATCTTGAGTTATAATTGCTCAAATCTATATGCTATGGCTGTTGGTCATCTTGCCGATGCCTTAAAAAGCGCTGAATAAGCTATGCGGGGTGGGGGAGTGATTCGTGTTTCAAAGCTGGCAACGCCCTTGATACTGGCGCTTGCTGTGGCGGCATGTGGGGGTGGTCCGCGGGTCTATGCTCCCTCCAGCCCGCCGTCGCCGACTGGCGCCCAAAAAGTAGGCAAACCCTATCAGGTGGCGGGGATCTGGTACTATCCCGCCCATGACCATGATTATGATGAAGTGGGGACGGCCTCTTGGTACGGACCCAAATTTCATGGGCGCCCCACGGCCAATGGCGAGGTATTCGATATGAACAAGGTGAGTGCGGCCCATCCCACCTTGCCTTTGCCAAGCCATGTCCGCGTGACAAATCTGGACAATGGGCGTGCCATTACCGTGCGCATCAATGATAGAGGCCCCTTTGCACGGGGGCGTATTCTGGATCTGTCGCGCCGGGCGGCCCAGCTTTTGGGATTTGAAAAGCAAGGAACCGCAAAGGTGCGCGTGCAATTGGTGCGCAGTGATGGCAGCATTGCCGATGCAAGGAACGCGCCCACCGTTCAACCGCGCCAGATTGCCAGCAATGAACAGGTCCTTGGCCCGCTTTTTGTACAGATTGGCTCTTTTTCCGATGTGAACAATGCCCGAAAACTGCGCCAGCAGCTTTCCGGTATCGGTAAGATTTCCATTGAAACGGCTGACACCCATGAAGGAGTGGTTTACCGTGTGCGTATAGGGCCTTTTAAATCCGAACGGGATGCCAGACAGATGCTTGACCGCGTGTTCAAGCGCGGTTTTTATGGGGCCCGCATCTTCACAGACCGGCTTGGCTGAAACAGAAACTCTTTCGCCGGAATGTCTTTGTAACGTCCAACATGAAAAAGCGCTTTCAAATGATTGTTATAAAACGACTTGCTGCCTTTGTTCTTTTGCTTCTTCCGCTGACAGTTGCAGCGCAGGGGATCGATACGGCGGCGCGCCATGCCGTTTTGCTGGAAGTGGAAACCGGCGATATCCTGTTTGAGAAAGAGGCCAATGCGCCGTTCCCGCCCGCATCTATGGCAAAAATGATGACGGTTTATCTGGCGTTTGAACAGATCAGGGAAGGCGCATTGTCGCTGGACGATACTACAAGGGTGAGCGACGAGGCGTGGCGGCGTTGGGCCGGCAGTGAAGGCTCTTTGATGTTTCTAAGTGCCGGGGAAGAGGTGAGCGTTTCCCAATTGCTGCACGGAATCATCGTATCTTCGGGGAATGATGCCTGCACCGTTTTGGCCGAAATGATGTCGGGCACCGAAGATGCCTTTGCTCTTTGGATGACGGAAAAGGCCGCTGAACTGGGGATGGACAATTCCAAATTCCAGAATGCTTCGGGGTGGCCGGCACCGGATCAATATACCACGGCCCATGATCTGGCTGTGTTGGCGGAACAGACAGTTCGGAACTTTCCGGAGCTTTACAGCTTTTATTCCGAGAAAAGTTTTACCCATGGAACAGATTTCCGGAATGGAAAGCCCATCACCCAATCGAACCGCAATCCGCTTTTATATCGGATGGATGGGGCCGATGGTTTGAAGACCGGCCATACCGAAGCGGCCGGTTATGGCCTTACAGGGTCTGCTATTCGTGATGGCCGCCGCCTGATCGTGGTGGTGGCGGGGCTGGACAGCATGTCGGCCCGGGCGCGGGAAAGCCAATCCTTGCTGGAATATGGGTTTCGGGCGTTTGATACCTATGGCCTGTTCAAGGGCAATGATGTGATCGGTGAAGCGGATGTATGGCTTGGTTCTCAGGGAAAAGTGCCGCTGGTGGTGGAATCCCCGTTGAAGCTGACCCTGTCGCGGCGTGACCGGACCGGACTGAAAATGACCCTGAGCTATGATGCGCCCATCCCTGCGCCCATTGTAAAAGGACAACCCGTGGCCAGCATCGTGATCACGGCACCCGGCTTGGAAGATCGCCGTATTCCCGTGGTCGCCGGAGCAGATGTGGCGCAAATTGGCGGCTTTGGTAAAATCGGGGCCGCATTGAGCTATCTTCTCTTTGGGTCTGCGGGGCAATAATGGCCGCCTTTATGATTATGGCCCACTGGACGATGTTCACATGACCCATGCCCATGGCTTGTTCATTTCGCTTGAGGGCGGCGAGGGGGTTGGAAAATCTACACAAAGCCGAATCCTTGCGGATCGTTTGCGTGCATTGGGGCATGAGGTCATTCTCACCCGTGAGCCGGGCGGCGCACCGGGGGCGGAAGATATTCGCCGCTTACTGGTAACGGGGGAGCCGGGCCGTTGGCATCCCATGAGCGAAACCCTTTTGCATGTGGCTGCGCGTGTGGAGCATGTGGCAAAATCCGTGCGTCCCGCCCTTGATCGTGGCGCTGTGGTGGTCACCGACCGGTATGTGGACAGCACCCGCGTTTATCAAGGGATCTTGCAAGGCATTGGCGGGCCGGTGGTGGATGAACTGCACCGCATTGCTCTTGGGGATTTGATGCCGGATCTTACCCTTGTGCTGGATCTTCCCAGTACACAAGGACTGGCCCGCGCCAATCGCCGTTTGGGGGATGAGGATCGCTATGAGCGCATGGGCGATGCCTTTCATGCCCGCTTGCGCGATGCCTTTGTTGCCCTTGCGCGAACCCATCATGAGCGCTGCCGTTTAATCGATGCCAGTGGAACCGAGGAGCAGGTGGCGCAAGCGATCTGGCCCCATATACAGACATTGGTGAGCACACGATAATGGCTCCTCGACACACCGCCGTTCCGGACCTCGACCCTTTGGACCCACGCCTTACTGAACATCTGGTGGGCCATGAACAGGCGGAGCGCGCCTTTCTTGACGCCTTCGCCTCAAGGCGGATGCATCATGCGTGGCTTATTACCGGCCCCAAAGGCGTGGGAAAGGCCACATTGGCGTGGCGCATTGCCCGTTATCTTTTGCGCGAAAGCCAAAAACAGACGGGGCAGGCGCAGCAACAGGCCATGGGCCCGTCCTTGTTTGGCGATGACGAGCCAATCAAAGAAAGCCAGGAACCAGCCCAATCCCTTGAAATGGCGGCAGAAGATCCGCTGTTTCAACGCATTGCCAAAGGCGGGCACGGCAATCTCATGTGCATAGAGCGCGGCTGGGATGAGCGCAAAAAGCAATGGCGCGGCGATATCCTTGTGGATGATGTGCGCAAGGTGCAGGCCTTGTTTGGTAGAACCGCTTCCGAAGACGGGTGGCGGGTGTGTATCGTCGATAGCGCGGATGAACTTAATCGTAATGCTGCCAATGCCTTATTGAAGATACTTGAAGAACCACCCGAAAAGGGATTGCTGTTGCTTGTGGCCCATGCACCGGGTCGGCTTTTGCCCACAATCCGGTCGCGGTGCCGCAAGGTGGCGCTGCAGCCTTTGCCCGATACGGGGGTCGAGGCTGTGTTGCAAAAAGCCTTTCCGGATATGGACCCGTCAGACTCTTTGGCATTGGCCCGCCTGGCTCAGGGAGCGCCGGGGCGGGCCGTAAGCCTTGCTCAGGGAAAAGGTCTTGTCCATTATCGTGATCTGGTGGCCTTGCTGAAAACCATGCCGGGGATTTCCATCCCCGATGCCTATAAATTTGCAGGCCGTTTTGCCCTGAAATCTGCAGATGCCGATTATAAAACCGTAACGGCTTTGCTTTTGATGTGGGTCGAAACAATGGTGCGCGCGGCGGGCATTGGGGAAACGGCTTTGGAAATCGTTGAAGGAGAGGCGGCCATAAGGCAACGCTTTATCTCTGCACTTGGCCTTGATCGTTGGGTAGAGCTGTGGGAAAAGATGGGCCGCCTGATTATGCGAGCGGATGCGGTGCATCTGGATCGCAAACAAGTTTTGATTTCTCTTCTGATGATGCTGGATGATGCTGCGCAAGGGCGATTCTCTGCGTAACATCCATTCGGATCGAGACAAGGGTCCGCCATGCCGGAGCGCAAAAGTTATTATATCACCACGCCGATTTATTATGTGAATGACGTCCCGCATATCGGCCATGCTTATACAACACTGGCCTGCGATGTGCTGGCGCGGTTTAAACGGCTGGATGGCTATGATGTGATGTTCCTGACCGGAACCGATGAACATGGCCAGAAAGTGGAGAAATCCGCCGCCGCTGCAGGGGTGGACCCCCAGAGCTTTTGCGATCGGGTATCAGGGCGGTTCCGCGAACTTGCCGCCAGCATGCATTTTTCCAATGACCAGTTCATCCGCACAACGGAAAGCCGGCATATCCAGTCGGCACAAGCCCTCTGGCAGCGCATCAAGGCCAATGGCCATATCTATAAAGGCGCTTATAGCGGTTGGTATTCGGTGCGCGATGAAGCGTTTTATGCGGAATCCGAACTGGTTGATGGCCCCGATGGGCAAAAATGTGCGCCAAGCGGAGCGCCGGTGGAATGGCTTGAAGAACCAAGCTATTTCTTTCGCTTGTCCGAATGGCAAGAGCCGTTGTTGCAATTCTATGAAGACAATCCGCATTTCGTGCTGCCCAAAAGCCGTATGAATGAAGTGGTGAGCTTTGTGAAAGGCGGCCTTCGGGATTTGTCTATTTCACGCACAAGCTTTAATTGGGGAGTTCCGGTGCCGGATGATCCCGATCACATCATGTATGTGTGGATCGATGCCCTGACCAATTATATCACCGCCTTGGGATTTCCCGATACGGAAAGCGCCGATTATCAACGCTTCTGGCCCGCCGATGTGCATATGGTGGGCAAAGATATTTTGCGCTTTCATGCGGTTTACTGGCCGGCATTCATGATGGCCGCTGGGCTGGAGCCGCCAAAACGGGTGTTTGCCCATGGCTGGTGGACCAATGAAGGCCAGAAAATTTCCAAATCCGTGGGCAATGTGATCGATCCATTTGCCCTAGTTGAAGATTTCGGGCTGGATGCTGTGCGCTATTTCCTGATGCGGGAAGTGCCATTCGGCAATGATGGCGATTTTTCCCGCGAAGGGTTCATTAATCGTTGCAATGCGGACCTTGCCAATGACTTTGGCAATCTGGCGCAGCGCTGCTTGTCGATGATCGCCAAAAACTGCGATGGGAAGGTGCCAACACCCGCGGTGCTTGCCGATCAGGATGTGATGTTGTTGAGCGATATCAACGCCGTTCTGAATGAGGTGCGGGTGCATCTGGACGATCAAGCCATTCATCAAGCGCTTGAGGCCATCTGGCGGCAGATTTCCCGTGCCAATGGTTATGTGGCTGCTGAACAGCCTTGGGCATTGAAGAAAACCGATCCTGACCGGATGGCGACCGTCCTTTATGTCGCCGCCGAAGCGGTGCGGAATCTGGCGATTTTGGCGCAAGCGGTGATGCCGGACAGCATGGAAAAACTGCTGGATCAGCTTGGCATAGACTCTCGGGATCGCGGTTTTGATCAATTGGGAGAACAGGGCCGGCTGAAATCGGGCATGCCCTTGCCCAGCCCTTCGGGGGTGTTCCCACGCTTGAGTGAAAAAGAGGCAATGTGATGCTTGTAGATAGCCATTGTCACTTGAATTACGAGGGGTTGAAGCACGATGTTGATGCCGTGGTTGAGCGTGCGCGGCGGGCGGGCGTTGGTACGTTTCTCAGCATCAACACCAAGTTGCGGGAATATGAAGAAATCACGGCGCTGGTAGAACGCTTCCCCGATGTGTTTGGCACCGTGGGCATCCATCCCCATGAAGCAGAGAATGAAACCGGTATAGGCGCGCAAAGCCTGATCGAGCGGACGCAACATCCCAAGATCGTCGGGATTGGCGAAACCGGGCTTGATTATTTTTATGATAACGCCCCACGGGATCTACAAAAGATCAGTTTTCTGGAACATATCGCTGCGGCGCGTGAAACCGGATTGCCGCTGATTGTGCATACCCGCGATGCGGAAGCCGATACCTATGAGATCATGACGCAGGAGCTTGAAAAAGGCCCCTTTAAAGCGGTGATCCATTGTTTTACCGGCAGCCAGCCCTTTATGAAGCAGATGGTGGATCTGGGATTTTATATTTCCCTATCGGGCATTGTGACCTTCAAAAAGGCAACGGATCTTCAAGAGACGGCAAAACTGGTCCCCGATGACCGGTTGCTGGTGGAAACGGATTCGCCGTTCCTTGCCCCTGTGCCTTATCGCGGCAAAACCTGCGAGCCTGCATTTGTGGAGAAAACAGCGCGGTTCGTAGCCGATTTGCGCGAGGTTGATTTTGACCGGCTGGCCACACAAACCACCGATAATTTTTTCCGTTTGTTTTCCAAGGCAGAGCGTCCGCAAGGGGGAGGGGGCGTTTAAGCCATGCGCATCACCATCCTTGGCTGCGGCACCTCTACCGGTGTTCCACGATTGCCCAATGATTGGGGGACATGCGACCCTGAAAATCCGAAAAACCGCCGAAGCCGCGCCTCCATATTGGTCGAGCAAGGCGAGACGACGCTGCTGGTGGATTGCGGCCCTGATATGCGAACGCAATTACTGGCGGCGGGTGTTCAGCATCTGGATGGGGTTCTGATCACCCATGACCATGCAGACCATACCCATGGCATAGATGATTTGCGCGGCTATTATATGGAGCGCAAATCGGAAATCCCTGTCTATGCTCCGACCGAGACGCTAAAAAGGCTGCGTCATCGCTTTGATTATATTTTCAAATCCCGCCACGGCTATCCATCCATTTGCAGCGGCCATGAAATCACAGGTCCGGTAACCATTGGCGACATCACCGCTATTCCTTTCTGGCAGGAACACGGGCCGATCTATTCTTTAGGGTTTCGCTTTGGGGATATTGCCTATTCCACCGATGTGAATGCGTTTCCGCCGGAAAGTTTCGAGGTGTTGGCAGGGGTGAAAGTCTGGATCGTTGATGCCTTGCGCCATAGACCGCACCGCACACATTCGCATTTGGACAAAACTCTTGGCTGGATCGAACAGATCAAGCCCGAACGCGCTATTCTCACCCATTTGAGCAATGACATGGATTATGCGCAGCTGCGAAATGCCCTGCCTGATGGGGTCGAGCCCGCTTATGACGGATTTGTTCTGGATATTGTCTAAAAACACATATCTTTCAGAAAATATATATAAAACAAATGACTATAGAAATGGTGGTGCATTTTTGGTGGGGCATATTGGTGCCTGCCTCTTTTTTCGCCATCGCTTTGGGCTTTCAAAGCCGTGAAGACTTTCCTACATCTTGATGATGCCCAGTGATCCATGGAGACAAGAGCACCTTCCCAAAAGCCGCCACCTGTCAGGTGGGCGCAGCAAGCCTCGTAAGGGCAAGATGACGTTGCAATTGGCTTTTTGGCTGTTTGGTATCGCATTTTTGCTGTTTGCGCTGCGCTGGCTTTTTCCCGGCGTGTCGATCAATAGCACCGGTGAGGTGTTGGCTGTTGCAACTCTGGTGACCATCGGCGGTCTGATTGTCCTTTCCCTGCGCCTGCATTATCGGGATTTTTTCCGCAATGTGGCCATCTGGTCGGGAATTGTTTTGGTATTGGCGGTGGCCTATGCGTTTCGCCATGAGATCGGCATGGTTGCGGATCGGGTGGCGGGGGTCGCCACAAGCGAGCGCGGTTATAGTGCTGGCGATGCCATGGTGTTCGAGCGTGATCGGAACGGCCATTTTCTGGTGCGTGCCGATATTTCAGGCAGAGAAATCACCTTTTTGGTCGATACCGGGGCAAGCAATGTGGTGCTATCGCCAAAGGATGCGCAAAAGCTGGGCATCAATCCGCGCCGGGAACAGTTTTTTGAACGGTATTATACGGCCAATGGGGTGGTGATGGGCGCACCGGTTATTCTGCCCCAAATCTCTATCGGCGATCATATTCACATCGAAAATGTGCGCGCCAGCGTAACGGAAGGGGATTTGCACATGTCCTTGTTGGGCATGTCGTTTCTTAATCGTTTGGGTGGCTTTGAAATTACGGGGGAGCGCCTGACGCTCCGCCCGTAGCTGTTTCAAACATCATTGCTTATCGGCTGAGATGCAGATTGGCCAAATCATTGCCGATCGTACGGAAGGCCGACTGCAATTCCGCATTGCTGGGCGCCAAAAAGGCATTGGCCGGGCGGGAAGCGCAGTCTCGGTAAATGCCGCGCAAGCGTGTGGAATTGCTATTCGTGCTTGTAGCGACAGTGCCTAAGATAACCGTATAAACTTCAATACGATCCCGGCCATTTTTACCGCCTGCTTTCATGGCGTGGCAGATTTTTTCCATACGTTTATCAAATTCGCGAACGGCCGTGTTGCGACTTGTGGTGCCCAGCCGTCTTTCGGATAAACGGCCATAGGCCGTATAAGCACCTGAGCCTATTTCGTTGGTTCCATCGGTCATCATGATCAGGGCTTTGATGGTTTCCGGGTCGTTATAGGGCACAGCATTGGGGAAGGGCGGGTCGGGGTCCAACATCCGCCAGCCCCATATCAGGCCCTGATTGCCAATTGTGTAGCGTTTTGTCGTCAATTGCGTATCGATATAATTTTCAAGCGTAGACCGTGTGCCGGTAAATGGAAGAACGCGGGATGGGCAGTCTTTATTGGGGCCACTTGATGTTCCATTGGGTAAGCTAAGTGGATCCCCGTCCGTTCCTTTACCATCACGATAAGCATCGTCATCATCTACATAAGGGATGTTAGCAGGAGCTTTGAAGCCGGGATTGCTTGGATCCATATCCGGTCCAAAAGGCAGTTGCCGATATCTATTTTGCTCCCAACCTGGCGGATTACGTCCCGTATCCCAATGAGGATAGATATAAGGCTTCCACTTCCCGCCAACCTCTACCGGAGCCAGATTGGAATCATAAGCATCGGCTTCCAGAACGGTTTTGTCAGTGCTTAAAATTCCGGGGGTAGAGCGGGCTTGTACACATCCACCCCAGCGCCGCCGCCAATCGGTATGGGTACGCAAGTCTTCGGGAAGATACGACCAGTCGATAAAATCATCACCCAGATCCCCTACATTTACGGCTTGCGCATAGGGTACAATGGCAATGGACAGTTTCGAGCTTAATGTTTCCACGCCAAACAAGATATCCACCAAATCCCGACTGGCCCGGCGCAGAGCACCAATTTTCCCACTACTATTCATGGAGCCGGTAACATCCAGCACCATGGTAAGCTGAAGGCCAAGATTCTCGCGGGTCACTTCAGAGCTGGTGGCCACTTCAAACTCGTCAATGCCTACAAGTTTCATGAACAAGGTGGGGAGGGAGGCTGAGGCGGAAACACGCAAGCGTTCCGGCTCGCCTTGTATCCGGATCGGTTCGATTATAAGTTCACCGATCTCGGCGCCCATCAATCCTTGCGGCAGATTGGCGTCGAAATAGGCCTGAACATCCGCATCACGTGTCGGCAGATTAAAGGCCCGTCCGCCTGCCAAAGCAGCCGCATCAAGTGCTGTGCTTAATTGCGAACGAAGCACAAAGCCCCGGGCAATATCGGTGGCTCCCCCAACGGAAACAACCAGGGGGATCAGCGATACCGCAACCCAAGTGAGCATGGACCCGGATTTGTTTTTGACAAAAGGGTCTCGGTCCGGTTTTTGCCGTAAAAGCCCCGTCAGACTGCTTGTGTTCAAGAAGCGTTGCTTGAAAAGGCCGCCTATATTTTTCCACAATGCCACGATCACGCTCCAGGTTAAGCCAATATCCCAGAGTGACCCTGACAGCAGTTCTTAAAAACTACGTTAAGAGGAACATCAGAATTTATAAGAAATTTAAGCATTCAGAAAGACAATATTAGAGACTTTGTGGAACTGTTGGGTCTTATTTACTGAAATATGGGGCTTGGGATTTTGGATATGACAATGATGCATATGCCGGGCGTCAAATGCTTTTGTCGAGGGCTTGTCGATCGCTGGATCAAGGATCGTAATGGGGCGGCCATAGTCGAATTTGCCTTGGCCTTTCCCATCGTTATCGGTTTGACCATGGGAATTGTTGAAATGGGGCATATCGCTTTTGCCAATGCCACGCTTGAAGGATCGGTCCGGGAAGCCTCGCGCCGGGGGGTGACAGGGTTCGCGCCGGATAGCAGCTCCCGTGAAGACTATGTTCGCGGGCGGGTTATAGAATTGATGGAAAAGTTTTCCCTTGACGGGCCCGTGGAAATCGAGACCCAAACCTATGACAGCTTTGGCGATATTGGTGAGCCGGAACCGTTTGCCGACGAAAACTCCAATGATAGCTACGATTTGGGTGAGTGCTTCTCCGACATCAATCAAAATGGTCAATGGGATTCGGATATGGGGATGGCCGGCCTTGGTGGTGCGGGGGCGATCGTGGTGTACACCGCCAATGTCAATCTTCGGCTTTTAACGCCCGCATTTGCTTGGTTCACCGGCTCTCAAAACGGATCTGTTCGGCTGAGTGCATCCACAGCGGTGCGAAATGAACCGTTCAGTCTCGTTCAACAAAATAATGCCGCAGGAGCGCCAACCATATGCAGTTAATGCAGCCTTTGACGATTCGCTTTCGGTGGCTCTGGGCGCAACGGAGCGGCTCGATCCTTGTGGAAACGGCGCTGGTGCTGCCCATTTTGCTGCTTTTATTGGCCGGGGCTTTTGAATTGGGGCGTTTCATGCTGGCAAATCAAAAGGTGTCGGCCTTGGCGGCTTCAATGGCAGATATGATTTCGCAGGCAGATCAAGGGATCAGCGAAAGTGAAATCAATGATGTTTTCGGTGCCATCGAGCATGTATCGAAACCCTTTGATGTAGGCACCGATGGCCGGGTGATCGTCAGCGGCGTCATCGGGACCAGTGGAAATGGAAATGTGGTGAACTGGCAGCGCTGCGCTGGCGGCGAATTAAGCGTTAGAAGCCAGATCGGCACGCAAGGGGCGCGGAATGTTACCTTGCCAGGAAATTTGGATTTACTCGATGGGGACATGGCCATCGTGGCTGAAGCCTCGTTCAATTATGAACCGTGGATTTTCTTTGGTTTTTTTGATCCCCAGACTTTGCGCTCCAGCGCCAGCTTCCGCCCAAGATTCGGAGCGATGGACACTGTCACCAATGATGCACCGGCCAGCAACTGCTGAGAGAATGGTGGCCTGTGGTCGCTGCGAGGCTGTTGTGAATCTATGAAGCTTTTGGGGGCATTGGGGCTGTGTTGCCAAGGGTGCGCACAGATCACGTTCAGCCTTATAATCCAGGCAAATAATTTTACATAATATAAACCATATCAGCTTTTTGGTGCTCCACATTAAGACTGCCTGTCGCTGTCGGATTGCTTAAGGCTGTCAATGAGATAGCCGCTATCCCTGCCGCCGTCGCCGGACCACGAAGGGAGCGTTTAAGGTCTTTCATAAGAGCCTGATAGACAGACCGGCTTGCGGTGTCGCGGCAACGCCACATAGACAGATCTAGCAGGGCCTCACGTGCATCAATGCCAGCCAGTTCCGCAATGCGGACCATGGTGGCGTCACCCGGCCATGACCGACCTGTACGCATCTGGGAGATAGTGGCTTGGCTAATTCCAATCCGCTTTGAAAGTTGGTTATCAGAACTTAAGCCTTGATGCACTTTTGCCTGATCTAAATACGCATTGATATCCATTTTGAAGCCTCTCATTGCTGGCCGTTAGTCGGTTATAATAGCTTAAAATCGCCTTAAGGCAAAATATTGGTTTTCCATATGAACTGGCAATGAACTGTCGGGTTGACAATCATTCTAACAATATAGCTTATTACAGTTGACTGTAACGGAGATTGTAATGAGCGCTCACCTGATATCGCCAGCTTGGCGCGCGCAGTTGCCAGCCATGAAAAAGCTTGTACTGCTGAAGCTGGCCGATTGTGCCAACGATGATGGAACGTCCTGCCGTCCATCAATCGGATCAATCGTCAACGATTGCGGTGCATCCCGGCGATTTGTCCAACAGACACTACGTGATTTTGAAGATATGGGCTTGCTTGCTTTGGTTGAAGCGGGTGGTCGAGGTGCGAAGGGTGCGCGAGCGAATGAGTGGCGCATAAATCTGGACATATTGCACGGGCTAGGGGCGCACCACGTGCATGGGCGCACCACGTGCATGGGCGCACCTGACGACACAAAGGGGCGCACCACATGCGCCCCACCCCTTAAAAACCCCTTAAAAGAAAAAAAAGGCGCGGGCGCGGGCGCGCCCGAAGAACAAAAGGGCGGCCCTGTTAACCCGGCTGACGCCGGGGGGCCGAATTTTTTTGATCCAGAGGCCATTCGCGAGGGCATGAGAGCGTGGGCAGATGAGCACCGGCCAGATTTGACATTTGATGCCACGTTTAGCGCTTGGGTGGACCATTTGGCGGCGCATGGCATGGAATGCCAAAGCGAAAAGCAGGCAATCGGGTTAGCTCGCGGATGGTTCCGCAGGGCATCCGGGCGGACGCGGCGAGCAGGCGCGGATAGTGCCAATCCGGTTAAAATCGAGCCAAGTTTCACGGTCCATCCGAGCGTGACCGATCAGGACCGAGCGTTATGGCAGGCCACAGCCGAGCGGATCAGCCAGCAGATCGGGCCAGATGCGTGGCGGCGGTGGTTTTCTGAAATCCCTTTTCTTGGCGTGGCAGGTGATGAGGCCGCGCTTATCGTCGATCCAGACGGCTTCAAGGCTGACTATATCCGCCGACACTTTCTAGGGCTGGTCGAGATCGAGATGTCCGCCGTGATGGGCCGAAAGATATACCTAAAACTTCAAGGAGAAACAGCGAATGCATGAAGCACTGCGAGATTTTACCGCCAGCGTGGCCGCACTTGAGGGGGCGAGCAGCCCGTTTCAAGCCGCGCCACTGGCAAAGAAGGCCCTTCGACAAGCCGTCGCGGTAATGCGGGCCTATGAAGCCGAAATTTCCGCGCTTCGGGATCGAATGGAGGGGCGGGGGTGAGCACATCATGGACAATGGAATGCCCGGCGTGTGGTGCAGATGCGTTAGCGCGGATCAACAGCAAAACTCGCCGCGTCACGGTTCGGTGCGGCGCTTGCCCGGTGGACTGGGCGACGCTGACACGCGAGGCGAGCCGCGCCGCCCGTGAGCAAGACACAACAACCGAAACCGAAACAGAGACCGAGGTCACAGAAAATGCCATTCAGGAAGAACAAGAAACAGGAAGAAGCACGAGACGCGGAAGCCTTCGAGAGCGAATTGCCGCCAGAAAACGAGCAGCCGGAGGAGGCGCTTGAAGGCGAGGTTATTGCGCCGGGCTCGCCGGAGCCTGATTGGGACGGGCTGGACACCGGGCCTATCGTCATGGACACGGACGGCGAGGATGATCCAGATCCAGAGGACGCGAAAACGGCGTTGGCGAAAAAGGGATTTAGGCTGCTGGTTGTTGCCGGGCTGAGGGGCGGATCATTCGCGCATGAAATGACCACAGGCTATCCGCTCAATAGCCTTGATTTGAGACAATATGGCGACCTGACGGCGGCCGGTCTGGATCAGCTATTCGAGCGCCTCAATGGCCTACCGGCAACCCGTAAATATCTGGTCTGGATGGCCAAGATCGGAGATGCAGACAAACAATGGGGAGACGTTGTGGAACTGGTGAAAATGGTGGCCGGAACGCTGATCATGGAACGAGCGCTTATCCGTGACGACATCGAGGCCAAGAGGGCCGCGAACGACAATGCCGCCGCCAATAGCGCAGATGGAGACACGGCGGCATGACACGGGATGCAGAGTGCCGACTCATTTTAGGCTTAAGGGGCGGCGGCAAGAGCACCACGGCCAAAGCCCTTCTTGAGGGTTGGCCGGGATTCTGACGAAATCCGCCATATAAGCCCATAACTGGCTGATTTAAAACACAAAA
>NZ_BMOV01000002.1 GCF_014647255.1 Iodidimonas muriae
GGTCAACATGGCCAATCGTGCCAATGTTCACATGCGGCTTGCTCCGCTCAAACTTTGCCTTCGCCATTGCCCAGTCCTATTAATTCGTTCTCACCGCGCCCATCGGGGCGATTCATTGCGCAAATTCCGACGGATCGGCAGCGACGGGCCCAGAGAGGCATATGTGCCCCCTAAATCTGGAGCGGGTGACGGGAATCGAACCCGCATAACCAGCTTGGAAGGCTGGGGCTCTACCATTGAGCTACACCCGCGAACCCGGCCGGCAACCTGTCCGGCTCCCTCAATGTCTGACCGTTATCTGTCTGAACATTGCGGGAAAAAAGTGGTGGAGGGGGCAGGATTCGAACCTGCGTAGGGAAACCCGGCAGATTTACAGTCTGCTGCCTTTAACCACTCGGCCACCCCTCCAAAACACATGACGGCCCGTTCACTTCCGAGCCGTGTGGGGCCGGACTATCCGCAAATGGAAGGCCTTGTCAACATTCCTCTTCGGGAAATTCATCACCAAAAGCATTTTCCCATGATCCGCAACGGCACCCCCCATGGTGGATGCTTGCGCCCAAAGCCCGTTATGCCTATAGCGAAGCCATGGCACAGCAAAAAAAATCTCGCAGAAAAACACCCGGGCGCGGCCCCGCTCCAGAGGCCAGAAAAGCCCCGGAAAAACGGCGCACCGCCTCCACAGAAGCCAACCGCCCCAGCAAAAGGGCTCCCGGATTATTGCTGTTCGGAAAACACGCGGTTGCCGCAGCGCTTTTGAATCCAAAAAGACAGGCCAAACGGCTTTATGCCACCAAAAACGGCTTGGACGCCTTAACCTCCCTATGCGCCTTACCCACGGGCCTTCCTGTCGAAATCACCGACATGGACAGTCTGAAGTCTTTGGTGTCCGGCCCCAATGCCACCGGCGATTCTCCCACCCAGGGCGTGGTGTTGGAGGTCTTGCCGCTTCCCGGATATTCCGCCCTGGATTTCCCGCCCAAAGCGGCCGAACGCTCGGTGATCATAGTGCTGGATCAGGTAGAAGACCCCCATAATGTAGGCGCTATCTTGCGTTCTGCTGCCGTATTTGGCGCCCAATGCCTTATTACACAGGATCGCCATGCCCCGCCGGAAAGCGGTGTGCTTGCCAAATCGGCGTCTGGTGCTTTGGATGTGGTGCCATGGGTGCGGGTGACCAATATCGCCGCAACGCTGGATGAACTGGCGCAGATGGGCTATTGGCGCGTCGGACTTGCCGGCGAGGGCGAGGCGACACTTGATTCGATCGACCTTGGTCCGGCTTTGGTTCTGGTGCTGGGCGCAGAAGGCCGGGGCCTGCGCCCGCTGGTGCGCAAGCATTGCGATATGCTGGCGAAAATCCCGTTGGCTGCAACGGGCGGGCTGATCGATAGCCTGAATGTATCCAATGCCGCCGCTGTGGCCCTTTATGCCCTGACACAAGGAATGTCAGAGCAATAAGCGCATATAAAAAGGCCACGCCTTGGATAGGCCCGGCCTTTCGCAAACCCGTCTGGGCTTGAAGAATAGCAACCCTCGTCCTGATAAACTCAGGATCGAGCCTCATTCGCATGGACAGCCCGGCGATTATTATAATGACGCTGGGCGTGACGAATCAGTGTCAGGGGAACCGTGCTGTCCGTTTCCGGTGTAACTTTCGCTTGCAGAACGTTTTTCATGGTCTTGTCCTCGTCAGATACTGTCATGGATAGATTGTTTTGTTTTTGAAGGTCTTCACCGCCCTTCCCCAGAGCAGTGAAGACAAGGATTAAGTGCGTCAGAGATTGTAACGGCGGAACCAGATCGCGCCGTAGATGAGACCGGCGGCAATCGCCAAACCGATCCACAAATCCACAGAACCGAGCGTAGAAAACACCGCACCCAGATCGGGTTTGCTCATTTCCTGCATGAAGATTTCAAGGTCAGCCTCGCCTCCCCCGTCATATCGCGCACCGTCCGCGATCGGCTCTCCAATAGAACGGATCACCGGAGCTGCGGACAGATGGGTGCCGATCCATGTAATGAAATAGTTTGAGCGCAAAAACAGGCCCTCAGCCACCGCCACCACCACAGGCGGCAGCACGGCATACATGAAGGGGGCGCGGGGGGCATAAGCACCGCAAAAAAGCACCCAGGCAAAAACCGGTAAAGACCACAGAGCCCACATCATCAACACCAGCGGGGATTGCAGCCAGTTTATCAAAATCACGTCGATTTGCCACACAGTCCACACCGGCCCGCCTTGCACGCCGCCAATGACAGAGATCACCAACAGGGTCAGAACCTGCATAGCCATACTGACGACCAGGAAAACCAGCGGTGCCAGCACCATGCCTGCGGCCACTTTGGCCAGAACTTCTTGCGTATCCGACACCGGCATGGACTTCCAAAACAGGAAACTCCTGTCGCGCCGTTCTTCATAAAGGCTGCCCAGTAGAATGAAAAAAATCACAAAGGGCAAAATCAGCAAGGCTGGAGCGGACATCATGGACAGGAAAGTGACCACCAGCCCGCCCCGCATCAAAGGAGCTTCCGCCGCCAGCCTGTTCAACAAGCCTGCTATGGAGGCATATTCGTTTTCAGAGCCATGCCAATCGGGCACCATGATTCCGGCACCGATGCTCAGTGATGCAACCGCCACGACCAGCATCAATCCCGTAATGATCGCCGGTGCATAAACAATGCCGGTCCGGTGCTCGATCAGTTCGCGCTTGGCCAATGCCAAAAATTTACTCATGCCCCGTCTCCCGACATTTTGGCGACAAAGATATCGGCCAGCGACATCCTGCGAACGTCGCCCAATTGTTTCAACGCGGCGCGATCCGCCCCTTCATAGACAAAGGAGCAGCGCCCCAAAGAGCGGCTTTCTTGGATCGGGTTCAAAGCCCTTGCCGCATCCGCATGATCAGTGTCGGTGATCAGTTCGAAAAACCGCTCATTCAAATCTTCGGCCGGAGCATCCAGCACAATCTCGCCGTCGCGGATGAACATCACATCGCTCAGGATATGTTCAATTTCCTCCACCTGATGGGTGGTGACGATGATGGTGCGCTCTTCATCGAAATATTCTTCTAAAAGATCCCGGTAAAAGGCTTTGCGAAACAAGATGTCCAGGCCCAGGGTCGGCTCGTCCAGCACCAAAAGGCGAGCATCGATGCCCATCACAATGGCCAGATGAAGCTGCGTCACCATGCCTTTGGACAGGGCCTTGATCGCCTTGTTTTGCGGGATTTTCGTGCGCTCCAGAAAATTCAGCGTGGCCGTACGCGAAAAACGCGGATGCACACCCTCCACATAATCCAGAAGCTGCGAGACTTTCATCCAACGGGGCAAAGTGGCCACATCGGCGATAAAGCAGACCTCTTTCATCAGTTCATCGCGCTGACGCCCCGGGTCTTTTCCCAAAACCCGCACATCGCCATCAAAGGGAATCAGCCCCAAAATGGCATTGAGCAAAGTGGTCTTGCCCGCGCCATTGGCACCAATAACGCCATAGATCCGCCCGAGAGGGATGGTAAAATCAACGCCCTTCAAAGCCGTAAATTTCCCATATTGCTTGGCAAGTCCGGTGACTTCGATCACCGGATTTCCGGCATGTATTTTGTGGTCATTCATTACGGCCCCCTGTTTTTTCAGCGCTTGTTGCGAGCAAGTCTTGTGGATCGATTCCCAGTGAGTCTATGCGTTCCAGAATGCGCGGCCAGTCTTCTTCCAAAAACCGGCGGCGCTCATTGGACAAAACCTTGCCGCGCGCACCTTCAATGATGAACATGCCCAGGCCCCGACGTTTTTCCACCAGATCTTCGGCTACCAGCTCCTGATAAGCCTTTGATGCAGTGATCGGATTGATTTGCAGGTCCACGGCGATTGCTCGCACCGAGGGCAGTGGCTCCCCTTCCTTCAGGTCGCCGTCAATGATGGCATTCACCACCTTGTCTCTTAATTGCCGGTAAATCGGCTGATCGTCCGTCCAATCTGACGTGATCATGATGTTTCTTTCTTTGGCATTCTTTCATCTTATCCCCGGTTCGTCCCCATGGCGCCGTTACGATATGCCAAACAGGGTGGGCACAGGGGCGATTCGAAAATCATGCCGCCGTGTGGGAACCAAGCGGTTTATCCGCCGGTTTCCTTTAAAAGAGTCGCTTATCCTCGCTGTCGTGACCATCGGGCCTCTCCTTTTCGGAGTTTATCGCTTGCTGTCGTTGTTTGGCGGGAGGGTCATGCCCATCGCCTTAGTGTGTTACATATGTATAACACCGGAACGCGCATGTCAACAGGTGTTGTACTCTCCTACATCACCACAAAAATCATCCTTATTCTTCAATGAGATAATTTCATTTTTCATGCACCAGGCGATCTCTATCCGGATGTTATTTCGCATTAAACTAAGAAAAAAGAACAGACTCTGCCTTATCAACCGCCCGTACAGGCATTTTTTCAATTGATTCTCGGCGCATCGCCGCATAGGTTCCCAGCCGCGCGGGTGCTTCAGCCCCATATAAGCGCAGGGCCGGCTTAGCTCAGTTGGTAGAGCAGTGGTTTTGTAAACCGAAGGTCGGGGGTTCGAGTCCCTCAGCCGGCACCATTTCCCCCCTTAGTCCCGACCAGTCCGACTCGCACATAACGCTCTCTCGAGCGCTGGACATGATGGGGTAACGCGTGGCTGCCCATACCAGCTCCCCTCTTCCCCCTAAGAGACTGACAGAGAAAAGTGCCCTGCCGTCCATGATTGGGTTTTGAACTGGATCACGCCCTGTGGCACCCTGCGCTTGTTTTTAGACACTATGCTCACCTATCCACGATCGTCGCTCATTAAAAGAGGTCCATTCTTTCATGACCAGCCGCGCCATTGCCGCCGTCATCCTTGCTGCTGGCAAGGGCACCCGGATGAAATCAAGCCAACATAAAGTGCTGCATCCCTTGGCAGGGCAACCGATGATCCATCACCTTTTGGCAACGCTTGATCATGTGCAAACCAGCCGCACAGTGATGGTGGTGGGGGCCGGCCGCGACCAAGTGGAAACGGCGATGGCAGGCCGTGATATCCGCTTTGCCGTACAAGAGCCGCAATTGGGTACAGGGCATGCGGTGATGGCAGCCCTCCCCGAACTGGACGGCCATGAGGGCGATATTTTGGTGCTTTATGGCGATACGCCACTGATTCCTGCTGATATTCTGGCGCAAATGCTCAGCCGTTTGCACAGCACACCCCCAAATGGCAGCGGCAAAACCGGCCTTGTGGTGCTGGGCTTCCGTCCCAAAGACCCGGCACAATATGGCCGACTGGTTCTGGATGACGATGGCGCGCTCGATCGCATTGTCGAATATAAAGACGCCACCCCGTCTGAACGCGCCATATCCTTGTGCAATTCCGGGGTGATGGCTTTTGATGGCGCTTTATTGCCCGACCTGCTGTCACGCCTGACAAATTCCAATGCCAATGGCGAATATTACCTCACCGATACGGTGGCCATCGCTCGCAGCCTGGGGGCAAGCGTGCAAGTGGTCGAGGCTTTGGAAGACGATCTGATCGGGGTCAATTCACGGATGGATCTGGCCAAGGCGGAAGCGGTGATTCAAAAGCGCATGCGGGACGCCGCCATGGCAAATGGAGCCACCTTGATTGACCCCGCGAGCGTTTATTTCAGCCACGATACCAAGCTGGGCCGGGATGTTCTGGTGGAACCCCATGTGGTATTCGGCCCCGGCGTCCATATTGCCGATGGCGCAACCATCCGCGCTTTTTCGCATCTGGAAGGCGCACATGTCGCGGAAAATGCCACAATTGGCCCCTATGCCCGGCTGCGGCCCGGTGCCGAGATCGGCATTGGAGCAAAGGTGGGAAATTTTGTGGAAATCAAAAAGGCCAAAGTGGAAGAGGGCGCCAAGATCAGCCATTTAAGCTATATCGGCGATGCCAGTATTGGGGCCCATGCCAATATCGGCGCGGGCACCATCACGTGCAATTATGACGGCTTTTCAAAATACCATACCAGCATCGGCGCCGGAGCCTTTATCGGCTCCAATTCCGCGTTGGTAGCCCCCGTTACCATCGGGGCCGGGGCCATTATAGGCGCAGGCAGCACCCTTTCCGGGGATGTGGAGGCCGACGATCTGGCGCTCACCCGAGCCGAGCGGCAAACGCGCCCCGGCTGGGCAAAAAAATTCCGCGCCGCCAAGCAACGTAAAAAATAAACAGACGAGGGAGTGGACCATCATGTGCGGCATCATTGGCATTGTCGGGCGCGCGCCTGTTTCAGGCCGGCTGGTGGACGCTTTGCGTCGGCTGGAATATCGCGGCTATGACAGCGCAGGCATCGCCACCTTGTGCAACAGCAGGCTGGACCGCCGCCGGGCCAGCGGCAAATTGCGCAATCTGGAAGCGGTGTTGGAAAAATCTCCGCTAGAGGGCCTGATCGGCATCGGCCACACCCGATGGGCCACCCATGGTGCTCCGACCCAAGCCAATGCCCATCCTCATCTGGGGGCGCATGTTGCGGTGGTCCATAATGGCATTATCGAAAATTTCAAAGAACTGCGCGACGCCCTGATAAACGCCGGACACCGCTTTGCCAGCGACACCGATACGGAAGTCATCGCCCATTTGTTGAGCGACCGCATCGCCCAAGGCCTTTCCCCACATGATGCCGTGAAAGATACCCTCGACCAATTGGAAGGGGCCTTTGCCCTTGCCATTTTGATCAATGGAGAAGACCGCGTGATGTTTGGCGCGCGGCGCGGCAGCCCGCTGGTTGTGGGCTATGGCGAAGGGGAAAGTTATTTGGGCTCTGATGCCATCGCTTTGGCAGGACTAACCAATCGCATTTGTTATCTGGAAGAAGGCGACTGGGTCCAATTATCCAACGACACTGTGCAGATATTCGATATGACCGGCGCTGCGGTTGAACGGCCCGTCACATTGTCCGCCGCCACCGGGGCTTTGGTGGACAAGGGCAATCACCGCCATTTCATGCTCAAGGAAATCTACGAGCAACCCACTGTCGTCGGGCAAACCCTCAGCAGCTATATCGATCCTTTAAACCTACGCATTGTGCTGCAAGATCTATGCTTTGATCCCAAAACCATCTCGCGCGTCACGCTGATAGCATGCGGCACCAGCTATTATGCGGCCATGGTCGCCAAATACTGGATAGAACACTATGCCCACATTCCGGTGGATGTGGATATCGCCTCGGAGTTTCGATATCGCGCGCCGGTTCTTTCCCAAGGCGGCTTGGCGGTGTTTATCTCGCAATCGGGCGAAACGGCAGATACGCTGGCAGCCCTGCGCCATTGCAAACAGGCAGGTCAAACGGTCGCCGCCATCGTGAATGTGCCGGAATCCACCATGGCCCGCGAAGCCGATATGGTGTTTCCCATCCATGCAGGACCGGAAATCGGTGTCGCCAGCACCAAGGCCTTCACCTGCCAACTCAGTGTTCTCGCTGCCCTTGCCATTGGCTTTGGCGTCTTGCGCAAAACCATCGACCGCTCTTTGGAGGCCACATTGGTACAAGCCTTGAGCGAAGTCCCCTCTCGCATGGCAGAGGTTTTGCATCATGATGAAAAGCTGCGCGACATCGCAGCCGATCTGGCAAATGCCCGCGATGTGCTTTATCTGGGCCGTGGAACCGATTATCCCATCGCCCTTGAAGGTGCGCTGAAGCTCAAGGAAATCAGCTATATTCACGCCGAAGGCTATGCGGCAGGGGAATTGAAACACGGCCCCATTGCCCTCATCGATCAAGCCGTCCCCATTGTGGTGATTGCCCCCATGGGGCCTTTGTTTGAAAAAACCGTATCGAATATGGAAGAGGCCATTGCCCGCGGCGGAAAAGTGATTTTGATGAGCTGCAAAGACGGCCTGAAAAATCACAGTGATATGGCTATGGCCAGCATCGAACTGCCGCAGGTCCACCCCATGGCCACGCCTTTGCTTTATGCACTGCCTGTGCAGCTTCTCGCTTATCACACCGCCGTCCATAAAGGCACCGATGTGGACCAACCGCGCAATCTGGCAAAATCGGTAACGGTGGAATGAGCCTCATTCAGTGAAACAACTCTAAATAAACACTGGACAGTTGCACGAATAACTGGAAAGAATACCCGTATCAAGTGTACTTCAAAGGGGCGCTGCATGGTGCTTTGCCCCCAATGCCACGGGTTATATGGATTGTGCACATCCTGTCTGTCATTGGCACGCGCCCAGAAGCTATCAAACTTGCTCCCCTCATTCTGGAGTTCGAGCAAAAACGTGACATCACGCACAGCTTGTGCCTGACGGGGCAACACCGGGATTTGGTGCAGCCGGTGTTGCAACAATTTGGCCTTAAAAGCACATATGACCTGAACCTGATGGCTCCCGAACAAAGCCTTGCCGCGCTCACCGCGGCCATTCTTGACGGGCTGTCGAATATATTGGATGCGGAACAACCCGATTGGCTGGTGGTGCAAGGCGATACCAGCAGCGCCTTTGCAGCAGCATTGGCCGGATTTTATGCGGCCATTCCCGTTTTGCATGTGGAAAGCGGCTTGCGCAGCCACGACCCGCTCAACCCTTGGCCCGAAGAAGCCCATCGGCGCATGATTTCCCCCATCGCAACGCTTCACGCGGCGCCGACGGCGGCGGCGGCCTTGAGTCTGGAGCGGGAAGGCATCGCCAGAGAGAACATTCTGATCAGCGGCAATAGTGGCATTGATGCTTTGCATAAAATGTGCGTGCGGCTGGATCAGGATGCGGATCTTTTAGCCCGGACACAGGCGCAATTGCCGCTTTCCCGGCCAGACAAACGGTTGATTTTTGTCACCTGCCACCGGCGAGAACAGCGGGCAGAACGCTTGCAAGGCTTGGCGCGGGCCTTGATACACCTTGCTGCACGGGGCGATGTGGACATTATCTTGCCCACCCACCCTTCTCCGCAAGTGCACAGCCCGTTGCATTCGGCCTTAGATGGGAAGGCCGGTATAGCTCTGGTGCCGCCTTTGGATTATGCGGCAACAGTCTGCCTGTTGCGTACCTGCCATTTTGTGATCTCGGACAGCGGCGGCTTGCAAGAAGAAGCGCCATCATTGGGCAAGCCGATCCTTGTGCTGCGCGATGTTACAGAACGACAAGAAGCGGTGGATGCCGGCGCGGCAATTCTTGTGGGGCAATCGGAAGAGCGCATTTTGACCCAGGCCAATCGCCTGCTGGATCACCCGACCTATTATGCAGGCATGGCCCGACTGCGCAAATTGTTCGGCGATGGTAAAGCCAGTGCGCGAATCGTCGAGCACCTGATGACGCATCATAAAAATACGCACGTAGCCCAACGCACTCGTCACCACCAATCTTGAAACCCGACCCACGGAAACGATCAGGTGATGGCCGCAAACCATCAACGGTCCACCTGATCTGATTTGTGCTTCTTGATGAAAAAGACGAAAACCGCTTCAAAACAAAAAAGGCCCCCACTGGGACCTTATCTCGGGTTCTTGAATGATAACTGGCGGAGCGGGAGGGATTCGAACCCTCGAGGGGCTTACACCCCAACACGCTTTCCAGGCGTGCGCCTTAAACCGCTCGGCCACCGCTCCGCAAAGCCCGCCAGCGTCTCTCTGCCAGCGGATTGCCGCGCACTATAGTGGTTCATCGCCGCAACGCAAGTCTGCAAATTCACTATTGGTAAATTCCTTGGCCGGAAGGCCCAACAAAGCCCGAAAGGTTAAATTTTATTAAGTATATTCCTTAAATGCAGTTTTACGAATCCTCCTTAATCTAGCTCATGCGTAGGAACAAAAGGGGCAAAATGCCTGACAGAAGCTCCCTTCGCCTAAAAAATGTGCACGAAGAAAGGCAGAAAGCATGAGACCATCATTCAAGGGGCTGATCTTGGGCCTCACCGCGGGAGTTGTGATGGCGGCCGGGGCAACGGGTGCCAATGCTGCAGACGCTACCAGCTGGAAACGATCCATCGCCAAGGTTGTCGCCCAAAAGCAGGTTTATCCACGATCCGCCTTGCGCCGCGAAATTGAAGGCAGCGCCCGTGTGAAAGTAACCATCGACCGCGATGGCAAAATCGCCAATTTTGAAATGTTGGAAGACACCGGCCATGAAGTGTTGAACCGGGAAGTGCCCAAGCTGATGGAGCGAATCAATCCGCTTCCGACCCCTCCCTCTGATCTGAGCGATGCGGAATTGACATTTATTCTGCCGCTATCATGGGTACTGCGCTAAACGCTCTTATCATATAGAATCACTAAAAATGGCACCGTCTTCGGTGCCTTTTTTATTTATGACCGGCGGCCTCATCCGGAACCTGTTCAATTAGGTGAAGACATCTTCATCAGCAGCAGGCCAGAAACAATCAACAAAGCAGCAATAACCCGCCCGGCATTGACCTGTTCACCCAAAACGGTAATGCCAACAAGAAAGGCGCCCACGGCCCCAATGCCTGTCCAGATGGTATAAGCGGTGCTCAGCGGCAAAGCCTTCAAAGACAAGGAAAGAAGCCAGAAGCTGGCAATCATCGAAACAACCATCAAAATGCTGGGAACAAGCAGCGTGAAGCCTTGGGATTGCTTCATAAAATAGGACCACACCACTTCAAACAAACCGGCAAAAAACAAAAAAATCCACGCCATGATGATCCCTTATATAATGCCGGGCTGTCCCGGTCGTTGCGGCCCGAAAATGAAAACGAGCGTGGCCTCTATGCTTTGACCCACCAGCAAAAACAACAGATTTTCGGTAGAAAAGTCCGCATTCCTTGCCGTTGGACTTTATGAGTATCAAGAGCAGCGGCAGACATAAGCGTCCCCGACTCATCCCTTTTTAAAAAGTTAACTAATTATTAAAATTTTAACTTTCTTGGCCATTGGAATTTTGCTAAATAACAAAATATGGCGTTATTAATAAAAGAGGGGATTTGTGCCATGCGTAGACGCTTCAGCCGGTGGGCCACGGCAACTATAGCCATATTTGCGGTGATGCAGCCCGCTTGGGCGACGCCATTTATCAATGAATTCCATTATGACAATGTCGGCACCGATACCGGTGAATTCATTGAAATTGCCGGGCTGGCAGGCACCGACCTGACCGGTTGGACCCTGCAACTATACAATGGCAATGGCGGGGCGCTTTACAACACCTTCAATCTAAGTGGCACTTTAACGGATCAGGCCAATGGTTTTGGCTTTCAAACGGTCAGCGGCCCGTCCAATTCCATCCAGAATGGAAGTCCCGATGGCATCGCTCTTGTGGATAACACCAATACCGTCATCCAATTCCTTAGCTATGAAGGCAGCTTCACTGCGACCAATGGAGCAGCCAATGGCCTTACCAGCACCGATATCGGTGTGCGGGAAACCAGCTCTACGCCGGTCGGTTTTTCCCTGCAATTAACCGGAAATATCACTACCGATTCTTCGGGCAATGTAACCTCTGACTTTACATGGGCCGCTCCGGCAGCGCAAACCGCTGGGGCCGCAAATATCGGCCAAACCTTCAATGGTGCCGGCGGTGGTGATTCCGGCGGTGGCGACACCGGTGGCGGCAATGGCGGAACCGACGCAACAGTCGCCGCAATTTATGAGATCCAGGGCGCAAGCCACGGCTCGGCCTTTGATGGCCAGTTGGTTGAGACCAGCGGCATTGTTACCGCCATCGCCAGCAATGGCTTTTATGTTCAGGATGCAAATGGTGATGGCAATGATGCCACATCCGATGCCATTTTTGTGTTCACTGGCGGCACGCCAACCGTCGCCATTGGCGACGATGTGTCCATCACCGGCACGGTCGATGAATTCACGCCCGGTGGCGCCTCTTCCGGCAATCTCTCCATCACTGAAATCACCTCTCCAACAATCACGGTTGCCTCTTCGGGCAACTCTTTGCCGCCTGCGGTGATTATTGGATCGGCCGGACGGACGCCTCCCACATCAAGCATCGATAGCGACAATTTTGCCGCCTTCAATCCCAATGAAGATGGCATCGATTTTTATGAAAGCCTCGAGGGCATGCGGGTCACCATTTCCGACGCGCAAGCGGTCGCCCCCACCAATAATTTCGGCGAAATTTATGTGGTGGCCGATGCCGGTGCCGATGCCACGGGCATGAATGACCGGGGCGGCATTACCATTTCCGATGGTGATTTGAACCCTGAGCGCTTGCAGATTGATGACAGCTTGTTAACGGGCAATTCTCCTGATGTGCAAATCGGCGACGGTTTGGGGGATGTGACCGGCGTGATCGGCTATAGCTTCGGGAATTTCGAACTTTTGCCAACCGATGCCCCCACCGTAACGGCGGGTGGCCTTGTGGCAGAAACCACCAGCATCCCCGTTGAGGATGATCGTTTGACGGTGGCCAGCTTCAATGTGGAAAATCTGTCGGCCCAAAGCGGGGACGACAAATTCGCAGCCCTTGCCCAGCAGATCGTTGACGGTCTGCGCAGCCCCGACGTGATTGGCCTGCAAGAAATTCAGGATAATAGCGGCCCGACCAATGACGGGGTGACCGATGCCTCCCAGACCTATCAGGCATTAATCGACGCCATTGTGGCTTTGGGCGGTCCGCAATATGCCTTTGCCGATGTTGCCCCTGCTGACGGCACCAGCGGTGGCCAACCGGGCGGCAATATCCGCACAGGCTTCCTTTATAATCCTGATCGCGTCGATCTGGTGCCCGGATCGGTCATGGCCGTGCCCGGTGCCGATACGGATGCCGCCTTCAACAATTCCCGCCAGCCATTGGTTGCCACCTTCGTTTTCAACGGGCAGGAAGTGACCATCGTCAATAATCACTTCCGGTCCAAAGGTGGCTCGGACCCGTTGTTCGGCTCAGTTCAGCCTCCCGCCAATGGTGGAGAAGACGCCCGCACAGCCCAAGCGCAGTTCGTTCATGATTTCATCCAGGGATTGCTGGCCCTCAACCCCACAGCCAATGTCATTGCCTTGGGGGATTTGAACGAGTTCGCTTTCTTGCCACCTTTGCAAGCGCTGGCTGGTTTGGGCCTTGATCAAATCCTGACCGATCTGGCGTCCCTATTGGCGGCCGAGGAGCGCTATAGCTTCATCTTTGAAGGCAATAGCCAATTGCTGGATCATATTTTCGTCACGGACAATCTGCTCAGTGCCGATGTGCTGTTTGATATCGTGCATATGAATGCGGAATTCCTGAATGCCTTCACCGACCATGATCCGCTCTTGGCCAGCTTCTTGCTGCCCGCACTGGCTGTGCCGGTTCCGCCTGCCCTGTTGTTGCTTTTGATGGGTCTGGCGCTGTTTGCAGCCTTACAACGCAAGCGTTTGGTGATGGTAAAAGGCTGACATCTTTTCTCCATTCGCTATTCTTTTGGCAGGAGCGGTTCCGTCGCTCCTGCCCTTTTTTCAATTGCAGGATAGGATCATGGCCCTCTGTCGGATCGCGATATTTACACTCTCTTTTTGCATGCTTGCGCTGGCGCCAAAGGCTCAGGCGGGGGACAGGGACGGCAATTTTGCCATCAAAGGTGTGGGACTGGCCCCGTGCGCCGATTATCTTGTGGCATTGGAAGCCAACGATCCCCGCTTGCCCATGTTTCTGGGCTGGGTATCTGGCTATCTCACCTCGTTCAATCAATATGAACCCAACACCTATGACATCGTCGATTGGCAGTCCGATGCTTATATAATGCAGTCCCTGCGCGGGTTCTGCGCAGCCAATAAAGAGCGCCGGTTTTTCGAAGCCGCATATCAAATGGCGCAAAGCCTGAAAGACACGCGGGTAAACAGCGAAAGCCCCTTGGTGATTGTTGAAGGACCAAGCGGCCCCATCCGGCTTTATCGCTCTACCCTTGATGAGGTACGCGCGGCTTTGGAAAGCCAAGGATTTCTGGATGAGCAAGCCCATGGCCGGGATGCCTTGATGCGGGCTTTGACGGATTATCAAAATGCCAATGGCCTGAAAGCCACCGGCGCACCGGACAATCCCACGCTTTATGCGCTTTTGGTCAATCGTTAAGATATCGGGTCTAAAGGAGGCTCATGGAAAGGCAGCGCATGGGCCGCCGTCGCGGCAGCCCGCCTCCAAATAGCCTTTCAGGCGCCCGCTCAGGAAATGCGCCCACACACCCTTGAGCGCCATATCCCAGCCATCCTGATAGACGCCGGAGACAGAAAGACGGGCTGTCAGTATCGCGCTGTCCTTCGTGTCTCCCGGCTGCAGTTCCCATATGGTGATGATCGTCACCGCATGGCCGTTAAACCCCAGCGGGCCATCCAACACCAGCCGCTTTTCTTCCTCGGCATAGATCACCCGCGCATGCACCACGCCGTTTTGACCCGCTTCATCAAAATATTCGTAAAAGGCTCCGCCGGGCTGCGCCTTGATGAAGAGCCGCGCCGGGGTGTCTGCAAAACTATGATCCCACCACCCACTGATATCATTGGTAATAGCCGCCCACACTTCGGATGTCGATGCAGGCAACTCCACTTGATGGCTCAATGAAAAGGCCCGACTTTCCAGCTTTGTCACACGGGTTTCATCTGCGCCGCTTTGCGCCTTAGCTGTCGTGGCCAAAACACTGAAAAACATCAAGGCAAGAAAGCGATATCGCATGAAATGATCTTTCGCGAGGGAGGAGGACGACACAGCGGCCAATCCAGCTTTTCATATTGGTCGATGAGGTGCAATATCCTCTTGCGAAGAGTAGCTGAGATGCTTATTGTCCGCCCCGCTTCACCTATCGAAGCCATCCTTTAAGGGGCCGTAGCTCAGTTGGGAGAGCGCAGCAATCGCACTGCTGAGGTCAGGGGTTCGATTCCCCTCGGCTCCACCATTCCCTAGCGGGAAAGGCATTTTGGAAAAAAGGCCGTTTCAGGTCAATCCGCTTCCCCCGCTCGTCATTTTTAACTGGTCCCGCTCCGCTCGACCCGAAGCCGTCATGATCGCCGGTGTTGGGGTCGATGCTCACATGGACCGTACTCAAGGCTGTGGGCCCACCGTCATTCCCACACACCCTCGCGTCATTCCCGGACTTGATCCGGGGCTCCAGTTCTTCCTTTATCAAAGGCAGCAACAGGGCCACTCTATACGCTCGAATCATGTCCACCTGAGAAAGGGGAAGGGAGAGAGGCATGTCCGTTGACACGCCGCGCTATGTCACGCCGATCATCGCAGACCCCTATCCAAACGGTCCGTGGCAAGAGATCACCAATTTCCGCTATTTAACGCCTTTGCATCTCTATCGGGCGCGGCGGGGCATCCCTTTCGGAACCGCCATGCGAGGGGCCGATTATGTGGTGGCACAGCCTTATCGCATTGCCATAGATATAGACGGCATCACCAAAAACATCACCGTTCCCGCAGGAATGCTGACCGATCTTGCTTCGGTGCCAAGCTTTGCACGGGCTGTTGCCGGGCGCGTTGGACGGCATCTGGAAGCCTCGATCGTCCATGATTTTCTATATATTGCCTGGCAGGATCTGCCCAACCGGTCACCGGAAAAACGCGACCGGAAATATGCCGACCTGATATTGGATCAAGGCATGAAAGCGGCCCAAAGCCGGGTCCGGATGCCCATTTTCCGGGCGGTGCGCCTGTTTGGTTGGGGCGTTTATAAAAAGCCGGACAATCCGCGCTATATCGACACCGATGATATCGAGCCCGGCCCCGCGATTATATGACGATAGCGCCCTGTCACCCGCGAACATATGTCGAAGATGACAGGGCTGGTGAAACGACTCACCCGTTCAGGCGGCGCGGGAGGTTGCGTCCGGCTTTGAGTCCAGCGCTTGTCTTGGCCCAAAAAACTCGAAATGGATTTGAGCGGGCGGAATATCCCAGTCCAGCAGATCGTGATACACATTCACCATGAATGGCTGCGGGCCGCAGAAATAGAACTCGCCATCATGGCTGGGTAGCAATTGATCCAGCAAGTCCTGATCGATGAAGCCAATGCTGCTATTCTCGCCTTGTGGCGCCGCACCGGCATCAGGCTCGCTATAGCGGTAATGGGTGGTCAGATTGGGATATTTCTGCGCCAACTGGTCGATGGTTTCCTTGAAGGCCTGTGTGCGCTCGTTCAAGCAGCCATGAACAAACAGAATCGGTCGATTCGGCGTTGTTTCAAGGGTTGCCAGCAATATGCTCAGGATCGGCGTGATCCCGACCCCAGCCGCCAAAAGCACCAAAGGACGCTCAACCTCTTTGGTCACATCAAGGAAAAATTCGCCGCAGGGCGGAGCCACCTCGACCACAGCACCGGGCTCGATAGCCTTATGCAAATGATTCGAAACAAAACCACCCGGCACCTCCGCGCCCTTGCCATCTTCCCGTTTCACGCTGATGCGGAACCAGTTCTGGCCGGGCATATCCGACAGGCTGTAATTCCGCATGGTGGTCTGGCCATCGGGTGTCGGCAGGCGCAAGGTGATATATTGCCCGGGCTTGAAATGGGGCAAAGGCGCGCCATCTTTGGGAGCCAGATAAAAGGACGTGATCACATCGCTTTCGCGCTGCTTCTTGATCACCTCGAAAGCTTTGAACCCTTCCCAGCCACCATCTGCCGATGCCAGATCCCGATAGATCTGTGCTTCCCGGTTAATCAGAATATCAGCCAGAAATCCATAAGCCTGCGCCCATGCGTCAATCACCTCATCGGTTGCGCCTTCGCCCAGAACTTCACGGATAGAGGCCAGCAAATTCTCGCCGACAATGGGATAATGCTCTGGCTTAATCTGCAAAGACGCATGCTTTTGGGCGATCAGTTCAACCGCATCCCTAAGCGCCCCCAGATTATCGATATTGGCTGCATAAGCGCAAATCGCACCCGCCAAAGCCCGTTGCTGAAGCCCGGCACTTTGATTGGCGGCATTGAAAAAAGAACGTACTTCGGGATTATGGGAAAACATTCTTTGATAGAAATGGCGGGTCAATGTTTCGCCATGGGTGGCAAGGATGGGTGCGGTGGATTTCACAATGGCGATGGTCTGATCGCTTAGCATATGAGAGACTCCATAATATGTATATCTTCTACATATTATGGCTTATAAGCATTTCAAACGGGCGGGCAAGGAAAATCGATGCAGCTCACGACATTCACGGATTTTGGTATGCGCAGCCTGATGTATCTGGCCTCTTCGCCAGAGAAAAAATGTAGCGTGCGGGAAATCGCCGACCATTACAGCATCTCGCGCAATCATCTGGTGAAGGTGGTCCATAAACTGGCACAGCTTGGCTATATCCTGAGCACCAAAGGCAAAGGCGGCGGCATTGCTCTTGCCCCTCATAGCATAGAGCTGAAATTGGGAGATATCGTGCAAAGCCTGGAGCCATCCATGGATCTGGTGGAATGCTTCGATGCCAGCACCAATAGCTGCAAGATCACGGAATCATGCCAGCTGAAACACTATCTTTTTGAAGCCAATAACGCCTTCATCCAAACTCTAAACAAATATACTTTGGCCGATGCGGTTCAAAACAAGCTGGAGATCGGGTTCAAGGCATAGCGCCTGAAATGAAGGCCATCCCATCTTGAAAGATATATGGCCCAAGGGGCTTTCCCATGAAAAAAGCCGGCGAGAAGATCCCGCCGGCTTTGTATTCAATCGAACGCAGGGATTATTCCGCAGCAGCCGGAATTCCGGCCGGATAATAGCTGGCCCCTTTTTGGGCCATATCGCGCAATTGATCGGGAACCCGGAAACGCTCGCCATATGCTTCGGCCAAACGATCGGCTTCCGCAACGAAAGCAGCCAAGCCGATGAAATCCATATGGCTGAAGGGACCACCGGTCCAAGGCGCAAAGCCCCAGCCGAAAATCGCGCCCAGATCGCCGTCCTCAGGCGTTGTCAGCACATTTTCCGCAAAGCAGCGGGCACATTCCACAATCTGGCGATAAAGAAGGCGGGTTTTGACTTCATCCACCGTGGGCTGTTCTGCAGCGCGGGGGAAGTGATCCGAAATGCCGGGCCAGAGATATTTCTTGCCGCCATCTTCAGGATACACATACATGCCCTTGCCGTTTTTACGGCCAAAGCGTTCAAGCTTTTCAACGAAAGTATCCACCACCACATCGCCGGGTGACGCCTGATAATCGGCCCCAAGGTCTTTCTTGGTCTGGTTCATGATCTTATAGCTAAGATCGATCGCCACCTCATCGCCCACGGCCAGCGGACCAACGGGCATGCCCAGCATCTTTCCGGCATTCTCAATGAGCGCCGGATTGATCCCTTCGGCAACCATGGCATAGCCTTCCATCACATAGGTGCCGAAAGAGCGCGATGTATAGAATCCGCGGCTGTCATTGACGACAATCGGCGTTTTCTTGATTTGCTGCACATAATCCAGCGCCTTGGCGGTGGCTTTATCGCCGGTTTTTTCGCCGGTGATGATTTCCACCAACGGCATTTTCTCAACCGGTGAGAAGAAATGGATGCCGATGAAGTTTTCAGGATTCGACGAAGCTTCAGCCAAAGAGCTGATGGGCAATGTGGAGGTGTTGGACGCGAAGATGATGTCATCGCCGGTAACCGCAAGGGCTTTCTTCGTCACATCCGCTTTCAAGGCACGGTCTTCAAACACCGCTTCGATGATCAGATCGGCATTTTCCAGCTTGGAATAATCATCGGTGGCGGTGATGCGGGCCAAAAGCGCCTCGCCCTCTTCTTTCGACATTTTGCGGCGCGATACCGCTTTTTCCACCAGCTTCACAGAATAGGCCTTGCCCTTATCGGCGCTGGCCTGATCGCGGTCGATCAGCACCACGTCCATGCCCGCCGCAGCAGACACATAGGCAATGCCTGCGCCCATGAGCCCCGCGCCCAACATGCCCAGCTTCTTGGTCGGCATCTTGTCGAAGCCCTTGGGACGGCGCGCGCCTTTTTCAGCCGCCGTTTTGTTCACAAACAGCGTGCGGATCATATTGCCCGCCTGACCTTCCACAATCAGACGCGTGAAGTATTTGCTTTCCACTTCAACAGCCAGATCCATGGGAATGATCGAGCCTTCATAAACCGAAGACAGGATATATTGAACCGCCGGATAATTCCCGTAGGTCTTGTCCTGTGCCATGGCATTGGCCGCCATGAAGGTTTGTACCGAGCCGGGATGCATGGCACCGCCCCCGCCGGGGAAGCGGAAGCCTTTTTCGTCCCAAGGCTGAATGGCTTTGGGATTGGCTTTGGCCAGTTCCTTGGCTTTTTCCACCAGTTCATCGCGCGGGGCGAGGGCTTTCAAAATGCCAAAGCCCAAGCCATCTTTTGCCGACATATTCTTGCCGGTGGTCAGGAATTGAAGCGCCGCCTGAATACCGATCAGACGCGGCAAACGCTGGGTGCCACCACCGCCGGGCAGCAGACCCACCATCACTTCCGGCAGACCCATTTTCACCGAGCCGTCATCGGCGGCAATACGGTAATGGCAGGCCAGCGGGATTTCAAAACCACCGCCCAGCGCCGTGCCATTGATGGCTGCAACGAAAGGCTTGGTTTTGGAGCGCATCAGGTCCTTGGCATTTTTACCGCCGGTTTCCATTTTGCGCAAAATACGGTTCAGCCGCACGGAATTCTGGAAAATCTCGCCCGGTGTGGCGGTTTTCGCCATGGCGGACAAGCCGCCCAGCATGCGCAGATCAGCACCCGCCATAAAGGCCGGTTTTTCCGAACAGATCACAGCGCCCGTAATGGCATCATCGGCCAGCACTTTATCGACGCATTCTTCCAACTCGTTGGTGAATTGCTCGGTGATCACGTTCATCGACTGGCCGGGGACGTCGATCCCAAGGATCGCAATGCCGTCTTCGACGCGGAATTTGATTGTCTTGGTCATTTCACTTGTTCCCTGTCGGTCTGTCAGACGCGTTCAATGATGGTGGCGGTGCCCATGCCCGCGCCGATGCACAAAGTCACAAGCGCTGTTTCCTTGCCCGAGCGTTCCAGCTCATCCACCATGGTGCCAAGAATCATGGCGCCGGTGGCCCCAAGCGGATGGCCCATGGCGATGGCGCCGCCATTCACGTTCATCTTGGAATGATCCACATCCAATGCCTGCATGAAGCGCAAAACCACGGCGGCAAAAGCCTCGTTCAGTTCCCAAAGATCGATATCATTGGGGGTCATGCCTGCACGTTTCAGCGCTTTTTCAGCGGCAAAGGACGGGCCGGTGAGCATGATGGTGGGCTCGGAGCCGATGGACGCATAAGCACGGATGCGGGCGCGCGGTTTCATGCCGCTGCGCTCTCCAACTTCACGATTGCCGATCAGCACCGCTGCCGAGCCATCAACAATGCCCGAAGAATTGCCCGCATGATGCACATGGTTGATCTTTTCAAACTCGGGATAGCGCTGCAATGCCACAGAATTGAAGCCGTAATTGGCTCCCATTTCCGCAAAAGAAGGCTTCAAGGCCCCAAGCGACTGCATGTCCGTTTCAGGGCGCATATGTTCGTCATGATCCAGCACCACTTCACCGATCACGTCTTTCACCGGCAAGATGGATTTGGCAAAGCGCTTGTCATCCCAAGCGGCCTTGGCGCGTTTTTGGCTTTCAATGGCATAGGCATCCACATCATCGCGGCTAAAGCCATATTTGGTGGCGATCAGATCGGCGGAAATCCCCTGCGGCACGAAATGGGTGGGCATGGCAACGGCCGGATCAGTGGCCCAGGCACCGCCATCAGACCCCATGGGAACGCGGCTCATGGCTTCCACACCACCGGCAACCATCAGATCGGCTTGCCCGGCCATCACCTGCGCTGCGGCCATATTGCTGGCTTCTAGGCCCGATGCACAAAAACGGTTCACCTGAACCCCGGCCACCGTTTCCGCATAGCCCGCATTCATCGCCGCAACGCGCGGGATACAAGCCCCTTGTTCGCCCACAGGCGACACACAGCCGAAAATCACATCGTCCACAAGGCCGGTGTCCAGTTCATTGCGGTCACGCAGACCTTCCAGAACCTGGGTTGCCAGCGAAATGGGGGTGATTTCATGCAATTTGCCGTCTTTGCGGCCCTTGCCGCGCGGGGTACGCACGGCGTCATAAATAAATGCCTCGGCCATGGGATCGTCCTTTCCTTGCTCGATGAGCGCTGAAATCTACTAACGAAGATGTTGGGGCTGGGGGCGGAGACAACAATGCCGAACCGTCCCCACCCCCCGTAATTGGCGGTGCGTCTTGCGCGCCGTTAAAACGCGTCAGCGCCAAGCGCCATCATTGGCTCTGCACCCGCTTCGATTTTGGCGAGATGCGCCCCGCTTTCAGGCAATATGCGCTTGGCATAATAGCGGCCGGTGATCAGCTTGTTCTGATAAAACTCGGCATCGCCTTTACCCGCTTCAAGGGCAACAAGCGCCACTTTCGCCATTTGCGCCCACATGAAGCCGATCGCTACAAGGCCCATCAGATGCATATAGCTGGTGGCCGCGGCCCCTGCATTGTCGGGGTTTTTCATGCCATTCTGCATCAACCACATGGTGGCTGCCTGCAAATCCTTCAGCGCCTTCGACAAGGGGGCTGTGAATTCCGCAATATCGCCTTCGGAATTTTCCTTGATGAAACCACCGACGATCTTGAAATAGGTCTGGATGGCACGACCGCCATTCAGCCCCAGCTTGCGGCCCACCAGATCAAGGGCCTGAATACCGTTGGTGCCTTCATAGATCATGGCGATACGGGCATCACGCACGAATTGCTCCATCCCCCATTCGCGGATATAGCCATGGCCACCCAGAACCTGCTGGGAATTGGTGGCATTGAGATAGCCCTGATCTGTGAACACACCCTTGATCACCGGCGTCAGCAAAGACACCAGATCATCGGCCAACTGGCGCTCTTCTTCCGACTGCGCTTTATGGGCCAGATCCACCTGCAAGCCGCCCCAAAGACCAAGGGCACGTGCGCCTTCATTAAAGGCACGGGCTTCCATCAGCATACGCCGCACATCGGGATGCACGATAATGGGATCGGCCTTGGCATCGGGGTTTTTGGTCCCGGTCAAAGACCGGCCCTGAATACGGTCGCGGGCATAATCGGCGGCATTCTGGTAAGAGACTTCCGACAGCGCCAAGCCTTGCAGGCCCACGCCCAGACGCGCTGCATTCATCATGATGAACATGGCGGCCAGACCCTTATTGGCCTCACCCACCAGCCAGCCTTTGGCACCATCATAATTAAGCAGGCAGGTGGAATTGCCGTGGATACCCATCTTTTCTTCGATGGAGCCGCAGGTAACAGGATTGCGCTCTCCTATAGAGCCATCTTCCTTGACCAGATATTTCGGCACCACGAACAGCGAGATACCTTTCACATTGTCCGGGGCATCGGGCAATTTTGCCAGCACCAGATGCACGATATTTTCCGACAGGTCATGCTCACCGGCGGAAATGAAGATCTTGGTGCCGGAAATTTTGTAGCTGCCATCCCCCTCCGGCACGGCCTTGGTGCGGATAAGCCCCAGATCGGTCCCGCAATGAGGCTCGGTCAGGTTCATGGTGCCGGTCCAGCGGCCTTCAACCATTTTCGGCAGATAGATATTCTTGATCTCGTCAGACGCCACAGCACTAAGGGCCGCAATGGCACCGGCCGTAAGACCGGGATACATGGCAAACGCCATATTGGAGCTGATCAGCATTTCTTCAAAGGCAAAGCCCACCACATGGGGCAGGCCCTGTCCGCCATAATCGGGAGACTGGGTCAAACCCATCCAGCCGCCTTCCACATATTTTTCATAGGCTTCCTTGAAGCCCTTGGGCGTTGTCACGGACCCATCATCATGGCGGGTGCAGCCTTCATGGTCGCCGGACGCGTTCAAGGGTTGCAGCTCATTTTCACAGAATTTTGCGCCTTCTTCGAGAACCGCCGCCACAAGATCGGAGGTGGCATCTTCAAAGCCGGGAAGATTGGAAAATTTTTCAAGCTGCAACAGCTCGTTCAAGATAAAGCTCATGTCTTTAACGGGAGCGCGATAGCTGGGCATTGTCGACCCTTTCTAGCTGGTGATTAGTCTAACGGTTCAGAAACAGGATGGGCGGTTTCGATATCGGCAGAGCCAATACCTTCCGAGCCGAGCGCGGCATGAAATTTCGCTTTTGCCATGGCTTCGCGTTCGGGATGGTCAATCAGATCACCGATCAGATCGGTGAAGGCCGTCAACTCAACAATCATCTGTTCGATATCGGCGCGCTGCGCCTTCAGATCGGCAAGGCGGGTCTGGCATTTCTCCAGCGTCACCCGGCGTTGGGCAGCGCGATCATCGCCAAGGCTGTAAAGATCAAGCATTTCGGCGATTTCAGCAAGAGAGAATCCCACCCGTTTGCCGCGCAAGATCCACGCAATGCGGGCCCGATCGGATGCGGAATAGACCCGCGACTGTCCCTCCCGGCGGGGCGAGATCAGGCCCTGATCTTCATAAAAGCGCAAGGCCCGGGGCGTGACACCGAATTCACGGGACAGATCAGCAATGGAATAACTGGCGGTACTATGGAAGGCATTGGCCATATGGTCATCCTCTCGGTTGCCTCTTTATATAATTAACGTTTACGTAAACGTCAAGGCCATGGCCCGCCCCAAAAACATCGACATTCAATCCGGCGAGACAAAAGACAGGGCAAAAAGCGCTTAACGCCAAGACGGCGCTCGCCCCCATAGGCCAAAACCGGCGTGACAAGGAGGCGCAACTGCCCCTATATGAAAGCCGCAACCTGCGCAGAGCCTATGGCTTGCGCGTCAAATTTTTCCCTTAACACAGTGCAAAACCCATGACCGACACCGATCCCTCGCAGACCCCCGCCGCCTTGCGCGCCTTGGCCGAAGCCTCTAACGCCTGGCCGTTTCAAGAAGCCCGCGCTTTGGTCAAACGCTATAAAGACGGGCCGCCGTCCAAGGGATATGTGTTGTTTGAAACCGGCTATGGCCCTTCCGGCTTGCCGCATATGGGCACCTTTGGCGAAGTGGTGCGCACCTCCATGGTGCGGCATGCCTTTTCGCTGTTGTCGGACATTCCCACCAAGCTGATTTGCTTTTCCGATGATATGGACGGCTTGCGTAAAGTGCCGACCAATATCCCCAATCAAGACGCAATGGCCGCCCATCTGGGCAAGCCTTTGTCCATGGTGCCCGATCCTTTTGGCAGCCATGAAAGTTTCGCGGCCCATAACAATGCCCGGCTCTGTGCCTTTCTGGACCAGTTCGGCTTTGATTATGAATTTCGTTCGGCCACCGACTGTTATCGCTCCGGTGCCATGGATGCCACGCTGCTGAAAATTCTGCGCAATTATGAAAAAGTAATCAATGTGGTGCTCCCCACCTTGGGGGAAGAGCGCCGCAAAACCTATTGTCCCTTTTTGCCGCTCAGCCCGAAAACCGGTGCAGTGTTGCAAGTACCGCTGGAAGATATGGATGCCGATGCCGGCACCGTTACCTTCCGCGATGAAGACGGCGCGCTCTTCACCGTTCCTGTTACCGGCGGGCATGTGAAATGTCAGTGGAAGGTGGATTGGGCCATGCGCTGGGATGCGCTGGACGTGGACTATGAAATGGCCGGAAAAGATTTGATCGAGTCGGTGAAATTATCCTCGGCCATTCGTCGTATTCTGGGCAGTCGTCCGCCTGAAGGCTTCAATTACGAGCTTTTTCTCGATGAAAAAGGCGAGAAAATCTCCAAGTCCAAAGGCAATGGCCTGACCATTGAAGAATGGCTGGCCTATGCCTCCCCCGAAAGCCTGTCGCTTTATATGTTTCAGGCCCCCAGAAAGGCGAAAAAGCTGTATTTCGATGTGATCCCCAAAACGGTGGACGAATATTACAGCTTCGTTGAAAAATTTCATGGCGAAGACGCCGAAGCACAGCTTAAAAACCCTGCCTGGCATGTGCATCTGGGGGATGTGCCGCAGTTCAATCTGCCGGTAAGCTTCAGCCTGCTGCTCAATCTGGTATCCGCCAGCCATGCCCATGACAAAGCGGCATTATGGGGATTCGTATCGCGCTATGCGCCCGGCGCCTCCGCCCAAAGCCATCCCGAACTGGACCGGCTGATGGGCTATGCGCTGCGCTATTACAAAGATTTCGTGGCCCCCACCAAATCTTTCCGCGCCCCAACGGATATGGAACGGGCCGCCTTATGTGATCTGCTTGAACGCTTGGGCAGACTGCCCCTTGATGCGGATGCGCAGACCATTCAGACCGAGGTATATGAATCGGGCAAAAGCCAACCATTCGACACTCTGCGCGATTGGTTCAAAGCGCTTTATGAAACGCTTTTGGGGCAAAGCCAGGGACCGCGCTTTGGCGGCTTCGTGGCGCTTTATGGCCTTGAAAATACCAAAACGCTCATCGCTGATGTGCTGGCGGGAAAATCCCCGTCCTGACTGAAAAGCACCGTCATCAATAGAAAAGGGGCCCTATTAGGCCCCTTTTGTCGTTGCAGAACAAAAGGCTACGCGCCGATCTTCAGTCTTTTATAATACCCAATTGCTTACCATAATTGCGGTAATGCTGGGTATTGAGCGCAGTTTCATTGGCGGACACCCGCTCTTCCATGGGTTTTTTGCGCACAGCGGCAAGACGACGACCATAGAAATCGTCGAAATCATCCACACCCATACCAAGAATGACGCGGTTCATGAAATTGAACAAAGCGGCTGATTTATTGGCATCCGCCACCGCCTGATCCGACCAGCCCGCATCCAGAATCGCCTGGACATCGGCTTCGGTGATATTGCCCGGCTCCAAGGTAAGCTTGCGTACATAAGCAAGAATGGGGCGCATGGCCTCATCCACAGGAGCGCTATCCGGATTGGACAGCAAGGGGCCGATCACATCTTCGCCAATGCCAAAATCTTCCGCATAAACCGTGTGGGCATTCAGGCAAAAATGGCAGTTGTTCAGCCCCGACACATAAGCGGCAATCAGCTCGCGTTGGGCGATGCTCAAGGGGCTGTCCCCACGCAATACCACATCATGGAAATCCATCATGGGCTCCCATGCCTGCGGAAAGGTTTTTATGACATCGGAAAGATTGGTCTTCTTCGGCAAGGACGGCAGAAATGACATTATTTGACCCCTGAATTGTAAGTATTTCCAACGAAGCTAATGTGCGGGCATATGGATTACAAGCAAAGTGGTGCGGCACAGACCGGACAGGCAGGATCTTTACGCAAACCAACGGTGCGGGTGCGGGTGCTTTTGGCATCAAACAGCAAAAGCCGCCCTGCAAGGCTTTCCCCCACGCCGGTAATTTCCCGCAACACCTCCAGGGCAGCCCAGCTTCCCATCACCCCGGCCACGGCCCCTAAAATCCCGAGCGCGGTGCAGCTTTGCGCTTCTTCATCGGGGGGGATAGACGGCACAAGGCATTGATAGCAAGGGAGAGCGGGATCATGGCCTTTGAACACGGAAAGCTGGCCTTCAAAGGGGCCAAGGGCAGCAGATACCAAAGGAATCCCCAAAGCCACCGCCGCCCGATTGACCGCCAGCCGGGTTTTATAGCTATCTGAACCATCCAGAACCAGATCATGGCCAGCCAGCAAGTCGGCGGCATTGTCATCGGTCAACCGAACGGGACGGGCGCTGATCTCTATATCGGGATTAAGCGCTTTTAGCCGCGTGGCCGCCACCGTCCCCTTCGCCAGGCCCACATCTTTTGTGCTGTATAAAACTTGCCGCTGCAAATTGGACAATGCCACATGATCATCATCAAGGATGGTCAGATGCCCCACCCCGGCAGCGGCCAGATAAAGCCCGGCGGGCGAACCGATACCACCCGCCCCCACAAGCGCCACACGCGCGTTCAAAAGCCGCATCTGGCCCGTACCGCCCACATCGTGAAGCACAATATGGCGGGCATATCGGTCCAGTTGATCGTTTGAAAGCCCCATGATGTCTGGCCATCCTTTCCCGCTGCGCTGGTCGCCGCTTCGGGTGCCGGGCGTAGCCTATTCTGCACCATAAGAGCAAGGCGCAAAGGCCACAGAAAGGGCCGATGCGCCTTTATCTAGATAACGCGGCGAGGCAATCATGGGGATGGACCGCGCCTTGTGCCCAAGCCGGATGCTTAGGCGCTTTCCATAACCCGCGCCATAATCGGGGCGCTTTCAGGCAAAACGGCATTTTGCGCCAGTTCCGCAACGCTGACCCGATCAAGACGTTCCATCAGCTCGGTATCAAGAGCGCGGAAAATCGGCAACACAACTTTCTGGCCGATATCCGACCCACTGTCTTCCGCGATACCGTCTTCGGCCCCTTCCATATTGCGGATAACCGCAACGATTTCGCCCACGGAAATCCGCTCCGCAGACCGGGACAAACGATAGCCGCCGCGCGGACCACGCACACCCTTCAAAATACCGACCCGCACCAGACGTTGGAGAACCTGCTCCAGATAGCGCTCAGGAATATTTTGCAGATGAGTAATGGCACGCGATTGAACCGGCGCTTGCTTGCCATGAACGGCAACATACACCACAGCTTCGACAGCGTAGATCATCTTTTTGGAGAATTTGAACATATACTCGAACCCGTTTCTCGTGGCTTTCGGACACAAAACTTATGTAATTTGGGTGACAGAAAGCCGACTTCGCGTCCAATCACGCTGGCGCACAGGGCTTCACATTCCCGTGGATCCAAATCCTCCTGCACCGCGCTGCGTGACACTAAGGTCTTGGACTTCTTGCAACATCACCCGAGTTACCGGAGCCACGATCATTTGGGCAATGCGGTCGCCACGCTCAATACTTTTTGGCGCATCACCCAAATTGATCAAGATAACTTTCACTTCACCCCGATAATCCGCATCAATAGTACCGGGAGAATTGAGCACCGTAATGCCACATTTTGCCGCAAGGCCCGAACGGGGACGGATCTGCGCTTCAAATCCAAAGGGCAAAGCCAGGGCAAAGCCGGTGGGAATCAAGGCCCGTGCACCGGGGGCAAGGGTTATCGGGCTGGTGAGTGCTGCCACCAAATCCATCCCGGCACTGTGCGGGGTCGCATAGTGGGGAAGGTCCAGATCTTGTGCATGAGGCAAGCGCTTGACGGGAACCTGTAAAGGGATATTGGCGGCGATGGTCATAAGGCGGCCTTTTCTTGATAAGTGGGTCTTGATAAGCAGGAAAACGATATGCGGATCAGGAGTCTTTGCGGCGGTGATCGAACCAATCGGCAATGCGTGTCGCCAATTGCCGGGCAACGGCATGTTTATCCGCCTTCGCCCATTGTTCGGCCCCGTCGGCACTGATCAAGGTGACAAGATTTTCATCACCGCCCATGATCCCCGTCTGGTGAGATACATCATTGGCAATGATCCAGTCGCATCCCTTGCGTTGGCGCTTGCGGGTGGCATGATCCAGCACATGTTCGGTTTCGGCGGCAAAGCCCACCACAAGGGCCGGACGCCGTGTGGGATGCTGGCTCAACGTCGCCAGAATATCGGGATTTTCCGCGAATCTGATGCTGGGCGGCGCACCGCTTGCCTCTTTCTTTATTTTCTGGCCGTTCTCGCCCGCCACATGCCAATCAGCCACCGCCGCCACGCAAACGGCGATATCGGCGGGCAACGCCTTTTCAACAGCGGACAGCATATCAACGGCCTGTTCCACATCCACCCGATCCACATCTTTCGGGGTGGGAAGATGGGTGGGACCGGAAACCAATGTCACCCGCGCCCCCAAAGCGGCCAACGCCCCGGCAATGGCATAGCCTTGCTTTCCCGAGGACCGGTTGGCGATATATCGCACCGGATCAATGGGTTCATGGGTGGGGCCAGCCGTCACCACCGCATGGAGGCCCGATAAAGGCCGGCCAAGCGGACCGCTGAAATGGGTTTTGACGGCGGCAATGATATCGGCCACGTCGCTCATGCGCCCCGCCCCCACTTCACCACAGGCCATCACACCGCTTTCCGGCCCAACCACCGCAATGCCATCCGCTTGCAAAAGCGCCATATTCCGCTGTGTTGCCCGATGCGCCCACATTTCCACATTCATGGCAGGCACCACCATCACCGGCTTGTCGGTGGCCAATAAGGCCGTGGTGGCCAGATCATTGGCAAGGCCATGCGCCATTTTGGCCATCAAATCCGCTGTTGCAGGAGCCACAAGCACCAGATCCGCTTCCCGCGACAGACGGATATGGCCCATTTCCGCTTCATCGGTCAGGGAAAAAAGATCCGTATAGCATTTGTCCTGGCTAAGGCTGGACACCGCAAGCGGGGTAACGAACTGCGCCCCGGCTTTGGTGAGGATACAACGCACCTGCGCCCCTTCATCTTGCAAGCGGCGGATAAGATCGAGCGATTTATAAGCCGCGATGCCACCGCCGATAATCAGCAATATCCGTTTTGCCTGAAGCATGGCGTTGTCGATCCTTCCTTCCGGTCGGGGCGCTATGTCCCTTTGATCCGTATCGCTTTGTTCGTAAAATGACAGTCTAGCCTATAGCCGGGTGCGCGCGGGGCGGCAATCGGCGCCGGCTTTAATGTGACAGTACAAGGCCGATCACAAGCCCGGCGACAGACCCGACAAGGCCCATAAGTGTAAACCCTATCCACATCCGCGCCGAACGGGCTCTGGCCATTTTCTGCGGGGCCTTATGGTCAAAATCCTGCTCCAGCTTTTCCAGCAGGTTATTGGCGCGGACGATCATGCCGGGAAGCTGCTTCATCCCATCCACCACCTCCACAATCCCGTCGGCCAACGCCACTTCGGGGCTAAGCTGGTCGCGCATCCAGTCGGCAATCACCGGACGGGACAAGGCCCACATATTGGCGTCCCGATCCAGATGCAGGGCCATGCCCTCCACCATCACCATAGAGCGCTGCAACAGCAGCAATTGCGGCTGGGTTTCCATGCCGAAGGCTTCCGTGGTGGCAAAAAGCTGCCCCAAAAGCCGCCCGGCGGAAACCGCACGCACCGGCCGTCCGAAAATCGGCTCGGCCACCGCCCGCATGGCCTGGGCAAAGGTTTCTTCCGACCGGTCTTTGGGCACATAGCCTGCCGAGAAGTGCCAACGCGCCACCCTTCGATAATCCTTTTGCAAAAACCCGTAGAGGATTTCCGCCAGATAGCGACGGGATTCCCGGTCCAGCCGCCCGACAATACCGAAATCCAACGCAACCACCGTGCCATCGGCCTGAACAAACAGATTGCCCTGATGCAAGTCGGCGTGAAAAAAGCCATCCCGCATCGCCTGCAGCAAAAAGGCCCGCACAATGGTCGAGGCCAGCGCCGCACGATCAAATCCCGCCGCTTCCAGCCCTTCATTGTCGCTCAAGGGGATGCCATCCACCCATTCCATGGTCATCATCCGACCTGTGGTGAATTCCCAATCAATGGCCGGGATACGGTAACCCGGCGTTCCCGCCATATTTTCCGCCAATTCCGATGCGGCGGCGGCTTCCAGCCGCAAATTCAGCTCATTGGCCACGCTGTCCTTGATGGTGTCCACCACCGCCACCGGACGCAAACGCCGGGCCTTGGGGATCGAGCGTTCGGCGATTCCGGCAAACCAGGAAAACGCCGCCAGATCCCGCTCGAAAGCGGCGCGCACGCCGGGCCGCAAAATCTTCACTGCCACCCATGCGCCATCATGCTTACGGGCTTTATGCACCTGCGCGATGGACGCCGCCGCCACCGGCTGCGGAGAAAATTCCGCAAAAACCGTGTCCAGCGGGCAGCCCAGCTCGCTTTCAACCCGTGCGCGTGCGATCCCGGCGGAAAAAGGCGGCAGGCGATCTTGCAAAGAGCTGAGATCACGGGCGATGGCATCGCCCATCAGATCGGGTCGGGTGGCCAACATCTGGCCCAGCTTGATATAGGCGGGACCCAGTTCCCGCAATGCAGCGGCCAGCCGCGCACCCGGCTCTTGGGGCAGGTCTTTCTTCCGGAAAACCAGCCCGGTCATCAGCCGGATGGCGGTTTTTATGCCCGCAGGCGCACGGCCCAGATCATCCACCCAGAACAACGCATCATGGCGCGCCAATTCATGGATAACCGATAAAAACCGGAAGCTGTGGCGAATAGCGTCACGCACGATCAGACCCTTTGTTCACAATTTCCAGCCACTATGGAGAGCGCACACCCCGCCCGACATCAGCCGATGGGTGACGGTTTCAAAGCCCGCGTCACGCATCATCTGGGCAAATGTCTCCGGAGCGGGAAAGCGGCGAATACTCTCGACCAGATACCGATAAGACGGCTCGTCCTTGGCCACCAGACCACCAAGCCGGGGGATCACCGCATCAGAATACCGCGCATAAAGCCGGTCAAAAAACGGCACGGCCAAATGCGGGCAGAATTCAAGGCACAAAAACCGTCCGCCAAATTTCAAAACCCGATGGGCTTCCGCCAATGCCAGCGGAATTTTCGTCACATTACGGATGCCAAAGGCGATGCTATAGGCATCCACCGTGCGATCAGGCAAAGGCAGGGATTGCGCATCGCCGCAGGTCCAGTCAATGCGGCCCACAAGCCCTTGCTTTTCCGCCCGGTCGCGCCCCACCGCCAACATATGATCGTTGATATCCAGAATGGTCACATGGCCTTCGCCCTTGGCCCCTTTCAAAAAGCGAAAGGCAATGTCACCGGTGCCACCCGCCACATCCAGCAAGTGCATGCCGGGGCGGGGATTAAGCGTATCGATCAGGCTGGATTTCCACAGCCGATGCAGCCCGCCGCTCATGAAATCATTCATCAAATCATAACGGCTGGCCACCTTGGCGAACACATCATGTACCCGGCGCGCTTTCTCCGCTTCTGCCACCCGTTCGTTTCCGAACCATGCGGTGGCGACTTCGGTGCCGGTTTCATTTGTTTGCGGGTCTAAAGCGTGGTCTGTGGTGCTTGACATGCTCTTTGGTCCATGTGATTGCGCGGCGGACCATAGCGGAGCTTTTTCCCCGATACTAGTGGGACGCCACACGGCCTTTTGCCTGTTTGAGAAAAGATATGCCGGAATTGCCAGAAGTTGAAACCGTCTGTCGTGGATTACGGCCCTATCTGGAAGGCATCCGCATCCGCCGCGTCGAGACAAGGCGGCGTGGATTGCGTGTGCCATTTCCGGTGGATTTGTCCCAAAGGCTGGTGGGCCGCACCGTGGCACATGTGGATCGGCGGTCCAAATATGCGCTGATAAGAACCGAAGGCGGGCCCGATGCCGCGGTGATGATCCTGCATTTGGGAATGTCGGGGCGGGTGAGGGTGGATCTGCCCGGCGCATGGCCCGACCTTTTAAAGCACGACCATTTGGTGCTGGAAATGGAAACCGGGGCGCGGGTGGTTCTGAATGATGCCCGGCGGTTTGGCATGGTGATGCTTGCCAACGAAGCCGATCTGCCCCTTCACCCCCTGTTGCGCGATCTGGGGCCGGAGCCATTGGGCGAGCATTTCGATGCGCCTTATCTGTTGAACAGATTGAAGGGCCGCAAAAGTCCGCTCAAAACCGCCTTGATGAATCAGCAATTAGTGGCCGGACTGGGCAATATCTATGTGTGCGAATCGCTGTTTCGTGCCCGTCTGTCTCCCCGCCGTCTGGCATCCAGCCTGACCCCCGATCGCGCGGGCAGGTTGGTAGAGGCCGTGCAAACTGTTTTAAAAGATGCCATCGCGGCAGGCGGCTCTACATTGCAAGACCATGCACAGGTGTCTGGCGAACTGGGATATTTCCAGCATCGATTCCGTGTTTATGGCCGGGAAGGAGAGCCATGCCTGACACCGGGCTGCGAGTCGGCGGTGCAAAAGCTGGTACAGGCGGGGCGCTCCACTTTTTTCTGCGGCCATTGTCAGCGCTAAGCCGCTTGGGCCTTTGCTTCCCGGCTGGTATGGAAACATCTTTTGCAAAACCCACAGCTTGGAGCTAAGCAAGGGCGCTTGAGCCGATGGACGGGCTTCGGGCAATGAAGCGACAAAATGAGGTACGCCATGTCCTATGAGACAATTCTCCTTGATAAGCGTGAGGCCGTGGGGGTTATCACTCTCAATCGCCCAAAAGCGCTGAATGCGCTGAACAATCAGCTTATGGACGAGCTAACGGCGGCCTTACGTGATCTGGAAGCCGATGACGAAATCGGCTGCATCGTCATCACCGGCAGCGAAAAAGCTTTCGCCGCAGGGGCCGATATCAAGCAAATGGCGGAAAAAGACTATACGGATGTCTTCATGGAAGACTTCATCACCGCCAATTGGGAAGAAGCCACCCGCGTCAGAAAACCGATCATTGCCGCGGTAGCCGGCTTTGCCCTTGGGGGCGGCTGTGAGCTGGCCATGATGTGCGATTTCATCATCGCTGCGGAAAATGCCAAATTCGGCCAACCGGAAATCACCATCGGTGTCATCCCCGGGGGCGGCGGAACCCAGCGCCTCACCCGCTTTGTGGGGAAATCAAAGGCCATGGATATGGTGCTGACCGGACGCCATATGGATGCCGCCGAAGCGCTGGCCTCGGGCCTTGTATCACGGGTGGTGCCAACAGAAGACCTGCTGGATGAAGCCCTGGATACGGCGGAAAAGATCACGACCTATTCGCGTCCGGCGGTGATGCTGGCAAAAGAATCGGTCAATCGCGCTTATGAAACCACATTGGCAGAAGGCGTTCGCTTTGAACGCCGGGTGTTTCATTCGCTGTTTGCTTTTGAAGATCAAAGCGAAGGAATGGCGGCTTTCATCGAAAAACGGCGGCCGCAATTCAAAAATCGCTGAAAAGCGATGGGAAATCCATGAACGGCGGTTGACCTCGTCAATCGCTGCCTATATAGAGCGCATCTTAGTTTTGAGAGGCAGTGCCGCCGGGCGCAGAGAAAAAACCGGATGGCCGCTGCCCTTCGACCGGAGAAGGTTAGAAAAATGGCAAATTCGCCACAGTCCAAAAAGCGTGTCCGCCGCAATGATCGTCGTGCCGAGATTAATACGGCCCGTCGGTCGCGCATTCGCACATTCATCAAAAAGGTAGAGCTTGCCCTTGAATCGGGCGATCAAAGCGCTGCTGCCGACGCGTTCAAGGCCGCCGAGCCTGAAATCAAGCGCGGCGTTTCCAAAGGTGTTTTGCACAAAAACACCGCATCCCGCAAAGTGTCGCGTTTGGCACGCCGCGTGAATGCGCTGAGCGCCTGATATAATCAGGACAGGCTTTTGGCCCTGAGTCGGGCCCGGCCTTCTATCCTGAGATGAATGCATTGAAAGCCACATGGAATACGTGTGGCTTTTTTGCTGTTGTTTTTCTTTTGCCCGTGCCTTTTTCAGGCGGCTGTCGTACGACCCTCAACATCTAGTGCCTCGTTCCGGGTTAACCACTTTTTCCTCAAAAACTTGAAGCCCCGATGATGGAATCGGTTGCGGGGCACTTGGGGGGGATGTAGTTTCATCATCCACGTTGGACGAAGCTGAATATGGCGTCTTTTCGGGTAAGCGGCGATAAGACCCGCTTTAAGGGGAGACGGATGAAAATTCGGCGATTTTTCCCCTTCGTCCCTAAATTCGTGAGCGATTGTATAAACATGGCGGACTGCCATGTTTTTTAGATATGGCTTTGTTTTTGTTGTTGGATCAGAGTCCCCGAAACAAGGGGAAAAGCAGGAGTATGGCCGCAGGATTGCCGCTTATTCACGCATGAATCAGGAATACCGGGGTGGTGCATAAACAGATCTACCGGCAGAACCACCGACATAAAGAAGCGCGGTCAAAGCGGCAAAAAGTCCAGCAACAGGCTGATACAGGGAGGCGGAGACGTACACAGATGGGGACGTGGGCGTGACAATAAAACAAAGCCAGATAAAACAGGCGCCATCCAATATACAGGCGGATGGGGGCCAGCATTGGCGCTGGGTGCAAACCCAGTTGCGCCAGGAATATGGTCAGGCGCAGTTTGACCGCTGGTTACGGCCTTTGCGCTTGTCCAACATCCACGGCGGCGTGGCGCATTTGAGTGTCCCCACCGATTTTATCCGCGATTGGGTTGAGCGTAATTATCTGACCCGCATTCGCTCATTGATGGCGGCCGGGCCGGAACAGGTCGCCGATGTGCAGGTTGAAGTATCAAAGCGCGAACTTTGCGAGGATACCGACTCCGACGGGGCTTTGAATGTGGCGGAAAGCCCGGCAGCCCATGCCAATGCCACCCTTGGCTCGGCCATGCCCGATTATGCCCAGCCCGGCTCCACACCCTCGCCGCTTCCCGCACAGGCCCGCACCATGCAAGGGCAAGGCGATGGCGTTGAAGGCATGGGTGGCCGGTTGGAACCGCGCTATACCTTCGACAGCTTTGTTGTGGGCAAATCCAATGCCTTTGCCCATGCGGCAGCGCGGCGGGTATCGGAAGCGCAAACCATTCCCTTCAATCCGCTATTTTTGCATGGCGGCGTCGGTTTGGGGAAAACCCATTTGATGAACGCCATCGCCTGGGAATATTCCACCCGCTATCCCGGCCGCCGCGTGCTGTATATTTCCGCTGAAAAATTCATGTATCAGTTCATCGCTTCGGTGCGATACCGCGATACCATGTCGTTCAAGCAACAATTTCGGTCTGTTGATCTGCTGATGCTGGATGATTTCCAGTTCATCGCCAACAAAGACTCAACGCAGGAAGAATTTTTCCACACTTTCAATGCCCTGATCGAAAGCCAAAAGCAGCTGATCATCTCGGCAGACCGGTCCCCCACCGATCTGGAAGGGTTCCAGGAACGAATCGTCTCCCGCCTAGGCTGGGGGCTGGTGGCGGATATCCACCCCACCGATTATGAATTGCGTCTGGGCATTTTGCAAAGCAAGGCGGAAGCCGCGTCAGCTGTGGATATCCCCATGGATATTCTTGATTTTCTGGCTCGCAAGATCACCTCCAATGTGCGTGAACTGGAAGGCGCTTTGAACCGCGTCGTGGCCTATGCCCAGCTGGTGGGGCGCGCGATTACCGTGGATGTGGTGCGGGAAGTGCTGGCGGATCTGTTGCGGGCCAATGACCGTAAAATCAATATCGATGAAATCCAGAAAGCCGTGGCGGATCATTATAATTTGCGGGTAACGGAAATGCTGTCGGAGCGACGGGCGCGCAATATTGCCCGGCCCCGACAAGTGGCCATGTATCTGGCCAAGCAATTGACCCAGCGCTCGTTACCGGAAATCGGCCGCAAATTCAGTGGCCGCGATCATACCACGGTGATCCATGCGGTGAAGAAGATCGAGGATCTACGGCGTTCGGATTCCACACTTGATGAAGACATCACCCGCCTGATGCGCAAACTGCAAGGCTAAGGCCCAAACCCCATAGATCGGAAGCGTTTGCGGCCCAAGGGCCGATCTCAGGCATCAAGGAGCGTGCGCAAATAAGACCGATAAGCATCGAAAGCCGCATGGCCCTCTTCGGTCATCCCCACCCGGGTGCGCGGGCGCTTGCCGTGGAAATCTTTGCTGATGCGCACATATCCGGCGGTTTCCAATGCGGTGAGATGCGCCCCCAAATTGCCGTCGGTGGCTTCCGTCAGGGTTTTGAGATCCCGAAATTCCAGAAGGCTACCGCGTGCCAATGAGGCCAGCGCCGCCATGATACGGGTGCGGATTGGCTGATGGATCAGACGGTCGGGTTGTGTGTTCTTCATCTTACCACCTCCGCATCCACAAGCCGCCAAGAAGCAACGCGCCCCCGCCGCCCAAGGCCAAAACGAGCTCGAATCCGTTGGGGACCATGAAATAGCCAAATACTGTCAACAGCCCCACCACCAATCCGGTGAGCCCCAATTTCACTTGGCCCGACCAGATACCGATGCCGCCATAAAGCGCCGCCACCACCAGCGGAAAAATACTGCCCACTTGATAGGAATTAAGGGGTGGCAAAATGGCAAACAACGCCGTGAAAAACACGACCCCCAAAGCGGCCGAGGCCAAATACCGAACGGCCAAAAGATAGGATGCCGTGCTTGGCCCATTATGCGCCATACGCTTCGGGGCATAGTGGATACCGGCCATGGTGCTTCCAAGAATACCAAGACCAACCAGCACCAACCAATGCCAGCCCAGGTCGGGGCTAAAGAAAGACAGCCCATATCCCAGACACCAGATCACGCCCCAGATCATCAAATGCGGTGCAGCCGCGCGATACCCAAGACCGCGGCTGGTGCGACCCATGGTGCGGTCGATGTCTTTCAGGGCTTTGTCTGCTTCATCTTGACTGATCATTTTATTCTCCAAATTAGATAACTCTGAAAAACAGAGTAATTTGCGTTTATGCATTCCGTCAAGAGATTTTGGTCGCCACATGATTTAAGGTGCCCTTTGAAGGGGCGTGTTTGATGGAGAGCGTTTCGGCACCGAACCGGGCTGGCGGTTGCCAGATGGGGTGCCTATCCCGATGGCGACAGCCCTTGAAACAACCGACAGAATCGCGCCATCATGAAGCGAAAAAGCATGCAAAAAGCATCTTCTAAAAGCATGCGAAAACCGATGTTAGGATCACCCTTGGCATTCGTGCCAGAATTTGTTTTTAAATCAACGACTTGATCGCTAGGTTTTTGAAGAAAAAAAGTGCTGCTCATGCGGCCATTTCTGCTATGGTTGCCTCCCGGTGCTGATCAGTGCCGGGGATCGTTCAACAGTCATAAGAAACAAGTGCCCCTCATGAAACTCACCATCGAACGTAGTGCGCTCCTGAAGGCACTCAGCCATGTTCAAAGTGTCGTGGAAAAGCGCAACACCATCCCCATTCTGTCCAATGTGCAGATCGAAGCGGCAGATGGCCAGCTTGCTTTGACCGCAACCGATCTGGATCTCGCCATTGTCGAGCATACGGGGGCGGATATCGCGCAGGACGGGGCCACCACCGTGCCCGCCCACACCCTGCATGATATCGTCCGCAAATTGCCTGATGGGGCACAGGTAGGGCTATCCTTAAACGACCGCACCCTGACGCTGAATGCCGGCCGGTCGCGCTTTACCCTTGCTTGCCTGCCCCGCGAAGATTTCCCGGTGATGAGCGCTGGCGAACTGCCGCACCGTTTCACCCTGCCTGCCCCCCAGATGAAGCGGCTGATCGACAAAACCCGCTTTGCCATCTCTACAGAAGAAACCCGTTATTATCTGAACGGCATTTATCTGCATGTGGCCGAGGGTGAAAAAGGCTCGACCTTGCGCGCTGTGGCAACCGATGGTCACCGCTTGGCGCAGGTGGAAGTGGCTTTGCCCGATGGGGCCGCCGGAATGCCGGGAATTATTATCCCGCGCAAAACCGTGCAGGAAATTCGCAAGCATCTCGATGAATTTGAAGGCGAGATCGGCATTGAATTGTCGGATACCAAAATTCTTTTCCGCTTTGCCCATGCCGTCGTCACATCCAAGCTGATCGATGGCACCTTCCCCGACTATTCCCGCGTGATCCCCGAAGGCAATGACCGCCTTTTGAAGATCAGTTGCGAGGAATTTTCCGAAGCGGTGGATCGCGTCTCTACCATCAGTTCCGATAAATCCCGCTCGGTGAAGCTGGCGTTGGAAACGGACAAGATCATGCTGTCTGTCACCAGCCCGGAAAATGGCACCGCCACCGAAGAACTGGCCGCAGACTATAGCGCTGAAGCCATGGAGATCGGCTTCAATTCCCGTTATTTGCTTGATATTCTTGATCAGGTGGAAGGCGATGAAGTGGAAGCCCGCCTGGCCGATTCGGCATCGCCCACAGTGATGCGGGATGGAGCCGATGAAAGCGCGCTTTATGTGCTGATGCCCATGCGGGTCTGAGCATAGGGGAGCAAAACAATATGGCTTGGCACCCCGATCATGCGGGGGGCGTTTTTGCTCCCGTACAGCTTTTGAATCGTCGCGGCCTGTGATCGATGCCTTTGGAGGCTTTGGCCGCTTGCAAGGTCTTATCCGCTTTGGATGAAAATGGTCTGCTTGGAATAAACGCGGGCCGAATCGATAAAAGGAATATTGGCCATCAGCACATTGCCCCGATCCATCGAGCCTGATGCAGGTTCCTTCGACGCCGGATCGTCTGACACTCGGTCGCCCTCTCTCCAGAGATCGGCGCCGGCGGGTGCGTGCTGCCATGTGACCAGATTGAAGCTGGCCAATTTTCGCTCCTATCCGGCCACGACATTGTCGCTGGAGGGAACGCGATCACGGCCCGTGGTTCTGGTGGGGGACAATGGTGCGGGCAAAACCAATCTGTTGGAAGCGCTGTCGTGCTTTGCACCGGGGCGAGGGCTGCGCGGGGCGGCACTCACCGAAATGACCCGGATCGGTGCCACAGCCCCATGGGCCGTACATGTACAACTGCAAAAGGGCGATGACCGGCTGGAGATCGGCACCGGCATGGCCCCGAACAGCATCGATGCCGATGGCGAGGAAGACGGCGCGGGCCGCAGACTGGTGCGCATAGATGGCGTATCCACAAACGGACCGGGGATTTTGAGCCAGCATCTGGCGGTTTTATGGCTAACGCCGGCGATGGACCGCTTGTTTGTGGAATCCGCTTCAGGGCGGCGGCGCTTTCTGGATCGCATCGTTTTGGCGCTGCATGCGGATCATGGCCGACAAGTCACGGCCTATGAACGGGCAATGCGTGAACGCAACCGATTGTTTGCCGAACGTGGTGCGCAAGCCGACAGTGCATGGCTTTCGGCATTGGAAACGCGGATGGCCGAACATGCGGTGGCCATTGCGGCGGCCCGGCTGGAAACCGTTCGCCATTTGGATATGCGGTTGCGCGCCGCCCCGCCCGGCCCGTTCCCGCGGGGCGAGATCCGGCTGGATGGCTGGGTGGAAGACCATCTGACACTTGGCAGTGCCTTGGAAACAGAAGAGGCTTTTCGTGCCCATCTGGCCTCGATGCGCAAGCGTGATGCCGCCGCAGGGCGCACCCTGGATGGCCCGCACCGCTCTGATCTGATTGTGTATCATTGCGGCAAGGCGATGCCGGCATCCCTATGCTCCACCGGAGAGCAAAAAGGGCTCTTGATCGGCATGATTCTGGCCCATGCGGATCTGGTTCTGGATCAAACCGGCCAGCGCCCTATTCTGTTGATGGATGAAGTGGCCGCCCATCTGGACCCTGATCGCCGCGCCGATCTGTTTGAACGATTGATAGCTTTGGGCTGCCAAGCCTGGATGACCGGCACCGATCCGGCCTTGTTTCACCCCCTTGATGGGCAGGCCGATGCGTTTCATGTGATGGATGGCGTGCTTGCCCCCTGTCCCTTGCGGAATTGACCGGGAAAGCGGCTTTTCCCCTTTGTTTTTGACCCTTATCGAGACCGAGAAAAACCATGAGCGATATGAAGAAAAGTGAAAGAGATCAAGCCGTTGAGGATTATGGTGCCGACTCGATCAAGGTTCTGAAGGGGTTGGATGCCGTACGCAAACGGCCCGGCATGTATATCGGCGATACCGAAGACGGCTCAGGCCTGCACCATATGGTGTTCGAAGTGACCGACAATGCCATCGATGAATCCTTGGCAGGCTATTGCGATCAGGTCACTGTCACCCTTAATTCCGACGGCTCCTGCACCGTGTCCGATAACGGGCGCGGCATCCCCACCGCCATCCATGAAGAAGAAGGCGTGTCGGCGGCGCAGGTGATCATGACGCAGCTTCATGCAGGCGGCAAATTCGACCAGAATTCCTACAAGGTATCCGGTGGCTTGCATGGTGTTGGTGTGTCGGTGGTGAACGCCCTGTCCGATTGGTTGGAACTGACCATTTGGCGCAATGACAAAGAATACTGGATGCGCTTTGAAAAAGGCGAACCGCAAGGCGACCTTGTGGTGCGCGGCGAGGCCAATGGCCAAAGCGGCAGCCGCATCACCTTCCTGCCATCAGCTGATACCTTCGTACACACGGAGTTTGATTTTGGCCGTCTGGAACACCGCTTCCGTGAGCTGGCCTTCCTCAATTCCGGTGTGCGCATCCGGCTGGAAGACCGCCGCCATATAGAACCCAAAGCTGTCGATCTTTATTATGAAGGGGGCATCACTGCCTTCGTGAAATATATCGATCGCACCCGCAATTCGGTGATTGGCGAGCCGGTAACCATTATCGGTGAACGCGACGGGATCACCGTCGAAATATCGATGCAATGGAACGACAGCTATCACGAGAACGTCTTTTGCTTCACCAACAATATCCCGCAACGGGATGGCGGCACCCATCTGGCAGCCTTCCGCGCAGCCCTCACCCGTACGGTCAACAATTATGCCAATGAATCGGGGCTGGCCAAACGCATGAAAGTCACCCTATCTGGCGATGATGCCCGTGAAGGGCTGTCCACTGTGCTCAGTGTCAAAGTACCGGACCCGAAATTCTCCAGTCAGACCAAAGACAAGCTGGTGTCGTCTGAAGTGCGTCCGGTGGTAGAATCCGTCGTTGCCGATAAATTGGGCCAATGGTTTGAAGAGCATCCCAATGAGGCCCGCTCGGTGGTGCAAAAGATCGTCGATGCCGCCTCGGCCCGCGAAGCCGCCCGTAAAGCACGGGAGCTGACCCGGCGCAAAGGCGCACTGGATATTGCCTCCTTGCCCGGTAAATTGGCGGATTGCCAAGAGCGCGATCCATCAAAATCGGAATTGTTTATCGTCGAGGGCGACAGCGCCGGCGGCTCGGCCAAACAGGGTCGCCACCGTAAATTCCAGGCTATTTTGCCCTTGCGCGGCAAGATCTTGAATGTGGAACGTGCCCGCTTCGACCGTATGCTGGCCTCCAATGAAATCGGAACATTGATCACCGCTTTGGGCACAGGCATCGGCCGCGACGATTTCAATATCGAAAAGCTGCGCTATCACAAGATCATCATCATGACCGATGCCGATGTGGATGGTGCCCATATCCGCACATTGTTGCTCACATTCTTTTATCGGCAGATGCCGGAATTGGTCGAGCGCGGCCATCTCTATATCGCCCAGCCGCCTCTTTATAAGGTGAGCCGTGGCAAGTCCGAGGTGTATCTGAAAGACGATAAAGCGCTGGATGATTATCTGATGGGCAATGGACTGGTGGACGCCATGCTTGAAGATGCGGAAGGCACCCAGAGAACCGGCGACGATCTGTCCGATCTGGTGGGACAAGGGCGGCAGATTCGCTCTTTGCTGAATGCCATTCCCAGCCGCTATAATACCGTACTCCTTGAAACGCTGGCCCTTGTGGGCGGCCTGAACGCCCAAACATTGAACGATCCGGAAAAGGTCGATGCGGCCGCCACAGAAGCGGCAGAGTTGTTGAACCGCGTTGCCAGCACCGAAGACCAAGCGGGGTGGAGCGGCAGCCGGGCAGCCGATGGCGGCTATCATTTCACCCAGGATGTGCGTGGCATCAAGGATCATCATGTGATCGATGCCGCCTTGATCGATTCGGCAGAAGCCCGCCGCCTTGATGAGCGTGTCCGGCCTTTGGCCCCATTATTCAGCCGGGCTGTGACCTTGCGGCGCAAGGAAGGTGTGGTGGAAGCCATGCGGCCCACAGACCTGTTCGATGGCGTCCTGGCCTTTGGTCGCAAGGGCTTGTCGATCCAGCGCTATAAGGGCTTGGGCGAGATGAACCCCAACCAGCTATGGGAAACCACGCTTGATCCCGAAGTTCGATCCTTGTTGCAAGTTCGGGTCAATCAAGCCGATCAGGCCGATGAAATGTTCACCCGCCTGATGGGCGATCTGGTAGAACCGCGCCGCAATTTCATTCAGGACAATGCGCTGAATGTGGCCAATCTGGACATTTAATGCGCCGAGGATGACGCCATCACGGGGCTGCCGCAATTATCCCCAAGGATGGCGCCATCATGGCTAAAAAACGCACATCTGCACGGCAGAAGCCTTCGGGTCACTCCAAAGGCTCCAAGCCTTCCGCGCCCGGTGCCGGAAAATCCGGCTCTACACGCAGCCTTGTCCGCCGCCTTTTTTATTGGGGGCTGGTGGGTAGCGTGTGGGCGTTTGTGCTGGGCATTGTCGGCTTTATCTGGCTGGCCCATGATCTACCCGATGTGTCCGATCTGCCGCCGCCAGGCCGGGAAGCCACCATAACCGTGAAGGCAGTGAATGGTGCCACATTGGCCAATTACGGGCCGGTGCGCGGCCAATGGCTGTCTTATGAAAATGTGCCTGAAGTGATGATTCTGGCGCTGCTGGCCGTTGAAGACCGACGGTTCTTCCAGCATGGGGGCGTCGATTATCTGGGCATCGGGCGGGCGATGCTGGCCAATTTGCGGGCGGGCGGTGTGTCGCAAGGCGGCTCCACCCTGACCCAGCAATTGGCAAAGAATTTGTTTCTCAGCTCGGAACGGCGGCTCAAACGTAAAATTCAGGAATTGTTGCTGGCCTATTGGCTGGAACGCGAATTCAGTAAAGAGCAAATCCTGACGCTCTATCTCAATCGTGTTTATTTCGGAGCCGGAACATATGGCATCGATGCAGCATCTGAAACCTATTTTGGCCATAGCGCCCAACGGTTGAGCCTGCCAGAAGCGGCCATGCTGGCAGGGTTGGTGAAGGCCCCCTCCCGCTTGGCACCATCCCATAATTATGAAGGGGCGCTCGCCCGGTCCCGGCAGGTTTTGGCAGCCATGGTAGATGCGGGCTTTTTAACCCCGCAAGCCATGCAACGGGCCAAAAACAATCCGCCCGCCATGGCCCGCGATGCAGCGGGACCGGATGTGCGCTATTTCACCGATTGGGTCCGTACACGCGCAGACACCTTGATCGGAAAACAATACGGCCCCGTAACAATTTTGACAACACTTGATACAACGGCCCAAATGGCGGGTGAGGCGGTGTTACAGCATCATCTGTCGTCAGAGGGCAAGGCGCTGCATGTGGACCAAGGAGCCTTGGTGGCGCTGGCACCGGATGGGGCCGTGATGGCCATGATGGGCGGGCGCTCTTATGGAAGCAGTCAATTTAACCGGGCGACCCAAGCACGCCGCCAACCCGGCTCTGCATTCAAGCCCTTTGTCTATCTGGCAGGGCTGGAAGCGGGCCTGTCACCTCAGACGGTGCTTGTGGATGGTCCGGTGACAATAGATGGCTGGACCCCGCAGAATTTTTCCCAAGGATATGCGGGGCCGGTAAGCCTGCGTCAGGCCTTTTCCCGCTCGCTCAACACGGTGGCCGTTCGGGTATCACAGCAGGCAGGTCCTGCCGCCGTCGCCGCATTAGCCAAACGATTGGGCATCGAAAGCCCGATGATGCCGGTGCCCAGCATCGCCCTTGGCGCGTCGGGCACATCGCTTCTGGAACTGACCGCAGGCTATGCGGCGCTGGCCTCGGGCGGGGAAAAAGTGCAGCCCTATGCCATCATTGAAATCCAGAACCGACAAGGGCAGGTGCTTTATCGGTATCGGCCAAAAGCCCGCCCACGGGTGGCCCGCCCCGATCATGTGGCTGCTCTGGTATCGATGATGGTGGATACCATCACCCAAGGCACCGGACGAGCGGCACAAATCGATCGTCCGGCGGCAGGGAAAACCGGCACCAGCCAGGATTATCGGGATGCGCTTTTCGTGGGATTCACCAGCGATCTGGTGGCGGGCATATGGGTTGGCAATGACAATGACAGCCCCACCAACAAAGTAACGGGCGGGGCTTTGCCCGCGCGGATCTGGCACGATTTTATGATTGATGCCCATGTGGGACGGCCCGTGCGGCCATTGCCAGCCCTCAGCCTGCTTATAGAAAACCGCCGCTAGTCTGCAGCACTTTCACCGCCCGGCGGCGGGCCGATCCGCATCAAGCCATCGCCATGACGACGCAACCATTGTCGTGCGGCGGACCTGTTGGCGCATAAGCGATCCACCTCAGCCCAAAAGCGCGGGCTGTGATTCATCTCGACCCGATGGGCCACTTCATGGGCGGCCACATAATCCAGAATGGCATCGGGGGCGAGAATCAGGCGCCAGCTGAAGTTCAGATTTCCGGTTGCGGTGCAACTGCCCCAACGGCTTTTGGTATCGCGCACGCTGATCCGCCCGATCGACACCCCAAGGCTTTGCGCATGATATGTCGCCCGCTCCACAAGGCGGGTGCGGGCGCATCTGCGCAGCCAACGCAACACTCTTGGCTCCACATGATCCACCGGCCCGCCCAGCCGCACCTCGCCCTCACAGGCAAGGGGCTCTCTGGGAAAGCCGGCCTCATGGCGGATAATATGGGGGGCGCCCCGAAAGGGAAAGGCGGCATCGGGGACAAGACGGATGCCTTCCGGCAGAGCCGCCACCCGATCCGCGATCCATCCTTTGTGCTTATCTAGAAACGACTGTATCTGCCCCATGGAAATGCCCTTTGGAACGGTGAGCACCGGCACGGCATGATGTTTGTCGATTCGCAAAGTCAGGCGTTTGGCGCGGGGGTTCTGGCGGATCTCCACCGATGGGACCGTGGCCACATTCCGGGGGATTATATCTGCCATCGCGATCCCCCTTGTTTCTTGATCCGCCTATGAACCCACGTCCTGTCTGCCAGCCAGAAATCAATCCAGTTCCGGCAGATCCATATCCAGAATGGCCATATTGAAGGCATAAGACACTTCACCTTCTTCATCATCTTTATAGATGACGCCGATGAATTCTTCTTCCAACAAAACTTCTACCGAATCCGTATTTTTGCTGCGACGTTTCAGATTGATGCGGTTGTTGTCAAAAGTCTCACGCAGATATTTTTGAACACGGGCGATTTCAGTCGGGGTCACGGGGGCCCTCCTCCACTAAACTGGGATATTGATTGGTTCATCGGTGTAGCGGACAGGGGCGGCTTGGTCCAGACCATAGGCCGCTCTTGCTACAAAAGAACCCCATGCCCTTCATGCCTCATTATTGTCTTAATTTTAGATAGAATGCGCGCCTGTCGAACCGTTCGACGCTCGAACGGAGCGAAGAGCGTACGAAAAAAGCGCGCCAAAGCGCGTTGGCGGACAAGGGAACCGCCATCAAAGCCAGCCATTGTGACGCAGGATGTATGAGCGCACAGGGCAAAACGGGCAAAGCGGAATAACCGCCCCCACAGAATAAACACAGGTCGTATCGTCAGGCACTTTAACTGTCTTTCAAAGGGAAAGTCATGAGCCGCTTTCATCTGCTTGCCGGACTGGTCGTTTTGCTTTTGCCTGCAATCTTGCCAGCACCCGGTTCGCACAGCGCCGTAACGCCGCCGTCCCACCTGCCGGTCATGGCAATGGAGGGACCGGTCGAGCCAACCCCGCAAAAAGCCCCCGCAAGCTTGCTGGAGGCCATCGCGCTGGTGGAACGCCGCCTTCCCCCCAAACTTGAAGGGGAAGCCCGGTGTCTGGCGCAAGCGGTGTATTTTGAAGCCCGGTCCGAGCCGGTGAAAGGGCAGCTTGCCGTGGCGCAGGTGGTGCTCAACCGGGTAGAAAGCCCGCTTTGGCCCAATTCCATTTGTACTGTGGTGTTCCAAAATGAACATCGCCCAAACCGATGCCAGTTTTCTTTCGCCTGTGATGGCCTGTCGGATAATCCGCACAATCAGGTTGCATGGCAAGAATCACGCTTGGTGGCCGCCGTGGCTCTGGAACGGATGTGGCACGATATGTCGGATCAGGCCACCCATTATCATGCGGATTATGTAGCCCCTTACTGGAAAGACCATATGCGCAAGACCGCGCAATATGGCCGCCATGTCTTCTACCAGGATCAACGGCAAGCCAGTTTGATGATCCATGCGGCAACCGGAGGCAACTGACCGGATCAAGCGATCGGCCTTGCGTTTCAAAGCCGGAAAGATTTTATTAAAGGGCGATGGATTATCCTGCCGGACGGATCGTTTCCAAGCGCAGATGCGCCCACCTTCTTTCCCTGTAACACCCGGATGAGTATGCCTAAGTCATCAGGTGCCGCTTTCTCCAAAGCTTCCGTAGAAGAGCGCTTGCTGGAATATGCACGCCGGCTAAACCGGCATCGCAAGGACCGCCATGCCTTGCGCTTGCCCCTGTCTGCATTAGAGCCAGCGTCACGCAGCCCTGCGGTTCTACGATCTGTGGAGCAACCCTTGCGGGCGATCTTGAAAACCCATGAGGGAGAGCTGTTTCGGCTAAAACGGGGCGATATTATCTGCATTGCCCGCGCTCCCAAAAGCCTGTTCGATGAAGCGCTATTGAAAATCGCATTTCTGCTGCGCGACGATCCGGTCTTGAAACAAGCCATTGATGACGGCACCGAAGATCGCCTGCTGCGCGATTTTTATGTGTTGTCCTCGGCAAGCGATTATGACCGCTTCCTTGAAATGGCACAGACAGCCCATGATACGAATAAGAACCCACAACCCGCACAAGACCGGCATTTTTCCAGCTTTGCGCTCACCCCGCCGCTTGGCGATAATTCAAAAACAGCCCCGCCAAAGCCACAGATGATCACCCCCTTGCCCGAAGGGGGCATCATCACGCCACGGGAAAAACCGGCCCCGCCGCCGAAATCCATGGACGCATCGGCCTTTTCGCAGCTTGAACGGGCCCTTTTGGTGACGGATGTGGGGCGCTTCGTGCTGCCCAGTCCGGTGCGGATGCTGCGAAAAAACGGGATGGGGCCTGCTTTGATGCGCCTTTATCGCGTGGACCGCGCCCAATTGGCAAAAGCGCTTGTGCCCGACCATGATCTTGTCACCGCATCGTGGTTTTCCACCAGATTATCCGATCTATTGGCCCGGCGCTTATTTGCCTGCGATCTGAATCTGGAAGGGCGCGATCTGCAAGCGGTTATTCTGAGCGCCAGCATCGGCAGTCTGAAGGCTGGCGGCGTGGCACATATTCTCAATACCGTCCCGGCTTTACGGAAGCTCAGTGCCTGTCGATTGGTTTTTGCCATCGATGCAGCCGATGCCTTCGCCGATCCCTTTGAATATTTTCAGGTCCATCAAGCCTTGCACGACCATAATCTGGGTTGTGCCCTGACAGGCTATGATCCTTTGATCTATGCCATGCGCGATCCGCAACTTTTCCCAAGCGATTTTGACAGCATCGATTGGCGGCTATTGCGCCTGTGGGAAGAAAGCTATCCGGAAAAAATGGATGCCATCGCCCATGCCATCAATACCAACGACCCCGCACAGTTGATCCTGGACCATTGCGATGGACCCGATGCCCTTAATCTGGGAACCGGGCTTGGCTTTCGTTTGTTTTGTGGGCCGGCGCTGACATCTTAGCGGCGGATCAACGCGGAGCCCGTTTGGCCAAAATACGCTGCAAGGTGCGTCGGTGCATATTCAAGCGACGCGCCGTTTCCGACACATTACGCCCGCATAATTCATAGACCCGTTGAATATGCTCCCACCGGACCCGGTCGGCGGACATGGGATTCTCGGGCGGCGGCGGCGGTGCCGAATCCTCATGCGCCAAAAGAGCATTGGCCACCGCTTCCGCATCGGCGGGTTTGGCCAGATAATCCACAACACCGGTTTTAACAGCCGACACAGCACTGGCGATATTGCCATAACCGGTCAGGATCACCACCCGCATATCGGGGCGCACATCGCGCAATTGCGGTACCAGATCCAGCCCGTTGCCATCTTCAAGGCGCATATCCACAACCGCATAGCCCGGCTTATGCAGATGAGCCAATCGGAGCGCGTCTTCAATCCCTTCGGCCAGCTGCACCTGAAAGCCATAGCCTTCCATGGCCCGGCCCAAGCGAGCGCGAAAAGGCGGATCATCATCCACCACCAAAAGTTTTCTCTCAGCGATTGCAGACAAGTCACCCATATTGGTCAATCCTTTTTCTTGTCGGGTATCGTGGCTCTTATAACCCAAATCAAGTTGTAGCTCCCAATGGATCGCGCCGCCAGACAATCCGCACAGATGCACCACCCTGAGGAGCATTGATGAACTGAACACGCGCCCCTGTGCGCTCTAGCAGAGTTTTGGCGATAAACACCCCCAGACCAAGGCCCGTATCGCCGGTGGCATTGACATGGGCATCATCCTCATCCCCTTGGCCACGTTGGCGGGTAGTCACATAAGGCTCCCCCAGTTTTTTCTGCACCGTGGGATCAAAACCGGGGCCGTCATCGGAGATCACCACCTGAATCCGCTCTGCGGACCAGCCGATGCTCACATCCACCCGCGTGCGGGCAAATCCCACCGCATTTTCGATGAAATTGGTCAGCGCATGCAACACTTCGGCCCGCCGGGTAATCACCGGTTGCTTCGTCTCGCTGTTTTCCAAAGGATGGGCCCGCACATGGATCACCACATCGGTCAAAAACTCGAATGGCCGCGCCGCTTCATTGGCCAATGCCTCGATGGTTTGAATGGCAAAGGGGTGCGGTGCATCGCCCAGATCCGAATGGGACAAACGCTCCAGAATTTGCCGACAGCGCGAAACCTGATCATTGATCAAAGCCACATCATCATAACGAGCGTCTTGTTTTGGCGTTTCGCGCAATAATTCACGGGCGGCCAAGGTGATGGTGCCTAAAGGTGTTCCCAGTTCATGGGCGGCGGCGGCGGCCAAGGTGCCCAATTCCGCCAGCTTGTGCTCCCGTTCCAGCGCTGCTTCGGTGGCCGCCAAAGCCTTTGAGCGTCGCCGGGCATCGGCAGAAACCGTTGCCGCATAAATGGCTAAAAACACCATCGACACCACAAGGCCGATCCATGAGCCTATCAAATAGGTGGTGGGGATCTGAAGGGGCACATGTCCCCAAGGCAAGGGAAGATGCCAGCGGGCCAGAATCAAGCAAGAAACCAAAGCCAGTGCCAGCAAAACCCATGTGCTTTTACGCGACAGCACCGTGGCGGAAATGGTCACCGGCACCACAAGAAGAAAAGCAAAAGGGTTGGTCCAGCCACCGGTTAGCGATAAAAGCAGCGCCAATTGCACCAAATCAAAGCCCAGATGAACGGTGGCTTCATAGTCGGTAAGCTGTTTTGCCCGTGGATAGCGAATGCTGAGATAAAGATTGAGCGCCGCCGAGGCGGAAATCGCCATGATCGCCCAATGCGCCTCGAAACGAAAACCCAAGACCCAATGAACGATAGCCAGCGTTAAAAGCTGCCCGGCAATGGCCATCCAGCGGATGGTGATCAGCGACCCCAACCGCACATAGCTGCCATATCCCGCCGATTGATCGGCAGCGGTTTCTTGCGGGTTTGACACAGGTGGAGAGAGGCGCATCATGGGGCTGTCTCTATGGTGGGCACATCCGGGAAAATCCAGGAGTCGCCACCTCACCCCCGGCTTTTATATATTAGCTTGCATCCATCAACAGGCGTTCCAGATCACGCAAGCGCATGGAGCGGGCGACATCCAGCGCCGTTTGGCCTTGATAATCGGGCATATCCACATTGGCCCCGGCATCCAATAGCGCCTTGACAGCGCGCGCCTGACGGGATCGCACCGCAATCATCAAAGCCGTTTGCCCCGAATCATTCCCCGCATCCAGATCCACATTGCGGGCCAACAGCATATTCAGGCCCGCCACATCACCCCTACGGGCAAATTCCATCAAAGGTGTCATCTTGCTGGTGCGGTCGGCGGCATTTGGATTGGCCCCGGATTCCAGCAAATATTCGACAATTTGTTTATCGGCATTGCGGGCTGCGATCACCAGAACCGGCACATCATCAATCGTCCGCACATTGGGGCAACGGCATTTCAGCATTTGCGTGCGCAATTCGGCATAATCTTGCTCTTCCACAGCCTTGATCAGCTCATAGGCTGCGGAAAACTGTGCAGATGCCGGGCTGGCTGTAAAAAATACGCCTAAAAAGGCAACCATCGGCATCCATCCAAGGGCAATAAGACGGGCGGCAGAATTTAAAAACACACGCATCTCTCTTCTTTCTTAATGGCAAAGCCAAAATGATGTCAGTTCGTCTCATCGACAAGACCAATGATGGCCCTTATATCATGAGCCAAGTCCATATGCTCCCAAAGTGGAGCGTGAAAGACATTCCATCAAGAGCCATTGATTGAGGTAGAACAAAATGACGCTTCCCCGTATCCTTAGCGCAGCCTTGCTGGTTTGTCTCAGCGCTCTCGGACTTTTGTACTGGGCGTCACCGGACAGGCAGGCCCCGGCCCCATCGGACCCCGTGCCCATCGGGGGGCCTTTCAGCCTTGTCTCCCATGAAGGAAAAACCGTAACGGATCAGGATTTCCAGGGCCGCTATATGCTGATCTATTTCGGCTATACATTTTGTCCCGATGTCTGCCCGACCGAACTAGCAAAAATGACCCGTGCATTGGAACAACTTGAAAAAGAAGGTGTTTCTCTAAAGGCCGTGCAGCCTTTGTTCATCACCGTGGACCCCGAACGGGATGATGTGGAGCAGATGGCACGTTATGTGTCCTTGTTCCATCCCAGCCTGATGGGGCTGACCGGCTCTCCTGAACAGATCAAAACCGCCACCGATGCTTATCGGGTTTATGCCCAGAAAAGCGGGGATGTTTCGAGTGATGCCTATCTGGTGGATCATGCCTCGATGATTTTGCTGATGGACCCCGATGGGCAGTTTGTGGATTTCTTTTCGTCGCGGGAAACGCCCGATGATATGGTGGCGGTGATGCGACCCTTATTGAAAGCTGCCAAATGAGCGACAGCACCGACAGTCAGGCCGATGCCCCATTCTGGAAGACTGTGGCATTGAAAGACATGACCCACGCCCAATGGGAATCCTTATGCAATGGCTGCGGAAAGTGCTGCCTGCATAAGCTGGAAGATGCCGATAGCGGCCATATTTATTATACCAATGTGGCCTGCCGCTTGCTGGATCATGACAGCATGCGCTGCAGCCGCTATGCCACGCGCACCCGCTGGGTGCCCGATTGCACGGTGCTAAAACCCCATCAGATTGCGGATTTCAAGTGGCTGCCGAAAAGTTGCGGCTACCGGCTTGTCCATGAAGGAAAAGATCTCCCCCAATGGCATCCGCTGATTTCCGGCCGCCCTGAAAGCGTGCATGAAGCCCATCAATCCATGCGCCACCGCTGGCTTTTGGACGAACGCGAGGCAGGGGCGCTGGAAGATCATATCATAAACGAAGACTTCTGAGCGGCGACCGGATCGGGCAGGTCGCATCAACGCGCTGCCATGCTATATTGGCATCCTTATCAAGCGGAGACGATCATGTCCGAACGCATCGAAACCTATAGCGAATTCTTCCTGTATTATCTGCGGGAACATGCCCGGCCCACAACACGCGCCCTTCATTATCTGGCGGCCTTTTCCGCCTTGGGTGTTTTATTATACGGCCTGATCTTCGGGCCTTTATGGATTGCGTTGCTGATGCCTGTTGCGGGCTATGGTCCGGCATGGATTGCGCATTTTTTCATCGAAAAAAACCGCCCCGCCACCTTCACCTATCCCGGCTGGTCGCTGATTTCCGATTATGTGATGACCGCCTTGTGGCTAACCGGCAAACTGGGCCGCTGGCTGGACAAGGCCGGGGTTCCGCGCAAGGGTCGCATGGCCGCTCAACGGTGATCGGCCCCCACCGCTTCCCCAATATGGCTAAAGCCGTCACGTTGCATAAAAGCAATCAGATCGCGCTTGATCTGTTTTATCAGGCCGGGCCCTTGATAGATAAGCGCCGTATAAAGCTGCACGAGGCTGGCACCCGCGCGGATTTTTGCATAGGCATCGGCACCAGACGCAACGCCGCCCACCCCGATCAACACCAGCTTGCCGCCCGTTAGCCTATAGAAATCGGCCAGGATCTCTGTGGACAAAGCCATGAGCGGTGCCCCGGACAAGCCCCCGGCCTGGCCTTTCTGGTCCGAAAGCAAGCTGGCAGGGCGGCTTAATGTGGTGTTGGAAACAATCAATCCCTCAATGCCCGCCGTCAAAGCCACTTCGGCAATATCATGGCGATCGCCTTCGGTCAGATCGGGCGCGACCTTGAGAAAAATGGGCACCTGCCTTTGCTGTTGGGCGCGCCTTTCAACCAAGCGGTCCAGCAAGTTCTGCAAGGCGGCCCGGCTTTGCAAGGCCCGTAAACCCGGCGTATTGGGGGACGAGATATTGATGGCGAAATAATCCGCCAAGGGCGAGAAACGCGCGATGCCCGTCAAATAATCCGCCACCCGGTCAGAAGAGGCTTTATTGGCCCCAAGATTGACCCCGACCGGCCCAACGCCGCGGGCTTTTGCAGCGGCCAATCGCGTGAAAGCACGGTCATGGCCGGCATTGTTGAATCCCAGCCGATTGATCACCGCCCGGTCTTTTTCCAACCGAAACAAACGTGGCTGTGGGTTGCCGCTTTGGGGCTGCGGCGTAACGGTACCGATTTCCGCAAAGCCAAAGCCAAGGGCGCGGATGGCACCGGGAACCCGTGCATCCTTGTCAAAGCCTGCCGCCACCCCCAAAGGGTTCGAAAAAGAAAGCCCTAAACCGTTGGGACAAATGGCCAAAGAGGCCGCATCCGGCTCGGGTTTTTTGGTATTGCGCAAGGCCAAAGCACGCACTGTCACATCATGTGCCGTTTCAGGATCAAGCCGGAACAAAGCCTTACGGAAAAGTGGCCAGATATAACCGCTCACGCCAAATGCTCTGGTAGTGTTGGAAGACTATGGCGGCCCTTTTCATCCAGTTCCAGAACGCTGTGGGCAATCACCGCATGAAGAGGCAAGGGCGCATAAAGGTGGGGGAATTTCTGCCCGCCGCGTGCGGCTTCCCAGCGCAAGGCATCCCCGTCAAGGGATGCCACATCAACGCTTAACAGCACAAGGTCGGGCACGGCTTTATAATGGCGGTCCAGCGTTTCAGCCACCTGCTCCCGGGTGGAGAAGTGAATATACCCATCGGCAAGATCAACCTCCGATCCTTTGAAATGCCCGCTTTCCTTGAAGGCCTGCCATTGGGCGGTGCTCATGATCTTGTAAATTGGTGCGCGCATGCCAAGGTCCACTACCGTGCCGGGTTGCCTGACGGTTGATCTACCCTGTTGCGGCAAAAGACGCAATTACAGCGCCATGACATAAGCAAGATTTTATGCCACATCTCACGCACCCCTTATCGGCAGGAGTGCGCAAGATGAGTGGCTTTGATTTTCTCACTCGTTGATCTGGTCATCGGCGGGTTGCAAAGACACAGGATAAGAGACGGCCATTTCGGTGGCATCGCTGAAATGCCCGCTTCCCGTTGCAGCGTAAAGCTCATTGTCCGTGCCGTAATCCGGGCTATAGGGGCCGAATGGTAACCCCTGACCCGGGGGAGCCATTGCCATCGCATTTGCCATATGAGCCGCCGGCGTATAATCGGATTTCGCATTATCGACACCTGCGGTGATAGCCGCGGCAATCATATCTGCAATGATATTCCCCGAGCTCCCCCCCTTTTGTTGTATAAACTGCTGCTGATCTTGCCACAGCAAAGCCCCTGTCCGAGCGTCTTTCAACGTATAGAGAAATTCCACCACAATGGAGGAGGATAAGAGAGCATATTGCGATTTCCAGTCGAGGATCTCTACATAAAGGATCGCATCCGCCCCGAACAACGACCCAAGAATCGGCGTTTCCGTGCTATGCACCAAATGGGCATCGGCAAGGCCATCCTCTTCCATCATGCTTCTCACCATATTGGTGGGAAACACATAATAGCCGCGTTCAGCAAGCGGAATCGCCAGCGTTGTAAGAAACAGATCCGCGGCTTCCGCTTCTTGGGAATGGTTGATCACAGGGACGATCACCACAGACCGGGGATTGGCCTCTCGGAAAAGCGAATAATCTTTTGGTTGCAACGAAGAGGCACAGGCCGACAAAAGAATAGCGATCAGCGCCAGAAAAATTGTGTTCTTAAACATATTGGCGTCCCCCTTTATTGCCCGGCCGCATTCGTCTGCGCTGTGTCATCCGTTGATGGATTCTCGTCCAATGACGCGGTAGCGCCCCCCAGCCGATCAATGACCTTGGACATCAGATAAGCAGATTCCGGCCAGCGATCCCGTTCCTTGGCAAAATAGGCAAGGGCTTCGTTCGTTTTGCCTATTTGCAAAAGCACATAGCCATATTCGGCATATATACCGGGCGGAACCCGATCATTTTGCTCCGCCAGTTCAATATTTGCATAAAGCTGTTCGGAAAAAGCCTGATTTTCCTGCGGGTTCTTATAATAGGCCAGCAATTCCCCTTGATAGCCGTTCCAATCATAAAGACCGCTATTCTCCTTTGAGGCACAAGCACCCAAGCCAAGCGCCATCACAACGGCAATCGCAGTTGTTCCTCTTTTCATTCCCAAGCCCCCCCTTTTTTGACAATCCTACTTGAATGCCAAGCCCTTATTGGCCGATTTGAATGTTTCTCGTTGTTCCATCCTGAATGAAGATGTCACGATCAAACAAAATCTGTGTTCCTGTGCGCACAACCAGTTTGTGAGACCCGGCCCCCACTTCAAAACGTGTCGTTTTTCCCGACGTTTGGCCAAGAATGGCGCCATTCCACAAAACACTGGCCCCTTCCGGTGCGCCGATCACCTGAACGATTGCCGGCTCATCGCTCCGCACATTGGCGTGTTTGGGCATACTGCCACAGGCTGCTAACAGCAGGCTGGCGGCCAGTGCCACGAAAAATTTTGTCATCGATAGTCCCCTATATCTTTGGCTCATTGTCCCGTGGTCACGAACAGATCGGAAAAGCCATCTTCCGCGACAGTGCCAGACAACAGCTGGGTGACGGCCCCTTCGTTGACTTCGCTTTCACCAAATAATTGGACCACTTTCACCGTCCCCACCTTTTCGGCAGGAAGCGTGATATCGAAGCCGGTTTGGGCACTTTCGATGGTTTCGCCTTTGCGCATGACCTGAAGGATATCGCCCATTTTCAAGCCTTGGCTTTTGCCACCGGAAATGAAGAGCGTTTCGCCGCGCACCTGCAAAATATCGGTCTTCCAGGGCCGGGCGGAGATCGTATTGACAAGCTCTTCGATCATGTCCTCAACGGCAACGGACAGCGCCTTATCGGTCAGGGTACCATCGAATTTCGAAGTGCTCCCCATGCCAAGAATGGTGTGCGTTTCAGTGGTTGCCTCGCCGGCCCCCGTGGCAGAATGAAAGACCAATCCCGTGCTGACATCCACCAGGCGCACGGCCACTTTGGAATGCGCTCTTTGGGTTTTTCTTTTATTGAAAAAGCCGCGTTTGCCATCCACCGTGCTGCCAAATTCAACCACCGATCCCAGGATCAAGGTATCAACGCCAATGATGCGTTCTTTCTTTTCAGCCTCGGCAGGTGCGGAACGGGATTGTTCGCGTTGAATTTCAACAAGGTCAGAGCGTTCAAAGACGAGAAATTTATCCGACTGCGTAAGATACGCAGCCAAAATATCCGCAGCTTGCTTGCCTAGGGGGTCAAGATCTTGGTCACGCAACAAGCTTTTTCCGTAACGGGTTTCATTGGTGAACCGGCCTATGGCGATTTTTTGCTTGAGCTGCGGCGATGCCACCGTTTCTTGCGCATGAACGGGTGGCACAACAGAATTTGGGATCGCAAAAACGCATGCGGAGGCAAATGCCACGCATGCAATCAATTTAATCAACTTCACGACAGTTTCCCCTTTGGCAGACTTATAAAGACAATTTGGATAAAATTTTAGTGATTTACAAGAAATTTTCTATTTCAACTATAAACTAAAAATTAAGGTTGCAAAACCCGACGCTTTGGCCCTTGTGGGGAGGCAATAAACGCCCCTTCTGTATTTTACGTCAGAATTTTCCCGCTGCATTTTTGTGCAAGATCCGGGGCAGATCGCATCTGTTCCGCGGGATCTGGGGGCAAAGCCTGTTAAAATGCATTTTCTCCGAATTGGTTCTTGGCCTCGGCCAAGGGCATTGCTATCTAGGACACATATTCCTTATTGGACAGCAATAGGGGCCTGTAGCTCAGTTGGTTAGAGCGAACCGCTCATAACGGTTTGGTCGCAGGTTCGAGTCCTGCCGGGCCCACCACGTCCTTAATGGTGTGGCGTTGACAAATTGGTGATCCGGGGTCGAAACGCACACCGAGCCCTATCATCTTAAAAGCCACGCTTTGGGGGCCATCCCCATCCTCGATTTATTTCACAATTTCGATCTGTTTTGGGAGCGCCTTATGCAAGATGCAGAAAAAGCCCGCCGATATGGCGAGGTTGCAAAGCAAATTTCCGCCGTTCTTGAAGGCGAATCCAATGAGGTAACACGGATGGCCACGGTGTCGTGCCTCCTGTCACAAGCCTTCGATTATTATTTCTGGACCGGCTTTTATATGGTCGATCCCGAAAAACCGCATGAACTGGTGGTGGGGCCTTATCAAGGCACGCTGGGCTGTTTGCGCATACCATTCGGCAAAGGCGTGTGCGGCGTGGCCGCCCAAAGCAGAGAAACGCAACTTGTGGCTGATGTGAATGCGTTTCCCAGCCATATCGCTTGTGATTCGCGCAGCCAGTCAGAGATTGTCGTGCCGGTTACACGGCCCGATGGCACGCTGATGGCCGTCTTCGATGTGGATTCCACCGCGCTCAATAGCTTTAACGAAGTTGATAAACAGTGGTTAGAACAAATACTTAACGATGTTTTTGGGAAAGAACCCGCATAAAATATCCTCAAAGGGGACAGATTAGGTCTTGCATTTCACGAAAATGTGATCGATACAAAGGGCAGGGGTCATGGCTTAGCAACGGAACAGTGCATCATGCCGGCTATTTCCCCAAATATCTCCCGCAAAGATCTTGATCGGGCGCTCCGCATTTACAAAACGATTTTCGTTTCTCATCCGCCGCGTTTGGCCGATGAAACGGATTCGTCCTATTTCGCGCGCCTTTCCCGTTCAATTTTCACCGGCATTGCGCAATCGCAGATCTATAGCATCCATCAAGACCGGAGCACGCCGCCTCCCTCACCCAAAACGGAGGCCTGAGACGGGCCACTGGCATTCATCTCGTCTTTGGACTTTTCGGCCCAGCCATCAAGTGCAGCCAAAGCGGCGTCGAAAATCAGCATCACAGAGGCATGGCGGGATTTATGATCTCGCACCGGCTCCAGAATGTGCAGGGCTTCAAAAGGCGGCGCAGGCGGCGGCCCGTTTTCCTGCAGCATGGCGCGAAAATCATCCGCCGCATGGGCAAGGCTTTGCCGGTCAAGCCCGATCAGCTTTGGAGCGACAATGGCTGTTGTCGCTTGCCCCAAAGCACAGGCCCGCACATCCAATCCCAATTTCAAAAAGCGGCCTTGATCATCGAAAATCGCATCCAGCCTCAGCCGCGATCCGCAAATGCGGCTGGTGCGGGTGATGCTGATCTGCGCATCCGCCAAAGGCGCGGTAAACGGGATCTCGGTTGCAAGCCGCAAAATGTCTTTATTATATAAAGCGCTCATGCCCCATGAAATAAGAGCTATGCAGGTAAAATCCAAGCACTCTTCATATCCTGAGCAGACATCGTGCAAGCACTCTGGTCAAAGCCCACAGTTCGGGGCAAAGTGCGGCCATGACCAACTTATCTCAATCAACTTCTTTTGCCCCCCCTCCTGCGGACAAAACCGCCTTGGAGCAAGGGACCGCCCTGACGCCCCGCTTTGGCCCCGACGGGCTGATCCCGGCCATTGCCACCGATCATGAAAGCGGCATGCCTTTGATGCTGGCTTATATGAATGCCGAAGCCCTGGCCCTGACCATAAAAACCGGCGTCGCGCATTATTATAGCCGGTCCCGCCAAGCCCTTTGGAAAAAGGGTGCAAGCTCGGGGCATTATCAGGATGTGTTAGAGATCCGCCTTGATTGCGATCAGGATGCGGTATGGCTGCGGGTGCATCAACACGGCCCCGGCGCCTGTCATGTGGGGCATAAAAGCTGTTTTTACCGCCGTGTTTCCGGCCAAGACGCAAGCACAGCACAGCTTGAGGAAACCGCCGCAAAAACCTATGTGCCAGACGATGTATATGGAAAAGATCAACCGTCCTGAGCGCGTCTCGGGAACAAGCGGAGAAAACGGATGAGCGATTTCCAGATCGAACAGGTGTTCATCGAACAGCCTTTGGCCAATTATGTCTATCTGGTGCGAGAGCCTGAAAGCGGGCAAGTGGCCGTGGTCGATCCGGGCTGGACGCAGCCTGTCAAAACAGCGCTGGATGGGCTTGGCTGGAAACCGGAAGTGATTTTGCTCACCCATCATCATGCCGATCATATTGGAGCCGCAGAAGCATTGAAGGCTCTTTATGGGGCGCGGATCGTGGCCCCGGATGCGGACCGTCACCGCATCAAAGGGGCCGACGAATGGGTGCGCGAGGGAGATAGCGTACATCTGGGCGCAGCACGCGGCGACGTGATAGCAGTGCCGGGCCATACCAGCGGCCATGTGGCCTATTATTTTGCCGACCAGAAAGCCTTGTTTTGCGGTGACACACTCTTTTCTTTGGGCTGTGGCCGCCTGTTTGAAGGCACGCCGGAACAGATGCTACACTCCTTACGCAAATTGGCGGCGCTACCCGAAGAAACACTGATATGTTGCGCCCATGAATATACCGAAGCCAATGGCCGCTTTGCTCTGACCATCGAACCGGAAAATCAGGCCCTGCTGACACGGATGAAAGAGGTGGCAGCCCTGCGTGGCGAAGGTCAGCCCACCGTGCCCTCCACTATGGGTATCGAACGTGCCACCAATCCGTTCTTGCGGCCGCACAGTCCGGAAATCCGCAAGCAGTTGGGCATGGAAGCGGCCAGTGATGTGGACGTCTTTGCACAAATACGCAAACGTAAGGATGCGTTTTAAAACCATAATATTTAACCATCATTTTGGGGAGAACTGAGATGGACCAGAGACGATATCTATCGTGGCGCGGGATGTACCGGCTGGGAATGGCGGCAGGTGTCGCGCTGACCTTGGCTGCTTGTGACGCGCAAAATTCCGAAAAATCGACGAAAGAAAGCAACGAATCCGTGACGCAGCAGACGCAATCGGGCGACCCTTATCTGTGGCTTGAAGAGGTAGAGGGCGACAAGGCTCTTGAATGGGCGCGCACGCAAAATGCCGTGTCTTTGGCGCGGCTGGAAGGCGATCCGCGCTATGAAGACATTCGCGCGGCGGCAGAAAAAATCCGCACCGCATCCGACCGTATTCCCTATGGCCAGATCATCGGCGACGAGGTGCGTAATTTCTGGCAAGACGATACCCATGTGCGCGGGATCTGGCGGCGCACCTCTCTTGAAAGTTATCAAAGCGACTCCCCGCAATGGGAGGTGATCCTCGATCTGGATGCCTTGGCCGAAACAGAAGGAGAAAACTGGGTCTGGAAAGGGGCCAGCTGCCTTGCTCCCGATAACCGGCATTGCATGGTCAATCTGTCACGCGGCGGAGCCGATGCGGTGGTCTCCCGCGAATTCGATGTGCAAAACGGCCGCTTTGTGGAAGATGGTTTTTATCTTGCGGAAGAAAAGCAATCGGTCAGCTGGATCGACGCGGACCGGTTGTTTGTGGCCAGCCCCCATGCGGGCGGTTCCAAAAACACATCGGGTTACGCCCGCACGGTGCGAATTTGGCAACGTGGCTCAGATCTGGCCGACGCCGAAACCCTGTTTAGCAGCGCCGAAACCGATGCCTTCACATTCCCGGTGGTCATCCACCGCCCCGAAGGCACCGAATTGTTCGTTTCCCGTGCGCCGGATTTCTTCCATGAAACCCTGTATCATGTGGGGTCTGACAACAAGCTGACCGAATTGGCTCTTCCCGATGACGCCAATTTCCAGGGCCTGTTCAATGGGCGGGTGATCGCCCTTTTGCGCAGCGAGTGGACCGTGGGGGATGTGATGGCCCCGGCGGGTGCTGTGGTGTCCTTGCCGCTTGACGATCTGCTGAAAGACACAGCCTCAAGCATGACCATCATTGCCAAGCCAACCGACAGCATGGCCATTGAAGGCGTACAGATTGGCCGCGATGCGATTTATGTGGCCCTTCTGGATCAGGTGCGCGGGCGTTTGGCAAAGGCCCAACCCAGCGCGGAAGGCTGGACCCTGACAGATGCGGATCTGCCGAAAACCGGCAATGTGTCTATCGTTTCAGGCAGTGGCTTTACCAACACCCTTTTGGTGAATTTTGAACGGTTCCTGGAGCCGGACACGCTGTATCTGATTGATGAGACAACCGCAAAACCCATCAAAGCCATGCCGGCGCGTTTCGATGCGTCTGCCTATGAAGTGGCGCAACATTTCGCCACCAGCGACGATGGCACCAAAGTTCCTTATTTCTTGATTCGTGCCAAAGATGCGGCGATGGACGGCTCTACTCCCACCATCCTTTATGGCTATGGCGGGTTTGAAATCTCTCTCACCCCCAATTATTTGTCGCCCTTGGCCATTGAATGGCTCAAACAAGGTGGCGCTTATGCCGTCGCCAATATCCGGGGTGGCGGAGAATTCGGCCCCCGCTGGCATAAGGCGGCGCTCAATGAAAACCGCCCTCGTGCCTATGAGGATTTTGCCTCCGTCGCACGCGATCTGATCGATCAGGGCCTGACCAGCGCTTCGCATCTGGGCATTTATGGCGGTTCCAATGGCGGTTTGTTGACCGGCGCCACCATGGTGCGCAATCCCGAATTGTTTGGGGCCGTGGTTTCGGCGGTGCCGCTTCTTGATATGTTGCGGTATCACAAGCTGTTGGCCGGTGCATCATGGATTGGCGAATATGGCGATCCTGATATTCCAGCGGAGCGGGCGTGGATCGAAACCTATTCGCCCTATCAGAATGTTTCTGAAGACGGGACATATCCGCCGGTGTTCTTCACCACCTCCACCCGCGATGACCGGGTGCATCCCGGCCATGCCCGCAAAATGGCAGCCAAGATGATGCAGCAGGGCCATGCAGTGCTGTATTATGAAAATATCGAAGGCGGCCATGCGGGCGCAGCCAATCTGAAGCAGGGGGCCATGCGCGATGCGCTGATTGTCACCTGGTTCTTGCAAGAACTGAAAGACGCGGACTAACGCCCGGTTCTTGAGCAGTCATAGCAAGGGGGGGGTGCTTTTCCGGCGCCCCCCGGCTTTCAAACCGATCAGATCAGCGTTTGCGGGGCACTGTCCCCGTCCCGGATGCGGCGGCGGTTCAGGCTACCCAATCTGGCCAGCACAATACCCAACAAGACCACCCCTCCTCCGGCCAATTCCCATGGGCCGAGACGTTCCGCGAACAACAGCCATGCAGCCAAAGCGGCAATCAACGGCTGCAATAGCAACCCCACGGCGGAAAAAGCGGCTGGCAAATGCGCCAAGGCATAAACAATCAATCCCTGCCCCATGATCTGGCTAACCAGTGTCAGCGCGATCAAAGGAAGCCAGCTTTCCGGCGTTGCGGGCAGGATGTCCGGCTCTGATACAAGTGCCACCCCAAGCAGCGCTATGGCGGTGGCAATGGCGGTAAATACCAGAATTTCAAAAGCGCCATGATTGGCGCGCAGCTTTGCCGCGGTGATGAAATATCCCGCATACATCACCGCAGAGGCCATCCCCAAAAGATCCCCGTTCAGACGTTCGGGTGCAAATTCAAGGCTGGCCCCCATCAGGGCCACAGCCCCCACCAAAGCGGCCACCAAGCCCAGCAAAAACAGGCGGGAAAAACGTTCTTGAAACAGCACAAAACCCGCTAATGCCACGAACACAGGATTCAAATTGGTCAAAAGCGTCGCATTGGCCACGGATGTTAAGGCAATCGACCAATGCCACAGCCCCAGATCGGCGGCAAAAAACAGGCCGCACAAAGCCAATAATCCCCAATTATAGGGGCGTTTTTTGGGGCTGGGAGTGACCGCCATCCACAAGGCCAGAAGAGGAACCGACAAAACCATGCGCCAAAAGGCGGTGGAAACCGGGCCAATATCGGAATAGCGCACGAAAATGGGCGCAAAGCCAATGCCGATGGCCCCGATGAACAGCGCGATTAAAGCCAGTTTCGCACCCGAGCCTTCCGGCTTGTTTTGCATCATGAAGACTGCCTTGATCTGCGCAGGCGGGCCTTGTTTTCCAAGCCTCGCCAAGCGATGAGACGATATATATCCCCTATCGGTTTTTCCCCGAAGTCGGCAGCCCTTCGGCAAACAGATGAAACAGCGTGACTTGATCGGGCAGGCCCGTCACCTCGATCTCTTTCGATTTTTGAAACGCTTCCAGAGCAAGGCGGGTTTTCGGGCCGAATGTCCCATCGGCAGTGCCTTCCAGAAATCCACCCTGGATCAATTTAGCCTGAGCGCGGCGCAGAATTTCTTGATAGATGGTTATGCTGCTATCGCCTTGCCCCAGAACGAGAGACTTGGATTCACTACGCAGCCGTTGTTCCGACATGATAAGGCTCAAATAATCCGTCGCCCGAAACAGGGGCGTATCTTGATTGTCCTTGCAAAAGGATATGAGAGCGAGGGTCAGGAACTGGGTATTTTGCCACGGCACCATATCGAAAGTGTCGTCTTGAAAGCGGTTCAACGCCGTCAGATATCCCTGAACCCAGCCGATATAATATGTGTATTGCTCTTTACGGTCCCGCTCGGCTTCCAAGAACAAAGAGCAGGCCTGCGCGCCCCCGCCTTCTACGGCAAAACGCTTGTTTGTATCTGCAGCCCAAGCGGGCGCGGTGCAAAAGGTCGTAGCAAGACACGCTGCGGACAGCGAAACGGCAAGCGCTTTGAACATGATCGGGTCCTCTAAAATTTGTCTCCCATGGCGTGGCGAGCGGTGGCCCGCCTGTCAACTGTCGGATTTTTTTACAGATAAACGGTGTACGGCTTCAGCCTGATAAAAATTCCGACAGGTTTTCTTAAACCAAAGGCTTAAAACATGGAATTCTCCCGTTGAATTAAATGGCATAAGAATTGCTTGGATTGTGTTGAATAATAATAATTGCAATCAGGGTAGAGTAATGAAAAGCATGAAACGGTTTTTGGGCGGCGCTCTCACCGCAGGGATTTTGGCACTTTCTGCACCAGCGCATGCCATTCAGATTGATCTGAATTTCAATTTCGATCCCAATATTGATCCGGCTTTGGCCGATGATGCACGCCGCGGATTCAAGAAAGCTGCGCAATTATGGGAAACGCGTCTTAAAGATGATACCACCATCATTCTGGATGTGGGATTCGCACCCCTTGCCCCCAATGTGATCGGCCAAACGGGGTCATCTTCAGCGGTTGTCAATTATTCTGTGTTCCGCGATGCCTTGGCCGCAGATCAAACCAGCGGTAAAGATAAAGTCGCCGTCCAGAATTTGGTGCAAGACGATAGCCTCTCGTTTTTCACCAACACCTTGGGGACCCTCGATGGCGGCCCGGGCATTTCATTTGATTCGGCAGGAAACAGCGTGTTTTCCACCATCGACAATACAGCGCTGGATGTGAACACCGCCAATTTGAAAGCTTTGGGATTCACAGGCCTTGATGGTGTGGTGGATGGCTCGGTCACCTTCAATTCAGATTTTGATTTTGATTTCAATCGATCAGATGGAATTGATGCAAACGCCTTCGATTTTATCGGCGTTGCCGCCCATGAAATCGGCCATGCCTTGGGCTTTGTCAGCGGCGTGGATTTCGTGGATCAGTTCACTGGCGCGGGCCCCACGTCAGAAGTTATCCGTGACGTGGTGGAAAACCCCGCCAATGCGGATTTCTTCCGGGCGCTTTTGGGCCTACCCGCCGATGCCGTGATCACCCGTGATATTCTGGCCAATGTGAATATCTTCGAGATCGTGAATGCGGTCTTTAATGTTCCCGATAATTTCAATGCGGTGTTCTCGCCGATGGATCTGTTCCGCTTTTCCGATCTATCATTTGATGGGCAGGGCAATTTCGTTGGCTTTGATCTGACCTCCCATCTGGGCATTGACGGGCCTTTGACCTTCGATGATTTCGACACGCAATTCGCCAACCGTACCGACATTCCCTTCTTTTCATTCGATGGTGGCAAAACGCAAATTGCTCCCTTCTCGTCGGGTAGTTTCAATGGTGGCTTTCAGTTCCAGTTCCCCGATGGAACGATCATCGATCTAGGCGGCAATCAGGCGTCACATCTGATTGAGGTCTTCGGCGTGATTTCCCCCTTCGGTATCATGGATCCCACAGCCGGCCGCGGTGAACAGGTGGATATCAGCGGGATCGATTTGGCGGTTTTCGATGTGATTGGCTTTGATATTCCGCTGCCAGCAACGGTCCTGTTTTTAGGATTGGGCTTGATCGGCTTCGGTGCAACCCAGCGACGTCGGCAGGGACGCCAAGCCGCTTAAAACACTGTTGCCGATCGGCGCTTTGATCTAAACAGTCAAATAAATGTGAATGCGCGATGCGTTTGTTCGTATCGCGCATTATCTTTGTTTGCCCCTATCAAAATCTTTCCATGTCAAACCGGCCAGCCGATGCCACAATAGGAAAAGCCCATCATGATTGATCTTTATACCGCCGCCACACCCAATGGCTTCAAAGTGTCCGTCACTTTGGAAGAAATGGGCCTTCCCTATACTGTAAAAGCCATTAATTTGATGGCGGCCGAGCAGAAAGAAGACTGGTTTTTGAAAATCAATCCCAATGGTCGCATTCCTGCAATCATTGACCGGGACAATGATGATTTCGCGGTCTTTGAATCCGGCGCGATCATGCTGTATCTGGCGGAAAAAACCGGAAAACTTTTGCCAAGCGATCCCAAAGCACGCTCGCAAGTCATCCAGTGGCTGATGTTCCAAATGGGTGGTTTGGGGCCGATGCAGGGGCAGGCCAATGTGTTCACCCGCTATTTCCCCGAACAAATTCCTTCGGTGATTGCACGGTATCAAAATGAAACCATGCGTCTTTATGGGGTGCTTGACCGCGCCTTGGAAGGCCGGGATTTTCTGGTAGGCGACTATTCCATTGCTGATATCGCCAATTGGTGCTGGGTCAGAAGCCATGCCTGGTGCGGTCTTGAAATTGATGGTCTGCCCAATCTGAAAGCATGGGCAGACCGTATCGCGGCCCGCCCGGCGGCGGAAAAGGGCGTGTCCGTACCACCGCGCACCATTGATGATGAAACGGCCGTGAAAGCGGCGCGGTCGATGCTCCAACGCTAAAACCATAAAGGCAGGCACCATTTAAGCGCACGAATTCTGTCCTTTTTCTTGCAGCAAGGCCCCGGCTTTTGTAGCCTGCCACCGGGGCCTTTCTTAATGGAGATATTTTATGCGCCTTTCGCACCTCTTTCTCGCGCTTGTGATGCTGCTGCCTGCGCACCGGCTTGCAGCGCAAGATAGCGATGCCATTGACCGGGCGGTTACGGAAAATCCGTATCGCACCGCCGATCAAAAGGCGCGGGATGCCTACCGCCATCCAGCCGAAACCCTGAAATTCTTTGGCATCACCGCCGATATGACGGTCGCCGAACCATTGCCCGGCTGGTACACGGAAATTCTGGGGGATCTGCTCCGGGATAAAGGCACCTATATCGCGCTGAACACAGCGCCACATCTCTCCCAAAATGCCGGCAGCCGGGCGCGCTCCCATGTCTGGCGCGATAATTATATCGCCTCCAAAGGCAAATTGTTTGGCGATAAGGCCTTTGCCCGCTTCATGCTGACCGAAGACGGTTTTGCCGCTGATGACAGTGTGGATGCCATTCTTGCTTTTCGCAGCATGCATGGCTGGGTGTATAGCGATGTGCTGGAAGAGGTTCTGGCCGAATTTTTCCGCGTCATGAAGCCCGGCGGCGTGCTGGGTGTGGTGCAACACCGGGAAAATGAAGACTCACCCAATACCCCCGCTGACCGGCGCGGTTATCTGAAGCAAAGCTTCGTGATCGAAGCCGTTACGAAAGCGGGTTTCGTGCTTGCGGATCAAAGCGAGATCAATGCCAATCCCAAAGACACCAAGGATTATGAAATCGGGGTCTGGGGCTTGCCGCCGGTATTGCGCGCCGGAAGCGATGAAGAACGGCGCAAAAATCAGGCAATTGGCGAATCCGACCGGATGACGCTGAAATTTGTCAAGCCGGGACAATAAGGATCACGGGATGGTGGCGCCTTTTCGCCCCTGTGGCGGCCCTTTTCGCCATCCCGATCCAAAAGCGGGCCATGAGTGACCAATCATGACCATTCGGCGATCCACGCCCAAAGCGGATATCAAAACCATGTCCGATATCGCCCGTCTGGCGGGGGTATCGGAATCCACCGTGTCACGGGCTTTGGCCGACAGCCCGTTGGTGAATGCCAAAACCAAAGACCGGGTGCGCCGCATTGCCCACAGCCACAATTATGTGGTGAATGAACAGGCACGGAATTTCCGCTTGAAACGCACCGGCACCATCGCCGTGGTAATCCCCATCGATGCCAAGCAGCAGCAGCCGATTTCCGATCCGTTCTTTATGGAATTGCTCGGGGCCATCGCCGATGCCTTGAATGCCCGCGGCTTTGACCTTTTGCTCAGCCGCGTCAATGCCGGAGACAGACATTGGCCCGATGCGGCCCTTGATAGCTCCCGGGCTGACGGTACCATCATCATCGGCCAATCCTCCCAGCATGAAACCCTGAACAGTATGGCCGATACCGGTGCGCCAATGGTTGTGTGGGGCGGGCGGCTGCCAGACCAGCGCTATTCCACTGTGGGCTGCGACAATGAAACCGGCGCCCTTGAAGCGACAAAGCACCTGATTGCACAAGGGCGCAAACGCATTGCCTTTATGGGGCATCGTGGCTGGCCAGAGGTGGAATTGCGATATAAAGGCTACCAACGGGCGCTAGAGACCGCAGGCCACGAAATAGATCCGGATCTGGTGTTTGACAGCCGCTTTACCAGCGAGGATGCCCATCGGGTGATCGCACATCTGGATCTGAAGACTTTGGCCTTCGACGGGCTGGTGGCCGCCAGTGATGTTCTGGCCATGGCGGTCATCAATGCCCTGCAGGCGCGGGGCATCCATGTACCCAAAGATGTGGCCATCACCGGTTTTGACGATATCGCCCTTGCCACTTGGTACAATCCACCGCTCACCACCGTACGCCAGCATATTTTGCAAGGCGGGCGCTTATTGGTGGATCTGATGATGTCGAAAATTGCCGGGGAAGCCATCGCGCCTTTGATGATGACCCCAGAGCTGGTGGTACGCGCCTCCAGCGGCGCGCACCAAGCCGATTAGGCTACCAAAAGCTGATCACAATGACAGCGGTGACCGCCAGCAGGCCCACCGACAAAATCCGGTAATTCTGCCACCAGGGCAAAGCGGCAAGTTCTTCGGATTCCGCATGCCATGTGGCAGGCGTCCATAACAATCCTTCGGTTTTTTCCGGCAATGGCGGCGGGGTCATCAGGCTGACCACCACCAAAGTGATGCTTGAGATCACGAACAGGATGGGGGCCACATATAAAAAGCTGATCACCGGTTCATCCACCAGCACCTGATTGCCGATGAAGAACACCAATCCGGCCAAACCGCCAATCACCAAAGCTGCAAACCCGCCCGAGGCATTGGCACGTTTCCACAAAACCCCGAACACGAACATGGCCACAATAGGCGGCACCGTATAGGCCAGAACCGCTTGCAGATATTCAAAGATCGATTGGAATTTTGCGATCTGCGGGGCCCAAAGCACAGCAAGCATCATGAACACAAAGGTCGATATCTGCCCGGCGCGCATCAACTGGTGCGGGTTGAGCTGAGGCCAGATGCGGCGCACGAAATCCATGGTCACAAGGGTCGATGCGGAATTGAGCGTGCTGTCAATTTGCGACATCAAAGCCGCCACAAACCCCGCCAGAACCAATCCCATGATGCCCACCGGCAGCAAATCCACCAGCATGGTGGGATAGACCAGATTGGGATCTTCAATATCGGGATAGAGCAAGATGGCAATGGTGCCGGGGATCACCATGATAAACAGCACCGGCAGCTTCAAAAAACCGGCAAATAAGGCACCCCAGCGCCCATGATTGATATTCTTGGCAGCCAATAAGCGCTGCACCATGAATTGATTGGTGCACCAAAAATAAAATCCCAGCAAAAAGACGCCGGTAACAAGGCCGGGCCAAGGCACACCGGGATCACCCGGCGGACGGATCAGGCTTAATTTGTCTTGCGGCACAGCGGCCACAACGGCGTCCCAGCCGCCCACCTGTTCCAGAGCGAAAATGGTAATCAGCACAGACCCGACCACCAATAACACCGCCTGAATGGCATCGGTGAACATCACCGCCGCAAGACCGCCCGCAATGGTATAAATCCCGGCGGCAATGGCCAAAACCGTAACGGTGGTCCAGATATCGAGGCTGGGGAACATCATTTGCAACAGCAAAGCGCCCGCAAACAGCCCGCCGGCGGTATCCACCACAATATTGAGGAACAAAGTCAATAAGGAGAAATAGGTACGCGCCCGATCATCATACCGTTTAGAGAGAAATTCCGGCATGGTATAAACCTGCGCGCGCAAAATAGCGGGCAGGAAAAACACCGCGAACACCACAAGGACAACCGCAGCCATCCATTCATAGTTAAACACGGAAATGCCGGTGGAATAAGCCGAGCCTGCCAACCCCACAAGCGTTGTGCTGGAAATATTGGAGGCAAAAAGCGACAGCCCGATCACCGGCCACAACATGCCCCGACCGGCAAGGAAAAAATCGCTGGCCGTATCATGCTTCCGGCCAAACCAAATGCCCAAACCGATCGCAATCACGAAATAGGCGGAAATCAACCCGATATCGATCGGATGCAGTGAGATACCCAGTTCCATATGTCTCCCCAAAGCGTTCTGGTTCCCGGCGTCTCACCCTGTTTCGGATGACTCTATCCAAGAAACGTCTTAAAGCTTTTGCGACTTTTGCTGCCCTTGATCGGGCAATCTCCGGCAGTCTAGCGCCCCTTTTTGGCAAAAGCACCCTATCACTGTGCAAATATTTGCAATCGATTGCAATGTGCTAAACATCATTTTTATGCCATAGGAGGGCTTCATCTCTTTATTTTATAACCAAAAACGCCGTACATGACGGTGTATATATGCATGATTTGACGAATGCGGGATAGTTTTATGCAAGAACACGGCACCAACCGACCCAGTGATCTGATCATCTTTGGCGGAACCGGTGATCTGGCCATGCGCATGCTGTTTCCATCCCTGTATTTTTTGGACAGTGATGGCCATTTGGCCGATGATGTCCGGATTATCGGGGCGGCCCGGTCTGATCTTGACCGCGACGGGTTTCTAGAAACGGTGCATGAGCGCCTAAAAAGCCATATCGCCGCAGACTATTATGATGAAGCCTTGTGGCAACGCTTTGCAAAGCGCATTGATTATTGCCCTGTGGATGCGGTGGAGGGCACCGGATTCGATAGCTTGGCCAAGGCGGTGCGTCTGGATGAAGGCGGCGAGCTGGTGTGTTATTTTTCCACAGCCCCGCGCTTTTATGGCGACATATGCACCCATCTCAAGGCCCATGGACTGGCCGGCAAAAACACCCGCGTCGTTTTGGAAAAACCCATTGGCCATGATCTTTTATCATGCCGGGCGGTGAATGATGCGGTGGGAGCCGTGTTTGCAGAAGACCGCATTTACCGCATCGATCATTATCTTGGAAAAGAAACAGTCCAGAATTTGCTGGCTTTGCGCTTTGCCAATTCCCTGTTCGAGCCCCTTTGGAATGCCAATGGCATCGAGCAGGTCCAGATCACCATTTCCGAAACGGTGGGCGTGGAAGGGCGCTGGTCCTATTATAACGACTCAGGCGCTTTGCGCGATATGTTGCAAAACCACATGCTGCAGCTTTTGTGCCTTGTGGCAATGGAGCCGCCCAACACCCTTGATGCCGATGCGGTGCGCGATGAAAAGCTGAAAGTTTTGCGGTCTTTACGGCCCATCACCAAACAAGAGAACACGCTGAAGTCGGTGGCCGGTCAATATACGGCCGGCGCGGTCGGCGGTACGGCGGTTCCGGGCTATCTGGATGAAGCGCAAGAAGAAAGCCGCACGGAAACCTTTGTGGCCTTACGCGCCGATATCGATAATTGGCGCTGGCGCGGTGTGCCTTTTTATCTGCGCACCGGAAAGCGGCTGCCTTATCGCTATAGCGAGATCTTTATCCAGTTCAAAGGGGTACCCCATTCGATCTTCCCCGAAGAAAGCAATCTCACTTTAGATTCCAACAAGCTGGTAATCCGCTTGCAACCGGAAGAAAATATCAAGCTGTGCGTGATGAACAAGGTGCCGGGGCTGGGCCGTGACGGCATGAAGCTGCAAGAAGTGTCCTTGGATCTTTCCATGACCAAAGAGGCGCGCACCCGCCGTCGCCGCATCGCTTATGAGCGCTTATTGCTGGATGTACTGAACGCCAATTCCACCCTGTTTGTGCGCCGCGATGAAACCGAAGCGGCCTGGGCGTGGGTGGACGGCATTTCCAAAGGATGGCGGGATCTGGATTTGAAGCCCAAGCCTTATTCCGCCGGAACATGGGGGCCTGCCGCTTCGGTGGCGCTCACCGAACGATATGGGCATAGCTGGCATGATTGAACCATTATTTGTCGAATATCCCGATGCCGAAGCCATGGCCGACAGCCTGGCCGGACATATGGCTTTAACCTTGGCGGAAGCCACCGAGGCACGGGACATTGCCGGGCTGATCGTTTCCGGCGGCTCCACCCCCAAAGCCCTGTTTCAGCGCTTGGCGAAGCGCAAACTGGATTGGGAAAAGATCTGCATCACTTTGGCCGATGACCGCTGGGTGGATGCGGACCATCCGGCCAGCAATGAAAAACTGGTGCATGAAAGCTTGCTTGTCGATGATGCGAAAAAAGCCTCGTTCATCAGCCTCAAAACTCCGGCCAAAACAGCGGTGGAAGGGGCGCCAGATGTTCAAAAACGCTTGATGGATTTTCCATGGGCTGCGGATCTGGTTCTTTTGGGCATGGGCGAAGATGGGCATACCGCTTCGCTCTTTCCCGGAGCCGAGGCGCTAAACGCTGTCTTGTCCCCTGAAGGGACGGATTTGTGCCTTGGATTGACACCGAAAATCCTGCCAAAAGATGCCCCCTTCGAGCGCATGACCCTGACCTTGCCCGCGCTTTTGGATTCGGCCCGGATCATTTTGATGCTAAAAGGCGCCGGCAAGCGTCATGTCTATGATCGGGCAATGGCGGGAACGGATATCTATGAAATGCCCATCCGCGCGATCTTGCAACAACATGAGGTGCCGGTTGAGGTCCACTGGGCCCCTTGACCTTTCCCCATGGGAGTGCCCCCTATTGGTCGGGTCTGAACAAACGAAACAGCAAGGGGTCGATATGCGGAAATTCTGGTCGGCGGCACTTATATATCTGGGCATTTCTGGCATAAGCCTGATGACAGCCAATGCACAGGAAACGGCGGAGCCTTTGCCCCCATCCGTGGCCAATCAGGATGCCGAAACGGAGACGAACCCTTTGGAGCCCATTGCCGAAACCCAATGGCCGCAGATTTTTCCGCCTTTGAATGTGCTGATCACACCGCGGCGGGACCGGGTTGAACCGGAAAACGATACCGCACAGGACGGCCCTGCCGAATGGGCACAGATACCCCTTGCCAATGGCCGGACAGGCGATCTGTTGGGGTTTTTGAATGCACAGATCGATCATAAAGCCGATTGGCAGGCGGATGAAACATTCATCGCCGCCCAAAAAGCCTTGCGGTTGGACGAAAAAGCGCCCGATACCCGTCAGGCTTTGGTGGAGCGGGCCAATATGGCCGTCATCATGGGCGGCGGATTTTTGCATATGAGCATGGCACAGATCTTTGTGAATTTCGGCTTCGAGCCCGATGGAACACGGCCCAAGCCCAACCCATATGGGGTCCTTTCACCCATTGATCCCGTCACATGCCATGAAGGCGGTATTTCGTGCCGCCAATCAACCATACCGAATTAAGCCTATTTGCCAGAGAAATGAGGAGACACAGGATGCATCCCACACTGTCCGAAGTGACCACCCGCATCCGCGAGCGCAGCACCCAAAGCCGCGCCGATTATCTTGAGCGCATAGAGGCCGCGCACCGCGAGGGCCCCAATCGCAGCACCTTGTCTTGCGGCAATCTGGCCCATGGCTTTGCCGCAGCGGAAGGCGACAAGCCCAGCTTGCGCGGCGAACGGGCGCCCAATATCGCCATTGTGTCTGCCTATAATGATATGCTGTCGGCCCATCAGCCCTATCAACGCTTTCCCAATCTGATCAAATTGGCCGCCCGCGAGGCCGGTGCCACGGCACAGTTCGCAGGGGGTGTCCCCGCGATGTGCGATGGCGTTACCCAAGGCCAGGACGGCATGGACCTGTCGCTGTTTTCCCGCGATGTGATTGCACAGGCCACCGCCATCGCCCTGTCGCACAATATGTTCGATGCGGTGCTGGCACTGGGCATTTGCGACAAGATCGTGCCGGGCTTGATGATCGGCGCCCTGAGCTTTGGCCATCTGCCCGCTATTTTCGTGCCGGGCGGCCCCATGCCATCGGGCCTGCCCAATGATGAAAAAGCCCGTGTGCGCGCCCTTTTTGCCCAAGGCAAGGTGGGCCGCGAAGAGCTGTTGGACGCCGAAGCCAAATCCTATCACAGCCCCGGCACCTGCACATTTTATGGCACGGCCAATTCCAATCAGATGATGATGGAAATGATGGGCGTACATCTGCCCGGTGCGGCTTTTGTGCATCCCAATACCAAATTGCGCGATGCTTTAACGGCCTATGCAGCAAAACGTGCCGCCGCCATCACCGGCCTTGGCAATGCCCATACGCCTTTGGGGCGTCTGATTGATGAACGCGCCATCGTCAATGCCATGGTGGGGCTGATGGCCACCGGTGGGTCCACCAATCATACATTGCATCTGGTGGCCATTGCCAAAGCGGCGGGCATAAAGATCAACTGGACGGATTTTTCCGATCTATCGGATATTGTGCCTCTTTTGACACGCATCTACCCCAATGGTTCGGCGGATGTGAATCATTTCCACGCAGCGGGCGGGATCGGCTTTCTAATCCGCGAACTGACGAATGCCGGGCTTTTGCACGGCGATATTCAAACCATATATGGCGTCCCCCTATCCCAGCATGCGGTGGAGCCGGGATTGGAAGACGATCGCTTGGTCTGGCGGCCTTCTCCGCAAAAAAGCGGGGACGAAGATGTGCTGCGCGGCGTGGACAATCCCTTCTCTGCCACCGGTGGTCTGAAGCTTTTAGAAGGCAATCTGGGCCGCAGCGTGATCAAGATATCGGCGGTGAAGCCCGAACATCGGGTGGTGGAAGCACCGGCACGGGTGTTTCATCATCAAAGCGAACTGGTCGAAGCCTTCAAAGCCGGAGAGTTGAACCGGGATGTGGTGGCCGTGGTGCGCTTCCAGGGGCCACGCAGCAACGGAATGCCGGAATTGCACAAGCTGACCCCCAGCCTGGGCGTTTTGCAAGAACGTGGCCATAAGGTGGCCCTGATCACCGACGGGCGCATGTCGGGCGCATCGGGCAAGGTGCCTGCGGCCATTCACCTGACCCCGGAAGCGGTGGATGGAGGGCCGATATCGCGCATCCGCAATGGCGATATCATCCGGCTGGATGCGGACGCCGGAACATTGAATGTGCTGCTTGAGGATGCAGACTTCGCCGCCCGCACGCCGGAGCAGGCGGATATATCCTCCTACCACTTTGGCATGGGCCGCGAACTGTTCGCATCCGCACGCCAGGCCGTTTCCAAAGCCGAAGAGGGTGCCTCTTTCATTCTGGGATAAAAGGTTCATCATCAAGGAACACTGCATATGACACAGGCCATCCACACAATCATGACCACCGCACCGGTGATCCCGGTTCTGGCAATCGACCATATCGAGCACGCCGTCCCTTTGGCGCAGGCCTTGGTGGCCGGTGGCTTGCGGGTTCTTGAAATTACCCTGCGTACAGACGCTGCAATCCCAGCCATCGAAGCCATGGCACAACAGGTGCCCGGTGCCATTGTGGGGGCGGGCACCATCCGCACACCGGACGATCTGAAACGGGTAGAACAAGCGGGCGCGCGCTTCGCCGTAAGCCCCGGCCTGACCGACGCCGTGGCAAAAGCCGCACAGACCAGCACGGTGCCTTTGCTGCCCGGTGTGGCCACCGCATCAGAAGTCATGCGTGCCAATGACCATGGCTTTGACCATTTGAAGTTCTTCCCTGCCGAATCCTCGGGCGGTGTGGCGGCTATCAAGAATTTCTCCGGCCCCTTTCCCAATGTGTTTTTCTGCCCCACCGGCGGGATCAATGCCACTAAGGCGCGGGATTATCTAAACCTTGCCAATGTGTTATGCGTGGGCGGCAGTTGGGTGGCACCCAAAAACGCGGTGCAGCATGAAAGCTGGGCAGAGATCGAGCGGCTGTCCAAAGATGCCTTTCACAATGCAGCGGGGCCAGCAGCCGGCTAAAGCCTTTCTGACCGCCTGAAAGAGCGTTTTGTTACGTAACATTTTGCAAAACCATTATTGCAATCGATTGCAAAATCTTTTACCGTCCTCGCGATCATATGGATGGGGTGCGCCATTTATGGCGGAAACACAAAGCGCCTGATCCAAACTGGCGGCCATTAAATTCCACAGAGATGCCATGGCCTGCCGCATCATTTTGGGGAGAGAATCCAATGAAACAAGCAACACGCTTTGGTTTAATGCTATCGGTGGCCACTGCAGCCTTTGCCGCATCACCTGCTGTTTCGCAGGTTGAAAACGGGGATGCCGACGAGGCTTCCACAAATGCCGGAATGCTTGAGGAAATCATCATCACCGCCGTGCCCATCAGCGGCACAAAAATGACCACCAGCGTTTCCACCAGTTCTTTAAGCGCCGAAGAAATCCGTAATTTTGCACCGCGCTCCACCGCCGAGATTTTCCGCAATATTCCCGGTATCCGCTCTGAAAGCTCTGGCGGGGGCGGCAATGCCAATATCGCCGTGCGTGGCCTGCCCATTTCCACGGGTGGCGCGAAATTCCTTTCGCTGCAAGAAGATGGCCTGCCGGTTTTGCAATTTGGCGACATCGCTTTTGGCAATGCGGATAATTTCCTGCGCGCCGACAGCACCATTTCGCAAATTCAAGCGGTGCGCGGTGGCTCGGCCTCCACATTTGCGCAGAACTCCCCCGGTGGCGTGATCAATATGATCAGCAAAACCGGCGCACAGGAAGGCGGCAGCATCGGCATCACGCGAGGCATCGGCTTTGACCGCACCCAGCTTGATTTCGAATATGGCGGCCCCCTTGCCGACGATCTGAGCTTTCATGTGGGTGGCTTTTATCGCACCGGCGAAGGCACCCGCAACACCGGCTTCAATGGCGATGATGGCGGGCAGATCAAAGCCAATATCACCAAGGATTTTGAAAATGGCTATGTGCGGCTTTATTTCAAACATCTGAATGACCGGGAAACCACCTTCCTGCCCATGCCGCTTTTGGCCACCGGCACCAATGAAAATCCGAAATTCCGCTCGGTGGAAGGGTTCGACGCCAAATCCGACACTCCCCATTCCCCCTTCTTGTTGTCGGGCCTTGGCCTTGACGGCGAAAACAACCGCCGCCGCCTTGATCTTGATGATGGCATCCGCGCCCTGAGCACCGCCATCGGCATCGAGTTCGAATTCGATCTGGCCGATGATTGGCGGATCAGCAATCGCGGCCGCTATTCCGAAAATTCCGGCGGTTTCGTTGCGCCCTTCCCGGCCAGTGTGGCCAGTGCATCGTCCTTGGCCGAACAAATCGGCGGAGCCGGGGCAACCCTTGGCTATGCCAATGGCCCAAGCGGTGGTCAGGCCATCGCCAATCCCGCAGCGCTCAATGGCAATGGCTTGGCCATGTCCGTGGCGTTGTTCGATGTGGATGTGAATGATTTCGACAATTTCGCCAACGATCTGAAACTCGCCAAATCCTTTGAAATGGGCGATATGGGCGATGTGGATGTGACATTCGGCTATTATAAAGCCTCGCAAAACATCAATATGGACTGGGTGTGGAACTCGTTCCTGATGGAAGTGAAGGGCAAGGATGCCGCCCTTTTGGATGTGTTTGACGCCAATGGCCAAAAACAGACCCTGAACGGCCTGTTCCAGTTTGGTGATCCCTTTGGCGGCTGCTGTACCCGCAATTACAATGCCGATTATGATACCGATGCCCCTTATGCCTCTGTATCATGGATCACCGGCGATCTTAGCCTTGATGCCAGCCTGCGCTACACCTTCGGTGATGTTTCAGGCAGCTTTGCAGGCACCATTCAGGCCCCCTTTGATGTCACCGGCGACGGCGTGATCGAAGGGCCGGAACAAAATGTCAATCTGGTGGATCTGGCCAATCCTTCGCCCGTTGATTACACATATGATTATGCCTCTTACACCTTTGGGGCCAATTATCTGTTGAGCGACGATCTGGCCGTTTTTGCCCGCTATAGCCGGGGTGGCAGCGCCAATGCAGACCGTTTGCTGTTTGGCCCTGCCATTGCCGCCGATGGCTCTTTGGTGGATGAAGACGCCGCTGTGGATATCGTCAAACAAACCGAAGCCGGTGTGAAACTGCGGACCGGCGGGCTTAATCTGTTCGGCACATTCTTCTATGCCAAAACCGAAGAACAGAATTTCGAAATCACCAGCCTCACCTTCATCGACCGCAAATACCGCGCCTATGGCTTCGAGCTTGAAGGGGCCTATTCCTATGGTCCGTTCGATATCACCGCCGGGCTGACATGGACCGATGCGGATATTGTGGAAGACAATCTGTCGCCGGATCTGGTGGGCAACACGCCGCGCCGGCAAGCGGACCTGATTTATCAAGTGACGCCATCCTACACGGATTATGGCTTCACCATCGGGGCCAATATCATCGGCACCACCAGCTCCTTTGCCCAATTCAACAACGAGCTGAAACTGCCCGGCTATACGCAGGTGAATCTCTTTGCCAATTACGAGATTCTGTCCGGTCTGGTGTTGTCGGCCGATGTGAACAATCTGTTCGATACGCTGGGCGTTACCGAAGCGGAAGAAGGCTCTATCCTGCCCAATTCCGATGCGGTGATCCGGGCGCGCGCCATCAATGGCCGGACGGCTTCTGTCACATTGCGCTATAGCTTCTGATCTTTAACGTAAACCCTTAACGCACCCGCTTGGGACGGCTTTAAAAGCCATCCCGGGCGGGTGCGCCCAACGGTTCCGTGCGGCCATATGCGCTGCCATTTGATGCAGGATCGGACTATGTCTCTTCAAACAACGCCGGAGCGGATGCAGGCGGCGGACCTTGATGGCATCGGCCTTGATGACGCAGACAAAGCCCTCTTTGCGCTAAGAAAACAGATCTTTGGCCCTGATGCCGATGCGGCCCTGAAAGCGCTTTACGGCCACCGGGCCGATTTTCAGGATTGGTTGGCGCGGTTTTACGACATTGCAGCCCAAGGCCTTGCCAATCGCTCGGCCGAATTGCGGGAACTGGATGCCAAGCGGGTTTATACCCCTGATTGGTTTCAAAAGCCCCATATGCTGGGCTATTCCGCCTATGCGGACCGGTTTGGCGGCACCTTGGACGGGGTGCGCCAGCGCCTTTCCTATTTAAGCGATCTGGGCGTCACCTATCTCCATTTGATGCCTGTCACCTGCCCACGGGAAGGGGAAAGTGACGGCGGCTATGCGGTGGCCGATTATGAACGCATCGATCCCCGCCTTGGCACCATGCAGGATCTTGAAGCGCTGGCCAGCGCCTGCCGCAAGCACGGCATCAGTCTTGTCAGCGATCTGGCGCTCAACCACACCGCCGATACCCATGAATGGGCACAGGCCGCCCGCGCCGGCGATCCGGTTTATCAAGGCTATTATCATTGCTTCCCCGACCGCCAAGTCCCTGATCAGTATGAACAAACGCTGGAGGATGTGTTTCCCGCCAGTGCGCCGGGCAACTTCACCCATATCGCCGAAATGGATCAGTGGGTCTGGACCACATTCTATCCCTATCAATGGGATCTGAACTATGCCAATCCGGCCGTCTTTGGTGAAATATTGCGTATCATGCTGGTTCTGGCCAATCGCGGGGTCGAGGTCTTGCGCCTTGATTCCGTGGCCTTCATGTGGAAACGCCTGGGCACGGATTGTCGCAATCAGCCTCAGGTCCATCATTTGTTGCGCGCCTTTCGCGCCCTGACCCGCATAGCCGCTCCGGCTTTGGCTTTAAAGGCAGAAGCCATTGTGGCGCCAGAACATCTCACCGCCTATCTGGGCGAAGGCAAATATGCGGGCGAAGAATGTCATTTGGGCTATCATAATACCTTGATGGTGCTGTTGTGGTCGGCCTTGGCGGAAGGACGCGCCGAACGGCTGACAGAGATGCTGCGGCGGATGCCTGCCCCCCCCGCCAATACAAGCTGGATCACCTATATCCGCTGCCATGATGATATTGGCTGGCCGGTTCTGGATGTGGACCGCGAGGCCCAAGGCCCAAGCGACCATGTGCGGTTTTTATCAGATTTCTATGCGGGTCGGGTCGCGGGCGGCTTTGCGCGCGGACAATCTTTTCAAACCGGCGACGACCGCGCCGTTCATGGCAGTTCGGGGATGCTGGCCTCTTTGGCGGGGCTGGAAGCCGCCCTTCAAGAGAGCGATGAAACCGCGATCGATCTGGCCTTGGCGCGTATTCGGCTTTTATACAGCATTATCTTCGCCTTTGGCGGCATTCCGCTTTTGTATATGGGCGACGAATTGGGGATGCTCAATGATTACAGCTATGAAACCGACCCTTTGAAGGCGATAGACAGCCGTTGGCTGCACCGCCCCGATATGGACTGGAAAACCGCCGAAATGCGCCATGACAGCGGCAGCATCGCAGGGCGGGTTTACGACATGACACGCACTTTGATTGCCTGTCGGGCGGATTTTCCAGCCTTGCATGGGGATACACCATCGCGGCCTTTGTCTGGCGACAATCCCCATATATTCATGATGCGGCGATCCGGCGCCCGCGGGCGGCTTCTTTTGCTGGCCAATTTCGCGCCCAACCCACAATCTGTTACCATCAAGGCCATAAACGCCGCACGCTTTCGCTTTCCCTTGCAAGACCGCCTGACCGGGCAGACCTATGAGGGAAGCGGAGATCTTGTGCTTGGCCCTTATGACACGGTCTGGCTTGAGGAGGTCTGACATGACACAGCCAGCGCTTTTGGGTGGCATAGAAGCAGGCGGCACAAAAACCATCTGCCTGATCGGCACCGGACCGGATGATATCCGCGCCCAGATACAGATGCCCACCCGCACAGCGGATGAAACTATCCCCGATATTGTGGCATTTTTCCGCGAACGCAGCGCAGAATTGGGGCCGGTCGCCCGCGTGGGGCTGGCCAGCTTTGGCCCCATTGACCGCGATCCCCTCTCTGCCACTTGGGGGCATGTGCTGACAACGCCCAAAACCGGATGGGCAGGCACGGATTTTGCCGGTGCGGTGGCGCGGGCGCTGGATGTGCCGGTGACATTCGATACCGATGTGAACGGGGCCGCATTGGCGGAAGGGCTGTGGGGCGCGGCGCAAGATGTGGCCGATTATGCCTATCTGACCGTGGGCACCGGCATTGGCGGCGGCATTGTTGCCAATAACCAGCTTGTGCATGGCGCCATGCATCCCGAACTTGGCCATATGGCGGTGCCCCGCGATCCAGAAACCGATCCTTTTGAAGGCCATTGCCCCTTTCACGGCGATTGTTTGGAAGGATTGGCCTCCGGCCCGGCCATAGAAGCACGCTGGGGCCATCCGGCCTATGACCTGTCGGCGGATCATCCGGCATGGGCCATGGAGGCGCAGTATTTATCTGTGCTGGCGGCCAATTTGATCCTGATGCTTTCCACACGGCGCATCTTGTTTGGCGGTGGCGTGATGGCGCGCAACAGCCTGTTTGCCGCCCTGCGCGCCCAAACGAAAGAGCGGCTCAAGGGCTATCTGACGGTTTCGCCCTTTGATGGCGATTTGACGGATGTGATCATGCCACCCGGCCTTGGCAAACGTGCCGGCCCTTTGGGTGCATTGGCGCTGGCGATAAAAGCAAACGCCTAAAACAAGCACGCCGGTTTTGGTGGGAGAGGCATGGACCATAAGCAGATATAGTCTGGCTTGGTTCCACCTTAAAAGGCACCCCCATGGCCAACACGGCACCAGATGTGCAGCATCCCTTGAACGCCGGCAGATTGGATCATATCCCCGGTGAAAATGGCTGGCCGGTCATCGGCAACAGCCTGGAAGACCTGCGCGATCCCCGGGCCTATACCCGCCGCATGCTGGATCGCTATGGCCCTGTTTATCGCCATAAACTTTTCTTCCATGAACAAGTGAGCATGATCGGCCCCGAGGCCAACGAGTTCTTTTTGCTCGACCGTGAACAGGCCCTGTCTTCGGAGCAGGGCTGGATGCCGTTCTTGAAAGATCTGTTTCCGCGCGGCCTGATGTTGTTGGATTTCGACGAACATCGCGCCCATCGCAAGATCATGACCGTGGCCTTTAAAACACCGGCCATGAAGCATTATTGTGAACGGCTGAATCTGGGGGTGCCCGCACGCATTGGCGCATGGGGACAGGCCGGGCGGTTCCGTTTTTATGATGCCATCAAGGCGCTGACACTGGATATGGCCACCGATGCCTTTCTTGGCATGAAGCCCGGCGGGCAATCGGCCAAGGTGAACACCGCCTTATCGGATATGGTGGCGGCATCGGTGGCCCTGTTCCGCTATCCTTTGCCCGGCACGCTTTATGGCCGGGGTGTTGCGGGACGGCGGTTTATGATCGCCTTTCTGGGAGACTTGATCGCCAAGCGGCGGGGCGGTGCGGGCCGCGATACCTTTAGCCTGCTATGCAATGCAAAGGATGAAGACGGCAACAGCTTCACCGATCAACAAATCATCGACCATATGAATTTCCTGTGGATGGCCGCCCATGACACCATCACCTCATCGGTGACCACCCTTGTTTATGAATTGGGCCGCAATCGGGACTGGCAGGAAAAACTGGCCGCTGAATGTGACACCATCGGGGGAGAGCATTTGGATTATGGCGATCTCGGCCGGTTGGAGCTGGTGGATTATGCCTTCAAGGAAGCCATGCGGTTGAATGCTCCGGTGCCTGCCTTGCCGCGGATGACGGTGCGCGATACCGAATTTGGCGGCTATGCCTTACCCAAGGGAACATTGGTGGGGATTTCCCCCACCTTTGTCCATCGCATGCCTGAACTGTGGCCAGAGCCGAACCGCTTCGATCCCATGCGCTTTTCCCAGGAAGGCGGCGTGCGAGACCGTCATAAATATGCGTGGGTTCCCTTTGGCGGCGGGGCGCATATGTGTCTGGGGCTGCATTTTGCCACCATGCAGGCAAAAATCATTCTGTTTCATCTGCTGCGGCATTGGCGGATTGAATTGGACAGACCCGATTATGAAGCGCATTTCCAGATCATGCCATTGACCAAGCCAAAATGCGGCCTGCCCGTGCGGCTGGTGCGGCGGTCATAGGGCCTGAGAACTTCAGGATAACGGGGAAGGAGGGGAGATGGAGGCGTTTGATTTCATCATTGTGGGTGCGGGATCGGCGGGGTGCGTGCTGGCCAATCGGCTGAGCGAAAATCCGGACCACCGCGTCTTGCTGCTGGAGGCCGGACCAAAAGACAGCAATCCCTTCATCCATATGCCTTTGGGCTATGCCATGACGCTAAAGTCCACCACCCTCAATTGGCAATTTCCCACGCTTCCAGATCCCCATACCCACAACCGCATCCATAAATGGCCGCGCGGTAAGGCGCTGGGCGGGTCATCATCCATCAATGCCATGATCTATATTCGCGGCAATCCCGGTGATTATGATGGCTGGCAACAAATGGGCTGTACCGGCTGGGGAGCATCGGACGTGCTGCCCTATTTCATGCGGTCGGAAGATTATCAGCATGGCCAACAACCGGGACATGGCGTTGGCGGGCCGTTACCGGTGCGGGAACCCGCCTATGTCCATCCCATGTCAAAGAAACTGATGGACGCCTGCGCCCAGTTCGGCCTGCCCAAGCGCCATGATCTCAATATCGGTGTGCAAGAAGGGGTGGGCCTGTGCCAGTTCACCATTGATCGCGGCGCGCGGATGTCCACGGCACGGACATTTTTACGCCAGGCAGCCCATCGCCCCAATCTGGACATTCGCACCGAAGCGCTGGCCCATAACATACTATTCGAGGGAAAACGCGCCTGCGGTATTCGCTATCAGCATGCCGGAAAAATCGTGGATGTTGCGGCCCGGCAAGAGGTGATTTTGTCCGGCGGCACGGTCAATTCCCCGCATCTGTTGGAACTTTCCGGCATTGGCGATGCGGCACGGTTGAACGCCATCGGCATCTCCCCCTTGGTGGATCTGCCCGGCGTGGGCGAGAATTTGCAAGACCATTATAATGCGGCGCTAAGCTGGCAGTTTAAAGCGGGAACCCCTTCCATCAATGCCATGGCACGGGGCTTGCCGCTTTTGGGATCGCTGATGCGCTATCTGTTGCGGCGTGACGGGATGATGTCGGTGGGGCCGGCCCATGTCACCGCTTTTGCCCATACACGCCCCGGCCTGAAAAGCCCCGATATCCAGTTCCACGCCACCCCTGCCACCCTGGATGGGGACGCCTATGCGCAAAACGAGCTGGTTTTCCACAAAGAACCGGGGCTCACTTTGGGGGCCTGTGTGCTGCGTCCGGAAAGCCGCGGCTCCATCCATGCCAAAAACGCCGATCCGCAGGCTTATCCCGAAATCACCGCCAATTATCTGGAAACGCAAACGGATCAGGAAACCATGGTGGACGCCTTGAAACAAACGCGCGAGATCATGGCCCAACCCGCAATCGCACCCTTTGTGGAAAAAGAACGCGACCCCGGCGCAGCGGCACAAAATGATGCCGATTTGCTGGCCTTCGCCCGCGAAACGGGCACCACCATTTTTCATCCTGTGGGCACCTGTGCCATGGGGCCTGCCGATGACAAGCGCGCGGTTTTAACACCGGATCTGAAGGTCAAGGGCGTTCAGGGCCTAAGGGTGGCCGATGCCTCCATAATGCCGCGCCTTGTTTCGGGAAATACCAATGCACCGGCCATCATGATCGGCGAAAAAGCCGCAGACCTGATTTTGGGAAAAGCCCCACCGGCGGCAGTTGCATGGCCCTGCCATGGGGAGCAGCCCTCCGGTTGAGCAAGGCATCGACCGAAAAGGGGCTTTTTTTGCCACTTGCATTGACTTTTAAGGCCGAAACCCTGACGTTCAGGCGGTGAACTACGCAACTCTACACGCAAAAGAAGTCCTAGGAGAGAGATTTTGTCCACGGCAAGCACGGGTGACACCGTCAAGGTCCATTATACCGGTACGCTCGACAGCGGCCAACAATTCGACAGTTCGCATGACCGCGAGCCCATTTCCTTTGAACTCGGCAAGCGGCAGGTGATTGTCGGTTTTGAAACCGCAATTGAGGGCATGGCTCCGGGCGAGACAAAACAGGTGAAAATTCCCGCCGACGAGGCCTATGGCCAGCGCCGTGATGATCTTGTTTTCGCCGTGCCGCCCGATCAGTTCCCTGCGGAAATGAAAGCCGAAGAAGGCATGCGGGTCACCGGCACAACACAGCAGGGCCAGCAAGTTGAAATGATGATCGTCAAAGTGACGGAAGAAACCATCACTTTGGATGCCAATCATCCGCTTGCCGGTCATGATCTGACATTCGATCTGGAACTTGTTGAAATTGTTGGATAAGTCCAAACTTTAACAACAAGAAAACCCGGCAGGTTCTGTTCCTGCCGGGTTTTTTTATGGGCAAGGTCCGCCCCGTATCCAAATTGTTTTCACAGGTTCCCGGCTTTGGTTTGATGTCATAAGACATCAGAAAAGCTTGGGACGATGGATGCCGGGCGAATCGGTTCCTTATCCCTGTTTTTTAATTCTGCGTCCCCGCCTGTTCGGGCGCATCCGCTTGTGGGCGGAACTCCACATCCAGATTGGCGGCCAACCACGCAAACACCGCATAAGCAGCGATATTTTGCTGAATATCGGCAAGATCGATTTTATCGAAGGTGTCGTTTGCCGTGTGGTGCAGATCGAAATAATCGGTCCCATCCTGATAAAGCGCGGCCACCGGAACACCAGCCATACGCAACGGAATCACATCAGGGCCGCCCCCCGCATCATTGGCACCGCGCCCGATCCCCAAAGGCCGCAATTGGCGATGAATGGCATTGGTAAAGGGCAGGTCTTCTTCACCCACACGGGTGCGGAAATCCCAGACCCTACCGGCTCCGAAATCGGATTCGGCGGCAATCACATGATCGGCCAATTCGTCCTTATGCGCTTCGGCATAGGCCCTTGCGCCCAAAAGACCCACTTCTTCGGCCCCCCACAGCACAAGACGAATGGTGCGCTTGGGAGCAAAACCGCTGTCTTTGATCAGCTTTAAAGCGGCCGTGGTAATGCCAACGCCGGCACCATCATCCACAGCGCCGGTGCCCAGATCCCAGCTATCCAGATGGCCACCGATCACAATGATTTTTTCCGGCTGCTCGGTGCCTTTGATCTCGGCAATCACATTGCCCGATTGCACCGGTCCAAGGGCTTTGGGGGTCAGGGTCATATGCACCTGTGCGGTGCCGCGCTCCAACAGTCGGGCCAATTGATCCGCATCGGGATTGGACAAGGCGGCGGCAGGAATTTTCGCAATGCCGTCCTTATAGCGTGTGCCGCCGGTATGGGGAAAACGGTGGCTATCGGTGCCCACCGAACGGATCAGAACCCCCACGGCACCCTTTTGGGCCGCAACGGATGGTGAATTGCCGCGAATATAGTTGGTGTTGCCATAGCCCGAACCATCTTGCGAGCGATAAAGCTTCAGATCAACAAACGCGATCTTGCCATCAAGGCTGCCTTTTGGAGCGGCTTCCAGTTCATAAAGATCGGTAAAGCGCACCACTTGCGCTGTGATGCCGTCTTCCGGTGTGGCCACAGATCCGCCCAGAGCGGTGATATGCAAGGGCTGGACCGCCTCGCCCACAATTCTGGCCGTTTCCACGCCACGCGCCCAGCCATCCATGGTGAACGGTTCGATGCGGGCCGTTTCAAAGCCCAGATCCTTTAGCGTCTTCAGCGCCCATTGGCGGGCCGCGGCTTCCCGGTCACTGCCCGCAAGGCGCGGTCCGATCTCTGTGGTCAGCCCCTCGATCAGCTTATATCCTTGCTGGTCTGAAAGCCCTTTGGCCCGCAGCTTTGCCGCCTGTTCAACGAGGGCCGGATCAAGCGTGGCAACGGATGACGTTTGCGCCCCCGTGGGGGTGGTCGCAATGGCGGTGGATAGCACAAGGCATGCGCCCAGGATCATGCGCTTCATCGCATGCGTCTCCTTTTTATTCCAATCAAAGGCCAGACGTTAACCGCCTTCCGGGTTATCTCCAAGCCTGCCGATTGCGTGAAACCGGCGAGTGCGGTATGGAGCGCGTGAAATTCTTGTCGTTTGAAAGGTTCGGTGTACGTCATGGTTCAGTATGTTTTCCACATGCAAGGCCTCAACAAACAATATCCGGGGGGGCGTCATGTCCTGAAGGATATTCATCTCAATTTCCTTCCCGGTGTGAAAATTGCCGTGATCGGCGTCAATGGCTCGGGGAAATCCACCCTGATGCGGATCATGTCCGGTATCGACAAGGACTTCACCGGCGAGGCCTGGGCCGCAGAGGGCATCCGTACCGGCTATCTAAGCCAGGAACCCTATCTGGACCCGGAAAAGGATGTTTTGGGCAATGTGCGGGACGGTGTGGCCGCGCAGCAGGCCATCCTTGATCGCTATAACGAGATTTTGGCGGATTATTCCGACGAGGTGGCCGATGAAATGGCCCGCCTGCAAGACGAGATCGACGCCAATAATCTGTGGGAACTGGACAATCAGGTCGACATTGCCATGGACGCCCTACGCTGTCCGGCCGGTGATGCCGATGTCACCACATTGTCCGGCGGAGAGCGTCGCCGGGTGGCTTTGTGCCGCCTGTTGCTGGAAAAACCCGATCTTTTGATGCTGGATGAACCGACCAACCATCTGGATGCCGAATCGGTGGCGTGGCTTGAGCGCTTCTTGCAAGAATATAAAGGCACCGTGGTTCTGGTGACCCATGATCGCTATTTCCTCGATAATGTGGTGGGCTGGGTTTTGGAACTGGATCGCGGCCACGGTATTCCCTTTGAGGGCAATTACTCGCAATGGCTGGAAGCCAAACAAAAACGTCTCTCCCAGGAAGAGCGCAAGGAAGAAGCCAAGGAAAAGGCACTGGCGCGGGAACTGGAATGGATCAGATCCAGCCCCAAGGCGCGGCAGGCAAAATCCAAGGCGCGTATCCGGGCCTATGATGAAATGCTGCAAGAACAGCAGGAAAAGCTGTCGGGCACCGCGCAAATCAAAATGCAACCTCCCGGCCGTTTGGGCGGCAAGGTGATCGAATTCGAAGGTGTCTCCAAAGCATTTGGCGATCGCCTGCTTTATGAAAATCTCACATTCTCCCTGCCACCGGGCGGCATTGTCGGGGTCATCGGCCCCAATGGTGCCGGGAAAACCACCTTGTTCAAGTTGATCACCGGCGAAGAAACCCCCGATGCCGGCGGCATCACCATCGGTGAAACGGTGAAACTGGGCTATGTGGACCAAAGCCGCGATGCTTTGGACGACAACAAAACTGTTTGGGAAGAAGTGTCTGGCGGCGACGATGTGTTCTATTTCGGCAAGACCGAGATCGCCACACGCTCTTATGTGGGGGCCTTCAACTTCAAGGGGTCGGACCAGCAAAAGAAAGTGGGGCTCCTGTCAGGCGGGGAACGCAACCGCGTCCATCTGGCAAAGATGCTGCGCAAGGGCGGCAATGTGTTGCTTTTGGATGAACCCACCAACGATCTGGATGTGGAAACCCTGCGGGCTTTGGAAGAAGCCTTGGAAAACTTCGCCGGATGCGCCGTGGTGATCAGCCATGATCGCTTCTTCCTTGACCGATTGGCCACCCATATCCTCGCCTTTGAAGGCGACAGCCATGTGGAATGGTTCGAAGGCAATTTCCAGGCCTATGAAGCGGATCGCAAGCGCCGTCTTGGTGATGATGCCAACACACCGCACCGCTTGAAATTCAAGAAATTCGACCGCTCCTGAAGCGGCCCGAACACTGCGAAAACAAGAATGCCGGGTGCTTGTCGCCCGGCATTTTCACATGGAAAGAAAAAACCGGCAGGAGAGCGCATTAAAAACACATCTATATTTTGTAAATATATAAAATGCAGCTATACTTCAACCGGGACAAAAAAATATCGGGCCACCACTTTTGAAGCTGCCGAAAAAGGGAAGACCGCAACACAAGCTGCACGTCTCGGAAACCCACGTCCACCAAGGCAGAACACATGACCGCCACAGCGAGTCAGAAAACAGAAAAAAAAGAGGCACAAGAGCCTCTTCCGCCCGGCAAGCATGGCACGCGTTCTGTCTTGAGCAATCTGCGCATCCTGATCTATTTGATGGCGCTTACCGGACTGACGGGCCTTTTTGGCGGATGGGAAATCCACAAAATCGGGACATTGCACAAGCTCAATTATCTTCATGTAAAATACAATCAGATGCTGGTGCAGGATCTGGAGGTATTTCGCAAAGGAGCGGAACCGATCAATCAGATGCGCCGTGATGTCCAATTGATCCGGGAACAACCCATTGCCTGCCTCGAGATCATCGGCATGGTTGAAAAGGTGGTGTTGTCAGCATTCCAGATCTTGCGGGCCGTACAGGTTTGCCACGACGATCTAAAGCTGACGACGGAGGTTCTTTCCACCCTTGATGCTTATGAAGCCGGGCGATTGTCGCGGCCTGCATTGATCGATATTTTGGAGCAGGCGGTTGTCCAGATCACCAACCATTCCCTGCAATTCGAACCCCTTGTGGAAGATGCGGAAAATGCGGTTCTCAAAACAACAATAACGCTGCTCATCCTGATGGCATTGGTCATTCCCATCGTGGGCATTTTTGTAAGCCGCGCCGTATCCAATGATTGCCAGGAACTGGTCAGAACCCAAAAACGGCTGATAAAAGCCCGCAAGGAAGCGGATGAAGCCAATCTCGCCAAGTCGAAATTCCTAGCACATATGAGCCATGAACTCAGAACGCCCCTAAATGCCATTATCGGTTTTTCCGATCTGATGGCCCTGGAGATTTACGGCAAGCTAGGCGATTCGCGCTATCGGTCATACGCGACGCATATCCGCGAATCTGGAAAGCATTTATTGCATATTATCAATGATTTGCTTGATCTGAGCAAGGTCGAGGCGGGCAAGATGGAATTGCAGCTGAAAAGGACCGAGATCAAGCCACTCATAAAAGACGCGCTAGAGCTTGTGGCGCTGGAAACGAAACAGAACAGCCCCACCGTCCATATCGCCTTGCCAACCCATCCGCCGCGCTTGCTGGTGGACGAACGGTTGGTGAAACAGGCTTTGGTCAATCTCATCAGCAATGCGGTGAAATTTACGCCAGACACCGGCGAAGTCCGTATCAAAGGCTCTTTGACCAAAGATGGACGCTTCCTTCTCGACATTTCAGATAACGGAGTGGGCATGACCGAAAGCGAGTTGGCAATCTGCAAGCGGCCCTTTGGGCAAATTCACAATCACGTCCGGGACGATCAGCACGGAACAGGCTTGGGGCTGCCTTTGGTCAATCTGTTCATGCGGCTTCATGATGGGCAACTGGAAATTTCTTCACAAAAAGGCAAAGGCACCAAGGTGCGCCTGATCTTTCCTGCCTGTTGTGTGCTAACGGCCCAGGAAATGGCGGCGCAAACACTGGCAACGCAGGCGCGAACCACACAGACAGCGCCAACACAGATTGACCGCCGCGTCATTTAAACCACAATACCCCCACTGACTATCGGGCCTATACGCCCCCCACATCCTCTGGATGTTATCGGGGGTCTTGTCGTATAAACGGCGATCATCCTTGCCCCTCGCATAAAAAGAGCATGCCTGTGACCTTTGACCCCAATAGCTTTCTTGAAATCAATGACCACGAACAGGCCATTCCGGTGCTTGCCCTGTCTGTTGCAGCGCATGCGCAATGGCGCAAAACCGCGCCTGCCGATGTGCAGCATTGGGAAGATTTGCAAGGATTCGAGGCCAAAAAGGGAGCGGTGATGTTTGTGCCGCCAACCGCCCAAAGCGGTGCGGCCATTGTGCTGGGACTCGGCGAAAATGGCGATGTCAATGCGCCGGACCCGTGGGGCTGGGCTGCCCTTGCCGACCGGCTGCCGCCCGGTATCTATCGTCTGCCCGAAGGCATGCCAGGCATGGCACAGGAAATGGCCGCTCTGGGCTGGGCCTTGGCGCAATATCGTTTTCGCCGTTATCTGAAACACAGCGATCAAGGGGCACAAACACCGGATAAACCAAAACGCCTGCTCCTTTCCGATAAAGGGGCCTGGGAAAGGGCCACACGGGAAGCCGCCGCGGTAGCACTGGTGCGCGATCTGGTGAACACCCCCGCCAATGACATGCTCCCCTCTGATCTGGAGCGGGAAAGCCGGACCTTGGCCGACCGTTTCTCTGCCACGGTGACAATAACCACCGGCGATGCCCTGCTGGATGCCAATTTCCCCGCCATCCATGCGGTGGGGCGGGCATCTGCCGATGCGCCAAGGCTTATCGATCTGCGCTGGGGACGGGAAGACGCGCCAAGACTCACTTTGGTGGGCAAGGGGGTGTGTTTCGATTCAGGCGGACTGGACATCAAGCCCGCAAACGGCATGCGCCTGATGAAAAAAGACATGGGGGGGGCCGCCCATGTTTTAGGATTGGCGCAACGCATTATGAGCGACAAACTGGATGTGCGCCTGCGGGTGCTGATCCCGGCGGTAGAAAATGCCATTTCAGGCACAGCCTTTCGCCCCGGCGATATCATCAAAACCCGCAAGGGCCTGTCCGTAGAAATTGGCAATACCGATGCGGAAGGCCGCTTGGTCCTGGGCGATGCCCTGACATTCGCCTGCGAAGAAACACCGGATCTTTTGCTAGACTTTGCCACACTTACCGGCGCGGCGCGGGTGGCACTGGGGCCGGATCTTCCCGCCTTTTTCACCGCAGATCACGATTTGGCCGACCACTTCGCCAAAGCCGCAGCAAGCACCGGCGATCCTTTATGGCGGCTTCCTTTATGGGAGGCCTATCTGGACTATCTGGATAGCAGCGTGGCCGATATCGCCAATGCCGGAGACAGCCCGTTCGGCGGGGCCATCACGGCTGCGCTTTACTTATCGCGCTTTATCACCCCGGAGGTGACATGGGCGCATTTCGATGTTTATGCGTGGAACCAAAAGCCGCGCCCCGGTCGTCCGGCAGGCGGCGAGGCCATGGCCCTGCGGGCTGCTTTTTCTGTGATTCAGGATCGATTCGGTGCATCCTGACTTGTCTTTGACAAAAAAACCGATACGCTAGCGAAACGAACCACGTATCGAGGGATACCGGATATGACGGATCGCACGCTGTCCGACCATTTGGGCCTATGGCACCGCGCACTTATTGGCAGTGTGCGCTCTGATGCACCGGATCTGACCACCAGGCAGATGGCTATTCTTCTTTCGATTTATACCACAAGCCCTCCGCATACCGTGCGGGGATTGGCTGCAGAACTCGGGGTGGCCAAACCGGTGATTACTCGGGCTCTGGATACATTAAGCGTATTGGGATATGTGCGGCGCAAGCGCGATGAACAGGATCGACGCAGCGTTTTTGTGCAGCGAACGGTGAAGGGCGCCGTTTTCTTGAGCGAATTTCGCGATATTCTGGCACAAGCGGATGACCCCTCGTCGATCCGACTAACGGCATCCCGGTAACCTCTTGCGATGACATCATCTCCGAAAGCCTGATATGACATCCCCGAAAAGAGATCCTCGTATCACACCGGCTCGGCCGGATTTGGCCGCTCGCTTTCTGGAGGGCATGGTCGAAGCAAGCCGATTCTCCGAAGGCCAACCCTATGTGGTGGTATCAGGCACCACAGCCTTGCGATCGCAAGCCAGTGGCACCGGAGCACAGGTCAGCGAGCTTTTATTCGGTGAACGCTTCACCGTTTATGAAGATCGCGGGGGCTGGGTATGGGGGCAATCGGCGCGTGATGGTTATGTAGGCTATGCCGAACGCACAGCCGTTGCACCCGATCCGTCTTCAGGCCTGCCTACCCATATGGTCAGCGCCCTTTTTGCCCATTTGATCCCCACGCCAGACTTGAAGACCAGCGCCCTTGCCTTGCTGCCCATGTCGGCGCAACTGACCTTGGGCGAATTGAGCCCATGTGGCGGTTATCGGAGGGTGCAGGAATATGATGGCTGGATTTGCGTGCGCCATATCCGGCAGATCGGCGAGCCCAATGGAGATTATGTATCCATTGCCGAGCGCTTTTTTGGTGCGCCTTATTTATGGGGCGGGAAAACAGCAAGCGGCATTGATTGCAGCGGCTTGGTGCAGGTAGCCATGGCCGCGGCAGACATAAGCATGCCCCGCGACTCAGACCTTCAGCTGACAGCTTGTCGGCACCGGCAATGGACAGCCATAAAGCGCAATCATGCCCGGCGGGGCGACCTGGCGTTTTTCCCCGGCCATGTGGGGATCATGGTAGACCATGAAACGCTGCTGCACGCCAATGCCACCAATATGGCGGTAACGGTGGATCCATTAACCGATGTGATTGATTGGGTGGGCCGCAGCGAAGAACATCCCTTTAGCGGGCTTTATCGCCAGCCCGAATAAGCACGCACCAGCCCCTATATGACAAAAGAGCCGTGCCGGGAATTTTCAAGAATCCCCGGCCCCGCGATTTTGTTTTATTCCGACCCGGCTTCCTCTTCCACCGCAGGAAGGGGCAGCGGTTGATCGGATTGGGCACGCAAAAAGGCGATCACATTGGCACGATCAGTCGGTTTGCGCAGGCCAGCAAAGGCCATTTTGTTGCCCGGAATGGCTTCATTGGTGTTCAAAAGCCACGCATCAAGCTGTTCATAGGTCCATTCACCGCCATGATTGGCCAAGGCATCGGAATAGCCAAAGCCCGGTTTGGACCCGATGGCGCTTCCCACAATGCCAAACAGATTCGGGCCGATTTTATTGGCCCCATCCTTATCATAGCTGTGACAGGCGGCACATTTGGCAAAGGCACGCTGGCCCTTGTCGGCAGAGGCTTGCGACAAAAGCATGGCCAAAGACGGCCCTTCGGGCTCGGCTTCCTTTTCCGTGTCCTCACTGGCCACATCCGGCAAGGCCACAGCATAGGCCGGTGTTTCTGGGGCCTCTACATGAAACCGCCCTTCGGTCAAAATAGCACTGCCTTTGACCAACAAAAGCGCGATCAGAATGCCCGCAAGGGCTTTGTTCACCGTCATCGTATCCACGAACTATGCTCCTCCTGCCCTGGTCTTTTTGAACGACGCTTTGGGCGGCGCAGACCATAGACCGACAGCGGCCCCTATCGCAAGCCGCACCAACTTTGCGGTCTTCTTATCGTGCTGTCCGCTTTCATGCAATGCGACAGATGGTCATTTTATAAGAGAAAGGCCGGGAGGACACCCCTCCCGGCCTGATTTCATTGAAATAACGTCTCGATCAGCGTGCGCTGAAATAGCTCGTTACTTGTTCAGCCTTGGCATCCACAAGGGCCGCGCAGAGCCGGATACGCTCCAATGTTTGCGCCAATTCCCGCGGGCCGCCTTCCAGATCGTCCACCTTATCGGCAAAGAAGGCATTTACTTCCTCAGCCCGTTCTACGGAGCAAAAACCACTGCCCATATTGGCAATAGCCCCTTTGCGCCATGTCGGGATACGGGGCAGCAAAACATCCAGATTGCCTTGCACCCATTCCCACATGGCTTCCCGCTGTTCCGAAACGCCCACCTGAGAAAAGGCAATCAGAATCGCTTCATTGTCGCGCACCCGCTCGTCTCCGATCACCGAACGCATCAGGCTCGCCACATCATCGGCTGGCGACGTGGCCAAAGCGCCCAAGGCCCGTTGACGGAATGTTGCATCGCGTGAGGCAAGGGCACGATCCAGCAAGGTCTGGGCAAAGTTGAAATCTTCTTCCTCAACGGCCACAGCCAGCGCTGTTCCCACAATCCCCGCATCCAAGGCACTGTTATCGAGTTCTTCGCCATCGCCAAGATAGGCTTTGGCGCGCTCGACCAAGGTTGCACGCAAGGCTTCATCTTTCCCCAGATTCGCCATGGCACTGACAAGAGAGCCACGCAGCAAGTGGGTTTCACCGGTTTCGCCTGCCGCTGCCTCAAGGCCAAGGCTTTGCAAACGGTCGCCATAAAGATCCCGCACAAGGGCAGAAATACCGTCTTTGGCAGCCTCGCTTTGAGCCAAACGACCATACATCAAGCCCAGATCGGATACTGGCTGGGTTGCCACTTCGCGGTTATCCGCCTTTGCCAGAATACCGAAGGCATCCACCATCGTTGCGGTCGATGCATCATCCGAACGATATGCGGCGGACAAAGAACCCAAAAGCGCCTGTGCTTCCCGCTCGTTCAGCGCATCGAAATTGCTAAACAAAGCCGACCAGCCCTGTTCATCCAGCGCCATGCGGTAATAGCCCGAACCATTGTCATTGGGCATCAACCAGGCCGGGCAGCTTTGTGACGGAAGCTCTATTGTGGCTTCCGCTTCGCTCAAGACCGTGCAAAAGCGATCGCGACCTTCCGCTGTGCCATAAGCCATGCACACCGGAATTTTCCATGTCTGGTCGCGGTCACCCTCTGATCCAACGGGGAAATAACGCGATTGGTTTAACGTGACGCGAGGAATGGCATCGCCATCACAGGACAGTTCCGCCCGCACGATAGGCACACCGGGCTGGAACAGGAAGCTGCGGAACGCATCCACAACATCAGGGCGGTTTGCCCCATCAGCCAAGGATTGCATGAAGTCGTTCACATCCGCCACATCATTGGCAAAACGCTCCATATGCAACCGCACACCTTCGCGGAAGGCATCTTCGCCCAAAAAGGCTTCAAACATGGCCAGAACGCCGCCACCTTTGCGGTAAGTGATGCCATCAAAGGCCGTGGCAATATCATGATTGGAGCGGATCGGTTCACGGATCTGGCGCGCAGTGGCAAGGCTATCGGACCCCATAACGCCCAGTGCTCCCCGGAACGTGGCGGTAGAAAATCCCCGACCCGGAAAGGCCATGTCTACGGACTTGTTCCCCATCCAGGTAGCAAAGGATTCATTCAGCCAGATATCGTCCCACCATTTGGGCGTAACCAGATTGCCAAACCATTGATGGGCCAGTTCATGGGAATGCACAGAGGCATAGGCCCGTTTTTGACCTTCCGACACTTGCGATCCATCGCCCAGCAGCAAAAGCTGTTCGCGATAAGTGATGGCCCCGACATTTTCCATGGCCCCGGCCGCAAAATCGGGAACGGCGATGATGTCCAGTTTGGGATAAGGGAAGGCCACATTGAAATAGCGCTCCTGGGCTTCAATGATGGCTTGGGTGTTTTCCAACGCATAACCAAGCTGGTCGCCTTTGCCCTTGGCGGCCACACCGCGCAATGGCAACGGACGATCGCGCACCTCATTGGGCGGCAAATCGCCAAAATCCACCACATCCAAAGGCCCAACTGCAAAAGCAATCAGATAGGTGGGCAAGGGAGGCGTGGTTTCATAATGACGGGTGACAAGACCATCGCCGGCATCTGTTTGCGAGACTTCCGGCGTTGCGGTGATTACCGTATCGGTGGCTTTGGCGGTTACGGAAATATCGAAAGGCGTTTTGAACGCCGGTTCATCAAAGCTGGGGAAGGCCAGCCGCGCCGACGTGGCTTCAAACTGGGTGAAGGCATAATCTTCACCCCCTTCCGTTACTTTATAAAGCCCTTCCAGCGCGCCATTGAAGGGCGCGGTATATTGGAACGACAAAGTGGCCGGGCCTTTTGGCGGGGTGCTGTCGAGACTGATGCGGGCAATCCCCGTCGGGTCCACTTGTTCGTAACTGGCATCGATGCGCTGGTCGCCCACTGTCAACCACACATCGCTCACATCCAGATCATTGCCATGCACCCAAAGAATGGGCGACGGTTCATTGATGGCCACGTCAATGGCCACCGCACCGGAGAAACTGTCTTTGGTCGGCAAGATGGTCAGATCAAGCTGATAATGGGTAGGAACCACAGAATCGCCAAGCTGGCCATGGGGAATGGCATCCGCCGCTACCGTGGCCTGATCCTGTTCAGACGTGGATGTCTGCTTTGTTTGTGTGTCATCATCACATGCTGCAAGCGCAGAGAGTGCTGCAGCTCCTATCAGTAGTCGCCAAACGCGCATCATAAAGTCTCCCGATCCGATGATTGTTGTTTATATTGCAGCGAAGACTAACGGCATGGGTCACCCCGCGTCCAGCCACCTTTTTATTAAATGATGGGCAAGGGCAAGACGCGGCGGCACCATAAGGGCTTCGCTTTCCCCGTCCATGGCCCTTGCAACCTCCCGGCGTGTGAACCAGCGCGCGTCTTCCAACTCTGTCCGGTCCACCACGATTTCTTCGCTCAACGCCTGAGCGATAAAACCCAACATCAAATTTGAAGGGAAAGGCCAGGGCTGGCTGCCTACATAAGAAACCCCGCCGATCACGATCCCGGCCTCTTCATGCACTTCACGGCGCACCGCAGCCTCCAGCGACTCGCCGGATTCCACAAAGCCCGCCAGCGCCGAATACATACCCGGAGGAAAGGTCGGCTGACGGCCCAGAAGGCAAAAATCACCGCGCACCGGCACCATGATCGCCACCGGGTCGGTGCGCGGATAATGTTCGCTATTGCACGCCTCGCAATAGCGTTGATAGCCGCCGCGCCGGGCAACGGTGGTGCTTGAGCAACGGGCGCAAAAGCGATGCCGCGCGTGCCAGGATAAAATGGCCAGCGCTTGCGCCACGATGCCGGTAATGCCCTGATCATGGGCCGGAGAGCCGAGCTGCATGGCCAGCGACCGCCCATCAAGAAACAAAAGCGGCCGGGATGCCTGTATTACCTCGGTTGGCAGGTCCCACTCTTCGGGGCAGCGCACGGCGAACAACGGCGTTTGATCCTGTTGCACCCCCAAAAACACGCAATCGGCCTGCGCTTCGATCAGCGGGGCCATCTGTACATAAGTGCTGTAAAATAATGTGGGCGGCGTGCCACCATGAACGGCGACCTTCCCGGAGCGCACGGCCAAAAAGCGCCCTTTTTGGCAGGCCTTTAGGAGCCAGTCTTCATCGCCGCGGCGGTTTTCCGCACGGTCGAGCGGATTGCCGCAATAGGCAATCATAAGATCAGGGTGAAACAGAGCTGCATCCATCATCGCCGTTTGATGCCATATATTCCGGTTAAAACCAATTCAGAACCAATCCCGCATGAATGACCACAAGTGCGCCGTCCAGCGATTGGCAGAAAATGCTCACAAAAATGAACCCAAGAGCAACAATGACGCACCTTAATCCTGTACCGCGCAGAAACGAGCCAATCAATAAAAGCGCCGCGAACGAAAACAAAGAAGGGGCCTATCGTGCATAACGACAAAGAGCGCCTACTCGATGACTATCTGGTGACGGCGGCGCGCATTGGCGACCGACGGGCATTGGACCATCTGGTGGCCCGCTGGTCACCCCGGTTTTTGCGCCATGCCTATAGGCTATTGGGCGATGAATCCATGGCGCAGGATATGGCGCAAGAGGCATGGGAGCAGATCCTGCGCGGTCTGGCGCGATTGGAAGACGCGCGGGCCTTTCCCGCCTGGGCATATCGCATTGTGACGCGCCGGTGCGCCCGCGCCATCCGGCAATTGGAAAAACATCGGAACGGCCAGAAAGCTCTGGCCGCGGACCCAACGCCCCTCGCGTGCGACACCGTGGACAATGAACCGGCGGACAGCGCACACCGCGCCGATATGGCCCTTGTTCTGGCGGCATTGAAAACCTTGCCGGGCCCACAGCGGGCTGCTTTGGCGCTGTTTTATATGGAGGATCTCAGCATATCGGAAATTGCAATCGTGCTGGAAATCCCTGTGGGAACCGTCAAAACCCGCCTGATGCATGGGCGTTTGAAAATTCGGGACATCGTGAAAGGAACTGGTGATGACCAAATTGGATGATTTAATCGAAGACGCACTGACGCATGAAAACCAAACATTGTCGGGACACAGTGTGGAACCGGGATATTTCGCACAGGCCAAAGGGCTCTTCCATGGCCCGCTTGGCTGGGTGATGTGGTTGGTGTATATTGTGCAGGTTCTTGCCTTTGCAGCGGCTGCTTTTTCTTTTTGGCAGATGCTCATCGTTTTGGAAAGCGTAATGGCTGTGCGCTGGGGCATCGGGGCCGTTCTTTTGTTCTTGTTCACCCTGTCGGGCAAAAGCTTCATGGGCAGTCATCTGGAAGCGAACCGCATATTGCGTGAAGTGAAGCGACTGGAATTGCGCCTGTCTATGATGGAAGCCGCAAAAGCCAACGACTCAGTGGGAGAGCCAAAATGAGGATATGGTGTCTGCTTGCTTTTCTGGTGGTGCTGTTTTTGCAAAACACCCCCTGTTCTGGCTAAATCGCCAACACAAAGAACAGGGCAAAAGCCAGCCCGCCACAAAACCGGACCTGCGCTTGGCCGGGAAACGCTTACCAAACAAGGCGGACGTGCTCTTCTTGCGCTTCCCTCTTGCATCATAAAGCGGAAACACGCATATAGCGCATGGGAGCCGGTGCGGACGAACCTTTCGCCAATCCGGTCAGGTCCGGAAGGAAGCAGCCGTAACGAATTCGGTCCGGGTCGTGCCGGTTCCCACCTGATAAAATCAGCAAAACATGACAAGGTCCGTTTCAGCGTGGAAGCGGGCTTTTTTATAAGAAATCGGGGCCACGCGCCTAAAAAACACGAAAATGCCATGGAAGACTTGCCTTGATCCGGCCACGCTATGGCATAGTGTGCGCCCATGAGTGAGTCGCAATTTTCGGATAAAATGAAGGTCACATCCGCATGACCGATGGTGCCACCCCGTACCGCGTTCTGGCGCGCAAATATCGTCCTCAAACCTTTGATGCCCTGATCGGTCAGGAAGCCATGGTCCGGACGCTTGGCAATGCCATTGCCGCAGGTCGGCTGGCCCATGCCTTTATTCTGACAGGGGTTCGAGGCGTTGGCAAAACCACCACGGCGCGGCTGATCGCCCGGGCGCTCAATTGCATCGGCCCCGATGGCACAGGCAGCCCCACCACCAATCCATGCGGACAATGCGATCCCTGCCGGGCCATTGCCGAATCACGCCATGTGGATGTGATGGAGATGGATGCCGCCAGCCGTACTGGCGTTGATGATATTCGGGAGATCATCGACGGCGTGCAATATGCCCCGGTTTCCGCTCGCTATAAAATCTACATCATCGATGAAGTGCATATGCTGTCGAAAAATGCCTTCAACGCCTTACTCAAAACCCTTGAAGAGCCGCCAGAGCACGTCAAATTCCTGTTTGCCACCACGGAAATCCGCAAGCTCCCCGTGACCGTTCTGTCGCGCTGCCAGCGTTTCGATCTGCGCCGTGTGGATGCCGATGCCTTGGTAGCGCATCTGATGGGCATTTGCGAAAAAGAAGAGGCAAAAGCGGATACGGAAGCACTGGCCATGATCGCCCGCGCCTCCGAAGGTTCGGTGCGCGATGCCTTGTCTTTGCTGGACCAAGCCATTGCCCATGGGGCAGGCACAGTGGATGCGGCACAGGTGCGCGACATGCTGGGTCTGGCCGACCGGGCGCAGGTTCTGGACCTTACCCGCTCTGTGATGGCCGGAAAGCTGCCCGAAGCTTTGGCGATACTGCGTGGCCAATATGATCTGGGCGCCGATCCGGCGGTGGTCTTGTCAGACATGCTGGATAGTATTCACTGGCTGACACGGCTCAAGATCGCCCCCGAAGCCGGTGAAACAGCCGCCCCGGAGGCGGAACGCACATTGGGCGCGGAAATGGCGAAAACACTGTCCATGCCGCATCTGACCCGCGCATGGCAAATGCTGCTCAAGGGGCTGGATGAGGTGCGCATGGCCCCCACCCCCATCGCCGCAGCGGAAATGGTCCTGATCCGGCTGGCTTATGTGGCCGACCTGCCCAGTCCGGCAGAGGTCATCAAATCCCTCAACAAATCAGCGCCAAGCGGCCATATAGCCGCCACATCCGGTGCCGCACCGGCAGGTGCCGGCCCCACCGCACAAGGCTCTCCGGACACACAGCCTACAAGCGCCTTGGCACAAAACCAGTCCGCCCCCACCCCGTCCGGCGGCGCGCAAATTCTGGCCATGCGCCAAGAGAGGGAAGACGAAACCGGCGCAGACTCTCCCAAGCATCCGATACCAACGGATTTTGTCGGACTGGTCAGGCTGTTTCATCTGGAAAAAGAAGCGGTCCTTGCCACCATGTTGAAGGATCGGGTGCGGTTGGTAAGCTACCGCCCCGGCTGCATCACGGTCAGTGTGGATGAAGATGCCCCGCCCGATCTGGCGCGTCGGGTACAGGCTTGCCTGAAGCAATGGACCGGGCAGGATTGGCAGTTTGTCATCAGCCAGCAAGCGGGCGAAGCCTCGCTGCACGAGAAAGAACTTGCACATAAAGCACGGGTGCGCGAGGAAGCGCTGCATGACCCGCTGGTCGTCGCCGTGATGGACGCATTTCCCGGCGCACGGCTGGCAGAGGTGCGCGAACCCTCGGATCTGGCGGCAATGGCCGCATCCGGAACCCTGGCGCTTTTAGAAACGGATGCCGAAGGCGAGGAGATCGACCAATGAAAAATCTGGGCCAAATGCTGAAACAGGCGCAGCAAATGCAGCAGAAAATGGCGGATATGCAGCAAGCGCTGGATGCCATTGAAGTCGAAGGCCACTCTGGCGGTGGTCTGGTGGTGGTGCGCCTGTCGGCCAAGGGCGATCTGCGGAACGTAAAGATAGACCCGTCGCTTTTGAAGGCCGATGAAGGCGAGATTTTGGAAGACCTGATCAAAGCCGCCCATGCCGATGCCCGCGAAAAAGCCCAGGAACGCAGCCAGGAAGAAATGAAAAAAGTCACGGGCGGTTTGAACCTGCCCGAAGGCATGCAGCTTCCTTTCTAGGAGAATGGCCATAAATCCTCTCCCCCCCGGCGCGGGCACGGCTATCGGCATTGATGGCCTGATCGCTTTATTGGCCAAATTGCCCGGCCTTGGCCCGCGCTCGGCCCGCCGTGCGGTTTTGCAACTGATCAAAAAACGCGAAAGCCTGATGCAGCCATTGGCGCGGGCACTGGCAGAGGTGGCCGACAGTATTCGCATTTGCAGCACCTGCGGAAATGTGGATGTGCAAGATCCCTGTGCCATTTGCCGCGACCCGAAACGCGATGCCGGTCTTATCTGTGTGGTGGAAGATGTATCCGATCTGTGGGCTTTGGATCGCGCAGGATTGTTTCGGGGCCGTTATCATGTTCTTGGCGGCACGCTTTCGGCCCTTGACGGGATAGGGCCAGACGATTTGAATATCGGTCCTTTGGTTGACCGGGTGCGCAAAGGCGACATACGCGAAGTGATTTTGGCGCTCAATGCCACAGTGGATGGCCAGACCACGGCGCATTATATAACGGACCGACTTGGTGCCTTAAACGTTGATGTAACAGCCCTTGCCCATGGATTGCCAGTGGGCGGTGAACTGGATTATCTCGACGACGGTACCTTGGCCGCCGCCATGAAGGCGCGGCGCAAATTCTGATAGAAAGGCGCTTTTATGGACATGGAAGATCCGGTCAATGTGTTGGGCGGACAATTGGCAGACTGTGGCCGCGATCCCGTGACCGGCTTCTTCCGTGATGGCTGTTGTAACACCTCCGATGAGGATATGGGCAGCCACACGATCTGCGTGGTGATGACAGCAGATTTCCTCGCTTTTTCAAAAGCGCGCGGAAACGATCTGTCCACGCCCATGCCGCAATTCGGTTTTCCCGGCTTGAAGCCCGGCGACCGTTGGTGCCTGTGCGCCGCACGCTGGCAAGAAGCGTTTGAAGCCGGCATGGCCCCAAAAGTGCGGCTGGATGCCACCCATGAACGGGCTTTGGACATTGTCCGCCTTCCCGACCTGATCCGGCACGCCATCGATCTGCACTGACACAGCCTTTGGCTCCCTCGCATCACTGAGGGAGGCAAATGAAAACCCCCGGCCACCTTATAGGAGCCGGGGGTTTATAAAGGCACTGCCCTGCAATCAGGCAATCAGCTCTTTAAATTATTGCGGGAAATCACCGAAATCCTGTTCGAACAGATCTTCTTCTTCCTGCGATTGTTCGGTCTTGCCATTGGAAATTTCATATTTACGGCGTTGGCGGAAGGCCGAACGGGCAAAGGCATAAGGATCATCGGCTTTCATCAATTCCTTGATTATACCCCAATTGCGATCCCGCGCTTCTATCACCCCACCGGCTGTCCAGCCGCGCTTCGTCCATTTCTTATCGGCAATATCAAGACCAAGGCCCACCGGCTCGGACAATGTATCGCCAATGAATCCCACAGTATCGCGCGGATTGGTGGGGCCAATAATGGGCAACACAAGATAAGGGCCATCGCCCACACCCCATACCGCCAGCGTTTGGCCGAAATCTTCATCCACATTATCGATACCAAAGGCCGTTGCCGGATCGGCAATACCGCCAATCCCCAAAACCGTATTGGCCAAGAACCGCTTGGTGGCAATGCCCGCGCGCCCCGGTTCGCCCTGCAATAAAGAATTGACGATCACCAGCGGCATTTTGGCATTGGCGTAGATATTGGTCACCGCCTGACGGAAAGGATCGGGAACGATGGTACGATAGACCCATGTGATGGGCTGCAAAATCACCGTATCCAGCGCGCTGTTCACCTTCCACATGGCCCGGTTGAAAGGCTCATAAGGGTCATTTGCCTCTTCATAAGCAGCCAATGCCTCCGGGTCACTTTCCGGCGGGCGCGTGGCACAGGCAGCAACAGAAACAATGAGAAACAGCGCAAAGACGCTACGGAACAAAGAAACAAGGATTGGTTTCATAAACAGAATGGCTCCCGGAAGGGCTGACATTTTGGGGGATGGACCCAAAGAATCAGGCCCCAAGCGCCTCAGCCTTAGCAGAAAGAAAGGGCTTTGCTCAACTATGACAAAGTCCCGTCTCGTGAATTTGATGTGACGGACAGGCAATATTGCAGCGCAAAAAATCATTTACGAGACATAAAGATATGTTTATATAAGATCACCACACGATCATTACCCAAGGACCAGCCTCGCCATGGATGTCATTTTGTCTGCTTTACGTGCTGCCGGAGAACCGACCCGCCTGCGCATCCTTGGGCTTTTGGGGCATGGGGAACTGACAGTGACGGAATTGACGCAGATTCTGCGGCAAAGCCAGCCCCGTGTGTCGCGGCATTTGCGGCTGTTATCGGAAGCCGGTTTGCTAGACCGGTTCCGTGAAGGGGCGTGGGTATTTTACCGCATTGTGGAAAGCGGCCCGCAGGCCTATCTGGCCCGCACCATCGTCGATCTGCTGCCCGAAGATGATATGGAGCATCAACGCGATCTGGAGCGGCTGGGCGATGTGCGGGAAGCCCGCGCCGAGGCGGCGGCGGCCTATTTCCGCGCCAACGCCCCCCATTGGGACAAGATCCGCTCGCTTTATGTGCCGGAAGAACAGGTGGAAAAGCGGATCTTATCGGTTCTCGATGATGTGCAGGTGAACGATCTTTTGGACATCGGCACCGGCACCGGCCGTATTCTGGAAGTCTTTTCCCGCCATATCAAACGCGGCTTGGGCATTGATCTGTCGCCGGAAATGTTAACGGTGGCCCGCGCCAGTCTCGCCGCCAAGGATCTGGCCCATTGTCAGGTTCGGCTGGGAGATATGTATGACATTCCCTTGGCCAATGAGAGCATGGATCTGGTGATCCTGCATCAGGTTTTGCATTTCGCAGAAGATGCGGCATTGGCACTGAAAGAGGCCGCCCGGGTCTTGCGCACCGATGGGGTGGCGCTGATTGTGGATTTTGCCCCCCATGACAATGAAGATCTGCGCGATGATCACCAGCACCGCCGGTTAGGCTTTGCCGATGAAGAGGTGTCGTTATGGGCGCGCGCCGCAGGGCTTGGCACCACCGCGATCGAGCATCTGGACGGCGGTGAACTGACCGTTACCCTGTGGCGTTTGCGCAAAACCGCAGCGGGCCAACAGCCCAAAGGTCTGGAACTGGCATCATGAGCCAGCTTCGCAGCCTTTCCCCGTCCTTGTTTGCCGATCGCCTTGCAGATACGGAGGTATCGTTCGAGTTTTTCCCGCCCAAGTCCGAGGCCATGGAAACCCGCCTGTGGGCGGCGATCAAAACCCTTGAGCCTTTGGCGCCGCGCTTTGTCTCAGTCACTTACGGGGCGGGCGGTTCCACCCGCGAGCGCACCCATAACACCGTGCGGCGGCTGATCCGTGAAACCAAACTTGCCCCGGCGGCGCATCTCACCTGCGTTGATGCCAGCCGCGAGGAAATCGACGCCATTGTGCGCGATTATCGTGACAGCGGCGTGCGCCATATCGTTGCTTTGCGCGGCGATGCGCCCGACCCCAGTAAAGGCTATCAACCAACGCCGGGGGGCTATGCCAATGCCGCCGAACTGGTAGCCGGCATCCGCGCCATTGGCGATTTTGAAATTTCCGTCGCCGCCTATCCCGAATGCCATCCGGAATCCGCCTCATTGGTGGCGGATCTGGATAATCTCAAACGCAAGGTGGATGCAGGGGCCACCCGTGCCATCACCCAGTTTTTTTTCGAAGCGGACCAGTATTTCCGGTATCTGGATCACGCCCGCTCTTATGGCATCGACGTGGAGATTACCCCCGGTATTCTGCCCGTAACCAATGTGAAGCAATTGAAGCGCTTTGCCGATGGGTGCGGGGCCAGTGTGCCGCGCTGGATGGCGGATTTGTTCGAAGGGCTGGATGACCTGCCGCAAACCCGCGCCCTTGTGGCGGCAACGGTGGCGGCGGAAATGTGTCGGCGCTTGCAGGCGGGCGGCGTCAACAGCTTTCATTTCTACACATTGAACCGCGATGAACTGACCTATGCCATCTGCCATATGTTGGGCATCCGGTCTTCCACCCATGACACATCCCAGGAAAAGGCCGGATAATGAATGCTGTTTCAAAAACACCGCCCGTACGGGATGTGGCGCAAGCCCTGCGGGATGTGGCGCAAAAGCGTATACTGGTGCTGGATGGCGCCACCGGCACCATGATCCAGTCTTATAAGCTGGAAGAAGCCGATTATCGTGGCAGCCCGTTCGCCGCATCTGTGCGCGATCAAAAAGGCAATAACGACCTTTTGTGCCTTACCAAGCCCGATATCGTGCGCGACATCCATGAAGGGTTTTTAAGGGCCGGGGCCGATATCATCGAAACCAACAGCTTTAATGGCACCCGCATTTCCCAAGCCGATTACGGCATGGAAGATCAGGTGGAAGCGATCAATCTGGCCGCCGCCCGTCTGGCCCGCGAAGCCGCCGATGCGTGGACGGCGAAAACACCCCATAAGCCGCGATTTGTGGCCGGTGCCATCGGCCCCACCAACAAAACCCTTTCGGTATCGCCGCGCGTCTCCGAGCCGGGCTACCGCGATGTGGGCTTCGATGAAATGAAGGATGTTTATAAGCAACAAGCCCAAGCCCTTCTGGAAGGCGGGGTCGATCTTTTACTGGTCGAAACCATTTTCGATACGCTGAATGCCAAGGCGGCATTGGTGGCGGTGGACGAATTAAACGAAGAACGGGGCTACAAAATTCCGGTGATTCTGGCCGTCACCATCACCGATCTGTCCGGACGCAATCTATCGGGCCAGACGGTGGAAGCCTTCTGGTATTCGGTGCGCCACGCCCGGCCCTTGGCTGTGGGCATGAATTGTTCTTTCGGGGCCGATCAATTGCGCCCCCATGTGCAGGCACTGGCCGCCAATGCCGACACATTGATCTGTGTTTATCCCAATGCGGGCCTGCCAAACGATATGGGCGAATATGATGAATGTCCCGACCATACAGCAGGCTCTTTGGAAGGCTTCGCCAAGGATGGTCTGGTGAATATCGTTGGTGGTTGCTGCGGCACCACAGCCGAACATATCGCCGCCATCGCCAAGGCTGTGTCCGATAAAGCACCGCGCCAAGTGCCCAAAGAAGAGGCCCGTCTGCGCCTGTCGGGGTTGGAGCCCATGACGGTCTGATCGCCTAGGCCCTGTCAAAAAACCCCTTTCCACCCGTCTCGACCCATTTCACAGCCGGAAATTTCATGCCCCAGCCAATCGCACAATTTATCAATATCGGCGAACGCACCAATGTCACCGGATCGGCGCGCTTTAAAAAGCTGATCATGGCCGGGGATTATGAGGCCGCTCTGGATGTGGCCCGCAGTCAGGTGGAAAATGGGGCGCAGATCATCGATGTGAATATGGACGAGGCCATGCTGGACAGCGCCGAGGCCATGACCATCTTCCTCAATCTGATCGCCACCGAGCCCGATATCGCCCGGGTGCCCATCATGATCGACAGTTCCAAATGGTCGGTGATTGAAGCAGGCCTGAAATGCGTGCCCGGCAAGGCCATCGTCAATTCCATTTCCCTGAAGGAAGGCGAGGCCCCCTTTCTGGAGCAGGCCCGCATCATCCGTCGCTTTGGCGCGGCCACCGTGGTGATGGCGTTCGATACGGACGGACAGGCCGATACGGTGGCGCGTAAGGTGGCCATTTGCGAACGGTCCTACCGCTTGTTGACCGAAGCCGGATTCCCTGCCGAAGACATCATTTTCGATCCCAATATCTTCGCCGTGGCCACCGGAATCGAAGAGCATAACCCTTATGCGCACTATTTCATCGAGGCTACCAGCCAGATCAAAAGCCGCTGCCCCCATGCCAAAATCTCCGGCGGTGTCTCCAATGTGTCTTTTTCCTTTCGCGGCAATGATCAGGTGCGCGAAGCCATGCATTCGGTGTTTTTATATCATGCCATCAAGGCGGGCATGGATATGGGCATCGTCAATGCCGGACAATTGGCGGTTTATGACGATATCGATGCCGAGCTGCGCGAACGGGTGGAAGATGTGATTCTCAATCGCCGGGAGGATGCCACCGACCGGTTATTGGAGATCGCCGAACGCTATAAAGGCGGTGGGAAGCAACGCATCGAGGATTTGAGCTGGCGCGAGGCAGAAGTGGAAAAACGCCTTGAACATGCGCTGGTAAAGGGCATCGACAAATGGATTGTCGAAGACACCGAAGAAGCCCGGCAAAAGGCCGAACGCCCCATTCAGGTGATCGAAGGGCCGTTGATGGACGGCATGAATGTGGTGGGCGACTTGTTTGGCTCTGGCAAAATGTTCTTGCCGCAAGTGGTAAAATCGGCGCGGGTGATGAAAAAAGCCGTCAGCCATTTATTGCCCTATATCGAGGCGGAAAAAACCCAGGGCAAAGGTGGCCCCAAAGGCCGCATCCTGATGGCCACGGTGAAAGGCGATGTGCATGATATCGGCAAGAACATCGTTGGCGTGGTGCTTCAGTGCAATAATTTCGAGGTGATCGATCTGGGCGTGATGGTGCCTTGGCAGGATATTCTCGATCGGGCGCACCAGGAAAAGGTGGATATGATTGGCCTGTCGGGCCTTATCACTCCGTCTCTGGATGAAATGGTAACCGTGGCCGAAGAAATGGAACGGGCCGGCCTAGATCTACCTTTGTTGATCGGCGGGGCCACCACCTCGCGCATGCACACGGCGGTGAAAATCGCACCCGCCTATTCCGGACCGGTGGTGCATGTGCTGGATGCCTCGCGTTCGGTGGGGGTGGCGGGCACGCTGGTATCTGACACGATGCGCGATGCTTATGTGGGGAAGATCCGCACCGATTATGACGACATCCGCGAAAAACGTCTGGCGCGGCCCAAGGCCGACCGGCTGATTTCATTGGATGCAGCGCGGAACAATAGGGCAGCGATCGACTGGGAAGGCTATCAGCCGCCCCGCCCCAACTCTTTAGGGCGTGTGGTGTTTGACGATTTTCCCCTGTCTGATCTGGTGGAGCGCATTGACTGGACACCCTTTTTCCGCACATGGGAACTGGCAGGCACCTATCCCGGCATTTTGAAAGATCCGGTTGTGGGTGAAGCGGCGCGGTCCTTATTTCAGGATGCCCAAGACATGCTGGCGCGTATTGTAAAAGAGCGCTGGTTGAAAGCCCGTGGCGTCTGCGCCTTCTGGCCTGCCAATGCAGATGGTGACGATGTGATCCTATGGACCGATGACAGCCGCACCCAAGAATTGAAGCGCGTGCATTTCCTGCGCCAGCAACAGCAAAAGCGGGGCGATCGGGCCAATGATTGTCTGGCGGATTTCATCGCACCAAAACACACAGGTCTGGCCGATTATATGGGCGGCTTTGCCGTCACTGCGGGCTTGGGGATTGAAAACAAACTGGCCCAGTTCAAAGCGGCCCATGACGATTATTCGGCGATCTTGCTAAAAGCGCTGGCGGACCGGTTGGCAGAAGCCTTTGCCGAACGGCTGCATGAACGGGTACGGCTGGACCTTTGGGGCTATGCCGCCGATGAAACGCTGAGCAATGAAGACATCATCAAGGAACGCTATCGTGGCATCCGCCCAGCACCGGGCTATCCCGCCTGCCCCGACCATTCGGAAAAACCGGCACTGTTTGATCTTTTGGATACACCGGAAGCCACAGGCATCCATCTGACCGAAAACTTTGCCATGATGCCCGCCGCCAGCGTTTCGGGCTATTATTTGGCCCATCCCGACAGCCATTATTTCGGCATCGGAAAGCTGGGCCGCGATCAGGTGGAAGACTATGCGGCGCGGCGCGGTGTCTCTATGGAACAGGCGGAAAAATGGCTGTCCCCCAATCTGGGCTATGAACGGACACGCACAATTCGCACATAACCGAGCGGGCAACACCGCGCCCGCCCAGGCTAATCCATGAAGTCAATCCGCGATGGCGGGCTGGCGGAACGGGTGCTTATAAAATCTTCAGCACCTGCTCGGGTGGGCGGCCCAAAGCGGCCTTGCCTTGATGGAACACCACCGGGCGCTCGATCAGCTTGGGATGGGCCGCCATCGCCGCCACCAGATCGGCATGGCTTAAAGACGGATCGTCCAGCCCCAAATCTTTATAAAGGGCTTCACCGCGCCGCATCAGATCGCGCGGGGCTTTTCCCAATAATGTCAGGGCCTGTTCAATATCCTGTGCCGTCGGGGCATTTTCCAGATAGAGCCGGATTTCGGGATTGATGCCTTGCTCTTCCAAAAGCGCCAAAGTCTGGCGAGATTTTGAACAGCGGGGATTGTGCCAGATTTTGGTGGTCATAAGCGCGCTCCTTCAAGATCGAATATGCTCTTTCTAGCTGCCTTTTCCAAAAGCATGCAAGGCTTGGCAGAAAGGGGCGTTGGCGGCTAGGCTATGGGCTCGGGGATATAAATCAAAGGGGCCGCCCATATGTACCGAGCCATCACCACCATCGTCGCTTTGCTGTTTATTTTTACCGGACTTGCGACCCATGCAGAACCCATCGGCTATTTCACACCCGATGATGTCACCTATGATCCGGCCATCCCGACGCCAGAGGCTTTTTTACGCCATGAATTGGGTGCGCAGCCGGTACGCCCTGACCGGATGGTCGATTATCTGCGCACTGTGGCGGGTTTGTCTGACCGGATCAGCATTGAAACCATCGGCTATAGCCATGAAGGCCGCCCCATCGAGTTTCTGGTGGTCACAAATCCTGAAAACCAGAGCCGGCTTGAAGACATCCGCACCCGGCATGTGGCACTCAGCAATCCCGATAGCGGCACACAGCCCAATGACAGCATGCCGGTGGTCACATGGCTCAATTACGGGGTGCATGGGGCGGAATCGTCTGGCATGGATGCGGTGATACCGGTGGTTTATCATCTGGCAGCGGCCAAGGGCGATGCCATTGAGAACACCTTGTCCCAAAGTGTGATCCTGATCACCGCCATCTTCAATCCCGATGGCCATTCGCGGCGTATCAACCATGTCCTGAAATTCATGTCCGATGTGCCGGTGACAGATCCGGCGCATGCGGCCCATGATTTATGGATCGATGCCCGCACCAATCACTATTGGTTCGATCTCAACCGCCAATGGCTGTTGCAAACCCAGCCCGAAGCACAGGCCTGGCTCTCCAAATGGCATCAGTGGAAACCCAATGTGACGGTGGATTATCATGAGATGGGCTCCAATTCGACATACTATTTCCACCCCGGCGTGCCCAATCGCAAAAACCCCCTGATCCCCGACCGCTCCCGCCAATTGCTGAAAGATATGGCGCACTTCCATGCCAAAACGCTGGACCGCGATGGCACGCTTTATTTCACCGAAGAAGGCTTTGATAATTATTATATCGGCAAGGGCTCCACATATCCCCATATCAACGGCTCGGTAGGGATTTTATTTGAAGCCGGCGCAGCGCGCGGCGGGGCCATCGAAACCCCCAATGGGGTGCGTCATTATGCGGCCAATATCCGCAAGCATTTCCGCACCTCTTTGTCCTCCATAGAAGGGGCGCGCAGCCTTGCCCCGCAGCTTTTGGACAATCAATACAGCTTTTTCCAGGAAGCCAAAGAACAGGGCCAGAAAGATGATATCCGCGGCTGGGTGTTCACTTCCCCGGATAAGGCCCGGCTGGCGCATTTCCTTGATCTTCTGGAGCGCCATCAGGTGCAAGCCTATGCCCTTGCCCGCGATGTCACGGTGGACGATCACAGTTTTCAAGCCGGAGATGCCTATCTGGTGCCCGTAGCACAAGCGCAATATCATATGATCAAGGGCCTGTTCGATCGGGTCCGCAGCTTCAAGGAAGCGATTTTCTATGATGTCTCCGGCTGGACGCTGCCTTTGGCCTATGATCTGGATTACGCAGCCCTGAATAAAAAAGCGTGGCGCGCCGACCTTTCAGGCGATGAAGCGCAGGCGCATATGGCATGGCCCCGCGCCGAAGCCCCGGATCGCGCCTCTTATGGCTATGTGTTTTCCTGGGAAGACTATTATGCACCAAAGGCACTGAACCGGCTATTGGCCGCAGGGGTGCATGTACGCGGCGCCATGGAGCCTTTTTCCGTCCTGACCAGCAAAGGCGAACGCCACTTTTCGCGCGGCGCCTTGTTCGTGCCTTTGGCCGGTCAGGATGATGTGGATGCGGACAGCCTTTATGAGCATGTGACATCTGTGACCCAGATCGAGGGCATCCCTGTTCATGCCGTCACATCGGGCCTCACCCCGACCCAAGGTGCCGATCTGGGCGGGCGCAGTTCGTTCCAATCGCTCAACACCCCCCATGTGGTGCTGGTTTTTGACGATGGGCTGTCAAAATATGAAGCGGGAGAGGCATGGCATCTTTTGGACAAGCGCATGCAGATCCCCGTCACCTTGCGCGCCAAAAGCGATCTGATGGGTCTCGATTGGTCACGCTACAGCCATATGGTGCTGCCCGGTGGGCGGGCGGCTTTAAACAGCCGCAGCACCAAACGACTGGAGCAGTGGATCAAGGAAGAGGGCGGCACGCTGATCGCCCTGCGCCAAGGGGCTGCATGGGCGCAACAGGCCCTGCTGAACAGCGGTGGAAACGCCAAGGGCAAAGACAAGGCGCAAGCACCCAAAACATCACAGCGGACGGATTATGCCGATTATGATGTAGAAGAAGCCAAAGACGTGATCGGCGGGGCAATCTTTGCCAGCGATCTTGATATCACGCATCCTTTGGGCTTTGGCTATCAGGATCGGTTGATCCCCAGCCATCGCAACACCACACTTGTATTGGCCACTCCCCAAAATCCCTATGCCACCATTGCCCGTTATCTGGAAACATCGCCCATTCTTTCCGGCTATGCTTCCGACAAGCGCCTGGCAGAGATTGCCGGATCACCCATGATGGTGGCCGAACGACTGGGCCGCGGTACCGTGATCCTGTTTGCCGACGACCCCAATTTCCGCGCCACTTTTCTGGGTACCAACAAGCTCTTTTTGAACGGCCTGTTCTGGTCGAAGGCCTTTCGCGCACCAAGAAGCATTGGCGACGAGGAAGAAAACGCCCTCGCCCATTAAGAACAGGGCATAAGGCTTTCAAAACAAAAAATAAGGGCGGTGCGATGATACGCGCCGCCCTTGTTCATGAAAAGCTGATGTCAGGCGGCTTTGGCCAGCCGGTCGCGCCGCCAGCGCACAAAATGCCAACTGGCACCGGCGGCCAGATTGGCGAAGCGGCCATTGGGATTGAAATCGGCGGCGCGCAGGATCATGCGGGCGGCATTTTCGATATGCGGGCGTTGATAAAGGCTCATCGCCCCGCGCCAATAGGCCGTTGCATTATCGCCGGTATTATAAACGGCATCGGGGTTTTTGGGCAGCACATTGGCGGCGAACCACGCATAGGACAGCTCATCATCTTCGGCTTCTTGCACCCGACCGATGGCCACCTTCAACCGCTCCCACAGGCTGAGCTTGTCGCCGGATTTATAGCGCTGCAGATGCTTTTGGAACAATTGATAGTGGAAAAATTCATCAATGGCGATGCGGCGGCAAACCTCTTTCAACACCGGTTCTTCGCTGGCATCGCGGATGGCGGAATAAAAAGAGGACGTGCCAGATTCCACCACACAACGGGCAATCAATTCCCCGGCATGGCTACCGCGCACCGATTGTTCCGCCCCCAAAGGCAGGGAATAGCCTTTGCGGAACAGCGCAAGGCTTTCCTCGAAGGAAAAGGACGGATCGGCGATTTCCGCCCAGCGGCCAAGGGCGGCCCCATGTTGCGCTTCTTCCACGCCCCATTGGCGTGCCGCATCTTTAAAGGCCTCGTCATGGGAAAAAACATTGCACAAATAGGTCACATAATCGGCGGAATTGGCCTCCACCAGCGCCGCCGCCTTCACCACGGCCAGCAAGGTTGGCGACAGTTTCGTCGCATCGAACTGATCCCAGTCAATCGACTCCAATGTCCATTTTTGCGCCATTGTTTCTGTCTCGACCCTCGTTTAAATGCTGCCACATAAAGACGGCTGCACAGCACAGTTGTTCCAAAAACAAAAAAGCCGCGCCAAGGCACGACTTTACTGCCCAATCGGGCCAAAGGTCAAAAGGAACACTTTGCGCGAAGCAAAGCCGCTGTTTTTGACCGCTCAAGCCTGACGGATGATATCCCGCAAGGGGCCCATCCATGCCAATTTGGCTTCAGCCCGCTGAAGCGCCAGCGCATCTTTCGCCAGCTCCAGATCTTCGGTGGCATTTTTGATGTCTTGATCAAGCTGTGCCGCATCCACGGTATCAAGGTCGATGCTGTCTTCCGCCAGAACCACGATCCCTTTGGCATTCACCTCCACAAAACCGCCTTTCAAGAACAGCTTTTTAGGGGGCTGACTTTCGTCTTCAAAAACGGAAATCATACCGGGACGCAAGGTGGACATGAAAGGGGCATGGCCGGGCAGCACACCGAATTCCCCTTCCGAACCGGGCACGATCACATGCGCGGCTTCCACGTCCATCAACAAACGCTCAGGGCTTACCAATTCGAAATGTATTTGTTCCGCCATAGCGGCCACCTCCTCGATGTGCCTCTCTCCGCACAGGGCGAAGAAAGGCGATCGTCACATCATGTCTCCCGAATGGCGCCCGAAAATTTGCGGACACCACCGGTCATTAGGCTGCTTCAGCGGCCAGCTTACGGGCTTTCGCCTTGGCATCTTCCAGCGTTCCAACCATGTAGAACGCGGATTCAGGCATATCATCGCATTCACCATCCACAATGGCCTTGAAGCCCTTGATGGTGTCTTCAAGCTGCACGAACACGCCCGGGAAGCCGGTGAAGATTTCTGCCACATGGAAAGGCTGCGACAAGAAACGCTGGATTTTACGGGCGCGGGCCACGGTAAGTTTGTCTTCTTCCGACAATTCATCCATGCCCAGAATGGCGATGATATCCTGCAAGGATTTGTAGCTTTGCAGAACGCGCTGCACATCGCGGGTCACTTGATAATGCTCTTCACCGATAATGCGCGGATCAAGCATACGCGACGAGGAATCCAGCGGGTCCACCGCCGGATAGATGCCCAGCTCGGCAATGGCGCGGTTAAGCACCGTGGTGGCATCCAAATGGGCGAAAGATGCAGCTGGGGCCGGATCGGTCAAATCATCGGCGGGCACATAAATGGCCTGCACCGAGGTGATCGAGCCTTTGTTGGTAGAGGTAATGCGCTCTTGCAGAGCCCCCATATCCGTGGCCAATGTCGGCTGATAGCCCACAGCGGAAGGAATACGACCCAAAAGCGCCGACACTTCCGACCCCGCCTGCGTGAAGCGGAAAATATTATCGACGAAGAACAACACGTCCTGACCTTCCTGGTCACGGAAATATTCCGCCATGGTAAGACCGGACAGCGCCACGCGGGCACGGGCCCCCGGGGGTTCGTTCATCTGGCCAAAGACCAGCGCCACTTTCGATCCTTCCGAGGTGGGATTGCCATCTGCGTCTTTGGCAATAACCCCGGCGTCGAGGAATTCATGATACAGATCGTTGCCTTCACGGGTCCGCTCACCCACGCCGGCAAACACCGAGGTGCCGCCATGGCCCTTGGCGATATTGTTGATCAATTCCTGAATCAGCACGGTTTTGCCCACGCCGGCACCGCCGAACAGGCCAACCTTGCCGCCCTTGGAATAAGGAGCCAGCAAATCCACCACCTTAATGCCGGTGACCAGAATTTCCGTATCCGTGGATTGATCCACAAATTCAGGGGCAGGGGCATGGATGGGAGCCGTGGCCTTGGCATTCACAGGGCCGCGCTCATCCACAGGCTCACCCACCACATTCATGATGCGGCCCAATGTTTCCGGACCAACCGGCACGGAAATCGGGCGACCGGTGCTTGTCACTTCCTGGCCGCGCACCAACCCGTCAGTGCTGTCCATGGCGATGGTCCGCAGGATATTTTCCCCCAGATGTTGCGCCACTTCCAACACAAGCCGTGTGCCATGATTGTCTGCTTCAAGGGCGGTCAGGATTTCGGGCAGGTCGCCATCGAACTGCACGTCCACCACGGGGCCGATGACCGATACAATACGGCCCGTATTCTTGGTGCTCTTTGCCATCTCTTCTCTCTCCTCGCGTTCCCGCAACGGATTGCCTGTGCTTGTCTCAGAGCGCCTCTGCGCCCGAAATGATTTCGATCAGTTCCTTGGTGATCACAGCCTGACGGGTCCGGTTATACTGGATGGTCAGACGGTCGATCAGATCTCCGGCATTGCGGGTCGCCGCATCCATTGCCGTCATCCGCGCGCCCTGTTCAGACGCTGCATTCTCAAGAAGGGCCCGATAAACCTGCACGCTCACATTGCGCGGCAACAGATCATCGAGAATTGCTTCTTCATTGGGCTCATATTCGTAAATCGCATCACCGCCTGCATCCAACAGACCATCGGCCTGATCCGCATCGGGCAATGGCACGGGGATGAGCTGTTGTTCGGTGGCGATCTGGGTCAGTGCCGACTGGAAGCGGGCATAAAACAGCACCGCCACATCGAACACGCCTTCATCGAACATCACCCGCACCCGCTCGGCAATGCGCGCGGCATCGGAAAAGCCCACATAACGGGTGCCGCCCATATCCACAGTATCAAGGATACGGGTTCCGTAAAAACGCTGCAGCTGCGCCCGCCCCTTACGGCCAACGCACAGGATTTTCACATCCTTGCCTTCGGCCAAAAGGGCATCAATGCGCCGTTTGGCGGCCCGTACGATATTGGTGTTGAAACCACCGCACAAACCACGCTCGGAGGTGGCAACCACCACCAGATAGGTCCGGTTCTGGCCATTCCCCACAAGCAAGGGTGAGGCGCCGGGCAGGTTGGCCACCGATTGGCCAAGCGCACCCATAACTTTATCCATGCGCTCGGCATAGGGCCGTGCGGATTCTGCGGCTTCTTGCGCTCGTTTGAGCTTGGAGGCCGCGACCATCTTCATCGCCTTCGTGATCTTCTGCGTCGACTTGACGCTGGCGATGCGATTTCTGAGATCCTTGAGGCTGGCCATTGCTGTCCCCTATCGGACGTCGATTAAGCGAAATTGCCCGAGAAGCTGACGAGAATCGATTTTAGTTCGCTTTCGATCGCATCGGTCAACTTCTGCTCAGTACGGATTTTCTCAAGCAGATCGGCATGTTTGGAACGCATCTGGGTGAGAAATTCAGTCTCGAAACGGGTCACTTGATTGGCAGCAACCTTATCCAGATAACCGCGCGTCCCTGCATAGATGGACACCACCTGCTCTTCCACCGGCATCGGTGAATATTGCTTCTGCTTCAAAAGCTCGGTCAGGCGCTGGCCACGATTCAGCAATTGCTGGGTGGATTTATCCAGATCCGAACCAAACTGCGCAAAGGCTTCCATTTCACGATACTGCGCCAGTTCCAGCTTCATGGATCCCGACACCTGCTTCATGGCCTTGATCTGGGCAGCAGACCCCACACGACTCACCGACAGGCCCACATTAATGGCCGGACGAATGCCGCGATAGAACAGGTTTGTTTCTAGGAAGATCTGGCCATCGGTGATGGAAATCACATTGGTCGGAATATAGGCGGACACATCACCGGCCTGCGTTTCAACGATGGGCAGCGCGGTCAATGACCCGGCTCCATGATCTTCGTTGAGCTTGGCGGCGCGCTCCAGAAGGCGGCTGTGAAGATAGAACACATCCCCCGGATAGGCTTCACGTCCCGGAGGACGACGCAGCAACAACGACATCTGGCGATAGGCCACGGCCTGCTTGGACAGATCGTCATAAACGATCACGGCATGCATGCCATTGTCGCGGAAGAACTCACCCATGGCGCAGCCGGTATAAGGCGCGAGGAACTGCAAAGGAGCAGGCTCGGACGCCGTGGCGGCAACAACGATGGAATAGTCCATCGCGCCATTTTCTTCGAGGGTTTTCACGATCTGGGCGACGGTGGAGCGCTTTTGTCCAACGGCCACATAGACGCAATAAAGCTTTTTGGATTCATCATCACCGGCATTTACCTGCCGCTGATTGAGGAAGGTATCGATGGCAACGGCGGTTTTACCGGTCTGACGGTCACCGATGATCAGCTCGCGCTGGCCACGGCCCACAGGCACCAACGCATCAACGGCCTTAAGACCGGATTGCATCGGTTCATGCACCGATTTACGCGGAATGATGCCCGGCGCTTTCACTTCCACGCGCTTTCTTTCGGCATCCACGATCGGGCCTTTGCCGTCGATGGGATTACCAAGGGCATCCACCACGCGGCCAAGCAACCCGCGGCCCACCGGCACGTCCACAATGGTGCCCGTCCGCTTGACGGTATCGCCTTCCCGGATGTGCTGATCGGATCCGAAAATCACGATCCCCACATTGTCGGCTTCCAGATTGAGGGCCATGCCCTGCACACCACCCGGAAATTCAACCATTTCCCCGGCCTGAACATTGTCCAGCCCGTGGACACGGGCGATGCCGTCCCCCACCGAGAGAACCTGACCAACTTCTGAAACTTCGGCTTCAACACCGAAGCCTGCGATCTGGTCTTTGAGGACCTGCGAAATTTCCGCAGCACGGATGTCCATGGTCAAACCCCTTTCATGGCGCGTTCGAGACTGTCGAGCTTGGTGGCGATTGATCCGTCGATCATGCGGGAGCCGAGTTTGATGACAAGTCCGCCGATCAGCGACGGGTCCACATCCGCATTGATCGCCACATCACGCCCGGCAATCGACTTCAATTTGGCCTCCAAGGCCGTCATTTGTGTTTTGGTAAGCGCCCTGGCCGAACGGATATCGGCGGTCACTTCCCCTTTATGGGCAGCCTGCAGCGCCGCAAAATCGCGAATCGCAGGTGCAAGAGTGTTCAGGCGACGGTTTTGCGCCAGAACACCGAGAAATTTCATGGTCAAGGGCGACAGGCCCAAAGGCTTGGCAAGGCTCGCCACCATCGCACCTTGTTGGGTGCGGGTGAGAACAGGCGATGCCACCATTGCGGCAAAATCGGCACCATCAGCCATCAGCGCCTTCAATTTGCTCAGGTCGCTCTCAACGGTGTCCAGCGCGTCTTGTGCTTGGGCAAGCTCGAAGAGCGCCGTCGCGTAACGGCCGGACAGTCCGGAAACGATCGCTTTCTCTGCGGGCAAGGTCTTGATCCTTGTTGGGAAATCATGGTCGTTCGATTGTTGAAGCGATCTTTAGCGGGGTCCGTTTCCGGTCCGACCAGTGGTCTTGCCGCCAAGCCGCTCCACAACCAAGCGCGCACCCCTTAGCACAGGGGTTTTAGAGGTGCAAGCAAGCGGCGGGCAATTCTTTCACAGATCGGCCTTGCCGACCTGTTTTTACATGCAAAGCCGCCGCCATCTGCACCGGTCCAGATACATACATCAAAGCACCCCGTGGCAGTGCTTATATTTTTTGCCAGAGCCGCACGGGCAAGGCGCATTGCGGGAAACCCGCCCCCAAGTCGCGGGATTATTGGGGTCTACATCACGTGCCGCCTGACGCGCTTCCACCGTACCGCCCACATTCACCACCTGGGCAGACGCCCCCAAAGGCGCTTTTCCGGCGATCTGGTCCTGACCGGTATGGGGGTCAGGATGCTGGGCGCTCATTTGTTTGGGCGGTTCCGGCTCGGCCGGGGCTTCGGGGCGTTGCAGCTCCACATGACTCAACATCTGGGTCACCGATTCGCGCACATGGCCAAGCATCGCTTCAAACATCGCGAAGGCTTCCGTTTTATATTCATTAAGCGGATTGCGCTGGGCCAAGGCGCGCAAATTCACCGCTTGCCGCAGATAATCGAGATTGGCCAGATGGTCTTTCCATTCCTGATCGATGATCTGCAATAACAGGCTTTTTTCCACCTGCCGCCAGACATCCGGCCCATAGCGCGTGGCTTTTTCCGCCATAGCCCGCTCGCTGGCCATATCCAGCCGCTCGATCATTTTGGCCTGATCGATGCCTTCTTCCGCCACCCAGTCGGCCAGTGGCAAAGTCAAAGAGAAAACCCGCTTCACCTCGACATCAAGACCATCCACATCCCATTGTTCGGGATAGGCCTTGGCCGGACAATGGGCGCCCACCAGCGCATGGACGCTTTCCTCGCGCATGGCCTTCACCGTATCGGCCACGTCCTCCACATCCATGATCTCGCGGCGCTGCTCGAAGATCACCTTGCGCTGATCGTTCATCACATCGTCGAATTTCAGCACATGCTTGCGCATTTCGAAATTGCGCGCTTCAACCTTTTCCTGCGCCTTTTCGATGGCCCGGTTGAGCCAGGGATGGACGATGGCCTCGCCTTCCTGAATGCCCAGCTTCACCAGCATGGCGTCCATGCGTTCAGGGCCGAAAATACGCATCATGTCGTCTTGCAAAGACAGATAGAATTTCGAGGTCCCCGGATCGCCCTGACGGCCGGAACGACCGCGAAGCTGATTATCGATACGCCGCGATTCGTGCCGTTCGGTGCCCATCACATAAAGCCCGCCGGCTTCCAGCACCTTTTGCTTTTCTTCTTCCACCTCTTTGGTGATTCGGGCGATGGCTTCCTGGCGTTTTGCTTCATCGGTGATGTCGGCGGTTTCATCAGCGATGCGCATGTCCAGATTGCCGCCAAGCTGAATGTCGGTGCCGCGGCCGGCCATATTGGTGGCAATGGTCACCGCGCCCAAGCGGCCAGCCTGTGCAACAATGCTGGCTTCCTGCTCGTGATAGCGGGCGTTGAGCACATTGTGCTTGACCTTGCTCTTCTTCAAAAGCGTGGAGAGAAGCTCGGATTTTTCAATGGAAACCGTGCCTACAAGCACCGGCTGGCCGCGTTCCCGGCATGCGCGGATTTCTTCGACGATGGCCTGATTCTTTTCATCGGCGGTGCGATAAAATTCATCATGCTCATCTTTGCGCTGTACCGGCCTGTTGGTGGGAATGGCCACAACATCAAGGCCATAGATTTCGCCAAATTCCGCCGCTTCTGTGGCCGCGGTACCGGTCATCCCCGCAAGCTTGGGATACATGCGGAAATAATTCTGAAAAGTGATGGATGCCAGTGTCTGGTTTTCCGACTGGATTTCCACCCCTTCGCGGGCTTCCACCGCCTGATGCAAACCGCCGGACCACCGACGACCGGCCATCATACGTCCGGTGAACTCGTCAATGATGACCACCTTGCCATCCTTGACGATATAATCCGTATCGCGCTCGAACATTTTCTGGGCGCGCAGGGCCTGATCCACATGATGAACGATGGCGGTGTTTTCGTAATCGTAGAGATTCTCGCCCTTCAACAAATCATGTTCGCGCAGAATCTCTTCGATGCGCTCGGCCCCTTCTTCGGTGAGGGCAATGGTCTTGTTCTTTTCGTCTTTTTCATAATGCGTGTCATCCAAGCGACGCACCAGACGATCGATCTTCAAATACAGATCCGACTTGTCTTCTGTGGGGCCGGAAATGATCAACGGCGTACGCGCTTCATCGATCAGGATCGAATCTACTTCATCGACGATGGCATAATTGAAGGGCCGCTGCACCATCTGGTCCAGCCGGTATTTCATATTATCACGCAGATAATCGAAGCCGAATTCATTATTGGTGCCATAGGTGATGTCGGCGGCATAAGCAGCCCGGCGCTGATCGTCGTCCAGATCATGCACGATCACCCCAACACTGATGCCAAGGCGATCATAAACCTTGCGCATCCAATCCGCATCGCGGCTGGCCAGATAATCATTCACCGTAACGATGTGAACGCCCTTGCCTTCAATGGCATTGAGATAAGCGGCCAGAGTGGAAACCAGCGTCTTGCCTTCGCCGGTTTTCATTTCCGAGATATCGCCATTGTGCAGCACCATACCGCCGACCATCTGGACGTCGAAATGGCGCAGGCCCAACCCACGTTTTGCCGCCTCGCGCACGGTGGCAAAAGCCTCGGCCTGAATATCGTCCAGCGTTTCTCCGGCTTTCAAACGCTCCCGGAACTGATCGGTGCAGGCACGCAAGGCCTCGTCGGACAATTTTTCAAAATCAGGTTCGAGCGCGTTGATGGCTGCAACTTTAGCCATCAGGCTTTTCACGATCCGGTCATTGCGTGACCCAAAGATCTTTTTGGCGACTGCGCCCAAACCTAACATGTATAACCCCTTGAAAGACGGTGAGCCCATATGCCTCACAGCCATGCTGTTCTTTTGTGGACACGATGTTTTAGATACACATCGCGCTACTTTGCTTGTGGAGATAAGCGGGCCATTTGAGCCTGTCAACCAAGCCGACCCGGACAAAGGCTCTTGCATGGTGATCTGCCTCCCATCAAAGTGCGCTGTTTTTGGCTTTCTGCTGCCCCTTTTCCGGGCTGAAGAGGCTTTGTCGAACGCTTGCTTTTAAAGGAACGCCCATGGTTGCGCTAAAACGTTCGCCGCTTGCCCCCAAGCGCTTTCCCAATATGCTGCCGGTGCCGGGGATCGACCTTGCCACGGCGGCCACCGGATTGCGCTATAAGGGGCGACCGGACTTTTTGGTGATGCGCGCGAAAAAAGCGGTGGCAACCGCCGGCGTCTTTACCCGCTCCCTCACACCATCCGCGCCGGTGGATTGGTGCAAGACACAGTTGCATGATGGCTATGGGCTGGCACAGGCCATTGTCGTCAATGCCGGAAACGCCAATGCCTTCACCGGCAAGATCGGGGCAAAAGCCGCCGAATCCGTGGCCGAAGCGGCAGCGGCCCGGCTTGGCTGTGCACCCGGACAGGTGCTTCTTGCCTCCACCGGAGTCATCGGTGAGCCGCTCGACAGCCGGCCGTTGATCACAGCGCTGGATGGCCTGTCCTTTCACGGATCACATTGGGAAAGCGCCGCAACCGCCATCTCCACCACCGATACCTTTCCGAAAGGGGCCTGTGCCATTGCGCAGATTGAAGGCCAGCAAGTGGTGCTGGCAGGTGTCGCCAAAGGATCGGGCATGATCCAACCGGATATGGCCACCATGCTGGGCTTTTTGTGCACCAATGCAGCCCTTGCGCCGCCTGTTTTAAAAGCGCTGTTGCAAGATGCCGTCGATCATAGCTTCAACCGAATCACCGTGGATTCCGACACATCCACCAGTGATACGGTTTTGATGATGGCCACAGGAGAAGGGGCACAATACGCCCCGATCACCGAAGCGGACGATCCGCGCCTTGAGGATTTCCGAGCGAAATTGCGTATCCTGACACTGGATTTGGCACATCAGATTGTGCGCGATGGCGAAGGCGCCAGCAAATTTGTCACCGTGCGTGTTTCAGGGGCCGAAACCGTTGATGCCGCCACGCATGTAGGCTTTGCCATTGCCAATTCGCCGCTGATCAAAACCGCTTTGGCCGGAGAAGACCCCAATTGGGGACGCATCGTGATGGCGGTGGGAAAATCCGGTGAACGGGCGGACCGCGACCAACTGAAGATCTGGATCGGCGACCAGCTTGTGGCGGAAAATGGCATGCGCCATCCCGCCTATGATGAAGAAACCGCCGCCGCCCATATGAAAGGCACAGATATCTGCCTGCATGTGGATCTGGGGGTGGGAAAGGCCGATGCCACCGTTTGGACCTGCGATCTGACCCATGGCTATATATCCATCAATGCCGATTATCGCAGCTAAGGATATGGCTTCCTGAGATAGGCAAAGCATAAATAACATATGAGGCAGGACCTGCCGGGTATCGGGGGAAGATTCTGCCCCCGACCCGCATCTGTTCTGAAAGAACCTCATAAGGAAAATTAAAAAATATAATTAAAACAGGGAATTACGCATCTTCTTGGACTCTGGCACGGCTCTTGAAAAGACATCCGCAGAAAGCCAACCGCTTGAAGGAGATCTGATCATGTCCAGCCCGTCCGATGCCTATCTCACCTTGCTGCAACAGGTAGAAAATGCGCTTGAAGAGGCTTTGCATGGAGGCAAAGTACCGCCCGGCCACAGCCAGCGCGATGAGCTGGAAAGCATGCGCCGCGAAGTGTCGGCCGTGCGTCGTGCCATGCTCGAACGCGACATCCCCCAAGAACAGCCGATGACCGCCGCCATGGGCATGCGTTGACAGGCATATAAGTTCCCATTTGGTGAAGGGTTGGCCCAAACGGGAGGATATAAGCAGGCGAAGATCTCTGGTCTTCGTCGCAGATCAAGCAGTTTGGAAATTCATTGGGAAGTGTCGCTCATGGTGCTTTCTGCGTTTTCCATATTGCTTGATAAAGCATTGAAGCTATCGATGGCCTCTGCCCCGAACAGAGAGGCCACAGCAATAATAACCACAGACATGATCGCAATGATCAGGCCATATTCCATCATGGTCGCGCCGGATTTGTCGCGCAGAAACCTGCCGATTCGTGAATGGCTGTGCATGGGCTCTCCCCTGATTCCCCATAAGCCTGCCGGAAAATCCTTGCACAGATGTTAAAGGGACAATTGTCTGAAAATGCGCTTCATGCTAGGCGCATGGCATGACAGAAAACGCCCATCAATCCGCCCCGTGCCCGCCCCGCCCCATCAATGTGAGCGGCAATCTGCCCATTATCCATGTTGTGGCCGCCGCCCTTGTGGATAGCGATGGCCGGGTTTTGATCGCCCAACGGCCCGAAGGCAAAGCCATGGCGGGCCTGTGGGAATTCCCCGGCGGCAAGGTGGAAACGGGCGAAATCCCCGAAATGGCCCTGCGCCGCGAGCTTTATGAAGAACTGGGCATCGATGTTTGTGTCTCTTGCATGCAGCCTTTCAGCTTTGCCAGCCATTCCTATGACCGGTTTCATCTGGTGATGCCATTATTTGTGATACGCAATTGGGACGGCCTTGTGCGCCCCTTGGAAGCTGCCGCGCTGAAATGGGTGCGCCCGATGCGATTGGGGGACTATCCCATGCCCGCAGCCGATCTGCCCCTTGTGAGCATGTTGCAAGATTTACTTTAAGAGCTTGCCGTTCGGATCAGGATTTCTTTTCCGCATAGGGGCCGCGAGAGATCAGGCTGTCTTCAGAAACGCCGAGCCCCAGAATCGTGCGGTTTACATAAGAAAAATAAGACACAACCTGATTGATTTCCAAAATCTCGCCATCATCAAAGCCGGCATGGCGCAGGGCATCGATATCCGTTTTCCCAACAGCGCGGGGGCTGCGGGCCAGCTTTTCCGCATAATGGGCGGCGGCGACATATTTTTCGGCAAGCGCGGTTTGCGGCAAACCGGCCTCCAAAGCGGTGCGGATTTGCGCCGCACGGCCATCATCATCAAGCTGCTGCCGAAGCGCGGCATAGCAATATTCCACACAATAGGGGCAGCCATTGACCAGACTGGTATAAACGCCCACCACATCCAGAATCCACGAAGGAAGTTTGTTTCCCGGATGATGAAAAATGGATCTGTAAAGCGCCATATGCCCGGCAAGCGTGTGAGGCCGCAGGGCATGCGCCATCAAAAGGCCATCGACAATGCCATCTTCCGCCTCGGCATCCTCATAAAGAGATTGGAGTTCCCCGCTGGCTTCGTCGGGCTTGATCGTCGTGATCCAAGTCATTTTTAACCCCTCAAGTGCCGATTATGACACGGGATATAGAATACGTTAAGATGACTTTTAACGCCCCGATATAATTTGGGAAATAGGATTATGCTTGGTAAAAAAACTGGATTGCTCATTTTGTGGTTCGTAGCATCACAAACAGCGCTAGCACAATCACAAGATCAACCACCCCCATCCGGGCCAGAAGAGCTGGCACAGGATGCCAGTGCGCCCCCCTTATGCACCGCACAGCACGAGGGCCTGTTGAGCTGTCAGGCCAACCGGGTTTGCGAATGTATCCATGCCCAGGCGATTCCGGCGCAAGGGCTTCCGGACCGCTGGCGTTGGGATTGCTCCATCAAGCGGCCACGATGCGAACAGCCACCAGCGGATCTGGGTCAGAATCTGGACCTGAACGAATGGCCGGTAATCATTGATTATGAGGCCGGCCAAGCCCATGAGCATGAGCACGGCCATAAAAACAAGGCCGACCGGCCCCGATAAAGCATGGCAATACGGGACCGGATCAGCCTTGGGAAGAAAGAGCGAAGAGGCTAAATCAAACCACTTCAAACAATCCGGCAGCCCCCTGGCCACCGCCCACGCACATGGTGATAACAACGAATTTCACACCGCGCCGCTTGCCTTCGATCAGCGCATGGCCGGTCAGACGTGCCCCCGACATGCCATAAGGGTGGCCGATGGAAATGGCGCCACCATCCACATTGAATTTTTCAGGATCGATGCCCAGCTTGTCGCGGCAATAAAGCGTTTGGACGGCAAAGGCTTCGTTCAGTTCCCAAAGGCCGATATCATCCACCGTCAAACCGTGGAGCTTCAACAATTTGGGAATGGCAAACACCGGACCGATCCCCATTTCATCCGGATCGGTGCCCGCAACGGCCATCCCGCGATAAATCCCCAAAGGCGCGATACCACGGCGCTCGGCCTCGCGGCTGTCCATGACCACCGCAGCGGACGCGCCATCTGAAAGCTGGCTGGCATTGCCTGCGGTGACACATTTTCCCGGCCCCCGCACCGGCTTCAGGGACTGCAATCCTTCCAAAGTGGTGCCGGGCCGATTGCCTTCGTCTTTTTCGATATGCACATCCCGACTGGAAATCTCACCAGTTTCTTTGTCTTTCACCAGCATTGTGGTGTCGAAGGGAACAATCTCCGCATCGAAACGGCCCTCCTCTTGGGCCGCGGCGGTGCGTTGCTGCGAGCTGAGCGCATAAGCATCTTGCTCTTCACGGCTGATACCATAGCGCTGGGCAACAACTTCGGCTGTATCGATCATCGGCATATAAGTGGCCGGGCGCATCGCCACCAAAGACGGGTCCGGCTCCACCCGGAATTTCTCGTTCTGAACCATAGAGATGGAATCAACGCCACCGCCGACGGCAATTTTCTGACCGTCAAACAAGACCTGCTTGGCCGCCGTGGCAATGGCCATCAGGCCAGAGGCGCATTGGCGATCCACCGACATACCGGGAACATGGGTCGGCAAGCCGGCCCGCAAAGCCGCCAAGCGGCCGATATTGGGGGCCTGCACCCCTTGTTGCAACGCCGCACCAAGGATCACATCTTCCACTTCACCCGGATCAATGCCCGCCCGTTCTACCGCTTTGGCGATCACATGTCCGGCCAAAGTAGGGGACGGCGTATTGTTGAACGCCCCGCGAAAAGCTTTTCCGATGGCAGTCCGGGCGGTGGAAACGATAACGGCATCATGCATGGGTTTTATCCTTTAGAGACATCGGCTCGTGAAAGAGACAATTTCGTTACGGAACAAGAACAACTGGTGTTTCGGCAATATGGGCAACGGAATTGGCCACAGAGCCAAGGACCAGATCCGCAAAGCTGGAATGGCCGCGTCTGCCGACGATGATCATTTCCGCCTGCCGCTCTTTCGCCAGCTTTTTCAGCTCGCGGGCGGGATTGCCCCAGCTATAATAACTGTCCACATCGGTAACGCCCAAGGATTTGGCAAGCTCGACAAGCGGAGCCAGAACCGTTTCCTTGGCAAGTCTTTCTTCTTCTTTTTTATCAACAGGGCGGCGCATGGCTTCTTCCACCGAAAGCGGAGTGAAGCCCGACCAATGGACGATATTGGCCAATAGAATATGTCCACCGCTATGGGCCGCATGCTTGGCGGCAAATTCAACGGCCCGACGGCTGCACTCGCTTCCATCCACGCCAACGATATAAAGATAGGTCTTGGACATTTGGCTCTCCCCTTCAATCCATCTGGCTTTCCCGATGACATATCAAAAAAGCCGAAGGACTAATCCTGACAGAGCCTTGCGCCGATTGCCCGCAGGATCAAGGGCTCTTTTTCCGCTGTGTGTCCAATTGCCGGATTCGGCGGATTTGTGTCACCCACCCGAACAGGCTTGTCAGCACGATCAGGGCGACAAAGCTCATGATCACCACATCCCGCGGCTTTTGTCCCATCCAGTCGAGAAAGCTCCATTTATGGACGGTGTTGAAAAATTTTCCTTCCCGCACATCCGCCTTGCTGACGGTGGCTGCCACAACCGCATCAGCGGCATCAACAAACAAAAGCGGCGTTTCGGGATCGTCAAAGGCCACACGCCAAACCGGCAAGCGCTTGTTCAAGAACCCGTATTCCGGGGTAAAGCCATGCACCTGATCCATGGAAACGATCCGGTTCTCGCCGAGTCCGGTTGCCTTTATTGCCAGCGCCCGCGCAATATCTTGCGCGGCATTTTCCATCAATGCTCCGCTGTCACCTTTGATCCACAAGGCTGTGGGCAATGCCTTGGCAGCAGACATTGCCTGATCCGGCATCGCCCCATGATGGGCATGGGCAAGAGCGCTATGACCGGCGCTTTGCTGCGGGGCCGCCAACGCCACCCGCCACACAAGATCACCTGCTTCCGAACGCGCAGCCGAAAGGCCTGTTACCGCCTGTGTTGCAGCGTGGGTTTGTGCCATAGCCGCCACATCATCGCCCTTTAGCCCTAAAAGCTCGGACGCCGAAAAGCGGGTTTGCGGCACAACCGAAGGGGCAGCACTCAAAAGCGTGCTGGCATGCAGCAAATGATACAGGCCGGAACTTGAAAACATCAAAGCCGGAATCACGGCCGCATGGGCAAGAATCCGATGCCATTTTCGGTCCATCTTGGCTTTTCTTCTGGCCCGCAAAAGAATCAGCAAACCAAGCCCCAGCACCGCCGCTGCAAACAAGCTGCCAATCAATAAACCGATCAGCATCACACGCGCCCATTCCGCACCTGCGGGTAAAAAAGACATGGTGTGCACATTGGTGAACACCGTAAGGATCGCATCCCGTGTGCGATTGCCGATGGTTGCCAATCGCCCGCTGCCGGTGTCCACATAAACGGTGATGCGGTCCGATCGGTCAAACACCACACGCCAGATGGGCAAAAGCGGATTATTGGCCGGATAATCTGCCGTATGCTGCGTGAGATAATCTGCCGATTTGATGGGGCTGCTTTGATCGCCACTATAATATCGGGCCAAGGCCTCGGCCCGCATCCGGTCCCCATCGGGCTGTTCAGCGCCGGTTTGCGGATTGAAATAACGGCGCGGACCATCCGCCCCTTCCCGGATCAGATAATAATCATTGGCGGTCTTGGCGGCCTCCGGCCCGGTGCGAACGGCCCGCACTTCAACGGCAGATGAAATGCCGGCCCCTTCCATGATCGCGCCGGGGGCCTGTGCACCCCCTAATTCAAGCGGCCAGACGGGCGTGGAAAAACTGGCAGGACGCGGCGACAACCACACCATGATCGGATGTGAAAGACCTGACAGCCCCCAAAGGAGGGCTGCCACGCCTGCAATCCATGCGGCTCTATAATGCCATTTGAATACTGATTGCTTCATGATCAAAAGCTGGCCTTGATCCCGGCAAAAACACCAATACCGTCACCGGGCGTGAACACATTGAGCGCGGTTCCATCAACGGAGGCATCAATCACGTTCGAGAAGGTGGAGATGTACCGCTTATTGGTGATGTTTTGCACATTGGCATAAAATTCCAGACCATCGGCGATGGTTGCCCCGGCCTTCAGGCCAAACACTGCATAATCGGTGGCTCTCAAGGTGTTGGCAAAGTCCACCCATGGTGCCTTCGGCGCCCATTCCAGAGTCATGGCAATATGGAAGCGATCCGGCTCTTCCAACCGCACTTCCGCATTCAGCAAATGCCGCACGGTCACCGCAAGCTGATTGTTTTCGAACTGTTCATCATCCTGGAAGAAGAAGTCGCTCAGCGTATAGGCCCCTTCGATGATCAAACGGGCCTCATCCCGCCCGAACAGACCCTCGGCGGCGGTCAGATGCAGGCCGGCTTCCAGCCCTTGATGGATGGTATCATCGGCATTGAAGCTATTGGCCGGGATATTGCCATCAATGGCGAAGCGCAGGAATTCCCCTTCGATCCATGCCCGATATAAGGTGACATCCCAAGCCAGTGGACCCATGGCCCCCCGCGTTCCCACTTCTGCGGTCCAGCTTGTCTGCTTTTCAAGTTCGACAAATTGCAAGATCGGTCGTTGCACCAGTTCCGAGAAAGCAGGCGGCTCGGCACTTTTGGTAATGTTGGTCCAGATCTGCGTGCGGGGAGCAACATCCCAAAGCAGGCCGAATTTGGGATTCAGGGCTGAATAATTCACCACATCATCATTGATCGGGTCGAAATTGTCCGTGAAATCGCGCTTCGTCGCAAAGGCTTGCAGGCCCAGATCCACCGCAAATGTATCGGTCAGATAAATCTGGTCCGTTGCATAGCCTTGAATAATGGACGCATCCTGCTGCGTGGACTGGATGTGAAACCCGCGCCGGCCACCTTCATTGACAAACCAGTCATCATCGATCGTGCTGCGCCGCGCGGTCATGCCAAGGGTGATATTATGGCGCAATCCGGCAAGGCTCAGACTGTCTGTATAGCGCCCGAACAAGCCATAATCCCGCACTTCATCGTCAATAAACACAAAGATGGGATGGTCAAGATCGCGGATGGTGCCATAAGCGCCGAAATCCAGTTGCCCGCTGGCCCCCATTTGCACACTGGTTTTGTTGATCAGCCGCAAGGACCGGATATTACGCGCCCAGTCATTATCGATATTGTTCTGGACGGCCTGTTTGCGGTCTGTGAGAGCGGTGTCGAAATCCAGCGATCCGGGGATTTCCTGATTGATATGATTGGCGATCATATAGAAGCGGGTTTCCACCTGTTCCGAAAGTTTTATACCCACATTGGTTGTAAATCGCCCAGTGATTTGCGTGCTATGGTCGCGAAACTGGTCAGAATGGACGCCGGTGGCTCCAGCGAAGAAATCCCAGTCATCTCCGGCCCGCGCCATCATTCCGGTCACCTTGGCCGTGCCGAAACTGCCGCCTTCCACCATCAGGCTATTGGCATCTGCGGCGGTGCGCCCGGTGGGGGACACCACATTAATGGCCCCGCCCAAGGAAGCCGCGCCAAAATCGAAACCATTGCCGCCTTTATACACTTCAAGATAGCGCACAAGTCGTGAATCAATTTCCTGAAAATCACCAAAACCGTCAGAGAAGTTGATCGGCGTACCATCCAGCAACAGCTCGACACCGCGCAAATGGAAGTTCAGGCCCAATCCCGATCCGCGGATGGACAGACGAATTTCTTCCGAATAGCGTTCTTGCGCCAAAACACCGGGGGTCATACGCAACATGTCGCCCAGATGTTCTACATATTCCTGACCGAATTCTTCAGCAGCGACCAGATCCACCGCCCCGGAAATACGCGTCATCCGGCGGCGCGCCTCTTCCAGGCCGGGGGCTGTCATAGAGCCCTTGCGGTCTTCGGTCACAATAATTTCTTCAACGATGGAGCGGTTTTTTGGCCCGTCCGCTCCCTCTTCCTCCAAAGAGGCGGCCCAGCCTTGGGCAGTAAAGGGCATATGGATCAACAGGCCGAAAACAAGAGCGCTGGCCGTTTGGCAAGCACGGGCCTTCGCGCAGGCATTCAGCCTGCGGCTTTTCATAGAACGCAGCATAAGGATATATTTCCCGAACACTCGTGCGCATTACGATTGAGCGCACAATTACGCATATGGCCCGACAGGAAGGAGCGGGCGTTTATAGATCAAAAAGCGTTATGCGTATGCGGGAGGAGCGCGGGCATCGAAATTCCCAAGGGCCGCCATATTATCAAGGCGGATATCCTTGGGCCATGCCCAGGAGCGGGCCATGGTCCATAAAGAAAGCAGGCATCCCAGAAGGATCATTGCAGCGGCGAGAGCTGCTATCACCGCAAAGACGCAAGGCGCTGCATCGCGGTGTGTCATATCCGACTGTGTGCCATCTGCTTGTGCGTGATGTTGATGTTCGTCAAATACCCCTTCAAAGGGCGTGCCTTCGACCAGCCCTTCAAGACCATCGGGGCAGAGCACAATCAACGGACCATCGGATTGCGCCCATGACATATCAATCATAAAGCCTACAGGGATCAAAGCACGCAACAACAGGCCGCTTAAAAGCAGCCAGAGCCCCCAACGCGGAATGGGAAGCGCCCCTTGATATGTATGACAATCACGCATGGTCATATGGTGCCGCACGCCTGTGCAAAATGTCAACTTATAAGTGCGCAGATTTTATATCATGGTTATAAATACGGGAAGAATGTCACAAAATGATCACAGGGGACATTTCCCTTCTGTTTTTTGTGAATCCGGCGCCGGAAAAGGCGTCTTATGCGGTCTGTCTGTCATCGGACATTCTGTGCCGATGCTCTTCTTCTGCGCATAACGCGCCTATGCCACAGACCGTCCGGTAAGGCGGGTGATTTCCGCCGCCAACACATCCAGATTAAGCGGTTTGGGAACAAAGCCGTTAAAACCGGCCTTTCCGAATCGGGCCTGATCATCTGACTGCGTGCTGGCCGTAAGCGCAATGATCGGCGTTTGGGCTCCGCTGCCTTTAAGCGACCGGATGGTCTGTGTGGCGCGAACGCCATCCAATACAGGCATATAGGCATCCATCAACACCACATCCCACGCATTGGCCTTCACCTGATCCACCGCTTGGGCCCCGTCATCGACAATCTCATAATGCACATTCCAGCTTCCCAAAATCGCCGACATAAGCTGTTTGTTCATGTCATTGTCATCGGCCACCAGAATACGCAGCGGGCCATCGGCCTGTTGTGCGTCCGGCGAGCCCACCGGATCATCATCCGGTTGATCCGGTGCGTCGCATAACAAATCAGGCACAGCAGCAGGGGCGTCCCCGGACGGACTCGAGCAAAGCTGGCATGGCTCGCTGGAATCCGAGGCAATCTCTACCGGGACTGCAAACCAGAATCGGCTTCCCTTGCCTTCTTCGCTGTTAAAACCAATGTCCCCACCCAAACACAGGGTAAGCTGGCGGCAAATATGCAACCCCAGTCCGGTTCCTTGGATATCTCCTCCGGCACCCAATTTTCCCTGATTATATTGCTCGAACAATATGGCCTGCACATCATCGGCGATGCCGGGACCGCTATCCACCACTTCAAACATCAGGGTTATTTTTCCTGCATCTTCTTGCTTTTCAGCGCGGGAAATACGTACCGTGACACCACCGTACTGAGTGAATTTAATGGCGTTGGAAATCAGATTGAACAGCACCTGCTGGATACGCTTGGGGTCGGCAATGATCCGATCAGGCAGATCGGCAGCCAGATGAACATCGAAGGTCAAGCCACGTTCTTGGGCATTGGGCTGCCATAAATCACTATAGCTTGAAACCAAGCTTTTCAGGTCAATGACACACGGCTCCAGATCCACTCGTCCCGCTTCGATTTTCGAAATATCCAGCAGATCATTCAGGATCACCAGCATCGCCTGACCCGCCTGCCGAATCGCTTCAGCCTGCCGGCGTTGGGCCGGATTGAGCGGACTTTTCAACAACACTTGCGCCATGCCCAGCATGCCATTGAGCGGGGTGCGGACCTCATGGGTGGTTGTGGCCAGCAAATCGGATTTCGCCCGGTCGGCTTTTGCCAAGGCATCCTTGGTTTTTTCCAGTTCTATCGCCTTTAAGGCGGCGATTCGGCGGGCAAGAATATTGCTCCGCAAGCTCCAGGCAAGCCCGCCCGCAATCAGAACCATGATCGCCAAACTGCCGACCGTGACCTGTCGATAGGACTTTTCCTTCTCCAATTGCAGGGCCTGGATTTTCTGATCACGGTTCAAAAGGGCAATTTCATGATCCTTTTCCGCAAGATCGAATTCGGCGCGCAAAAGGGACAGGGTGCGATCACGCGCCTGATTGAACACCGCATCTTTCAAGACGATGTGCTCTTCCAAATGCTGCAAGGCGCTTTCGATATTGCCTTGCGCACGCTCGATTTGGCTCAGCAGCGCATGCATATCGCGCAGACGGTGATTTTCCTTGGTTTCAAGAGCAAGGTCCAACGCCCGGTTGGCAAGCGTGAAAGCATCGTCCACACGCCCGTCGGCCAAGGCGATCTGCGCCAGATACTGAAAATTGTCTCCAGTAACGGATTTGATGCCTAAGCGCGTTGAAAGTGTCAGGCTTTGATTGAGATATGGCGCGGCCTCCTGATATTGCCCCATCCGGACCAGAGCTTCGCCGGTATTGTGCAAACCATGCGCAAGAAAATACGAATTATCGGAGGCACGGGCCAGCACGCGGGATTCTTCCAGAAGGGGAAGCGCCTTTTCAGAGGCTCCGGCTTCCACCAGCACATAGGACAGATTAATCAGAATCCGGTTCAGCAAAGTCGCTTCATCCAGATCCCTAATCTGCTGAAGAGCCGTACGCAAGAGACTCTCCGCCTCTTGATAATCGCCGGTCAGCGCATAAAGCGTGGCAATATTGGTGAGGGATTGCACAAGGGCCAATTCCAGACCAAGCGCCCTGCGCAAATCCATCGCCTTACGCATGGCCAATAAAGACCGATCCATTTGGCCAAGGCGCATATAGGCCACGCCAAGAGAATCATTGGCATCGGCCAAATCCGGCCCTGTAATGGCATGGGCTTCGGCAACGGAAATGGCCTGATGCCCCAATTTTAAAGCATCATCGAAAGCGCCCAGGCGGGTTTGGGCGCGGGCCGCAAGGCTCAGGGCTTTCACCTCTAGCCCGGGAGCCTTGATATTCGCCACCCGTTCCAGCGCTTGTCTGGCAAGAGACAGCGATTGCGCCGGATCGTAATCACTCGCGGCCACGGCATCGGCCACAAGCTGTTCCGCCGATTGGAGCTGTGCCGACCGGAGCGGGATTTGCGAGGCGGTGGCAAGACCGCTCCAAACCGTCATCAGAAGAAACATCCACAGGGGCAAAGAGCCGGCCACTTGCCTATAAGGCCGTTCAACGTGGTTCACTGATTCTAAATATCCTGCATGAAAGGCACCTAAAAGTTTCTATATGTTGCCAATCACGTGTTTCTATTTTCTTAAGACGAGGCATCGCCCAGAAAAATCACGAAAATATTCGTATAATTGGCGAGGGCAGGAAATATGGCCAAAGCTATGGGTGTTTGCCGCGCACTCCATCAAACCCTATGACTTATGCGCCAATGCCGCCGAAAGGGGACCGCGTGCCCACATGGCTTTGAGTATCAGCGAATTGGCGGGAAATAAGGAATGGAGCGGGTGAAGGGAATCGAACCCTCGTCACTTGCTTGGGAAGCAAGAGCTCTACCATTGAGCTACACCCGCATCAGGCTGGGCAGGAAACTAGAGCCGGTGCGTTGCGAAATCAAGCGTCAATGATTGCACAGCACAAAAGGCGCTGGCATGGTGAGCTTTCTTCCTCTTTGCAGCCCAAGGACTCTGCCGTGCAGCCAATGGATACGCCGCTCGAGATCATCAAACATCTGATCAGCTTTCCCACCATCAGCCATAACAGCAATATGGATCTGATCGCTTATGTGCGGGAATTATTGGCCGAGCACGGGATCACCGCACAATTATTTGAAAATCCAGAGGGCACAAAAGCCAATCTATTGGCCAGTTTCGGGCCTCGGGATACGCCCGGCCTTCTCATCTCCGGCCATACGGATGTGGTGCCGGTTCTGGGGCAAGCCTGGTCGCGTGATCCTTTTGAAGCCACCATCCATGAAGGGCGGCTCTTTGGGCGCGGCGCATGCGATATGAAAGGCTTTATCGGTCTGGCTTTGGCATTGATCCCGCGCCTTGCCAAAGCCGATCTGAAAGTGCCCGTGCATTTGGCCCTGTCCTATGACGAAGAAGTGGGATGCGCGGGCGTGCGCTCTTTGGTGGATCATCTGGCGCATCTGCCGGTCAAGCCACGCTTTGCGCTGGTGGGCGAACCCACCTCCATGAAAATCGTCACCGCCCATAAAGGGATCTGCGTGCAACGCATCACCATCACCGGAAAGGCCGCCCATTCCAGCCTGCCCGATGAAGGGGCCAATGCGCTTTTTGCTGCCGGTGATCTGTTGGGTTTTCTTTCAAAAATGGCCACAGATCTGCGCGAGATTCGTGACGAACGTTTCGAGCCTGCCTTCACCAGCATCAATATCGGACAGGTTTCGGGCGGCAATGCGGTGAATATCATTGCCGATCATGCGGTAATCGATTGGGAGTTCCGCCCCATCCCCGAAGCCGATCCTGATGCGCTTTTGGCGAAGATAAAAGACTATGCACAAAGCGTGGTACTGCCGAAATTGCGCGCCACAGCCCCCCAAAGCGACATCCGGTTTGAAACCATCGCCCAAGCCCCGGCTTTGGATGCTGCGGGATCAGAAGATGCGGAAGCGGTGATGCGCAAGTTGACAGGGGCCAATGAAAGCCATGCCGTTTCCTTCACCACGGAAGCCGGATTGTTCCAGAAAATTTCGGGTATTCCGGCCATTGTGTGCGGGCCGGGGTCCATCGAACAGGCCCACAAACCCGATGAATATGTAAGCCTTGATCAGCTTGGGCGGGCGCAAAGGCTTTTATCGGCCCTGATCGATTGGGCCGAGCGAGGCCAGGCAGAATCAGCGTTATGAAGACAAGGGCAGAGGGGCAGAGGGGCAGAGGGGCAGAGGGCCAAGATCACAGCGTCACTCTGCCAATCCCACATCTTTTGGGGCAAAATGATAAGCGCGGCTGCAAAATTGGCAAATGGCCTCGATCTTCTCGTCTTTGATCATATGGCGCAGATCATCTTCGGGAAAGGTGCCCAGAACGGCCAGAAGCTTATCGCGGGAACAGCGGCACTGATGCGCAACATCCAAAGGATCGGACACCCGCACGCCATCTTCGTGATAAAGCCGGTATAACAGGCTGTGCAGATCAAGCTGCGGGTCCAGCAGCTCCACCGCCTTGACACTTTCCATCAAGATGGATGCACGCCGCCAGTTTTCCTGCTCATTGCGGTCCAAAAGCCGGGGGCCGCCCTCTTCACCCCGCGCCAGATGCTGCACCATGATGCCGCCAGCCCGCCAATGTCCAGACACCGGATCAATATCCGCCGCCAGACGCAGCGCCGTGGGCGTTTGTTCGGAATTCAGGAAATATGTGACCGCACAGTCGCTTAAACTTTCCCCGGTCAAATCCACAATGCCTTGATAGCGCTCCATATCCGCGCCTTGATCGATGGTCATGGCCATATAACCACCATGCCCCACAAGGCTGCGAAAATCCGGGTCAGCCCCCAAAGCCGCCAAGGCTTCCGCATCATAATCCGCATAGCCCCGAATATGACCGGGCGTATCGAAATCGGCGACCAGAAAATTCACCGGCGCACTGTCTTTGGCCTTGGCCTGAATGGTCACCGTGCCGTCGAATTTCAAAATCGAGCCCAAAAGCCCCGCCAGTGCCACCATCTGCCCCACCAAAGTGGCAATCGCCTTCGGATAATCATGGGCGATGATGATTTCATCCACCGCTGTGCCCAGCCGGATGGCGCGGCCGCGCACATCCATGCCTTCGATCTGGAAGGGCTGGACCTGATTATCCGACGTGCCGCCATCTGCCACAATAATGGGCCGGTTATCTGATCGTTTGGCACTGTCCGTCATGGGTCAACTCACGCTTAAGGGCTGAATGCCCCCCATTGCCACATTAGCAGGTCCGGTTAAGGCACCAATTGAGAATCGCCTTTTGCGCATGAAGGCGGTTTTCAGCCTGTGCCCAAACAGCCGATTGCGGGCCATCCATCACCGCATCCGTTACCTCTTCGCCACGATGGGCGGGCAAGCAATGCAAGAACAGCGCATCGGGGGCGGCATGGGCCATCAAATCGGTTGTCACCCGATAAGGCTCGAAAGGGGCCAGTTCCGAAGGCGCCCGTTCCTGCCCCATAGAGCTCCATGTATCGGTATAGATGGCACGCGCGCCCTTCACCGCTTCCACGGGATCATCGGTCACGGCCACATCGGCTCCTTCTACCTTTGCCGCCGCCAAAACATCTGCATCGGGCAAATGGCCGCTTGGGCAGGCAAGGCGCAGCCGGAAATCAAAGCGCATCGCCGCGTGAATCATCGACGTGGCCACATTGTTGCCATCGCCCAACCACGCAACGCTTTGCCCCTTGATCGGGCCATTGGCTTCTTCAAAGGTCAGCATATCGGCCATCAACTGGCACGGATGGCTATGATCGGTCAGGGCATTGATCACCGGGATCGACGCATAGTGGGCCATTTCGGTCAGGTTTTTATGGTGATCGGTGCGCAACACAATGGCATCGCCATAGGCAGACAACACCCGTGCCGTATCGGCGATGCTTTCGCCGCGCCCCAATTGCAGCCGGCTGCCATCCAGATCGCTGGCTGCCCCGCCAAGCTGACGCATGGCCACTTCAAAGGAAATCCGCGTGCGGGTGGAGGATTTCTGGAAAATCATCAGCAAAAGATCACCATTCAAAGGCGCTTTGCGATCAGGCGCCCCTTTGGCAAGGCCCGTGCGCCCCGCTTTCATGGCTTTGGCATCCTCAAGAATACCGCGCAAGGTGGTGGCATCCAGAAGATCCAGATCCAGAAAATGCCGTACAGCGCTCTGCGCCGCGTCAGACCGTGTCATATATCTCTCCGAACCCGAAAGGGCTTATCCCGCATCATTCTCGACATCTTGCGTCAAACTGGCGAGGGTTTTCTCCAAAAGCACCATGGCTTCATCCACCTGTGGGCGCTCGATAATCAAGGGCGGCAACAGGCGGATCACATTGTCGCCCGCCGGGGCCACCAAAAGACCATTGGCCAAAGCCGCCGCCACCGTTTCACGCGGATCAAGGCCACGCAGCTTCACGCCCAGCATCAGGCCGCGCCCCCGCACGGCTTCAACCACATTATGATGGCGGCTTGCAAAATCATCCAAAGCGGCCTTGAGATAGGCCGCAATATCAATCACATGATCCAGAAAGCCCGGCTTCAACAATTCATCGAGCACCGCATTGCCCACCGCCATAGCCAGCGGATTGCCGCCATAAGTGGTGCCATGGCTGCCCGGCGTCATGCCGCTGGCCGCTTCTGCTGTGGCCAGGCACGCCCCGAAGGGAAAGCCGCCGCCAATGCCCTTGGCCGCTGCCACAATATCGGGGGTGATCCCCGACCATTCAAAGGCAAACATCTTGCCCGTGCGGCCCATGCCGCATTGAATTTCATCGCAGATCATCAAAAGACCATGTTCATCACACAAGGCCCGCACGCCCTGCATATAGGCATCGCTCAGTGGATTGACCCCGCCTTCGCCTTGAACCGGCTCTACCATGATGGCGGCGGTTTCCGGCGTGATCGCCATTTTCATAGCCTCCAGATCGCCGGGGATCACCCGGTCAAATCCGGGCAAAAGCGGCCCAAAGCCCGTGACCAGCTTCTCCTGACCAGCCGCGGAAATTGCCGCCATGGAACGGCCATGAAACGCACCTTCCAATGTGATAATGCGATTTTTTTCCGGCTGGCCTTTGTCATAAAAATATTTCCGCGCGGTTTTGATCGCGCACTCAATGGCTTCCACGCCAGAGTTCACAAAAAAACATTTCTCGGCAAAGGTGTTTTCCACCAGCCGTTCCGCCAAACGATCCTGATGGGGAATACGGTATAGATTGGAAGTATGCCAAAGCTTCGCCGCTTGATCTTGCAGCGTTTTCACCAGATGCGGATGGGCGTGACCAAGGCTTGAGACAGCAATTCCAGCATTGAAATCCAGATATTGGCGGCCATTAACATCGAAGATATAGGCGCCTTTGCCATGGTCAAATGCCACCTCTGCTTGCCGATAAACCGACATCAGTGCTGAAGTCACTGCGGCCTCCCTTTTTTCCCATATGACCGGCCCTGTCCAATGCGGTTATGTGGGCCGTAAACAGTTGGCGCGGCCCCCATTCAGGCGCCGCGCTCAAATCTGTTGGCAATATCGGGTTTCGGACTGCCCCTGTCAATGTAGCGGCGGTCCAAAATCGATTACTGGTCGGCCTGATCCGCGATCAGGGTCAAATCCCGCCGTTGCATGCCATGCATGGTGGTGGAAGACTTGGCGATCTTGAAATACCGTTCCAATAAATCCTTCCAACCCGCATGCTCGTCCAGCATGGCCTCGATTTCCGCATTGCGCCGGGCCATGGTGGCTGCATCGGGGGCATAGCTGATAAAGGTCACCTGATTGCCTTGCATGCCGATGCCTTCATAATAAACATCATAGGCATAAGGAATCTCGAGCTCCTCGTAGATAGCCTTGGCATCAGCCAGCATGTCTTCTATCTCGTCCCAATGGCCGAGTTTAAAGCTGAAGCTATCGATTTCCATGAAGACATCGCCATCATCAGGCGAGCCCCCGGCAGCAGGTTTATAAGACACTTCTTCGGCATAGCGTGACAACCAGCTGCGGCTGTCCAACAAAGATGTCTGCATGCCATTATAGTGGTCTTGAAAGGCATCGCCCCCTTCTTCCCAAACCATGCCGCGGGAGGCAAACACCTTATCCAGATCCGCATACTGTCCGATGGGGGTCACCAGATAATAGAGATTACGCCATTGAGCCACATAGGTATCGTGGGGATAGCCTGCCTCTTTGGCCATATCAAACATGGCTTTGAGATGCTCTTCAAAGGCGGACATTTGCGCCGGGTCCACTTCCAATTCAGTGATCATCTCTCGCTTGGGGGCATCCGACTGCGCAAAAGCCGTAGCGGATAGCAAAAGAAAAACAGGGGCGATAACGGCCCCAATCCATTTACGGAACATAAGATCTCTCCCTAATATGTGGTGCGTAACAACACAGGCGGGAGATCATGCCATCCTTACACCTACCCACATTTCTAGACACAAAGCGTCCCGTCCCTTTGTGCACTATAAAACAAATGGTTAATAAAACAAAATATTATGTAGATTATGCAGAAAATGCCTATAAAGCAAAAGGATAGGCCGGTGCCTATCCTCTGTCAGTTTATCAAGACTATGCCGCGTCAAGCGATCAGGATTTCAGCCGCCAGCCGGATTTCAAAGCCCGCCATGTGATGACCCACAACAGCACATCAATGCCCGCAATCACTATAGCACCGGTCAAAACGGAACTGTCTGCCTCACCGATAAAGCCATAGCGGAAGCCGTCAATCATATAGAAAAACGGATTGAATGCCAAAATCGGCTCCAGCCATTGCGCACCCGATCCCATTTTTTCCTTCAGCCGGTCGATGGAATAAAAAGTGCCCGATAACAAGGTTAAAGGCCCGACGATGAAATTGGTGATGGTGGCCACATGGTCGAATTTTTCGGCCCAGATGCCGGTCAAAATGCCCATCAGCGACAACATGATGGCGGCCCCGGCCCCGAAATACAGGATCGCCAACGGGTGGGTAATCATGATGGCGGGAATAGGCAAAAGCGCAAAACAGCCGATCAGCACCGCACAGATGGTCAATCCACGGGTTACACCGCCCGCCACGAAGCCCAAAGTCAGCTCTGCCGGCGATAAGGGCGGCATCAGCACATCAACGATGGTGCCTTGCACCTTGGCGATAATCAGCGACGACGATGTGTTGGCGAAAGAATTTTGCAGCAAGGCCATAATAATCAGGCCCGGTGCGAGAAACTGGGTATAGGCCACAGAGGTGGTCACCCGGTCGGAGCCGCCCAAAACCACCGCAAAAATCAGAAAGAACAAGATGGCCTGAACGGCAGGCGCGCCGATGGTTTGCATCCAGACCTTCAAGAAACGACGCACTTCCTTTTCATAAACGGTCCACAGGCCAAGACCGTTGATCCGTCCGATACGGCGGCTGCCGGGCTTGTGAATGTCATTGATGGCACGCATGGTCATAAAGCCGTCTCCAGACGAGGATACAAACGATTTTCCCGCCTGAACCGATCCGGTGGGGGAAAATCGTTGCCCACAAATATCCGTCTCGCCCAGCCAGCGCAAGTGGGCGGCAGCCTCGCCACCCGAAAACACTCCCTCCCCGGCCCTTGGGATGTTATTTGGACATCTGTGCGGGCTTGTATGCGCGCGATAAGCCTCTATATAGTGCGCTCAATCCAATTTGAGTGCGTGATGGAAATCGCCACAATGTGCGTTTTCGGGTGTTCCCCGATGTGCTTTGCGACCTTTTTGCTTAAGGAAGACCCATGGCTTGGACAGATGAAAGAATCGATCTCTTGCGACGCTTGTGGGAGAAAGGCTTATCTGCCAGCCAGATTGCCGGGGAAATCGGCGATGGCGTGACACGCAATGCCGTGATCGGCAAAGCCCATCGCCTGGGGCTGAAGTCCCGCCCTTCACCGGTGAAAACCGATTCGAAAAACAAGAAAGCCTCCGGAAAGGCTGCGAAAAAAGATAAAAACGCCAAGGTCACGCTTTTGGATCTGACGGAACGCATGTGCAAATGGCCCATCGGCCATCCCGGCGACGACGATTTCCATTTCTGTGGCAAAAACTCTGTTGCGGGCATGCCTTATTGCGAAGCGCATTGCCGCGAAGCCTATCAAGCCCAGCAGCCGCGCAAGGACCGCCGCCCCCCGCGCGTGCGCCCCTGATCGCTCAAAAGGCCGCATGGAACCACCGATCGTGCCAAGCGCGACGCCCCATGCCCGAAGACCGTCTTTCACATTATTGACAGGACCCCGCAGCGCCCCCATTTGAAAGTGGACAGTTTCGGTCCGATTTGTTATGCGGAGTCGAATTTTTACGGATAAGGTTCACGATCAAGGGTGAGGCGGCTGTGATCAGACTGACAAATCTCGCAGATTATGCCGTTGTTTTGATGGGCTCTCTGGCCCGCCGTGACAGCCGTGTGAATGCGGCCGATCTGGCCTCGGAAACCGGCCTTCCTGTGCCGACGGTTTCAAAAATTCTGGGGGCTTTGTCGCGCGCTGGTCTGGCTTTATCCCATCGTGGCTTGAAGGGCGGTTTTTCTTTGGCCCGCCCCTCGTCTGAGATCAGCATTGCCGATGTGATCGAAGCGGTGGACGGACCCATCGCCCTTGTGCACTGCATTGAAAACGCGCCCGGCGATTGCGATTTCGAACCGGTTTGTTCTATGCGCACCCATTGGCAGGTCATCAATGCCGCCGTGCGCGATGGCCTGTCGGGGGTCACGGTTGCCGATATCGCCCATAGCCCGTTGCCACCTGCCTTCGCCCAGATGCGCGGCGCGGCGCGCGACAAGTTTTAGTCTAAAAAGGACGCTACCAGATGGTTGCCACCACCCAAACCAAAGATCAGGTCGCCGAACTTGCTGGCACATACAAGCATGGCTGGTCCACCGAGATTGAATCGGAGTTTGCGCCCAAGGGTCTTAATGAAGATGTGATCCGTTTCATTTCGGCCAAAAAAGAAGAGCCGCAATGGATGCTGGACTGGCGCTTGAAGGCCTTTGCCATGTGGCAAAAGATGGAAGAGCCGGATTGGGCGATGATCAGCCATCCCCCCATCGACTACCAAGACACCTATTTTTATGCGGCCCCCAAGGCAAAGGATGGCCCCAAATCCTTGAACGAGGTGGACCCCGAGCTGTTACGTACCTATGAAAAACTGGGTATTCCCATTGCCGAACAGGAAGTTCTGGCAGGGGTTGAGGGGGCGGCCAAAGTGGCGGTGGATGCGGTGTTCGACAGCGTATCGGTGGCCACCACCTTCCGCAAAGAGCTTGAAAAGGCCGGCGTGATTTTCATGTCGATTTCCGAAGCCATGCGCGAACATCCCGAGCTTGTCCGCAAATATCTGGGCTCTGTGGTGCCGCAACGGGACAATTTCTTCGCCACATTGAATTGTGCCGTCTTTTCCGATGGCACCTTTGTCTATATCCCCAAAGGGGTGCGCTGCCCCATGGAGCTTTCCACTTATTTCCGTATCAATGCGGAAAATACCGGCCAGTTTGAGCGCACGCTGATCATTGCCGATGAAGGCTCTTATGTCAGCTATCTGGAGGGCTGCACCGCCCCCATGCGCGATGAGAACCAGCTGCATGCCGCCGTGGTGGAACTGATCGCGCTGGATGATGCGGAGATCAAATATTCCACCGTCCAGAACTGGTATCCCGGCGACAAGAACGGCAAAGGCGGGATTTACAATTTCGTCACCAAGCGCGGGGCCTGTCGGGGTCGCAATTCCAAAATTTCCTGGACACAGGTGGAAACCGGCTCGGCGATCACCTGGAAATATCCAAGCTGTATTCTGGAAGGCGATAATTCCGTCGGGGAATTTTATTCGGTGGCGGTGACCAACAATCGCCAACAAGCCGATACCGGCACCAAAATGATCCATATCGGCAAGAACACCCGCTCGAAAATCATCTCGAAAGGGATTTCGGCGGGCCGTTCCAACAACACCTATCGCGGATTGGTGCGGGTGATGGGCGGCGCCGACAATGTGCGCAATTTCACCCAGTGCGACAGCCTGTTGCTGGGCGATCAATGCGGCGCGCACACCGTTCCTTATATCGAGGTGAAAAATCCCACCGCCCAGATCGAGCATGAGGCCACCACCTCGAAAATCTCCGACGACCAGATGTTTTACTGCATGGCCCGCGGATTGGATGCCGAAGAGGCGGTGGCCATGGTGGTCAACGGATTCGCCAAAGAAGTGATGAAAGAACTGCCCATGGAATTCGCCGTCGAGGCGCAAAAGCTGTTGGGCATCAGCCTTGAAGGCAGCGTCGGGTAACACGGCCCTCAATGGGCGACATAACACAGATAAGAGGCACCAAGTGAGCACATTGCTTGACATCAAGAACCTGCACGTCGCCATCAAAGGCGAAGAAATCCTGAAGGGGCTGGATCTGACCATCGCCTCTGGCGAAGTGCATGCGATCATGGGGCCGAATGGCGCCGGAAAATCCACCCTTGCATCCACCCTTGCGGGCCGTGAAGATTATGAAGTCACCGAAGGCTCCGTGCTCTATCAGGGTGCCGACCTTTTGGAACTGGCCGCCCATGAGCGGGCCGCCAAGGGGGTGTTTCTGGGCTTTCAGTATCCCACCGAAATCCCCGGCGTTTCCAATCTGAATTTCCTGCGCTCTGCCCTTAATGCCCAGCGCCATCAACGGGGCGAGCCGCCCTTGGATGGCGGGGCCTTCATGAAGCTGGCCCGCGAAAAGGCCGGGCAGCTTGGCATGTCCATCGATATGCTGAAGCGCTTTGTGAATGTGGGCTTTTCTGGCGGCGAGAAAAAGCGCAATGAAATGGTGCAGATGACGGTGCTCGACCCCACCATCGCCATTCTGGATGAAACCGATTCCGGGCTGGATATCGATGCCTTGAAAGTGGTGGCAGACGGGATCAACACCATGCGCGGGGCGGATAAGGCAATCTTGCTGATCACCCATTATCAAAGGCTTCTCGATTATGTGAAGCCCGATCATGTGCATGTGCTGGCAGATGGCCGCATCGTGCGGTCCGGCGGCCCCGAACTGGCTCTGGAACTGGAAGAAAAAGGCTATCAGTCGGTGGCATGATGATGGATCAAAGCTCAGACATATCGGGTTTTCAAAAAGCCTATGACACCACGCGCCCCGCCTTGCCGGGCGGGGGCTGGTTGCAGGAATTGCGCCATATCGCCATGACCCGTTTCATGAGCCTTGGCTTGCCCGGCCGCAAATTGGAAAGCTGGCGTTATGCAGACCTCAAGGCCCTGCGCAAAACCCCGTTCCAGCCGGTTACCAAAGCGCCGGAAGCAGACATTGCGGCCATTGAAAAAGCCGCTATAGCCGGGCTGGATGCGCCGCGTCTGGTGTTTGTGAATGGGCGTTTTTCACGGCCTTTGAGCCGGCTTCACACATTGCCCGCCGATCTGGCCCCCAAAAGCCTGCGCGATGTTTTGATGCTGGGCGGCGGGTCGATCCGCGATCTGGTGATGGATCTGCGCGACGGCGATGCCTTTGACCAGCTCAACACAGCGATGATGAGCGAAGGTGTGGTGATCGAAGTGCCCGAAGGCATGCAGGTCAAAACCCCCATAGAAATTGTTTATCTGGTAACCGATGCGGACAATGGGGCCGCCCATTTGCGCAATGTGATCCGGCTGGGCCAAGGGGCGTCCCTTACGGTGGTAGAAAGCTTTGCAGGCGATGACAGCCGCTTTTTCACCAACCAGATCACCCAGACCACCCTTGCCGACGGAGCCGATCTGACCCTGCTGCGTCGCCAGCATGAAGGGTCGGGGACAGTGCATGTCTCGCGCACCTATGCCACCCTTGGCAAAGCCCGCTTCCAGATGGCATCCATCGCCAGCGGCAGCACCAGCACCCGCCATGAATTGCGCGCCGATGTGACCACCGAAGGCGGCCATGTGGGCTATGAAGGCATCCAGCTTGCCCGTGCCGGTCAAGTGCTGGATACGCTGACCTTCATGGACCATGCGGTGCCAAGCTGCACCAGCACCCAGACATATCGCGCCGTTCTGGCAGGCCAGTCCAAAGCAGCGTTCCAAGGCAAGGTTCTGGTCCGCCGTGATGCCCAGCATACGGATGCGCGGCAAAAAGCCGACAGCCTGCTGCTGGATCGTGCGGCCGAGGCCAGCACCAAGCCCGAACTTGAGATCTATGCCGATGATGTGCAATGCGCCCATGGAGCAACGGTGGGAGAGCTGGACGCCGATCAGGTGTTTTATCTCATGGCGCGCGGATTGGCCCCCAATGAAGCGCGGGCCTTGCTGGTGGAAGCATTTGTTGCGGAACTCTGCGGGAATATCGCCAATGAGCCTGTGCGTGATGCCTTTCTGGCCGATGCCCGCAACTGGCTGACCTCTGCCAATGCCGCCATGGATGCACCAAAAGAAGGGGACCAGTGATGGACGGCCAAGCCCTCGCCTCCCCCGCATCCTATGATCTGGATTCTGTGCGTGCCGATTTTCCGATTCTGTCGCAGCACATGCACGGCAAGCCCCTGGTCTTTCTGGACAGTGCTGCATCAGCGCAAAAACCCCGTCAGGTAATCGACGCGGTCAGCCGCTTTTACGAAACCGGATATGCCAATATTCATCGCGGCGTCTATCAGTTGAGCCAGGATGCCACCGAAGCCTATGAAGCCACCCGTGAAACGGTGCGGGCCTTCATCAATGCCGATAGCACCAAGGAAATCATCTTCACCCGCGGCGCTACCGAAGGCATCAATCTGGTGGCCAATAGCTGGGGCCGTACCTTTTTAAAGGCTGGCGACGAGGTGGTCCTGAGCGCCATCGAGCATCATTCCAATATCGTGCCGTGGCAGATGCTGCGCGATGCCATCGGCATTACAATCAAAGTGGCCCCTGTGGATGACGAAGGGGCGCTGGATTTTGATGCCTATGAAGCGCTGTTGAGCGAAAAAACCAAGCTTGTGGCGTTTGTCCATATTTCCAATGCCATCGGCACAGAACTGCCCGCCAAACAGATGATTGCCGCCGCCCATAAGGTTGGGGCGAAGGTGCTGGTGGATGGCTGTCAGGCCGCGCCCCATCGGCCTTTGGACATGCAGGATCTGGATGCCGATTTCTATGTGTTTTCCGGCCATAAGGTTTACGGCCCCACGGGCATTGGCGTGCTATACGGCAAACGCGCGCTTTTAGAAGCCATGCCCCCGTGGCAAGGCGGCGGCGACATGATCTCTACGGTGACTTTCGAGAAAACCACATGGAACGATCTGCCTTATAAGTTCGAGGCGGGAACCCCCAATATCGCCGGTGGTATCGGGCTAAAGGCAGCGCTTGATTATGTCTTGGCCATCGGTTTCGAGGCAATCATGGCCCATGAAGCGGACCTTCTGGCTTATGCGACAGAAAAGCTTGCCCCTTTGAACGATATTCGCCTGATCGGTTGTTCGCCCAAACGGGCCGGAATCCTGTCGATTGTGATGGAGGGGTGTCATCCCCACGACATCGGCACCATATTGGATAGAGAAGGCATTGCTGTACGGGCCGGACATCATTGCGCCCAACCGGCCATGGACCGGTTCAATGTACCGGGTACAGCGCGGGCCAGCTTCGGGCTTTATACCAGCCGGGCCGATGTGGATGCCTTGATCCGCGGCCTTGAAAAAGTGAAGAGTATCTTCGGATGATGGATGACAATTTCAAATCGGATGATGGCGCAGAGAACCCGCAGGGACGCCCTGTATGGTCGCACAAGCAAGATGGCGGCTATCTGGAAGATTTCCTGAAGGCCGAAGGCGAAGGCGAAGCCGATGCGGACAATGCGCAAGACACAGCAACCGATAGCGTGCCGGCAGCCTCCGAAGGCGATCTGAAAACCCGCGTCATCGAAGCGCTGCGGCAGATTTACGACCCGGAAATTCCGGTCAATATCTATGAGCTGGGGCTGATCTACGGCGTCGAGGTGGATGCCACCAACAATGTGGACATCCAAATGACCCTCACCACCCCCCACTGTCCGGTGGCTGAAAGCATGCCCATGGAAGTGGACAGTCGGGTGCGCTCTGTGGAGGGTGTGAACGATGTTGATGTGGATCTGGTATGGGATCCGCCTTGGGATATGTCGCGTATGTCCGATGAAGCCCGTCTGGAACTGGGGCTGTTATAAGCCTTGAAGGAGTGCATCGCCATGACTGCGGAGTTTGAAATCACCGAAAAAGCCGCCGCCCATATCAAGGCCCTGATGGCCAAGCGGGATACACCGGCCTTGGGTATTCGCCTTTATACCAAAGCGGCGGGCTGTTCGGGCCTGATGTATAAAGTGGATTATGTGGAAACCGCCAGAGACGACGACGCCGTGGTCGACGTGGCGGACGTGAAGCTGTTTATCGATAAAGAGTCGCTGCCTTATCTCAAGGGCGCGCGCATGGATTGGAAAGACGACAAGTTCGAAACCGGCTTCGTGTTTGACAATCCCAATGCCAAAGCCCTGTGCGGTTGCGGCGAAAGCTTCATGGTCTGATCATGCATCGTCCCGTTGAAATGGTGGAAGTGGGCGCGCGCGATGGCTTGCAAAACGAGCCGGAGCTTGTACCCACCGAGACGAAAATCGCCCTGATCGAACGGATGATGGACGCAGGGGCCCGCCGCATCGAAGTGGCCAGCTTTGTGCACCCCAAATGGGTGCCGCAAATGGCCGATGCGGAAGCGGTGGTGGCTGGATTGCCCAAGCGCGATGATGTGACTTATGTGGGGCTGGTGCTCAACAAGCGCGGTTTGTTGCGGGCGCTGGACAGCCGCGATACCGGCGGAGGCATCGATGAAGTGGGCTGCGTGGCCGTGGCCTCTGACGGTTTTGGTGAAAAAAATCAGGGCATGGGCTGGGAAGCATCGGTCGATGTGGTGCGCGATATCTGCCGCCTTGCCCATGCGGAAGATATGGCGGTTCAAGCCACCATTTCCGTGGCGTTTGGCGATCCCTTCGATGGGGCCGTGCCCATGGCGCGGGTGGTGGATATGGCCAAGCGCATCGCAGAGGCAAACCCGAAAGAACTGGCGCTGGGCGATACCATCGGGGTGGCGGTTCCGGCGCAGGTAACGGAGCTGTTTTCAAGGCTGCGTGAAGCCATTCCCCATATTCCGTTACGCGCCCATTTCCACAATACCCGCAATACCGGCATCGCCAATGTCTGGGCAGCCTATCAGGCCGGCGTTTCCATCATCGATGCGTCACTGGGAGGATTGGGCGGCTGTCCTTTTGCCCCCAAGGCCACCGGCAATGTGGCAACGGAAGACGTGGTTTATATGCTGGCCCAATCCGGGGTGGACAGTGGTCTGGATCTGGATCGGTTGATTGGGGCAGCCCGCTGGTTTGAAGGCAAGATCGGCAAACCGCTGCCCTCCATGTTGGCCCGCGCCGGGGGCTTTCCCACCGGACAGTAACCCAAATAAATCCGGACGACGACATCTGCTGCCGCCGCCCGGATTTTCAAAGCAAAAATGCTTTTATTGGCCCCTTTATTGACGGGTCAGCTCATGGCCATTGGCGCGCAATAAGGCAATCACGCTTTTATCGCCTATCAAATGGCCGGCGCCCACCGCCACCAAATGGGTGCCCGGTTCTTCAAGCAGGCCCTCTAAAGCCGGAATCCAGTTTCTATTGCGCTGATACAGCAGTTTATCAGCCAATTCCGGGCTTTCCTCCAAACCAGCGGTCAATATTGCATCCAATGCATCCAGATCACCGGTCAGCCAGGCTTCTTTCAGTTCTTCAAAATACTGTGCCAGATCATCGATCTGCTCCAGCCCTTCTTCGATGAAAGCCACTTGCGCTTCATCGGACAGATTGGCAAACAGCATTAATTGCTCTTCGCCCTTTTCAAGACCGCGAATGTCCTTACCGCTGGCGCTGGCGAGCTGTCCCAAAGTGCTATCCACACCATATTGCGGCAAAAAGCCCGCCTGCATGGCCGACATGACGCTGATTTGCAGCCCTGCCATCCACGGTTTCATGCGATCCATCGCCTGCACAGGAATGCCGCGTTTTTCATAGGCGGCGGCCAAATGGTCATAGCTCTCTTTGGGGAGGTGGTTAGACAGTGTGTCATCGGGGGTGTAAAATCCCAGCGACTGCACCAATTGTTGTAATTTAGGCGAAGCCATCTCGGACGGTGTCAATTCCAAAGTCAGGCTATCGGCCTTATCGGCAATGTCTTTCAATTCATCGCTCAGCCACGGCGTATCGGCTTTCAATAAATGAATGGTGCCCAAAAAATACACCGCCGACCCGTCTTTCTCCATTTTCCAGATGGCGGGCGCATGGTGGGCCGGATCTGTTTGGGCAAATGCCGATGGAGTGGCGGCGGCCAAAGACAGGCTAATAAAAGCCAATCCACAAAAAGCCGCACGGCGGCCCATGCGGTGAAAAAATGTAAGAAATGCGCGCACAAATATCTCCATCAGAAAGCTGAACATAAACAAACGAAGCGCCTATGGTACCAAAAGCGCACAGGCTGGCAACGCCTCTCTTGCACAAAGGGCGGGCAGGCTGTATATGCCGTGGCTTCGATAAAGGAACTGGGTGGTCCGGCCTTGTGACAGGGCATGCCGCGGCGACCCGAAAAACAGCACAAGTGCGTGCGTTATGCACCACGCGTCTGAAAGGAGTGCAAAATGCCCAAGATGAAAACGAAGAGCGGCGCCAAGAAGCGCTTCAAAATCACTGCCTCTGGCCGCGTCAAAGCAGGCCAAGCCGGCAAACGCCATGGCATGATCAAACGCACCAACAAGCAGATCCGTAATCTGCGTGGCACCGACACCTTGTCGGATGCGGATGCAAAGATCGTCAAAAAATTCATGCCCTACGCCGGCTGAGCGGATTAAGGAGAAGCAGATATGGCACGCGTTAAACGGGGTGTGACCACCCATGCCCGCCACAAAAAAGTTATCGACCAAGCCGCCGGTTTCCGCGGTCGTCGTAAAAACACATTCCGCACCGCCACACAGGCTGTGGAAAAGTCTTTGCAATATGCCTACCGGGATCGCCGGACCAAAAAGCGCAATTTCCGCGCCCTTTGGATTCAGCGCATCAATGCCGGTGTGCGTCTTTATGGCCTCACCTATGGCCGCTTCATGCATGGCCTGAAACTGGCCGGGATCGAGCTGGACCGCAAAGTGCTGTCCGATCTTGCCGTGCGCGAAGAAGCCGCCTTTAAGGCGCTTGTCGATCAAGCCGAGGCAGCCCTGAAAAAGGCCGCGTAACCAAACCCGCATCCGCGGTGTTTGACACGTCGTCTCAGATAATTAGGGGGCTTCCCGGCCGGGGAGCCCCTTTTGCTTGTCCCGACATTTGAAGAACACCCCGACACGCATCACAGACCCATTACATCAAGCGAGCATGGATATGAGCGAGCAGCTGGAACACAGCCTTCTGGCCGATATTGAACAGGCCGCCTCCCCCGACGCTTTGGAAGCGGTTCGGGTGAAAGCCTTGGGCAAGAAGGGCCTTGTCACCCAGGAAATGAAGCAGCTTGGGGCCATGACGCCCGAGCAGCGCAAAGAAGCGGGCCCGGCGCTCAATCAATTGAAAACACGCATCATGGATGCCATCGCTTTGAAAAAAGCGGCGCTCGAAGCGGCGGCGCTCGATCAGCGTTTGGCGCAAGAGCGTCAGGATATGACATTGCCGGTGTCCCCCCGTCGGCAAGGGCGCATCCATCCCATCACCCAAGTGCTTGATGAACTGTCGGAAGTGTTCGCCGATCTGGGCTTTGCGGTCGCCGAAGGGCCGCATATCGAAGATGATTTCCATAATTTTACGGCGCTCAATATCCCCGAGCACCATCCGGCCCGGCAAATGCACGATACCTTCTATCTGCGCCCGGACGCCAATGGCGAGCGCAAGGTGTTGCGCACCCATACCTCGCCGGTGCAGATCCGCACCATGCTGAATGAAAAGCCGCCCCTGCGCATCATTGCACCGGGCCGCACCTTCCGTTCCGACTCGGATGCCACCCACACCCCCATGTTCCATCAGGTGGAAGGGCTGGTGGTGGACCGCAACACCCATATGGGCCATCTGAAGGGCTGCCTTGAAGCATGGCTCAGTGCGTTCTTTGAGGTGGACCGGGTGCGTATGCGCTTTCGGCCAAGCTATTTTCCCTTCACCGAGCCTTCGGCAGAGGTAGACATCAATTGCGCATGGCGGGATGGCGCTTTGGTGGTGGGCGAAGGCGATGATTGGCTGGAAGTTCTGGGCTGCGGCATGGTCAATCCCCGTGTGCTCAGCGCCTGCGGCCTTGATCCCGATGAATTTCAGGGCTTTGCCTTCGGGGCGGGGCTCGACCGCTTGGCCATGTTGAAATATGGCATGACCGATTTACGGCCCTTCTTTGAAGGGGATGTGCGCTGGCTCGATCATTATGGATTCGCGCCGCTGGAGGTGCCGACGCTGGCCGGAGGGTTGTCGAAATGAAATTCACATTAAGCTGGCTTAAACAGCATCTTGAAACCGAAGCATCCCTTGCCGAGATCACAGACACCCTGACCCGCATCGGCCTTGAAGTAGAAGGTGTGGACGACCCGCGTGAGGCTTTGGCCCCGTTCAAGGTGGCCCATGTCATCGCCGCCGATCCGCACCCCGATGCCGACCGCTTGCGCGTGTGCAAGGTGGACACCGGCAAAGGCATCATTCAGGTGGTTTGCGGCGCCCCCAATGCGCGGGCAGGCATGAAGGGTGTGTTTGCACCGCCCGGCTCTTATGTGCCGGGGATCGACATGACCCTGAAACCGGCGAAAATTCGCGGTGTCGATTCGTCGGGCATGCTGTGTTCCGAACGGGAAATGATGCTGTCCGATGAACATGATGGCATTATCGAACTGGATGCTGATGCCCCCATCGGCGCGTCCTTCGCTGAAATCGCCGGTCTTGATGATCCGGTGATCGATATTGCCATCACCCCCAATCATCCCGATGCTTTGGGCGTTTCCGGCATTGCGCGGGATCTGGCCGCCGCCGGTCTGGGTCGGGTGATCACGCCCGAGATTGCGCCTGTCGCTGGCACATTCGATTGCCCCATCGCCATCGAGACCGATGCACCAAACGCCTGCCCGGTCTTTGCCGGCCGGCTGATCCGGGGCGTGAAAAACGGCCCCAGCCCCCAATGGCTGCAGCAGCGTTTGAAGGCCATCGGCCTGCGTCCCATTTCCTTGCTGGTGGATCTGACCAATTTCCTGACCTATGACCGCGCCCGCCCCCTGCATGTTTATGATGCAGCGAAAATCGGCACCACGGTGCATGCCCGCCTGGCACAGCCCGGCGAAAAAGTGGCGGCCCTTGACGGCCAAACCTATGAAACGGCAGGCGGTGAATGTCTGATTGCCGACGATAACGGGCCATTGGGCTTTGGCGGCGTCATGGGCGGCGAGGCCTCTGGCGTCAGTGCCGATACCGTGGATGTGCTTGTGGAATCCGCATGGTTCGAACCCGTACAAACCGCGCAAACAGGGCGGCGCCTAGGCATCGATTCAGATGCCCGCTACCGCTTTGAACGCGGCGTTGACCCGGCCTTTGTGATACCGGGGCTAGAGCTTATCACCCGCATGATCCTTGATCTGGCTGGCGGAGAGGCGAGCCGGATCGTGGTGGCCGGAACCGTGCCCACCCCTGATAAACGCATTGCTTTCAACCCGTCGCGCGTTGCCAGCCTTGGGGGGCTTGATCTACCCGAAAGCCGCTCCCGCGCGATTTTGGAAAGCCTTGGCTTTGGCTGGGAACAAAGCGATGAAGGGATCATGGTTCGCGTGCCCAGCTGGCGGCCCGATGTGGACGGTGAAGCCGATCTGGTGGAAGATATCCTGCGCATCGAAGGCTATGACAAAGTGCCGTCTGTGGCGCTGCCACGATTGCATGATGTGGCCCGCCCGACCCTGACTCTGGGGCAAAGCCGGGCCCGTTCTGTAAAACGGTGTCTGGCCCTTGAAGGGCTGTTTGAAGCCGTCACCTGGTCGTTCATGGACAGCACCACCGCCCGGGCCTTTGGCGGCCATGATGATCTGATGCTGGAAAATCCCATTTCCTCGGAATTGGATATGATGCGCCCCAGCCTTGTGCCCAATCTGGTGCAAGCCGCAGGCCGCAACCGCGATCGCGGCGCAGGATCGGTGGCCCTGTTCGAAGTTGGACCGGCTTATTGCGGCACCAAGCCCGAAGATCAAAGCCTGATCGCTGCCAGCGTGCGTCTGGGCGTAACCGGCGCCCGCCATTGGCGCAACTCGTCGCGTGAGGTGGATGCCTATGATGCCAAGGCCGATGCCATCGCCGCACTGGCAGCCGCCGGAGCACCGGTGGAAAATTTACAAGTCTTCGACGGTGCTCCCCACTGGTACCATCCGGGCCGGTCGGGAACATTGCGCTTGGGCCCAAAGCGCATTCTTGCTGCGTTCGGGGAAATGCATCCCAATGCCTTGGCAGATCTGGATGTGAAAGGCCCCGTGGTGGCAGCCGAAGTCTATCTGGACCAGATCCCCGAGCCAAAACGCAAAGGCGGGCGTAGCCGGGCGGCCCTGCGCCTGTTGAACCTGCCTGCGGTGGAGCGCGATTTTGCGTTCCTCATCGACCGCGATATAGATGTGGGAACCGTGATCAAAGCGGCGAAAAGTGCCGATAAACGGCATATCGAATCGGTGGATGTGTTCGACATTTATGAGGGCAAAGGGGTTGCGCCGGAGTCAAAATCTGTGGCGATCGCGGCCAGATTACAACCCCAGGAAAAAACATTTACAGAAAGCGAAATAGAAGCGATTTGCGCGAAAATCGTCGCTATGGTTGAGAAAGCCACAGGGGGTACCCTTCGCCGCTAAGACTCTGCTAACCTTTTTTTGTCAGGATGAAATCTGTCTAGGGTGGGCGTATTGCGCCCTTCCTATTCCGGTGTCGTTTTAATGTGCGGACCCATAATTCTATGGCCTCGTCTCGGCAGAAAAAAGCGGCTTCTCCGATGTCACTGAAAGTCCGTATGATGGCTTGGTGGCAAGGCTATGATCCTGCGGATGTGGAAAAATTGCTGGCGCGGAAAGCGGCTTTGCAACAAAGCAATGTGCCTGAAGATCCGCCCAAACCTCCCGCTTCTCCAGCCAAACCGGCACCGGACGTTTCCCCCGAAGATCTGGAATTGCCTTTCGATCCATGGGATTCAAACCGGGTAGAAATTGCGCAATATATCTGGGGCGAGGGATATTGCGGTCCCGGCGGCCCCGAGCATGTGATTTCGGTCAGCAAATTGCTGGCCTTGTCGCCGGAAATGAGCTTGCTTGAAATTGGCGCGAATCTGGGCGGGCCAGCCCGCACCCTTGCCGATAAATTCGGCGCCTGGGTAACCGGCTATGAAACGTCGGAGCGCTTGGTAAAGCTCGCCAATGAAAAATCGCTGATGGCCGGCATGGCGAAAAAGGCCGACATCAAGCACTTTTCCACAGAAGAGATCGACAGTTTCGGACGCAATTTCGATCGGGCCTTCGCAAAAGAAGCCTTTTTCACCATTGAAAACAAAGCCCGAATGATGGGGCTGGTGGAAGCACATCTGAAGCCTTCTGGCCTGTTTTTGATGACGGACTTCGTGCTTGGCTCCGATAATGTTCTTGGCAAGGAAAGCTATCGTCAATGGCGCGAATCGGAACAGGAAAAACGCCGCCCCTTTATGGTGACTTCGGCAGAATTGGTGGATCTGGCGAAAAAGGCCCGCTTCAATATCCGGGTCAGTGAAAATATCACCCCCACCTATATCGATCTGATCAACAAAGCCTGGGCCGGAGCCGATAAAGTGGCGGCGCAATTATCCCGACAAGAAGATGGCGACGCACTGTTGCAGGCCCTTTTGAAAGAGGCGGAATTCTGGTCTTTGCGCCGCCGTATGATGGAAAGCGGCGATTTGCAGGTCTGGCGTTTGCTGGCCAGCAAGAAATCCGAAAAGCCGTCCATGATGTCCAATTGGTAATATCTTAAAGAAATCGACGGCCAATAGACGAAGCCGCATTGCAGCAAGGCTGCAGCAGCGCTATATGACGCGCCATGGCCAAACTGGAAAACATTCGTAATTTCGCGATTATCGCGCATATCGATCACGGCAAGTCCACGCTTGCGGATCGCCTCATTCAGGATTGCGGTGGGCTGACCAACCGCGAAATGAAGCAGCAGGTGCTCGATTCGATGGAGATCGAGCGCGAGCGGGGCATTACCATCAAGGCGCAGACCGTCCGGCTGGAATATAAAGCCGATGACGGAGAAACCTATATCCTCAATCTGATGGATACCCCCGGGCATGTGGATTTCGCTTATGAAGTCTCGCGTTCGCTGAAAGCCTGCGAAGGCTCGCTTTTGGTGGTGGATGCAAGCCAGGGCGTAGAAGCCCAAACATTGGCCAATGTGTATCAGGCCATCGATATTGACCATGAAGTGGTTCCGGTTCTGAACAAGATCGACCTGCCCGCCGCCGAGCCGGAGCGAATCCGACGCCAAATCGAGGATGTGATCGGCATCGACGCCTCTGAAGCCATTCCGGTCTCTGCCAAAACCGGCGTCGGCGTCCATGAGGTGCTCGAAGCGCTGGTCACCAAGCTGCCCGCCCCCAAAGGCGACGCCAACAAGCCCTTGAAAGCCATGCTGGTGGATAGCTGGTACGACCCCTATCTGGGCGTTGTCGTTCTGGTCCGCGTGATGGACGGGGTGATGAAAAAAGGCATGGTGATGAAGATGATGGCCACCGGGGCCGAGCATCCCATCGACCGCGTCGGTATTTTCTCCCCCAAGAAAACGCCGGTGGAAAGCCTTGGGCCGGGAGAAATCGGCTTTATCACTGCAGGCATCAAGGAAGTGGCCGACACCAATGTGGGCGACACCATCACCGAAGCCAAAAAACCTTGTGCAGAGGCTTTGGCCGGATTCAAGCCGTCACAATCCGTGGTGTTTTGCGGCCTGTTCCCCGCCGATGCCGCCGATTTCGAACATCTGCGCGACAGTTTGCACAAATTACGCCTGAATGATGCCAGCTTCGAGTTTGAAGCAGAAAGCTCGGCCGCCCTGGGCTTCGGGTTCCGCTGCGGATTTCTGGGCATGTTGCATCTGGAAATCATTCAAGAGCGGCTGTACCGCGAGTTTAATCTGGATCTGATCACCACCAGCCCATCGGTGGTATATAAGGTTCATAAAACCGACGGGACTTTGGAAGAACTCCACAATCCTGCGGATATGCCCGACCCTGTGCGCATCGCCCATATCGAAGAACCATGGATCGAAGCCACCATCATGCTGCCCGATGAACATCTGGGCTCCGTTTTGAAGCTGTGTGAAGATCGGCGCGGCATTCAAAAACAGCTCACCTATGCTGGCAACCGGGCCATGTTGATCTATGAATTGCCGCTCAATGAAGTGGTCTATGATTTTTATGACCGCCTGAAATCCGTCAGCCGGGGCTATGCCAGCTTCGATTATCAGCTGAAGGAATATCGTCAAGGCGATCTGGTGAAGCTGTCGATTCTGGTGAATGCCGAACCGGTGGATGCGTTGGCAATGCTGGTGCATCGGTCACAGGCAGAAACCCGGGGACGGGGCTTGTGCGAACGGCTTAAGGATTTGATTCCGCGCCAAATGTTCAAAATTCCGATTCAGGCGGCCATTGGAGGCAAGGTGGTGGCGCGGGAAACAATCTCCGCTCTCCGTAAAGACGTTACCGCGAAATGTTACGGCGGAGACGTCTCACGCAAGCGGAAGTTGTTGGAAAAGCAAAAGGCGGGGAAAAAGCGTATGCGCACCTATGGCAAGGTGGAAATCCCCCATGATGCGTTCATCGCCGCCCTGAAAATGAACGATTCCTGACCTTAAAATTCGCATTAAGTTTAGCGTTTAATATTCCTTAATACCAGCTTGTCACAATGCGACAGAATACCGGGCATGTTCGAGTGCCTGAGTCGTGGATGGTACCTGGGGTCGTAGAAATGTTATCTATGCTTGGTTGGGACAAAAAGAAACTGACAGCACTTTTGCTCCGCGTTCTGACGGTGCGAAATTCTCTTTTGACAATTGTCGGCGTACTCGTTGCGGTTGTGGTGTTTTATGGAGCCATCGCTGCGCTGACTGCCCTTGACCGCCAACGGGACGCGGAATTGCAAGTGGCCGTCGGAGACGCCATCGAAGCCATGACCCAGGCAAAACTTGCCTTGGCGGTCGAGCGGGGCGTGGTCAGCACCGCCTTGGGCTTTGATGAAGCGCCGGACCCTCAATTTTCCATGATGATGTCAAAGGAACGGGCGCAGTTCGACCGATCCTATGAAAGCCTGCACGACCATCTGGACTCCCTTCCCGATTTCCCCAATAAATCCGACCTGATGAGCGCCATGGCAGAGGCGCAAAAGAGCTATATGACCTTGCGCGGTTCGGTCGATCGCGCCCTGATCCAGTCTGCGGATAACCGCGAATCGCGGATCGGACGGAATGCCTCCAACGCTTTGGGCGATCTGATCGAGAGCATTCTGGATGTGCGCCTTGCCCTAACCTACAGCTTTGCACCCAGCCAACCCTCTATTCAGGCCAATGGTCAGCTCAAATATCTGCTGTGGCGCATGCAGGAATATGCCTCGCGGGATTGGGCCACCATTGGCGAGTCCATGGCCTCCGGGCGCCCCTTGTCCAGCCTGATGCTGCAAATCGTTTCCACCTATAACGGCCATGTGGAATCCGCATGGCAAGATGTGCAAGCACTGGTAAGCTCGGACCTCGTTTCCGAAGAGCTGTCGCCTTTGCTGGAAGATGTGCGCGGCACCTTTTTCGACAATTTCGGTTTGGACCGCGACGAGGTTTATGCCGCCGCCGAACTGGGTGAACCAAACCCCTTCACCGCCCTTGAGTGGATTGAAAAAGCCACCGATGCTTTGGAACCCGTTCAAACACTGGCGGAACGGGCCGGCGAACTTTCCAGCGCACAAGCCCTTGCCAATGAAGCGGCGGAAGCAGCCCAATTCTGGAAAGATGTGGTTCTCTTGGCCTTTACCCTGATGGTTGGGGCCATTTCTTTCTGGCTGGTGGTGCGGCGGATCGTGGGGCCCATGGCAAGCCTGTCCCGCACCATGGTCGAATTGTCCCAGGGCAATCTCGAAGTTCCCGTACGGGGCACCCGTCGCAGCGATGAAATTGGCGACATGGCCCGTAGTGTTCAGGTGTTTAAAGACAATGCGGTGGAAAAAATCCGCCTCGAAACCGCGCAGCATGAAGCGGAAGAACGCCAACGTCGGGAAAGTGAAGAAGCCGAACGGGTGGCCCGCGAACGGGAAGAAGCCCAGCGCCAGCGCGAATTGGAGCGGGAAGAAGAATCGCGGCGGCAGCGCCAGGCAGAAATGCTGCAACTGGCCGATACCTTTGAAGCCTCGGTCATGCAGGTGGTGGATGGCCTCAATCAGGCCGCCAGTGAAATGGAGCATGCCGCACAAGGCCTGACGGAAACCGCCAACGACAATGCAAGCCGGGCCAGCGTCACCTCCAAAACAGCGGACCATGCAACCAACAGCCTGCAAATGGTGGCCAGCGCCGCCGAAGAGCTGTCTGCCTCGGTGCGCGAAATTGCCTCCCAGACCAACCAATCCAGCACGTCGGCCCGCGATGCCGTGGAACGCACGGAGCGTGCCTCCGGCGATATTCGGGAATTGGTGGATGCGGCCCAGCGAATCGGTGATGTGGTCAATCTCATCAATGATATTGCCGATCAAACCAATCTCTTGGCGCTGAACGCCACCATTGAAGCGGCACGGGCCGGGGAAGCCGGGAAAGGCTTTGCCGTCGTGGCAAGCGAAGTGAAGTCCCTGGCCAATCAAACAGCCAAAGCCACCAGCGACATTTCAGCCCAGATCGATGGCATGCAAGACGCAACGAAAAAGACCGTCGATGCCATCGAAGCGATCCGGACCATCATTGCGGAAATCGATACAACGGCGGTATCCATTGCCTCGGCGGTGGAACAGCAAGACGCCTCGACTCAGGAAATCGCCCGCAATGTTTCGGAAGTGTCGGCCGGTGCACAAGACATTTCCCGCGATATGGCCAGCCTGAATGAAGGAGCTGCCAGCAATGGCGCGGCCGCCAATCAGGTGCTTGGCTCGGCACAATCACTGGCCACCCAATCCAGTGACTTGCGCGAGCAGGTGCAACAGTTCCTGAGTTCGATCCGCTCGTCCTAAAATACAAGATCGCTTTCAATCAAAGGCCACGGCCCATGGGCTGTGGCCTTTTTTATGCGCACAAAGTCCCAAGGCGCTTTACCCGCCCCCTTAAAAAGCAAGGCAGAACGACCAACCAACCGGACGATCGGGCAATCGGATGATGATTTTTAGGAGTCCTGTCCGGACCAAAAAAGAATGGCGCGAATACCGGGCATAGAGGGGGCCTGACGGCCATCGGAGCCTAAAAGGCTACCATGCTCTTATTGTACGGGATCTGCTGCTTCAGCCAGCGCACAGCCACATTGGGCGGGGCGGCAAAAGAAAGCCGAAGCAAGTCAGAGAAAGAATGGTGCCCAGGAGAGGACTCGAACCTCCACGACCTTGCGATCACTGGCACCTGAAGCCAGCGCGTCTACCAATTCCGCCACCTGGGCAGGTGGGTTGTAAGGCGGCGATAGCTAATAGGCATCGCCCATCTTGTCAAGCTGCTTATTTGCCCCGCCATCAGATCTTTTTCACATCAATTGTCGTAATATGGCCAACAAGATACACTTCATCATTGGGCCTGCCTTTCTGGCCGCGAAAAAACCCCGGATATCGGGGCTGATCGGAGGCGAACATGACCTATCCCCTGGTAACGGTTTTTGGCGGATCCGGCTTTGTAGGTCGCTATGTGGTGCAGGCTTTGGCCCGAAAGGGTTGGCGGATATGCGTGGCGGTGCGTCACCCTGATCAGGCGCTGTTTCTTTTATCGCTGGGTGCGGTGGGGCAGATCCAGACCGTTCAAGCCAATATCACCCATCCACGGTCTGTGGCCGCCGCATTGAGACGTGCCGATGCCGCGATCAATCTTGTGGGAATTCTCTATCAACGCGGATCGCAAAAATTCCATAAGATACAAGCCGAAGGAGCGGGCCTCCTTGCCAAAGCGGCAAGCCGGGAAGGGGTGAAGTCCTTTGTGCAGATCTCTGCTATCGGAGCCGATAAAAACGCCTCCTCTCTTTATGCACAAAGCAAAGCCATGGGCGAAGAATCCGTCTATGCGGCCTTTCCCAAAGCCACCATATTGCGGCCCAGCCTTATTTTCGGCCCCGAAGACGACTTTACCAACCGCTTTGCCGCCCTTGGGAAGCGACTGCCCTTCATGCCGGTGATCTCTGGCGATACACGCTTTCAGCCGGTTTATGTGGGCGATGTGGCCAAGGCAGTGCTGGCTGTCTTGATGGGCGGGCCAGCCACCAAAGCGCGGACCTATGAGCTTGGCGGGCCGGAGATTTTTACCTTCCGATCGCTTTTGTCGTTAATCATGGATCAAGCAGGGATTCACAAGCCCTTGCTTGACATTCCCATGCCGTTGGCGCGTCTTCAGGCGGCCTTGCTGCAATTTTTGCCCAAGCCACCCCTGACACCAGATCAACTGCGCTTGCTGATGCTGGACAATGTGGTGCAAAGCGATGCGCTGACCTTGGAAACGCTGGGAATCGCCGCCACCCCCATGGAAGCGATTTTGCCGGGATATTTCATCCGCTATCGCCCCAAAGGACAGTTTGCACGGCATCCGTCCGCCGGATGACCTGAAAAGGCGGCACGCCCTGCCGGGTCGAATATTCCGTTTGCTGCAAAAACCACATAGTCCCCATGCCGTACCGCCAGGCTTTCCGGCCTTCAGCGCATTTGGCCCAAAGCTTGCTAAGGCTTTCCAAGAAGGATCATCCTTTGCGACCCACCACCGGGCTTGGCCAGAATGACAAGCCATCTGAAAAAGTGACAGACCAACAGGCCAAGCTATGTCCAACCAACCTTACGAAACGAACCGCCTGTCCTTAAAGGGCCATGACTGTGATGAAAGAGCCAAGACGCACAGCATCCCCCAAAGCCGGGGCACCCATCCGGCGATGAGCGACGCGGAACGTCGCCGCACGGCACGATTGATCGCTCTTTCCTTACGCCGCGCGGTAACCCCTAGCTGAAGGCTGAACATCAAACGCAGGCGTTTATAAAAGCACCCACAGCAGCAACGCCAAGCCCAACGCCACGCGATAAACAACAAATACGGTCATGCTGGCATGTTGCAACCAACGCATCAGGAAATGAATGGCCGCAAGGGCCGCCGCAAAGGATAAACCGGCCCCGATCAAGGCATCCTGCCATGGCCCATCCATCCCTTTTTCCACCAGATCAAATCCCGCCAGCGTACCGGCCGCCAAAATGGTGGGAATGGAAAGCAGCATGGAAAAATGCGCCGCATCCGGGCGCTTGAAGCCAAGCTGACGGGCCGCTGTCATGGTAATCCCCGCGCGGCTCGTACCCGGAATAAGCGCCAGAATCTGTGACAAACCGATCAGCAGCGCCGCCTTCAATCCCAGGCTCTTTATTTCTTTCTCGCATGGCCTTTTTTGATCCACCCCGTAAAGAAGCAAGCCAAAGCCAATGCTGGCAAAAGCAATCACCAATGGGCTACGCAAGGCATCGATCAATCCGGTCAGCTTGAACGCCAATCCCGCTATCACCACCGGCATAGTGGCCAGAACCAATCCCCAAAATAGCGTCGGATAACGGCTGCCCGCCACAGCCCGACGGGCAGGCGCAACGCCAAGGCTTCCCAGCATTGCCAAAGCCAAGCCTTTCGTATCGCGCCAGAAATACAGCAAAACAGCCGCCAATGTGCCCACATGCACAGACACATCGATCAAAAGGCCCTGATCATCCCAGCCGGTAAGAACCGGCACCAGAACCAAATGCGCCGAAGAGGAAATGGGAAGGAATTCTGTGATCCCTTGCACAAGAGCAAGGATCAAAAGATGGAAAAGCGGCATTCACAGTCTCCGCATCACAAAGTCGCAAAAGCGATAAAAACAAGAATAAGGCACGCAACACAGCCTCGCTGTTATGCCCCGATCCCCTTCATCATGCCAGTGGTCCCTTGCCCCATATGGTGCAAGGTCCGTTCATGTGTTTGAACGCTGCGGATATGCTTGGTGTCCCGAAAACGCTTTATGCTCTCTTTTTTAAGACAGGTTTACTGCCCTATAGACCATTTCATACTCGTTTTCCAAAATTTATGATGATAGATTACCGATATCGAGATTGTCAGAGCAGCAAGGTCGCCTCAATCTGTCGTCTTTTGCTGTATCGCATGGTCTTGATCCGCTGTCTCACCCAGCCAACGGGCATGGCCCCGGCCGGATTGGGGAAGAAGGGCACAGTGTCACACGGAAACAAATGACATATCCCAAAGAAGAGGGGGCCGATGGCTTGACTGGCAAGCAGCCCAAATCGCCCTGACGAGCCGAGCCACCGGGCTGCCTGAATCGCCCAAGCCGCTATAAGAAAAGGATCCGCCATGAGCGAGCCTATGCTGAAATTCGTCTCCATTGCCCAGGCCATGCCGACCAAACGGTCGGCGGTGGAACGGCAAACGGATTTCAACGAGATTTATAGCGCTTTTGCTGCGGAAAAAGCCGCCGAACAGGCATCGCGCTGTTCGCAATGCGGCGTGCCATTTTGCCAAATCCATTGCCCCTTGCAAAACAACATCCCCGATTGGCTGCGTTTGGCCGCCCAAGGCCGCTGGGAAGAGGCCTATGAAATTTCATCGGCCACCAATTCCATGCCTGAAATATGTGGCCGCATCTGCCCGCAAGACCGGCTGTGCGAAGGCAATTGTGTCATTGAAAAGGGCTTTGACTCCGTCACCATCGGGGCCGTGGAAAAACACATCACCGATCTGGCGTGGGAAAAAGGCTGGGTACGCCCCATCACGCCCCCCATGGAACGCGATCAAAGCGTTGGCATCATCGGGGCCGGACCTGCGGGGCTGGCGGCAGCCGAGCGCCTGCGCCGCAAGGGCTATCAAGTAACGGTCTATGATCGCTATGACCGCATCGGCGGGCTGCTGATTTATGGCATTCCCAATTTCAAGCTGGAAAAAGAGGTGGTCACGCGGCGCGGCCAGCGGTTGATCGACAGCGGCGTTACCTTCCGCCTGAATGTGGATATCGGGCGGGATCTGAGCTTTGGCGACCTGCGCAAAACCCATGACGCGGTTTTGATCGCCACCGGCACCTATAAGGCCCGCGATATGAAAGCGCCGGGCGTGGGATTGGGCAATATAGTCCCTGCGCTTCCTTATCTGGTTCATGCAAACCGCATTGGATTGGGCGATCAGCTGCCCGAATCCGATCTGGATCGCTTTGATGTCGAAAACAAACGGGTTGTGGTGATCGGCGGCGGCGATACGGCTATGGATTGCGTGCGCACCGCCATCCGTCAGGGGGCCAGCGCCGTGACCTGCCTTTATCGCCGCGACCGGGACAATATGCCCGGCTCGGCCCGCGAAGTGGCCAATGCGGAAGAAGAAGGCGTCCAGTTCAACTGGCTCTCGGCCCCCGAAGCCTTTTTGGGGCGGCGCACGGTGAACGGCGTGCGGGTTTCCAGCATGCGCCTTGGCCCACCCGATTCCACAGGACGCCGCGCCCCGGAGCCTTTGCCCGACCAAAGCCACAGCCTGGACGCCGATCTGGTGATCCATGCCCTGGGATTTGAAGCCGAGAATCTCCCCAAAGCCTTTGGCACGACGGACCTTCTCACCACCGGATGGGGAACCGTGAAAACCGATCATCGCAGCATGACAACCTCTATCAAAGGGGTGTTTGCCGCAGGGGACATTGTGCGCGGGGCGTCCCTTGTGGTGTGGGCGGTGCGCGATGGTCAGGATGCCGCAAGCGCCATAGACCGCTATTTGAAGGACCAGCGCAATCCCAAGCCGGAAACGCAGCCAGACCGCACAATGGCGCTTGAGACTGTCAGTTAGGGCTTGCGTAAAAAGCTACCTTTGGCGAGCATTGCCAACCTTCAATCCAACCGAAAGTTTAACGAATGTTCCGACTCTCCTTATCCCCTCTCCACGCGGTGCGCTCTTTTTCCTTTGCCGCGGTTTTTGCCGGGCTTTGCCTTGCCGCACCCGCCAGCGCCCAAGAGGATGAAGAAAAGACCGCCGCCATCCGTGAATTGGTAGAAATCACTCAGGTGGAAGCCATGGCCGACCAGATGATCGGCCTGTTCAATGAAGATATTCTACCCATGCTTTTGGAGGCCAATCCCGACCAGTCCGAAAAGCTGCGCACCATTGTTCGTGAAGAAGTAACGGCCACCATGAACGATATGAAACCGGCGGTGGTGGCCCTTACGGCCTCTGTCTGGTCGCGGCATTTTTCAACGCAGGAAATCCGTGAACTGACCGCCTTCTACAAAACGCCTTTGGGCATCAAATTGCTGGAAAAACAGCCGGTCATCGCCCGCGAAAGCATGCAGGCAGGTATGCAGATGTCGCAACAGGCAGCCATGACAGCCATGGAGCATATCAAGCAGCGTTTGACCGCTGAATCCTTAAGCATTCCAGCGCCGCTTTAAGACCCTTTCCGCCGGCGCGCCAAGGCCCCGTGCTTCGGGCGCGGCTGGAAAGACCCAAGCCATTCGTCACCCTATGGACCCTTAACCGCTTATGTTGATGGTCCGCGATGTCAGGAAAGACCCCAGATGAGTGTTTACCCCCCCAGCGCCATTGGCCTTTACGATCCCATGGACGAGCATGCCGCCTGCGGTGTCGGCCTTGTCGCCGCCGTGAACGGAAAGCCTTCGCGTCGCGTGGTGCTGTCAGGCATCGAAGCACTGAAAGCCGTGTGGCACCGGGGGGCTGTGGATGCAGACGGAAAAACCGGCGACGGTGCGGGTATCCATCTGGAAATTCCCCATGCGCTGTTCCGCGATCATGCGGAACGCATGGGCCAGAACATCGCTGAAGATGAGCGCATCGCCGTAGGCATGGTGTTTTTGCCGCGTACCGACCTTTCGGCGCAAGAACGCTGCCGCTCCATCGTTGAGGGCGCCATTCTCGCAGCCGGGCACAAGATCTATGGCTGGCGGCAAGTACCGGTGGATGCATCCGTCATCGGAACCAAGGCGCAATCCACCCGCCCCGAAATCGAACAGATCCTCATCTCCAATGCCAAAGGCCTGGATGAAGAACATTTTGAACGCGACTTATATGTGATCCGCCGCACCATCGAAAAAGCGGTCATAAAAGCACAGATCAATGAATTTTATATCTGTTCGCTATCGGCCCGGTCGATCATCTATAAGGGGCTGTTTCTGGCTGAACAATTATCGGTGTTTTATCCCGATCTGAAAGACAGTCGTTTTGTATCGTCTTTCGCGCTTTATCATCAGCGCTATTCCACCAACACATTTCCGCAATGGTGGCTGGCCCAGCCTTTCCGCATGATCGCCCATAATGGCGAAATCAATACCGTGCGTGGCAATGTGAACTGGATGCGCAGCCACCAGATCCGCATGGCCTCTCTGGCCTTTGGCGACCGCGGTGAAGCCATCAAGCCTGTGGTGCCGCAAGGCGCGTCGGATTCCGCCGCCCTCGATTCGGTGTTCGAGCTTTTGGTGCGTGCCGGCCGCTCCGCCCCCATGGCCAAAAGCCTTCTGGTGCCGGAATCCTGGTCGAAACGGGTCACCATGCCCGATGCACATCGCGCCATGTATGCCTATTGCAATTCGGTGATGGAACCTTGGGATGGCCCCGCCGCCCTTGTCGCTTATGACGGGCGTTTTGCCATGGCAGGGCTGGACCGCAACGGCCTGCGTCCCTTGCGCTATACGGTCACCCGCGATGGCTTGGTGGTTGTCGGCTCGGAAGCGGGCATGGTGGTGGTCCATGAAGAAGATGTGGCGGAAAAGGGCCGTTTGGGGCCGGGCCAGATGATCGCCGTGGATCTGGCAGAAGGCCGCTTTTACCATGACCGCGATCTCAAGGATCAACTGGCGGCTGCCCGGCCTTTTGAACGCTGGGTGCGCCATTTTAAAGATTTCGCCGATATCGTCCCCGACGATCGGGACGAGCCTTCGGCCTTCGATCATTCCGAATTACGCCGCCGACAAATTCTGGCGGGGCTCAGCCATGAAGATCTGGAACTGATCCTGCACCCGCAGGCCGCCGAGGCCAAAGAGGCCATCGGATCCATGGGCGACGACACCCCCCTTGCGGTGCTATCCACGCATTATCGCCCCTTGTCGCACTATTTCCGGCAGAATTTCTCGCAAGTGACCAACCCCCCCATTGATCCTTTGCGCGAACAACGGGTGATGTCGCTCAAAACCCGGTTCGGGAATTTCGGCAATGTTTTGGATGGCGACAATCCGCAAAACAATGTGCTGATTCTTGAAAGTCCGGTGCTGACCTCGCGGGAATATGCCGCTTTGCTTGATTATTGGGGCAATGAAGCCACCATCATCGATTGCACCTTTGATATCCATGAAGGCTCTGGCGCACTGAAATCGGCGCTGGACCGTATCCGCGCCGAAGCGGAAGATGCGGTGCGCTCTGGCTTGGGGCAGATTTTCCTGACCGATGAAAAAGTCTCCCCGGATCGGGCGCCGGTGCCGATGATTCTGGCCACCGGCGGGGTCCACACACATCTTCTCAATCAGGGCCTTCGCACCTTTGCCAGCCTTAATGTGCGGGCCGCCGATTGTGTGGATACCCATGCCTATGCGGTGCTGATCGGCGTTGGAGCGACAACGGTCAACGCCTATCTGGCGCAAGAAGCGCTGCAAGAGCGCCATAGCCGTGGCCTGTTTGGCAGCATGAGCCTTGAAAAATGCCTGAGCAACTGGAAAGAAGCCATCGACAATGGCTTGCTGAAAATCATTTCCAAAATGGGCATCAGTGTCATTTCCAGCTATCGCGGCGGGGGCAATTTCGAAGCTCTGGGCCTGTCGCGGGCCTTGGCTGCGGAATTTTTCCCCAATGTGCCATCGAAAATTTCCGGCATCGGCCTTGCGGGCATTGAAGAAACCCTGCGCGCCAATCACGCCCGCGCTTTTGGCGAAGATGTCACCAGCCTGCCCATTGGCGGCCTATACCGCTATCGTGCCGGTGGGGAAACCCATGCCTTTGAAGGCCGCCTGATCCATATGCTGCAAATGGCCGTGGCCAGCGGGGCCAGTTCGCAATTCCGCCATTATGTGGATGCTCTGGCCAAGCTGCCGCCGGTCAATCTGCGTGATCTGATGGACTTTGTCCCCAAGCAAAAGCCCGTCAATCTGGACGAGGTGGAATCGGTGACCGCACTCAGGAAGCGCTTTGTAACACCGGGCATGAGCATGGGGGCGCTCTCCCCCGAAGCCCATGAAACGCTGGCCATTGCCATGAACCGTATCGGGGCAAAATCGGTATCGGGCGAGGGGGGCGAGGATGAGCGCCGCTTCACGCCTTATGCCAATGGCGACAATGCCAATTCCCCCATCAAGCAGATCGCGTCCGGGCGCTTTGGCGTCACGGCGAAATATCTCAATAATTGCGAAGAAGTGGAAATCAAGGTCGCCCAAGGCGCAAAGCCCGGTGAAGGCGGCCAGCTTCCCGGCTTCAAGGTGACGGAATTGATCGCCAAGCTGCGCCATTCCACCCCCGGCGTTATGCTGATCTCTCCGCCGCCCCATCATGATATTTATTCCATCGAAGATCTGGCCCAGCTGATCTACGATCTCAAGCAGATCAACCCCATCGCCCGGGTTTGCGTGAAGCTGGTGGCCTCTGCCGGCATCGGCACCATTGCCGCCGGTGTGGCCAAAGCCCATGCGGATGTGATCCAGATTTCCGGCCATTCGGGCGGCACCGGGGCATCGCCGCAAACCTCTATCAAATATGCCGGTGCCCCATGGGAGCTTGGGTTGGCCGAAGTGAATCAGGTGCTGACCCTGAACCGCCTGCGCCACCGGGTCCGCCTGCGGGTGGATGGCGGCATCAAAACCGGGCGCGATATTGTTATCGGGGCGCTTTTGGGGGCCGAGGAATTCGGCATCGGCACCGCATCATTGGTGGCCATGGGCTGCTTGATGGTGCGTCAATGCCATTCCAATACCTGCCCCGTGGGCATTTGCACCCAAGATGAAGCCTTGCGCAAAAAATTCGACGGATCGGCGGAAAAAGTGGTCAATCTGATGACCTTCCTTGCCGAAGATGTGCGAGAAATTCTTGCAAAACTCGGGGCCACCTCTCTAGAGGAAATCGTCGGGCGTTCCGATCTGTTGCGGCAGGTAAGCCGCGGGTCACCACGTCTGGACGATCTGGATCTCAACCCCATACTCGTGCGCGTCGACGCCTCTGATGAAGAGCGCATCTGCCGCGTGGATGGCCGCAATGAAGTGCCCGACACCCTGGATGCCCGCATGGTAGAAGATGCCAAGCCGGTGTTCGAACGCGGGGAGAAAATGCAGCTCACCTATGCGGTGCGCAACACCCACCGCGCCGTTGGTACCCGCTTTTCCGCCCATCTGATACGCCAAAAGCGGCACAAGGATATGGCTCCCGGCCATGTAACGGTGCAGCTCAAGGGCTCTGCAGGCCAATCCCTTGGAGCCTTTGCTGTGCGCGGGTTGAAGCTGGTGGTTTATGGCGATGCCAATGATTATGTGGGCAAGGGTTTGTCGGGCGGCACCATCGTTGTGCGCCCGCCCGCCCGCTCGCCTTTGGCCAGCAATGAAAACACTATCATCGGCAATACGGTGCTTTATGGGGCCACATCGGGGCAGTTATTTGCCGCAGGGCAAGCGGGCGAACGCTTTGCCGTGCGCAATTCCGGCGCCGAAGTGGTGGTCGAGGGCTGTGGCGACAATGGCTGCGAATATATGACAGGCGGCACCGCCGTGATTTTGGGATCGGTGGGCGATAATTTCGCCGCAGGCATGACCGGCGGCATGGCCTTTGTCTATGATGACCGGGAGATTCTGGACAATCACCTCAACCGCGACACGGTGGTGTTCGACCGCATCCGTTCGCCGCGCTGGGAAGCGGAATTGAAACGCCTGATCGAACGGCATTTGCTGGAAACGGACAGCCGCCATGCTGCCATGCTTTTAAGCAACTGGGCAGAAACCCTTGAGCGCGTGTGGCAGGTGGTGCCAAAGGAAATGCTTTCACGTCTGCCCTTTCCTTTGGTGGAAAACGCCCAGACGGCCGAAAAAGAAACCGCTTAAAACCGCCAATATCTTCCACAATCAGTATCTTCGGCAAAAAGAAAAGGGCAGCTCAAAAGCTGCCCTTTTTGCATGGTTGGAAGGGGGTCAGCCTATCCCCCTTGGCGTACCAATTTTATGAGCTGACCGACTTTTGGCTTGCCGCTGGACAAAACGGCGATGCGGAAAATCTTGCCCGATGCCCACAGCAACACGGCAATGGTGAAAAGCTGCACCAATACAGAGCCGACAATATCAAGCATCGGCGGCTCGGACGTGGCCCGCGCCATCATCATGAACGGCCCAAAGAACGGCATCCATGACAATAACTGCGCGCCGGACCCATTTGGGTCATCGGCAACAGCCCAAACCACAAAGGGGACCACCATCATCAACAGCACCATGGGCGTGGACATGTTCTGCACGTCCCGCGATGTTTCGCAAAATGCTCCCAAGGTGAGAAAGATGCCCGCAAACAGGAAATAACCAAGGACAAAATAAACAAACAACGCCGGAAGAATGGGCTGTTTGGAAAACACGTCCAGCAAAATTCCCGCAAATTCTACAAAGTCGCTCCCACCCGCCAACAGGATGACCGCAAGGAACATTCCCACCGAAAAGGCAAACATGGTCAGCGCCACCAAAGACGAGCCTAAAAGCTTGCCGATCAGCAACTGATTGGGTGTTACAGAACTGACCAGCACCTCGATGATCCGGCTGGATTTTTCTTCCATGGTGTTGTTCATCAACATGAACATATTGATATAGAGAAAATAAATCAGCATCACCGACAAGGCGCGCGGCAAAATGCGGGCGATCATGTCCGCCGTCGTCAATTCCCGACCATCCTTGGCAGAAATATCCAGCGTCCGGAGAGGAGCTCTGTAATCCATCCGCTCCAGAACCTCTGAATCTCCAGCATAGGCCACAAGTTCCGTCTTTTGAAACACCACATTCGCAGCCCTTGGCAAACGTCTGGCGAGGCTTTCCGGAAGGGCACCATTGCTCCAGATCTGCACGCTTTGCCCGGGTTCCGCATAGCCAAGGGCAGAGGGGCTGCCGGGCTGTACAGGTGCGGCATCAGGCTGGATCAACACCACAGCGCTCAATGTCTCCGGCTTGTCACTATCGGGAACAGTTATATTCCGTTCGCCAGTAAGCCACGGCCGTAAATAATCCGCTGGCGCTCCCCTGAGGTCCGCTTTTGCCAGATCGTCAGGCACATCCACCAGACGCAGGGTTTTAGGCTCCAGAACCGGTGGCGGCGACCCGGGCTTTACAAACGGAGCGGCGATGCTCATGGCCCAGACAAGCCCGCCATTGTTCAAAAACGCATCGGCATCGGCATCTGTAAAATCACTGCGGCGTTTCAATAGCAAAGGAGGCACTTGTCTAGGGTCAAGGCCCTGATCGGTTTTAAACTCCGGAAACGCATAGGCGCGGACATAAGAGGTAATCTCTGCCAGCGCATTTCGCGCATAAACACGCTTGATCTCCTGCGCCAGCATATCGCCATAACGCGCCTCTTCTGTCAGATCCACAATAGCCACATTGCGAATGACACTGGTATGCGAAGACAACCATTGCGGCACAAACATGCCCGCAGACATCAATAACGGGATCAGTACAAGGGAAATGAGAAAACTTTTGGTCCGCACCGTCTCCACAAATTCATGGCGTGCAACAAGCGAAATTCCCCGAATCATGTGGCGTCTCCCCAACCTTTTGAGACATTTTGATCTTCTACGGCTTTTTCCCCGCCCACCAGATGGACGAACACTTCATGCAGGCTGGGCTCGATCATCGAGAAATGCGCAATTTCGATGCGATGTTCCATACAGCGCCCCACCAGTTCTTCTGTGCTCACCCTGCCTTGGGTGACGATTTCCCACTCCATCACTCCATTTTCTTCGGAAATCGGGGTTACATCGCGCACCGCTTCCAGCTCGTGCAAGGCCATAATGTCATCTTTGGTGCGCAGCAAAATGCGCGGGGTCAACAAGCGCTTTGCCTCCCCTACGGTGCCATTGAACACATCGCGACCATGGGCAATCAGCCCGATTCGGTCGCATAAGCGTTCCGCATGTTGCATCACATGGGTAGAGAATATGATCGTTTTCCCAGCCTGCTTCATATCCATCAACAGGTCTTCCAACACCTGCTGGTTGACCGGATCAAGGCCCGAAAATGGCTCATCCAACACCACAAGATCGGGATCATGAACCATGGTGGACAAAACCTGCACCTTTTGCGCCATACCTTTGGACAATTGCTTGACGCGCTTTTTTGCCGCATCCGCCAGCCCATAACGCTCTAGAAGCTCTCCGGCGCGCCGCTTTGCACTGGCACCATCCATGCCCTTCAATTGCCCCAGATAGGCAATCACATTTTGCGCCGACATATTCTTGTAAAGGCCACGCTCTTCCGGCAAATATCCAACGCGGTGCGATACAGAGAGCGCAGATTGCGCACCCAAGATTTGTCTGGTGCCGCGATCAGGGTCGATAATGCCCAGCATGATTCGAATGCTGGTGGTTTTTCCGGCCCCATTGGGCCCGAGAAAACCATAGACCTGTCCCGGTTCCACCTGCATCGAGACATCTTCAACTGCAATATGATCGCCAAAACGCTTGTGGATATTGGATAATTCAACAATGGGGGCCATAGTGTCTCCGGAAAATAGAACGCACAAGATCGTGAGCGTCTGACGTTACAATAAGATGGGGCTGATGCAATCCTTGATGTTTATGTCTGTAAAGCATGAGACGGACCGATGATGCGGGTGTTGTATCATAGCTGGCTTGAAGCCGGATCGCTTTTAACGCGAATTGTTTTGGCAGAAAAAATGCTGGAAACCCATTTAAGGCTGGAAAAGCCATGGGAGCGGCGGGCCGAATTTCTGCGTCTCAATCCAGCGGGCACGGTTCCGGTTCTGGTGGAAGACAAAACTGTCTTTTGCGATGCCATGGCCATTTGCGAATATCTTGATGAATCCAATCCCAGCCCCCCCCTGATCGGTGAAGATCCCAAGGCGCGGGCCGAAGTGCGCCGACTGACAAGCTGGTTCATGGGCAAATATCAGGTGGAGGTGACAGCCCATCTGATAACGGAAAAGCTGATGAAGCGCTTTTTACGTATGGGAGAGCCGGACAGTGGGGCCATCCGTTCGGCGCATCATAATTTGAAAATCCATATGGATTATCTGGACTTCCTGACCGAACGCCGCAATTATCTGGCCGGGCCGCAGTTCAGCCTTGCCGATGCCGCCTGCGCCGCCCAGATTTCCATTGCCGATTATTTTGCCGATGTGCCATGGGACCGCCATCAAAGCGCGCGAGAATGGTATATGCGAGTGAAATCAAGGCGCTCTGTGCGGCTGTTGCTGAAAGATCGTATTCCCGGCCTTATCCCGCCCAAACACTATGAAAGGCCCGACTTTTGAGCGCCTCTCCCCCCCCTCTACCTTTGGAGGATAACCTGCGCGAATACGCCCTTGGGCTTGGCTTTGATGCGGTGGGCATCGCTGATCCCGACGCTGTGGCAGGGGCAGGGCTGCGGCTGGATCGCTATCTGGAATTGGGCCGCCATGGAGAGATGGGCTGGATGGCCGACAAGGCCGACCGCCGCCGTCATCCCAAGGCTTTATGGCCCGATGTGCGGTCGGTGATGATGCTGGGCCTGAATTACGGACCCGCCCAAAATCCGTTGCAACAACTCGACTGGCGCCAAAAAGGCACGTTATCGGTTTATGCCCGCAACAAGGATTATCACGATCTGATCAAGGGTCGCCTGCGCCAATTGGCACGGTGGGTGGTGGACAAACACAAAGCACAAGTAAAGCTGTTTGTGGATACCGCCCCGGTAATGGAAAAACCCTTGGCCGAAGCGGCAGGCCTTGGCTGGCAAGGCAAGCACACCAATCTGGTTTCGCCCGATTATGGTAGCTGGTTGTTTTTGGGAGCGCTGTTCACCTCACTCGATCTAAGCCCCGATCACAGCCCCGGCGATCATTGCGGGTCGTGCCGCCGTTGCCTTGATATTTGCCCCACCAAGGCATTCCCCGCGCCCTATCAACTGGATGCGCGGCGGTGCATTTCCTATCTCACCATTGAATATAAAGGCCATATTGCCCGCGAATTTCGCAAAGCCATGGGCAACCGCATCTATGGCTGTGACGATTGTCTCGCCGTTTGTCCGTGGAATAAATTTGCACAGAAAACCAAGGATGTGGCGTTTTTCCCGCGTACCGAATTGGCGGCCCCCGATCTGGCCGATCTGGCTGATCTGGATGATGCGGACTTTCGCGCGGTGTTTGCCGGATCGCCCATCAAACGCACCGGACGCGACCGCTTTGTACGCAATGTGATGATTGCCTTGGGCAACAGTGCCGATCCCACGCTCTTGCCCGTGATAGAGGCCCGGCTTCACGACGAATCCCCACTGGTGCGGGCCATGGCTGTCTGGGCGGTGCATCAACTGGCCACACCCGACCGGTTGGCCTCCCTACGCGCACAGCATCTTCCCACCGAAACCGATCCGGCGGTAATCGCCGAATGGGCCGGAGAGGCCGACAAGGCAGGCCAGAATCAAATCCTGGCCAAAGCCCTAGAGACTCGGTCTTAAAGCCATTCCCCCAACACCCGATCAGGCGGCGCATGACCATCGGCAAAGGTTTTGATATTAATCAGCACCTTTTCGCCCATATCAACCCGCGCTTCATGCGTTGCCGATCCCATATGCGGTAAGGCCACCACGGTATTAAGCGCCAACAATTTTGGATTGACCGCCGGTTCGTGTTCATAGACATCCAAACCTGCTCCGGCCAATTCGCCCGCTTCCAGCATCCGCAACAGGGCATTTTCATCCACCACTTCGCCGCGCGCCGTATTCACCACATAGGCATGGGGCCGAAGCTGCTTCAATCGCCGCGCCGACAATAGATGAAATGTCGCCGGTGTGTGGGGGCAATGGATGGAAATCACATCGGCGCGGGCCAACATCTGATCAAGGCTTTCCCACCATGTGGCTTCCAGATCCTGTTCCACCTGCTGTGGCAGGCGGCGGCGATTGTGATAATGGATCTGCATGCCAAAAGCCCGGGCGCGGCGTGCCACCGCCTGACCGATCCGGCCCATGCCGATAATCCCCAGCCGCTTGCCCCACAGCCTGCGGCCCAGCAACCCGGTGGGCGACCAGCCCTCCCATTCACCACTTTCCAGCAAGCGCACGCCTTCCACCAGACGACGCGGCACCGCCAGGATCAGCGCCATGGTCATATCGGCGGTATCTTCCGTTAGCACCCCCGGTGTATTGGTGACGGTGATGCCGCGCTGACGGGCGCTGGCCAGATCGATATGATCCACCCCATTGCCAAAATTGGCGATAAGCTTCAGCTGCGGGCCTGCATGGGCAAGAATAGCTGCATCGATTTTATCTGTCACCGTGGGAACAAGCACATCCGCCTCGCCCACCGCTTCGATCAATTGCGCCGCGCTCATGGGCTGATCATCGGTATTGAGCCGTACATCGAACAACTCGGCCATGCGCGTTTCAATGGGTTCAGGCAAGCGCCTGCTCACAATAACGCGGGGTTTGGATGTCTTTTGAGCCTCGCTCATCAGCGGTCGATCCTTCAGTTGCCATGCCGGGTGCGGATAGAAGAAGTACAGAGATCAAAAAAGACGTGCGGAAAGCTCTCCAAATTTCCTCTGTGGTTTTCCCTAGCAGATCGCGCGCCTGCTTTCAAAGTATCAACAAGACTATCATGCTATGAACAGGCTCTTGACCCTCCAAGCCGGACGGTTAAATTCGCCCCGTCCATTTATGTTGCCAAAAGGGAACCAAACGGTGATCCGCAGATTTTTCTTCTCCTGCTTTTTGATATTGGCAACCACCGTCCCCATAAGCCAGGGGCGGGCACAAATGATCGATGCCGGGGAAAGACTGCCCGGTGCCTCTGGCTTGCCTTTGCCGCGCTTTGTCTCATTGGCTTCAGGCGAAGCGAATATGCGCACCGGACCGGGCGAGCAATATCCCATTCTATGGACCTATGTCCGCCGCACCTTACCGCTTGAAATTACCGCGGAATATGGCAATTGGCGGCGGGTGCGCGATAAAGACGGCACCCAAGGCTGGATGCATTCGGCTCTGCTATCTGGCGCCCGCACCGCTTTGGTAACCGGCGGCACCCGCAGTCTTTATGGAAAACCCCGGCCCGCCAGCACAGAAATCATGCGAGCAGAGTCGGGGGTGATTGTATCATTGGATCGCTGTCTGCCCCAATGGTGCCGGGTATCTTTGGCTGGCCGCACGGCATGGATAAACCGCACGGCCATTTGGGGTACTTACCGCGATGAAGTGATTGAATAGCTGCCCAAACCGCGATTCCGGCCTATTCGTCGATATACATCACCACATGCACCCCGGCCATACGCGCCCCTTTCGGGGGTTGCGGCAGGTGCGATACCACCACATCTTCTTTGGGCACATCATAAAGCGCACCCGTGGCACAATTATAGAAATGATGATGCGAATCGGTGTTGGTATCGAAATAAATGCGTGACGAATCGATCACCAATTCATTCAAAAGCCCCGCTTCGGTAAACTGATGCAGGGTATTGTAAACTGTTGCCAAAGAGACTTTGACACCATCGGCCAAAGCTTCTTCATGGAGTTTTTCCGCCGTCACATGGCGTGCCTCACCGGAGTTGAACAGCAGTTTGGCCAAAGACAGCCTTTGGCGCGTTGGCCGTAGTCCGGCATCACGCAACAAGTTCAAGCTCGCAGCATAGGGTCTGACAGCCTGACTTTGTGTCAGTCCTTCTGGAAATATCATCTCTACGTCTCCCTTGCCTGCAGGGGGTATAGAAACAGAATGACCTGTTAACCATCTATTTACAAGATGATACTGTGTAATTCTTTAAAATACAATTTTGCTCCCGATCAGTCCCCCGTCAGAATCCGGTCCACAAGCTGTTTCACCGTTGGCACAAAGCCATTTGAATAAAAGGGATCTTCGGCAAAGCGATAGGCATTATGTCCGGCAAAGACCAGATTGTCCTCAAGGCTTTTCCCATGGGCAACATCTTGCAAGGTTTTCTGGATACAGAAACTTCTGGGGTCGGTTTTCCGGCCCGTCGAGTTTTTCTCGTTATCGGCCCAGTTGGAAAATTGGCATTGCGACAGACACCCCATGCAATCCGCCTGATCCTTACGGATCTCATCGCGGCACTCGGTGGTCACAAACACCAAGGTATTGTCCGGGGTTTTCATCGCTTCGGTAAACCCCTGGGCAATCCATGCCTTTGCCCGTTGCTCATCAGACTTTGTCACGTAAAATTTGCGCCGTGAGCCATCGGTCAATAGCGTGTCATGTTCGCCCACATTCTGCGTGGAATACGCAATCTGGCGGTCGCTGCGCCCCACAAGCGCATTCAAGAAGCGATTTTTAATGGCCGAAGAATAAAAGCCGGTGGGCGAAAATTTGTGAAGCAGCACATCGCCGTCTTTCAGCGTCATCAGCATCCGCTTCCATTTTTCGGGAATCGGGCTTTCACGCGTCACCAAAGGTCGGGTGCCAAACTGGAAGGCGATAGGGCCAAGTTCGGGATTGTCCACCCAATCTTGCCATTCGCGCAAGAACCACACGCCGCCCGCCATGATGATCGGCACTTCTGGGCAGCCCGCATCACGCATTGTCTGGCGCAATTGAACCACACGCGGATAGGGATCTTCCGGGATGTTCGGATCTTCGGAATTGGACAGGCCATTATGACCGCCCGCCCGCCACGGATCTTCATAAACCACTGCGCCCAGATAGCTGGAAAACTTGTTATAGGCGCGCTTCCATAAGGCGCGAAATGCCCGCCCCGAAGAAACGATGGGATAATAATGCACCCCATAGCCCGCACAAATTTCCGCCAGCTTATAAGGCATCCCGGCGCCGCATGTCACACCGTGCACAAGCTCGCGCGTTTTTTCCAAAACGCCTTGCAACACCCTTTGTGCGCCGCCCATTTCCCATAGGACATTGATATTGATCGCCCCAAGGCCCCGCGATGTTTCATAGGCACGGCGCACCTGTTCAACGCCGCCATCAATGGCATAGCGCACCAGCTCTTCATGGCGTTCGCGGCGGGTACGGCCATAATATATCTGCGGGATAATTTGCCCGTTTTCATCATAGGAATCCGCATTGACAGCCGACACCGTACCAACGCCACCCGCAGCCGCCCACGGGCCGGACGAGGCTCCGCTGGTGACAGCAATGCCTTTCCCTCCTTCGATCAAGGGAAGAAGCTCTTTGCCGCCAAGGCGGATTGCATTCAGTGCCTTCACAATACATCTCCAAGCAGACAAACACGCAGATTTGACTAAAACAAAATCTGATGGAAAATACAAACGCCGAGATGGTCAATAACCATCCCGGCGCCTTTTTTGTCGCTATCGGGAAAGATGGTCAGTCCCGATTTTTGCCGCCCTTTGCGGGCCGTGTGTCTTCCAGCTCTTCGCCGGTTTCTTGATTAACAAGGCGCATGGACAACCGCACTTTACCACGATCATCAATATCAAGCACCTTCACCTTCACCTGATCGCCTTCTTTGACGATGTCGGTGACTTTATCAACCCGATGATCGGCCAGTTCTGAAATATGCACCAGACCATCACGGGTTCCGATGAAGTTCACGAACGCGCCGAAATCCATGATGCGGACAACCTTGCCATCGTAAATACGGCCCAGTTCCGGCTCGGCCACAATGCCTTCGATCCAGGCAAGGGCTTTCTTGATCGCTTCGGGGTCCGAGCTGGACACCTTGATCGAACCATCGTCTTCGATATCCACCTTCGCGCCGGTGGTTTCGACGATTTCACGAATCACCTTACCGCCCGTGCCGATCACTTCGCGGATTTTTTCCTTGTTGATCTGCATGGTTTCAATGCGCGGCGCATTGGAGGAAAGCTCGGTGCGGGCACCGGTCAATGCCTTGTTCATTTCACCCAGAATATGGGCGCGGCCACCGCTGGCCTGAGCAAGCGCTTTTTCCATGATCTCTTCGGTGATCCCGGCGATCTTGATGTCCATCTGCAAAGAGGTAATCCCCTTTTCGGTTCCGGCCACCTTGAAATCCATATCGCCCAAATGATCTTCATCACCCAGAATGTCCGAGAGAACGGCGAACTTATCGCCTTCCTTGATCAGACCCATGGCAATGCCGGACACGGGACGCACCAACGGCACGCCGGCATCCATCATCGACAGGGACGAACCGCACACCGTCGCCATGGAAGACGAGCCGTTCGATTCGGTCACTTCCGAAACGATGCGGATGGTGTAGGGGAAAGACTCTTTCGACGGCAGAACCGCCTTCAAGGCCCGCCATGCCAGCTTGCCATGACCCACTTCCCGACGACCGGTGAAGCCCACACGGCCGGTTTCGCCAACGCTATAGGGCGGGAAGTTGTAATGCAGCATGAAATGCTCACGATAAGAGCCTTCCAGCGCATCGATCAGCTGCTCATCATCGCCCGTTCCAAGGGTGGTCACCGCCAAAGCCTGCGTTTCACCGCGGGTGAACAGGGCAGAGCCATGGGCACGGGGCAGAACGCCCACTTCGGAAACGATGGGGCGCACCTGATCAAGGGCACGGCCATCAATGCGGGGCTTTCCTGCAATGATATTGCCGCGCACGATGGTTTTTTCCATCGATTTGAGGATATCCCCCACCTTATCAAGGGCTTCGGCATCATCGGCCAAAGCCTCTTTCACAGCCGCCTTCACCGCATCGATCTTGGCGCGGCGTTCTTGCTTTTCGGTGATGGCATAAGCCGCTTCCAGACCGGCGCGGGCCAGTTCGCCCACTTTGGCTTCCAAAGCCGAATTGTCGGGCTTTTCGGGCAGATCCCACGGCTCTTTCGCCGCTTCTTCCGCCAAGGCAATGATGGCATCAATCACCGGCTGCATCTGCTGATGGCCGAACATCACGGCCCCCAACATCACCGCTTCGTCCAGTTCCTTGGCTTCCGATTCCACCATCAAAACCGCATCCTGCGTTCCGGCAACAACCAGATCGAGGCTGCTGTCTGCCAGATCATCGGGAACCGGATTAAGCAGATAAGCACCATCCTTATAGCCGACGCGTGCGCCGCCAATGGGGCCAAAGAACGGAATACCCGACAGGGTCAGCGCCGCAGACGCCCCAACCATGGCAACCACATCGGGGTCGTTTTCCATGTCGTGGCTCAAAACGGTGCAGATCACCTGTGTGTCATTGCGGAATTCCGCAGGGAACAACGGGCGGATGGGGCGGTCGATCAAGCGCGAGGTCAGCGTCTCTTTTTCAGAAGGACGGCCTTCGCGCTTGAAGAAGCCGCCGGGGATCTTGCCGGCAGCATATGTTTTTTCCTGATAATTCACGGTCAGCGGAAAGAAATCCCGCCCCGGATCGGCTTGCTTCGCTGCCACAACGGTACATAATACCGTCGTTTCGCCATAGGTGGCGACAACTGCGCCATCGGCCTGACGGGCAATGCGGCCCGTCTCAAGGGTAAGGGGACGTCCGCCCCAATCGATGGTCTTGCGATAGATTTCGAACATTCTTGCTTCCATACGGTCCTGGGGCCGATGGCCTTCCATCACGCCCCGGCGGGCACCCGGCCCACCCATTCCATTGTGTTTTACGCGCACACCCGCCGACGGATTTCGGCAAGCCCCGCGCCGACGGACAAGGTCCATCGGATCTTAAAAAAAGAGCCGGGCAATCGTAAACCCGGCTCCAAAACGTTCTTATTTGCGCAGTCCCAAACGTTTGATCAGGGCCGTATACCGGTTCTGATCCTTACGTTTGAGATAATCGAGCAAACGACGACGCTGATTGACCATTTTCAGCAAACCACGGCGGGAATGATTGTCCTTGGCGTGGGTTTTGAAATGGCCGGTCAGGTTAGAAATGCGTTCGGTCAGAATAGCGACCTGAACTTCAGGTGACCCTGTGTCGCTTTCGGCCTGTGCGTAGTCTTTGATCAGCTCTTGCTTGCGCTCGGCAGTGATCGACATCGATATACTCCATCATTAGAGATTAAAAACCCGCAAGGATTTCAACACACCGTTCGTACAGTCAGCGATTGCCACAGGGCGCTCGCCGCACATAAGAACCTGTATGCCTTCCTTAGCGGAGGGATGCCGGAGACTTTGACCCTGTTTAATACGGTCGGCCTCCTGATCCGTGACGGCCAGCGCCGGGATGTCGTCCAGCGCGGTCGTTACGGGAAGCACATTCGCTTCGACGGGCGTACTCTGCCCGACTTTTGCGAGATTTTCCAGCGAAATTGCAGCCTCTTCATTGAATGGCCCCACCCGGGTCCGCCGCAAGGCCGTCACATGGCCTACTGTCCCCAAATTATGGGCCAAATCCCGCGCCAAAGAGCGTACATAGGTACCCTTGCCGCAGGTCATGACAAAGCGGCCTTTTTGGCCATCTTCTTCCGCCCCCAAATAGCGCAGGGCATGAATGGTCACCGATCGGGCCGCCAAAGTCACATCCGCACCGGATCGGGCCAGATCATAAGCCCGCTTCCCTGCAATCTTGATGGCGGAATAGGCGGGCGGCACCTGATCGATGCTGCCGATAAAAGCGGGAAGAGCGGCTTCAATGGCGTCCGCTGTGGGGATCACATCGCTGCGGGACACCACCTCTCCTTCACAATCATCGGTGCTGCGGGCCTCGCCCCAGCCGATGGTGAAGGCATAATCCTTTGTGGAATCGACGATATAAGGCATGGCCTTGGTGGCCTCGCCCAATCCGATGGGTAAAATACCGCTGGCCAACGGGTCCAGCGTGCCCGCATGGCCCGCTTTTTTGGCATCCAGCAGCCAGCGTATTTTTCCCACCGCCTGTGACGAGGTCATTTGCAGAGGTTTATCGAGAATGATCCAGCCATGAATATCACGCCCCCGCCGTTTCCGGCCTGTTCGGGCGGTCATGCAGGTGCGTCCTCGTCATTCCCGTCCTCAAGGGTATCCGCCTGATCAATGTCCCGACGGACCTTATCGGAGCGCAGAATCGTTTCGATGCGGTCCCCTTCGCCAAAGCTTTCATCCAGTTTGAAATGAAGCTGTGGCAAATATTTCAGGGTCAGTTGTCGTGCCAAAAGCCCGCGAAAATGCGGAGCCGCACGGCTTAGGCCTTTCAGAACCGTTTCCGCATCGGCGCCCATCAACGGCACCACGAACACATCCGCATGACGCAGATCGGGGCTACATTCCACCGCCGATACGGTGACCAAATGACCCGCCACATCGGGATCAGCAATATCACCCCGGATCAGGGTTGCCGAAAGCGCATGGCGGATGGTTTCCGCCACACGCAAGAGACGCACATTGCGCCCGCCTTCACGCGCACCCATGCTTGCTCTCCTGGTCAGAGCTTGCGCTCAACTTCACGGGTTTCAAAGGCTTCGACCTGATCGCCGGGCCGCATGTCTTGATAATTCTCGAACGCCATACCGCATTCCACGCCGGACTGCACCTCGTCCACATCGTCTTTGAAACGACGCAGAGAAGACAAGCGCCCGGTGTAAATCACCACATTGTCCCGCAGCAAACGCGCCTTGGCATTGCGGCGGATCACCCCTTCGGTGACCAAGCAACCTGCAGCCTTGCCAGACTTGCCGGCAGAGAACACATCGCGCACTTCCGCCATACCCAAGGCCGTTTCTTCGATCGCGGGACCAAGCTGACCGGCCATGGCCGCTTTCACTTCATCCACCAGATCATAGATCACGGAATAATATTTGATCGGCACGCCATCGCGTTCGGCAGCCTCGCGAGCCTGCTTGTTGGCCCGCACATTAAAGCCGATGATCAAGGCATTGGACGCATTGGCCAAAGTGACATCGGTTTCGGTGATGCCACCGGCCGCTGCATGCAAAATCCGCGCTTTGATATCGTCGCCGCCGATTTTCGCCAAAGACTGCACAATCGCTTCCACCGTGCCTTGCACATCGCCGCGAATCACCACCGGAAATTCTTCGGCCTTTTTCTCTTTCAACTGGGAGAACATGCCTTCGATGCTGGTGGGAGTCGTGAACTGACGCCGTTTGCGCTGCTGTTGCTGGCGATATTGCGACACATCCCGAGCCCGGCCTTCGCTATCCACCACCGAGAAATCATCACCGGCAGAGGGCGCCCCGTTCAGACCAAGGATTTCCACAGGGCGAGCCGGCGCGGCTTCGTCCAACTGGCGGCCACGTTCGTCCACCATGGCCCGCACTTTCCCCCATTCGGCCCCGGCAACCACAATGTCGCCAACCCGCAGGGTTCCGCGCGCCACAAGAAGGGTCGCCACCGGACCACGGCCTTTTTCCAGCTTGGCTTCCACCACCACACCTTCTGCGGCGCGGTTGGGATTGGCCTTCAGCTCCAGCACTTCCGATTGCAACAGGATGGCTTCTTCCAGCTTGTCGAGATTCTGCCGCTTCAGCGCCGAAACCTCCACATCCAGAACGTCGCCGCCCATGGCTTCGACCTGCACATCATGCTGCAACAATTCCTGACGCACACGATCGGCACTGGCCCCCGGCGCATCCATTTTGTTGATGGCAATGATCATCGGCACATTGGCCGCCTTGGCATGATTGATGGCCTCGATGGTCTGCGGCATGATGCCGTCATCCGCCGCCACCACGATCACCACCAGATCCGTTACACGCGCCCCACGGGCCCGCATTTGGGTAAAGGCTTCATGGCCCGGCGTATCAAGGAAGGTGATTCGCGCCCCCGAAGACAGGGTCACCTGATAAGCGCCGATATGCTGGGTAATACCCCCGGCTTCGCCCGACGCCACATCGGTTTCGCGCAAGGCATCCAGCAAGGATGTTTTCCCATGGTCCACATGGCCCATGATCGTCACAACCGGCGGACGAACCTGCATATCTTCCAAATTATCTTCCTCGCCTACAAGGCCGATTTCCACATCCGCTTCCGACACACGCTTCGGCAGATGGCCCAATTCTCTCACCACCAGTTCGGCGGTATCCTGATCGAGATTTTCATTGATGGTGACCATCATTCCCATTTTCATCAGCACACGAATGGCATCGGTGGCTTTTTCGGCCATACGATTTGCCAATTCCTGAACTGTGATAACCTCCGGGATCACCACTTCACGGACCTTCTTATCCTGATCCTTGATGGATTGACCACCGCGGCGCTTGGCCTGTGCCCGACGGAAAGCCGCCATCGACCGGCGGCGCTCTTGCTCGCCATCGCTATCAAAGGCGCGATTGACGGTCAGCTTGCCAGAACGGCGACTGTCGCCACCGCCACGGGTGCGCCGACCCCGGCTGCGCTTGCTGTCTTCCTCTTCCGGCTTGGTTTCGCGGCGCTTGCTGGCAGGCTTTTTCGCATCTGCCTTCTTGGTGGATTCCTCGCGGGCCTGTGCTTCTTCTTCCGCTTTTTTGCGGGCTTCCGCTTCGGCTTTTTTACGAATTTTGTCTTCAGCGGCGCGTTTGGCGGCCTGTTCAGCCAACCGTTTGGCTTGTTCTTCCGCCTTGGTCAGCTCGCCCGCAGGAGCAGCAGCCGCACTATCGGCAGCGGCAACACCGGCTTTTTCGGCTTCGGCGCGGCGAGCAGCTTCAGCCGCTTCGCGCAAGGCTTCTTCTTCCGCTTTACGGCGCCGTTCTTCTTCCGCGCGCTTCTTTGCTTCTTCTTCCACCCGCAGCCGTTCAGCTTCGGCGCGTTTGCGCTCTTCATCAAGGCTGGCCAGCGCGCGCTTGCGTACTTCCAATTCCTGATTGGTCAAAGCCCCGGAATCCTGCCCGGAAGACCGTTTGGGCTTGGATGCCGTGGAGCGCGTTTGACGTTGTTGCTGCTTTTGCGGCGGCGACGCCGGTTTTTGAGCGGGCTTTTCCGTCGTAGGCTGCGCCGTCGTCGATGCGGCTTCGGTACCGCCCGCTTTCTTCAGCACACGCTTGCGGCGCCGCTCTACGACAACGGGCTTGGAACGGCCATGGGAAAAGTTTTGCCGCACTTGACCTGAATCAGGTCCCTTGCCGACACCGAGCGTGCCACGTCCAGAAAGGCTCAATTTGTTGTCGTCGCTCATATTCTCTCTTCGATCTATACACGAGGACTGCCCCCGTGATCCGTCATTCCGGCGCTCGAACACCCTCGGCCCGCATATCGGGCAAGGCTCCGAACAATGACTGACCACGCCACAAAGCCAGTCTGTTCATCTCACACAAGAGGCGATCCGCCCCTCCGCCAGCCATAATGGCAGCGTGTACCACATTCTCGCCCCCTAGCGCCAAACCCAATTGGTCCCGGCTTAAAAGAGCAACAATCGCAATAGCTTCACCGGCTGCTGCACGCAATTTGCGTCGACCATCCGGCGCTCCGTCAGTCGCCTCGATCAAAATGCGCGCCCGACCCGATGTCACTTTGGCACGCACCTTTTCAAAGCCCGTCACCAACCGTCCGGCACGTTTTTCAAGGCCAAGCCGACCCGTAACACGATTCACCAGCAAGCGATCGATCCGGTCCGGCAGATCGGCATCCACCATATCCGGCGTTACCGATTGCTTCAAAGACCGCGCCACTCCGCCGATAAACCGCCGCTTCAAAAGCCCTTCTTCAAAAGCGGCACGATCAGCTTTGATCCAGACCCCACGACCGGGCAGCGACTCCGCCAGATCCGGAACCAAATGACCATCGGGGGCCATAACAAAACGGATCATTGTTTCTTTGGACCCGGTGTCACCGCTTAAAACACAGCGACGCTCCGGCTCCGATCGCCGTTTGCCCGACCTCTCCGACTTGTCCAAAGTCACGCCTGTTCCGCGCTCCCTTCAGCCTCGCCACTCGCTTCACCGTCTGCTTCAATCTCGGCGTCCGTTTCCGGCTCATCCTCGATCCAGCCCGCAAGACGGCGTGCGCGCATGATCAAGCCTTGGGCCTCTAACGGGTCCAGACCAGATGTTTTCAAAGGCGCATCCCGATCCGAAACCAGCTCTTCCGGAGTGAAACCTGCAAAATCCTCAAGGGATTTCACATCCGCCTCACCCAAGGCAACCAGCATCAAGGATGTCAGACCATCAAGGGCCGCCAGCTCATCCGACACACCCAGAGCTTTGCGCTTTTCATCGGCTTCCGCCAATTTTGCATCCAAAGCATCTTGTGCGCGTTTTTGCAGCTCGCCCACCAAATCTTCATCGAACCCTTCAATGGCCGCCAATTCATCCGGCTCCACATAGGCCACTTCGTCAAGATCGCTAAACCCTTCCGCCACCAACAATTGGGCAAGGGTTTCATCAACATCAAGGGCTTCAACAAAAAAGCGGGTCTGTTGCGCAAACTCTTCCTGGCGCCGCTCGCTTTCTTCCTGCTCGGTCATGATATCGATGGTCCAGCCGGTCAATTGTGACGCCAGACGCACATTCTGGCCACGGCGACCAATGGCAAGGCTCAGTTGATCGTCCGGAACCACCACTTCGATGCGGCGGCTATCTTCATCCATCACCACCTTCGCCACTTCAGCAGGGGCCAAGGCATTGACGATAAAGCTGGCCTGATCATCCTGCCACGGAATGATATCGATCTTTTCGCCTTGCAGTTCATTCACTACCGCCTGAACGCGGCTGCCGCGCATCCCCACACAGGCGCCCACCGGATCGATGGAATTGTCGTTCGACAAAACAGCGATTTTCGCACGACTTCCCGGATCGCGGGCAACCGCTTTGATCTCGATGATATTGTCGTAGATTTCCGGCACTTCCTGCGCAAACAGCGATGCCATGAATTCCGGCTTGGTGCGCGACATGAAAATTTGCGGCCCGCGGGTTTCCCGGCGCACATCATAGATAATGCCGCGAATACGCTCGTTTTGCCGCAAATGTTCGCGGGGGATCACCTGATCGCGGCGCATTATGGCTTCCGCACGACCCAGATCCACAATGGCATTGCCATATTCGACGCGCTTGATCACACCGGTCACAACCTCACCAATGCGATCCTTATATTCTTCATATTGGCGATCACGTTCGGCATCGCGCACTTTTTGCACGATCACCTGTTTGGCGGTTTGCGCCCCGATGCGGCTATAATCGATGGGCGGCAAGCTATCGGCCAGAAAGTCGCCAATGGCGGCGTCTTCCTTATCATGCCGGGCATCCACGAGAGAAACCTGGGTGGCCGGGTTTTCCACCTCTTCCACCACCTCCATCACGCGAAAGAGCCGGATCTCGCCGCTTTTGCGGTCAATCTGGGCTCTGATCTCGTTTTCCGCGCCATAGCGCGAGCGGGCGGCTTTCTGGATCGCCTCTTCCATCGCCTCAAGGACGATTTCCCGATCGATCATTTTTTCCCGTGCAGCCGCATCCGCGATCTGCAACAGTTCAAGCCGATTGGCACTGACGGCCGCTGCCATGCTCTTCTCGCTCCTCACAAAGGGCCGCTAAGCCCACTTTCCTCAGTCGAACGACGCTTGCTGGCGCGCCGCCTCCAATAAATCGTCCGTCAAGACGAGTTTCGCCTTTTGGACCTGATCCACCGGCAAGAGACAATCTTTGCCATCGACCCGGACCTTAATCTTATCCGCTTCAAGCCCCAATAGCCGCCCGCGAAAACGGCGCTGACCATCAACGGCTTCTCCCAGTTCGATCTTTGCCTCGAATCCAGCCCACCGTTCAAAATCCTTACGGCGGGTCAGGGGCCGATCGACACCTGGCGAGCTCACCTCAAGCACATATTCACCGGAAATCGGATCTTCAACATCAAGAAGCGCAGAAATCTCATGGCTAAGATCCGCACAATCATCAACCGACATGGTGCCATCAGGCCGTTCTGCCATCACCTGCAATTTCGGTCGTTGATCGCCGCCAAAGCTGACGCGCACCAATTCGAAGCCCATTGCTTCGGCGGTGGGCTCAATGATTGCCCTGACTTTCTCTGCCGCATCCATCATCCGGCTCGCTGTCTTTCTGGTGAAAACCCGTTACATAAACAAAAAAAGTGGGCCGCGGCCCACTCCTCAACATCGATCCCGTATGTCTGGGAGAGCAGGACTATATATACACAGTGCATAGCAACACACAAGCCCGGAAGCTATGTCTATCGCCGCCCCCCTTTTACCACAAATCACGCCCGATTCAGAGCCTGCGATAACGAAAATAACAATCCCAGCGGCCTTCGCGGTCCGCCTTCAAGGCATAGCGGGTAAAAAGCCAATCACCCGGTGCCGTTCGCCAATCCTTCGGGCTTTCGGCCAGCCAGTCGAAATCGGACCGCTGGCTCATGCGCATGGCCGTCCATTGGCGATATACCGGATCATCGGTAACTATGCGCAATTCTCCGCCTTGCCGAAGAATACGGGCCAAAGCATCCAGATTGTGGGGATTGACGAATCGGCGCTTTGCATGACGGCGCTTATGCCAAGGATCGGGATGTAACAAATACACCATGTCCAAAGATCCATCGGGCAAGGCGTCGATCAAATCGCGGGCATCATCATCATAGACCCGCACATTGCTCAAATCTTCCCGCACCACCGTATCAAGAAAGCCCACCAGCCCGTTGATATAAGGCTCGCACCCCAAAAAACCGGTATCGGGCTGACGGATCGCCTGATGCGCCAGATGCTCCCCCTTGCCAAAGCCAATCTCGAGAGCGAAGCGAGAGAATTGGGGGCCAAACAGCGCTTTCGGGTCCAGTGCTCCGGGGCGCTTTTCCGGCTTTGAAAGGCCAATCTTTGGATAAAGATCGTCGATCAACCCCTGCTGCCGGGGGCTAAGGCCGGGGCCTTTGCGCCGCCCGAAGAACTGCCGTTCATTCAGGCGCGCGCGCTTTTCATCGGAAATCATGGATCGCAAGCCGCACCCTTATTGCCTTTTACGCGCCAAAGGCACCCTTGAGCGCATCTACCAGATCGGTCTTTTCCCAGGAAAAACCACCATCTTCGGTGGGGGCGCGACCAAAATGACCATAAGCAGCGGTACGCTTGTAAATTGGGCGGCTCAGCTGCAAATGCTCACGGATGCCGCGCGGCGACAGGCTCACCAATTCCCGCAGAATTTTTGAGACCTGATCTTCCGCCACTTCGCCAGTGCCATGAAAATCTGTATAAACAGCAAGTGGATAAGACACCCCAATGGCATAAGCCAATTGAATGGTACATTTTTCTGCCAGCCCTGCGGCCACCACATTTTTGGCCAGATAACGGGCCGCATAAGCCGCCGAGCGATCCACCTTCGAAGGGTCTTTGCCCGAAAAGGCCCCGCCACCATGGGGGGCCGCGCCGCCATAGGTATCGACAATGATCTTGCGGCCAGTCAGACCCGCATCGCCATCGGGGCCGCCAATCACAAATTTTCCGGTCGGATTTACATAGAACGCATCATCGGGGCACATCCAGCCTTCGGGCAGAACACGCTCCACATAACCGCGCACCAATTCACGCAAATCATCCTGGCTGATATTTTCTTTGTGCTGGGTCGATACCACGATGGATTTTGTCGCTACCGGCCGGCCGTTTTCATAAGCCAATGTGACCTGACTTTTGGAATCCGGCTCTAGGGCCACCGCTTCACCGGAATGACGCGCCTGCGCCAATTCCTTCAGGATCTGGTGGGCATATTGAATAGGGGCCGGCATCAAGGCTTCGGTTTCGCGGCAGGCATATCCGAACATAATGCCCTGATCGCCCGCGCCTTCATCCTTGTTGGACCCCGAAGCCGCATCCACGCCCATGGCAATATCGACGGACTGTGGATGAATATAGCAATCAAACAAAGCGTTTTCCCAATGGAAACCCTCTTGCTCATAACCGATCTCACGCACGGCATCCCGCGCCACAGCTTCCAGCATATCGGTGGTAATGTGGCTTGGACCGCGCACTTCGCCCGCCAAAACGATGCGGTTGGTGGTGACCAGCGTTTCTGCCGCAACACGCGAATGGGGGTCAGCGGAAAGATAAAGATCCAGAACCGCATCGGAAATTCGGTCAGAAACTTTATCCGGGTGCCCTTCGGACACGGATTCGCTGGTAAACAGATAATTGCGAAGCGCCACGCTATCCTCCAATCCTCAACCCGACCCAAGAGCTGGATCCACAGGCTCTATACCGAAGGTGTCGCATTTCGACAAGCATAAAGAAATCTTTATGTGCTTATACGAGGTGACAAATCCGTGTGCAAAAAGATCATGAAACGCAAAGCCCCGACGCCCAAAGCGCCGGGGCAAATGTTCCCGTCAATCTCGCCTTATGAAGAGAGCCGATGACGCTCAATCTTCATTTTGTGCAATGGATTTCACAAGCTCAAACATGCGCTTACGCACCTTTGGCTGCTCAATGCGGTAATAGGCCCGAACCAGTTCCAGCGTTTCCCGTTTGGACAACTGATCCGCTTCAAAAGGTTCCGCAGGCGAATCCGACATGCCCCGATTGGCAAACTCAACGCTTTCCGGCATGTCGTCAAAAAAGAAGGACACGGGGACGTCAAGAATCTGTGAAAGTTTGAACAATCGGCTGGACCCAATACGATTGGCCCCCCGTTCATATTTCTGGATTTGCTGAAATGTCAGCCCCAGTGCATCACCCAACTTTTCCTGGCTCATACCAAGCAAGGTTCGGCGCAAACGCACGCGCGAGCCAACATGTACATCAATCGGATCAGGATTTGCTGCCACCAAATTAGTCCTTATTCGTATTATAAGCGTGAGCGTTAGAAGCAAATTGCGTCATAAAAACGATCATAATGGTAGAATACAACCACTATATCGTAAAGCCACATCGAACACACAACGCCCGCTTATCTTTAACGTGCCGACCAAACTGTGGTCAAGGCGCAATAAACAGGCATTTTCAACCCGCATCACCCGCATTACGTGTTTTTCGCCGCCTAATGATAAGGGCCGCTCCAATTCCGACAAAGACCACCAGCAAACCATCGCCGATCCGGGCATAAAGGGGAGGATTGGGAAGCGCCACCGGCACCCCGCTATCGACAACACCCCGCCTGCCCAACGCAATTTGCGTTACAACCCGCCCCACCGGATCGACAACAGCACTGATCCCTGTCCCCGCAGAACGGATCAGGGGGACCCCTTCTTCAACGGCCCGCATCCGGCTTTGCGCAAAATGTTGATAGGGGCCAATGCTCAACCCGAACCAGGCATCATTGGTCAGATTGACCAACATCTCGGGCCGTTCCATAGGCGCGACAACGGCACCGGGAAAGATGGCCTCGTAGCACACCAGCGGGCTGAAGCTCGGCAATCCCGCAAGCGTCAACGTGAAGGGGCCGCTTCCCGACCCCAGATCATATAATCCGCCGGCAAGTTTCTCGAGTCCAAGCGCTGAAAGCACCGAGCGGGCTGGCAAATATTCCCCGAAAGGCACCAAATGATGTTTGTCATATTGGCCAAGAGTTTGCCCAAAGGAATCAAAGGCCATCACGCTGTTCATGGCTTTTGGGCGCCCATCGGCCCCCGTTTCCGCACGCAAAAGACCGGTAATCAGAACTCCGTCGGGAGGCAACATCCGGGAAATAATCGCCCGACCGCCGGGCTTTTGATCGAAAAACGGGTCGGTGATTGCCGTTTCCGGCCATAAAACAATGAGCCGGCCATCAGGATCTGGCAGGCTGTCGCTCAAATATAGATGATCGGAGAAATGATCGCGGCGAAGCGATCTGTCCCATTTCAATTTCTGCGGAATATTCGCCTGCACCAGCCGAACGGTCACATCAGGCACCCGCTCAAAGGGGGTCTGATTCATCCGCATCAGGCCATAACTTCCCCAAATCACAAGCCCTAAAACCGCAAAGCCCGGCCATATCCATCCCCGCGCGCCACCGCCCCCATAGGCGGGATGAAGCGCCAAAGGACTGATGGCGATCAACAAAGTGAAAAAGCCAAGGCCGTAAGTTCCCACCAGTGACAAAGGCTGCATCATGGGCGTCCAGACAGCCCAAATCGCCGCCACCGGGTTCCATGGAAAGCCAGTGAACAAATGCCCCCGCAGCCATTCCGCCACTGCCCATGCCAAAGCAAACACCATCATAGCCGTAAGGGACGGCACGCTCACACGGCGCGTAAAAGCCGCCACCAAGGCCGGATAAAGCCCCATAGCCAAAGCCAATAACAACACCGCTGGCGGCCCCATGGCATCCGGCACAGAGGGTTGATTGGCAAAACTTTGAACGATCCAGCGCAGCCCCAATGAAAAAAAGCCGAAGCCAAAAGCCCAGCCATCCCAAAAGGCCGCCCCGGGACCGGCGGTGCGCATGAACATCCACACAAAAACCGGCATGGTGATCAATAGAACCGGCAAATAGAATGTGGGCGCAAAAGCAAAGCTGGAAATCGCCCCCAAAGAAAACAGCAGCGCCCAGCGCAGGGGACGGCGCTGCAGCCAAGCCAGCCCGCGCCATTGTCGGCCGGGTTGCAATTCTACGAGATTTTCAGGCATTGCGGAGAGCAGCCGGCTTGGGAGTGAAAATTCTCAACCGCAAAATGCGTCTTGGCTCTGCGTCCACCACCTCAAAGCGCACACCGGATTCGTGCTTGATGCGCTCGCCGATCTGCGGCACCCGCCCGGCAAGGGAAAACACAAGCCCGCCCACCGTATCCACATCCTCCCAGCGCTCATCGGTCAAATCGATATCGATGGTTTCTTCCAGATCTTCCAAAGAAAGGCGGGCATCAGCATCGAATTTCCCTTCCCCCAAAGACCGGATCAGAACGGGCTCTTCGGTATCATGTTCATCTTCGATATCGCCAACGATTTGCTCTACCAGGTCTTCAATGGTGACAAGCCCGTCGGTGCCGCCATACTCATCGACGATAATGGCCATATGAATACGGTTCGCCCGCATTTTGGTCAAAAGATCCATGGCCCGCATGGACGGCGCCACAAATAAAACCGGCCGCTGAATATCCGCGACCCGCGATTGGCCCGGCCCTTCATCCGAACCATTGCCGTGCAGCAAGGTCAGCGCATCTTTCACATGCACCATACCCACCACCTCATCCAAAGAGCCGCGAAAAAGCGGCAGCCGCGAATGGGCCGCCTGGGCAAAAACTTTCAGGATTGCATCAAAGGATTCTTCGACATCCACCGCGACCACATCCACACGGGGCACCATGATGTCACAGATGCGCAAATCGCCGTTCTTCAAGATATTGAACAGCATCTTGATTTCATCGGGGCCAAGCGACAAGGTCCCCAATTCATCCCGATGTCTTTCGATGATCCCTTCAAAGGCTTCCCGCAGGCCCGTTTCATTCCCCCGCGACAAGCCCAATTTACGGGCGATGGTGCGCCAAGCGCTCATGGGGTTCGTCCCTTTATTGCCGCACTATTTTTCTGATCCCTATGGTCTTGATAGGGATCGCTGATGCCAAATCCGCCAAGAATACGCCGCTCCAGCGCTTCCATTTCTTCGGCTTCGTCCTCGTTTATATGATCATAGCCAAGGCAATGCAGCACCCCGTGTACCACAAGATGGCTCACATGATCGGCAAGTGTTTTCCCCTGCGCTTGCGCTTCGCGCCCGACCACGCCACATGCCAAAATCAGATCGCCCAACCCCACGGGCATCTCTGCCGGAAGCGTTTGCAAGGTCGGCTCCAGATCATCCCCTTCAAAAGCAGGGAAAGACAAAACATTGGTAGAGCCGGCCTTGCCGCGAAACGCCATATTCAACGCCGCCACCCGCGCATCATCGGCCAGTTCCACCGACAATTCGGTCGGGCGCGCCAATAAACCGGCCATGCCAATATCGCTGTGCAGCAGGGCCGCCTTGGCCATCGTTGCAATAAGGGTATCGCTTTGGGGGATCAAAGACAGCCATGTGCTGTCCGATATATGGATCTGGATATCGAAAGGGTCATCATCTGTGGCAACGGCCGAACCGTCACCGAAGGGACTTATAGGGTCTTCTGGCATCTCGAATTTCACAGTTCGGCTTCAGGAGAAGAAACGCCCATTTTATCATAGGCCGCAACGATACGAGCCACCAAAGGATGGCGCACCACATCTTTATCGGTAAATCGGATCACCTCGATCCCTGACACACCGGACAAGGTTCCAAGAGCATCCACAAGGCCGCTTTTGCTGGTCGGGGGCAAATCCACCTGGCTGGGATCACCGCAAACGGTCATCCACGAATTTTCCCCAAATCGTGTCAGAAACATCTTCATCTGCATGGGCGTGGTGTTTTGCGCTTCATCCAAAATCACATAGGCGTTTGAAAGTGTCCGCCCGCGCATATAAGCAAGGGGAGCCACTTCAATCTGGCCGGACAACAGCCGTTTTTCAACCTGATCGGCGGGCATCATGTCATAAAGCGCATCATAAAGGGGCCGCAGATAGGGATCGACCTTTTCCTTCAGATCACCGGGCAAGAAACCCAGATTTTCTCCGGCTTCCACCGCAGGGCGCGATAAAATGATACGGTCCACCTCGCCAGCCAGCATCCGGGCCACCGCCATGGCCACCGCCAGATAGGTTTTCCCCGTTCCCGCAGGGCCAATACCGAAGGTCAGCAACGACGATTGCATGGCCGAAATATAGCGGGTTTGCATGGGAGAACGCGGCTGGATAACCCGATTGCGCGTTACAATCCGCACAGAGGCATGATCGCCAGCCTTCACGGCCGCACCAGAAGAGCCCGCTGGTTTAGCGGCTTCCTTTTTAGGCAATCCGGGAGGGGTGCCCATCATACGCAAGGTTCCATCCACATCTCCCTGATCAAGGCTTTCGCCCTGTTCCAAACGCGCATAAAGCGACATCAGCACCCGGCGCGCCACGTCGCACGCATCCATCGGCCCATCAATTGAAAGCTGGTTCCCGCGATTGACGATGGTCACACCCAGCGTCTGTTCGATTCTGGCCAGATTGCGATCATGTGCCCCGTAAAGAGATGCAAGCAGCCGGTTATTCTCGAAATCGAGAAGGGGTTTGGATGTCGCGTTTTGCTGTGGCTGTGCCAGATCGTTCAAGCGCTGTTTGATCCCGTAATCGCTGCCAAGGGCGGCAAATCTAAAAAGATGTGCCGGTTAATACAGACCGACCGCGCAGGCTGTTCGGCCCTGCAGAAACAATTTCAACGTCCAGTAACCGGCCCATATGACGAGTGTATGGCTGCGCCTCCGATTCGTCCAGAGTCTCTGCACCGGAAAGCGACGCAAAATCCACATGAACCGCCTGATTATAGGGGCTGCGACCCAATAATTGCGCCGAAGACTTCCCTTCCCGTTCCATCAGAACCCGCATGGTGCGGCCCACGACGCTTTGATTGAAGGCATATTGCTGTTCATTCAACAAAGCCTGCAACGCAGCCAGACGCTCAGTTTTCACCGCTTCATCCACCTGTTCTTCGATCACACTGGCCGGTGTGCCGGGGCGCGGGCTATATTTGAAACTATAAGCCTGCGCATATTTAACGGACCGTACCAGCTCCAGCGTCTGTTCAAAATCCGCATCCGTTTCGCCGGGGAAGCCCACGATAAAATCCCCCGACAAGGCAATATCGGGCCTTTTGGTGCGCAAACGATCAATGATGCGGCGATAATCCTCGGCCGTATGGCGACGGTTCATGGCCTTCAGAATACGATCCGACCCGGATTGCACCGGCAAATGCAGATAGGGCATCAAGGTATCCAGCGCCCCATGGGCTTCGAACAGATCATCGCTCATATCGCGTGGATGGCTGGTGGTATAACGCAAGCGTTCCAGCCCTTCGATCTCGCTCAGGCGATAAAGCAGCCCTGCCAGGGATTGCGTGCCACCGGCCTGTGCCGCGCCGTGATAGGCGTTCACATTCTGGCCCAGCAAAGTGATTTCCCGCACGCCGCCATCCACAAGCCGCTGCGCTTCTTGCACAATATCGGCCTCAGGGCGCGACACTTCCGACCCACGGGTATAAGGCACCACACAAAATGTGCAGAATTTGTCGCAGCCTTCCTGAACGGTCAAAAAGGCTGTGGCTCCCTTATGTCCGGTCTTGCCCGGCAAATGGTCGAACTTATCTTCGGCGGGAAAATCCGTATCCAGCACCCGCACCGTTTGGCCCCGCGCCTGTTGCGCATCCGCCCGGTCGATCATATCGGGCAGCCGGTGATAGGTCTGCGGCCCGAAGACCATATCCACCGCAGGGGCGCGGCGCACGATTTCCGCACCTTCGGCCTGGGCCACACAGCCTGCCACGGCGATATACATGCTTTTGCCGTCTTTGGCGCGGCTGTCTTTCAGCTGACGCAAACGGCCCACTTCCGAGAACACCTTCTCGGCGGCCTTTTCACGAATATGGCAGGTATTGAGAATCACCAGATCTGCAGTATCCGGGCTATCCACCGGCGTGAAATCCCGACCCGCCAAGGCATCGGCCATACGCTGGCTGTCATAGACATTCATCTGGCAGCCATAGGTTTTGACGAAAACCGTCCGCTTGGCAGTGCTGGAGACAGCGGGGCTGTCCGCGCTGTCGGCTCTTTTATCAATGTGCTTGCTCATATGCGCGCCTATGGCCGAAAATCACCCTAAAATGCAAGCAAAACCGCGTTTAACCGCAAATAACATCCCAAGCAGGCCAACGCCGTCACTCTGCAATCCGCCCCATATTTGCCGCCGCCAGACCTTCGGAAACACGCGCATGGCATTGCGCCGCAAGCGTTTTACGGTCGATTCCCTGTGTCACCTCGATGGGGTCATGATACTGGATCACCGCCTTGATCCGGCCCAGCCGCAACATTTGCCAAATATGGCTGGTCAGTTCCATATCCCCATACCAGCCAATCAGCGGTCTTTGCGCCCGCGCTATCGGAATCCCGTTGATATGGGTATAGGCAATGGTGAAGGGCTGGATTTTCAGGCCGTCCATTCCCTGCGCCACGGAAAAAAGCGACGATTTAAAAGGCTTCACCATGGTCCCGTCGGTCGATGTTCCTTCAGCAAACAAGATCAGGCTGTCCCCCTCGGCCAGACGGGCACTGATCTCGTTGCGTTGATGGATGCTGGAACGGGGCCGACCGCGATCCACGAACACCGAACGATAAAGACGCGCCATCAGGCTAATGCCACCCCAGCCCGCCACTTCTTTCTTGGCAATGAAGGCCGCCTTCACATGACCGCCGATAATGGGAATATCCAGCCAGGAGATATGGTTGGAAACAAACAGCACCGGACCATCGGCCTGTTGCCCGCGTATCTCGGTTTCCACACCCACCAGCCGGGTGATGAAACGCGACAAGCCCATGGGAAAGCCCAACCAGTGCCGGGGCATGAAACGCAGCACGAAAAGCTGGAACGGCACCACAAACGCACAGCTTAAGACGATCAGGCCCAAAGCGCTGGCCGCCCCTAAATGGAATCCCAATGTGCCGCGCAATTCACGCAGGCTTCTGACCTCCGAAGGTGGCGCATCCGATGCCTCCAGACTTGACGGAGCGCGGTGGGGCGAGGCGGAGGACAGCGGACTTACTCTGGCTTGTTTTTACGGGACAAGGGAACGCCGTACAGTTCCATCCGGTGGTCCACCAGCCGGAACCCCAGCTTACGGGCCACATCCTTTTGCAAACGTTCTATTTCTTCATTGTGGAATTCAACCACCGTGCCGGTATCCAGATCGATCAGATGATCGTGATGTTCATCACTTACCGGCTCATAGCGCGACCGGCCATCACGAAAATCATGACGCTCCAGAATGCCTGCCTCTTCAAACAAGCGCACCGTCCGATAAACCGTGGCGATGGAAATGCGATCATCCACATGGGTGGCGCGCCGATACACCTCTTCCACATCCGGGTGATCGGTAGCATCGCTTAAAACACGGGCAATCACACGCCGTTGGTCGGTCATGCGCATCCCTTTATCGATGCACATCTGCTCGATATCGAGCGGCTGATCGTCCATTGTTCTCTCCGCAGTTTTATGAACAGCGCACACTATACCGCATTCGCAGCATTGCTCCAGCCAATCAAAAAAGGCCAGAGCAACTTTCCTTATTCAGGCATATTCACCGCATCAAAAGGCGGTATCGCGCCTAGCTTTTGCGGCGGCGGGTTCCCAAGCCAATTTTCTTGGCCAGCTCTTGGCGTTGCTTGGCATAATTCGGGGCAACCATTGGATAATCCGCTGGCAGACCCCAGCGCTCGCGATAATCTTCGGGAGTCATGTCATAGCGGGTCTTGAGATACCGTTTGAGCATTTTCAGCTTTTTGCCGTCTTCAAGACAGATCACGAAATCCGGGGTTACCGATTTCTTGATAGGAACGGCAGGTTCTGGCCGTTCTGCCTCAACAACAGCATCTTCCGACCCGATTGCCCGCAAGGCACCATAGACATCTGCGATCAATTTAGGCAGTTCGGATACGGGCACAGAATTGTTGGAAAGATGAGAAACGACAATATCTGTCGTCAAAGCAAGCAATTCATCATTTTGCAAAATGCTATCTCCTGAAGCTGCCCTTCAAGTCCACTCCTGTTTCAGGGGGACAAAAAGTCAAAATTGATAGTAATCCATGCCTGATATACAGTAACTCATGTATACTTCAAGAGATCAATTCAACAATGATGTTTATTTTTATTTTTAAATTAATCAGGGGCACAGGCCATGGTCACCGCATCTCTAAATCCACCATCGGCCAATTGATAATAACGGGGCCGCCGCCCGATCTGCTTAAAGCCATGATCTTTATAAAAAGCGCGGGCGGCTTCATTATCTTCACGGACCTCTAAAAACAGTTGTCGGGCGGCCCGGTTTTTACACAAACCCAAAAGATACGCCAACAAAGACCGTGCCACGCCGGTTCGGCGGGCCTGCACCAAAACACCCAAAGACAACAGCTCACATTCATCAGCGGCAAAGCGCACCATGGCATAGCCCAATGGTTCATCCAGCCGGCAGGCCACCAAACCCAATACACCGGGCATCCGCAGCACCTCGGACAGCTCGCTCCCTCCCCAGCGTTCACCCGTATCGGGGGGGAAACTGCCATGATGCAAAGCGGTCAGCACGTCTGCCCCCTCGATCCCGATTTGATGCAAAGACAAAGGCGCAGCGGTCATGACGGGTCCAGCCGTGTCAAGCCGGGGCGGGTGGACTGCTTGGCATCGGGGGGGCGCAGATAAAAAGGAGAGGGCAATGCATCATGTTCCCGGCGCCCGTACTTTACGGTCACTGTTTGTGCGGCCAGATGCACCAAAGCCGCCGCCAATCCTTCGGGGGCCACCATCATCCGGGCATGGGGCATCCGCATGGCCAATTTTTCTGCCCCGCTGCCAATGATCCCGCCGCGCCAATCGGCATAAAGCGCCGCTATATCCTCAAGCTCCGATAAAGCCGGAGCGCTGATCGATTGTCCTTTTTTATCAAAACTTTGACAATAAAGCTGATCCCCGCGCGCCGCCAAAGCCACCAGAACCAGCTGATCTGTTGTCTCTTGCTCCACCAAAGTCCGGGCCGCAAAAGCCAGGGCTTCAAAGGTGGTGAACCCGATGGCGGGAACAGACAAAGCCAAAGCCAATCCCCGGGCCGCGGCGATGCCCACCCGCACACCGGCAAAGCTGCCCGGCCCTGTGGTAACGGCAATATGGCTAATATGGGCCATCTCAAGCCCTTGCTGCCGCACCAGATCATCGATCATCGGCAACAAAGCCTCTGCCTGCCCACGCCGCATGGCTTTGGTCAATATGTGCGGCACGCCGCCCTCTTTCAAAAGGGCGACGGAGCAACTTTGCGCACCTGTATCAAAGGCCAGATACACGGGGGTCATCATTCAGAGCACTTGGCAAGCATCATCAAAGGCCAATCTGGGGCTGCGCGGGAAGAGCTCATCGGTCGAGCCATAGCCAATGGCGCACAGGAAATTGGATTTGATCTGGCTATCGGGGAAAAATTCCGCATCCACAGCTTTATTGTCAAAGCCGCTCATCGGGCCGCAATCAAGGCCAAGCGCCCGGGCCGCCAGCATCAGATAGGCGCCTTGCAAAGTGGAATTGCGAAAGGCTGTTTGATGGGCCACATCCGCATCATGGGCAAACCAGTCCCGTGCCTCGGGATTATGGGGGAACAATTGCGGGATTTTATCGTAAAACTCCGCATCCCATGCCACAATGGCAACCACCGGCGCTGTCATGACCTTGATCGCATTGCTGCCCATCACAAGGGGTTTCAACCGTGCTTTCGCTGCTTCGCTTTGCAGGAAAACAAACCGCGCCGGAGAACAATTGGCGCTGGTCGGTCCCCACTTGAGCAAATCATATAAGGCCTGTAGCGTTTCACCACTGACCAGCTTGTCCTGCCAACGATTATAGGACCGGGCCTTTCGAAACAGGGTATCAAGAGCGGTAGGATTCAACGGGCTGCTCATAAAGACCTCTTTTGATCATGAGGATGGGTTGAGGAATGGACCAGCAATGACGCCAGAACAGACCAGACAAACAAGGTTCCCCGCTTTTAACCGATCCTGCGCTTTGGTCAAATGGGCGCGGCCTTTTGCCCTTGCTCTTTTGGGACTGGTCCCCATGCTTCTTGGTGCGCCGGCCACTCAGGCACAAGCACAGCCCGGCCCGGCCATGCCGGAAAGTCTGGCGCAAAGCGATCAGCATGATGCGGTCATCCTGATCTATCACCGCTTTGGCGAGAACACCATTCCATCAACCAATATTCGCATTGAGCAATTCAAAGAGCAGCTTGAAAGCCTGAAAAACGGTGGCCATCACGTTTTGCCCTTGTCCGAAATCATTGCCGCCTTCAAAAGCGGCAAGGCCTTACCGGAAAAAGCCGTCGCCATCACCATTGATGATGCTTATGCCTCGTTCAAAACACAGGGATGGCCCTTATTGAAAGACTATGGCTTTCCCGCCACCTTGTTTGTTGCCACCGACCCTGTGGATCAAAAACTGCCCGGATATCTAAGCTGGAACGATCTGCGCACCCTTCAGGCGGAAGGGGTCACCATTGGCCATCATGGGGCCGCCCATCTGCATATGGTCGATGAAGGGGTGAAGGCCGCCCGTGCCGATATAGACCGTGCCAGCGCCCGCTTTCGTGCCGAGCTGGGGGCCATTCCCTCTCTGTTTGCATGGCCTTATGGGGAATATAGCCCTGCCCTTATCCGCATGGCCCAAGAGAGGGGATTCGAGGCCGCCTTGGCGCAATATTCCGGTGTTGCCGCCATGTGGGACGACCCTTTCGCGCTGCCGCGTTTCCCTTTTAATGAACGTTATGCAACGCCAGAGCGTTTCCATCTGATTTCCAATGCGCGGGCCTTGCCGGTGATCGATATGATCCCCAAAGGCCCTCTCTTGATAGAGGGCGACACCAACCCGCCCGCTTATGGGTTCAGCCTGCCATATCCGGTCCCCGGTCTTTCGGCGCTGGCCTGCTATCCCAGCCACGCAAAGCAGGCCCAGATCCAGCAGCTTGGCAGCCGCCGGGTTGAAGTGCGCATCGACCGGCCCTTTCCCGCAGGCCGCAACCGGATCAATTGTACTTTACCCGGCCCGGATCGCCGCTGGTATTGGCTGGGGAAATTCATCTATGTGCCCGGCAATCCGGTGGATTAGGTGCTCCAGCAGATCAGGCGATGGGGCGCACTTCGGTAATTTCCGGGATATAATAGCGCAACAGATTCTCGATTCCCTGCTTCAAGGTCATGGTGGAGCTGGGACAACCCGCACAAGCGCCTTGCATATGCAGATACACAACGCCTTCCTGAAATCCGTGGAAGGTGATGTCACCCCCATCCCGGGCCACGGCGGGGCGTACTTTTTCATCCAGAAGCACTTTGATTTGATTGACAATCTCCGCGTCTGCCGGGTCGCCTTCCATTTCCGAAGGCCCTGCCGGCATCACCTGCGCCCCTTCCAACAAGGTTGGCGCACCAGAGGTGAAATGCTGCATCACTGCACCCAGAATGTCCGGCTTGAGCTGCTCCCAGCCTTGGGAGTCGGATTTGGTCACGGTGATGAAGTCGCCCCCCATGAACACCGCCTCGACGCCAGAGACACGGAAAATCGCATCCGCCAATGGTGAGACTTTGGCCTGCTCGGCATCGGTAAAATCAGCGGTTCCGCTGTCCAGGACCGTGCGGCCGGGCAAAAATTTCAGGGTCGCCGGATTGGGCGTTTGTTCTGTCTGGATAAACATGGGGCACCTCTTCAAATTGCTCCGCTTATGTGGAGACAAGCAAGGCATAGGTCAAGGAAAGCAGATGAATTTCATCCGATTTTCTTCAGCCTCAACAGAAAGGATCTCATGCATTTACAAACGGGGGCTTCGGCCACCGCCATCATTATGCGGTTAAACCAGCCGATCGATGGTTTCTGGCTCCAGCGTACCGGGTACGATCACAACGGGACAGGGCAAATTGGCCGCCATGGGGCCAGAGAAATAATCCACCAACGGCCCCGGTTCACCGCCCGCACTGGCCGCCAAAACAAGGGCGAACAGATCCTGACGTTCTTTGATAAATTTATGCAGCTCTTCTTTGGGCGGGCCTTCACGCACAACGATTTCCGGTTTCACCCCGGAATAGGCATAAATGCGCGCCGCCACATCTTCCAGCATGGCTTGTGCCTGCGACAGCCCCTCGTCCCGCATCCGGTCTGCCACCGCTTTCCAGTGCTGAAAGTCACCGGGGGCCACCGCATGGAACAAGATGATGCCGCCCCCAACAATATGGCCCGCACGCCCCGAAGCAAAGCGAATGGCCAGTTGCGCTTCTTCGCTTTCATCCACCACAACCACGAAATTGCGGGGATGATCCGAGATCGGGCCTAAAGAGCGATGGTCAGCAATATCCGTTGTCATGGTGCGATGGTGGCAAGCCGCACGGGCTTGCGCAAGTCAAGAAACGCCGCAACAGGAAAAAATTATCATCCGGCCATCACGCTCAATAACCGGTTGAAGAAGATTTCGAGCCTTTGGGCAATTTCAGCTCAACCGTCTGGGTTTGGCCGCTTTGGCCGGGGAAACCGGTAAACATGGCCTGCACCAGAAAGGGCATCACCGACGGCACATCATTATTGCTGATGGTGGTATCCGCGCGGCCTTCAAAGACCACTTCATCATTTGAACGAACCATGGCAACGGTCATGCGCACCGAATGTACGGTAACGGAATAGACCTGATTGCCACCATAGCCGTACCCGCCATAGCCACCATAATATCCGCCATAATAGGATGAACGGAACCCATAGGGATGGAAGAAGCCATGTCCGTAATAAGGATAACCGCCATAATAATTGGGGCGCGAAAAGACCTTTTCACGGCCCTCTGACACCAGCCAGTCAAATTCGACGGTGATATCCGCATCCCCTTCTGTGGGGCGGTAGCCGGCATCGATCAATTGCGCCCGCACCAAACCGGCATATTGCTCGAATTCAAGGCTGCCTTGCTTATCAGGGTCAATAGCAACGATTTTCACCGTTTGCTGTTGCGGGGCAGAAAGCCGGTGAAACCGGGCCACATCGGCTTCAAAAGTGCGCGCACAGCCCGCAAGCACAAAAGCGGATAACAGCAAAATCGCCGTAATTAATCGATATGGCATGGCAGTTCCGTCCTTTTTATGATCCTGTTTGCGCGACCAAGATGCATCCCACACTTGCGCAGATAACAATCATTTTAATCTGCACAGGCTAACATACAAGGCTGAACCGACGATGAATTCCGGCAAGGCCATCCTTAAAACGCTCTGTTCATAAGCCTCTATAGAACATATGGCCGCAATTTTGCGCAGCGCAAGCCAACGGCCTCATCAAATTTTAGCGCGCCCGACGCCCTAAAAAGCCAACGGTTTCGCGCACCTCTTCCATTACCGGCAAAGCCAAAGCCGCCGCCCGATCCGCCCCTTCACTCAAAATAGCATCGATCTCGGCGGGATCGTTCATCAAACGGCTCATTTCCTGCGTGATCGGCGACAGCTTTGCCACAGCCAGATCCACCAATGCCTTTTTAAACGGCGCAAAATCTGTCCCACCGAACTCCGCCAGCGTTTTCTCAAGGCTTTGGTCGGACAAAGCCGCATAAATGCCCAGCAGATTATTGGCTTCTGGCCGCTCCGCCAAATCCGCAACACTGTCGGGTAATGGATGGGGATCGGTTTTGGCCTTGCGAATTTTACGGGCAATGCTATCGGCATCATCGGTAAGATTAAGCCGCGACGCATCCGACGGATCGGATTTGCTCATTTTCTTGGAGCCGTCCCGCAGACTCATGATCCGCGCCCCTTCTTTCTGGATTACCGGCTCCACCAGCGGGAACACCTCACGGCCATAATCATTATTGAATTTCATGGCGATATCGCGGGTCAGCTCCAGATGCTGTTTTTGATCTTCGCCCACCGGCACATGGCTGGCTTTATAGGCCAGAATATCCGCCGCCATCAGATTGGGATAAACAAACAGCCCGGCGCTGGCTTTCTCGCGGTTTTTGCCCGCCTTGTCCTTGAATTGTGTCATGCGGTTCAGCCAGCCGATGCGGGCCACGCAATTAAACACCCAAGCCAATTCGCCATGGGCGGCCACCTGGCTTTGATTGAACAAAACCGAACGCTTGGGATCGACCCCCGACGCAATATAAGCCGCCGCCGCCTCACGGGTTTGACGGATCAGCTCTTGCGGATCTTGCCAAACGGTGATGGCGTGCAAATCCACCACGCAATAAATACATTCATAATCGTCTTGCAGCTTGGCCCAATTACGAAACGCCCCCAGATAATTTCCCAAATGCATGGAGCCGGATGGCTGGGCACCAGAAAAAATGCGGTTTTTGGGCAAGGATACCGGACGATCTTCGGTCATAGGGGCGCTCACTGCAAAAGGATGTGATAGCAAAACACAGGCTCAAACGAGACATAGGCTCAAAAGTGCCGAACCTTATGGCAATGGCCGCCCCCAAGGTCAACTGTCCGGCTATCGCCAATTTTTTATTTCGGACAGGCGAAAGGCTCCCAATATCAGGCTCGCCACACCATAAACACCAAGGCCGCTGACCACCAAGAGCGCCGCCTGCCCCACCTGCATCGCCTTGGATGCCCCACGCCCGGCCCCAAAGAAATGATCCAGACCAAACAACACCGCCGCCATAAAGCCACAGCTCGCAATCACCCGAAGCAAGCGGCTTTTAAGGCGGGCATCAAGGGCAAACTGGCCACGACGATGCAAATTGAGATAAAGCAGCGCCGCATTCAGCCAAGCGGCAATGCTGGTGGCCAATGCCAGCCCCACATGGCGCAACGGCCCCATCAGCAAAAGATTGAGCACCAGATTGGTGACAAGCGCCAATAGGGCAATTTTCACCGGCGTTTTCATATCTTCACGGGCATAAAAGCCCGGCACCAGAACCTTGATCAGAACAAAAGCGGGCAAGCCAGCGGCAAAAGCGGCCAAAGCCCATGCGGTGGCCTGACTATCATCTGCGGTAAACGCCCCATGCTGGAACAGCGCCGAAATCAAGGGCTGGGGAACAATTGCCAAGGCAAAGGCCGCGGGCAGGGTGAGAAACAGAGCAAATTCAATGGCCCGATTATGATGATGGATAGCCTCCACAGCCGAGCCCCCCGCCAAAGTGCGTGAAAGATGCGGCAACAGCACCGTGCCTACGGCAATGCCGATCACTCCCAAGGGCAATTGATTAAGCCGGTCTGCATAAAACAAGAATGACAAAGACCCTTCGGGCAGCATCGATGCCAAAATCACATCAATCATCAGGTTGATCTGTGTCATGCCCGCCCCTAATGCCACCGGCAGCATCACGGTAAGCAGTCTCTTGACCGCCGGTGTCAGTTTTGGGCGCGGCAAAGAGAGGGAAAACCCCATCCGGTGGGCGCCATAAAGCAGCAACAGCAATTGCACAACACCGGCAAGGCTGACCGCAATGGCCAACGCTTTGGCGGTCATGATGGCAGTGTCATGGAACAAAAGCAGCGAGGAAATCAGCACCAAATTAAGCAAGATAGGTGCCGCCGCCGCTTCAGAAAACCGCCCCAAGCCATTCAAAATACCGGAAAAAAGCGATACCAGGGAAATCAACAGCAAATAGGGAAACGTAAGCCGTGTCAGATCTACCGCCAGCGCAAATTTCTCTGGCTGGTCGGCAAATCCGGGGGCCAGAACAAGCATTGCCCATGGCATGACCGCTTGCATCAATCCCGTGAAAACCAACAGGATTGGCAGCAAAACAGCCAAGGCCTCCTGGGCAAAAATCCGGGCATTATGGCGGCTCGTCGGGGTGGGGTCGCGCCCCAGAATTCTGGAAAACAAGGGCACAAAGGCCGAAGAAAACGCCCCTTCCGCAAACAGACGGCGGAAGAAATTGGGTAATTTGAACGCCACGAAAAAGCAATCTGCCGCCAGCCCTGCACCCAGAAACTGCGCCATCAAAACATCGCGCATAAAGCCCAGAATACGGCTCATCAGCGTAAAAGAGCCTACGGTGGAGAATGCCCGCATCATGCTCATAAGGCAGAAAACCCGGCCACAGCCTGCCAAAACACCATCTTAGCCCCCATGGGCTTTGGCACCCATCCGGCGGCGATGCTCGTGACTGAAAGGCAGGTCGCCCAAAGACGCCGCCAGCAATTTCTTTTCAATATTGGCAATGCGTTGCGCCCCGGTAATTTTCTGCCCTTCCAGATCCTGCACATAAAACACATCCACCGCCCGCTCGCCATAGGTTGCCACATGCGCAGAAAAAATCGACAAACGCATCCGCGAAAGGGCGCGGGTCAGATCATAAAGCAGTCCGATACGATCGCGGGCATTCACCTCGATCACCGTAGCCCGGTTGGACGCCCGGTTATCGATCAGGATCAGCGGCTCCACCGTGAATACCGCCATGCGTTTTTTAAGCGCATTGGTTTTGCGTTTCAGATTTTCATCTGCAGGCAATTTGTTCACCACAGCACGGCGCACCGAGCGTTCCATCTGCGCCAGCTTGTGCGGATCGGAAAAAGCCGAGCCATCCATGGACTGGATGCGGAAATTATCCAGAGCCTTTCCATCATTTGTGGTGTGGATCTTGGCATCCACCACCGATGCTCCAGCCACGGCAAATGCCCCTGAAAGCCGTGCAAACAAGCCGGGCCGGTCACGGGTAAACACCCCCACTTCGGTCATATCCTGAAAGGCATTCACCGACAGCATCACCCCCACTTCCTCACCTGTACTTTCGGTTTCGCGAATAAGACGGGCATTATGTTCGTGGGTGTTGCTGTCTTCGGCAATCCAATAGCTGTCATGCAGGCGGCTCATATGGATTTCGCGGCTGCGTTTGGGCCAATCGCCCAGCCGAGACGCCAATTCCGCTTTTTTGCTATCTACCCGTTCCTTGCGGCCGGTTGTGGCATGGCCGGCGATCAACACCTCTTCCGCCTGATCATAAAGATCGCGCAAAAGCTGGCCTTTCCAGCCATTCCACACACCGGGACCAACGGCCCGGATATCCACCACCGTCAAGATGATCAGCAGTTTTAGCCGCTCCGGGCTTTTCACCGCCTTGCAAAAATCAAGGATGGTCTTGCGATCCGCCAAATCGCGTTTGAAGGCCGTGTGGCTCATCAGCAAATGCCACCGCACCAGCCACGCCACCAGATCCGTTTCCGCCGCCGTCAAACCCAAGCGCGGACACAAGGTACGGGCGATACGCTCTCCGGTTTTGGAATGATCCTCCTGCCTGCCCTTGGCGATATCATGCAAAAGCACCGCCACATAAAGCACCCGGCGCGACACCAGTTTATGGATCAATGCCGTGGACATGGGGTGTTCGTCAGCCAACTCCCCCCGTTCGATCTTTGCCAGCAAACCGATGGCATGGATGGTATGCTCGTCCACCGTATAATGGTGATACATATCATATTGCATTTGCGCCACCACCCGCCCGAAATCCGGCACGAAACGGCCAAACACACCGGCTTCATTCATGCGGCGCAAATTCAGTTCGGGATGGTCCTTCGAGGTCAGCACCTCCATAAATGCCTTATTGGCCGCCGGGTCTTCCCGCACGGTTTTATCGATCAATGCCAAATGGCGCCCGATATGGCGTAACGCATTGGGGTGGATATCAAAGCCCGATTGATGCGCCGCCGCAAAAATTTCGATCATCTTGCGCGGATCTTTTACAAACAGCGCATCCCCCGACACATTGAGCCGGTTACCATCCACCCGAAAGCCGCGGATACGGCGCTTGGGGCGTAAGGCTTTCAAAGAAAACATCGATGTTTTCTCTTGCCGGTCTTCCAGAACCGCGCAAACCACACGGGTCAGATCCCCCACCTGCTTGGCCACCAGAAAATAATGCTTCATGAAGCGTTCAACGCCAGACAAGCCGGGGCGATCGCGGTAATTGAGCCGCCGCGCCAATTCCGGCTGGACATCGAAGGTCAACCGCTCTTGCGCGCGCCCCACCAGAAAGTGCAGTGACACCCGCACCGTCCATAAAAATGATTCCGCCTTGCGGAACGACTGCAGTTCTTCAGGCGCCAAAATGCCTTCCAACACCAGATCGCGGGGCCGGTGCACATCATAAAGAAATTTGGTCATCCAGAACAAAGTGTGCAAATCCCGCAGGCCGCCCTTACCATCCTTCAGATTGGGTTCCACCACATAGCGGCTATCCCCCATACGGCTATGGCGGGCATCCCGTTCCGCCAGTTTTTGCTCCACAAACAGCCGCCCCTGCCCTTCTAGCACCTCTTTTCGGTAGCGGCTGTCCAGCGCGTCAAACAGCGCACGATCCCCCACCAGCATCCGCCGTTCCAGCAGCGCCGTTTTCACCGAAAGATCTTTTTGCGCCATCCGCACGCAATCACCGGGCGAGCGCACCGCCTGCCCCACCTTCAGCCCCATATCCCACAGGGTATACAGCATGAACTCCACCACCTGTTCATGCCAGACCGTTGATTTATAAGGATAAAGAAACAACAGATCGAGATCCGAGAACGGGGCCAGCTCGCTGCGGCCATAGCCGCCCGTCGCCACCACCGCCAAACGCTCGCTATCGGTGGGATTGTGGCACGGATAAAGATGGTGCACTGCCACATCATACAAGCCTTCCACCAGCTTGTCCGCCAGATAGCTGAAAGACGCGGCCAAGGTGCGGCCATTGGTGCCATCTTGTTCATGGCGTTGCTTTAATTCTGCAAAGCCGTCCTTCCACGCCGTTTTGGCAACATCCAGAATCCGGGCGCGGCGGTCACGGGATTCAGGCTGGGTTGCCGCTTTGGCCAGCGCCTCCACAAAGGCTCCATAATCAATGATCTGACGCTTCTTCAAGATCTTGACCATGGCCGCCCTTCCTGTTGAATGCCCAAAATCCGGGGCCGGTATATCCCTTTATCCGTGCCTATTGTCACCCATCCGACAAAGTCTTCAAGTGATAGATCAGATCATGGGCCTGTTTGGGGCTAAGTTCATCGGGATTGATGTCTAAAAGCGCCTCTCTTACGGGATCGGCCGGAACCGCAGATCCGGCCTCGTCAGACAGCCTGTCGGCCATTTGGAACAATGGCAGATCGCCCAGGACACCGCGCACCGGAGCACCATGGCCCTGCGCTTCCAATTCCGCCAGAACCTGCCGCGCCCGCGCCACCACAGAGGCCGGCAGGCCCGCCAGCTTTGCCACCTGAATACCGTAAGACCGGTCCGCCGCGCCATGGGCCACTTCATGCAAGAACACCACATCTCCCTGCCATTCCTTCACCCGCATAGAGCGTAAGGCCATTTTCGGAAGCCGCTCCTTGAGCGTCGAAAGTTCGTGATAATGGGTTGCAAACAAAGCGCGGGCGCGGTTTTTTTCATAAAGATGCTCCACCGCAGCCCAGGCAATGGACAAACCATCAAATGTCGCGGTGCCACGGCCAATCTCGTCCAGGATCACCAAGGACCGTTCGGTGGCCTGATTCAGAATTGCTGCGGTTTCCACCATTTCCACCATGAAGGTAGAGCGCCCCTGCGCAAGATCGTCAGAGGCACCGACCCGGCTGAACAAGCGGTCCACAATGCCGATACGCGCCGCTTGGGCCGGCACATAGCTGCCACTTTGGGCCAAGATGGCAATCAACGCATTCTGGCGCAAAAATGTGGATTTCCCCGCCATATTGGGACCGGTAATCAACCATAGCCGGGTTTCGGGGCCAAGGTCGCAATCATTGGCCACGAAGGGGCCCTCATCGGCCTTGCGCAGCGCCGCTTCCACCACCGGATGCCGCCCGCCCACAATATCGAATGCACAATCGGCGGTGATCTCGGGCCGTGTCCAGCGTTCGGTGACGGCCACCTCTGCCAAGGCGGCCGATACATCAAAAACCGCCAAGGCCTGGGCCGTTTGCGACAAAGCCGCCCACGCATCCGATATATAGGCCAATAAGCGATCGAACAAATCCTGTTCCATCGCCAGCGCCCGATCGCCCGCCTGGGTGATCTTGCTTGCAAGCTCCGCCAGTTCCGGGGTGGAAAAACGCACCGAATTGGCAAGGGTCTGGCGATGGATGAAGCGCTCGGCCAAGGGCGGTTTCATCAACGCATCGGCCGCCTTCGCCGATAGATCGATATGATAGCCCAGAACATTATTATGCTTGATTTTCAGGCCCGAAATACCGGTTTCCTGCCGATAGCGCGTCTCCAAAGCGGCAATCAACCGGCGGCTTTCATCACGCAAGGTGCGACATTCATCCAAAGCCGCATCATAACCCTTGGCGATAAAGCCTCCATCGCGCAACAAAGCGGGCGGTTCGGCCACCAAAGCCCGCGACAATTCCTCGATCAGCGCTTGATGTCCGCCCAGTGCAGCATGATCCAAGGCCAGCGCATCGGGAAGACCGGAAAAGCCGTCTTTTTGGGCTAAAAGATCGCGCACATCAGCCGCCACATTCAAAGCATCCCGCACCATGGCCAGATCACGGGGCGTTCCCCGCCCGATGGTCAAACGCGACAAGGCCCGTTCCAGATCCGGAGCGTGGCGCAAGGCTTGGCGCAGATCGGCCCGCACCGCACCATCTTCAACAAAATAATCGATCGCCGACAAACGCCCATTGATCGCCGCTTCATCCGTCAAAGGGGCGCTCAAGCGCGCCGCCAAGGCCCGGGCACCGGGGCCTGTGACCGTGCGGTCAATGGTGGCGATCAAACTGCCTTTTGCCTCACCCGCCATGGTCCGGGTCAATTCCAGACTGCGTCTGGTGGCCCCGTCGATCAACATGCTTGCCCCGCGCGGCAGTTGCGAAGGGGCCAACAAGCGCGGCAAACGGCCTTTTTGCGTCTCTTCCAAATAGCCGATCAGGGCATCATAGGCGGCCAGTTCGGCACGGCTGAAATCCCCGAAAGCATCCAACACCGCCACATCGAACAAGCTGCATAAGCGCCGTTCGCCGCGCGCACTATCGGATTGGTTTTTTTCCAGCGGTGTCAACACATCGGAAAAAGCGGCCAAAGCCACATCCAGCACCGGATCGTCCATCAAGCCGGACGCCACCAGCAATTCCCCCGGGGCAATCTGCGCCAGATCCGCTGACACAAGATCCTCTGTAGTGGGCATCGAGGTCAGCGCTCCTGTGGACATATCGGCCCAGGCCAAGGCCAATGTCCCGCCCGCTTTGACCAGCACCGTCAGATAATTATGGCGACGGGCATCCAGCAAAGTGTCTTCCGTCAGGGTGCCCGGTGTCACCAGCCGGACCACTTCGCGCTTCACCACCGATTTTGCCCCGCGCTTTTTCGCCTCCGCCGGGTCTTCGGTCTGTTCACACACAGCAACGCGGAAACCGGCGCGGATCAAGCGGGCCAGATAGCTATCCGCCGCATGGACAGGCACTCCGGCCATGGGGATATCATCCCCTTCATGCTTGCCGCGTTTGGTAAGGGTGATGTCCAGCGCCCCGGATGCTTGAACCGCATCATCGAAGAACAATTCATAGAAATCGCCCATGCGGTAAAACAACAGGCAATCGGGATATTCTGCCTTGATAGACAAATATTGCGCCATCATCGGTGTAGGAGCCACCGAAGCCTTGGATGCGGCTTTGGACGGTCCTGCAGCTTTGGCTTTGGGCTGGGCGGTTTTGACAGTGATGGCAGATTTTTTCATAAAAGAAGTGTCTCGGGGCCTTGCTATGCTGTTGGAAACACGGTCATCTAGGGCGCTGAATTGGATATTTGAAGGTTTTAGCATGCGTTGCGCCTCCATCGCCAGTTTACCATCGCGTTCAAGCTTTTGTTCGCCGTCCTGATCTTAGCCTGATTTTGCCTCCGGGAGCGCACCATGTCCGACAATGATTCGAAATTTTCCGACCGGGAAGCCCTGCGGTTTCATTCCTTCCCGAAGCCCGGAAAGATCGAAATCACGGCCACCAAGCCCATGGCCACCCAGCGCGATTTGTCTTTGGCTTATTCACCCGGCGTAGCGGTGCCGGTGAAGGCCATTGCCGAAAATCCCGATTGTATTTTTGATTATACGGCGCGCGGCAATCTTGTGGCGGTGATTTCCAACGGAACGGCAATTCTCGGGCTGGGCAATCTGGGGGCTGCCGCCTCGAAACCGGTGATGGAAGGCAAGGCGGTGCTGTTCAAGCGCTTTGCCGATATCGACGCCATCGATATCGAGCTCAATTCCGAAGATGTGGATGCCATCGTCAATGCCGTGTCCTTGATGGAGCCGAGCTTTGGCGGCATCAATTTAGAAGATATTGGTGCACCGGCATGTTTCATCATTGAACAACGCCTGCGTGAGCTTATGGATATTCCGGTTTTCCATGACGATCAGCACGGCACCGCCATCATCACCGCCGCAGGCTTTTTGAATGCTATTTATCTCACCGGCCGCGACACCAAAAAGGTGCGGGTGGTGATGAATGGCGCGGGGGCGGCGGCCATCGCCTGTGCGGAATTGCTGAAAGCGCTGGGCGTGCTCCATGAGAATCTCATCATGTGCGACAGCAAGGGTGTCATCCACACGGCCCGCGAAGACACACTGAACCAGTGGAAATCCGCCCATGCCATCGATACGGAACACAGAACGCTGGCCGATGCCATCGCCGGTGCCGATGTGTTCATCGGCCTGTCGGTAAAAGGGGCCGTTAACCGCGAAATGGTGAAAAGCATGGCCGCAAAGCCGATCATTTTCGCCATGGCCAATCCCGACCCCGAAATTTCCCCCGAAGATGTGGCCGAAGTGCGCGACGATGCCATCATGGCCACGGGCCGGTCCGATTATCCCAATCAGGTCAATAATGTTCTGGGCTTTCCTTATATTTTTCGCGGCGCTCTGGATGTGCGGGCGCGCACCATCAATGAAGAAATGAAAGTCGCCGCCGCCCATGCCTTGGCCGAACTGGCCCGTTCCGATGTACCCGATGAGGTGGCCGCCGCTTATTCCGGACGCAAATATAAATTCGGCCCGCACTATATCATCCCGGCCCCCTTCGATCCGCGGCTGATGGAATTTGTGCCGCCCCGCGTGGCACAAGCGGCCATGGACAGTGGCGTGGCCCGCAAACCCATCGAGGATATGGCCGCCTATCGTCGTCAGGTTTCAAATCGGCTCAACCCCACGGTGGGCCTTTTGGGCGAGATGTATGACATGCTCACCAGCCACGACAAGCGGGTGATTTTCGCAGAAGCCGAAGAGGACCGCATGTTGCGCGCCGCAGTGGGCTTCAAATCCGGCGGTTATGGCACCCCCATCCTGATCGGCTATGAAGATGTGGTGGCAAAAAAGCTGCGTGATCTGGGGGCCGATCCCGATGAATTTGAAATCCATTCCGCCCGCACATCAACCAAGAACGAAGCCTATACCGACTGGCTGTATAAGCGCCTGCAACGCATCGGCTATTTAAAGCGCGATGCGCAAAGGCTGGTGAACCGCGACCGCAATGTGTTTTCCGCCTGCATGCTGGCCAATGGCGATGCCGACGCCATGGTGACGGGGCTGACACGCAATTATTATCAGGCTGTCGAAAATATCCAGCTTGTGATCGACCCCAAAGCGCATATGCAGCCCTTTGGCCTGACCATCGTCATGTCACGCGAACGCACCGTCTTCATTGCCGATACGGTGATGAACGAGCGGCCCACCGGGGAGGAACTTGCCGATATTGCCCAAAATGCCGCCGCCGCCGTGCGCCATTTGGGGCATAAGCCGAGCGTTGCCCTGCTGTCTTTCTCGAACTTTGGCCAGCCAATGCGCGAAAAAGCCGATCATGTGCGCGAAGCCGTGGGTATATTGGAACAGCGCGATGTGGATTTTGAATTCGAAGGCGATATGGCCCCCGATACGGCGCTGAACCCCGACCTGTTGAAACTTTATCCCTTTGCGCGGCTATCGGGCCCGGCCAATGTTTTGGTGATGCCCGCCCTTCATTCCGCCAATATTTCCACCAAACTGGTGGGGGCTTTGGGCGGCGCAAAGGTTATCGGGCCAATCCTGTGGGGCTTTGAACGGTCCGTCCAGATCGTGCGCATGGGGTCCCATACCAGCGATGTGCTCAATATGGCGGCTTTGGCAGCCGTTGGCTCTATCGACAGGACATAAAGGGGGAAAGGATATCTGGCCTTATTCCCCAATGGCGGCGACATCTGAATCGCCGTCACCATCATTCACCGCACCCGGTGTGCCAAAGCGCACGGAATACCGCTTGGTCACCCGCTCTACCGGCAACAGGATAAACACATCGGTGGTGCCGAACTGATAGTCCACCACCGCGCCATCGCCGATAAAACAACCCAGCCGCAAATACCCCTTGATCAAGGGCGGCAAGGCACGGCGCGCCATGCGGATATCCATGCCATCGCGGGATTGCATGTTCATATCCACGAAACGATCCGGCACCGCACGCACCATGAAATCCGCGGGGCACAGATGCTCATGATAAAGATAAGACAAGGGAAGTCTCAGGCTTTCCGGATCGGTACCGTGCAAAGAGGCGCAACCGAACATATAAGCGATATTATGCTCTGCCAGATAGCCCGCAATGCCCTTCCACAAGAGGGTGATGGTGGTGTTTGTGCGGTAATCGCGGTGCACGCAAGAGCGCCCAAGCTCCAAAAGCTGGCCACCCTTGCCCATATGGGTCTGGAAGCGCTCGCCCATCAGGGGGCCAAGGTCATATTCCTGCGCTGAATAAAAGCCATCATGCTGTTCCGCCACACGCTGGCGCAACAACCGGTAGGTGCCCACCACCTGTTCGCCGCGCAGCTTGGAATGGTCGATCACCAGCAAATGATCACAGAGCGGATCATAGGCATCCATATCGCGACGCTGTCTTTGCATGTCCAATGTCGGTTGCGCCGACATTTCCTCATAGAAAATATGGTAGCGCAGCCTTTGTGCTTCCAGAATTTCCTCTTCACTGCGCGAGCACCGCACCTCCAAAGGGCCGGAGCGAGCGTAATAATCGGCATTCGCCAATGTTTGAGCGGCGACGACGGTCTCTTTTCCGGAATAATCCATAACGCGCTTTTAAGCCCTTATAGAGACAGTTTCATTACGAAGTGCCATGAAGACGTGGACCCACATTCTGCGATTCCCCAAAGTTCCCAGAACCGCGCTATTGGCCAGCAGTGTGGCCTTTTCAAGACAGTATCTCAACCCAAACCTATGTTGCGCCGCGAAGATTTGTCCGCTTAAGGCTTGATCCACGTGACAAAATCCACAGCAACAACAGCCCCGGCACGCCCACTATTCCGGACAGAATGAAAAAATAAAACCAGCCAATGCCGTCAGCCACAAAGCCCGCAGGGGCCGCCAAAAAGGTCCGCGCCACCAAAGCCACTGCCGATAACAAAGCATATTGGGTGGCGGTATAAGCATCGCTGACCAGTCTGGAAAGGAAAACAATGAAAAGGGCATTGCCCATGCCAGAGGCAAAATTCTCGAAACCGATCACCAAAGCCAGCCAGCCCCATTGCGCATCGATGATCCTGGCCGAAGATTCAGCCGCCAATGCAGGTCCCACGGTCTTCATCATCACCCAATGCTGACCGGTGCTCAAAAGCTCGCTCATACAGTAAAGCCATGAAAATCCGAAATTGGAGACGATTTGCAAGGCGGCGGCAATCCACAAAGCACGCACAAGGCCCAAGCCGCTCATCATCAGGCCACCAACGAACATGCCGATAAAAACGGCCCCCAACCCAAAGCCCTTATACACAAAGGCGATGGTGGTTTTTTCATAGCCCAGATCCCGCACAAACGGTCCCGACAAGGCCCCTGCAAAGGCATCTTGGAATTTAAACAACACCACAAAGGCCAGCACCGGCAGCAAGGTCCAGGAATAACGGCGCACCAGATCAATGAACGGACCGGCCACCAGCACATAAAGCCGCGCCAAAGCCTGTTCCAACGGCCCGCTTAGATGCGCTTTTTTCTCTAAAAACCGGTCGATTTCCGCCTGACGTTCGGCCAGCGCCTCATCGGCCTTGCGCTCTGGCTCGCCATTCATCAAAACCGCCAACAAGCCAAGCAACAATGTCAGGCTGGCCACCAGATAGGCCATCTCCCAGCCTGCCCAGTCGGCCATCCACAAAACCAGCACCCCCGCCGCCAGTCGCGCCCCCAGATACCAAGCGGTGGCATGAACAGCGGACCCACCGGCCAATTGCCGGTCGCTGAGATATTCAATGCGGTAGGCATCCACCACAATATCGAAATTGGCCGAGGCAAAAGCGACACCAACCGCCAACAAGAGACTGACCATCAAAGCATCGCCGGGGTCCACCAATGACAAAGGCACCATCAATGCCAGCAAAACAACAAGGCTGGCCGCCATCCAGCCACGCCTTTGCCCAAGGCGGCGGGTCAGCGGGCCAAGGGGGATCTGATCCACAAATGGTGCCCATAAAAACTTGATGGCATAGGCGGTGCCGATCAGGCTGGTAAGGCCAATGGTGCCGAAATCCACCCCGGCATCGGTCAGGCGAATACGAAAGGTTTCCCCCACAAGGCCAAGGGGCAGGCCGCTGGCAAAGCCGAAAAACAAAAAGGCCAGAACCCGGCGTTCCAGATACACCGACCCTGCGCCAAAGGCTTCTGCGATCCGGGCGGGCAGCACATAGCGTGCCTTCATTGGGGCCGTGTTTTGTGACATATGCGGGTCCGGTGCGATCATGAGCCTGCACAGTAGAAGGCCGCACCAAAGTTGAGAAGGTTAAAAATAACCTCCGCCCTACTGATCGTCTCTAAGCGGCATCCTGTGCATGCCACTTCCGGCCCTTGCTGCATCACATCAGGTGCGTCATAGTGCTTGAAACATGGGCCTTTGGGGGAATGAATTCATGGACAATCCAGTCGCCTTCACACTGCCTTTATCCGCAGAGCTCTATTGGCTTTTGCTGACCTGCCTTTTAACAGCTTTCCTGTGGCTGCCTTATATTTTACAGCTCTTGATGGAACAAGGCACGGCCAAAGCCTTGATGGATGGTCAGCATGCCACACCGGCAACCGCTCCATGGGCGCAACGGGCCAAACGCGCTCACCTCAATGCAGTAGAAAATCTGGCAATATTCGCGCCGCTGGTTTTTCTCGTCGCTCTGACAGGCAATAGCAGTGGTGTCACCATCCTTGCCGCACAGATCTATTTTTTCGCGCGACTGGGGCATTATCTGGTTTATCTGATAGGCTTACCGATCGTCCGCACCATATTTTTCGCCATAGGATTTGTTTGCCAGCTCGTATTGGCTTTCGCTCTCCTCTAGACGGCATTGAAGGCCGGGGCGATACGGCGGAAACTAAGGGCTTCGGCAATATGGGCATGGCGAATATCCGCCGCGCCGTCCATATCCGCCAAGGTGCGCGCCACCCGCAAAATCCGGTGATATCCCCGCGCCGACAAGCGCATCTGACCGATGGCTTTTTCCAAAAGCGCCCGACCCGCCTCATCGGGGCGAGCAATCCGGGCCAGAATATCGCCATCCGCTTGCGCATTGGTCAACAGATCCGGCTCTCCCATGGCTATAAAGCGGTCCCGTTGAAGGGTGCGGGCCGCCGCCACACGCTTTGCCACATCCGCCGACCCTTCCGCAGGGGGCGGTAATGTTAAATCCAAAGCCGATACGGCAGGCACATCGATATGCAGATCAATGCGATCGAACAATGGACCGGAGATTTTCGCCTGATAATCGGCGGCACAGCGCGGCGCACGGGCACAGGCCAGCGCCGCATCGTCCAGATGCCCGCACCGGCAAGGATTCATCGCCGCCACAAGCTGGAACCGCGCCGGATAGGTCACATGGGCCATGGCCCGCGACACCACCGCCTTGCCGGTTTCAATGGGTTGGCGCAGGCTTTCCAAGGTAGCGCGGGGAAATTCCGGCAACTCATCCAAAAACAGCACCCCCATATGCGCCAAACTGACTTCGCCGGGTTTGGCCCGTGCGCCGCCGCCCACCAAAGCAGGCATGGATGCCGAATGATGCGGGCTGCGGAAGGGACGTCGGCGGCTGATGGCCCCACCATCCAGCATCCCGGCAACGGAGGCCACCATCGACACCTCCAGTGCCTCTTTGGCCGACAAGGGCGGCAAGATTGAAGGAAGCCTTGCTGCCAGCATGGATTTCCCCGATCCGGGTGGCCCCATCATCAGCAAATTATGGCCGCCCGCTGCCGCAATTTCCAAGGCGCGTTTGGCCAGCTCCTGACCCTTGATATCGCGCAAATCGGGCAAACTGCCGTCCATATCCGCCAAGGCCGCTTCTGGGCGCGATAAAATCTGGCTGCCTTTCAAATGGTTGACCAAGCTCAGCAAATCAGGGGCCGCTAAAATATCCAGATCCCCCGCCCACGCCGCTTCGCCCCCTTGGGCTGCCGGACAGACCAAGGCCAAATCAAGGCCGGATGCGGCAATGGCGGCGGGCAGCACGCCGGGCACGGCACTAATCTTGCCATCCAAAGACAATTCCCCCAGTGCCAAAAGCCCCGCCATATCTTCGCGGTCCAGCACCTCCATGGCCGCCATCAGGCCAAGGGCGATGGGCAAATCATAATGGCTGCCTTCCTTTGGCAAATCGGCGGGCGACAGATTGACGGTGATGCGCTTGGGCGGCAAGGCCAAGCCCACAGCCGCCAAGGCAGACCGCACCCGTTCGCGCGATTCGCCCACCGCTTTATCGGGCAACCCCACAATGGTAAATCCGGCCATGCCATTGCTGACTTGCACCTGAACATCCACCGGCTTTGCCTCGATCCCGGCAAAGGCCACCGTATTTATATGTGCGACCACGCACCGCCCCCCTTTTGTCGTCTGGCTTTTGCGATACTCTGTAAGGATTGGCCTTCAAAGGTCAATCATCGCCGGTTTTTTCTTGCTGCCATAGCCCATTGGGGGGATGGTTTACGCCAAGACTAGAAGGAGGGTTTCATGGCCTATGACGACACCAATATCTTTGCCCGCATCCTGCGCGGCGAGATCCCGGCAAACACCATCTATGAAGATGACTATGCCCTTGCCTTTCACGACATCAACCCACAAGCGCCGGTACATGTTCTGGTGATTCCAAAAGGGCCATATCAATCCATGGAGGATTTCACCCAAAGCGCACCCGCCGATCTGATTGCCGGATTTTTCCGGGCCGTGGGCCATGTGGCCCGATCCCTTGATCTGGCCGAGAGCGGTTACCGTATTCTGGCCAATCACGGGCCCAACAGCCATCAGGAAGTGCCGCATTTGCACATTCATATTTTCGGTGGCCGCCCCCTCGGCCCGATGCTGGTGCAAACAGAGACGAAGGCATGACCCTTGCCGCATGGTGTTTGCTGGCGGCTTTCCTTTTGATCTACGCACCGCGCGGGCCGCTGCTGAAAAGTACGCTGACGCAAGAAGGGCGTTATGACATTTTAGAACCGCGCGCCCAGCAAGCGCGGCTAAAGGGCAAAGCGATGCGGGCTTATGGCGCGCATCTCAATATGGTCGAAGCCTTTGGGCCCTTTGCCGCTGCCGTGATCATGGCACATATCCTTGAGGCCGACCCCCTGTGGCGCGACGGGCTGGCGGTGACGTTCATCGCCGCCCGTCTGCTTTATATCCCCGCCTATCTACGCGATTGGGGCTATGGCCGCACGGCTGTATGGGCCGTGGGGCTTTTGGCTGTGATCGGGCTGTTTATACTGCCCGCTTTTCACTGATTATCCGTCTAAGACGCCATCACATCGGCCACAACGGCCTTGAGATCGGTTTCCGGCCGCGCCCCATAATGGGAAATAATCTCCGATGCGCAATGCGATGCCACCCGCCCCATCTGATGGACATCGCCGCCGCGCGCCCATGCATAAAGAAAACCGGCGGAATAAAGATCGCCCGCACCGGTGGCATCCACCACTTTGGCCACCGGAACCGGATCGATCACATGCACCTCCTGGCCTTTCACCACCACCGAGCCTTTTTCCGAACGGGTAAGGGCCGCCAGGTCCACCTTATTGCCCAGGGTTTGCAAGGCCTGATCGAAATCTTTTGTTTGATAAAGCGATTTGATTTCATCTTCATTGGCGAACAAAATATCCACATGATTGTCCACCAGATCGAGAAATTCGCTGCGATACCGATCAACGCAAAAGGAATCCGACAAACTCAGCGCCACCTTGGTTCCGGCTTCATGGGCAACGCGCATGGCTTTCAAAAAAGCCTTTTTGGCTTCGACCGGGTCCCATAAATAACCCTCCAGATAGACCACTTCGGCGCTGGCGATATAAGCGGGGTCGATATCCGCTTCCCTAAGTCCTTGTGTCGCTCCAAGATAGGTGTTCATGCTGCGCTGGCCATCGGGCGTGACCATGATCAGGCACCGCGCCGTGGGATCGCCGTCTTTCGCCATGGATGTTTTGAACTCGACCCCTGTGGCGCGGATATCATGGGCAAAAACCTGCCCCAATTGATCATCCTTTACCTTGCCGATAAAGCCCGACCGACCGCCCAAAGCGGCAAATCCCGCCGTTGAATTGGCAACCGAGCCGCCCGAAACCTCGATACCGGGGCCCATGGCATCATAAAGCAGGCCAGCGCGATCGGCATCTATCAGCGTCATTCCGCCCTTTTGAATGGCATGTGTCTCTAGAAAGCCATCATCGGCACGGGCCAACACATCCACAATGGCATTGCCGATCCCGATCATATCAAGCTGTTTGTCCGTCACCTGTTCGCTCCCAATGGGGGCCATAACATCGTCCGCATGATCATGGCCTCAAGACTGAAATTTGACGGCGGAGTATAACGATCCGGCGCTTGAAGCCAAGCGGCTGACATTTTCGTGTAATCCGCTATGCTGGGCTATCGACAGCGTGAACAAAAAACGAGCATGAAAATGATGATGATAAGGGCCATGGGCCTTGCCTTGAATCAATTGGGCGACCCGGCATTCCGGCGGGTGATTATACTGGGATTGGGGCTTTCCGCTTTGGTGTTCGCCGCCATATTGGCCGGCATGATTGCGTTGCTGCCATTGATCCCTGAAAGCGGCATTGGCTGGCTGGATAGCGCGGTGGATTGGCTGGCCGGCCTTGGGCTGCCGATTTTGTTTTTATTGGTTTTGTGGCTGCTTTTCCCCGCCGTCATGACCACCATTACCAGCTTTTTCCTTGATGATGTAGTGGATGCGGTAGAAGCAAAGCATTATCCGCAGGCTGCCGGCTGGCGGCGATCGCCGCTGATAGAGGCCATCTGGCTGGCGGTGCGTTTGTCTGTGCTGATCATTGTGGTGAATATAGTGGCCCTGCCTTTTTATCTGGCCTTGCTGTTCACCGGCTTTGGCACGCTGATCTTATATTTGGCGTTGAACAGCTATCTTCTGGGCCGCGAATATTTTGAAATGGTGGCGGTGCGCCATGCCAGCTTGCGCGATGCGGGCCGCCTGCGCAAATCACGGCGCGACCGGGCCCTGATGGGCGGGCTTGGCATTTCTTTGTTGTTCATGATCCCACTGGTCAATCTGATCGCACCGGTCTTGGGCATAGCCATGATGGTGCATCTGTTCCATGCCTCCCGTGCACAACAGGAGCCGGCTTTATGAAACGGTCTCTTGCTTTTTTGCGCCCCAAACGCCCCGCCACCTTGCGGCTTTGTCTTTTGGCCGGTTTGTCGGTGGCCTTGTCGGGCTGCGCTGCCCTTGGGCTGGAAAAAGACACCCCGCCTCTTGCGAAAACCGAAACCGACTCACCGCCAAAGATCATGGCGGCTTTGCCTCCCGCAGATGCACCGTCCATGGCGGCCCTCCCCAGCCTTCCCGATGCGGGCCGCCTTTTGGGGCTGAGTGCCTTCGAAATTCAGGAATTGATGGGCGAACCGACCCTTGTACGCCGCGAAGACCGCACGCAAATAATGCAATATCTCGATGAAGACGCGGATTGTGTTCTGGATGTGTTTTTATATGAACCGCAGCCCGGCACGCATTTTCGCACCCAATATATCGAAGCGCGCAATCGTGCGGGCGAGACATTGAACCCGCAAGGCTGCATGGCCCAATTGATCCCGCAGGCACAGTGGTAACGAACGAAAGGGATCAGCCGGTTTTATCGGGATACCGACACAGATCCCGCACCAGACAACGGGCACAGTCGGGCTTGCGGGCCTTGCAAATATAGCGGCCATGCAAGATCAGCCAATGATGAGCGTGGCGCATATAGCGGGCGGGGATACGCTTTAACAGCCCATCTTCCACCGCCCGCGGCGTTTTCCCCGGTGCCAGCCCCAACCGGTTGGCCAATCGGAATATATGGGTGTCCACGGCCATTGTCGGCTCGCCAAAAGCCACATTCAGCACCACATTGGCGGTTTTGCGCCCAACACCGGGCAGGGCTTCCAGGGCGGCGCGATCTTTTGGCACAGTGCCGCCATAATCATTTGCCAGTATTTTCGACAGGGCAAAGACGTTTTTCGCCTTGGTGTTGAACAAGCCGATGGTTTTGATGTGCTCCCGAATCCCCTCTTCACCCAGCGCACACATGGCCTGTGGCGTAGGGGCGGCGGCAAACAATCCTTTGGTGGCCTTGTTCACCCCGGCATCGGTGGCTTGGGCTGATAAAACCACCGCCACCAAAAGGGTAAAAGGGCTGGTATAGTTCAGCTCGGTTTGAGGGTGCGGATTGGCGGCTTCGAAACGCGCAAACAGCGCTTCGATATCGGCCTTGGGCATCAAACGGCTGGGCATGGCTTTGCTGGCTTCCTTGATGGGAGAATGACAAACAGCCCGACCCTAAGCGCCTTGAGAAGGATTTGTCTATGAACAGTCATAATCCCACGGCAAGCAAACTGGTCCAGGCCCTTCCCCTAAGCCGTAAAGAACGGCGCATGGCAGGGCTGGAAACAAACACCCCCTTGTGGTTCGACGCGGTGATCCGCCCGCACCGGTCTTTGGCCCCGCATAATTACCGGCTGATCCTTATTCTGGTGGCCGTCTTTTCTGCTTTGGCTGTGCTGCGGTTTCTAACCCTGAACGCCTGGCCGGTGGCGATCTTCTTTGTGCTGGATGCGGGAATGCTATGGGGGGCGCTGAAGCTGTCTTATGTTACAGCACGGGCGTTTGAAACCATCCAATTGACAGACAATATGCTGGTGGTCACCCGCGTCAGCTGGCGCGGCCATGTGCAAAACTGGGCCTTTCAGCCCGCATGGGTCGCTGTCGCTTTATTGGAAGATGAAAAGCCCGCCAAATCCGTGCGCGTAAAGCTGAGCGAACGGGACCGCCGGGTTTTTGTGGGAGAGGCGTTAAGCCCCATGGAGCGGCGGAGCTTGGCACAGGCCCTTATGGCCGCCCTTGAGCGCAAAAAAGCAGGCCGCCCGCCACTTATGTGACCTGGCAATAAACCTGCATCACCGCCCGGTTTTTTCGCAAGCGATTGCCGGTGGCGACGAAATCGCGTTCGGTCAGGCCTTTTGTGCTGGCGGGCTGCCCCTGATTGCCCCAGCGTTTCCCGGCATAATCCAGCATATCCAGCAAGGATGCGATGGGGGTTGTATAAATGCGCCCGCGCCGCACGGTAGACGCCACCGTTGAGCCCACCACCTGCCCCTGTGCATTGAACACCGGACCGCCACTGATTCCACCCAATGTGGCAAGGCTATCGGGGATGCGGGCACGCTCCGCCCAAATATCGACGGGCTCCAGACGTTGAACATAGCCCCGCGTCCGCATCTGCCCCCCGCTCATTTTACGGGACATCACATCACCGGGTTTGCCGCCGGGAAATCCCATATGAAAGCCCAGATCCCCCCGCGCCGGAAGAGTATCAGCCCCTTGCAAAGAGATCTTGCCGAAAGGCCGGGTCTGCAGAACCGCAAGATCATAGTGCGGATGCACCCAAAAATTTTGGACCCCGATGCCCTTATCGGGGCCGGTGAGCAGCGCCATGCGCTCACAATCGCGGGCCACATGGGCCGCTGTCAGCCACAGGCCCTGCCGCGAAATGGCATAGGCCGTGCCAACACTATTACCGGTTTTACGCGCCGCATTGATGGTTATGATGGTGCCGCGCAGCGAAGAGGGCGGCGGGGTAGGAGCTTCATAGCCCGGTGCCGGGCGTGGCCGCCGCTCCTGCGGTTCCCGATCTTCTATTTGCCAGACCACGATCAGGATCACGACCAAGGCATAACCGAGCAGTTCAAACCGGCGCAGCATATCCGTCAAACACTGATTGCGGCGGCATTGACCATGGCCGTGGCAAGTTTTGCACTGACAAGAAGAATGGCGGCGGCCATTTCGCCCCGTTCAATGCGCGCAGACAGATCCTTCAAAACCAGATCCATCACCCGAAATGCCAAAAGCTGGAGAACCAATGTCACCACGCCCCAAACCGCCATATCAACAACACTGACCGATCCGGCAAGCGTAAAGGCCAAGGGCAGGGAAAGGCCAAGAATTGCGCCACCAAGGCTGAGGCTGGCCGCAATATTTCCATCCCGAATCAGGGCCATTTCCTTATGGGGTGTCATCCACATATAAATGACCAGCCCAAGAACCAGAACGGCAAAACAGGTGGCGGACTGGGCAAGAAAATCCGGCAGCCCCGCAATAAGGCTATCGATAACCATCGGCATGAAATCCCCCCGTTTTCGCTGTCAGGCTGTCAGGCCTTCAGCCCCAACACATCCATCATGTCATACTGTCCGGCCTTTTTGCCAACCAGCCATAACGCCGCTTTTACCGCTCCGCGTGCAAAGATCATACGGTCAAAGGCCTGATGCGAAAGCGTGATGCGCTCCCCCGTGCCTGCAAAGAGAACCGCATGCTCACCCGCCACATCCCCGCCGCGCAGGGTGGCAAAGCCGATATGGCCTTCGGTACGCGGGCCGGTGATCCCGTCACGCACCCGATCCGAATGGCTGGCAAGATCAATGCCCCGGCCTGATGCTGCCGCTTCCCCCAAAGCCAAAGCCGTGCCAGAGGGCGCATCCGCCTTATGACGGTGGTGCATTTCCAGAATTTCAATATCGAATTCCGGCCCAAGCGCCTGCGCCGCCTGCCGCACCAGAGCGTGCAAAAGATTGACACCCAAAGAGAAATTGGCCGCCTGCAACAGCGCGATATGCGCCGTTTCCTGATCCATCGCCGCTTGTTGGTCGGGATTAAAGCCAGTGCTACCCACAACAAGCGGTGTTTTATGCGTGGCCGCCAAACGGGCATGGGTCAGGCTGGCCTTGGGGGTGGTGAAATCAATCACCACATCGGATTGCGCGAATAAAGCAGAGGCATCATCGCTGATGCGAAAATCAAGAGGCGTGCCATCAAGGGCCATCAACGCCCGCCCCACATCAGGAGAGCCGGGCCGCGCAACACCGCCGGACAGCACCGCTTCGGGACATTCCAGAACCGCTTTCAAAAGCGCCTGGCCCATGCGCCCACCGATCCCCAAAAGTCCAATTCTGATCACCGGCGCCCCCTTCTTGTCACGCTTTGGCTCTCTGTCGGTCAATCGGTCAGATCATCCCACAGACCCTTGACCTTACTGAAAAAGCCAGTGGATTGCGGCATATGTTTGTCGCCCAGCTCATCGGCCAAACCGCGCAGGGTATCTTTTTGCGCCTTGGTAAGATTCACCGGCGTTTCCACCGTGATCTCTATGATCATATCGCCATAGATCGGCGTGTTGATCTGCGGCATGCCTTTATTGCGCAAACGGAACTGACGCCCGGTTTGGGTGCCTTCGGGAATACGCACTTTGGCGCGGCCGCCGCCAAGAGTCGGCACTTCGATTTCACCGCCCAAGGTGGCTGTCAGCATGGAAATGGGAACGCCGCAATAAACCGTGGTGCCTTCACGCTCGAACACTTTGTGCGGGCGGATGGACAGGAAAATATAAAGATCGCCTGCAGGGCCGCCACGGAATCCGGCTTCCCCTTCGCCCGCAAGGCGGATACGGGTGCCTTCTTCCACACCGGCGGGAATTTTTACCGACAATTGCCGCGTTTTTTCCACCCGACCCATGCCGTGGCAGCTTTTGCACGGGCTGGAAATCACCCGCCCCGCGCCCTTACAGCCCGGACAGGTACGCTCTACCGTGAAAAAGCCCTGCGCCGTGCGTATTTTCCCTGCACCCTGACAGGCGGGGCACATTTCCGGGCTGGAGCCTTCTTCGGCTCCGGTGCCGGAACAATCGTCGCAAGAAACGCTGGTGGGCACTTCGATATTTTCGGTCACACCGTGAAAGGCGCTTTCAAGAGAAATTTCCAGATTGAAGCGCAGATCGGCACCGCGCCGTGCCGAGGATTGCCCCCGTCCGCGGCCACCGCCGCCGCCCATCATGTCGCCAAAGAATTGATCGAAAATATCTGAAAAGCTGTCCGTATCGAAGCCGCGCGCCTGTGCGCCACCGCCATGCCCATTTGCAAAGGCCGCATGGCCATAACGATCATAGGCCGCGCGCTTCTGATCATCCTTCAAGACGTCATAAGCCTCGCTGATTTCCTTGAAACGCTGCTCTGCGGCTTCATCATTGGGATTCCGATCGGGATGATATTGCATGGCAAGTTTGCGGTAGGCCCGCTTGATCGTCGCCCCATCCGAGCCACGCTCAACACCCAGTGTTTCGTAAAAACATTCAGTCATGCAACGATCCGTTCTGTTCTTTTCCAAAAGCCTGAAACAACGCCGCCGGCATACCGTCTGGGACGGACACCGACGGCGCCTTTAAAGCTTTGGCTGTGCTTTGCTAACAAAGCGCACGCTTATTTCTTGTCGTCGTCAACTTCTTCGAAGTCGGCGTCTACCACCTCTTCATCAGACGCCTTGGCGGCTGCATCGGCTTGCTGGGCATCACTGGCCGGCGCACCCTCGGCTTCGCCTTGCTGCGCCTTGTAAATGGCTTCACCCAACTTCAAAGAGGCCTGTGTCAGGCTTTCGGTCTTTTGCTTGATGGCATCGGCATCATTGCCTTCAAGCGCCGATTTCAGCTCTGTGACCGCCGTTTCAATGGCACCCTTTTCATCGGAAGACAGCTTGTCGCCATGTTCGGACAGGTTTTTCTCTGTCTGGTGAACAAGGGCTTCCGCCTGATTCTTGGCTTCCACCATTTCCCGGCGCTGCTTGTCTTCCGCCGCATGGGCTTCGGCGTCCTTGACCATCTGCTCGATATCCGCATCCGACAAACCACCCGAGGCTTGAATACGGATCTGCTGTTCCTTGCCTGTGCCTTTGTCTTTTGCCGACACATTGACAATGCCATTGGCATCGATATCGAAGGTCACTTCAATCTGCGGCACACCGCGCGGTGCAGGGGGCAAGCCCACCAGATCAAACTGGCCAAGCAGTTTATTATCGGCAGCCATTTCACGCTCGCCCTGGAACACCCGGATGGTCACCGCACCCTGATTGTCTTCCGCCGTGGAGAACACCTGGGATTTCTTGGTGGGAATGGTGGTGTTGCGTTCGATCAAGCGTGTGAACACACCGCCCAGCGTTTCGATGCCCAAAGACAAAGGCGTCACATCGAGAAGCAGAACATCCTTCACATCGCCTTGCAAGACACCGGCCTGAATGGCAGCGCCAAGAGCCACCACTTCATCGGGATTCACACCCTTATGAGGATCGCGGCCAAAGAAGGATTTCACCGTTTCATGTACTTTGGGCATACGGGTCATGCCGCCCACAAGCACCACATCATCGATTTCACCAGCGGCAACACCGGCATCCTTCAATGCTTTTTTGCAAGGGTCCAACGTGCGCTTGACCAGGTCTTCCACCAGCGATTCCAGCTTGGCGCGGCTCAGCTTCATGGTCAAATGCTTCGGGCCGGACTGATCGGCTGTGATAAACGGCAGGTTCACTTCCGTTTGCGTGGCCGAGCTCAGTTCGATCTTGGCTTTTTCCGCCGCTTCTTTCAGCCGCTGCAAAGCCAGTTTGTCGCCGCGCAGATCGATGCCGTTTTCTTTTTTGAATTCGTCGGCAAGATAATCAACGATACGCAGATCGAAATCTTCACCGCCAAGGAAGGTATCCCCATTGGTCGCTTTCACCTCGAACACGCCGTCGCCGATTTCCAGAATAGACACATCGAAGGTACCACCGCCAAGGTCATAAACGGCAATGGTTTTGCCTTCAGCCTTTTCAAGGCCATAGGAAAGAGCCGCAGCCGTCGGTTCGTTGATGATACGCAGAACTTCAAGACCGGCGATTTTCCCGGCATCCTTGGTGGCCTGACGCTGGGCATCATTGAAATAAGCGGGGACGGTAATCACCGCCTGATCCACCGTTTCACCCAAATAGCTTTCGGCGGTTTCTTTCATTTTTTGCAAAATGAAGGCGGAAATCTGTGACGGCGAATATTTCTCGCCGCGCGCTTCCACCCAGGCATCGCCATTGCCGGAATTGATGATGGAATAAGGCACCATCTCTTTGTCTTTGGTGGTGGTCGGGTCCGCAAAGGTGCGGCCAATCAAACGTTTGATGGCAAACAGCGTATCCTTGGGATTGGTCACGGCCTGACGCTTGGCGGACTGGCCCACCAGCCGCTCGCCATCTTCCGTGAAGGCCACCATGGAAGGCGTGGTGCGCACACCTTCGGCATTTTCAATGACTTTGGGGTTCTTCCCCTCCATGACAGCCACGCAGCTATTGGTGGTGCCAAGATCGATTCCGATTACTTTACCCATAAGTTTAACCTTTTCCTTCAGCCGGTCCGGTGGGCCACATCAATGCACCCGCACAGACCCCCAATCAGGTTGATTTTGTTCATAAGACCGGACTGCGTCCTTTAACGCCCCGAGGTTAAAACACCCAAGAGTTAAAGAAGCAACATCCCGGCCCGCGCCCCTGCATATAGGGGCACTGTTTAAGCCCCGCAAGTCAGTCTTGTTCCGCTTTTCGCAAACTTATTCGCTCAAGCGGTGGTATCCACACCTTGCGCCGCCTTCGGCGTACCGGCTTTTGCCACAGTCACCATGGCGGGGCGCAACAGACGATCCCGGATCACATAACCGGCCTGATACACATCCACCACCGTCCCCGGCGCCTGGGCGTCGGTTTCCACTTCGGCCATGGCCTGATGGAAATTGTGATCGAATTTTTCGCCCTTGGGGTCGATGCGCTTGATGCCGTGCCGCTCAAAAGACGAAAGCAATTCCCGCTCGGTCAACTCCACGCCATCCACAAACACCTTCAAGGTGCCGTCCTCACGCGCCGACGCGGGCAAGGCATCAAGGGTGCGGCGCAAATTGTCGGAAACCGCCAACAAATCACGGGCAAAGCCGGAAATGGCATAGGCGCTGGCATCCTGCTTTTCCTTTGCAGTGCGCCGCAAGACATTTTCCACCTCGGCGCGGGCCCGCATGGTGGAATCGCGCAATGTCTCTATTTCGGCCTCAAGGGCTTCGATACGGGCTTTTTCGTCCGTCCCGCCCTGTTGCGGGTGGTCCTGCGCCGCATCCGCTTTCCCATCCGTTTCATGGGCGTCAGCTTTTCCGGTCGGCGCCGGGTTTGGCGCGTCCGTCATATTTTCAAAAGCAGTGTCCTGCCTGTTTTTCTCGTCCGATCCGCTCATAGCGTTCGACCGCCTCCAATTTTTTACACCAATGGCTACGTTAAAATCACAGCCGGGCCTTGGGTTTCATCTTATAAAAGCCGCCCGATAACCTTGGCTGTGTAATCCACCATCGGAATGATCCGTGCATAATTGATCCGGGTTGGACCAATCACACCGATCACGCCAACGATCTTGTTGTCGCCCTTCATATAGGGAGAGACAACGAGGGAGGAACCCGAAAGTGAAAAAAGGTTGTTTTCAGAGCCAATAAAAATCTTCACACCTTCGGCATCGCGGGCCGATTCCAGCAGCCGCGTCAGTTCCTGCTTGGTTTCCAGTTCATCAAACAGCTTGCGAATACGCTCCAGATCCTCCAGCGCCCGCACATTTTCCAAAAGATTGCCGCGCCCCCGCACGATCAACGAAGAATTGCCATCCCCCGTCCATGTGGCCAGCCCCTCTTCCACCACCTTGCTGGTCAGCGCATCCAGTTCCGCCTGTTGCTGCGCCAATTCCCGTTCAATCACCAAACGCGCCTCTTCAAAGGTGCGGCCTTTGAAGCGGTTGCTCAGATAATTTCCCGCCTGCACCAAAGCAATGGGCGGCAAGCCCTTGGGGAGGGTGATGACCCTGTTTTCCACCGCGCCATCTTCCGACACCACCACCACCAAGGCCCGATCCGGCGGAAGCGGCACAAATTCCACATGCCGCACTGGTGATTCGGTTTTGGGGGCCATCACAAGGCTGGCACAATGGCTCAGTCCCGACAAAAGATTGCTGGCATCTGCCAACACATCTTCACGCCGCCGCCCTTGCCCTGCACATTGCACATCGATATTGGCGCGCTCTTCATCCGTGAGATTGCCGATTTCCAGCAAGCCATCCACAAACAGGCGCAGACCCAGTTCCGTGGGCACGCGACCCGCCGAAGTGTGGGGAGAATAAATCAGACCGGTTTCTTCCAGATCGGCCATCACATTGCGGATAGAGGCCGCCGAAAGATCGATACCGGGCTGGCGCGAAATGGTGCGAGACCCCACAGGATCTCCGGTATCGAGATAGGATTCGACAATGGTACGAAAGATCGCGCGCGAACGATCGTTCAGTCTTCCGATCTGCATGATGTCGGTCCCGTCCTTTCTCCCTCGTCTAAATCATGTAAGGGCCCCGACGCGCCTCGTCAATCAAGGGGGTGGACGCCGCATGGCCGCACCGGCTAGACAACGGCTGGAAATCTTGGAAAACCACCGAGCATCCGCCGAACTGTCACCTCTGTCCCCTTGTCCCTTTTGCCGACAGTCCGGCCAATATTTTGGAGATGTCTTATGCGCCCGTCCGGCCGTGCCCCCGATGAAATGCGTTCCTTGAGCCTTGAGCGCGGTTTTTCCAAACATGCCGAAGGGTCTTGCCTTGTGAAATTCGGCGACACCCATGTGTTATGCACCGCCAGTCTGGAAACCCGCGCCCCCCATTGGTTGCGCGATACGGGCAAGGGCTGGGTAACGGCTGAATATGGCATGTTGCCACGCTCCACCCACAGCCGCATGGACCGCGAAGCCGCACGCGGCAAACAATCGGGCCGCACCCAGGAAATCCAGCGCCTTATTGGCCGGTCCTTGCGCGCCATCATGGAACTTGAAGGCTTGGGCGAGCGCCAGATCCGCATCGATTGCGATGTCTTGCAAGCCGATGGTGGCACCCGCACCGCCGCCATCAGCGGCGGTTTTGTGGCTTTGGTGGATTGCCTGCGCTATATGCGTGATGCCGGTTTGATCGAAACCCTGCCGATCCGCGAGCCGGTGGCCGCCGTCTCTTGCGGGCTTTATAAGGGCAATCCGGTGCTTGATCTGGATTATGATGAAGACAGCGCCGCAGAAACCGACGCCAATTTCGTGCTCACCGCTTCGGGCGGCATTGTGGAAATTCAAGGCACCGCTGAAGAAGCTCCTTTTTCCGAAGAACAGTTTTTGCGGTTGATGCGGTTGGCCCGCATTGGATGCGACCGCATCATTGCCGAACAAAAGCGCGTTTTGGGCCTGAAATAAGGGAATAGAACAAATGCCCCGCGCCTTCACCGAACATCGCATCATCGTGGCCAGCCACAATCCCGGAAAGGTACGGGAAATCCGCAATTTGCTCAGCCCCTTGGGCATCAAGGTGCAAGCAGCAGATGAACTGGGGCTCATAGAACCTGAAGAAACGGGGAAAACCTTCCTTGAAAATGCCGCCTTGAAGGCGCGTGCGGCGGCAACCGCTTCCGGGATTGCGGCTTTGGCCGATGATTCCGGGCTTTGTGTTGATGCGCTTCAAGGGGCGCCGGGGATCTATTCCGCCCGCTGGGCCGGGCCGGACAAGGATTTCGCCTTGGCCATGGCAGAAATAGAGCGCAAACTTGACGGCGCACCAAGCGCCGCCCATTTCACCTGTGCGCTCAGCCTTGCATGGCCGGACGGGCATGTGGAAAACGTGGAAGGGATCATTGAAGGCCGGTTGCGTTTTCCGCCCAAGGGCACGCGCGGTTTCGGCTATGATCCCATCTTTGTCCCCCATGGCTATGATATCAGCTTTGGCGAGATGAACCCGGAGAACAAACTTGCCATCAACCACCGCGCCATCGCCTTTAAAAAAATGCTCAAAGCCTGCTTTGACCACGCAAACTAAGGCAACCAACGCCCCCCCTCTTGCGCTTTATGTGCATTGGCCCTTTTGCGAGCGCAAATGCCCCTATTGTGATTTCAACAGCCATGTGCGCGAGCAGGTGGATCATGATCGCTGGAGGCGGGCGCTTTTGGCGGATATGCGCCATTTCGCCCGACAAACGCCGAACCACATCCTGCACAGCATTTTCTTCGGGGGCGGCACACCATCCTTGATGCATCCCCGAACCGTTGCGGCGCTTATCGAGGAAGCCGCAAAGCTCTGGCCAACCGTAAATGGTCTGGAAATCACGCTAGAAGCCAATCCGTCCAGCGTAGAAGCGGCACGGCTTGCCGCCTATCGCTCCGCCGGTGTGAACCGCGTGTCTTTGGGGGTGCAGGCCCTTGATGATGCGTCTTTGCGGTTTTTGGGGCGGTTACATACTGCGGATGAAGCCTTACGCGCCCTTGAAATTGCCCGTACCACCTTTGACCGGCTGTCTTTCGACCTGATTTATGCCCGCCCTGAACAAAGCCTTGCCCAATGGCGAGAAGAATTGACCCGCGCCTTATCATTCCATGCGGGGCATCTTTCGGCCTATCAACTGACCATCGAGCAAGACACAGCCTTTTTCCGCCGCCATGCGCGAGGGGAATTTCACCTGCCCGATGAAGATCTGGCCGCCGACTTGTTCGCCCTGACGGAAGATTTGGCAGGAGCGCAGGGCCTATTGCCCTATGAAATTTCCAACTATGCCAAGCCGGGGGCCGAATCGCGGCACAATCTGGCCTATTGGCAAGCCGGCCATTATGTGGGCATTGGCCCCGGCGCCCATGGACGGTTGCCTTTGCCCGAAGGCGCAGCCCTTGCCACCCAACAATCAAAGCGCCCGGAAACCTGGCTTGATCAGGTGGAAAACAAGGGCCATGGATCAGAAAACACCGAAACCGTTACCGCCGACCAGCGCTGCGAAGAAGCGGTGATGATGGGCCTGCGCCTGACCAATGGCATCGACAAGGCGCTGTTCGCCGCCCGTTTGGGCCGCCCCTTGGAGCAAGCCATAAATCCACAAGCCATGGCCGATCTGATCGACCTTGGCATGCTTTGCGACAGCCCGACACATTTGGCAACGACCCCCGACGGGCGCTTGTTACTCAACAGCCTTACGAGTCGTCTTTTAAGTTGAAGTCCACACGGCCCAGCCTTTGGCGCTGAAAGCCTGAAGGCGCAGGATCAATGACCTGAAAGCCGGTGCGGCGAATTTCCAGCACCGCCAACCGCCTTTGCGCCACGCCGTTGCCACCAAACCGAAACGCCCCGTCAAGGCCGGTGAACCCCGCCGGATTTTCCAGAACAACCGCAGAAAAGCGCTCTTCTTTCAAAGGATTGCGTGCCAAAGTGGCGATCAGCGCCATGCCGTCATAAGCCAAAGTGGCAATGCGCGGGCCGGATTTGCCATAAGCCGCTTCATAACGCTTCAAAAAATCACGGGGGGCTTTGGGATCGGGGGCCGGAAACCATGCGCCGCGCAAAGGCGGTTCGCGGGTCAGCGCGGGTTCATCCCATAAGCCGGTGCCCAAAAACTGCACGCTTTGTGGATCAATTTCATAATAAGGCAGAAGCGGCCCCAAAGAGCGCAACAAGGGATCGCCCTCCGCCAGCAACAGTGCATCAAATCCCGGTTCGCCCAATGTTTCCTGATTTTCCAAGCGCTTTAGAATCTCGTTCGACAGATCATCGCCCAAGGCTTCCAGCGCCCGTATTTCCGCCAGATATGCGGCACGGCGGCTATCATAGCGGGCCAATTGCTTCACTGGTTCTGCCATCAGATCGGGATCAGGATCATAACGAACCAAAGACACCAAATCACCGCCCATATCCAACACGGCAGGCCCAAAGCTTTCCAACACCCGGTCACCATAAGCCGAATGCGGCACCAACCCTGCCATGCGCTGATGGCCTTGGCTTCGCGCATAAGCAATGATGCGTCTTACATCCTGATCGGGCATGAACCCCATCAGATACACACCATCGCCCGCCACTTGGCTGTCATTGGAAAAGCCGATCAAAGGAATGTCTTGCGTGCGTAAAACACTGGCCGCCGCATCCACCGACTGCGCCAAAAGCGGCCCCAAAACAATGCTAACGCCGGCATCCAGCGCCTGTTGCGCGGCCCGTTGTGCGCCTTGTGCCGTTCCCAATGTATCGAAGGGCAACAATTCCAGCCGGGGATCATAGGCATCAAAAAGCGCCAAAGCCGCCGCATCGCGCATGGCCGTCCCCACATCGGCAGCCGGGCCGGAAAATGGCAAAAGCAAGCCAATGCGGATCGGCTCGAACGCGGGCGCATCGATCGGGGTTTGCCCTTGCTTTACATCCGGCCCATCATAGAGCGCTTTCGGCGCATCCGTTGGCGGCACAGAAGACGGCGGGCTTTGCGGGCCGCTGGCACAGGCAGACAGTAAAAGACTGGCACAAAAGGCGGCGGTTCCAATCAGATAGCGCATCCGGTTCTTTTCCAAAAATCCAAAAAAATCACCCTTGCAGGCTTTATCAGGCATAAGCTAGCTCTGATACAAAATAGGCGCAAACAACAAGGCAAAAGCGTGGCACGTTTCATCGAAGACAGCACAGATGCACCAGCGTCCCCCGGCCTTTATATCGTGGCCACACCCATCGGCAATCTGGGGGATATCAGCCACCGCGCCCTTGAAATTTTATCCAGCGTGGATCTGATCGCTTGCGAAGATACGCGGGTCAGTTTGAAGCTTCTCACCCATTATGGCATCAAAAAGCCGTTGCTATCCTATCACGATCATAATGCCCGGTCTGCAGGTCCGAAAATTTTAAGCGCATTGGCGAAAGGACAAGCGGTCGCGCTGATATCGGATGCGGGAACACCGCTGATTTCCGACCCCGGCTATCGTTTGGTGGCCGATGCCCGCGCCGAAGGCCATCGGGTGATCCCCATTCCCGGAGCCTGTGCCTTTGTGGCGGCCGTATCGGCCAGCGGCCTGCCCACAGACAAAGTGATGTTTTTGGGATTTTCCCCAGCCAAAAGCGTGGCGCGCAAACAGTTTGTCACGCCCTATCAACGGCTGGAGGCCACTTTGGTTTTATATGAAAGCCCCAATCGGCTGGTGGCGGCGCTCACCGATTTCGCAGATATTTTAGGCGACCGGCAAGCGGCCATCTGCCGTGAACTGACCAAACGCTATGAAGATATTCGCCGGGGCCGTCTTTTGGAATTGGCACAGGATTATGCAGGCCAGGAAGGCCGCATCAAAGGCGAGATTGCCATCATTATCGCACCCGCCGAAACAACAAAGATCGAAACGGGCGATCTGGACCCCTTATTGCGAAAGGCTTTAAAAGACCTGTCGGTACGGGAAGCCGCAGCAGCGGTTTCATGGATGACCGGAGAAAAGCGCCGCACGGTTTATCAAAAAGCACTGGCGATCAAAGCGGAAATGGAGGACGGAACATCATAACCGGCAAACGCTCTTCAAGGCTTTCGCGCAAACAGTCGGAAAAGCGCGGGCGCGCCGCCGAATCCTGGGCGGCACTTTATTTACAAATAAAAGGCTACCGCATCCTTGCCCGGCGCTATCGCACTCCTGTGGGGGAGCTTGATCTGGTTGCAAGGCGCGGCGATAGCCTTGTTTTTATCGAAGTAAAAGCACGGCAGGATCTGGCCTTGGGCATGGGGGCCATTTCGCATAACCAGCGCCAGCGCCTTCATAGGGCCGCTTTGGCCTTTATTACGCGGCATCCACAATTTCACGCCTTTGCCCTGCGCTTTGATGCCATCATCATTCGGCCTTTTTCTCTGCCACACCATATTGTTGATGCGTGGCACAGCGCTTCTGTCGGGGATCTCTAAGCGCTGAAGGGAAAAGCACCGCCGTTTCCCTTTCCCAAGGCTGAAAGCACGCTTATATAGATGTGTTTGCAACATTTTCCGGAGCATCATCCCATGGGGTTAAACGTCGCCATTCAAATGGACCCGATCGAAACGGTCGACATCAATGGAGACAGCAGTTTTGCGCTGGGGCTTGAGGCTCAAAGGCGCGGCCATGCGCTTTATCATTATCTGCCCGATGATCTCAGCTGGCGGCAAAAGCGCGTTACCGCCAAAGGACGCGCCATCCATTTGCGGCGCGAACCGGGCAATCATGTGAGCAAGGGAGCCGATGAAACCCTTGATCTGGCTGCCCTCGACGTGATTTTGATGCGGCAGGATCCTCCTTTTGATCTGGGCTATATCACCGCCACCCATATTCTGGAGCATATCCATCCTGAAACGCTGGTGGTGAATGATCCGGCGTCTGTGCGCGATGCCCCTGAAAAGCTGTTTGTCACCCATTTCGACGATCTGATGCCCCCCACCTTGATCACCCGCAGCAAAGACGAGGTGGTGGCCTTCCGCGAGGAATATAAAGACATCATCGTCAAGCCGCTTTACGGCAATGGCGGCGCTGGCGTGTTCCGGCTGCAGCCCGGCGATCAAAATCTGGCTTCATTGCTGGAATTGTTCGCCGATATCTACCGCGAACCCGTAATGGTGCAGCGCTATATTCCGCAAGTACGCCAAGGCGACAAGCGTATCATCTTGGTAGACGGAGAAGTGGCCGGGGCCATCAACCGCGTCCCCGCCGAAGGGGAAGCGCGATCCAATATGCATGTGGGCGGTCGGGCGGAAATTTCGACCCTGACCAAGCGCGATCAGGAAATCTGCGACCGTTTGGGGCCAGAACTGAAAAAACGCAGCCTGATCTTTGTCGGCATCGATGTGATCGGTGATTATCTCACCGAAATCAATGTGACATCCCCCACGGGTATTCAGGAAATCGACCGCTTCGACGGAGCCAATCTGGCAGGCCTCGTCTGGGATGCCATTGAAGGGCGGCTATAAAACGCCTCAAGAAGAGCGACGGGCCTTTTCCTCAAGGCCCGAAAGCCCTTCCCGGCGGGCAAGCTCGGCCAGAATATCCGAAGGGTGAAGCCCCGCATCGGCCCATAAAACCAGCAGGTGAAACAGCAGATCGGCGGATTCCTCAATCATATCCTGACGATCATCCAACACCGCAGCCAGCGCTGTTTCCACCGCTTCTTCCCCCAGCTTTTGGGCGATTTTCGTGCGGCCCTTGGCGTAAAGATGCGCCACATAGCTTTCATCGGCAGCCGCCGTTTTTCGGCTTTCGATGGTTTTGAAAAGCTGGTCCAAAGGCGTCCAATCGGTCTGTTTTGTTCCGGGCATTTATTCCTCCCGCACTGCAATGCCAGCCCGCGCCATATGCGCCTTGGCTTCAGCCACGCTATGCGTACCAAAATGAAAGATCGAGGCCGCCAGCACCGCCGACGCATGGCCCTTTATAACCCCGTCCACCAGATGATCGAGACCGCCCACGCCGCCTGAAGCGATAATCGGAACAGGAACCGCATCGGCAATACTGCGGGTAAGCGACAGATCGAAACCGGCGCGGGTGCCATCGCGGTCCATAGACGTGACCAGCAATTCCCCGGCCCCCAAACTTGCCGCCTGTTTGGCGAACTGGATGGCATCAATGCCGGTGGGCGTGCGCCCGCCATGGATGAAAATTTCCCAACGATCCGGCCCCACGGCCTTGGCATCCACCGCCACAGTGATACATTGGGAGCCAAATTTTTCCGCCAATTCGGCAATCAATTCCGGATTGGTGACCGCCGCCGTGTTGATGGCGATTTTATCCGCACCGGCCAAAAGCAGTTTCCGCACATCCGCAGCCGAGCGCACCCCGCCGCCCACCGTCAACGGCATGAAACACATTTCGGCGGTGCGAGCCACCACATCAAACAGCGTATCACGCTTTTCATGGCTGGCGGTGATATCGAGAAAACACAGTTCATCCGCGCCCGACGCATCATAAAACCGCGCCTGTTCAACCGGGTCGCCCGCATCCACAAGATCGACGAAATTGACGCCCTTGACGACCCGTCCGTCTTTCACATCTAAACAGGGAATGATGCGTGTTTTCAACATGGTACAGATAAAACCTCAAGCGCCGCTCGCAAATCGATGGCCCCATCATAAAGGGCGCGGCCAATAACCATACCATCAATGCGCCCCGTGGTTTTGTGGGCCATCAGGCGCAGGCTTTCCACATCCGCCATATCACGCACGCCACCAGATGCAATCACCGGAATTGTCACCGCATCGGCCAGATCCGCCACCGCCTGCCAATTCACCCCCATCAACATGCCATCGCGGTCGATATCGGTGAAAATGATCGCCTCGACACCCGCATCTTCAAACCGTTTTGCCAGATCGGCAGCATCCATTTGCGACGTTTGCGCCCAACCTTCTGTAGCCACCTTGCCGCCCCGCGCATCGATACCAACAACGATACGGCCCGGATGCGCCTTACACGCCGCCTTCACAAGATCGGGGTTTTTTACCGCCACAGTGCCCAAAATCACCCGGCGCACCCCCAATTCCAGCCAATGATCTATATTTTCCATGCTGCGCAATCCGCCGCCAAGCTGCACCGGCACATCCACCGATGCCAAAATCGACTGCACAGCTTGCGAATTTTCAGACCGTCCGGCAAAGGCCCCATCCAGATCCACCAGATGCAACCATTGGCAACCCGCGGCCACAAAGTCTCGCGCCTGCGCCGCCGGATCGTCATTGAAAACGGTGGCTTTGGCCATCTCGCCTTTCAACAGGCGCACGGCCTTGCCATCTTTCAAATCAATCGCCGGATAGATGTTCATGGTTGCCATTCCAAAAAATTATGCAGCAATTTGAGACCGGTTTTTTGGCTTTTTTCAGGATGAAATTGCACCCCGACAAGCGTATCGCGCCCGATGGCTGCCGTTAATGCCGCCCCATGATGTACCTGTGCCAAAAGATCACGGTCCGATGCCAAGGCCATATGATAGCTGTGCACAAAATAAGCATGATCTCCCGCCTTGATGCCGGCAAATAGCGGATGACCCTGCCCTTGGCCGGTCAGTTCCAAAGCGTTCCAGCCCATATGCGGCACTTTCAAAGCCGGGTCCCTGGGCTTGATGGGCTCCACCTGGCCTTCAAACCAGCCAAAGCCCGTATGGCGGCCATGCTCCAGGCCAATCTCGGCCATCAATTGCATGCCCACGCAAATGCCCAAAAAGGGCCGCGCTTTGTTTATGGCCACCTCTGTGATGGCTTCAACCATGCCGTCAATGGCGGATAAGCCGGCATAACAATCACCAAAAGCCCCAACGCCGGGCAGCACCACATGATCGGCGGCCAAAACGTCTTTGGTCTGGCCCGAAACCACAATGCGGCCCCCAAGGTCCGCTTCCGCGGCCACCCGCTCCAAAGATTTGGCCACCGAGCGCAAATTGCCGGAGCCATAATCAATCACACAAACCGTTTGAGCCATATCAACCGCCAATGGTTCCCTTGGTGGAGGCAACCTGATCGCCCCGACGGGGATCAAGCTCCACCGCCATCCGCAAGGCCATGGCCAGTCCCTTGAAGCAGGATTCGATTTTATGGTGATTGTTCAGCCCATAGAGATTTTCCACATGCAGCGTTATGCCTGCGGCAAAAGCAAAGGCGCGGGCGAATTCTTCGAACAATTCCGTATCCATTTCCCCCAAGCGGTCCTGCGTGAAGGCCAGTTTCCACACCAGAAAGGGCCGCCCGGAAATATCCACCGCCACCCGGCTCAGGGTTTCATCCATGGGCACATAAGCATGGCCATAGCGGCGGATACCGCGCCGCTCGCCCAACGCTTTCTTGAGCGCCAGACCAAGGGTAATGCCCACATCTTCCACCGTATGATGGGCGTCGATATGCAGATCACCTTCGGCCTTGATGGTGATATCCATCAGGGAATGGCGGGCAAGCTGTTCCAACATATGATCGTAAAAGCCGATACCGGTGGCAATCTCCGCCCGGCCTTCGCCATCAAGGCAAAGGGTAACGGCGATATCTGTTTCCTTGGTTTTACGCTCGACACTGGCACGGCGCATGGGCCAAATCCTTCCAACGGCATCTTTGGGACTGTGCTGGCTATAGCAGCCACAAAGGCCAAGGCCAAGCGGCACGACCATGCACCTGTGGAACCAATCATTCCGGCTCCCTCGTCTTGCGATTAGCGGGGGGGCTGTCTATATGCCTTTGGTCATTGAAGGGAGAGCCATGACAGATCAAGAGAGCAAATTTCCCGGCTGGCACGGCACCACCATTTTATGCGTGCGCAAAGGTGGCACGGTGGTGATGGCCGGTGATGGACAAGTGTCCATGGGCCAGACCGTTGTGAAGAACAATGCCCGCAAAGTGCGGCGCATTGGCAATGGGCAGGTGATTACTGGCTTTGCCGGAGCCACGGCCGATGCCTTTACCTTGCTGGAGCGGCTGGAAGCCAAGCTGGAACGCCATCCCGGCCAATTGATGCGCGCCTGTGTGGAATTGGCAAAAGACTGGCGTACCGACCGGTATTTGCGGCGGCTGGAAGCCCTGATGGCGGTGGCCGACAAGGATGTAAGCCTGTTGCTGACCGGCACCGGCGACGTTTTGGAGCCGCAAGATGGCCTGATCGGCATCGGTTCGGGCGGCAATTTTGCCTTATCGGCGGCCCGCGCCTTGCAGGACCTTGATCTTGACGCCGAAGACATTGCCCGCCGCGCCATGAAAGTCGCCGCCGATATCTGTGTCTATACCAATGAAAATGTCCTGATTGAAAAGCTAGAGATCAAATGACATCTTTTTCCCCTCGTGAAATCGTTTCCGAACTGGACCGCTTTATTGTCGGCCAGAAAGATGCCAAACGCGCGGTGGCCATTGCCCTGCGCAATCGTTGGCGACGTCAGCAGCTTGACGACACGCTGCGCGATGAAGTGCTGCCGAAAAATATCCTGATGATCGGCCCTACAGGGGTGGGCAAGACCGAGATTTCCCGCCGCCTTGCCAAGCTGGCCCATGCCCCTTTCATCAAGGTGGAGGCCACAAAGTTCACCGAAGTGGGCTATGTGGGCCGCGATGTGGAACAGATCGTCCGCGATTTGGTGGAACAGGCCCGCTCCATGGTCCGAGAGGAAAAGCGCCGCGATGTAAAATCTCAGGCGGAACTGGCGGCGGAAGAACGGGTGCTGGATGCGCTGGTTGGCAAAACGGCCTCCCCCGATACGCGCCAAAGCTTCCGCGTGAAATTACGCGAAGGCCAGCTCAATGATAAGGAAATCGAGCTGGAGTTGGCCGATACCGGCCCCACCGGCATGCCCACCATGGATATTCCCGGCATGCCCGGCGCTCAAATGGGCATGATCAATTTGCAAGATATGCTGGGAAAAGCCTTTGGTGGCCAAAAAACCAGCCGCAAAAAAATGACGGTCGGTGAGTCCTATCAATTGCTGATCAATGAAGAAAGCGACCGCCTGCTGGACGATGATGCCATCACCCGTGACGCCATCACCGCAACAGAACAAAACGGCATCGTGTTTCTGGACGAGATCGACAAGGTTTGCGCCCGCGAAGATATGCGCGGCGGCGATGTCAGCCGCGAAGGCGTACAACGCGATTTGCTGCCACTGATCGAAGGCACAAGCGTTTCTACCCGCTATGGAGCGGTGAAAACCGATCATATTCTGTTCATTGCCTCTGGTGCGTTTCATCTGGCCAAGCCGTCTGACTTGTTACCGGAATTGCAAGGGCGTCTCCCCATTCGGGTGGAGCTGACGGCCTTAAACAAGCATGATTTCGAACGCATCCTGACAGAACCGGAAACCTCGCTGATCCGCCAATATAAAGCGCTTTTGGCCACCGAAGGGGTGATGCTGGAGTTCACAGAAGACGGGATTGCCGAAATTGCCGGAATTTCTGCCGATATAAACAGCAAGGTGGAAAATATCGGCGCACGGCGGCTGCATACGGTCTTGGAACGGGTGCTGGATGATATCAGCTTTACCGCCTCGGACCGGGCGGAAGAAACCGTTACCATCACCGCCGACTATGTGCGCGAACATCTGGGCAATCTGGCCGATCAATCCGACCTGTCGCGCTTTATTCTCTAAAAGCAGCCCTTATAATTCTAGCGACGGCGGCGCAACAACACATAAAGCGCCCCGTCGCCACCATGATTGTCATGGGCCGGGCCATAGCTGTGCACAAGGGCCGATAGCTGCGGCGATTCCAGCCAGATCGGCACCATCCGCTTTAAAACGCCAGAGCCAAGGTCAAAACTGTCGCGGCGGCGAAAAGCCACCGGATCGTCACCCAATTGCGCCCGATGCCGTCCGCCTTTCCCGGTAATAACCAAAACGGCCCGCTCACCGCGCGAAACGGCCGATGCGATATGGCCGCAAAGCCGCGTAAAAGCCTTTTGCTGCGTCAGGCCATGCAAATCGATACGGCTATCGATCGGTTTGTGTCCCCGGGCCAATTTGCGTTGTTGCCGCCGATCCAATGTCGGAGAAACAAGCGCGGCGGGCGGGCCCATCTCTTGAGGCTTCACATCATAGCCAAATGCCGACATACGTTGCGAAATCACATCCCCGGCTGCCCGCGCCGCCCCTTTGCCCGGATGGCTGTTTTTGGGCAAGGGCGGGGTCGCCGGACGGTCTTTCAAGGGGCGTACATCGCGAATGATGCTGTCCCATAATTTCTGATCATCAGAGCTGATATAATTCTTGCGGCGGCGGGTCATGCGGAAGGCTCCGCAGCATGAAGCAGCCTGTCCGCCAAAGCATTTGGCAAAAGCAGCCAGAACCGGCCTTTATTGGCCATATGCCCGGCGATATATGCAGCCTCTTCGCCAAATCCCCAAAAGACATCACCGCGCACCCCGCCGCGAATGGCCCCACCGGTATCCTGAGCGATCATCAGGCGCTGCAGGGGCAGCGGCGGATTGCCCGGCGTTTCAGGATCGGGATAGGTGGTATCCAGCCACAAGGGCGCGCCAAGAGGCAGATAGGCGCGATCCACCGCCAAGCTGCGTCCCTCTGTCAAGGCAACACCTTCTGCACCCAATGGGCCATCGCCTTCAATCTGGCGGAAAAACACATAAGAGGCGTTTTCCGCCATCAGATCAGCCCCGGCCACCGGATTGTCCCGCAACCAATCAGCGATGGCGGGCGCGGAAATCTGCTCGCGCGGTAAAATCTTGCGCGCCACCATCAAGCGGCCAAGGGACGTATAGGCATGGCCATTGGGCCCATCATAGCCCAATGCAATCACCGAACCATCGGGCAAGCGTGCCCGGCCAGACCCCTGAATTTGCAAGAAAAACACATCCACCGGATCATCGGCCCACAGCAATTCCAAACCACGGTTTGCCAATGCACCGGCCTCGATCTCGGCACGGCTGGCAAAGGGGCGCAGGCGCCCATCCACCACTTCACCGGCGATGCGGCGACCGGCCAAATCCTTGCGGAAATGCCCCAAATCTACCGTAACAAGCTCTGGCGGGCGGCGATAAAGTGGAATATTATGGGCGGCATCAGGGGTTCGACTGGCATGTATCAAAGGCTCGTAATAGCCGGTGAACAGCCCTTGATAAGAGCCATCAAACATCACCGCCACCGGCGTAAAGCCCTCCTCGAAATACGCCCTGATCTGCTCTCTTTCCCCGTTATCCAATGCCAAGGCCGCCTGGCAAAGCTCTGCCCAGTCACCCGCAACACCCCCCACAGAAGACGGGGTAATCGGACGGTCTTCGGGAAGGTCAAGCCGGCGGGCGCAACTTTTATGGAATGCGGCAAGGGCGGAGGACAGATCATCGGTGCCCCAACCGGGAAGATCGCTCCACCGGGCCTGTGACCAGCTTATGCCTGCTTGTGGCTTGGGGCCTTTTTCATAGGGCCAGCCAAAGACAAGCCACAAAAATGCACCCAGACCGGCCAAAACAAGAAACAAACCGATAAGGGTGCGTTTTTGAAGCATCACAAAGCCTAATGGAACGGGATCACTCGGAACGGGTGGCCACCAAAAGCCAAGCGGGGTCCGATGATTTCAAATCGCGTTCAAAGGTCCAGACATCATTCACCATCACGGTGTCCGAACTATTGCCCTCGATCACCTCATCGCGGTCATTCATCGTTACCAGAACGATTTCCGCCTTATAGGCCACGGTAATTTCCGCCACCGATCCGACTAATTTGGCATCCTCGATGCGGACATCCACAAGATCAAGCACCCGGCCCTGCGCCGTTTGGGAAGCCTCTTCCCGTGCGGTGATGGCGGCGTTGAAATCTTCATAAACATCATCATTCAACAGCCCGCGCAGTTCTTCGCGGTCACCCCGCCAAAAGGCTTCCAAAACCATGGGATAAACCGACCGCGCCCCATCGATGAAGGCATCCACATCAAAATAGCTGTCCACCTTTTGCATGGCGCGAAAGGCTTTGCGCAGGGCGGGGTTTGCTTCCAGCCGCACAACGGATTCCCGATCCATCCGGGCTGCCACGGGGTCATCGCCAACATCGGGCTGACCCACATGAGGTGCGCTGCCATCTGGGCGATGTTCAGGCTCTTCGCCGGTCCGCCGCCCTAGAAGGCTGCGTAAACGCAATGCGATAAAGCCCGCCACCATGGCCAGCAAAATGATATCGATAAATTGAAAACCTTCGCCCATTCCAAAATCCTGAATGTGGTACTGCTTTTGATCGGTCCGTCTTATGATATCATGAGACGGCTTTACCCCAAGGACAGATTGCCATTGCCGTTTCTATGCCTACATCTATAGACGAATACGCACGATAGATAAGCCTCTCGCCCCGAAAGGACAAGCATGGCGCTGCTCTTCCTTCTTTCTCTTATTCTCACACCGCTGGTGGAAATCAGTATTTTTATCTCTGTCGGTGAAGACATTGGCGCGTTTCCCGTGCTGGTTCTTATCCTTGCCACGGCCGCTATCGGTGTGGCCATTGTCCGCGCCCAAGGCGTGGAGACCATACGCCGCGCCCGTGCCGAACTGGGCGCCAATCGGGCTCCGGTCATGGAATTGATGCATGGAGCAATGTTGGCTCTGGCTGGCTTGTTGCTGTTGATCCCCGGCTTTCTCACCGATTTTTTGGGCGCTTTGTTACTTATTCCACCTTTGCGCACATGGATCGCCTTGCGTATTTTTCGCCATAGCCGCCCCGGAAGTGCCCATGTGGTTATTGAAGGCGAATTTTGGGAACAGTCCGACACGCATAAGCCCGAAGACAGCGGCCCTAATGACCGGCTCCGATAAAGAGAGGCGGTCCTCCGGTGGCCTGAAGGTTGTCTGGCCCGCCGGTTCGTGCTAGCGAAATCGCGATCCTGAAAGGGCAGCACCATGACTGTTGCTCAATCAGACAGAATATATTTTGAAAACGCAGATCAGTTGAAGGAACGTCAGATCATGGCGGAAAACGAAACAAACGGTGGCGCACAGGGCGCGGCACAAAATCAGCAGACAGCACAGGCAGGGCCGGCAGCCGCCGTGCTGGCGCAATATGTGAAGGATCTCTCGTTCGAGAATCCCAATGCTGCCAAGGTCTTCCAGGCCCTGTCGAACCCCGAAAGCCCCAAACCCGCCATTGAAGTGAATGTCAATGTGGGGGCGCGGCGTATGGGTGACGAAGCCTATGAAGTGGATTTGAAAGTGACCGCCACATCAAAAGTTGGCGAAGACACCGCCTTTGCCGTGGAACTGCTTTATGCGGGCCTGTTCGGGGCGCGCAACCTGCCTGAAAACATGATTGAGCCGTTCTTGCTGGTACAGGCCCCGCATATCCTGTTCCCCTTTGCCCGCCGGATCGTTGCCGATACGGTGCGCGATGGTGGCTTTTCGCCTCTGATGCTGGACCCCATCGATTTTGCAGCGCTGTATCAGCAACAGCGTGCCGCGGCAGCACAACAGCAGCCCCAGCAAAGCGGAGCCACAAGCCTTGGCGAGATTGATCTGGGCGAGCCGCAAGGCAACGCCTGATCTTAGGGTCGGTTATAAAAGAAAGGGCCGGGGGCAGTGTCTCCGGCCTTTTTATATGGAGCCAGCCCCCAAATTCTGCATCAAGCGCATAGGGGATATGTTTGGCCCCTAATGTTCCCAAATGGGAGATTTCAAACGCTTGATAAAAGCCTGATGAGCCGCCAATTCCGCCTCACTGGGGGCATGGGGGCGGGGATCGCGACGGATCGGTTTATCGAAAGCGGGGCCGTTTGTGGCCAGATTTTTCTTGGTACGCCCACCCGCCTGAAAGCCAAGGCCATGTTGCCGTCCGCCGCGTAATTCCAGATAAACTTCTGCCAATATCTGGCAATCGAGCAGAGCATCATGGTGTTCTCGCATGGAATTATCCACGCCCAGCCGCTTGCACAGCGCATCCAAAGACAATTTTTGCCCCGGAAAGCGCCGTCGGGCGATTTCCAGCGTATCGACAAAGCGCGTTTTCGGAAGCACGGGACGCTGGATTTTTTTCAATTCGAAATTGAGAAATTTCATATCGAAATCGGCATTATGTGCCACCAGATTGGCCCCATCCACAAAGGCCAGAAAATCATCGATCACCGCATCAAAGATGGGCTGGCCTTCCAGCATGGCATCGGTAATGCCATGCACCGCCGCGGCACCGGGGTCCATTGGGCGCATGGGATTGATAAGCGTCATATATTCACGCCCGGTGGGCAGAAAGTCGATCAGTTCCACCGCGCCGATCTGCACCAGACGATGCCCTTGTGACGGGTCCAGACCGGTGGTTTCCGTATCAAACACAATTTCACGCATGGGGCGGTTTCCTGTCGGCAGGCAAAGCAAGAGTGGGCCAATGATCATCCGTAACAGGCCAGGGCCAAACACCGGCCTTCACGTCCTGAAGATCACGTAGCATAGCGGTAATATCGCGCAGCATGAGCCGTTTTCCATCCCCTGAATTCAAAATATAATCGGCGCGGCGGCGTTTTTCCGCATCGGGCAGTTGTTGCGCAAGCACAGCGTTCAATCGCTGTTCTGTCATCCCTGGCCTTGCCAATGCCCGCGCCTTTTGCACAGGCGCCGGGGCGGAAACCACTGCAACCCGATCGACTTTCGCTTCGCCCCCGGTTTCAAATAATAACGGAATATCCAGCGCTGCCAAAAAAGATGCCTTTTGATCCGCATCGGCTAAAAACCGCCTTTGCGCATCAAACACTTTGGGATGCAAAATCTGCTCTAATTGCGCCAGTTTATCCGGCTTGCCAAAAACCTGCGCCCCCAAGGCCTTACGGTCCACCGCCCCGTTTTGCTTAACACCGGGAAAAGCCGCCGCCACCGCATCCACCGCCCCGCCACCTTTTGCCAGCAGGCTATGAACGGCCGCATCGGAGTCAAAAACCGGAATATCAAAGCGGCGCAACATGCGCGCCGCCTCGCTTTTGCCCATGGCAATGGACCCTGTCAGCCCCAAAACAATCACGGATTCAATCTCCGTCCAAAGCTTTCAATAAAAGATCCTGAACCTGCGCATCCACAGACGGTTTTTGTCCGAAAAAGGCATCAAAGGCCGGAACGGCTTGATGGATCAACATCCCCAGCCCATCCACAGCAACCAGATCACGCGCTTTCGCTTTTTTCAAAAGCTCTGTTTGCAAGGGGCGATAGACAAGATCATAAACCACCGATCCGGAAGGCATCAAAGACAGGGAAATATCCAAAGGCGCTTGCCCCACCATGCCCAAGCTGGTGCTGTTGACCAACAAATCCACATCTTTCAACAAGGCCGTGCGATCTTGCCAGCCTGCGGCAACCACGCGCTTGTCATCCAGTGCCGCCACCAATGATTGAGCCCGTTCCTGAGTGCGGTTGGCGATATAGATCTGCGCCGCTCCTGCATCCAAAAGCGCCACTACCACCGCTTTTGCGGCACCGCCCGCGCCCAGCACAAGACTATGCGCATTTTTGGCACGCCATTGGGGCGCACTTTGCTGCAAATGGGCAAGAAAACCACCGGCATCGGTATTCCGGCCAAACAATCGCCCATTATGATCCACGATGACCGTATTCACGGCCCCGATACGCCGCGCCAAAGGATCAAGACGGTCCACCAGTTTTGCCGTCATTTCCTTATGGGGAACCGTTACATTGACCCCGGAAAACCCCATAGGCACAAGCGACCGAAGCGCCGCTTCCAGATGTTGCGGCCGGATCATCAAGGGAATATAATCCCCTTTTATATTCAATTGATTAAGCCAATATCTGTGCAAAAGCGGTGACAAGGAATGTCCGATAGGCCAGCCCATCACGCCAGCCAGTTTCCCCGCTGCGGCGGCATTTTGTGATCCAATGCTCATTGCGCCATGATCCCATGATCTCGTAAGGCACCCAATAAGGGCAAAAGCGGCAAGCCGAGAACGGAAAAATAATCCCCGTCGATGCGTTCAAACAATGTCGCGCCCTCGGCCTCAAGCCGGTAGCCGCCCACACATTGCAACAGCTCCTCATCAGCCTGATCCACATAGTGACCCAGAAAGTCATCACTAAAATTCCGCATGGACAGGCTGACAAAACAATCCGTACACCACACACAAACCCCGCCCTGTATCAGGGCCACCGCGCTGTGCAAATGGTGGCTCTGGCCGCGCAAATCCTGCAATTGGGCACGCAATTCTTGCCGATTGGCCGCTTTGGAAATCAGGTTTTCCTTATAAAGCAGCGTCTGATCCGCACCGATAATCCAATCATCGGGATGGAGTTTGGACACCGCTTTTGCTTTGGCAGCCGCAAGCGCCGGAGCAATCTGGTCCACCGCCCCGCCTTGATCCCTTATCTGTGCTTTGATCCGGCTTTCATCCACAGCACTTACGATTTGACGAAAAGCCACACCGGCACTTTTTAGCAAATGGGCACGGGCAGGGGACCGGGACGCCAAAATAAGCGCCGGATTATTTTCCCCCATCAGACAGACCCGCTTCACGTGCAGAATGGAGACGCAACACCGCCGCTGCCGTTTCTTCAATAGAGCGGCGGGTCACATCAATCACCGGCCATTGATGGGCGCTACATAACCGCCTGCAGGCCAACACTTCCTCTTTGATCGCCTGCATATCCACATAGCTGGTGGACGGCGCCTCTTTAATGGTGCGCAAGCGATTTGTACGAACCTGAACCAGACGATCCGGGCTGGCGGTCAGACCAACCACAAGGGCATCCAGGGGACCTTCTAATTCGGGCGGCAGGGGCGCATTGGGAACAAAAGGCACATTTGCGGTCTTAAAGCCTTTATTGGCCAGATAGATGCTGGTGGGGGTTTTCGATGTGCGCGACACCCCCACAAGAATGATATCCGCCGACATCAACCCCGTTGCCAATTGCCCGTCATCATGGGCCATGGTGAAATGCAACGCATCGATGCGGTCAAAATAATGGCGATCCATTTCATGCTGGCGGCCGGGGAGCCCGCGTGACCGCGCCCCTAAAAACTGCCCCAGGGATTCAATGACCGGATCCAGAACCGACACATGGGGAATATTCAAAGCCGCACAACGGCGGGTCAGTTCACGCCGGATATCTTCATTCACCAAAGTATACATCACCAGACCGGGGCGATCTTCGACAAACTCCATGATACGTTCCATCTGGCGCGGTGTGCGCACCATCGGCCACATATGCTTTTCGGCCCGCACATTTTCAAACTGTACCAAAGCCGCCTTGGCCATGGCTTCCAGTGTTTCCCCGGTGGAATCGGAAACCAAATGAAGATGAAACCGCTGTAAATCGGACATGGCTGTTCCCAATGTCATAACCCTGTGGATAACTTTTGAATGCTTTTGTCGTTTTCGAGAGTGCGGGACATTTGGGCAAAGTTGAAGGATTTTCTCCCATATTCGTTATCAGTTATCACCAGCCCAAAATTTTGTGGATAATTTTTCGCCTCTGTTTTTTCAAAGCCTCCCTGTTTGGCTGGCTTTTCAAAACAGAATTCATTGAAATATCACTCTCTTCCGTCCCGTTTTTCAAAAAGAATCCTCGAAATCCAAACGCTTTTCCAATCGGTTTTCCTACTGGAAATAACGATCCACAAACTGTAGATCATTCTGTGGATAACATTTCATCCCCGTTACCCACAGGGATTCACTACCATCACTACCTCTTTATTTTAAAAGATAGTAAGTGGTGGATAGCCAAATCGGAGCGGCAATGAGCCCAAAACCCCTTCTCAATGTTCTTCAAGGTCAGCGCGAAACCCGCCCTCCTTTCTGGTTTATGCGTCAGGCTGGACGTTATCTGGCGGAATATCGGGCTGTCCGTGAAAAAGCCGGATCTTTCCTCGATCTGGTTTATGCACCGGATTTGGCCACCGAGGTTACGTTGCAGCCGGTCGAACGGTTGAACACCGATGCAGCGATCCTGTTTTCCGATATTCTGATCGTTCCCCATGCTTTAGGGCAGGATTTGGATTTCCGTCAGGGCGAAGGGCCGGTTCTCGATCCCATCCGGTCCGTGAAAGATCTCCACCGTTTGTCGCACCAGCGCTTGGATGACCGGGCGGCCCCGGTTTATCAAACGGTGCGCCAAGTTGCTGGTGCCTTGCCCGACCATGTGGCTTTGATCGGCTTTTGCGGCGGGCTTTGGACCGTTGCCAGCTATATGGTGGCCGGACGCGGCGGGGATGATCAGGCCGCAGCCAAAGCCTGGGCTTTTTCTGATCCCGAAGGCTTTGATGCGCTTTTGAAAATTCTGGAAGATGCCAGCTTCACCTATCTGATGGGCCAGATCAAAGCCGGGGCAGAGGTGATCCAGATTTTTGAAAGCTGGGCCAGCAATCTGCCCGAACCAGCCTTTGAACGCTTTGTCATCGAGCCCACAAGGCGTCTGGTGGCGCGTTTGAAGGATGCGGCTGGGGATGTTCCCATTATCGGCTTTCCACGCGGTGCGGGGCCTCTCCTGGGGCGTTTTGCCGAACGCAGCGGCGTGGATGCGGTCTCTTTGGACAGTGGTATGGTTTTGTCTTTTGCTGATGAAACCTTGCCAAAAGGATTGGCTGTGCAGGGCAATCTGGACCCGCAATATGTGGTGGCAGGTGGGGCTTTGATGGAAAAGGAAGCAACGCGTATTTTGAACGCCCTTTCAAACCGTCCGCATATTTTCAATCTGGGCCACGGCTTTGTGCCCTATACTCCGGTTGATCATGTGGAGCGTTTGGCGGCATTTTTACACGGTTGGCCGGATCAAGCGGCCTAAAAGGACTTTTCCATTATGGACGGGACGCTTTATTTATGGGTGAAAGCCCTGCATCTGATTTCGGTGATTTTCTGGATGGCCGGCATGTTTATGCTACCGCGCTATTTTGCTTATCATGCCGAGGCTGACATTGGCTCGGACGAAGACCGGAAATGGCAAGAACGAGAGCGTAAACTTCTGAGAATCATCATTAACCCGGCGATGATCGCCACATGGGTTTTTGGTATTTCTTTGGCAATGTCCTATGGCTTTTCCGAAATCTGGCTGCATGTAAAATTGCTGTTCGTGGTGGGATTAACCCTGTTGCATCATGGTTTGTCCCGTTGGCGGAAAGCCTTTGCCCGCGGCGAAAACAGCCACAGTTCAAAATTTTATCGTCTGGTGAATGAAATTCCGACGCTTTCAACCATTGTGATTGTCATTCTTGTGATTGTAAAACCCTTTTGATGATAAGGGATTATCCATAGTTCTTGATAAGATGAGGCGCGTTTTCCGAACGGCAATGGAATTATTTTTCTTGACTTGCCAAATCCAGATGATAGCGTTCTGGGAAAGTGGCATAGCTGTATGAAGGATTTTATCTTCATAAAATTGGATGTGCCGCACCGTCTCTGAAATTAGCCTCATATAATCTTGATCCTGATTTATAAGGCTGATTGAAGTTCCCGCCTTATCCAATGTCTCCTCATCCTAAAGCGTTTGGTTTTTTAACCTCGCTCAGAGTCACAACTTCATGAATCTGCAAGACCTAAAGAACAAGACCCCCAGTGAGCTGTTGTCTCTCGCTGAGGAACATGGCGTTGAAAATGCCAGCACCATGCGCAAACAGGATATGATGTTTGCCATTTTGAAAAACCTGGCCGAACGGGGCGAAGATATTTCCGGCGGCGGGGTTATCGAAATTTTGCAAGACGGATTTGGGTTCTTGCGGTCGCCCGAAGCCAATTATCTGGCAGGACCGGACGATATTTATGTCAGTCCCAGCCAGATTCGCCGCTTTGGTTTGCGTACCGGTGATACGGTTGAAGGGCAAATTCGTGCGCCAAAGGATGGCGAGCGCTATTTTGCGCTTTTGAAGGTGAATACCATCAATTTTGACGAGCCGGAAAAAGCCCGTCATAAGGTGAATTTCGACAATCTGACGCCGCTTTATCCCGATGAACGGCTGTCTTTGGACCCGCAAGATCCCACCGTCAAGGATTTGACACCGCGCATCATTGATCTGGTGGCGCCGATCGGAAAAGGTCAGCGTGCCTTGATCGTGGCGCCGCCGCGCACCGGGAAAACCATGGTTTTGCAAAATATCGCCAAAGCCATCACCCGCAATCATCCGGAAGTGTATCTTTTGGTGCTGTTGATCGATGAACGGCCTGAAGAAGTGACGGATATGCAACGTTCTGTGAAGGGCGAAGTGGTGTCTTCCACCTTTGATGAACCGGCAACCCGCCATGTTCAGGTGGCGGAAATGGTGATCGAAAAAGCCAAGCGCCTGGTGGAACACAAAAAAGATGTGGTGATCTTGCTTGATTCTATCACCCGTTTGGCCCGCGCTTATAACACCGTGGTTCCCAGCTCTGGCAAGGTGTTGACCGGTGGTGTAGATGCCAATGCCCTGCAGCGCCCCAAACGGTTCTTTGGTGCGGCGCGTAATATCGAAGAAGGTGGATCACTGTCGATCATTGCCACGGCCCTTATTGAAACCGGATCGCGCATGGATGAAGTGATCTTTGAAGAATTCAAGGGAACCGGTAATTCCGAGCTGGTTCTGGATCGTAAAGTTGCTGATAAGCGAGTCTTCCCGGCTATCGACATCCTGAAGTCCGGAACCCGGAAAGAAGAATTGCTGATCCCCAAAGCGGAATTGGCCAAAACATGGGTTTTGCGGCGTATATTGCAGCCTATGGGCACCACCGATGCCATCGAATTCCTGGTTGGAAAGCTTAAAGAAACCAAAACCAACGAGGATTTCTTTACCTCGATGAACCAATAAGCCGAAATTTCTCGGCCAATTATTTAAAAGCCCTGCCAATATGGCGGGGCTTTTTATTGCCCAGCCGCCAAGATTTTGGTTCTAAATATGGTTGTGGCCTATCCCATAAGGAAAGGGCGGCATATGTTCCACGTGAAACAAACACCGCCCTCTTGGAAAGCTATTGCTAAAATTTATCCCAGCCGGGTTTTTAAAAATTCCAGCGTTCTGTCATTGGCTTTTTTAGCGGCTTTTTCATCATAATGCGTGCCACCCGGGCGGGCGAAAGCATGGTTCATGCCTTCATAGTCATGGAGTGTGATGTGGGGATGGTTATCCAGAGCATTGTGCATGGCTTGTTGTGCCGCTTTGTCGACAAATTCATCTTCTGTGGCCACATGCAAAAGAAGATGTCCTTTGATATTGTCGGCTTCATCCAATTTGCTATCGATGCTGACGCCATAATAGCCGACAGCAGCATCGGCATCGGTCCGGCATGCGGACAAATAAGCGAGAAACCCGCCAAGGCAATAGCCGATAACACCCGCTTTTCCATTGGAGCCATCGGCTTTGCGTAACCAGGACAAGGCTGTTTGAATATCGTCTATGCCTTTATCCACATCAAAGCCTTGATAGAGTTCAAAGGCGCGATCCCAGTCCTTTTGTATTTTGTCGTTCAGTTGAATACCCGGCTCTTGTCGCCAGAAGAAATCCGGGCACAGGGCCATATAGCCTTGATTGGCCAACTGATCGCAAATTTCGCGCATGGGTGTGTTGATGCCGAAAATTTCCTGAATCACCACGACCCCCGGCCCGGTTCCAGAGTCGGGAAGGGCGAGATACCCTGTATAGGACCCAGACCCGTCTTTTGCGTTCAGGGTGATATATTTGGCCGGCATTTCAGATCTCCACTTGGCAAAATTGAAAAGGGAAGCGTGTTAAAGGTCTAGTTGATGGGGGATGTTTATCCCTTCAAGGCGCAAAAGCGCCTGTTTCGTTTCCACACCGCCTTCGCCGGAATATCCAGTGAGCTTGCCATCGGCGGCGAGAATACGGTGGCACGGAATAAGGATGGGCAAAGGATTGGCCCCGCAAGCTCCCCCAACAGCGCGGGCGACCGATCCGGTTTTTTCCGCCAGTTCTTTATAGCTGATGGTGGTGCCATAAGGGACGGTGGAAATAGCTGCCCAAATGGCTTTTTGATGATCGGTCCCTTGTGGGGAAAAGGGCAAATCAAAATGGGTGCGTGTGCCATCGAAATAGGCGTGTAACTGGGAGCAGGCTTCTTCCAAAAGGGCACTGGGGGCTTGATCCGCACCCCAGCCCCAATCCAGTGCCACAAGCGCACCATCTTCTTCAAACAGGGTCAGGTCCCCAAGAGGACTGTGCAAAGAGAGTAACGGCATGTGCCTATCCTTTTTGGGTTTGCCGGGCCTTTATAAGGGCGGCCCGTAAATCATCCGATGGCCCAAGAGGCGGTGAGCAGCTTTGATGGGCGCAAATGGTCAAATTATCCGGCGGCAGGGCTTTTGAAAGATCGTCATGGATCACTGCATTGGGCAGGGAAAGATTATAGACGGCGTTCATGAATGTAGTTTGGCGTGCTGTGCCATCTTTATGTCCAAGGGTAATGTCCACGCCATTGATCAGCGTGTCATAGCCATTCAAAAAACCCAGAAGAGGGAAAAACTGCCCCACGGCCTCACCGGAAAAGGCGGCGACAAGGCGTTCAGCCCGGTCTTTCCAAACCGGATCGCCGGTAATCATGAAGAGTTGGGAAAAGCATTCCAAAAGTGTCCCATTGCCAGAAGGCTGTGCGCTATCCCGAACAGTTTTCGGGCGCAAGATCAAATTGGCATCGTCTTTGGCACTGGTAAAATATCCGCCTTCTTGTGGATCGGCAAAGAGCATTTCCACCACAGCACACCAACCGAGAGCGGCATCCAGATAGTCCGGTTTTCCCGTGGCTTGATAAAGCGCAAGGGCAGCAAGGATCATATGCGCATGATCGTCCAATAAGGATATCTCCTGACGGCGGGATTTTCGTGCAGAATGATAAAGACGGCCATCAGATCCGCTCATATCAAGCTGGATCGCCTTGAATGCGATTTGTGCCATATCCAGCCAATCGGAGCGATCGAAGGCACTTCCCGCATGACAGGCGGCGCGGATCATCATGCCGTTCCAGTCGGTCAAGGTTTTATCATCCCATCCCGGACGGGGACGAAAGTCGCGTTCACGGAATAAAATGGTCCGGCAATCGGCCAAACGGCGTTCGGTTTCCGCATCCAAGGGCCAGGCTCCGGTCAGGCGGTTGGGAATGGAGACACCCTCCCAATTGCCCTGCGGAGAAATATCATAGACATGTTTGAACAAGGCTGCGTCATCGGCATTTAAATGCTGGTCGATTTCTTGCGCTGTCCAGACATAGAATTTACCTTCTTCGCCTTCGCTATCGGCATCCAGGGACGAGGCAAAAGCTCCGGACTCTACGGTCATTTCCCGCCGCACCCATTCCATGGTTTCAGCGACCCGCTGTTTATATAGATCCGAGCGTGTTTCGCGCCATATTTGCGTGTAAAGATCGATCAATAACGCATTGTCATAAAGCATTTTTTCAAAATGCGGGACCAGCCAGCGTTCGTCCACGCTATAGCGTGCAAAGCCGCCGCCCAGATGATCGTAAAGACCGCCTAAAGCCATTTGGTCAAGGCTGCGGATCACCGCATCGGACCAGTGGGCATTTTGGGTCCGGATGGCTCCACGCCATAAAAACTCCAGCAAGAAAGGTTGCGGGAATTTCGGAGCGCCGGCCATACCGCCATGGCGCGGGTCCATATGATGGACCAGCTTTTCCGCTATCTGATCCAGCATATCGGGGGCAAGATCTTGTCCCGGCCTGGTTTTGTTTTGCTGTACCAGATGGGTCATAAGCGATTGGCAGTTCTTTTTTACGGCATCCGGATTGGCATGATAAATTCCCGAAACGCGTTCTAGAACATCGGCAAAGCCCGGACGGCCATGGCTGGCGGCTGCGGGGAAATATGTGCCACCCCAAAAAGGAGTTCCATCGGGCGTCAAAAACATGGTGAGCGGCCAGCCGCCTTGTTGTCCCATAATGGTAAGGGCCGACATATAGATAGTATCCAGATCGGGTCTTTCTTCACGATCAACCTTAATATTAACAAATAAATCGTTCATAAGATTGGAAATATCTTCGTTTTCGAAACTCTCATGGGCCATCACATGGCACCAATGACAGGCGGCATAACCCACAGATAAAAGAATTGGAACATTGCGCTCTTTGGCTTCGGCTAGCGCTTTTTCTCCCCAAGGACGCCAGTGGACCGGATTGTCTGCATGCTGTAGAAGATAAGGGCTTGATTCAAAGCGTAAACGGTTGTCTGTCATGGAATCTGGTCTCACATTGAAGATCGTTCGGGGGGCCGTGGACGCAAAGGCTACGCCCCATGATCGCACATCGCAAGGAGACGTTGGAATGAAGATTTCTATGGATGTTGACTGTACCCCAAAGGAACTGCGCACATTCTTTGGCTTGCCGGATGTGGAACCCTTGCAAGAAGAAATTTTGGCCCAGATGAAACGCCGTGCCAGTGAAGGATTAAGCCCTGAAGACATGCAAAACCTTATGTCGGCGTGGATGACAGGGGCGACGACAGGCATGGAAAAACTTCAGAAAATGATGTTTTCAGCAATGAAGCCCAGCGATAAGCCGCGCGGATGACTCTTCTCCGAAACAGAGAGTGCGATTTTGAAAGCATCTTTGCCCTGGCAAGCGCCCGCGGCCGGGCCGGTGTGTCTGTGATCCGTATTTCAGGCCCGCAAGCGGCCCTGGCTTTGCAAGTGTTGACCGAAAAACCGTTGCCAACGCCGCGTATGGCGCAGGTGCGGGCTTTGTACGATCCCGCGAATGATGCCCATCTGGATGATGCGCTGGTCTTATATTTCAAAGCCCCTGCCAGCTTCACCGGTGAAGATGTGGTGGAACTGCATGTGCATGGGGGCCGTGCCGTTCTGGACGGGGTGCTGGATGCGTTGTCGCGGATCGAAGGGTTGCGTCCGGCTCTGGCGGGGGAGTTTTCCCGTCGGGCCTTTGAAAATGGCCGGATGGATTTAACCGAGGCCGAAGGGATCAATGATCTGGTGATGGCCGAAACGGCTTTGCAGCGTATGCAGGCTTTGCGGCAGATGGGCGGGGCCTTGGGCGCACTTTATGAACGCTGGCGGATGGCGTTGCTGGAAGCGTTGGCGCGGATCGAGGCGGATATTGATTTCCCAGATGAAGATTTGCCCGAAGATATGACCCTGTCGGTGAAGCCATCTTTGGAAGCCCTCTGTTCCGAGATGAAAACCCATCTGGCCGATGGACGGCGCGGCGAGCGGTTGCGGAACGGGGTATCTATCGTGCTGTTGGGGGAACCCAATGTTGGAAAATCCAGCCTGTTGAACACCATTGCCAAGCGGGATGCGGCGATTGTGTCTGATATTGCCGGAACGACCCGCGATGTGATCGAGGTGGCTTTGGATCTGGATGGCTATCCGGCTACTCTAATCGACACGGCAGGCTTGCGCGAAACTGCCCATAGCATTGAAAGTGAAGGTGTGCGCCGGGCTTTGGAGAGGGCGGAGCATGCAGATATTCGCCTGGTTCTGGTAGAAGCGAAAGACTGGCCCGCCTTGCCAGAACCCATCACGGATTTGCTGGATGAACAGGCAATTTTGGTGGTGAATAAAGGCGATTGCCTGGAAACACCTTCTTATGGCCAGCAAAAGGATGCACTACCGACATTTGTTACTTCGGTGACCGAGCAGCAAGGTCTTGATGCCTTGATGGCCTGTCTTACGCAAAAGGTTACAAGCCTGTGCGATATTGGCGAAGCACCCGCCATTACGCGCATTCGTCACCGTATGGCCTTACAGGAAGCGGTCGATTGTTTGGAGCGATTTTTCCAATCCGCACAACAAGATGCAGTATTGGCGGCGGAGGATGTGCGCTTGGCCACACGGGCTTTGGGGCGGATAACCGGTCGAGTGGATGTGGAGTCTTTGTTGGATATCGTGTTTTCTTCCTTCTGCATCGGGAAGTGATGTTTCACGTGGAACATCGCTAAGTTCTACGGAAATCCGCCAGATATCGTCCTTCTTGTTTGACCTTTCACAACAGGCAAAATACAGTGCGCCCCTTGGTGCGCGGGCGCAAATGCAGGATTTCAAGTGGTGAATACGGACTTTGATGTAATTGTCATAGGCGGCGGACATGCCGGCTGCGAGGCAGCTGCGGCGTCGGCTCGTATTGGTGCCCGTACATTATTGATCACCCATCGGCGCGACACCATTGGCGCTATGTCGTGCAATCCAGCCATTGGCGGGCTTGGCAAAGGCCATCTGGTTCGGGAAATTGACGCGATGGATGGGTTGATGGGCCGGGTTGCTGATGCATCCGGGATTCAGTTTCGCCTGCTGAACCGGCGTAAAGGCCCGGCTGTGCAAGGCCCCCGGTGCCAATCGGATCGTGCTTTATATGCCAAAGCCATGCAGAATATGCTGGCGGACATAGAAAATCTGCATATCCGCGAAGGTGCAGTTGAAGATCTCGTCATCAAGAAAGATGGTCCCGCGCAATCGGTAGAAGCCGTTGTCTTGGCGGATGGGACAATCCTGCGCAGTGCGCGGATTATTCTGACAACAGGTACGTTTTTGCGTGGATTGATCCATTTGGGCGAGAAGAAAATCCCTGCCGGTCGGGTAGGGGAAGCGCCTTCTATGGGCTTGTCCAAAACATTGGAATCCGTTGGCTTTCAAATGAATCGCCTGAAAACCGGCACACCACCGCGTCTAGACGGGCGTAGCATTGATTGGTCGGTGTGCGAAGCCCAGCCGGGCGATACGCCGCCGGTTCCATTTTCCACATTGACAAAGACCATCACCGTTCCGCAAATCGATTGCTATATCACCCGAACGACGGTGCGCACCCACGATATTATCCGCGGCAATCTTCATCGGTCCCCCCTTTATTCCGGTCAGATTGAAAGCCGGGGGCCGCGCTATTGCCCGTCGATCGAAGATAAAATTGTGCGGTTTGCGGATAAAGAGAGCCACCAGATTTTCCTTGAGCCGGAAGGGCTTGATGACCCGGTGGTTTACCCCAATGGCATTTCCACCAGCCTGCCAGAAGATGTTCAGCTGGATTTGGTGCGCTCGATACCCGGATTGGAAAAGGCCGAAATCATTCGTCCTGGTTATGCCATTGAATATGATTTTATCGATCCCCGTGAATTGCGGCCTACATTGGAAACGCGGCGGCTGTCAGGGCTTTATTTGGCTGGCCAGATCAATGGGACCACCGGCTATGAAGAGGCGGCGGCGCAAGGTTTGATGGCCGGAGCCAATGCAGCCAGAGCGGCAGGCAATAATGGTGATTTTTGTTTGGATCGGGCCGATGCTTATATTGGCGTGATGATCGACGATCTTATTACGAAGGGGACGCGCGAACCCTATCGCATGTTCACCAGCCGGGCGGAATATCGTCTGCATTTACGGGCTGATAACGCCGATCAACGGCTGACAGACAAGGCCAAAGATGCTGGTTTGGTGGGGAGCGTTCGGGCATCCCGTTGGGCAGAAAAATCCCAAAAACTGCAAAAGGCGCGGGCGGCTTTGGAAAGCTTGAATCTGACACCGGATGAAGCCACTCAGCATGGCTTGTCCATTCGCAAGGATGGGCGCCGCCGGACAGCCATGGAATTGCTGAGCTATCCGGACATGTCGATAGAAAAATTAACGCCAATCTGGCCCTATGATCTGGCGTCCATATCGCCTGAAATCGGTGAACAAGTGGCTATCGAGGCGCGTTATGCAACCTATTTGGGCCGCCAGACAAAAGACATCGAAGCCTTTAGGAAAGATGAAAAATTGATCATTCCGGCGGATTTCGACTTTACCGACTTGCCCGGCCTTTCGCGGGAACTTCAGGAAAAATTCGCAACGGTGCGCCCGGCAACCCTGGGGGCGGCTGCGCGGATTTCCGGTGTCACACCAGCGGCTTTGACGCTTTTGCTCGCGCATTTGAAACGCCGGTCGAAAGCCGCATGATGGGGCGTGATGAAAGTCTGTGGCGTGACCGGCTTGGTGTTTCACGTGAAACAATGGATGCGCTGGCGGTTTATGAACGCCTTTTGAAAAAGTGGCAGGCCCGTATCAATTTGATCGGGCCGGCAACGGTGGATCATATCTGGACGCGGCATTTTCTCGATTCTGCCCAATTGATCGCCCATATTCGGGATCATAGCGACCATCAACTGCCCACCCATTGGCTTGATTTCGGGGTGGGGGCCGGATTTCCGGGGCTGGTTCTGGCCTTATGCGGGGCCGGTCGGGTTGATTTGGTTGAAAGTGACCGGCGGAAATGCAGCTTTTTGCGACAGGTAATTTTGGAAACAGGCGCTCCGGCCCATGTTCATACGGCCCGGATCGAGGCCTTGCCGCCATTTCCTGTGGACATGATCACCGCGCGGGCTCTTGCGCCTTTGGATCGTTTGTTGGACTATGCTTATGCCTTTGCCACACCCCAAACGGAAATGTGGTTTCTAAAGGGGAAAGAGGTGCAGTTGGAACTGGAAAACTGCCGAAAATCATGGGTTTTTGACGCGGAAACCTTTGAAAGCTGGACGGACCCTCAGGCGATGATCGTGAGATTAAGGACGGTAAGCCGTGCATAATAATTCTCTCCAAGACAATGGATCTTCGCAAAACCGGGATGGGCACCAGCCCAATATCATTGCCGTTGCCAATCAAAAGGGCGGTGTGGGGAAAACCACCACAGCCATCAATTTGGCCACGGCGCTTGCCGCCATCGGGAAAAAAGTTCTGATCATCGATCTGGACCCGCAAGGCAACGCCTCTACCGGCTTTGGCATCGATCGGTCCAAGCGTAAATTATCTTCTTATGAATTGATCACCGGCGAGGCGGATATTGCTGCAGTGCTGGCACCTACAGCGGTGCCGGGGCTTTATATTATCCCGTCCACCATTGATTTGTCGGGCGCCGATACGGAATTGGTGACCATGTCGCGGCGTGCGTATCGTCTGCGCGATACCTTGGAATTTGATCCCTCTTTGGGGAATTTCGATTATGTGCTGATTGATTGCCCGCCCTCTTTGTCTTTATTAACATTGAATGCTCTGACATTGGCGCAATCGGTTCTGGTTCCTTTGCAATGCGAATTTTTTGCTCTTGAAGGTCTATCGCTTTTGTTGCGGACCATTGAGCGGGTAAAATCCACCTATAATGGGTCTTTGGCCATTTCCGGGGTGGTGCTGACCATGTTTGATAAGCGCAACCGGCTTAGTGATCAGGTCGCAAAAGATGTGCGCGGTTATTTGGGCGATGTGGTGTTCAAAACGGTGATTCCGCGCAATGTGCGGGTTTCGGAAGCACCAAGCCACGGAAAGCCGGCTCTTTTATACGATCATCGCTGTTCAGGCAGCCAAGCCTATATGCGTTTGGCCAGTGAGATTTTGAAGCGGGAAAGAAAGGCAAAAGCGGCATGAGCGATCAGGCACCGGAAAAACCCGGCCGCTCTCGGGGCCAACAACGGGGATTAGGACGCGGATTATCGGCTTTGATGGACGATTATCCCGTTGAGAATATTAGTGAATCACAAGCGCCATCCAATCGTGATACGCGCCTTGTGCCGATCCATTTTTTAAAAGCGAACCCGTTTCAGCCGCGTCGCAATTTTGTCACTGAAGATCTTGAGACATTGTCTGCTTCAATTGCTGAAAAAGGTGTGTTGCAGCCTATTCTTGTGCGTCCGGTCTCTCAACCTTCCAATGGCGAACAACGTTATGAGATCATAGCCGGGGAGCGGCGCTGGAGAGCTTCGCAAAAAGCCGGATTGCATGAGGTTCCGGTTCTTATACGGGATTTGGATGATCGTGCCGCTTTGGAAGTGGCCATCATAGAAAATGTGCAGCGACAGGATCTGTCGCCCATTGAAGAAGCAGACGGTTATCAGCGTTTGATTGCAGAATTCGGGCACCGGCAAGAGGATGTGGCGAAAGCGGTTGGCAAATCGCGGAGCCATATTGCCAATCTTTTGCGGCTTTTAAGCCTGCCGGATACGGTGCGGGCCATGGTTGATGATGGCCGGTTGAGCATGGGGCATGCCCGTGCTTTGATTGGCAGCCCCGATCCGGACATATTGGCGCAGCGAGTTTTGGATGCCGGACTAAGCGTTCGCCAGACAGAAGCGCTGGTGGCCAAAGAACGGGGAACAGGGGCAGGGCAAGGCACCGAGACAGAAAAATCCAAGGCTAAAAAACGCCGGAAAGACCCCGATACAAAGGCATTGGAAGCCGATCTTGGACAGGCGCTTGGCTTGGCCGTGGATATCAATGATCGGGGCGCTGAAGGGGGCGTGGTGTCCATCCGGTATCTGACATTGGAACAGCTTGATGATCTTTGTCAGAAATTGATGGAGGGTTAAGGCCTGTTATTTTGGGTCCGGTCCGGTTGATAAAAAAAGCGCTCATCCTCTATCACAAGGATGGGCGCTTTTTCTTAACAAACTAATTTTTAGTTTTAAATCCCAACAGCGCGTGACAGAATCGAGCGCAGATGGCGGGCGGCAAAACTAAGCTTTGCCACCGAAAGCGGGCCGCTGGATTTAAGATCGGACAGCAAGCGGTCTGCCCGCGCCCGTGTCAATTCCTGATCGTCAAACCATTTGATCACGGCTTCCGGACCGTCTGCCTTCCGGTTTTCTTCCAGAATATGTTGGGTCAATTCGCGCTGTTGATCGGCCAGATCATCCAGAACGGCGCGGGCGGCCAACCGGTCCCAATGATCTTCGGTGGAAAGGGTGTCGCTGGCCTGGCGCAACCAGTCGAAACCGATGCGCTCCCCGACTTCGGAATAAGCACGGCCCACATCCACAACTTTTCTGTCCAAGGCGATGGCGATTTTTTGCACATCGCATGAGAACATAAGCATCTGAAGAGCCACAATTTTTCGGGACAGGCCAACAGGTGCGCCCTGTTCTTCATACATGCCGACGCGGGTTTTGAAGGCTTCCAGAGACAAGGGTGATAAAACCGCTTCGGGATTGGCGAGCAAAGCCACGACCCCGTCATCATAGATGTCGATCAGGCCCGGAAGGTCAAAAGGCCATTCTTCATTGCGCAAAAACCAGATGGTTTGTTGCTTGATTAGTTCTGAAAGCTCCAGATACATCAGGGTTTGAATGGCGGCGGGCATTTGATGATCGAGACTGTCGATTTCCGGCCACAGATCATTGAGATTGAAGATATCGCGCACCACAAGAAAGGCGCCGATAATTTGATCCACCCCAAGGCCGGTTTCTTCACGCACTTCATAGATGAAGGTCAGCCCCGCGCGGTTGACCACCTGATTGACAAGGGTTGTGGCTATCAATTCGCGCCGCAATCTGTGGGTTTCCAGCGACGAGGAAAAGCGATCGCGCAAGACACTGGGGAAGCTCGCCCCGAGTTCCACTGTCAGGAACGGATCATCCAGAAGTTCGCTGTTCATCAAAATGGCCTTCAGGCTGAGCTTGGCATAGGCCATCAGCACGGAAAGCTCGGGACGCGTAAGGCCGCTTTGCGATAGGGCCAGTTCCGAGAATTGTTCTTCGCTGGGAAGATATTCGATATCGCGGTTCAGCGTTCCTTCGCGTTCCAAGGTGCGAATAAGGCCTGCATGGCTTTCCCGTGCATTGGCAGCGCGGGCTTGTGCATGGCTGATGGCCTGTGTTTGCAAATAATTGTTTTGCAACACAATGTCGGACACCGCGTCTGTCATTTCGGCCAAAAGATTGTCGCGAGATTCCTGATCCAAAAGGTCGCGGCGCATGGCGTCGGCCAGCAGGATCTTGATATTCACCTCTTTGTCCGAACAATCGACGCCGGCGGAATTGTCGATGAAATCGGTGTTCAAGCGGCCGCCTTTTTGGGCAAACTCGATGCGGGCCCGTTGGGTCATGCCCAAATTCGCCCCTTCGCCCAATACGTTCACCTTTAAATCGCGGCCATTGATGCGGATGGCATCATTGGCGCGGTCGCCCACTTCGGAATGGCTTTCTTCCGATGATTTGACATAGGTTCCAATGCCGCCAAACCATAACAGATCCGCTTCGGCCTTCAGGATATGGTGGATAAGCTGCGCCGGGGTCAGGGCATTTTTTTCAATACCGAGAAAGGCTTGAACCTCTTTTGTCAGCGGGATGGATTTTGCCGTCCGCGGCCAGACTCCGCCGCCTTTGGAGATCAAGGACGTATCATAATCTTCCCAGCTCGAGCGCTTCAGGGCGAACAGCCGTGTGCGTTCTTTAAAGCTGCTTTCCGCATCGGGATCGGGGTCGATAAAAATATGGCGGTGGTCGAACGCCGCTTGCAGGCGAATGGCGCGGGACAACAACATGGCGTTGCCGAACACATCGCCGGACATATCCCCCACACCGATCACGGTGAACGGGTCTGTGGCAATGTTTTTGCCCATTTCTCTGAAATGCCGTTCAACAGAAACCCAGGCACCGCGCGCAGTGATGCCCATGGCCTTATGATCATAGCCATGGCTGCCGCCCGAGGCGAAGGCATCACCCATCCAGAAATTCCGGCCGATTGCCAACCCGTTTGCCGTATCGGAAAAGGTTGCTGTGCCTTTATCGGCGGCGACCACCAGATAAGGATCGTCTTCATCGTGACGCACCATATTGGCGGGGGGCACCACCTTGCCGTCCACCAGATTGTCGGTGACTGAAAGCAGGCTGCAGATAAAGCGTTTATAACAGGTAATGCCTTCTTGAAGAACGGCCTCTCTGTCGCCGCCCGAAGGCAGGGCTTTGGGGACAAAGCCCCCTTTGGCCCCTACCGGAACGATCACGGCATTCTTCACCTGTTGGGCTTTTACCAATCCCAACACTTCCGTGCGGAAATCCTGCCGCCTGTCTGACCAGCGCAAGCCGCCGCGCGCCACCGGTCCCCAGCGTAGATGCACGCCTTCCACACGGGGGGAATAGACAAAGATTTCCCGCCATGGCCGGGGAAGTGGGGCTTCTTCCACATCCCGCGAGCGGATCTTGATGGCAAGGCCGGTGCTGTCGTCGCTATCGGCATCGCAATCGAGCGTCTGATAGAAATTGGTGCGCACTGTGGATTGGATCAGGTTGAAATAGGTGCGCAAGATTCGGTCTTCATCCAGACCGTTTACTGTGTCCAGCTGTTCGGTAAAGCGGTCGGCAATGGCTTTGATGGCGGCATTGCGCTCCTCTTTGGTGCCTTTGAAGGCAGGGTCGAAGCGGGCGGTGAACAAATCGAACAGGACGTGGGTGATTTCTGGATAATCGCGCAGACTGCGGGCCAGATATACTTGGCCAAAAGGCAGGCCCAATTGGCGGATAAAGCGCCCATAGGCCCGCAAAACCACCACATCCCGTCCGGTTAGTCCGCAATCGATGACCAAGCTGTTATAGCTGTCGTCTTCCACTTGCCGGGTCCAGACCTGGACCAGAAGGGCCTCTACCAAGGGCTTGATGGTTTTGATTTCGAGCGTCTGGTTTTGGGCGCGCAGCAGATAAAAATCATGGATACAACCGCCTGTTTCGCGCTCCAGCTCATAGGCATGTTCGCTGATTACTTTCAGCCCCAGATGTTCCAGCATGGGCAGGCATTGGCTCAGCGGAACGATTTCGGTGCCGTGATACATTTTCAGGCGCAAGCCATCGGGGCGGTCGCTATCGCGGCGATATAGATCAAAGCCGATGCCGCCATTGGCAGACAGCGCATCAAGCTTGGCGATGTCCAAAATACCGTGGCGCGGCTCGAAATCCTCTTGATAGCTCAAAGAGAAAATATGGCCATATTGATTATATAGCTGGATGCCGTGGGCTTCACCATGCTGCTCGATCAGCTGTTCACGCAGCAGATCCGGCCAGCCCTTGACGGCACGGGCCAGTTGTTCATCGATTTTCGTTTGGTCGACGGGCGGAACATGGCCGGGCTTGGTGCGAATGATGAAATGCCACCGGGCCATCACATCTTCAGAAAGCTGGGCGTAATAAACCGAGACTTCGCCATTGAAGGCATTGCACAGGATTTTCTCGATCTCTTGGCGCAGGCCCGAATGATACACATCGCGCGGCACATAAATCAAAGCCGATACAAAGCGTTCAAACTGGTCGCGCCGGATAAAGGCGCGGGGACGGGGCCGTTCGTTTAGATGAAGAATCCCAAGGCTGGTGCGCAACAACTGGTCTTCGCTGATCTGGAACAATTCGTCGCGCGGGAAGGATTCCAGAATATGGCGCAGGGCCTTTCCTGCATGGCTGCGCTTGTCAAACAGCGCCCGGCGTTGTGCATTTTCTACCTTGCGCCGTAAAAGCGGCGTTTCATAAGGGCTTTCCGCATAGGCCTGAGAGGTGAACAAGCCGGTAAAGCGGCGTTCGCCAACGACTTTTCCATTTTCATTATAAATTTTCACGCCCACATAATCCATATGGATGGGGCGGTGAACCGTGGCCTTTACATTGGCCTTGGTGATGATCAAGGGGGTGTCGGGCTGGGTTAAAAAGTGGCGAATTTCCGCCGATATTGCCGTTAACCCTTTGGTGCCGCGCAGGATATAGCGCTTGGGGTCCCGCAAAATTCCAAGGCCGGAACTGTCGATGGGCTTGAAGCTGCCATCTTCAGCATCGCCTTCATAACGATATTCCCGATATCCCAAAAAGGTGAAGCGATCCATTCCCAGCCAGCGCAAAAAGCGGATGGTTTCTTCTTGTGCACCGATGCTGATGGGGGGCGGGTTGACGGTAAGGGACGCCACGGTTTCGTCGATTTTGGCAACCATGGCCCGCCAATCTTGTACGCTGATGCGTACATCGGCAAGAATGGTTTCAATCAGCGCTTTTACCGATGCCAGAACCTTGGGATCGGATTCGGCGTCGATCTCGACATAAATATAGGATTCGCGGCCTTTGCCATGTTCGTGGCCTCGTTCAAAATCCACAGCGCCGAGAACATGGCGCCGGGTGCCGTCCTCATCCCGGTCAATCAACAAAATGGGATGGTGGACAGCATGGAGATGATAATGATGGGTAACGGCCAATCCACCGGTGATGGAATCCACAAGGAAGGGCATATCGTCATTAACGATGGCGATGGCGGTGTGCGGCGTCGCCCATCCTTCATCCATGGAGCGCGGATTGAGCACTTCTATCTTTGGGGTGCCGGGCTTCCGGTTGGCCCCCATGCGCCATAAATGCAGGGCAATGGCATAAAGGGTTTGCGGTGTTTGGGCGATGACATCGTCGGGCGATGCATGGGCGTAAAACACCTCCAAAAAGCGCAAGATATCGTCGCGCTCGTCCTTTGGCGCCTGCTCTTTGGCAATCTCCAGAACACTGGAAACAACGGCATCCTTATGCTCGAATGGATTTGCGCCGGACCCTTGCATCGAACCTTCCATGCTTATTCTCACCGGTTAGGAAGCAATCACCACTTCCGATTATCAGGCCCGGTCGTTCATGGGGGGTGTCTGTTGCCGATGTCTTCATCATCAAACGAAGGTGTGGGCAAAAGAGTAAAGGCACCGACCGGACTCTTGCCTCTTACCCCATGTCTCGCTCTTCCCATATTGTACAGACAGGTGCAACACCCGTTGGTGCCGCACATGGCTGAAGGCACCGGATTGTGATTTTATCGGTCTTTTCGGTTATATCCGGCGCCGCGTCCCACACGGCTTTCCAAATGGCTGACAATGGCTCCCGCGACATCCAGACCGCTGGTGCCTTCAAATAATTCAAATGCTCCGGCAGGGTCCACATTGACAACCAAAGGCCCGTTTTCCGAGCGCACCAGATCCACAATGGCCGCTTGCAGATTGAGGGCAGCCATAGCTTTTGCAGCAATGCGACGTTCCTCAATGGTGGGGCGGGCTTTTTTCATCACGCGTTTGGCCAAAGAGTCGCTTGTGCCTGCATTTGTGGATTTGGGGGGCTGTACACTTACGGAGCCGACCAGCTTGCGCCCTACCATCAGGCAGCGCAGGGCGGCTCCACCCGCTTCCGTCACATATTCCTGCACCAGAACATGGGCGCGTAAGCCATGCATGGCGTTCAGGACGGAATCGGCGGCTTTCCGTGTATCGGCCACCACAGATCCACGGTCTTCATTGCCTTCCAGAATTTTCAGCATCAAAGGAGCGCCGCCCAGCAGCTTGATCAAATGGGTATTGCTGTCGGGTGCATTGGCAACGCCAGTGGAAGGCTGCGGCACACCGCGTCGGGCCAGACGTTGGCTGGTATGCAGCCGATCCCATGCGGCCGCCAAAGCCACGCTGGAATTCAGGCTGCGCACACCCATGGTTTCAAGATGGCGCAACAGGGCAAGGCCATAGGTCAAGTCTTTCACAGCCAAATAGGGCAGGGCTGCATCAAAGCGCGGCAGGGCTTTTCCGTTCAGAAAAAGATCAAGCAGCCCCCCGTCAATGGACATATAACAGCGGTTCACATCCAGAATATGGGCGGCATGGCTGCGGGCTTCCAGGGCTTCGACCAGGCGTTCCACGGTGGGGCTTTTGGGGGTTCCGGTAAGCAGGGCGATGTTCAAAGGACGTTCGGCGGCGTGCACATGGGGAAGGCTATCATAGGCAGAAAGATCCGGCGTGCCTTGGATGCAGGACCGGGTCACATTCACCAGAAGGCCGCCTTCCAGGGCGCGGCGACCCAATAACATGCGGTACGACATGGTTTCACGGTTGGTCAGCGACATCTCTATAGGCCATTCATGGTCGCCAATGCGCGCCAGCGTGCGGATGATAAAGCGCAATTCGGTTTCACCATTGGATGATGTAATCTCGCGCTGGCCCACCAGATCGGCTTCGCAATAAAGCTCGATTTCCGGACGCTCTGGTAAGGGATGCAGGCCGAAACGCACCCGGTTTTTGCCGTTTTTCTCATAGGGATGAACGGAAAAAGCGTGCAGGGATGAGGTTTGTGCGCCGGTATCCACCTTGGCGCGAATGGCGGGAATACCAAGGGCGGGGAGTGCCACCCATTCTTCCCAGCCGACACTGAACACCGATTCGTTTTCCATCAGGCTATATGGCCCCTATTTCCGCGCCCTGTCTATGCTATGTGCCGCAAGCGCGCTGCAGTCAATGCACCCTGTTTCTTGTTATGCAGGGGCATCATGTGGAAAGAGGCCGGGGAGTTTATCGGGCATACCAAAAAGGCCGATCACAATGGATCGGCCTTTGGTGCCTGGGATCAGGCAAAAACTGGAGCGGGCGATGAGATTCGAACTCACGACCCCAACCTTGGCAAGGTTGTGCTCTACCCCTGAGCTACGCCCGCATATTGGGTATGACCCGAAGGCCTGTCATCATCTGGTCGGCGGGACTATACTTAAAGCGTTGCAAGATGCAACAGGCTTTTTTTGTCCGTTCGCCCAAACAGCGTGGAGGGCGATATAGGCGCACTGGCCCTGTATGTCCAGAAAAATATTATCCGGAAGGGATATGGCCACCTTTTTGCCACGCTGTGCTGGCCCGATCATGGCTTTGGCGGCTGGCTTGGCGGGAAAAACATGTTAAGACCGCCTTTCAAAGTTGATCGCGTGCCGCAGGCTGAAAAAGGACAGATACGGATGGAACATATCATTTCCGCAAAAGGGGCCGATACCGGGGATGACAAGGCCCTGATCAAGGATGCCGATAGCAGGTCTTTTGTTCAGGATGTTCTGGAAGGCTCGAAAACACGGCCGGTTCTGGTGGATTTCTGGGCCACATGGTGCGAGCCATGCAAGCAACTGACGCCTGTTCTGGAAAAGCTGGTACGCGAGTCCAAGGGCAAGATTGCCCTGATCAAAGTGGATATCGATAAAAACCAGCAGATTGCCGCCCAGCTTCAGATTCAATCGGTGCCCACGGTCTATGCCTTTTATCAAGGCCAGCCGGTGGATGCCTTTCAGGGGGCCTTGCCGGAAAGCCAGATCCGCAGCTTCATCGACCAATTGATCACCTTGTCCGGTGGCGCGGACGAGGAAGGCAAGGACATGAATGCCATTCTCGATCAGGGCTTTGCGGCTCTTGCTGCGGGTGACACCAATCTGGCCTTGCGTATTTTTGGTGGTGCCAGCCATGCAGAGCCAGATAATGTGCGTATTTTGGCCGGTCTGGCGCAAACCTATCTGGCCGTTGGCAAAATCGAAGAAGCCCGCGCCCTTCTTGAGTCGGCCCCCAAAGAGGCGGCGTCGGACCCTGATATCATCAAGGCGCGAGCCGCTCTGGATCTGATGGACCTTGGCCGCGATGCTGGCGATGTGGCAGAATTGCAAGACTGTTTGGCCAAAGAACCGGAGAACCATGCGTTGCGCTATGATCTGTCTTTGGCGCTGGCAGGCCGCGCGCAACTGGAAGAGGCCGCCGAACATTTGATTGCCATTATCAGCGCCGATCGTGAGTGGAATGACAATGCGGCGCGCACGCAACTTTTGAAGTTGTTTGATGTGGCGGGGGCTGCCGATCCCTTCACTTTGCGTTGGCGTCGTCGTTTGTCGTCTATCTTGTTTTCCTGAAGGAGGACCGCGTGGCACTTTCCGGCCGCTCAAAGGACGAGAGTTTACCCGGCGTTTTGCCGGTCTTTCCCCTTATGGGCGCCTTGCTGTTGCCACGTGGTGAGATGCCGCTGAATATTTTCGAGCCGCGCTATTTGCGTATGGTGCGCGATGTGATGGGCGGCGACCGGATGATCGGCATGGTTCAGCCGGTGGATGACGGGCAAGAGGGTGATCCGGCGCTCTACGGCATTGGATGTGCGGGCCGTATCTGTTCTTTCGCAGAAACCGAAGACGGCCGTTTCTTGATTACCTTGAAAGGGGTCACGCGCTTTAAAATCGTGGAAGAACTTTCCAGCACGACCCCATATCGTCAGGTGCAGGCGGATTATGCTCCCTATGAAGGGGATCGCCTGACGCCAATGCCCGATGCCGGGATCGCACGGGCTGATCTGATCGACCGCCTGACCAAATTCCTGGATCGCCGTGGTCTAAGTGCGGAATGGTCGGCTATTGAAAAAGCGCCGGATGAATTGTTGATCAATTCACTGGCCATGATCTGTCCGTTCTCCCCGGCGGAAAAACAGGCGCTGCTGGAAGCGAAAAGTCTGCGCGCACGGACCAGAACCATGATCAGTTTGATGGAATTTGCGTTGGCTGACCCATTATTGGACGAAGACGACCAACAACCGCCGGTGCCAAATTGAAACCATTGCATCTTTTTTTGATGCGAGAGAATGAGCCGAACCATGACCCTGGAAAAAGACGATATTGATCCGAAATTGCTGGAAATTCTGGTATGTCCCCTCACCAAATCCACCTTGCGCTATGATCGCGCCAACCAAGAGCTGATCAGCGATGATGCGGGATTGGCCTTTCCCATTCGGGATGGTGTTCCCATCATGCTGGTGGATGAGGCGCGTCGTCTGGATGCGCAGGAATAGGACATGATGCCATGCCACGTCCTGTGGATATTGTGCTGAAAACCGCCGAACGTCGTTTGGATCTGCGCTTTGATGATGGGGTGACGGCCCATCTGCCCGCGCACTATTTGCGGGTCTTTTCCCCCAGTGCAGAGGTACGCGGCCATGGTGGCGCCAAGCCGCTTGCGGTTCTTGGCAAAGCCTCGGTGGCCATCACCCGCATCGAGCCGGTGGGGCATTATGCCGTGCGGCTGGTGTTTGACGATGGCCATGATAGCGGCCTTTATCGTTGGGATTATCTTTATGAACTGAGCGTAAATCAGGCGTCGAACTGGGCGGCTTATCTGGCGGATGTGGAAAATACCGGCCGATAGGCGGGCAGGGTTTGTTCAGCCTGTGCTCATTCCTCTGCATTATGGTGAGACGGATGGTTCAGCGTTGTCTTTGTGGAGGCGGGATGGTGAGGGCAAAATCCTTTTTGGCGCTTTTGGCGGTGGTGCTTGCCTCTTGGGGTGCCTCCCGGGCTTTTGCGGACCCCATTTTAGATGCGGTGCGCGCCGAAGCTGCGGTGGTGTCTCCTTTGCACCATAAGGTGACGAGAGAGGTTTTTGATAATTCCGGGAAAACCCGCCAGCGTAAAGCGGTGTTTGATCCCCGTTTGCCCGAAGGCGAGCGCTGGACATTGCTGGAACGCAACCATGAACCGCCAAGCAAGAAATATCAGCGCAAATATGAGGATGATGAAGATCGTGATCCGCCGGAAAGCTATGGACGCGTGCTGCATTATCTGGATGGCCCGGTGACGCGTTTGGCACAAACGGAAACCGATGTGACATACCGGATCGACCGTTTGGGAAAAGGCTCGATCATTCTACATGGCGAAGATATTTCCGATAAGATTTCCGGTGAAGTGGTGGTGGATCTGACCAGCGGCGTTCCTTTTGTGCGCGAGGTGCGGCTTATGGTGGCGGAAACCTTTAAACCCATGTGGCTGGTCCGCATTGAAAGCGGTGAAGGCTTGATCCGTTTCAAACGCACCAAGGATGGCTATCCCGTGATGCATCGCCAAACCCTGCATGTGAGGGGAAAGCGGCCTTTTGGCCATATCGATTATGAAAGCGATGCCTTGTATCAGGATTACCACCCCATAGCGGCGCTACAAGAGGTGTCGGGCGATCTTTCGGCGCATTATCCTTAAACACACGCTTAAAAGCGCTTGCCGCTTTATTCTCCGGTGCTGGCGTTTATGGCGCGATAGTCTTCCCGGTTCAGGGCAAAGTAGGCAAGGCCATCAATCCCATAAGCCGAGACATGCCCCGCCGGGCGCAGGCCGCATTTTTGGAGCACCTTTTGCGAGGCGGCATTGTCTGTCATGGCAACGCCCACAATGGTGCCAAGTTTCAGATCGTCAAAGCCATAAGAAACAATGCGCCGCGCCGCCTCGGTGGCCAGACCGGCCCCCCAATGATCGGGGTGCAGCCGGTAGCCCACTTCAATTTCGGGGCCGCCGTCCAAAGGCTTGAGCATCACCAGACCAAGAAAGGTTCCATCGCCGTCGCGCCATGTGATGGACCACGCCCCCATACCCGGCGGAATTTCTGTGTTTATGTAGTTTTTATAGATATTTGCGATGGTTTCTTCGCGTGATCTGGGGCGGCCTGTGATGTGTTTCATCACCGCCCGGTTCGCATCCAGTTTCACCAATGCTTCGAAATCTTTGTGAACGAGCGGCGCCAAAACAAGCCGCTCTGTCTCAAAAATTTGGTCCGCATTGCTCATAGGGGATGGCCCTCCAAAAGACGGGGCAATTTGCCCACCGTCCCGCGGGCATGGCTCATGAAAAAGCGTTTTAGCACCGGCAGGCGGTTTACAACGGACAGGCCCAGATCGCGGGCATGGCGAATGGGCGCAATGTCATTGGAAAACAGCCGGTTCAAAGTATCGGTGACCAAAGCCAGCACCACATTGTCTGTGCGCCGCCAGCGTTGATAGCGCTCCAGAACAAAGGGGCTGCCAATATCTTCGCCGCGCCGCGCTGCTTCCACAAGCACTTCGATCAGGGCGGCAATGTCGCGCAGGCCCATATTCAGGCCCTGTCCGGCAATGGGATGAATACCGTGGGCTGCATCGCCGATCAGCGCCAGCCGGGTGTCTATATAGCGTTCGGCCATATGCAGGCCCAAAGGATAGCTCCACCGCGGACCACAGATGGTGGCCTTGCCTAAAAAGTCGCCCATGCGCCGTTGTACTTCTGCTTCAAAGGCGCGGGGGGATAGCCCCATGATTGCCTTTTCGGAGGAGGCTCTCGCCGTCCATACCAGCGACGACCGGTTGCCGGTCAGTGGCAGAATGGCAAAGGGTCCGTCGGGTAAAAAGCGCTCATGGGCGATGGCGCAATGGGGCAGTTCATGGGCAACGGTGGCAACGATTCCCACCTGATTATACCGCCAGCGCGGCGTCTGGATCGCCGCCTGTTGCCGCATCCGGCTGTTGCGCCCATCGGCCCCGATCGCCAAAGCGGCGGAAACTGTGCGTCCATCTTTTAACACCAGATGGGCGCGCGCCTGATCGCGTGTCACGGTTTCAACCCGCGCCGGGGCCAGAAGATGCAGATTGCTTAATTGGCTGGCCCGAAAAAACAGGGCCTGACGCAAATGCCGGTTTTCCACCATTTCCCCAAGGGGTTGATCGCCAATTTGGGCAAAATCGAAATGCAGGAAATGCCGGGACTCGCCATCCGATACCCTTATCTCTTTGATGGGTTGGGCGGTATCCTCAAGCGGTGGCCAGATTTTCAGGCTTTTGAGCATCTGCACCGAGGCATAGGCAATGGCAGAACAGCGTCCATCAAAGGTTTGTGCTGTCAGATCTTGCGGGGCTTCGGTATCGATCACCGCAATTTCAAGGCCATATTGCGCCAAACCGCATGCCGCCGTAAGGCCCGCCATGCCACCACCGACAATGGCCACATCAACCCTTAGATCGGGTGCTGTTTCGCTGGAGGATCCATCCATCGCCATAATCAATCGTCCGTTTAAACTTGCCAAGGGGTCAATCTAGCGCTGCTCTATAGAGCCTGTCACGCTTTCTCAACAGGGTCCGTGTTTGATGCTTTGGGGGTGCATGGGGATTTCTTGCCAAAGCGGTTGGCAAGTCGGATAGGCTGTTTTACTTTTGTTCCAGATATCCGGGCCGCAAGAGCAAAGATTTTATGGGATGCGGGTTAAAATAGCACGGAGGACGGGACGCGTGGCACGAAGACAAACAAAGACCAAACGGCCCCCTTTGCTGCCGGCAGGGGCGATGGCCATGATCCGGCGGGTGGGGTCTTATGTGTCTGGATTTGCTATTGCTTTTTTGGGTCTGGGTATTCTTGTGGCTTTGGCCAGCTTTGATGCCAATGATCCCACCTTGAACCGATCCGCGAATATGGCGGTGAACAATCTGCTGGGCTTTCCCGGTGCGGCGGTGGCGGATCTGTTGCTGCAAACGCTGGGGCTTGCCAGCATCGTGATCGCGTTTCCCCTGTTTGGCTGGGCGTGGCGCATCGGGTCGCGGCGCGGATTGCCCTGGTTCTGGACGCATCTTCTGGTCCTGCCCGTTGCGGCCATGGGTTTTGCGCTGGCGGTGTCGCAAATTCCTGCGGGGGCTGGCTGGCCGTTTGACGGTCTTGGCTATGGGGGCCTTTTGGGTGACCGGTTGTCGAGCGGTATGGACAGCATACGCGAGGCGATCGACCTGGCGATTCCGGGATGGGCGATCAGCATGATCGGATTGCTGGCGGGTGTGCCGGCGCTGTTGGCGGCGGTTGGCATTGCACGCGAGGAATGGATGGCGATCATCCGCGCCATTGGCCGGTTTGTGCGGATGCTGGGGCGTGGGCTTTGGGCTGTTGCGAGGCGCGTGCGCCCCGATGGCGCGGCGGATGATCTCGCTCCAAAGCCCCGGAAGCCGGTGAAAAAGCGCAAAACGAAAGAAGACCATGCCGAACGTATGCGTATCGCCAAAAACCGTATCGAGCCGGGCAGTGTTTCAACAAAGGAAGGCCGTCGCGCCAAAAAAGAACGCCAAGGCTCGTTGTTTCCCGAACAGAACGGTTTTCGCCTGCCGCCATTGGATTTGCTGAACAAGCCAAAGGCTATGGATCCATCGTCGCGGCTGAGCGAAGATGCGTTGGAGCAAAATGCCCGGCTTTTGGTGACGGTTCTGGAAGATTTCGGCATCGAGGGCAAAATCGTCCATGTGCGTCCCGGCCCTGTGGTTACCCTTTATGAACTGGAGCCCGCCCCCGGTGTGAAATCGGCGCGGGTGATCGGCCTGGCCGATGATATTGCCCGCTCCATGAGCGCCATTTCCGCCCGTGTTGCGGTGATCCCCGGGCGCAATGCCATCGGCATCGAATTGCCCAACAGCCTGCGCGAAACCGTGCCTTTACGCGAAATTCTGGCCTCGCAAAACTTTGACACGTCCACGGCCAAATTGCCGTTGACCCTGGGCAAGGATATTGGCGGGGCGCCGGTGATTGCCGATCTGGCCAGCATGCCGCATTTATTGGTGGCGGGCACCACGGGGTCAGGGAAGTCGGTTGGCTTGAATGCCATGATCCTCTCTTTGCTGTATCGCCTGCCTCCAGAGCGCTGCAAGCTGATCATGATCGATCCAAAAATGCTAGAGCTGAGTATCTATGACGATATTCCCCATTTGCTGACCCCCGTTGTGACCGAGCCGAAAAAGGCGGTGGTGGCTCTGAAATGGGCGGTGCGTGAAATGGAAGAGCGTTACCGCGCCATGTCGAAAATCGGTGTGCGTAATTTGGCGGCCTATAACAAGCAGGTGGCCGAGGCGGAGGCCAATGGCGAGCCTTTGAAACGTCAGGTCCAGACCGGATTCGATAAAGAAACCGGCCAGCCGGTTTATGAAGAACAGGCGTTCGATTTCAAACCCTTGCCAATGATCGTGATCGTGATCGACGAAATGGCCGATCTGATGTTGGTGGCGGGGAAGGATGTGGAAGCGGTGGTGCAAAGGCTGGCGCAAATGGCGCGGGCCGCGGGTTTGCATTTGATCATGGCCACACAACGTCCGTCTGTGGATGTGATCACCGGCACCATCAAGGCCAATTTCCCCACCCGCATTTCCTTTCAGGTGACCTCGAAAATCGACAGCCGCACCATTTTGGGCGAACAGGGGGCCGAACAGCTTCTGGGCCAAGGGGATATGTTGTTCATGGCCGGTGGCGGGCGGATCACTCGCGTCCATGGGGCCTTTGTTTCTGATGGCGAGGTGGAAAAGGTTGTCACATATTTGAAGAAACAAGCTGCCCCCTCCTATGTGGGGGAAGTAACGGAAGAGCCCGAAGAAGGGTTTGATAGCCCGTTCATTCCCGGGCCATCCCGTGAAGACGGTAATGCGGATGCGTCGCTTTATGATAAGGCGGTGGATGTGGTGCTGCGCGACCGGCGGGTGTCCACCAGCTATATCCAGAGGCGTTTGCGCATCGGGTATAACCGGGCGGCATCGCTGATCGAGGAAATGGAGGATCAGGCGGTGATCAGTGCCCCCAATCATGCGGGAAAGCGCGAGATTTTGGTGCCGCAACGGGAAGAAGATGCCTGATAGAACCAAAGATGATGCACATATGTCGCACGGTACTTTGTGCTTTTTTCATCCCAATTCCCTTTAAATCCGCCATGGTTCAGCCCACATTCAACCAGATCATGGCAGGGATATTTTTTCAGAATCAGGAATGATCAATGGCACGGGATCTTTTAAAAGCGCTTTTCTTTTCTCTGGGGTCGTTTGCCGCCATTGGTGTTTCAGCTCAGGACGTAGAGCAAGAAGCGGATTCGGATGCTCCTCCTGCTTTGGAAGAGCGCCATGTGGGCTCCGTCGGGCTGACGGCGCGCATCAACAAAATTGAAACATTCTTGAACGGCATTGATACGCTGAAGTCCACTTTTGTGCAGATTGCCGATGACGGCACCATCAGCCGGGGTGTTCTCAGCCTTGATCGGCCGGGCCGTATGCGCTTTGAATATTCCGACGGCACCCCTTTGTTGCTGGTGAGCGACGGCGATGTTTTGAGCTTTATCGACTATGATGTGGGGCAAGTGACCCGCTGGCCGATCAATGACACGCCTTTGGCACTATTGGTGGCGAAAACCGTTGATCTTCAGTCCGTTAATGCCATGGTCAACCGCCTGGATGTGGGTGGACAGGCGGTGTATCTGGTTTCCGTCGAGGATCAGGAGGCTGCCGAGCGCGGCAATCTGACGCTGTTGATAGAAGAACGTGCGGACGAATCTTTGTTTTTGCGGGGCTGGGAAGTGGTGGACGGTCAAGGGGCCGTGACACGGATCAGGCTTGAAAATCCGCAGCTTAATCCGGTATTGGCCGATTCCAGCCTGTGGCGTTTCAAAGACCCGCGCAAATTGCCCTCACAACGTCGCAAAAGGGTGCGATGAAGAAAGTATTTCGCCCTTGAAATGCCACACTGTTCGCCTATTTACGGAGTTACGGTAGCCTTCCCCTCCCGGAGTTGTGCCCCCCACTTTCCGGTCTGGCTACCGTAAAGCGCTGAAATATGCGCTGCGCCCGGTCGAAGCCCCCCTCGACCGGGCGCCATTTTTAAGTGAGATTTCTGGGCCCGGCCGAAGCCGCCCCTCGACCACGCGCCATTTTTAAAGCGGGATTTTTGGCTCGGCTGAAGCTCTTCTCGACCTCGTACCCCGTTATGCGATAGAAGCTGTGTGATTTTTGGTTTCCCCGTCACAGGACGATCCCCCGTGTCTGCAGATGATCTGAACGATATATTCGAACAGTATCCCACCCTTGCGCCTTTAAGCCGGTTCTGCCGGTTGATCGGGCAAACCCCGTGGTTTCGTCATGTGGGGGACCCCATAAGCGATGATTTGCGCCTTGATGGGCAGCTTTATGCCGCTGCTTTGGGCTTTCCTGAAGCCGAGCCAGCGGTGTTGGCCCTGTGGGAAGATGCTGCTGGTGCTGCGGAAAGTGCCGATTTCAATAGCCCGGCATGGGAAGCGGAAGAACAATTGCGCATGGCTTTGGTGCATGAGGCCTTGCAGCAGGTGGATGACAATGCTTTGGACGTGGCCCTGACCCATGTGGCGGCGGTGGCTGCCGATGCCGCCAATCGCGGTGCCGAAGATGTACGCGGCTTTTTGCTGATCGATGATGAAGCCTTTGTGCGGGCCGCCACCGGCGCTGCGGTGCAAATGTGCCATCAGGCGGCTTTGGTGATCGCCTCCGGCGGGGAGGGCGAGCATGTATTTTCCCACAAATTCCAGATTTTCGAGCAAGGGCGCTGGCCCATCGGTATCATTGGCAGCACGCTCAATATTTTTTGAGGGCCGTGCGGTGCTTTTGTCCGGCTATGCTTTAGCAGACCCTCTTTTCAACCATATGTAACACCGGAGAATGTGCTTTATGTCATCGCGTCCATCTGATCGTGCCCGAATCGTCACATGGAATGTCAATTCCGTGCGGGCCCGCCTTGATCTGGTGGACCGGTTTCTTTTGGAGCACCGTCCGGATGTTTTGTGCCTGCAAGAAATAAAGGTGCAAACGGATCTGTTTCCCCGATCCTGGTTTGAAGAGCGCGGATATCGTCATCAGGCGGTGCATGGGCAGCGCAATCATCATGGGGTGGCAACGGTATCACGCTTGCCCCTTACGGAGGTGACCTCCCGCGATTGGTGCGAAAAAGGCGATGCCCGGCATGTGGCGGCCCGTTTGCCCGGTGGGGTGATGGTGCACAATTTTTATGTGCCGGCGGGGGGGGACGAGCCGGATCGGGACAGCAATCCTCGTTTTGCCCATAAATTGGATTTTCTCGATGAAATGATCGCCTGGTCCCGAGAGCTATCGGAACCCAGCATCATGGTGGGCGATCTGAATGTGGCCCCTTTGGAGCGCGATGTATGGTCGCACCGGCAATTGTTGAAGGTGGTGAGCCATACCCCGCCGGAAACCGAGCGGATGGAGGCCATGCGTGCCGCCCATGACTGGGTGGATGTCATGCGTCATTTCGTATCCGCCGATGAACCGCTTTATTCCTGGTGGTCTTATCGGTCCAAAGATTGGCGGAAATCCAATCGCGGGCGCAGGCTGGACCATGTGTGGGTCAGCCCGGTTTTGCAAGGTGGCCTGAAAGCCATGCAGGTCTTTGATGATGCGCGAAGCTGGGAACGACCATCAGACCACGCGCCGGTGATTGTGGATTTGGACCTGCCTGTGGGCTGAGTGGCCGCGCCGGCCAGGAAAAAGGCCAGAAAAAAGGGGAGGCAATAAAGCCCGCCCCTTTTTCTTTGGCTGCGATTGAATGGCTTTGGCTTAATCGCTTTTTTTGGAAACCAGCCGATAGCCGCCGGGTTCTGTTACCAAAAGCCGGGCATCTGAAGGATCGTCTTCCATCTTTTGCCGCAAGCGATAGACATGGGTTTCCAATGTGTGGGTGGTCACCCCTGCATTATAGCCCCACACCTCGTTCAACAGCTCTTCGCGGCTGACAGATTTGCCGCTGGCACGATAGAGATATTTCAAGATCGAGGTTTCTTTTTCCGTCAGGCGCAGCTTGGCTCCGGTGGCTTCGCGCACCAACAGCTTGTTGGCGGGCTTGAACACATAGGGGCCGATCTGGAACACTGCATCTTCGCTTTGTTCATGCTGGCGCAGATGGGCGCGCATGCGGGCCAGAAGCACCCCAAAGCGGAAGGGTTTGGTCACATAGTCATTGGCACCGGATTCCAGCCCCAAAATGGTATCGGCATCGGTATCGGCGCCGGTGAGCATGATAATGGGCACCTTGATGCCCGCTTTGCGCATCATGCGGCAGGCCTCGCGGCCATCAATATCAGGCAATCCCACATCCAGAATAATCAGATCGGGGTTGACCTCGCGGGCTTTTTCAATGCCCTTTGATGCGGTTTCCGCTTCGGTCGGCTCAAACTCTTCGTGCAGGGAAAGTTGTTCCGCCAAACCGCCGCGTAAATCATCATCATCATCAACAAGCAGAATTCTTTTAACCGTCATAGCGATTGCATCTTTCCTTAAAGGCTTCGCAAAAACTCATATGATCGGGGTGCCAATCGGTACACGACCCGTTATCTATGGCATACAGTATCCATTGAAACCAGAGTGAGCCGGAGATGGCGACAAGTCCTGCCTATTTACAGACACATCTGCGTGACGACATTGTGATTTTAAGAGCCGCAGATGATTTGCGTCGCGGCTTGCCGGTTGTGATCGCCACCCATGACGGGCCGGGCGGGCGCTGCCTTATGGTTTTGCCTGCGGAATTGGCCGATGCCCGGCGGCTGGAACGCCTTTCCATGCTTGGAAAGCCGCAAGTGCTGATCAGTCGTGAACGGGCCGCTGTGTTGAAAATTCGTCATAAGGGCCGTGATGCGGTGCGCCTGTCCTGCCCCAAGGGCAGCTTCGGCATTCGCGCCCTTGCAGACCCTACGGCGGATTTATCGGCGCCAATGAAGGGGCCATTCCAAGTACAAGAAGCGACGACAGAGCAGGCGGCGCTTGATGAAGCGGCCTTGGCTCTTTTGAAAATCGCCCATTTATTGCCCGCAGCGGTGAGTGTCGATCTTTGCGCGGATGTGCCGCAAGATATGGCGCATCACCACGGGTTGTTGCTGGTGTCCGTGCCGCAGATCAAAGCCCATATGCAGGCGCAAACGGGCGGTCTGATGGTGGTGGCCGATGCAAAATTGCCCATGAAGGGCGCCCCCAATAGCCGCATTGTCGCCTTTCGTCCGGAAAGTGGCGGCACCGAACATTTCGCTATTCTGGTGGGCTCTCCTGCGCCATCGGATGCGGTTTTGGTGCGGCTCCATTCGGAATGTTTTACCGGTGATGCCCTTGGCTCGTTGAAATGCGATTGTGGCAATCAGTTCACCGGAGCGCTTGAAACCATCGAACAGGCGGGCGGCGGCATTGTGCTTTATCTGGCGCAGGAAGGTCGGGGCATCGGGCTTGTGGCCAAGCTCAAGGCCTATGCCTTGCAAGATCAAGGGCATGATACGGTGGATGCCAATCTGCGTCTTGGATTTGCCATTGATGAACGGGAATTTGGTCCGGCAGCGGCCATGCTCAAGGCTCTCGGGTTTCTCCGCATCCGGTTGTTGACCAACAATCCCGAAAAAGTTGCCGGATTGGAACGGGAAGGTATCAAGGTGGTGGAACGGGTGGAGCACCGCTTTCCTTCCAACGAGCATAATGCCCATTATCTGGCCACCAAGCGCGATAAAACCGGTCATTTTCTATGAGTGATGATGTGATTTTTGTGCGCGCCCCCGCCCATAAACCGCGCGGTGTGTTGCGCTATCGGGATATGGACTTTCCCTGCGCCCTTGGCTTGGCGGGGATTGTGGCGGCGTCCAAAGCGCAGGAAGGCGATCGGGCAACGCCTGCGGGCCGCTATCGGCTGGAGAGCGGGTTTTACCGTGCGGACCGGATGGCCCGGCCCCGCTGTGCCCTTGATCTTCATCCCATAAACGAGGCGATGGGCTGGTGCGATGCGCCCCATAGTCCGCAGTATAATCAGCTGGTGACGCGGCCCTTTTTTGAAAGCCATGAACGGCTGATGCGCGATGATAACCGATATGATTTATTGGTGGTGATCGGCTTTAACCGTTTGCCGGTGGTGCCGGGCCGGGGCAGTGCGATTTTTCTGCACATGACCGACGACCAGCTATCCCACACCATGGGATGCGTGGCGTTGCGCCCCGATGATCTGCTGGCTTTGGCGGCCAGACTGACCGCCGCATCGGTGATTGATATTGGTGTTGATAACGGTCGATGAGCCGGGATGTATCAGGCGGGGCGTGTGCCGAAAATGGCGGTGCCTACCCGCACATAAGTCGCCCCCATGACGGCGGCAATCTCATAATCGGCGCTCATACCCATAGACAATTTGGCCAGCCCGTGGCGGCGTGCCAATTTGTTGAGCAAGGCAAAGTGCAGGGCGGGGTCGTCATCGGCGGGGGGAATACACATCAATCCGGCGATATCGAGGGCCAGTTCATCGCGGCAATAGGCCAGAAGGTCCGCCAGATCATCAAGTGCGACGCCGCCTTTTTGTGGTTCGTTGCCGGTATTTACCTGAAGGAAAAAGGCCGGATGCCGATCCAGCTTGTCCATGGCATCTTTCAGTTTGCGCGCCAGTTTCGGGCGATCGACGGTTTGGATGACATCGAACAAGGCCACCGCTTCTTCGGCTTTGTTGCTTTGCAATTGGCCGATCAGATGCAGTTCGGTTTTGGGAAATTCCGTTTTCAGGGCCGGCCATTTTTCTTGGGCTTCTTGAACCCGGTTTTCCCCGAACACATGGTGGCCAGCCTCCAGCAAGGGGCGGATCTGGTTGGCATGAAACCGTTTGGAAACGGCAATCACCTGCGGGCGCGGCGTTTCAAGGCCATGCTCTATCATGGCGGCATCGATGCTTTTGGAAATATGGGCAAGATTGCCAGCCAGTGCCTCGGGGCGATAGGGTTCGGTCATCTGTTGCGGTCCTGTTTGTCTGTATGGAGTCTCAGGTGAAACACATCCGGCCTTTGGTCAAGAGGGCGCCACCGTGCTTTTTTCTCGCCGATCGGGGCGCGGGGCGTGATCCCTTGGCCATTTTACCGCATTTGCGTCGGGGCAGTGGCGTGGTTTTGCGAGATTATGATGCCGGGGACCGGGCGGCATTTGCCCAAAAGATGGCCCATATGACCCGCATGCACGGTCTGTTTTTGTTGGTGGCAGGGGATGCGGCCCTGGCCCAAAAAACAGGGGCGCAAGGGCTGCATCTGCCGCAATGGCAATTGTTGCGGATGGGGCGTACACAGGTTGGACGTTTGCGGGCGATCTGCGGGCCGGGTGCAATTCTGACCGCTGCGGCGCATGATCGCACCGCTTTACGGCATGCGGCCTATCTGGGGGTGGATGCGGCCTTTATCTCGCCGGTGTTTTCCACATCCAGCCATCCGCAGGCTGTGTCCCTTGGCCCGCACCGGCTGGCCCGTCTCATGGAGGCAACGAATATTCCGGTTTATGCTTTGGGCGGGCTCAATAGCCAGACCATGCGCCGATTGCCGCCCGGTCTTGCAGGATGTGCGGCGATCTCAGGCTTTGCTGATCCGCTGTCCCGTAGGGCGTTTCTTGGCAATTTTTAGAAATTGAGGCGGGTGCCCAGATAAAGCAGGCCAGAGCGGTCCGCCGAGTCGGGGTCCAGACTGAAGCGATTGCCATAATCGAACAGCCGCACTCCGCCAGACACGCGCAGCCGCTCTGAAACCGCATAAGCGGCCCCCAATTCCAGCTTGTGGAACTGGTTGTCCAGCCCGACAAGGCCGTTTTGTGTGTCAGTGCGGTTATATTCGCCAACGGAAATCTGGGTGGAAAAGGCCGACCATTCATAGCCAAAGCCAACATCGAAGCCTTCGATATCATCCAAAAGCCCGCCGGTTTCGCGGGTCATGGTGGCGCCCACCACAAAGCCCAGATAACCGACAGACAGCCCCACATTTACCGATTGGCGATCATAGGGGCTCAGCTGGTCATAAGACGTGAATGCCGAGGAGGTCGGGGATTGTTCCACCAAAAATTCCGACCGAAGGGCCAGATTGACACGATCCTGCACATCGCTGGTTTTTTGCGGTGCAAAGCTCAGGGTCATTTCTGATGTGGCATAACGGGGTGTGAAGCTGCTGAGGATTCGCGCCTGTCCGCCGGCATCAATGCCGCGATCAAGGCCACCAAGAGCGCTGATTCGCGGTGTGAAATTGGTGATGGGCCGCGAGACAGGGATCGTTGGCATATCGGCATCATCGTCTTCATCACGCAGATATAAAAAGCCGGGTTCTTCGCTGGCTTGTTCACTGCGGAAGGCGAAATCGATCTTCAGCCGGGCCGCGCGTTCTTCTTCGGCATTCAAATACGCGCTTTGATCGGTAAACAGGTCAAGGGATTGCAAAAATCCGCTGGATTTGAAACGAGGGGCATCGGCTGCGTTCACAGGGGCTGTGAATGCAAGACAAAGGGCCGTTGCCGCCAATCCTTTCAAAAACGTTTTCTGCACGGGTCTGTTGCTCTTGGGCTGTTATTGTCTACGCTGTTGGTTACGAATGGAAGGGATGCCCGGAAAATTGATGGTCTGAGATCCCCCCTTGAATGCACATACACATAGTAAGTACCCGATCAGATTACCATTCCCTTATCAAGGAATCCAGTCGGCTTGCGCATTTCCTTTCAACCTGTTGCCTATCTGCACTTGGGCCAAGAGGAAAGCGTCGGGAAGGGGGATATCCGCCATAATCTGGACGGTTCTTCATGTCTCGCCTCTGGTCAAGCGCCGATAAGCTGGGTATATAGCCGAGTTCGGTGGTCTTCCGGCGATGATGGCCGGAGCAATAGAGCGAAAAGGATCTTCATGACATTCACACGTCTTGTGGCGGTAATTGGCCTTGTCGTTTCGGCGCTTAGCCTATCTGCTTGCGGGTCCGGCGATAAGGATCGCGTGCGTATCGAACCCACGGAATCGGGGGTGAACGGTTATTTATGGCGCGCTTCTCTGGATACGCTGTCCTTCATGCCGATGATTGATGTGGACGCTCGTGCCGGAGCCTTGATCAGTGATTGGTATGTGCATCCCGATACCCCGGATGAGCGGATGAAGGTGTCGGTGTTTATTTTGGGCAGCCAATTGCGCGCCGATACGCTGAAAGTGACCGTGGTCCGTCAACTTCGCAATTCTACGGGGATTTGGACCAACCAGCCTTTGCGGGCAGGAACGGAACTGAAGATAGAAGATGCCATTCTGGCGCGTGCCCGGCAGCTTCGTATCGATTCACTGGATCAGTGACCCTTCAACCAAAGATCCCTTAGGCAGACCGAGCCGTTGCCCGCCCTTGTTCGAGGTCGGGCCGATGCAAAGGATGAGAGATCAGGCTGGCCGCCAGAGTCGCCATTAGGTCCATCTCTAAGCCAGTCTTCAGGCCAAGTCTTCAGGTTAGTATTCAGGAACCATCATGTCGCGTTACAATCCCCGGGCAACCGAAATGAAATGGCAGCGTCAATGGGACGAGGCCAGCATTTTCCGTGCAGAAAATACGAGCACAAAGCCGAAATATTATGTGCTTGAGATGTTCCCCTATCCTTCGGGGCGCATCCATATGGGGCATGTGCGCAATTATACCATCGGTGATGTGCTGACCCGCTTTTACATGGCGCGCGGTTTCAATGTGCTGCACCCCATGGGCTGGGACGCCTTCGGCATGCCGGCGGAAAATGCCGCCATGGAAAAAGGCACGCATCCCGCCGACTGGACCTATGACAATATCGCTGCCATGCGCACCCAGCTAAAGCAGGTGGGGCTGGCCATTGACTGGTCGCGCGAGATTGCCACATGCGACCCTGACTATTATGGCCATGAACAGGCGCTGTTCCTTGATTTTCTGGAAGCGGGCCTTGTTTACCGCCGGGAATCCTGGGTGAATTGGGACCCGGTGGACAATACGGTTCTGGCCAATGAGCAAGTGATCGACGGCTGTGGCTGGCGTTCCGGTGCGCCGGTGGAACGGCGGAAATTGTCGCAATGGTTTTTGAAGATCACCGAATTTGCCGATGATTTGCTCGATGGTTTGAAATTGCTGGAACGCTGGCCGGAAAAAGTGCGGCTGATGCAGGAAAACTGGATCGGGCGCTCCGAAGGCTTGCGCTTTACCTTCCTCATTACCGGCCGTGATGAGGGGATCGAGGTCTATACCACCCGCCCCGATACGATTTTCGGGGCCAGCTTCTGTGCCATTGCCGCCGACCATCCTTTGGCGGCCCGTTTGGCAACAGACAATGCCGAACTGACCGCGTTCATCGCGGAGTGCCGCCGCATGGGCACCTCGCAAGAGGCGCTGGAAAAGGCGGAGAAAAAAGGCTTCAATACCGGTCTTACGGTTCGTCATCCTTTTGATGACACACTGGAATTGCCGGTCTATGTGGCCAATTTCGTTTTGATGGATTACGGCACCGGGGCGGTGTTTGGCTGTCCGGCCCATGATCAGAGGGATCTGGATTTCGCGCGCAAATATAATCTGCGGGTGCAGCCTGTTGTGGTGCCGCAAGATGTGCCGGTGGCGGATTTTTCCGTTGAAGAGGAAGCCTATGTGGGGCCGGGCCGTTTGGCACATTCGGATTTTCTCGATGGCTTGAGCGTGGAAGAGGCCAAAACCCGGGTGATCGACCGGGCCGAGGCCGAGGGCTGGGGAAAACGCTCCGTCACCTTCCGCCTGCGCGATTGGGGTGTTTCCCGCCAGCGCTATTGGGGAACACCGATCCCCATCGTTCATTGTGAGTCCTGTGGCACGGTGCCGGTCCCGCGTGAGCACTTGCCGCTGACATTGCCCGAGGATATTTCCTTCGATAAGCCGGGCAATCCTTTGGATCATCATCCAGACTGGAAGCACACATCCTGCCCGTCATGCAAAAAACCGGCGCTGCGTGAAACCGATACGCTGGATACCTTTGTGGACAGCAGCTGGTATTTCATTCGCTTTACCGCCCCCGATAGCAGCCAGCCCATCGATATGGATGCGGCCAATTATTGGTTGCCGGTGGATCAATATACCGGCGGGGTGGAGCACGCGATCCTGCATCTTCTTTATGCGCGTTTTTTCACGCGGGCTTTGCAGCATTGCGGGCATGTGTCCTTGAAAGAGCCGTTCGACGGGCTGTTCACCCAAGGCATGGTCAATCACATGACCTACCGCGATGAAGACGGCAAATGGGTCTTTCCAAGCCTTGTGCGTGAACGGGACAACGGGGCCCTGATGCGATCGGATACCGGCGCTGCGGTGGAAGCGGGCCGTGTCGAGAAAATGAGCAAATCCAAGCGCAATGTGGTCGATCCCGATGATATCATCGATCAATATGGGGCCGATACGGCCCGCTGGTTTGTGCTGTCCGACAGTCCGCCGGAACGGGATCTGGTGTGGACGGAAACCGGCATTGAAGGGGCATGGCGCTTTACGCAGCGCTTGTGGCGGCTGGTTTCGGGCGCGCAGGGGTCGCTGGTGGCACCGGGGACCGCGATTGCCGATCCCGTGTCTGAAGACAGCCTTGCCCTGCGCCGGGTGGTGCACAAGGCCATTGCCGGGGTTACCGCAGATATCGAAGGCTTGCATTTGAACCGGGCGGTTGCGCGGCTTTATGAGCTGGCCAATGCCATTGGCGGATGCGATGTGCCCCAAATCAATCCGGCAGTATACCGCGAGGCATTGGAAAGTCTGGTGCGGCTGGTGTCACCGATGATGCCGCATCTGGCGGAAGAGCTGTGGCAGAGCTTGGGCCATAAAACCCTGCTTGCCGGTGCGGATTGGCCGCAGGCCGATGCCGCAATGCTTGTGGATGATACGGTAACCATGGGCGTGCAGGTGGGCGGTAAATTGCGCGATACCATTGTTGTGGCAAAAGATGCCCCGCGTGAGGATGTGGAAGCGGTGGCCCTTGCATCGGATAAGGTGATGCGGGCCATTGATGGCAAAACCGTGCGTAAAGTGGTGGTTGTTCCCAACCGTATCGTCAATATCGTGGTATAAATCATGCACTGTCCCCCGCTTTTGACCCGTTCTTGTGCCCGGATCACGCTGCTATTGGCCTTTTTGTTGGCTGGCTGCGGGTTTCAGCCGATTTATGGCACAAATGGACCGGCAGCCGGAACCGGTGCGGGGGCCGCGTTCGAGGATTTGACCGAGGCTTTTGCCAGCATCGAAGTGGCCCCCATGCGTGATCGGGTGGGGCAAAATTTGCGCAATAATCTGGTCAGCTCCCTAACGCCGCGCGGGGAAGCGGGCACCCCGCGCTACAGCCTGCAAATGGAATTGAAAGAGCGCTTTGAAGGTTATGCCTTTCGCGAAGACCGGGCGATCACCCGCCAGCGGTTGCAATTGGATGCCCATATGGTGCTGGTGGATCTGGAAAGCGGCGAGATTGCGCTGTCCGATGACCTCAGCGCGTGGATGGCCTATGATGTGGTGCAATCGGATTTCGCCAATCTATCGGCGGAGCGCGATGCCCGCGATCGGGCGGCGGCGCAGATTGTCGATAAAGTGGTGGCGCGTTTGGCCCGTTATTTCAGGCGTGATGCACCTTAGGGAACGGCGCAATGGTCAAGGCCAATAGGGGACAAAGTCTTGAGGCGACCCGGGCACTTCCCGCACATTATCGGGCTGTTTTGTTATATGGCCCCGATGAAGGGCTGATCCGTGAACGCACAGAAGCCATTGGCAAGCAGGTGGTGGCCGATCTCACCGATCCGTTCCGGGTGGTGCGTCTGGGGGGCGATCAGTTAAAGGCCACACCATCCTTGTTGGCCGATGAACTGGCGGCCTTTTCCATGACGGGGGGGCGCAGGCTGGTGCGGCTGGACGGGGCCAGCGACAGCATGGCTCCGTCGATTGCGGAGGCTCTGACCGCCGGTGGCGATAGCCTTTTATTGGTGACGGCGGATGGGTTGGGCGCCGGATCGAAGCTGCGAAAGATGTTCGAGGCCGAAAAGCATCTCTTGGCCATCGCCTGTTATGCCGATGAGGGCCGCGACCTTCTGGATCTTGTGCACCGCACCTTGGAAGAGGCCAATATAAGACCGGCGCCTGATGCGGTGACATGGCTTGCCAGCCATTTGGGCAGCGACCGTATGATCACCCGAAACGAGCTGGACAAGCTGATCTTGTATAAAGGGGCTGATGAAGATCGCACGCTCGGCCTTGCGGATGTGCGGGCCTGTGTTGGCGATGGGGCGGCCATGACCCTGTCGCAGATTGCTGAAGCGGTCACCGGCGGCGAGGTTGGTCGTCTCGATCGCCTGATCGAGAAGGCTTATATCACCGGAGAAAACCCCATCGCCATTTTACGCGTGTTGCAAAGCCGCCTGACGCGTTTGCATCTGGTGCGCGGCCATATGGCGCAAGGGCTGGATGCAGCGCAGGCGACATCCAAATTGGCTCCACCGGTGTTTTTCAAGGAACGTGACGGGTTTTTGCGCGATGTCCGGCGTTGGCCTGAAAATCGTTTGAAAGCGGCTTTGGATCTGGCTTTGGAAACCGAGCTCATGTGTAAAAGCACGGGACAACCGGCGCAAACCCTGACGGCGCGGTTGTGCCTGCGATTGGCGGCTTCGGTGCAAGGTCGATAACCCCTTTGGGTTGTTATTATAAGAAACTTTCTAATTTTATTGATCATAAGATGTGGGCTATGTGCGGCAAGACCACAGATTGGCGCGCTTTTTCTTGCACAGCCTTCACGCGGACGCCATGATCCCCGCTAAGCACGAAATAAGTGCAGATTGCAAAAGCGCTGGGGAAAATTGCTGTGGCATCATCGCATCAGGTAGAGGCGCGTCCGGTTGGCCGGGCGTATCCCGAATTAAGTTGGCACGCCGTTATCGTTGGCTGGTTTTTGGGTGTTATTATCGCGGCATCCATTGGCTATGCGTCTTTGAAGCTGGGCTTTTCCATTGAAGGCTCGGAACTGGCGGCCATTTTGGGTTTTGGTATTTTGCGCGGCCTTTTGGGGCGGCGGTCCATTGTTGAAAACAATGTCACCCAAACGGTGGCCAGTGCGGTGAACGGTGCGTCCTCGGGGATGATGTTCTCTGTTCCGGCGATTTTCATTCTGGGGCAGGGCAGCGAATTCGATCCGGTTTTGCTGACATTCGGCTGTATAGCCGGGGCGTTTCTCGGCATTGCCTTCATCATTCCGCTCAGAAAGCAGATGATCGATTTCGAGCGTCTCACCTATCCCGGCGGGGTGGCGGTGGCGACCATCCTGAAAGCCCCCGGGGCGGGCATCAGGAAAGCGGTTCTGCTGTTGGCGGCGGCGGCCGTTGCGGCCATCTTGCACGGTATTTCTCTTGGGACCGGTGTTGACCATTTCGATCTGGGCGCGTTGATCGGGATGCCCGGCTATATGAGCGGCGTTTGGTATTTGTCGTTGCTGACATTGGGGGTTGGCTTCATTTCCGGGCGTGGCGGTGTGGCGTTCATCATTGGTGGTCTGGTGGTCTATTGGGTCATTGCACCCATGCTGGATCTGACCGATGCTTTCCCCATTGCCGCCGATGGCGCGCGGATCACCGATCCCGAAGCCTTGCGGGTTATGCTGTTCCGTCCTGTGGGCATCGGCATGTTGATTGGCGGCGCCATTGCAGGGGTGTTTTTTGCCTTTCCGCTGATCGCCTCTGCGGTGCGGTCCATGCAGGATGCGGCGAAATCCAAAGCGGGCATTAGCGCCGATGAAATGCCCATCAAGCTTTTATATTATGCCATTGCCGGCGCCACGGTGCTTTTGGTGTTCATGGCCATCACATCGGTAGAAACCGTGGGCATTGGCCGCGGCCTTGTGATGGGGGTTTTGGGCACATTATGGATCTGGATGGCGGGGATCATTCTATCGGAAGCCATTGGACGCACCAATTGGTCGCCGCTTTCAGGCATGACGCTGATCGCCGTTACTTTGTTGATCATTGTAGTTGCGGATCTGGAACGGGGCGACGCCATCGTTGCCGCCATCATGGTGGGGGCGGCCACCTGTGTGGCCATGAGCCAGGCCACGGATCTGATGCTGGATATGAAAACCGGTTATCTGGTGGGTGCCACGCCGCGGATGCAGCAATTGGGTCAGTTCATGGGCGCATGGCTGGGGCCGATTGTGGTGATGGCGCTTATTTTCGTCCTGCATGAAGCCTATGGCATGGGCTCGGCGGAATTACCCGCGCCGCAAGCCACCGCTTTGGCGTCTACGGTGGATGGTATTCTGGGCGGTGATGTGCCGGTGCATAAATATATCGCCGGAGCCCTGATGGGCGCGTTGTTGACCGCCACCCAAGGTGGGCTGGGTATCACGGTGGGTCTGGGCTTTTATCTGCCCTTCGCCATCGTTCTCACCTATGGGGTGGGCACATTGCTGCGGGAAATCACCGATCGTCGCAAAGGCAAAACATGGTCTGAAGAGGTGGGAATCCCCATTGCTGCGGGCTTTATTGTCGGCGAAGCGCTGGTGGGTGTCGGCTTTGCCGCTTATATGATTCTTGGCGCGTGAGGGGACAAACCATGACCATTGATCGCATTGCTCTTCTTATAATCGCCGCCTCATTTTTAACGGGCACCTATCTGGCTTCGCTTGACGAGGTGCTGGTGAAGTGGGTTTTCTTTGTGCCGGTTTTGCTGGTGGGGGCGCTGGGTGTTGTGTTGCTGCGCCGTTCCCGCAAGGCGCAGGCCAGCGCCAGTCATGTGTTGCACGGTAATCGCGATACACTCATTTCCAGTTTGAATGCCATTGTTTCCAGCCTGCAAGACTTTGATGCCATTAAGGAAACATTGCCCACTGATCAATTGCGCCACGAGGTGGACCAGCGGTTCCGCGGCCATCTTCTGGCCTTTGTGGAGGCGCGGGAAAGCCTGTCGCATCTTTACGGGTTGAGCTTTTATGCCCAAATAATGTCGAGCTTTGCTGCCGGTGAGCGTTATCTGAACCGTGTCTGGTCGGCCTCTACCGATGGCTATGGCGAAGAAGCCTGTGCCTATATCAGCCGGGCTTTGACCCAGTTTCGGGAGGCACAGGACGTTTTGGCCAAGGTAACAAAAGCCGCCTAGGCGATATAATCATAGCGATCCGTGTTGCCATTTATTCTCCGGCGGCGCGGATCGTTGTGTTCACATGTTTGCGGCGGGCATCCAGTTCAGCGGCAATGTCCTCGTCGCGTTTTTGCAGCGCGTCGATATCCACATCGGCAAAAGACAGCACGCCCATGTCACGATAGGCGGTCTGTACCTTTTCGCTCCACAAGCCGATATCTTTCACAATGGGCACGATGCGGCTGAATAGAAAGCTGCGGAATTGTTGCATGGTGCCGCTTTCTTGCAGATGCTTCACACATTCTTCCACCGGCAGGTCCATGGTTTCCCAAACCTCGCGGGCTTCAAAGCGGTCGCGCATCAAATAACAGGCTTCGATCAGGAAGTCTTCGCGTTCGCTGCGTTCGGCTGCGCTCAGTTGCGGATAATAATCGCGCAAGGCCAGCCGCCCGAAGGCCACATGGCGGGCTTCATCTTCCATCACATAGGCATTCACCTGCTGGGCCAACGGATTTTGCGCCTGATCGCGCACCATGGCAAAAGCCGCCAGTGCCAGCCCCTCGATCACCACCTGCATGCCCAGATAGGTCATATCCCAGCGGTCATCTTCCAGCACTTGATCCAGCAAGGATTGCAAAGGCTTGCTCATGGGCCATGCAATGCCGAATTTGTGCATCAGGTTTTTATAAGCCTCCACATGGCGGGCTTCATCCATCACCTGTGTTGCCGCATAGAATTTGCTGTCCAGATCGGGGACGCTTTGCACAATTTTGGCCGCGCATAAAAGCGCCCCTTGTTCACCATGCAGGAATTGCGAATTGGTCCAGGCCTGATGGTTTCGGCGGACGTCGATCTGGCGGGCCGGACTTAATTTCAAAAAGCAGGGCGCATCATTGATGGGCAAGACTTGCGGGGGTAGCTGTTGCGGATTTTCCGGGTCCAGTTCCAGACTCCAGTCGATCCGCTCTACCGCATTCCATTGCTTGCGCTTGCCTTTTTCATACAGGCCCAAAAGAGATTGCCGGCCATCATCGAACCGCCAATCAAAGCGCGAGGCAAAGCGGTTCATCACATCATGATGGTCGGGAGTGTCGATGGGATATAGATCCTTGAGGCTCATGGTTTGGCCTTTCTACAGCAAAAGAAACCGGAACAAGCAACAGATCAAATGGCATCAAGGGGGTAGGATACCATGCGCAGTATAAGGCCGAACCAAGCGGTTCTGGTAGCCCGTTGGATGGGCGGCAGATCAATCGGGGAGGCGTAAAAGCTGGGCAATCACCGTTTCCGGCGATCCGGGGGCGATGGTGCGAAAGTTTCCGACGATACGGCTTATGATAACGCCTTGATATTGTTGTGTATCAAGGGGCGCGCCTTCCATGCTTTGCCTTAAGGTGGGAACAGCAAGCACGATCACCTGTTCCAGCATGGCGGAAAAACCACATCGGTCCAGAAATTTGTTCAAGGCATGGGGGCCGCGATGATAAAGCTGCAACCGTGCGGGAATAAGGCCAATTTCTGCCCGCACCGCACAGGCCGCTTCCAACAGATCCCGGTCCCCTAAAATTACCGCGCGCAAGACAAGGCTGTCACGCAGATGACCTTTTAAATTTATGCGCTGCAAAATGGTCAGAAGGGTTTTTTCCGGCAGGGCATCAAGCCGTCCCAGAACCGCTTCATCGCGGGCGCGCATCACAAGATTTTCCAGAAAAGGAGGGGGCAGGTCGATCTGCTTTTTGATGAAGGTTTCCAGACCGATGCTGGCATGTAGAATGATATCGATCGCAAGATTGGGGGGCAGGTCGTGGCGTTTGGCAATGGCAGAAAGAACCTTGGCGCTTTGGCCGAACCGGTTGGCGGCCCGCTGGACATCATCGGGATGAAGCGCCGCCCCTTCATTTTGCAGCACCTGATCCACCACCGGCTCTGTACCCTGTGAAATCAGCATATGGGTCACGGCTTGAGTAAGGGCCGGGCGCTTGGCGATGGCCATTTGCTTGCGATCATCATGCAGCATGATAACGGCGATCAGATCCTCATCGGTTAGCGCCAGTGCACTCATCAGGATGGGTTCGGCAACCGAAGTCACATCTTGTGCCAGTTTTCGGGCCAACGAAGCGGGCAACACCGGCGTATTGGCAAGGCAATGTGCCAAAGCCCGACGCACAGACAGGCTGGTATCATGGGCAAAGCGGTGCAACACATCGATGGCCGCTTTCCGTTCAGCTGCATTAAGACCATTTTGCGCATATATCTGGGCGACAAATTCCGCCAGACTGCGCCGGGCGCGGGCATCGGGCCGGTGGCCGGTATCGAGAATGTTCAGGATGGCATGGGGAGCTGCCCGGCCTTTGTCGGCCTTTTTCGCCTTTGATGGCGTATGTGATCGCTGCTCCGTCATGCGCCCGACCCCTCGTTGCGCTTTTGGATAGTCCTTCAAAAACAATACACAGATAAAAACAGAGAGATAGCGTTATTCTTGTTTTTTGTTAGCGAAAGAGACCAAATGAATAAAAATGTTACAGGCGATATTATAGAAAGCAAAATCCGGCATGAAAGAAGAAATTTTGTCGTGTCTTTGGCAAGTGAATAGAAATATTTAAAAACAAATTTACCATGTTTGATCTGAAGTCTTTTTGAAACGAGGCCCCTATGTTTGACAGAAACCTTGAAACCGGGCGTTTGATCCTGCGCCTTCATCAGCTTGAAGATTTTGAGGATGTATATGCCTTGTGGGCCGATGATCGGGTGGTGCGCCATATTGGGCCGCCTGCTTCACAAGAAGAATGTTGGGGCCGGTTATTGCGCTATAGCGGGCATTGGGCGTTGCTGGGTTTTGGCTTTTGGGCGGTGATTGAAAAACGCACCGGACGTTTTGTGGGGGAGGTGGGGTTTATGGATTTCAAGCGCCAGATCGATCCGCCTTTGGGGGATGTGCCGGAAATGGGATGGGCCTTGATCCCTGAAGCGCAGGGGCAGGGCTATGCCAGCGAGGCGGTGGCGGCGGCGCAAAAGTGGGCGGATGCGCATTTCAGGTCAAGGCGGGCGGTGTGCCTTATCCATCCGGACAATCGCGCGTCTTTGCGGGTTGCTGAAAAGGCGGGGTTCAAGAATCCGGTGGAGCGTTGTTACCGTGATCAGCCGACAGTGGTTTTATCGCGAGGCATGGATGGTGTGTCATAGCGCACGCGGCTCAGATACAATCCGTCGGGTGGGGCATTGAAGCCCAAAGCGCGGCGATCTCTGGCCAAAAGGGCCTCTTGCACCTGTTGCGGGGCCCATTTCCCCGCCCCTACCAGTTCCAATGTGCCCACCATAGAGCGCACCTGATGATGCAGAAAAGACCGGGCCGCCACATGCACGATAATTTCCTCGCCCTGCCGCTCCACCATCAAAAGATCCAGCGTTTTCACCGGTGATTTCGCCTGACAGGCCACATGGCGGAAGGTGGTGAAATCATGGCGTCCCACCAGATATTGGGCCGCTTCATGCATGGCCTGTGCATCCAAGGGCCGCGCCACATGCCAGGCAAGGCCCTTGTCAAAGCTCAAAGGGGCCCGGCGGTTGATGATGCGATAGCGGTAAGCGCGTCCGGTGGCGGAAAAGCGCGCATGAAAGCTGTTTTCCACCGCTTCCACCTTCAGGGCGGAAATGGGGTGCGGTTTCAGATGATGGTTCAGCGCGCCCTGTACTTGATGGGCCGCCATGGGCTTTTCGATTTCCACATGGGCCACTTGTTCGGTGGCATGGACACCGGCATCAGTGCGCCCGGCCCCTTGAACCAGAACCTCTTCATTGGTGAAGGCGGCGATGGCTTCGGTAAGGGCCTGTTGAACGCTGGGGCCGTTTTTTTGCATCTGCCAGCCCACATAGGGCCGGCCATCATATTCGATGGTGATCTTGAACCGTTGCATCACAGTCACGCGCTTTTATGGGGCGTAAGAAGCTGGCCGGCTATTACGGGAAAGCCGCGCAAAAATGTGTCCCGATCCATGGCGGCGCGTCCGGGCCGTTGTATCTGTTCAAGGCGCAAGGCATTGTTACCGCAGGCAATGGTCAACTGATCGTCCAGAACCGTTCCGGGTATGGCGTTTGGGTTTTCTTGCGGGATAAGGCGCGCCGCCAAAAGCTTCACCCGTTCGCCCTTGATCCATGTATAGGCCCCGGGAAAGGGATAAAGCCCCCGCACCTTGCGCGCCAGAATGGCGGCATCTTGCGCCCAATCGATTTCGGCTTCGGCCTTGTCGATTTTATGGGCATAGCTGATGCCGGTTTCCGGCTGGGCGGTGGCATTGATCGTGCCCAGCGCCACTTTTTCGAGCACTTCCACCATCATCGGGCCACCCATAGACGCCAGCCGGTCATGCAAACTCAAGGTGGTGTCGTCATCATTGATGGGGGTGCGTTTCATCAAAAGCACCGGTCCTGTGTCCAGCCCTTCATCCATTTGCATGATGCTGATGCCGGTTTCCGTATCGCCGGCCATGATGGCCCGGTGAATGGGGGCTGCTCCGCGCCAGCGCGGTAAAAGCGACGCATGCACATTGAAACAGCCCAGCCGCGGCGCATCGAGAATATCTTTGGACAGGATTTGGCCATAGGCCACCACCACTGCCGCATCCAGATCGAGGGCACGAAATTGCTCAATTTGGACGGGTTTTTTCAGCCGCTTGGGGGTGAAGACCGGCAGACCGGCGTCTTCGGCATATGCATGGACGGGGCTTTTGCGCAGGCTATGGCCGCGTCCGGCAGGGCGGGGTGGCTGGCTATAAACGGCCCGCACATCATGGCCAGCCTCAAGCAAGGCGGCCAATGTGGGCACCGCAAAATCCGGCGTGCCAAGAAAGGCGAGTTTTAAACCGGTCATGGATGCCTCTTTTTAAAATGGGGCGCGTTTTGGCTCGCCTTATACCATTTCCGTATCGCGGTTGGCCTTGGCCACTTTGCGGATGATCATATCGCGCTTCAGTTTTGACAGATAATCGATGAACAACACGCCATTCAGATGGTCGATTTCATGTTGCAAACAGGTGGCCAGCAGGCCATCGGCATCGATGCTGTCTTCCTTGCCGTCACGGTTGATGAAGGTCACCTTGCACGCGGCGGGGCGTTCCACTTCGGCATAATGTTCGGGGACGGACAGACACCCTTCATTATAGATATTGCGCTCATCGGACGTCCAAACCACCTTCGGATTGATCAGGACATGCGGACTGCGCACCGTGTCATCATCGGAAATATCAGCCACCAGCAATTGCCGGGGAAGACCAATCTGAATCGCTGCCAAGCCAATGCCCGGTGCGTCATACATGGTTTCCAGCATATCTTCGATCAGTTTATCGAGATCGCTGTCCACATGCTCCACCGGTGCGCTTTTCTCGCGCAATATGGGATCAAGGCAGGTTACAATCGGGCGTAAAGACATGGCTATCCGGATTCACTAAGGGGTTTGGCCAGATACCTAGGGGGGCGAAGGCCACACGTCAAGAAAACGTCGTTCTTTTCGGTCGTGCGCCCTCGCCTTTGATCTTATAGGTGCAACAAAATCAGCACCCACATGGCCACCACAATCAGCACCCCGATCAGGAATACCGAAAAGCGGGCCTGCACCTTGTTTCCGCCGAGATGGATGGCGCTGTGCAAAAGCCGTGAAGCCACAAACCCCCAGGCCAGTATCATCATCGCGGTGCTTACCGATTGGGTGAGATAGGCAATGATGCAGGTGAGGTAGAAAAGCGGCGGCACTTCCAGAAGATTGTGGAAATGCCGGCCCATTGCTGCCAGCTTGTCGGGCTCTTCCCCGCCACGATATAGCCGATAAAAGGATAAGGGAACCTGCCCCTTTTTCACGGCCCCCAAACGCGAAAGGCCAACCATAAGCAGAATGGCCAAAGTCCATAAGACAAGAACGGCAACAGGATAGAAAATGGCAGAATTGATCATTGAAATAAGCCCCCGATAGATGGAAAGAGCGGCGTGATGCACCAAAGCATTTCACGAGCGCCAACAGCATAAGCCAAATGTGCCATGCACCGATAGGCGCTTTATGAGTGTTGGCGTTCGTGCGCTGGCGGGGCGCCTTTTTCATTGTCCGGGCTGTTGCTCAAAAAGGGTGTCCATAAAAGCGTTTTAAGGCCAAGCTGGTCTTGGGATCGCCATTGGGGAAGGCCGATCTGCATATTCTTCAGCCCTTTATCGGGGCGCGCTTTATAGGTGCCAAAGGCATAATCCCACCAAGGCAGGTTGAAGCCGTAATTTCTGTCATGGTCGCGGCGCAGAGTGGAATGGTGCACCAGATGAAAGTCTGGCGTTACCAGAATCCGGCGCACCATGCGGTCAAGCCTTTCGGGAAGGCGCAGATTGCCATGATTGAACATGGCGGTGGCATTCAACAGGATCTCGAACACAATTACCGCAACCACATCGGCCCCCAATGCCGTCACCACCCCCACCTTGATCAGCATGGACAGCACAAATTCAAAAGGGTGGAAGCGAATACCCGAAGTGGCATCCAACATCAGATCGGAATGGTGCATGCGGTGAATACGCCACAAAAGGGGGATACGGTGAAAGGCTACATGCTGGGCATAGATGGCCAGATCCAACAGCAAAATGGCGGCCACCAGCTCTACCCACCGGGGCAAATCCACAAGATTGAACAAGCCTATATCGGCATCGGCAGCGCGCAAGGCCGCTTCTACGGCGATCAGCGGGACAATCATCCGAATGGCCAGACTGCCCAGCACCACCATGCCCAGATTGAGCGGCCAGCGTTTGAGGCGATTGGCCCCTTTCCGGCGTGGCGCAATAATCTCGGCCAAGGCCACGATCAGGAAAATAGAGACAAAGGCGGTGGCCCGCACGGCCATTTCATGATTGAGAAGAAAGTCTTGCATAGGCGGACTATAGGGCGTTGTTTTGGATAAATCATCCAGGACGTGTTGCCGCGGTAGGACTGGCAGATTTTTATGGCGCGGGTTAGGCTTCGGGCATGAGCGCCACAACCCATATGCCTTTGTTGTTTTCCTTGCACGGCGTTGGCCAGATTTATGGCGCGCATCGTGCTTTGGGGCCGCTGGATCTAGAAATTCGGGCAGGCGAGCAGCTGGCGCTGATCGGGCCATCGGGCTGCGGCAAATCCACGTTGATCCGCTTATTGGCGGGGCTTGTCACCCCCAGTGAAGGAACGATCCGCTTTCACGGCAAGGCGCTTTCTGATCTGGATATGGGGCCCTATCGCCAGAATTTGGGATATGTCATTCAAAATGGCGGTCTGTTCCCGCATCTGACCGCTGCCCGGAATGTAACGCTGATGGCCCGGCAATTGGGCTGGTCAAAGGCGCGCATCCAAGATCGTCTCGTTGAATTGGCAAGGCTGGTTCATCTGGGGGAGGATCGTCTGGCGCAATATCCCGCAGATTTATCGGGTGGCCAGCGCCAGCGGGTCAGCCTGATGCGGGCTTTGATGCTGGAACCGGAAGTTTTGCTGCTGGACGAGCCATTGGGGGCGCTTGACCCGATGATTCGCTATCAATTGCAGACGGATCTGCGCGATATTTTCCAAACGCTGGGTCTGACGGTGATTTTGGTCACCCATGATCTGGCAGAGGCCGCCTTTTTATCAAAACGCATTGTTTTATTGCGTGAGGGGCAGTTGGTTCAGGATGGCGGTTTCAAGGATTTGGTCGATCACCCTGCCGATCCCTTTGTCAGTGCGTTTGTAAAAGCGCAAAGGGGCGTGCTGGCCGGGGGGGCCTTGTGATGATGGCCCGTTTGATGATTGCCTGCGCATGGCTTTTTTTGACGGCGGCGGCCGCCCCCCCGAAGACAGATGATCGCGCGGTGGTGATTGCGTCCAAAGCCTTCACGGAATCGGTGATTGTGTCCGAACTTGCACGCCTTTCCTTGCGGGAAGCCGGCCAACAGGTGGTGCACCGGCAGGCTTTGGGGGGCACCCGCATTGTGTTTGGGGCATTGAAGCGCGGCGAAATCGATGCCTACCCCGATTATACGGGCACGCTGCGTTTTGAAATTTATGCGGCGGCAAAGGCGACAGACCCGGCCGCTTTGGAGCGCTTGTTGGCGCAAAACGGCATCGCCATGACAAACCCCTTGGGGTTTAACAATAGCTATGGTTTGGCGATGCAGGCGGATGTGGCCAAAGCCAAAAACATCACACGGATTTCCGATCTGGTGGGACGCATGGATTTGCGCTTTGGCCTGTCCAATGAATTTCTTGATCGCGGCGACGGTTGGCCTGCCTTGAAAGCCGCTTATGGCTTGGCGCAAAAGGCTGATGGCTTGCAGCACGATCTGTCTTATCGCGGCCTTGCGGATGGGCGTCTGGAGGTGATCGATGTGTATACCACCGACGCGGAAATCGCTTTTTATGACCTAAAAGTGCTTGAAGATGATCGCGGTTTCTTTCCCGCCTATGAAGCGGTGTTTTTATACCGGGCGGATCTGGCACAGAGCCATCCGCAAGCGGTGGAGGCCCTTCAGTCTTTGGCGGGGCGGATTTTGGCGCAGCATATGCGGCAGATGAACAAAAGGGTGAAAATAGACCGCCAACCGGAAACCGCCGTGGCCGCCGATTTTTTGAGCAAGGAAACCGGCCAGACAGTGGTGGGAGAGGGGAATGCAGGGCTTTTGGGGCGCATTTGGCAGCGCAGTGTGGAGCATATGCGCTTGGTGGCCCTGTCTTTGACCATGGCGCTGGTTTTGGCGGTGCCTTTGGCCATTGTCGCTTTTCGCAAGCCGCATCTGGGGGGAGCGATATTGGGCTTTGTGGGTATTTTGCAAACGGTGCCCGCCTTGGCCCTATTTGTGTTCATGATCCCGCTTTTGGGGATCGGCGCCGCCCCCACCATTGCGGCGCTGTTTTTATATTCGCTGTTGCCCATTGTGCGAAACGGCCATGCAGGGCTTGCGGGTATCCCCGCCGATTTGCAGGAATCGGCGCAGGCCTTGGGCTTGCCGCCGATGGCGCGGCTGTGGCGCATCGAATTGCCTTTGGCGCTGCCCACTTTGCTTGCAGGCATCAAAACGGCGGCAGTGATCAATGTGGGCGCGGCAACCCTTGGGGCGTTGATCGGCGCGGGCGGTTATGGGCAACCAATTCTTACCGGCATAAGGCTGGATGATATGGGGCTTATTTTGGAAGGGGCTGTGCCGGCGGCTTTGCTGGCACTTTTGGTCACCGGGCTGTTTGATTTGGTAGAACGCTGGCTGACACCGCGCGGATTGCGGCTTTAAGATCGCACTTTACCATATTGGATTGTCGCCATTTTTTGCCATTCATCTCGATCAGATCGCTGTGGTGGCTCCATCCACATGCAGATTGGTGCCATTGATATAGGCGGCTTCTAAACTCAATAAAAACAGCACGGCAGCGGCCACATCATGGGGCTTTCCGGGGCCGGCGGGTGGAAATCCCCCGGCATATTTGCTGGTATCCGATCCGATATCGCGCAAGGCTCTGGCTAGCATCGGTGTGTCCACAGGCCCCGGCGACACCGCATTGATGCGCAGGCCGAAGGTGGCATAATCCCGCGCTGCCGATTGGGTGAGCCCGACCACCGCGTGCTTGCTGGCTCCATAAGCGGCAATCCACGGGGCGCCGCGGGTTCCCAAAATCGAAGCGATATTGACGATGGCGCGATTCCTGTCTGGATCTCCATTTTCCAGCATGGCCGGGATTTCATGGCGCATTGCGTAAAAAATACCATCGGCATTGGTGGCCATCACATTGCGCCAATGATCGGGGTCGATATCGGCCAAGCGCTGCGGCGGGTGGCTGATGCCGGCGCAATTTACCGCCATATCAAGGCCGCCAAGGCTTTGAAGGCAGCTGGCAACAAGCTGGCGCATCTGGTCATCCGCCCGCACATCGGCAGCCACAAACCGGGCTTTGTGGCCTTGGGCGCAGAGGGTGTGCTCCAACTGCTCACCGCATCCATCGGGCAATCCGCAAAACATCACCTGCGCCCCTTCGGCCGCAAGGGCGCGGACCACATCGGCACCAATGCCCGAACTGCCGCCGGTCACTAAAACGGATGTGTCTTGAAATCGCTGCGGGCGTGCTGTGTTGGTCATGGGGTCCTTGCCTGTCGCCGATTTGCGCCCTTTCGGGGTGAAGAGAAGGGCCGTGCATAACGCTGCCATCTTCGGCAGGCAAGGCACAGATCATCGTGCTTTATCGCTTCTGTGCTCTTTTTTCGTATAGTGGGCGTTGTATGCTGTAAGGCCGTTCTTGATCCGTGTGAGACTGTCCCATGCCCCATTATCGTCCGATGACCGATCTCGCCACCCATGATGTGACCAATCAGCCGCCGCCGCTGGTTGATTATAATCTGTTTTCAACAGACAAGGCTCTGGTGGATGCAGTACGGCGGGAGGGCAATGAAGAGGCGGTGCAAAAAGCCTCTGCCTATGGGGCCGTTTTGGGGACACCTGAGATTTTGCAAGCCGGTGACGATGCCAATCGTTATCCGCCGGAATTCATGCCCTTTGATCGCTATGGTCAGCGAATCGATGAGGTGCGCTTTCATCCCAGCTATCATCAATTGATGGCCCTTGGCATGGCCCATGGTCAGCAAAGTGTGGCCTGGACAACCCCGTCGGCGGGTCATGTGACCCATGCGGTGCTGGAGTTTTTATTGCATCAGGTGGATGCCGGTGTGTGCTGCCCCCTGAGCATGACCTATGCCGTTGTGCCTGCCTTGCGCCACAATCCGCAATTGGCCGCTTTGTGGGAACCGAAATTATTATCCGGCCACTATGATCCGGCTTTTGTGCCGGTGGAGCGCAAAACCGGCGCCACCATGGGTATGGCCATGACGGAAAAGCAAGGTGGCTCTGATGTGCGGGCCAATAGCACCAGAGCCGAGCTCATTGATGGCAAGGATGGGTGCTATGAACTGGTGGGCCATAAATGGTTCTGTTCCGCCCCCATGTCTGATGCGTTTTTGACGCTGGCTTATGCGCCAAAGGGGCTGACCTGCTTTTTTGTGCCGCGTTGGACCCCCGATGGAGCGCGCAACCGCCTATTCATTCAACGCCTGAAAGACAAGCTGGGCAACAAGGCCAATGCGTCGGCGGAAATCGAATATCAGGGGGCTTGGGCGCAACGGGTGGGCGAAGAGGGGCAGGGTATCCGCACCATTATCGAGATGGTGCATCATACAAGGCTCGATACCACAGTGGGGGCGGCGTCTTTGATGCGCCGTGCTTTGGTTGAAGCGCTGCATCATGCAACGCACCGTCGGGTGTTTCAAAAGTCGCTGATCCACCAGCCTTTGATGCAGAATGTGCTGGCCGATCTGGCCATCGAATCGCAGGCCGCCACCTTGTTGGCCATGCGTCTTGCCCGTGCTTTTGACGAAAGTGCAAGTGATCCAGACGCCGGAGCCTTCGCCCGTTTGGCGGTGGCGGTGGGGAAATACTGGCTTAATAAGCGGGTGTCGCCGCTGATTTTTGAAGCCATGGAAGTGCATGGCGGTGTGGGCTATGTGGAAGAAACGCCCATGCCGCGTTTGTATCGGGAAGCGCCGTTGAATTCCATTTGGGAAGGGTCGGGCAATGTGATTGCCTTGGATGCGCTGCGAACCGCTGTGAAGACGCCCGATTCGCTGGCAGTTCTGATGGATGAACTGGGCCGCGCGCGGGGCGGTGACAAGCGCTTTGATGCGGCTTTGGATCGGTTGGGGAACCGTTTGGCCAAGGGCATGCCCGAAGAATCCCAAGCCCGGCGTTTGGTGGAAGATATGGCGGTGCTCTTGGAAGGGTCTTTGATGGTGCAATTCGCACCATCGGCGGCTGCTGACGGGTTTTGTGCCAGCCGTTTGGGCGGTGATTGGGGCCAGAGCTTTGGCACTTTACCGGGTGGTCTTGATATGGCGGCGATTATCGACCATGCCCATGCTTGAAGAAAAAGCGCTATCGCGTGACCATGCGACAGAGATTTGAGGCAACAAGATGGATGTGAGTATTGTCGCGGTGGGCAAAGCGGGACGACGGCCAGAAGCCGCGCTGGCACAGGGCTATCTGGATCGTTTGTCCTTTCCTGCGCGCATTATCGAAGTGGAAGAGCGTCGCCCTTTAAGCGGCGGGGAACGTAAAAAACGCGAGGGGGAAAAGGTGCTGGCTGCCTTGCCGGCCAATGCGTTTGTAATTGTTCTGGATGAACATGGAAAACAACCGACCAGCATGGCATTGTCGCAAAAATTGCAAGACTGGTTTGGCTTTGGCCGTCCATTGGCCTTTGTGATCGGCGGTGCCGATGGACATGGGGCGGCGGTTTTGGCTCGTGCCGATGCCACGCTGTCCTTGTCAAATCTGACATGGCCCCACATGCTTGTGCGGGTGATGCTGGCGGAACAGATCTACCGCGCGATGTCCATATTTGTGGGGCATCCTTATCATCGGGAATGACCGCACTATGCGCCTTCAAGGGACTGATATGACCATGGCAAAGGCGACCGGACCCATTTTTTGGCTGCGTCTTTTGGGGCTATGGTTTTTGGGGGTGTGGTTTTTGGCGGCGGCCTCGGTGCAGGCGCAGGTTGCGGACCCCGATAGAGCCCGCGACCAGTTGCAAGCCATCGAGCAAGAACTGGCGGATCGGGCGCAGCATCAACGGGATCTGGCCGAACAAGCGCAAAAGGCAGGCCGCGAAACCGAAGCGCTTACCCGGCGGATCATGGCCGCCACCGCCGATGTGCAGGGCCTGGAAGAACGGGTGACGGCGCTTCTTATGAAGATCGAGAGTTTGGGCGACATATTGGTCGAACAGGAACAAAATCTGGACCGGCGACGCGGTCAGATGGCCCATACATTGGCGGCCCTGCAACGTCTGTCGCGCCGGCCCACGGATTTGGCTTTATTGCGTCCCGGAGAGGCGGACGACACCATCAAAAGCGCTATTTTGCTGCGTGAACTGGCTCCGCAGCTTGAACGTCAGGCGCGGGAAATCGGTGAGCAGGTGGCGCGAATTCTGGCCTTGCGGGAAGATTTGATTGCCGAGCGCGAGGCGCTTGAGCAAGAGCATCAGGCTTTGGATGACAGCCGTCGGGAGCTGGAGGTTTTACGCCAAAGCCGGGAGGCAGACCGGAAGCGCTTTTTGCATGAAGCCGATGAAGAATCCCGTGTCGTTCAAAGTCTGGCCAAAAAGGCGCGGACTTTGGAAGATTTGCTTTTCGCCATTGAAGCCGAACAGGAAAAACGCCGGGTTGCGGCGGCCGAGGCGGCCAAACGCCTTGATCAGGCCCCGAAGCGCACCGAGTCTGCGCCACCATTCGCCAAACCGCTCAGCACCGCTCGGGGCAGCCTGCCGCTTCCGGCGCGCGGGCGGCTTTTGCGGGCATTCGGCGCGTTGAATGGTGGCCTACATGAAAAGGGAATCACCATAGAAACCCTTGCAGATGCGCAGGTGGTGGCCCCATATGATGGACGGGTTGTGTATTCTGGGCCGTTCCGTGGCTATGGCAAGCTCTTGATCATTGCCCATGGCGAAGAGTACCATACATTGCTGGCCGGCATGGATCGTGTTTATGCGTCTGTGGGTCAGTGGGTGCTGGCGGGGGAACCTGTCGGGGCAATGGCGGGAGATACTGAAGCGGCTCAGATCGCTGCGATCTCATCGGAGCACGCGCCAAAGCGTCACGCACCAGAGCTCTATGTGGAATTGCGCAAGGGGGGTGAACCTGTGGATCCCTTGCCGTGGTTGGCGGCGGGATTAGGAAAGGTAAGTTGAGAATGCGAGGATATCTTTTAGGCGCGGGCGTGGCGGTTATGGCCTTTGTGGGCAGCGCTACATCATATGCTGAAGGCAATAATGCTGAAACGTACCGGCAGCTCAATCTTCTGATGGAAGTATTCGAGCGGGTGCGGGCTGAATATGTGGAAGAAGTGGAGGACAAAGAGGTTCTCGAAGCGGCCATCAATGGCATGTTGGCCTCGCTTGATCCGCATTCCAGCTATATGGGCCCCGATAGTTTCCGTGCCATGCAGGTGCAAACACGTGGGGAATATGGCGGGCTGGGGCTGGAAGTGACTCAGGAAAACGGCGTTGTCAAAGTGGTTTCCCCCATCGATGACACACCGGCCTCGCGGGCGGGCCTCAAAAGCGGCGATTATATCACCCAGATTGATGGCAAGCCGGTTCTGGGCCTGACCCTCAATGATGCTGTCGAGATGATGCGCGGCCCTGTGGGAGCCCCTTTGACCATCACGGTGGTGCGCCCTATGGAAGGCGAAGATGACGAGATTTTCGATGTGGATCTGGTGCGCGACAATATCACCGTTGCCGCCGTATCGCATCGCATAGAGCGCGATAATGTCGGTTATGTGCGGGTCCGCACGTTCAATGACCAGACCACGCGCGGCGTTAAGGAAGCGGTACGCGATATCGAAGAACAGCTTGGCGAGTCCATGGTTGGTCTTGTTCTGGATCTGCGCAGCAATCCCGGCGGGCTTCTTGATCAGGCCATTGCCGTTTCCGATGCGTTTTTGGAAAAAGGCGAGGTGGTGTCTACCCGAGGTCGCCATGCCCGCGATACCAAGCGCTGGCATGCAACGCCGGGTGATTTGATCAATGGCAAGCCGGTGGTGGTTCTGGTGGATGCCGGATCGGCCTCGGCTTCGGAAATTGTGGCTGGTGCGTTGCAAGATCATCGCCGTGCCACCATTCTGGGCGATGATACCTTTGGCAAGGGAACGGTGCAGACCATCATTCCTTTGGGGGCTGAAAGTGCCCTGCGCCTGACCACGGCCCGTTATTATACCCCGTCTGGCCGGTCTATTCAGGAACGTGGCATCGAGCCGGATATCGAAGTGCATCAGCCGCGCGTTTTGCCCAATGGGCGGGTGTTGAAGCCGCGTCGGGAAAAAGATCTGATTGGTCATTTGCGTAATGAGCAGCTGGTTGACGAGGCGGAAAGCGATGTGAAGAAGGATGAAATCGCTGCCGTTATCGATCCGGATGCTGATGCTGCCAAGGATCAGGCCGCACCGGAACCACAACAGGATGCAAAGGCCACAGCCGACGCTGCGGACAGTGCCGATGCAGAAGCGGAGACGGAAGAAGACCCCGGTGATTACCAGCTTAATTATGCGCTGGATCTGTTGCAGGGCATCCGCACGGTTGAAACCCAGCAACAAGCTGCAGCGGATATCGAAAATTAAGTGGCGGGGCCGTGGGGTTTCAAAAGCTGTTCATGACTGGATTGATGAAGAGGCTCGGCGGTGCCGGGCCTCTTCTTGTGCTGTGGCTGACAACGCTTTTAGGGTTGGCCGGGCTGGGTATTTGGCTACATTTCAGCTATCAGCCGTTAAAGGCTGAGGGGCCGGACCATCATATGGTGGAGGATCGCCCCGCTGTTGCCCAAGCCGAAACGGGGCAGGATAAAGCGCCATCCCAAACCGATATGGCAGATGCCCCGCAAACCGCTGTTTCAGCTGATCCCTCTCCGGCGCAAACACAGCAATCTGCAAATAAGGCCTCGTCATTCCAGCCTTCCTTGGCTGAAAAGGGCGGCGTGGCCTTTTCCGATATGGCCCCGAATCCGGCGGCGCCGGTGATTTCCCTAGGACCGGTGCCAGATCCGGCCTTGGTGGAAACCACCGAAGACGGCACCTTGCCAGTGGTGGGGGCCGATGGTCGCAAGCCATGGCAAGCCTATGCGCGGCCCTATTTGCCCAAAGCCAATGAGCCGGTCATTGCGTTGGTGATCGAAGGCATTGGTTTGTCACAAGCCGCCACCGCGCGCGCCATCAATGATCTTCCCGCCGATATCACCCTTGCGATTTCGCCTTATGGCCGCAATCCGCAGGCCAGCGTTGCGGCGGCAAGGGAGGCGGGCCATGAAGTGTTGCTGATGGTGCCGATGGAACCGATGGCCTATCCGCGTAATGATCCCGGTCCCGATAGTTTGCTGGTGTCTTTGCAGCCTGCGGAAAATCTGGCGCGTTTGCATCGGGTGATGAGCCGGATGCAAGGCTATGCGGGGCTGACCAATCATATGGGATCGCGCTTTACGGCCAGCCGTGATGCCTTGGAACCGGTGTTGAAGGATATTGCCCGCCGCGGCTTGATGATTGTGGATTCACGCTCTTCGGCGCGGTCGGTGGTGGGCGCCGTTTCGCAAGAGCTGGGCTTGGCTTATGCGGTGAATGATCGCTATATCGACAATCAGGCATCCGAGGCCGAAATTGACCGCTATCTGGCAGATCTGGAATTGATTGCCAGGCAACGGGGTGTCGCTGTGGGATTCGGGCGGCCTTATCCCATCACGGTGGCGCGCATCCGCCATTGGGCTGATGGCCTGGCTTTACGCGGCATTGCCCTGGCCCCTGTCAGCCTTGTGGCGGCAAGACAATCCGCTCCGGATTCTGCCGCACCCTGAATTGGATTGTGAGATTGGGCCCCATGACAGACAAAATCGACCTCCCTTATCGTCCATGCGTGGGCCTGATGATGCTGAATGCACAAGGATTGGTGTTTACCGGTCGCCGCATCGATACGGAAGCCAAGGCATGGCAAATGCCCCAAGGGGGCATTGATCCCGGCGAAGATCCGCAAAGTGCCGCCCTGCGTGAACTGAAAGAAGAAACCGGCACAAATAATGTCCATATTCTGGCGCAGACGTCCAAACCGGTGCTTTATGATCTGCCGCCAGAGCTTTTGGGCAAGGTATGGGGCGGGCGCTATCGCGGCCAGAGCATGATCTGGTTTGCCTTGCGGTTCCTGGGTCAGGATGCCGAGATCGACATCACCGGACCACATCAGGAATTCAGCACATGGCGGTGGTCACCGCCTGCCGAACTGCCCGATCATATCGTGCCCTTCAAGCGGCCGGTTTATGAAAAGGTGCTCCGGGAATTTTCCCATTTGCTGTGATGGTCAACAACTCGTGATGATGCTTGGCTGATTTGGCAGGCTGTGCGCTTTTTTACTTGGGCTATACTGAAGCCATGTCAGACAGCTGCACATCTTTTACGGCATGGCGCAAAGCCGGGCACTCTTACAGGCTTTTGGGCCGGCAGATCTTTTGTGTCGATAGCGCCAGCGAAGACCCTGATGCGCTGCAAAAGCCGGTGATCCTTTTGGTGCACGGCTTTCCCACATCGGGCTGGGATTTTCACAAGATCTGGCCGCTTTTGACCCCGCACTACCGGTTGATTGTTCCGGATATGCTAGGCTTTGGCTTTTCCGATAAACCGCGCAAACACCGCTATAGCATTCCAGAACAGGCGGATTTGCTGGAGGCTTTGGCGGCCCAGTTGCACCTGCCGTCCTGTCATATTCTTGCCCATGATTATGGTGACACGGTGGCGCAGGAACTGATGGCCCGGGACAATCAGCGCGCCGAACAGGAGCGGTTTTTCCTGTCTTTGTGCCTGCTGAACGGGGGGCTGTTTCCCGAAACCCATCGGGCCAGATTGATCCAGAAGCTGCTGGCCAGCCCCTTTGGCCCGTTGCTGAACCGGCTGACCAAAAAGCGTCGCTTTGACAAAAGCTTCTCTGCGGTATTCGGGGCGAATACCAAGCCTGATGCCGCCGAACTGGAAGGTTATTGGCAGGTGATTTCAGCCAATGGCGGCCAGCATGTGTTCAGTTCCCTTATTGGTTATATGGCGGAACGGCGGGTAAACAGAGAGGCTTGGGTGGGGGCTTTGGTGAACAGCCATTGTCCGGTGCAAGTGATCAATGGTTCGGCGGACCCGGTGTCGGGCGCGCATATGGTGGCGCGGTATCGGCAGGTGGTGCGGGCCGATGATGATATCGTCGAGCTACCCCATATCGGGCATTATCCGCAGGTGGAGGCTCCCGATCAAGTGGCGGCGCACTATATGCGGTTTCTTCAGGCTTTAAGCGGATAAAACAAGGAATGTCAGGGCCATGACAGCATCCAGGCCGGAATTCGATCTGATCATTCGTGGCGCGATGCTGTTCGATGGCGGGGGCGGCGTACCGTATCATGCGGATATGGCCATAAGCAATGGCCGGGTGGCACGGATTGCCGATAAAGGCGCGTTGGACGGCGCATTGGCTGCTACGGTGATCGATGGATCGGGCCATTGGTTGATGCCGGGCTTGCTGGATATCCACACCCATTTCGATCTGGAAGCGGAAATCGCTCCGGCTTTGCCGGAAGCGGTGCGGCACGGGTCCACAACGGTGGTGGTGGCCAATTGCTCATTGGGGCTGGCATTTGGCAATCAGCGTACCAAGGATCAAGATCCTGTCGTTGATTGCTTTGCGCGGGTGGAAAATATCCCCAAGCATATTTTGCGTGCCGTGGCGGATAAAGCCGTTTGGCAAGACAGCGGAGCCTATCTCGCCCATCTGGAGCATTTGCCTCTTGGCCCCAATCTGGTGCCGCTTTTGCCCCATTCCATGCTGCGGATCGAGGTGATGGGTCTGTCAGACAGCATCCACCGCGATCCGACGGATGCGGAAATCGCCCGCATGGAAGCGCTTTTGGAAAAAGCCATGGAAGAAGGCTATGCGGGTTTTTCAACCGATGCGCTGCCCTTTCACTATCTGGCCAATCGCCCCAATGAACGAAGCCGTATCCCTGCCCAATATGGCCGCTTTGAAGAATTGAAGCGATTAACGAATATTGTGCGCCGCCATGACAGGCTGTGGCAGGCAACCCCGCCCAAAGACAGCCCCTTGCAGGTGTTTCGCACCTTCGCTTTAAGCAGTGGGCGGCTTTATGGGAAGCCTTTGAAGCTTACAGCGGTGGCCGCCATCGATATTGCCACCAATAAAAGCATTGTAAAACTGGGGCGGTTTTTATCGCGGTTCTTGAATTCAAAGCTTATGGCGGGCCAGTTCCGTTTTCAGGCGCTGGCGGCTCCGTTCAGGGTATGGGCGGAGGGGCCGTTAACCCCGCTGGCAGAAGAAATTCCCAGCTTGCGCAGGCTTAATGAACCGGATCTGGAAGACAGGAAAGCGCGTTTGGCGATCCTGCGCGATCCGCAATGGCGCAAGCAATTCAAGGCCATGTGGTTTCATGGAAAGACCGGTTGGTCTTTGGCGCGATTGAAGCGGCTTTTGCAGCGGGAAGATTATGCCATCAGCCGCGATCTTGCGGATATGGTGGTGGATCGCTGTCCGGTGCCGGATTGGGCGGGAGAAAGTCTGGCCGAAATTTATGACCGGCTGATGGGCGGCAAGGCCGGGCGCTCCGGAAAAGAACAGCAGGCGTTCGATCGCCTTGCTCCTTTGGTTGCGGATGAAGCGGATTTCCTCATCGCCTTGTTCGAGCATTTTGATACGGATCTTTATTGGTCGATGATAAGCGCCAACCGCGACCCCAAAATCGTGCGCGATCTGGTGATGGACCCAAAGATATTGCCGGGCTTCAACGATTCCGGTGCGCATCTGACCAATATGGCCTTTTATGATGGCAATCTCAGAGCATTGCAGATCGCCCAGAAAGAAGGTGTTGAGGCCGTTGCTTATATGGTGCGGCGGCTAACCAAAGATCCGGCGGATTTTTTCGGTGTGGATGCCGGGTCTTTGGAGGTCGGGGCGCGGGCTGATCTGGTGCTGATCGATCCCGATGCCTTGGCGGCTTATGATAGCGCCGCGCAAACATATCTGATTGATCGCGCCGAATTTGGCCATCACCAATTGGTCAACCGGTCCGATGGGGTGGTGCCTTTGGTGGCAATCAATGGCCGGATTGCCTGGCAAAAGGACCGGTTCGCGCCAGAGCTTGGCCAGGATACCGGCTTTGGCCAGCCTTTACGCGCCAAAAGCCATGCCCAAGGCTCGCAAGGCCGGGCAGGGGGTGGCAGCCGAATAAGGCCTATATTTCCCACGCCCAGCTTTGCCCGGCTTCTTCGCGCAGCCATGCCATGAAGCTGGACACTTTTGTCAGGTTCTTTTTCTGTTCGGGGCAAACCATATAATAGGCAAAATCCACTGGATGCGACTGCCGGAAGGGCCGCACCAGCCGCCCTTGTTTCAGGTCGCTTTCCGCCAAAGTCCGCTTGGCCAAAGCCACACCGCGTCCGGCGATGGCGGCTTCGATGGCAAGGGCCGTCTGGTTGAAATGCAAAGCGCGTTGGCCTTCTCCCACTTTCACGCCCGCGGCTTTTAACCACATGGGCCAGGTGGGATTACTTTCATCATCTAAAGAACTGTCGTCATGGATCAGTGTGACATGCCCCATATCGCAAGGTGTTTGCACGGGGGTGTCGCCTTCGAGCAAAGCGGGCGAGCACACAGGAAACACCTCTTCGCGCATCAGTTCTTCCACGAACAGGCCGGGATAATGTCCCGCGCCATAGCGAATGGCCAAATCCGTATCTTCGCGGCTGAAATCGGTCAATTCATTGGTGGCGGCGATTTTCACCACCACATTTGCATTGTCCTCATAATAGCGCTGCAGGCGCGGGATCAGCCATTTGGCGGCAAAGGATGGCGATAGCGACAAGGACAGCACATTGTCGTCGGCAGGGCTTTGCAATACCGAGCAGGCATCTTCAATCAGATCAAAGCCCTGGCGCAAAGCCTCCAGCGATTCTTGTGCGCGTTCGGTCAGAATCAGGGCACGGCTGGTCCGCCGGAACAGCTGGATGCCCAAATAATCTTCCAGCGTGCGGATTTGCTGGCTTACCGCTGCGGGTGTGACCGACAGTTCATCGGCCGCTTTTTTGAACGACAGGTGCCGGGCCGCCGCTTCAAAGGCTCGCAAGGCATTCAGGGGAAGTTGCGAGCGTTTGAGGCGACGAATGGCGGGTTGGGAAGGGTCATCAGCCATAGTTATTCATATATCCAGATATCGGTTGACGGCCCGACAAGAATCGGGCCTTGCCGCCGGACTTACAGGCTGGCCTGCTTTCGGGCGTTCGACAAGGATAAATGGATACCACATTCGGTCTTGTCCAGTCCGCTCCACCGTCCGGACCGAATATCGCCGCCCGGAGCCACGCGCTGGGTGCAGGGCATGCAGCCGATAGAGAGATAGCCGTCCGCTTCCAAAGGATGCTTTGGTAGGTCGTACTGGTCGAAATAGCGTTCTATATCGGCGCGGGACCAATCGGCCAGCGGACTGATCTTGATGCGTTTGTCGGCGGCTTCGATCCGCGTCAGATGCGTGCGCGCCCCGCCATGAAACTGTTTGCGGCCGGAAATCCATGCGCCATAGCCCTTGAGGGCGCGTTCCAAAGGCTCCACCTTGCGCCAATAGCAGCAGGCATCAGGGTTTTGCGCAAACAACAGGCCCTTGGGGTCTTTTCCCGATAAAGCGTTGGGGTCGGGTGATATGGTTTGAAGATTGGTCAGGCCCAGCCTTGCAACAAGCTGATCACGGTATCGCTTGGTTTCGCCAAACAATTTTCCGGTATCCACAAACAGCACAGGGATATGACGGTCGATTTCAGACAGCATATGCAGCAACACCGCCGATTCCGCCCCAAAAGACGATACCAGCGCAATGCGGCCGGGAAACACTTCATGGACCATGGCGGTTAAAAGCTGTTGCGCATCGGCACGACCATAGCGGTCGGACAAAACAGCGGCCCACGGCCCGGAAAGATCGGGGTCCAGATAGCTCATGAGGCCAGCCTTTTACGTGTCCGCCCGTGGCGGAGTTCCAAAATCGTCGGGCGGGCATCCAGCGTATCTTGATACCACAGCGAATAGAGCTTCAGACGCTTGATAAAATGATCCACCGCCAGTGGGTCGCTTAGTTCCACTGACGTGACGCCGGAGCGTAAAAGGAATTCCGCATGGTCGGCGATCAGATGGCCGGTGGCGCGGATTTCACCGCCAAAGCCCTGTTCGTCACGCAGCCGGTGCGCAAGGGAAAAGCCGCGTCCATCGCTGAATTTTTCGAACCGGATGGCGATGAGCGCAACCTTGTCGAGCCAAGGCGCAAGATCGGCGGCTTTTGCTTGGCCGGGCACCAAAAGCCCCACCGGATAATTGTGGGCAAGCAGCGTCTCGCTTTCTGCTGTGAGCCGCTCAAGGCTCACCAGAACCGCCCCTTCTTCGGGCATTGGCGCATCATCGTCCATCTGGCGGTAGGGTTTGAGATGCGCACCCGTTAGTTTGCGAAGATCAAGCCGTTCCATAAAGCGCCTCCTTGAAGGGAGCCGGTCCCAACCGGCGATAGGTTTCGAGAAATGTTTCGTCGGTTTTGCGTTGGCCCAGATAGGTATCCACCACCGTATCCACCGCATCGACGATCCCGGCCTCGTCAAAGCCCCGACCGGTGATCTGGCCGATGGAGGCATCTTCCGCGCCCGATCCGCCAAGGGTGAGCTGGTACATTTCCTCACCTTTGCGATCGACGCCCAAAATGCCGATATGACCAGCATGATGATGGCCGCAGGCATTGATGCAGCCGGAAATCTTGATCTTCAGTTCGCCGATCAGGTCTTCCCGGCCCTTGGCGGCAAAGCGTTTGGAGATTTCCTGGGCAATGGGGATGGAGCGGGCATTGGCCAACACGCAATAATCAAGGCCGGGGCAGGCGATGATGTCGCTGGCGCGGTCCAGATTGGCGGTGGCAAGCCCGGCTTTGTCTAGCGCCTGCCAGACCGTATAAAGATCGCGTTTTCTCACATGGGGCAGCACCAGATTCTGGGCATGGGTGGCGCGGATTTCATCATGGCCGACCGTTTGCGCCAGATCTGCCACCAGATCCATCTGGTCCGCAGAGATATCGCCGGGAATACCGCCATAGGGCTTGAGCGAGATATTGGCGATGGCATAGCCCGGTTGTTTATGGGGAACCACATTCACGGCCACCCAATGGGCAAAGGCGTCATCGGTTTTCAGCGCTTGCTCATAATCCGCATCCTGGTCGGGCAATTGGTCGAATGTGGGCGTGATAAATTGCGAGCGGATACGGGCCAGTTCCACCGTCGGAAGATCGTCGGCTGTGGGCAAAAGCCGTGCAAATTCCTGTTCCACCATTTCGGAAAAGGCTTCCTTTCCAAGCTCATGGACCAGAATTTTAATGCGCGCCTTAAATGCGTTGTCGCGCCGCCCCAGCTCGTTATAGCTGCGCAGCACCGCTTCCAGATAGGTGAGGATCTGTGCCTCGGGCACAAAGTCGCGCAGGATGGGGCCAACGAAAGGCGTGCGCCCCATGCCGCCGCCCACCACCACCGAAAAGCCCCGGCCTTGCTGGGGATCGTTTTTCAATTGCAGGCCGATATCGTGGAATTTCACGGCGGCGCGGTCGGTTGCGCTGGCATTTACGGCGATCTTGAATTTTCGCGGCAGGAAGGAAAATTCCGGATGCAATGTTGACCACTGACGAATCAACTCTGCATAGGGGCGCGGATCAGCCAGTTCTTCCGCCGCGGCCCCGGCATAGGGATCGGCGGTGACATTGCGGATCAGATTGCCCGAGGTTTGGATGGCGTGCATATCCACAGCGGCCAATTCTTCCAGAATATCGGGCATATCCCGCAAAGCCGGCCAATTATACTGGATATTCTGGCGCGTGGTGAAATGGCCATAGCCTTTGTCATAGGTCCGGGCGATATGGGCCAGCTTGTGCATTTGGCGGCTGTCCAGTGATCCATAAGGCACGGCCACCCGCAGCATATAGGCATGAAGCTGCAGATAGACGCCATTCATCTGGCGGATCAGCTTGAATTCTTCCTCGCTTAAATGGCCGGACAGGCGACGTTCTACGGCATCGCGGAAATCGTTGATCCGTTGGCGCACGATGGTCTGGTCATAATCGTCATAGCGGTACATAGGGTCTTATCCTTAATCGGCGCGGGCCGTTGCTGCCTGATAGCCAAGATCGCGGCGGACGGTTGGCCCAAGGGCGCGGATATATTCACGGTTGCGGGTGGGCCATGGGCGGCCATCTTCACGCAATGTGGCGGCGGCCAGATGCACCAGTTCCACTTCGGCGCGGGCATTGGAAGCCTTGGCCATTTCAAGCAGATGCAGGCTGTCTTCGGCGCTGGTGCTTAAAGCGGCCTGTGCGGGGTCCGTGCTCCATGTGCCGTCACGGGTCAGGAAAACGGCCTGTCCGGTCCAGAGCGCATTGGCGGAGATCAGTTGCGATGCGGCGGGTTTGAGGTCTGCCATCGGGCTGGTCCTTTAGCTGACAAGAGAAAAAGCTGGGGAAAAGATTGGGGCTTCGCCAAGTCCCGGCGACAGGGCGTTTTGCGGCCAGTCTTTGGCGAGCAGGGCTACCGTGCCAATCACGATAAGGGCGGGGCTTTTGACCTGATTGCGGGCCACCAATCCGGCCAGATCGCCCAGATGGCCATAGAGGCGGCGTTCTTCAGGACGGGTGCCATTTTCAATGATGGCCAACGGCAAATCGGGGGACACGCCATCGGCGATCAAGGCATCTGAAATGTCCTGGGCGGTGTTGATGCCCATATAGACCGCCACCGTGCGGTCGGGGCCGGCAAGGGCACGCCAATCCAATGTGGAGCCGGCCCGTACATGGCCGGTAACCAGCGTTACGGCGGAGGCATGATCGCGGTGGGTCAGGGGAATTTCCGAGGTGGCGGCGCAGCCTGAAAGCGCAGTGATGCCGGGGATCAGATCGACGGCGATCTTATGCTTTCTAAGGGCATTGATTTCTTCGCCGGCGCGGCCAAACACCATGGGATCGCCGCTTTTGAGACGCACCACCCGACGTCCGGCGCGGACATGGCGCACCATCAGATCATGGATGGCCTCTTGGCCGCGTCCATGATCCCCCTGGCGCTTGCCCACATAATGAAAATCTGCGTCACGGCGGGCGAGATCCAGAATGGCAGGGCTGACCAGTGCGTCATATAAAATCACATCCGCCTGTTGCAGGGCCCGTTGTGCCTTCAGGGTCAGCAGTTCCGGATCGCCGGGGCCTGCCCCCACAAGCTGCACAAGGCCATCGGTGGTTCCTTGCTTGTCTGCTGTGCGCGCGTCTTGGGCCAGCTTTTCCAGATGGTGGGTGAAGCTGTCATCATCCAGCCCCACAAGGCTTTGTGGATTGGTTGTGTCGAACAGGCGATCCCAAAACCGCCGTCGGGCGCTTTGGCCGGGCAAAAGATCGGCCAGCCGACCGCGAAATGCCCCGGCACGGGCCACCAAGGTGCCAATGCCCTGGGGCAAGAGTTGCTCGATCATGGCGCGCAGGCGGCGGCCGAATACGGGGGCCGCTCCGCCGGTTCCAATGGCCACCACCAACGGGGACCGGTCCACAATGGCGGGGGTGGTAAAGTCGCACAGATCGGGGCGATCAACGATATTCACCGGCACATTGGCCGCACGGGCAAGGGCGGCGATCCGCCGGTCATCGGCTTCCACGCCCGTTGCGCCATATACGAGGGCGGTGTGCGCAAGGTCGGCCGATTGCAGCGGACGGCCCAGAATGGTCAAGGCGGGAAGGCCGGAAAAGTCCTGACGGGCGGCCTTGACCGCGTTTTCATCGGCCACCAACCATAAAATGGCGGCAGGAGTTTTCAAAAGCAGCCGTAGCTTGGCGCGTGCGGCATCGCTGTCGCCCACCAGAATGACGCGACGCCCATGCAGTTTGAAAAAGATCGGTAAACTATCCATCGCCACAGCCTTCAAAACCTATAAGGCCAGCCAATAAAGGGGGCCTTTCAAGGTTCAGAGCTATGAAGTTTGCCGCAAGCTATCAAACGATGAATTCTTGTTGGGGAGGGTAGAAAAATTGTCGGCTTCAGGCGAAAATGCTTAAAGTCCGGCCATTTTCAGCAATTTTTGTGCGAGATCATCAGGCACAGGCATCACCGAAAGGCGTGGTTGGCGCACCAAAGCCAGCGATTCAAATGCGGGGTCGGCCTTGATGGCGCTCAATGGCACAGGTTGCGGCATGGATTGCACGCTGGTCACATCCACAAGGCCGGATTTCGCATCCTCGGGATCGGGATAAAAGCTGCGGCTGATGGCCACCAGCCCGACAATGGCGCGCTCTTTTCCTGAATGATAGAAAAAGGCCCGGTCGCCCGGCGCCATTTTGCACATATTGCCCAAGGCCTGGGCGTTGCGCACCCCATCCCAGCGGGTTTCGTGGGCGGCCAGTTGATCTGTCCAGCTCCAGCTTCCCGGTTCGCTTTTCAACAGCCAGTAAGCCATGGCTTAGTCTTCCAATCGCGCCCAGCGCCCGGTGACGGCAAGAAAGGGTTTGATCTCGACGGACTGGAACAGCCCGGCTTGGGCATAAGGGTCGTTTTGCGCGAACAAACGTGCCGCTGTTTCCGAGGCGGCGTCGATGACGATCATCGAGCCAAGGGGGGTGTCTTTGTCGTCGCGCAAGGGGCCAGCCAGCTTCAGGCGGTCGCCTGCGCCCTTGAGATAATCCAGATGGGCGGCGCGGGTGGCTTTGCGTATGGCGCTGCCGCCATCCTTGTCGGTGGCCAGAATAACAAAAAGCATGGTTTAAATCCCTTCATGCCGGAATGGTCGGTTGAGCAGATGCTTCAAGACGTCTCCTACATCGGCGTCCGAGTGCAGCAAGGTGGCCACAGCCTCGACGATGGGCATATCCACGCCGGCTTCAAGCGCCAGTTTTTGCACCACAGCCGCACTGGCTGCCCCTTCGGCAACCCCGCGCCGTTCAGCCAGAATATCGGTCATCTTGCGGCCTTCGCCCAGCGCCTTTCCCAAGGACATATTGCGTGATTGTTCCGAAGAGCAGGTAAGGATGAGATCCCCCACCCCCGACAGGCCGGTCATGGTTTCGCGCAAGGCCCCAAGGGCCAGCCCGAAGCGGGTCATTTCCGCCAAGCCCCGGGTGATAAGGGCGGCGCGGGCATTTTCACCCAAAGCCAGCCCCGCCACCATGCCGCAGGCGATGGCCAGCACATTTTTCACCGCGCCACCGATCTGCGCCCCGATGACATCGGGGGAATAATAGGGCCGGAAAGTGGGTGCGCCAATGGCATCGGCAAGGGCGGCGCCCAAGGCTTCATCATGGCAGGCCAAGGTAACGGCGGCAGGCAGGTCGCGGGCCACCTCGCCGGCGAAATTGGGGCCGGAAAGCACAGCCACCGGGTTTTTCGGCAAGACATCGTCCAAAACCTGGCTCATCAATGCGCCGGTTTCCTGCTCGATGCCCTTGGCGCAAATGATCAGGGGAATATGCACATCCAGATGGGGCCGTAAGGCCAAGGCGATTTGCCGCATGGTTTGTGCCGGAGAAACCAGAAGCAAGGCATCGCAACCGCCAAGATCGGCGATATTGGTGCTGGCCTTTAAACGCGGCTCAAGCGCGATATCGGGCAAATATAAGTGATTGGCGTGATTGTGGTTGATATCGGCCACCACCGCTTCATTGCGTGCCCAAAGCAGGGTTTTTTGTCCTTTACGCGCACTGACGCAACCAAGCGCGGTGCCCCATGCGCCGCCGCCCAAAATGCCGATAGAACGAAATGTTTTCTTGTTTTCCATATGCAGACGGTGGCCGAATCTACCCATAATCGCAAGAGCCTATAAGGATTTGCTCAGGCTTTGGCGCCCTTTTGTCCATGGCCGTAAAGGGGTGGGGCGGTTTCATCCAATGGCCAGCGGGGGCGGGCCGGACTGTCCAGCGGATCACTTTGACCAATCTGGAAGCGCTCCATCCCTGCCCAGGCGATCATCGCACCATTATCGGTGCATAGCCATAAAGGCGGTGCGTAAAAGGCAAGGCCATGATCTTGTGCAAGGCTGGTGAGTCGCTGTCTGAGCGTCTCATTGGCGGCCACTCCGCCCGCCACCACCAAAGCCGGGGCTTCGGGGGCATAATCCCCCAGATAGTGAGCGATGGCATGCTTTGTGCGGTTGATAAGGCAATCGCCGATGGCGGCTTGGGTGCTGGCCGCCAGATCGCAAAGATCACGATCATGCACCCCGCCCTGTTCCGATTCCAAGGCTTCCGCCGCCCGACGCACAGCGGTTTTAAGCCCAGAGAAGCTGAAATTGCAGCCCGGCTTGTTGGTAAGGGGCCGGGGCAGGGAAAAGCGCTTGGGATCGCCGGATCGGGCCGCCAATTCGATGGCCGGCCCACCGGGATAGCCAAGGCCCAGCAATTTTGCCGTTTTATCGAAAGCCTCGCCGGCGGCATCGTCGATGGTGGAGCCAAGCCGGTGATAGCGGCCCACGCCTTTGACCACCAAAAGCTGGCAATGCCCGCCCGAAACCAGCAACAACAGATAGGGAAAGGCTATATCCGCGGTGAGGCGCGGGGATAAGGCATGGCCTTCCAGATGATTGACGGCAATGAACGGTTTTCCTGCCCCCAGCGCCATGGCTTTGGCGGTGACAACACCCACCATCACGCCGCCGATCAGCCCCGGCCCTGCGGTGGCGGCAATGGCATCCACATCACAAAGCTGCATATCCGCTTGGGATAATGCCTGGCGGATCAGATGATCCAGATGATCCACATGGGCGCGGGCGGCGATTTCCGGCACCACGCCCCCATAAACCGCATGGGCGTCCACCTGGCTCCATAAGGCATGGGCCAAAACACGTTTATCGGCGCTGACGATCGCCGCCGCCGTTTCATCGCAGCTGGTTTCAATGCCCAGAATAACGGGATGTTGTGCCATATCATTTGCTCATGCTTGACCGAAAGCGGGGATACACGTACCAGATATTCGATGCAACACAGCCTTAAAATTGGAACCCGCGGCAGTCCTTTGGCCCTTTGGCAGGCGCATATGGTGCGTGATGCGCTGTTGGCGGCACATTCACATTTGTCCCCCCGGTCTATCGAGATTGTTACGGTGAAAACCACCGGCGATAAGATTCTCGACCGACCTTTGGCAGAGATTGGCGGAAAAGGCCTGTTTACCAAGGAATTGGAAGACGGGCTTTATAGTGGTGCTTTGGATTGCGCCGTACATTCCACCAAAGACATGCCCACCCATCTGCCCGATGGATTGGCCATTGATTGTTTTATAAAGCGCGAAGACCCCCGCGATGCCTTGATTGCCGCCAATGGCGGGTGCCTTATGGATTTGCCGCAAGGGGCGGTGGTGGGATCGGCCTCTTTGCGCCGACAGGCCCAGCTTTTGGCACTGCGCCCGGATCTCAAGGTGATCAGCTTTCGCGGCAATGTGGGCACGCGGTTAAAAAAGCTGGCTGCCGGGGCTGCGGATGCCACCTTGCTGGCTTATGCCGGAATGAAGCGTCTGGGTGTGGCAGAAAAGGCCACGGATATTTTGTCTACGGACCAGATGTTGCCTGCTCCGGCGCAAGGGGCCGTGTGTGTGGAGTGCCGCGCTGACGATCCTCGCATAGCCGATTTATTGGCACCTTTGAATGATGCACCAACGGCGCAGGCGGTGACAGCAGAGCGCGCCTTTTTGGCCGCCCTTGAAGGCAATTGCCGCACTCCCATCGCCGCTTTGGCGACGATCAGCGGCTCGCGCCTGACCCTAGTTGGTAAAGTCTTGTCGCTGGATGGTGCCGCCTGCTTTGAGGAGCGCCGTGAAGGGACGGTTTTGGAAGCCGCAGCCATTGGCCATGCCGCAGGGATGACGGTGCGCCAAAAGGCCGGAGAGGATTTTTTGAAGGCCATTGCCTTGGAGCAGATGGGGTGACGATCTTGCTGACCCGCCCAAAGCCGGATTGTAACCGGCTTTTGGAGCGTTTGCGGCATAACGGCCATCGGGTGATATGTTCGCCGGTGCTGGATATCCAGATATTGGAGGTGGATTTTAACGGACTGCAGGATATGCAGGCGCTTTTGTTCACCAGCCGCAATGCTGTGCGGGCCGTTGCTCGCCGCCTTTCCCATTGGCATGGTCCGGTGTTTACCGTGGGGGACGGCACAGCAAAGGCCGCCCGAAAGGCGGGGTTTGATCAGGTGCTATCCGCCGATGGCGATGCGGCCGATCTGGCGCGGTTGGTGGCTGCTCAGTGCTCTCCCCGTGATGGGCCCTTGCTGTATCTGGCGGGGGAAACGCGCGGCGCGGTGCTGGAACAAATGCTGCAAGATGCGGGTTTTTCGCTGCTTTCGCGTGATGTTTATCGAGCCAAACCGGCGGATGCGCTGTCCCATGATGCGGTTCAGGCATTTGCAAGGGGCGACATTGATCTGGTGTTGTTATATTCTCCACGCAGTGCCCGTGTTTTTCGGGATTTGCTGCGTAGAGAGCTGGAAGACCGGGTCTTGGAAAAGGTGGATGCAGCTTGCCTGAGCCCCAATGTTGCACAGGCGGCAGGGGAGGGGTGGCGGCGCAAAATTGTCGCTAATAATCCCGATGAACCGGCGCTTCTGGCAGCGCTTGAGGCGGCTTATGGCGGTGGGTTTGATAGGTGAAACAAGGATGGGCGCGGCATGACGGAGCGGCATGATGGTGAAGATCCGCCGGTGATCGAAGGCGAATTTCATGAAGATACGCCCCATTCTGCGGATAAAAGCGGTCAGGGGCCGCGTTCGTCGGGCCGTCGGGTTGTGGCTTTTTTGCCATGGTTTTTGCTGTTATTGCTGTTGAGCTTTATCGGTGGGCTGTTTGCCACGCCCTATGTGGAGCGGCAGATGGTGGCGTGGGGGATGATGGAGCCGCGCCCCGCCAACAGCACGGCCCGAATGGCACAGGATGAAACGGCGCGCGCCCAGCTTGCGGATCTGAGCCGCGCCCAGCAAGATCTGATGGGCCGCTTGAAAATTGTAGAAGTGGCCGCCCGGCAGCTTGGCGAAGAAAGCACCGCCACCCTATCGCGGCTGGATCGCCTTGGAGACGATTTGGCGGATATGAGCGCCCGTTTGGATGTGGCGCAGGTGATGCCGGATGCTGCACAAGGCGGGGCGGAGGAAGGCGGATCTGCCGGCGCGGCGACCGGGATCGTTCAGGAAATGGCGGCTTTACGGGACCGGATGGCGGCCTTGGAAGCGGCGATGTCGCAAAATCAGGACGGGGCAGGCACCGCGCCTTTGGGTCAGTTCAATGCGATCAATGATGCGCTGGCTGCAGCCCGCACCGAACGGCGCGGCCTTGATCAAAGGCTGGAGGGTTTAACCTCTCGCATGGCCAGTCTGGAAGCGGTGGATCGCGGCGCCACCATGATGACGCCGGGGCTGGCGGGAAGCCTTTTGGCCATCGGGCGGCGTGTGGATACCGGCCAGCCTTATGCGGGGCCTTTGGCGGATCTCAGGGCGGCGCTGGTGGATAAGCCGCCGCTGATGCGGTTGGGGGCGGCCCAGCCTTTGGCGATCCTGGCCCCCTATGCGGCCAAAGGTTTGCCGGGCATGAACCGCTTGACCAAAGACTTTGCGGCCCTTGCCGGTGATGTGCAACGGGCCTTGCCCTCCGGCGCTTTGGGCCAGACGCAGGACAAGGCCGGGGAGCCGGGTGTTTTGACTTGGCTAAAAAATCTGGTGGTGGTGCGCCCTGCCGATCCCAAGGGTGGCTCCGATGGAGCGGCACAGCTGTCGCAGATGGAAGCGCTTTTGGAAGCAGGGGATCTTGAAGAGGCTGTGACCCTGGCTGAGGCGCTGCCCGATGCCGCCCGCGCGGTTCTCGTCGGTTGGTTGGGTGCGGCCCATGAGCAGTTGGAGGCCAAAGCAGCCTTTCATCAGCTTTTGACCCTGCTTGGCTCTGCCCGGGCTGAGGATCGGCTCGATCAGGCCCCTGATGCACCACAAGAGAGCCGTCCCACGCCATGATCCGCCTTTTGATATATGTGTTGTTGATCGTGGCAGCGGCCTTTGGCGCGGCGTGGTTTGCCGATAATCCCGGCACGGTGCGTATGGAGTGGCTGGGCTATCGGGCCGAAACGTCGATGACGGTGTTGGGGTTTTTGCTGGCCTTGCTGGTTTTCACCGGCATGGCGGTGCAAAAACTCATCACCCTGATCGCCCGTGATCTGCCATTTTCGGCAGAGAAACGGCGCAAGCGGCGTCTGGAAAAAGGCTATGTCGCCCTTAATCAAGCGATGGTCGCGCTGTCGGCGGGAGATAAAAAGCTGGCGCAGCGCTTGACCAACAAGGCTGTGCAGCTATTGCCTTCGCAACCCTTGACCCATGTGATGGCCGCAGAAGCCGCCAAACTTGCCGATAATCCAGCGCAGATACGGGCCCATTATGAAGCGCTGGCCGAAAGCAAAGAGGCGGCCTTTTTAGGCTTGCGCGGTTTGGTGGGCGAGGCCCGTGCCAGCGGGGAAACGACGAAAGCCCGCGCTTTGGCGGCGCAGGCTTTGGCTTTGCGGCCCAAAAGCACATGGGCTTTGAAAACGGTGTTTGATTTTGCCGTTGCGTCTGCTGATTGGGGGGATGCGCTGGCCGTGCTGGAAAAGGCGGAACGGGCCGGGGTGTTTGAAAAGCCGCTGGCCAAGCGCCATCGTGGGGCCTTGCTTTATTGTCAGGCGGTGGAAGCGGATCTGGCGGGGGACGAGCCTTCGGCGCGGCGCTTGTCGATGGAATCGGTGGATGTGCGTCCCGATCTGGCTCCGGCTGTGGCCTTGGCAGCAAAGCTGTTGCAAGCGGCAGGGCAAGCCATGAAAGCGGAAAAACGCATTCTGTCCGGCTGGGCGGCGGGGCCGCATCCTTTGCTGTTGAAGGCATGGTTTGCCCTTGCTGCCGACGAACCCGCCCATATGCGGCTCAAGCGTGTGGAAACATTATGTGCCAAAAATCCGGCTCATTTGGAAAGCCATCTGGCCTTGGCCGATGCGGCCATGGCGGCGCAGCGCTTTGATCTGGCGCGCGAGGCTTTGGCGCAGGCCGAAGAAAGCGGCGACCGGCGGGTTTTGACGGCGCGGGCCGACCTGTCGGCGCATCAAGGGGATCAGGACAAGGCCCAAGCCTTGGCAGAACACGCACAGCAGGGCGGTGTGCGGGCCTGTTGGCGCTGTGGATCTTGCGGGCATGGCCAGGATCGTTGGGCGCCGATTTGCCCGTCCTGTAACCATTTTGACAGTTTTTCATGGAGCAGCCTGCGTGCTGGCGATGTGGCGCATTTGGCCCCGCCGGAATCGGCCATCGGACTGTTGGGCAGCCAGCCAGATCAAGGCCTTGAGCAGGATCGTGACCCAAGCAAAGGGCGCAAAGGCATATAGGGCTGGCACCATTTCAAGCCGCTCTTTCGGGGCGATGATGTAAAGACCTGTTCTTAGCTCTTGCGGGATTGCTTTTGGATCATTATGTTGCGCCGCGCATTGCACCGATGAAAGCCGGTGTCAGTGCGTTCGCTTTTGTCGGGCCGCAATAGCTCAGGTGGTAGAGCACATCATTCGTAATGATGGGGTCGGGGGTTCGAGTCCCTCTTGCGGCACCATTTTCCGGCAATCGTTTTTGAACACAGCGTGCAACGGGACTGTTTTAAGGCCGCTTTGACCTTATCATATAGAAACTGTGCAGGCTGAACGCCCAATGCGGGACCGATCAATTTCATGGCCAGTGATATGAAAACCCTTGTGGATGCGCGAGGACGAATACTTATGCCGCATGAGGGCGAGGCGCGGATCGTGTCTTTGTCTCCGGCTTTGACAGAGCTTGTGTTTGCCCTTGATCTGGGAGCGCATCTGGTGGGCCGGACAGGGCGATGCGCCAAATCCGTAGAGGGGCTTGCGGCGGTGTCTTGTGTGGGGGATCTGCACAGCATTGATTATGAGCGTCTGCAATCGCTGAACCCCACCCATGTGCTGATGGATTTCGGCAATACGCCAAAGGCGGTGGTGGATGCGCTGGATGCCTTGGAGCTTCCCTTGCTGAGCGTTGAAATGACCGACCCGCAGCAGAATTTCGATCTTTATTCGCTGTTTGGCGCGGTTTTTTCCGTACCAACGGCAGCAGATACCTTGTCGCGGCGTTTTGAAGCAGCTCTGGCCCGTGTCACCATGGCCATGCGCAACAAAACCCGGCAGCGGGTTCTGTATCTGGCGCAGAAAGACCCGTATCAGACGGTGGCGAAATCCAGCTATGGTGCGGCCTTGCTCGATCTGGCGCAGCTGGAACTGATAGGTGCGCCCAAGACGACCAGCGAGTTGGAAGATGGCGGTGCGCTTGCGATGACCGAGTCGTTGTTATTGAGCGTGAATAAAATTCTGTTCAATGGATCATCGGCAAAATTCAAACGGGCCGATATCAAGGCCTTTGCCGAAGAATTCGATGTTCCGCGCAGCAAGCTGGTCCGGCTGGACAATGATCCGAATATGCAATTTGGCGTGCGGGCTATCGATTCTATGGATCGCTTGATCGCTTTGCGGGAAAAGACCGACGCCTGATCGTCTGGCCGCGCCGCCATCCTTTAAAATCACTGCTACTTAAAAGTCGCTGGCAATGCCATTTTTTTCCCAATCGCCAAAGCGGGTGGGTTCCGGCCCTTTGCGGCCGCCCAGTTCTTTTGCATTTTGTGGGGTGGTGGGCTGATCGGCTTTTGAGGCTGGGGCGGTGGCTGTGGGTTTCGGGTCCGACATGGGCAGTCTCCGGCTTTGGGGCATCTTTGATTTGCTGTTTTATATAGGGCCGCCCGGTCGATTCGTCCATTGACCATATATGGGAAGCCACCCACATAAGGGGCGACCATGATCGGGGCCATCATGCGGTAACAGGCCAACGGGATTAGCGATGAATTATCTCAAAACGACACTGCTTCTTGCGGCGATGACCGGGCTTTTTCTGGCCATCGGGTTTTTGCTGGGTGGAACCGGCGGCATGGTGATTGCGTTCTTGGTGGCCATCGCCATGAACGGCTTTGCTTATTGGAAATCCGATAAACTGGTGCTGCGTATGCAAGGTGCGCGTCCGGTCAATGAAGCGCAGGCCCCGCAGCTTTACCGCATTGTTTCTCGTTTGGCGGCACGGGCGCAATTGCCCATGCCAAAGGTTTATCTGGTGGATCAGGCGCAACCCAATGCCTTTGCCACCGGGCGCAATCCGCAAAATGCCGCTGTGGCTGCCACCACCGGGCTGTTGCGGTTGCTTGATGAAGATGAAATCGAAGGCGTGATGGCGCATGAACTGGCGCATGTGAAAAACCGCGATACGTTGATCATGACCATGACAGCGGTGGTGGCAGGGGCCATTTCCATGCTGGCCAATTTCGCGCTGTTCTTTGGCGGAAACCGGAACAATCCTTTGGGTATTTTTGGCGCGATTCTGATCATGATTTTCGCGCCTATGGCAGCGATGCTGGTGCAAATGGCCATCAGCCGTACCCGTGAATATGCCGCCGATCGCGGCGGGGCCGAAATCAGTGGCAAGCCTTTGGCTTTGGCCAGTGCGCTCGATAAATTGCAAAATGGGGCGCGGCGTTGCCGCAATGATATAGCCGAGGCCAATCCGGCGCAGGCTCATATGTTTATTGTCAATCCATTGTCCGGCGAGAAGATGGATAGCCTGTTTTCTACCCATCCGGCGACACAAAACCGGATTGCCGCTTTGCGTGCTTTGGCCGGGTCCGGTGGGGGGGATGTTGATAGAGGCCCGTCCCCCCATCGGCAGGACCAGCCTTGGGCCAACCAGCGGCCTCGCCGGAGCACGGGGTCTGTGTCGGGCAGTGTGCCAAGGGCCGGACGGCGCGATCATTGGCGTCCATGACGGTATTTTTCGCTGGATTGTGATGTTTTTGTGCTTTCGGCCAAGAGCATGGCTTCCCTTGCCGCGCGCTTTGCATCATAGTCCGCCGCCATGACAGATAGCCTTGCCCCGCGCCGTTTCGCGCTTGCCATTCTCGACCATGTATTGAACCGCCATCAGACATTGGATGGAGCGGTGGATCAGGCATTGAAGACATGGCCCATGATTGGACTGGACCGCTCTTTTGCGCGGGTCATTGCCACCAAAGCCCTGCGTAATTTGGGGTTTATCGACCATGTTCTGGCGGATTTCCTGACACAGGGCGTGCCCGATAAATGCCGGTATGCGGATTTGGTCTTGCGCGGCGGTCTGGCGCAGATCTTGTTCATGGATGTGCCCGACCATGCGGCGGTGGATAGCTCTGTCCGGTTGATCGCGGGTGCCAAACATCGTGCGGACCGGGGCATGAAGCCGGTGGTCAATGCGGTGTTGCGCCGTGCGGTGCGTGAACGGGACAGCCTTTTGGCGCAGCTTGATGCAAATCCGGGCCTTGCTTTGCCGCGCTGGTTGGCAGATCGCTGGCAAAAGGCCTATGGCGCGGAAACGCTTTCGGATATGGCGCGGGTGATTATTGCCGATCCGCCGCTGGATTTGAGCCTGCGGGACCCCCATGAGCAAGAGGCGTTGGCCAAGGCGCTCAAGGGCGTGTGTTTGCCCACAGGATCGGTGCGTTTGACAAAATTGTCGGATGTGACGGCGCTTGAGGGGTTTGATGAAGGACGCCTTTGGGTGCAAGATGCTGCGGCCAGCTTACCGGCGCGTCTTTTGCCCGAGGGGGATGCCATTGATTTCTGTGCGGCACCGGGCGGTAAAAGCCTGCAACTGGCGGCCCAAGGGCGGCATGTGATTGCGCTTGACCGGTCGGCCCGGCGGCTGGCCCGCCTGCGCGAAAATCTCATACGGACGGGGCTGGATGCCGAAATTGTGGTGTCCGATGCGCTGAACTGGACCCCAAAACAGGCCCCCAAACGGGTGTTGCTGGATGCGCCCTGCTCGGCCACGGGCACTTTGCGCCGCCACCCCGATACCGGCTGGTTAAAAAGCCCCGTTGATGTGGAAAAGCTGGCGGATTTGCAAAGCAAGCTGCTGGATCATGTGGCGGGCATCATGGCCGATGACGGGGTGATGGTCTATTGCGTGTGTTCTTTGGAACCCGAAGAAGGTGAAGATCAGGTCCGCGCCTTTTTGCAGCGCCGCCCGGATTTTGAACGGATGGCGATCACGCCCGATGAACTTCCCGGCCTTGATATGGCCCTGAACAAAGACGGTGATGTGCGTACCTTGCCAAGCCATTGGGCGGATCAAGGCGGACTGGATGGATTTTTTATCGCCCGTTTTCGCAAGATTGCCTGATTTGCGATGCCATGGCCGTTGAGCAAAGTTTAAGAAACTGCTAACGAGCAGAGCATGACACAGCCTTTACGCATTGCCCCGTCCATTCTTTCCGCCGATTTCGCACATCTCGGTCAAGAAGTGCGCGCCATTGATGATGCCGGTGCGGATTATATCCATATCGATGTGATGGATGGGCATTTCGTCCCCAATATCACCATTGGGCCGGCAGTGGTGAAGGCGCTGCGCCCGCACACGAAAAAACCGTTTGATGTGCATCTGATGATCGCCCCGGTGGATCCTTATCTGAAAGCCTTTGCCGAGGCCGGGGCCGATATCCTGACCGTGCATCCCGAAGCCGGCCCCCATCTGCATCGCAGCCTGCAAAGCATCAAGGCTTTGGGCAAACGTGCCGGTGTTTCGCTTAATCCGGCAACGCCCATCAGCGCCATAGAGCATGTGATGGATCTGGTGGATCTTGTGCTGGTGATGACGGTCAATCCCGGTTTTGGCGGGCAATCTTTTCTCGAGAGCCAATTGGGCAAGATCGCACAGCTGCGCAAGATGATCGACGCCACGGGCCGTCCCATCGATCTGGAAGTGGATGGTGGCATAACCGCCGAAACGGCCCCCCTTGCCCGTTCTGCGGGGGCGAATGTGCTGGTGGCAGGCACCGCAAGCTTCAAAGATGGTGCAGCCGCTTATGCCACCAATATTGCAGCCTTGAGGGGCAAGGAATAAGGCGCGCATTTGATGAACAATCCCGCCGCAATCAAGATTAAACCGGCGGACCCGGTGCATCAGGAGCAACGCTTGCTGACACGGCCGATGGCGGACAGCCTTGTGGATCGCCTGAAAGCCGGTCTTGGTCAGCGCCTAAGGGGTTGGGCTTATGGCACCCTTCTTTATGAATGGCGCTTGAAGGGGCGGCATCCCTTGAAATTGCTGGGCAGCCCCGATGATCCCTGGCCGGGTAATCCGCAGGCGGGGGACGCGCTGTTGGCCGGCCATATGGTGATGGGCGATGACAGGCTGGAGGTGGATGACCCTGCCTTTTGGTCCAAGGTGGCGCAAAAACCTGCCTTGCGGCGCTATGCCTTCGGCTTTCACTGGTTACGCGATCTGGCACATATGGTGGATCAAAAACGCGCGCGGACAATTGCAGAACGTCTGATGCGCGGCTGGCTGGCGCGGTATCACCGCTATCATTTCGAGGCGTGGACGCCGGTGGAAACGGCCCAGCGCCTTGGCTTTTGGCTGTTGCACGCGCCCTTGATCCTTTCAAGCGACGATCTGGTTTATCGCAGTGCGGTGTTGAATGCCATGGCCCGTCAGGCCCGCCATCTGGCGCGGGTGGCCGGGGATTCGCCATCCGGCGCGCCTTTGGTGGATGTGGCGGGTGGCCTTATTCTATGCGGGCTGTATCTGCCCCACGGGATGGGCTTGCGGGTGAAAGGGGAAGCCCTGTTGCGTCGGGCGCTGGCGGCTTTCGTTTTGGCCGATGGCGGGGTGATGACCCGTTGCCCCGATGATTTATTGGCGGTGATGAAAAGCCTTATCATTGTGCGCGATGCGTATATGAGCCAGCAAGAAGAGCCATTATTGGATATCCAACATGCTTTGGATCGCATGGCACCGTTTTTGCGAGCTTTGCGCCATGAAGATGGCCGTTTGGCGCATATCAATGGCGGCGGGGCGGAGCCTTTAGGGCTTGTGAGCCGTATTCTGGACCGTTCCGGTACAACGGGACAGGCGCTGGATTATGCCCCCTATAGCGGCCTGATGCGCATGAAAGCGCGGGGGCTTCTGGTATTGTTCGATGCCATGCCGCCCGCACCTTCTGGCCGGGATATGCGCGGGCATGCGGGTGCGTTGTCTTTTGAATTGGCGGATGGCGGGGCCCGCATTGTCACCAATATCGGACCGGTGCCGGAAGGGGCAAAAATTTTGGCGCCGGATATGGCGGCTTTGGTGCGGACGACGGCGGCCCATTCCACATTGGTGGCGGACAACCGCAATTCCACGGAGTTGCGCGATGGCGTGCTGGGCGATGGGGTGAACAGCATTGAAATCAGCCGCAGCCAAAGCGCCGATGGCCTGTCCATCTCGGCGCGTCATGATGGATATCGCCGCCGCTTGAAGCTGGATCACCGCCGCAGCCTGACCATGAGCGCACGCGGCGACAAGCTGGAGGGCTGCGATGAATTGCTGCCCCAAGGCCGTATCCCAAGGGGAGGGATCGACTTTGATCTGCGCTTTCATCTTCATCCCCGGATTACCGCTTCGGTGACGCAAGGTGGTTCGGCAGTGTTGTTGCGTTTGTCCGATCGGCATGGCTGGCTGTTCCGCCTTGAAGGTGGCAGTGCCGAATTGGAAGACAGCCTCTATATGCAGGAAGCGATACCGCTTCAAAGCCAGCAGATTGTTATCAAGGGCACGGTGCGGCGCGATGAAGCGTGCAAGATTTTGTGGCAATTTGAACGCTTGGGGGCCGCAAAGTCCCAGCCGCAATCATCAGACAATGCCAATGTTCCGGAACCGACAAGAGAAGAACCCGTACCATGAACGATATCATCCATATTCGCCGCGCACTTATTTCTGTATCGGATAAAACCCGGCTGGTGGACCTGGGGCAGGCCTTGGCGGCGCATGGGGTATCGATCCTGTCCACGGGCGGATCGGCAAAGGCGCTGGAGGCTGCGGGCATCAGCGTTACGGAAGTGGCGGATTATACCGGCTTTCCTGAAATGCTGGATGGTCGGGTGAAAACGCTGCATCCTTTGGTGCATGGCGGTTTATTGGGTGTGCGCGATGATGAAAGCCACCGGGCTGCCATGGAAGATCATGGCATCGATCCCATCGATCTGGTGGTGATCAATCTTTATCCCTTTGAAAACACAGTCGCCAAAAATGCACCTTTCGCAGAATGCATCGAGAATATTGATATTGGCGGTCCGGCCATGATTCGTTCTGCGGCGAAAAACCATGCGTTTGTCACGGTGGTCACCGATGTCAGCGATTATGATGCGCTGCTTGACGAATTGTCTGAACAGGAAGGCGGCACCACTTTGGGATTGCGTCGGCGATTGGCGGCGCGGGCCTATGCGCGCACGGCGGCTTATGATGGCGCGATTTCAAGCTGGTTTTCCCGGCAATTGGATGATCCGTTTCCGGCCCGAAAAACCTTGTCCGCCCGCCGCGATGCGGTGTTGCGCTATGGCGAAAACCCGCATCAAAAGGCCGCCCTTTATAAAGATCCTTTGCAGCCGCGAATCGGCGTGACCACAGCACAGCAGCTTCAGGGGAAGGCGCTTAGCTATAACAATATCAACGACACCGATGCGGCCTTTGAATTGGTGGCGGAACTGGATCGGGATCAGCCGGCGGTGGCCATTATCAAACATGCCAATCCTTGCGGCGTGGCCTATGGCGAAACGCTTTGTGATGCTTATGAAAAAGCACTGGCTTGTGATGCGGTGAGCGCCTTTGGCGGTATTGTGGCGCTGAACCGTTCATTGGATGGCGAAACGGCCCGAAACATTGCCAAAATCTTTACCGAAGTGGTGATTGCCCCCGACGCGGATGAAGAGGCCCGTGCGATCATGGCCGCCAAAAAGAATTTGCGGTTGCTGATCACCAACGGCCTGCCCGATCCCGCCCAAACACTGATGACATGGCGGCAGGTGGCGGGGGGCTTTTTGCTGCAAGACCGGGATACTGGCCATATCACCGCCGATGATTTGAAGATCGTCAGCAAGCGCGCCCCCAGCGATGCGGAAATCCGCGATATGTTGTTTGCCTTCACCGTGGCCAAGCATGTGAAATCCAATGCCATTGTATATGCGCGTCATGGCATGACGGTGGGCATTGGCGCCGGTCAAATGAACCGCCGCGATTCCAGCCGTATTGCCGCCTTGCGCGCCGGAGAAGCGGCACAAGCCGCCGGTGAAGCGCAGTCCTTTGCTTTCGGGTCGGTGGTGGCATCCGATGCCTTTTTCCCCTTTGCCGACGGGCTGCTGGCCGCCGCAGATGCAGGGGCCACGGCGGTGATCCAGCCCGGCGGTTCCATGCGGGATGAAGAGGTGATCGCGGCTGCGGACAAGGCCGGATTGGCCATGGTGTTCACCGGCATGCGCCATTTTCGGCATTAAGCAATCCGGCGCTTCGGTTATCCAACATTCAAAGGATCGGCTCGTCCAGTTGATGGCGGCCATGGGGGTCTTCGATCTCCAGCACCCAAAGATCGCGGTCGCGGGCAAGGCGCTTTTCGATCATCTCCTCAACATGGCGGTCGTCCACCGGCTGTGGTCCGGTGCTTCTCATCCATGCCCGCCCGCCATCCATGGCCATGGTCGGCTCCAAAAGCTGTGACCCACGGTCAAAACCGTTGATTTTCAACAAGATGCCGCCTGCATCCACGTCTCCGCGATGGCGTAATAACGCCTCCAGATCCAAAGTCTGACAGCGGCGGATATGGGCTTTGATCCAAAGCTCCGATTTCAATCGTGGAGAAAACATGCGGCGGTCCGATGGTGGGGCATAAGCTGTTTCGTGATATGAAAGGCATTATGGCTTCGGTTCAACCCATCATTTTATGGTTCCGGCAAGATTTGCGTCTGTCGGATCATGTGGCGCTGATGACAGCGGTGCATGAAAAAGTCCCGATTCTGCCGGTTTTCATTCTGGATGATCGGCTGGAGGTCAAAGGCTCCTGGGCGATGGGGGCGGCCAGCCGCTGGTGGCTGCATCATAGTCTCAAGACATTGGATCACAGCCTGCGCCGCTTGGGCAGCCGTCTTGTTCTCCGCAAGGGCTGCGCCAAGACTATTCTTATAGAGCTGTGCAATTCTTTTGGGGCGCAAGCGGTTTTTGCCAGCCGCATGATCGAACCAGAGGCGCAAAAGCGTGATAGATGCGTGGCGGATGCGCTGGCTGTGCCAATGCGTTTGTTTGAGGGGGCCTGTCTTTATCCTCCGGGGGAGATCCGCACCCGACAAGGCGGGATCTATCAGGTGTTTACGCCTTTCTGGAAGGCCATATTGGCGCGACCCGATCCGCCCGCGCCGCTGGCATCGCCCGACCATCTATTGGCCCCGAAGGTCTGGCCAGACAGTGCGGCTCTGGATGATCTGGCCCTTTTGCCGCGCCATGATTGGGCTTCGGGGCTGGATGCGCATTGGGATGTGGGGGAAGAGGCCGCCCATAACCGCTTGGCGGTGTTTTTGGAAGACGACATTCCGGCCTATATCCAGGCACGGGATCGACCGGATCGGGCGGGAACATCCGGTTTGTCCCCGCATGTGCATTTTGGCGAGATCAGCCCCCGGCAGTTATGGCACCGGGCACAGGCGGCGTGCTTCAGGGTGGATGCGGCGAAAGAGGGCGCGCAGGCCTTTTTGCGTCAGGTGGCATGGCGTGACTTTGCCTATCATCTTTTGGCTCATATCCCCAGCCTGCCCGAAAGCCCCATGCGCCCTGCTTTTGCGACATTTCCTTGGGAAAAGAACGAGACAGGGTTGCGGGCTTGGCAGCGCGGTCAAACCGGCTATCCCATTGTGGATGCGGGGATGCGGCAATTATGGCAAACCGGAACAATGCATAATCGGGTGCGGATGATCGTGGCCAGCTTTCTAGTGAAAGACCTCATGATACATTGGTCTGAGGGCGCTCGGTGGTTCTGGGACACTTTGGTGGATGCGGATTTGGCCAATAACAGCATGGGCTGGCAGTGGGTGGCAGGCTGTGGCCCCGATGCCGCGCCGTTTTTTCGCATTTTCAACCCCGTCAGCCAAGGCCAGACCCATGATCCGCAAGCCGCGTATATCCGCCAATATGTGCCGGAAATAGCCGCGCTTCCGACGCGTTATATTTACCAGCCATGGACCGCACCGGCCTCTGTTCTGGACAAAGCCGGGATAATATTGGGGACGCATTATCCTTTTCCCATTGTTGATCACCAAAAGGCGCGTCAGCGGGCTTTGCAGGGATATAAGGAGATGAAAAAAACCGTGTGATCAAGGTGCTTTGAGAAGTGTCGGACTACGCGTAAGCTCATGTCTTTCGGGGGTATGTTGCTGGGGAGCGATGATGGAAGATCATGGAAAACGGGCCTTACAGGTCATGCAAGCCGGGATGTCGCCTGTGGATTGGCTGATGGCGCGGTTGGGCGGCTCCAGGGCGCTGTTTGCCTTGGCCAATGGGCGGTTGAAAAGTGGCTCGGCCTTGCTGCGTTTGCCCGATGGCAACCAGCATTATTTCAAGGGCACTCAGGATGGGCCCCATGCGGAATTCGATGTAAAGCGCTGGCGGGCTTTGGGCCGTATGGCCCGCGGCGGGGCGCTTGGTTTTGCCCGCTCTTATATGGATGGTGATTGGGACACGCCGGATCTGGCGCAGGTCTGCGCATTGGGCTCGGCCAACCGGCACAGTATGGCGCAGGGGTTGCGCGGTTCAGCCTTGATGCGCGGGGTGGATCGGTTGCGCCATGTCTTGCGGGCCAATACCAAAGGGCAGGCGCGAAAGAATATCGCGTTCCATTATGATCTGGGCAACGGCTTTTATAGCCCGTGGCTGGATGAGACCATGACTTATTCGTCTGCTTTATTCGCCCCCGGGGATCAAGGGCTGGAAACGGCCCAATTGCGGAAATATCGCAGGCTTCTGGATGTTTTGCAGGTCAAACCCGGTGATCATATTCTGGAAATCGGTTCGGGCTGGGGTGGCTTTGCCGAAGTGGCCGCCGCCGAACGGGGGTGCCGCGTTACCGGCCTTACCCTAAGCCGCGAACAGCTGGACTATGCCAGCGGGCGTATGGCGCGGCAGGGGCTTTCCGATAAAGTGCAATTCGCCTTGCGCGATTACCGCGATGAAACCGGCAGCTATGATCATGTGGTGTCCATCGAAATGTTCGAAGCGGTGGGGGAAGCCTATTGGCCGGTCTATTTCGACACATTGCGGCGGGTGCTAAAGCCCGGTGGCCGGGCCGGGCTGCAGATCATCACCATTGATGAAGGGTTGTTCCCCGCTTATCGGAAAAGCGCCGATTTCATCCAGACATATATCTTCCCCGGCGGCATGTTGCCCACCATCGCCGCTTTGCAAAAACACACAGCGAAAGCCGGGCTTGGCTGGTGCGATATGCGCAGCTTTGCCGATAGCTATGCACAAACCCTGTCCCTATGGCGCACGCGCTTTAATGCCGCGTTTGAAGCAGGGGCCTTGCCGCATGGCTTTGACGATGTGTTTCGCAGGCTATGGAATTTCTATCTGGCCTATTGTGAAGGGGGATTTCGCGGCGGCAGCATCGATGTGGTGCAGCTTGCTTTGGTGCGAGATTAGAGCCCGGAGAGCCGGACTCCAAAAGGTTTTGACTGGATAAGAGCCATGCTTACCGGCTTGCCAGATCGTCCACGGCGTGCATCAGGCGCGCCAGATCGTCTGGTGTGCTGAGCCGATGATCGCCGGATTTGGAAAGGCACAGATTGAGATCGTCGCTTTGTAGCATGTCCATCAGGGTCAAGGCGTGGCCCATGGGCACATCTTCATCCTTGCATCCTTGCAAGATCCGCACCGGGGCGGTGACGGGAATGGGCTTGTCCAGCAGCAGATGGTTGCGACCATCCTCGATCAAGGCGCGGGTGATGATATAGGGGTCGTCGGAATAGTCGCTGGGTTGTTCGTAAAACCCTGTGTCCATGATCTGTTGTTTGACAGCATCGGAAAATCCGTTCCACATCAGCTTTTCGGTAAAATCCGGTGCGGGGGCGATCAGGACCAGCCCATGCAGGCGCTCGGGACGGGCCAATGCCACCAGCAAAGCCAGCCAACCCCCCATAGAGCTGCCCACCAGAATTTGCGGCCCATCGGTCAGTTGATCGATCACGGCCAGACTGTCTTTTAGCCATGCGCCGATGGTGCCATCGACAAACCGGCCCGAAGAGGCCCCATGCCCCATATAATCGAATCGTACGAAAGATCGGTCGGCTTTTGCGCAATGAGCCTCCAAAGCCAGAGCCTTGGTGCCGGTCATATCGGATTTGAATCCGCCGAGAAACACCACGCCGGGGCCTTGTCCCTTGCTTTGCGCATAGGCAAGCTGGACGCCATGGGATGTGTCGAGTATGGATGGCGCTGTCACAGATCCTCCTTCATCAGTTATAAACGGGACGTGCATATGTCCGAATATTCGTCGTCACGCGACCTTATCATTCGGCCATTGTCGAAGGAACTGGCGGATGCCTCGGTCTTGCAGGTGATCGATAATCTTGAGCCCCATGGCCTCGCCCGTTCGGCGGTGGATGTGGCCAAGGCTTTGGTGGCGCGCGGGGCGACATCGCTGATTGTTTCGTCGGGCGGTGCTTTGGTGCCGGAAGCGCGAATCGCCGGGGCCGATCATATCAATCTGATGCCGCCGGCGCCCAATCCTTTGAAAATGCGGCTGATGCAACGCCAAATCGCGCGGCTGATCCAAAAGCATAAGGTGGATATCGTCCATGTGCGCAGCGCCGGCTTTGCATGGCCGGCGCTGCGGGCGGCCAAAGCGGCCGGCTGTGCCAGCATCAGCACGGTCAGTGATGTATCGGCAGAAACGGGCGGCTTTTTTACGCGGCGATATGAGCGGGCGTTTACCGGTGCCGATCATATCATCGCCATTTCCGATTTTATTGCCGAAAAGGTGCGGACCTTGCGCGCCGTTCCCACAGAGCGGTTATCGGTGATTCATCGCGGCATCGATCTGGCGCGCTTTAATCCGGCGGCGATCAAAGCCCAAAGGTTGATCGCTTTGGCCCGGCGATATGCCTTGCCCGATGACCGCGCCATTATTTTGGCGGCGGGCAGCATCACGGCGCGCAATGGCTTTGACCATCTGATCGAGGCCATTGCCAAGATGGACCGCGACGATGTGTTTTGCCTGATTCTTGGCGACGAGGCAGGCGATCCGCAGGCGGGCCGGGCCCTGGAGTCGCTGATCGAGGCGCGCGGACTGGGCGGCAAGGTGCGGCTGGGCGGTCACTGCGATGATATGCCCGCCGCCTATATGCTGGCGGATGTGGTGGCGGCCCCAACCATTGAACCGGAAGCCTTCGGGCGGGTTTGTGTGGAGGCGCAGGCCATGGGGCGTCCGGTGGTGGCTTGTCGCCATGGCGGGGCGCGGGAAACCGTGCTGGATGGGGAAACCGGTTGGCTGGTGCCGCCCGGCGATGATGCGGCTTTGGCTCAGGCCCTTATGCAGGCGGTTCAGCTTGATGCGGCCGCTCGGCGCACCATAGCCATGAAAACGCGTAGCCGTATTGTCACCAGCTTTGGGCGGGAACGCATGTGCGAGCAGGTGTTGGCCCGTTATAGCCTTTTGCTTGCGCCGCACGTGGATTGAACGCCGCGAACGCCTTGCGCAGGCGGGTGAACTGGCATACATAAGCGTGCCATATGAAAGCGTGCGAAAAACTGTGCCTGTGCGTAGGCATTGACCGATAGAAAGTGTGATCGAAGCCTGTGTCGGCTTTGATGAACCGGAATGAGAGTGATGGACGAACATGCCGCGATGCCAGAAGGGGCCGATCAGATGTCTGTGACGCTGACCCTGCCCGATAACAGCCAACGCCATTTCGATGGCCCTGTGACCGGTGCGGATCTGGCCGCCGATATTGGCCCCGGGCTTGCCAAAGCGGCTATGGCCGTGCGGGTGGATGGGCAATTGCGTGATCTGGATGTGCCGATCACGACAGATGCCCATGTGGCCTTGATAACGGCGCGGGATGAAGAAGAGGCGTTGGAGCTGATAAGGCACGATACGGCCCATGTGCTGGCCGAAGCGGTGCAGGAATTGTTCCCCGATACGCAAGTGACCATCGGCCCCGTCATCAAGGACGGGTTCTTTTATGATTTCGCCCGCGACAAGCCTTTTACCACCGAAGAGCTGGAGGTGATCGAGGCGCGGATGCATGAAATCGTTGCCCGCAACGAGCCGATTCGCCGTGAAGTGTGGGATCGGGATCAGGCCATTGCCCATTTCCGCTCTATCGGTGAAAAATATAAAGCGGAAATCATCGAGGATCTGCCGCAAGGCGAAGACGTCTCGGTCTATCGTCATGGGGATAATTGGCTGGATCTGTGCCGGGGTCCGCATTTGCCTTCATCGGGCCGCATTGGCAGCGCGTTCAAGCTGATGAAAGTGGCCGGAGCCTATTGGCGCGGCGATCATCGCAATGAAATGCTGACCCGCATTTACGGCACCGCCTGGCGCGATAAAAAAGAACTGAAAGCCTATCTCCACCGGTTGGAGGAAGCGGAAAAGCGCGATCATCGCCGCTTGGGCAAGGACATGCAGCTTTTTCACTTTCAAGAAGAAGCCGCGGGCATGGCCTTTTGGCACCCCAAGGGCTGGGCGGTCTATCGTGCTTTGGAAGATTATATTCGGCGCAAGCTGGACAAGGCGGGCTATAAGGAAATCAAGACCCCGCAGATCGTTGACCGGTCTTTGTGGGAAAAGTCCGGCCATTGGGACAAATTCGCCGAGCATATGTATGCGCTGACCTCGGAAGATCGCGATTTGGCGGTGAAGCCGATGAACTGCCCGTGCCATGTGCAGGTGTTCAACCAGCATTTGCACAGCTACCGCGATCTGCCGCTGCGCCTGTCGGAATTTGGCTCTTGCCATCGTTATGAACCATCGGGGGCGATGCACGGCCTGATGCGGGTGCGGGCCTTCACCCAGGATGATGCCCATATTTTCTGCACCGAAGACCAGATCCGCTCGGAAAGCGAGGCATTTTCCGCTTTGCTGTTCGAGGTTTATAAAGATCTCGGCTTTGAACAGGTGCGGGTGAAATTTTCCGATCGGCCCGATGTGCGGGCGGGTGATGATGCCACTTGGGATCGGGCGGAAGCGGCGTTGAAAGATGCCACACAAGCCATGGGCCTTGATGTGGAGTTGAACCCCGGGGAAGGCGCCTTTTACGGCCCGAAGCTGGAGTTTGTGCTGACCGATGCCATTGGCCGCGATTGGCAATGCGGCACCTTGCAGGTGGATTTCGTCCTGCCTGAGCGTTTGGATGCGTCTTATGTGGGTGAAGATGGCAACCGGCATCGTCCGGTGATGCTGCATCGCGCCATTTTTGGTTCGTTCGAGCGGTTTATCGGCATTCTGATCGAACATTATGCCGGGCGCTTCCCGCTGTGGCTGGCTCCGGTGCAGGTGGTGGTGGCCACCATTACGTCTGATGCCGATGCCTATGCGCAGCAAGTGCTCGAACGCTTGAAAGCGGCCGGGTTGCGCGCTGAGCTTGATGTGCGGAATGAAAAAATTAATTATAAGGTGCGGGAGCACAGTGTGGCGAAAGTGCCGGTGCTTTTGGTGGTCGGCAAGCGCGAGGCCGAAGAGCAAAAGCTGTCGGTGCGCCGGTTGGGATCGCAAGATCAAACCACCGAAACGCTGGATGATGCGATTGCTTCACTGGTTGAGCAAGCACGCATGCCTTGAATGGCAATCGCGTATGCGACTGTCATGCGCTGGCCACTCGCCAAATGAGGGCTGGCGTATTATAGTCGTTTGAACGAAGAATTTGTGATGATTGGGCATGAGGCCCATCGCTTAAAGCTGTGAGGAGGAAAGCTCATACGTAAAGGTCGTCTTGTCGGTCCGCCGCCGAAACCAACAGGCCCGCGGATCAACGAACGTATCAAGGTGCCGCAAGTGCGCCTGATCGGACCCGATGGAGACAATCATGGTGTTGTCGATATCGACACTGCCTTGCAGGTTGCCCGGCAGGTAGGGCTGGATCTCGTCGAGATTTCGCCCAATGCCGACCCGCCTGTGTGCAAGGTTCTGGATTTCGGAAAATATAAATACGAAGCCCAGAAAAAGGCGAATGCCGCCAAAAAGAAACAAAAGACCCAGGACATCAAAGAAATCAAGATGCGTCCGGGGATTGATATTCATGACTATCAGACAAAAATGAAAGCCATGAACAAGTTTCTGGATGCTGGCGACAAGGTAAAGGTCACCCTGAGATTCCGCGGCCGCGAAATGGCACATCAGGATTTGGGAATGGACGTTTTGAAGCGCGTTCAGGCTGATATTGCGGAGATTGCAAAGGTTGAAGCACATCCCCGAATGGAAGGCCGCCAAATGACGATGGTGGTTGCTCCCAAATAACGGTACGACGGAAGACGGGTTTGCAAGCGGACTTTATTGTGAAAAGGCCGTTTTCCGTGCTGTGCCACCTTCGCATCGCGTGCCGCCTATGGATTTTTGGGTTGGCCCTGATTCTCGGATTGGCTGAAGGGCCGATCGGGGCCACGCCCGGTTTTGCGCAAGCGCCAAATAGTCTGGCGCAATCGGCTTTTGATGAAGGCCGGTGGCGTGATGCTGTGCGCCTGGGCGCCATGCCCCAAGATCCGCTTGGGATGGCCATCGCTGCTCAGGCCGAGTTGGTGTCTTATGCCCATAGCGTTGATCCGGCCGCCCAAAGCGCGGCTGTTGATCGGGCCGTTTTGCTGGCGGATGCGGCAAAGATCCTTGCTCCTCACGATCCTTTTGTGTTGCTGCAAGGGGCGGCGGCTTATGGCTTTCGGGCACAGATCAACCGGAGCAGAAGAGATGCCCATATGGCCCGTCAATTGATCGACGCGGCCTTATGGCAGGCGCCGGACAATGCTTATGCGCAGGCCGCTCTCGGGTTTTGGCACGGACGCACTGTGCTTGGGGCCGGATCATTTGCGGCCCGGATGGTCTTTGACGCCCGGCGGTCATCGGCCATAGAGGCCTTTGAAAAGGCTTTGGCGCTGGACCCGGACAATCTGGTCATCCGGTCCGGCTATGCCCAGCTTTTGGTGCGCTTTGGAAAAAACGCGCATCGCTCAGCGGCTCTTGGCCATCTTCGGTGGGTGGTGGCGGCCTCTGCGCACACGGCGCTGGAGCGACATATGCAAGAAAATGCGCGGCTTTTGCTGGCGGCGCAAGACGCCGGTGCGGACCCGAAAGCATTGAAGCAGTTGGCCGATGACTTGGCGCCTTTTTCAAATTCGTCTGCAAAGAAGCCGTGAAGGGGCTTGAAGCTATGGCCGATCTGGCATGGGGAACCAGACCGGCCATTTTGCACGCTTCATGTTGGTGACCGCTTTGGGAGCAAAGGAAAAAGCTTCGGGGGTCAGGAAGAAGCCTTCGCCTTTTGCAACCTTTGGACGGTCATTCCTACTATTACAAGGTTCATGCCAGTTCAGGATTCGCAGAAAACTGCGGTTCTTGCGTTTTAGATGTGTTTCAATTTGCATATCCGAACGATTTCGCAATGCAATTAGCAAAAATGGCGCGGCGCTGCGGGGTGTTTGCTGTCTGCTTTTTGTGCGCTATAGCTCGCTATCCGTCACGCTGAAGGATTGACCGAATGAAATCCATCTCCTTGTCCCAGATTATCGGCCTGATCATCGCCAGCCTTCTGGTGGGCTTTGTTTTAAAAGCCATTGATATGTCGCCTATGGATTTTTGGAAGGCTTTATGGGAGCGCGTTTCGGAATTGGCTTTATGGGCATGGAACGGGCTGGACGGCTTGGCACTTTATGTTCTGATGGGCGCGGCCATCGTTATTCCCATTTATGTGTTGATGCGGGTGATGAAAAAAGGGCGCAGCTAAAGGCTGCCCGGCCTGATGGGGCTTTGAGAAAACAAGGCGCCCGGATACGGATACTTTCTTGATGCTTTACCCATAAAGAAAAGACCGATCCGGGATGGGGTCCGGATCGGTCAGTATGGTGCACGCTTCGTACATGTTGCTCTGGACCTTATCAGACCTACCTGGGGGTCGAGGTCTGGTGGGTCTGACAAGACCATAACGCAACAGATATGTCCAATAAAGCAAATGCCGTGCCAGTTTTGAAAATGGGAGTTTTGCTCGGATTTTTAGTCATTTCTTTGAAATTGTTTTCATAATTCTTATATTTCTTCGCAAAATGCGCCGCAAAATGCAAAAATATGGCCTTATAAAATTTTAAGACCTTTGTGCAATTCTCTTCCCATGGTCATCCTGTGCCGCATATTTCTGCTAAGCCTTTTGCTTTGGGCTCTGAACCCCGTTTCTGCCGGAGCGGAGGATGTAAAGGCTGCGGATATCGCGCCCATTTATATACAGTTCGCCCCCATTTCCGTGCCTTTGATGCAAGGCGGCTATGTGCAGGGCAGTTTTCATATTCGTGTGGAACTGGCGGTCACATCGGAAAAAAACAAAGAGGCCGTTGACCGCATGATGCCGCGCCTTGAAAGCGCGTATCTGATGTCCTTGGTGGATTTGTCGCGCTATGTCATCCGGGCGGATGAACCGGCGGATCTGGTCAGCATTGGCGCGGCTCTTCAACAAAGCACCAATGATATTTTAGGTCCGGAAAAAGCACGGGTCCTGATCTCGGAAGCCGCCGTCCGGCGCTGAGTACGCGCTTTCAGGCGCGCTCTTTTCTTCATGTAGTTTGGCAATATTTGTCGATTGTTGACGCATTCTTGATTTAAATCAACTTTCTGTGAGCGCTGTGGTTCTAAAGGAGGGGCGTCTTCTACGGCGTGAAAGGAAAGCCCCATGAAAAAGACCAGTCGCACAATCGACCGCATCCTTCCCGCAGCATGTGTTGCCATGAGCGTGCTCGCGCCGGTTCATGCATTGGCGCAGGACAGCTTTGTCTCCGCCGGTGATTTTATCGTGCGTGGCCGCGTCATTGTAGTAGAGCCGGACGAAGGGTCCACCATCACCCCTATCGGTGGCAAGGTGGGCATTGATACGGCGGTGATGCCGGAAGTGGATTTCAGTTATTTCATCACCGACAATATTGCGGTGGAATTGATTGCAGCGGTCTCTCCCCATAATCCGAAAGCCACAGGAACCGCTTTGGGGGATATGAAGATTGGCGACCTGCTGTTGCTGCCCCCCACCTTGACCTTGCAATATCATTTGCCGGTCAGCAAAAATCTCAAACCCTATGTGGGGGCGGGCGTGAACTACACCATGTTCATTCGTGAAAAAGCGGATGGCGGCATCGTGACCGACCTGAATGCCAAGGATAGCTTTGGCATCGCCTTGCAAGCCGGGGCGGATTACCGGATCAAAGGGCCGTGGATGCTCAATGTTGATATGAAAAAATTGTTTCTGGATACCAAGGTAACGGTCAATGGCGGGGCTGTGACGGCCGATGTGGATATCGATCCCTGGATCTTCGGCGTTGGCGTTGGCTATAAATTCTAGGACTGCCTGCGATAAAACGGGCCGCAAAGCCGATTGATTTCGGAGTCGCGGCCCGTTTTCAGTTAGCCATGAAGTTTCGTGGCGATTTTGGCCACATGCGCCCCTTGGCCGCGGGCAATGGCCAGTTCGGTTTTTGTCGGGGTGCGGGAGCCATCGGCACCGGCAATGGTGGCGGCACCATAAGGCGACCCACCACGCACTTCATCCAAAGTGGTCAGTTCCGGGATCGTGGCATAGGGTGCGCCCACCAGCACCATGCCATGATGGGCAAGGGTGAGCCATGTGCTGATGATGGTGGTTTCATTGCCGCCACCGGTTCCGGTAGAGGTGAAGACGCTACCCACCTTGCCGGCCAGAGCGCCTTTTACCCACAATCCACCGGTTTGATCGAAGAATGTGCGCATCTGGCCTGCCATATTGCCAAAGCGGGTCGGCGTGCCGATGACAATGGCATCATAATCGCCCAGTTCCGCGGGATTGGCCTCCGGGATAGCCTGATTCAGCTTGGCGCCGGCTTTTTCTGCCACTTCTGGAGGCATGGTTTCCGGAACGCGTTTGATGGTGACATCAACGCCGTCAACACTGCGCGCCCCTTCGGCAATGGCGTGGGCCATGGTTTCGATATGGCCGTACATGCTGTAATATAAGACAAGAATTCTGGTCATTGTGGTTGCTCGCTCATTTGGGTGTCTGCCATGGAGAATAAGCGTTTTTACCGTCGAAACCAGACAGGTCTTTGACTACAAACTGTTTCTTTTATGGAAACGACAGCCCTATAGGCTGCGGACCACATCACAAACACCCTGCATCAATTGGTCGAGGGATTTTGGGTCGATGGTCAGCGCCGGGGTCAGATAAATCACCGATCCCAAAGGACGCACCCATAGCCCGCGCGCCAGAAACGCATCCCGCAAGCGCGGAATATCGGGGGCCTGCTCCAGCTCCACCACGCCAATCGCCCCCAAGACCCGCACATCCGCGCAAGCTGCAGCAGAGCGGCATGGCTCCAGCCCGGCTGTCATTTGCTGTGCAATGGCGCGGGCTTGGCCCAGCCTGTCTTCGCGTTCAAACAAATCAAGCGATGCATTGGCGGCAGCGCAGCCCAAAGCATGGGCCATATAGGTGGGACCATGCATCAGGGCATGATCGGGGTCGTCGCTATGGAAAGCTTCGTAAATGGGGCGGCGGGCAATGGCCGCCGACAAAGGCAAGGTGCCGCCGGTAAGGGCTTTGGAAAGGGTGATGATATCGGGCACCAGATCCGCTTTCTGGCAGGCAAACATATGGCCGGTGCGGCCAAAGCCGGTGAAAATCTCGTCAAGAATCAATAAGATGCCGTGTTTCTTTGCAAGGCGGGACAGAGCGCGCAGCGTTTCGGCGCTATGAAAACGCATCCCGCCCGCCCCTTGCACCAGGGGTTCGACGATGATGGCCGCAAGGTCGCTTTTATGCTGCGCCAAAAGGCGGTCCAGCGCCGCCAGTTTGTCGGGGTTTTCGGGCAACTCGCCCATGATATGTTGGGCCAGAATACCGCGGAAATGCCGGTGCATCCCTTCATCGGGATCGCAAATGGCCATGGTGCCAAGGGTATCGCCATGATAGCCGTGGCGGAAAAACAAAAAGCGGTGCCGTCGCTGGCCTTGATTGATCCAGTATTGCGCCGCCATTTTCATGGCCACTTCCACCGCCACAGAGCCGGATTCCGCAAAGAACACCCGATCCAGATCGCCGGGCAGATGGTGGGCCAATCGTTGCGCCAATATGGCCGCCGGTTCGTGCATCAAGCCGCCGAACATCACATGGGGCATGCGTTCAAGCTGGTTTTTGATGGCAGCCAGAATATGGGGATGGTTATAGCCGTGGGCGGCGGTCCACCAACTGGCGATGCCATCGACCAGACAGCGCCCGTCGCTTAAATGGATCGAGGTTTTTTCCGTATGGGAAACAGCAAGCGGCGGCTGTGCGGTTTTCATTTGGGTATAGGGAAACCACAAATGGCGCACACCGGGATCATACCAGATGGGAGCGTCGGTCAAGGGAGATGTCATGGGCGGCCCTTTTTGAAGATGGACCGCAGCCATACCATAGCGCCGGGGGTCTGGTGAAACCCGATCTTGGGGCAGTACTGTCCTGCTAATGAATAGAAACGCCCTGAGGCACAGGAGAGCTTTTCACGCGTGCCAAAATATGTTCGTGAATGTTCAGCCACATATCAAAGCCATTGGCATCGTCCAGCGCCCGCATTTTTTTAAGCGCTTCATCAGCATAATAAAGGGCACGATCGCCAAAATTGCGCAACAAGGTATCGGCGGCGATTTCGAAATAAGGGGTGGGATCGAAGGTGGGGGTGACTGGCATGATATGCTCCGGCAAAATACAGTACCAAAGCTTCAGCAAATGCTGGGCCAGTTTTAGAAACTTTATAACCTATTGATATTGCTATATTTATTTATATAATGCAAAAATTGCAGCGGAAAGAAGGCAGGCTTTGCCGGTTCCCTTTCAAGACTTGCCGGGCAGATTAAGCCCGGCCAATAGATCCGGCGCATTTTGATAAGGATGGGGGCCATGAAGGCGCGGCAGGGTCAAAACCGGGCAAGGCACCAAGGCCTGTAATGCGGCCTGCGTTTTTAAAAGCGGCACCGGTTCGTCCAATGATTGGCTGATAATCACGGCATGGCTGTAAAGGCCACGTGCGTGCAGGGCTTCGATGGTGGCAAGGCTGTGGCTGATGGTGCCCAAATAGCTGCCGACCACCAGAATATAGGGGCAGGCCAGATCGGCCATCCAATCGGCCACCAAATAGCGGCCATGAAGGGGAACGAAGGCCCCGCCCACGCCTTCGATCAAGGTGGGACCGGGGGCGTCGATCTGTGTGCGGCAAAAGGCGTTCAGGGCCGGAAGGTCAATGTGGCGGCCTTCCTTGGCGGCGGCCATGGGGGGCGCAAGGGGGGCTTGGTAGCGCCATGGCGAAATTTTATCGGCCTGATCGGGCGGCAGCCCTTGGGCGCCTAGCAAGATGGCGGTATCGCTGTCTTTGTCCGCAGGATCATAGCCGGAAATAATCGGTTTCAGCGCGGTCACCTTTTGACCCGCATGGCGCAATTGATGGGCAAGGGTGGCTGTGACCACGGTTTTGCCAATGCCGGTGCCAGTACCGGTGATAAACAATCCTGTCATGGGGAAAGGCCAAGATTCTTGATGCTTTGGCAAAGCCGGTCCACATCTTTTTCCTGATGGGTGGCGGAAAAGGAAAAGCGCAGTCGCGCGGTGTTTTCAGGCACAGTGGGTGGACGGATGGCCACCACCAGAAAACCGGCCTGCTGCAATTTTTCCTGCGCGTCCATGGCCTTTTGCGGGCTGCCGATGATCAGCGGCACCACAGCGCTTTGCGGTGCGGGCAATCCAAGCGTTTGGCAAAAGCGTCGGGCAAGGGCCAGCGGTCGGGCGCAGCGCTCCGGTTCCATGCTGATGATTTCGAGAGAGGCGTGGGCGGCGGCAAGGGCCGAGGGCGGCAGGCCGGTGGTATAGACCAGACTGCGGGCACGGTTGCGCAACAGGTCTACCACTGCATGGGAGCCAGCCACATAGCCGCCATAAGACCCAAGCGCCTTTGATAAGGTGCCCATCATCAGATCGGGCTGTACCCCTTGGGAAAAGGCGGTGCCATGTCCGTTTCCCAACACCCCCAAACCATGGGCATCATCCACCATCAACCAGGCATCATGGGTTTTGGCAAGGCTGTGGATGTCCTTCAGCGGTGCCTGATCACCGTCCATGGAAAATACCCCGTCTGTGAGGATCAAGGCATGGCGATGGGCATGGCGGTGACGGGCCAGCAAATGGCCCAGATGCGCCATATCATTATGGGCAAAGCACTGGATTTGGGCGCGGGAAAGCTGCGCTCCGGCAAAAAGGCAGGCATGGGCCAGTTCATCGATGAAGATCACATCCTGAGGGCCGGCGAACACCGGAATGGTGCCGATATTGGCCAGATAACCCGATCCGAACACCAGAGCCGCTTCGCAGGATTTGAAGGCGGCAAGACGGCTTTCAAAGGCATCATAAAGCGGATGATTGCCGCTTACCAAGCGCGAGGCACCGGCACTGGCCCCATAGGTTTCCACAGCCTTTGTGGCGGTGCGGATAACGGATGGATGGGTGGAAAGACCCAGATAATCATTGTCGGAAAAGGATAAAAGCGCCGCGCCATCGCGGTTGGCCGCCATGCCTGAACGGCGCTCGGTGGGATATAAGCGGCGATGCAGATCGGCCTTTTGCAAAGCGATCAGCTTTTCTTGCGCCATGTTATCAATGCTGCTGGGCTGGTTCATATAAGGGCGATAGCTTGCGCGCGGGGCGCGGTCAATCAAATGACAGGAAAGCGCCGGATTTTGCCGCCATGGCCAGCGAAACACCACAAGTCTTGACTTCAAGGGATTGGGCGGGCAAGCGTTCTTCACCTATTAGTTCTGGGCCTTTTAACGATGGGAATTGTCATGGCCAGCCTTCTCGACCGACCGTCCGCTCTTGATCAAGCCGTTCTGCCCGATGGACCCGATTTTGCGGTGCGCTTTGATTGGTCACGGGAAGAGATCATGGCGTTGTTTGCCCTGCCTTTCAACGATCTGGTGTTTCGGGCGGCGCAAACCCATCGCACATATCATGATCCCAACAAGGTTCAGTTGTCGCAGCTTTTATCCATCAAAACCGGCGGCTGTGCCGAAGATTGCGCTTATTGTCCCCAATCGGCAAAATTTGCTGAAGAAACAGGGGTCAAGGCGGATAAGCTCATGGATGTTGAACGGGTCCTGAGCGATGCCAAAGCCGCAAAAGAGGGCGGTGCCTCCCGCTATTGCATGGGGGCGGCCTGGACTCGATTGAAAGACCGTGACCTTCCCGCCATCGAAGAGATTGTGCGTGAAGTGAAGGGGCTGGGGCTTGAAACCTGCATGACACTGGGGATGCTGGAACGCCATCAAGCAGAGCGTTTGCGGGCGGCGGGGCTGGATTATTACAACCATAATATAGATACCTCGCCGGAATATTATGGCGAAATCATCACCACCCGCACCTTTGATGAACGTCTGGAAACCCTTGGTTATGTGCGGGATGCCGGGATGAATATGTGCTGTGGTGGCATCGTGGGTCTGGGGGAAGATGTCTCTGACCGTGCCGGAATGCTGGAGGTGCTGGCCCGGATGACCCCGCATCCTGAATCGGTACCGATCAATATGCTGGTTCAAGTAAAAGGCACCGCCCTTGAAGGCACCAAGCCGCTTGATCCCTTGGAGTTTGTCCGAACGATCGCTGTGGCGCGTATTTTGATGCCGAAATCGGCGGTGCGTTTGTCGGCAGGCCGTGAAACCATGAGTGACGAATGTCAGGCTTTGGCCTTTTTGGCAGGGGCCAATTCGATCTTTTATGGCGAAAAGCTTTTGACCACCGACAATCCGGCCAATAACCGCGATAAAGCATTGTTCGACCGTTTGGGGCTTCAGCCTGCTTGACCAGGGCAGGGGCTCAGGGCTCGAATATGTCTTCGATCCGCAGCCCGAATGTCCCGGCAATCTTGAAGGCCAGTGGCAAAGACGGGTCGTATTTGCCTTTTTCGATGGCGATCACCGTTTGCCGGGAAACGTCCAGCTTTTCCGCCAAGATGGCTTGGCTCCAGCCCTTGGCGGCGCGTAAATCTTTCAAGTGATTGTTCATCGATAGCGTCCGGATACAAAGATCCGCGCCAGCGCATAAACGCCGAACAGGGCGGGCATGATCCAGATGGCGGGCAGGCGCGGCATATCCGGGATGCCTTCGATAAAGCCCCAGGCAAAGCTGCCGCATCCCACCACCAAAACGGAAATCAAAAGCGCTTCAAAGGCCAGCTTGCGTTGAAACTCATCCCAGCTTTTGGCAAAGCTCAGAATCGCGCGCACCACCAATAATGCGGGAATCATCGGCACCAAGGCCAAAGCAACCAGCGCCAGACGGGGTATTTCAATGTTATTGGCCATCCAATTGGCGCCAAAAACGGCAAGGGTATAAAGCACGAATCCGATGGTGATCCGGCGCTTGTAAAGGCTGAGAGGGGTGCTCATTGGTGGCTCTCCAGAACTGTGACGAGGGCATCGGTTATAGCTTGGGGTTGATCAATGGGGATGAAGTGAAAGCTGTTGTCCACCATGCGGATATGCACGTCTTCAAGGGCTTTGTACTGATCTTCATAGAGAGATCTCAAGGCATCCCGATCAAGCGGCATAGCCTTGTCATAGGCCGCCAGAACCTGTGTGGGGGTTGTGATGCCAGCCAAATCAGCACGCCAATCACTGCCCAAGGCTTCTGCTGTAGCGGCGGCCACGGTGGCACGGTCTGAAGCCATCGACCATGCCATAAGCTTTGGGTGAAAAGCAGCGGTTTTGCTCATGATCGGCACAGTGGCCTGTTGTTGTGCTCTGAACATGTCATCGGACATCCCTATAAGCTGAACCTTTATCATCTGGCTTTGCGCTTTTGCCTGATTGATGCTGATATTCGGGGTATAAAGGGCACTGAGGAAGGGCAGGCTATCCACGACCACAAGCCCGTCAATACGGGATGGGGCCGCTAATGCTACTTTGAGAATCATTTGTCCACCAATGGAGTGGCCGACTAGAATGACGTTTTCCAGCGCATTGTCTTCCAGATAGGCGGTGATGGCCTGAGTGGATCGCTGGATCACCGCGCCATCAAGGGATGCCGGGGGTTTTCCCGCAAAGCCGGGTATCGTGGCAATATGCAAAGATATTTCATCGGGCAGGGTGTCTATGACATCGTTCCATACTGCGCCATCGCTCATCAGTCCGGGAATGAAAAGCACAGGACGTCCTGTTGGATCGCCTTGGGTTTCCCAATATACAGCCGGTTGGGCTATGGCAAGGGAGCTGCTGGCGAGAAAAAGTACGACCGTAAAAATTGTGATGAGACGTGACATGGGGCTTCTCCAGAAATGTAAAGTACCCTTTACTTAATCCGGAGGCTGCGACATGTCAAGCGAGCTTTACTTTTTGCCGGATCTCTTTGCCCCGGTGGCGCGGGGGTGGGCGTTTTGGAAGGTTTTCATCAACAAGGCAGAGTCCACATCCGCATAAAGCTGGGTGCTTGACAGGGAGGCATGCCCCAACAGTTCCTGAATGGTGCGCAAATCGCCGCCCGCCCCCAAGAGATGGGTGGCAAAGCTGTGGCGCAAAGCATGGGGCGTGGCGCTTTCGGGTAGGCCCAAAGCAATGCGTGCCTGCCGCATGGCCGCTTGCACCGCCCGTGGTCCCAGCCGTCCCCCGCGCACCCCTAAAAACAGCGGCGCGTCGCCTTTGGGGCTGTAAGGGCACAGGGCCAGATATTGGTTGATGGCAGTGCGCACGATGGGCAAAAGCGGCACCAGCCGTTCCTTGTTGCGCTTGCCTATAACCCGCAGCATATCGCCGCTGTTCAAATCTTTGGCGGCAAGCGACAAGGCTTCGGAAATGCGTAAACCGCCACCATAAAGCAGCATCAGAACGGCCATATCGCGCGCCGCCACCCATCCTTCGGGGGCAGTATCGCCGATGCTGTCGATCACTTGGCGGGCATTGTCTTCGCTCAAGGGCCGGGGCAGGGAGCGGGGTTGTTTGGGGGTGCGTACCGCCGCCAAGGCTTCGCATCTTATGCCTTTATGGCGATCGAGAAAGCGGAAGAAAGACCGCACCGCCGATAAAGCCCGCGCCAAGGATCGGGGGCCCAGGCCATCTTTTCGACGCTTTGAAAGAAAGGCGCGGAAATCGGAAACATGTAAGCTGGAAAGGTCGGCCGGATTATTCATCTTTCCTTTGTATTCATTTAAAAACTTAAGAAAATGCACAACATCATAAAGATAGGACGAAACCGTATGCGCGGATGCACGCTTTTCAGAAGAAATATAACGCCGCCAATCTTGTAAAATATCTATCACCGATGGATCAAGAAAAGCGTTAATGGTTAATTCATCTGTAAGTCTATCTTGCTTATGCACTCTTTACCTGCGATTATTTGAATATTCGGGCATATTTAAAGAGTTCAAAATTTGGATCAGGACACCAAATCTTCTGTGGTCGAGGTTATCTCCGGGCCGTCTTTTTCACAAGGCAGGCCATCCCGGCAAGCGCTGGACAGCTTTTCCGCGCATTTCCGCAATGGATGTAGTCGGCAGCTTTTTCACTATTGGCTCAGTAAATGCGATGCCCAAAACATCCCTTGCCGGCCTGATATCCAGCCGGTCCAGATGAAAAGCCTGCTCTCCAAACTCACTTTGTGGGATTATGTGCCGGAAAAAGAAACCGCGCGCCTGCGTCTTGTGGGGACGGAGCTGGATCATATGTTGCCGGTAAAACCACAGGGCCGGTTGCTTGCGGATGTGGTCCCCGAAGACTGGATGGCGGTGATGCGGACGCAAAGACATGCGTTCTACAAAAAGCGCTGTCCGGTTTATTTCATCCTGTCATTGGCCCCTTTTGGCCGCGCCCATGTGCAGTATGAACTTCTGTGCTTGCCTTTGCGCAAGATTGGGCCGGAGACGGCCATGGGCATTGGCTTGCTTGATCGGCTGGCCTTGCAAAAAGCCGCCTGATCCCGTCGGCTTGATTATGCTTTCACCAGAATCGAAACGGCCCAAGCGGGAAGTGCTCCTGTCTTGGGCCGTTCATGCTTGTTTTAAAAGGCTTTTTGCGCCTTATAAAATGCTTTGGCCGGTGGTTTCCCAATCCTTCAAAAAGCCTGCAAGACCTTTATCTGTGAGCGGGTGATTGGCCAGCTTGCGAATCACATCGGCGGGCATGGTGGCCACATCGGCGCCAATGCGTGCCGATTCCAGAACATGGACAGGATGGCGGATCGAAGCGACGAGAATTTCCGTATCGAAGCCATAATTGTCATAGATGACGCGGATATCTTCGATGAGATCCATGCCATCAAAGCCCACATCATCATGCCGCCCGACGAAGGGAGAGATGAAGCTGGCTCCGGCTTTGGCGGCAAGCAAAGCCTGATTGGCGGAAAAACACAGGGTGACATTGACCATCACGCCGTCATTCCTGAGCGCCTTGCAGGTTTTGAGGCCATCCATGGTCAAGGGCACCTTGACGGCGATATTGTCGGCGATGGCGGCCAGTTTGCGGCCTTCTTTCAGCATCGTTTCGAAATCGAGAGCAACGGTTTCGGCGGATACCGGGCCATCGACAATGGCGGCAATTTCCGCCACCACTTCGAGAAAATCGCGGCCGGATTTCTTGATCAGCGACGGGTTGGTGGTCACACCATCCAAAAGGCCGCTTTCATTCAACTCGCGGATATCCTTGACATCGGCAGTATCGACAAAGAACTTCATGATGACTGTGCCTTACGCTATGGGGGATGGGCTTGTGCTATCGCGTTGGTTCGGGAAATGCAAGAAAAGGCGGTGATGGCGTTGGCTTTGATGCGCTGGCCCGCTAGTCTTGATCTGTGAAGAATATGCCCCCTCAAACAGTATGCCACACATCCGCACTGCACCGTGTCAAGGTGTTGTTGCCCATGCCTTTTGATGCGCCTTTTGATTATGCGGCAGCGGATCCGAAACCTGCACCGGGGACCATTGTTCGGGTGCCCTTGGGAAAGCATCTGCGGGTGGCTGTGCTGTGGGACGATGATGAAAAGCCGGTAGCAGGAAAAAAGCCGGTGGCCGATAAGCGCCTGAAGCCTGTGGACAGCGTTTTGGATGCGCCGCCCATGTCCGGCAAGATGCGGCACTTCATTGCATGGGTGGCGCATTATACACTGTCGCCTTTGGGGGCGGTGTTGCGCATGGCGCTGCCGGCGCAGGTGGTGGATGCGGCGGCCCCCACCCAAACGGTTTGTGTTCTGGCGGGCGATCCGCCTGCAAAGCTGACCAAGGCGCGGCGCAAGGTTCTGGATGCGGCGCAGCGTCTTGGCCCCAGCACTGTTGCATCCTTGGCCAAAGCCGCAGATGTGAGCGATGGTGTGGTGCGCGGTCTGGTGAAATCCAAAACCCTGAGCACCCGCGAGATAAGCCGCGACAAGCCCTATGATCAGCCGGACCCGGACCGCCAAGGGCCGGATTTACGCGAGGAACAGCAAATCGCAGCGACACAGCTGCGCGCTGCGGTTCTGAAGGCCGCCTTTGCGCCCATTTTGTTAGAAGGGGTGACCGGTTCGGGCAAAACCGAGGTTTATTTTGAAGCGGTGGCCCAAGCCTTGCGCCATGAAGGCGGGCAAGTGCTGGTGATGCTGCCAGAAATTGCCCTGACCAGTCAATGGCTGGACCGGTTCGAGGCGCGATTCGGAGCACGGCCGGTGGAGTGGCATTCCGATTTGAGCCCGGCCGAACGCCGCCGTGCATGGCATGGGGTGGCGTCTGGCTCGGCGCGTATTGTTGTGGGGGCTCGCTCGGCCTTGTTTTTGCCTTTCCGTGATTTGCGGTTGCTGGTGGTGGATGAAGAACATGACCCCAGCTTCAAGCAAGAAGAGGGCGTGTTATATAATGCCCGCGATATGGCGGTGGTCCGCGCCCGGTTCGAGGCCTGCCCCATTGTTTTAAGCACCGCCACTCCGGCGCTGGAGACACTTCTCAATGCGCGGGACGGGCGCTATGGGCATCTGGTTCTGGCCGCGCGGCATGGAGCCGCACAATTGCCCACCATCAGCGCCATCGATTTACGCAGTACCCCGCCTGAAACGGGGGATTGGCTGGCCCCGCCTTTGGCCGAGGCCATCTCCCAGACACTGGCTGAAGGGGAACAGGTGTTGCTGTTCCTCAATCGTCGGGGATATGCACCGCTCACTTTGTGTCGCACCTGCGGCGTGCGGCTGGAATGTCCGCATTGCACCGCATGGTTGGTGGAGCACCGCTATAAGCGGCAGGTGCAGTGCCATCATTGCGGCTTTTCCATGCCTGCAGACCCCGATTGTGCGTCTTGCGGGGGTACGGACTCCATGGTGGCGTGCGGTCCGGGGGTGGAACGGGTGGCCGAAGAAGTGATGCGCCGTTGGCCACAGGCGCGTCTGGATGTCATGACCTCCGACACCATTACAAGCCCTGCAAAAACCCGCGAACTGGTGGCCCGTATCGAGGCGGGGGCGGCGGATATCATTGTCGGCACCCAGATCATCACCAAGGGCTATCATTTTCCCAAGCTGACCTTGGTGGGGGTGGTGGATGCGGATCTGGGCCTGCGGGGCGGTGATTTGCGTGCCGGAGAACGCTGCTGGCAGCAAATGGTGCAGGTGGCAGGGCGGGCCGGTCGGGCCGAGCGCGCCGGCCATGTGTTTCTACAGACCTATGATCCCAGCCATCCGGTGACTCGCGCCTTGATCGAAGGCGACCGCGAAGCGTTTTTAACCCGTGAGATCGAGGAGCGGGAACGGGCCGGAATGCCGCCTTTCGGGCGGTTGGCAGGGGTGATTTTGTCCGGCCCGGATCTGGACGCTGTTTCGGCGGCGGGCAAGGCTTTGGCACGGGCCGCGCCCATGCAGCCGGGGATTTCCGTCTATGGCCCTGCCCCTGCGCCTTTGGCCCGTTTACGCGGCCAGCATCGCCATCGCCTGCTGATCCAAACAGCGCGCAAGCAGCCCATCCAGACCATCGTCCAGACTTGGATCAGCCAGGTAAAGCTGCCCTCTTCGGTGCGGCTGCGCATCGATGTGGACCCTTATAGCTTCCTGTGAGACAGGCTAGTCCCCCAAGGGAACACCTTCACGGCGCGGATCGGCCCCGCCTTGATAGGTGCGGCCTTTTCCATCGGCGTCATAATGAACGGTGAAACCATGCAGCCCGGAATTTAGCGTGCGGGCGCGCACTTGGTGGCCAAGGGCGCTCAGGGCTTCTGTTTGCGATGTGATGGGCGTATCGCGCTCGATCTCCAACACACCATTGCGGCCAACCAGATTGGGGGCGGAAATGGCGTCCTGGATCGACATGCCCCAATCCAGAACCCCCAGCACGGTTTTTGTCACATAGCTGATGATGCGGCTACCGCCCGGCGATCCGATGGCCATACGCACCCGGTCTTGATCGTCGAACACAATGGTGGGGGTCATGGAGCTGCGCGGCTTTTTGCCCGGCTCTACCCGATTGGCCACCTTCACGCCCTCCAGCTCTGGTGTGAAGGAAAAATCGGTTAGCTGGTTGTTGAGAATAAACCCATTGCTCATCAAGAAGCTGCCAAAAGCAATCTGCACGGTGGTGGTAAACGATACCACATTGCCATCATCATCCACCGCAACCATATGGCTGGTGGATGGAATATCCGGCCCCATATTGGGAGCGAAAACAGCGCCATGATCGCGCGGCGGATCACCGGCTTTGGCTTCTCCCATCGATTCCCCGGGATCAATCAAGGCCCGGCGTTTGGCCAGATAGCCGCGATCGATCAGCCCCTTCACCGGAACCGGCACGAAGGCCGGATCGGCAGAAAAGACATCCCGATCCGCATAAGCAAGCTGGCTGGCTTCCGCATAAAGATGGATGGCGTCTGTGGACCAAGGGGCAAGTGACGGCAGATCAAAGCCTTCCAAAATGCCCAATATGGCCAGCATGGTGGTGCCGCCCGAAGATGGCGGGCCCATGGAGCACACTTTGTTGGAACGATAAAGCGCACAAACCGGCTCCCGTTTGACCACCTTATAAGCGGCGAGATCTTCAAGGGTCAGCGCACCGGAGGCAAAGGGATTGTTGGCGACCACATCCACCATATCCTTGGCAATATCGCCTTCATAAAAGGCGGAAACACCTTGTTGGGCGATCTGGCGCAGGGCTTTTCCATAAGCTGGATTTTTAAGCACATGGCCTTGCGGCTTGGCCTGTAAATCCTCGGTGAAGAAATACGGTCCGGCGGCTCCCAGATCCTCAAGGCCCAGATTCATTTTACGATAAAGGGCGGCGCGGCTATCCAGCAGATAAAACAGGCGCGGTGAAATGGCGAAGCCGTTTTCCGCCAGTTCGATGGCCGGTTCGAACAATGTAGCCCAAGGCAGCTTGCCATGGTCTTCATGGGCCTTGGCCAACATGGCCATTACCCCCGGCACGCCCACCGCACGGCCCCCAAGGGCGGCATCCAAAAAGTCCAAGGGGTTGCCATTTTCATCCAGAAACAACGAGTCGTCCACACCCATGGGAGCGGTTTCGCGGCCATCATAGGCCAGCAATTCCTGAGTATCCTGATCGAAATGCAGCAAGAACCCGCCGCCGCCAATGCCGGAAGATTGCGGCTCCACTAGGCTGAGCACCGCCTGCATGGCAATGGCGGCATCCACGGCACTGCCCCCGGCACGCAGCATGCGAAGGCCGGCGCGGCTGGCATGGGGGTTGGCGGCCACGGCCATATGCTTTTTGGCCTCGACCGGTGCGTTTTCCGGCATGTGGGCCTGCGCGGATTGCAGTGGGGCCGCTGTTCCCGCCACCAGAAAACCAAGAGAAACGGCAATGGATTGCATGATGCGGGCGGGGCGAAGCATGGGCACTGTCCTTTTTCTTCAAACGAAGCTGCACACTATACTGACTGGCGTCTTTATGAAAAGGCCGGAAAACAAGGGCAAGGCGCTGGGCCGATAAGGCCGGTGCGGAGCCAACCGGTTTGGCATTGCCGTTGGACAGAACACACAGTACCGTCCGGCCATGACCGATGAAGCCCTTTATCCCACAGAAAACGACCGAATCACCGATATTGACGGAATTCTGGTCGGCAACAGCCATGATGCCGCTGTGCGCTCTGGCACAACGGTGATTTTGCCCGATCAACCCGTAATGATGGGGGTTGATGTGCGCGGCGGGGCGCCCGGCACCCGCGATACCGATGCTCTGGACCCCACCTGTCTGGTGAACGGCTTTCATGGCTTGGTGCTATCCGGCGGCTCGGTGTTCGGGCTGGGGGCCGTGGATGGGGTTGTGTCCTGGTTGTCGGAACGGGGGCGCGGCTTGTCTTTGGGCGCATGTATCGTGCCGGTGGTGCCCGGAGCGATTCTGTTCGATCTGGCCAATGGCGGCGACAAAAACTGGGGGGCGCTGCCACCTTATCGGGCTTTGGGGATCAAAGCCTGTGAAGCGGCCTCCCGCACAATAGAAGAAGGGGCCATGGGCGCGGGATTCGGCGCCTTGGCAGGGGATCGCCGGGGCGGCCTTGGCACGGCGGCCTTGCGCTCTGCCAGCGGTTTTCATGTGGGGGCTTTGGTGGCGGTCAATTCCTATGGTCCGCCGATGGACGATCAGTTTGACCGTATTCCCTTGCCCAAGGAAGGGTTGGTGGGGGCGAATACCACCATTGCCGCCATCGCAACGGATCTGGCGTTGGACAAGGCCGGATGCAGGCGGCTGGCGATCATGGCGCAAGATGGGTTGGCGCGCAGCTTGCGACCCATTCATACGCCCTATGATGGGGATACGGTCTTTGCGTTATCCACCGGGGCGATTTCGCCGCCCGAGCCGTTTTCCCGCAGCCTGCTTGTGGCTGGTGCCATGGCCGCGGATGCCTTGGCGCGGGCGGTGGGCAAAGCCCTGGCGGCAGCAGGGCAGGCAGAATAACACCGCGTCATGCCGGCTTCTCAGTGCACGGAAACCGGCGACAGTTCATTGGAACGCGCCGCCAGAACCGCTTCTGAAAAGCTGGGAAGATTGGCCAGCTTTGTGCCATCGGCGGCATGAACGGAAAAGGTCTTTTGGCCATTTTTATCCATCACCGGGCGGATATACACCAAATCCGGCGCACCCAGTTCGGCGAATTCTTCGTCGCTGAAACGGTCGTCTTTTAGAAGGATGGTGCGATGAGCCATGTCATTCTCCTTCTTGTGAAACCGTAGAGGATGCTCCGTCCGTTTTATGATGAACGGTGCGGCGACGGGTTGGTTCGGGTTTAATCTCGATGGTTTTGACAATCCGTTCCGGCTCTGGCCTGATCAGATCGATATTGAGCAAGCCATTATCAATGGAGGCTCCGGAAACATCCATCCCCTGGGCCAATACGAATTTTCGCTGGAATTGGCGCGCGGCGATGCCGCGATGCAAAAATGTCCGAGTGTCTTCATCGGCTTGGCGACCGCGAATCACAAGCTGATTGTTTTCCACAGTAACGTCGAGATCCTCTGGCGCGAACCCGGCCACGGCCAAGGTGATGCGCAAGGTGCGATCATCCAGATGCTCGATATTATAGGGGGGATAGCCACCATTGCCGCTTTTGGCAGCCATATCCAACATATGTTCGATATGGTCGAAACCCAAAAGCAGGGGGCTATTGAAAACCGATAAACGCGACATTCCTCATCCTCCTTGCGAAGCGATCAGACGCAACCGACCCCTGAAGGGCATCGTTGGCGCTTTTTACAAAGGCAAAGCCTCCCCGAATGGGCGGGGCTTTGTTATCGGTTTAAATGTGGGGGGTTTGCGCGGTTCGATCAAGAGGCGCGTTTATACGGGCCTCTGACCGGTACCGGTTTTCACGAGTCGCTCTCGTCTTCTTTATGGGCTGCAGGCAGGCGGCCTTCCACCGGCTCGGGTGGCCGGATCCAGCATGGCGCACCCGCGGCTTTCAGATCCGCGCAAACCTCGCGGGCTTGTTGCAGATCGCGTAAGGGGCCCGCATTCAGGCGATAGAAGAACCCACCCGGTGGTGCTTTGCGCTCGCCAAAATCCACTTCCGAACGGCGCGGCTCTAACGGTTCCAGAATAATACGGTATTTATCCCAGTAATATTTTTGTCCGCGAATCAATTGGTCTTTGGTGCGATATGCGGCCACCTGTACCGACCAGCCTTCCGGCTCGATCAGCGGTGGCAGACCGACAGGTTCCGGCTCCGGCTCGGGCTCGGGCTCGGGAATGGGTTCTGGCTCCGGCTCAGGTTCCGGTTCCGGCTCTGTCACCAACCGCTTGGCAGCGGCTTTTTTGTCGTCGGTTTCATCAAAGACCAGAATGCCTTCATCGGACAAGGTGCGTTCCGGTGCCTGTGCGCCCAGAATCAGCACTTTCACCCGTTCCGAAGGGGGCAGGGCGGCCAATTCCCGGAAGAACATAAGCGTTTCGGATGCCGACTGGTTGTCCAGATCCACACGGGCCATTTCACCGGCTTTTTCCAGATCGCCTGCAAGCACATAGGCCAGAACCAGATTTTGCCGGTGCTGGGCTTGGGCTTTTGGATCGGCCACCACCTGTTTCAACAGATCGATAGCGGCCTGATGGTCCCCATAAAGTGCATGGCTAAGGGCCAGATTGCTGCGCATATTCACATCATCGCCCCCTTGACGCACGGCAAGGGCATGGGCGGCAAGGGCATCGCTGTGGCGGCCAAGGGCATCCAGCGCCACCGCGCGACCGGACTGGGCCTGCGCCCCGCCACCAAAACGAAGGGCGGCATCAAAATTGTCCAAAGCCATTTGCGGGCGGCCAAAGGCCAGATTCACTTCGCCCAGTCCCAATTGGACCGCTGCCGATGAGCTGTTTTTTCCCGCCGCAAGCAAAAGGGTTTCTTCGGCTTTTGCATATTGTCCTACAGCCGCAAAAGACCGCGCCAGTGCTGCCAGCACATCGGCTTTTTCCTGACCGCCTTCAGACCAGGCTTGCCGGTAAAGCGGAATGGCTGCGGCATGTTGTCCGGCATCGGCCAAGCGCTGTGCCACGGCAAAAAGCGGGGCGTTTGGCCCATCGATGTTCGTGTTGACCCGGGCTTGGCGCTCAACCGGTTGAGAGGTGCAAGCCGATAAGGCGGCAAGGCACAAAACCAAAGCCGATCCGCGCAAGGCAGTGCGTGCGATGCGGGGAAAAGCTGCTTTTCGGGCGATGGGCTGATGGATCACTGTCACCTGATTTTGCCTGACCGTTGTCTTTGCCTGTTGTCCTGTCGCTTTCAGGATTGATGTGCCGATGTTTGAGCCTGCTGAGCCAGTGAGCGATTCAGACAAGGGCAGCCGGAAAGCGGTTCCGTATAGTTTCCTAAAAGGTCATCCAATGCCTGCATGAGCAAGTCCTGCGCGGATTTATTTGTATGCGCGGCCATGAGCTTGAGGCGAAGATGTCTTTCCTTATCAAGACGGAGCGTAAGAGCGATTCGTTTCTTATCCGTTACTTTATCGCCTTGTTCCGTCTTTCTTTGTTGTCTTTTTGGGCTTTGTGTCCCCGATAGGGCCTTTACCGGGGAAGAAGGGGCCGGAGAAGCAGAGGCAGGGGAAGCAGGTGTCGAGGACATAGGGGCCTGTGCACGGCCAATCCCGTCAAAAGATGAGCTGTCCGCAGCCAAACTGAGACGCTGACGCTGAAGCGCTGGCGTGGCATCGCCTTTGCTGGCCAGCAGGTTTGCGGTCAATCTTGCTGCTGTTTTCATCACCGGGGGTCCTTTTACAACACTAGTTACAACGCTTTATGCGACGGGGTTGGGGGCTGATACAAGATAGGAAGCAAGGGCGTGTTTATCAGGCGATCGGGGTGCCTATATGGTCGCTTTTGCGCCCGAAACTGCGCGATGCGGTGCCATTGGCCAACGGGCGTGTGCTGGTGCGACCATTGAAGATGGTGCGGCGGTGGCAGCGCTCCAGCCGATCATGCAAATATGTCCAAAGGGTTTCCACTTCGCGTGCGGACTTGCTTTGGGCATTCACTTCCATCACTGTGCGGCCATCGATCATCGAGGCGGCAAAATCCGTACGCTGATGCATGGTAACGGGGGCAACGGTGCCATGCTGTGAAAGGGCAACAGCCGCATCGGCGGTGATTCGCGCCCGTGGGGTGGCGGCATTGACAACGAACACCAAAGGCTTGCCTGCCCGGTCCACCAGATCCACCGTGGCCCCTGCGGCACGCAGGTCATGGGGCGATGGGCGGGTGGGAATCACCACCATATCGCACACGGCTACCACGCTTTGGATGGCCATGGTGATGGCGGGCGGGGTGTCGATCACCGCCAGCTTGAAGCCTTGACTCCGCAGATCGTCCAGATCGCTGATCAATCGGGAGATAGAGGTGCGGGCAAAGGCCGGGGCAGGATCGGCCCGTTCATTCCACCAATCGGATAGAGAGCCTTGCGGGTCCGTATCCACCAAAACCACAGGACCGGCCCCGGCACGTTGTGCGGCCACGGCCACATGCCCGCTCAGGGTCGTTTTTCCCGAACCACCTTTTTGAGATGCAAAAGCCATCACACGCATGAGCCAAACCCTTCATCAAATGCCTGAAGTTCAGACCGGTTCCCCGGCCTTTTCATTTCAAATAAAATAAGATAAGCCGTTTAAAGAAGCGTAAAGCGATAGAATAAAGATAAATAAAAACCGATATAATCGGATAAAAATTTCCGAATATTTTTATAACAATATAATTATTGCGGCTGATGTCATGCAGGGACGTGATGTTTGGGAGATAGACCCATCGTCCGCTTTTCGCTAAGCATGCGAGAGGTTTCATCTCTGTTTATAAAGAAGGCCCCAATCCGTGACGAGGACGCCGACTGTGCAAGTGATCGATGCGATTTTAACGACAGGCCAGAGGATGCTGTTAAGGCTGGCCATTCTTGGTATGGCTTTTTGCTCTCAGGTGATTTTGACCGAGGCTGTTTTGGCGCAAGAGGCGGGGACATCCTCTGCTTCATCTCAGGATATTTCTGCTTTGGATATTGGCCGCAGCCTTTATTTCAAAGGGGATTATCAAGGCGCTTATGCGGCATGGCAGCCCTTGGTGGAAGCGGGGGATGCCCGGGCACTTTATAATATGTCGACGCTTTATCGACGGGGTTTGGGCGTGGACGCCGATGCAGAGCGGGCCTTGGCGCTTTTGACGGCCTCGGCAGAAAAAGGCTTTGTGGAGGCGCAATATTTGTTGGCCAGCCAGCAATTCGAAGCCGATATAACAGACGATGCGGCCCGTCAGGCAGCGGTGCGCTGGTGGCTGGCGGCGGCGCGGCAAGGGCATGCCTTGTCGCAATATCGCTTGGGATTGCTCTATTGGAATGGCGATGCGGTGGCCCGGGATCTGGTGCGCGGCCATGCCTGGATGCGCTTGGCTGCAGACCAAGAGATGGAAGAAGCCCAAAAAGCAGTGGCCACCATGGACCGCTATATTGATGCGGATCAACGCAGCCAATCGGATCGTCTGGCGGGTCGTCTTGTGGATAGGGAGGCCGTGGCTAAACGGCAGGCACCCGCTGCGGAATCGGCCTCTGCTGCGGTTGCGACTCCTGCTCCCACGCCCACGCCTGAAGAAAAACCGGCAATGAAAAAGCCGGTTATAGAAAAGCCTGTGGAAGATGTGGCGGCCAAAAAAGAATCGCCAAAAAAAGCCCAGAAAGACATACAAACACCTCCGGCGATGACAGAGGCGGACTTTGCCCAAAGCTGGCGTTTGCAGCTGGTGGCTTTGCGGCAAGAAGCGGATGTGGAGGCGCAATGGCGGCGCATGTTGGCAGATGCTCCCGATCTTCTGGGGGGCTTGGAGCACCGGATCGTTGCGGTAACCATTGCAGATCGGGGCACATTTTATCGTTTGCAAGCCGGGCCTTTTGCTTCGCGGGGGGATGCGGATACCCGCTGTCGGGCGTTGAAAGCGGCGGGTTTGGCCTGTTTTATCTTGTCGCCGGGGCGCTGATACGGAACCATTAAACATCCCACAGACCATATCCAGAAAGGACGGCCGATGAGCTTTACCGACATCAAGGACGCGACGGCGCGGATCAACCGCTCGGAACTTGCGGTGCCCGGATCGAATCGTCGTTTTTTGGAAAAGGCGGCCCAGGCCAAGGCCGATGTGGTGTTTCTCGATTTGGAAGACTCCGTCTCGCCAGAGTTGAAAGACGAAGCCCGTAAAAATGTCATTGAAGCGCTCAATGATCTGGATTGGGGCGAGAAGACCGTCTCTGTGCGCCTGAATGGCCTTGATACCGCCTGGACCTACCGCGATGTGGTGGATGTTTTGGAACAAACCGGAGAGCGGCTGGATTTGATGATGCTGCCCAAGGTTGGCGTGGCGGCGGATGTTTATGCGCTGGATGTTCTGGTGTCGCAGGTGGAACGGGCGAAGGGCCGCAAAAAGCGTATCGGCTTTGAACTGATTATCGAGTCGGCTTTGGGGCTTGCCAATGCCAATGCCATCGCCGGGGCCAGCCCGCGCAATGAAAGCCTGCATTTTGGTGTTGCGGATTTCGCCGCTTCGGTGAAGGCGGATACCACCCAGATCGGCGGGCCCAATCCGCGCTATGCCGTTCTGACCGATCCTTTGGATGATGCGGGCCGTCGGGAGGTGCATTGGGGCGATATGTGGCATTATCCGGTGTGGCAGATGGTGGTGGCGGCGCGGGCCCATGGCTTGCGGCCCATTGATGGCCCGTTCGGTGATTTTTCCGACGAGGCGGGCTTTCGGGCTCATGCGGGCCGCGCCATGGTGCTGGGCTGCGAAGGCAAATGGGCCATTCATCCCAGTCAGGTGGCCTTGGCCAATGAGGTGTTCAGCCCCTCTGATGCCGAGGTGGCGAAGGCCCGGAAAATTCTGAAAGCGATGGAAGAGGCGCGGGCGCAGGGGCAGGGGGCTGTGGCGCTGGATGGCAAGCTGATTGATCTGGCATCCATTCGTCAGGCCGAAGCGATGGTGAAAAAAGCAGAGAAAATCGGCTGAAGCCATGCGACGATCGCAAAAATTTGGCGACATGTGTAGACGGCTTTGGCGCCTGTCATGTTATCCTGTGGCGTAAAACTGTCGGCTAGCGCTTGACTTGCCGGGCGGCCTTGCCCACTTTGCCCGACATATAAATGTGGATGGACGCATGATTACGTTTCTCGATTTCGAAAAGCCCATTGCCGAGCTAGAGGGCAAAATACGCGACCTGCGCAAATTGTCCGGTGGCGATAGCAGTATGGATCTCAGCGATGAGGTGGACCGGCTGCAATCCAAGCGCGACCGCTTGTTGGGCGAGGCTTATGCCGGTTTGTCACCTTGGCAGAAAACACAAGTGGCGCGCCATCCCGAACGCCCGCATTTTTCCGATATTGTCGCCCATCTGTTTACCGATTTCACCCCCTTGGCCGGTGATCGCAGCTTTGGCGAAGATCAGGCTTTGATGGGCGGATTGGCCCGTTTCAATGGCCGTTCCGTTCTGGTGATGGGGAATGAAAAGGGAACCGATACGCCCTCGCGCATCAAGCATAATTTCGGCATGTCGCGGCCTGAAGGGTACCGCAAGGCGGTGCGGTTGATGGATCTGGCGGATCGCTTCGGATTGCCGGTGCTGACCTTTGTGGATACGCCCGGCGCCTATCCCGGCATCGGGGCCGAAGAGCGTGGCCAATCGGAAGCCATTGCCAAATCCACCGAGCGCTGTTTGCGTTTGGGGGTGCCGGTGGTGGCAACCATCGTGGGCGAAGGCGGCTCGGGCGGCGCTGTGGCGCTGGCGGCGGGGAATCGGGTGCTGATGTTTGAACATGCCATCTATTCGGTGATTTCACCCGAAGGCTGTGCGTCCATCCTGTGGCGCACCTCCGACAAGGCGAAAGATGCGGCAACGGCGCTTAAAATCACCGCCCAGGATCTGGTGAAGCTGGGTGTGGCCGATGGCATTATCCCGGAACCTTTGGGCGGCGCCCATCGTGAGCCGAAGCGTGCTCTTGATGCGCTGGGAGAGGCGGTGCAAGACGCCCTTTCGGAGATGGATGGGATCCCGGCGGACCGCTTGCGGCAATTGCGTCGGGAACGCTTTTTGGCCATTGGAAGGCTTTAGGCCGATCTCGCGGCAATTCGGCTGGTGCCTAGTCTTTGACGGGGCATGCTTTGCACGGCATTTGGCCGCGCTGAAGGATTGCCCGATCATCTCTATGGTGAATGTTTAGGCTGCTCCTGAAAGTCCGGAGCCGTGCTTTCCAGATATTGTGTTGGCGAAGACACGACTCGCAAAAGCACGGGCTTTGTCAAGCCTGTATCCGCCAAGGACATACTATATATAGTTATCGTGTGAATTTTTTCATCAGCATGTTGACCCATGATCGCCAATTCCATAGAATTGACCCGTGTCGTCAGGGGCGCTCTTGGGGCGGGATTATCCTATGAGATAGGGGCAAACGGTTTGAACAAAAACATGAATTTTGTTCTGTTCGACATTTGTTCTTGTATGGCGCACACTAAAAAGCTCTCGTCCTTTGTCTTGGCACGGGGATGTGGGGTGGTCGGGTAAACAGGCTAGATTGAGGATGGACAAGGTGTTTGAGGTCACCCATTTCGAACACCGCGCGGCGGTTTCGGTCGATCGCGCGCGTGATGGCTTGCTGACGGAATTCGGTAAAGCCACTTTGGAAGACCGGTATTTGATGCCCGGAGAATCCTATCAGGATCTGTTTGCCCGCGTTGCCAGTTATTATGGTGATGATGAAGGCCACAGCCAGCGTCTTTACGACTATATCTCCAAGCTGTGGTTCATGCCTGCAACGCCGGTGCTGTCCAATGGCGGCACCCATCGCGGCCTGCCCATTTCCTGCTTCTTGAACGAGGCGGAAGATAGCTTGGGCTCTATCGTTTCGCTTTGGCAGGAAAATGTCTGGTTGGCTTCCAAGGGGGGCGGCATTGGCAGCTATTGGGGCAATTTGCGCTCGATCGGTGAAACCGTGGGCGGTGTGGGCAAGACCAGCGGTATCATCCCCTTTGTGCGGGTGATGGATTCCCTTACGCTGGCCATCAGCCAAGGGTCTTTGCGACGTGGATCGGCGGCGGTGTATTTGCCGGTGAGCCATCCGGAAATCGAGGAATTCATAGAATTGCGCCGCCCCACCGGTGGCGATCCCAACCGCAAGGCGTTGAATTTGCACCATGGGGTGCAGATCCCCGATGCCTTTATGCGGGCTGTGGAATCCGATGAGCAATGGGCGTTGACCAGCCCCCGCGATGGCCATGTGGTGCGCACCGTTTCGGCCCGGTCTTTGTGGATCAGGCTGTTGACCGCCCGCATTGAAACCGGCGAGCCTTATTTGGTATTTTCCGATACGGTCAACCGCGCCATTCCCGAGCATCACAAGCTGGCGGGGCTAACGGTCAAGACCTCTAATTTGTGTTCCGAAATCACCTTGCCCACCGGCCGTGATCATCTGGGTGAAATGCGCACCGCCGTGTGCTGTTTGTCATCGCTCAATCTGGAACGGTTTTTCGAGTGGCGCAACGAGCCGCAGTTCATTCCCGATGTGATGCGGTTCCTTGATAATGTTTTGCAAGATTATATCGACAAGACCGAAGGCGTGGACGGTCATGCCCATGCCCGATATGCAGCCATGCGCGAGCGTTCTGTGGGGCTTGGCGTGATGGGCTTCCATTCCTTTTTGCAAAGCCAGATGGTTCCTTTTGAATCGGTGCTGGCGAAAAGCTGGAACTTCAAGATTTTCAACCATATCAAGGACGGTGTGGATGCCGCCTCTGCCGCTTTGGCAAAAGAGCGCGGACCGTGTCCCGATGCTGCCGATTATGGCATCATGGAACGCTTCTCCAACAAGACCGCCATCGCGCCCACGGCGTCCATTTCCACACTTTGCGGGGGCGCGTCGCCGGGGATCGAGCCAATTGCCGGAAATTCCTATGTCCATAAAACCTTATCGGGCAGTTTTAATGTCAGAAACCGGCATTTAACGGCGCTTTTGGAAGAAAAAGGAAAGAACACCGAAGAAATATGGTCGTCCATTACCACCCATGAAGGGTCGGTGCGGCATCTGGATTTCCTGACCGATGATGAAAAAGCGGTGTTTAAAACCGCCTTTGAGCTGGATCAGCGTTGGGTGGTGGATCTGGCGGCGGACCGGGCTTCGCTGGTGGATCAGGCGCAATCGGTGAATGTGTTTATCCCCGCCGATATCCATAAGCGCGATCTGCATCAAATCCATTTCAGCGCGTGGAAGAAGGGCCTGAAAAGCCTGTATTATTGCCGCTCCAAATCGATCCAGCGTGCCGAAGTGGTATCGGGAAAACTTGCGCCTATGGCTAAAGGTGCCAGTGAAACGCCACCCTCGCCGGATGGTATCGAGATTCCCATGATCGCTGGCGATCATGGCGGGGATGCCGCGCCGGTGAAAGATTATGAAGAATGTCTGTCTTGCCAATAAACGGATGAGTATCTGCGTGGGACGGGGCGGACTGAAAGGGCTTCTGGCCGGGGCAGTGCTGTTGTTTGCGTCCCTGCTGGATGCGCAGGCACAAATGCGGCTGCCACCGGAGCCGCGCCTGGCTCCGGATAAAACTCTGGAGATTTTTTCAGACAAGCTGGACCGGGCGGTGAAAACCGGTGATTTTGTCGGTCTTGCTGTGGCGGTGGTCAAAGATGGCGAGATTGCCTTGCTGCGCACTTATGGCAAGCGTGCTGTCAATGCCCCCGACCCCATCACCCCCAGCACCCGTTTTCGCATTGCCTCTTTGTCCAAGGGCTTTGCCGCAGGCCTTGCGGCCCAACTGGCAGACAAGCACCAACTTGATCTGGAGACTCCGGTCAAGCCCTATGCGCCGGGCTTCAGGCTGGCCCGTTCCGATGAAGCGGAAAAAGTGACCATCGCGCATATCTTGTCGCATCGCACCGGCTTGCCGCCTTATGCTTATGATAATTTACTCGAGGCAAATGTCCCTGTTCCCACCATTTTCGACCGGCTGTCGCGGGTGAAAATGATTTGTCCGGTGGGCCGCTGTTATAGCTATCAGAATGTGGCCTATAGCCTGATCGAACCGGTGGTGGCCAGCATCAGCGGCGAACCCTTTGAACGGGCTGTGGCCAATCATTTGTTCAAGCCTTTGGGCATGAAGGCTTCTTATGGGATGTCGGCGTTCCAGAGCGATGATAATTGGGCGCGACCGCATGTGCGCGGCCGGTCCGGCTGGCGTGTCGCGCCGCCGGATGAGATGTATTATCATGTGCCGTCGGCGGGTGGGGTGAATGCCTCGATCGAAGATATGGCCCGTTGGTTGCAAGCGCAGATGGGGGCCATGCCCGATGTGTTGTCGCCCAATGCGCTGGCTTTGATGCAAACGCCCCGCGTGCGCACACGGGCCGAATTGCGTCGGGTGCGTTGGCTCAAGAATCGGGTGACCGATGCCCATTATGCCTTGGGCTGGCGAATCTATGAGTATGCCGGGCGGTCCATTGTGATGCATAATGGTGGTTTGCAAGGCTATCGGGCGCAGATCGCTTTTCTTCCGGAAAAGGGGTTGGGTGTGGTGGCTTTGTGGAATTCCATGAGCAGCCGGGGCTGGGCGATGATGCCCACCTTGTTCGATGCCTATTTCCGGCTGGAAGATGAAGATTGGCTGCGATTGGATTGTACGCAGGATCAGCGCGGCGCGCGTCGGGTTTCCTGTGCCTCACATTAAGCCTGTGGATCACATCAAGGATAAGACAGTTTATGGCCTCCGCCGATATATCAAGCGCTCCGTGTCCTGCGGACTCTGAACTGGAAGACCGCCTTCTGGCGCGGCTGGAGGAGTTGCGTTTGCGCCGGGCGGAAGATCCCGGCTTCAATCCCATCTGGCGGCTGGCCTGCGATCTTTCGGCGCGCATGGAAACAGGGACATTGTCTCGCGGGGATTTGTGCCGCCTGTGTTCGCATTTACTGGATCGTTCTTTGGAAGATCGCGCCGGATGGATGCGGTCCATGCTGGAACCTTTGTCCGGTGAAGACAATGAGGCGCGATTACGCGCTTTGCTGGACGCCGATGCCGAAGAGTCCGATTTCGAACAATTTGCGGCCCGGTGGGAGCATCCGGCTGTGGGCTGTGTGTTTACAGCTCATCCCACTTTTTTATTATCGGGCGGCGAAACGGCCCGTTTGATCGAAGGGGTGACCGGACAGGCTTGCGAGCCGGAGGATGATCCACAAGCGGGTGGCATCACGCTGGGGGATGAGCATCATAAGGTTCTGGATGCGATCCGCAATGCCCGTAAGGCCCATGGCACCATCTGTCGTTTGGTCTTTGATGCGGCCCGCCGCCATTTTCCGGATGATTGGACGCAGTTGCGTCCAATGCCATTCGATCTGGCGAGCTGGGTTGGCTATGATATGGATGGCCGCACCGATATTGGCTGGGCCGATTGCGTGCGCCTGCGCCTTTTGGAAAAAGACCGGCAACTTGGCTGGTATCTTGAGGATTTGGCGGCTGTGGACCGTCAGGACGCGCCGGTTGCGCTTTTAAAAGTTCTTGATGAAATTGCCGGACAGCTCGAGGCAGCGCGGGCCCATACGGAAAAAGCCCGCAGCTTGTTCGATGGTCCGCTTGAAACCACTGATGGATTGGCCGAGGCGGCAAATTGGTTGACCGATCCCGGTCATGGCCGATTGATTGCCCTAAAGCCGGTGAGTGCGCGCTTGCGCCGCCTTGTTGCGGACCATCCCGATGCGGCTTGTGCTGTGGATCTAGCGCTGCTTGCAATGCGGATGGATAACTTTGGGCTGGGCGCGGGGCGGGTTCATTTCCGCATGAATGCCACGCAATTGCACAATGCCGTGCGGCGCAGGCTCGATCGAGATGAAGCGGTGGATCTGGCCAGCCGATCCGCTCTTATCCGCCTGAACGAACTCTATGAGGAAGAAGCGCCATTGGCGGTGAATTTCGCCGCCCTTGCCATGGAAACCACCACGGCGGTACGGCAGTTTCTGACCATTGCGCAGTTCGTTAAACATATTGATGCGGACTCGGATATCCGGCTGTTGATCGCTGAATGTGAACGCCCCTCTACCGTGTTGGCGGCTATTTATCTGGCGCGTCTGTTCGGGGTGGACGAGCATGTGGATGTATCGCCTTTGTTCGAAACGCCCCCCGCCCTTGAAGGTGGCGAGCGTTTTCTCGATGTTCTGTTCAGCCAGCCAGCCTATCGCAAAGCGGTGAAAATGCGTGGCCGGATAAGTATCCAGACCGGCTTTTCCGATGCCGGGCGGTTTATTGGCCAGATCCCTGCATCCCTATCCATCGAGCGGCTTCAGGCCAATATGGCGCGGCTAGTGGAAATCCATGGGCTGGGCGATCTGGAATGTCTGATTTTCAATACCCATGGTGAATCCATGGGGCGCGGGGCGCATCCCGGGTCCATGCGGGCGCGGCTGGATCATGTCTTGTCCCCCTGGGCGCGTAAATGTTTTGCCGATCGGGGGTTGAAGCTGCGCCATGAAACCAGCTTTCAGGGGGGCGACGGATATTTGTGGTTTGCCACCCCCGGTCTGGCTCTTGCCCTGTTTTCCCGTATTCTGGAGCACCGTGCAGGCTTGCCTGCGCGTATGGAGCGCACCGATCAGGATCGTTTTTACGAATCGCCCGATATCACGCTGGATTTTTTCCGGCAGGTGATGCGCTTTCAGGAATCGCTGATGGGGTCGGGGGCGTATCACCGTACCTTGTCGGCCTTTGGCCTGTCTTTGCTCAAGTCCACCGGGTCCCGAAAGGCGCGGCGGCAATTTGAAGTCGGGTCGGGGGAACGTTCGGATCTATCGAAAGTGCGCGCGATTCCCCATAATGCGGTGCTGCAGCAGCTTGGCTATCCGGTGAATGTGCTGGGCGGCATCGGGCAGGCCACCCGTAAAAGTCTGGAACCCTTTACCGATTGGCGACAAGACAGCCCGCGCTTTGGCGATCTGATGGATATGGTGGTTGCCAGCCGGACCCGCGCCAGCCTGCGCACCATGATTGCCTATGGGGCTTTGTTTGATGGCGGTTATTGGGCCTCGCGCCCCCATGGCAAGGATCAAAAACATCTGACCGAGCCGTGCCTTTATCTGGCGGATCAATTGGAACATGATGATCGCTATGGTGAAACGCTGGAGCTGGCCACGCGGTTGCGCATCGATGAATTGCTGTTGCATCGCTTGCTTGGGGAAACCGGCGAGGACATTCAGGTTTTAGAAGCGGGCGAGCGCGATTTTCTGGCCTTGTTGCACGCGGTGCGTATTGCGCTGATCCAGCATCTTTTCTTGCAGGCGGCGCGTATTCCGCGCTTTTCCTCGCGCAATGATATCAGCCGTGAAGATATTATGGAATTGGTGTTCGAGCTGCGCATTCCCGAAGCGTTGGCCTCTTTGCGGGAAGCCTATCCCGATGCGGCCCCCAGTGCGGATGATTATAATCTTGCGGAATCTTCGGATTATCCCGATGAAACGGCGGCCAATTATTCTGGAATCAATCAGCGTTTGATTGATCCGATGCAGACCCTTTATGACTGCCTGTTGACCATTTCGGTGGCTGTTGCCAATGCCTTCCATGCTCATGGCTAAGAAGAAAGTATCGCATGTCTCTTGTTGAAGAACGCCTTGCCTATAAACCGTTCCGCTATCCTTGGGCCTATCAGGCCTGGTTGACGCAACAGCGCATCCACTGGCTGCCCGAAGAAGTTCCTTTGGCAGAAGATGTGAAGGATTGGCGGCATCGCCTGTCCGAAAGCGAACGCAATTTGCTGACCCAGATTTTCCGGTTTTTCACCCAATCGGATATCGAGGTGAACAATTGCTATATGAAGCATTATGCCCAGATCTTCAAACCCACCGAAGTGCAGATGATGCTGGCGGCGTTTTCCAATATGGAAACGGTGCATATCGCAGCTTACAGCCATTTGCTCGATACCATCGGCATGCCCGAAGAAGAATATTCGGCCTTCCTTCATTATAAGGAAATGAAGGACAAATATGATTATATGAAGCGCTTCAACACCGATAGCCCGCGTGATGTGGCCTTGACGCTGGCCGTGTTCGGGGCCTTTACCGAAGGGCTTCAGTTGTTTGCCAGCTTTGCCATGCTGCTGAACTTCCCGCGCTTCAATAAAATGAAGGGGATGGGTCAGATCATCAGCTGGTCGGTGCGCGATGAAAGCCTGCATTGCGATAGCGTGATCAAGCTGTTCCGGACGTGGGTATCGGAAAATCCCGAGCTTTGGACCGCCGATTTCCGTAAGGAATTGACCGATATTTGCCATACCATCGTCACCCATGAAGAAGCCTTTGTGGATCTGGCCTTTGCGCTGGGCCCGGTGGAAGGGCTAACGGCAGACGATGTGAAACGCTATATCCGCTATATTGCCGACCGCCGCCTGATGCAGCTTGGTCTGGACCCGGTGTTTCATGTGGATGATAATCCGTTGCCGTGGCTCGACATCATGCTGAACGCTGTGGAGCACACCAATTTCTTTGAAAACCGTTCGACGGAATATTCCAAAGCGGCCACGCGCGGGGCATGGGAAGAGGCGTTCTAGAGACGGACTTCCCTCCAGAACCGGGGGAAAGCATTGCGGGAGAGCGGGGCTTTAGTCGCGCTCTTGGTCCCTTTTGTCTTGCTGCTTATGGCCAAGGGCTTTGTCTTCCTTGCGGTCGCCGCTTTTCCGGGCCAAGGCACGGGCCATTTCCGCCCGTTCATGCGGGGTCATGCGGCTGGCGGACCGGACGATAATGCCCTGCAAGGGACGTTGAAGATCCGATAGGGCCGTATTGAGCCGTTCGAAGGCGTCGGACAGGGCGGGTTCATCCAGCTGGGGAGCCGCCAAAAGCGTGCGGATTTCCCGCCGGATTTGATGAAGATCGTCGATTTGTGTATGCAGATTCCGCTTTGTCTGGCGCAATTCTTCGCGCAAAGGCTTGCGGGCTTCATCCGACAAGGCGGCGTTCAATGCCCGCAATTCAAGGCGCAGGCTATAACGATCGCCCCGGTTGTCTTTTGTTTCCTGATGGTCTTGGCGGTCAGGGCCGAACAGGGCATGGCCTGCAAACACACTGCCAAAAAACACATTGGCCGCCAAAGACAGGGCCAAAAACACCATCAGAACGATGTTCCATTTGGGCAGGCCGGTGGTCATTCTTCGCTATCCTCATAAAATGCAATATCACTGCCCATCAGATAGGGGGTGAGATCCACAGTTTCCGGCGTTCCCACCCAATTGGATGCGCCAAACCACAAGCCCATAATCATGGCCACAACAAAGGCGGTGGAAGGCGCATAGATCGCCATACGGGGACGGTTCTTGAACGCTGTTTGCCAGCCAGCGGGCTGTGCGGCAAAGCCCCCATAGCGGCCGTCTTGCAAGATGTCGGTCCGGGTCTTTCGGGGGATGGCCATCAGGCTTTGCAAAAAATCGGGGGATGCCGGGGCGCAAGGCGTTTCGCTATCCAGAAAATGATCCAGTGTTTGGGCCTTTGCCACCACATCCAGCGTTTCATTCTGTGCAAGAAAGGCAGCCGCATCGGCGCGCTCGGCCGATGGCCAGCGGCGCATATCCGCCCCATAGGCGGAGACGATCTGTTCAAACCGTTCTTGTGTCATCTGGCTCATCTCAATGACGCCCCTTCATAAAGTGGCTGCGTAAAGCGCGCCGCCCCCGAACCAGTATAGATTCCAGCGCCTTGATGCTTATCTTCATGATCTCGGCAGCCTCCTGATTACTCAATTCGTCGAAATAACACAGACTCAAGGCAAGCCTTTGTCGCTCGGGAAGTGTTTTTAAAGCCGCCCGAACGGCATCCCCATGCTGCCGCTTCTCCATGATCTCGTCGGCAGACGCGCTGTCATCGGCGGTATCCCAGTCTTCGGCCAAAGCCAAAGGACGCGGTTTACGCAACCGATCCAGACAGCCATTGGTCACCACACGGTAAAACCATGTGGTAAAACGCGCCGCTTTCGGGTCGAACTGGCTTGCTTTTAGCCATAAGCGGCTGAAGGCGTCCTGAAGCGCATCTTGGGCCTCGTCGCGATTGCCCAACATCCGTTGAGCCAAGCCCAAAAACCGATCTGCATGGCGGGTCACAAGCTGAGAAAAAGCCTGTTCATCACCAGCAGCGATCCGCGCCATCAACACTTCGTCGGACGCCTCCACTTGAATTGCCGCATCCTCGCCGGCCGTGCCTGTCGGTATATTTCGTGTCAAGCCAGCCTCTTTAGGGGTGATACGCAAAAGCCTGTCGAAACCCTGCGCCAAAACGGCACCGATTTCACGGTTTTTTATGATCGCGGGCGAAATGGCACAAAAACACCGCGATACGGAACGGTATCACGGTGTTTGATATGGGTGGAGAAAAAGCATCCTAGGCGCTTATTCTACGGTCCATGTATAGCCCCGACGCAGATAGGCGTTGATATCGGGCGCGCCATGTTCGGCCTTTACCGCTTCCATTTGCGCCGTCATGTCGCGCTCATAGCTGGAAGATGGTGCGCAATAAATCACGCCGATCACCATGGGGAAGTCGGGCGGGCTTAGGGTTGCCAGCAAATGCGCCAAGGTGCTGTTGGTTTCATCATGCACCAGAATATCGCTTTCGCTGATGCCGTCTTCGCCAATGGTCGCAACTTTGAGCTTGAAGGTTTTCTGATCGAAAACCAGACCCTTGTCGCGGTTTTTGCCGAAAATCATCGGCTCGCCGTGGCGCACATTCAATGTGCGGTCGGCCAGCACCGATTTTTCGGTGAAATCATTGAACACGCCGTCATTATAAACGATGCAGTTCTGGAAGATTTCCACAAAGCTTGCGCCTTTATGGGCATGTGCGCGTTTGAAAATCTCTGGCATGTGCTTTTGCGCCGTATCGATGGTGCGGGCCACAAAACGCGCACCGGACCCAAGGGCGAATGCGGCCGGGTCCAAAGGCCGGTCCAACGACCCATAAGGTGTGGAAGGCGAGCGGGTGCCAGCCCGTGATGTGGGGGAATACTGGCCTTTGGTGAGGCCGTAAATCTCGTTGTTGAACAACAGGATATTGAGATCCACATTACGGCGCAATGTGTGCATCAGATGGTTGCCACCAATGGATAGGCCATCGCCATCGCCGGTGATCAGCCACACATCCAGATCGGGATTGGCAAGCTTTACCCCCGTGGCCACGGCGGGCGCCCGGCCATGGATGGTATGGAAACCATAAGTGGCCATATAATAAGGAAAGCGCGACGAGCAGCCGATACCGGAAACAAACACGGTATTGGCCGGTGTGGCCCCCAATTCGGGCAGGGTGCGTTGCATGCATTTCAAGATGGCATAGTCACCGCAACCGGGGCACCAACGCACTTCTTGATCGGAAGCAAAGTCTTTGGCGGTCAAATGTCCAACAGGCTTGTTCATGTGATTTACTCCGCCGCTTTGGAGATTGCGGTATTGAGCTCTTCATGGATCACATCGAGCAATTCGCGGATCTTGAAGGGCTGGCCGGAAACTTTGGTGACAGAGCGCGCATCGAGCAAGAAGCGATCGCGCAGCACGGTGATCAATTGCCCCATATTCATTTCCGCGACAATCACGCGGTCATAGCGGGCCAAAAGCGCCCCCAGATTGGCCGGGAAGGGATGAATGTGGCGAATATGGATATGGCTTACATCCAAACCTTCGGCACGGGCGCGGCGCACCGCCTGATCGATGGGCCCAAAGGTGGAGCCCCAGCCCACAACTGCCAGTTTTCCGGAGTCTGTGCCATAGGCCACCGACTGTTCGGGTATATCCTGTGCGATGCGGTTGATCTTGTCGGCGCGCAGATCGCTCATCCGCTGATGATTGGCGGGATCATAGGAAATATGGCCGGTTTCGGTGGACTTTTCGATGCCGCCGATCCGATGTTCCAGCCCCGGTGTGCCCGGCACCGCCCAAGGGCGCGCCAGAGTTTCCGGGTCGCGGGAATAGGCATTGAACGGGCCATCTTCATCGGGCCGGTCTTTTTGCTTAACCGCAATGGATGGGAAATCGGCCATATCCGGCAATTTCCACGGTTCGGCGGCATTGGCGATATAGCCATCGGTTAGCAGCATCACCGGGGTCATATATTTCAGCGCCAAACGGGTGGCTTCAATGGCCACTTCAAAGCAATCGCCCGGCGTTGAAGAGGCGATCACCGGCAGGGGTGCATCGCCATTGCGGCCATAAACCGCCTGATAAAGATCGGATTGTTCGGTTTTTGTCGGCAAACCGGTAGATGGGCCGCCGCGCTGGGAATTGACTACCAGCAAGGGCAGTTCGGTGGAAATTGCCAATCCCAAGGCTTCGGACTTCAAGGCAATGCCCGGCCCCGAACTGGACGTAACCCCCAAAGATCCGGCAAAAGATGCGCCAATGGCCGAACAGATGGCGGCGATTTCATCTTCCGCTTGAAAGGTCATGACGCCAAATTCTTTCATGCGCGACAATTCGTGCAGCAAAGGCGAGGCGGGGGTGATGGGATAAGAGCCGAACATGATGGGCAGCTCGGCCAGTTGGCCTGCAGCGGCAATGCCCCAGGCAAGCGACTGACTGCCGGTGACGGTGCGATATTCGCCCGGTTGCGCCTGTGCCCGGTCTACCCGGTACCGCTTGAAAGACGCCCCAAGCTCGGAGGTGTCGCCAAAGGCATGGCCGGCATTCAAAGCGGCGATATTGGCATCACGGATATTGGGAACTTTGGCAAATTTGGTTTCCAGCCATTTGATCACCGCAGCGCGGGGGCGGCTGAACATCCAGAGCATCAGTCCCAGCGTCCACATGTTTTTGCAGCGCAGGGCTTCTTTGTTGGACAGGCCGAAGTCCTTGACCGATTCGAGTGTCAGTTTGGAAATGTCGAACTTCAAAACCCGATAAGGGTCGAGCAAGGGCGTTTCCAAAGGATTGGTGTCGAACCCGGCTTTTTGCAGATTACGGGTGGAAAAGGCTCCGGTGTCGATCACCACCATGCCGCCTTCGCGCACCGTTTCCAAATTCACTTTCAGCGCCGCAGGGTTCATCGCCACCAGCACATCGGGATCGTCTCCGGCGGTGAGCACGGTATCGGAGCCGAAATTGATCTGGAAGGCGGACACACCGAATGTGGTGCCCGCAGGGGCGCGGATTTCGGCGGGGAAATCCGGAAAGGTCGAAAGATCGTTCCCGGCGAGCGCCGTAGACGTGGTGAATTGGCTTCCGGTGAGTTGCATGCCGTCGCCGGAATCACCGGCAAACCGCACGACCACGCTATCGAGCGCCTCAAGGCGGTCGGTGCTATTGAATGTGTCCATGATCTGTTCGTCGTCCTTCATATCCGGCAAGGCATGTTACAGCCTGTACCGTTCACCGCAGTCCCGGTTCTGGGCGGGCCTGTCCTATCGGTCTGGAAAGTGGACCTGTCACATCCGACCTTTCCCCTCTTTGTCGATGAGCCATGCCCGAAAAAGGGTGGCTCCTCTCCCTGCACTTAAGACAGCCAGCGCCATTGCACAAGCAATCGCCCCTTATGTTTTAGGCAAGCCAAACTTGTTCACCACGCCCTATATCAAGGCGTATAGGCTTGTCTGCAGGTCTTCTCTGCTGAATACCCCTCTGGCACCCACTGTGGCAAGAGGCATTGAAGCTGCATTATAGAACGCAAGATCGGGCCGATATGTGGCAATCTGGCGCGGGATAGGGGGCTTTGTGGCCTTATGGCAAAATCCTTGCCTGCCCGATCAGGCGATTTATGATTCGCATGGACAGAGTGCGACTGCGTAAAAAGCGGTCGTTTTCAAAGGGCATAACAGGATCAGCCCCCCTTTTTGGCAAGGCGATTCGGTTTTTAAAGGGATGGGTATTGTTGTGTCTGCTTCTTTGACGGCCCGTGATCCCCATCCCAACAGGCGTATCTGGCGCATTGCCGCACCGGCCATCGCGGCCAATATTTCCGGACCTTTGGTGGGGGTCGTGGATACATGGGCGCTGGGGCACCTGCCTGATCCGGCCTATCTTGCGGCCATCGCGGTCGGGGCGTTCATCTTCCATTTTGTGTATTGGAGCTTTGGCTTTTTGCGCATGGGCACAACCGGCCTTGTGGCGCAGGCCCACGGGGCGGGGGATGAGGCGCGGCTGTTACGCATTGTTTTGCGCTCGGTGGTTTTGGGGCTGGGCTTTGCGGGGGCTGTGCTTGTGCTGCAAACGCCTATCCTTCATGGGCTGTTCGCACTTTTGAACCCGGAGGCTATGGAAGCCGAGCTTGCCTTGCGCTATTGCCTGATCCGCATCTGGGCGGCTCCGGCGATTTTGCTTCGGGTGACGGTGATTGGCTATCTGGTGGGGATACAGCGCACAAGGCTGGCTTTGCTGATCGAGCTGATGCTCAATCTGGGTAATGCAGCCCTTACGGTTTATTTGGTGAATGTGCTTGGCTTCGGCATGGAAGGGGCGGCTGTTGCCAGCCTTGCAGCGGAAGTGGTGGCGGCAGCTTTGGCGGTGTTTGTGGCCATGCGCTTGCTTGGCGGCCCGGCCCTTCTTTTGGCGGCGAAAGACCGCGCTTTCTGGCATCTATCGGCCTTTGCCAAGCTGATGTCGGTAAACGGTTTTATCTTTATGCGCACCCTGTTTTTGCTGCTGGCTTTTGCGCTTTTGTGGCGCAATAGCGCCGCCTTGGGCAGCACTGTCTTGTCCACCAATCAGGTTCTGATCCAGTTTTTGATGCTGACATCCTTTGGGTTGGATGGCATCGCCTATGCCGCGGAAGCGCTGGTCGGGATGGCGGTGGGCCGCCATGATCAGGCGGCTTTACGCCAGATGGTGCGCCTGACCACTTTATGGGCTTTGGCCTTGGCGGTGCTTTATAGTGTGATTTTCTGGATCGCGGGGGAGGCAATCATCCGCAGCTTTACGGATATTGCCCAGATCCGTGCCTTGGCCATGGGCTTTCTGCATTGGTTGATTGTGATGCCGGTAATTGCGGTGTGGAGCTATCAGTTTGACGGTATTTTTATCGGTGCTACCAAAACCGCGGCCATGATGTGGACCATGATCCTTGCCTTTGCGGTTTATGCTGTGGCCTTGTTGGTGTTGGTGCCACGCTTTGGCAATCATGGATTATGGGGCGCTATGATGATTTTCCTTGCCCTGCGCGGTCTTGGCCTTGCGCTCTGTTATCCATGGCTGGTGCGCAACCGGATTGGTGAAGCACCAGGAAAGATAGGACCATGACGATGAGGAAGGGTAAAAACCATCAAGACGACGATCCGTGGGGTCTTTATGGCATGATGGATCGGTTGGGACTTGGGGACTCTCCCTCCGGTGATATGGCGGATGGCTCTACGGATTGGACAGGCAAGCTGGGCCTGTCGGGTCTTACCGTGCGGGCCTTGCGTTCATTGGGGCGTGGGGCGGCCGGTTTGCTGGAAGCGGAAAATATACCCGTTGCCGAAACCCGTATGTTGTCGGTGCCCGATGGCAACCGTTCGATTCCGGTGCGCCTTTATCGCGGACTTGGGGCCACGGCCGATGCGCCTTTGGTGGTCTATTTTCATGGGGGCGGCTTTGTGGCCGGGTCCATCGATACCCATGATGGTCTGACCCGGCGGCTGGCCAATGCGGGGAAAGCGGTGGTGCTGTCGGTGGACTATCGCTTGGCCCCCGAACATCCGTGGCCCGCCGCATTGGAAGATGCCATGGCGGTGGCGTTAAGGGCGCGGCATCGGGCCAGGGCCCATGGCGCAAATCCCGAGCGCCTGATTTTGGCGGGGGATAGCGCAGGGGGTACCATTGCTGCCGTATTGGCGCGCTTGTTGGCGGAAACGGGCAAATCGCCTGCGGGGCAGATGTTGTTTTATCCGGCGACGGATCTTACCCGCGCCCGGTTGTTCCGTGAGATGCGCGGCGGCCTTGGGGCTTTGGAACGGCGCGGCATCGATGCGTTTCGCCAGATGGTTGTTGGGGCGGATGGGGATTTGTCGGACCCTAATTTCTCGCCTCTTTTCGCTCCGGATTTTTCGATCTTGCCGCCCAGCTATATTCTGGCTGCGGGCCGCGACCCTTTGAAAGAAGAAGTGGATGATTACCGCGACCGCCTAAAAGCTGCTGGCGTGCCGGTGCATTATAAATGCTGGCCCAAACAACCGCATGGCTTTTTGGGCTTTGGCCGGGTGATGAAAGATGTGGTCCCGGCCCTTGATCATGCGGGCCAGTGGATGGCAGGGATTTGCTAATCCCAGATACTGCTCTTATTGCCTCTCTTGTGCCCCGGCGTCATGATGGGGGCTGTGGGGTTTGTATAGAGGGTATGTGATGGCATCACCGATTTTGGTTACCGGCGGCGCGGGCTATATTGGCAGCCACGCGGTTCTGGCTTTGCGCGATGCGGGCCACGATCTTGTGGTTTTGGATAATTTGTCCAATGGCGTGCGGGAAGCGGTGCCCGACGGGGTGCCTTTGGTGGTGGCGGATATTGCCGACGGGGAAGCCGTTTCGGCCCTTCTGGAAAAATATGCCATCCGCGATATCTTGCATTTTGCAGGCTATGTCCGGGTGGAAGAATCGGTGGCCGATCCATTGAAATATTACGGCAATAACACGGCGGCCAGCCGGGCGCTTTTGGAGACGGCCATCAAGGCAGGCATCGAACGCTTTGTGTTTTCTTCCACAGCGGCCACCTATGGTGTGCCCGATGTGATGGCGGTCAGCGAAGAGACCCCGACGCAGCCTATCAATCCCTATGGCTGGTCGAAATTGATGACCGAGCAGATGTTGCAAGATGCGGTGGCGGCCTATCCCGGCTTCAAAGTAGCGATCCTGCGCTATTTCAATGTGGCGGGGGCCGATCCACAGGCCCGCACCGGCCAGCGCACCAAAAATGCCACCCATCTGATCAAGGTCGCCAGTGAACTTGCCACCGGAAAGCGCTCCCGGATGCAGGTGTTCGGCACGGATTATGATACGCCCGATGGCACCTGTGTGCGGGATTATATCCATGTGTCGGATCTGGCGCAGGCCCATGTGGATGTGCTGGATTGGCTGGCACGCCCTGAAAATGGGCCACTTGGCCTGTTTAATTGCGGCTATGGGCGCGGCTATTCGGTGCGCGAGGTTCTGGCCGCCATGGAAAAGGCCTCTGGACGCAGGCTGCAGGTGGATGATGCGCCGCGCCGTCCCGGCGATCCGCCCGCGCTTATTTCCGATGCTAGCCGGTTACGCGAACAGGTGGGCTGGGCCCCGAAATGGGATCAGCTTGATACCATCATCGGCACCGCCTTCCAGTGGGAAAAATCCCTTGAGGCCAACCAGCCGGATTGATGCGGATCAGCCTTTGGCCCCGCTATGGATGGCTGGTTTCTATCTGTGCGGCGCGATAGGCCTGTAATTGGGGCAAGGCGCTGTCCATTTCTTTTTGCAGCAGCGCAATGGCCTTGGTGATGGCAGACATGTCACGGGTTTGGCTTAAATGTTCCAAAGCGGCGGCCTCGGCGGACAGGCGATTGGCCCCGAAGGTGGACGCCGCACTTTTCAGGGCATGGGCGTTGATTTGAAGGCTGTCATAGTCCGATTGTTTGGCAGCTTCGGCAATGGCGCTTCGTCTTTGGCCCGCTTCATCGACAAATGTATTGATCAAATGCTGCAATAGATCTGATCCGACTTCGGTCCCCATACGGTCCAGGGCTGCCTGATCCAGCGCTTCCACGATCGTTTCTTCTCCGGGCGATTGTTGAGGGAGGGCGGGGAGATGCCGTCCCCGGATCAAGGCTTCCGCCGTGGCAATAAGGGTTTCGCGGTCGATGGGTTTTGGCAGGAAGGCATCAAAGCCCAATGCCTGAAACTGTGATTTGGCTTCTGCGCCAGCCTGTGCCGTCAGGGCGATGACCGGCAAAGTGCGATGGCCGAGCTTGCGTAATGTTTCTGTGGTTTCGATGCCATCCATGCCGGGCATGGAAATATCCATCAGCACCAGATCGACCATGCCCGCGTCAAGCTGTTTCAAGGCATCGGGGCCGCTATCCGCTTCCAGAACCAAAGCGCCTGCACGCCGCAGGATTTCGCTGGTGACAAGGCGATTGGCGGCGCTGTCATCCACCACCATGATTTTGGTTTGTGCCAGATCGGACGAACTGGGCTTGCCGATGAAATCGCTGTCGGCTTTATCCTGTTCAGAGGGGGCAGCGCTGTTTTCCTGCGTCACCAGAAACGGCAGGTCGCACCAGAAACGGCTGCCTTTCCCCGGCGTGCTTTCAAAATCGACACTCCCGCCCATCAATTCCACCAGCCCTTTGACAATGGCAAGGCCAAGGCCCGATCCGCCATGGCGGCGGGAATTGGCAGGGTCTGCCTGGCTGAATTTGGAGAAGATCTTTTCACCGAAAGCGGGAGAGATGCCAATGCCGCTATCGCTGACTTCAAACCGCAAGATGCAAAAGCCCTCATCACCGGCCAACCGTTTTACCAGCACATGCACATGGCCTTGGGGGGTGAATTTCATGGCATTGCTGATCAGGTTCAACAGCATTTGCCGCAAGCGCGATTTGTCGCCGCTGATCAAGGCCGGAATTTCCCCTTCGCTTGAACATCCAAAGGTCAGACCTTTTGCTTGCGCTTGGGCGGCAAAAATATCGCAACATGTATCAATCAGGCTCGCCGGGGAAAAACTTGTGGGAGATATGGCCAGCTTGCCCGCTTCGATGCGGGAGTAATCCAGAAGATCATCAAGCAAAACCCGCAAAGCCTGGCTGGCATCCCGTGCCGTTGCCGCCAGTCTTTCCTGATTGGGGTCGAGCCCGTCTTCCAGCAAAAGATCAAGCGCCCCCAGAACCCCGTTCATTGGCGTGCGAATTTCGTGGCTGATGGTGGCGAGAAAATCCGATTTGGCGCGAGAAGCCGCCTGGGCTTCATCGCGGGCATCGCGCAAGCGGCGTTCGGCTTCAAGACGGGTGGAAATGTCGCGCACAAAGCCGGTAAACAGGCGCCCGCGTTCGGTGTGCACTTCTACCAAACTCAATTCCGCGGGGAAGCGGGTTCCATCGCGCCTTTGTGCCGTAATTTCCGTGCGCCGCCCGACATAGGGTCTTTTCCCCCCTGCCAGCGCTTCCGTTACGCCCTTTGCGAAAAGGGGTTTGGCGTGGTCGGGGATCACGGTGTCCAGAACGGATCGTCCAATGACCTCGCTTGGGCTCCAGCCGAAGATGGTTGCGGCGGCATCGTTGAAATCGATAACCGTTCCGGTTTCATCGACGGTGATCACCCCGTCCAGTGCCGCCTGTACGATGCCCGCTTTGGCCGCTTCGGAATCGCGCAACTGTCTTTCGCGCTGTTTGATGGCAGAGATATCCGTATGTGTAACCACCGAATGGCCGGTGGGCGTGCGCACTTCTTGCACCAGGAACCACCGGTCACCGATACTGGTTTCAAGGGTCGATCCGGGCTGGGTATGCAGCTCCATGCGGTGCTTATACCAAGCGCTGTCTTCTTCTTTGCCTGCCGCGATGCCCCGTGTCTGGGCGCCCACCTTGATCAAATGCGAAAAGGTAATGCCCACTTTCAATGGCCCGGCCAATGGCGAGATATTTTCGGCAAAGCTGCGATTCCAGATCACCAGCCGGTCATTCTCGTCGAACATGGCAAAGGTATCATGCCCGGCTTTCAAGGCGGCGGAGAGGATTTCGCTGTTTTCTTGCAGCCGCGTCAAAAGATTGGTGCGGGAGATCTGTAATTCCAAAAGATTTGCCAAAGTGCGCCCGAAGCTGGTCCCCAGAATGAGGATGGTGGCCAGAAAAACGATCAGCATCAGGCCCATGCCGGTATATTGCACGGAATTTTGCGCAAAGATCATTACGATCAAAGGTACCAAGGAGGGCAGGCACAAGGCGTAAAAAGACGGCGGATAATAGCCGGAAACCACCAGCGCGCCGACGCTGATGCCGCCAAGGGCGAAGGACATCAAAACCTGTTGTTGCAGGCTGCTGTCCGAGAAGAAAAGAACCGGCAACAGTCCCCATATGGTGCCAACCAGAAGGCCGCTGACGATATGGATGATCTGGCCAATTCTTATATCGGGTTTGGTGGCGCAATACCACCAGCAGGCAAGAGAACGGATCAAGGCTGCCGCCGTCAAGCCAAGAGCCCAATAGCCAAAATTCTCGATCGGGTTATATTGGGCGAACACGCCATAAAGAATCAGCGCCAGAACCACATGGATAAGGCTGCCCCAGCGCAGCCCCTTGGCAGCCATGCCAATTTTTTCTTCCAGAATGCTGTAATGTGCGTCTTCATCCAGCCGGTCAGGCAAAATGGATAAAGGCAGATCCGTGCGCATGCCGCCGGAGGTGTCTGTCAAAGGGTCATGCGGGGCAGCATCGCTGGTTTGGTGCAGGCGGTCGGAATGCGACATGATGGTCTTGTTTCTCAACGGCCACACGCCCCTCCTCGCAAGAGTGTCTGGTAGTTTTACATCGCCGTTTGATTTGAGCCCCCAACCCAATATCACCGGCCCGGTCCACAAAAATCCGTGCGGCCATGCTGCCGCCCAGATTCTGTTTTTATCATTGTGCGTACAGTACGGACGAGATGGCGTATATGCAATGTCTTTTGCCCCTTTGCTTGCAAGTGGCCCCAATGGCATGGCATCCCCATAATTGTCTGTATATTAAGGATATGACGTGTTTTGGCTGTGCCTGTTCGGGTGCGCTATTTTGTCGTCCTAATCACTGAAAGAGGATCATAGATGACCAGTTCCCCATGGAGACGCCTGGCAACCGGAGTGTTGGTGCTTGGTGCTTTGACTTTGTCCGCCTGTGGCAGTGGCGAAGATGAGAGCGATGCTTCGGCACCGGCCACCGAAGAAGCGGCAACAGCAGAGAGCAGCACGGCCGAAGACCAAGGCCAGATGGCTGAAACCACGGCTCCCACCGATGCCGAGACTGTGGCGGCCCGGATGGCTGAATGGCGCAAGAGCCAGATGGCCTATCTGTCGGACTATGCCTCTTCCGGCGGCGATATCAAGCGCAGCCCGAGCGGTGTGCTTTATACGGTTCTTTCCAAAGGCGATGGCATCAGCCCTGAAACCGGGGATGTGGTGACGGTGCATTATGAAGGCCGCCTGACCGATGGCACGGTGTTTGACAGCTCTTATGAGCGTGGCCAGCCCGCGACATTTCCTAGCGACCGGCTGATCCCGGGCTGGGTGGAAATCCTGCCTATGATGTCCGTTGGCGATGAATGGGAAATCGTTATCCCGTCGGAGCTTGCTTATGGCCCCCGTGGTGCCGGTGGCAGCATTCCGCCCAATTCTACCCTGATTTTCAAGCTGGAACTGCTGGATGTGGCCGATAAAGGCTAATGGCGGCTGACAAGACCGGTCTTTAATACAAAATCGCCCCGGTTGGATTGAACCGGCCGGGGCGGTTTATGGGTTTATCTGGGCCGGCCTTCCTTAGGCAGCCAGTGTGTCGGCAAGGCTAAAGTCGCATTCGGTTTTCTGGCGCACTTCGTCAATGGTCACGTCAGAGGCCAGTTCCACAAGCTGCAACCCGCTGTCTGTAATGTCGAATACCCCCAGATTGGTGATGATGCGATCAACGCAGCCAACACCGGTCAAAGGCAGATCGCATTGTTTGAGGATCTTGGGGCTGCCGTCTTTTGCCGTGTGGTCCATGATCACCACCACTCTTTTAACGCCGGCCACAAGATCCATGGCCCCGCCCATGCCTTTCACCATTTTGCCCGGAATCATCCAGTTGGCCAGATCGCCTTTTTGCGATACCTGCATGGCGCCAAGGATCGACAGATCGATATGCCCGCCCCGGATCATGGCAAAGCTGGTGGCGCTGTCGAAATAGCTGGTGCGGCGCAATTCGGTGATGGTTTGCTTGCCGGCATTGATCAGATCGGCATCCTCTTCCCCCTCATAAGGAAAAGGCCCCATACCCAGCATGCCGTTTTCCGATTGAAGCGTTACGTCATAGCCTTCGGGAATGAAATTCGCCACCAGAGTGGGAATACCGATCCCGAGATTGACGTAAAAGCCGTCTTCAAGTTCCTTAGCCGCACGTTCAGCCATTTGTTCGCGTGTCCAGGCCATAAATTGCCTCCTTATGAATGACTCAGGCCGCACGGGTGCGGGTGGTGCGTTGTTCGATGCGTTTTTCGAACGTGCCTTTGACGATGCGCTGTACGAAAATCCCCGGCGTGTGATTGGCATCGCCATCGATATCGCCCAGCGGCACGATCTCTTCCACATCGGCAACGGTCGTGCGCCCTGCCATCGCCATCATGGGATTGAAATTGCGCGCCGTTTTGCGAAACACCAGATTGCCCTGCTCATCGGCTTTCCATGCCTTGATGATGGACAGATCGGCGGTGAGGCCGGTTTCCAGAATATAGGTTTCGCCGTTGAAATCCTTGTGTTCCTTGCCTTCGGCCACCAGCGTTCCCACACCGGTTTTGGTATAAAAGCCGGGAATGCCTGCGCCACCGGCGCGGATGCGTTCCGCCAAAGTGCCTTGCGGGTTGAATTCAAGCTCCAGCTCTTTGTTCAGATACTGGCGTTCGAATTCTTTGTTTTCCCCCACATAGGAGCTGATCATTTTCTTGATCTGGCGGGTTTCCAGTAAGATGCCCAATCCGAACTCGTCGATGCCGCAATTGTTGGAAATGATGGTCAGATCTTTGGTGCCATGCTCACGGATGGCAAGAATCAGATTTTCCGGAATGCCGCACAGGCCAAAACCGCCCGCCATAATGGTCATACCATCAAATAGCAGCCCATCCATTGCCTCTGCAGCGCTTTGATATAGCTTGCTGGCCATTGGCGTTCCTTTCCCTTTGAATGAATCCCTTGTTTTATGCTCTATGCTGCGTTGCACAGAACGTCAAGGCGCGATGCCGTGATAAGAGGGGGCGGCATCCCGGGCCAGAAAAGATTGGATAAAAGCAAAGCGATGCGCGGGTATTTTGCAATCGGAATTGAACGGGCTTCAAAAGCCGGAAATATGGGGAATCTGATCCGCACGGCGCATGGCTTTGGCGCGTCTTTTGTGTTTTCCATTTCGCCACGGTTGGAAGCCGGCGAAGTGGGCCATGACAGCCATGCGGATACGGCCCGGTCTGCCAAAACGCTGCCCTATTTTGAATATCACAGCCTTGAAAAACTGGCCCTGCCAAAGGACTGTCGCCTTGTGGGGGTGGAACTGACCGATGATTCCATCGATCTGCCGTCTTTTCATCACCCACTTAATGCGGCTTATATTTTGGGGGGCGAGCGCATGAGCTTGCCTCAAAATACGCTTGATCGCTGTGATTATGTGGTCAAGATCCCGACACGATTTTCGCTCAATGTGGCAACGGCCGGGGCGATTGTTATGTATGATCGGCTGATGACATTGGGCCGGTTTGCGCCACGTCCCGTGCAATCGGGCGGGCCTGTGGAGCGTGCTCCGGTCCATGTGCATGGTAGCCCGAAGATCAAATCCTGAGGGCTTGAGGAGATGTGTGTCGGCCCCTATGTGGTAAAAGCCCGGATCTTATGTGATAGACGGGATGACGATGGCCAAATCAGGCCGCACGGTTTTGGAGAGAGCGCCCATGTTGAAGACGAACCCGATGTCCTTTCTGGCCATAAGCCTTAGTGTTTTTTTGCTGGCGATTCCCAAAGCGGCGTTTGCGCAGGATAAAATCGACCTGATTGGCGGGTTCAATGATTGGGATGCCTTTACCTTGAAGAAGCCCAATGGCGAGCAGATGTGCTATATGGTGTCGGTGCCGAAATCGTGGAAAGCCAATAAGGATGGTGTGCGGCGTGGCGATATTTATATCACCATCACCCACCGCCCGCAGGCCGATGTGCGCGATCAGGTGAATGTGGTGGTGGGTTATCCGTTTAAATCCGGTGTGGAAGCAAAAGCGGTGGTGGACGGAAAATCGCGTTTTAGCCTGTTCACACAAGGGGATGGGGCGTGGCTTTATACCTCGAAAGACGATGCGAAAATGGTGACGGCCATGCGTCGGGGCAACAGCTTGATCGTTGAAGGTGAATCGTCACGGGGGACCAAAACCACCGACCGCTATTCGCTGTCGGGCTTTACCGCTGCCCATAATGCCATTGGCCGGGCGTGCAGCCGCTAGGGTTTTTGTGCGCAAGGCTCGCATTTGCCGTTCAAAAGCAGTATAGCACGGCCCTTGAAGCCAAAGAGATAGATGACATGACCCAGACCGCTCCCGATAGCGCGCATAGTGGTGCGCCGATGGCCAGCCCCGGACCCGTGGTGCCGGTGGTTTCTCCCCGTGCGGCAAACACCGATCCGCGCCGCGATATTCTTGGTCTGTCGCGCGATGAACTGCGCGCTGCCCTGATCGAGATCGGCGTGCCAGAACGGCAGGCCAATATGCGGGCCAAGCAGATCTGGAATTGGGTCTATCACCGTGGGGTGACGGATTTCGATGCCATGATCAATGTGGCGAAAGAGGTGCGGGCGTGTTTGGGCGAGGCCTTTCGCATTTCCCGTCCGGAGATTGTTGACGCACAATATTCCAACGACGGGACGCGCAAATATCTGCTGCGCTTTGATGATGGTTCGGAAGCGGAAGCGGTTTATATCCCCGATGAAGATCGCGGCACTTTGTGTATCTCTTCCCAAGTGGGATGCACGCTGAATTGCCGGTTTTGCCATACCGGCACCATGCGTCTGGTGCGCAATCTGACACCGGGCGAGATCGTTGCGCAGATGATGGTGGCCCGTGATGATCTGGGTGAATGGCCTGCCAGCACAGACAATCGCCGCGTCACCAATATCGTGATGATGGGCATGGGCGAGCCGCTTTATAATTTCGACAATGTCAAAAAAGCCTTGCAGATCGTGATGGACAAGGAAGGCATCCAGATGTCGCGCCGCCGCATCACGCTTTCAACGGCGGGTGTGGTGCCGATGATGCTGCGTTGCGGCGAAGAAATCGGCGTCAATTTGGCGGTGTCTTTGCATGCGGTTAACAATGAAACCCGTGACGAGATCGTGCCTCTCAACAAAAAATATCGTCTTGAGCAATTGATGGAAGCGTGTGCCGCCTATCCCGGCACCCATAATGCGCGGCGCATTACCTTTGAATATATCATGCTCAAGGATATCAACGATTCCGATGCCGATGCGCGGGAACTGGTGCGGCTGCTGACCCGTTACAAGCTGCCTGCCAAGGTGAATCTCATTCCCTTTAATCCGTGGCCCGGCAGCCCTTATGAATGTTCCGATTGGGATCGCGTCGAGCGGTTTTCCGATCTGGTGTTCAAAGCGGGCATTTCCGCCCCCATTCGCACGCCGCGCGGCCGCGACATCATGGCCGCCTGCGGTCAGTTGAAATCAGCCAGCGAGAAAAAGCGCAAAAGCGAGATTTTGCGCGAACAGGCCGCTGCCACACAGGATTGACCGGAGAAGGCCCATGGCGATGGAATATCTTCATACAATGGTGCGTGTTACGGATCTGGACGCGTCACTGGATTTTTATTGTGCCAAGCTGGGGCTGGTGGAAGTAAAGCGTGTGGACCATGAAAAGGGCCGTTTTACGCTGGTCTTTCTGGCAGCGCCGGGCAATGTGGATGAAGCCAAAGAGCGCCATGCGCCTTTGTTGGAACTGACCTATAATTGGGACCCCGATTCCTATGAGGGCGGGCGGAATTTCGGCCATCTGGCCTATCGTGTGGATGATATCTATGCGACCTGCCAGCGCCTGATGGATTCGGGTGTGACCATCAACCGTCCGCCGCGTGATGGGCATATGGCCTTTGTGCGCTCGCCAGACGGGATTTCTATCGAATTATTGCAACATGGTGAACCATTGGCCCCGAAAGAACCATGGGCTTCTATGGAAAACACCGGGGTCTGGTAGGCAAAGCCCCTTTTCATGGGCGCAGGGATGGCCTAGGACAACAGTTCATTGGTCCATTCTGCTGTAAGGGTTTTTGTTATGTCCGCATCCGCGCCCAAAAAAGTTGTCCTCGCCTATTCCGGTGGTCTTGATACATCCGTCATTCTGAAATGGCTGGAGGCGACCTATGGCTGCGAGGTGGTGACATTTACCGCCGATCTGGGCCAGGGGGCCGAGCTTGAAGAGGCCCGCGCCAAGGCGGAAATGCTGGGCATCAAGGACATTTATATCGAAGATCTGCGCGAGGAATTCGTGCGCGATTATGTGTTCCCGATGATGCGCGCCAATGCGCTTTATGAAGGGCTTTATCTTTTGGGCACCTCCATTGCCCGCCCCCTGATTGCCAAGCGCCAGATTGAAATCGCCCGCGAAACCGGCGCCGATGCCGTGTGTCATGGGGCCACCGGCAAGGGCAATGATCAGGTACGCTTTGAGCTTTCCTATTATGCGCTGGAGCCCGATATCAAGGTGATCGCGCCGTGGCGGGAATGGGATCTCAATTCCCGGACCAAGCTGATCGAATTTGCCGAACAGCATCAAATTCCGGTGGCCAAAGACAAGCGCGGCGAAGCCCCTTTTTCGGTGGATGCCAATTTGCTGCACACCTCAAGCGAGGGCAAGGCGCTGGAAGATCCGGCGGTGGAAGCGGAAGAATTTGTCTATTCCCGCACCGGCTCGCCTGAAGCCGCTCCCGATACCCCGCAAATCATTGAAATCGGTTTTGAACGGGGGGATGCAGTGTCTTTGGATGGCAAGGCTTTGTCCCCTGCCGAGCTGTTGACCGCCTTGAATGAGTTGGGCCGTATCCACGGTATCGGGCGGCTGGATCTGGTGGAAAACCGTTTTGTGGGCATGAAATCGCGCGGCATTTATGAAACGCCGGGCGGCACCATTTTGCTGGCGGGCCATCGCGGGATCGAGCAGATCACGCTGGATCGCGGCGCGGCCCATCTGAAAGACGAGCTGATGCCGCGCTATGCGGAGTTGATCTATAATGGTCTGTGGTTCACCCCTGAACGGGAGATGCTGCAAGCGGCCATCGATCACAGCCAGCGCCATGTGGAAGGCACCGTGCGTCTGAAACTGTATAAGGGGGCAGTGCATATTGTGGGCCGCAGCTCTCCCAAATCGCTCTACAGCTTAGAGCATGTGACCTTCGAGGAAGATGCGGTCTATGACCAGCGCGATGCGGAGGGCTTTATCAAGCTCAATGCCCTGCGCCTGCGCCTTCTGGCCCGTAGAGGGGCCTGAACGGCCAAAGCCACGATCAGAAAATCCGGGATGTACTTCAGAATTTGAAGCGCACCCCGGCATTGAGATGCCAGGCATCGAATTCCGAGCGGAAACGTCCGGTGGCATTGCCATTTTCTGTCACTGTCAGCCAATCGGGGCGGCCCGTGGAATAAAAGCGTCCATCCACCGTAAAGTCGAACCGTTCGGTGATGGGGATGGCCATGCCGACAATCGCTTGCCACGCAAATTCTGTGTCGGTGGGGCCGCCAAATTCGGTGCGGCCACCGGTGCCATTGGTGAAATAGACATCGGATTCCACACCGGCCAATCCTGCGCCCAAGCCCACATAAGGCACAAAGCGGCGGGAAATGTCGGTGAAATCATAATAAACGACGGCCATGCCCGCCATAGAGCTGTTGTCGCCGGTAAACAAAGCACCGGGCTGGCTGGTGATGAAACCACTATCAATGCTGTTTTCCCGATAGGATAATTCCGCTTCCACCCGCACATTGCCGAAGCCGAAATTGTCGAAACGGTAGCCTACGGCACCACCCACCACAAAGCCGGGATCGAAATCCATACGCGCCGCTTCAAAGGTGCTGTTGTCGGTCCGCAGGCTGGATTGGTCGCGTTGCAGGCTCAGGCCGCCAAAGGCGGTAAGATAGATATCTCCTGCTTGGGCGCTGGGCGACAAAGCAGTGGCGCAAAGAGCGGCGGCAGATAAGAAGGCAAGGGCGGGGATGCGGGACATAAGGCGGGCTCCATTGCTCGATATACTCGATAAACGAGCCTAAGCCGTTGCTGTTCCAACCGTAAGACAATATAGGCGCACAATTGCTTGATGGCCGGGTGAAGGCGGCGCGGTCCTTTATGCGAGAAAGAAATTGCGGATGCCGTCCATAATGAATTGGGAGGCAAAGGCCGCCAGAATGATCCCTAGAACCCGCGAGATAATGGTGGAGACTGTATTGCCCATCACCGCCATCAATTTACTGGCCGCCAAAAAAGCGAACAGGGTGAGCAGCAAGGTTGCGCCGATGGCGGCCAGAATGGTGCCTTGGGCCAAATAATTGCCTTCATGGCTGGCCATCAACAAAATGATCGACGCAATGGCCCCCGGCCCAGCCAGAAGCGGGATGGCGATGGGGAAAACGGAAATATCTTCCAGATGTTCCTGATGGCTGCGTTCGGCGGAATTCTCGCGGCGTTCCGTGCGTTTTTCAAACACCATTTCAAGGGCGATCAAGAACAGCATCACCCCGCCCGCCACCTTCAACGCATCCAGCGTAATTCCCAAAGCGGATAGGAACGGTTCGCCCACAGCCGCGAAGAACAGCAAAATCGCAACGGCAATCAATGTGCCCTTGATGGCCATCAGGCGCTTATGCCGAGCATTGGCGCCCTCGGTCAGGCTGGCAAAGACAGGGGCAATGCCAACGGGGTCGATAACCACGAAGAAGGTGACAAAGGCGCTGATGAAAATCTCAAGCATAAAGACCCCGGATCGGTGTTGCGATGATACAGGCCCTTAACGCATTTTGCGACCAAGGCAAACCCCAAGGATAGGGGGCTTTGTTCTGGTCATCGCGCATCAAGGTCTGATGGGTCGAGGCCGTGGATGCGGCAGGTGGCGGTCAGGGTGTTGGCCAGCAAGCAGGCAATGGTCATGGGGCCAACGCCGCCCGGTACGGGGGTGATGGCTCCGGCATGCTTTTGGGCCGATGCAAGATCCACATCGCCCACCAGCCGGGATTTGCCTTCGCCTTTTTCAGGGGCCGGGATGCGGTTGATGCCCACATCGATCACCGTGGCGCCGGGTTTGATCCAGTCGCCTTTGATCATGCGCGGGCGGCCCACAGCGGCGACCAGAATATCGGCCTTGCGGCAGATATCGGGCAAATCGCGGCTGCGGGAATGGGCAATGGTGACGGTGCAATTGGCCGCCAGCAGCAAATGGGCCAGGGGTTTTCCCACAATGTTCGAGCGCCCCACCACCACAGCGTCAAGGCCGGAAAGATCGCCCAAATGATCGTGCAGCATCATCATGCAACCAAGGGGGGTACAAGGCACCAGACCCTTGCCGCCGGTGGCAAGCAATCCTGCATTGATCACATGAAAACCGTCCACATCCTTTTTGGGGTCAATGGCGGCAAGCACATGGGCGCTATTGATTTGGTCTGGCAAGGGAAGCTGCACCAGAATGCCGTGCACATTTGGATCGGCATTGAGCCGGGCCACAAGATCCAGCACCTGCGCTTCATCGGTATTTTGGGGCAAGCGGTGCTCGAAGGACTGCATGCCCACCTCGATCGTTTGCCTGCCTTTGTTGCGCACATAAACCTCGCTGGCCGGATCGTTTCCCACCAGCACCACCGCCAGCCCCGGTGTGATCCCGTGACCGCGGTTAAGCTGCGCCACTTGACCCGCAATGGTCCGGCGTAAATTTGCGGCGAATGTCTTACCGTCGATAAGCTGTGCCATTGATCTGCGCTTTCGCGTTAGGGGAGGATCAAATACCAAGGCTCATACGTGTCATGGCCCGTGAAAGTTGGTCGATTAAATGATCCGGGTCGCCATCTATATGCAGGGTTTTCAGCCGCGCGGTGTCGCCGGATTGAATATGGATGGTGCTTTTGGGCAGGCTGAATTCTTTTGCCAGCAAGGCGATCAATGCTTTGTTGGCCTTACCTTTTTCCGGTGCCACCGTCACGCAGACCCGCAGGCGCGCGGCCCCATCGCTATCAAGCTCAACCCGGTCAAGCATATTGGATGCTGCCTTGGGTGTCAGCTTGACCGAAAAGCGCACCCCGTCGGGGCGCCGGTCAAAGATTTCAATAGCCGTAAAGCAAGGGGACGATGCTGTCATTGAAGAAAATCTGTATGGCCTGCACAAGCAAGAGCAGGATCAGGGGGGAAATATCAATGCCGCCCAAATCAGGAACGATCCGGCGGATCGGCCGCAGGGCAGGTTCGGTTACGCGATAGAGAAACTCCATCAGCGAGGCAACGAACTGGTTTCTTGTGTTGATGACATTGAAGGCCACCAGCCAGCTGGTAATCACCCAGACAATCAGAATGAGTTTAAAGATGCCGATGGCCGAATTAACAAGGAAGACAAGTGCGCTCATTGATCGTCGCTTTCGACAAATTCCATTTTAATGCCGTCCAGATGTAGCCGTCACCGGCAAGGCGCGCAACCATGCGCGTGTGAAATATGCGCCATAGGCCGGATGCGGCTATGGCCTTGGGGGTGGTCGGGATGTAAACCATCGGCACAATATGAAAGTGTAAACCAAGTCTTAAGGATAGACGGATTATGCTTCATGGTTGATCGGATTTATCAGGGCGACAGGACATGGCGTTCTTTTCCATAGGCAGCGGACAATCGGCATTTTTGCCTCAGATCACGCCTATTGATCTGTCCGTTCTGGCGTTTCAGCCACCATTGACCGCTGCCCAATTGCAGGGCCAAAGCAGCGATCCTGCGGTGATCCCGCCCTGGCAGCTTTCCCAGGAAAGCGAATCACTGGACCGTCGCCTTAATGAGGTGCGCAGGCTGACCAGCTTCATCGATGAACAGGCTCCCGGTGTTGATTCGGTGGGCGTGGGCGTTGATGAGCGGGCGTCTTTTGTGATCTTCGATGCCCTTAAAAAGCTGGAAACGTTGGCGGAAGTCGCGGCCGACGAGAACACATCTGCCGCCAATCTTGCCCGCTTGAACGAACAATTTCAGGCCGGATTGGCAGAAATCACCGATTATATCGGGTCTGCCGATACGGACAAACTCACCTTGCTGGCGGGGCAACGCACGTCCAGCACCACATCACCCATTGAAATCGGCACGGACCAGCAAACCTTTACCGGCCAGGCGGTGGCTTTGGGCAGCCGCGATGATCCCATCGAAAGCCTTGTGGGTGACGAGAAATTCACCGTCGTCATCAAGCGTTTTGACGAATCGTTCAATATCGACGTCGATTTGGCCGACATCGAGGGGCCATTGTCGATCAATGTGGTGGTGGATCATATCAACACGCAAATTACCGCCGTGCCCGCCACCGATAGCAGTGGCGACCCGATTTTGCGGGCCAATGGCGATCCGATTCCGAAATTCACTACCCGTTTCGGTATCAAGACCGATGATAATTTCGATCATGCCATCGAAGTGCGCACCTCTTTGTTCGAGGAAGTGCGTCTGGTTCCTGCTGTATCGGAGCCAAGCCTGTTTGTGACCACCAATCGCACGGCCTTGCGTGGTGATGATCCGGAACAATCGCGGATAACACGGTTCGATGATGTGGCGGGAGCCATTGTTGAAGCGACCCGCACCGAAATTGTCGGCATCGATAGCCGTGCTACCCGGATTGCGGAATTGACCCCGCCCGAAGATGAAGACGATGTGGCCGGCCCCGTTGCGGCGGCCACCACCACAGCGGCGGTGGCGGTGGATAGCGAAGGGTTTATTTACACGCTGGGGACCTCTTCGGGCGATTTTGGCAATCAGCAGAATTTGGCGGCCGACGGTGAGGATGTGTTTCTCACCAAGATCGATACATTGGGCAATGTGGTCTTCTCCCGCCTTTTGGGCAGCGCCACCAATGCCGAAGCCTTTTCACTGGCGGTGGATAGCCAGGATAATGTGATCATCGCAGGCAGCACCACAGACAATCTGGGGGACAATACCCGGATTTCGGGCACCGATAGTTTTGTCACCAAATTCAGTGCGCGTGGCGACCGGATTTTCACCTATCAGCTGGATACCGTTGCCCAAGACAAGCCCGCCGCCATCGCGATCGATGCGGATGACAATATCATTCTCACCGGCTTTAGTGACGGGGCGATCAATGCGGCAACGCCATCGAATGGTGGCCGTGATGTGATGCTGCTCAAGATTGACGGGGATTCGGGGCAGCGGGTTGATGAAACCTTGATCGGATCAGCCACAACCGAGCGTGGCGAGGCGGTGGCCATCGCGGAAGACGGCAATATTTTGCTGGCCTCTATCGACAATGGCCGCGCCGTTTTGCGCAAGGTGGATGTGAACGATTTTTCCAATATCTTGTTTGAACAGGATCTGGGGCAGATCAACAATAGCGGGGCCATTAGCGGTTTACGGGTATCGGGCAGCAATATTTTTCTGGCAGGCAGCACGTCAAATTCCGGCTTTACCGGCACAGCGGCGAGCATTGCCAAAGACTTTGCCGGCGATACGGACGGTTTCGTTTTGAAACTTACGGACAGCGGTTCTTCTGCCGATGCGGATTTCATCAGCTTTGTGGGCACGGAAGCGTTTGACAGGATCAACGATATTGCCGTGGGGGCAAGTTCGGTATTCGTCGTGGGCAGCACCCGCGGGGCGTTGGAGGCTGGTGGCCGTGAAGGCCCGACAGATGCGTTTATCACGCGCATTGATATGGCCACCGGAGCCATCGAACAGGTGCAGCAATTCGGCCTGCTTTTGACCAATAATGAAGCCACGGGCATTGCCTTTACCAATACCGGCCCTTCGGTGCTGGATGCGCTTGGGCTGCCCGCGGGCACCGTAGACCGGATTGAAACGCGCAGTGTCGATAGCCAAACCACCGCAAAGGCGGGGGACTATTTCGATATTTCGATCGACGGAGGCAGGAAGCGCCGCATCACCTTGAACGAGGGCGATACATTTTCCGATATCGCCCGGCGCATCAATCGCTTGTCGTTTCGGGGCGATGTTTCTGCCGATGGCAGCAATGGAAAGCTGGTGATTCGCGCCAATGGCTCTGCTTCGGTGGATCTGATCGCAGGAGAGGGCAGCAGCGATCTTCTGGGGAAATTGGGGTTAAAATCCCAACGGCTTTTGGGAACTGATGCGCTGTTCAATCTCGATGATGATGACGACCGGAATTCTTCCAGCACCGAATCCGATCTGGGTGGAGTGTTTGCCTTCAAACTGGATGGGCCATTGGGGCTTCAAGATCGGCAAACAGCCGCTTTCACCCTGACGCAAATACAAGAGGCCATCAACACGTCCCAACGCGCCTTTCGCTCTTTGTCTCCCAGTATTCTTGATACTTTGGGGGATCAATTGGGCGGCAGCGCCAGTGGCGTTGTCCCGACCCGTTTGCAAAGCCAACTCGCCAATTATTCGGCGGCGCTTTCGCGGTTGCAATCGGGCAGCGGGAGCGGCGGCTTTTTCATTTGATCCAATCCACAAAGAATGGGCGCCGTGGTTCATCTTCGGTTCAACCTTAAGCGCGCTTATTGGATATTTGGCAGGAGGTGGAGACTGCGTCCGATGATCGACCGATTCCCTATTTTGTTTGTCCTTTGCTGCGCTCTTGGTGTTTTCGCACAAGCCGCAATGGCACAGGATATCCCAAGCAGTGATCGTCAAAGCGGGGCGTCAGACGATCCGTTCGATGCGGAAGAAAGTGTGGGGAATTGTGTCAGCACCCGTCAGATAAGCGCCATCCATATTCTGGATGATCGCAAGATTTTGCTGGAGATGAGCGAGGGCGCGGACATCGTGATGCATTTGAAATATCAATGCCCACAACTGAAATTCCATGATTATTTCAGCTATGAACCAACGCTGGGGCAATTATGTGCCGAGTTGGATCAGATCACCACCCGCGCCGGGTTTCACTGCGATATCGGCGGTTTTTCAAAAGCCACGCTGGAATTGGAAAGCGGGCAGCCTTCCACCCCCTGAGATTTATGACTTTGTAGCGTCAGCCGCTTCGGGATCCTGTGTATGCGGCTTTTCCTTCTTCGGCTCTCCAAGAGAATCGCGCAGCATCTGGATATGGAATTTCAGCGCATAAAGCTCGCCCGCATGGGTGGGGGGCACGGAGAGTGTGCCCAGACCTTTTTCAATGGCATCCAATTCGGCCAAAGCCTTGTCCTTGTGGATGTCTTGGTGGGCGGCGCGTTTTTCAATGGCCCGCAAGGCTTTATAGGGGCGGCTGATGCGGGCCTTTATGCGCCAGGAATAAAGCGGCGGCACAATGCGCAATAAGGGGATCAACAAGGTAAGCAAAGGCAGGGCCATCACCAGCCAGCGATCCAGCATCGTCGCCGCCCAGAAGGGCAGGATCCGTTGCAGGAAAGATGGCCCACGGCGGTGAAACCGCGCCGCTTCATCATTCAAGGGCAAGGACAGCATATAAGGCGAGGGAAATTGTCCGGCGGTTTCAAACAATCCTGCCTGATCATGAATCGTATTTGCCACCATCAAAAGCCTGTCGACCAAGGCCGGATGTAAATCCCGACGCGCCACCAATTGGGCGGTGGTGCCGATCAACCGGGTGTTTTGTGCCGGAATATTGCGTGCCAGATCCACGGCTCCTTCGGGCAGGTCCAGCGCTCGTACATAGCCAAATTTTCGGGCATAGGCCGCAGCACGGGGCAGGCTGAAAAGGGTCACACCATCTTGGTGCAACATGTCATCAATATCCTGACTTTGCGCCCCGCCAACGGTGAACACGGCATCCACCTGGCCTAAAATCAACGCTGTTACCGCCTCATTGCCGCTTAAATGGCTCAGGGCGGTATCGGGGACCGGCAAGCCATTCAGGCGATATAGCTCCGCAGCCAAAGCCCGGCTTCCCGATCCCGCAGCCCCAATGGCGACGGTCAGGGCTTCCAGATCCCGCACATCCTGAATTTTCACATCATTGCGCAAGAACAGCCACGCCGGTTCAAAATAAAGGCTGGCCAGCGCTTCAAGGGGTTTGGGGGCATCAATGGGCGGGGCCACACCGGCTTGCACGAAGGCGATGGTGGCGTCATCAGGGTCGCTTGTTGCCAATCGCTCCAGATTGTCTTGCGATCCTGCGGTTTCCACGATCGTTACCGCGATATCGCTTTTGGCCAACGCCTCCCGATAGCGTGCAGCCATCAGGGAATAGGTGCCGCCTTTTGAACCGGCGAGGATGGTCAGATGCTTGGGCGGGGCTGGTTCAACGAATTGGAACGCCGCGTAAAAGGCGATAACGAGCAAGAGTATCGAGGGCAGCCCGATGCCCAGCCCTTCCGACAACCAGGAGGGCAAGGCGGCCAAGCGCCGCGCCAAAGGGCCCGTCTGGTCGTTTTGCGGTTCTTGCGTTTCCGGGTTCTGTTTCACGCCTGCTCCTGGTATCGCCCTGTTAGATGCGGAGGAGTTTGGCCTGTGAATAAGGATTTGTCATGGCCCTGTTTTAAGAGGTTGTACGGCAGCATAGGCTTGTCGCCGTGCTTTTGCTGGCTTAAAAGCGGCCTTTATAAAGATTGAAAACCATATGGGAGCCCGCGCTGATGTCCATCATGTCCGACCGCTGGATTCGTGAGAAAAGCGTTTCTGAGGCCATGATCGAGCCGTTTGAAGATCGTCAGCGCCGTGAGGGGACGATTTCTTATGGCCTGAGCTCCTATGGCTATGATGCGCGGGTATCCAACGAGTTCAAAATTTTCACCAATGTGGATAATGCCTTGGTGGACCCCAAGGATTTCTCGCCCCACAGCTTTGTGGATCGCACCACCGATGTGTGCATCATTCCCCCCAATTCCTTTGCGCTGGCCCGCACGGTGGAATATTTCCGCATCCCCAAGGATGTTTTGGTGATCTGCCTTGGCAAATCCACCTATGCGCGCTGCGGCATCATCGTCAATGTGACCCCTTTGGAGCCGGGCTGGGAAGGCCATGTAACGCTGGAATTTTCCAATACCACACCGCTGCCCGCCAAGGTTTATGCCAATGAAGGGGCGTGCCAATTCCTGTTTTTGCAAGGCAACGAGCCGTGCGAGGTGACCTATGCGGATCGGTTGGGGAAATATCAGGGCCAGCGCGGCGTGACTTTGCCCAAGCTTTGAAAGCGGCCTTTCTCTCACCTTTTTCTGGCCATGCCTGTGCCCATCTAAGGCGATATACAAAGGGCATCGGGCGTGGCATTCGCTGCGTCTCCCTATGAAAGGATACTATCGCCCTTATGGATAAACTCATAGTGCGTGGCGGCCAGAAGCTGTCGGGAACGGTTCAGATTTCAGGCGCGAAAAATGCGGCGCTGCCCTTGATGGCGGCCAGCCTTTTAACCGATGCGCGCCTGCGCTTGTCCAATCTTCCCCGGCTGGCGGATCTGGCCACCATGGGCGATCTTTTGAACCATCATGGTGCCTCCGTGACCATCGAAGGGGCGATGGGCAATGGCCGCCCCTATGGGCGGATTTTGGCGCTGGAAGCCCCGCATATCACCGATACCACCGCCCCTTATGATATTGTGCGCAAGATGCGCGCCTCGATTCTGGTTCTGGGGCCGATTCTTGCCCGCGAAGGGCTGGCCCGGGTGTCCTTGCCCGGCGGGTGCGCCATTGGCACCCGTCCCATTGATCTGCATTTGGACGGGCTAAAGGCGCTGGGTGCCGAAATTGAATTGAATGAAGGCTATGTGGCTGCCCGCGCTCCGCGCGGTGGTTTGCGCGGTGGCCGTGTGGCTTTCTCCAAAATATCGGTGGGAGCGACGGAAAATCTGATGATGGCGGCCTGTTTGGCCAATGGCGAAACCGTGCTGGAAAATGCCGCTTGCGAGCCGGAAATTGTCGATCTGGGAAAGTGCTTGAAGGCCATGGGGGCGACCATCGAAGGCTTGGGCACTCCGCGCATCCGGATCATGGGGCAAGCCAGCCTTTCAGGGGCCACTCATCGCTGCATGGCGGACCGGATTGAAGCCGGGTCTTATGCGGTGGCGGCGGCCATTACCGGTGGCCGTGTGACCTTGGCAGGGGCCGAGCCCGCGTCCATGCAGGCCTTGTGCGATATTTTGAAGGAAGCCGGTGTTGATATTGCCGAGAGCGATGCGGGTTTGAGTGTTTCGCGGGAAGGGCCGCTGCGCCCTGTGGCATGCACCACCCATCCTTATCCGGGTTTCCCCACCGATATGCAGGCCCAGTTGATGGCGTTGATGACCTTGGCCGAAGGCGAATCGGTCATTACCGAAGCGATCTTTGAAAACCGCTTCATGCATGTGCAGGAATTGGCGCGAATGGGGGCCGATATTTCGGTGTCTGGCTCTACCGCCCGGATTCGCGGTGTGGGATCGCTGACAGGTGCGCCGGTGATGGCAACGGATTTGCGGGCCAGCATGGGATTGGCTTTGGCAGGTTTGGCGGCCCGTGGTGTAACGGAAGTGCACCGGCTTTATCATCTGGATCGCGGTTATGAGCGGCTGGAAGAAAAACTTTTGGGGCTTGGTGCCGATGTGGCACGTGTTGCCGCTTGAGATTTTTCGTTCTTTTGCCCAAAGTTGCCTTATGACAGAAAAACTCAAACTTATTGCCCGTAGCGCAGATGATCTTTCGGTTATTTCCGCAGTTTTGCAAGATAGCGTTTTGCGGATCGACGATATGGCGTGGCTGCCTGAAGCGCACCGCTTTGCGGTGGTGGCCAACCGGTTCCGCTGGGAAAAAGTTGCCAAAGATGCCCCGCGGCGCAAGGCGCGCGGCGAAAGGGTGCGTGCCGGGCTGCATTTTGACGGGATCTTGCGGGCGCAGTTCCGCAATCTTTCCCTTGGCGACAAACAAAAAGTGGTGGAATTGCTGGCCATCAATACCAAGATGGGCGAAGACGGCGCCGCCACTATAGAGCTTGTTTTCGCAGGGGGTGGCACGATTCGGTTGGAGGCGGAATGTATCGAAGTGGTGCTGCAAGATCTGTCCAATGCATGGGCCGCCCTTCGCACCCCATCCCATGCGGTGGATTGACCCCGTTTTTTGGCTGGCCATGGACCTTTTGTGCGGTGCAAGGTAAAAAGCCGCACCCTTTGATGGAGAGCGCCCATGGTATCTGTACCGCCCGCACAATCTGAATTGATTTCGGCTGATCAACCACAGTCCGATCTGGTTTTGGCTTTGCCCAAGGGGCGAATTCTGCAAGAGGCCATGCCATTGGTGCGGGCTGCGGGGATCGAGCCGGAAGCCGCTTTTGATGATCCGGGCAGCCGCAAACTGCAATTCGATACAAATATACCCGGCTTGCGAATCATCCGTGTGCGGGCCTTTGATGTGGCCACCTTTGTTGCTTTTGGTGCGGCGCATTTGGGGATTGCCGGCAATGATGTGTTGATGGAATTCGATTATCCCGAAATTTATGCGCCGCTTGATCTGAAGATCGGCCATTGCCGCTTGTCGCTGGCCGAGCCGGAAGATCTGGCCCGCGAGGATGATCCTCAGAGCTGGTCCCATGTGCGGGTGGCGACCAAATATCCAAATCTTACCGGCCGGTATTTCGCAGCTCGTGGTGTGCAGGCGGAATGTGTGAAGCTGAACGGGGCGATGGAATTGGCCCCGGCCCTTGGCTTGTGCCCGCGGATTGTTGATTTGGTGTCCACCGGCTCTACCTTGCGCGCCAATGGCCTGCGCGAAGTGGCGGTGCTGACGCAGATCACCTCGCGGCTGATTGTGAACAGGGCAGCCTTTAAAACCTATCCCGATCAGGTGGGCGGCTGGGTCGAACGGTTCCAGACTGCCTTGGGGGCCGCCGATGCCGCGTAAACTCCTTAGGGCGGACCCTGATTTCGATCAGCAGTTTGAAGCGCTTTTGAACCAGAAGCGCGATGAAGCACATTCGGTCCGTGATGTGGTGGATGGCATCCTGAGCGATGTGGCGCGGCGCGGAGATGCGGCGGTGCTGGAGTATACGGCCCGGTTTGATCGGCTGGATATTTCGGCGGACGATCTGCGTATTGATGCGGCCGAAATTGCACAGGCGCGGGCCAAATGCGACAGGGAAACATTGGACGCGCTGGCGCTGGCGGCCAAGCGGATCAAGGCGTTCCATGCCCATCAAAAACCGCAAGACCACAGCTATATAGATGAAGCGGGGGTCAGATTGGGCGTGCGCTGGTCTGCCATTGATGCGGCGGGGCTTTATGTGCCGGGCGGCATGGCCAGCTATCCATCCTCTGTTTTGATGAATGCCCTGCCGGCGAAAGTGGCGGGCGTTGAGCGCCTTGTGATGGTGGTTCCAACACCGGACGGGGTGATCAATCCTTTGGTTCTGGCCGCGGCGGATCTGGCCGGTGTGGATGAACTTTATCGCATTGGTGGTGCACAGGCGGTGGCGGCTTTGGCTTATGGGACCGAAAGTCTGGCGCCGGTGGATAAGATTGTCGGGCCGGGCAATGCCTATGTGGCGGAAGCGAAAAGGCAGGTCTTTGGCCGGGTGGGCATCGATACCATTGCCGGACCATCGGAAATTCTGGTGGTGGCCGATGGCGATAATGATCCGGCCTGGATCGCCGCTGATCTGTTGAGCCAGGCAGAACATGATGCGGTGGCGCAGTCGATCCTGATTACGGACGATGCCGCTTTCGCCAGTGCTGTGGCCGATGAAATCGAGCAGCAATTGATGTCTTTGGATCGTCGGGATATCGCCTCGGCAAGTTGGCGCGATTATGGGGCGATGATTGTGCTGGATGATCTTATGCAGGCCCCCGCCCTTGTGGACCGGTTGGCACCGGAGCATCTGGAACTGGCGGTGGCGGACCCCGATGCTTTGTTTGCCCGTATTCGCCATGCAGGTGCCGTGTTTTTAGGGCGGTATACACCGGAAGCGGTTGGGGATTATGTGGCGGGCCCCAACCATGTTTTGCCCACATCCCGTGCGGCCCGTTTTTCAAGCGGATTATCGGTGCTTGATTTCATGAAGCGCACCACGTTCATTGGCTGTGACGGTGATAGTTTGGCGCGTATTGGCCCCGCGGCGGTTCGCCTTGCCCGCGCGGAAGGATTGGGGGCTCACGCACAGTCGGTTTCCATCCGCCTTGACCAAGGGGCAGACGGCGAAAACAGCCGCAAGCAGGATAATCAATGACTGAAAAAAAGGGCGAAACATCCCGTCGTCTGATCGACGTGACTCTTGATGAATCCACCATTGTGCGCTGGAGCAATGATGTGGACCATGAACGACGAGTGGCCATTTTTGATCTGCTGGAGCACAATCTTTTCGATCCGGTGATCGCACTGCCCGACGATTATGAAGGGCCGTTCCGGTTGCATTTGCGGGTGGAAGAAGGGCGGTTATTGTTTGAACTGTCCGATGAAGCGGGAAATTTCCTCGAGTCGTTTCGTCTGCCACTCACCCCGTTCCGTCGGATCATCCGGGATTATTTCACCGTTTGCGATTCGTATTTCCAGGCCATCAAAACCGCCAGTACATCGCAAATTGAAGCCATCGATATGGGGCGGCGCGGCTTGCACAATGATGGCTCGGCCCTCTTGATGGAGCGTTTGCACGATAAGGTACGGGTGGATCAAAATACGGCCCGACGCCTTTTTACGCTGATTTGCGTTTTGCATATTCGAGGATAGGGCATGGTTTCATCCCCGCCCAATGCCGATGCCATACAGCGCGATTCCCCGCGCAGCGTTTTGTTTTTATGCAATCGCAATGCGGTGCGATCCCCCATGGCGCAGGCCTTGCTTTATCGTCATTCCCGGCACCGGATTGCGGTGTCTTCGGCGGGGCTGGAAGCGGGGTTTCTGGACCCGTTTTCTGTGGCCGTGATGGATGAGGTCGGCATTGATTTATCGGATCATGAACCGCAGAGCCTGGCGAGTTTACCAGACATTGCGGTGGATCTGGTTGTTTCGCTGACCCCGGAAGCCCATCATCGGGCAATGGAGATGACGCGGGACGGCACCTGTCTGGCGGAATATTGGCCCACGGTCGATCCCACCCTTGTGGAAGGCAATCGTGATCAGCGTCTGGATGCTTATCGGGGCTTGCGTGATGGCCTGATAACGCGCATCGAAACACGGTTTAAAGAGGCTGCACCGGGGCATCTTTAAGCACTTTCATCGCCCATAAAGCGTGTGACGCTTGCATTTCGTCGCCGTCTCACTCATTTATGGCGCAAATTCCTTGTCTCAGATGAAAAGAAATTCGAACAAACATGGCGAAAGAAGAAATTTTGGAAATGCGCGGCACGGTAACGGAATTGCTTCCGAACGCCATGTTCCGCGTGACGCTTGAAAATGGGCATGAAGTGCTTGGACATACGGCCGGAAAAATGCGCAAAAACCGCATTCGTGTTCTTGCCGGTGATGAGGTGTTGGTGGAACTGACGCCTTATGATTTGACCAAAGGCCGAATCACCTATCGCTTTAAATAAGGCTGACGGTGTGGCTTCTTGCCCCCATAGGTCGTCTGCGCTGCCCCGAAATGGCCATGGGGCGCGTTTGATTCTTGCGTCGGCGTCGCCGCGTCGTGTGGCGCTTCTCGATCAGATCGGTGTGCATCCCGATGCGGTGGTTCCTGCCGATATCGATGAGCAGGCGCACAAAGCCGAACAACCGCGCCCTTATGCGCGGCGGATGGCCTTTGAAAAGGCCCGGCATGTGGCCAAGGACCATCCGGATTGCTTTATCCTTGCTGCTGATACAGTGGTGTCGGTGGGGCGGCGTATTTTACCCAAAGCGCTGGACCGTCAAACGGCCGATGATTGTCTGGCAATCTTGTCGGGACGGCGGCACCGGGTAACCTGCGGTGTGGCCCTTGTTTGCCCTGATGGCCGGTGTCTGGAACGCCAGGTGGATACCGTGGTGATCTTCAAACGGCTGTCGGCGGACGAACGCCGTGCCTATCTGGACAGTGGTGACTGGCATGGCAAGGCGGGCGGCTATGCCCTTCAGGGCTATGCTGCGGCCTTTGTACGCCGGATATCCGGCTCCTATAGCACGGTGGTGGGTCTGCCATTGTTTGATGTGTCGCAGATGCTTCAAGGGCAGGGCTATCCGCTGCTTAAAGGATGGGCTTGTTCGGATGGCTGATTTGCTCATTGAAAACAGCGTTTCGGAATGTCGTGTTGCGCTGGTCGATGAGCAAAAACCGTATGAGCTGTCTTTGATGCGCGGTGTTGCGCATTGGGTGGAAAGCATCAATATGGCCCGGGTGACCCGGTTGGCCCCGGAATTTGACGGCGCCTTTCTTGATCTGGGGGGCGGCGTTGAAGGGTTCTTGACCCGCCGACATGCCCCCAGAGAGCGCGGTGCGCCGGTTCCTGCTCGCCTGGATGGCGGGATACATGAAGGCCAGAGCGTACCGGTTCAGCTTATGGTGCCGCCGTCTGAGCAGGGCAAAAGCTGGACGGTGTCAGCCGACCTTCACCGCAAGGGCCGTTATATCACGCTGATCCCGTCGCAAGCGGGGCTGTCCTTCGATGATGAAGGGGCAGACAAGCGCGCGCAAGCACGGTTGAGCGAAGCCCTGTCGCCGATTTTGAAGGATAGTGGTGTGCGGGTTCATACACCGGCTTTTCTGGTGGATGATGATGTGGTGCTGTCGGAAGCTTCAAGGCTTCTAGGCCAGTTGCGGGCAATCAGGGCGGCAGGCAGCGGGGTGCGCACCCTTTTGCCCGGCCCGGATCATTTATGGCGCAGTTTGCGCGATGCGCCGGTGGGGTTGGGGGCGATCCGTTGCTCGGACCGGGCAACCTTGGCCAAAGCCACGTCTCTTACAAATATTTGGCCCGATCTGACGCCCTTGTTGCTGTGCGATATGGGGGGTGGGGCGCTGTTTGAGCGCTATGGCGTTGAAGATGCGTTGGACGAGATCGTCAAAGGCGAGATTGCTTTGCCGTCTGGCGGGCGCATCAGCTTTGAAGATACCCGTGCTGCAATGGTGATTGATGTGGATGCGGGGGCTGCCCGCACCGGCCGTTCAGTGGCGCGGGTGGCGCATATGGTCAATCTGGAGGCCGCTACGGCCATAGCCCTGCTGTTGCGCCGTGCCAATATCGGCGGGCTGGTGCTGGTGGATTTCATCGATATGGCCAAGCATGATGACCGCGAGGCGGTGCTTTCAGCGCTTGATGCCGGTTTCAAGGCAGATCCCGCGCCCATCCGCCGGTCGAAGATCAATCATCACGGGGTGCTATCCATTACCCGAAAGCGGACGGGGCTTTCCGTGCGCGATCAGATGGTGGCAAAATCCGTTTCCTTGCCAAAGCTGGAAAACAGCCTGCATGATTTGCTGCGGCGCGCCGAACGGACGGCTGTTATGGACCAACGGCCCGGGACACTGCATCTGGCCGCCGCGCCGGCGTTGGCGGAGAAACTACGGGCGGGGGAGTGGCTGGCATTGCTGGCCCGACGCACCGCCCGGTCCGTAGATTTAAAAGACCGTGCCGATCTGGCCCCCGATGACGGGCAATGCTGGATTGGCTAAATGATAATCAAGGAGCCGCGCTCATGAGCGGAAAATCCCCGGCCGGTAAAAAACCGCGCTGCCCCATGTGCAAAAAACCTGTCGTAGAGGCCTATCGGCCGTTTTGCTCCGATAGGTGCAGCAAACTGGATTTGGCCCGCTGGTTTGGAGAGGCCTATGTTTTGCCGGGCGAAAGGCCGTTTGATGGTGCAGATCTGGATGAAGAAAAGAATTCTTTCTAGAGCCTCTGGACAGGGTCCAATTGATTGCTTATAAGCAGCCCCCACAAGCGTGGCGCACGCCATGTTTGGGCTGTTAAAGCCAGTGCCCAGGTAGCTCAGTTGGTAGAGCATGCGACTGAAAATCGCAGTGTCGGTGGTTCGATTCCGCCCCTGGGCACCACTTCATTTCCCATCCCGTTTTCACATGTTTTTGGACAGGCGCGGCGCGGATATTGCGCTTATTGGGCGCTTAATCCTCCATCGATGGCCAGTTCTGCGCCATTGACGAATTTCGCTTCATCGCTGGCCAGATATAACACGGCATAGGCCACATCATTGGGGTCGCCCAAACGCTTCATGGGATTTTGCCTTGCCAGCTTCTCCACCAGAATATCGCGCGGCATGCCGGGCACAACGTCATCAAGAATGGCGGTGTCGATAAAGGCCGGATGCACCGAGTTGCAGCGAATCGGATATTTGTTATGCGCACAATGCAGGGCCACCGATTTGCTGAAGTGCCGCACCGCTGCTTTTGCCGAGCAATAAGCGGCCAGATTGCCATCGGCGATCAGCCCCGCAACCGAGCTGATATTGACGATGGCCGCGCTTTTGCTGTTCTTCAATGCGGCCATGGCGGCGCGGCAACCAAAGAAAACACTATCCAGATCCACAGCGTGCATTTGCCGCCAGTCTTCGGTGCTGGTGTTTTCCACGGATCCCATATTGCCGATCCCGGCATTGTTCACGAGAATGTCAAGTCCGCCAAAATGGGCGCAGCTTTGTGCAATCACGTCTGTCCACTGCGCTTCATCGGTGACATCATGGTGAAGAGCCAAGGCATTGGGGCCAATTTCTTGGGCCACTATTCTGACGCTTTCCTCATTGATATCCGTGCAAATGACTTTGGCCCCCTGTTGGGCGAAGATCAGTGCAATTGCGCGGCCCAGACCGGCTCCGGCCCCGGTAATCAAGGCCGTTTTACCTAGCAATCGTCCGCTTGTCTGGTCGGTCATGATGGCAATCCTCACTTGAAAAAAGAGCCCCGATTCAGGACGATCCTGAGCCAAGGATATAGGAAAATCTGTCCGACTTGCCTGTTTTGGCAGGTGTTGCAAACGAACAACTACCGCCAATCCCTTGCGTAGAGCCACTTGACGGACTTCGCTCAGTCAATCAATCTCGCACCAGAATATCAAAAAATTCCGATCATCGTGCATTGTTCATAATGCCCGATGATGAGGTAGCGTACCATTTGTGGGAGGTATCATGATCGACGCAAAAAGCCTGTTAAAGGCGACCAGTGCACTTGCGACATCCGCATGTCTGCTAACGGCATGGAATATGTCCGCGCAGGCGCAGCAGCAGGACGAGAGTGTCAACGAAGTTGAAGAGATCGTTGTTACCGGCAGTTATATTCGCCGGTCATCGCAAACCAGCCAGGCATCCCCGATTTCGGTTATCGGCAGTGACGATATCGACCAGATCGGTGCCACAAGCTTGGCCGGCATCACCCAGACACTGACGATCAATACCGGGTCGCAGAACAATCCCGATGCCTTTACCCAGAATATTTCCACCGGCACCAGCAATATCAATTTGCGTGGTCTCGGTGTGGCCTCGACCCTTGTTTTGCTGAATGGTCGCCGGCAGGTGGTCAGTGGGGCCACGACCGATGATGGTGTGAGCTTTGTCGATACGTCTTCGCTCATCCCGATGATCGCGCTCGAGCGCATGGAAATCCTGAAGGATGGTGCGGCGACCCTTTATGGTTCCGATGCCGTGGCGGGCGTTGTGAACTTCATCACCCGCGATCGCTTTGAAGGATTTGAAATTCGCGCCGAATATCAAGGCGTTCAGGATGAAGGCAGCCAGAGAGATCTGAAAGTGGAAGCCATGGGCGGCGTTCAGTTTGATCGCGGCTATGCCGTTGCCGCCATCAGCTATCTGGACCGCTCGCCGCTGACCACTCAGGAAAGACGCCTCAGCCCCTTTGGTGGCCCGGATGTCAGCTCTATCGGCCAGCCGGGGACATTCATTCTGACAGCACCGCCGCCTGATCCGCTGGCCGGAGCCATTTTCAATGGTCTTGTGGGTGCGGGCCAAACCCCGGCCTTTGCTGATCCGGGTTGCGCTGCCAATCCCAATTCCATTGCGCCTGATGCGGTGCCTGCTTTTGGCATTCCCGCCGGAGTTGTTGGTTTTTGCCAATTGGATTTCGGTGATTTCTTCAATCTGGTTCCGGATGAAAACCGTCTGCAAGGCTTTGCCAAGGTCGGGTATTCCATCACCGATGATCTTGAATTTTTCACGGAAATTTCTTTTGCCCGCAATCGGGCAACGCGCAGCAATACGCCAACCTTCCCAAATCTGACGCCACAATTGATTCCGGGCTTTTTCGGGTCTTTTGCGCCGGGCACCTTCGGTGATCCGAACAATCCGCGCAGCACGCCGCCCAATCCGTTCAACCCCTTTGGTGTTGATGCCATTGCATTGGTGCGTCCGCTTGGTCAGGGCGAGCCTGCCGACAGTACCCATGATTCCGATACCTACCGCGTTGCGGCAGGTCTGACTTGGGATATCGACGACACATGGCGTCTGGATACAGATGTGGTGGCCGCGCAAAATGATTTCACATTGTCGGCACAAGATACGCTGGCCAGTGAATTCTTCTTTGCCTTGAATGGTCTTGGCGGGGAAAATTGCGATCAGCTCACCGGTACGCCGGGTGTTGGTAACTGCCAGTTCTTCAATCCCTTCGCATCATCCTTCACCGCGCCCGAAGGGGCCACGGTGATCAATCCCACCACCGGGCTTCCGGTTCCTGTCGCCAATAGCGACGAGATTTTCGATTTCGTTCTCGGACGTAATCTTCTGGATATGGATTCCGATCTGCTGGTGGTGGATACGGTGCTTTCCGGCGATCTTGGTGATACGCTGCGCTTGCCGGGCGGTCCCATCGGCGTGGCCATCGGTGGCCAGTTCCGCCATGAAGAATTTGGCATGAATGCCGACAGCAATTCCAATAATGGTAACTTCCTGTTTGTTTCCGGTGCCGGCACACGCGTCGCCGACTGGGACAGCCAACGGGATGTCTATGCGGCCTTTGCTGAAATCAGCTTGCCGGTAACCAACTGGTTGGAAGTCAGTTCTTCGGTGCGTTATGAAGATATCGAAGATGCCGGTGATACGGTGGACCCGAAAGTGGGTGTGCTGGTCACGCCAAGTTCCGATCTCAGCCTGCGCGGCACATATTCCACATCCTTCAGGTCGCCATCTTTGTTCCAGCAAAATACCAAAGGGATTGTGGCGCTGGCACAGCTCAATGATCCTTTGGTGGGCAATACGGCGTTTTTGGCCGAATTCACCACCGGCAATGCCGATCTGAAGCCGGAAACCTCGCGGCAGTTCAATCTGGGCGGCACATGGGAGCCATCGGCAATCGAAGGTCTGACCATTGATCTCGATTATTGGAATTTCAAATTCCGTGATGCCATCGTCAAAGAAAATGCCCAGGCCCTGCTGGACAATGCAGCGGCGCAGGGGCTCCCGGCATTGTTGAATCCGGAGCGTTTCGTGCGTCCTTTGGGGGCCGCCTTGCCTTTGCTGTCTCAGGTCAACACACAGTTCGTGAATGCGCCGAGCATTGAAACCGATGGTTTGGATTTCAAGGCACGCTATCGCATGGATACGGATGTGGGCACCTTCTCGCCATTCTTTGAAGGGACCTATATCTTCAATTACGATGTGACCGACCCCACCCTTGGCATCACCATCAATGCCGTTGGCAGCCGCAACTTCCGCAATGTGGGTGATCCCACGCCGCGCTTGCGCTTCAATGCAGGTATCAACTACCTGAATGGCCCGCATAATTTCTACCTCGTTGGTCGTTATATCGATGATTATGATGATGACCAGATCAGCCCCACCGGCGACGGTGTGGAAGAAAATGGCCGGGTGGAAAGCCAATTCACCGTGGATATGCAATATGGGGTGCAATTGGGTGATCTTGTCGATTTCGCCGAAAATATCAGCGTGACGGCCGGGGTCATCAATCTCACTGGCCAAAAACCGCCGCTGGTCAATACCAATGGTGGCTTTGATAGCCGCGTACATGATCCGCGTGGCCGGGTGATGTATGTGCGTCTTTTGACCAAATTCTAAAATATCAGGAGCCAGCCAATTGGCTGGCTCCTTGCTATCCAAAAGAACAAACAGAAATCGCAACCCGCCGGGGGGATTATGAAAACCATATCCGCGTTGAAATTTGGAACGGCCCTAGCTTCATTGTCTTTCGCTGCGCTTCATGCCGTGCCGGTTATGGCGCAACAGGGCAGCGGCTCTGACACCGGTCTTGAAGAAATTACGGTAACGGGGAGTTATATCCGCACCCCCCGGCAAAAAGACCGCCCGTCGCCGATTTCGGTAATCGGTCAAGATCAGTTGCGAGATATTGGCGCGGCGGATATTGCCGATCTGACCAATACGCTGACCATCAATAATGGCGCCCAGAACAATCCCGATGCCTTTACCCAGAATCTGACCACCGGCACGGAAAATATCAATCTGCGCGGCCTTGGGCTTGCCTCCACATTGGTGTTGTTGAATGGCAAGCGGCAGGTGAATTCCGCCGCACCTTCCGATGATGGTATTCTGTTCGTCGATACCGCCTCGTTGATCCCCATGATCGCCCTTGAACGCACGGAAATTTTCAAGGATGGCGCTGCCGCCATTTACGGGTCCGATGCGGTGGCCGGTGTGGTCAACTTCATCACCCGTGATGATTTTGAAGGCTTGGAACTGAAAGCGGAATGGCAGGGCAATACCAATAGCAGCCAGAATGATTTCAAGATTGAAGGCCTGTGGGGCGGCGGCAATGATCGCACCCATCTTACCGTTGCCGCCAGCTATCTGGATCGTTCGCAGCTGACCACCCGCGAGCGGGATCTGCGCCCCGAAGCCTTTACCGGTCCCAATGGCCTGAGCGTTTCAACTCTCACCAGCACGCCGGGCAATTTCATTCCGCTGACAGCCCCGCGGTCCGATCTTAATCCTGCTCTCGCGCCGCTGACCAATATTTTCAATGCGGGCTTCGATAATGCGGTGCCCTTGTTCAATTTTGAAGGCATTGGCCCGGTTGCCGGAACGCCGGTGATTGCCAATCCATTTGGCGATGGCTTTTTGGTGGGCAGCTTCGGCGGTTTCCAGTTCCAATCGCCTGATATTGCCGATCCCAACAATCCGGCGTCTTTCCTGTCGGGGGCTGATGGTATTCAGGATGCCTTTACAGGAACGGTTTTGCCGCAGCTTCTGGCCGTTTCTCCCGGCCTGATTGATCCCAGCCTTGCCAATTTCAATATTGCCGGACTTGCGCCGGATCAGCAGGCCGCGCTGCAATCGGCATTTGGCCAGTTGAACGCCGCTACCGATGCCGCAGGTTTCGGGACACTTTTGGTGCCGGATCCTAATTGCGCTGCAGCCGCAGCCATCGACAGCGATGTGGTGCCCGCATTTTCCAGCGTTACCGATCCTTTGACCGGGCAATCGGTGGATGTGGGGGCCTGCCAATATGATTTCGGCAAGTTCTTCAATCTGGTTCCCCGCGAAAGCCGCTTGCAAGGCTATGCCAGCCTTAACCATGAATTCAACGAAAAGGCTGAATTCTATGGGGAATTTGCGTTCTCGCGCAATCGGGCGCAGCGGGAAACATCCAATTTCCCCATAACCTCGCCGATCGCTTTATTGCCGAACAATCCGTTTAATCCTTTTACCGGCTCGGCGTCCTTGTTTATTGGCCGCAGCCCAGGTGTTGGACAAACCACCGGTGATTTCTTTACCGATAGCCCCAATCCGAATAATTTCCGCCATGACACCTATCGCGTTGTGGGCGGTGTGAAGGGCGATATTACCGACAAATGGTATTATGATGTCAGCTATACCCGCGCGGTGAATGATTATCGCCTGACCAGTTCCGATGGCTTGGCTTTACAAACCAATTTGGCGCTCAATGGTTTGGCGGGGCAGGGCTGTAATCCGGCGGCCGATACGCCGGGCACTGGCAATTGCTTCTTCTTCAATCCTTTCGGTTCCGGTGCTTTGGCCGATGAAGACCAGCAGGTTCCGGTGACCGATCTGACCGGCAATGTGTTGCTGGATGAGGCGGGCAATCCGGTTCTGGTGCCTGTTTTGAACAGCGCCGATGTGATTGATTTCATCACCGGTGACATCACCCTTGATGGCAAAAGTGATCTGACCGTGGTGGATGCGGTGGTGGCGGGCAGCCTGTTTGATTTGCCAGCCGGACCTATCGGCGTTGCCTTTGGCTTCCAATATCGTCAAGACGGGCTGACCCACGATCTGGATGACGATACCAATAAGGGCAATTTCCTGTTCGTAAGCGCCGGCATCAATGATTTCACGGCCAGCCGCGATGTGTTTGCGTTCTTCTCGGAAGTGAATATTCCGCTGCATGACATGCTCGAATTGTCGGCAGCGGTGCGCTATGAAGATTATGGTGGAGCCATTGGGGATACTCTTGATCCGCGTGTTGCCATGCTGTTCACCCCAACGGATTGGCTGTCTGTACGTGGGTCTTATTCCACGTCTTTCCGCGCCCCGTCGGTGTTCCAGCAATTCGGCAACCAGACCTCTTTGAACTCGGTCATTGATCCGCGCGATCCTACGGCCCAGCCTTTCATCGCCATCAACACACGCGGCAATGAAGATTTGAGCCCCGAAGAATCGACCAATTTCAATATTGGCTTCACCGCAACGCCGGTGGCCGGTCTGGAATTGAATTTCGATTATTGGAATTTCGATTTCGACGACATCATCGTCCGCGAGCAACCGGAAGAAATTGCGCGCCGGGCATTGATTGCATCGGATCCCAATTTCGATCCGTCGTTGATTGCCAATGGCAGTGTGACGCTTGGGCCGACCGGTGGTCTGACCTTCATCAGCTCGCAGTTCATCAATGCGGTGGGGATCAAGACCGATGGCTTTGATGCGTCGGCGCAATATTCCTATGATATGTCCTTTGGTACGCTGCGCGCCGGCATCGAAGGGACCTATATCAACAGCTATAAAGCGCCTGTGGGCACCGGCAATGATGTGATCGATGTGGCGGGCTTCCGCAATTCGCAGAACTTTGCCTCCCCCATTCCGGAATTGCGCTTCAATGCCAATGTGGGCTTCTCCACCGGCGGGCATAATCTGGTGGCCTTTGTCCGCTATACGGATAGCTTCAAGGATGACCAGAATTGCGGTGGCGGCGATCTGCCGAGCGATTTCGTCGGGTCCGACCCCGTTAGCCTGACCTGTCCGGGTGGCCTGGATTTTGCCAAGGTGGCAAGCCATACAACGGTTGATCTGCAATATAGCTTTAGCTTTGGTCCGCATGGTCCGATGGAAGGAGCCAGCTTCTCGGTGGGTGCCATCAATCTGTTCGACAATGCACCGCCCTTCGTGAACACCGATGGCGGCTTTGAAAGCCGGACCCATGATCCACGCGGTCGTATGGCTTATGTGCGTTTGATCTCGCGCTTCTGATCGCGCTTTTTAGCCGACAAAAAGAAAAGGGATGGCTTTGGCCGTCCCTTTTTTATTGCCTTTTGTGATCGGTGCGGCTGCTTCGCCCATAAAAAACGCCCGGCCATATGGAACCGGGCGTTTCAGATATAAGCGCGGCGGTTAAGCCGCCATGCGCATAAGGCTTAAAGCAGGGCGTCGTCGATCCAGCTTGCGATCTGTTGCTTGGGCAGGGCACCGACTTTGGTCGCCTGCGCTTCGCCATTGCGGAACAGGATCATGGTGGGGATGCCGCGCACGCCGAAACGGGTGGGGGCCTCGGGATTTTCATCGATATTGATCTTGGCGATGATCACATCATCACGCTCGCCGGAAATTTCTTCCAAGGAAGGACCGATCATTTTGCACGGGCCGCACCATTCGGCCCAGAAATCCACCAGGACAGGTTTGTCGGATTTCAACACATCAGCTTCAAAGCTTGCATCGGTAATTTTCTTCGTGGCCATCATGGACTCCGTAAAACGCGAAATTGAGTAAGCACTAAGGGTGAACAGGAAGATCCGTCGCGGCGCGGTCTTTCATGCCGTCTTCAGCGTCAAGGTAAGAACGCCGATGGGTTCGGTCAAGCCGTCCCCCTGCAAATTCAATCGGGCTTCACCAAACTGTGTGTCTCCAGTATGGATTCGGGCAGCGTCATCAGATGCGGAACATCCGTCCATAACAGCGCACAATAGATGGATTTGTCCGGATAAATGCGCTGAAGGGCTGCTTTATAAAGGCCCATTTGTCGCAGATAGACGGGGCTGACATTGGCGACATTTTTTGGTGGGGGCCGGTTGGTTTTGTAATCCACCAGAAATACCGCGTCTTCGGTGATGGCCAAGCGATCGATTTGTCCGGAAATCGCCAAATCACCCACAAGCCCCGCCAAGGGGACTTCGGCGGCACTGTCCGGCCCAAATAACGGGTGGAAATCGGGATGGGACAAAATCGCCTCCACCTCGTGCCACCAGCGGTCGACCATCTCTGGCGCAAGGCCGTGAGCGGGTTTGGATAAAAACCGTTTTGCCGCGGCCTCTCGTTGATCGGAGGGAAGATCGGGCAACAGCTCCAAAAGCCGGTGGATCAGCAAGCCACGTTGATAAAGGCCGCTTGGCCCGGCAGAGAGCGGGCTGGAACTGGCTGGCTCATCGCCATCAGGGCGCGATGGGGCAAGGGGCCGTGCCGGTGTCGGTTCCACTGGTGGCGGGCTGTGCAGCCAGCTTGGACAATCCACATGGTCTGGCCGCGGCGAAGGGCTTTGCATAAGGGCGACGGTGCGGCGCTGGTCTTGTTCATAGCGTAAAAGCTGGCGATCGGGGCCGTCCTCAATAGAGAGAAGGTCGGGCAGCCGCTCCATCCCTGCCTTGATCATGTCGTACCAGCTTGTGCTATTGGCGGCGTTGCGCGATTCCCAGCCTGCCACATAAAGCCGGTCTTCGGCGCGGGTGAGCGCCACATATAAAAGCCGCCGATATTCCTCATCAGCCTTGCTGGCCAATTCTTCCCGCGCTGCTTTGACAGGCCCGACCTCCAAAGCGGAACTATTGCCGCGCCAGATCAGCAAAGGCAGATCAGGACGCGCAGTGACGCCAGCCGGGGCGATTTTCAGCAAAGACGCATCGTTTCTGGGGAGTCGGCAGCAATCGGGCAGATATACGATGGGCGCTTGCAGACCTTTTGCCCCATGCACGGTCATGATTCGCACTTCATCGCGGCCCTTTTGTTCCGGATCGCGTTTGATTTCCGCCCCGCCCCGTTCGATCCATTGCAAAAAGCGCTGTAATGAGGGTGGATGATGCTTTTCAAAATCCTGCGCCAAACGCAGCAATTCATCCAGAGGGTCCACCACCTCATAGCCCATTCGGCCGATCAACGCCTCGCGGGCGCGGCCCAAGCCTGCCAGATGGGAGAAAAATTCAAAAGGCGGGATGGTATCGGCATTTTTGCGGATGGCGTCGATCACGGCGCGGGCCTGGGCGAAGGCGGGATGGCTTGGTGATTGTTCTACCAGTGCCGCCCATAGGGTTTTTCGTCCACGATCATGCGCCAGTTTGAACAGATCACTTTCCGACATGTCCACCAACGGGCCTTTCAAAACGGTGGCCAAGGTCAGATCGTCTTCCGGCAACAGGGCCATGCGCGCACAGGCCAACAGGTCTTGCACGGCGATCTGGTCGGTGATGGTCAAACGGTCCGATCCGGCAACGGCCACATCAAGTTGCTTTAATTTTTTCACCAGATATTCAACGAACGCCGTGCGCCTTTGCACCAGCACCAGAATATCGCCGGGGCGGATGGCGCGGGCGCGGGCGGGGAGCTGTTCCTTTCGGTCCAGCATCTGGCGGATATGGGTGGCGATGCGCACCGCAAGCCGGGCTTCGGCATCGTCATCCGGTTCTTGCTGGAAAGGCACGTCCCACGCATCAAGCTCTTTTTCGCGCGGTGGCTTTGGTTCGATGGGCCATAGCTCGACCAAACCGGCATCGCCTTTGCGGCTGGCCTGATGCCGGATCGCCCCATGATCAAGGCGCAATCCGGCCGCCGTTTCAGGTTCGTCAAATACCCCGTCCACAAGAGCCAGAACCGCTTCCACCGATCGGAAAGACAGGTCCAGAGGCACCGTATGGAAGGGGCGTTTCGCCTTGGTCGCTTTGTCGCGCACCCGGTCGCGGGCCTTGATAAATTCGCGCGGATCGGCCCGTTGGAATCCATAAATGGATTGCTTCACGTCGCCCACGGCAAATATCGTGCGGTTGGGCGTGCGGGCGCTATCGCCTGCATAAAAATCCGAGGTGAGCGCCTCGATCACCGACCATTGTTCAGGATTGGTATCTTGCGCCTCGTCCACCAGAACATGGGTGATGCCCGCATCCAGCTTATATAAAATCCACGGGGCAATGCCCTCTTGTTGCAGCAAGCGTTCGGTGCTGAGGATCAGATCATCATAATCCAGCACAGCTTCGCGGGCCTTTTCCGCGTCATAGATTTTGAGAACTGCCGCACCGATGCGCAAGGCGGCATCGGTAAAGCGCGCCACTTGTAATAGCTTGACCTGTTTGCGGATTTCAAGAATTCGGGCGCCTTCTTCATGGATAAAATCCGCCACGTCCGGCCATTCGGTTTGCACAGCCTTTACCGGATAGCGGCTGGTTTTGCGGATGTCTTCTTTCTTTGTCAGAAAGACGGCGCAATAGCTGTCCCACAAGGCGATGCGGTCGCAGGGTCGGGCTTTCAACAGGGTTTCAAGGTCCGGCAGACGGTCTTTCTCGGTCTTGCCGCCCTTTTCCCGCACAAGGCGGATAAAGTGCCGGAGATTGGCCAAAGGCAAGGCGTCGTCTTCAAGGGCCGACCGGATCAGCGCGTCTTGGTCGTCATAGCCTTCCACACCCAAGGCTTGCCGGACCGCCACCAACAGCCCGTCCAGACCATAAGTGCCAATCAGATCGCGCAGCAGGCGGCGTTCCACCATCAAACTGTTCATCAATGAATCGAAATCCTGCTCGTTCACCTCATTGGCGAGGACGGACAGGGCAGCATTGAGCTGTTTGGCCAAGGGTTGGCGGGCTTGGGCAATAACCTGATCGCGGGCAAGGGCCAAAAGCTCGCGGGCGCGGCTGTCTTCCATCACCTCGAATTGTGGGGACAATCCGGCTTCCAAAGGGAAACGCGCCAAAAGAGCCTGACAAAAGGCGTGGATGGTTTGAATACGCAGGCCTTCGCTCAGATCCAGCACATGGGCAAACAGCCGCCGCGCGGTTTCACGCATGGGCGCGTCGGCTTTTTCGCCACAGCTTCGATAAATGGCGGCATCCAGCTTTATGTCGGACAGATGGGTCCATTCCCCCAAAGTCTGGCGCAGGCGATTGGCCATTTCTGCCGCCGCTGCCTTGGTGAAGGTCAGGCACAAAAGCTGTTCGGGCGGCACCCCGTGCAACAACAGGCGTAACATGCGTGCTGTCAGCACATGGGTTTTTCCGGTGCCAGCCGACGCCGCCACCCACACATTGGCTTGGGGGTGGCTGGCGCGTTCTTGCTCGGTTGTCAGGCTCATGGCGTGTCCCCTTTATCCGAGGCGGGGTCGGCTGAAGGGTCAGATAAAGGATCTGGGGCATCGGCGGCCAGATCAGGCAATTGAGTCCATTCCGCCACCCGTGCCAGATGGTCATATTCGCCATAACCCGCAAAGGCCGGGCGGGGATTGGAAAGATAGGGCGTATCGGCACGGCTAAAACGGTCCAGCAGGTGGAAAAAGCCGGCGCGGGCATCATCAATCCGTGCTTCCACTGGCTTTACAGGCTGAATGTTCACCGGTTCGCGTGTGCCGCGCAATTGCCAGAAGCTCAAAGCGCTGACGGGTGTGGGGGCAATTCCTTCAAAGGCACCTTCCTGGGCCATCCAGCCTTCCAGCGGCAATTGTGGGGCAAAGCCCGCTTCGATTTGCTTTTTCTGGGGCGGTGAGCCGGTTTTATAATCAATGATCTCAAGCGCCCCGGTGTCTTGGTGGCGGTCGATGCGGTCGGCGCGGGCGATCAGGGTAAAAGGCTGGTGTGTGTTCAGTTCCAAGGCCCCTTTTCTTTCGGTGGCCAGCGTTTCACAAGCGGCTTGGCGGCCACGCTCGATCTCGATAAAGCGGTGGCCAACCGATAAGAATCGCGGCCACCAGAAAGCCCAGATGGCAGGGCGCGTCAAAGCGGCGCCAAATGCCGCGCGGCCACAGTCCTCCATAAGTGCTTTGGCGGTTTCATCACTGGATGTGCGGTCCCAAAGGCGCAAAAATTGATCCAGCGCATCATGGAAGATGGTGCCTTTTTCCAAGGCATCTGGTTCGGCCTCCAAAGGATCGAGCGCCTGAAGTTTCAGGATATGGCGGGCATATAGCGCATAAGGATCGCGCACCCACAATTCCACTTGTGTGACGGACAAGGCCTTTGGGCGCGCCTCAAGCGGCGGGGTGGGGCGTGGTGGATCGGTGGGTGTGATCTTGTGGGGGCGATCCAATTCACGATAAAGGCTGCGAAAGCGCAGATTGGCCCCTGATAATGTGGGGGCCAGAACCTGAAGCCGCGATAGCCATCGGCTGGGGACGGTGGGGGTGCCGTCTACTTTGCTGGCGCGGGTCAGGATGACATGGGGAGCGGTGGCGGCCTGCATGAAATCATGGGCCGATTGGCCAAGGCGGCGATCTTCATCGGGAAGGCCGAAATCGGCACGCATTTTCCGGCTTAGCCACGGATCATGGGCGGGGGCTGCGGGCCATGTGCCTTCGTTTAGCCCGCCCAACACCATCAAATCCGCATGGTGCAGGCGGGCTTCAATAGGCCCCAAAATCGCAAGGCGTGGATGGCTGCCATAGCGGGGCCGCACCATTTGCCCTTCCAATAGGGCATCGAAAAATGCCGGATATTGATCGGCGGGGATGGAGTGCAGCAAGGGGGTGGCCGCAAGGGCATCGGCAAGGGCCGTGGCCAAATGTTCACCGCTTTCAAGACGCCACAACCGGTCGGCACCGCTTTTGTCATGGCTTTGGGCGATGGCCTGCGCCACATCCAGATGGCAGGTCATCAGCGCCGTTACATCTGCTTCCGGTTGATGCAGGGCGGTTTCCAAAGGCTTCAGGAGATTGAAAAAGTCCGCCAGCATTGTCTGGTCGTCTTCTTCCATTGCGGCGGTGCGGATGCTGTCTATCAAAGCATCAAGGCTGGCTTCGGGGCGGGCCCCCCGCACGGCATAGCCCTCGCGGCCGCCATGTCGGTCCAGCCTGCGGGCCAAGGCGCGAAAAACGGCCCGGTCATGGCCAGCGGCAGCCAAAGGGTGCTTCATCAGCGCCAAAAGCGAAATGGGGCCGGGATCGGCGGCCGCAGCCACAACCAGTCGCAAGAACGTTCCCACGGCGCTGCGGTCTATGGGGTCCCCTGCGGAATCGTCGATTTGCAGGCCCCAGCGGGCCAATTCCGCGCGCACCTGACGGGCCAACCGGCGGTCCGGCGTGATCAGGGCCGCGCGTTTCCCCGGCGTTTCCAAGGCTTCGCGTAACAGCAAAGCGATGACTCCGGCTTCTTCGCCCTGGCTGTCGCAATCAATACGTGTGAGGCCCTTGAGCGCCTTTTCGAGATCGGGCTTGAAGCTATTCCAGCGCACCACGCGGTCGGCGGGCAGCAAAGCGGTGCGCAACAGATCCACCCGTTCGGCATATTTTTGCGATTGGGCCTGATCCGTCTCCGCCAGCGGCCAGTGGGCCACCTCGTGACGGGACATCCCCATATGCTGCAAAAGCTGCTTCATGAGATATTGCGGATGGCCGGGGTCCAGTGCCTCCCAATCGTCATCCGCTATCATGGGATCGAAACCGGGCAGAATTACCGTGCCATTGGGCAGGCGGGCAATAGCGGCCAGCAAATCGGCCGTGGCGGGGATCGAGCCGGTGGTGCCCGCCGCGATTATTTCCCCTTTGGGCGGGTTGGTGCGCCATTGAGCTGTCAAGGCATCCAGCAGCCGGTTGCGGCGTAAGGAAGGATCGATCTTGCCAAGGCTGGCCAAGAGTTTGGGCCATTGTTCGGTGATGACCTCTAAAAAGGTCAGGGTATGTTGCCAATGGGCGGCCAGTTCTTCGGGGGCCAGATCCTGAAGCTGCGCAAAATCCAGCCGTTCTGTGTGCACACTGTCGATCAGGCGGGCCAGATCGCGCGCCAGCTTCAAGGCACCGGCCAAGGAGGAGGGGCGGCCTTGGCCTTGGGGAATACCAAGGGTCAGCCGCGCCAGTAAAAACAGCCGTTCGGTTTCCAGAATGGCCGGTGGCAGGTCCAGACTGTCGGACGCCAGCCCGGTGATGTCGAGGCTGTCTTCTTCCACATCGCCCACCGGCATCATGCGCGGCAATAATAAAGGCACCCCGGAATTTGCCCGCAAAAACGCCTCCCGCAAGGCGCGGGCGCTGCGCCGGTTGGGCAGTAAAATGCGGATATGGCTCAAGGCCAAGGGATTGTCGCGATGCCGGTGTAGCAAAGACCGCGCCAGTGCATCGGCAAAGGACAAGCCGGGCGATATGGTGAAAACGGTTGGGGCGCTGCGTGTCATGGGGGGATGTTAATCGAGCAGAGTGCGTTCGACCAGACGCACCGCATCGGGCGATCCCACATGCGCCCATGCACCTTCATGCACCAGCCCGAACAGCCGCTCTTTTTCGGCGGATTGCGCCCAAGGTTTGCGGAGGGAAAAGACAGGATCGGAAACGGTTTCGATCACCGCAGGGTCAAGGATCTGCACACCGGCATAAACATAGGGCGTGATGGTGCGTTCGGCACGGAATGACAGCCGCCCCAACGGGTCCATCTCGAAATCGCCACGGCCATGATAGGCAAGGGCATTGCGGGAATGAACGATAAGCAGCAAGGCGTCCATTTCTTGTGGCGTCCAGCGGCTGGCCAGATGCGCCAGAGTATCTACCAAACCATCGCACCAAAAAGCATCGCAATTGAGCACGAAAAACGGATCATCTCCCAAAAGCGGTGCGGCTTTCATAAGCGCCCCGCCGGTATCCAGCAATTGGTCCCGCTCGTCGGAAATCCGGATATCCAGCGATGTATCGTGTTTGGACAGCCATTCTTGCAGCCGGTCCGCATGGGCGTGCACATTCACCACCAGACGCTCAACTCCGGCGCGTTCCAGATGCTTGATGGTATAATCGATCAGCGGGCGATGGTTCAGCTCTACCAATGCTTTGGGGCGGTCTTCCGTAAGTGGCATCATGCGCGTGCCAAGACCCGCCGCCAACAGCATGGCGGTTTTGGGAACGGGCGCATCAAAGCGCGCGCGCATTTTCAAGGGAATGGTTTTTGAAACAGCGTCTTTAGCCATTGGGTCGGGTCCTTGAGCGGGTGGGTTTGGGGATCGTTCGATCGAGCCATGCTTCTAGCGCGTCACAATCATGGGCGGCAAGATTGCGCTCCAGCAATCCCCACATGCGCGGCAGAAACGCCAGATAGCGGTCCTTGCCATCGCGTTTTGAAAGCCGGGTGAAGATACCGATGATCTTGGCGGCCCGTTGTGCCCCCAGAATGGCATAATCCCGATGGAATGCGGTTTCATCCAGGGGAGTGCCCCGAAGGCGTTGCCCGGCCAGATAGCGGGCGATCATGGCGGCTTCCAAAGGCGGCGAAACATCGCGGCGGGCATCTTGTAACAAAGACACCAGATCATAGGCCCGGTGGCCATGTACGGCATCTTGAAAATCCAGAAGCCCCACTTTGGCCAATCCGTTTCTGTGGGGCAGCCACATCAGATTATCCGCATGATAATCGCGCAAGACCAGCACCGGATTTCGGGAATCGAGACGGCAAAACAAAATGTCCCAAAGCGCTTGCCAATCGCTGACAGCCTTTTGCACATCCGGCAGATCAGGGAGAAAAGCGGGCAGATACCAATCGGTCAGCAACGTGACTTCACGCATCAAAAGCGCTGCATCATAAGGCGGCATGCTATGGTCTGGCACCTGATCCGCCACTTGATCCGCTACTTGATCCACCACTGGCAGACGGGCGGCAACAGGACGGTTATGCAAATCCACCAGCAGATCGACGGCGGCTTCATAAAGCGGTGTTTCCAGATCGGCGCGGGCCTGGATTACTTGGTTGAAACTTTGATCGCCCAGATCTTCCAGAAGCAAAAAGCCGTCATTTACGACGCAGGACAGGGCGGCGGGGGCCGAGTAGCCAAAGCGCCGTAACTGGCCCAGAATTGCCAGAAAGGGCCGCACATCTTCTTGGGGTGGCGGGGCATCCATCAAAATGGCACAGCGATCGCCGCGCACCAGCCGCTCATAGCGGCGGAAAGAGGCATCGCCGGGGATAGGGTGGCGGCTGGCATCGCCCCATCCGGCCCGGTCCAGAAATGTCAATAACGCCTGTTCGCGGCTCATGGGCGGCTGTCCTTGAAGCAGGGGGCGATCCGGTCGATCCAGTCTTTCGGGCCCTGCGCTGTGACAATGCGTGTGCCGTCGGGGGTGATCGCAAGATGGAGGTCCAAAGCGCCATGAACAAGCGCCGCATCGGCGCGGTCGGGCCATTCCATTATGATAATGGACTCGTCCACTTCATCTTCGATGCCCAGTTCCAGCAAATCGTCGGGGGATTCCAGCCGGTATAAATCCACATGCCAGATGGGCGGGGCGGCTTCACGGTCATAGACTTGCACAAGGGTAAAGCTGGGGCTGGGAACCGCCAGTTCCGGGTCGCCCATCTGGTCGCGGATGATGGCGCGGGCAAGCGTGGTTTTGCCAGCCCCCAGATCGCCGCTAAGGGTAATCATATCGCCTGTTTTTAGATGAACAGACAAGCGCTGACCCAATTGGCAAAGGCTGTGTTCCGTTGGACAGGAAAAACTGGGAAAAGCATCGGTCATGGTGTTTTTCTGGACCTTGCGTCAGCGCGCTTTGTCGGGGATGGTCGTTTGATGGCGCGGCAAAAGGCAAGTGACGGTGGTGCCTTCATTGGGGGCGGATACCAGATCCACCGTTCCGCGATGCAGTTCAATGAAGCTTTGTACCAAAGACAAGCCCAGCCCCACGCCTTTGCGGTTATGAACGTCCGATCCGGTGCTGAATTTCTTGAACACGGTGGCCTGATCTTCCGAACTGATGCCCATGCCGGTATCGCTGACCACCAGCTCTATATCCGTGTTGCCATGGGGGCGTGCCAGAACGCGGACATGACCGCCTTTGGGGGTGAATTTGATGGAATTGCCCACCAGATTGAACATCGCCTGCGTCAGCCGCCTTGGGTCGCCTTCGATGGTGCCGCAAGAGTCTTCCACGGTACATTCCAGAATGACGCCGGCCTTGCGGGCTTGTTCGCGGCTGATGGCGACGCTGTGTTCCACCAGATCGCGCACATCCATATTCTTGATATTGAGGCTCATCTCCCCGGCCTCGATCACCGCCAGATCGAGAATATCGTCGATCAGGTCGCGCAATTCCGCGGCGGCGCTGAGCACATAGCTGAGATAAGTCTTCTGTTTGTCGACCAGCGGGCCGTAAATCTCGGTCATCAGCATTTCCGAAAAGCCGATGATGGAATTGAGCGGTGTGCGCAATTCATAAGACATATTGGCAACGAATTCCGATTTCAGGCGGTCGGCGGTTTCCAAAGCCTCATTGCGGTCCCGAAGGGCATGTTCCATGTGAACGCTGTCGGTCACATCAATATGGGTGGAAAGTGTGCGGCCATCGGGCAGGGGAACAATGGCATAATCGATCACCCGCCCATCAGGCCGGTGCCAGCGCCCCGAATGGGCGCGTTGTTCGCTCATTTGCCCCAAGAGGCGTTCGCGCATGGCGGGCCAATCGCTGCCCTGATAAAGCACATCGCGGGTAAGATCGAGAATATCGCCAAAATGCGGTTCGCTGATTAAAATGTCCGCATCCAGCGACCAGATATCGGCATAGGTGGGGTTGAACAGCTTCAAGCGGCCATCGCTGCCAAACACCGCCACCGCTTCGTGCAGATTGTTCAGGGTTTCGCGCTGTACGGCGATCAAGGCATTATAGCTGCTTTCAAGGGCCAGCTTGTCGGTCACATCTTCAAACAACAGCAACAGCCCGCCCAAGGGATGCGGTTGGCCCACCATGCGCAAGGTGCTGCCATCGGGCAGATGCCAGAGCTCTTCCACCGAATCGGGATTGTGATGCAGGTCCAGTTGTTCTGTGCGCCACGCCCGGAAATCCGCCTGTTCGGGCAAGCGGCGTTTTTCACGCATGGCTTCCAAAAGGCTGGCATGGTCGGGGCGGTCCATCAGCCAATCGTCAGACAAGCGGAACAGGCGGGAAAAGGCGCTGTTGAAAAACTGTAGTTTTTGATCCGCATCGAAGATGGCCACGGGGCTGGACAGGCTGTTCAGCGTTTCTGCATGTCCATCGATCACACGGGCCAATTCGGCGCGCTTTTCTTCGGCTTCCGTTACATCCACCGCATAGCCTGCGATCAGGCCGCCAACGGGTTTGTCGGTGAGTGATAAAGCCCGCCGTTCGCCACTGATCACCGCAAAATGGCGTTCATGGACGATTTCATCCGCATCCCGCGCCCGTGCAGCACTGTCCCGCGATGAACCGGTGAGCGCATTATTGACGATCTCCGTTTGTGTCGAGATCACCTCTTGCGCCGATGTTTTCTCGACGGCGCGCACATAGGCCTGATTGACCAGAACCAGATCGAGATCCTTGCCCCGCAACCAGATGGGAAAGGGCGCAGCATCGATCACGGCGCGCAGTCTTTGTCTTTCGATCGTATCTGCTTTGAGCGCGGTTTCGCGGGCCTTGGCCTGTGTCAGATGCTCGGTTTCGTCTTCCAGCCAAAACAGCAACCGGTCCAAGCGGTCCGGGTCCACATAATCCAGAGCACGCGACAGCTTTAACGCATGGCCATCGCGGGTGGTCAGCATAACCGGTCGGGATGTTTGGGCCGGGATGTTGAGTTGCGCTTCAAGCGCGGTCATGGCTTCGGGGGTCAATCCGCCCATGCCATCATCGGGGCAGAGATCTTCCAGACGGGTGCAGATATCGGCCAGCCCCAAAAGCGCTTGGGCATTACCGCCTGCCTTGCAGCTTCCCACGCGATCGAACAGCAAATAGCCCACGGGTGCTGATTTAAAGATTGCCGCAGAAAAATTATTGGCGCGTTCGGCGATCTGTCGGGCGCTGGCGGCATGGCCGCGCTGACGCATGGCCCAAACGGCCAGAACCATCCAGAACAGGGCGGCAAGAAACAAAATTGTAAGGGGAAGAATGTCTTCAGGGAAAAGCGCAGTGGATTGATCCAATGCGATGCCGGATTCGCTTGCTGCAACAAGCACCGATATGTGCGGCATCATGGGCTTCCATTCCTTCGGACAGGCGCGTGGTTAAAATACGCTTACAAAATCCAACCATCGGACTGGAGCATAAACAAGCCGGACGCCCGGATACAAGGATCGGTGCAGGCGTCCGGCACAAGTTTTCTGTTTAGTAGCGATAATGGTCGGATTTGAACGGCCCGTTTTGGCTCACACCCAGATAAGCAGCCTGATCTTCGCTGAGTGTGGTTAGCGAGACATTCAGCTTTTCCAGATGCAAAGCGGCGACTTTTTCATCCAGATGCTTGGGCAGCACATAGACTTTCTTTTCATATGTGCCGTTGTCGTTCCAAAGGTCCATTTGCGCCAGAACCTGATTGGTGAAAGAGGCGCTCATGACGAAGCTGGGATGGCCGGTGGCGCAGCCCAGATTCACCAAACGGCCTTCCGCCAGCAAAATGATGGACTTGCCATCGGGGAAGGTGACTTCGTCCACCTGCGGCTTGATATTTGTCCATTTCATATTGCGCAAACCAGCCACCTGGATTTCATTATCGAAATGGCCAATATTGCACACAATGGCGCGGTGCTTCATGGCACGCATATGCTCAAGGGTGATGATATCCTTGTTGCCGGTGGCCGTGACAAAGATATCGCCAAGCGGCGCTGCCTGTTCCATGGTGCGCACTTCATAGCCTTCCATCGCGGCTTGCAAGGCGCAGATCGGGTCGATTTCGGTCACCACAACGCGGGCGCCCTGGCTTCTTAGCGCTTCGGCAGAGCCTTTGCCCACATCTCCAAAGCCTGCGACCACGCAGGTCTTTCCTGCCAGCATGATGTCCGTGGCGCGTTTGATGCCATCGGTCAGGCTTTCGCGGCACCCATACATATTGTCGAATTTCGATTTGGTGACGCTGTCATTCACATTGATGGCGGGGGCCAAAAGCGTTCCGGCTTTCTGCATATCGTAAAGGCGCAAAACGCCGGTGGTGGTTTCTTCGGAAATGCCACGCACATCGGCCATCAGCTCGGGATAATCCTTGTGCATCATGGTCGTCAGATCGCCGCCATCGTCCAAAATCATATTGGGGCGCCAGCCGTCTTTGCCTTCAATGGTCTGGCGGATGCACCATTCATATTCTTCTTCGGTTTCGCCTTTCCAGGCAAAAACCGGAACGCCGGTGGCGGCAATGGCTGCGGCGGCCTGATCCTGAGTGGAAAAAATATTGCATGAAGACCAGCGGACCTCGGCCCCCAAAGCGGTCAGGGTTTCGATCAGGACGGCGGTCTGGATGGTCATATGCAGGCAGCCGACAATGCGGGCCCCTTTGAGGGGTTTTTGGTCACCATATTCGGCGCGCAAAGCCATCAAGCCCGGCATTTCGGTTTCCGCGAGAGAAATTTCCTTACGGCCCCAATCGGCGAGGGACATGTCTTTGACTTTGAAGTCGGGTGCAGCGCTCATGAAGAACTCCTGTTTATTTGCCGGATGGGACCGGAATGGCTTTGGGGGCTTATAGCAATGCCTGCCGCACAGGCACAAGATAAAGAAATCTTTATATCCTGTGCGGTCGCGCCAAAACAGACAAGAGCAATGAAACCGGCTGTCAGTCGGCTTCTTGAAAGCGGTCGGCAATCAGCTCGGACAGGGCTTTTAAGGCTTCATGGGCTTGATCGCCGCTGGCGCGCAAAAGCACATGATCACCGCGTGCGGCGGCCAGAAGCATCAGCCCCATGATCGATGTGCCGCACACGGAAATTCCGTCTTTTTCTACGGAGATGGTGGCGTTGAAATTTTCCGCCGTCTTGACGAATTTCGCCGAAGCCCGGGCGTGCAACCCCCGGCTGTTCACCAGTTCGACTCGTTTTTCAATGGATGGGGAGTCTGATATTTGGGTCATGAAGATTTCGTATTGTCCTCATCGGCATCGCCCGCCAGCACCCGGCTGGCAACATTGATATAGCGTCGCCCTGCTTCTTGTGCCGCGGCCACCACTTCATGCAGCGATCCGTTGGCCCGCACGCTTGCCAGCTTGATCAGCATGGGAAGGTTTATGCCGGCGATCACCTCGACACTGCCTTGCCCCAAAAGCGAAATAGCCAGATTGGACGGCGTGCCGCCAAACATATCGGTGAGCAGGATCACCCCGTCACCGCTATCCACTTCTTCAGCCGCTCCGGCAATTTCGGCGCGGCGTTCCTCCATATCGTCATCGGGGCCGATGGCGATGGCGCGCACCTGCTCTTGCCGCCCCACCACATGTTCCATGGCAGCAACGAATTCCTCCGCAAGGCGACCATGTGTTACCAGCACCAGGCCGATCATCGTCTATTCTCCCTGATATGTTTATTCTTTTGGATGCCCATAGGTTGCGTCCCTGTGAATGATGTTGGCCCGATAGCCTTTTTCTTCCAAGATTTTTTCTAAAGTTTCCGCAACAAAAACCGATCTGTGCCGCCCGCCGGTGCACCCACAGGCAATGGTCAGATAGCTTTTCCCTTCCTGATGGTAGAGCGGCAGCAAAAACAGCACCAGATCCGATATGCGTTTGAAGAAAGGGTCGAAATTGGCATCGGCGGCCACATAATCGGCCACGGCCTTTTCCCGTCCTGTCAGGTTCTTCAAATCGGGATCGTAATTGGGATTGCGCAAAAACCGCACATCGAACATCAGATCCGCATCGCGCGGCACGCCCCGTGCAAAACCGAAAGACATCACATTGATCGACAGCCCGGAAGATTCATGCAGCGCATAGCGCATCCCCAGCCGCCGTTTCAGGTCATGAATGGTTTGGCCGCTGGTATCATAGATAAAATCGGCGCTGGCTTTCAGGGGAGCCATGATTTCCCGTTCACGGGTAATTCCGTCTTGTACCGGCCGGTCCATGGCCAAAGGGTGTCGGCGGCGCGTTTCGGAATATCGCTGGTTCAATCCCTCGTCAGAGCAATCGAAATACAGCACCGTCACGTCATAATCTGGCCGGGCTTGCAAGGCGTTCACCTGACGCAGGAATTCAGGGGCGCTGAAGGCGCGGGTGCGGCTGTCCACACCCACGGCAATGGGGCGCGTTTCTTCGGGATGTTCTGAATCCAGCCCGGTTTTCAAAAGCCGGTTCAGCAAAGACAGCGGCAAATTGTCCACCGCTTCATAGCCGAAATCTTCCAGAATTTTGAGAGCGGTGCTTTTCCCCGCCCCGTTCATTCCGGTCACGATAATGATTTTTTGCCGATCGTCAGAGGCAGGTCGTGGCATCGGGCATATCCGGTTGGTGAAGGCTTTGGGTAAAGGCCATGCGCACTTTTGCGCTGGCCGAAGGTTCAAAGGCTGTCAAGGCGATGCGGGGCAAAACAACCCCCTCGACGGTTTCGGTTTGTGGTTTGGGTAGGCGCTCGATGGCGTCAGGTGGAAGCAGGTCCACGATCAATCTTATCCGTGCGCTGGGCAGATAATCAAGCCGAACCAATCCAATGCCACGCACCTCTAAAAGGCCCCGTAATTGTTCGGGTGGGTGCGCCATCAAAAGGCCGTCGCGAGGGGCCAAGGCGACATAATCATCGGCCACCAGCAAAGCCCCCCCGTCGATAAGACGGAGAGCGAGGTCTGATTTGCCGCTTCCCGAAGGGCCGCGCAGTAAAACGGCCCCTCTTTCAAGCGCAACACAACTGGCATGCACAAGAGTCATGAGGGGAACGGTTGGCGAAGTCGGCCCATAGGTCAACAGGCAATCGACCTGTCCCGTCTTTTCTTTGAAATATTTTGTTACCCGCGGGGAAGATAGACCTGAAAGCGTGCCCCCAGAACAGGTTGGTTTTGCGTGGCGGCGGCCTGCTCCGGCGTGGGATCTGGAGCCGGATTTGCCTTTTGCGCTTTGGCGTTCGCCTTTGCCTTGCTTTTGCCTTTTGAGCGGGCTTTGGCGCGGCCTTTGGGCGCATCTTCTTTTTCATCGGCCAGCGGCGGAAAGCGGTTTTCGGCGGTGATGGCGCCGTGATGGGCTTCCACGATCTGTTTCGAGATCGACAGCCCAAGACCGGAATGGGTGCCAAAATCTTCGCTGGCGGGCCGTTCGGAATAAAAGCGCTCGAAGATCCGTTCGGCGGCCCCTTGTGGCAGTCCGGGGCCTTCGTCATCCACCACCAGCACGATCATATGGTCTTGGCGGTTCAGGGCGACGGTGACGGTGCCTCCTTCGGGGCTGAAGGAAATGGCATTTTCCAAAAGATTCGCCACCACCTGCCCGAGTCGGCTTTCCAGGCCGCGTACCATCATGGTGCCCGGTTCTGGCTCATGGAAATGGATTTTGGGCACATGATGGTCTTCACGGGTGCGGTTGGCATCCACCAGCATTGCCACCAGAACGCCCATATCCACCGGCTCCATACGCGCGCGGGTCAGTTCCGCATCCAGTCGTGACGCATCGGAAATATCGGAAATCAGCCGATCCAGCCGCCCCACATCTTCTTGAATGATCGCCAAAAGCCGTTCGCGGATATCGGGTTTATTGGTGCGACCAAGGGATTCCACGGCAGAGCGCAAAGAGGACAAAGGATTTTTCAATTCATGGGAGACATCGGCGGCAAAGGCTTCAATGGCATCGATCTGATGATAAAGCGCTTGCGTCATATCCGATAAAGACAGCGATAAATCACCGATTTCATCATTGCGATTGAGCTTGGGCAAAGTGGATTCCCGGCCAATGCCGTGACGCACCTTTTCCGCTGCCAGCGCCAGACGACGAATGGGCCGGGCGATGGTGGAGGCGAGAAAAATCGACAGCAGCAATGTGGCCGCCAAAGCCGCCCCCGAAACTTTCAAGATCATGATCTGTTCGGACCGCACGATCTGTTCGATGTCGCGCGAATTGTCGGTGACCATCAAAGCCCCCAACACCCTGCGGAAGCGCTGGACCGGGAATGCTGCGGAAAGCAAGAGCGTGCCATCGTCCAAAGACCGGATGCGGGTGCCGGATTCGCCAGTCAACGCGGAAAGCACTTCGATATAATCACTGGCCTGTTGGGTGGGTGATTCGCGATAGGCCGGAAAAATTGGCCGGTCCGAGATTTGATCCAAAAGGCCGTTGACCGTATCCAGAAGCCGATCGCCAAAAGGCTTTTTAAGGCCCAAAGGCGGTAAGGGTTCAGCCATCACGGCGCGGCTGGAGGCCAGAAACCGGCTATCCACCATCAGATCGCCTTCAATGGTGAACAGGCGCGCACGGGTAACCGATGGCCCCACAAGGCGAGAGATGATGAGCCGCGCTTCCGGTGCATGGATATCGCTGGCTTCGGGGCCTGCGGTGGCGGATTCGCCGATGGCCCCCGCCAGAATTTCCGCCTGCACCAAAAGCTGGTCCAGCCGACGGTCCACCAGATTTTGTCGAAATTCCGTCAGATAGAAAATACCGCCGACAATGATCATCAAGGCGATCAGATTAACCGCCATGATTCGCAAAACGATAGGCGAAACAGGGCCGCGCAAGCGCAGCCGCCGGGATGGCCGCGCGGGTGAGTCAGGATTTGTCTTCCCGTGCTTGCCCGATTTTTGCGCTGTGCTTTGTTTGGCCATAAGGCTGTTACTGGCTGTCGGCGCTGATATCAGGCTTCGCGGTAACGATATCCAACGCCATAAAGTGTCTCGATCGCTTTGAATTCATCATCGACCATACGGAATTTTTTGCGCAGCCTTTTGATATGGCTGTCGATGGTGCGATCATCCACATAGACATCATCCGTATAGGCGGCGTCCATCAGTTGATCACGGCTTTTCACATGGCCGGGGCGCTGTGCCAAAGTTTCCAGAATCATGAATTCGGTCACGGTCAATGTGACATCCCGACCATCCCATGTCACCGAATGGCGCAAAGGATCGAGCACCAGCTTGCCCCGTACCATGGTCTTGTCTTCTTCACCCGGTGCGGGCGGGGCGCCATGGGTGCGCGTTTTCATCGCTTCGGCGCGGCGCAGAACGGCGCGGATGCGTTCGATCAACAAGCGTTGCGAAAAGGGTTTGCCCACATAGTCATCGGCCCCCATTTTCAGGCCCAGCAATTCATCGATCTCGTCGTCTTTCGAGGTCAGGAAGATCACCGGCATATCGGTCACTTCCCGCAAGCGCCGCAGCAATTCCATGCCATCCATACGCGGCATTTTGATATCGAGAACCGCAAGATCGGCAGGCTTTTCGCTGAGCGCAGACAGAGCCTTATCGCCATCGGGATAGGTGCGCACCATAAAGCCTTCCGCTTCCAGTGCCACAGAGACCGAGGTGAGAATATTGCGATCATCATCGACCAGCGCGATTGTCGAGGTCATGGCAGGCTCCTGTTTAGGCCGCGTGTATTTTGTGTTGTGATCCAATGGGATCATCGTCTTAAGCGCGCTAACAGCGTATTGCGACAAAAGCGTGGCGTCCAGCACGCAATGGGCACAAGACTGGGCGTTGAAAAGCGATTGAAAAGAGAAAAGACGGTCTGGTTATACGCGAATATCGATGATTTGCCCCAATCTTTGAAAGGCCGGTCCTTCTGAAGGACGTCCCACCGCTTCCCGCCCGAATTGCGCCAAGGTTTGCGACAGATCTTGCCGGGCCTGATCAATTTCCAAATCTGTCGAGGCATTGTCTGCCCGCCCCGTTTCCGATGTCGGTTCCTCCGGATTGCGGCGGGTAAAATTGTCTGTCCGCGCCGGTTGCGGGTCCGGGCGGGCGGCTTTGGTTAACGGGGCCAAAAGCGCAGACAAAGGGGTAGGGCTTGCCACGATAGTCTCCTGTTATCCAACGCTTTGGCGGTGATCGAAGTCCATGCATATTGGCCTTCTCAGACCTGCAAAGGCACGGCTCTCCGGTCAGCGCTTGGCGCTGTTATCTCGACAGAGTATTCAGGTGACGGTCGATTTCTTCGAGGCGATCCGGCGGTGCAACGCTGCGCGCCCGGTCCAGCGCGTTCCTCGCGCTCTCCTCATCTCCCAGAACCATATACGCTTTGGCCAGTTGAAGCCAACCCTCAAAATCATCGGGCCGGGCTTCCAATTTGGCGGCAAGCCGGTCCACCATGCCGGTGATCATGGCAGTGCGCTCGTCTTCAGACATTTGGGATGCTGCATCAATACTGGCGGCATCAAGGGCGGGAAGCCCGCTTTGTTCGCCCTGTCTTGCAAGGGACTGGCGCTGTTCAAGCGCCGCTTCCAGCCGGGCTACACGGGCGCTTAAATCGGCCCGCCAAGGGGCGTCGTCGGGGCTGTTTGCCAAAAGATCGCTCCAGCGCGTGAGGGCTTCACGGGGGCGATCATTTTGCAACAATCCCAAGCCCACATAATAATGGGCGGTGGCATTCTGGGGATCGCGGTTCAGCGCCCGCGCAAAGGCCAGATCGGCGGCGGGCGTGATGCGGCCTTCGGCAACCGAAATCAACGCTTCGCCAAGCCGGGCCTGAAGCTCGGCATCATCGGGGGCAAGCCGGACAGCCTGCCTATAGGCGCGGACAGCGCGTTGTGGCTGATCGGCGCGAAAGGCTGTGCGCCCCAACAAGACCCACCCGTCCAGACGGTCAGGCTGATCTTTCAAACGCGCTTCCAATTGATCGAGCAGAGCAGCGATATCGGGTCCGCCATCGGCGGTGGCGGACTGGGCGATGGCGGTTGCCGATGGAGCCGGGGCGCTTTTGGTGCCCGGCGCACCCAGATGCCGGTATAGCGGATAAGACAGGGCCAAAAGAATGGCCACCCCCATCAAAATGGCAAAGGGATGGGAAGCACTTTGCCGGGTGCTCTCGCTATATTTTGGGCTGTCCAGCGCCAAGATCCGCCGTTCAATCTCGATCCGGGCTGCGCGGGCTTCTTCGGCACCGATCAAGGCGCGGTTCTGATCTGCTTCCAGTTCTGATAATTGCTGGCGATAAATGGCCAGATCACCGGCTTTCCGGTCTCCTGATCGTGGAGTACGGAACAGGGCAAAGGCGGTAAGAGCCAAGGCGAAGGCCGCCATGCCGAGGAAAATAATCAGGGTCAAGGCTGGCCTCCTTCTTGATCCAGCAGGGCAGCCAGTCGGGTCTTTTCTTCCTCGCTCAAGGGACGAGGCTCTATGGATGTTTTGCGGCGGACACCTTTTGCCCTGATCCATAAGCCGGTCAATGTGGCCAATAACAGGAATGGTGGGAACACCCATAGGGCTAGGGTGCGCAGATTGAACGGCGGCTTGAGCAAGACCCAGTCCCCATAACGCGCCACCAGAAAGGCTTCCACCTGATCGCGGTCTTTGCCCAAAGCCACCTGTTGGCGCACCAGCACGCGCAAATCGCGGGCCAGATCCGCATTGGAATCTTCAATGGACTGGTTCTGGCAGACAAGGCAGCGGATGCCCGCCATGATTTCCCGGGCCCGGGCTTCTTTTTGCGGATCGGCAAGGGGGGCATCGTCCACCGCCACCGCTTGGGCGGTAAACGGCAGGACAAAAAGCAGCACGGCCATCAGGCGCACACTTTGGGCAAAGCCGAAGCGCATATTGTGCCAGCCGCGGATCATTGTGCGCTTGCCTTTTCGATCACGGCGCGCAGCTCTGCGCGGTTTTGCGGTAAAACCGGCCCGATCTGTTTGTATAAAATGCGGCCATCTCCGGAAATCACATAGCTTTCCGGCACCCCGTAAACGCCAAAATCAATGCCTACACGGCCATCCCGGTCTGCACCGATCTGTTTATAGGGATTGCCCAATTCTCCCAAAAACGCGAGGGCGTCTTCCGGGTCGTCTTTATAATTCAGGCCAAAGATCGTCAGACCTTCGCGGGCCAGATCCATCAAAAAGGGATGCTCGATGCGGCATGGCGCGCACCATGAGGCAAAGACATTCACCAGCACCACATCGCCCGATGCCAGATCGGTATTGGAAAGGCCCGTGCCTTTGTCCCACAAGGGCGGCAGATCAAAGGAAGGCACCGGCTGGTCGATCAAGGCAGAGGGAATGTCGCGCGGCTTCAGGCTCAGGCCCACAGCGAGTGCGGCTGCAAGGGCGGCAAAGACGATCAGCGGCACCCAAACAATGGGACGCATGGGCGGCACTCCTTTCCTATTCAGCGGGGTCCATAAGCGGTTTTTGGGGAAGGCTTTTGGCCTTGCGCTTTGGGGCTCCCACCCGCAAGCGCCGGTCGCTCAAAGAAAAGGCCCCGCCCAGTACCATCAGGCACACACCCAGCCAGATCCACGAAATCAACGGTTTGAAATAAAGCCGCGCCGACCATCGGCCATCCCCGTCGGGATCACCCACCACCGCATAAAGATCGCCCCCGATCAGCGGATAAATGGCCGCTTCGGTGGTTTCCATGGGCGGAGAAGAGAAGCTGCGCTGCTCTGGATAGAGATCGGTAAGAAATGCGCCATTCTTTTGCACGGAAAACTGGCCGCGAACGGCGGTGTAATTGGGGCCGGCCACCGGCTCTACGCCTTGAAAGGTCATGTCATAGGCGCCAACGGCTACCGTATCGCCGGGGGCCAGAAGAACCAGTTTTTCAACCGTCCAGCTTTCCGATGCGGTGATCCCGAATACCAAGAAACCAAGGCCAAGATGGGCCAGCCACATGCCCCAAACGCCGCGCGGCAGGCCGAAAAGGCGGCGCAGGGCCTTTGCGAAGGGTGTCCGGCCTATTTGTGCTTTTTGCGCCATATCCACCGCAATGGCTCCCAAAAGCCATCCCGCCAGACCAAAGCCCGCAAAGGCCATCACCGGCCCCGCGCCCCAGATTATCCAAGCCAGCAAGACCGCAATAAATGCCGTTGTGATGGCTGGCCATAAAAGCTTCGCCGCGCGGCTTAGATTGCCGCGTTTCCATGCAAGTAAAGGCCCAAAGCCAAGGGCAACCAGCAAGAGCGACATCAATGGCACGAAGCTGATTTCAAAAAAGGGCGGGCCTACAGAAACTTTGGCCCCGGTCAGCGTATCGAGAAACAGCGGATAAAGCGTGCCCACAAACACCACCGCCGCGGCAATGGACAACAGCACATTATTGAGCACCAAAGCCCCTTCGCGGCTGATGGGGGCAAAGAGTCCGCCCGGCTCCAAGGCTTGGGCGCGCCATGCATAAAGTGCCAGCGAGCCGCCAATGGAGACGCCCAGCAAGATCAGAATGAACACGCCCCGTTCGGGATCAACGGCAAAGGCATGGACCGAGGTCAAAACGCCGGAGCGCACAAGGAAGGTGCCAAGCAGGCTCATGGAAAAGCTGAGAATGGCCAAAAGAACGGTCCAGCGCTTTAAAGCATCGCGTTTTTCCATCACAATGGCGGAATGTAAAAGCGCCGTTGCCGCAAGCCACGGCATGAAGCTGGCATTTTCCACGGGGTCCCAAAACCACCAGCCACCCCAACCCAGTTCGTAATAGGCCCACCATGATCCCAAGGCAATGCCGGCTGACAGGGCCATCCATGCCAGCAAAACCCAGGGCCGCACCCAACGCGCCCAAACCGGCCCCAAGCGCCCTTCAATGAGTGCCGCCACAGCAAAGGAAAAGGCCACCGACAGGCCCACATAGCCCAAATATAAAAGCGGCGGGTGAAAGGCCAGACCGGGATCTTGTAGCAAAGGATTGAGGCCGCGCCCTTCCAAGGGGGCAGGCAGCAACCGTTCAAACGGATTGGAGGTGAACAGCATGAACAGCAAAAATGCCACGGCGATCATCGCCTGCACCGCGAGCACCCGTGCCCGAAAGCTTGGGGGAAGGGCGCGGCCAAACAGCGCTACAAGGCTGCCAAACAGCGTCAGGATCAGCACCCACAAAACCAGCGAGCCTTCGTGATTGCCCCACACGCCGGAAATTTTATAAAGCACAGGCTTCAGGCTATGGGAATTTTCCGCCACATTCAGTACGGAAAAATCCGATATCAGATAAGCGTGCATCAAGGCGGCGAAGGCGATGGCGACAAACAAGAATTGGCCCAGCATCAAAGGCCCGGAAAGCGCTATCAGGCGGCCATTGGTGCGGGCCGCCCCATAAAGTGGCACAGTGGCGGCAATCACGCCCAAAAGCAGCGCCAAGATTAGTGCAAAATGGCCAATTTCAGGGATCATGGCGTTTTTCCCGAAGGGGTGGCGCCATCGGGATGTCCGCGTTCCTTGATGGCGTCATAGACCTCTTTTGGCATATAGGTTTCATCATGCTTGGCCAACACCCGGTCGGCAATGAACAGCCCGTTTTCATCCAAACGGCCATCGGCAATGATGCCCTGACCTTCGCGGAACAGATCCGGTAAAATGCCCGTATAGTGAACCATCAGGGCGTTTTCACCATCGCTGACGGAAAAACGCACGCTCATCCCGTCGGGCAGCCTTACCAGCGACTCTGTTTCTACCAGCCCCCCCAGACGGAAGGCCCGCCCCGGCTCAGGGGCTTCATCGGCCACATCGCTGGGGAGCCGGAAATATAAAAGCTGCTCGTCCAGTGCGCGAAAAATCAGAAAAGCCGCCAGCGCCAATGTCAGCAAAGCCAGCACCGTCAACCAAAAGCGTCGGCGCTTGCGAGTCCAGGCTTTTTGTCCGCGCAGGGCTGTCATGGCTGTACCTTAGAAGATGTGCCAAGGGTGGCGCCGGGGCGGCGACGCGGTTGGGCGGCCTTTAAGGCATCGGCCCGATGGCTGCGTGTTTTCTGTGTCCGCCAGCTCACAATGCCAAGCCCCAAAAGCACGATCAAAACAAGGCCATAGCAAGCCCAGATATAGGCTCCATAGCCGCCCATGGAGAGAAAATCATTCATGGCTGCTCTTCTTTCGGAGAGGCGGATCGGGGGGCTTCCCCGGCATAGCGCAACGCATTGAGACGGATCGCGGCCAATTCACCCTTTATCCGCCACAAAAACACCGTGAAGAAATAGAACTGGAAGGCGGCCAGCATCACATAAAGCGGTGGCCTCATGCTGGGGTCGATGCTTGGCCCATCGGCGCGAAACAGGCTGGCGGGCTGGTGCAAGGTGGTCCACCAGTCCACGGAAAATTTGATGATAGGGATGTTGATCACCCCCACAAGAGCCAGAATAGCCGCAGCCCGGGCGGCTTTCGAGCGATCCTCGAAGGCTCCCCAAATGGCCATATAGCCAAGATAAAGGAAAAACAGCACCAGCACCGAGGTCAGCCGTGCATCCCACACCCACCATGCGCCCCACATGGGCTTGCCCCATAAAGATCCGGTGACCAGCGCAAGGCCGGTAAAGGCAAGGCCGATGGGGGCCGCTGCTTTGCCGGCCACATCCGCTAAAGGGTGTCGCCATACAAGGGTGGAAAACCCAGCAGCAGCGACAATCATATAGCAAAACAGGGCCATATAGGCGCTGGGCACATGGATATACATGATGCGCACCGTGTCGCCTTGTTGATAATCGGCAGGGGAGGCCACAAGCGCCAGATACAACCCCACGGCCAAAAGCCCCACGGTCAAAGGCAGGGTGAGAGGCAGGATTTTATCTGCCAGCCGGATAAAACGGGCCGGATTCGCAAACCAGTGCATGATCTGTGCTCTACCCTTCCAAATGGCCGCCCGCAACAAAATGCGGCAGGGTGCGGCATGATGGCTCTGTTTTTCCTATCGTGCCAATATAGGCTCTTCTGTGCATGCTGCCAGCGTCATTCCAAAGCCGGATGCAAAGCGTGGTCTTCATTCCAGCGCCAAGTTTCACTCAAGTGCGAGGCGCAAGGCACCGCCGGCTGCCAGCGGGCCCAAAACCGCAAAGATCAGGCTCAGGCTCCCCAGAAAGGACATATTGGCCGATACCGATCCAAGGCCGGAAACAGCCTCTACCGCCCCCACGCCGAAGATCAATGTGGGGATATAAAGCGGCAGCACCAGAAGCGCAATCAAAGCCCCGCCGCGCCGCACCGCCACAGCAAGGGCAGCGGCGGCGGCCCCGATCAGGCTAAGAGCCGGGGTGCCGACTAAAAGGGCAATCAAAACCACGCGCATGCTGGCTCCATCCAAATGCAGCATCAGCCCGAAGAGCGGCGATAAAATCACCAAAGGCAGCAACATGGACAGCCAATGGGCCAGCGCTTTTGCCAGCGCCACCAAAGATAAAGGCAATGGGCCCAATGTTAGCGAGTCCAGCGAGCCATCCTCGAAATCCGCTTGAAACATCCGGTCCAGCGATAGCAGCGCTGCCAAAAGCGCAGCGATCCACAAAACCCCGCCAGCGATGCGCGCCAGTATTTCAGCATCCGGTCCCACACCAAAGGGAAACAGGCTGATGGTGATGGCGTAAAAGGCGATCACCAATCCCGCTGCGCCGCCCTGTGCATAGCCAAGGCGCATATCGCGCAGGATCAACGAGAAGAAAGCAGCCAGCATGACCGGTCAGTCCTCGAAAGCCAAAAGGGGATCATGGGCCATATGCTGTGCCTCTGGTTGGAAATCGCGCAGATCAAGGTTTGCCCCGTCCACGCCAAGGGGGGTGTGGGTGGCGATCACCGCCATGCCGCCGTTTTGCACATGGGTCTGGATCAGGCCCGTCAATCGATGTTGATTGTCGCTATCCAGCGCCACAGTGGGTTCATCCAGCAGCCATAAGGGGCGCGGAGCCACCAATAGCCGCGCCAAAGACACTCGTCTTTGTTGTCCGGCGGATAAGGCCCCGACCGGCAGATGCGCCAGAGCTTCAAGGTCCAGAGCTTCAAGGCTTGCCTCCAGCCGGTCCTCTGCGCCGCCCAGATAACGCGCCCAAAAGCGCAGATTGTCGGTTACGGAAAAGGCCGCTTTCATGCCGGAGCTGTGGCCCACATAATGCACCTGTTCCGATAATCCGGCCCCGGATGGGGGAACGGCCATGCCGCACCAGAAAAGCTGGCCTGCTTCTGGACGCGACAATCCGGCCAAAAGGCGCAACAGGCTGGTTTTGCCGCTGCCATTGGGACCGCGCAAGATCAGGATCCGGCCATGCTCAAGGGAAAAGTCCAGCCCGGCAAATAAGAAGCGCTGCCCGCGTCGGCAGGCCAATGCCTGTGCGTTCAGAGTGGTGCGCGCCTTCGGTGACGACGTGGGGTGTTTGGTTGGATGAAACATCATGGCCGCACCATAAGCGAAGGATCGGCGTGCGCCTATAGTCCTTAGCGCTGAACGGCTGATTTGGCCGAAAGAGGGGGGCGGACCTAGAAGCTGCGCACGGCGATTACGACCAGTCCCGCCACCATGGCGCTATAGGCGATAAACCACAGATAGGCAATCAAACGACCTAAGGGCGTTAATGTGGTACGATGAAACATGAAAACCTCCTATATGGCATATTTTCAAGGTTCTGATGACCAAAGGACGGCCCGCAATATAAAGGGCAGTCAGCCAGTGGATTGTGGCCGGTTTTGGACCATTCCAAATCCATTACATGGCTTTATCTGGTGTTTGGGATGCTCACATTCACTGCACAGTTGATTGTGAGCCATGTGAAACCTTTTGGAGGGGACCAAAGAAGGAGATTTGTTTTGAATCTGTGGTTTTTGGGCGAAATACAGGCTATTTTGCCCCTTGCGCTTCTCTGAAAATGGCAGAAATTGGTGCTAAGAGAACACAATGCGCGTGAGTGCCATGCGATAACCCTTGAGGCGCGCCCGGATTTTTTGCATTAACACAGATAAATTCAGTATCGGCAAATTCAGCCCGTGATGCGCTTTACGCTCTAAAAGGCGCGTTCGTCCTTTCAAATATCAGGAGGCACCATGTCCACCGTTGGTCGCGATACCATGTCTACCCGCGATACGCTCACCGCTAATGGCAAGGAATACACATTCTTTTCCTTGAAGAAGGCGGCGGAAAAAATTGGCGATGTGTCGCGCCTGCCATTTTCCTTGAAGGTGCTTTTGGAAAATATGCTGCGCTGTGAAGACGGCAAAACCGTCACCACCGATGATGTGAAAGCGGTGGCCGACTGGTTGAAAGACCGCCGTTCGGATCGGGAAATCGCCTATCGTCCGGCCCGCGTTTTGATGCAGGATTTCACCGGCGTTCCGGCGGTGGTGGATCTGGCGGCCATGCGCGGCGCCATGAAAGCCTTGGGTGGTGATCCGCAAAAGATCAATCCGCTGGCTCCTGTTGATCTGGTGATCGACCATTCGGTGATGGTGGATGTGTTTGGCACCGATGATGCCTTCAAGCGCAATGTGGATATGGAAATGAAGCGCAATAAGGAACGGTACGAGTTCCTGCGCTGGGGCCAGCAGGCTTTTGATAATTTCCGCGCCGTCCCGCCGGGAACCGGCATTTGCCATCAGGTGAATTTAGAATATTTGGGCAAAACCGTCTGGACCAATGAAATCGACGGCACGCTTTATGCTTATCCCGATACGGTGGTGGGCACCGATAGCCACACCACCATGATCAATGCTCTGGCGGTTCTGGGCTGGGGCGTGGGCGGCATCGAAGCCGAAGCGGCCATGCTGGGCCAGCCCATTTCCATGCTGATCCCCGAAGTGATCGGTTTTAAAATCACTGGCCGTCTGCCCGAAGGGGCCACCGCCACCGATCTGGTGCTGACGGTGACACAAATGCTGCGCAAAAAAGGCGTGGTGGGCAAATTCGTTGAATTTTATGGCGATGGTCTGACCCATATGCCGGTGGCCGATAAAGCCACTATTTCCAATATGGCCCCTGAATATGGCGCCACTTGCGGCTTCTTCCCCATCGACCAAAGTACTTTGGATTATCTGGATTTCACCGGGCGCGGCGATGACACCGTGGCGCTGGTGGAAGCCTATGCCAAGGCGCAGGGGATGTGGCATGATGAACAGTCGCCTGATCCCGAATTTACCGACATGCTGGAACTGGACCTTTCCACGGTGGTTCCCTCCATCGCCGGTCCCAAGCGCCCGCAAGACCGCGTGTTGCTTACCGAAGCCGCACCGGCTTTCGGCAATGAACTGAACGACACCTTCAAAAAGGGTGATGAAGCCGACAAGCGTGTTGCCGTTGAAGGGGAAGATTTCGATATTGGCCACGGCGATGTGGTGATTGCCGCCATTACAAGCTGCACCAATACCTCGAACCCTTCAGTGATGCTGGCCGCAGGGTTGGTGGCGCGCAATGCGCTGGCCAAAGGCTTGAAGGTGAAGCCCTGGGTCAAAACCTCTTTGGCCCCCGGTAGCCAAGTGGTTACCGACTATCTGGAAAAAGCTGGCTTGCAAGATGATCTGGATGCCTTGGGCTTCAATCTTGTGGGCTATGGCTGCACCACCTGTATCGGCAATTCCGGCCCGCTGCCGCCTGCCATTTCCAAGGCTGTCAATGCCGCTGATCTGGTGGCCTGCTCGGTCCTTTCGGGCAACCGCAATTTTGAAGGGCGCGTCAATCCCGATGTGAAGGCGAATTATCTGGCCTCGCCGCCTTTGGTGGTGGCCTATGCCATTGCCGGATCGATGAAAGTGGATCTGATGAACGATCCCTTGGGCACAGATAAAGATGGCCAGCCTGTCTATTTCAAAGACATTTGGCCCAGCACCAAAGAAGTGGAAGAGGTGGTGCGCTCTGCTGTCACCCCGGCCCAGTTCAAGGAACGCTATGCCAATGTGTTCGCCGGCGATGAACAATGGCAGGCCATCAAGGTCACGAAGGGGCTGACCTATGAATGGAACAATGACAGCACCTATGTGCAAAATCCGCCCTATTTCGACGGCATGACAGCCACGCCTGATGCCATCACAGATATCAAGGGCGCACGGATGTTGGCGCTTTTGGGCGATTCGGTCACCACCGATCATATTTCTCCTGCAGGGTCCATCAAGGCTGATAGCCCGGCCGGGAAATATCTGACCGAGCATGGTGTGGACCGGACCGAATTCAATTCATATGGGTCGCGGCGCGGCAATCATGAAGTGATGATGCGCGGCACCTTCGCCAATATTCGCCTGCGCAATCTGATGGCGCCGGGCACTGAAGGCGGTGTGACGGTGCACTATCCATCCGGTGAACAAATGCCCATCTATGATGCGGCCATGGCCTATGTTGAAAATGATACGCCATTGGTTGTTGTGGCGGGCAAGGAATATGGCACCGGCTCCAGCCGCGATTGGGCGGCCAAGGGCACACGCTTGTTGGGTGTGCGTGCGGTGATCGTTGAATCCTTTGAGCGCATCCATCGCTCCAATCTGGTGGGCATGGGCGTGCTGCCTTTGCAGTTCAAGGATGGCCTGACCGCAGAAAAGCTGGGCCTCAAAGGCACCGAGCAGTTTGACATTACCGGCATCGAAGGGGGTATCAAACCGCGTCAGGATGTGGCTTGCACCATCCATTATGCAGATGGCAGCACTAAGGATGTGACCTTGTTGTGCCGCATCGATACGGTGGATGAAGTGGGGTATTTCGAAAATGGCGGCATCTTGCATTATGTGTTGCGCCGTTTGGCCAGCAAGGCCGCCTGACCGGATTTGATTTCCAGATTTTGAAAGGGCGCCTTTCGGGGCGCCCTTTTTTAATGACAGATTGCTCACAGAACCGGCTTCGCCTATGGTGCGCGGAACGTTTTGTTTGACAACTTTCAAGCGGGTTATTCATGTCGCGCGCCTCTCTTTTTGCTCTTCTCTCCACGCTTCCCTTGCTTATTTCCAATCCAGCGGTGGCCGACCGGGTGCATCTTGCCGATGGCAGCCTGATCGAGGGAACGTTGGTGGAAGCGGCAGGGGGGCGCTTGCGCTTTGAAACCACTTTTGCCGGGGTGATCGAGATTGATCTGGAGGCGCTTGCAGGGCTTGAAAGCGATCATATTGTCATTGTGTCTTTGGCAAGTGGCGACCGGCTGGTGGGCCGTTTGGCGTTTGACAAGCAGCAGGGCCAAGGCCTTTCCAGTGCCAGTTTGGGGCGCTTGTCCATCCGGTTCGATGATGTTGCCGCCCTGTGGCTTGAAGGTGCACAAAGTCCGGAAGAGCTTGCTTTGCAAGAGATTGAAGAGGCGCAGGCGCGTCAGATCGCCGAGCTGGAAGAACAGCACAGCCAGGAAGTGGCGCAATTGGAAACGGCGCTTGTTACTCCTGAAAAAGCCTGGAGCGGGCGCACACAGCTTGGTCTATCCGGGGCGCGGGGCAATACGGACCGCGTGGCGTTGAACGGCAAGGCCTCAACCCGGCGCGAAACCGATTTTGACCGTCTCGACCTGTCTCTTGGCTGGCGCTTTGCTCGGGAAAACGGAAAAGAAACGGAAAATGAGGTGATCGGCGAAACCCGGTTGGAACGCGATTTCTCCGAGAGCTGGTTTGCCTTTGGCGGATTGGTGCTGGAACAGGATGAATTCGAGGATCTGGATCTGCGTAGCGTTCTTACCGCCGGGACCGGGGTGTTTTTCATTCAGGAAGAAAAGCAGCAGCTAAAAGCCCGCTTCGGTATCGGTTATCAGGTGGAAGCCTTCCAGAATGCACCCAATGAGGAAGAAGCGATTTTGTCTTTGGGCTATGAATATCGCATCCAGCTCAATGGCCGTTTGTTGTTTACCCATGATCTGATTTATCTGCCCAGCTTCAATGATCCGGTGGATGATTTCCGCGTTGAAAGCAATGCGGCGCTGGATATTCCGGTAACCGAAAGCAAGGCGTGGAGCGTTCGTATCGGGGTGCGCAATCAATATGACAATACGCCGGTATCCGGGAATGAAAAGCTGGATACCTTCTATACGCTGAGTCTTGGCTATAATTTCCAGTAAGGGCAGGCCATCGCGGAGGAAATTCCCCGCGATGGCTTATCGGTTATTCGGCGGGGTTGGTGGCGCCTTTGTGGGCCTGACCCAGCTTGGCCTGCTTGTCGCCGGTCCATAGGCCTTTCATGAAGCGCTTCATATCCTCGCCCAAGCCATAAAGAGCCGGGACCAGGAACAATGTCACGAAGGTGGCCAGCAACACCCCGAAGGCAAGGGCAACCACGGTGGGTTTCAAGAACTGCGCCTGTGTGGAGCGTTCCAGCATCATGGGAACCAGCCCGATAAAGGTGGTGACAGAGGTGAGCAGGATAGGCCGGAAACGGGCCACCCCTGCTTCCACGAGGGCATCAAAGGCCCCCACCCCTTTTTCACGCAGGCGTCCGATATAATCCACCAGCACCAGATTGTCGTTCACCACAACTCCGGCGGCTGCGGCCAGCCCGAAATAAGAGAACAGGGCCATGGGCATGCCTAGCAAAAGATGCCCCAAAACCGCACCCATGAAGCCGAAGGGGATGGCCGTCATCACCAAAAGTGGCAGGAAGTACGACCGGAAAGCCACGGCGATCAGGGCGTACATCACGAACAGGGCGATCCCTTCAAGAGCCAGAATTTCGGCCATGAACTTCGCCTGACCTTCTGCTTGGCCGATTTCGCCGCGGCTGACGCCGGGGAACCGCTTTTCCCATTGCGGATAGAAATTGGTGCGCAGATCTTCATAGATTTGTTCGCGGACTTCGTTGGACAATTCGGCGCTGATGACTGCCGAGCGCTGCCGCTCGCGCCGGTCAATGCGCTTGAGGCCCGGTTTGTAGCTGATATCGGCCACCGTGAACAAAGGCACCTCACGGCCATCATTGGTGCGTAGCCTGAAATCCGAGAGGCTGTCGAGAGAGCGACGGGTGTTTGAGGGATAGCGCACGAACACTTTTACATCATTGCCATCGCGGGGCAGTCTTTGCACCTCTTCGCCATAATAGGCCTGGCGCACCTGACGGGTCACATCGGCCAGCGTAAACCCAAGCTCACGGGCGCCGGGTTTCAGCTCGAACTGCAGCTCTTCCATGGCCGTTTGCAATGAGTCGCGGATATTGAACACCTCATCATAGGTGCCAAGCTGCGCTTTCAGGTCATCCACCGCGGCCCGCAACATATCCAGATCCGGATGATTGATGGCAAGCTCAATCTCTGGCTGGCTTTGGTTGAGCGTATAGCCCACTTCCAGATTTTCCGCGTCGGGGATCTCGCCGATCAATATGCGCAGCCGGTCGGCTGCCTCTTTTGCCGACATGTCGCGCATTTCTGCAGGGGCAAGGCGCACCAATGCAAGCACCGAATCGGCACGGGCGCGGGTGTACCAGTTTTCAACCAGCTGGCTTTCGCCATCCGATGCGGCATTTACCTCGGCTTCCAGTTCTTTTTCTGCCTGCTGAAGCTGCGCCAGAATTTCCAGCGCCCGATCATAAGGTGTGCCCTCGGGCAGGGTCACATTGACCGAGATTTGCTCGGATTCCACCTCTGGCATGAAGCTGAATTTCAGCCAGGACGAACTGGCAATGCCCAATGAAATGATAAAGCCTGCCAGAAAGATGCTGGCTGTCAGGCCGCGCCGCCGCACCGCCGCCGCCAGCCAGCGCCGATAGGTGACCTGGGCAAAGCGGGTGATGGAACTGGCGATACGTTTCTGGAAGGTGCCAAAGCGCCCCAGTTTCTCACGCGGTTTCATATGGCTCAGATGGGCCGGCAGGATGAACAGTGCTTCGATCAGCGAAAAGCTTAAAGCGGCGATGACGATGATCGAGATATGGCGGGTGAACTCCACATCTATCCCGGACAGAAACAGCCAGGGGGCAAACACGATCATCGTTGTGGCCACCGCATAAATCACCGGTTTTGCCACCAATTGCGTGCCCAATATGGCCGCATCCAGACCGCCGCCGGTACTTTCGGCCTCTTCATGGATGTTTTCCCCGACAACGATGGCATCATCCACCACCACGCCGATCACCAACAGGAAAGCGAATAGCGATAGGAAATTCAGCGACACATCATTGCTGGGAAGGAAGATGAAAGCCCCGGCATAGGCGGTGGCGATGCCCACCGTCACCCACAGGGCCACCTTGGGCCGCAGCGAGATGATCAACACCAGAAACACCAGAATCAGGCCATAAAAGGCGGATTTGGAGATGGTTTCCATGCGGTCGTAATAGGCTTTGGATTCATCGGCATAAAGCGTAAGGGAAATGCCCTCGGGCATCCGCTCGCGGGCTTCTTCCAGATAGCCCAGAACCGATTTGGAGGTTTTGACCACATTCATTTCTTCCGCGGTCATCACCTGCACAAGAATGGCATGCTGGCCGTTAAGACTGGCCTGAATGTCCACATCTTCAAAGCCGTCGATCACCAAAGCCACATCACCGACGCGGATGGTGCCGCCACCGGGGACCTGACGGATGATGATATTTTCAAAGTCCGTGCGGCTATCGGCCAGATTGCGTACCCTCAATTGCACATCGCCGGTGCTGGTGCGCACAGATCCTGCAGAGCGGTTGATGGAACTGCCCCGAATGGCCGTAGCCACTTCATCAAAAGTAAGGCCGTAGCGGCGCATGGCCTGCTCCGACAATTCAATGGAGACTTCCTCATTGCGTGCCCCGAACAGCTCGACGATAGACACGCCGGGCAGAAGCGCCATTTCATCGCGGACCTTTTCAGCCGTGCGCTTCAAAAGACGTTCATCCACATCCCCACTAACGCCCACCCTGATCAGCTCGTTCCGGGTGAGAATCTCCCGGACACGCGGCGGTTCTATATCGCTGGGAAGGGTTGAAATGCCGTCGATTCGCAGCTTCACGTCATTGATAAAGCGGTCCATATCGACGCTGCGATCCGCCTCGATATAAACAAGGGCAACGCTTTCAGAAGCAATGGAGCGCACCCGGTCTATATTATCCAGATCCGATAATGATTCCTCGATGCGCAAAATGATTTGTTCTTCCACCTCTTGCGGGGCGGCACCGGGCCAGGCCACGGTCACTTCCACCCAATTGACGCGGAGAGTTGGCCAGACTTCGCGTTCCATATTGAAGAACGACATAGCCCCGGCAAGCATAATGCCGAACATTAGCAAATTGGCAGCAACGGTGTTTTTGGCCCACCAGGCGATCATGCGGTTCATGGCTTTTCCCCTTTATCCCCTGATGTTCAATTCACAGCTTCGGCGACTTTGGGTGCCTCTGCACGGCTTTCCAGCGTTTCCACTGCCATGCCTTCCTGTGCATTGCGCACAGGCGATGTGACAACCTTTTCACCGACCGAAACACCGCTGGCCAATATCACCCGGTCTTCATTAGCCGACACCACGTCCACCGTGCGGATGGTCAGGGTGTTGTCATCGCGGACCACATAAACCTGATCCTTGCCGCGCAAGGCAGCGCGGGGGATGATTAAGGCATTTTGCAGGGTGCGTCCTTCGATCTCGCCGGTGACAAACAATCCCACAGGCAAAGGTGTTCCATTGGAGCCGCCGGCGCCATAAGGATCGCGAACCTGTGCAATGGCATGCAAAAGGCGGGTGTCTTGATCAATGGCCGCATCGGTTCGCACAATGCGCCCTTCCCAGCGATGGGCACGTCCGGCAAGCTGGGATTTAAGGGCGACCTTTGGCGCGGTTTGATAATCGGAGGCCGCATAGGCAACGGGCACATTCAACTCGGTGAATTCTTCGTCGGTCAGCGGCAAGCGCACTTCCACGACTTCGGTGGAGAAAACCCTGCCCAAGCGGGTGCCGACGCTGACATATTGCCCGACACCGGCGCTTTTTTCCCGAACGCGGCCACTGAAGGGAACCGAAATGCGGGTGCGGGCCAGATCCAGCTTGGCTCGATCGAGCTGGGCTTTGGCCGATGCCAGATTGGCGCGGGCCTGCGCCACATGGGGGACTTTCAGGGCGAGGGCTGTGGGCTTGTCGGTAATTTCATCCCAGTCCCATTGTTTGCGGGCCACAGCTGCACGGGCTTCTTCCTGTGCCAGAACCAGTTCGGCATCGGCAACGCGGGCCTCGGCCTGAGTGACGGCGAACTCGTAATCTTCCGATTCGATCTGGATCAGCGTTTCATTGGCTTTGAAGATACCACCGCCTGCAAAGGCCGGGGCCACATGCACGATGCGACCACTCACCTGTGGGATCAGATCAATTTCGGTTTGCGATTCGACCGTCCCTTGCGTTCGGACCAGCAAGGTTGCGGGTTCTTGCCGAACCGTGGTTACCGCCAATGTGACGGGTCGGAGCACCGGGGCTTCGGTTTTTTCCGGCTTGGGCTGTGTCGCTTGTAAAATGATGAACCCGGCAATGCCGAGGCCAAGTACGAAAATTGGCGTCATCACAATGAGAAACTTTCTCATGCGTGGTCTCCTCGCTGTGGCACCCCGATTTTTCTTTAAGATCGGTTGGTGCGGGGAATTCCCCGTTATGGCTGTCCCCCTATGTATCTCTTAGATATATATCGAATGTCAATTAGCTATGATGAAAAAGTTGCATCAGAACCATGATCGACAAGCCTCCGAAAAAGGCGAAGGCGCTGCCCCGGCGGTTGGTGTGTTCCACATGGGGCACCAGATGCGAGGCCCCCACATAAAGGAGCGCGCCGCCGGTGACGGCCAGAATACTGCCCAAGGGCACCCCGGATAATTGCGAGATGAAGGGGAGGCTTATGGCTGTGCCCAAGGGGGTGGTGGCTGCGGCTGCGATAAAGGCGGTGATCATGGCGCGGTGCGGTGAAAATCCCCCGCGTAACAGCAGGACAAAGGCGATGATGCCTTCGGAAAATTCATGCAAAACCAGGCCAAAGACGGCGGTCACACCGGTAAATACATCCACGGAAAAAGCCGCGGAATAGCTTAGGCCATCGCTAAACGAATGAAGGGCAATCCCAAGAATCGGAATCAGCGCCATGGCCCGTTTGTCCATATGGCTGGTGCTGTTTTTGTGCGCGGAAAGAAGCCCCAGACAATACATGAGCACATAGCCCGCAAGAACCAGCAGGGGGGCCATTTGCCCGACCATGGACAAGGCTTTGGGGATGATCTGAAGAATGGCGGCGCCGATCAGAAACCCTGCGGCAAAGGCTGCGAACAGCACGCTGTTTTTATTGCCCCAGGCTTCATAATGGCGAATGACCAAAAGCCCGCCAAGATTGACAAGGGCGGCAAGCATGCTGAAAGCCAGCGCAAAAGAAGAGCTATCCATCATCGGGCACGCCCAAACAGTATGTTATATTATATCATTGATAAAGGCTGTAGCAATCCAGCGCAGAAATTTCCAGTCTCCAATTCCGACCAAGAGATATTCTTCGCTCTGTGCGACTCGCCAAAGAGCGTTTCAGGGCCAGAACTTTCCGGATGACCGCAAGAAAAGCCCATCAGAATTGCAAAACCGGGGGCTTGGGGAGAGGTCAGCTATTGGATGTGGAGAGAGCAATGCGAGCCGCGCCGATGATTGGGCCGTTTTCACTGTCTGCATGGAGCAAAATTGCCAGATGGTCGGCGCCGGATTGGGCGGCATCGGCTACATGCACTTCAAAGGTCTTGCCTTCGCCGGCCCAAAGGCCAAGTTTTTCCGTGTGCCTGACCAGATTATCATAAACCAGTGTCTTGCCACGATTCTCGCCTTCGGGAATGGAGACGGAGGCGTGGGCGCTATAGAACACCGCGGTTACATGCACATTTTCGACACCGGCCAATTGTTGGGGGAGGGCAATGATGCAGGTCTCGTCTTTTTGGCGGATAGACAGATCAAGATCGGCGCGGGGCAGATCACGGGCACGTGCAATATGATGCACCACATCCTTGCGCCGCGACCCTACGGTTTGGAAGCGTCCGTCGATGATCATTTGCGGCGTATAAACACCGGGCTCGCCCATTTGCTCATTATAGGCGCGTTGATAATGCGTAAAATCGGCTTGGGCAAAGCTGTCGGCCCATCCCAGATAATCCCAGTAATTGACCGGCCAACTGAGGGCGAGAATCTCTTTTTCCCCGGCCAGTTCCGAAAGAAACTCATGGGCGGGCGGGCAATTGGGGCAGCTTTGGCTTGAAAACAGTTCAACAACTGTCAGGCGTTCTTCGGCATGAACCGGAAGAGCGAAAAGCAAAAGCGCTGATATAATAACTCGTTTGAACATATCCGTACTATAAGGACGGATATTTGTAACGTTCCAATCACCAACGCGCGATCATGAGAGAAAGTCTCACGGGGTGCGCCTGTCCCTTTTTTCCGGCGCCCGGATCAAGCTGCCAACACCACTTTCGGTGAACACTTCCAGCAAAGGCGCATGGGGGACACGGCCATTCATGATAACGGAGGCCGCCACACCGTTTTCTACAGCCGACAGACAGGTTTCAACTTTGGGAATCATGCCGCCATGGATCACGCCCGTGGCGATCATCTCGCGCGCGGCATCATGGGATACTTCGGCAAGATGGCGTTTGTCGCCATCCAATATGCCCTCCACATCGGTCAGCAGTAAAAACCGCTCGGCGTTCAGGGCTTCGGCCACGGCACCGGCCATGGTGTCGGCATTGATATTGAAGGTTTCGCCATTTTCACCCAAGCCGATGGGCGCGATCACGGGAATGAGCCCGGCAGCAATGAAGCGGGTGAGAACACTGCCATCAACCGTTTCCGGCTCGCCCACAAATCCAAGATCAAGCACGTCTTCGATATGGCTGTCGGGACGGCGTTTGGTGCGGCGCACGGCCCGCGCCTTCACAAAACCGCCATCCTTGCCGGACAGACCCACCGCCATGCCCCCGGCGCGGCTGATGGAGGCGACAAGGCCCTTGTTGATGGAGCCGGACAGCACCATTTCCACCACGCCCACCGTATCGGCATCGGTGACGCGCAAGCCGTCGATAAAATTGCTTTTGATTTTCAGCCGTTCCAGCATGGCTCCGATCTGTGGACCGCCCCCATGCACCACGACGATATTGATGCCCACCTGTTTGAGCAAAACCATGTCTTCTGCAAAGCTGCGCTGGATGGCTTCATCGCCCATGGCATGGCCGCCATATTTGACAACGAAGGTCTTGCCTGCATAGCGGCGCATATAGGGGAGCGCCTCCGAAAGAATGGCGGCTTTCTCGTGGAGCTTTTTCTGAAACTGGGTGTCGTCCATGCGGCGCTCTCGGATAGAAGAAATGAAGGATGTCCAGCCAAGTCTGCCAGCCAGATCCACTGGCCGATCGGGACGGCTGAGCCGACCCTAGAATATTTTTCTGCCAATCGAAACCGGGATCAGGCCTTGGGAGTGGCAAAAGCGGCAAGTTCGGCGCGCAGGCCTTCGATGCCGATGCCTTTTTCCGATGAGGTGGCGTGAACGCGGGGATGACAGGCCACAAAGCGGCGGGCCTCTTGCGTTACCTCTTTATGGATGCGGGCTTGCGCCGGTGTTTTCAGCTTGTCCAATTTGGTCAGGACGATCTGATAGGACACGGCCGCATCATCAAGCATTTTCATGATTTCGCGGTCATTGTCTTTCAGCCCGTGACGCGAATCCACCAGCACCATCACCCTTTGCAAGGGCTGCCGACCGCGCAGATAGTCGCGGATGGTGCCTGTCCATGCCTGAACCTTGGACCGCGATACCTTGGCATAGCCATAGCCGGGCAGATCCACCAGAATGAAGGACGCGGCCTCATCGCCCAACTGGAAGAAATTGAGCTCTTGCGTCCGCCCCGGCGTGTTGGAGGTGCGGGCCAGGGTGTTGCGTCCTGTCAGGGCATTGATCAATGAGGATTTCCCCACATTGGATCGCCCGGCAAAGGCCACTTCCGGCAGCCCCGGCGGGGGCAGATGGTCCATGGTCGGCACCCCGCGTAAAAAGGCACACGGACCGGCGAACAACAATCTGCCCTGCTCGATGGCATCGCTGCTTATATCCGGCAAGGGCGGATGTTCTGGGGATTCCGTACTCATGTGCTTGTTGGGGCCACACCGTGGCGGCGCATGATCATCCATTGCTGGGCCGCCGACAACACGGTGTTCCATGTCCAGTAGATCACCAGACCTGCAGGGAACGAGGCCATGATGAACACAAACACAAACGGCATGGCCATCATCACCTTTTGCTGCATGGGATCACCCGCCGAAGGGTTGAGCCGCATCTGGAAGAACATGGCCACGCCCATCAGCAAGGGCCATATGCCCACCGCCAAAAAGCTGGGCGGGTCCCAAGGGATCAGGCCGAACAGATTGCTCAGCAGCATGGGATCGGCCACCGACAGATCCTGTACCCAGAAAAAGCCGGGCTGATGGCGCATTTCAATGGTGATGAACAGCACTTTATAAAGCGCAAAGAACACCGGAATCTGCGCGACCATAGGAAGACAGCCGGACAGCGGATTGATCTTTTCTTTTTTATACAGCTCCATCATTTCCTGTTGCAGCCGTGGCTTATCGTCCTTGTAGCGCGTTTGCAGCGCCTTCATCTTGGGCTGCACCGCTTTCATTTTGCTCATGGACACATAAGACTTGCTGGCCAGCGGGAAGAACAGGGCCTTGACGATCACGGTCAGCACCAGAATCGAGATGCCGAAATTGCCGAACAGACCGTACAGGAAGTCCAGCAGATAAAAGATCGGTTTGGTCAGGAAGATGAACCAGCCCCAATCAATGGCGCGATCAAACAGCTGGATCTCATAGGCGTCTTCATAGCGCTCAATCACGTCCACTTCTTTGGCGCCGGCGAACAAGCGCACCGTGACGCTTTTGGTGCCCATGGCCGGGATCACCACTTCTTCTTCCAGATAATCCGCCTGATAGCGCACCGTGCCGCCGGTTCCTTGTACGAAGCGGCCTTTGAAGGGCACGGTTTGTTCAGGAATGATGGCGGTCATCCAGTATTTATCGGTCAAGCCCAGCCAGCCGCCCACGCTGTCATAAAGCGAGGGGCCGTCTTCCTTGAGATCTTTATATTCGATCTCGCGCAGGCTGCCGTCCAACACGCCCAAGGGGCCTTCATGGATCACAAAATACTTTGAAATATTGGGCTCGCCGCGGCGGCTGATCAGGCCATAAGGGGCCATGATGGCCGGGCTGTCCGTGGGATTGCGCACCGATTGGATGATGGTGAACATGAAATTCTTGTCCACCGCAATCTGCCGTTCAAACACCAGCCCTTGCGCGTTGGTCCACCGCAAAGTCACCGGATGGTCGGGGGACAGCATGGCGTCGTCCGTTTCCCACTGTGTTGTGGGGCCGGGAACATCAAGACCCAGTTCCGGCCGGGCCGTCCAGCCGAAAGAGGCATAATAGGCATTGGTGCTTTTCGATGGATTGAGCAGCACGATCGGCTCGCCATCCTTGCCCACTTCGGTGGTGTAATCTTTCAGCGTCAGATCATCGATAAAGCCGCCGGTGAGTGCGATAGACCCTTTGAGCCGCGGCGTTTCCAGATAAATCCTGCGGCCTGCCTGCAACGCCTGATCGCGGTCAAGACCCGTTCTTGCAGAGGACGGGGCTGCCAAGGCCGCATCGCCCATGCTTTGGGGCGCGGCGGCATGATCTTCAGGAGAGACTGATGTGGTTGGCTGCGCGGCATCAATCTGGGCGCTTTCCCTTTGCGGCTTGGCATAGAAAAAATCGAAGGCCAAAAGCACCAAAAGGGTCAGCCCCATGGCGGCAAGCAGGTTTTTCTGTTCGTTCATATACTCTTCACCGGCGTTTTGGACCATTTATCCGTCCGGTCAGGCCGGGATGGTTTATCAAAATGGTCATGGTCGGGCACAGGGTCATATCCAAAACCACCAAAGGGGTGGCAGCGGCCAATGCGCCTTATAGCCATCCAGCCCCCTCGCCGTCCACCATGACGACGCACGGCTTCGATGGCATAAGCGGAGCAGGTGGGCTGATAGCGGCATGACGGACCCAAAAGGGGCGACAGCACGAGCTGATAGGCTCGTACAAAGAAAATGAGACAATGACCCAAAAGGCTCATGGGGCTCTCCTGCGGGACACGCGATCCAAGGCCCGCCGTAGATCGGCCTCAAGGGCTTTATAAGGCCGCTTGACCGTTTGCGATCGGGCAATCAGCACATAATCCATCCCGGCCTCCGCTTCCACCGGGAATATGTGTGCGACCAGCGCCCGTAACCGGCGTTTGGCACGGTTGCGGGCAACGGCATTGCCGACCTTTTTGCTGGCGGTGATGCCAAATCCCGTCGCGGGAGCAGCAGGCGATGGCATGTTGCCTGAGGGTTTGCCTATGGTATTGGGTGGGTTTTTCGGGCTGTGACGATGGGCGGCTTGCAAAACCAGACCGGGTTGAGCCGCCTTTATACCGCTTCGTGCGACCCGCAGATAATCACGGCGCTGCTTCAGGCCGATGATCTGTTTTTTTGGGAGCAAGGCCGGATTTTGAGGGGGCGATGGCGCCGTTTTGGCCGAATCGCTGCCAGTTTTTGGCGACATCTGTGGCTCCAACGACAAAACCGACCGCATGGAAGAGCGATCGGTATGGTCATTTTTATCGGTCATGAGCCAGCCACTTCCATAAGATCAGGCCAAGCATTTGGCTGCAAAGCCGGCAGCCCGTATCGTGCACTGATCGGCGCCGGATCGACGCTGAATGCGGCAACCGAATTAGGCAGAAAGGCGCTTACGACCTTTGGAGCGACGGGCGCGCAGCACATTGCGGCCACCGACAGTGGCCATACGAGCGCGAAAACCGTGGCGGCGCTTGCGCACAATCTTGCTTGGCTGATAAGTCCGTTTCACGTTCTTTCTCCGTATATTGCGCAGCGATGGTAACGAGCGTCGCTCACAGCCATCACTGTCGCACAGCCCTTGTGCCATGCGACGAAAATCCAAGGCGCGCTTGATAACCGGGCTTGGCGCTTTGAGTCAACTGAATTTCCTGCCCAATGACCCGTTTTGCCGTATTCACCGGCAATTCACGGAATGTATCCGCGAAATCACAGCCTTGTGTAAATGCTGGCAAGATCTTGCCATGACCCCATCTTCTAGGTCAACAAGGCAGCGAAATATCTGCAATGGCTGTAAATTGGACAGGATTTGCAGATAGATTTTGCGCGGTTAACGGACGGTCAACCGCCTTGTGTAGACTTTTATAGACTTTAATCAATCGTGCGACGTGAAGGAACGAGAATGCCGAACTCACTCAATTCGACACAGGACAACAAGAAAGCCAAGGGCTTTTCGGTCCGTCGGATTTTGCCGATTGTCATTTTGGCCGCCGTGATTGCTGCCGTTTATGCCTCGGGCGTTGGGGATTATGTGTCCTTTGCAGCACTCAGCGAAAATCTTGACATGCTGCAGTCTTTCGTCGCCGAGAATACAGTGGTCGCCTTGCTGGTGTTGGTGCTGTTTTATGCTGTTGGTACGGCGGTGTCGCTTCCGGCAATGGGCATTGTAAGCATTGCATCAGGAGTGATCTTCGGCCTATGGCTGGGTTTTTTCGGTGTGCTGATGGGCGCAACCCTTGGGGCAACGGCGATCTTCCTTATTGTGCGTACATCGCTGGGCGATGCCTTGCGGACAAAGGTGGGGCCTTGGCTCGGCAAGTTTGAAAGCGGCTTCCAAAAAGATGCCTTCAATTATCTTCTGGCCCTGCGTTTGGTGCCGGTATTCCCTTTCTGGGTACTGAATATTGCTCCGGCTTTGCTGGGTGTTCGTCTGAAATCCTATGTGGCGGCAACGGCCTTGGGTATCATTCCGGGGACATTTGTTTTCGTGTGGGTTGGAAAGGGTGCTGCGGAAACCATTCGCCTTGGCAATAAGGTGGATGCGACAGAATTGTTGTTCCAGCCCCATGTGATCGGCCCGCTTGTGGGGCTTGCCCTGCTGTCCTTGATCCCTGTGATCTTGCGCAAGGTCCGGGGTGGACGGTCGGTCGGAACGCCAATCAACGGCGAATCTTGATCCCTTAAACGCAACTCCTCCATTTTCTCTTGCTTTGAATTCCGTTAGCAATATCGGAAAAGGAACTGTCATGACCAAAAATATCGATACCGACATTCTTGTGATCGGCGCCGGATCGGGCGGATTGTCCGTTGCTGCGGGGGCTGCGCAGATGGGAGCCCGCGTGGTTCTTGTTGAAAAAGGCAAGATGGGCGGGGATTGCTTGAATTATGGCTGTGTCCCTTCAAAGGCTCTGCTGGCGGCCGGGAAAGCAGCCCATCATGCCGCCCATGCATCGGCCATGGGTACAACGGTTTCCGGCATATCGGTAGATTTCAAACAGGTCCATGATCATGTGCATCAGGTGATCGCCGGTATCGCGCCCCATGATTCGGTGGAACGGTTTGAAGGTCTGGGTGTGACCGTGATCAAGGGTCATGCACGTTTTAAAGGCCCCCGCGAGGTGGAGGCGGATGGCCATGTCATTCGCGCCAAACGCATTGTGGTGGCCACTGGCTCTTCGGCGCGGATTGTCCCCATCCCCGGTCTGGACGGCGTGCCATATCTCACCAATGAAACGGTGTTTGATCTGACCGAACGGCCAGAGCATTTGGTGATCATCGGCGCGGGCCCCATCGGCCTTGAAATGGCGCAGGCCTTCCGGCGTCTGGGGTCAAAGGTAACCGTGCTGGAGCGGTTCACCCCGCTCCCCAAGGATGACCCCGAACTTGCGGCCATCGTGCTTGATAGCTTGAGGGATGAAGGCGTCGATCTCCGCTCGGATATCGAGGTGAAATCCGTTGCCTATGCGGCTGAAACCGGCCTTGTGGTGCAGGTGGAAAAGGATGGCGTCGCCAGCGAAATCAAGGGCACACATTTGTTGCTGGCCGCAGGGCGCGCGCCCAATGTGGCCGGTCTGGACCTGGAAAAAGCCGGGATTGCCTATAGCGAAAGGGGCATTTCCACCGATGCGCGGTTGCGCACGTCTAATAAGCGCGTTTTTGCCATTGGCGATGTGCGCGGCGGCCTGCAATTCACCCATGTGGCGGGATATGAAGCGGGGATTGTGATCCGCAATATCTTGTTCCGCTTACCGGCCAAGGCCGATTATTCGGCGGTGCCGTGGGTCACCTATACTGATCCGGAATTGGCCCATGTGGGGCTGGATGAAGCACAGGCGCGGGAAAAATTTGGCGATAAGATCAAGGTGCTCAGCATCGATTACAAAGAGAGTGACCGGGCCCGTGCGGAAGGGGCGACCAAGGGCCGGGTGAAGCTGATTGTGAAATCGGGACGGCCCATCGGGGCGACGATTGTGGGCGCGCAGGCCGGAGAATTGATCCAGCTTTGGGCGTTGGCTATCTCGCAAAAGATGAAGGTTTCTGCCCTTGCAGGGTATATCGCGCCTTATCCTTCCCTTGGTGAATTGAATAAAAGGGTGGCAGGCTCTTATTTTACAGATACATTGTTCAGCGAACGTACAAAAAAGATTGTCAGATTCATCCTCATGCTGGGGTAATCGGCGGGTGGTATGGAAACAGGGGTGGAAACATTGCGAAGCAGCTTGTCGTCGCGCTTGCTGCTTTTGACCATTTGCTTTGTGATGGTGGTCGAGGTGTTCGTTTATGTGCCCTCGATTGCACAATTCCGCCGCAGTTTTCTAGAGCAGCGCATCACAGCGGCGCAGATTGCCGCTCTGTCCCTTGTTGAAGCCCCCGACCACGCCATCAGTAAAGATCTGGAATTTGCCCTGTTGCGCACGGCCGGGGTGAAGGCGGTGTCCTTGCAGCTTGGTGATCGCCGTCAATTGATGATGGAAGGCGATGCGCCAGCCCGCATCGATGCCCGCTATGATCTGCGGAAACCCTCGATCCCCAATATGATCGGCGATGCTTTTGTCACTTTGGCGCGCGGTGGCAAAGGCATGATCATGGTGAGTGGCGAGCCACTTCATCGGTTGGGTGAGGAAGAAATTTCCATCATTTTAGATGAAAGCGCTTTGTTTGATGCGATGGCACTATATTCGCGCAATGTGATGGTGTTGTCGGTGATCATTTCTGTCTTTACTGCAGGATTGGTGTTTTTAGCGCTGCATTTTCTGATGGTTCGGCCCATGCGGCGGATCACCCGGTCCATGGTTGCCTTTCGCCAGCGCCCCGATGATCCGGAACGCGCCATTGTGCCCAGCGACCGCCATGATGAACTGGGGGTGGCCGAGCGGGAATTGGCGCGGATGCAAGAAGAGCTGCGGCTGGCCCTTAACCAGCGCAAGCGGCTGGCCCATGTGGGGGCGGCAGTGAGCAAAGTGAACCATGATTTGCGCAATATTCTGGCCACGGCGCAATTATCGTCCGACCGTTTGATGATGATCGACGATCCCAAGGTGCGCGATATGTCGAGCCGGATGATTTCCGCCATCGACCGGGCCATCGTGCTGTGTGAACGCACCTTGAAATATGGCCGCGCCGATGAGCCGCCGCCAAAGAAACGGGCGTTTAATCTCCATGATCTTCTGGAGGATGTGCGGGCCTCGGTGGGGCTTGATCTTCAGGAAGAAAATGCCTCCGATGGCAGCCCCAAGGTCCATCTGGATAATGCGGTACAAAAAGATTTCGCGCTCTTTGCGGACCCCGACCATATGTTCCGCGTTTTGATGAATCTTGTACGCAATGCGGCCAATATTCTGGAGCGCACGGGCGGACGGGTGGCGGTCACGGCGGAAGAAAAAGGCGAATGTCATTTCGTGCGGGTCTCGGATACCGGTCCGGGTCTGTCCAAGAAGGCCCGCGAGAACCTGTTCGTGCCGTTTAAAGGCTCAACGGGGGCTCGGGGTACCGGCTTGGGTCTTGCCATCGTGGCGGAGCTTGTGGAAGCCAATGGCGGACGGGTGGTGCTGGAGCATAGTGATGACAGCGGCACCACCTTTGTGATCGAACTACCCTGTGGAGCATCGACCTGAGATCCAGACATCAGCCCAGACATCAGGCCCAGACATCAGCTCAGGCATCAGGCCTTGCTAGCTTTGCTCCTGATTTTCCGGATTGGCCTTTTCAGACGGGGAAAGCCCCAGCCAGCGCGCCGCCGGAGCCACGGTCCAGCCTTGCAGCACAAGCGAGGCAACAACGATCACGAAAACGATATTGAAAAATTCCACCGTCACCGGACCGGCCGTAATCACAGGGAAAATGGCCAGATAAATCGGTACGGCACCGCGCAGGCCCACCCATCCCAGAAACAGTTGTTCCGAAGTGCGAAAGCGCAATGGTCCAGTGCACAGGGCTACGGCCAATGGGCGGGCGACGAACATCAAAACGGCGGCAATGACCAGCGCTTCGATCCAGGTGGCGGTCAGTGCGCTGGGCTTTACCAATAACCCAAGCATCAAGAACAGCCCGATCTGGCTTAGCCATTGCAGACCTTCATTGAAATGCAGGATGCGGTTGATCGAGCCATTCATTCGGCCCGCCACCACCAGCCCGCACAGATAAATGGCCAAAAAGCCGCTGCCGCCCATAAGCGACGTTGCGGCATAGATAAAAAGTGCCGCCGCCAGCGCCAGCGGGGGCGCAATGCCATCGGGCAGGTGAAGGCGGCTCAACAGAGCGGCAAGGCCCCAGCCCCCGGCAAGACCAGCGACCAAGCCGATGCCAAGCTGCATCACCAGAAGCGGTGCAAAATCGATCAATTCTGCCGGCGAAAGGCTGGCTCCCGAATTGACCAGAATGGTCAGCGCCAAGGTGAGGAAGATAGCCATCGGGTCATTGAGGCCGGATTCCAGAACCAGAGTGTTTTTCAGCCGCTGGGGAAGCTTGGCGCGGGAATGCTGGATCAGCAAAAAGGTTGCCGCCGCATCGGTGGAGGCCACCACAGCACCGAGCAAAAGGCCCTGTTCCAAGGGAACGCCCAAAATCCAATGGGCCGGAATACCCGTAATTAAAGCTGTCAGCACCACGCCTATGGTGGCCAGCAAAATGGCGGGTAGCTTTGCGCCGCGTAACGCCCGAAAATCCGTTTCCAGCCCACCGGCAAAGAGAATAATGGCCAGCGCCAAGCCGCCAAGAGAATGGACCACCTGAAAATCATCGAAGTTGATTCGTCCCGGCCCATCTTCTCCCGCCAACATGCCGACACCAAGAACCAACAGCAGAATCGGCGCCCCAAGCCGATGAGATAAAGGGATAAGCAAGAATGCTAAAAAGACCAGAAGGGCGGAAAGTAGAACGAGTTGGTCCATAAAAAATGCGATCCGTTAAAGCTAGGGATTTTGTTTTGTCAAAAAGGCACTGTAGCATGGGATGAGCGTGATCCGGTTACCATAGGTGGCATATTTGGACGCGGCTGCAAGATGGGAGCATTGAACGATGGGTCTTAATAAGCGCGATTTTATCAAAAGCGCAATTTTGGCGATGGCGGCAGGTGGTCTTACCGGGGTGCCAAAGCGCCGCGTTCATGCTGCTGAGTCGGATGCCTTTTCCAATTTACCCAATCTAGCAGAAAATGCGGTGCCGATCACGGTGGCAGAACGCCGCAAGCGCATTGAAAAAGCACAATCTTTGATGCGGGATGCCGGTTTGTCGGCGCTGGTGTTGGAACCGGGGTCCAGCCTTGTGTATTTCACCGGCCTTTCTTTGTGGCGTTCAGAGCGGTTTCATGGCGCGGTGATTCCCGCATCGGGCGAGATTGCCTATGTCAGCCCGGCCTTTGAAGAACCGGCCCTGCATGAGAAATTGCAGCTGGGCGATGATGTGCGGGTGTGGGAAGAGCATGAAGACCCTTTCCGGCTTGTGGCGCAAATTCTTGCCGATCGGGGGGTGAAGAAAGGCGCCGTGGGGATGGAAGCGTCCGTACGACATTTTGTGGTTGATGGTATTGCCAAACAGGTACCGCATCTGGGCATTGCGTCGGCTCAGGCGGTGGTCACGGGCTGCCGGGCCATTAAATCACCGGCGGAAATTGCCCTGATGCAGATCGCCACCGATATCACCATTGCCGCTTATCGCCATACCGTACCGCGCCTTGAAGCGGGGATGCAGCCCGCAGATTTTCGCGCCATGATGGATGGGGCCACCCGCGCCCTTGGCGGCAGGCCTGTGTTTTCCATGGCCCTGTTTGGTCCGGCCAGCGCGTTTCCCCATGGGTCCAACGCACCGCAGATCTTAAAAGAAGGCGATACGGTCTTGATGGATTGCGGTTGTGCGGTGGAAGGCTATCAGTCTGATATTTCCCGCACCGTGGTCTATGGGACACCGTCTGCCCGGCAGCGCGACGTGTGGGCCATTGAACGCGCCGCGCAGATGGCAGTATTTGAAGCTGCACAGCCCGGTGTAAGCTGTGGGGATGTGGATAAGGCGGCACGTGCCTTATTGGAAAGCCATGGTTTCGGGCCGGGTTATCAGGTGCCGGGCCTGCCCCATCGCACCGGCCACGGCATTGGCATGGATGGCCATGAAAGCCCCAATTTTGTGAAAGATGAAGCAACAAAAATTGTGCCGGGCATGTGCTTTTCCAACGAGCCGGGGATTTATATTTATGGGGAATTCGGCGTGCGGCTGGAAGATTGCCTGTGGATCGCCGAGGATGGCCCGCGCTGGTTCAGCACACCATCCGCTTCGCTCGACGATCCTTTGGGGTTGGGCTAGCGGCAGTGCCCAAGGCTTGGCTTAAAAAGGCTCGCTGATCGCATCGATGATGGATTGGGCGGCTCCCACCGGGTCGTCCGATTGGGTGATGGGTCGGCCCACAACGATCACAGTGGCGCCGGTTTCCACGGCCTCTTTGGGGGTCATGACCCGCTTTTGATCGCCAGCATCCGTGCCGCGTGGGCGGATGCCCGGCACCACCAGCTTGAAATCCTGACCGGCCACAGAGCGGGTGGTGGAAATTTCATGGGGGGCGCAAACCACGCCATCCAGCCCGGCCTTTTCCGCCAACCGCGCCAGCCGTGCCACCACTTTATGGGTGCTGCCTTCGATGCCCAGCACGTCCAGATCCCCCGCATCAAGGCTGGTCAGCACCGTCACCGCCACGAGCCACGGCATTTTGACACCCAGCTTGCTGGCCGTATCGGCTGCGCTATCGGCGGCGGCGCGCATCATCGCCAGCCCTCCGCCGGCATGAACGGTCAGAATCGCCGGATTGAGCTGCATGATCGAGCGCATGGCCCCGGCCACCGTATTGGGTATGTCGTGGAATTTGAGATCAATGAACAAGGGCACATCGCGCTTGCTGATTTCTTCGACACCTTTGGGTCCGTGGGCGCAGAAGAATTCCAGACCCAGCTTGAAGCCGCCGACCGTGTCTTTCAGCGCATCGACCAAAGCGGTGGCTTTATCCATATCGCCGGTATCGAGCGCACAAAATAGCGGATTTTTAAATCGCTGCATAAGATGGTTCGCCGCACTGGCGTCCTTGCTATGGGGAGAAGGGGGGATTGTTACGGATTTGTTTGTGGCCGTGATCCGTGCCGTGGCGCTTGCGCATTGTCAATGGCCACCAGTTTTTTTGCCGCTTGTTCTTCGGCTTTTTGAGCCTGCAGCTCGGACAACGCCAATTCGGCGCGCCGGGCACGTTTTTCCGATTGTCTTTGAGCAAGGCTGGCGCGAACGCTTTTGGGAAATGCCAAAATGGCCGCCAGCAAGGCGCCGAGAAAAATCCCTGCGAGAAACACCGCAAATAGGGGCAACTGCAAAACCAGAGTGCTTCCGGGAATATCGAGAAGAACGGTTTCGCGATTGGCAACGGACAGAATAATGAGGCCCAAAGCCAGAATAAGGGCGGGAATCAGCACAAAGAGACGACGCATCAGTTGGTCGCCCTGTTCGCCATTCTGTTCGTCGCCCTATCCACAGCTTTGTTAGCGGCCATGCTGGTCATTGAGCTGCTCACGCAGGTCTTTGCCCGTCTTGAAATAGGGCACATGTTTTTCTTCCACGGCCACCGCTTCGCCGGTGCGGGGATTGCGTCCGGTCCGGGCCGGGCGGGTTTTGACCGAAAATGCACCAAAGCCACGCAGTTCAACGCGGTCACCCCGGCACATGGCAGCGGTAATTTCTTCAAAGACGGTGCCAACAATGCGTTCCACATCACGGTGCAACAAATGCGGATTGGCTTCGGAAAGCAGTGTGATGAGTTCCGATTTGATCATGTGGAAACGATCCTTTCATCGATCCAGACAGTGATTAGCGACCCCAAGCTGTGAAAAGCCTATGGGAGGGGTGCCCACGCCGTCAAGCCGCGCTGATATAGCTGATCGGCTAGGCATGCGGTCAATTGCGGGGCGTTGGCGTAAGAATGGCCGCCCCGCTAGGAAAACGAGGCGGCCTTTTTTATCATCCATGATCAAATGCACATGGATTTTGCCGATGAACTTAGGAGTCGGTCTTGTCTTCTTTGGCCTTTTTCAAGGCTGCGCCAAGAATATCGCCAAGGCTGGCCCCTGAGTCGGTGGTGCCATATTCGGCCACAGCGGCTTTTTCTTCGGCCACTTCCAATGCCTTGATCGACAAGGACACGCGCCGTTGACCACGGTCCACATTGGTGACAAGCGCATCGACCTTATCGCCAACAGCGAATCGGTCAGGGCGTTGGTCGCCACGGTCGCGGGCCAGATCGGAGCGACGAATGAAGGCGGTGTAGCCATCGGCGATGGATACTTCGATGCCACCATCGTTCACTTCGGTAACCGTGCAGGTGACGATTTCGCCTTTTTTCTTGGCGGCAACATCGGCGAACGGATCGCCTTCAAGCTGCTTCATGCCAAGGCTGATGCGCTCTTTTTCCACGTCCACATCCAGCACTTTGGCTTTCACATGGTCGCCTTTGGAGAATTTCGCAATGGCTTCTTCGCCTGCGGTATCCCAGCCGATGTCGGACATATGAACCATGCCATCCACATCGAATTCCAAACCGACGAACAGACCGAATTCGGTGATGTTCTTGATTTCGCCTTCGACTTCGGAATCCGGCGGGAATTTTTCAGCAAAGGCTTCCCACGGATTTTCAAGGCACTGTTTCAGGCCAAGAGAGATGCGGCGCTTGTCGGGATCGACTTCCAGCACCATCACTTCGACTTCCTGGCTGGTGGAGACGATCTTGCCCGGATGGACGTTCTTCTTCACCCAGGACATTTCGGAGACATGGACAAGCCCTTCAACGCCCGCTTCCAGCTCAACGAATGCACCATAATCGGTGATGTTGGTGACCGTGCCGTTGAATTTGGCGCCAACCGGATATTTCGCTTCAATGCCTTCCCAAGGATCGGCTTCAAGCTGCTTCATGCCAAGGCTGATGCGCTGGCTGTCTTGATTGACGCGGATGATCTGGACCTTCACCGTCTCGCCAATGGTGACAACATCGGACGGATGATTGACGCGCTTCCATGCCATATCGGTGACATGCAACAGGCCATCAATGCCGCCCAGATCAACGAAGGCACCATATTCGGTGACATTCTTGACCACGCCATCCACCACATCGCCTTCTTTCAGGCGATCCAGCAGCTCGGCGCGTTGTTCGGCGCGGGTTTCTTCCAGAACGGCGCGGCGGGACACAACGATATTGCCACGGCGACGGTCCATTTTCAGGATCTGGAAAGGCTGGGGAATGTTCATCAAAGGCGTGACATCGCGCACGGGGCGGATGTCCACCTGGCTGCCCGGCAAGAAGGCCACGGCGCCATTGAGGTCCACAGTGAAGCCACCTTTGACGCGCCCGAAAATGACACCCTTTACATGGGATTCTTTTTCGTAAGCGGTTTCCAGATGGTTCCAGGATTCTTCGCGGCGGGCTTTATCGCGGCTGAGAACGGCTTCGCCATTGGCGTTTTCAACGCGATCGACGAAGACTTCCACATTATCGCCAACGGAAAGTTCAACAGGGGCGCCGGGGACAGAGAATTCACGCAAAGGCACGCGGCCTTCGGCTTTCAATCCTACATCGATGACCGCGAGGTCGTTTTCAATGGCCGTTACGGTGCCTTTGACGACTTGACCTTCGAACTGCGAGTCTTCCGACATCGTTTCGTTCAAAAGGGCCTCGAAGTCCTCCATGGAGGGCATTTGCATATCTGTCATGGGTGTTAATCGTACCGATATTAAGGGAGCTTTTCATGCCAGCCGGTTGGTTCCGGCGGTCTTCTTCCGGGGCTCCTTGACAGACGACCATCGCCTGTCTTCTCCTCATCCCGGAAGCCAATGGTCTCATCATAAAGGCACAAATCGATCCTCAAGAGGCTCGGTTGTGGCATTTTTCAGATGGTGCCTTGGCTCGTTTAAGAGCGCTGCCATTGATCAACGATTTGGCAGGCGCGCTCGAATGCGCTTTCTATATCCAATTCGGTGGTATCTAGCAAGACCGCGTCTTGCGCCGGTTTCAATGGCGCTGTGGCGCGTTGGCTGTCGCGCCGGTCCCGTTCCAGAAGATCCGCTAATACCGTTTCATAATCGGTGGCCACGCCTTTCGCTTGCAATTCATGCAAACGGCGTCTTGCGCGCACAGGATCGCTGGCGCTGACATAGAGCTTAACATGAGCATCAGGGCATACCACAGTGCCGATATCGCGCCCATCCAGCACCGCACCGGCCTTGCCCGAAGGGGGCTGATGGGCGAAATCGCGCTGAAAGGCCAGCAAATTGGCCCGCACCACAGGGTTGGCAGCAATGATCGAGGCCATATGTCCCACCTGTTCGCTGCGCAATTCGGGATCGTTTAACAGATCTGAATCAAGGGTTTTGGCCGCATGGGCGGCGCGGTCAGCATCTTCCGGGCCGTGACCTGCCCGCTTCAGGCTAAGCCCGACGGCACGATAGAGCGCACCGGTATCCAGATAGGCCAGATCAAATTTTTCCGCCAGTTTCCGCCCCAATGTGCCTTTTCCCGATGCTGCCGGGCCATCCATTGCAATAATCATAAAAGGGTGATCTCCGTGCCCAATGCGTTCATCAACGGCATGAAATCGGGAAAGCTGGTGGTGATGGGGGCGGCATCATCGATGGAGACCGGCCGATCGCTGGCACAGCCCAGAACCAGTGCCGACATGGCAATGCGGTGATCCAGATGGGTGGTGATTGTTGCCCCGCCCAAAGGAGGACTGCCGGTTCCATGAACGATCAGGCCATCGGGCACTTCTTCCACGGCCACACCGCATGCCGATAAGGCAGCGGCCATGGCGGCGATTCGGTCGCTTTCCTTGACACGCAGTTCTTCCAGTCCCGTGAAGCGGCTGCTGCCCTGTGCGCAGGCGGCGGCCACGAACAAGACCGGGAATTCGTCGATCATCAGGGGGGCAATGGCCGGATCAAGGGTCACGGCCTTCAAGCGTTCCGGCCCTGTCATCACCAGATCGGCCACGGGCTCGCCGCCTTCTTCGCGGCGGTTCTCGATGGTCACCGGGGCGCCCATCTGTTCCAGTGCCGTCAAGATCCCCGCCCGCAAGGGGTTGATCCCCACGCCTTTCAGCCGGATTTGGGAACCTGGCCGGATGGCCGCGGCCACCAAAGGAAAGGCCGCAGAGGAAATATCCCCCGGCACGGAAATATCCACGGGAGACAGCTCCGCTTCGCCGGTTATGCGGATGATGCGGCCTGTCTCGCCGGTGCCGCTTTCTTCCACTGTGATCTGGGCGCCCATGGCTTTCAGCATCCGTTCGCTATGGTCGCGGGTGGCTTTTGGCTCGCGCACGACACTGGTGCCCGGCGTGTTGAGCGCCGCCAGCAAAATCGCCGATTTTACCTGCGCCGAAGCAACCGGAAGGGTGTAATCAATGGGCATGGGGCTGTCGCTGCCGGTGATCAATAAGGGCAATCGCCCGTCACCGCGCGACTCGATAACAGCCCCCATTTGCGACAGGGGCGCAATCACCCGGTTCATGGGGCGTTTGCGCAAAGACCCGTCGCCGGTGAAAAAACAGCGGATCGGCTGAGAAGCGACCAGCCCCATCAACAAGCGGGTGGAGGTGCCGGAATTGCCCATATCCAAGATGTTGTCCGGTGTTTGAAGCGCCCCGACACCCACGCCGTCAACCACCCATTGGCCGGGGGATTCGCGCCTTATGCCAACACCCATAGCCGATAAAGCCGCCGCCGTCGCATGGACATCTTCGCCTTCCAAAAGCCCCGTAATATGGGTGCGCCCCACCGCTAAAGCGCCCAGCATCAAAGCGCGATGGGAAATGGATTTATCGCCGGGTAGGGAGCATTGTCCCTTGAGATGCGCCACGCATTTGGACTGCGCTCCTCCGGCCTTGCTGGACTTTTGGCCGGATATGGGGCCTATGGATGTTTCATGTGCCGACATTTTTTTGTTGACTTTCCTGCCGCTTCTTTCGATTTGACGCGGTAGGTTTTGACAGAAGCGACGGACCGTGGCAATGGATGCCGTTCGATAAAGAGCGGTGGGCATCGTGCCTTAAGGAATGGCGACCGAAGGAGTAGTTTCGTGGCGAAGCCCGAATGGGGAACCAAGCGTACCTGTCCCAAATGTGGTACGCGCTTTTACGATCTTCAAAAAGACGATCCCGTCGTCTGCATTGATTGCGGTACGGAATGGGCTCCCGAGCCTATTTTGAAATCCCGTCAGCCCGTAGCAGCGGAAGTTGCGAAAAAGGTGGTGACACCGAAAGCGGATGACGATGAGGATGATCTCGGTCTTGATGATGATGACGATGACGATATCAAAATCGATGATGACGATGATGTGACCGTCGATACGGATGATGACGATGATGATGTCTCTGCCGTCGTTATCGCTCCGGTGAAGGACGACGACTGAGGCCGGACTTCGAGATTTCGCGGGAAAATATCCGGGTTTTGAATATTTTTTCAATATTGGGTATTTTCTCGCTTGATCGCTTTCGATCCAGCCACTAATGTCCGCGCCGCGTCCGACAGTTGGCTCCCAAGCCACAGCGCGTCGGAAAAGCAATGATCGGCAGTTCGCTGCCTATCATGACAATGATCAAGGGGCCGTAGCTCAGTTGGGAGAGCGCTACAATGGCATTGTAGAGGTCAGGGGTTCGATTCCCCTCGGCTCCACCATTCTTTCAGAATGACGATCACCTCGGTTTGATAAATAGCTTGGGGCTCCACCATTCTTCCAGAATGACGATCACCTCGGTTTGATAAATTCCCCGGGGCTTCACCATTCCCTAGCGGGAAAGGCATTTTGGAAAAGACCGTTTCAGGTCAATCCGCTTCCCCCTCGCGTCATTTTTGTTTGGTCCCGCTCCGCTCGACCCGAAGCTGTCATGATTGTCGGTGTTGGGGTCGATGCTCACATGGACCGTGCTCAAGGCTGCGGGTTTGGTGATATCCCGCTTCCCCGCTCGTCATTCCCGGACTTGATCCGGGAATCCAGTTCTTCCTTTACCACACCTTGCGACAGGCTATGCCGGACTCCCGGATCAAGTCCGGGGATGAGGGATTTGGATGGTTATGGCGCCTAATCGGGCTGCGCGGATTCAACTGTTCTCCACAAAGCGTTATGGAATTTCAGTCTGTCTGTCGTCACCTCCCTGTGACTCTTTGTGTGCTATTCAGCTCTGGTTCAGATGGGTTTGCACATTATATCCAGAATGATGCCCGAAAAGCGGACTTTGGAGAACGGACCATGCGAAAGTTTCTAGGAGCCCTGGCAATTGGATCAATGGCCCTGAGCGGATTGTCAGTGATCGCGGCCAGCCCTGCTGAAGCCGGTCCACGCAATTACAGCTATGGGGGCGGCCATTATGGCGGCTCTTATGGAAGCTATCGTGGTGGGCGTCATTATAATCGCGGCCGCAGTTATCGGGGCGGCCATCGCGGCGGGCATGGGGCGGCCAATGTGCTCTTGGGCGTTGGGGCCGGTCTGTTGCTTTATAGTGCCATTGATAGCGCCAATAACAGGTCGCGCGCCCCGGCTTATGGCGGCGGCTATTATGCGCCGCAACGGGTTTATGGTGTGGCCCAGCCCCCGCAATATGCCGAGCGCCCCGGGCCGATCCCTGCGCGTGCGGCTCAGGAACAGACGGCATCCGATTGTCTGCAAACCCGTGAATATCAAACCACCATCACCATTGGCGGTGAAGAAAAAGACGCATATGGCACCGCTTGCTTGCAGCCCGATGGTGATTGGAAAATGGGATCGCCGACCCTTGTTCCCGATTATGAATAAGCGCCCGATCCTTGCTTTGACCCGCATTTGATCGTCAAAAAGCCAAAGATCCGCAGAAAAGCAGGGACTTTGGCTCTTTTGATATAAAAAAGCGTTGGGTTTGCAACACACTGAAAAGAAAAGTTAAGTTGAGATTTTTGCGTATTCTGTGAAGAGCTTTACGTTACGTAAACTTGCGCAAAAGAGAGTGAAGTGCGCAACAACACTTCGAAGGCACCTTGGCGTTGCTCCTTGATTGCCCTATCTTATAGGCAATTATAAAGAGGCAAAGTGCTATTTTTCTTTATGAGAAATCATGGCCTTTGACCCGTTCTGTTCTTTGGGACCAATGCTGTTCTTCAAGATCAGTGGTCGTCTTTGGGGTGAGTGATGTTAGCCGAACCAACACAACGGTTTTTGAGTGATTTGCCCGGAGCCCGAAATCTTCAGGAAGCCTCGATGCTTCTGGGAGATTACAGCCAGTCCTTGCCTGTTCCGCGTGCGGCTTTTGATAATGATCTGGCCAATCCGTCCCATGTGGCGGGGCAAAAGCGCGAACCCATTGGCGTTGAACTGGGCTGGCCTTCGGATTTTGTGCGACGCTGGTTTAGTTCTGGCCTGATGCTGGCCTGTCCCCTTGTGGTGCCGTGCCGCAAGATGCGGCGGCCTTTTTCCTGGGGGCTGGATGAAGACAATCTTGGGCTGGAAGGCGATACATTGCCAAAGCCGTTTACCGCTTTGGGGCAGCAAACCCTTAGCCTGTTGCGTCAGGTGGGTGTTCGGTCGGGCATCACCGTGCCGGTGCATCAGCCCGGCGGCCGGACGGGTTTTGTCACCTGGGTCAGCAATGAGCCTTTGAAGACCGTGCGCGACTGGGCGGACCGTCATGCGGGCGAGCTGTTTTTGGTGGGCCACGCCTTTTTGGAACATGTGGATATGATGGTCGCGGAAGGCGCATCGGATATGGCGGACGCCTGTTCCCTGACCGAGCGTGAGCGGGAATGTCTGACATGGGTGGCTTGCGGCAAAACCGATAGTGAAATCGGCATAATCATTGACCGCTCGCCAGAGACGGCGCGTTTCCATGTGCGCAATGCCATCGCCAAGCTGGATGCCAGTTCCCGCAGCCATGCCGTGGCCAAAGCCATGCGCAAGGGTTGGCTGGGCCAGATCGAATAAGGCCCGGTCGCTTTCCTATTTCAAGGTCTGGGCTTTCGCCAGCGGATGCTTTTCGCTGACCAGTTTGCGCAGCCGTTCTTCCAGTACATGGGTATAGATTTGGGTGGTGGAAATATCGGCATGTCCCAACATTTTCTGCACGACCCGCAAATCGGCCCCATGGGCCAGCAAATGGGTGGCAAAGGCATGGCGCAGCTTGTGGGCCGAAAGCTTTTCCGGAACAATCCCCGCTTCAATAGCCAGATCCTTGAGCAATTGCTGCACCCGCATACGGCTGAGATGGCCTTGCGCACCGCGTGATGGAAACAGCCAGCGGCTTTGGCGATATTCCGGTTTGTCGCGCTTTAAAGTCTCAAGATAACCGGTCAGGGCGTACCGCGCCTGCTCTCCCAAGGGCACCATGCGTTCCACCCCTCCCTTGCCTTTCACAAACAAAAAGGGGCGATCGGGGGAAAAAGCATGGCGGGGCAGGCTCAACAATTCGGATATGCGCATTCCGGTGGCATAAAGCGTTTCGATCAGGGCCAGAAGCCGTGCATTTCCCACGGTATTTTTGGCCTCATACCGTTTTTGGGCCACATCCAGAAGCTGTGTGACGTCTTCCTCGCTCAATATGGAAGGTAAATGTTCCGCCTTGCGGGGGCTGTCTATATTGGCGGTGGGATTATCCGGTTTTAGCCCCTCGCGGAACAAAAACAGGAAATACTGGCGCAGTGACGATAAACGGCGGCTGGCGGTGTTGGCCGATAGATTTGACCGGAACAGATCGTCCAGATAGGCGCGGATATCTTCAGTGCTGGCTGTGGCGGATTGGCAGCCGCAGCGCTGGAAAAAGTCCATCAGATCCCGTTCATAGGCCAGCAAGGTATTCTGTGCCACGCCGCGTTCCGACGACAGGGCTTCCAAAAACTGCTCTAAAAGATAGCGGTCTTCTCCCTTGGCGCGGGCCATGTGGTTGCTGTCCTAAAAACCGGTTTTGCTTTTAAAAGCCCTGCTCGATCAGGGCCTCCATCGCCAATCTGCGGCTATCTTGTTCCAACCCTGCTTCACGCAGCCCCACCAAAAGAGTGGACAGCACAGGGGTCGATACAAAGGCCGGGCCATCTTCCCCCAAAGCCACAAGCGTTGTGAGAACCGTTTCCCCGGTGCGGTGGCTGGTGATGGCCTGGATCAATTGCCGCCATAAGGTGGCTGGCGGTATGGGGCCATGGCGCAAAGGGGCTGTCAGCGCGCGTTGCTGCAGATCAAAAGGCACCGGCTTTCCCAAGCCTTCAAAAACGGTGAACAACAAATCGGTGCGGCTCAATTGCTCATGCTCTGTGCGGCCCGGATGGGTGGACATCCACAAATCCAGCATATCTGGCTCTATCGACACTGTTCCGGTTTCATCGATCACAGCCATCAAGGGCCATAAGGCAAGCATGGCGCGGCGGGCATCCAGATTGCCTTGATCCGCCGCCAGCCGTGCCGCTTCATACCATGCCAAGGCATCTTCCACATGGCCATTCAGCAGATGAATACGCCCGGCACTATCGGCATAGCCGGCCAAGGCCATGCTGGCGGTGATGGCCTCCAATGGGTCTGCCAAGGCACCGGCCATGGCGGTAACCAGTCCACGGCTGCGGCCCCTTTCAAGGGCAATTTCGATCCACCGGATACGCTCATGCGGGCTTTGGGATTTTGCCGCCAACTGCCACAGAAGGGCATCCAGCTTTATGCCGCCAAGAAGCGCCTCATTGGTTGGAACCGGCGTTGCCTCGTCTGGCACCTCTTGTTGTCCGGCGGGATCGCTTTCCGATTCGGCTGTCCGGTCTTGCTCGGCTTCCAAAGATGCAAAGACGGCAGCCCGTTGCGCATCGGTGAAAGAGAGTGAGGCAAAAATTTCGGCAAGTTGTGCGCCATTCATCAGGCCTTTTTGCGCGGCTTTCCGGGCCAAAGCCAAACGGTCGTCAGTGGATAGCGTGGGCGATTGCGACAAGGCGACCAGCAAAATGTCCGGTGCAGACCGGATCAATGTGCCGGGCAAAGGGGTGGCGGTTAATTGGCTGGCGGCAAACAGTTCTGGCGTCAGTTCTGTTGCGCTGGAAAGGTCAAGGGCATCAGTGGGGGCGGTGCGGCCTTCGATTTGATCCAGCAAGGCTTCCACCAGCGCGGAAAACGCCGGACTGGCTTCATTGGCATCATCCAAAAGGGTCAGCTTGAATCGGGCGGTGCCGCGATTGCCTTCAAACGCTTCACAAAGAGCCGTGACCCGCAGCCACAAAGCCGCGCCCGATTGGGCAATGGCTTGCTGGGCGATCTGGCAGGCGGTTTCATAATCACCGATGGCCAAGGCCGTATGGGTGCGCATGCGGTCCAGATCGGGAGTCTCCAGATCTGCGGGAAGGCGTTCGGAAAGGGCCAGAAAATCATCGACAGCACCGGCGGCATAAAGCCGTTCCAGCCGGGCCATCAGCAGATCGGGGCCTTGGGCTTGCGCTTCATCCATGCCCTGATCGCGGTTTTCATCCGGTGGCGCTGTCAAAGTTTCCGCTGTGATGGAAAGCGGATTCGCGGCTTCGGGGTCTGCTTGGGATGCGGCATCCGGAAAGGCGTTAAAGCCGGGTTCGTCAAGGACTTGGGCTTGTGAAGATATGTCCGCTTCGGGGGATGCAAGGGCAATAGGCTTTGAAGGCAGGCTGGCAGGGGACAGCAAAAGCCGCCGCATCAAAGAGCGCATCACTGTGGACGAGGCTTGTGCCGGCAGGGCCGGGATCAGGCGTTCAAGGGTTTCACGCTGGCTGCCTTGCCACATGGTGATGGGAAAGGGTTGTACCGACCGATCGGTCCAAATGCCGATGGCGGCCGGGTCCAATTGGGATAAAGCATCTACGGTGATGTCGGGATCAAGGGATTCGCCTGATGCGGAGGTGCCGAGATCCGCGTCGCCACCGGGTTGGGCGGCTCCATTGGCCAGCACTGTGTCCGGCGATTCTTGCGGCTCGTCCAGCGAAGGGATCGCAATTGATTGCTTGGGCACATAAGGCCCGATCAGGATTGATGTGGGGGCGCGGTCCGCATCTTCCAAGGGAGAATTTTGCAGATCATCTTGTGCATCATTTTGTGCATCACTGCCCTGCGGGCCAAGATAAAAACGCCGCTTTTCCGTAGTGGTGTCAGCGGGATCGCGGGAGGGTTGGGCGCTGTTGTCTTGCAAGACCCCAAGGGGATCATTGGCCGGGGCAGGGGTGCTTTGGGCCATCGCCTTTTGGGATACGGCAAGGCCCAGCCCAAATGCTGCGCAAAGGCCCCAGCACAGGGCTGTTCCGGATAACAGGGCGCGCCGGCCCTTCCGGCTAGTTGGTAATAAGGTCATCCGGCAACTCCTGCTCCACCCGCTCTTGGGGCGCGGGAATGTCCCATGTATAAAGCCACACCGTTCCGGCAAGCACAGCCAGCACAGCCAAAAGGACGATAATCAACCAGACGCGTTTCATGATGGGCATAACCTCATTCTTACCGAGCCCGGTTATAGGCGGTGGGGGCCGACCCTGTCTAGGCTGCTCCCCTTTTGTCGGCCTGTGTGAAAAATACAGACACAGCAGATAAATGGCTGCCATATCCATGTTGAAACTAAAAAACGACCATGACCAGTCTAGGGCCTGCATGCGGTTGCTTTATGGCAGCGCATTTTTGTGCTGTAAGACAGGGCATGACCGATCTTGAAAAATATAAAGGGCATCCCGCCCATATGAATCCGGAAAATCCCGATAGGCCGATTGTGCTGATTGGCCTGATGGGCGTTGGAAAATCCACCATTGGCAGGCGGTTGGCTCTTCGCTTGGGCCTTGGCTTTGTGGATGCCGATGAAGAAATCGAACGGGCGGCGGGGCGCACGGTTTCGGAAATTTTTGAAAGTTTTGGCGAAGCGGCTTTCCGCGATGGCGAACGAAAAGTCATCGCCCGGCTGATTGAAGGGCCGGCGCAGGTCATTGCAACGGGCGGCGGGGCGTTTATCAATGCCGAAACCCGGCGATTGATTTTAGAGCGCAGCATTTCTATCTGGCTGGATGCGGATATTGATGTGCTGGTGGAACGCACAGCGCGGCGGGATACCCGGCCTTTGTTGAAAAGCGGCGATCCGCGCAGCATTCTGGTTCGGCTGTGGCAAGAGCGTAGCCCCCAATATGCCAAGGCGGATCTGCATATCAAAAGCTCTGACGGCCCCCATGAACAGGTTGTGGATCAGATTGTTAAGGCCCTTCAGGGGCATATTCGGGAAAGCAGCAACAGGTGACAGAACAACAACAGGCGCAAAAAATCACGCAGGTTCCGGTGTCTTTGGGGGCGCGCGGCTATCAGATCATGATTGGCGAGGGATTGCTGGCCGATCCCATGCCTTATCTTGCCGATATATTGCCCCGACCCAAATTGGCGCTGGTCAGCGATGATGTGGTGGCGGCGCGATATGGCCCGGCACTGATGGCGGCTTTGGCCGATGGCGGCGTGGATGTGGATCTGCATGTGATTCCGGCGGGGGAAGGGTCCAAATGCTTTGCCGAACTGGAACGCCTGTGCGCCGCGCTTTTGGATTTCGGCATTGAACGCAGCGATCTGGTGATGGCCTTGGGCGGCGGCGTGGTGGGCGATCTTACCGGCTTTGCTGCCTCTGTTTTGCGCCGCGGCGTGGGGGTGGTGCAGCTTCCTACAACCCTTTTATCGCAAGTGGATAGCTCGGTGGGCGGCAAGACCGGCATCAATATGGCGCAAGGGAAAAATCTGGTGGGAGCCTTTCACCAGCCGCGTCGGGTGCTGATCGATCTTGCCACCCTTGATAGCCTGCCAGAGCGTGAGCGTAAGGCGGGCTATGCGGAAGTGGTGAAATACGGCCTGATCGACCGGCCAGACTTTTTCACATGGCTGGAGCGCAATGAGGCCGCTGTTTTGAAAGGTGATAAACAGGCGCAGGCTTATGCGGTGGCGGAAAGCTGCCGTGCCAAGGCGGCCATCGTTGTTGCCGATGAACGCGAATCGGGGGCGCGGGCGCTTTTGAATTTGGGCCACAGCTTTGGCCATGCCATTGAAGCCTTTGCGGGTTATGATGGCCGCGTCTTGCATGGCGAAGCGGTGGCGATCGGCTGCCAGATGGCACTGGATCTTTCGGTGGTGCTGGATCTGTGCTCCCAAGCGGATGCAGACCGGTTGCGCCAGCATCTTGCGGAGACGGGCTTGCCCCATCGCTGCACGGATCTGTGCACCGGGTTAAGCGCCGACCGGATGATGGATTTGATGGCGCAGGACAAAAAAGTGTCGGCCGGGGTGCTGACGTTCGTTTTAAGCCGGGGCATCGGCCGGGCCTTTTTAAGCCGCGATGTGCCGCCCGATGTTTTGCGCGGTTTTTTGACCGCCAATCTTATATAAGTCGGCTATTGGTGCCTCGACCTGTTTGAACGGAGCTGTTTTATGCTGATCGCGCACATATCGAGCCTTGCTTTCATTTTTGTATTGCTGTGCTTGTCGGCCTTTTTCTCTGGCTCGGAAACGGCGCTGACAGCGGCAAGCCGTGCCCGCATCCACCGTTTGGCGCGGGATGGCGATGGGCGGGCCAAGCGGGTTGAAAAGCTGATCGAAGACAAAGAGCGGCTGATCGGCGCGATTTTGCTGGGCAATAATCTGGTGAATATTCTTGCCAGTGCGCTGGCGACCAGCGTGTTCATTTCCTTGGTGGGCGAAAGCGGGGTGGTCTATGCCACCTTGATCATGACCGCTTTGGTGCTGATTTTCTCCGAAGTGCTGCCCAAATCCTATGCCATTTCCAATCCCGACGGCATGGCGCTTGCCGTTGGCCGGGTGATCGGCCTTGTGGTGCTGCTGTTTTCGCCGGTGGTGAATCTGGTGCGCCATATCGTGCGGGGCACCTTGAATATGTTTGGTGTGGATCTGGAAAGCAATGAAGCGGTGCTGTCGGCCCGGGATGAAATTCGCGGGGTTATCGATCTGGGGGCCAGCGAAGGCGGTATCCGTAAATCCCACCGCGATATGCTGGATTCGATCCTCGATCTGGATGACATCACAGTGGAAGATGTGATGATCCACCGCAAGAATATGGCCCTGATCGATCTGGCCAAGCCGGTTCAGGAAATTGTTGACGAGGTGATCGAAAGTCCTTTTACCCGCCTGCCCATCTATGAAGACGACGCGGAAAATATCGTCGGGGTTTTGCATGCCAAAGACGTTTTGCGGGCGATGAAGGCGACAAGCGATCCGGCAGAAATCGATATTCATGCCATTATGACCGATGCGTGGTTCGTGCCCGAAACCACCACATTGCGTGAACAGATGAATGCGTTTTTATCGCGCCGGGCGCATTTCGCCATGGTGGTGGATGAATATGGGGCGATTCAGGGGCTGGTTACTCTGGAAGATATTCTGGAAGAAATCGTTGGCGATATCACCGACGAATTCGACCATGCCAATCATGGGGTGAAAAAGCTGACCGATGGCTGGATACAGGTGGATGGCACCATGACCATCCGCGATCTTAATCGCCGGTTTGACTGGTCTTTGCCCGATTCCGATGCCTCCACATTGGCCGGGCTGGTGATTTACGAATCGGAGATCATTCCCATTGTCGGGCAACGCTTTCAATTCCACGGCTTTGATTTTGAAATCATCGGCCGGCGACGCAATCAGCTGACGCAGATCAAGGTCCGGCCCGTTGCGGCGGATGCTGTGTCCGGCGATTGACCGCAGCCGTGGCCAAAGGCCTCTCCCCCTTAAACGCGCACTATAACAGGATACAGGATGCAGCGAGCGCAAGGCGACGGCGGGCGGGTGATCGCCGTTCTTGGCCCCACCAATACCGGCAAGACCCATTATGCGGTCGAACGGATGCTCGGCCATGCGTCGGGGATGATCGGCTTTCCCCTGCGGCTGTTGGCGCGCGAGATTTATGACCGGGTGGTGGCGGCCAAGGGGGCGGCGCGGGTTGCTTTGCTGACCGGTGAGGAAAAAATTGTTCCGCCGCGGCCTTCCTATTGGATTTGCACTGTCGAATCGATGCCCATGAGCCAAAGGGTGGATTTTCTGGCAGTGGATGAAATCCAGTTGGCCGCCGATGCCCAGCGCGGGCATGTGTTCACCGATCGGCTGCTTTATGCGCGGGGGGTGGAAGAAACCGTGTTCATGGGGGCTGCCACCATGCAGCCTTTGATCAGCCGGTTATTGCCTGATGCCACCCTTGTGACGCGGCAGCGTTTGTCGCAATTGCGTTATGTGCAGCCGCAAAAGCTGCACCGCCTGCCGCGCCGCGCGGCGCTTGTGGCGTTTTCCGCCGAGAATGTTTACGGGCTGGCCGAGCTTGTGCGCCGCAATCGTGGCGGCACCGCGGTGGTGATGGGCGCCTTGTCGCCCCGCACCCGCAATGCGCAGGTGGCGCTCTATCAAAACGGGGATGTGGATTATCTGGTGGCCACCGATGCCATTGGCATGGGGTTGAATATGGATATCGACCATGTGGCCTTTTCTGCCACCCATAAATTCGATGGGGAAAGGGTGCGGGCCCTTTCTGCACCGGAAGTGGCGCAAATTGCCGGGCGGGCCGGGCGGCATATGAATGACGGCAGCTTTTCTACGCTGGCGGGGGCCGATGGGGCATCTTTGGACCCGCAGCTTATCGCACAGGTGGAGGATCATGATTTCCGCCCGCTCAAGGCGTTGATCTGGCGCAATTCCCGACTTGATTACCGCTCGGCAGCCAAACTGGTCGCTTCTTTGGAGTCGCCATCGGCCCGGCCCGATCTGGTGCGGGCGCGCGAAGCACTGGATTTGCAGGCTTTAAAAGCTTTGGCAAAAAATTCCGATGTGTCGGCCATCGCCACCACACCGGCGGCGGTGCAACGATTGTGGGAGGTGTGCCAGATCCCCGATTTTCGCCGTGTATCGGCAAGTGAACATCTGTCCTTGCTTCAACGCATCTACCGCGATTTGATGGGGCGTCACGGTGTTGTGCCCCATGATTGGATGGCCAAACAGGTCAGCCGACTTGACAATGTACAAGGCGACATTGATACCTTGGCGGCCCGGATCGCCAATATCCGAACATGGACCTATGTCGCCAACCGGCGAAACTGGTTATCGGATGCAGCGCACTGGGCGCATGTGACGCGGGGTATTGAGGACAAATTGTCCGATGCCTTGCATGATAGATTGACGCAGCGGTTCGTAGACAGACGGACATCCGTTCTGATGCGCGAATTACGCCAGCGAGGCGAGTTGTCGGTGAGCATAGACGAAACCAACGAAATCATTGTCGAAGGGCATGCCATTGGCACGCTCGATGGCTTCACGTTCCGCGCCGATCCATCTGCGGTGGGCGAGGAATTCAAAACCCTTGAGCAGGCTGCGGATATCGCCTTGAAGGCGGAAATCACGCGGCGCGCCAAGATTTTTTGCAATATTGGCTATAAAACGCTGCAGCTGGATGTTTCCGAAGGGATGCACCGGCCAAAGCTGGTTTGGCAGAAATCTGTCATTGCGCGCCTTGAAAAAGGCGATTCGCCTTATGAACCGCGCGTAAAGCTGGTAGAGGGCACGCTTTTAACCGATGCCTTGGCAGAAAATGTGCGCCAGAGCTGTGCCACCTGGTTGTCGGAACGCATTGCCGACAAGCTGGAACCGCTTTTGAAGCTGAAAGCGGAAATCGAGAAACAGGTGCCGGCGAAAGCAAGCGAGCCTCAAAAAGCACCGGAAAGTGCAGAGGGCGCACCGGAAGGCGCGGCCGACTCGGCCTCGGCCCCCGATGCCGGAGAGAGTGCAGCGGACGCGAAAGCGCCTGCGGCTCCGGTTGTTCCGGCTGCGGATGCGCCTTTGGCGGGTTTGGCACGCGGTGTGGCATTTCAGATTCTGGAACGCTTTGGCGTTCTGCCACGCGGGCAGGTATCGGAAGAATTGCGCAAAATCGATCAGGATGCGCGTAAGGGCCTGCGGCGGTTCCATATCCGTATCGGTGCCACCGCCCTTTATATTCCGCTGATCTTAAAGCCCCATGCGGTGGAATTGCGCTTGCTGGCTTGGGCTTTGTGGAATGGCATTTCCGATTTGCCGCCAATGCCGACGCCCGGTTTGGTGTGGATTCAAACCGATCCCAAAGCGCCGCGCGAATTTTACGAGATTGCCGGCTTCCGGTTGATCGGCGGGCACGAAGCGGTGCGGCTGGATATGCTGGAACGCTTGGCGGATACGGCCCGGCCTTTGGGGCAGAATGGCGCGAAATTTACCGTCACTCCGGAAATCATGGGCCTTGTGGGCTGTTCGGGGGAAAGTTTCATTCGCTCGATGCGGGCTGTGGGCTATGCGCATGAAATTGTGAAAGTGCCAGCCCCTGTTGAAGAAGCTCCTGTTCAAGAAGCCTCTGTTCAAGACGCATCTACGCAAGAGACGCCCGTTCAAGATACTGCGGATGCCGCTTCGGACGTGGCTGCGGAAACAGCGCCAGAAACAGTGCCCGAAACAGCGCCAGTAACAGCCGCAGAAGCGACTCCGGATGCGACAGCTAAAGCCGCTCCAGACGCAGCCGCTGACGCAACATCGGAAGCCGGGCCCGTCTCCGAGCCGGAAATGGTGGATGAGGTGCGCTTCTTCTGGTCGCCCCGTCAACCGCGCCCCGCTTCCCGAAACCGGAATCGCTCTCATGCGGCCAATCATGCGGATCAACGCAAGGGAGCCGGACCCAAGGGGAAAAATGCGCACCGTGCCAAAACCGAGGATAACCGCCCGGAGGGTGGGCGTTCTCATGGCAATAAGTCCGGTGGGAAAGGCCGCGCCGCTGGCCATCGGCAAGGGGATGGACGTGGATATAAATCCCACGCCCCTGCGGATCGCAAACCCCGCGATGAAATCAATGAAGACAGCCCCTTTGCGCAGTTGAAAGCCCTTAAAGATGCGTTGGAGAAGCGTGGCTGATGTCGAAGGACAGCCCCACAAAAGACGGGGCTGAAACAGCGCGTATGCGGCTGGATAAATGGTTGTGGGCTGCGCGGTTCTATAAAACCCGCAGCCTTGCCACCCGTGAAGTGAAAACGGGCCGCCTGCGCATAAATGGCACCCATGTGAAAAAGCCCAGCGCGGCTGTTGTGGTGGGGGATGTTCTGACCTTTGCCAAGGCAGAGCGCGTGTTTGTGGTGCGGGTTTTGGCGTTATCCGACCAGCGCGGGCCTGCAATCGTGGCGCAGGGACTATATGAAGATCTGTCCCCCGCACCGGATAGTGCAAAAACGGCGCAGGAAAAAAACCGCCATGCTCGAAGAGAGGCCGGAAGCGGGCGTCCCACCAAAGCGGATCGTCGGGCCCTTGATCGCTTCCTGAGCCAGAAAGAATAGTCGGTGGCGGGACCAGAAACAGTCAGGAGATTTCTATGTTGACGCGTATTCGTGCTTTTTTTGATCGTGTGGGAGGGGAGGACGCCGCCAAAGCCGCCCATGAGGATCGCCATGTGGCCGCCGCTGCCCTGCTTTTGGAGGCAGCCAGTCTGGATGGAGTTCTGGGAGAGGAAGAAGAAGCTGCCATCCGGAAGGTTCTTGATGACCGGTTCGATTTTTCCCAAGACGACATTGAAAGCCTGATCGCTGAAGCCCGTGGCCATAGTGATGGCTCCGTACAATTGCTTGGCTTTACCGCCAAGATCAAAGACGCCTGCTCCTATGAAGAGCGGGTGGAGATGATCGAAATGCTTTGGGAAGTGGCCTATGCAGACGGGGTCTTGCATGATTATGAAGCCAATCTTCTGCGCCGGGTTGGCGGGTTGCTATATGTGAGCGATCGGGACCGGGGGGATGCGCGCAAAAGAGTTGTTGCCCGATTGGGCCTTACCGAGGGTGGGGAAGACTGACCGCCCCATAGATTTAACCGGTTTTCCCTTGAAAAGTGGTTGTCTTGGGGAAAAATCTTGGGCATAACGCCTTCGAATCAACGCGGCGACCAAGCCGCTTCGCGCCGAGAGGAATTTCATGACCTACGTCGTCACAGAAGCCTGCATCAAGTGCAAGTACACCGATTGCGTTGAGGTCTGCCCGGTTGATTGCTTTTATGAAGGCGAGAATATGCTCGTCATCAATCCCAATGAATGCATCGATTGTGGCGTGTGCGAGCCTGAATGCCCGGCGGAAGCCATTTTGCCCGATACGGAAGACGGCCTTGAAAAATGGCTGGAAGTGAATGCCGATTATTCGGAAAAATGGCCCAATATTACGGAAAAGAAAGATCCGCCTGCGGATGCCGATGCGTTCAAGGATCAAGAAGGCAAATTCGATACGTTCTTCTCTGCGGAGCCGGGCAACGGCGATTGAGTGTCGTCCTTGAATAAAGGACGGTGTCTTTCCCGTATTTTTGATCATCCGATCAAGGGATGTGCCCTGTCATAGCGCTGTGACACTCTGCCGCAGTGCCGTCTGCAATGCCCCTTTTTTGGGTTGGTTCAACCTGAAAATGGGCGCTATGTGGGCCTTTGCGCGCTTCGCATATGCGAAATGCCTGTCATTTAATTGTCAGTTGTGTTACAGTTTTGTCCGTTGATTGATTTTTATTGTCATCAAGCCAGCGGATCTGGACAGCAGCGAGGCACACCACCCGCACATCCCGTATCGCAATAAGCATATAATCCATCTGGGCCACCGGATACCGGATGGATATGTGCCGGGTTATCGCTTGCTGAACATCCGCCCAACAGCAAAGGGGCTGCAAGACCTGCCATGGCAAAAAACAAAAACATGCTTGATTTCAGCACGGGTGATTATGTGGTTTATCCAAAACATGGCGTTGGTCGTGTGACGGAAATCGAAGCCCAAGAGATCGCGGGCACATCTCTCGAACTCTATGTTGTTCGTTTCGAAAAAGAGCGCATGACCTTGCGCGTTCCCACCAACAAAGCTGAAACGGTCGGGATGAGACGGCTTTCCAATACGGCAACCATTCAAGAAGCCTTCACCACATTGAAGGGCAAGGCGCGTATCAAGCGCACCATGTGGAGCCGTCGGGCGCAGGAATATGAAGCTAAGATCAATTCCGGCGATATTGTTTCCATTGCTGAAGTTGTGCGCGATTTGCATCGTGGTGCCGATCAGCCGGAACAATCCTATTCCGAACGCCAGATCTATGAAGCGGCGCTTGGCCGTTTGGCGCGTGAACTTGCTGCCGTTGAGGAAATCGACGAGCAGTCTGCCCTGACACGCCTCGAGAATGTTTTGATCGCGGCCTGATCCGCTTTTGCAAGCATCTTGAATTGAGAATCCCCTGCAGTGCTTCGGCGCCGGGGGATTTTTTATACCTTTAAGGGGCCGGATCGGACTGTCGGGTTGGCGATGCGGGGAGAACCCGAATTTGCGCCGGCGCGAGCGGGGTCACCAACGGACCATTGAGATCTTCTAAAACGCCGCGCACTTCCACGGTTTTATGGGCCCACCATGAAGGGTCGCGCTGCCCTTTGGGGAGGGTCCGCCTTATGGGCCATAAAAGCCGGATGGTGAAATCTGTGCGCCAATCGTCCCCGAAATTGAGATAAACGGTGCCATCCACCTTGGTTGCAGAGCGGATGGGGCCTGTGACAATGGCAAATTCCCCTGCTTTTTGCGCCATCACCGCTTCATCGCCTGCCGCATAAAGCGCATTTCGGGCCGAAGCCCAAAAGCCGATATTCTGGGCGCGGGCCGTGGCTTCGGCAGCATAAAGTGCATCATTCAGCATTGGGATATCATCGAGGGGAAAGGCGCGGGCCAGCCCTTGTTGCAGCAGCATGGCATTGATCCAGAGCCCTTTTCCATCCTTTGTTGCCGCCACCAGATGCGCACGGATACGGCCATAGCGATCGGGGGTTTGATCCATGGGATAGATCTGAAGCCTATGGTCAAGATGGCGCTCGATCCGTTGTTTCGCCATGCGCGCCAATCCGTCTTCAGTGATATCGCCGCCTTCATGGCTACGTCGAAGCGGCCATAGCCCCGCCAATACAAAATGCCGGCCATCTTTGGCAACCAAGACCAGCCCGTCTTCTATGCGGGCCAACTGCATATCCAAGGCCGGACCAAGGGGGTCGAGAGGGGTGATCTCTTGTGCGTTTGCCATATGGGAAAGCGCCATCCATCCCAACAACGCGCTTAGAAACCGGATCATTGTGAGGATATGGAATGGGAAGAGAGGCCAGCCTGAAACGCATCAAATGCCGCCAGCACGGCCTTTGGGGCCTCTATTTGCGGATAATGGCCTATGCCATCCAGTCGCACCACATGGGGGGCGATGGTGGCCGGGGAGGTTTGAGCGGGATGGGCAATCTGGGCGAATCGTTCGGCCATGGCTGTGCCGGAAACCGGATCAAGCGGCCCATAAACAAAACGCAAAGGAATGGGGGATTTGGCAAAGGCCATGGTCCAGCGATCCTGAAATTTTTGCCGTTCTCCTAAATACTGGATGATGTCGTGCATCACCCGCTTGCCGCCATTATAGGTGATCAAATGCCAGAAATCGTCCAACGCGCTTTTGTCGGGTTGCGTATTGGGGCCGAATATCTTGGCAAATGCCCAGCCAAAGCTCCGTCGGGTCATAAGATGCTGACTGATGCGGCCAAAGGGCGACCGCAACAGGCGTTGGGTGAATACCGGGGTGATGCGATCATAGAAAATCCCGCCATTGAGCATGAACACAGAGGCCAGATCCAGGGCATGGGACGGCTCATGCAGGCGGGCCAGCAGTTCTTGTGCAACGCTATCGCCAAAATCATGGGCCAGAATATGCGGACGGGCCACCCCAAGATCAGCCAGCAATCCTTCCACTAGATCCGCTTGATCGAAGAGCGAATAGCCATAAGGTTTGGGCTTGGCGGAAAATCCGTAGCCGATCATATCCGGGGCGATCACATCAAAACGGGCGGTGAGATCCTCCCATAAGGGGGCAAAATCCCAACTGGCGGTTGGAAAGCCGTGCAGGATCAGCAAAGGATCGCCTTTGCCCGCCCGTCGATAAAAAATCTTATGGCCTTTATGGGCGTAATAAGCGCCCGCATGATGCCAATCACGTAAAAGAGGTGTGGGCATCAGTGGCTCATGAACACTGGGATCTTTGCGTGATGAATGGCGTGGCGCGTGACCCCGCCAATAATCATTTCACGCCAGCGGCTATGGGAAAAGGCTCCCATCACCAACAGATCCGCGCCCAGAGTTTCCGCCGTGTCCCGGATGGTTTCGCCAACGCTTTTGTCGTCACTTTCACGGTGCAGAATGTCCGCGCTTATGCCTTGGCGGGCCAGATACAGGTTCAAGCCTTCCAAAGAAGGCCGGTCGGGATGTTCCTCTCCTACCGTTAACAGGAAAATGCGCTCGGCCCGGTGCAAGAAGGGCAGGGCTGCGGCGACGGTGCGGGCACATTCGGCCCGGCCATTCCAGGCCACAAGGATGGTGCTGCCGATGGTTTCGCTGGGATTGGGCGGGGCCAGCAATAAAGGCCGTCCCGAACGAAACAGCACTTCGTTCAACAGATCGGCGCTATCTTCACTATTGGGATCGATCGGTTGCGGCACCACGGTCAGATCGGCCAGGCGTGCGGCCCGTCCTACACGGTCGGCGATAAAGCCCGTCGATTCTTCCCATGCAACGGTGGCTGTTTTTTCTGGACCCAATCCATCGCCTAACGGAATATCCTGTTTTTTGCGGGTTTCTTCAAAAACGGCATAGGTGCGGGCGGCACGGGCTTTGCCTTCCCGGTCTGACGCATCCACAAGGTCTTGAATGGCATCGGCGGTCAGGCCTTCTCCCATGAAGGGAATGGCGGCACGCGGATCGGGCCGGATGAAAAGGCAGGTCAGATGGGCGGAAAAAGTTCTTACAAGTGAAAACGCAACTTTTAAAACACTGTCCTGCCCTTTTGGGTCGGTCATGGGTACAAGAAGAGTGCGCATGATTATTTTCCCTGATTCCTAGTGGCTTGCATGCCAAGCATAGCGCGGACAGGGCTCTATGGGGAATGGTTCATATGGTGTTCACGGGAAACCGCATATTTATCGGGGGAAGGGATCAAACCCATGCGAGGTTTTAACGTCATTGCGGGCTTTTTTGTGATGGGTGTTCTGGGCACTGCGGTTTTATCGTCGCCGGTGTTTGCCGGATCGCAGCACCGGCCTGTTCTGGCGCAGTCGGAGCAAGATAGCGCCCGCGAGGAAATGCTTGAAGGCAAGATCAAAAGCTATTCCGAAATCGTCCGCAGCGCCCAAAGGGCCGTGCCGGGGCGTGTGGTGGGGCAGGATCTGCAACGGGCCGGACGGGATCGCTGGGTGTACCGGATCAAGATCTTGCAAGACGGGGGCAAGGTGGCTTCGGTTACGGTGGATGCCCATACGGGGCGGGTTTTGTCGGTGAAAGGAAAGCGCTGATGCGGGTCTTGATTGCAGAAGATGATGTGGATCTGGCCGCCCAGATGGTGGCGTCCTTAAAGGATTCGGGCTATGCGGTGGACCATGCAAGCGACGGCGAGGATGCACATTTTCTAGGCGATACAGAGCCTTATGATGCGGTGGTGCTGGATCTGGGCTTGCCGGTGATGGATGGCATTTCGGTTTTGCGGAAATGGCGCGAAGACGGGCGTTCCATGCCGGTGCTTATTCTGACCGCCCGCGACAGTTGGAGCGAAAAGGTCGCCGGATTGGATGCGGGGGCCGATGATTATGTCACCAAGCCATTTGAACTGGCAGAGGTCTTGGCACGGTTGCGGGCGCTTATTCGCCGGGCGGCGGGCCATGCCAGCTCGGAGCTGGTATGTGGCCCTGTTACCCTTGATACCCGGAATGCGCGGGTGTGGGTTTCGGGCGAGCCGGTGCGGCTGACGGCGTTGGAATTCAAGCTGTTTTCCTATTTGATGCACCATCAGGGCGAGGTGGTGTCGCGGACCGAGCTGACAGAGCATATTTACGATCAGGATTTTGATCGGGATTCCAACACCATCGAGGTGTTCGTAAACCGGATTCGCAAAAAACTGGGGATCGATCTGATTCACACCGTACGGGGGCTTGGCTATCGCCTTGATCCCGAAGACGGGGCAGATAAGCGCTGAAAGGGACCATTGGTGGGGCGTTTGACACGATCCCTGACAGTTCGGCTGCTCTTGAGTGCCAGCCTTTGGCTTGCGGGGGCATTGGCCCTTGGCGGCTTTATTCTGGCGGGAGCCTTTCGTGATTATGTGGTGGCGGATTTCGATCATCGTTTGAGCCTGGCCCTTGAACATATGATCGGCGTAAGCGAGGTGGAAGACGGGCTTTTGCGCTTCACCCGCCCCATGGCGGACCAACGCTATTCCGATCCTTATTCCGGGCTTTACTGGCAGGTTTCCACCGAAGATATGCCGCATTTCCGGTCCCGTTCCTTATGGGATCAGGCCCTTGATCCGCAATGGGAAGAACCGGCTTTTTCCCAAAGGGTATATGAAACCCAAGGGCCGTCCGGGCAGGTTTTGCGGATCATGGTGCGCGATGTGGTGCTGCCTGATGACGAGGCGGTTTATCGTTATATGGTGGCGGGCGATACTCAACAGATCCGGACGGATATCGACAGATTCGATATGCTGATCTTGCGGTCCCTCGGCTTTTTGGGGCTGGGCCTGTTGTTGGCGGTTGTGGCGCAGGTATGGATTGGTTTGCGGCCCTTGAAAGCGGTGCGTACAGGCTTGTCGCGCATCCGGTCCGGTCGGGCCCAAAGGCTGGAGGGCCGGTTCCCGTCTGAAATCCAGCCCCTTGTGGAAGAAATGAATGCGCTTATCGCCCAGAATGAACGGGTGGTGGAGCGGGCGCGCACGCATGTGGGCAATTTGGCCCATGCGCTGAAAACGCCGTTATCGGTGCTGACCAATGAAGCAAAAACGCAAGACGGGCGGTTGGCGGATGTGGCCCGTGCCCAAGCAGCTAATATGCGCCAGCATATAGACCAGCATTTGAAGCGGGCGCGGGCCGCGGGTGGTGGCGGTGTGGGCGCGGCAATGGCACTGGATGAACCGGTGGCGGAACTGGTGCGCGCCATGCAGAAAATTTATGCAAGCCGGGCATTGACCATCAAGGCAGAACTGCCGCCGGGCCTTGCGTGCCGTGTGGACCGTCAGGATTTATCCGAAATGGTGGGCAATCTATTGGACAATGCCTGCAAATGGGCCGCCACCACCGTTATCGTGAAGGCCGAGCGCTTGAAAAACACGGCCCGCCCGATGCTGGAGATTAGCGTGGAAGATGACGGGCCGGGGATCACCGATGGGGAAGCGGAAGCGGTGTTTGAACGTGGAAACCGTTTGGACGAGGCCGTGCCGGGCAGCGGTTTGGGGCTTGGGATCGTGCGCGATATTGCGGATATGAGCGGCGGTCATGTGCGCTTGAGCCGCTCCCAGATGCTGGGGGGCGTGCGGGCCGGGCTTGTTCTTCCTGCTGTAGAAACCTAAATGATGACCATCCTTGGGTGGTTCATTCGCAGTTCACGCTTTTTGGGATAGGATAACAGATATTGTGCGAAACCGGTTGGAGGCGAATATGACCGTGGACAGGATCAAGCTCAGCATGTCACGCTTGCTCAAAACGACGGGGGCAGCCCTGCTTTTTGCCGGCCTTGCGGCATGTAGCAATCAAGGGAATGGCGAAAAGGAATTTTGGGGCACGGTTGTTGGCGGCATTGCTGGCGGTCTGATTGGCTCCGAAATCGGTGGCCGTGGTGATAGCGGCAAGGTGGGCGCGGCCTTGGGGGCTGTGGCCGGTGCGGCCATTGGCAATCAGGTGGGCAAGGATCTGGACCGGGCCGACCGCATTGCCATAGCGCAGGCGCAACAACAGGCCTTTGAAACGGCGCCATCCGGTACCCGTACCGAATGGTATAATCCCGATAGTGGTAACCGCGGCTGGGTAGAGCCAAAGCCCGCTTATCAGGGAGAGGATGAGCGTTATTGCCGGGAATATACCCAGACCATCTATGTGGGTGGTGAAGCGCAAACCGGTTATGGCACGGCGTGTCGACAGCCCGATGGCGACTGGAAAATCATCCAGTAATTTTGTCAGAGTTTAACGGGATTTCGGGGCTGCCATACAGGCGGCCTCGTTTTTGTTCATGCTGAAGCTGCCATCGGCTTTGCGATAATGAATGGCCTGGATCACCATGCGGTCTGCCGCCCACAGCCGGTAGCGCTGGCAGCCATCTTCATCCACAGCTTCGATGGGAACGGCATAAACCCCGTTCCCCATGGGCTGGGCCCCTTGTGGCAGATTGGCCGGTGCGGCGCTGTCTGATTGCCGGACCTGTTGGGGTGGGGCCACGCAAGCGGATATGAGCAAGGATGAAGCAAGAAGCCCGCCCCATGCCCATGATCTGGCTTTAAAAACGCGAGCGCAAGCGCACAAGCAAGGATGTAATGGTGCCGCCATCGGCCACATGCCCCGCTTCAAATTGTTGCACAAGGCTGGTTTCGATGTGCGTATGGGCGTTGAGCATAAGGCCATAAGACATCTCCAGATCAATTTCGCGCCCACTGGGCGAAAGGGACAGAGTCCGGTCCTCGAACAGGAAAATATCGGCATCGAAGTCGCGGTCAACCGGAACCCGCAAGCTTGCCGATCCGCCACTGACCCGCAAGGGCTGAATCACTGCAAATCCCATCCGGTCACGGGCGGTCAATATATCGCGTCCGCGCAGGCCAAAAGCGAAACTTTCCGTGCGAAGCCGTCCGATCCCGGAAACCAGCGAGGAGGTGGCCCCCGACAGGCTGGTGGTGCCGGTGAGATAGCGGCCAAAGCCTTCAATGCCCGATCCAAAGGGGATCACCGCATCCAGAGCCACAAAAGTGCTGCGGGCGCCTTCACCCAAGGCAAAGGCCCCGCTGGTGCGGGTGCCGAGAAAGGCTCCATCTTCCGTTTGATTGCCGGCTTGGAAGCGCAAGCGCGTGGCTCCCAGTTCAATGCCCAGCTGAGCAATGGCGGTGCGGGTATCAAGGCTTGTGCGGTCAGGCGCAAAGGCTTGCCGTGTGTCGCCTTCTTCATGGGCGCGGGCCAATGCCACATCCAACGTCACATGGCGCGACAGACGCCGGTCGATGGCCAGCGTTTCGGTTTTATCGGAAAAGGCAAAAAATGGCGTGTCGATCCGCGCCGACAAGGCAAAATCATCTGCCGGGTCCGGGGCGTCGCCACGATTGAGCAAGCGGGCCGGGGAAAAGCCATAGGCCAAGGCGGCGCTGCTTTTTTCGTCGATACGGCCCGATAGATAAGCGATGGGCCGGGGCGTGTTTTCTATGGCCGCGGCGTGCGAACTGAGATTGGCGCGCGCTTCGGCGAACTGATCGTCATAGGCGGAAAAGGAAAAGCGGGTGTCCGCTCCCAAAGCCACATCGCGTCCGGCGATCTGGCGGGGCCGATTGACAAGAGATTGCAACGCCAAAGCCGCCGGGGCGCGGTCGATGGTTTTGGCACCGTCAATGCGGAAACTACGGCGGAATTTGTCGATCATCAAAATGCCGTCCAGCGCTTTTGAAGCGGCAAAGGCATCGCCAAAAGCGGCAGAACTGGCAATGCCGGTATCATCGGCGGCTTGCGTGCGTTTTGCCTCCGGATCTGTGGGGACAGATGTGGTGCCAACGGGCTGGATGGCGGCGGCCAGATCCAGCAGGCCAAAGCCGAATTCCGCATCAACGCCGGGTGCGCCCAGATCGCGGGCTGTTTCACGTAGAATTTGGCCGATCTCCAACCCGGAAAGATTGGGAAACATTTGTGCCAGAAGGGCTGCAGCACCAGAAACATGGGGGGCCGCAAAAGACGTGCCGGATGCCCGCGCAAGGCATGTGCCGGGGCCGGGGTCGCATTGATCTTGCGGGAAGGGAGCCAAAATGCCGTCACCGGGGGCGACAAGGAAGACATCGGCCAATTGCCCGGCGCGATTGGAAAAATCTGCCAGTTGGTCCGATGAATCGGTGGCTCCCACCACCAGCACATGTTCGCGGGCAAAGGGATCGTCGGCGAGGAAGGCAAAACCCGAAGGGTCCACTTCGCCATCATTTCCCGCCGATATGATGATCAGAACATCTTGGGCTGCCGCTTCGCGCACCGCTTGCAAAATATCGGGGCCAAATCCCTCGCCGCCCAAAGAAATATTGATCACACGTGCGCCATTTCGGGCTGCATGGCGGATGCCTGCCGCTATGTCGTCATCGAAAAAACTGCAATCGTCTTCAGAGTCGCATGAACCGGGATCATCGGCGCGCACCGCCAGAATGGTCGATTCAAAAGCCACGCCCATGGTGCCCACATCATTACGTTCGGCAGCAATAATGCCCGCAACCAATGTGCCGTGCCCGTCCGGATCATCCACTGTCCGGTTGTCGCGATTGGCGACGATATCGATGCTATCGGCTGAGATATTGTTGATCAGTTCGGGATGTTCCAGATCAATGCCCGTATCGATGGTACCGACAATGATACCCGCACCGGTGCCGCCTGCGTCAAATGCAGCGATGGCGTTGATATTGGAAAGGCCATCGGACCGCCGGAATTCCTGTGTGTTGAAATTTTCTGGCGGCGGAGGGGGCGGCGGAGCCGGTGGTGGTGGCGGAGGGGCCACAGGAGGGCGCGTTGTGGATGAGCCACCGCCGCAGGCGGACAGTGCCACACACAATCCGGCCAGAATAAAGCGCGCTTTCAGCCGTCCCTTGTTTTTTTCCATCATCCGTGGCCCGATATTTTATTCTATTGTCGGTTAGTATGGTGAAGAAATCTTAGCAGAGCGTTTCTATTTCCAACATGCTTTAAAATGAAATGCGGTTATGGCCAAGATATCAGGCCGTGCAAGAAAAGGATCAGGCTGGATGGTGCAACAGGATACAAGCCTATTGGCCGCGGTGGTGCAAGCGGGCTCTTGTGGCTTTGAGACAGGGAAAAGCCTTGAGAAATTGGCGGATCTGACCGCGGATGCGGCAAGGCAAAAAGCGTCTCTCGTGGTTTTTCCCGAAGCCTTTATTGGCAGTTATCCCAAGGGCATTGATTTTGGTGCACGGCTTGGCTCGCGGTCGATGGAAGGGCGCGACCAGTTCCAGCGATATTTTGACGCCGCCATCTCCATCCCCGGCCCGCAGATGGAGCATCTGGCAAGCATCGCGGTGGATCACGGCATTTATCTGGTGGTGGGGGTGATCGAACGGGATGGCGGCACGCTTTATTGCACGGCCTTGATCATCGGGCCGGATGGCACGCTTTTGGCAAAGCATAGAAAGCTTATGCCCACAGCCCTTGAACGGTTGGTTTGGGGCTTTGGCGATGGCAGTACAATGGATGTGGTTGAAACGCCTTTGGGGCAGATCGGCACGGCCATTTGCTGGGAAAATTATATGCCGCTTTATCGCAGCCATCTTTATGCCCAAGGGGTGACGCTTTATTGCGCGCCAACGGTGGATGACAGGGAGGAGTGGCAGGCCAGCATGCGCCATATCGCCTTGGAAGGCCGCTGCTTTGTGTTATCTGCGTGCCAATATTTGGAACGGTCCGATCTGCCTGCGGATTTGGATTGCCGGGAGGGAAATGACCCTGAGACACCCCTCATAAAGGGCGGGTCCGTTATCATTTCGCCGCTGGGGACATGCCTTTCGGGGCCGGTTTATGGGAAAGAAACGGTTTTGGTGGCCGAACTGGACCGTCGCGATCTTGCACGGGGCAAATTCGATCTGGATGTGGCGGGCCATTATGGCCGCCCCGATGTGTTTCGGCTTTCTGTCAATCGGGGCGACGGCTTCCCTTGACCTGCATTTCCTTCGTTCCCAAGGCATCGGCCAGCCGCGCTTTGGCGCTGCCCGGTTGCTTGGGGCGGGGCTGATTGGGGCCGGGCGCCCAGCCGGTGAGAAACAGCACCTGAAAATGCGCGAGGATACGGCCTTCCGCATTGCTGTGTCTGTCGCAATAAAGGCGGCAGGCTTCCAGCAACACATCACGCCGCCACATGGTTTTTTGCCGGTCATGCACCGCATTGGTTTCACCCATGGCGCGCAGATCGCGCATCAGGGCCAAAGGGTCTGCATAGCTGACGGGGATGGTTTCCGCATCGGCCACCGGCATGGCAAATCCGGCCCGTTGCAACAGCCCCCCCAGATCGCGGACCTCTGCCATGGGGGATAGGCGCGGCCGTACCCCGCCACAGATCGCCAATTCCGCATCCAGCAAGGCACGGCGCAAATCCGATAAGGTTTCACCGCCCAGCATTGCTGCCAGAAAAAACCCATCGGGCTTTAAGGCGCGGTTGATCTGGATCAGCGTGCCGGGCAGGTCGTTTACCCAGTGAAGCGACAGATTGCTGAGAAGCAGCGACAGGCTGTTTTCGGCGATGGGCAGGACTTCTTCATCGCAGGCCACCGCCGGGCCGGGCATGGCTTGGGCGCGGTTGGCGGCCAGATCAGCATAAAAGGCATGTTCCGCGGGCAAGGGGTGCTCTGCCGCATCCCAGCCCAAGGCAAAGGCGGTGTCGAAGCTTCGGTTGATATCGTCCAACCGTTCCAAAAGACGCGCGGCCACTTCCTGGTGCAAAAACCCGGCTTGTGGCATGTTCTGTGCCGCCCGGGCGCGGCGCATCTTTACAAGAGAGCGGTTGAAGGGGCTGAGTGACTTGTTCTCGTTCATGGCTGCTTGCATAAGACAGTGTTGATCCGCATACCAGCCTTGATTGCCGTTTCTTGTTGTTGGCGGCTTAAAGCGTTTGTGGCTTTGAAAGAAACCATCCATTTTGCCGTGCTTTTGGTCGCTATATGCCGGCTTTGGAAATGATGAGGCAGAGGAAAATCAAGATGATGCAAAAAACAGTCTCTGGCCTGCTGGTTTTGGGGATCGGCCTGATGGGCCTTGCTTGGAATGGCGGGGCGCAAGACATAGCGCTAGCCATGTCGCCAGATAAGGGCCATGAGCTGACCATAACCGCCAAGCGCATTGCCATGCATAGTCCTGCCCAACCGGATGCCGCAGCGAAATTGGGAGCATTGGAATTCGTTACGGCTCTGGAACTAACTAGTAAAGATAAAGATTTTGGCGGATTGTCTTCCATAGAGATCAAGGAAGACGGGTCGGCTTTTCTGGCATTGACGGATCGGGGGCATTGGCTCTGGGCGCAGCTTGATCTGGAGCAAGGGCGTCCGGTGTCGGTTGCGGCGGCGCGCATGGCACAGATGCTGAACGCTGATGGCAAGCCCTTGAAGGCAGGATGGCGTGATTCGGAATCTTTGACGCTGGCGGATGGCCGTGCATTGGTGGGCCTTGAAAGCAATGACCGGATATTGGCCTTTGATCTTGTAGGGGGCAAAAATGCGGAGTTGTTTTCAAATCCGGCTCCTTTATTCGCGGCGCATGGCAAGGATATGGATGTACCGGCAGAGATGCTGAAGCACCCGCGCAATGGCGGCTTGGAAGCGATGGTGCATATGGCGTCAGGCGATCTGCTGGCCTTTTCGGAACATGGACGCACATCGGGTGGCTTGTTGAAGCTGTGGCTTTATAAAGACGGGGTGGCGCAGTCTTTGTTTTTTGATGCGCCGGGGGATTTTGTCCCCACCGATGCGGCACAGATGCCCGATGGCGATATTCTTGTGCTGATGCGGCGCTTTACGCCGCTCACGGGTGTTGCGGCCCTGCTTGTCCGCTTTTCTGCAGAGGATATTGTGCCCGGCGCAACCCTTGTGGGCGAGGAATTGGCGCGCCTTGTCCCGCCGCTTACGGTGGACAATATGGAAGGTTTGGCCGTGCGGAAAAATCCCGAAGGCGGGGATCTTGTCTATATGATATCGGACGATAATTTCTCCCCGCTGCAACGCACGATCTTGCTTGTTTATGCCTTGAAAGAACAGCCTTGATAACAGGCTATTACGGGCAACAAGCCGGCTCTCCTTTCCCGGATCAAATCGGGAAGGGTTGGTGTATGAGCGTGCGGCAGGGGCATTTTATCTTATGCAGATAGGGCCATAAAAAACGGGGACATCATGTCCCCGTTTTTTATCAGTCTGTTGTGGCCGTTGCCGTTGCCGTTGGCTCTGCGGTATCTTCCACCACTTTGCGGCGTCGGCGCGGTTTGGGCTTTTCAACTAGTTCCGCAGTGCCGTCTGCGGAATGGCCGGCGGCCACATTCTTGTCTTGTGCCCCATTGTCTTGAGGTGCGCTGGCAGTGTCTGTAGCGGCGACCCGGCGGCGCGGCGCACGGCGCAATCTGGTGGGCGCTTTCGCACTGTCTTCAACGGCGGTTTCGGGGCCGGTTTCTTTTACAGCAGGTGCCAGCACAGTTTCTTGTGCAGCATCGGGGGCCGCTGTTGGCTCGGATGTCACTGTCTGCTGGCTTGCAGAAGCTGGTTCCGCCGTTTGCTGGGAGGCTTTATTGCCTTGTGCAGCCTCTTCGGCACGTTGGCTCCGTGACCGATGGGCACGACGCGGCTGAGGTTGAGACTGTTGTTGCGGCTGGACGCGGGGCGTCTCTTCTGCCGTATCGTCTTCATCCTCGTCATAGTCATCATCCGCAACCGTGCTGACGCCATAGCGTTCATTCACCACGCGCTGATAATGATCGGCATGTTGATAATAATATTCCGCCAGAACACGGTCGCCGGATTGCATGGCATCGCGTGCCATCAATTTGTATTTTTCCAGCGCCTGCTTCGGATTGCCCCTTGCCCTGTTATCACCACGGTTTCCGCCGCCGCCGCTATTGTTCTTGCTGCGTTTCGGGCCACGACCGCGCGGCCTGCGCGGGCTTTGAGGTTTATTCATAGAAAAGCTACCAATATTTGCTGTTTCCGGTCACGGCACCCCACCCCGCAGAAAAGCTTTCCAGCCATACTGCTGCTTATTCAGCACAAATTTTTATCTTTGGGGGACCCGGTGGCAGCGTAAGACCGCCTCACACCGTGCCTTGTTGGAGTGACACTAAACGGTCCGAAGGCACTTTCCAAGTTATTTTGGCATTTTTCCGTCTCTTTTATGAACGGAGGGCCTTACGGAATAGAACCACCCGATCATGCCCGGCCAAATCTTTATGGATGGATGGGGGCTGCCCAAAGGCCGTTTGTAAAAGCGTCCCGACCATAGGGGCCTGTCCGGCACCCAGTTCAAAGGCCAGCAATCCATCCGCCGACAAAAAGGGCGGGATTTGTTCGATGATGGCGCGGTAGGCATCCAGTCCATCCGGCCCACCATCCAAAGCCCCCATGGGTTCATAGCAGCGCACATCAGGCATCAACTGCGCCAGATCATCATGGGAGATATAGGGGGGATTGCTTAGAACCACGTCAAAAGGTGCGGCCTTCGGGTCCAAAGCGGCGGTCCATTCACTCTGTTTGAAGGATGCGCGGTTTTCCAGATCAAGGCGTTTTGCATTGGTTTTGGCCATTGAAAGCGCATCTTCACTGATATCCAGCCCCACACCGGTGGCCTTGGGAAGCACGGCCAAAAGGCTTAACAGCAAGCAGCCACTGCCGGTGCCCAGATCCAGCACGCGCAAGGGGGCTTCGTGATCGGCTATGGCCGCCAGCACGGCTTCAACCAGCGTTTCGCTATCGGGGCGGGGGATCAGCGTTGCCGGGCTTAATTGAAAATCAAGGCCGCAAAACTCCCGGTTGCCCACAAGATAGGCCACCGGTTCAAAATTGGCACGCCGGTCTATCAACTGGCAATAAAGGCGCCATGGTTCATTTGGCACATGATGATCGCGTTTAAGCAAAAGGGCCATGCGGTCAAGGTCCAGGCAATGGCCCAACAGCACCTGTGCATCCAGCAAAGGGCTGGCCACATTTGCTGCGGCCAAGCATTTGCGTCCGTGCTGTATTGCTTCATAAATCAGCATATTCTGCCTATTTTCGGCTTTTCACCGTTCCATGCTGTCCGGTGATGACGCGTTCTTTGCCGGTGTCATCCATGTGTGTGCCACAGGCTCAAAAGGCGCTTTCCATAGCCAATAACCGCTCGGCCTGATCTTCGGCCATCAGGGCATCGATCACTTCGCTCAATCCTGCCCCGGCCATGATCTGGTCCAGCTTGTGCAGGCTCAGATTGATGCGGTGGTCGGTGACCCGGCCTTGCGGGAAATTATAGGTGCGGATGCGTTCGGAGCGATCCCCCGATCCCACTTGCAGCTTTCGCGCATCGGCCCGTTCGCGGGCAACCTTTTCCCGCTCATGCTCATAAAGACGGGCGCGGAGCACTTTCATGGCCTTTTCGCGGTTCTTGTGCTGGGATTTTTCATCTTGTTGGCTTACCACCACGCCGGTGGGGAGATGGGTGATGCGTACGGCGCTGTCGGTGGTGTTGACCGATTGCCCGCCCGGACCCGAGGCGCGAAACACATCGATGCGTATATCCTTGTCGTCGATTTTAATATCAACGTCCGTTGGTTCGGGCAGTACGGCCACCGTTGCTGCCGAGGTGTGAATACGGCCACCGGATTCGGTGACCGGCACCCGTTGGACCCGGTGCACGCCGGATTCAAATTTCAGATGCGCAAATACCCCTTTGCCGGCAATGGTGGCGATCACTTCCTTGAAACCGCCGGTGTCCGAACTGCTGGCCGAAATCATCTCCATGCGCCAGCCCATATGATCGGCATAGCGCTGATACATGCGGTATAAATCCCCCGCGAACAGGGCCGCTTCCTCGCCACCGGTTCCGGCACGGATTTCAAGAATGGCGGGCAGATCATCGGCGCTGTCTTTGGGCAGCAAAAGCAGTTGCAGCTCTTTTTCCAAAGACGCAAGGCGCCCCTTCACCGCCTTTAATTCTTCGGCAGCCAAGGCCCGCATGTCCGGATCGTCGCCTTCCAGCATTTCCAGAAGATCGGTTTTTTCCTGTTCTGCTTCTTCCATCCGGCGGGCACAGGCCACCACCGGTTCCAAATCGGAAAATTCTTTGGATATCCGCGCAAAATCCGATGTGTGGAGATCGGCGGGATTGTTCATCTGATGTTGCAGTTCGGCGTGGCGATCAAATAAAGCCACAAGTTTTTCACGGTGGATCATGGACGTTCCAAAGGGCTGTTTGGGAATAGGATGCGCGCCTTTGTTCCTGTCCGCTAATGCCCCGATTGAAAATGGGCGACCAAAGCATCCAGGGCCACTTCGGTTTGTTCGCCGCTATCCAGATCGCGCACTGTGGCGATGGATTTCGCCAGTTCATCCTCGCCCAAAAGCACCGCAAAGCGGGCCTGGCCTTTGGAGGCACGGTTGAGGCGCTTTTTCATATTGCCTTTATAATCCATCAGCGTACGGATTCCTGCGGCGCGTAAATCCCGCACCAAAGGCAGGGCGCGCATCTGTGCTTCTTCACCCATGGGAATCATGGTAACAGCGCGCGGCACGTCGGGGGTGTTTTCAAGCATCATGGCCAATCGCTCGATCCCGGCTGCCCAGCCAACGCCCGGTGTTGACGGGCCGCCCATCAGTTCTATCAGACCATCATAGCGCCCGCCGCCCAGCACCGTGCCTTGCGATCCCAAGGCCTGGGTGATGAATTCAAAGGCGGTGTGGGAATAATAATCCAGCCCCCGCACCAGCCGTTCATCATGGGTGTAAGGGATGTCCAAAGCGGCCACGCCTTCGCACACGGCGCCGAAAAAATCTTTGGAAAGATCATTGAGATAGTCGGAAATGCGCGGCGCATCGCCCAATAAGGCGCGATCGCCGGGATCTTTGGAATCCAGAATACGCATGGGATTTTTATGAAGGCGCGTGCGGCTGTCGTCCGACAGTTTGGCTTCATGGTCCGAGAAATAATCGACCAATGCCGTGCGGTATGCGGCGCGGCTTTCGCTATCGCCTAAGCTGTTGAGATGCAGCGTGATCTCATCGGAAATGCCCAGATCGCACAAAAGCTGCCAAGCCAGCGCCAACAGCTCGATGTCGGCAGCGGGTTCGGCGGCCCCGATAATCTCGGCGTCCAGTTGGTGGAACTGGCGATAGCGGCCTTTTTGCGGACGCTCATAGCGGAACATCGGGCCATGGGCGTACAGCTTCATCACCCCATATTGCGCCAAACCGCCCGACATCCATGCCCGCGCAATACCAGCGGTATATTCGGGCCGCAAGGTGAGCATCTCGCCTGAACGATCGGCGAAGCTATACATTTCCTTGGTCACCACATCGGACGTTTCCCCCAATGTGCGTTTGAACACATCGGTGAATTCAAAAATCGGCGTGCTGATTTCTTCAAAGCCATAAGCCAGCGCTATTTTTTGATAAACCTTCACCACATGGGAAAAGCGTCGGGCATCGGGGCCGAAAATATCGCGGGTGCCGCGAACGGGCTGTAATTTGCTCATAATACCATATCGATCCGGGTCAGCGGTGCAGACTGGTTTTCAGGCGCTGCACATAGATGTTATTCTGCGGCTTCGGTGGGAGAGTCTTTCTTGGCGTCTTGTGCCGCCTTGGCCGCTTCGATCTCCGCAGCTTTTTGCTCTACCAGCCCCACAATGTGGTCAACCATCCTGTCATCGGCCACATGATGATCGGTCACGCCAGACAGATAAACCATGTGCTTGCCATTGCCGCCGCCGGTCAGGCCGATGTCGGTTTCGCGGGCTTCGCCGGGGCCATTGACCACGCAGCCAATGATCGACAAGGACAAAGGCGTGGCGATATGGGAAAGGCGCTGTTCTAAAATCTCGACGGTTTTGATCACCTGAAAGCCCTGCCGCGCGCAAGATGGGCAAGATACGATACGCACACCGCGATGGCGCAAGCCCAAGGATTTGAGGATGGAAAAGCCCACCTTCACTTCTTCTTCCGGCTGGGCCGACAAAGAGACGCGGATGGTGTCGCCAATGCCCGACCATAGCAACATGCCAAGGCCTACCGATGATTTCACGGTGCCGTCGCGCAAACCACCGGCTTCGGTGATGCCCAGATGCAGCGGATAATCGCAAGCCTCTGCCAATCCCTGATAGGCGGCAACGGCCAAAAACACGTCCGATGCCTTGCACGAAATCTTGGTGTTGAAAAAATCGTTGTCTTCCAAAATCCGGATATGGTCGAGAGCGCTTTCCACCATGGCATCGGGGCATGGCTCGCCATATTTTTCCAACAGATCTTTTTCCAGACTGCCCGCATTGACGCCGATGCGAATGGCGCATCCATTGTCTTTTGCGGCGCGCACCACATCCCGGACCCGATCGCTGGAGCCGATATTTCCGGGATTGATCCGCAGGCAGGCCGCCCCCGCATCCGCCGCTTCCAAAGCCCGTTTATAATGGAAATGGATGTCGGCAACGATGGGCACATTGGCTTCACGCACGATGGTCTTAAGGGCCGCCGTCGATTCTTTGTCGGGGCAAGAAACCCGCACAATATCCACGCCCGCCTCTTCGGCGCGGCGGATCTGGTCCAGCGTGCCCGACACATCATGGGTCAGCGTGTTGGTCATGGTCTGAACCGTGATCGGCGCATCCCCACCGATGGGCACATCCCCCACCATGATCTGACGGCTGACACGACGGTGAATGTCTCGGTACGGGCGGACGCTCATGGAAATCCTCTTTTCGCTTGAAAGCGTTTATTGCTTGCTGAAGCAATGACTGGGGCGCTTTGCAGGAGCCTGTCGGTTTTGACCAGACCTAAAGCATAAAGAAACCCTGCTGCAAAGATCCAAGGTCATGCGGCAGGGTGAAAATGGTCTAACTTGGCCTTGAACGCAAGGCCGTCTGGCGTTTTAACGCATGGCCAGCTTTTCACGCTTTTTCAAACGGTCGGGATTGAGCGATATATCGCGCACCACATCGCCAGATTTTCCAAGAGGTTTGATCTCTTTTCCATCAACCAGAATACGCAACGCCCCGGCATTGCTGGTCATCAGCCGCAGGCCCGTTGCACCGGACGGCGGTGTCCAGCGTTCTCCGCGACGTAAAACGCCGTTCCACACTTCGCGGTCCATGGCATCAACAATATACAGCCACGCATCGCCCATGGCCTGTAAAACCAAGCGAGACTCTGTCTGTGCCACCGAGTCTGTATGCGCTGCTTTTTCCAAAGTCGCGTTCATAGAGGCATTGCCGGCTTGTGTTTTGGTGCTTTCAGGCTCGCTTTGGGGGCGGGAGGCGGTGTCAAAACCGCTCGTAGCCGTGGTTATGAATTTCGGGTCGGGCGTTTTATCAAGGGAGCGGGGCAAAGCGGCCATCAAGGCTGTGCGTGCAGACGGGTTGCTCCGCTGTGATGAGGATGGGGCCGTTTCACGAACCATGGCGGGCTGGCTTTTTGGTGCCTGATCTGCGGGTAGGGCATCGCTGATCGATCCCGTTTGCTGTGCCCCAAGGGCAGCGAGATGCGCCGGAACCGGCTCTACGGCTGATTCAGCGAAAGAGGGTGTGCCGAAATCGGCAATCCAGCCGAAATAAATGGCGAGCATGGCGCAGGCCCCGGAAACCAGAACCACCCGGCCGGGGATGCGCGATTCCGCCACGGGTTCGGGAAAGTTCAATCCGGCTTTTTCGCAGTCTTCGCCCATTTCACAGCGAAATTCCCGTGCCAGCGCACAACCATCCAGGCCCAAAAGCGTTGCATATGACCGCACGAAGCCTGCACTGAATGCAGGCGGCGGCAAATCTTCGTAAGTGCCCGCTTCAAGGGCCTCGAGATAACGGCTTTTGATTTTAAGCTCGGTTGCGATGTCGTTGAGGGCGCGGCCTTTTTGTAGTCGAGCCTCTTTCAACAGAACAGAAACAGAGAGCGTGGCATCCGTCATTTTCTTCTTCCCGGCTCATCTTGAGCATTCGGCTTTTTGCCGTTTTTTGTCGCAGACAACAAAGCGGGTGAAAGCGCCTGGCCGTCAGCTTTTAAACCCACCGTTCCCCCAAGTCTAAAAATGCCAGACATGGCATTTGGTAGATTGCGGCGGGTCCCCTTCTAATCTTTAAGATAGCGTAGCATATAGGACACAGGTCAATGAAAGATTAAACGATAGAGTCGTTTTTCTGTAAAAATCTGACGCTTTTGAAAGATGCGGGCACGTATTATTATAATTCTATAAGGTGGTCGCGGGCATAATCTCGCAATTTTACACGTAAAGAGTGATCTTCTAAGTCGATCATATCCAAAATGTAATCTTCCAACTGTTTCACGTTCAACGAACGAATCATTCGGCGTACCGGCCCCACTGTCATGGGGGAAATGGACAAACGCCTCAAGCCAAGGCCGATCAGTGCCATGGCTTCCAAGGGCCGCCCGGCCATTTCACCGCATAATGTAACCGGCACGCCAGCGCGATCACAGGCTTTGACCACCATCCGGATGAAGCTCAAGGCCGGTGGCGACAACAGGTCGTAGCGGTCTGTCAAACGGGGATTGGACCGGTCGCTGGCAAAAAAGAACTGCATCAGATCATTGGTTCCGATGGAGACGAAATCCACCAGCTTCAACAGCGGGTCCAATTGCCATGCCAAGGATGGCACCTCCAACATGGTCCCGATTTCCAGCTTGGCGGGTCTTTCTATGTCCAGCCGCTCGAAGCGGGCAAATTCTTTCAAGGCGATATTGCGGGCGGCTTTGAACTCCGACATATCGGCGATCATCGGGAACATGATCGATAGGGTGCGCCCCGCCGCTGCCGCCATCAAGGCCCGCAACTGATAGCGCAGCAGCACCGGACGCTCCAAAGCGATGCGGATGGCGCGCCAGCCCATGGCCGGATTTTCTTCATCTTCGCGGGGGAGAAACGGCACCGCTTTATCGCCGCCAATATCCAGCGTGCGAAACACCACCGGACGACCCTGCGCCACATCCAGAACGTTTTTATAAAATTCCTGCTGGGCTTCCAGCCGGGGCAGGGTGGCGCTGACCATGAACTGGAATTCCGTGCGGAACAGCCCCACGCCATCCGCGCCCAAGGCATCCAGATGAGCCATATCCGCTTGCAGTCCCGCATTGATGAACAATTGGATGCGCACCCCGTCGCGGGTGATGGATGGCAAGTTCCGTTCGGCGCGGAACTGGGCCGCCTGTTCATGCTGGAAGGCAATGCTTTCGCTATAGGTTTCGCAAATCTCGTCGCTGGGGCGCACCAGAACCTGCGCCCCATCGCCATCAAGAATCAGCCGATCCCCCGCTTGCACATGGTCGGAAATATCGCGGCAGCGGCCGATCAAAGGAATCCCCATGGCCCGCGCCAAAATGGCCACATGGCTGGTGGAACTGCCTTCTTCCAAAATGATCCCGGCCAGATTTGTGCGGTCATAATCCAGCAGTTCCGCCGGCCCCATGGTGCGGGCAAGAATGATCGACGGCTCATGCAGATCCTGCCCATCCATGCGTCCGGCAAGGGTGCGCAGCAAACGATTGGTCAGATCATCCAGATCAGACAGGCGTTCGCGCAGATAGGGATCCGTGCTGGAGGCCATCCGGCGGCGATTTTGCTGTTGCACCCGCTCCACAGCCGCTTCTGCCGTCAGGCCCGCATCAACGGATTCAAAAATCCGTTTCTGCCAGCCCCGGTCATAGGCAAACATCTTGAAGGTTTCGAGAATTTCCCGATGTTCGCCCGCTGTGCCGATTTCCGGTGAGGCAATCATGCGGTCGATCTGTTGGCGCATGGTTTCAAAGGCATCAATCAGACGGGCCTTTTCCACCTCCACATCTTCGGCCACAAAATGGGTGACTTCAACGCGGCCTTCATGGAAAACAGCGCTCCCCATGGCGATGCCATCGGCCATTTTCTGACCTTGGATGGTGAGCGGCAGACCGGATTGGTTCAAGCCATTGGCAATTTCAGCGGGGTCTACCAATTCGCCCGATCCCACCAATTCGGCCAAAACCATGGCGACCGTGAGCAGCGCTTCTTCTTCTTCGGCGGAATATTCACGGGGTTTGACATTCTGGACAACCAAAACGCCGGTGACTTTGGTGTGACGAACGATCGGCACCCCAAGGAAGGAATGATAGTTTTCCTCCCCCGTTTCCGGCCGATAGGCATAGCGCGGATGGGTGGAGGCTTCCTGCACATTAAGCGGTAAAACCCGCTGCGCCACTAGCCCCACCAGCCCTTCGCCAAAGCGCAGACGGGTGCGGTGGACCGCTTCTTTCTTCAGGCCTTCGGTGGCAAACAGTTCAAGGATTTCACCGGCGCGAACAAGATAGACGGAGCAGACCTCGGCCACCATGTTCTGGGCGATGACCGTTGTCAGCTTGTCGAGCCGTTCTTGTGCGCTGCCCGGTCCGGCCATGACCTGATGCAAGCGGCGCAGCAATAGCCTTGGGCGACTGGCCAAATCAGTCACATCCGGTCCATTTCTGTAACATATGTGGTTCCGTTCCCATCACAAAGCCCTGTTCCTTGAAGGCCTTTTCCGTTTCAGCGTGCTGCGTCCATCTCGTCGCATCCGTCCGGTGCCATCCTTTCAAGATAACATGTGGCCTGACGAAGCAATTGGGCAAGAATTTCGGACACCGGCTCTTCTGTTTTGACAAGGCCCACACTTTGCCCGGCCATGACCGATCCATGCTCCACATCGCCCTCGACAACGGCGCGTCGCAATGCGCCGGCCCAGAATTTCTCGATTTCCAATTGTGCGTCTTTGATCTCCAGTTCGCCGCGATCAACGCGGGCGATCATCTCGCGCTGCGCCTCCATGAAGCGTTTTGCCCCTTCGTTTTTCAAAGCCCGCACCGGGATCACCGGAAAACGCGCATCCAGTTGCACCGATGTTATGGCATCGCGGGCCGAGGCACGCAAAAATGCCTTTTTGAACTTTGGATGGGCGGTGGATTCCGTTGCACAGACAAAGCGGGTGCCAAGCTGCACGCCAGAGGCCCCCATTTCCAGATAAGCCCCCAGCGCTTCCCCACGCCCGATGCCGCCGGCGATAAAGACCGGCACATCACGGATTTCGGGCAGAATTTCTTGCGCTAGAATGCTGGTGGATACGGGGCCAATATGGCCACCGGCTTCCGAGCCTTCCACCACCAAAGCATCGACGCCGGAGCGCACCAGTTTTTTCCCCAAAGAGGCGGTCGGAGCAAAGCAGATGGATTTTATACCAGCGTCTTTCAAGGCGCTGATGGCCCATCCCGGCGGCAATCCACCCGCCAAAACCACATGGCTCATCTTTTCCTCGATGCAGACATCCACCAGTTCTTTCAACTGATGATGCATGGTGATGAGATTGACCCCGAAGGGCTTGTCGGTCAGGGCTTTGGTGGCACGGATTTCTTGCAACAAAAGTTCGGGGCTCATGGCGCCGCAAGCAATCACGCCAAAGCCGCCGGCATTGGAAATGGCCGATACCAGGGTGCGTTCGGACAACCATGTCATGGCACCACCCATGATGGCGCACTCCACCCCCAAAAAGGCATTTCCCCGCGCCATCAATGCGTGCAGGCGCTCGGCCCCGCTTTGGGTCTGGGGCATTGTGATATCCGGTTCTTGCGGCGTCATCATTGCGTCTTTCATGCGGCGCTACCTTGATCCGCATCCAGCCCATAGGCTGTGTGCAATGCCCGCAAGGCAAGCTCGGTATATTCGGAATCGATCAAGGCGCTGACCTTGATTTCCGATGTGGAAATCGCCCGGATATTGATCCCTTTATCCGCCAGAGTGCGGAACATGGTATTGGCCACACCGGCATGGCTGCGCATTCCAATTCCCACCACTGACAATTTCACCACATCGGCATTGGTATCGATGGAACGATAACCGATGCGCTCGCGATTGGCCTCCAGAACGTCTTTGGCGCGGGCCAGATCGGCAACGGGAACGGAAAAAGTGACTTCCGCTTCGTTATTATGGGGGGCCTGACTTTGGACGATCATATCAACGATGATATCGGCTTCTGCCAGCGGGCTGAACAGATCGGCCACAGTGCCGGGGCGGTCGGGCAAGCCATAGACGGTGACAACCGAATCGGACCGGGAATAGGCAAGGCCTGTGACAAGTTCTTTTTCCACAATTTCATCCTCATTCACGACGAGCGTGCCGGGTACGTCATCAAAGCTGGAGAGCACCTGCACGCGCACTCCGTGGGTCATGGCCATGGCCACCGAGCGGGTTTGCAAGACCTTTGCGCCCAATGAAGCCATTTCCAGCATTTCTTCATAGGTAACGCGGCCAAGCTTGCGCGCCCGGGATACAATGCGTGGATCTGTCGTATAAACGCCGTCCACATCCGTATAGATATCGCACCGGTCCGCCCCCATGGCTGCGGCCAAAGCCACAGCCGATGTATCAGAGCCACCGCGCCCAAGGGTGGTGATGCGGTTATCGGACCCAATGCCCTGAAAACCGGCCACCACAGCCACCTGACCTTCGCCCATGCGGCGAACCATGTCCGAAGTGTCGATAGACTCGATCCGTGCCGCCCCATGTACATCACTGGTTTTGACCGGAATTTGCCAGCCCAGCCACGACCGGGCCTGTATGCCCATGCTTTGTAGCACGATCGACATCAAACCGACGGTGATTTGCTCACCGGCGGCGACCACCGTATCATATTCTCGTGCATCATGAAGCGCAGAGGCTTCCTGACACCAGTTAACCAATTGATTGGTGGTTCCCGACATGGCCGAAACAACCACAGCCACTTCGTGGCCTTCATCAACGGCTCGTTTCACAAAGGCAGCCGACGCCCGGATGCGATCGATATCGGCAACCGAGGTGCCACCGAACTTCTTGACAATACGCGCCATAGAATGGTCCTTGCAACTGACCGACAGATTACGAAACGCGAGGCAAGTGCCGCATCCGTCCTAGATGGAAGTGGCGTATTCATAAGGGTAACGACGTTCTCTCGCAAGAAGTCCGAAACATTAAGCAAGGTCGTGCGCCATGACTGCTCCTTATAAACCACTCTCGAAAAGCGCCACCATTGATGCCGACGAGGCCTATCGTTTTGCACAGACCGCCGAACATTGGTGGGATGCGAATGGCCCTTTCCGGCCTTTGCACAAGCTCAATCCTGCCCGTCTTGATTTTATCCGTACCGCGATCATGCGGCACAAAAAAACCGATGGCGCATCATTGCGACCCTTCAAAGACCTTAATATGGTGGATTTGGGATGCGGGGGCGGTCTTATTTGCGAGCCATTAAGCCGCTTGGGGGGTAATCTGACCGGACTGGATGTGTCCGACGAAACCGTTTCTATCGCTCGGGAACATGCCAAGGCCATGGGGCTGCCCATTCAGTATCGGCAGGCCACAGCCGAACAACTGGCGGAAGAAGACAATCAATTCGATGTGGTTCTGGCGCTGGAAGTGATCGAGCATGTGGCCGATCCGGCATTGTTTCTGGCGGCGGCCCGCCGTCTTGTCAAAGATGATGGCTTGCTGATCTTTTCTACATTGAACCGCACCGCAAAATCTTTTGCGCTGGGGATCATGGCGGCGGAATATGTGCTGGGCTGGGTGCCGCGCGGCACCCATGACTGGAAAAAGTTCGTCACCCCCATAGAATTTACGCAAGCCTTGGAAAGTGCAGGCTTTTATGTGGGGAAAATTTCCGGATTGTCTTACGATGTTTTGGGGGATTGCTGGCATTTGTCGCACGATACCAGCGTCAATTATATCGGCGCAGCAACCCCGGTTTAAAGACGTGGCCTATCAGGCATCGGGCTTGTCGCGCACGCCGGACAGGGGCAGCACGTCGATGCCTTCATCGATCAGGTCTTCGGTTTCTTCAAGGCTTGCTTCGCCGTAAATTCCGCGCAGTTCCGCTTCGCCATAATGGATGCGGCGGGCTTCCTCGGCGAATTGGTCGCCCACATAATCGCAGGTGGTTTCCACATGTTTGCGGATGCGGCCCATGGTGCGATCAAGGCTGGCGCGCACATGTTCGGGCAGATCCCCCGCCTTGAACACCGACCGTTCTTCGTCGTCAAAGGCCATGGCCGGGGCATGTATCCGGGCGCTAAGACCTCTGGATGCGGGGCTTGCATTATTTTGGGCCGGATCGTCTTTTGCGCCGCTTTTGCTGAGATGGGGCGCGGAAAAGGCTTTGCTAAGGGATGTGGAGCCGCAATCGGGACATGCCAGAATCCCGCTTTCCAACTGACTGGAGAAATCATCATGGCTTCGAAACCAGCCTTCAAAACCATGTCCGTATGAACATTTCAGATCAAAAACAATCATGTCGCTTTTCCTGCGGCCCGCCTTGTTATGTCCCGGCCTCATTTTCTTGGGCCAATTTCTTTAGGCCCAATTCCTTTAGGCCTTGATGAGAAAAATGGCAAGCAAGGGGCCGGTTATGCGTGTTTTATGCTGATGGTCCTGTCATGGCGCAAGGCGGGAATTTTCGACCGGGCCTGTGCCACATCCTCCAGATCAATGCGGGCAACGCTCACACCCACATCCGTTGCCCCATCTACCAATATGTCGCCCCAAGGGCTAACCAATAAAGAATGGCCAAAGGTTTCGCGGCCATCTTCATGGCGACCAGTTTGCGCCGGAGCGGCTACAAAACTGCCGGTTTCAATGGCCCGAGCACGCAGCAAGACATGCCAGTGCGCCTTGCCCGTTGTGCGGGTAAAGGCGGCGGGAACGGTCAATATCTCTGCTCCTTCTTGCGCCAAGGCCCGGTAAAGAGCGGCAAAGCGCACATCATAACAGATGCTCAGGCCCAAACGCGCCACCCCACTATCGGCGACGATGGCGCGATCTCCGCTTTGATAGCTGGCGGATTCGCAATAGCCTTCACCATGTCCCAAACTAACATCAAACAGATGAATTTTATCATAACGGGCCAGGATCGCCCCATCGGGCCCGATCAGGAAAGACCGGTTGGCCAGCTTTGGCACTTCGCCTTCGGTTTCTTCCAGGGGCAGTCGGATAGGCAATGAACCGATCAACAAGGTAATGCCCAGATCATGCGCCAAAGCCTGAAACTGTGGCAGGGCCGGATCGTCTTGTTCCAGACAGGCTGTTTTGAGCGCCCGGTCACGATCCCGGTCGATATAGGATGTCATTTCCGGCGTCAGGATAAGCTGCGCCCCCTCTGACGCCGCCTTGCGCACCAGATCGCTGGTGATCGCCACATTGTGCGCCACATCCAGCGAAGAGGTCAGTTGCACAAGACCGAGCGTCAGGGGACGGGACATGTTTATGCGCCTAAAAGGGCATCCAGCTTGCCAGAACGATCCAGCGCCACCAGATCATCGCAGCCGCCCACATGCTTGCCATCGATGAAAATCTGGGGAACGGTGGAGGCCCCGCCAGAGCGGGAGATCATTTCGGCGCGCTTTTCCGCTTTCGAGCCGATATCAATCTCGCTGAAAGACTGCTGTTTGCGCTTTAAAAGGCCTTTTGCCCGAACACAATAAGGGCACCAAGCTTTGGTATAAATGTCGATCTTGGCCATGGAAACTCCGCTTTTTGGCAATTCTTGATCTTGCTATATCGGGCCTTGGCCTGGCGTTACAACCCGCGCAAGGGTGAGAACCGAGATAGAACTGGCTCCGGCCTTTCGCAAGACCCCCGTACAGGCGGTGACCGTTGCGCCGGTTGTCAAAACATCATCCACCAGCAAGATATGCGTGTTTCTGAGCACATGTGTCGCCTGTGCTTTGGGCCGTATCCGGAAGGCCCCGCGCACATTGCGGGTGCGTTCGGCCCGGTTCAGGCCGCCCTGACTGGGGGTGCGGCGGGTGCGTTCAAGCAGGAACGGGGTCCATGATGTGCCCGATATTTGCGCAAGTGCCCGCGCCAGCACAGCCGATTGATTGAAGCGCCGCGACAAGAGGCGGGTCCGGTGCAAAGGCACCGGCACGATCAGATCCGCCTGCGCCAAAAGGTCGCGCCCTGCCTGTGCCATCAACCCCGCCAGTGGTTTTGCCAGTTCCAGCCGGTCCGCGCGTTTGAAACCCAAAATCAGGGCGCGGCTGGCATCATCATAAACAAGAGCGCTGATGCCGCGGTCATAAGCCGGTGGATGGGCAAGGCAAGCACCGCACATATGATGTCCGTCAAGGCCAATTTCGAATGGATAGCCGCAGCGCATACAAGATGGTGCGGTGATAAAGTGCAGGCCGCTCCAGCATGGGCCGCACAAGGCCCCTTGCCGGTCCACCAATGTTCCGCAGGCATAGCAGCGGGGCGGAAGCAGGCTATCCAGTGCCACCCCCAGCCAGCGCTTCATGTCTAGAGAACCCGCACAGGACCGTCATTGCGCCATTTGCGCCGGTGTTCCGCAAATAATGCGGCCAGCTGATCTGTCATCGCGCCGCCCAGCTGTTCCGCATCCACAATGGTCACCGCGCGGCGATAATAGCGCGTCACATCATGGCCGATGCCGATGGCCAGCAATTCCACATCCGAACGGGTTTCGATCCAGCCGATCACTTGGCGCAAATGCTGTTCCAGATATGTGCCGGAGTTCACCGATAATGTGCTGTCATCCACCGGTGCGCCATCGGAAATTACCATCAGGATGCGGCGTTCTTCGGGGCGCGCAATCAGGCGGGAATGGGCCCATAACAGCGCTTCGCCGTCGATATTTTCTTTCAATAGTCCTTCGCGCATCATCAGGCCCAGATTGCGCCGCGCCCGCCGCCACGGCGAATCCGCTGTTTTATAAACGATATGGCGCAGATCATTCAGCCGTCCGGGATTGGCGGGCTTGCCCTGGTTAAGCCATTTTTCGCGGCATTGGCCGCCTTTCCATGCACGGGTGGTAAAGCCCAGAATTTCCGTTTTCACCCCGCAACGCTCTAATGTGCGGGCTAAAATATCGGCAGAAATGGCTGCGATGGAAATGGGGCGACCGCGCATGGACCCGGAATTGTCCAGCAGCAAGGTCACCACCGTATCGCGGAATTCGCTGTCGGTTTCTGCCTTGAAAGACAAGGGCTGCATGGGGTTGGTCACAACTCGGCTCAACCGACCCGAATCGAGAATGCCTTCTTCCAGATCGAAATCCCAAGACCGGTTCTGTTGCGCCATCAAACGCCGCTGCAACCGGTTGGCCAATTTCGTTACGGCTCCGGAAAGATGCACCATTTGTTGGTCAAGATAGGCGCGCAGGCGGTCCAGTTCTTCATTTTCACAGAGATCTTCCGCCCGCACCACTTCATCGAATTCCTGAGTAAAGGCGCGGTAGAAAGGGGAATTGGGAAGGTCGGACAAGGGCTGGTTGGGCTGCCACGGCATGGCGCCTTCCATGCTTTCGTCGCTATCATCGTTCTGGGAGAGGTCTTCACCTTCCACTTCAACGCTGTCGCCACCTTCAGCATCGGCCTGTTGCTGGTCGTCTTCCGCGGCCTCTGGCGTGTCTGCGGCCCCATCGCCGTCGTCGCCTTCGCCTTCTCCTTCGGCATCCTCATCGGACTGTCCGTCTTTGTCCGGCTCTTGCTCGTCCTCGGCGTCTTCGGGTTTTTCCGACTCTTCGGGATCATCGGCCAGATCAAGGTCGGCAAGCAGCCCGCGCATTTGACGCACAAAGGCGGCCTGATCCGGCATGGCAGCGCGCAAGCCGTCCAGCCGTTCACCGGCCCGGCTTTCCACCCAGTCGCGCATCAGATCAAGGGCAGCCCCCGCACTGGCGGGAGAGGGGTCGCCGGTCATGCGCTCGCGTGCCAGCAGCCCGACCACATCAGACAAGGCCACCTCACCGGCTTCGGTGATACGGTGCAATCCGCGGGTGCGGCATTGGGCTTCCAATGCGTGGGCCAGATTGTTTTTTACGCCGGCCATGCGGTTCGCGCCGATCGATTCCACCCGCGCTTGTTCCATGGCATCATAAACCGAACGGGCCACCTCGCCTGCAGGGGCATTTTTGGCATGAAGGCGCGGATCATGGTGGGCCAGGCGCATGGCGAACCCATCGGCCTGACCGCGCAAATCGGCCACTTCTTCGGGCGGCAAGGACCGGGATGGCGCTTTTAGATGGAGATCATTGCCTGTCAGCCCCGGACGGTCGTGACTAAAATTCACCTCCAGGTCCGGCTTGTCTCCAAGCGCACGGGTGGCGCCCGCCAAAACGTGCTTGAAGGTTTCCGATGCGGATCTGTCAGGGTTTGTCATAGCGGATGCGACAATCTTTAGCTGGCCCGCGCAATGCGCGATGCGGCTTCAGGAAGGTCGGTACCAAAGCAGCGTTGGTAATATTCCGCCACCAAAGCCCGCTCTGCCTCGTCGCATTTATTCAGGAAGCTGACCCGGAAGGCGAAGGCAACATCTTTGAAAATTTCGGCATTTTGCGCCCATGTGAGCACCGTACGCGGGCTCATCACCGTGGAAATATCGCCAGCGATAAAGCCGGCACGGGTGAGATCGGCCACCGCCACCATTTGGCTGACGATCTTGTTGCCTTCCTCATTTTGGTAGCCTGGCACCTTGGCCAGTACGATTTCCGTTTCCGTATCATGGGGCAGGTAATTCAAGGTCACCACCACATTCCAGCGGTCCATCTGGCCCTGATTGATTTGCTGGGTGCCGTGATAAAGCCCGGTGGTATCGCCCAGACCCACCGTATTGGCGGTGGCGAACAGGCGAAAGGCGGGATGCGGGCGGATGACGCGATTCTGGTCAAGCAAGGTCAGTCGGCCTTCCACTTCCAGCACCCGCTGGATCACGAACATCACATCGGGGCGGCCTGCATCATATTCATCAAACACCAAAGCGGTGGCCGATTGCAGCGCCCAAGGCAGCAGCCCTTCGCGGAATTCCGTTATCTGTTTGCCATCGCGCAGTACGATGGCGTCCTTGCCCACAAGATCGATTCGGCTGATATGGCTATCGAGATTGATGCGCACGCACGGCCAGTTCAGCCGTGCGGCCACCTGTTCGATATGGGTGGATTTCCCTGTGCCGTGGTAGCCTTGGATCATCACCCGCCGGTTAAAGGCAAAGCCCGCCACGATGGCCGCGGTGGTTTCCGGATCGAAGACATAGGTGGGATCGATATCCGGCACATGCTCGGTGCGCTCTGAAAAGGCGGGTACTTCCATATCCAGATCGATGCCAAACGCATCGCGGGCCGAAATTGTGCTGTCGGGCAGGCTTGTATGGGCGGGTTTTTCAGAAACGGTCACGACAGGTCTTTCCAATCTGGTTGAATACGCAACAAAGGGCGATCAATCTGCTAATGTTTTTTCGCGCGTCAGATGCTTATAAGCAAGGATAACGGCACTGAGCGATGCTTCATAGCGGCGATCTCCGCCATGTCTGTCTGGATGAAAGCGCCGGACAAGACGTTTGTAACAGGTCTTTATGTCTTGCTTTGTTGCACTGGCGTCAAGCCCAAGCACCTTGAGGGCCGCCAGATCTTTCGCGCTGAGCCTTTGCCCGTCGGGGCGGCGGCGGGCACCATCGGTGTCGTTTGTGCCAAAGCCGGGCGTGTGGGCAAAGATCCCGTGCAGGTCCATCAGATCCTCATCACCGCGCAGCCCCGATGGACGGCTGCCCATGGGCCATGTTTCGCGCTCCCACATAGGGGCGGCCATCCGCAAGCGGTCCACCGCATCCGCGCCCATATCGGCGGTATAATCCCAATTGGCATTCCAGGCCCGGACATGATCGAGGCAAAACCAGTGCCAGCCGGGTCGGCGATCCCGTCGCGGCGCCCGGAAGCCACCGGTTTCAGTGCAATCGGGATGATCGCACGTCCGTTCGGTGCCATCGTCAACCCAGCCGTGGAAACGTTCTGACTTTCGCATAAAGTCAATATCGGTTATCGCCAGACATGGAACAAGCACAACGATGATTTTTCCTTCCGAAGGGCCATGCCATGACAAAACAGAACGCATCCGATCAAGGGTTGGGGCCGGTGGGGCAAGCGCTTCATGACAAGCTGGAGGCGGCCTTTCATCCGACCCATATGGATTTGCGCGACGAATCGCATAAGCATGTAGGCCATGCAGGGCATCGCGAAACCGGCGAAAGCCATTTTCATCTGGAAATGGAAAGTGCGCAATTTGCGGGGAAATCGGCGGTGGCGCGCCAGCGGATGGTTTATGCACTTTTGGCTCAGGAACTGCGTGAACAGGTCCATGCCTTGAGCCTGAAGCTGCGGGCACCGGACGGGTTTTAAGGCGGTTGCAAAGCGTTCGGCGTTGCGCAAGGCTTGACGGCGCTGGATAAGCGGTGTAGATGCCGCGTCTGCCGTAAGCGGATCAACCATACGGCCATGAGAAATTTAGGGCTTGTCACGGTGCATCCATGATGCCGGTGCCAAGCTGTCACATAAGCAAGAGGATCGAGACATGTCCCGCGTGTGCGAATTGTCGGGCAAGCGTGTGGAAACTGGCATGAAAGTCAGTCATAGCCATATCCGCACCAAGCGCCGCTTTCTGCCGAACCTGAAACGGGTTCGCCTGATGAGCGAAACCCTTGGCCGGGCGGTCAGCTTCCGCATTGCGGTGAGCACGCTTCGGTCTGTCGATCACCGTGAAGGTCTCGACAATTATCTTTTGAAGGCCAAAGATGCCGAGCTTTCCCTGAAAGCCCGTCGTTTGAAGTCTGAAATTAAAAAGAAAAAGTCCGTCGCTCCGGCCGCTCTGGCTGCCGAATAAGCGTATCTGACTGTTATTAAAGCGCGCTGCGAAACCTATTCGCGGCGCGCTTTGCTGTGGATTTTTGTTTTATAGCCATGCAAAAAGAGCCGCTCCCATATTGGAGGGGCCTTGCGCTCCCTTGCCTTTCTTTCCCGGGCACTTCCTGTCTTGTCGAACCCGTCTCCCTGTCAATCGCTGGTCTGATCCAGATCAAAGACTTGAGCCACAGATGTGGCACACCATATCCATAACCAGACACATGCCGGGCGGAGGATCGCCTTCGTGCCATATGGATGTGTTTGTGACGACGATTTGAACAGGGACATGGCGCTGCCGCCTCTAAGAGGGGGGCGCCCAAGCATGGGATTATGATCCATGGATATGGAACACTATACCGACAGGTCGCGCGGTTTTATTCAATCGGCGCAAGGTTTGGCACTGCGCTCCAACCATCAGACCTTCACGCCGGAGCATCTTTTAAAGGTGCTGCTGGATGATAAGGAAGGGCTGGCCGCCAATCTTATCCGGGCAGCGGGCGGCAAGCCGGAGCAGGCTTTGGCGGCAACCGAGGCCGCTCTTGAAAAACTGCCCAAGGTGGAAGGGGCCGGCGCCGGACAGGTTTATCTGGATCCGGCATTGGCGCGTATTTTCGAAAGCGCCGAAGCCTTGGCCAAAAAATCCGGCGACAGCTTTGTAACCGCCGAGCGTCTGTTGTTGGCATTGGCGGTGGAGGCGAAAGCCGGGTCCGCAAAAATTCTCAAGGATGCAGGTGTTTCAGCCCAATCTTTGAATCAGGCGATCAATGATATTCGCAAAGGCCGCACGGCGGATAGCGCCGGGGCCGAGGGCAGCTTTGAAGCATTGAAGCGCTTTTCCCGCGATCTCACTCAAGCGGCTCGTGATGGCAAGCTGGACCCGGTGATCGGTCGGGATGAGGAAATTCGCCGCACGATTCAGGTTCTGGCCCGACGGACCAAGAACAATCCTGTGCTGATCGGTGAACCCGGTGTGGGGAAAACCGCCATTGCCGAAGGGCTGGCTTTGCGCATCGCCAATGGGGATGTCCCCGAATCGCTGCGCGATCGCCGCATCATGGCTTTGGATATGGGGTCTTTGATTGCCGGCGCGAAATATCGTGGCGATTTTGAAGAACGTCTTAAAGGCGTGCTGGAAGAAGTGACCAATGGTGCCGGTGATATCATCTTGTTCATCGATGAAATGCACACCCTTGTGGGGGCAGGTAAGGCCGATGGGGCGATGGATGCCTCGAATTTGTTGAAGCCTGCTTTGGCGCGGGGTGAATTGCACTGCATTGGTGCGACCACGCTGAATGAATATCGCAAATATGTGGAAAAGGATGCGGCGCTGGAGCGGCGTTTCCAACCGGTATTTGTGCAAGAGCCGACGGTGGAAGACACCATTTCGATCTTGCGCGGTTTGAAAGAAAAATACGAACTGCATCATGGGGTGCGCATCACCGATGGCGCGCTTATTGCGGCTGCCACTTTGTCCAACCGCTATCTTACGGACCGCTTTTTGCCCGATAAAGCCATCGATCTGATGGATGAAGCGGCCTCGCGATTGAAGATGGAGGTGGAAAGCAAACCTGAAGAAATCGAGGCATTGGACCGTCGGATCATCCAGCTCAAGATCGAGCGGGAAGCCTTGAAGAAAGAAAAGGATGCGGCCTCGAAAGAACGGCTTGAGACGCTTTCCAAGGAATTGTCGGATCTGGAACAGCACAGCGCCGAACTGACGGTGCGCTGGCGGGCGGAAAAAGACAAGCTGACCGGCTCGCAGAAATTGAAGGAACAGCTTGATCAGGCGCGGATCGAACTGGAACAGGCGCAAAGGCGCGGTGATCTGGCCCGCGCCGGGGAATTGTCTTATGGCGTGATCCCTGATCTGGAAAAGCGTATTGCCGATAGTGAAGCTGTGTCCGGCATATCGGGCGACACATTGCTGCGTGAAGAGGTGACGGACAGTGATATTGCCTCGGTGATTTCGCGCTGGACCGGGATTCCGGTGGATAAAATGCTGGAAGGCGAACGGGACAAGCTGTTGCGGATGGAAGAGGCACTGGGCCGCCGTGTGGTGGGACAGGTGGAAGCCATCGATGCGGTTTCCAGTACGGTGCGGCGGGCGCGGGCGGGATTGCAAGATCCCAATCGGCCTATTGGTTCGTTCCTGTTTCTTGGCCCTACCGGCGTGGGGAAAACCGAACTGACGAAAGCGCTGGCGCAATTCCTGTTCGATGATGAGCACGCCTTGTTGCGCGTGGATATGTCGGAATTCATGGAAAAGCATGCGGTGGCACGGCTGATCGGTGCACCTCCGGGCTATGTTGGCTATGAAGAAGGTGGTGTGCTGACCGAAGCCGTGCGACGCAGGCCCTATCAGGTGATCCTGTTCGACGAAGTGGAAAAAGCCCATCCCGATGTATTCAATGTGCTGTTGCAAGTGCTGGATGATGGGCGGCTGACCGATGGGCAGGGGCGCACGGTGGATTTCACCAATAGCCTGATTATTCTGACCTCTAATCTGGGCAGCCAGGTGATCGCGGAATTGCCGGATGGCGCGGATGTGGAACAGGCGCGCGATGCGGTGATGGACGTGGTGCGTGGCGCATTCCGTCCGGAGTTTCTCAACCGGTTGGATGATGTGATCTTGTTCCATCGCCTTGGACGCGATCAAATGGCGGGGATTGTGGATATCCAGCTTGAACGGCTGCAAGATCTGCTTGTGGACCGCAAAATCACCCTGGAGCTGGACGATGCAGCCCGCGCTTGGCTGGCTCAGGCGGGCTATGATCCGGTTTATGGTGCCCGGCCTTTGAAACGAACCATTCAAAGGCAGGTGCAGAACCCGCTGGCGGATCTTATCCTCAAAGGTGAGGTAAAGGATGGCCAGACGGTGAAGGTCAGTGTTGGAGAAAGCGGCCAACTGCGGCTTTCGGTGGCCGACCGGCAAGAAAAAGCGGCCTGATCGCTGTATTGGATGTGGCCCTTCGGGGCCAGTCCCTAAAATACCCGATCACCAATAAAATAGCCCGCCCCCGATAAAGGGGCGGGCCTTTCTTTGTTCAATCCTAGGAAGGATTAGAAGGTTTTGTTGATCCCGAAGGTGAAGGTACGACCAAGCAGTGTATCCGAACTGCTTGTTCCGAAATTCACATTAGGACCAATTGCAAAGCTGTTATCGACGATAGAAGGCTTTTTGTCTGTCAGGTTGCGAATCCCGGCATTGAAGCTCCATGTACCCCAATCATAAGACAGGGAAACACGGTGGATGGCACGTGCTTCTTCGATATCATCATCGAAGTTGCCATCCTCCAGAATATCGGCCCTGTCTTCTGCATCGGAGAAGGTGGTTGAGCGCCAGGAGACATTCCACAAGAGTTGGATCGGACCTGTTGCAATGTGCGCATTGGCTGTCAGGCGCTATTTGGAGAAGCCGAAATCGCCAAGATTGTCTTCGGTAATGTCACCGGTTTCAAATGGGGTGAATTCGTTGCTTTCAAACAAGCGGGTGACGGACGCATTTGCCCCCACAGTGAAATCCCGTTTCATTGCACGGAAGCCCTTGTCATAGGCCAAGGCTATATCCAGTCCACGGACATTTTCAACACCCAGATTGAAAGGCGTGTTGTCCACAAAGGACACGAAGCCTGTATCCGGGTCCCGTTCGAAGCAATTACAGAAAGGACTGTTGAGATTTTCTGTCTGATGGCACTCGGAAAGGATTGTCCCTTCGCCAGGGCGGCTGATGCCCCGCTTGACCTCAATTTCCCAATAGGTGGCATTGAGTTGCAAGTTAAAGCTATCAAACCATGGTTGATCGACAGAGCCGCCGACAGACAAGGAGAAGGATTCTTCCGGATCAAGGTCGGGCGACCCGGTTGAAAATGTTTCGATGCCCCGGGGGGTGAAGTTTGTGGGATCGATATCTTGAGCCACGCAGTTATCAAGAACAGTCTGTGTGCGTGGATATTCCCAATCGGCATTTGCGGGTGGTGTATCGCAAGGGTCAGCCGCGCCGCCCAAGAAACCGGTTTGCCCACCGAGGAACAGGAAGTTCAAATTCGGAGACCGGAAGGACGTGCCAGCATTCCATTTCTTGACAATGGTCGCTTCAAATTCATCGGGAAGGTTTGCCAAGGCTTATTGATTGCCGGTTGACGGTGTGCCCAAACGCTCTTCCCCCACATATCCATGAGGGACCGCGCCGGGGGGTGATGCTTTGGGGAAGCTGCGCGGACGGGATTTGTCGGCCTTGGCGATGGCATCCGGGCTACCATCAATCAGGCCATATTTCAGTTTATATTGTTTGAGCACTGTATCATAACAAGCCAGCCGTTCGGCGGGGATGATCAGCGGATCGCAGCCGAGGAAATCCGATACCACGCCTTGCGCCGTATCCGTGCGGTTTTGTGCTACGGCTTGGGTGAAGGGCATGGTGCTGCACAACAAGGCGATCGCAATCGAGGAACGGCGCATGGGGGTCTCACTTTTCCAGCTGTCTTTGTTGATCTACCGATAGCGCCCGAGCGCGCGGCTGTAAACGATGTGCCTTGGCAGCTTTTGAGAAGCCTCGTGCTTTTCTGGCCCTTCAATAATCAAGAGGAGAGCGAGATGCCCCCGCTTGCCGTGCGAAAGCCAAGTCCACAAAAGCATAAAGGCTGTTGAAGAAAATTTGTGGCCGGTTTGTCCCGGTTGTGGAACGCGGTATTTTATACACGGGCATCCTTCTCTCGATCGCTTTGCGCCTATTGCCGAGCCTTACTCGCCCACTGCGGCAAAAACAATGGCATTGGCACGGGATAAGGCGTGCACATCTTCATCGATTCTGGCCCGTGCTTCTTGAAAGCTCTGCAAGAACGGTCCGTCCAATGCCCGCCCGGAGGGCAGCTTTAAGGTCAGGGGATCGACACGTTTGTCGCCCACATATACTTCATAATGCAGATGCGCTCCGGTGACGCGGCCCGTGGCCCCCACATAGCCGATCACTTGTCCCTGTTTTACGCGCACACCCTTTTTTATGCCGCGGCCATATTTGCTCAGATGCGCATAGGCCGTCTTATAAGTGCCATTGTGGCGAATACGGATATAATTGCCATATGAACCAAATCGACTGGCCCGCTCGATGGTGCCATTCCCGGCTGCATAAACCGGCGTGCCGGTGGGGGCGCCGAAATCTGCTCCCTGATGCGAGCGCACATAGCCCAATACGGGATGTTTGCGTTTGCCGAAGCGCGATGTCAGGCGCGCTCCATCCAGAGGCGTCTTCATCAGGGCTTTGCGGACGCTTTTGCCGTCTTCATTGAAATAATCCCAGTCGTCGCTATCCGCTGGCATATGGCGATAAAGCGGTAAGTCACGGCCCCGCAGATTAAGCCGGGCAAACAGAATCGCCCCGTCTTCAACGACCCCATCTTCTTGGGCCACATCGCGGCGATAGAGAATCTCGAATCGATCGCCGGAGCGGATTTCGCGCTGAAAATCCACGTCGAAGCTATAAAGCAGAATCAGTTCCAGAATCACTTTGGCTGGAACACCGGCACGCTGGGCTGCCAGATACAGGCTGTCATCAATGGTTCCGCTGCCATAAGCCAGCAATGGGGTGATGGGTAGCGGCTCACGTTTGGCGTGGAATTGTCCATCGTCATCCCGTTGGGCAGCCACCCGCTCATCGAATCGTGTGCGCACGGCCAGACGAGACAGTGTTTTTACCCCTTCATGTGGCGCGAAGGTCAGGTCTACCACTTGCCCGATGCGCAAACGGCGCATGTCGAATAATTTGGATAGGGCGGTGATGGCATTATGGGCCTCCGTACGATTGGTGCCAGCCTTGATCAACGCATCGATCATGGTATCGCCGCGGCCGATGGTGATCGATTGGGCAGTGGCAAGGGGGGCGGGCTGGTCCAAAGACGCCTCATGGTGCACGGAGGCTACGATTTCAGAGGGCGTGTCGGAAAGGGCGGTGGTCAAAAGCGGTGGCGGTGCCGCAGAGATATTGGCCGCAAACGGCATCATGGCTGAATCATTGGGCGCTTCATTGTCGGTGGCGGCTGTCTGGTTTTTTAAATTGCCCGAGCCAGAAGGCGTCCATAATCCCAGCAGAACAGAGAACAAAAGCCCCGCGCACAAAGCCCCAAAGCCTGCCCACCAGCTTTTTCCACCAATATCGCGGGCCAGATCTATGGCATGCGGCCACTGGCCATCGTGCATAGATTTCAGCCATTTGTTTTCTGTCCGGCGTGCCGCGGTGGATGTCTTTTCGTGCATGGGGCCCTCGATTTGGATAAGCGCATCGCTTTCATGGATATCATAGAGGATAAGCTCCCCCGGTTTCCATCCGCTGCGCCGCGCAAGAACCATGTCGTGCATCGCAGGCGCTGTCAATTCGCAGTTTTCTGCCATATTTGGAGCCTGCATTTAAAAAAATGACTTATTGGTAAAAAGTTGCTTGACCCGCGCCGCTCGAATGCATAGAAACCTCCTCGTCGGCGGCAAACTCCGACACCGGCACACAGGCTTCTCGCTTGACACAGTCAGACGGGATGCTTATATGACGGTTCTTCGCTGCTTTCGAGGTTTGCTCGATTGCAGCAAAAATTCTGCCTCATAGCCTTAAACGGTCGATTGGCTGCTTTTGCGGCTGGGGTTGAATTCGCTCTTTGACAGTGTTGATGAGAGAAGGGAGATGTGGACGGTGGTTCAGCGATTATTGGACCATTGTTTA
>NZ_BMOV01000003.1 GCF_014647255.1 Iodidimonas muriae
TCCTTTGCCATGGTGAATCACGTATTACAACAAATGGGAATCCCCGAATTTAATAGGTCCTGACCCTAAAAACACACGGAAAATCGCGCCGCCGCCCCTGACAGAACGGGAGCGGGAATGCCTGTTATGGGCGGCACGCGGCAAAACCAATGAAGAGATCGGCATCATCCTGTCAATTTCCGACAGCACGGTCAAAGCCCATTTAAGCGGCGTAGCCAAAAAGCTGAATACTCACACCAAAACCCAAACCGTGGTGGAAGCCATCAAGCGGGGGATGCTGGTGCCTTGGTAACCAAGGCGGGCCAGCCTGCAGGCTTTACTTCAGCGCTTGCACCACCGCCCTTACGGCCATCACCTTCACCAGATGGGCCCGAAAATCGGCACTGGCGTGCATATCGGAATTCAATGGCCCTGCATCCACAGCAATGCCTTCCAGCGCATCGGGGGCGAATGTGCGTTCCAGCGCCTGCTCCATTTCCCGGTGACGAAACACCGTGGGACCGGCCCCTGTTACCGCAACACGTACCTTTTCACCCAATTGTGCCACGAACACCCCGGCTATGGCATAGCGCGAGGCAGGATTATGGAATTTCACATAAGCGGCCCGTTCAGGGCGCGGAAAGCGGATAGAGCTAATCAACTCCCCGTCTTCCAGCGCCGTTTCAAACATGGCTGTAAAGAAATCATCCGCCAAAATCTCGCGGCGATCTGTCTGGATGGTCGCCCCAAGGCCCAGCACAGCACCGGGATAATCCGCCGCCGGATCGTTATTGGCCACCGAGCCACCCAAAGTTCCCCGTGCCCGCACCATTGGATCGCCAATATCGCCAGCAAGAATGGCAAGCGCCGGGATCGCATCACGCACATTTGGGGATTTTGCCACGTCTTTATGGCTGACCATCGCCCCGATCTTCACATGATCGCCCTCCAGCGTGATACCGCGCAAAGCCTCCACCCCTGACAGGTCCACAAGATCCGACGGCATGGCAAGGCGCTGTTTCAGCGTGGGGATCAAGGTCATGCCCCCGGCGAGAAACACCCCGTCTTCTGCCGCATCAAAAGCGGCGCGGGCGTCTTCAAGGCTGGTTGCTCTATGATAATCAAACCGAAACATTTAAGATCCCCCTTCAGCTTTCGCTGTCCGTCATAAGACGTGTACCGGCCGCAACTGCTTTCACGATATTCTGATAGCCGGTGCAGCGACACAGATTGCCTTCCAGTTCGCGTCGGATGGTTGCCTCATCCGCATCGGGGTGCTGCCGTGCAATGCCAATGCCCGTCATCACCATCCCCGGCGTACAAAAGCCGCATTGCAAGCCGTGATGCTGGGCGAACGCCGCTTGCATGGGATGCAGTTCCCCCTCCGGCGCCAAGCCTTCAATGGTCAGAATCTCCGCCCCATCCGCCTGCACGGCCAAGATGGTGCAGGCTTTCACCGGCTGGCCATCAAGATGAATGGTACAGGCACCGCACTGGCTGGTATCACAGCCCACATGGGTCCCCGTTAACTGCAAATCATCACGCAGGAAATCCACCAGCAGGCAGGTTGGCTCAACGGTCTTTGTAACGGCTTCGCCATTGACAGTCAGATTTATGGATAGGGCCATTCTCGGATCTCCATAGGGGAGCAGGATACAGTCAGCTTATCGCAATCGGCTTCAATTTCTGGATTGGGCCATAAAGTCCGCCAAAGATTTCCCTTGTTCTTCATTGGATTGCTTACATAGATCCGTTTGCGCCACCACATCATGCCATTGTTTAAGCTTTGGTGTCCCTTCAAAGGGATCAAAACCCAAAATCGGCGCCAATGTGCGCACAAAGAAGAACACCGGGATCATGGCACAATCCGCAAGGCTCCAGTGATCCCCCACTGCCCGCTGGCCCGGCGTGATATAATATTCAAGATAAGACAGGGCCTTTTGCAAATTCGCCACCGCCTCATTTGCCGCATCGCTTTGGGCTTCACCTTCCCGGACCGCACGAAATACCGGCCCCAAAGCCGCCGACACATAAATATCCACAAGGCGACACAGCAACTCCACCTGCGCCGCATCTTCCGCCCCGTCGGGGATCAGGGCCGGGCTTGGATAAAGCCGTTCCAGATAGGTGCAGATCACCTGACCTTCCGGGATCACAAATCCTTCGCGCACCTCAAGCGTCGGGATCTTTCCGATAGGGGTGATCGCTTTATAGTCTTCGGACCCAAGTCCGCCCGGCACCGGGGTCAAGGCCACATCGTCCAGCGCGTTCTTAAGGCTTAAAACCAGTACCACACGCTCAAAATATGGCGATAACCGCCGACCATAAAGTTTCATCATTTCGTCCCGATCCTATCGATGTCAGCGTTATTTTTTAATCTTTGGCAGAGATTGCCCCAGCCATTCCAGCAAAATGGCATTCACCTCGTCGGGTTTTTCCTGCTGTGTCCAATGCCCGCAATCCTTAATGTCGACCCGGCGATAATCTGTGAAAAAAGCATCCTTGCCATCCGCCAGATGCGGCGGGCAAACCCCGTCCTTATCGGCGGTAATCATCAGCGCCGGACTATCAACAAGCAATGCCTTCCCTGCGGGCTGAAAGCGCTCCATATCACGCCAATTGGCATCCATATTGCGGTAATAATGCAAAGGGGCCGTCATGCCGCCTTCCCGGAATGCCTCCACATAGACCGCCAATTCCCGCTCCGGCAAGAAATCATCCCCCGGCCATTTGTCACAAGGCCCTTGCAGCCAGGATACCAGATCCAAATCCGGCACCGAAAACGCGCCACCGCCGCCTCCTGCGCCATCATGGATTTTGGGCTTGCGAAAGAAGAACGCCATGGTGCGGGCCATATCTTGCTCGAAAATCGCTTCGCACGGCCCTTCCTCTTGAAAGCGCACGATATACATCTGCTTGCCGAAAGCCGCTTTGAAAAGCGCGATCGGCGCAATAGAGCCGCGCGGAAGAAAGGGGATATTGAGATTGGCAATGCCGTGCAGGCGGTCCGGACAGTAAAATGGCAAGGACCAATTGATCAGCGCCCCCCAATCATGGCCGATTACAAAAGCCCGGTGCACCTGATAATGATCAAGCAAGCCTGTCACGTCGCGGGCCAAAATCTCCATTCCATAAGCGGATCGGTCTTGCGGCTTATCCGAGCGCCCAAAGCCGCGCAAATCCGGCGCAAGAACGCAATAGCCCGCCCCGGCAAGAACAGGAACCTGATGCCGCCATGTAAAGGCAAGATCGGGGAAACCATGCAGCAACAAGACCACAGCCTTTGCCCGATCCGGTGATGGCCCGGCGCGGTGCACGGCAAGTCGAATGCCGTTGGTTTCAACCATTTCTGGAACGGGAAAAGCGAACATAAGTCTCCTTCGCGCTGCACGCATTAGCCGTTATAGGGGAAAGAAAGCAAAAATCAGATGATTAAGCCAGACAAGAACGCCGCTCATCCCCCCAGATCCCGGATATTGGCATAATCCTCACTGCGTAAGCCATCGATGATATGGTCAGCCGTACTATGTGGCAGGCCCAAAGTCCGCAAAACCTGCCCGCCAAGCTGCAAGCTGGCCTCCAGCGTTTCCGGCACACAAGCCGATGCCCCCAAGGCTTCAAGCTCCACACCATGGGCATGATCGCGGGATCGCACAATGATCGGAATATCGGGATTGATGCGCCGGGCCGCTTTCACAGCGCGTGCCGCAGACGCCGGATTGTCCAATGTCACCACAAGGCTTGATGCTTTATAAAGCCCTGCGGCTTTTAACGTCTCGGCTGATGCGGCATTGCCATAAAATACCGACCAGCCCCGCCGGGTGGCACGCATGATGGTATCGCCATTCAGATCCAGCGCCACATAATCGATGCGCTGACTGCACAGGATTTTCGCCAGCGTTTGCCCGACCCGGCCAAATCCGGCGATTACCACATGACCTTCCAAATGCCCGCCCGTGTCCTCCAACTTTGTTTGGTTGCCCGGCGTGTCAACAATCGCCACGCGGCGCTCAAACCAGCGTCCTAAAGCATCCAATGCCGGTGTCAAGGCGATGGACAACACCACCACAACGCTAAGAATTTGTACCTCTCGGCTATCCAGAAGCCCAAGGGCCAAGGCGGCGGCAAACACAATGAAGGCAAATTCCCCGGCTTGCGACACCAAAAGCCCAAAGCGTTCCCGCCCCCCCTTTTCCAGATCGAATATCCAGCCAAGGCCAAAGGCAACGATGGCTTTTATCGCCAGCATGCTTACCAACAATGCCAGAATCCAGCCGATTTCATCCAAAATCAGCATGGGATCAAGGGCCATACCGATGGTCAGGAAAAACAGCCCCAAAAGCAGACTGCGATAAGGTTCGATATCCAGTTCCACCTGCGTTCGGTATTCGGTTTCCGCAAGCAACAAGCCCGCCAGAAATGCCCCCAGTTCCAAAGACAATCCCACCCGTTCCATGGCCCAGGCAGCCCCCAGAACCACCAGCAAAGTGGTGGCAGCGAACAATTCAGAGTTTTTGGTACGCGCCACAAGGCGGAAAAAAGGCTGGGCGGCAAACCGTCCAAGCCCCCACACAACCACAAGGGCGACAATCGCTTCCCCGATGGCTTTCAAGGCCGCCAAAGAAAAAGCGGGGGCGCCATCCGCAAGAGCACTGACCAATAACAGGATCGGCACCACCGCAATGTCTTGGAACAACAGCACGGAAAAGGTGCGCCGCCCGACCTTTGTGGCCAAGGCATCCTGATCCAGCAGCAACCGCATCACCACCGCCGTGGACGACAGGCCTAGTGCCAGCCCCACAACCACGGCCGCTTCCATTGTCAAACCCAAAAGCGAAGCCGCAAGGCCAATGGCTGCCGCACTGAGAACAACCTGAAGTCCGCCCAGACCAAAAATCATCCCGCGCATGGCGCGCAGCCGTTGCGGCGACAATTCAAGCCCGATGGTGAACATCAAGAACACCACGCCGAATTCCGCCAGCATATGGATTTGCGGACTATCATCCACCAGCCCCAGCACAAAAGGACCGATCACCGCACCGGCGACCATATAGCCAACCACCGGGCTCCAGCGCAGGCGTGCAACCCCGAGCGCCGCCAGAATAGCCGCCAATAAGAACACCAACGCATCCATCAAGGCGCTGCCCTCTGCGCTAAAGGCGATCTGGGTGCTTTCGGATGTCATGATGTGTTCTGATATACCTTTGACTAGAGAGAGGTTCTTTTATTCCTAAGCGGGAGCCCCTATATGGGCAAGTGCATCGGCTGGATTAATTGCCGATGTTTTTTTTACACACGGCATGAGGGACGCAAAGTCCAACATATGTTTCTCGCTCTCTTGCAAGCTATCGCCGGTCTGGGGCTCCTTGTCATAGCCGGTGACATTCTCGTTCGCGGCGCCGCGGCTTTGGCCGAAAATTTCGGCCTGCCGCCTTTGTTGATCGGCCTGACCATCGTCGCGTTCGGGACATCGGCCCCTGAATTGTTCGTTGGCGTGGATGCTGTCTTGCGCGGCGCACCCACCTTGGCCCTTGGCAATGTGGTCGGCAGCAATATAGCCAATGCCCTCTTGGTTCTCGGCCTGCCAGCCTTATTGGCCCCCCTGACCTGCTCTGCGCCAAAATTGAACCGGAATGTGGCGGTGATGCTGGCGGCAACGGTGTTGTTCATTGCCCTCGCCATGGGCGGTCAGATCGGCTTTTTTGAAGGCATGGTTCTGTTCATCGGGCTGGTTGCCTTTCTGGTCTATTCCGGTATACGCGCCAAAGCCGATCCAAAAGTGGCAGAAGAATTTCTTGAATTTGAAGAAGACCTTTCCGAAAAACGCCGCCCCTGGGCCGCCGGGCTCATGGTTATCGGCGGCTGTGCCGGGCTGGTGTTCGGGGCAGATTTTCTGGTGGACGGATCAATGTTCATCGCCACAACCTTGGGCGTGCCCGAAGCGGTGATCGGCCTCACCCTTGTGGCCCTTGGCACCTCCCTGCCCGAACTGGCCACTTCCATCGCCGCTGCCTTGCGCTGCCAATGCGATGTGGCGCTGGGCAATGTGATCGGCAGCAATATCTTCAATCTGCTGGGCATTATGGGCGTGACCGCCATGGTGGGAAATGTGCCGGTTCCAGACAGCTTTTTCCATGTAGATCTTTGGGTGATGTTGGGAGCGTCCCTTGCCATTTTGCCCTTCACATTAAAACATCGGCCTTTAGGACGAATCGCCGGCTTTGGGCTTGTGCTTGCCTATGCCGCCTATATCGGCTGGCTGGCTTATGACGGGGTGAGTATCGCGCGTATGGCGGCGGTGGGATCATGACAGAAACCATTTTGATCACCGGCGCGGGCAAGCGTATCGGACGCGCCATGGCCCTGGGCCTTGCCAAAGCCGGGCACAGGATCGTGGTCCATTATCACCGGTCGGCTACAGATGCGGACCATCTTGTGAAAGAAATCATTGCAGATGGCGGCACGGCCCATGCCATTGGGGCCGATCTTTATGACGAAACAGCCCTCGACGGCCTGATCGACGATGCGGCAGCGCAAGCTGGGCCGATTTCGTGCCTGATCAACAATGCCTCCACCTTTTTGAATGACGATCTGTTGTCGGCGAAGCGGGAAAGCTGGGACCAGCATATGCAGGTCAATTTACGCGCCCCATTCGTTCTAACGCAAAAATTCGCAGCCCAATTGCCGTCTGCTATGGCCGGATCTGTGCTCAATGTGATCGATCATCGGGTATGGAAGCTCAATCCGTTATTCTCCACTTATACGCTGTCCAAAGCCGCTTTGTGGACATTCACACAAACCGCCGCACAGGCTTTGGCCCCACGCATTCGGGTCAATGCCATCGGCCCCGGACCGGTGCTCCCCAGCACCCACCAAAGCGCTGAGGATTTCGCAAAAGAAGCCGCCAGCGTGCCTTTAGGGCATGGCCCATCCCTTGATGAATTCGTAAAAGCGGTTCAATTTCTTTTGGATGCACCCTCGATCACCGGTCAAATGATCGCTTTAGACGGCGGCCAGCATCTGGCATGGCGTACAGCGGATGTGGATGCAAGCAAAGGATAACGCCATGGATGGCAGCGAGACTCACCGCACCCAAGACTCCTCTCATATTGCCGATGGCTATCGTCGGATCCGGCATGTGTTTATCCGCGATCTTGTGGTGGATGCCCATATCGGGGTGTGGGAACATGAAAAAGGCGGCGGCCAACGGGTGCGAATCAATGTGGATTTAGCCGTCGATGACCATCCCGGCCATCTGGACAAGCTGGAAAATGTGGTGTGCTACAACGAGATTATTGAAGGCATCCACGCCATCCTTGCCCAGGGCCATATTCATCTGGCCGAAACACTGGCCGATCGCATCGCCGCCATGTCCTTGAAAGACAACCGCGTCCGGTCTGTCAGGGTTCGGGTGGAAAAACTCGATGTGGTGGCTGCCGCAGCCAGTGTCGGCGTCGAAATCGAGCGTTTCAAAGGCTTTCCGTAACGCGATGCGCCTCCTTTGGCTTGCGAATCGCAAACGGCTTGTACACAGGGGTAATGAAGGTCAAGAGGTCAGTTCAAGAGAATTTCCCGATCCCTTCAATAAATCATCTTTTCCTCGTTGACTTAATATTTTATCTGCAATTTCAATGAGTTAAGAAAATTGCCTATTTTTTGTGCAAAGACCTATGAACCAAAGGTTACAGCCACGTTACGTGATTATGACAATGCTTTCCCACAAGGTTATCCACAGGAGCCGTGGACAAGTTTTCGCCGACTCTGATGCCGATCCTGCAGCCCCTTGAGTCATTGGTATTTTTTGGTCTTCTTGACAAAAAATTACAGAATTGATCGAAAATAAAGTAAACTTCCGGGCCGATAGACGCCATGACCGACCGTAAAAAAATCACCGACCGTCAAACCGGCACGCCCGATAATGTCGGCCTGCCAAAAGAGGCGGTCGCACCCCAAAAAAACGCGGATCATGCCCCCATCGGGGCCGATGCCATTCGCCACGCTTTGAAAACAGCTCCGCGTGCCCCCGGCGTTTACCGTATGATGAATGCGCACGGAGACGTGCTCTATGTTGGTAAGGCGAAAAACATCCGCAGCCGAGTGTCCAATTATACCCGACCCAATGGCCTTGGGAATCGCATCGGACGCATGGTCAGCCAAACCCGTTCCATGGAGTTTGTGACCACCCACACAGAAGCCGACGCCTTATTGCTGGAAGCCAATCTGATCAAACGGCTGAAACCGCCGTTCAATGTGCTTTTGCGCGACGATAAATCCTTTCCCTATATCGTCTTGAAAAACACCCATCATTGGCCGCAAATTGCCAAGCACCGGGGGGCGCGGGGAAAAGACGGCCTTTATTTCGGGCCTTTTGCATCGGCGTCATCTGTCAATCGCACGCTCAACACCTTGCAGCGTATTTTTTTGCTGCGCACCTGTTCGGATGCGGTTTTGGAAAACCGGTCAAGGCCATGCCTGCTTTACCAGATCAAGCGGTGCTCTGCCCCATGTGTGGGCCGCATTTCAAAAGCCGATTACGATCAGTTGGTGGCCGATGCCCTTGCCTTTCTGGAAGGCCGCGACACCGGCATTCAAAAGCGTTTGGCCGCCGATATGATGGACGCATCGGACGCGCTGGATTTTGAAACCGCCGCCATTTTGCGCGACCGCCTGAAAGCCCTTGCCCATGTGCAAAGCCACCAAGGCACCACCACCAGCCGCCTTGATGATGCGGACGTGATCGCGGCGGTGATGAAAGGCGGCCAGGTCTGTATACAGGTGTTTTTCTTTCGGGCGGGGCAAAACCGGGGCAATCGCGCCTTCTTCCCCCGCCACGCCAAAGACGACCAGCTGGATGATGTGCTGAGCGCCTTTCTGGCCCAGTTTTACGTTAACAAACCGCCGCCCCGCCAAATTCTGCTGAATGAAACTCCGGCCAATATGCCCTTGCTGGCCCAAGCCTTGAGCGTGGCAGCAGAGCACATGATCACGCTTCATTTGCCGCAACGGGGCGCAAAACGCGATCTGGTCATAGAAGCCGAACGCAATGCCGTTCTGGCGCTTGACCGCAAACTGGCAGATGCCGCCAATGAAAGCCAATTGCTTGCCGAGTTGGCGGACATTTTACATCTGGACAGCGTGCCGAACCGTATCGAGGTGTATGACAACAGCCATATTCAGGGCAGCCACGCCTTGGGCGCGATGATTGTCTCCGGCGCAGAAGGGTTCGATAAAAGCCAATATCGGCGCTTCAATATCAAAAGCACCAGCCTGACCCCCGGCGATGATTTTGCCATGATGCGCGAAGTGATGACCCGGCGCTTTTCCCGATTGCTGAAAGAAGACCCGGACCGTAGCCGTGGCTTGTGGCCCGATCTGATGCTGATCGATGGCGGCAAGGGGCAGCTTTCCGCCGTTCTGGAAGTGGCGCAAGACTATGGGGTAACGGAAGATGTTGACATTGTCGCTATTTCCAAAGGCCCCGACCGCCATGCAGGCCGCGAACAATTCCATAAGGCAGGCCATGAGGCCTTCATGATCCGCCCCGGCCATCCGGCCCTTTATTATCTGCAACGCCTGCGCGATGAAGCCCATCGCTTTGCCATTGGCGGCCATCGGGCCAAGCGGTCCAGAGCCATTGTCAAAAGCCCGCTGGACGACCTTGCCGGTATCGGCCCCAAACGCAAACGCGCCTTGTTGCATCATTTCGGATCGGCTTCCGGCGTGGCCGATGCCGCCTTGAAGGATCTGGAATTGGTGGACGGCATTTCAAAGGCTATGGCGCGCCAGATCTACGACCATTTCCACGCCGGTTGATGCCTTTTCATTTTGCGCCGCAACATGTGAATTGTATAGCAAGATCAATATCCCATATAGGCTAAACATTCGATTTTATTATTTAAGGAGCCTTTCCATGTTGCACGGCAAAACAGCGATCGTTACCGGGTCCACCAGTGGTATCGGGCTGGGTATTGCAAAAGCGCTCGCCCATGCGGGCGCACAGGTCGTTCTCAATGGATTTGGCGATGCGGCCGAGATCGAGAAAACCCGTGCCGCACTGCAAAGCGAAACAGGCCAGACCGTGCTTTATAATGGCGCCGACATGACAAAGCCGGACCAGATAGCCGATCTGGTTGCAAAGACCGCCAAAGAGTTGGGCAGCGTTGATATCATCGTCAACAATGCCGGCATCCAGCATGTGGCCCCCATTGAAGATTTCCCGGTCGAAAAATGGGACGCCATCATCGCCATCAATCTCTCTTCCGCCTTCCACATGATCCACCATGCCATTCCGCATATGAAGAAAGCCGGATGGGGCCGGGTGATCAATCTGGCTTCTGCCCACGGCCTTGTGGCCTCTCCGTTCAAATCCGCTTATGTGGCCGCCAAGCACGGTATTTTGGGGCTGACCAAAACCGTGGCTCTGGAAGTGGCCGAACATAATATCACCGCCAATGCCATCTGCCCCGGCTATGTGCTTACCCCCTTGGTGGAAAAACAGATCCCCGATACCGCGAAAGCCCGCGGCATGACGGAAGATGAAGTAAAGCGCGATGTGCTTTTGGCGGCCCAGCCCACCAAGAAATTCGTAAGCGTGGAAGATCTGGGTGCCTTGACCGTCTTTCTATGCGGCCCCCATTCTGACTCTTTCAATGGCGCATCGCTTCCCATTGAGGGCGGCTGGACGGCACAATGAATCATAAAGTCTGTGGTGCAGACCTGCCGGGACAATGTGTTCTGGTGCTCCAAGGCGGCGGTGCATTGGGTGCCTATCAAGCCGGCGTTTATCAGGCGCTGAACAAATCGAAGATGGAGCCCGATTGGGTAATCGGCACCTCCATCGGCGCCATAAATGCCGCCATTATCGCAGGGAACGAACAAAACAAGCGGCTGGAAAAGCTGGAAAGTTTCTGGCGCATCGTCCAGCGCGACAGCCCGCCCATGATGCCCTCCTCCTTCGCACATATGGGGTCCATGGCGGATATTTTTCTGCGCGGCATCCCCGGCTTTTTCCGCCCGTCCCTTTCGATGATGACAGGCGGATTATGGCCGCAAGGGCTGCAGCATGCCGCCTGGTACGATACCGATGCGCTGCGCGATACGCTTGAAGCCCATGTGGATTTCAAGCAGCTCAATGCGGGCGCCACGCGCTTAACTGTCGGGGCGGTGTCTGTCACCAAAGGCGAAATGCGCTATTTCGACAGCCGTGATACAAAACTGACCGCCGATCATATCATGGCATCGGGGGCTTTACCGCCCGCCTTCCCCGCCATTGAAATCGACGGAGATCATTATTGGGATGGCGGGATTTATTCCAATTCCCCCATTGAAGCGGTGTTCGACGATGCCCACCGGCGCAATTCGGTGGTGTTTTCCGTGCAGCTTTGGAACAGTGAAGGGCCGCAACCCAATAGCCTGTGGGAGGTATCGGCGCGGCAAAAAGAAATCCAGTATGCCAGCCGCATCGATAGCCATATCAAGCGGCAGGCACAGCTTCACCATCTGCGCCATATCATCAATGGTTTGGCAGAAAAAATCCCTAAAGAAGAGCGGAAAAAGCTGGAAATCGCCGAACTGGCCGCTTGGGGATGCCAGACCGATATGCGCGTCATCCGCCTGGTCATTCCCCGCCATAGCTATGAAGACCCGCTCGCCGATGCGGACTTCACCGCCGCCAGCCTGCAAGAGCGCATGGAGGCAGGCTTTGCAACGGCAAACCGTGCTTTATCAGACAAGCCATGGGAAAGGTTCCTTGATCCCAAAGAGGGCGTGGCGTTATTCGACTATCGCTAAGCCACAAAAATAAAGGGGAGCACGGTGCCTGATTTTTCTATGGAACTCCATATGGGCGGGCTGGTGGCCGGAGTGGATGAAGCCGGACGCGGCCCCCTTGCAGGCCCCGTGGTCGCCGCCGCCGTTATTCTGGACCCGGAGCATATCCCCCTTGGCCTGGATGACAGCAAGCGCCTGAGCAAGACCAAGCGCCAAAGATTGTTCGACCATATCCATGAACAGGCCGTTGCTGTGGCGATCACGCAGGCCAGTGTAGAGGAAATCGATCGCCTCAATATCTTGCAGGCCAGCCTGTTGGCCATGCGCCGTGCGGTCGAGGCCCTTGATCCCGCACCCCATGCCTGCCTTGTGGATGGCAATCAGCATCCCGGCACCAAATGCCCGACCCGATGCGTGATAAAGGGCGATCAATTGTCCGCATCCATCGCCGCAGCCAGCATTTTGGCCAAAGTAAAACGCGATCAAATCATGGCCGATCTGGCCCGAAAACATCCCGCTTATGGATGGGAGCAAAACGCAGGATATGGCGTGCCAAAGCACCTCGAGGCGCTAAAGCTTGTGGGTGCCACCGCATATCACCGCAAAAGCTTTGCCCCGGTTCGTAAGATTCTACTCCAGACTCATAAGGCAAATAATTGATTCAGATAGAAGAATCTGATTGACCCGAGTCGCCGTTTTTTCCACACTAGGGCCGTCCAGAGAGGAAAAAACGATGTCGAATACCCAAAAAGAAGCCGGAACAGCCAGCGCCAAAGCAACGCCGCAACGCTCTGCAAATCTGCCGCTGGATACCATCTTGCAAGGCGAGTGTATCGAAGTGATGCGCGGCCTTCCCGATGCGTCTGTGGACATGATTTTTGCGGACCCGCCTTATAATCTGCAATTAAAGGACCAGCTTCAACGTCCCGATAATTCGCAGGTGGATGGCGTTGATGATGCCTGGGATAAATTCGACAATTTCGCCAGCTATGACAGCTTCACCCGCGAATGGCTGGCTCAGGCGCAGCGGATCCTGAAAAATACCGGAACGCTGTGGGTGATCGGCACCTATCACAATATTTTCCGCGTTGGCACCGCCATGCAGGATCATGGCTTTTGGCTTTTGAACGACATTATATGGCGCAAAACCAATCCCATGCCCAATTTTCGCGGCACCCGTTTTACCAATGCCCATGAAACCCTTATCTGGGCTGCAAAAAGCGCAGACCAACGCAAATACACATTCAATTACAATGCGCTAAAGGCCATGAACGACGATCTTCAGATGCGTTCCGATTGGCTGATCCCCATTTGTTCCGGCAAAGAACGCCTGAAGAAAAACGGCAAAAAAGCTCATGCCACGCAAAAGCCCGAAGCGCTTTTATACCGCATCTTGATGGCCGCATCGAAACCGGGGGATGTGATCCTTGATCCCTTTTTCGGGTCTGGCACCACGGGTGCTGTCTCGAAAAAACTGGGGCGCCATTTCGTGGGGATCGAGCGGGATGAAGGCTATATCGCCGTTGCCCGCGAACGCATTGCCGCCACGGAAAAGCTGGATGAAGAAGCGCTGGGCTATACCATTTCCAAACGTCAGGCTCCGCGCGTTCCCTTTGGCCAGCTTGTGGAAGCGGGGCTGATCAAAACCGGGGCCACCCTTTATGACAGCCGTCGCCGCCATACGGCACGAGTGCGGTCTGACGGCACCTTGGTCAGCCGCGACATGACAGGCTCGATCCATCAAATCGGCGCCCATGTGCAAGGGGCGCCCGCCTGCAATGGCTGGACCTTCTGGCATGTGGAAAATCGCGGTGATCTGGTGCCTTTGGACCGCCTGCGTGAAGAAATCCGCGCCATTTCCCACGCCTAGAATCACAGCTTCGCCTGTCGAACGAGAGAGGTTCCCACGGTTTCAAAGCAGCGTTACAGTATCATCGGCGGTTATGGCCATGATGAAAAACCTGCGAGGGCTTTGGGAAAATGATGCGGATCATAATGCGCGGCGTGGTGGTACTGGGTGTTTTGCTGGTGCTGGCCTTTATTGGCTTATGGCTGCGTGTGGTTTTCCTGCCGGATGCACGCCCCGATAAAGTGGACAGCCCGACCATCAGCCTTGATGGCAAAGCCGCCATTGACCGGTTGGCACAAGCCATTCGCTTTGAAACCGTTTCCACAGAAAATGCGGCCGATTATGATGCGGCTCCCTTTGCGGACTTTCATGCCTTTTTGAAAGACCAATTCCCCTTGATCCACCAACGGGCCGAACGCCATGAAATTGGCCGTGATGCCCTTTTGTTCGGGATCAGGGGCACAGATGCAGAGACACCGGCCATTGTGTTGATGGCCCATCAGGATGTGGTGCCCGTGGAACCGGGAACCACAGGCAACTGGATACATCCCCCCTTTGGCGGCGTGGTGGCCGATGGCTATATCTGGGGGCGCGGCACGCTGGACGATAAAGGCAGCCTGATGGCCATCATGGAAGCCCTTGAGTATCTGCTTGCCCAAGGCTTTACCCCCAAGCGCAGCTTGTGGCTGGCTTTCGGGGCCGATGAAGAATTGGGCGGCGACAAAGGGGCGGCGCTGATCGCCCAATGGCTTGCGGAGCAGAATGAACAGATCGCCTTCGTTCTGGATGAAGGTCTGGCCGTTTTGCAAGGCATCACACCGGGCATTGCTGAACCGGTGGCCATGGTCGGGCTGGCGGAAAAAGGCTCGATCACCCTTCGCTTGCGGGCCGAAAGCGAAGGCGGGCACAGTTCCATGCCGCCGATGGTTTCGGCACCGGGCCGATTGAGCCGCGCCCTAGCTCGTCTGGAAAGCACCCAAATGCCCGCAAGCCTTGAAGGGGTGCCCAGCAAAATGCTGACCCGTCTTGCCCCGCATATGGCCTTTCCGTTGAATGTGATTTCAGGCAATTTGTGGCTTACTGGCCCTGTGATTTTGAACCAGTTTTCCAAAACACCCTCCACCAATGCCATGATCCGCACCACCACGGCCATCACCATGCTTCAGGCCGGGTTCAAATCCAATGTGCTGGCCCAAAGCGCCGAAGCCACCATCAATTTTCGTATTCGCCCCAATGATACCGGCCATTCCGTGATCGACCATGTGCGCACAACCATCGACGATCCGGCCATCACCATCATCGGCACGGCTGATCAGGCGCGGGAAGCCACAAAAGTATCTTCAACCGATAGCGCCGCTTTCCACATCATCGAAAAAAGCATTGCCGAAACCTTCCCCAAGGCCCTGATCGCACCGGGGCTGATGGTGGCGGCAACCGATAGCCGCCATTTCACAGCAGTGGCCGATGATGTGTACCGCTTTGCCCCCATGCGCCTTAATTCCGAAGATCTAAAGCGCCTGCATGGCACCAATGAACGTGTGTCCACCGAAAACTATCTGGAGATGATCCGCTTTTATGTTCGTCTGATAGAAAATTCCAACACCGCAACACGCCATTAGGCTTTCTGCTTTTGCACCATATGCGCCACCTTGCGCATCACCGTTGGCAACCCATCAAGATCGTGCATCGGCACCCACAGGCCATCGGGGCGGGCATCGGCCCTGATATGGGCGCGCGCCACCTTCAGGTGAAAATGAAAATGGGTGAAGGTATGGCGCACAGTGCCTTCCAATATGGCCCAGTCCGCAGCATTCGGGGCATGGGCCAGTGCCGCATCGTCATCAAGGGGTTCATCCCCCCACGGTGAAGACGGCACTTCCAACATCCCGCCCAGAAGCCCCTTGGCCGGACGACGGCGCAACAACACATCCCCCTCGCTTTCCAGCCAAAAGGCCAAAGCGTGCCGCACCGGCTTTCTCTTCTTTGGGGGCTTGATGGGCAGATCTTCCATCCGGCCCTTTGCATGGGCAATACAAACGCCTTCCCACGGGCAAATCCCGCATTTGGGCGCGCGCACTGTGCAGATGGTCGCCCCCAGATCCATCAGGCTTTGGGCAAAATCGCCCGCACGTCGATCCGGTACCAAGGCCAGCGTTTCCGCCCGGATCGCTTTTTTGGCTTTGGGCAAAGGCTCGTCGATGAACCGCATGCGAGAAATCACCCGCTCCACATTGCCGTCCACAGCGGCGGCGACTTTGTCAAACGCAATGGCGGCAATGGCCCCTGCGGTATAATCGCCAATCCCGGGCAGGGTTTTCAGCGTTTTTTCATCCGATGGAAAACGGCCGCCAAAATCCGCCACGATCTTGCAAGCACAGGCATGAAGATTGCGAGCCCGGGCATAATAGCCAAGCCCGGCCCAACGATCGAGCACGGCTTCCAACGGGGCCTTGGCCAGATCCTCAATGGTTGGCCAGCACGCCACAAACCCTTCAAAATACGGCTTTACCGCCTGAACCGTTGTCTGTTGCAACATAATTTCCGACAGCCACACATGATAGGGATCAGGCGCTTTCCCTTCCCGTGCCCGCCAAGGCAACACCCGTTGATGCCGGTCATACCATGCCAGCAAAGCCCCGCTCACTTCATCCGGCCGGTTCCTGGATATGCTTCCCATCCGGGGCTGTGTTTTGGGACGAAGGGTGCTACTCATCAAGAGGTTCGGCTTTCTTATAGGAAACAGTTTTGGCTTCTCGTGACTATCATGGCGCGGTGAAAGGACAGTGGCAGGCAAGATGAATGCTGGCAAGTCAAGCAGGGGCAAACAAGCCCGCCTCTCGAGGCGCGGAAAAACCGTTCCGCTTGCCCGATTGATGCCAGATATTGCCCGAACGGCTTGGCGTAGCCGTGGCTTTATCAATCAGGAAATCGTCGCCCGTTGGGTTGAAATCGTTGGCGAGGATATTGCTGGCAACGCCGTGCCTTTGCGGCTTTCCTTCCCGCGCGGCGAACGCATGGGCGGCACATTGGAGATTCGCGTCACCCCTGCTTTTGCGCCGATGCTCCAGCATAGCGAACCACGGATCATCGAACGGGTGAACCGCTTTTTCGGTTATGGGGCGGTGGCGCGTATCAAGCTGCAACAAGGCCCGGTGCAGCGCCAAACCCCACCAAAACCGCCTGCCCCGCCGTCACCACCCGATCCCCAAGCGGTGGCGCAATCGGGAAAGCTGGTAAAACCCATTAAAGACGATAAACTCCGCGAGTTGCTGGAACGCTGGGGAGCCGCTATTTTACAAAAAAATCGCTCCTGAGCATGAAGGGCGCCCATAAAGGCTCATACGGGCATTTGACACTGGCCATCCGGCTTCATGCCGATTAAAATTTCTATATCTGGTAGGTACAAGGCTTATGACACACAAATTAAAGCAGTTGGCAACCCCGTCCCTCATTGCGTTTCTGGCATTGGGGTTGGCCGCTTGCGGCAATGACGACAGCAACGGAACAATGGACAACAGCAGCGCCCCTGCAAAAAGCGCAAGCGCTGAGAGTGCCACCGATTACAGCAAGGTCATCACCACCGAAACGGCATCGGAAAAAGGCTTTGCGCTGGGCGGGGTCAGCATGGGCAATCCCGATGCACCGGTGACCATCATCGAATATGCATCGCTCACCTGTTCGCACTGCGCCGCCTTTGACCGCGATGTGCTTCCCGATCTGAAAGAGACCTATATCAAGACCGGCAAGGTGCGTTACGAATTCCATAATTATGTGATGAACCGCTATGATCTGGCCGCCTCTGCCGTGGCCCGTTGCATGGGACCGGACCGGTTCTTCCCAATCGCCGAGTTGTTTTTCTCCACTCAGGCCACATGGCTTGCCAATGCCAGCCAGCAAGATGCGAAAGTGGTGATTGATGACATGGCCAATGTGGTGCGCAAGGCAGGTGTCAGCCGCACCCGTTTCGATCAATGTCTGTCGGAACGTGATCTGCAGCAACATCTGGTGGAAATGACCAGCGAAGGCCAGAAACGCTGGCAGATCGCAGGAACGCCTACCATCATCATCAACGGGAAAAAGCGTGGCGCCGAAGCTCAGAGATTCGACACCCTGTCTGAAATCATCGAGGACGAACTTTAACCTGAACAGGCCAGCCTTTGCAGTTCTCAAAGCTCAGACTTTCCGGCTTTAAGTCCTTCGTCGATCCGACCGAGCTTCGGATCGAGGTTGGACTCACGGGAATCGTCGGGCCCAATGGCTGCGGAAAATCCAATCTGGTAGAGGCGCTGCGCTGGGTGATGGGAGAAAATTCTGCCCGATCCATGCGTGGATCGGGCATGGACGATGTGATTTTCGCAGGAACCAGCCGCCGTCCGGCGCGCAATCTTGCGGAAGTCTCGCTGACCATTGATAACAGCCGCCGCAGCGCCCCTGCCGCTTTCAATGAAGAAGACCAGCTTGAAATCGTTCGTCGAATCGAACGGGAATCCGGCTCCGCATACCGCATCAATGGACGCGATGTGCGGGCCAAGGATGTGCAGCTTTTATTTGCCGATGCAGCCACCGGCGCCCGCTCTCCGGCCATGGTCAGCCAAGGCCGCGTCGGCGCTTTAATTGCGGCAAAGCCAAAGGACCGCCGCGCCATATTGGAAGAAGCGGCGGGCATTTCCGGCCTGCACAGCCGCCGCCGGGAAGCGGAACAACGCCTGAAAGCGGCGGAAAACAATCTTGTCCGCCTGCAAGATGTTCTGACCCAATTGGAAACACAAAGCGCCGCTTTGAAGCGGCAGGCCCGGCAAGCAGAGCGCTACCGCACCCTTTCCAACGACATCCGCAAGGCAGATGCGGGCATTTTATACCACAAATGGCGCAATGCTTTGGATCAGGCGCGCGCCTTGGAACGCGATCAACACGAGATCGAACAGCAAGTCGCCACCCTGACAGCCACGACAACGAAGCTCAGTGCGGAACAAACCCGAAGTGCGGCCCGGCTTCCCGACCTGCGCAAAGCCGAAACAAATGCCGCAGCCCATGTGCAACGGCTGCAAATGACCGCCAACCAGCTTGAAGCGGATGAGCGCCAACGCGCCGACATGCTGGCATCGCTGGAGCGTCAGATCCAGCAGATTCAAGCGGATGAACTGCGCGAAAAAGAAACCCATGCAGATGCCAAAGCCGCCCTGTCGCGGCTGGATGCGGAACAGGCCCGCCATAAGCAGGCCCAAGAAGGCCAGCTTGCGGCGGAACAGGCGGCCCGCGACCATCTTGATGCCTGCGCCCGCAAAGCGGAGGAGGCAGAAGCCGCCTATGATGCCATAAGCCAGCACCTTGCCGAAGCGCGAGGCCGCCGCGCCAGCCTCTCCAGCGATCTGACCGCCCTTGAGCGTCGGCGCGACCGCATGGCCCGCGATCATCAGGAAACGCAAGCCGCCATCCACGCCATGGAAGAGGCCGACACCGATGCGCAGGCGGTAAAAACCGCAGAAATCGCTGTCGCTTCTTTAGAAAAACAAATCGCCGACTGTGCCCTCAAACTGGAAGAGGCTGCCGCAAAAACCGCGCAAGCCCGCGAAGAAGCGGATCAAAAACGTGCAGCCCTGTCGCAAAGCCGCAGCAATATGGCCAGCAATCAAGCAGACCGTGCCGCATTGGAGAAGCGGCTGCAGGCGCGCAATGTGAACGGGCAAGCCTCTATTGCCGACCAACTTTCCGTGCATGCCGGCTTTGAACAAGCCTTGGGCGCCGCGCTGGGGGAAGATCTCAATGCCCCCCTTGATGCTGCCGGCGCGCCAACCGTTTGGCATAGTCTTCCGCCTCTTTCCCAAGTGCCGCAGCTTCCCGATACGGCAATCGCCTTATCCAATCATGTGAAGGGGCCAGCCACCCTGACCCGCCGCCTGTCGCAAATCGGTGTGGTGGAAACGGATGCCCAATTACAGCATCTGGCCCCCGCCTTGCTGCCCGGCCAAAGGCTGGTGACCAAAAACGGCGGCCTTGTGCGCTGGGATGGTTACCGCATGGCTGTCAATGCGCCAAGCGCGGCAACCATTCGCCTGCAACAGAAAAACCGCTTGGATGTTTTAAAAGCGGAAAGCGTTGAACTGGAAGCCAAAGTCGCCGCTGCCGCCACGGCCCATGAACAGGCACAAAGCGCGGTTCAAAGCGCCACAAAGGCGCAGGCATTGCAACGCACGCATCTTGATGAAGCGGAAAGCGCCGTGCGTGCTGCAAAGCAAAAGCTGGCCGAGGCAGAAGCGGAAGCCAATCGCCGTGCCTCGCGCCTTGCGGGGCTGACCGAAACACTGGCCCGTCTCACACAAGAAATGAGCGATGCACAGGCCCGCTGCAAAACCATCGAAGCCGCTTTGGCCGAACTCCCCCTTGCCACCGACCTGGAAACGCGATCCAGAACCGCGCGGGAAGCGGTTGAAACCGCCCGCCATGTTTTGGCTCAGGCCCGCACCAACCACGACACATTAAACCGTGAAGCACAAAGCCGCCGGGATCGCCTGTCGGCCATCGAAACGGAACATCGCGCTTGGGAACAACGGCTCAAGCGTGCTGCCGATCAATTGGAGCAACTGGATAAACGCCGCCAAACAGCACAGGCCGAGCAGGTAAAAATCAAAATCCCGCCCGACGAATTTGCCCAAAAACGTCAATCCCTTGCCGACCAGATTGAACAAGCCGAGGCCACAAGACGGCAAGCAGCCGATCAATTGGCAAGCGCAGAAACTGCACTGGCGGAAAAAGATCGGGCCTTAAAGGCCGTGCAAGAACAGCTTGCCGATATCCGCGAATCCCGCGCGCGAACCGCTGCAGCATTGGACGCCATGACAGCACAGCGGCAAGAAATTGCCCGCATGTCTGGCGAGCGGTTTCAATGCCCGCCCCCTGATATTTTAAAGAAACTGGATCTGGGCGATCCGGCCCAACTGCCGGATATGGAAACATTCGAGGAGCAATCGGCGCGTCACAAAGCCCAGCGGGAGCGTTTAGGGGCTGTGAATCTGAGAGCCGACGAAGAATTGCGCGAGGTTGAAACCCAGCTTTCCCATCTGTTGGAAGAACGCAGCGATCTGGAACAGGCCATCGGGCGTTTGCGTCAGGCAATTGGCAGCCTCAACCGCGAAGGCCGCGAACGGTTATTGAGCGCCTTTCAAGAGGTAAGCCGCCATTTCTCCGACCTGTTTCAAACCCTGTTCGGCGGAGGATATGCGCGTCTGGAACTGGTCGAATCGGATGACCCTTTGGATGCGGGCATCGAGATCATGGCCAGCCCGCCGGGCAAAAAGCTGCAGATCCTGTCGCTTTTATCAGGGGGCGAGCAAGCCTTGACCGCGCTGTCCCTGATCTTTGCGGTGTTCATGACCAACCCCGCCCCTATCTGCGTGCTGGACGAAGTGGATGCCCCGTTGGATGAAGCCAATGTGGAGCGGCTGTGCGATTTGCTGGACGGCATGAATGCCCGTACCGACACGCGGTTTCTTATCGTCACCCATAATGAAGTGACCATGGCCCGTATGCACCGTTTGTTCGGCGTAACCATGGCCGAACGCGGAATCTCGCAGCTGGTCTCTGTGGATCTGGAACGCGCCGAATCACTAACCGCCGCACAATAAGCCTTGCGAATCACACTTTTCTTATATTTTTCAATACTTTAAACCAATATCCATCATTCTTGACAGCATATGGGGCCGCCTCTATAGTGCGCGCGCGTTTGCAGAGGGGTGTATCCGGCATTTTTCACAAGCGCGCTGTCAATCATGGCAGGTGATCGTGGATCCTGAGACACGCGAAAATAAAAAAAGCAGCTTCGACAAGAGGTTGGCTGAAGCGCGTGCAAAAATCGGGAAGCATGATGATGCCGATGGACAGCAAAATAAAGATGCGGACGACGGCCAAAGCCTGTCACATGGCTATCGAATGGGGCTCGAGTTCGTGTCGGCGGTTGCAGTCGGCGCTTTCATAGGCTACTGGCTTGATCGCTGGTTTGGAACATCTCCGATTTTCTTGATCGGGATGTTTCTAATCGGAACGCTGACAGGGTTCCGCAATTTGATGCGGCTTCTTGAAAGCACCAATGACGAGACTGACGACAAGGCTGGCGGCAAAACTGACGACGGACTTGACGACAAGACTGGCGAAAACGAATAGGCAACTCTCATCGCGGAGCTTTAAGGCGTGGCTAACCCGCTCGAGCAATTCGAAATTCATCCCGCAGCCCCGCTTTCCATTGCGGGCGTCGATGCATCCCTGACCAATGCTGGCATTTTCATGCTGATCAGCAGCCTCAGCGTTGCTGTGTTCGTGCTGATGGGCGTGCGCCGTAGCAATGTGGTGCCCGGCCGCTGGCAGTCCATGGTTGAACTTTGCTATGAATTCATTGCCGGTATGGTGAAAGAGAATATCGGACAGAAAGGACGCGCCTATGTGCCGTTCGTCTTTACCCTGTTCATGTTTATTCTCGCCGGAAACCTGATTGGTTTGCTGCCCTATTCCTTTACGGTGACCAGCCATCTGGCGGTTACATTCGCCTTTGCCGGACTGATTTTTCTGGCAACCATTGTCATTGGCTTCATCAATCATGGCGCGCACTTCCTCGGGATGTTTGTTCCCAAGGATACGCCGATCGTTTTGATGCCGTTGATCATCGTGATCGAGGTTATTTCCTTCCTCTCGCGTCCGATCACCCATTCGGTGCGTCTGTTTGCCAACATGACCGCCGGGCATATTCTGTTGAAGGTATTTGCCGGTTTCATCGTTAGCCTGTTGTTGGCGGGCGGTGTATTGTCAGGGATTTCGGTGCTGCCGGCCTTGATGATTGTCATTCTGAATGCGCTTGAACTTCTGGTCGCCGTTGTGCAGGCCTATGTGTTCGCGCTTTTGACCTGTGTTTATCTGAACGACGCCGTCAATCTTGAACATTGATCGGCCAAGCCACATCCACAACTCATTTGACCATCTGACCTTATACGAAAGGACTGACTAATGGACGCAGAAGCCGCAAAGCTCATCGGTGCAGGGATCGCCACACTCGGCATGGGTGGGGCCGGTATCGGCCTTGGCTTGATCTTTGGCTATTTCCTTCAGGCCGCACTTCGCAATCCGGCTGCCGCTGACAAGCTGCGCCCGACCCTGATTTTCGGCTTTGCCGTGACAGAAGCCCTGGGCATTTTCTCGTTCCTGGTTGCCCTGATCTTGCTGTTCGTCGCCTAATAGGCGGCCAAGCAATCAATGCCCACCGCCGGATCGTCCGTTCATCGGGTCCGGCGGTGGATTTTCAGCCGGATCAGTCCCATAATGGGATTGATAGGCCGAAAACGACCTGACACGCGACCCGAGCAAGAGGAAGCACAATGCCTCAGTTTGATCCGGCGCTTTTTGCACCACAGATCATTTGGCTGATCATCGCCTTTGGCGTACTTTGGCTGCTTATGGCACGCGTGGGACTTCCGCGTGTGGAGCGGGCCATGGTCGAGCGTTCTGAACAGATCGAAGCCGATCTGGATGCCGCCCGCACCATGAAAGCCAAGGCCGACGAACTCACTCAAGAGTATGAAGCGGCTCTGGCTCAGGCTCGGGCCAAAGCAGGGGCCATTTCCGAACGCACCAAGGCCGACATCCGCGAACGCTCCGAAAAACTTCTGAGCGAGACGCAAGCAAAAATCGATGCAGAAATTGCCAAAGCCCAACAGGGTATCGATCAGGAAGTAAAGGCCGCTATGGGCGAGATGGATAAAATGGCCACGGATGTGGCTGCGTCCCTGATCGCACGCCTGATAGGTGAAGAGGTGGAAAGCGCCGAGCTTGAAGCGGCTGTGGCCACCATCCGGTCGGAGGCGGCATAATGGCCCAGACATCTCAAAATAACGGCCATCAGGAACTGGTGGAAGTGAATGCCCATCACGGCGAAGAAGGGCTGTTCCAATCGGCAGAATTCTATGTTGCCCTTGGATTCATAATCTTCGTTGCTTTGTTGCTGTATTTTGGCATTCACAAAATGATTGCCAAAGCACTTGATGACCGCTCTGCCAAAATCGCCGGACAGATCGATGAAGCCCGTCAGCTTCGGGAAGAAGCACAGGCCGATCTGGCACAAAGGCAACGTCGCCAGCGGGAAGCCGCCAGCGAAGCAGACGCCATCATTGCTCAGGCCGAAGACGATGCCCGCCTGGCCACCAGCGAAGCAATGGCCGAGATCAATCGTGTCAGCACCCGCCGCGAAGAAGTGGCTCGCCAGAAAATCAAGCAGGCAGAACAAGATGCCCTGCGCAATCTTCGTGCGGAAGCCACCGATATCGCTGTGAAAGCCGCTCGCACGGTGATCGCCGATAAATTGTCGGGCAAAAAAGGCTCCGACCTGATCGCCACGACCATCAAAGGTCTGGACGCCTGATCCAATTTCTTTGCCTTCCGCAGTCGAACCGGGCTGCGGAAGTGCTTTTCCTCCGGGCCGATCCGGAATACCCGTCGCAGGATCGGGGCCAAGCGCCCTTTTAAGCCTCCCCCATATTACCGCCATAGCGCAGCCCATATGCCACGTCGCCCTTCTCCTTGGGCAAAGCAGCCTCCCGCCCCATATGCGCGCTCCAGGCCCATCCATGGCGTTCTCCGGGGCTATATAGCTGTCAGGTAGGGCGGCAAATGGACAGCATCCACAGATTGACGCGGACAGGCCGGACGCAGCCGGGAAACAAAAAACCGCCAGTCCCAGAAAAGTCTGGAACCGACGGCTTATCCTGCGTGCTCTTGACAGTTACGGCATCAAGCAGAAATCAATAGCCGCAAATCTCTTCCACCTTGTTCAAGGTCAAACGCGTTTCCACAAGAAGTTCATTCACTTCATCATAAGCCAGATCTTCTTCTTCCGCGAAGGCCTTCATGCCTTCGTCATCACCGCTAACGGCAATCGCAGCAAGAACGGTCATGATTTCGTAGGAATCCTTGGGCAGCGCCTTTTTCAGTTCCACGATATAACATTCGCAAGCCTCTGGATCGGCCCCCGGTTCCGCTTTACATGCCTCGGTAATCCGGCCTTCAGCTTCCGTCACACTCAGCACCTGTGCAGACGCAACACCGCCAAAACAAAAACCCGACACAACGAGCGCGAGAAGAGAAGAACGGATCATATTGGTTTCCCTTAAAAAGAGTTTTCTGATCGACAAACACATGCAATGACTGTGGCGCGGACGATCAATCGCCCTCCCCGGAAGTCTTGAAAAACCCGTTGCTCTTGAAGGTCATGACAACATCACCCTTCTGATTGAGCACCGTGTAATCGCTCTTGATATTGCCTATTCCCGGCTTGGATTTCAAGCGACGCGTGTCTGTAACTTTCATATGCACGCTTAACACGTCCCCCGGATAAACGGGTTTCACCCAGCGGATCTCATCCACACCGGGCGACCCAAGGGTGGCTGTGCCGGTTTCTTCCATATGATCGACCATCATGCGCATGGTCATGGCGCATGTGTGCCAGCCCGAAGCGCACAAAGCCCCGAACAGTGATTTTTTTGCCGCCTCCTTATCCACATGGAAGGCTTGAGGGTCATATTTCCTTGCGAAATCAAGAACTTCGGCTTCTGTCACTTCGTAACGGCCGAAAGATGCCTCGTCTCCCACATGGAAATCTTCAAAAAACATGGCCTGTTTTTGCACCTTGGAAACCTCCTTGCTATCCACCTGTCCAGAGATATCCCATCGCGCCACATGAACCCGGAAGAGCAATCCGGCAGGCTTTAATTGGCAAAGCGGAACATCATAATGTCCCCATCTTGGACCAGATATTCCTTGCCTTCCAGACGCATTTTCCCGGCGTCCTTCGCGCCATGCTCGCCGCCACAAGCCACATAATCATCAAATGCCGTGGTTTCGGCCCGAATGAAGCCCTTTTCAAAGTCCGTATGGATAACGCCAGCCGCTTGCGGGGCTTTGGTGCCTTGGGTGATGGTCCAGGCGCGTGCCTCTTTGGGGCCAACGGTGAAATAGGTAATCAATCCCAGCAAATCATAGCCCGCGCGGATGATGCGGGCGAGCCCGGTTTCCGAAAGGCCGATATCCGCCAGAAATTCCGCTTTTTCCTCGTCGCTGTCCATCTGTGCGATTTCCGCTTCAATGGCGGCAGAAATAATCACGCAAGCCGCCCCTTCGGCCGTGGCTTTTTCTTCCACCTTTGCCGAAAACGCATTGCCGGATGCGGCCGCCGCCTCATCCACATTGCAGACATAGAGAATCGGTTTCCCGGTCAGCAATTGCAGCCCTTCAAACAGGCGTTCTTCTTCCGGATCGGCACGCTCCACCGCGCGGGCTGGCCGTCCATCTTCCAGCACTGAAATGCAGCGCGTCACCAATTCCAGAATGATTTTTGCTTCTTTTTCCTGACCACGGATGCGCCGCTCCAGATTGGGAATACGCTTGGTCAACGACTCAAGGTCTGCCAGCATCAGCTCGGTTTCCACCGTTTCCGCATCCGCCACAGGGTCCACTTTGCCGTCCACATGGGTGATGTCGTCATCTTCAAAGCACCGCAACACATGCACGATGGCATCAACCTCGCGGATATTGGCCAGGAACTGATTGCCAAGCCCTTCGCCTTTGGAAGCGCCGCGCACCAATCCGGCAATATCCACAAAAGATAACCGGGTGGGGATCGTCTGCTGAGATTTGGCAAGGCTGGCTATTTCAGAAAGACGCGGATCAGGCACAGAGACATCGCCCACATTGGGATCAATGGTGCAAAAAGGATAATTCGCCGCTTGGGCGGCGGCCGTGTTGGTCAGCGCATTGAACAAGGTGGACTTGCCAACATTAGGCAAGCCGACGATACCGCATTTGAAACCCATTTTCCGATCCTTATCGCGGCGCCCTTGTAGCGCCCATTGTTTTTAGCGAGAGTGCGACACGGACTGCGCCACATCGGTCATAAAGCGCGGCCAATCGCGCTTGACGAGCCATTGGGCGCTCCCCGCAATGGCGTCGCATAAGCCATCAACCCAAGGCCAGTCCGCCTTGGAAAAATCAGACAGTACATAAGGACTGACGAGATCCCGATCACCGGGATGCCCGATGCCCATGCGCACACGGACAAAATCGGCCCCGCAATGGGCCATGATCGAACGCAAGCCATTATGGCCCGCATGACCGCCGCCGACTTTCACCCGCAGCTTGCCCGGTGTCAGATCCAGCTCATCATGAAAAACCACAAGGTCGGCCGCCGTCAGCTTATAAAAACGCATGGCTTCGCCAACCGCACGACCACTTTCGTTCATATAAGTCTGCGGCTTTAGAACGATCACCTTTTCACCGGCGATCCTCCCTTCACTGCACAAAGCGGAAAAGCGGGCGCGCTCTGGCCCAAAGGAATGGCGGCGGAGTATTTCATCCACCGCCATAAAGCCAATATTATGCCGATTGTCGGCATATCGATTTCCGGGATTGCCCAAACCGGCAAAAAGCAGCATGTGCTGGCTCTCAGTCCTCGGAGCTCTCTTCCGTTTCAGCTTCCTCGGACTCTTCACTTTCCTCGGACCGCATGGAAGACGGCGCTGCAATCGTGGCGATTGTGAAATCACGATCGGTAATGGTTGGCTCACAGCCTTCAGGCAGAGACACCGTCGAAATCTTGATGCTATCGCCCACATCGAAAGAGGCGAGATCAATATCGATGGATTCCGGAATATCCGTGGCAGGAACATTCAGTTCCACTTCATGCCGCACGATATTCAGAACACCGCCACGTTTCAGGCCGGCACATTTTTCTTCATTGGAGAAATGTACAGGCACTTCCACGGTGACTTTCGAGCCTTTTGCAAGACGCAGAAAATCCACATGCAGTGGCGTATCAGTAACTGGATGAAGCTGGATATCACGCGGCAGAACGCGTTCTTTTTTGCCATCAACCGACAGTTCATACTGATGCGATAAAAAGCCACCACGGTTCAAAAGGGCGATCAATTCATTGAGCTTGATCGTCACCATAACCGGGGGTTTTTTCGCACCATAGATAACAGCCGGTACAAGGCCGTCACGGCGCGCTGCGCGGGCGGATCCCTTTCCGGCCTTATCGCGAGGCAGCACATTCAGGGTCAAAGCCTGAGCCATCGTCATATTCTCCATTCATTAAACAAACGAAACATACCGGGCCTCCAGGGATGCCCCGGTTACATGCTTCGGCGCGGGCATAGCCGCTTGGGTGCAAAAAATCAAGGGCTGCCTCTATAAAAGCCCCGCTTTTGCACGTTTCAACGGGCCGTGAACGTGCGGCACAGGGTCGCGCCCGCACGCCACTGAAAAGCCCTTGTCCCTTATCCCTTTTTCAGCGCGGCCATTGCTTTCATGGCGAATTTCTCGGTCTGTTTTGCCCCCATCTCAAAAGGCTGCTGGCCGCGCATATCCACAATATCATCCCAGCGGGCGGCCAGAGCTTCCGCTGTTGCATCCGCGCCCAGATACGCGCCTTCGCTTTCCACGATTTGCGCCTTTGCGAAATGTCCGGCCCCGGCACAGATGATTTCGCCATTGGGGGCATCTTCCCCGGCCAGCAACATCACCGCAGGGCTGACAAGTTCAGGCCGGAACAATTCCAACAGTTGTGGCGGGAACAGATCTTCGGTCATGCGTGTGGCAGCGATGGGCACAATGGCATTGGTATGGATATTATCTTTCGCACCTTCCAGCTTCAGCGTGTTCATCAAACCCGCCTGCCCCAGCTTGGCCGCGCCATAATTGGTTTGCCCGAAATTCCCGTAAAGCCCGCTTGATGAGGCGGTCATAACGATACGGCCATATTTTTGCTGCTTCATCACCGGCCAAACCGCATGGGCGCAATTGGCGGCGCCCATCAGATGCACATCCACCACCAACTGGAAATCGTCCATGTTCATTTTAGCAAAGGATTTGTCCCGCAGGATTCCGGCATTGTTCACTAAAATATCGATACGGCCAAAGGCATCCATGGCTTCGGCGACCAACCGCGCCACCCCGTCCCGATCGGTAACGGACGACCCGTTGGCAATGGCTTCACCGCCTGCCGCCTTGATTTCTTCCACAACGGCATTGGCGGCATCCGATGAGCCGCCAGACCCGTCCACCGAGCCTCCCAGATCATTCACCACCACTTTTGCACCGCGCCGCGCAAATTCCAGAGCATGGCTCCGGCCAAGGCCGCCTCCGGCTCCTGTCACAATTGCGACCCGTCCATCGAACCGAATGGCCATTTCTCCGTCTCCCAAACATCTGGCGGCACGGACCCAATCCGAGCCTTAAAAAACACGATCTTTTATTTAGAAGAGCCGCGCCTTATGGGCAAGCATCTGAAGTGGCGGGTTTGCGCCCCCCTTAAGCCAAACGAAACAGAAAACCGCGCCGGAGATCAATCTCCAACGCGGCCTATTTCCATTGGCGCTGTGTTTCAGGGGCTCAGGCCCTGATCTGGCGCACGAAATCATCTGCGGCGCTGCCCAGCGTCTGGAAGCCATCCCCCAAGCTGGTGATCACATCCAACAGGGATTGGGAAGCCTCGCCATTTTCCTCGGCGCCGGCATTCATCCGCTCGACCCGCTCAGCGAACAGATCGGTTTCTTGCGAGGTCAGCTCCACCGTTCGGACGATTTCCTGCGTCGCGGCCGCCTGCTCTTCCACCGCCGATGCGATGGCTGTTGCGCTTTCTTCCGCCTTGCCGATCATGTCTTTGGTTGCAGCCATGCGCGACACCACAGATCCCGTCAATGATTGCACCTGACCGATCCGGTCACCGATATCATTGGTGGCCTTTGCTGTTTGCGCCGCCAACGATTTCACCTCGCTGGCCACCACGGCAAAGCCTTTTCCGGCATCTCCGGCCCGTGCGGCTTCGATGGTGGCATTCAAGGCCAAAAGATTGGTCTGGTCGGCAATATCATTGATCAAGGTAACGATTTCCCCGATCTGGCGCACTGATGTCTCAAGCGTTTGCACCGTGTCCGATGCTTCCACGGTGGCCGACACCGCATCCGCCACATTGTGTGAAGAATGTTGAACCTGCCCGGAAATTTCATCAATAGAGGCCAGCATCTGCTCTGTAGCCGAAGATATCACCTGAATATTATCCAGAACCGAGCGGGAGGCTTCCGTCAATTCCTGACTCCAGGTGGCATTTTCACCAGCCCGCGTTTTCATGCCCTGTGCACTTTCCGCCACTTGCTGCGCCGACGCTTCCAGACCCCGCATCAGATTCGAAACGGTTTGATCGAAATGCTCGGCCAAAGCCCGGCGTTCTTCTGCCGCTTTTTCCTGACGCTCTTGATCGCGGGCGCGTTCTTCGGCCTCGCGCCGGGCTTCCAATGCCTGACGCTCTTGTGCCTGTTCCGCCTCGCGCACACGGGCGGCATCTTGTTCAGCCCGCAAGCGCGCGGTTTCTTCTTGTGCGACCCGGAAAGTAGCCAAAGCCTGTGCGATGGCCCCCAATTCATCCCCACGTTCCAGGCTGGCAATATCTAGGCTGGTATCACCCGCCGCCACGCGGCTGGTGGCATCGGCAATGGTGCGCGTGCCCCGCACCGTATCAAATCCGACGATGCCCGACGCCACCGTCAGCAAAAGTGTGCCAACCACCGCAATAATCACAATATTGCGCAAAGTGGCGCTGGCATTTTCCTGGGCGGCGCTGGCATCTTCGACAGCGGCTTTTTCTGCCGTTGCCACCAGATCCACAATGGTTTGCGAAACACGCTCTCCCAATTCCCCGAAAGGTGCCAACAAGGAAGCGGAACTGGCGAAATCAATCTCCAGCATGGTTGCCACCACGCCAATGGCATCCCGATAGGATTGCAGATCGCCAGACACCGCGGCCAATTGTTCGGCCATGCTTTGACCCACAGGCGTTTCCGCCAAGGCAGCAAGGCGGTCTTGCACCATGCCGATTTCATTTGCCGCTATATCCATTTCCGAAACATCAGCCGTGCTGTCGCCCGCAGCCGTTGCTGTCATAAACCGATAGAGCCGCCCTTCCGCCGATTTGAATTCCTGGCCCAACGTCCCCACCTCGATACTGGTGGCAAGGCCATCATCAACGATACGGATCATCGCTGCATTGCTACCGCTCAGAGCATTCACCGCAAAGCTGACCATCACAACGATGCCGATGAGGGCAAGTATGGGAGCCAGTGCAAATTTCGCTGCAAATGGCCAGTTTTTAACGCCTTTTCCAATCGAGACGGATGTTTTTTTAGACATACTTTCCCTCACCATCTTATGCATTTCTTCAAATCACCAGCGGAAAGATGTGGTCAGATAGGCTTGACGTTCTGCCGCATCCGCCTGGCTTGGGTTGTAGGTTTTCTGATTGAATGCCACGGCGGAAATGGTCACATCCCACCAGTCCGTGATGTCATAAGTGGCCCGCCCTGAAAGGGTGAACACGTCATTCACCGGTGCCAGGCTCAACCCACCGGCGGGGTTTTGTTCGATCCGATCCGATTTCGAGAAATATTGGGCATAGAGATCAATGTCGAAGGCCCCAAGGGTATAGCCCAGATGAGCATTGGCCTTGTGCTTGGGGGTTGAGCGTTCGAAATCGACCCCGACCGGGCTGATCCCGTTTGTGAACAAATCGAACTTATCATCCACATCAATATAGCTGTAATTGGCGCTCCAACGCAGATTGTCTTTTGCCCCTTCCAATTCCACTTCGACACCGATCTGCTCGGACGCACCCACATCGATCGGTTGCGACACAAAGAGCGGCGGCGCGACGAAATTCGGCTGGAAATTCGCAACCGTCACGTTTTTCGACAGGGATGTGTAGAACACATTCGCCTGAAGGCTGGAGAACAGCGCCGGAATTTGGCGTTCCACACCGATGTCATAGCTCTCGGTGATGCTGGCCCCCAGATCGGGGTTGCCGATTTCAATGAACGTGGTGCCCGGGAATGGACCCGGCCCCATCCCTGCAGCGGCAAATTCGATGAGGCTCATCATTTTCGCCCCGCGTGCCGCCGAAAAGCGCACACTGGTCTGTTCGTCGGCCCGCCATACCAGCCCGGCATTATAGGTATATTCCGTCAGGCTGCGGTCGAAATCCTCATTGGTCAGAGGAAAGCCCGGAACTTCAAAGCCGGAGCGCGAGAAATCGACAACATCCAGACGCCCGCTGCCAACAAAATTCAGCCGGTCTGTGATGGTCCAATCCCACATGCCACTGGCGGCAAAGGAGTCAAAATTGGCCTTCACCCCTTCATCAAAGGGATTGGAACCAAATTCGCCTTTATATGTATTGTGGCGATATTCGCCAAACAGGCGGAAGGAATGGTTGGTGCCGATTTTGAACAGGTCTTCTACCTGCGCCACCAGAACATCGTTCTGATAGGCCAACTCACCAAAGCCAAACACCGTGGTATCATGGTCAAGCGAGTTGAAATAGACATTCGCCTTGATCAAGCCAATGCTGGAATCCCGCAGATAAGACCCGCGTGCCGAAAATGTCTCCACATCGGGGTGCGATGCCTGAAAGGTCGGAACGAAAGCGGCACGCTTGGTGGAAGACCATGACCCTTCAAAACCGATTTCCGATTTGGCATCCAGCTTGAACTGACCGCGCAAATTGAACGTGCCGGTGGAAGGATCGCGGTCCGGAATGATCCGCGGCTCATCGCCTGCATTGAACGCATTGGCATCCAGATAGCTACCCGACATGGAAATGCCGCCATTTTCAAAGCGCTTGGTCAAAAGACCACTCACTTCTTTGGTATCCTGGGTGCCATAGGTGAAACGCACATCGTTCACATCATCATGCATCGGGTTATAGGTGACGATATTGATCACCCCGATGGCGGCATTGAAGCCGAAAAGGGCCGTATTAGGGCCTTTCACCACTTCGATCTGGCGAATTTCCCCCATTTGAACAGGGATTGCATTCCAGAAAACCATGCCGAAATGGTCGGCATAAACCTGACGGCCATTCACCAGAACCAACAGGCGCGGATTGAAAGGCGAGTTATAGCCGCGCACCGAAACATCCGCCCCTTCAGTGGACCAGCGGATCACATCCACGCCCATCACATGGCGCAGGGCATCAGGGATATTCGTGGCCCCGGTCTGGCTGATCTGGTCAGCCGTCACGATTTCCATAGGAACCGGCACTTCGGAACTACGCTGCGGCTTTCCGGTGGCCGATGTGGTGACAGGTTCGCCAAACAACATTTCCAACGAGCCATAATCCACGGACTGGGCGAGCGCGGCCTGGCTTCCAGCCAAAGCAACAAACGACACACAAGCGAGGAGGTTTTTCTTCATCAAACTAGGCATAATAATTTTCCCGAGAACATGTGTGAGTTGGCTCAGATTTCACTCACAAGCATCAAAAAGGCTGAGGCAAAACTTGCGCCAACGGCATCTTTGGCCGCACGGCTGACAAAAATCTCCACACGGGGGGCAGAGGCAATACCGACGACACAATGTCCGCCTTGCACACAGGCCAGATCTGATGACAGGGTTACAATGCCGGAAGATTGCGCGGTTTGCGCAATGGCGGCGGTATAAGCGGAGGCCCCTTCGGCAATGAAGGCAACTTTCGCCGACGATAGCGATGACAAATCATCGGCAGCCACCAAACGCGGAGCCAGTTTTGCCTTACCTGCCGCAGGATGCGCGGCCAGATAGGCATGGATCGCCTCGGCATCGCTTTTCGACGCCGCATTGGCCGGATCATAAAGAACCGCCGTATCCACAGATCCTGCCGGCATATTTGATACAAATGACAAAGCACGCGCCGCCACCTGAAGATCTTTTTCGCTGGTCGCCGATGCCGTAAGAGGCGTTGCAATGAAAAGCAGTGCCGCTACCGTTCCGCGTAGTAAGCCCCCGCGCATAATGCGCCGGATTTCACCGGAATTTTTAAAATTGGTGATCTCCACCATCCTCGCCCCTCCAAAAAACATATGAGCGTTCACAAGTACGTGAGAGGACTATCGGAAAAATCCATAAACAACTGATTAACGCGGTATATTTTTTTGAAATTATATTTTACCCCGCGCAGAATCGCGCATATCGCCCAGACAAAAATATTTAGAAAAATTCAATAAATTCAACAGAAAATCGCAATATTCCGCGAACAATCCGTTATATAAAACGGACGGATGACACGCGTCTTTTTAACAACTGTGAACGAGAATATTTTTCCACAGAATATATACGACGCTCACAATTTCGTGAGATCGTGTTGAAAATGTCTTCCAAACAAAGCCGGATAGCGAAAATACGCCATCGCGGCGGGATTACGAATATATCCCACTGAATGGTAAAGATTTTGCAAAAATTTCAACGAGAAGATGGTGGAAAAATATATTTTACCGTTGAAAATCGTAAACAGGCCCTAAATTGAGCATATCTGTCAGAGCATCCAAGGCTGTGCGACATTCCACCAACAAGTCCGGGTCCCGCAAATCATTCGGAGAAAGTCTGTCACGATAATGTTTTTCGACCCATAGTCGCAATTCATCAATCAATTCATCGTCCAGAATCACCCGGGCACCCAAAGCCTGCTGTGCCGTCTGATCCAGCACCACCCGCAACCGTAAACACGCCGGACCGCCGCCATTGCGCATGCTTTGGCGGACATCCAGTGTTTCGGCATGGCCAATGGAACCATCCGTTTCAAGGAGCTGTTCCACATAGCGCTTGGTGGAGGCCGTTTCCGCCACTTCCATCGGCAGGATCAGCGTCATCTTTTCCCGGCCGGGAATGGACAGAAGCTGCGAATTGAACAGATAGGATTTCACTGCGTCATCAAGGCTGACATCGCGAGCGGGCACCCGAATGAACCGGAACGGGATAGAAGGGGCCGCAGCGCACAGATGCGCTTCCATGGCATCGGGATCGGCAAAGGCCTGTTCGTGATAAAAGAACACCTGCTTGTTGGACACAGCCACCACATCATTATGGAACGCACCCGCATCAATCGCTTCTGGATTTTGCTGGATGAACACTGCGTTCTTCACGCCATGCTGACGTGCAATGGCCTGCGAGGCTTCAAGGGTCTGGCGGGCGGGGAACCGTTTGGGGGCATTCTCCCGTGAAAATGCCCGCGCCCCGTACACAAACATATGCAGCCCTTCGGCCCCATAGTCTTCGCAAAAGCGGTTATGATTGGCAGCTCCTTCATCGCCCATTTGCGGTGCACCCGGCATGGCCGGATGATGGGAAAAATGCGCCCCTTCCGGGAAGATCGCCTTCAAGACCCTTCCTGTAACCGGATGTTCGATGGAACGGTGAAACATCGCCACAAGATTGGCGGGCGTGATATGCATCCGGCCATCACGGCTATCGGCCGCCGGCGTGATGGTGGCCGCATTGGCTGTCCACATGGCAGAAGCAGAACTGACATTCCGCAGCAATTCCGGCGATATTTTATAAGCCTCTTCCAGAATGGTTTTTTCAGGGCCTTCAAAGCCCAAGCGCCGCAAAGAGGGAATATGGGGCCGTTCCTGCGGTGGCAAAATCCCCTGCGCCATCCCCATGGACATCAGCCGACGCATTTTCTCCAGACCCTGCAAGGCCCCTTCGCGGGGATTGGCAATCTGCATGGCATGGCTGGTGGCGGCCATATTGCCATAAGACAACCCGGCATAATTATGCGTGGGACCAACAAGCCCGTCGAAATTAAACTCACGCGCGCCCATGGCTATGCATCCTTTTCCATCACACCGCGCGGTAAGTCCGCCGCCGCCACCTTATCTTGTGCATCTTCAATACTGGCCACCGGATAGGCGCAATAATCGGCGGCATAATAAGCACTGGCCCGATGATTGCCGCTTTCCCCGATCCCGCCAAAAGGTGCCGCCGACGAAGCACCGGTCAATGGCCGGTTCCAATTGACGATCCCGGCCCTTGCCTGCGCATAAAACTGCTCATAATGTCGGCGATTGTCTGACAACAATCCCGATGCCAAGCCAAAGCGCGTATTATTGGCCTCTTTCAGGGCAGTCTCGAAATCCGCCACCCGAATGACCTGTAGCACCGGACCGAAAATTTCATCATCGGCGCGATCGGCCACCGCCGATACATCCAGCAAACCGGGGCTAAGGAAAGCCGGACCGCGCTCGAGCCGGATCGGTGGGCGAATGGCAACGGCCCCCGCCTCCAACAATTGTGCTGTTTGATCCAGAATCTTTGTGGCCGCCGCTTCGCTGACCACCGGCCCCATAAACGGCTCTTCTGCATCATCCCACGCGCCAATGCGGATACGGTCCATCAGATCCGCCAAGGCCGCAACAACGCTATCGCCTGCGGCTCCTTGCGGCACAATCAAGCGGCGCGCACAGGTACAGCGCTGCCCCGATGTAATGAAGGCCGATTGCACGATCAAGGAAGCCGCTGCCTCCATATCCGCGGCATCCCAGACGATCAACGGGTTGTTTCCGCCCATTTCAAGGGCCAGAATTTTCCCCGGCTGCCCCGCCGTCTGCCGGTGCAATGCTTTGCCGGTGGGTACACTGCCGGTGAACAAAATACCGTCCACATCCTCATGCGAGGACAAGGCCACGCCGGTATCCTTGCCACCTTGTACCAAATTCAGAACGCCTTTTGGCAGGCCCGCCTCGTGCCACAGCCCCACCATCAGCTCTGCCGTGGCCGGCGTTAATTCGCTGGGCTTGAAGACCACAGTATTGCCCGCAATCAGGGCGGGAACGATATGGCCATTGGGCAGATGGCCGGGAAAATTATAAGGGCCGAACACCGCCATCACCCCATGAGGCCGATGCGTCAGCACTTGCCGCATCCCGCCCGCTTTTGATTGCCGATGCCCGGTGCGCTCTTCATAGGCCTTGATGGAAATAGCAATCTTGCCCGCCATCGCCGCCGCTTCACCCGAAGCATCCCATAAGGGCTTGCCCGTCTCCGTGGCGATCATCTGCGCCAGATCCGCCTTGCGCTCGGCCAGCAGATCTCCATAGCGCCGGATCACCGCCAGACGCTCATCCAAAGAATATGCCGACCAGTGGGAAAAGGCACCGCGCGCTGCACGAACCGCATCCGCCACATCCTGCTCCAAAGCCTGATGGCCGCGCCACAGCAGCGTTCCATGGGCAGGGTCATGGCTTTCCAGCAAGGGACCAGACCCGTCCCGCCAAACACCGTCAATATAAATGCGTCCCTGTGTCATGCTGTTCTTTTTCACTCTATTCAAGATGTGGTTGTTTGCGAAACCGGCTCTTCTTTTCTTCGGTTGACCAAAGGGGAAACCAATAAAGCATCACCCTCTTTCACCGACAAAGCGTTGGCGGCCTCTTGGCCGATGGCCACCTGCTCCTCGTTCATTTCCGACATATGCGTGGCTATGATGCGAAAATCAGGCATGTCCGCTACGGCAACAAGCGACACCGAACCCGGCGAAACATCCAGAGTTCCGATCGCCCCGATACGAACAGAACGCGCTTTTCTCAATGTGCGGATATCATGGCGCGGCACCTCGAAACAGGGGCCGCCATCGAAAATATCCACCGCCCCCGCATTTCGGAAGCCTTCATCCATAAGCAACCGCACAGCCCCACGCGCCCCATCATGGGGCTTGCCGATCACATCCTGCGCCTCTTGGGGCAACAAATTGGTATATATAGGGAATTTTGGCATCAGATCGGCGATGAACTGATTATTCCCCATGCCGTTGATATGGTCCGCCTCCTGAAAATCCATCCCGAAAAAATGCCGTCCGATGGCGTCCCAAAACGGGGATTGTCCGTTTTCATCGGTCCAACCGCGAATTTCCGCCATTACTTTTTCGGAAAAGCGCCCGGGACAGGCCGCCAGCATCAGATAACGCGCTTTCGATAACAAGGCCCCGGCATGGCCCTTGCGATAATCGGGATGCAAAAACAGCGTCCCCAATTCCGTGGCGCCCGCATAATCGTTCACAAGCTGCAAAAGCTGCGTGTCCACCTTCATGTCAGGCTGGTGGCTCACCTGCGTCAGCTTCAGGATGCGGTAGCTGTAAAATGGTTTCGATTGACCGACAGAGGCAAAAATCCCCGATGTTCCCACCACCTTGCCACGCGCCAGATCTTCCAGTGCGAACAGATAATAGGCATCTTCAAGCGCATCGCTTCCGGAATGGAAACTGGCCTCTGACAAAGCAATCTTCGCCGCCAAAACATCGCGGTCTGCGGGCAAGGTGGTCAGCCCGCCGCCGGTGGACAGCGACAATTCATAAAGATCGGACAGATCGGCTGCCCGAACAGGCCGTAAAAGCAACATGGATCAGGCCCCTTCCTGCATGAGCGCCTGATCGAAATGGCCCTGCGCAAATCCCAGCATAATCACAGCGGAAAGCTTTGCCCGTTCGGCAAAGCTATCGACCAGAACAAATTCATCCGATGAATGGATCTTGCCGCCGCGCACCCCAAGCGTATCCACATTGGGCAATCCCGCTGCGGCCAGATTATTCCCCTCGCAACAGCCTCCGGTCGCCTGATAGGCCACTTTAAGCCCCAAAGCATCACCACAGCGGGCCACCACATCGAACAGCGCCTGATTGGCCCCGCTGATGGGTTTGGGAGGCCGATTGAACCCGCCATGCACCATAAGATCATACCCTTCACGGCTGGAAATGCGCGTGCGTATTTCTTCCAGTGCCTGCTCGACCCAGCGGGCATCTTCATGGGTTTTCACCCGCGCATTCACCCGCAATACCGCCATGTCTGGCACGATATTGGGGGCCGCACCGCCGGAGATCACCGCCGGGTTCACCGTAACCCCTTCCCGTTGGCCGTTCAGACCATCAAGGGCCGCAATCACCTCGGCCAAGGCCACAACGGCATTCCGGCCTTCATGGAAGGCACGCCCCGCATGGGCCGCACGGCCTCGCACCACGATGGAGAAATTCCCCGATCCTTTCCGCGCCCCCGCCAAGGTGCCGTCCGCCAAGGCCGGTTCATAAGTAAGGCCAATATGGGCGTGCGGCGCCCGCTCTGTCAGGATCGCAGCCGAACCGATGGACCCGATTTCTTCATCGGAACTGATCAGCACTTCCCAGCCCAGATCATCGGCCAAGCCCGACCGCTCCACAGCCAATAAAGCGTGCAACATCACAATCAGGCCGCCTTTCATATCGGCGACACCCGGACCGTTCAAAAGCGTATCGTCCAGCCAGCGCGGCACCTGAAACGGGCTGTCTTTGGCAAAAACCGTGTCCAGATGGCCGGTCAATAGCACCCGGCGTTTTGCATCTGGCCGCTTTTGAAAACGATAAACCGGCCCCAAAGGCAAAGGCTCCAGATCGCCTGATGGTGTGACATGGCTTGAAGGGGGAAGCGCGATGCTTTCAAAATTGCCGCCAAGGGCAGAAAACGCCTCGGTCACCTTTGCGCCCATATCTGCCAATCCCGGCAGATTGTGGCTTCCGGAATTAACGCACGACCACGCTTCCACCTGACGGACCATGGCCTTTTGCTGGCGGTCTATCCAATCCAAAGAGGCCTGATAGGGGGCCATATCCAACCCTGATTTCAACCCCACAAAACACTCCCCATTGCTATCAATTTCCCAAGCATAGAGGGGCACAGAACGGCGCTCAAGCCCTCACAGCCAGATATATCACTCAATAATATAATATTTAGATATGTATCATTTGATAAAGGGGGGTTCCCCTGAAGGCCGAATGTGCTAAACTCTTGGGCATAAAAACGGACCGCGAAAATATGCGGCCTTTGACACGACAGCCAGAGGAAGAAGATAATGTCACGAGCATTGATCATTGATGGTTATGAGCTATTCCGAATCTCTCTTCGGGAAATTCTGTCCGCCACAGGGCAATTTGATAAGATTGATGAAGTTGCATCCAGCGGTGATTTCATCTCTGCCGTAACCAATGACGCACCGGCCACATTGGCCGTGATCCACCCCTGTTCTATCGGTCTGAACGAAAGTGAGTGTTTGCGCCTGTTTCGTCGGGTAATGCCCGATGCCCATATCGTGGTTTTCCGCGACAAGGACACCGCAGAAACACCCACCCCGCCCGATAAAAACATCACCATTCTCCCGCGGGACGCCAATAGCACCGATGTGCGTGATGCCGCGCTGGGTGCCTATTCCCGCACCGGCAAGCAAATGGGCACAGCCGCACCGCTTTCCAAATACAAAGGCATGGGCAGGTGGGATCAAAGAAGCGCCACCGAACATTTATCAAAGCGCCAACGCGAAATTATGGCGATGGTTGCCGAAGGCATGGCCAATAAAGAAATCGCCCACCGCATCGGCATCGCCGAAGGTACGGTAAAGGCGCATATTCACGCTGTCTTCCGGGCTTTGGGGGTGAATAACCGCACCCAAGCCGTGGTACGTTATGGCTCTGCCTTGCGCCATTCCGGCTATTGAGCAACGGCCCGGCCAAACACCGCAAACCCGGCTTTTCTCTTGCCTCGAACCGAAAGCACCGTCAGTCTTGTTGTTTATCGCAACAAACTGGCGGTGCTTCTTTATGTATGATGATTTTCGCCTGATTCATCTTCGCGCCCCTAAGGACTGCATCGAAAAACTGTCAGATCTTGCACAAAGCGACGATGTGCTGGATTGGCATGTGGGCGTCGAACAGAATGGAGAAAGCGAAATCACCATGCTGGTGGGGCAAAAAAAGCGCCAGCATGTGTTGGATAAATTGCAAAAGGCGATGGAATCCGAAAGCGGCTGGCGCATTCTGGTTCAGCCTTTGGAAGCGGCCATTCCAAAACCCGAAGAACTGGCTCCGCCCGAAGAGGAGCAAAAAGAACGCGCACAAGCTCGGCGCATGCAAAGCCGCGAAGAAATCTATAACGACATCACAAGCAGCCTGTCCATCGACAGCAACTTCTTGTTGATGGTTGCCTTATCCTCCATCGTTGCCGCCATCGGCCTGATGAAAGACAATGTAGCGGTGGTGATCGGGGCCATGGTCATTGCGCCGCTTCTTGGGTCCAATCTGGCACTGATTTTCGCCGCCACCGTGGGGGATCGCAGCCTGCTGGCACAGGCGGCAAAGGTGGCCGCCATCGGCGCGGGTCTGTCCATCGCCATCGGCGTCATCATCGGGATCATTTTCCCCGTAGATTTCAAAAGCGTCGAATTGATGAGCCGCACCCATGTGGGCGCCGACAGCATCGCATTGGCTTTGGCATCAGGGGCGGCCGCCGCGCTGAGCGTCTCAACGGGCGTGGCCAGTGCGTTGGTGGGTGTGATGGTCGCCGTGGCCCTTTTGCCCCCCGCCATGACAGCAGGTGTGATGCTGGGCACAGGACAGCCCGATTACGCCCTAAGCGCTGGATTGTTACTGCTGGTCAATATCGTTTCTGTCAATCTTGCAGGGCAATTGGTGTTCTGGATCAGCGGCCTGAAACCACGCACATGGTATGAACGGAAATCGGCGGGGCAATCCATAAAATACAGCATCATCACATGGGTCGTCTCTCTAGCTATCTTGTCTGCCGCGATCTGGTTCCGCGCCCAGATTTAACTTCCTCGCCAAGCGCCAAGGCCCCTAACGTATCAACCGCCCCGGTCGGGCATCGGTCAGTTGATCGTTCAACAAGATCGGCTCACCGGCAACCAATGTGGCCAGATATCCCCGTGCACCCTGATACAAACGCTTCCCGCCCATGGGCAGATCACGCACCATATGGGGCCTTTCAAGCGCCAAAGCCTGATGGTCGATCACATTAAGATCTGCACGCAGACCCGGTTTGATCAGCCCGCGATCCATCAGGCCCATATGGCGGGCATTATCGTGGGTTTGTTTGCGGATCAGCCATTCCAAAGCCAGATGCGGCCCCCGGCTGCGGTCCCGCCCCCAATGGGTCAGTAAAAAGGTGGGGAAGCTGGCATCACAAACCGTTCCCACATGCGCCCCGCCATCAGACAGACCGAACAGGGCATTGGGGTGGGTCATCATGCTATGCAGATCCGAAAAATCGAAGCGGCTATAATTATAGATCGGGAAATACACCAATTGCTGGCCGTCTTCTTCCAGCATGATGTCGTAAATTGCTTCCATCACGCCGACACCGCGCTCCCGCGCTTCATAATAAAGCGAGCGCTCCATAGGCGGCTCATAATCGGGCGGATCACCAAGGCGGAACATACGCAAAGAAAAGAAATCCAGCCGATCCAGAACCATATCGGCCAAGGGCGGCACGGCGCGATCCGTGCCCGACAAATGCTCACGCGGTTCTGATAGCAGCTTTGCCTTCATTTCCGGCTGGCGCAAAATCGCCACCCGTTCGGCCAAGGGCTTGTCCATGATCCGGCGATAGCTTTCAAAGGACATCAGCGGATTGAGCGTGGTTTCCAGCCCGAAAAACACACCGATCCCCCGCGCTGCCACCTGCACTTTCATATCGACACCGCGAGCATTGGCGGCCTCTACCCGTTCCAGAATCCACTGCCATTGCTTGGGGGCCATGTCCCGTTGATTAAGCGACAAAGACACAGGCCGCCCCGCCGCATCCGCCATGGCATCCACCAGATCGAACTCCGGCCCGAATGCCTCTTCCCCTTTATCCAGCTTGAAATCCGACACCACTTGCAACACGCCGCGCCCGGCATCCTTCAAGGCACCGGCCAGCCCTAAAAGCTCTGCCAATCCGCTATCGCGGGCCGGCGTATCCGTGCCTTTCGTGGTTTTGTGGACATCGGATCGTCCGGTGGTCACCCCCAAAGCCCCGGCCCGCAAGGCATCAAAAGCCAAGGCGCGCATTTGGGCAATATCCTGATCTGTTGCAGGCTCGCCCAAAGCGCCGCGATCGCCCATCACATAAAGCCGCAAGGGATCATGGGTCACTTGCGCGCCAATATCGATGCTGTGGGGAATGGCTGCCACCGCATCCAGATAATCGCCAAAACTCTCCCAATTCCAGCGCACTCCTTCGCTTAAAGCAACGCCGGGAATTTCTTCCACCCCTTCCATCAATTCGATCAGCCGGTCTTGTTCACCGGGCTTCAAGGGCGCAAAGCCAACGCCACAATTGCCCATAATGGCGGTGGTCACCCCATGGACCGAGCTTGGTGCCAGCGTTTCATCCCAACACACCTGCCCATCATAATGGGTATGAATATCCACAAAGCCCGGCGTCACCATGGCCCCATCCGCATCGATGCTGCGCCGTGACGGGCTGGTCACCCGACCCACTTCGGCAATTTTACCCTCTGCTATGCCGATATCGGCGGTGATGGGGGCCGCGCCCGACCCGTCATAAAGTGTGGCGCCCGTGATTTTCAGATCCAATGTCATAACTCAGCCTTTATCAAAGCAAGGCGGCGTTCACCGCGCAAAACAAACACCACAAACAGGAAAGCCGTCGGGAACATAAACAGCCCATAAGCCGCACCGGGCAGCATCATGGTGTCATTCCCCAGCAAGGTTGCGGCCACAAACATCGCCAGCGATCCATTTTGAATGCCGCATTCAAGGGTCAGGGCAATCACCCGATCCGGCACAAGGCGCACCATTTTGGCAAGGCCATATGCCAGTGTCATCGCCGCCAAATTCAAAAGCAGCACCGGCGCGGCAATGGCGGGAAGCTCCGCTCTCACTGTGGGCCATTCCATGATGATGGCGGCAAAAATAAACATCACGAAAACCACAGTCGCCGTGCGCCTTGCAAAAGGCTCGACTTTCAAGGCAAAGCCGGGCACCAGCGCCCGAACGGCCATCCCCAAAGACACCGGCACAAGAGTCATGAAACTCAGGCCGAATATGGTGCCAAGAAGCGACAGTTGCGGGGCTTTGGTTCCCATGAAATAGGGCAGCGAAAACCCGACGACCAATGGCAGGGTGACAACGCTCAAGCCGCTGATAACCGCTGTCAGGGAAATGGATAATGCCGTATCACCACGGGCCAAATGGGTCAGCAAATTCGACATGGCCCCACCCGGACAAGCGGCGATGATCATCAACCCCGCCGCCAAAACGGGTGGCATGGGCCACAAGGATGCCACGGCAAAGCCCAAAGCGGGCAACAGCAAAAGCTGGCTCATCAGCCCCACGGCAAAGGCCCGGGGTTTTTGCACCACTTGTGCAAAATCCCGCACGGATAGCGCCAGCCCCATGGAAAACATAATGAGCGCCACGATGCTTGGCAGCAGATAAGCCGTGAAAATATTCATCTATGCTCCCTTATCCCACAGGATAGAGCCTGTCGCGCCGCTGGCACCTCCCGAAATATGCAGCCAAAAATCTCTGTTCATCCTTCCCCGCGCGGTTCCGCCACAATATGGAACTGATAGGGCGAGCCTTTCGGGCCAGCGGTTACTTCATTGGCGCCCATTTTCAAAAAAGCCGTGGCTTCATGGCCAAAGCGCGACAAATGCTGCCCATTGGCGATGGTGCCCAAATGGCTGCCCAAATCGCGGATGATCAAATAACCATCGCGCTTTTCCAGCTCGAAATGTTCGGGGGACAAGATGATGTCATTGCGGGCATGGAGCGACAACAACCCTTCGGAAATCTCTGTTCCATCATTATGATTGCCTCGCCTGCCAACACGAAACGGCAGCATTGATAAGGAAATACCATCTTCCCCGATCTGCTTACTCATGGCTTCGCTATTGGGCAGGATGCGAATGGCTCCCACCTTTTCCAAAAAGGCTTTGTCATCCCCCCGCGTGCCACCATAAATCAACCGCTCGTCCGCCTTTTCCAACCGTTCGCTCAACATCCGCAGCATGGGCAGGCCCAAAGGATTATTGTCGCTGAACAATTTAAGGAATTGCGCCTTGGTAACCGACAAAAGCACGGTATCTGTCAGGGTGCGCATGGTGGTGCTATGGACCTTGTTGCGGATCACACCACTTTCGCCAAACACTTCACCCTTGCCAAAAACCGCAAGGCGCACCGCCCGATCCCCCGTTCGGCGCGACACTTCCACCGCCCCTTCTTCAATCAGAAAAACCGCTTGGGCGGCGTCCCCTTCTTCATAAATGATTTCTCCGGCGGGCAATGTAAGCGTTTTCATAGATCCTCCTAGCCAAGAAGACACATTGACAAGATAGCACAAGCATCGCACTTCACACATTGAACCAAGGAGAGGTCATGCGCAAAATTCCCTTCCCGCTCAATGAAAAAGACCTGGAAACATTCCTCATCGCCGCCCTGGCGGAAGATGTGGGCACGGGCGACATTACCAGCGAAACGGTAATCCCGGAAACGGCACAACTCTGCGCCACCATGGTCGCCCGTGAACCGATGATTTTATCCGGCCTTCCCGTTGCCTGCGCGATTTTCAGGACATGCGACCCCCATGTGGTGCTGACCGCCCATGCCCATGAAGGCGACCAACTGAGCGAAGGCGCGCCGATTCTGCGCATTGATGGCAATGGACGCGGGCTTTTGACGGCAGAACGGACCGCCCTTAATATCGTGCAGCATTTATCGGGCATTGCCACCCTGACCGGCCGTTATGTGGAGGCCATAAAGGGAACGGATGCGGTCATTCTGGATACCCGGAAAACCACCCCCTTACTGCGGAGCATGGAAAAATATGCGGTGGCCTGCGGAGGCGGTGTCAATCACCGCATGGGGCTTTATGACGCCGTGATGATCAAAGACAATCATATCGCCGTCGCGGGATCAATCACCAAGGCGGTGGCCGCGGCAAAGCAGGCGGGGCACAGCCAGATCCAAGTGGAATGTGATACGCTGAATCAGGTAAAAGAGGCGCTGGCCGCCGGAGCCACCAGCCTGTTGCTGGATAATATGCCGCCCCCAAAATTGCGCGAGGCCTTGGCAATCATCGATGGACGGGCGATCACCGAAGCCTCTGGCGGGGTGCGGCTTGATACCGTGCGGGCCATTGCCGAAACCGGCGTGGACCGTATTTCCATCGGCAGGCTGACCCAAAGTGCGCCCGCGGTGGATATCGGCCTTGATTTCGGAGCCTTATGATGACGTGGTTTGTTGCATTTGCCGGAGCCAATGGCCTGATGGCTGTGGCCGCATTGGCCGCCGGTTCCCATGTGCTGAAAAGCCGATTGGGACCGGACCAGCTTTCTTGGCTAACTCAAGCCGCCAATTTCCAGCTTCTTCATGCCTTGGCGCTTCTGGCACTGGCCGCCCTTATGAAAAGCCCCCAAAGCATCGCCTTGTTAAGCGCTGCGGGCTGGCTTTGGATGGCCGGAATTCTGTTATTCTGCGGCAGTCTTTATTGGCTCGCCGCTTATGGTTCGGGCAGCCTTGGCGTGCTGCACTGGCTTACCCCCTTGGGCGGGCTTTCCTTGATGGCAGGATGGGGCCTTGTATTGATCTCTGGCCTGAAAAGCCAATAACCGCCTATGCCTTGTCCATAAAGCGGTGAAAAGCCCGAACGGCCAACAGAATACAGACTGCAGAAAACAGCGCCAATTGTGCCCCATATTGGGCCACAAGGCTCCAATCGCCACCCAATGCCGCGCCGCGTGCCATCTGCACCGCCCAATCCACCGGATTGTAACGTGCCACAGCGGCGATCCAATCGGGCATGGCTTTTGTCGCAATGATCATGCTGGATAAAAACACCAAGGGCATAATCACAAAATTCATCACGGCAATAATGGCATCATGGCGCGGAATACGCAGCGCCAAAGCATTGGATAAAGCGCCGAACCCCGCCCCAAGCAAGGCTGCAGCCACAAGAATCACCCCATAACCCGCCACGGACATCTGCGCCCCCATGCACAAGCCCACCAGCACGATCACCGTGGCCTGAAGCATCACAACCACCCCGGATTGCGCCACATAAGCCCCGATCAAAGCGCCACGGGCCGCCGGTGTCACCAAAAAGCGATCCAGAATACCTCGGTCATGGTCCATCAACAGCGCCATGCCGGAATAGGCAGAGCCAAACAAAGCCGCCATCACCGCAAGGCCCGGCACCAAGAAATCCGCATAACCTTCTGTTCCAAAGCCTCCCAAAGCGGTGATGCGCCCGAAAAGCGGCCCGAACAGCACCAGCCAGATCACCGGCTGAACGATGGAAATAATCACAAAGGCGGGCATTCTGATGCTGTGGATCAGCAAACGCCGGGTCAGAACCACAAGATCGCGCAAAGCCGTCATGACGCCACCTTTTGTGCGACATTGGAATGGACGGGTTCATAAGGCTTTCCCGTCACCGCAAGATAGACATCATCCAGACTGGCGCGGCTCATGCTGACCTCTTGCAAATCAAAGGCCGCAAGCGCCGCCATCAAGGCGGGCATGGCGGTGCTGCCATTATCGACCCGCAGGTCGATTTGCGGCCCATTGCATTTCACATCCACGGCAAAAGGCAAAGGTGCCAAAGCCGCGTGAAGGCTATCTTCATCAAAATCCGGGCTTCGCAAACGGATACTGACCAGATCGCCGCGCAAGCGATCCTTCAAAGCATGTGGCGTGCCTGTTGCGACGATCCTGCCTTTATCGATGATTGCAATCTCGTCGGCCAGCCGGTCCGCCTCTTCCAGATAATGGGTGCTCAAAAGGATGGTGATGCCGTCTTTTTCCGCCAAACGCTCCACTTCGCGCCACATCACCGCGCGGCTGTGCGGGTCCAGTCCTGCCGATGGCTCATCCAAAAGCAGCAAACGCGGCCCGTGCACCAGCCCCATCGCCAGATCAAGGCGACGGCGCATTCCACCCGACCATCCCTTCGTTCGGCGGTTTGCCGCCTCTTCAAGGTCGAACAACGCCAATAAATGTGCCGCCCGTTGCCGGAGAGCCGCCCCACCCAAGCCGAACAAACGCCCTTGCAGCATCAAATTTTCAAGGCCCGTCAGATGGGCGTCCGCCGCCGAGGCTTGCGCCACATATCCGATGGTGCGGCGAATCTGTACCGTATCAAGGGCTGCATCCTTGCCATCGATCCGGATGCGGCCCGATGTGGGGCGGGAAAGGGTTGCCAACATGCGGATGGTGCTGGATTTCCCCGCGCCATTAGGACCAAGAAGGCCGAAAATCCGGCCTTTTTTCACGTTAAAATCAATACCACGCACAGCCTCGACTTGGCCGGGATAGGTTTTAACCAGCGCCTTGACGTCAATCATTGTCATTCGGGTTTACAGGCTTTCCGGAACAGACATCTCACCAGCGATCACTTCCACACAATGGCCGGAAATATGCACACGATCTTCAGCAACGGACAGCCACAATTCGCCGCCCCGCTGGGAGATCTGCCGGGCGAACAGCTCGCTTTTCCCCAGCCGATCCGCCCAGAAAGGGGCCGATACGCAATGCGCCGATCCGGTAACAGGATCTTCTTCTACGCCAAAAGCGGGAAAAAAGCAGCGCGACACAAAATCACAATCGCCCGCCCCCGGCGCCGTGGCGATAAAGCCGCGCTTTCCAAAGGATTTCAAGGCTGTAAAGTCCGGTTTCAACGCACGGACCTGCTGGGCATCTTCAAACAAGGCCAGAATATCGCGGCCACCAGAAAAATAGGCCGAAGGCACAGCCCCGAAAGCCTCTTTTGCTCCGGCCTCTCCGTTGGTATCGGGCAAAGCCTCCAAAGCACGGGGCCGGCGCGCGGGCAGATCCATCGACAAACGGTCCCCGTCCTTGGTGACAATCAAAATACCCGCCTGACTGGAAAAGCGGACCGCTTCCCCCTTGTCCCGCAGATTGCTCAGGATCGCATGGCCCGATGCCAAAGTGGCATGGCCACACAAATCCACTTCGGTCATGGGGGTAAACCAACGCAAACAAAAATCCGCATCATCCTCATCGGAGGGCACGAAAAATGCCGTTTCCGACAGATTGTTTTCCCGCGCGATGGCCTGAAGCACCGGGTCCGGCAGCCATGCATCCAAAGGACAGACGGCAGCGGGATTGCCCTTGAACGGCTCTTTTGTGAAGGCATCAACTTGCAAAAACGGGATGCGGATGGTGCGTGTCATGCCTGCCTCTCCGGCGCGCCGATCAACGATTTGATGCTGTCGTCAAACCCCACCACAATGCGGGTCCCCAGATCCCATACCGGCCGTTTCACCAAAGCGGGATGGGCCATCATCAAGGCACGGGCGCTTTGTCCATCCACCGCTTGACGCACCTCTTCATCAAGGCCGCGCCATGTGGTACCGCGACGATTGAGCAGCGCTTCCCAGCCCACCGCATCTATCCAGCGGTCGATCAGATCGTCTTCGATCCCTTGATCGCGCACATCCACAAACTGATAATCCGCGCCGGTTTGATCCAGCCATTTCCGTGCCTTGCGGCAGCGATCGCAATTTTTCAGACCGAACAGGATGATCATAGATGTCGCCCCCACGCATATGCCTTTCCCCGTCTTAGCGGCAACGGCCCTTGCTGGCCAGAGGGAGTCTTGCGAAAAGGCCCCTTCATTGAGGAAGTTCCTGCACCGTTTTGTTCGGCTTGCCAGACCCGGCAGGATCGATTTTGATGATAAATTCCGCATCGGGGAAGTGTTCGCTCAAGGCTGCTTCCACCTCCGTTGCAGCCAGATGGGCCGAACGCAGGCTGGCCATCGGGTTCACTTCGATATGAAACTGGATGAATTCACGCAGGCCCGCCTTGCGGGTTTTCAGATCATGGATGCCCAAAACATCGGAATTGCCCAAAACGATATTGAAAATAACCTCCCGCGTGGCATCGTCCATTTCCTTATCCATCAGCATATCCACCGCGCGGCGCGCCACCGAAAAGGCGTTATAGCCAATGAATACCCCGATCAGTGCTCCGAACAGCCCGTCGGCCCATAAAATCCCGGCATAGCCGCTTAGCGCGATTCCCACCATCACGGCCAGATTCAGCAACAGATCGCCGGTATAATGGAGACTGTCCGCATCCACCGCCAAAGACCCGGTTTTCGCAATGACCGAGCGCTGGAACAGAACCAGACCAAGGGTCAGCACAATCGCCAGAACCGAAACCGCCAGTCCGCTCCACGCCATGGCCACCGGTTGCGGATCAAAGAGCCGCAGCACCGATTGCTGCAGCAAAAACACCGAAGACGCGATCATGATGGCCCCTTGCGCCAAGGCCGCCAGGCCTTCCGCCTTGCTATGGCCAAAGCGGTGATCGTGATCCGGCGGTTCCAAAGCTGTGCGGATGCCGACAAAGGTGATGATCGAGGCCAATAAATCCAGCGACGAATCGGCCAAGGAGGCCAGCATGGTCACCGATCCGGTTTTGATCCAGACCACCGCCTTTAAGGCCGCAAGACTTGCGCCCACAGACACGCTTGCCAAAGCGGCCAAGCGCATCAAACGACCCCGTTTTTTATCGTCTCGCATCATAAGACTGTGTCTTTTTCACCCAATGGCCAAGGCGCCGCATTGGCCGGAACGTCAAGGATACAATATTTTACGGGTCCAGCCGCCTGCCCCATCAGCGGCCCAGACCGTGCGATGGTGCAAGCGAAATGCGCCTTCTTCCCAAAATTCAAAAGCATTCGGACGCACAAGCATACCCGACCAATGGGGAGGACGGGGAACCTCCATATCTTTAAAGCGCGCCTCGATCTGTTGAATGGCCTGTTCAAATTCACCGCGACCACCGGGCATGACCTGTGATTGCGCCGAAGCCCACGCCCCGATCTGGCTTTCACGCGGGCGGCTTTTGAAATACCGGTCCGCCCGGGCATCCGGCACCTGTTCGGCGCGCCCTTCGATGCGGATCTGACGGGCCAGACTTTTCCAGTAAAACAGCAAGGCCACATGTGGATTTTGCGCCAGCTCCTGCCCTTTTCGGCTATGAAGATTGGTATAGAACACAAAACCGTCCGCACCCCATTCTTTCAGCAAAACGGTGCGGGCTGAAGGACACCCTTTTTGATCGGCCGTCGCCAATGTCATCGCATTGGGATTATCCGGCTCTGTCTTATGGGCCTTGTCAAACCATAGACCGAATTGCTCAAATGGATCGGGATTGCTCACCACAGAATCCTCCTTCTTTCGCGGTCCTTATGGCCGCACTTGGAAAGTCACGTCTCGCCCTTTAACATAGCCTGTGCATATCCTATGTCTTTCACCGCACAAGGCGGACAATCAAGGCTGAAAATGAAAGATCTATATTCCATACTTGGTGTCACCAAGGGCGCTGATGACGCAGAAATCAAGCGCGCATATCGCAAACTGGCCAAGGAACTGCACCCCGACCGCAATAAGGGCAACGAAAAAATTGTCGAGCGGTTCAAGGAAGTGTCCTCGGCATATGGCATTTTAGGCGATAAGGATAAGCGTGCCCGCTATGACCGCGGGGAAATCGACGAAAACGGCACCGAACGCGCCCCTTATGGTGCCGGCGGCCCCGGCGGTGCTGGCGGTTTTAGCGGCTTCCGACGCGGTGGCCATCCCGGCGGTGCGGATTTTGGCGATGCGGAAGACGTGTTTGCCGATTTATTCGGTTTTGGCCGCAGCCGCAAACCGCGCACACAGCGGGGACAAAATGTTGTCTATCAGCTGAAAGTGGCCTTTCTCGATGCTGTCTTGGGGGCAACGCGGCGGGTTACCTTGTCCAATGGCAAGACCCTGAATGTGAAAATCCCCGCAGGTGTACGCGATGGGCAGCAGATAAGGCTATCTGGTCAGGGAGAGCCCGGTTTCAATGGCGGCCCGGCTGGCGATGCGCTGGTGAAAGTAGAGGTGGAAGACCATCCCTATTTCACCCGCGATGGCCATGATATCTTGCTGGACCTGCCCATCACCCTTGATGAAGCGGTATTGGGCGCGCGTATTTCCGTTCCCACAACCACCGGAACCGTAACACTTTCCGTTCCCAAGGGTGCGTCTTCGGGCAAGCGCTTGCGGTTGAAAGGAAAAGGCATTTCGGCCGGAGGCAAAGTGGGGGATCAATATGTAACGCTGAAGATCGTTCTGCCCAAAACGGTGGACAGCGATCTGGAAAAGGCCATCGGGAAATGGGCCAAATCCCATCCTTATACGGTGCGGGACCATTTAGAAACCTAAGAGCGCATATGGCAGGATTCTGGCAAACGCAGTGCAAGAAACACGGCCAAATCTGGTGGTCGGCACTGACGCGTTTTTATACGGATCACGGACCGGAACATGCGGGAAACATGACCTTTCTGGGGGCCATGGCGATCTTTCCGTTTCTGATCTTCCTGATTTCGCTCTCTGGCCTTTTGGGGCAAACCGATACCGGGCAGAATGCCATCGCATTCTTATTGTCCAACCTGCCGCAAAATATCACCAAAACCCTACGCGGGCCGGTGAACAATATCGTCCAGAACTCCCATGGGGGTGTGCTCACCGGCTCTATGGTTTTTGCCCTTTGGACCGCAATCCAGGGGGTGGAAGCGGCGCGCCAGACGGTTATCCATGCCTATGACAGCTGGGAACATGCGGCCGCGTTCTGGCGTCGGCTTTTAGCGGATCTGGGGCTGGTGGTGGGCACGGCCTTGATGATCCTGCTGGCCATGTCCTTGTTGGTTCTGGCCCCTGTGACCCTTTCGCTGAGCCAGGATAGCGTGCGGGCCTCTGCCGGTTTTTTCGATTTTGACATATGGTCACGCTACCTGATCGCGCCTTTGCTTTTGTTTTTGGCAACCCTTACGGCCTATAAGGCCTTTGTGCCGCGCCTTCCCACCATGCGCCGGTATTACACACCGGGGGCAATCCTTACCGTTGTGGTTTGGCTGATCCTGGGGAAAGGCATGGCCATTTACCTCAAAAATGCGGATCGCTATGACGTGATCTATGGCAGCCTCGCGGGCGTGGTGATCTTCCAACTTTTCGTCTATATCATCGCCAGCGCCTTTATTCTGGGCGCACATTTAAACGCAAGCTATACCCGCCATCATGGGCCTTTGGGCATCGACCAGAATTTGGTCCTATGACTGGCACCGAGAATAAATGGCACTGAAAACGATCAAAAAGGAAACAACATGACCGCACAGACAGGTCTTCTTTCAGGCAAGCGCGGGCTCATCATGGGCGTTGCCAATGACAGGTCTTTGGCATGGGGCATCGCAAAAGCAGCCCGCGCACAAGGGGCCGAGCTTGCCTTCACCTATCAGGGCGAGGCTTTGGAACGGCGGGTGCGCCCTTTGGCCCAAAGCCTTGAGTCCAATCTTCTGGCTCCTTGTGATGTGTCGGATATGGCCTCTATCGACGCGGCATTTGCCATCATCGAAAAAGAATGGGGCAAGCTTGATTTCCTTGTCCATGCCATCGGCTTTTCCGATAAGAACGAACTGCGCGGCCGCTATGTGGATACCAGCCGGGAAAACTTCCTCCACACCATGGATGTCAGTTGTTATTCCTTTACCGCTGTTGCCAATCGCGCGGAAAAACTGATGAGCGAAGGCGGGTCGATGCTGACCCTGTCCTATTATGGCGCGGAAAAAGTGATGCCCCATTATAATGTGATGGGTTTGGCCAAAGCTGCTTTGGAAACCAGTGTCAAATATCTGGCCAATGATCTTGGGCCGCGCGGCATTCGGGTCAATGGCATTTCCGCAGGGCCTGTCAAAACCCTGGCGGCGTCTGGCATTGGCGATTTCCGCTATATCCTCAAATGGAATGAATTGAACGCTCCCTTGCGGCGCAATATCACCATCGACGATGTGGGCGGTGCCGGGCTTTATCTGCTGTCCGATCTGGCCTCTGGCGTTACCGGTGAAATCCACCATGTGGATGCGGGATATAATATCATTGGCATGAAACAGGCCGATGCGCCTGATATCGCCCTGAGTTAATTTCCCTTGATTGTCCCTTTGCCCCCTAGTCTGAGGAAGCCAACATGTCGTTGAACAGTTTTGGCCATGTCTTGCGCTTCACAAGCTGGGGGGAATCCCATGGCCCCGCCATCGGCGCGGTATTGGATGGGGTACCACCGGGCATCACGCTTTCAGAAGGCGACATCCAGCCCTTTCTGGACCAAAGGCGCCCCGGCCAATCGCGCTTTACCACCCAGCGCCGTGAAGCCGATCAGGTGCGTATTCTTTCCGGAGTGTATGAAGGGAAAACCACCGGAACGCCCATTTCCCTGCTGATTGAAAACACCGATCAGCGTTCGAAAGACTATTCGGATATCGCCAAACGCTATCGGCCCGGCCATGCGGATTTCACCTATGATGCCAAATATGGCCACCGCGATCCCCGTGGGGGCGGGCGCTCATCGGCGCGGGAAACCGCCATGCGGGTCGCCGCCGGAGCCATCGCCCGCAAAATTCTGGGCGACAGCATAGAAATCTATGGCGGTCTGGTGGAAATGGGCGGGGATACCATTGACCGCGATCTGTGTGATTGGTCCCGTGTGGGGGACAATCCGTTCTTCTCCCCCGATCCCGAAGCCGCAAAGCGTTGGGCCCGGCTGCTGGACGAAACCCGCAAGTCCGGCGATTCGCTGGGAGCGGTGATCGAGGTCGGGGCACGCGGCGTTCCTGCGGGCTGGGGGGCACCCATTTATGGCAAGCTGGATGCGGATCTGGCCGCGGCCATGATGTCGATCAATGCCGCCAAGGGCGTGGAAATTGGCGAGGGATTTGAAGCGGCCCGGCTGACAGGCGCACAAAATGCCGATCAGATCCGCATCGGGAAAAACGGCCAGCCCCATTTTCTGTCCAATCATGCCGGCGGTATTTTAGGCGGAATTTCATCTGGCCAGCCTGTTATGTGCCGGATCGCCATCAAGCCCACCAGTTCAATTCTGATCCCTCGGCAAAGCATCACAAGCAGCGGCGAAAATGTGGATGTGGTCACAAAAGGTCGCCATGATCCTTGCGTTGGCATACGCGGCGTGCCGGTGGCTGAGGCCATGCTGGCATTGGTTTTGGCCGATCATATGATGTTGCACCGCGCCCAATGCGGCTAAAAGCAGGAACTTCCGTTCATGTGGACGGTGGCGACGGCTCATAAGGGCGCACATCGGCGTGCAGCTTTTCGCGGCAGATGCTTCGGATCAGGGACGCAAGCGCACGATACAACACGCGATAAGGCGCACCGGGTCGCCAGGCAAGCGCAATGGTGCGGTAAGCTGGCACCTCGCTCAAAGGCAAGATCTGCACATCTTTTCGCGGTATGATTTCTGACCGCACATAAAGCGCTGGCAAAAAGCCCAATCCCATATTCATCCCCACCATATGGCGCAAAGTGTCAAGGCTTGTGCCTTCATATTCCCGCAGCAAGCGGGCATGATAACGATGTGCCAATTCCTGCACTTGATCGAAAAAGCGATAACGGTCTTCCAAAGCCAGTAGTTTTTGGCCATGCAAATGTTCGGGCGTTACTTGGTCCAGCAAAGACAAGGGATGATCGCGGGATGCCGTCAGAATCAGCGGTTCATCGAACAAAATATCCGTGGTGATATCCGATGCCGTCAAAGGAAACTGGGTCAGGATCAGGTCATGATGACCTTCCAGCAATTGCGCCTCCAGATCGCGCGGCCCGTCTTCGCGCACATAAAGCTGCAAATCGGGATAGGCTTCATGCACCGCTCCGATCACTTCGGGCAAAAGATAAGGTCCAAGGGTTGGCGGAACCCCCAAACGATGCGTACCGACCACGCCCAAGCTGCCCGACCGGGCTTTTTGCGTGAACAGGTCCATTTCATGGACAAGGGTTTGGCCGAGGCCGATCAAATCACGCCCCAAAGGCGTGGGAACCGCCCCCGTTTTCATTCTTTCCAGCAACACACAGCCCAAAATCTCTTCCAAAGCGGCAATCTGTGCGGTCAGTGTTGGTTGGGAAACACCGATACGGGCAGCAGCCCGGCGATAGCTGCCCGCTTTTGCAACTTCAAGGAAATAGCGAATCTGCCGAAGGGACGGTTCTCGCGTGCGGCCATGCCACGTGATAGTCAATCTCGATCACCTTGTCGTAAAATGTTATATTCCATTATCACATGGAATGCTCATTGTGCAGCTAGGGAATGTTCCTAAATACATATTTGTAGGCTGTTACAAGGAATCGCCGATGGACAAAATTTTTTCTGGCATCTCTAAATTCCAAAAATCGGTCTACCCGAAGAATGAGGAACTGTTTCACAAACTGGCTGGCGGGCAATCGCCCGAAGCCCTGTTCATCACCTGCGCCGATAGCCGCGTTGATCCCATGATGATCACCCAAACCGAACCCGGGGATCTGTTTATCTGTCGCAATGCAGGCAATATCATCCCACCCCATGTGCCCGATGCAGGCGGCGTTACGGCCACCATTGAATATGCCATCGGCGCCCTGAATATCGAGCATATTGTGGTCTGCGGCCACACCGATTGTGGGGCCATGAAAGGTGCGATGGATAGAGACAGTCTGGCGGATTTCCCCCATGTGCGTTCTTGGCTCGGCTTTTCGGAAGCTGCTGTGAAAATTGTCAATGAACGGGACAAAAACGCCTCGGAAGAAGAGCGCTTGAATGCCCTGATCGAAGAAAACGTCCTGTTGCAACTGGTGCATGTACGCACCCACCCCTTTGTGGCATCTCGTCTGGCGGCCGGGCTTTTGGAACTGCACGCTTGGGTTTACGACATAAAAAGCGGCACAATCAAAGCCTATGACTCCGAAAGCGGATACTTCCGCGAGATTACCCGCGCCAAAGGCAATGCGGAATTTCCCAAGGGAAACTGCCCGATACACGATCACGCCGATTGATCATTTGGCACATTCAGATTTCAGGACAGTCCGCACATGACCTTTAAGTTTAACAATCTGCGCGGCGACATTTTCGGGGGCACCACCGCCGCCATTGTCGCCCTGCCTTTGGCTTTGGCCTTTGGCGTGGCATCCGGCGCCGGCCCCATTGCAGGTCTTTACGGCGCCATTATCGTCGGCTTTTTCGCTGCCGTGTTTGGCGGCACGGCGACGCAAATTTCTGGTCCTACAGGACCAATGGTGGTGGTTTTCGCCGGGGTTTTCGCGGCCTATACCGATCAACCGGAGCTGGTCTTCACCTCGGTGATACTGGCTGGTCTTTTCATGATTTTGTTCGGCCTTTTGCGCCTTGGCGACTATATCCGCCTCGTCCCTTATCCGGTGATTTCCGGGTTCATGAGTGGCATTGGCTGCATCATCATTATTTTGCAATTCGGCCGCTTGATGGGCCATGAACCGCCAAGCGGCCCGCTTATGGCTTTGGCCTCCATCCCATCGGCTGTTGTCGACCCCAATTTTTCGGCGCTGGCCATTGGTATCATCACTTTGGCCGTGGTATTTTTCTGGCCAGCCCGGTTCAATCGTTATGTTCCCGGTCCACTGGCAGCGCTGTTCATTGCCACGCCACTATCGATGTTGTTTACCGGCGTTCCCATATTGGGCGAAATTCCCAGTGGATTGCCTGAAATGCAGATGCCTATGTTGACCGCGGATACGGCTTTCCTGGTCATTGAAACGGCGCTGATTTTGGCGGCGCTCGGCTCCATTGACAGTCTTCTGACATCCCTTGTCGCCGACAATATGACCCGAAGCCGGCATTCAGCCAATCGCGAACTGGTGGGACAAGGCATCGGCAACAGCCTGGCCGGTTTGTTTGGCGCTATCCCCGGTGCCGGAGCCACCATGCGCACCGTCATCAATATCCGGTCCGGCGGCAATAGTCGGCTGTCGGGAGCCTTACATTCGCTGATCCTACTGGCGGTGGTGCTTGGACTTAGCCCGCTTGCGTCCATGATTCCCCATGCGGTCCTTGCGGGAATTTTGGTGAAGGTTGGCTATGATATTATTGATTGGTCCTATCTCAAGCGAGCCCATCGCGGGCCACGCTGGGATCTGATCTTGATGATTTTGGTGCTGGGATTGACGGTGTTTGTTGATCTGATCACCGCTGTTGCCATTGGCATGGTATTGGCCGCCCTTGCTTTCATCCATCAATTGGCCAAAACGCAACTTGCAAATATAGACACCATTCCCGGTCGCGATCTGAGCACCAATGAGGCCGAGTTGCTCAAACATGCCGATGGGCGCATCGCCATTTTTGATTTTGGCGGTCCTTTGAGTTTCGGGGCGGCTGCGGACATGGGCCACCGGGCGCGGGAGCGTACCAGCGGAAAGGTCTCGTCGCTAATTCTGGATTTCTCACGGGTGCCGTTTCTGGATATGTCTGCGGCCAATGCGGTGGAAACCATCATTCAAGATGGGAAAAATAGCGGCAAACGTATTTATCTCACCGGCCTGCATGATGATGTCCATGCGGTTTTAAAGGGTCTTGGTGTCCTTGATATGGTCCCACCCGAACAACAAAAAGGCCAACGCATGGACGCGTTGACCGAAGCCTTGAGTGCACTGTCCGGTCCGAAAGGCGCAATGGAGCCAGCCTGAACCGCCTTTTCATAAAAGCCAATAAACGCATAAAGCCGACATGGGATTTTCCCCGCGTCGGCTTTATATTTTTCTCGTAAAAAAGTGCCCTCTTGCACTTGGGATCAAGGGGCTCTTTTCGCTGTTACCAACACCGAAACATTGACGCCATTGGCAACGGCTTTCGCCACATCGCCTTTTTTGCCAAGGCCAAAAATCGTGCGGTCCAGCGTAACACCGCCTTCAACCCGCGCGATATCATCTTCAATGGTCAATTTGAAGGGCAGGATAAGGTCTTGGCTGACCCCCCGGATTTCCAGTGTGCCATGGGCTTCATAGCGCCCATTTCCCAAATGCCGCACATCTTGGGACGAAAACTGTGCTTTGGGGAAACTCTCCGCAAAGAACCAGTTGTCCCCCATAAGGGTCGTCCGCGCATCCTGTCCATCCATATAGATGCTGCCAATATCCACCGCCACCGATAGATCCGCCAATTCCGGATGATCCATATCAAAGGAAATCGTGGCATCGAAATCGCTGAACCCGCCATGCACCGGCGAGGTATTCCATTTGGCGGTCCACAGGATCTGGCTTTCCTTGGGGATCACCTGCCATATATTGGCCTGCGCGCCCATTGGGATCACCAAAGCAAAGAAAAGACCGATAAGCAGGCGCGTCATTTTTGTTCTCCATAGCTCTGCTTTGTGCCGAAGGGCAGCATGCGGCGCAGAATATCGTCTTTCAAAATGAAATGATGCTTCAAAGCCGCCCCTATATGCAAAACCAACAAAGCAACCAAGGCCCAGGCCATCACTTCATGCATCGCTTCCGAGAATTCATGTAACGCTTCATTAGGGCCAAAAATCGTCGGTAAAGTGAACAGTTTGAAGATTTTCGTGGGAATACCAAGCTCCGACGTATCGGTGCTTATCCATCCGGCAAGGGGCATCAGCAGCAAGAGGCCGTAAAGCCCCCAATGGGTAAGATGTGCCAAGCCCCGTTCCACGGGCGTAAGACCGCCGGGCAGCGCCGGGCCGGGGTTCACCACCCGCCAGACAAGCCGCAACAAGGCCAGCCAAAATACTGTAAACCCAATGGATTTATGAAGCTGGAACAGCGTGAACTTTGTCTGCAGGTCTGAAACCAGATGGCTCATGCTATAGCCCAGACCCCACATGGCGAGAACCAGAAGGGCGACAATCCAGTGAAAGCCGATGCTCACCAATCCCCAACGGGTCTGGCTGTTCGATATCTGCATTATCGCCCCCTTGTCTCGTCGACTGTCGCCTTATTTTGCGACGGATGTTTCCGTTGAGATAAAGATCTCGACGGCATCGCTTACCATCGGAACATATTGGCCGATCCCGAATTCACTGCGGTTGATGGTGGTTTTGGCATTGAAACCCGCAGCTTTTTTCCCGCTCATGGGATGGGTATCCAGCTTGTTCAGCGTCACATCCAGCACCACCGGTTTTGTCACACCGTGGATCGTCAGATCACCATAAACCTTGGCGGTACTGTCCCCGGTGCGGTCGATCTTGGTGCTGGTGAAGGTGGCTTCCGGATAGGTGGCGGCATCGAAGAAATCGGCGCTCAAAAGATGCCCATCCAGCTTTTCAATACCGGTATCAAGGCTGTTGATGGGAATGGTGACATTCAGCGTCGAGGCTTCTGGATTTTCTTCATCCAGCACCAGTTCACCGGCAAAATCGCCAAAGCGGGCGCGGGTTTCGGAGAAGCCCACATGGTTCCATGTGAGGCCGATATGGGTATGCGCCTTATCGAACACAAAGGCTTCCGGTGCGGCTTCAAGCGCCGGTGCCAAAGCAAGGCTCAGAGTAAGGCTCGCGGCGGCGCTCAGAAAAAATGTCTTCACTCGTGTCATGTCAAACCCCGTTTTGTTTCACGTGCAGGTTAATCGCACGTCCAAATTAATCACCGTCATCACAAATCTGTTTCGAAAAAAGGCTTACGGCAAAAGCCTCTCTTCTGTGGTTCCTATAGACTAACCAATTCCATCAACGCCGGTAGTCTTAAGATTGAAATTTATTGTCTCCCAAACAGAAACAGTCCTTGGAGCCGCGTCATTCAGGCGGCAAGGCATCCACGGAAGATATGATATCCGGCGACGATAATTCCCGCACATCCGATGCGATGGGGGATAGCTCTTCCAAGTCCTTGGCGCGATCATCCACTTTCAAATCCTCGAACTTCCGGGCTTGCGGCATCACCGACCGTTCAAGGCTACCCACCATGGAATTATAGGATTTCACGGCCCTATCAAGATTACGGCCCGTGGCCACCACATGATTGCCCATGGTGGAAAGTCGGCCATAAAGCTCTCGGCCCAAATCCGCCACTTGGCGGGCATTTTCCGCCATGGCTTCCTGACGCCAGCCATAAGCCACCGCTTTTGCCAAAGCGATCAAGGTGGTGGGCGTCACGATCAGAACCCGGTTATTGATGGCATCCTCGAACAGATCAGGGTCCCGTTCGATGGCCGCCGCATAGAAATTTTCACCGGGAATGAACATGGCGACAAAATCCGGCGTGTCTTTCAAGGCATTCCAATAGGCTTTGGCCCCCAATTGCTTCATATGGGTGCGAATTTCCTGTGCATGTTTGACCAAAAACCCATCCCGCACCGTTTCTTCCACTGCCTCGATGGCATTGAAATAAGCGGACAACGAGGTTTTGGCATCCACAACGATGGTGCGTCTGCCCGGCAATCTCAACACCGCATCGGGCATCAACAGCTTGTCATTTTCATCGGAAAAGCTGGCTTGCGTGTGGAAATCCACATGCTCGCTCATGCCCGCCAGTTCCATCACTGTTTGCAATTGGTGCTCACCCCAACGGCCCCGGGTTTTAGGCTGGGCGCGCAAGGCCATCACCAGTTTTGCGGTTTCACTGCGCACGCCATCCTGAGCCTGCAACACATTCTTCAGTTCACTGGTCAAATGGCCATAGGCTTCATGGCGAGCTTTTTCGATATGCCCAAGATTGTCCTCATAGCGCTTCAAGCTGTCCTGCATGGGTTTCAAAAGATTCTGGATGGCTTGCTGGCGTTCGCGCAGGTCCCCCTCTGCCGAGGATTTGTGGCGCTTGAAGGTTTCTTCCGCCAGTTCAAGGAAGGATTTCTGGCTGGCTTTGAATGTTTCATGGGCCAATCCCTTGAACTTTTCCTCAATCTCGCCGCGCATGCTGGTCAGGGTTTCGCGTTCTTGCTTCACCGCTTGTTCGCGTTCGAGCATAAGGGCTTCACGGGCCGCCAATTGGCTGCTGGCCTCTTGCAATTTCTCACGGGCCTCGCGCACATCACGTTCCAGCTTGTCAACCGCCTCGCCCCAATGCTGCGCCTTGTCTTCGGCCTGCTGCTGCTGCATCTGCGCCTCATGCAAACGCGCCTCAGCCTCTTTCAAAAGCCTATCGCTTTGTTGGCCGCGCTTTTTTTCCCGCAAAAGCGCAAAGCCCATAAACAGCGCCATGATCGCCGCACCAAGCACCCCCGCAATCAAAATGACCATCCCGTTTTCCGGCATTGCGTTTCCTTTTCAAGAACATAGAGGGAACATTTTAAAGCGGTCGCCCTGCGATTGCAAAGGCCATAAGAGGAAAAATCCTCAATTTGTGCCCTGTTCTTCCATCAGGGTTGTTTTGACAAGGGTGGCCAAGCGATTGGTAGAGGCATCATGGCGGGTAATTTCCCCCACCGCTTCCAGATCCGACAAGATGGACTGCGCCAGTTCCTTGCCAAGCTCCACCCCCCATTGGTCGAAGGAATTCACCCCCCAGATGATCCCTTGGGTGAACACTTTATGTTCGTAAAGCGCCAAGAGCTGACCAAAATGGAACGGGTCGAGCCGATCAAGCAAAAGCGTATTGGTGGGGATATTGCCGGGGAATGTGCGATGGGGGGCAAGCCGCGCCGCTTCTTCTGCCGCCATGCCGCTGGCCAGCATTTGAGCACGCACCTGTTCTTCGCTTTTGCCCACCATCAAGGCTTCGGTTTGGGCGCATAAATTGGCCAACAGAATTTTATGATGCTCCAGATGGTGGTGATCGGGGTGCAAGATGGCGATAAAATCGGCGGGCACAAGACGGGTGCCTTGATGGATCAACTGATAAAACGCATGTTGTCCATTGGTTCCCGGACGCCCCCAGATCACCGGCCCGGTTTGATAATTCACCACGGCCCCTTCGCGGTTCACCCGCTTGCCATTGCTTTCCATATCAAGCTGCTGAAGATGGTCCACAAAACGGTCAAGCCGTTGATCATAAGGCAAAACCGCATGGCTGGCGGCCCCCAGGAAATTGCTGTTCCATACCCCCAACAAGCCCAGAATCACCGGCATATTCCGATCCAGCGGGCTGTTCAGGAAATGCTGATCCATGGCATGGCCACCGTCTAAAACACGTTCGAAATTCGCCCAACCAATGCCCAAAGCCAAAGACAACCCAATGGCCGACCACAAGGAATAACGACCGCCCACCCAATCCCAAAAGCGGAACATATTGCTGGTGTCGATGCCGAAATCCGTCACCGCATCCACATTGGTGGACAGCGCCACAAAATGCCGGGCCACCGCCTTTTCATCGCCGAAATGATCCAGAACCCAGCGCCGCGCCGTTTGGGCATTGGTCATGGTTTCCTGGGTGGTGAAGGTTTTCGACGCCACAATGAACAAAGTTGTTTCCGGATTCAGAGTGGTCAGAACGCCGTCGATATCATGGGCATCCACATTGGATACATAATGAACGGAAATCCCCGCATGGGCATGGCTTCTCAGCGAGTCCATCGCCGCTTGCGGCCCCAAATGCGAACCTCCAATACCGATATTCACCACATCCGTAATCTGTTCGCCACCAAAACCGCGCCATGTACCATCATGCACCGAAGCCACAAATGTCTTCATCTGGGCAAGAACGGCATTGACCTCGGTCATCACATTCACCCCATCCACGGTGATGCCGGCCCCGCTCCGGTTGCGCAGCGCCATATGCAAAACGGCACGATGCTCGGTGTTATTCACCGCTTCGCCTTCCGCCATGCGGGCGCGCCATTCCTCCAAACGCCGCGCCTTGGCCAATCCCAGCAGCAAACGCATGGTTTCGGCGCTCACCCGGTTTTTGGAATAGTCCAACCGCAGGCCATGGGTTTCGATCCACATTTGATCGGCCCGCTCTGGCTCGGCTTTGAACAGATCCTTGATGGTTTGGCCAGCCCGGACCATGGCCTTGTGATGGGCATCCAAGGCCTGCCATGCGGCGGATGATGTGAGATCAGACATGGGTTTTCCTTCAGATGGTCATGAAAGGAGGCATTGATTGCTTTGGGTATAACAGGCTGCAAGCCGAGCCAATGAAGAATTCAAGGATAGGGCTTTGTTTTTACCTTATTGGCCAGCGTTTCATCCCGGCCAGTGTTTTGGCGGCCCGGCGCTGCGAGCCTGAATTATAGTAGGAATTTTTTGCTTTGCCATGCTGGCACGATCGGCCATATGCCCTTAAACTTGTGGCAGGAACATCATCGCACATCATGGCAGGCCTTGCCCCATAAGGCCGATGCAGCAAACAAAGGGAGCGAGGCAGGCCGTGACCGAGACTATGCCGGGCGAGCCCGCGAACAGCCCCCACCCCCTGTCACGCGCCCGTGCTGAACAGCATGACCGCGACGACCCCTTGGCACTGATGCGGCGTCGCTTCGACCTGCCGGGCGGGCTGATCTATCTGGACGGCAATTCACTGGGGGCTTTGCCGCGCGGTGTGGCTGCCCGGCTGGGGGAAATCACCCGCCATGAATGGGGCGACAAACTGATCGCAGGCTGGTGGCAAGGATGGATGGACTTACCGCGCCAAACCGGGGCACGCATTGCCCCCTTGATCGGCGCGGACCCCGATTATGTGATCGCCTGCGACAGCACCTCCCTTAATCTTTACAAGCTGGCGGCGGCGGCCTTGCTGGCCCGTCCGGACCGTTCTGTGATCCTGAGCGACGCGGGCAATTTTCCCACCGATCTTTATATGTTTGAAGGCCTGAGCACCCTGATGGGCAAAGCGGTGGAATTACGCACCGTTCCCCGTGCGGCCATCATGGAACATCTGACAACAGACGTGGCGCTTTTAAGCCTGTCCCATGTGGATTACCGCACCGCCGAACAATGGGATATGGCTGCGCTCACGCACGCCGCCCACAAGGTGGGTGCGCTCAGCCTGTGGGATTTATCCCATTCGGCAGGGGCCGTGGCAGTGGATCTGGCCGGGGCGCAAGCCGATATGGCTGTGGGCTGCGGTTATAAATTTCTCAATGGTGGCCCCGGCGCCCCCGCTTATCTTTATGTTGCGCCCGATCTTTGCAACACACTCGTCAATCCTTTATCGGGCTGGATGGGCCATCAAGCACCATTCGATTTTGGCCCCCGCTATCAGCCCGCCGAGGGCATTGACCGCTTTGCCTGTGGCACCCCGCCTGTTCTGGGCCTTACCGCACTTGATCGGGCGCTTGAGGTGTTTGCGGATGTGGATCTTTCCCCCCTTTATGCAAAGGGGCAGGCTTTGTGCGCCCTGTTTCTGGCGCTCACCAAAGATCTGCCCGGCATCTGCCCCTTGTCCCCCGCCACGGATAGCCCGCATGGCTGCCATGTGGCCCTGTCACACCGCCAAGCAAAAACCATCATGGCACAATTGGCAAGCCGCGGCGTGGTAGGGGATTTTCGCCCGCCCGATGTGATGCGCTTTGGTTTTTCTGCGCTTTATTGCCGCTATGTGGATGTGTGGGATGCGGCCCATGCTTTGGCTCTGGAAATTGGAAAAAGCGAAGATGGCTTAAGCGATGACCAGCCCCAGCCATCCCCTCCACATCCGGCTCCTTAAAGATAGGGGCTCATCAGCCATGCGGCACGATTGCGCAAATGGATGGGCAAGGGCCGTTTGCGCACTTCGGACCATGTGATCGTGCGGGCTTTTTTCTGACGCTCTTCCAGAAATCCATCCAAACTGCGGGCCGTGGCGGCGTCGAAAATCTCCAGATTCAGCTCAAAATTCAGGCGAAAACTGCGCGCGTCCCAATTTGTAGAGCCGATCATCGCCCAATAATCATCCACCACCATCATTTTCATATGGTCCAAAGGCGGCGGTGTCAGATGCAGACGAACCCCACGCTTCAGCAAGCCTTCAAACAACGCTTCGGACGCCCATCCCATCACCCGGTAATTATTGCGTTCCGGCACCAGAATATCCACCTCCACCCCGCGAAGAGCCGCTTGTGACAAGGCGCTTAGAAGATGGATATCCGGCAGAAAATAAGGGGTGCTGACCCGCACCCTGCGTCGGGCGATGGACAAGGCACTTTCGATGATCCATCCGGCATTGGAAAATTCCTCCTCCGGGCCATCAGGAACAGTGCGGGCCACCGCCGGGCCATCCGTATCACCATCATCAAAATGTTTTTGGATGTCCCATGAAGGTCCGTGAAGCGGCGCGCCCCCGGCAAACCGCCAATCTTCGTCAAACACCGTGAAAAGCTGGCTCAAAACCGGACCGTCCACCCGAAACATCACATCTTGCGACTGCAAGCCCCGCTCGCCGGAAGCCCGATGGATATCGCGGATATTCATGCCGCCGGTGAAGCCTGTGCTTCCATCGACCAGCAATAATTTCCGGTGCGTCCGCAGATTGATAAATGTCAGGTGCGAAAGGCTGGGGCGGTTGAAGGCCCGCGCATCGATCCCCATTTTCCGCAAGCGGCCTGCAATCAGCGGGCTGCCCATAGCATCCACCAGCACACAGACCTTAACGCCGCGATCCAAAGCGGCTTTCAAGGCCCGCGCAAACGCCTGCCCCACACTGTCCCAGTCATAGATATAGGTGCAAAAGGCCACCGACCGTTGGGCCGTATTGATGGCCTCCAGCATGGCGGGATAGGCTTCATCGCCATTGATCAGCATCTTTAAATGATTGCCGCCGCATAAGGGCAATCCCGTAAGGCCATGGCCCAGCCGGGAATGGGCCAGAAAGCGCGGGGCAGCTGTGGGATCAAGGGCCAGCAGACCATGATGTTCCGGCTGGCCTTTGGCATGTCTCAACGCCCCCAGCTTTTCCCGTAATTGCCGTTCGGCCCGACGCTGTACCCGATTCACCCCCAGAATCAGATAGCCCACCGCTCCGGCACCGGGCAGCAGCCAGATGATCGCCACCCAACCAATAGCGGCACGCACATCACGCTTTGTCAGCAAGATATGCATGCTTGCCAGCACCGAAGCCGCAAACAACGCCAAACCGAGCAAAAACGAACTGATGGGTTCCATGAAAGAACACTGCCCACAAGCTGGCTTAGGGGCAACGGTCAAATGACATGCCCATAAATTTCACAGCACTAGGACGGCCTTTGCGCTTCCAGCATGTGCAACATCGGCGCAAGGGGCGTAAGATCATAGCCCGCCATCTGCGCCGCCGACATGACATCCGCCACGCCCTGACGCTTTGACGCCACCATGGCCGCGGCCCATAAAGCCGTAGAGCGCATCCCCGACAAGCAATAGGCTAATACCCGCCCGTTGTCGCGCCAGCCCTCCTTTAAAGCCTGCTCCATTCGTGCAATGGCATCGGGGGTAATCTGACCGCCCGCGACCGGAATATGCACAAAAGAAAGGCCATGCTCCTTCGCCCAGTGTGCCATCTGCTGGGCCGTGGGCTGGTCGGGGTTTTCCCCATCGGGCCGATTGCAGATCACCATATGCACACCCTTTTCCGCGGCCACGGCAAAATCCTCCGGCGCGATTTGTCCGGCCACATAAAGGCGATCGGAAACGGGTTTAAGCTGTGTCATATGCTTGCCATCCTTTTAAGGGGCCAGATCTTGGGGAAGAAGCGTTGCCGAGCGTTTTTCCAAAACGTTTCCTGCCATGCGCATGGCCACCATATAATCATCGAAAATCGGGGCCGGAGGCATCGCATCACAGGCCACAAAACAGGCATCGACATGCTCTGAAGACAAGGTCACATGCTCCATTTCGGGCGGACAATCGGCATAAGACAGAAAAATCAGCACAAAGCGGCGGGTGCCATCCGCCTTGAGCCGTTCCCAAGAGTGCAAAAATCCCGCCACGCGGCTTTCCAGCCCGGTTTCTTCCCTTATTTCACGGGTCAGGCAATCAAGCGGCTCCTCTCCCGGGTCCAGCCGCCCACCGGGCAATTCCCAAATGCCATTGGGCTGGCGCAAGACCAGCGCTTTTTCATCACATAACAGCACCGCCTTCACGGAAACCGGCAAGCCTTGCGCCTGTTCCAACAAGCCGTTTATCCGCGCCTCGGACAGGTCGTCGAACGGTGCCTGTGTCATGTGCGTTTTCTCCATTCCCGCGCCGCCCTACGCTAGGCCGTTTTCAAAAAATGGGCCACCAATTCCACATGAGGCGACCAAAGGAATTGATCAACAGGACGAACGCAAACAAGGTCATAGCCGCCATCCACCAAAAGCCGGGCATCGCGGGCAAAGGTGTTGGGATTGCACGAGACCGCAATCACAGCTGGCACTGCACTGCGCGCCAGTTCTGTCATCTGCGCGGCGGCACCGGCGCGTGGTGGATCAATAATTACGGCACCGAAACGATTAAGCTCATGCACGACAAGTGGCCTGCGGAACAGATCGCGGTGATCCAGCGTTACCTGTTTCAAGCTCTGCGTGCCATGAACCGCCTTGCGCAGGGCCTCCACCGCCGCACGCGCCCCTTCCACCGCATGGACGGTGCTGTGTCGGGCCAGCGGCAGGCTGAAGGTTCCGATGCCCGCAAACAGGTCGGCACAATGCGTCGCCCCCGCCGTCCATTCCAAAATCGCTTCAAGCAAGGCCGTCTCGCCTTCTTTGGTGGCCTGCACAAAACCGCCGGGCGGCAAAGGCGCATCCACCTCGCCAAAGCGCATTTTGGGGGCGCGACGCACCGAAACAGGGTCGAGAAACCCATCGTCCAACACATGCACGCTGGCCAGATCATAAGATTCGGCGAATGTTGCCAGCGCTTCGCGCCTTGCCAAATCCAATGACACGCGCCCGGAGATCAACAAATCAATGCCGCTGTCACTATCCGTAAGCGTTATGTCCAGCCCCGCACGCAACGTCAAAAGATCGCCAAGCACAGCCCGCAAGGGCTTCAGCAAAGCCACCAGTGCCGGACGGGCAATGGGACATTCTTTCACATCCACCAAATGATGGGATTGGCGTTGGTTAAAGCCCAACAGCACCCCCCGGCTGGTGCGCAGGGCCTTCAAAGCCAAACGCCGTCTGCTGCCCGGCGGGCTGATATGCGGGGCCTCGATGGGCACATCCCCCAAACCGTGCTGTGACAATGCCGTTTTCACGCGGTCCCGTACAAATCCGGCATAAGCATCCGTCGTCAGATGTTGTAAACTGCATCCGCCGCACGAGCCAAAATGACGGCATGACGGCTCCGCCCGATCCACACCGGGGGTGACAATGGCTTCCAGACTGGCCCGCATGGTGCCCCGTGGCCCCGGTTCCAGCCACACATCCACCACATCACCCGTTGCGGTGAAAGGCACATAGATATCCCCATCCGCCCCGTGCGATATTCCATCGCCCTGGGCACCAATGCGGCTAATCTCAAGGCGCTTTGGCGCACCTTTTTTCTTAGGCGTGGTACTGCGCGGCAATCAAAAATTCCTTATTTCCTTCGGGGCCGGTGATCGGACTTTCGCTGATCCCCAAAACCTGCCAACCGGCACATTGGGAAAGCCACGCTTCAATGCGCTCGCAAACCTCAGTGTGCAGGGCTGGATCGCGCACCACACCCTTTGCACCCACACGGCCTTTTCCCACCTCGAATTGCGGTTTGATCAAGGCCACCAGCCATGCACCGGGCCGCACCAGCGCAAGACTGGCGGGCAAAACGGTTTCAAGGCCGATAAAGCTGGCATCGCACACCACCATATCCACCGGTTCGGGGATGTGCTCGGCACTTAGATGGCGGGCATTGGTACGTTCCAGCACACAGACACGGGGATCATTGCGCAGTTTCCACGCCAATTGGCCATGGCCCACATCCACCGCATAGACATGTGCGGCCCCTTTTTGCAGCAACACATCCGTGAAGCCGCCGGTGGACGCCCCCACATCGATGGCGGTTTTGCCCGTCACATCGATATCGAACCGCTCAATGGCGTGGGCCAGTTTTTGCCCCCCGCGCGATACCCAGGGATGGTCCTGACCCCGCACCTCCAAAGGTTGGTCCGCCTTGATGGGCTGACCAGCCTTGTTGATGCGGGTTTCGCCAGAAAACACCTTTCCTGCCAAAAGCAACGCCTGCGCCTTGGCACGGCTTTCCACCAAACCACGTTCCACAAGGGCCAGATCAGCGCGCAGCCCTTTGGCCTTCATGAATGCTCTCCGTCAGGCAAGAGCGCCGCGGCTGGCTTCAAAATCATTATGACCAAGGGCACGCAAAGCCGTCTCAACGATATAAGGGGCTGTCAGATGCGCTTGTTCATATTGTTTTTCAGGGGAATCCTGTTCCTGGAAAATATCCGGCAATTTCATGGTGCGCAGCTTGAAGCTGGCGCTATCCAAGAGCCCTTCACCGGACATGAATTCCAAAACATGCGACCCAAAGCCGCCAATGGCGCCTTCTTCGATGGTGATCACCACCTCATGATTGGCTGCCAGATCGCGGATCATTGCCTGATCCAGTGGCTTGGCAAAACGCGCATCGGCCACAGTGGTGGAAAGGCCACGGCTATCCAGAATATCGGCAGCCTTCAACGCTTCGCCAAGGCGACCACCCAAAGACAGGATCGCCACTTTCGAGCCTTCGCGCAAAATACGGCCCCGGCCAATTTCCAAAGGCGAGCCAATGGCGGGCAGCTCCACGCCCAGGCCTTCACCGCGCGGATAGCGGAATGCCGTGGGATAATCATCCACGGCCACCGCTGTGGCCACCATATGCATCAATTCCGCTTCATCGCCCGCGGCCATCACGATCATATTGGGCAAGCTGGCCAAATAGGTAATGTCGAACGAGCCGGCATGGGTTTGCCCATCAGAGCCAACAAGTCCGGCACGATCGATGGCAAAGCGCACAGGCAATTTCTGAATGGCCACATCATGCACCACCTGATCATAGGCGCGTTGCAAGAATGTGGAATAAATGGCCGCAAATGGCTTCATGCCCTGCGTGGCCATGCCAGCGGCAAAGGTCACCCCATGCTGTTCGGCAATGCCCACATCAAAGGTGCGATCAGGAAAGCGCTTGCCGAAAACATCCAGCCCGGTGCCTGATGGCATGGCCGCGGAAATGGCGACGATCTTGTCATCTTTTTCCGCTTCCTGAACCAAGGAATTGGCAAATACTTTCGTATATTGCGGGGCTTTGGGCGTGGACTTTTTCAATTCGCCCGTCACCACATCAAATTTCGGTACCGCATGGTATTTATCGGCTGCCGCCTTGCCAAAGGGATGGCCACGGCCTTTTTCCGTTACCACATGGACAAGGATCGGGCCTTCTTTTGCATCGCGCACATTTTCCAGAACCGGCAAAAGATGGTCGAAATTATGCCCGTCGATGGGGCCGATATAATAAAAGCCCAATTCTTCAAACAGCGTGCCGCCAGTGGCCAGACCGCGAGCATATTCTTCGGCCCGACGGGCGGTGGTCACAAGCTGCTTGGGCAGGCGCTTCATAAGAGAGCGGCCGATATCGCGAATCGACAAATATTCCCGCGATGACAGAACACGGCTGAGATAGGCGCTCATGGCCCCCACCGGCGGGGCGATGGACATATCATTGTCGTTCAAGATCACCACAAGCTGATTGCCCGCCTGTGCCGCATTGTTCATGGCTTCATAGGCCATGCCTGCGCTCATGGCGCCATCGCCGATCACGGCAATGGCTTTATCGGGCTTGCCGGCGAATTTACTGGCCATCGCCATACCAACGGCTGCCGAAATAGAGGTGGAGCTATGGGCCGCGCCGAAAGGATCATATTCACTTTCCGTGCGCTTGGTGAAGCCTGAAAGCCCCCCGCCCTGCCGCAAGGTACGGATACGATCGCGCCGACCGGTCAGGATTTTATGAGGGTAGCACTGGTGCCCCACATCCCAGATCAGCTTGTCATCGGGCGTGTTGAACACATAATGGATGGCCACGGTTAATTCTACCACGCCCAGTCCAGAGCCAAAATGGCCACCCGTTGACGACACGGCAGAAATCATTTCGGCGCGCAATTCATCCGCCAGTTGTTTCAATTGTGTCGGCTTCATATCCCGCATATCTGCAGGAAAGGTGACCTGATCGAGCAGCGGCGTTTCGGGCTTTTTGGACACTTCACTTCACCTGTTAGCTTATTCGGCGCGATTACGGCGCCCCATTGTTCAGGCATAGTCCTGAAACAAGAAAATGTTAAAGCGATGGCATATCGCAAATTTTACAACGAGAGACTAAAGAACTTACCGTCGGCGATGAATAGCAAACTGCGCCACATCACGCAAAAGTTCCGCTTTATCTCCAAATTCTTCCAGATAGCCAAGCGCCTGTTCCGTGAGAATCCGGGCCTGTTCGCGGGCACGGTCTTCCCCCCAAAGGGACAACAGCGTTTCTTTGCCCGCATCGGCATCCTTGCCGGTGGCTTTGCCCATTTCGGCTTCCGAGGCCGTATGATCCAGAAGATCATCGGCGATTTGGAAGGCCAGCCCCACAGCGCGGGCATAGGCCACCAAGGCATGTCGCGCATGGGGAGAGGCTTTTCCAAGAACCGCACCGGCCTCCACCGAAGACACGATCAAAGCCCCGGTTTTCATCTGCTGGAGGCGGATGATTTCTTTCTCGCCAAGGGTTTTGTCTTCCGCATCCAGATCCAGCATCTGGCCGCCGACCATGCCATGATGGCCAGAGGCCCGCGCGATCAGTGACACCAGCGTCGCACGCACGCGCGGATCTGTATGGGTGCTTTCATCCGCCAGAATTTCAAAGGCAAAGGTCAAAAGAGCATCGCCAGCCAGAATGGCTGTGGCCTCATCAAAGGCTTTATGCACCGTGGGCTTGCCGCGCCGCAGATCGTCATCATCCATGGCAGGCAGATCATCATGCACCAAAGAATAGGTGTGGATACATTCCAAGGCCGCCCCGGCCCGCAAGCTGGAGGTGCGGCTGACCCCGAACAGATCTGCCGTGGCCCGCACAAGAAAAGGCCGCAAGCGCTTGCCACCTGCGAACAGGGCATAGCGCATGGCCTCCACCACCTTGGCGTCGCCACCATCGGGCACCGGCAACAAGGCATCGAAAGTTTCTTCCAACTCACCGGAAATATCGGTCAGCGCTGTTTCCAGCGCCGAGAAATCATCTACTTTTTTCAGCATCATTTTACGTCGAAAGCCTCCAGCCCAGCATCGCCGGACACATCTAACGTTATTTTTTCAATCCGCGCTTCCGCACGCTTCAATTTCGCTTCGCAATGCCGCTTCAGCCAGGTTCCACGGGTATAAATATTGATGGAGTCTTCAAGACTGACCGCGCCGGATTCCAGCTGGCCGACAATGTCTTCTAACGCCTTCAAAGCATCTTCAAAGGTCAAAGCCTTGATATCATCAGGAATTTGATCGTTATTTTCCGCCATTATCCACTGCCCGGGTCATCGAATTGAAATCAAGCACCAGTCTTATTCGCCAGCGCGCATTTCAGCCTCGTACTTTGCCCGCTCTTCGGCGACAAGCTCTTTCTTGGACAATTTCCCCACCATCGTTTTGGGCAATGCATCCCGAAACTCGATTTCACGGGGCAATTCATGCTTCCCCAAATGCTCACGCAGGAAGGTTTTCAGTTTTTCCGCCGAAAGCTCATGATCCTTTTTCAGAACGACAAAAGCCTTGGGCGCTTCCCCACGATAGGCATCAGGCACGCCGATCACAGTGGTTTCCGCCACAGATGGATGCTTGTAGATGGCTTCTTCCACATTGCGGGGGAAAACATTAAAGCCCCCCACCAAAATCAGATCCTTTGAGCGATCGATGATGAAAGTATAGCCTTCTTCATCCATATAGCCAATATCGCCGGTGCGGAGCAAATCGCCCTGCATCACTTCCGCCGTGGCTTCGGGCTTGTTCCAATAACCTTTCATCACCTGTGGGCCGCGCACGCAAATCTCGCCCACGTCACCAAGGCCCAGCACTTTTTCAGGATCATCCCGATCAAGGATAACGATCTCGGTGCCCGGAACAGGCAAACCGATAGAGCCTGCTTTTTGTTTCCCTATGATCGGATTGGCGCTCACCGTGGGGGAGCTTTCCGTCAGCCCATAGCCTTCATTGACAACCACACCGGGAATGGCGGCCTCGAACCGTTTTTTCACTTCGGCAGGCAAAGGCGCCCCGCCGGAAAAACAGCTCCGAAGCGCCGAAAGGTCGTATTTCGCCAGATCGTCATGATTGAGAATGGCGGTGAACATGGTGGGCACACCGGGCATCATGGTGACTTTATGCTCCGCCGCCAGGCGCAAGGCGTCTTCCAACTCGAACTTCGGCATCAAAACGATTTTTGCCCCGTTCAAGGTGGATGCGTTCATTACCAATGTCATGGCAAATACGTGGAACAAGGGCAAAGCCCCTAGCATCACACCTTCGCCCTGATTCAAAGAAGGGTCCCAATAAAGCGTTTGCGCGCAATTTATGGACAGATTGGCATGGGTCAGCATCGCGCCTTTCGGCACGCCGGTGGTCCCGCCGGTATATTGCAAAACCGCCACATCATTATAAGGATCGATCTCTACCGGCGCGGGATCACTGCCCTGCCCCACCAACCATTCAAACGAAACATGATCGTCATCCTTGGGGATATCGGCGCGCAAATCTTTCTTCAAAAGCTTGAAGGCCAGCCCTTTCCAGAAAGGCAACATGTCGCCGAATCCGGCCACCACCAGCTTTTTCAAACGGCTTTGGTCGAAAACTTCGGCAATCTGGGGGTAAAGCGCCGCCAGATCCAGCGTCACCATGATATCGGTTTCGCTGTCTTCCACCTGCGCCAAAAGCTCTGGCACGGAATAAAGCGGTGAAAAATTCACCACCGTCCCGCCAGCACGCAAAATACCGTAATAGGCGATGATGAATTGCGGGCAATTGGGCAAGAACAGCCCCACGCGCACGCCTTTCTTCACGCCCAGCGCCTGAAACCCTTTGGCGGCGCGGCGCACCAGATCGGCACTTTCCCGATAGCCGACCTCGCGCCCCATGAAGGCCATATGGGCGTTATCCGGCCAGCGTTTTGCCGAATCCTCCAGCAATTCAAACAGCGGGCGTGCCTTGAATTCACGCGCCCAATCGAGCTGCTGCGGATAGTTTTTCAACCAAGGCTTGTCCGCCATCACTTACTCCGAAAAATCCGGGCACTTCCTGACCGGGAACCAAGCAAAACAAAGATCTCCACGAAAGCCAGATCACAGTCAAATAAAGAAATCGGGCACCAGTTTCTGTGTGGGGTCTACGGCATAATGATCAAGATCCGTTATACCCATCTTGGCCAGAACCTCATCATCAATGAAGAAATTGCCCGTCACTTCCCGCGAGGGCTGTGTCAGCACCCAATGGGCGGCATCGGCCATGATTTCGGGCTTGCGAGAAGCCTGCACCATTTTATCGCCCCCAAGCAGATTGGCCACCGCAGCCGTGGCAATGGCGGTGCGCGGCCACAAGGCATTGAACGCCACACCCTTGGAGCGGAATTCACCCGCCATCCCCAGAACACACATGCTCATGCCGAATTTTGCCATGGTATAGGCCACATGCGGCGCAAACCAGCGCTCTTCCATATTAAGCGGCGGCGACAGATTCAGCACATGGGGATTGTCCGCTTTCAACAGATGCGGCAAGCACAATTTCGAACATAAAAACGTGCCGCGCGTATTGACCTGATGCATCAGATCATAGCGTTTCATATCGGTTTGCAAGGTGGGCGTCAGTTGAATGGCGCTGGCATTGTTCACCAAAATATCAATCCCGCCAAAGCGCTCCACTGCGGCGTCCACGGCTGCTGCAATGGCGTCTTCGTCGCGCACATCCACAACCACCGGCAGGGCCTGCCCGCCTGCGGCTTCGATTTCTGCGGCGGCTGTGAAAATGGTTCCTTCAAGTTTGGGGTGCGGTTCTTTGGATTTTGCCGCAATCACCACATTGGCCCCGTCTTTTGCGGCGCGCTTGGCTATGGCAAGCCCGATGCCGCGACTGGCGCCCGTGATAAACAGAGTTTTTCCTTTCAGGCTTTCCATGGTGCCCGCTCCCTTTCTTCTTCGGTTATTGCATCAAGCCGTGCCCGCAGCCCGGCTTCATCATAATCAGCGATTCTCTCGAAACGTGTAACACCATCGCGCTCCCGACGTGCAACCACGCCCAGCGCTTCAAGGAAATGCAAATGGGCAATGGCTTCGCCGGTGGCCATGGCAAATTCCATCCCGCGCACCCGCCGCCGGAACAGGGCCGGGAACACCTCTACCGCCGAACGGGGCGTAGCGCATAAATCCACAACGCCATTAAGCCGCGACACATGCTTGCCAATCAAGGCATCAAGCCGCACCACCAGCCCGTAAAACGGTTCATTATGCGAGGGCAGCACCAATATGTCCTCCGGCAAGGCCCGCAATCGCGCCAATCCCACCAACCATTCCTCCAAAGGATTGCCATAAGGCTCGGTAGGGTAAACCGATACATTGGAACTGATGCGCGGCAAAACCTGATCGCCGGACAGCAAAATGCTCCGTTCTGGTGAATAGAGACAGGCATGGCCCGGCGCATGACCCGCCGTTTCAATGATGTGCCAATCGGTGCCGCCAAGCCGGATCACATCGCCACCCGCCATGCTGCGATAGCCAACCGGCAATGGCCACACAATACGCGAAAAATTGCCCCAACCACCGACACGCACTTTTTCCACCATTTCGGGCGTAAAGCCCGCCCGGCGTGAAAAATCCAATGCTTCCCGTGGGGCTTCTTCACGCACATCGAGCAAAAGGCTGCGGGCCAGAAAATAAGCGCTGCGGGTGGCATGGATGGGCGCGGAAAATTCGTCGGCAATCCATCCGGCCAGCCCCAGATGGTCAGGATGATGGTGGGTCACGATCATATGGCTGATGGGGCGCCCCCCCAGACATTCGGCAAAAATCGTGCGCCAGTGATCCATCGCTTCATCGGAGCGCACGCCACTGTCCACCAGCGCCCAGCCCCCTTGATCCGCCGCGCCATCATCGATCAGATAAAGATTGATATGATCCAATGACCAAGGCAACGGCATGCGCACCCAATAAAGGCCGTCCGCCACTTCCAGCATGGTGCCGGGCTCCGGGACCGCCTCCATGGGGTAGCGCAATCCGTCACCGTCATCAAGAACGCCAAGCCGGTGATCGGGATCAGGCGGCCGTTCTGAAACCGCGTCATTATCTGTCAAAATTTCAGGATCACTCATGGCTGGAGACGCTACGTGTTGCACAACAACATGGCAAGGGGGGCGCACTCACATATCCGGCAGGATCATAAGGCATGAGCGCCAAAAAATGTCAGGTGCCAAGAGGCGTTGTTGGCGTCTGTGTCACGCAGAGAAATCCTCTTCATCCAACGCATATAGCATCTCTGACCCGCGGGTGATGGGGCCAAGAAGTGCCGTTGCAGGCGGCAAAATCTGTTCCGCAAAGAACCGTGCCGTTTTGATTTTCGCAGTCAAGAAGGCTGCATCTTCTGCGCCGTTCTCTAGCCGTTTGCTGGCCGCCACCGCTTCCACAGCCAACAGCCACGCCCCTGTCACTGTGCCGAACATGCGCAGGAACGGAGCCGCCCCACCGGCGGTATCGCGCGCTTCGGACGCATCATTGCCCGAAAGCCACACAGCGGCATTTTGCAAGGCTTCAATGCCATCTTCCAGATAAGGTGCGATCGCTCCCAAATCGCCCGAGCCGGGCAAATCGGCAACAAAATCACGAATATTCTGGAACAAATTGCGCCAATGGGCACCACCGGCCATAGACAGCTTGCGGCCCACCAGATCCATCGCCTGAATACCATTGGTGCCTTCATAAATGGGAGCGATGCGGGCATCGCGGAAATGCTGGGCAACGCCGGTTTCTTCGATATATCCCATGCCGCCATAGACCTGAATGGCCAAAGACGTCACCTCTACCCCCAGATCGGTGGCATAGGCTTTGGTGACGGGGGTGAGCAAGTCGGCCAAGCCCTGCGCTGCGGCCCGGCCTTCATCATTTTCACAGCCATGGGCGCGATCCACCGCCGCCGCATTATAATAGGCAAGAGCGCGCGCCGCTTCGGTGGAGGCTTTCATGGTCATCAACATGCGCCGCACATCCGCATGGCGAATGATCGGAACACCGCCCTTGGATGGCTGCATCAGATCCGCCGATTGCACCCGTTCGCGGGCATAGGAAAGCGCCTGTTGATAGGCTCTCTCGGCAATGGCCACCCCTTGCAAGCCCACATTGACACGGGCGTGATTCATCATGGTGAACATATTGCGCATGCCGCGATTTTCATCGCCCACCATCCAGCCGATGGCGCCGCCTTCATCGCCAAACTGCAACACACAGGTGGGGCTGGCATGAATACCCAATTTATGTTCAAGGCTGACGCATTTCACATCATTGCGTCTCCCCAAACTACCATCTTCATTGACCAGAAATTTCGGCACCACGAACATGGAAATGCCTTTCGAGCCAGATGGGGCACCGGGGGTACGGGCCAGAACCAGATGCACGATATTCTCGGTCATTTCGTGATCACCCCAAGTGATGAAAATCTTCTGCCCGGAAATTTTCCAGCTTCCATCCCCATTGGGTTCGGCGCGGGTCTTGAGCGCCCCCACATCAGAGCCCGCCTGCGGTTCGGTCAGGTTCATGGTGCCGGTCCATTCGCCGCTCACCAGTTTTTCCAGATAGATCGCCTTCAGATCCTCGGACCCATGATGGTCCAGCGCCTCGATGGCACCTTGCGTAAGCATCGGGCACAGGGAAAAGGCCATATTGGCCGCAGTCCATGTTTCCTGAACCGCCAAAGCCAAGGAAAAGGGCAAGCCCTGCCCGCCCCATTCGGGATTGAACGACAAGCCGTTCCAGCCGCCATCCACATATTGGCGATAGGCTTCCTTGAAACCGGCAGGGGTTTTCACTGTGCCGTCCACCAGTTTCGAGCCTTCCAGATCACCGCTACGATTAAGGGGCGCGATCACATTGGCCGACAATTTTGCCGCTTCTTCGATCACCGCCGTCATCAGATCGTGGGTTGCTTCTTCAAAGGCGGGCAACGCATTGATCGAGGACCAATCGCACACGGTTTCCAAGGTGAACTGAATGTCTTTTGCCGGTGCGGTGTAGCTGGTCATCGAAAACTCCATGAAATAGACAGCCCACGGTGTTTGGATTAAGACACGGGAACAAGAACGGGCTGCCTGTCTGTTAAATCGGCGACAGCATAAGCAAGTCCGACTGTGAAGAGCAAGCCAACATCTGGCCAAATGACTGGCCTTGAAACAATAAGGCATCCTTTTGTGATCGCATCCGCCCCCAATCCTCAAAAAGCGCACCCGGACGCCATTGAAAAGGCGGCCCACATCCTCAAACAAGGCCGCCTTGTGGTGATGCCCACGGAAACCGTTTATGGCCTGGCCGCCGATGCGGGCAATGCCCAAGCGGTGGCGCGCATTTTCAAAGTGAAGGGGCGGCCCTCTTTCAATCCGCTGATCTGCCATGTGGCAAGCCCGAAAGACGCCGAGGCACTGGTGAACGTCACGCCCCTTGCCCAAAAGCTTATGGCCGCCTTCTGGCCCGGTCCTTTGACATTGGTTTTGGAAAAGCGGCCTGATGCGCCGGTGTGCGATCTGGTGAGCGCCGGCTTGCCCAGCCTTGCCATTCGCATGCCCTCCCATGATGTGGCCCGTGCCTTATTGAAAGCCGTGGGCTGCCCCCTTGCGGCCCCCAGCGCCAACAGATCCGGCCGCATCAGCCCCACCGAGGCCAGCCATGTGACGCAAGATCTGGCCGATGATCTGGGGAAGGATGTGGGGTTAATTCTGGATGGCGGGCCGTGCATTGTGGGCCTTGAAAGCACCATTGTCGCCGTGAAAGGGGAGGCGCTTGTGCTGTTGCGCCCCGGGGCCATCACGGCCGATCAAATCGCCAATGCGTGCGGCGTGCGCCCCGTGGGCGACCAAAGCGGAACGATCACGGCGCCGGGACAAATGCTCAGCCATTATGCCCCCGATGCCGCCGTGCGCCTTGAGGCCAAAACAGCCAAGCATGATGAAGTGCTGATCGGCTTTGGCCCCATCAAGGGGGATCTGAGCTTGAGCGAAGGCGGCGACCTGATCGAGGCGGCTGCCCGGCTGTTTTCCTGCCTGCGGTCCGCCGATGCCATGGGGAAAAAGAAGATTGCCGTTGCCCCCGTTCCCCGACATGGTTTGGGGCTGGCCATCAATGACCGCCTTCGTCGCGCCGCCGCACCAAAAAACAATATGGAAGCCAGCACATGACCCGCGCTTATAAACTGGTTGGCTTTGGCCTTCTTGGCCTTCTTTTGGGAAGTGCCATCGCCGCCGGGCTGCAAATCGGCTTTAACAGCCTGCGATATCTGGTCCAGCCCCAATGGCTGGTTGGCACCAATGCCTGGCTGCTGCTTCTCTTTGTGGGCGTAGGCGGCGCACTGGCCATTGGCGGCGGTGTTGGATACCTTTTACGCCTTGCCGACAAAAACAAGATACACCCCCTTGCCATCATATTCGGGCTGGCACTGGGCTATGGGCTTGACCCTTATTATCTGGCGGAACTGGGATGGCGCGACCCGGCCATGATGCAAGGCAGCATGCGCGCCTTGTCTGTGCTGATCCCGGCATTCGGCTTTGCCCTTGGCCTTCGCTTGAAAGGGTCAATGCTGATGGCCTTTGCGGGATTTGTCAGTCTCGCGGCGCTTGTACACGCGCTGATGCCGCGCTTTACCGGCATTCCCATTTTGGGCGGCGATCTGGATTTGGCGATATTGTCCCCTATCCATATCTTTGTATTTTTACGCGGCATGCTTTTCTTCCTGCTGGCCATTGCCGTGCAGTATTTGTCGCATCGTCTTTGGACGGTTTTTATGAAAACATCGCCTCAACGCCGCGAAGAAGGATAATCCCGCCTATGCCAGAAACCAGCCCGGATGATGCCCGCACGCCCCCGTCAATCGCCCTCAACCCGGCGCTTGACCGGACCGCCATCGCGGCTCGACTGGCTGAACGGGGCCGCGTGCAAATCCACAATATTCTGGCCCCTGAAAGCGCCGAACGGCTGGCCCATTGTTTGGAACAGGAAACGCCATGGTCTTTCACCTATTTTGACGGCGAGGCGGCCTGTATTGTGGATCATCAGGATCTGGCCACTGTATCGCGCGAGCGCTGGACCGCCCTGCAACGCAAGCTGTTTGCCGATGCGCGCACCGGCTTCAGCTATGCCTATGGCTTTTATCCAGTGCAGGAATCGGTGCGGCTTCACCGCGACAAAGACTTGTTCCTCCTTGATTTCTTCGCATTTCTGAATGGCCCGGAAATGCTGGGCCTGATCCGTGATATTCTGAACGATCCGCACGTGGCCGAAGCCGATGCCCAAGCCACCCGCTTTGGCCCATCGCAATTTCTTACCTATCACAATGATCATGTGCCCGGCAGCAATCGCCGCTGTGCCTATGTGTTCAATTATACCCGCCAATGGCTTCCCGATTGGGGCGGTTATCTACAGTTTTTCGACGATAACAAAAATGGAACCGAAGCCTTTGCGCCGGATTTCAACACGCTTAATCTGTTCTCCGTGCCACAAGCCCATGCGGTGAGCTTCGTGACCCCCTTTGCAGGGGCCTATCGCTATGCCATATCGGGCTGGTATCGGGGCCAATAAATTACCCCGAAGGCCCTAGCCGCGCCAATAATCGGGGTCGAGCAACACCAAAACGGTGAACAATTCCAGCCGCCCCAAAAGCATGGCGCCGGACAGCACCCATTTCGCTTCATCCACCAAAGGCCCGAAATTTCCCGATGGGCCGATGATGTCACCAATACCGGGGCCAACATTGGAAAAGGCCGTTGCCGATGCCGAAATGGCTGTCACCAGATCCAGCCCCATCGCCGCCAACAACACGGCTGTCACTGAAAAAGCACCAACAAACACCGCCAGAAAAGCCAGAACCGAGGCCTGAACCTCGCGGGTCACATGCAAGTCGCCATAGCTCAGCACATCCACCCGGTGCGGGCTGGTCAATTGCCGCACATAGGAACGCACCGCCGTCCACAGAATCTGGTGACGATAGATTTTGATGCCGCCCGATGTAGAACCGGTACAGCCGCCCACAAATAATAGAGCAAAGAATAATCCGGCAGAGGTGGTCCCCCACATGGAATAATCCGATGTGGCAAAGCCCGTGGTGGTGACGATCGACACCACATTGAACGCGGCCATGCGCAGCCCTTCCTCGATGGAATTGGCGTGCATGGTGGTGGACAACCAAAGCCCCAACAAAATCGAGACAACGGCCAAAAAGATCAGAAATGCGCGAATCTGCACATCGCCAAACAGCGCATCGCCGCGGCCGCGCACAAAGCGGATATAAGCAACAAAGGGGATGCCCCCCGCCACCATGAAAAATGTCCCGGCCCATTGCAAAGGGGCGCTTTCAAAATAACCGAAAGACGCGTCATGGGTAGAAAAGCCGCCGGTGGCGATGGTGGACATGGCGTGGCACAAAGCATCGAAAGCCCCCATGCCCAACACCATATACACAGCCATGCACACAATGGTCAGGGCCGAATAAATGGCACTGATATAAACCACGAACTGTCGGGCGCGCGGAACGATGCGGCCCGATCGTTCGGAATTTTCTGTTTCAAAAAGCTGCATCCCCCCCACGCCAAGGAAGGGCAGCATGATAATGGCCATCAAGATAACGCCCACCCCGCCGATCCATTGCAGCACATGCCGCCATAGCAAAATCCCCGGTGGTTGCGCTTCCAGCCCGGAAATCACCGTGGCCCCGGTTGTGGTGATACCTGACACCGATTCAAAGATCGCATCGGCCCAGGACATAGAGCCGCCATAGAACACGAAGGGCAATGCCCCCACCAAAGATACCGAAAGCCAAGCGCCGGTGGTAAGTGCAAAAGCCTGACGGCGGGACAATTCGGTGGGCACATCGGTACGCGTCGCCAGATAAAGCGCCCCGCCGATAAAGGCCGTAAGCGCCGCCGTGGTGATGAACACATTGAAATCGGGATTGTTGCTGGCAATATCGGCCAGCGCCGGAAAGATCATCGCCACAGCCATGATCACCATAAGCAAGCCGCAGATATTCAGGATGGGGCGAAAATCAATCATGATCAAACGCGCAACTGCGAATCCTGAAGGGCAAGCGGCAAACCAAGGCTGCGCAAGTCCTGTGCAAGTTTGACGGGGTTTTCAAACAAAATCCCATGCAATCCCTGTTCGATCGCGGCCTCAACATTGTCCAGCCTGTCATCGATAAATGCCGTTTGTTCGGGCACAATGCCAAATCGGTCGATTGCCAGATCGTATATGCGGGGATCGGGCTTGACCATCTTTTCCGCACCAGACACCACCACATTGCGGAAGCGTTTGGAAAAGGAAAAGCGTTTTTGAAAGGCGGGAAAGGTTTCCTGAGAATAATTGGTCAGGGCAAAAACCGGCACGCCTGCATCGTCCAATGCCTCTAGAATGGCCACCGATCCGGCAATCGGCGGACCGATGGTCTCTTCCCAGCGGAGAAAGAATTGCGCGATCAGGTCCGCATATTCGGGGAATGCGCGTTGGCGTTTGGCAATGCTTTCGGCAAAGGAACGCCCGCGATCATGCTCTGTGTGCCACGATAAAGGCACAACCGTGTCCAAAAACCAGTCCAGTTCCTCGGGATCGGCAATCAGTTCCTGATACAAAATGCGCGGGTCCCAGCGCACCAGCACATTTCCGATATCGAAAATAACCGCAGAAATGCCAGACATCGACTCGCGCCTTTCCATGATAGGAAACCGTCTTCATGAATGCCCCTCATGGGACCAGCCTTTTCAGGCCCAAGGCGTTCCCATCAGCGTTTTCCATGAAAGAAACCGCGCCGGGCAAAGCCCGGCACGGCATCTATTGGTACATTTTATAGCTCGGTCGAGCGTCAGCCCTGACGTGCCTTAAAACGACGGTTCGTTTTGTTGATCACATAGGTGCGGCCTTTACGGCGAATCACCCGGCAATCACGATGCCGTGTTTTCAAGGACTTGAGCGAATTTCTGACTTTCATAACGTTTATCCGTCACCGCCACAGGGACAAGCATGATCGAGCCGTCGCCTGATTGAAAAATCTGTTTCGAGCGCGCGACCATATGGGGGAGGCTTTGTGCTGTCAAGTGGGCTGTGGGCTCTATGGCCCAAACACCGGAAGGTAAAAAGAAAACACAGACAGAGAAGGCGACCTTGGCTTGGGTTTTTGGCCAAACCGGGTCGCCTTCCCTTTCCCGCGCTTTGTAAAGTGCGGTGATAATCTGGCAATCCGGGCCGACCGGTTCAGCCTGTATTGCCAGCGCCCCTATTCTACACCAAAATGCTGTAGGGTGCACGACACAATTCGCAAAACAGCCTGTTGGAAAGCCAAGTGCATCCCGTGATAAGATAAAACAGCAGGCAAATGGATGGCCGCCCATCCGGCATGCTTGCAATCGAAAACAATTCCCTATTAATTTGTAGGCATGGCCATGAATGCACGTAAAATGAGAATGTTTCCTCTGCTCTTTCTTGTCGCGCTGACAACAGCCTGCGCGTCACGCGGCTTTGAAGCGGATGTCACCCGCTTTCATGACAATGCCTTTGACGACCAATCGGGACAAAGCGTCACCATTCGCCCGGCGCGGGAAGCCCTCGACGGGTTGGAATTTGCGCAATATGCCGCTCTTGTGGGTGAAAAGCTGGGGGCTGTCGGCTTCACGGCAGCCGGAGAGGCGACACCGGATGTGATCGCCCAGTTGGATTATCTGATCACCCCCATTGCCAGCGCCGAAAAGGAAAGCGGACGCCTGAGCATTGGCGGTGGCAGCTTTGGACGGCATGGCGGCATTAGCAGCGGCGTCAGCTTCCCTGTGGGGGAAACATCGCGCGACACGGTTTTCCGCCGCCGCATCGACCTTGTTTTAATAGACGCTGAAACCGGAAAGCATTTATGGGAAGGCCGCGCCGTTTCCACCGGCAAGGTGGGAGACCCGGCCATCATCTTACCCCTTCTTGCTGAAGCGCTTTTGCAAGATTTCCCTGGCATTTCCGGCCGCACGATCGAGGTGACGCTGACGCCCGATCAATAATTCTTTTTCTTTTCCTTCGCCTTTTTCCAGACAATACGAAAGACGACCCTTATGGATATCACCAGCAGCTTTGACGGCGGCAATATCGAAGTCCTGGGCCCTGCAGGCCCCCACACGGTGCGGCTTGCCATCCGCAAAGACAATAACTCCGATTTTTTCCAGTGGTTCTATTTCCGCGCCACGGGCGGACAAAATGTCAATTGCCGCATCATCATAGAAAATGCATCGGAAAGCGCCTATCCGGAAGGCTGGCACAATTATTCCGCTGTGGCTTCTTATGATCGTCAGAACTGGTTCCGTATTCCCACAGACTATGATGGCAAAAAACTGATCATCAATCATCGGCCGGAAACCGATGTGGTCTGGTATGCCTATTTCGCCCCCTATTCCATGGAGCGCCACGGAGATCTGATCGCAACGGCGGCCACCAATCCGCTGGTGCGCTTACGGTCTTTGGGACAAACCATTGACGGTCAGGATATCGACATGATCGAACTGGGCAGCGGTGGCGGCCCCAATGGCAAGAAAATCTGGTTTATCGGCCGCCAGCATCCCGGCGAAACCATGGCCGAATGGTGGATGGAAGGCCTTTTGGACAGATTGCTGGATTTCGACGATCCCGTGGCCCGCAAGCTGCTGGCCAAAGCCCGGTTCTATATCATTCCCAATATGAACCCCGATGGTTCACGGCGCGGGCATTTGCGCACCAATGCGGCGGGTGTCAATCTCAACCGCGTGTGGGACAATCCCAGCGAGGAAACCAGCCCCGAAGTCTATTGGGCGCGCCGCAATATGGAACGGCTGGGCGTGGATTTTCACATGGATGTGCATGGCGATGAAGCCCTGCCCTATAATTTCGTCGCGGGCTTTGAAGGCATCCCCTCCATCAACGAAAAGCAAACGCAGCTTTACGAGCGGTTCAAAACCACATTGGCGGCCTTAAGCCCCGATTTCCAGACCGAACATGGCTATCCCAAAGATGCACCGGGCACCGCCGATTTGAAAAAATGCACAGACTGGGTGGCCGAACGCTTTGGATGCCCGGCACTGACCCTTGAAATGCCGTTCAAGGACAATGCCAATGCACCGGAGCCAACCTTTGGCTGGTCGCCCGACCGCAGCAAACATCTGGCCCGCCATTGCCTTGATACCTTGTCAGCAATTATCGACGACCTGTAAGAAGGCCTGTCTGCTATAAAAGCCTGGGCCGCGTTCGCCGCTCTCAAAGCATGGCACCCCATGCAACAAGCGGCGACGTGGCTTTTGCCAATGATCGAAAGTTTGCGAAAAAATGGACGTAACATGGGTTCTTGAAACCCTGCAAATGCTGGCGTCTCAGCCTCTCTTTTTGATTGGTGCGGCCATTGTTTTGAGCTTTCTTTCGGAAGATGCCGTAACGGTGGGCTCTGCATTGCTGGTTTCCCAGGATTTGCTTGGCCTACCCTTGGCATTCCTTGCCGTGAATATCGCCATAATCGTGGGGGATGGCACCCTATATGGGGCCGGCGCATTGGCCGCGCGGAACCGCAAATTGCGGCGCATGGTGGCTACCCGACGGGTGTATCAAGCCAAAAGATGGGTGGAGCAGCGTTTAGGGCCGATTCTTCTCGCCACCCGCTTCATGCCCGGCACCCGTCTGCCCACGTATCTTGCCAGCGGATTTTTCGGCTTTCCCTTTTCTTTCTTTCTGATGGTCCTCACCCTTGGTTCCCTTATCTGGACCGGATTCGTGTTTTCCGTGATCTTGATTGCCGGAAAACCCTTTCTCGATGCATTGGGGCCGTGGAAATGGCTGGGCGCGGTGATCATATTATTGTGTGGTCTGCTTGTTCCTCATTTTATCGGCCCTATAGTAGCCCGGCTAATGGGGGTTGGGTCGATGCCTGAGGACAATAAAAACACATGACCGTGTCCTATAAGATTGTGAGCAAAGTGGCCCATGCCAATATGCCCGCATTGGACGAAGATGCGCAGAAACTTTCGCATTTTGAATTTTGGCCGCAATGGCTGTTTTACGCCCCTGTCATTCTATGGTGGCTCTGGCTCAGCCTACGCTATGGCGGCCTTATGAGGCCAATGGCCGCCAATCCCGGTTTCCCCAATGGCGGCTTTGCGGGCGAAAGCAAAACGCTGGTCCTGAAACGATTCGGCCCCCGTGCACGGGCAAGCCTTGCGCCTTTTATCCGCTATGCCACCAAGACCCGGCTTGAAAGCCAAGCAGACCAGGCCCAAACCGCCATCGAGCAGGCCCGCGCGGCAAATCTGGATTATCCGTTGGTGGCAAAGCCCGATATCGGCTGCCGGGGCGCCGGAGTAAAGGTGGTCCGCACCGATGCGGATCTGGAACGCTATATCGCCTCTTTCCCCCAGGAAGCCGATGTGATCTTGCAACAACTGGCCGATGCACCGGGCGAGGTTGGCGTATTTTATGTGCGCCATCCGCAAGAGGATATGGGGCGGTTGTTTTCCATGACCTTGAAATATTTTCCCCATGTGGTCGGCAATGGGCGGGACACTTTGCGCCAGCTGATCCTTGCGGACCCGCGTGCTTCTCAATTGCCGCATCTCTACATGGACCGAAACAAGGCTCGCCTTGACCAGGTTGTCCCCGCTGGCGAAGAGGTTCGCATTGCCTTTGCCGGCAGCCATTCCAAAGGAGCGATTTTCCGCGACGGACGCCCCTATATCACCGAGGACCTGACCCGCGCCATCGACCGGATCGCCCACGATATCGATGGCTTTTATATTGGCCGCTTCGATATTCGCTTTGCCGATTTTGAAGCCCTGCGGCAAGGGCGCGACTTTACCATCATCGAAGTGAATGGAGCCGGTGGAGAGGCGACCCATATTTGGGATTCGCGCATGACTTTACGCGAAGCCTATCATGATCTGTATGAGCAATTCCGGATGCTTTTCGAGATCGGGCGGGAAAATCGTCGCCGCGGTGTGCCTGCAACATCGCTGCTGGAATTCTATCGGGCATGGCGACACGAACAAAGTCTTGTGCGCGGCTATCCGGAAACGGATTGAATTTCAGCCGGTTTCAAACGGCCAAACCCGAATAGCGGCCATCAGACCATCTTTGCATAATAATAAAATGCGGGGGGAGGAAGACCGCGCGGTGGATTAATCCGCGTCCGTTTCCGAAGAGAGTGTCACATGCCGTCCCTCGTCCAGCGCCGCCAATAGCCGCCCTGCAGCCCCTTCCTTGAAGCCGGCCTTTTTCAGCAGTTTTATCAGATGTGCCTTGCTGTCAGAGCGGATCACCGCTTCGATGGCCGATATCTCGATCCCGGTTTTATAAGACATCACGCTTTCAAAAAACCGTATGCCGCCGCGCCGGGTCAGGTCGGCAAGGAACCGTGCATTCACCGCTCCACGCGATTCAAGCTGCCGGATATATTCATTGAGCGCCCCCCGGCTGGCATCCTCCATCCAGCGCAGAAGAGCGATATTTTTCACCGACTCGTTCAAAGAGCCAGCAAGAGCCGGATCCAGTTCATAACGCTCCACCAGAACCACACGGCAGGCATCAGACACATGGTTGATCAGCCGTTCCACAATCTCCAACGGCAAATCGCCCCGCTTGCTCAATTGATCCATCATCGCCTTGTTCGTCTCGAAACGCTGCATAAGCGGATCGCAGGCCGACCCAAGTTCAGCACCGGGATTGCGGATCAAAAAAGTAACCGACCTCTCGCCCCCGGTCTGGGCAATGGCAAGGGCCACCACATCAGGCACCCGAGAACGGCGCACAATGGCAATTTTTGCGGATTCCGACAATTCCCGCGCCAGAACCGCCAGCTCTTCATCGCTGAAGACGGTGGTTTGCATCAGAAAAGGAGTGGAAATTTCCTCGATATCGCGGGCAATAAGATCGGCAAGTCCGAAAGGAAGGGAGTTTGCGCGGCGCAGTTCAAAGGCAAGGGTCTGGCGCACTTCAACGCTAAGATCGCGGGCAAGAGTCTGCGCCACATCCAAAACAACGCGGCGCTCATCATCGTCGTGATCATCGACTAGAAACAACCCCACCTTTCGCGCCAGCACAACCTTTTCAAGTTGTGCCCGGTTGGAGGATGAGGGCAGCATCAGCCCCTTGTAATCCATATTTCCATGCCTTCGGACCTGCTTCAGCCACCACAATAACCGCATCAATCTTAACAATTGTTATAAGGTGATATAGCGCAACTGTTAATATTTTACCAATTGCTCTAAAATTCACCGATACGGGGCGGCAGGCAAGGTCAGTTCTCAGCCCAATATTGCCAAATACCGGCACGCCAAATCCACATACCAAGGGCGTTTGGCATGGCGTCCGTGAAAGCCCACATGGCCGCCACCGCGCGCGATCATAACGGTCACATCCGGCCGTTCCGGCCATTGTGTTGCATGATAGCCTTGCAGGGGAATCCACGGGTCATCGTCGCTGTGCAAAGCAAGCGTCGGGACACATATTTGTGAGGCCACATTTTGCATGGAGGCGCGCCGGTAATAATCCTCCGCCCCTTTAAACCCATGGGCAGGGGCCACAAGCGCATCATCAAAATCACGCACGGTCCGAAGCGTTTCAAGCTTTTCCGCCAAGGGCGTACCACATGCCACCCATGATCGGGCATCCCGCTTCATCCAGCGCACAAGGGCCGCATGATAAACCCGATTGCGGGGCGCGGCGATGCGGCTTTGGGTGGCATAAAGATCCACCGGCGCACAAACGCTCATCACCCCGGCCAATCTATCCGGCTTGCCTTGCTGACCGGCCTCTCCGGCCAAACGCAGCACCATATGGCCGCCCAGAGAAAAGCCGACCATCACCACCGGACGCTTTGGAAAACGCGCGGCAAGGCCGCTCAAGACATCGCGCAAATCCTGTGTCAGCCCTGCATGATAAGGCCCTGTGCTATGGGCTGCCGATGGCCCGACACCGCGCAGATTCAAGCGCACCACCCCATAGCCTTGCGCAAGCAGACCGGCGGCACAAAGATGCATATAGGCACTGTCTTCACAGCCCCCCAATCCGTGCACCAGCACCACCAGAATATCTTTTTCAATATGCTGCTGATCGGGATGATTGACCACAGCACTGAGCGCGCCTTTTGCCGGCGGAGAGAGTGGCAAGGTAAAGCGCTGCTGGCGCGACGAAAGTTCGGGCAATGTACGCACAAACCGGTTGCGCAAGGTTTGAAGATCACCCCCCAGCCACGGCGCACGCGGGCGAAAGCCCCTCACCGTCTGCAAGAAAGGCGCCGTCGGGTCCCCCGCCAGCAGGTGATAGCCACATGCCTCGTTCATGGAGCCACCCTGTTTCAAAAGAAAAATCCGCAATGTTGAAAAAGAGTGACCACCCTTCGCTTATTTTTGCGGCAAAGGCAGCGGCACGCCGGGCACACGCTTGGATGACCGAATGGTCAAAGAGGTTTTGACGCTTTCCACATTTGCCGAAGAGGTTAATTGGGAGGTCAGGAAACGCTGGAATTCCGCCAAATCGCGCGCAACGATTTTCAGGATGAAGTCGATCTCGCCATTGAGCATGAAACATTCACGCACCAAGGGCCAATCCGCAACATGCTTCTCAAAGGCCTGAAGATCAGCATCTGCCTGGCTGCGCAAAGACACAAGGGCAAAAACGGTGATCCCGAAGCCCAGGGATTCCTGGTCGAGATCCGCATGATAGCCACGGATAAAGCCGGCTTCTTCCAAAGCGCGTACGCGGCGAAGGCACGGCGGGGCAGTGATACCAACCCGTTCAGCCAAATCCACATTTGTGATACGGCCTTCGTCTTGCAGTGTGGTGAGAATTTTCATGTCCACTGCATCAAGTTTAACTCTGGGCATGCCCCATCGCTCCATCAATTACCATATGAATGACTTTCAATCGTTCAGGCTGTGCACCGAACAACAATATTATAAGGTCTGCTTAGGAAATTGCCAAGATGGCCCGAAAAGAAAGATCAGGGTTTACCTCTTGACAAAGATAAGGGCAGAATCGCACAGGGGATGTGTGGACGCGCGACAATATCTAAGGCAGGGCCTATGCAAAACGCGAACGGAGCGCTTACCAAAGCGGCAAGCAAATCCGAGTCGACCGAAGAAAAGACAGCGTTATTCACGGCGCTGGCTGACCGTTTGCTGACGGCTTCCTCCACCGAGGACGCCGAACGCCGTGCCTATTTCCTGCGTCTTTTGGAAAGCCTGATGGCCGAAGCCTCGGTGGTTGCACGGCAGAAACTGGCCGAACGCACCGCCGACATGACCACACCCCCGAAAGACCTGGCCTGTCTTTTGGCCCGCGATCGCGCGGATATTGCCGCCCCCATTTTGCGTAAAGTGCCCTTCAGCCCACCGGAACTGATCGAACTGGTGATGCAATCCGGCCCCGAACATCACATCATAATTGCCAAACGCGCCGATCTGACATTGGATGTATGGCTGGCGCTTGCCCGTGTTGCGGCGCGGCGGGCACAGATTGAAGATACCGTCAAAAAAACGGCCCGGGAAGCCCCCAAGCCGGTGACCGGTTTTTCCGAAGCGCCGCCCCCTTCTTTTGAGGCGCAACAGGCACCAGAACCACCGCAGGCCCTTGAACCGCAACGGACGACGGCAGAGCCAAGCCGACCGGAAAAGGTGCAAGAAAAAGCTGCAGGGCAGATGCCTGAACAAGTCCTTGAACAGGCGCCCGAGCAAGTGCCTGAGCAGGCTCTCCATCACGCCCCGACGGGCAATGGCCCTGCACCTTCCCAAACTCACGGGCATGACGAACATAAGCTGATTTCCACCCCCTATCGGCAGCCGACCATCGAGCCTTTGATCGACAAAAGTGACGACAGTTGGCAATTTGAAACCCGCCGCGATGGCACAATTCATCGCTTGTCCCCCAATGCAGAGATGGCTTTCGGGCGCGCAGCCCCATCGCTTTATGGCGATCAGTTCGCTGCCGCCTTACAAGCCCATGCCGCAGCCCCCGTCGACGACGAGATTTCCCCCGCCATGGCCCGCCATCGTCCCTTACGCGATCTAATCGTGGAAACACGGGTGGGGCAGGAAGCGCCCCGACGGTGGCGTTTGCGGGCACAGCCACGGTTTTCCTTTCCCGATGGACGGTTCGAGGGATATTCCGGCTCGGCGCGTGACATGGATATGGCGGCCCAGCCCGCACGCCCACCAAAAAGCCCCGAAGACCTGCTGGACCGCATGGCCTATGCTGCCGAGCGTTTGTCCCTGTCCACCACATCGCCGGAACTGGAAGACTATGCCCGCACCATGCGTGATTGTGTGGAAGCCCTGAAAACCATGCCCATGTCCGTGCGCATATCCGCCAGCCCTATGAGCGGCATCACAGACAGCGATTGACCCCCATCCATATCGGCCCCGAAACCGTTCCGGCCTTGCGTCCACAGGCTCGCTTGCCTAAATAAATCGCTCGGCCTTTCGCGGCCGCTTGTTATTCATCGAGATTTCAGCCCCCTTGCGGGCCCTTTCCGGAGTTGCGCCATGCCCGAAACCCATCACAGCAAAGTTCTGATCATTGGATCGGGCCCGGCGGGCTATACCGCTGCAATCTATGCGGCCCGTGCCAATCTTGAGCCCACCATCGTGGCCGGATTGCAGCCCGGCGGACAATTGACCATCACCACCGATGTGGAAAATTATCCCGGCTTTGCCGACGTGATCCAAGGCCCGTGGCTGATGGAACAGATGAAGGCGCAAGCGGAACATGTGGGCACCAAGCTGATCAACGACATCATCACCGATGTGGATCTGGACAGCCGCCCCTTCAAAATGGTGGGCGACAGCGGCACCCGTTATAGCGCGGATGCCATCATCATCGCCACCGGTGCACAGGCCCGCTGGCTGGGATTGCCTTCGGAAGAAACCTTCCAGGGATTTGGCGTTTCCGCCTGCGCCACCTGCGACGGATTTTTCTATCGCAACAAAGAAGTGGTGGTTGTGGGTGGCGGCAATACAGCGGTGGAAGAAGCCCTGTATTTGACCAATTTTGCATCCAAAGTCACTTTGGTGCATCGCCGCGATAGCCTGCGTGCCGAGAAAATTTTGCAAGACCGTTTGTTCGCCAATGAAAAGGTCTCGGTGATCTGGGATCATCAGGTGGAAGAAATCCTTGGCGACAAAGATCCGCTTGGCGTAACCGGCGTGCGCCTTGCCCATCGGGAAACCGGAGAAACACAGGATATTGCCACCCACGGCGTTTTCATCGCCATTGGCCACTCCCCCGCCACAGAGCTGTTCAAAGGCAAGCTAAAAATGGATTCCCACGGCTATATCCAAACGGCACCGGATTCCACAGCCACCGATATTCCCGGGGTTTATGCTGCAGGCGATGTGACCGATTCCGTCTATCGTCAGGCAGTAACGGCTGCGGGCATGGGCTGCATGGCAGCGCTGGAATCCGAGCGTTTCCTTGCCGCCCAATCGGTGGGCACCAAGGCCGCTGCGGCGGAATAAGCAGCCTGATCCCCTTTATCAACAACAAGGCTTGGCTTTTATAGCCAAGCCTTTTCGCGTTCTTCAGCCCAGCCCGCGCAATGCGCCTTCATGGAACACCAAAGGCTCTCCGGCACAGGTGGTGACGCGCTCCACGCGGCCCAGCAAAATGCGGTGATCGCCGCCGGGATAAAGGGCAAAGCGCCGACATTCAAACACCGCCAACGCCCCTTTGGGCACCGGAATACCAAGGCGGGTTTCCTGGGTTTCACAATCACGAAAGCGATGTTCCCCCGGCCCGGCAAAAGCCTGCGCCACAGCGCTTTGATCCGCAGCCAGAACGCTGATGGCATAGGCATCGGCCTCGATAAAAGCCGGGGCAAAAGCGGAATGCTCTTCGATGCTCCACAAAACCAGCGGCGGATCAAGGCTGACAGAAGCAAAGCTGTTGATGGTAATGCCCACAGCTTGCCCTGCCATATCGAGGGCCGTGACCACGGCAACACCCGTGGGATAACGGCCCAAGGCAATGCGGAAAGCCCGCCGGTCTTCATCCACTGGCAGGCCATGATCATCATCAAAGGCAAAACTCAGGCTGTTTACGGCCTCATTCATGCTGTGCTGTCATCCTGTTTTTTCTCGATCCTTAGCCGCGTGCCGGATAGCCCTTAATGATGGGCTGTCTCAAGGCTTTGATACACCGCCCGCAAAAAGGCTTCGGGATTGATAAAGCCTCCGCCCCATGTTTCGTCATACTCTGCCATGGGTTTGGCGGCGATCACCTGCTCAAGGCTTTGACCGTCTTCTCTCAAGGCGTTCACCCGATCGCGGGCTGTTTCCAGCACCTTCAGATAGCTTTCCACCTTCGGACGATCGGCCAAAGGCCCATGCCCACCGATAAAGGCCGTATCGGCATCGGCAAGAGCCAAAGCCTGTTTGATGCCCGTGATCACCCCATGAAGATTGCCGCCGCTGCCAAGATCGATAAAGGGATAGCGATCCACAAACAGCAAATCCCCCATATGGATCACATTGCTTTCGGTAAAGTGGATAAAGCTGTCGCCATCGGTATGGGCATGGGCCACATGATAAGCGCGGGCCTCTTCCCCCAAATGGAACGCCAGTTCATCATTGAAACTTAAAACCGGCAGGGCTTCTTTGGGGCGGGCTTCCGTATTGCGCCGGGCATTTTCAAAGCGCTGCGGTTCAGAAAGCCGCTTATAGACATTGTCATGGGCAACGATCAGAACGCCCGCCTTGCCCAGATTTTCATTCCCGCCGGTATGGTCGCCGTGCCAATGGGTGTTGAGCAGGAATTTCACCGGCCCGCTTTCCAGCGCCTCGACAGCCTTCAAGATACGGTCCGTCAGCGGAGCAAACTGGTCGTCGATCAGCACAACACCATCTTCGGTGGTCAGCGCGCCGATATTGCCGCCTGCACCAAACAGCACATGCACATTACCGCCCACATGCTCGGTGCGGATATCCACATTTGAAAAATCATCCTGCGCCGCCACGGGGCCGCCAAAGGCCACGCCCAGCGCCAGCACGGCGCCCATGGTTTTCAAAAGAGCTGATGTCGGTTTCATTGCCGTTTCCTTTTCACTTACCTTTTGCCCCGCCACCATAAAGGGTTTCGATGCGGCTGCGATAGATCTTCCCGATCACATGCCTGCGAATTTTCAAAGTGGGGGTCATTTGTTCATTCTCGATAGAGAACGGCTCGTCGGCCAAAGCAAAGCGGCGCACTTTTTCCAGATTGGACAAGCGCTTATTGACACGGCTGATGGCGGCATCGATGGCCGTACGCAAATCCGGATCGGCAACAAGCGCCGCATAATCGTTGGTTTTTCCGGTTTCTTTTGTCCAGCTTGCCAGCCATTCCGGGTCCGGCACCACAAGCCCCACAAGATACGGCTTGTCATCGCCATAAACCATCACCTGCGCGATTTCCATTTCCAGAGCCAACATGCCCTCCACCCGCTGCGGAGAAACATTTTCGCCTTTATCGGAAACGATCAGGTCTTTCTTGCGGTCGGTAATCACCAGATGGCCATCTTCATCCAGAATCCCGATATCGCCGGTATGCAGCCAGCCGTCTTTGATGGTGTCGGCCGTGGCGCGTTCATCGCCCCAATAGCCTTTCATCACCAAAGCGCCGCGCACCAGAATTTCCCCGTCATCGGCGATTGTCAGCTCCACGCCTTTCATGGGCGGGCCAACACTGTGGGTTTTGGAATGGGTGGGGCGGTTCACCGAAATAATGGGGCCGGCCTCGGTCTGGCCATAGCCTTGCAACAAAGGCAGCCCAAGGCCCGTGAAAAACTCCCCCACATCCTTGTTCAGCGGCGCGCCGCCTGAAACCAGCGCCTTGAGCCGCCCGCCGAAACGCCGCCGCACCTTGGCCCGCACAAGGCGATCAAGCAGCTTGTCCTGTATCCGTTCGAAAAAGCCCAGACGGCCGCCCTGCCGATGCCGCTTGATGCCCAGCGCCAAAGCCTTGTGGAACAGCTTTTCCTTATATCCGCCGTCTTTTTCCACCTGCCGCAAAACGCGGTTGCGCAACATTTCAAAGAGGCGCGGCACCACCACCATGATGGTGGGCTTTGTTTCGGCCATATTGCTGGCCAGCTTGTCTATACCTTCGGCATAATAAATCTCGGCACCGATCGAAACCGGCAGGGCCTGCCCCGCCGAATGTTCATAGGCATGGCTCAAAGGCAAGAAAGACAAGAAGCGGTTGCCGCTTAACCCGATTTCCGACAACACATCACAGGCCCCCATGCAATTATGCAAAATCGCCCCATGATGGATCATCACACCCTTGGGTGCGCCGCCGGTGCCGGATGTATAGATCAAACACGCAACATCTTCGCGCAACAAGGTAGAGGTGGCTTCCCGCACCGCATCCACACAGGCGGGCTGTGCCGCCAGCACATCGTCCCAGCGCAACATGCGGGCATTGATGCTTTGGGTCAGGCGCGGTTCTTCCATGGTGATAACAAATTCGGCACTATCGCTTAAATGCGCGGCAGGCAAAACCGTACGCGCCAGCTTGGCCGAGGAAACGATCACCCCTTTGGCGCGGCTGTTTTCCAGAATATGCTGATAATCGCTGGTGGTGGATGTGGTATAGGCGGGAACGGTGATAGCCCCCGCGGCCATGATGGCGAAATCGGCAATCAACCATTCGGGGCGGTTTTCCGAAATCAGCGCCACCCGGTCGCCCGCCTGCACCCCTTCCTTGATCAGGGCGCGAGACATCCGCGCCACCTGATCCACCACATCGTCCCAGCTCTGGGAACGAAACCGGCCTTCCGATTTTGCCCATAAAAACGGTTTTGTGCCGTTTTTCCGGGCTTGCTCAAACAGCATCTGGACCAAATTCTGATATTTTTCCGGGCCCATTCGGCACTCCCCGTATTGATCTCGTTGTAAAATTCTGTGTTATTTGTTTTAGCTTTAGCGCTTGGTCGCTCGGCTTGGCAATAAAGACGGCAGGTTAAATGACAGATCGTTTCGGCCATGATCGGTCTTTAATGGCTGTAAAAGACGTGTAAGGAGTGCTTCCCGCATGACATCCGAAGAACAAAACAGGCGCGCTGATGACCGGTTGCCGGTTCTATGGCACGGCACGATTATCACCGTTGACGATCGCTCTGTTCCCTGTCGCGTTCTCGATGTGTCCTTGGCAGGAACCTATATCGAATGTGCCCTGACCGTCCGTCTGGGCGAAGAACTGATCCTGATCATTCCCGAACTGGGGGAATTTGCCGGCGAGGTGCAGTGGATGCGCAATGGCTCTTTTGGCCTGGCGCTGGCCGCCGGCCCCGATCTTTTGCTCAAAAAAATCGCCGAAGATGACGAAACCTATCCCGGCCTTGCGGGGGTACGCACGGAAAAAGACGACCCCGCGCCATAACGCTCCCTCCCCACTCGTCACCCACCGGACACACCCTATCGGTCACCCCCGGACACACCTAAACCGTCACCCCCGGGCACATCTAAACCGTCACCCCCGGGCACACCTAAACCGTCACCCCCGGACTTGATCCGGGGGTCCAGTCAACAGCGTGCCACCCTCCACCAGCGAAAGTCTGGATTCCCGCCTCAAGCCACCCCTCTCACGTCACCCCCGGACTTGATCCGGGGGTCCAGTCCGGCAACGCCGCCACCCTCCACCAGCGAAAGTCTGGATTCCCGGGTCAAGCCACCCCTCTCACGTCACCCCCGGACTTGATCCGGGGGTCCAGTCCGGCAACGCCGCCACCCTCCACCAGCGAAAGTCTGGATTCCCGGGTCAAGCCCGGGAATGACGAAAGAAAAAGCACACACCCCGAAAATGGCAGGCAGATCACCCCGAAACAGCATAATAAATTGCCCCACCATCCTTGAAAAAGACACAAAATGGTGGCAAAAACCACACAGCCATAAGAAAAATACCGCTCAAAGCGTACCAATATCCTTAAAATAGTCTTACCAAAAATGGCAGAATATGCCCCAAATGTCCTGAGTGGTAAAACTTTGGTAAACACAGCACGAAAAAAAGTAGAAAATGGCGGTTTTGCACGTCTTGACAGGGCTCGCGCTTTCATCCTAACTACATCCATCATGCTGAGAGGGGATGAGCGCCGTGTTTAGCGACCTGCTCGCGTCTGTATTTCTTTGCAAGCCGCTCTCGACGCAAGATGGACCTAACCTTGAACAAGGACGGACACACGATGAAAACTCTTAATAAACTGGCCCTTTCCAGCGCCCTTGTCGCGCTTATGGCCGGAACTGCACATGCGCAGGCTACTGATACCATTACCCTTGATGTAACCAACAATGTTGGCGACATTCAACCCGACGTGAATCTGGTGGATACCGCCGTTCTCGCCGGCCAAAGTGGCGTTCTCGAATTCACCATCACCCCCGCCAACACCAATGGCGATCCTTGGGGTGTGAATGGTCTGAGCTCAGCCGGTCTGGTGGAACTGACCCTTGACAATGCCGTCTTCGGCAATCCTGTCAGCCAAACGGCTGTTGGTGATACGGGCGATGGCTCTTGCGCCGCTGGCGTACAGCCTGTGTCGGCTGGTTCTACCGAATCCAGCATCACCTTTGAAATCGCCAATATCGAGAATTGCGATGGCACTGGCTTGGGCGGTGAGCTTGAAATCACTGTTCCTTTTGCGCTGTCTTCCATTGGCGAAGCCAATTTCTCGGTTGGCGTGGAAGCTGTTGTCGGCAACACTCTCCTTGCCGATACCACCGCTTATGAAATCAATGGCGGTCCGCTGGTTGAAGTTGGCCCGGCTTTCGTTGTCACCGTCGATGATAGCGGTGTTCCCGCTGATGCCGACGAGCGCACGCTGGCGCTTGGCTCTGACACCGAAAAATCCTTCACCCAATTCAAAGTGGCCGGTCTTGACGCAGACGAATTTTCTGTTCCGCTTGGCGCCATTGACGTTGCCGCTGGTAATAATGCAACGAATTTGACCGGTGTCGCTGTTGGTGCTCCGACCGATTTCGATGTCACCATTTCCGGTGTCTCTGTCGCCGGGATTGATAAATTCACCGTTGGTGGTGTTGATGTTGCTCTGAACGACGACGAAGATGCCTTTGAAGGCAATGTCGCCCTCGCTATCGGCACCCATGCTGTGGTTGTTGAACTGGCCGGTGATGTCACGCCCGAAGATGGTGTGTCTGTTTCTTCGCAGACCTTCTCTGCTGATGTGACGGTCAACTCCCCGGATGTGGATCCCATCACAGGCTCCGGTTCTTTTGCGGAAATCCTCCGCGATGGTTCGGAAAGCGATGCCTTTGAATGGGTTGCGCTTGAGCCTGCCAACCTGAACAACATCTTCCGCTTCACCAATCTTGAAGCTGATGCGCAGGTCTTCGTTACCATCCGCGATCTGAACTCCACAGCAACCGACATTGAAGATTTCGATGTCACCGCTGCTGGCCTCACCTCTGGCACCTCTGCCGGTGGCGAACTGCAGATCACAGCCGTTGAACTGGGCGATGCCTTGGTAGAAGCCGGTGTTCTTGATGCCGATGCCACTGCGATTACCCGCGGCACGGTTGAATTCACCGTTGAACAGGCTGGCACTACGGGCCTCCAGATCCGTCGCCTGATGTTCAACGCCGATGGCGCCGTGAACAGCACTGCCGAATTTGGCAGCAATCCTATCTAATCCGTCATAACGGATAGGATGAACGATCGAGAAAGGGTGGCTTCGGCCACCCTTTTTTTTGCGCGCTTTCGTCACCATCGGACACACCAACCGTCACTCACCGGACCCCCTCACCCGTCACCCCCGGACTTGATCCGGGGGTCCAGTCCGGCAACGCCGCAACCCTCCACCAACAAAAGTCTGGATTCCCGGGTCAAGCCCGGGAATGACGCACCGTAAAAAGCCCGCGCCCCACTCGTCACCCACCGGACCCCCTCACCCGTCACCCCCGGACTTGATCCGGGGGTCCAGTCCGGCAGCGCCGCAACCCTCCACCAGCAAAAGTCTGGATTCCCGGGTCAAGCCCGGGAATGACGTAAAAGAAATGGTCAAGCCCGGGAATGACGCGGAAAAAACTCACGCCCGCAAATGACGAAAGAAAAGACACACCCCCACGTATGACACCGAAAAACCCACAAGCCCGAAAATCACGGAAATGGAAGCCACACCCCCGGAACCGATGCGAAAGGAAGGGCTTGGCCCACACCCGATGATCCACTACAACATCCAAGAAGACAGCGATCATCAAGGGCATTATGGACCATCGACGAATCGGCGACATTTTGGCAGAACAAGGCCTGATCACAGCCCAGGACAGGGCGCAGGCCGATGCCTTTCAGCGCGAAGTGGGCGGCTTGTTCGGTCAGGCTTTGGTGCGCCTTGGGGCCATCAGCGAAACCGATCTTCTGGCCGCCCTGTCGCAACAGCTTGATCTGCCCGTTCTAACCTCGGCCAGTGCGCCCGATGCCGCCGCCTGCATCGCTGCCAGTCAAATGCTTGATCTGCCGCCAAACTGGATCACCCAAAGGGCGGTGCCCATCTGGTGCCTGCCCGCCGATCCGGAAAACAGCGATGAAGACCATCTATGGCAAACGGATGTGATCTGCGCCGCGCCACGCAACAGCCTTGATCCCGATATTATGGAACTGCTGGAAAGCCGCTGCAAAAACGTGCGCTATTTCCTTGCCCCCAATGCCATGATCGACAGCCTGCTTTCCCACCATGATCGCAATGGCGATCAGGCCGGGATAGAAGATGAAGAAGCCGATGCGGCGCGCTTGCGGGAAATGGCCGAAGAAGCGCCGGTGATCGATTTCGTCAATACCATTTTCAGCCAGGCCCTGCAGGAAGGGGCTTCGGATATCCATATCGAACCGTCGGAACATATGTTTCAGGTTCGCAGCCGCATCGATGGGGTTTTGCATATAAAATCCACCCAGCCGCGCCGCCGGTTCGATGCCGTTGTTTCCCGCGTCAAACTGCTTTCGGGCATGGATATTGCCGAACGCCGCCTGCCGCAAGATGGCCGCCAAACCATTCGCGTTTCCGGCGAAGAGGTGGATTTGCGCGTGTCGTCGCTGCCCACATCCTGGGGCGAAGGGCTGGTCTTGCGGCTTTTGCGCAAACAACGCACCTTGCTTGATCTTTCCGGCCTTGGCCTGCGGGGCCGGGCGCGGTCTGTTCTGGATGGGCTTTTGCGCGAAAATCACGGCATCATCCTTGTCACCGGCCCCACGGGATCGGGGAAATCCACCACGCTTTACCGCGCTTTGGAAACGGTGAATGATGGTATCCGCAAGATCATCACCATCGAAGATCCGGTGGAATATGATATGGAAGGCGTGTCGCAAATCCAGACAAAGGCCGAAATCGGTTATGATTTCGCCCGTGGATTGCGCGCCATTTTGCGTCAGGACCCCGATGTCATCATGGTGGGGGAAATCCGCGATGGCGAAACTGCCGCCATTGCCGCCCAAGCCGCTCTTACCGGCCATTTGGTTCTTTCCACCTTGCACACCAATTCCGCCTTGGCCGCCATTCCGCGCCTTGTGGATCTGGGGCTTGAACCGTTTTTGGTAGCCTCGGCCCTTTTGGGAACCGCCGCCCAAAGGCTGGTGCGCCGCCTGTGCCCCCATTGCGCCATCGACGAAACAGACCAGGCCCGCATCACAGAACAAAACAGCTTTATAGAGCGCCTTGCCCGCGATTGCCCTGCATTGGCGCAAAGCCTGACGGATAACAACGCCCGCTGGCGCACCACGCGGGGCTGCGATGCCTGTTCCAATACCGGCTATCTGGGCCGCTTGGCCTTGTTTGAAATCGCCGCCATCGATGGCGCACTGGCCGATGCCATTTCCCAAGGCCAGCCCTTGGGAGAAATGACACAACTCGCCCGCAAGCGCGGCTTCATGACCCTGCTGGAAGACGGGGCGGAAAAAGCCCGCGCAGGGGAAACCACGCTGCAAGAAGTGATGCGGGTGGTGGGTGCCTCGGTCATGGCGGAATAGCAGCACCAAAATGGCAGACTATAAACACAAATCCATGAAATCCGATGGTGTGGTGCTCACCGGCCGCATCGAAGCCGCGAACGAACGCGATGCCTATCGCAAGCTGGTGGAAAAAGGGCTGGAGCCGTTTTTCATCAAGCCCGCAACCACCACCGGCCTGCCCTTTCTGGGCCGGCTAACAAACCGCCTGAATGCCAAAGCCCGTGCCCGCTATGTTCGGCAAATGGCAACGCTTTTGGCCGCTGGCTTGCCGCTTTTGGATTGCATGGAAAGCCTCTCGCGTAATGGACATCCCGAATTACGCGCCCGCAGCCTTAAAATCCGGCAGGGCTTACGCGCCGGTGAACGCCTGTCGCAAGCCATCGCCGCCAATATGCCGGATTTCCCCCCCTATCTTTCGCAATTGGCGGAATTGGGCGAACAAACCGGCGGCCTTGCCGATGCGCTGAGCGATGCCGCCCAGCGTATGGAACAAGAAGAAGCCCTGCGCCGCGAAATCCGCTCTGCCCTCACCTATCCCGCCTTTCTGGCCGCCACGGGCGTTGCCATCACCATTTTCATGTTCCTTGTGGTGGTGCCTCAATTTGAAGCCATGATCGGCGATGATTATTCAAAACTTCCGCTGATCTCTAAAATGGTTTTGTCAACATCGGCAGTGTTTCGCGATCACACTTTGGCCATCGGCATTGGCGCCATTGTGTTGTTGAGCGGCGTGCTTGGCTTTACCCGATCGCGCGATGCCCGCGCCCGCTTCAAAGCCCTGCTGGACCGCACCCCGGTTGTGGGACCGTTTCTACGCCGGGCGCAACTGGCCAATTGGGCCCGCACCATGGGCATCGCCATGCGCAATGGCGCACCACTGCTTGCCGCCTTCGATCTGGCGGCCCGGTCTGTCACCAGCCCCGCCTTTTCCCAAGGATTGAAAGAAGCCCGCCGCGCCGTCCGCGCAGGGGAACCGCTGGATGAAGCCCTGTCCAATGGTGTTGCCCTTGACCCCACCTTCACCGATCTGTTGCGCACAGGCAGGCAGGCCGCCGCCCTCGACCGGATGCTGGTGTTCATGAGCGATATTCTGGATGATGACGCCCGCGAACGCGCCAAACGCATCACAGCCCTTGCCGAGCCGGTGGCCATTTTGCTTATATCGCTGGTGGTGGGTACTTTGGTGGTCGGCATTGTGCTGGCCATGACAAGCCTTTATCAATTTGAGATCTAAGCCATGACCCCAAGGGAGATCAGCCCCATGCGCCGGACCAGAAACCTGCGCCCCGATACCCGTTCGACACGCACTAAGCAAAGCGGATTCACTTTGCTTGAAATGCTGATCGTTATTGCCATCATCGCGGTGCTTGCCACCCTTGTGGGGCCGCGCCTGTTTGGCCAGCTCGATAGCTCGAAGGTAACAACCGCGCAGGCGCAGGTCCGCATGTTGCGCACCGCGCTCGATACCATGCGCATTGATCTGGGCCGCTATCCCACCGAACAGGAAGGGCTTTCCCTTTTGGTGTCACCGCCCGAAGATCCCGCCCTTCGCGCCAGCTGGTTCGGGCCGTATCTGGATGGCTCGGTGCCGCTTGATCCGTGGAAAAATCCGTACCGCTACCGGCTGCCGGACACACCGGGCGGCGTGGCCGAAGTCTATAGCTATGGCCCCGATAATGCCGAAGGGGGTGAAGGCCTGAATGCGGATATATCCTCCACACGCTAGGCACAAAAAGCCCTTTCAAAAGGGCTTTACGCTGTTTGAAATGCTGGTGGTTCTGGCCATTATGGGGCTGATTCTCGGCCTTGCCGCACCGCAATTCACCGCCCGTATAGAAAGCGGAAAGCTGATCGAAACGGCCGAATCCATCGCCACCCAAATGCGCGAAGCCCCCATGCGCGCCCGATTGGATGGCCGGACGATCCGCTATGGCAACGCCTTGCAAGAACAAGATGATGGCCTTGCACAAGGCACGTTCAAGCTGGACCCGGGCTGGACGGTGCGCACAAATGGCACGCTGATCGTCTCGGCCATGGGCTTGTGCTCAGGCGGGGAAGTTCAGCTTTTTGCCCCGTCAGGCCGCAACAAGACCATCATCGTCACAGCGCCTTTTTGCGAAACCCGCATTGTGGATGCGCCACAGCGCGGCGCCTAAACGCCTTTGCGATCTGTGGCAATGCCCATCGCCGTCAATATATGGCGGTTGATCTTGTGCACATCAAAGCGCTCTTCGGCCATATGGCGGCTTTCCCGACCCATTGTAACGCAAAGTGCGGGCTGTTCGATGAAGCGAATCATGGCATCGGCCAAAGCCCCGGGATCCCGCACAGGCACCAGAAATCCGTTCACACCTTCTTCCACCGTATCGCGGCAGCCCGGTACATCCGTTGTGACCACAGCCCGACCGGTGGCAAGAGCCTCGGTGGTGGACCGCGGCAATCCCTCGCGCCAACTTGGCAAGACAAAAACCGAACAGGCCGCCAGCCAAGGACGCACATCTGCAACAGATCCCGGCCAACCACGCGGCAAGGCTTCCATAAATCACCGGTTTGATGAAATAGCCAAAGCTGGCATCGGGCTTCAAACGCTTGAGCAACCGCGCCAATTGCAACATATCCAGCAAATCCTGAAGGGGTCTCATCCCTGCACGATCAAGCGAATAACGGACAGGCTTCGCGCCCAGTTCAGCGATGACTTCCTCCGATTGTGTATCAAAATCGGGAGCCAATGCATAAACTCGAATGCCTTGGACCACCATCGCCCGTATCAAAGGGCCTCGAAAATTGATCATCGACCGTGCCTGATTGGAGATGATTGCCACAGACCGAATCGCTGTACCGGAAATATGCTGCGGGGCGGCAGTGGTTATATGAGAGCGTTGAGACACAATGACCCTGTTCTTAAATTTTCTTCAGCGACGGATCGGATTGGTGCCGCCACCATGCCTGGAACATCAGAATATCCCACAAATGATAGTGCCAGCGCCGGCCACCCGACAGATGTTCTTGCCATAGCTTGCGGATCGGGGCGGGGTCGAAAAAGCCATCCTCACGCAGCTGCTTTTCATCCAGCAGATCTTCTGCCCAATCGCGCAAGGGGCCGCGCAACCAATCATCAATGGGAACCCCAAAGCCCATTTTTGGACGATCGATAAGCTTTTGCGGCACATGGCGATACAGCACTTCGCGCAGGATATGCTTGCCTACCCCTTCTTTAATTTTGGCGCTCATGGGCAGTTGCCAGGCAAACTCCACCACCATGTGGTCAAGGAAAGGAACCCGCGCCTCCAGGCTGGTGGCCATGCTGGCGCGATCCACCTTCGTTAAAATATCATCCGGTAGATAACCCAGCGTATCGAGATACATCATCGCCTGACGGAAATCCGGGAAATCCGGCACCATATCGAACTCTTGTGAGCGGGGATCTTTGCCTCCCGGCACCACGGCACCTGGATCTTTCCAATGAGAGATCAAATCCCGATAGATCTGCATCCCATCGGAATAGGCTAAAAAACCCGCCAGCTTTGGCAAACGGTCCCGTAAAGCGGCTTGGCGATATGCTTTGGGCAAAAGCCGATTGACACCAGAAGCTGCATGACCGGCGAAATTCGTACGTAAAAACCGTGCCGCAATTTCGCGGCTGAATTGGGGAGCCCGGCCAAGCGCCGCTTTCAAACGCATGGCTTGGAAATAACGATGATAGCCGCAAAACAGCTCATCCCCCCCATCGCCAGACAGACTCACCGTCACATGGGCACGGGTCATTTTGCTCAATAAATATGTAGGGATTTGCGAGCTATCGGCAAAGGGTTCGTCCCATATCTGTGGAAGGCTTGGGATAACATCCTGCGCCTGCTGGGCCGTAATATATAACTCCGTATGATCGGTTCCCAGATGATGCGCCACCTCTTTGGCATAGGTGGCTTCATTATAGCCGCTTTCATGGAACCCGATGGAAAAGGTGCGCACCTTTTGCGCAGATTGCGCCTGCATCAAGGCCACAATGGTAGAGCTATCAATGCCGCCGGACAAAAAAGCCCCCAAAGGCACATCCGCTTCCATCCGGCGGCCCACACTGTCCATCAACAATGTTTCAAGCCGATCCACAAGCCCCGCCTCATAGGGTAGGGGATTCAAAGCCCCCTCATGGGCGATCTTTTGAAAATCCCAATAGGCTTGTGGGGGCGGCAAGGCTTGCTCCCCTGCCTTTAAAATCACGCAATGGGCAGGTGGCAATTTCCGGATGCCCTGCCAAATGGACCAAGGAGCCGGGACATAATTATACCGCACATAGGCAGCCAAGGCCTCGCGATCGACGGTTTTTTGAAAACCGGGCCAGACCACAAGCGATTTTAATTCCGAGCCAAAAAGGAAGGTGCCATCCGCCGCAAATCCATAATAAAGCGGCTTTTCTCCCAGCCGGTCGCGTGCCAGCAACAAGCTGCGCTCCTGCCGATCCCATAAGGCAAAGGCAAACATGCCATTAAGCTGCGCTATCGCCTTTTGTGCACCCACCGCCTCGATCACGGCCAGTAGTGTTTCTGTATCCGAATGACCACGCCATGCCGGTGCGTTGCCTTGCTCCCCCAGCGCCGACCTTAGCGCATGATGGTTATAAATCTCGCCATTATAAACCAACACATAACGCCCGGTGGCAGAGATCATGGGCTGATGGCCAGCAGGCGACAGATCAAGGATCGAAAGACGGCGATGGCCGAGCCCTACCCCCGCCTCTGCATCCAACCACTGCCCCTCATCATCGGGGCCACGATGGCGCACCGCATCTGTCATGGTGCGCAAAATCTGCGCGCCCCCATCCGGAACGCCCTGCCAATTGATAAACCCCGCGATTCCGCACATGGACTAAGAATTCCTTTTCTTGAACATCTTTTGGTCCATCACCGGCTGTCGGCATCCAGAACATCTTGATAGAGGGCCAGATAATCCGAGGCCACTTTTGACAGGCTGAATGTCTCGATCACCCTTTGCCGGGCACGCTTTCCCAGATCAATGCGTTGTTCTTGTGGCATATCTTTCATCTGGACAAGGGCCTTGGCCAGCGCTTCGGGATCGCGAGGTGGCACAACCAGCCCGGTTCCCCCAAGCACTGCAGCCGATTCTCCCACATCCGTTGCAATAGCCGGAAGTCCACAAGCCATGGCCTCTCCCAAAACATTGGGAAATGCTTCACTCCATGAAGAATTGACCAGACAATCCGCAGCGGTCATCAGATCCGCAATATCATCCCGTTCCCCAAGCAAATAGACACGGTCATCCTGTATGCCGCTCAAAGCCGGATTGCCAGAATCCACCTGCGTTCCGGCCAGAAGAAAGACCATGTTTCGGTCTTTGATCCGCGCGATCGCCTGCAAAAGGCCTTTATGGTCTTTCATCGGATGAAAGCGCGCCGCATGCAGAACAACAAAGACATCCGGTTGAACTCCCAACTCTGCCCGCAGTCTTGCCCCCACTTTCGGATCTGGCCGTAAACGGTCCGGATCGAAGCCATTGGGGATCACACAGGCTTTTTTAGAACTGAATCCGATGTTTCTGTGCTGATCCAGACTGAGATGGGCATTATAGGTGAGCGCCGCCAGCGATGGACTCAGACTTGCCACAGCCCGAATCACCAAACGGGTGGCGAATTTTTCGGAAGATAATTTGTATATGCTGTGCCGAATACCCGCCACCACAGGGCGGCCTTGCGCTGCCAATCGGGCGGCAAGAATACCATGATACATCCAGCCATGCACAAGATCAGGGTTCAGTTTCCGGACGAGCCCGCGCAATCGCAGCAAAAGCATTGGATTTGGCCGCCCCATACGCATGCCCAGTTCATGGACCGGGATGCCAAGTGCACGGATTTTCTCGGCATATGGCCCACCGCTGCCAAGCGACAGCACGTGATGATTGGCCAGATTGCCATCCATGGCGGACAACAGCTTGTAAAGCATATGCTCTGCCCCACCGCGACCAAGCTCGGTGATGATATGCAGAACAGACTTTGAAGAGGCCATCGCAAAAAGCGCTTTCTTTTCAACCAGAGACAGAGCGAAAAATATCAGCAAGCCGCACGGAAAGATGATCCAGACTAAAATTCTGTACAGCCAATTTGCGCCCCGTCTCACCCATTCTGGCTCTTAATGTCTGATCGGCCAGCAATGTATCCAGCCCTTCTATCCACTCTGCATGGGATCGTGCGCCAAAGCCAATATCCCCCAAGGCCAGCACTTCGGCATTCATTCCAACCGGGCTGACCACCACCGGCAAACCACAAGCCATATAAGTGAGCATTTTATAAGAGCATTTGCCCCGTGACCAATCAGTGTCCTCAATGGGCATCAAACCAACACTGAGATCCTGTAGCGCCACAACCTCAATATCAGGGGACCAGCGAATGAACTCCACTTTTTCGGAAGAAAGATTCTTGAAATTGGGGGGACGGTCGCAAATCACCCGAAGTTTCGCGGATTTATATGTCTCCAGGACCGTCGCCAAAGCCGGTTCCAGCCGCTCCAACTGAATGAGGTTACCACTAGACCCCGACCAACCGATAACAAGCGCCTCCGTGCCCTCATCGCTTTTGGGTGAAAATCTCTTGGTATCCACCGCTGTGGGCAAAAGAAATGTCTGGCACCCCAAATCACCGAAATAGCTTTGTAAAAAACTGTTGCCGCAAATCACTGCTTCACAGCGCTGCGCCAATTTGGCAGCAAAACCGCCACGCTTATGCAGCCAAATGGCATCATCCACATCCAGAATGCGCGGCCCTGCGAAATAGGGTTCCAAGGTCAAAAGCGTACTCACCAACTCCCGTTGGAAAAGGATCAGGTCATAGCGCCGTGACTTTAAAACAGATGGCAAGCGCTCGATCAGGTTTTGCGCCAACCAGAATGGGCGTTTCCACTGCATCTCAGGGGGGTATTGCCCGGCCTTTGAAGGAAATTCATCCACCCTGTACGCAAAGTTCTTCAAAGGCTCGATATATTGCCGCACCCGAAAGCGGGCGCTGGGAACAGATTGGCCCCCAGTGAAGGCGGCAATATTCAAGGGATGCAATGTCATAGAAACGGGCCTTATGCTCTTGATAGTGTTTGCGTGCCCAGCCTAGAACGATGTGCCTTGGGATCAAACAAGCGGATGCGCCGAGCCATTGTGAAGACAAGCCCCAATAAAACCAGCTTGATCATCGGGTTGAGCGCGGTCAGCAAGGAATCTGCAAGGACGCTTATAATCACACCAAAAAACAGCATGGAATAAAGCGAAATCCAGATCAGTTGATTGGATTGTGCCATTTTATACACAGCACCGGCAATCAGGCCGATAAAAAAGGTAAAGATACAAACGCCCGTAAGGCCATAATGGGGATAATAGAAAAAATAAATCGTATAAGTGTTATAGCCATGGAGACCCGGCCCCACCTCGATAAACTTTCCCGGTGGATTGGGGGCGGGGAAGAAATTCCCGAAATAATTAATGACCCGGATGAAAAACTCCCACGGCCCTTTCACCTCTGGAATGATCTCGAACCCATCCAGATAAAAACTGAACGCCACAGGGCTCGTGGTCAGATAATTCAAAAAGGTCTGCCCGGTAAGGCTTGCCGCCTCCAGATAAGATACTTCTCCCCCCGACGCAACAGCACTGCGCAATACAGTAATCGCTCCGAATGCCACCAAAACAAGCGTTGTCAGAACAATCAACGCCTTGACCGGCAACCGTTTCTGGGTCAGCCCATAAACGGCAAAAGCCCCAACCAATAGGCTCAATAGCCCCCCCTTGGCTGCCGTAAGAAGATTATAAACAATGGCAAGAGCAAATAACGCGGCGATCAACAGCCGCCACCGACGCCCCCCTTGTGTGACAGCCAGAGCAATCAGCGTTCCGAACGTGGACAAAACCACCAGATTGCCCACAAAAGCCCCTCGAGACTGGTTTTGCGCTACATCCAGCATGCCTTGGCGCACCTCAAGGAAAAACAGCGGTGAAAAAGGCGTGGCCGTCGAGAAAGACATGATGTGCCGGATATAGAATGGCATCCCGATGATGAGTAAAATCAGCAAGCCGATCAGCAAAATTCGATCGCTTTTATAAACGGTTTGCACCTGTAATGGGGGTGAGCTAACGGGGCTTTGGCGCCGCCAGCGCATGCTTCCCAAAGCCGAACCAAATGAGAAATAAAGCGCGCCGGCCACAAAAATTCCCAAAGCCTCCCAAGAGACCGGATGAAGCCACATTTGCGCAAAGCACATGGAGGCGAACACCACAAACCAGATGCCATTCCAGGCAACGGCGGGATGAAACCATGATCGTCCGGCATAAAGGCTGATGGCCATCAAGATGCCAAAAACAAAGGTTCCCACCAAAGCCACCAGAAGGCCACTCATGGCGCAACCCTTTCATAAGGGAGGCCGCCCCCAGACAGAAATAAGGCACCCGCCAAAGAAACGCTATCAATATCCAAATTGTGCAAGCACATGGGCATTCTCTTTGGCGAAAAGTGCCAGCCTTTCATCCGCCTTATGGGGCAAGGCGCGGCTCGGGCGAATATCCGCCACACTGGCTTCATACGCCGCCATGTCACACTGCAAGCCACAAAACTGCGCCACTTGCGGGATCATGTGGATCGGATCTGCCAGAAAGTCTTCATAGACAATCTCCAGCTTTTGATGATCGGGCAAAGCTGCAAGCTGGGTTTCCGCCGCTTGTAAGTATTCCGCCCAAAGGGAAAAACCACCTTCAATCTTCGCACAGCGTGGCGATTCCATAAAGCCACCTCGTTTGGGCCGGAGCGCGGCAAGAGCGCGATATTTCTGATAAAATTGGGTGGATGCCTTCATCCCCTTTTCACCACGCACCACAAGGCTTTGCGCCACATCCACCCCATGCCGCCGGATATGAATGACACGGGCGTCGGGAAACATGTGCAACCAAAGCGGCAATGTGAAGCTGTTGCGCGGGTCTTTCCAACCCCAAGGCTCTTCTACCGCGCTAATTTTTCGATATTTCAAATACCGCTTCAATCCTAAGAAATGCAACGCACGCGGCCCATTCATCTGATCGCGCACATAACGGTCCACCCAACCCAAAAGAGCCTCATTATCCCAAAGATTTTGGATCGGCTGTGGATAATCCCAGCGCCCACCGCATTGGCCCAGCAGCCATGTGTTCAACCTCAAAAAGAACACAGCTTCATTATTGCCTTCCTTATGCACTCCCACAAAAAGGCCCAAGCGCTCCAGAACCCGTCCAAGCATGCTGGTGCCCGACCGATGCATTCCGATAAAAATAACAGGAGACTGTTCACGCATGCGACATAAGCTCTTAACGAAAAAGAAGGGAATAGTTGCACGGCACAATGCGCAAATAACGCATGGTATAAAAAGACGATAAAATATTTTGCAAGGCCAAAGGCACTGCCACCGCCAAGGCCGCCATAGTCAAGCCCGCTCCGCCCATGATCAAGCCCGACATCAGCAACGCCGAAAATGCCGCCAGCGCCACCGACTTCCAAAGCTGACGTTCATGGCCAGTCATAATAAGCAAAAACCCCACCGAACCTGTAGCCGCATTAACAAATTGTCCCACCGCCAAAATGGAAAGCGCTGTGGCACCGTCTTTGAAATCCGCGCCGAACAGCCCCAAGACAAAAGAGGGAAAAAGGATGAAGCACAACAGAATAGGCGCCGCCAAAAGGGTTATAAGCGCTGTCGATTTTACCGCCAATGTCTGAAGCGCATCATGATCGCCTTTTGCCCAAAGGGCGGCAAATTTCGGGGCGGCAATGCTGTTCACCGCCACCAGCAACAAGCTGGTCAAGGTCGCCGTACGAATAGCAACACCAAACAGCCCCACCTCTGCACTGGTGCCGAACGCCCCCAAGGCCAATAAAGGCACCCATTGCATCAACAGGTGCAAAACCGAAATGCCCCCCAATGGCCCCGCTGAACGAAGCAACTGGCTGTATGTAAAATGCGTATCCTCCCCCTTGCCCCGCCGCGAAAGCTGCCAATGCCAAAACCCCCAGCCCAGAAAAAGGGCCATCAGCGCCGAAAGCCCATAAGCCATGACCGCTCCGCTTGCTCCATAATCCCCGGCAAACAAATACAGTCCCAAAAGGGCGAAGACAGGTAAAATCACGCCTTGCAGAATTTGCGAAGCGAAGATCTTTTTCAAGCCTTTCAGGCCTTCCACAAATATCGGCAAAATGGCTAAAATCGGCAATGCAATGGCAACAATTCTCAAAGAGGCTTCGAGCGCGGGTTCGTGAAAAATCCGGATAGCCAGGAAGGGGGCTGAAAAAAATACCAAAACCGCCAGAAGTACGGATACCGAAAGCGCCAAAATCACAGCCCGCGACAACACGGCCCGCACATCATTCCAGCGCCCATTGGCGGCAAAACCCGCCACATAACGCAATGTGGCACTATCAAGCCCCCATAGCGCCATGGTCGCTCCCACTTGCAAAACCGTTAGCGCCAGAAAAAACAGGCCGGTATCCGCCACGCCTAAAAGGCGCGCCACCAGAACATTGAATAAAAACATCAGGCCCACACCGGCAATCTTCACGCCAAAGGTGATCGCCGCACCCGATAGAACCTCGCTCAAATGCTCGTCACTTTGCCGCGCAACCCAGCCTTTCAGCCCAGCGAAACGGTTCTCCCTTGCCATTACAAAATCCTGTTCATGGCCAAGCCAGGATCAAACACGAGCAAGTGTCCCCCGATAGGCTTCAACCCCCAAAGCCAAACAGCCCCCCAGCGCCAAGCCAAAAAAGATAGAAAGCAGCACAACCAATGGCCGTTTGGGGTGCGAGCGATCTTCAGGCGGTACAGCTTTGTCGATCACCTTAAAGGCATAATCGGGGCGGGAATTTGCAAACATCACCTTTTCCAATTGGCTTTGCATTAAGCCATAGATCGTATCTTGCACACCGGCCACGGCGGTTTTCTGAATTTCTTCACGCAGAAAAGAGATGGCCCGGCTGGATTCGCTCACGGTCCGCGCCCGAATTTCAGCATTGGCCTGCGCCACAAAGGCGTTGGTCCATTTGGCCGCCAATTCAGGGTTGCGCACCTCGAAAGACACGGTAATCAGGCCGGTTTCCGTATCTTCCCGCAAATGCCGAACCTTTGTATCGAAGAGATCAAAAGCCTCCCAGTCGCTTGGAATGGAACTGGGCGGTCGCCAGCCTTCATCTCCCGACAGACGGGCAATCAAATGCGACAGACCACCAATCATGCGTGCAAGAAGCCCCGGTTCACCGCTTCGCCAATCCTGTGTTTCCGGGTTCCATTGCTCATGAAACAAATAGGGCATGAGATCATTCTGCGCGATAAAGCGCATGGAAAATTCTCGCGATCTCAATATCGCCATATTGGCCTGCGCTTCCGCATCCCCCCCGTCAAGACTGATCCCGGCCAAGGACGCGGCCCCACCAAACTGGCTGGCAAGAGAGGAAAGCGCTCCACCCGCCTCTTCTGATGCCATGGGCTGGATGACCGCCGATGCCGTATAAAGCGGTTTTGCAAAAATGGCATAGGCAAGGCCCATGGCGCCCACCACCATCACTGTAGCGAGGATCAACATCCAGCGTCGGCGCAGCGCCAAGATCACATCGCGTACATAAATATCGCGATTATCCGCATGGCCTGCCACATGGTCTGCCGTCATATTTGAGCACCCTGTTTTCCAGCGGTCTTTAAAGGCCGCTCATGATATATATTGTTTATCGATCCATTGGTTATAACGGCCATCCAAAAGGGCACGCCACCAAGATTCGTGTTCCAGATACCAGTTTATCGTGGCCTTTAATCCGCTGGTAAAATCATAAGCCGGATCAAACCCCAATTCCCGTTTTATCTTTCGCGCATCAATGGCATAGCGCCGGTCATGGCCCAAACGGTCCTCGACAAACCGCTTTAGACTTTGTGTTGGCTTCCCCTTCACAGGCGGCGCATCGGGAAACCGCGCCGCCAAAGAAGGGTGCGTGACAAAAGCCGCATCGATCTCCGCGCACAATTGGTCAATCAGCGCAAGATTGGTCAATTCGCAATTTCCACCAACAGCATAAACCGCGCCAGATGTGCCTTGCATCAAAATCTTATGGATAGCGCGACAATGGTCTTCCACATGCAGCCAATCGCGGATATTGGCCCCATCGCCATAAACGGGCAAAGGCTTGCCATGAAGCGCATTGATCAAGAACAGCGGAATCAGCTTTTCCGGAAACTGGTAGGGGCCGTAATTGTTGGAGCAATTGCTGATGGTGACATCAAGGCCATAGGTATGGTGATAAGCCCGCACAAAATGGTCTGACGCCGCTTTCGATGCGGAATAAGGGGAATTGGGGGCATAAGGCGTGCCTTCATGAAAGGCAGGCTCAGAAGGCCCCAAAGAGCCGAACACTTCATCGGTGGAAATATGGTGGAAACGGTGCGGGCGGCCACTGCCCGTATCCAACCAAACTTTTTTAGCCGCACGTAATAATATGTGCGTGCCCACCACATTGGTTTGGATAAAGGCATCGGGATTATGGATTGACCGATCCACATGGCTTTCCGCTGCGAAATGCACCACCGCATCCACCGCATAATCGGACAGCAAACCACATACTAGATCATAATCGCCAATATCGCCCTTTATGAAGACGAACCCGTCATCATCATCCAGATCTGCAATACTGGCCCGATTTCCGGCATAGGTCAGCGCATCCAGCAAAACGATCCGGGATGCCGGATTATGCGCTTTTAAAAAATGAACGAAATTCGCACCGATAAACCCGGCCCCGCCTGTGACAAGAAATGTCTGCATATGGCGTCCCATGCTCCCTTGGCCGACCGCGCCCCGTCACAAATATATGGCGAGGACATCATCGCGCGGGCAGTTCATTCCCGGCTCATATGTGGTCACGATTATCTTGTTTCTTTCGCCACTCTAGATAGCGTCCGCCGAATGGCAACGCAATTGCTATGGCTCTTCCGCTGAAAAACCACAAACCGGGCGCACATGACCAAGTCATTATGGCATGAGCATGGTCAATTGACATGAGACGTTGAAAGGGGGATAGCCAATGCTGCCATCGTGCGATGTTCCAGATCGATCAGCTTTTGTTTGCGCCACAAGCCACCGCCATAACCCGTGAGATCGCCCCCTGCTCCGATGACCCGATGGCAAGGAACAACAATAGCAAGTTGGTTGGCCCCATTGGCCCGCGCCACCGCCCGCACCGCAGAAGGCCGACCGATCAAGGCTGCTATCTGACTATAGCTGCGGGTTTGCCCCATGGGGATGCGTTGTAATTCCTGCCAAACGCTTTTTGTAAACGGGCTGCCCCAAAATGATAGCGGCGTTTGGAAGCTGCAAAGTTCCCCTGCGAAATACGCCTTAAGCTCTCCCTGTATCTGCTCTATGGGATCAAACCGCCCAAAGCCCAGATCTCCGCGCACCGCCTTGCGCAATTTTTTCAGCTCATTGGGTAAGGCCTTGCGATCGAAAAACTCCAAAAGGTGCAGGCTTCTTTTATCGCTTACCGCGATCATTGGCCCAAGGGGCGTTTTGATCCAGTCGACTTTCAAAAGGGATTGATTGGAAAATTGGCTCAAAGGATCGCCCAGCAAGCGTGCAAAGGCTGTGCGAAATCCACTGGCAGAGTCAAATCCTGCATCCAATTGCGCATCGATCACCCGCCCGCCACGGGCCAGTGTCTCCACCCCATCTTGCACACGCCGCAGCCGTGCCATTTCCAGAAATGTCATACCAAACTGCCGTTTGAAACTGCGCCGCACCGTCGATAAATCAAGACCCATTTTCACCAGATCAGCCTCAGACCAGCGATAACCCGGCTGCGCCTCTAATTCCTTAAGCAAGCGCGCGATCAACGGGTCGGCCTGTGCAGCGCTCTCAAGGGGGCGACATCGTTTACACGGTCGAAACCCCGCCTCCATACAGGCCCCAACCGTTTCAAAAAACAGACAATTTTCACGTTTTGGTTTTCGCGCCGGGCAACTTAGACGGCAAAAAATACGCGTAGAGGTCACCCCAACAAACGCCCGCCCATCATAATCGAGGGCGCGGTTCAAAAGGGCGTCATAAAGTTCATCATCGGATAACCATGGATATATCATAAGAGGAAAATAGCAGACCCAGTTCATGCCGTCCGCCGCAAATCGGGCATGGAAATGGCCTTGCAATTTTGCCGCGCCCCAGAAAGGGTGGAGCCGCCGATTTCATGCCCTTCAAACCGCGCGTGTATCCTTATGGTTTTTTTATTGTTCGCCTTTTTTCTAACCGCCCTGCTTTACGCCACCGTCGGATTTGGTGGCGGCTCCACCTATAATGCGCTTCTGGTGCTCTCTGACACAGATTACCGGTTGCTCCCGGCCATCGCCTTGCTGTGCAATATTATCGTGGTGGCGGGCGGTGTTTGGCAGTTTGGAAGGCGCGGCCATCTTCATCTGAAGAAAATCGCCCCATTTCTTGTCACATCGATCCCCTTGGCGTGGGTCGGCGGACGCCTGCCCGTTTCTGAAATGGTGTTCATCGGGCTGTTGGGCCTATCTTTAAGTGCCGCCGGTCTGCATATGCTTTTGCAAAAAAAGCCGGATGGCACAGCCAGCATAAAACCATCCAATCCGTGGCTCAATGCTGCCATCGGCGGGGCCTTGGGCTTTCTATCGGGCCTTGTGGGCATCGGCGGCGGCATTTTTCTCGCCCCGATTCTGCATCTGATGCGCTGGGATACGGCGCGCGCCATTGCGGGCACTTGCAGCCTGTTTATTCTCGTCAATTCCATCAGTGGTCTTTTCGGGCAAGCCATGAAGCTCGACAATCTGCAATTACTGGGGCAACTGACAGATTATTGGATGCTTATCCCCGCCGTGCTGATCGGCGGACAAATCGGCTCGCGCCTTGGGGCGCAAGCCCTATCGGAAACGCTTTTGCGGCGGCTGACATCGGTGCTGGTCTTATATGTTGCCGTCCGCTTGCTGATCCGTTGGGCGGCCCTTGCAGGTGCCTGATTGAGCACATGGGGAATTGTTGGATTATCTGGCTGGCCCCTGACATGTTGTCTGATCCGCAATACCTCGCCCACGGCCTTATAAGGTCGTGGATGTATCCACAAAATCTTTCGAGCCGGGATCCCACAGGCACAGTTCCGCTTTGCCAAGACCGCGCACAAGAATGCCTTTATCAAGACGGGCGCTGTAAGTCCGGTGATGATGGCCATGTACAATGAGTTGCGCCCCCATCTTCGCCGCCAATTCGTCGATCACGTCAAATCCCATCATCTGTCCATTGCGATCATCCACAATGGAAGACGGGCCTTCATGACAGACGAGAATATCAGCCGATAACGGTTCCAGGCGATCGAAATCTTCCGGAAAAATCGAGGTGCGATGCGTTTGGGGCAGGCCCTTGCGCCACCGTTTCTGATGGCTGCATCCGGCCAGCATATCTGCCCGTGTGTGAAATTTTATGGCCTTTTTCTCCGGCCTTGGATACCAGACCTTGCCGCGGAAAACACCCCCCAGACCGGCCAGACATGTGCCGCCAATATCGGTGACCGAGGCATGAAAATTATTATGTTTGAGTTTGGATTCAAAGAGATGGTCGTACCAGTGGGTCTCGTTGGAATCATGGTTGCCATAAATCCAGTGGACGGCGATTCCCTTATCCAGAAACTCGGCAAGTTCCTTGTCCAGTGGCTGTTCCAGTTCCATATCGCCGACCGGCACAATGGCCTGAATTGCAATGCCTCTCTCCAGTTGCCGCCGGATCTGTTGGCAAATGTCCGCCCACCTGCCATGGGGATCGCCAATGAATGCAATGGCAGCCTGTGTCATATAAAATCACCCTTCTTATAAAGATTGCCGTGCCAGACCACCCTGTGACAATCCTGAATTATTCCAGTACGCGGATAATGAACACACCAGCCCATGCGGAAAATCCTGTCAAGACGCCCCCCCAAAGCATGTCTGTTGCAACCTGATTGATGGACCAGTCGCGCAGGGTTGCATAATTGGTAAATTCATAGGTGCCATAGGCCATCAGCCCCAGCAACACGCCACCGATCAAGGCAGCCATGGGATCGCCCTTTTGCAGCGCCGGGACGGATACAAACCACAATATGCCGGCCACATATCCAAGATAAAACACCGCTGCGGGTATCACACGAAACGGATCGGCATAGAGATGGGCAATATGCTGGTCGAACACCGGCTTGATCAGCAAGCGCAATCCGATTGCATCAAGGGCAAAGAAGATCACCGTGGTTGCGGCATAAAGGATTATGATTTTCATTGGGTCGGTCCTTTCATGATGGCACGGACCGCACGGAGCACAAGCACCACCATGCCAAGGGCTGCCAAGCCGATCACCGGCCAGTTCGCGTCGGAGATATTGGCGACAATCACGCCGATCAGCGCCCAGACGATGGCGGCAGGATAGCCCCATTCCCGAGGGCGTGCGGTTTGCACGCCAAGCGCCACCACGATCACGCCAATAAGGCACAAAATGGCGGCAGACTGCTCTGACAGAATTGCATAGCCGCCAAGGACAATCCCTATTGCCACGCCCGTTGCCGCTGTCAGCCAGCCTGCATAAAGGGCCACCGGCCTTAGCTGTAGCCAAGGCTGGTTCCGACCGGCACGCAGCATGGCAGCGATTGCGGCGGCAGCCATCACCACGATCATCAGCGTGGCCCAGATCGGCGCGATATTTGCGATTGCAATCCAGAAAGTACCAATGATCAGGCTGATCACAAGTGGCAGGCGCATTGCGCGCCAATCGGGGTCATCCGCCGCTTGCCACACCCCGAAAGCCGCGCCAATGATCAACCAGGGATAAATAAGACCCCAGATTGAAAAGGCATAGCCTGCAGGCTGTATTGATGGATAGAACTGCCGCACGGGAAACTGGTCTGGCGTGAATCCGTTAAAGCCGGGGGTGAACAACGGAGCAAGTGCAAAAGTCAGTGTGGCAATCAGTACGGCAATGGCAAGGGTTCTGGCATTCATGACAGTCCTTTCAGCGCACGAAACGGCGAATTAATGGCAGGGCTGCCCAATAGGGTAAGGCGCTCAGCAGCTTGAGCCCGTATGTGAAACGGCGCGGGAAATGCACTTCAAATCGGCGCGTATTCAGCCCGTGGATAATTGCGCAGGCGGCGGTTTCCGGCGTGACCATTGCAGGCATGTTGAAGGTGTTGGTCCGGGTCATCCGGGTATCGACGAAACCGGGGCAAATTAACCGGACATCGATGCGCCCCGCCAATTCCGTGCGCAGTGTTTCGGCAAGATTGATAACCCCAGCCTTGGTTGCCGAATATATCTGGCCTTGTGGCAGCCCGATATATCCTGCAACAGACCCACAAAGTGCCAATTGTCCCCCAGCGCGCAACAATGGCGGCGCGATCTGCGCAATATGAAAACTGCCCGTAAGATTGACCGTAACGATCTTCGCGGCGCGATCCGGGTCCGCATCTGCAATGCTGCCGGGATCGTAAAGCGCCGCCAGATGCACAATCCTGTCCAGTGGACCGACAGAAGCAATCTTTTCGGCGGCGGCCTTGATGCTGTCTCGACCCGCAATGTCGAGCGGCAGTGCACGATGGTCGGGCCCAAGGCTTTCAGCCAATGCTGTCAGCTTATCAGCGGAGCGCGCCGACAAAACCAGCCGCGCACCGCGCCTTGCCCATTCGCGGGCCAAAGCTGCACCGATGCCTTCGCTGGCACCAATGATCCAGATGGTTTCAGGCCGGTTTTCTGTTTCAGGCATGCGCCAGTTCCACCTGCACCACATCCGTCTGCCCGACTGCAAAACAGGCAGCGCTGGATTCAAGATAGAATCGCCAATTGCGCAAAAAGCCTTCATCATGGCCCAGTTTTCGAACCCGCTGTGCCCGGCTTTTCAAGCGCTCCGCCCAGATCATGCAGGTGCGGGCATAGTTGCGCCCGAAGGCATAGCTGTCCCGAACCTGAAGGCCAGCCTGACGGGCCTGATCCGCGATTATCGCGTCCGACAACAACAGGCCGCCGGGGAAAATATATTGGCGGATATAATCGGAACTGCGCCGGTATATATCGAAATTGGCGTCCGGCACCGTTATCGCCTGAATCATTGCAACCCCGTTTTCAGCCAGCCGCGCCTTGAGCGTGGCGAAATAGGCGGGCCAATAGCGTTGCCCCACCGCTTCGATCATCTCGATGGAAACGATATTGTCGAACTGGCCGCTGCTTTTGCGATAATCCTGAAGCCGGATATCCGCCCGCCCATCCAGCAAGGCATCGGCATATCCCTTTTGGCTGGGGGATATGGTCAACCCGGTCACATGATGCCCGCTATCGGCGGCGCGTGCGGCAAAGCCACCCCAGCCACACCCGATTTCCAAGACGCGCTCTCCGCCCTTCAAGCGGCTTAGAATACGGTCATATTTTCGGTTCTGGCCACGGGCGAGGTCGTCGTCACCTGCCGCAAATATGGCAGATGAATAGGTCATGCTTTCATCAAGGCAAAGCTGATAGAATTCGTTGCCCACATCATAATGCGCCCGGATATTACGCGCCGCCCCACGGATCGAATTGGCGCGCATCAAGCGGTTTATCAGGCGAAACTGTAGGCTGTTCCAGACATTTGCAGTGTCATAGCCCTGAAAAAGATCAAGATTGCGCAGGCCGACCTGCATCAGATCTTGAATGGATGGCGTATCCCAAAGACCGGCAACATAGCTTTCCCCAAGTCCGATATTACCGCGGGCGGCGATTGCCGGAACCATGGCCCAGTCGTTGATCTGGAGTTCACCCGCCGGATCACCATGACCGAAATCATGAACCCCGCCATCGGGATCACGCAATCTCAAGCTGCCATTCCGGATGCGCGCGCACGTCTCGAACAGCTTGTTTTTCAGGCGTTTATCAAAAAACGACATCAGCTAATCTCCGAATTCGGGGGTGTGGGACGGGCGCGATATCGCGCGCCTTTCAGCTTCAGGCGCAAGGCTTGCCAGTAAATCAAAATGATGCCGCGCAACGCGCCTAAAGGCCGACGGATACCGGCCTTGAGCAAGCCTGCATTTGTCAGTGCTGTACGAGAGCCGGACAAGGTGGCCATCACCCCCTCAGAGCCGTTGCGATAGAGGATGCGGATGGCAATATGGGCAGATGTTATGTCGAAACAGAACTCATAGTCCCCCGCAACATCCTGAAACGGCGAAACATGCAGCGATTTTGGTGTTTTGATCCGGGTGCTCTTGGTGATCGGGGCGAAATCCGGGAGGTGGCAAAGATAGGAATGACGATCCCCGAAGGGCGTTGATACCTCGGCAATCACGGCGATAAGGGCCGCGCCCTCTATCGCCAGCCAGAAGCTGACCGGGTTGAAGCCATATCCCAAAAACCGGGGCTGGGTCAGCAAACGCAACTGCAGTGTCCGGTGGCCCAATCCGTTTATGGCCAGAATTTCACGTGCCCAGTCAGGGCCGCGCCCTTTCTTTGGCGGGCCGCCATGATCCCGGTCATAAACCGCCATGAGATTGAAGCGATTGCGCGAAAACAAAAGCGGGGGGGCATCTTCGGCCTCCGGGTCGATCAACACATAATCCACGCTATAGTGGAATTGATGGCCAATCTTTCCCAACCGTTTATGGGTCGTGATGCCCATGATATGTTCCACAGGGCCATTCATGCGAATTGCCGCTTCATCAGCCGGTCAATACGCACAGCGCTGGCAAAGCCGTCTTCATGGAAACCATGCCGCATCCATGCTCCGGCGAACCATGTATTGTTCTGCCCCTGAATATGCGAAATCTGCCGCTGTGCGGCTAAAGCGCCTGCGTCAAACACCGGATGGCGAAAGGATGTTTGGTCATATATCAGATGCTCCGGCACCGGCCGGGCCGGATTGAGCGAGACAAAAAGCGGATCGTTTTCGGGGATATTTTGCAACCGGTTCATCCAGTAGGTCACGCCTATAGATGTTTCTGGCCCGCGCATATCCGCATTATATACCCAACTGGACCACACGGCCTTGCGCTTCGGCATCTGGGCAATATCGCTATGCAGAATAACCTGATTATCCTGAAAGGTGACCGCTGAAAGTGCGGCGCGTTCTTGGGCCGTTGGCTGTGTCAGCAGGCGTAATGCCTGATCTGCATGGCAAGCAAAAATAACATGGTCGAACGGTGCGTGCTCGCCGCCAAGGCTGTTCACGATGCTCCGCGACCCGGTGCGGTGGACGGCGTGCACCGGCGTTGTGATGCGAATTTCCACACCGCGTCCGCGCAGATGGCGTTCCAGCCGGCTCAGATAGTTCGCGCTGCCGCCATCCACGGTCCACCATTGGTGCTGCTCCGTTGCGCTTAATAAGGCGTGATTACGGAAAAACCGGATAATGGCACTGGCGGGAAAGCTGCGGACCTTCTCCGGCGGGGTTGACCAAATCGCCCCGCAAAGGGGCATCAGATAATATTCCTGGAACCAGCGACCCAGCCGCATTTCGTCCATCATTTCGCCAATGGTCGTGTCGTTGTCCCGGTCCACCGTCTCCGCATTGCTGTTAAAGCGCTGGATATCTTGCAGCATGCCTATAAAGCCGGGGCGCAACATATTGCGCTTTTGCGCGATCAGGGCGCGCAGATTGCGCAGGGCATATTCCACCTGCCCGTCATTCACAGTGATGCCAAAGCTCATATCACTTCTGGCAACCGGCACATCCAGTTCCTGAAACAGGCGTGTCAGATGCGGATAATTGGCATAGTTGAAAACGATAAACCCTGTATCGACCGGCTGATCGCCATTCCGCCCGGCGATAACAGTGCGGGCATGTCCGCCAAGGCGCGGTGCTGCCTCGAACAGGGTAACAGCATGGTGCGGCTCCATCAGATAAGCCGCAGCAAGCCCGGATATACCACCGCCAATGATGGCAATGCGTTGTGGGCAGATCGGGGAGGCATCCAGAAACATCACACATCCAGTCGCTATTTTACAGGATTACGGATGGGCTGGTGATTTGGATCAAAAATGATCCAGATCGCATATGCCTGCGTAGAAGGGATATGTTTGCAGCAAGCCTTCATATCGCACATACTCGGGAGAGCGGCCCGAAAAGGCCGCACCTGGAAAATGTGCTGAACGGCAGGAAAAAGGTGCCAGTTTCACCCGTCTCCGAAGTCTCGGAGCAAACCACTTGGATGCTCGCGGTTCGCGACCAGCGTGACCGCAAAGCCTTTGGCCGCCTTTACGACCATTATGCACCACGCCTTAAAGGGTTCGTCATGCGCTCCGGCTTGCCTGCGGCACAGGCGGAAGAGGTGGTTCAGGATGTTATGCTGACCATTTGGCACAAGGCCGCGCTGTTCGACCCCCATCGCGCACAGGTTTCTGCCTGGGTTTACCAGATCACTCGCAATCGGACTATCGACATGATCCGCAAGGAGCGCCGCCCGGTTCCGGAGGAGATTGAACAGGATAACGCTGTTGCGCCGGATGATGCGGGCCAGATTTTAGCGGTCGAGCAAGAAACCAGATATCTGGCGCAGGCACTTGCCGGGCTTAAACCGGGCCAGCGGGATGCCATTGAAAAGGCCTATTTGGGTGAGCTGACACATCAGGAACTCAGCACCCAGACCGGATTGCCGCTGGGAACAATCAAATCGCGTATCAGGCTAGGGCTAAAACGATTGCGACATGAATTGAAGGGAATGCGCTAAAAGATGCCCGTAATCACGCACCATATTCCAGATGCCATGCTTGCAGCCTATGTCAGCGGCAATCTTGAACATTCTTTCGCACTGGTGGTTGCCACCCATGTTTCGCTATGTCTCGATTGCCGCGCGGCGATGGAGGCCCATCAAGCACTTGGTGGGGCAATTCTGGAAACGACTGTTCCGGAAAAGCTGCCCAAAAGCCTGAAATCAAGCATCATTGACCGGCTGGACAGCCCCATGGTGGCTGCACCGGGCTATGGCCGTTCGGGCATTTTCCCCGCTCCGGTTATGACGGCATTGAAAGGCAAGCCCCCACGCTGGAAAATGCTGGGCGCAGGGATCAGGCAAAGCATCCTGTCCGCAGATCGCAGTGGTTCGGCGCGTCTGCTTTATATTCCGCCGGGACGGGCCGTGCCGGAGCACAGCCATAACGGGCTGGAACTGACATTGGTGCTGCAGGGCAGCTTCAGTGACAATACCGGACATTTTGGCACAGGCGATCTGGAAATCGCGGATGCTGACCTTAGCCATCAGCCAACCGCTGATCCGGATGTGCCCTGCATTTGCCTTGCAGCAACGGATGCACCGCTCCGGTTCAAACCGCTTATACCGCGCCTGCTACAACCCCTGTTTCAGATTTAACGACCTGCAGCACGAAAATGAAAAATCAGACGACATCAAAGCCGGCATAAAAGTACTCGCCCACAGATTATCATCGCGGCCAGATGTCGGAGAATTGTAATGGAAGGAAAATGGCGCACCCGAGAGGATTCGAACCTCTGGCCTCTGCCTTCGGAGGGCAGCGCTCTATCCAGCTGAGCTACGGGTGCCTTGAGCCATGTCGCATCATGGTGCGTGCCAAGATCAGGCTGGCGGACACTAGCGGAAATGCCCGGCCATTGTAAATGCACAAAGCGCATTTTTTGCACGCCGCCTTAACAGACTGTCCCAGACGGCTTTTTAAACCTTATGGCCATCGGTACGGCGGGCAGCAAAAGGCGGAGTAAGCACCGTATCTTTGGCTTCGCGCAGTTGCTTTGGATAATCCGCCGTATAATGAAGGCCGCGTGATTCTTTCCGCGCCATGGCTGACCGCACGATCAGACCCGCCACCGTAACCAGATTGCGCAATTCCAACAAATCGCCGGTCACATGGAAATTGCCGTAATAATCTTGGATTTCGCGGGCGAGAAGATCCACGCGATGTTGTGCCCGTTCCAAACGTTTGTCGGTGCGCACAATGCCCACATAATCCCACATGAAACGGCGCAATTCCGCCCAGTTATGGCTGACCACAATTTCTTCATCGGAATTGGTGACGCGGCTTTCATCCCAATTGCGTGCCAAGGCGGGATTTGGCAAATCCTTTAGCCGCGAGACGATATTTTCCGCCGCCGATTGGCCATAAACCAAACATTCCAGCAAGGAATTAGAGGCCATACGATTGGCCCCGTGAAGGCCGCTATGGGACGCTTCGCCGATACAATAAAGCCCTTCCAGATCGGTGCGTCCGGCCCGATCGATCACCACACCGCCACAGGTATAATGGGCAGCAGGCACCACCGGAATCGCCTGTTTGGTAATATCGATCCCATAATCAAGGCAGCGCCGATAAATGGTGGGGAAATGGCCGATCACGAAATCCGGGTCGCGGTGGCTGATATCCAGCAACACATGATCCAGCCCCAAGCGCTTCATTTCATGGTCGATGGCCCGTGCCACCACATCGCGCGGCGCAAGTTCGCCCCGCTTGTCAAAGCGGTCCATAAAACGCGTGCCGTCCAGCAGCGTCAGATGCGCCCCTTCACCGCGCAATGCTTCGGTGATGAGAAATGTTTTTGCCTTGGGATGAAACAGGCAGGTGGGATGAAACTGGTTGAATTCCATATTGGCAATGCGGCATCCGGCCCGCCACGCAATGGCGATCCCGTCCCCCGTCGAGCCATCGGGATTTGAAGAATAAAGATACACCCGGCTTGCGCCTCCGGTGGCCAGCACCACCGCCTTGGCGGCGAACACATCCACATGGCCGGTGCGCCGGTTCAACAGATAAGCGCCATGGCACCGGTCCGCGCCCTTACCATCACCGGAAAGATGCCGATTGGTGATAACATCCACCGCCACATGATGCTCTAAAACGGTGATATTCGGTTCGGCGCGGGCACGGCGCTCCAATGCCTGCTGCACCGCCCGTCCCGTGGCATCATCCACATGAATCACCCGGCGCACCGAATGGCCACCTTCCCGCGTCAGATGATAGCCCGCAGCATCGCTATCTTCCTCGCTGCGGGTAAATTCCACCCCCAAAGAGATCAGATCCTCGATGGCCGCCGGACCGCGCTCGACCACAAAGCGCACGGCGTCTTTATCGCACAGTCCGTCACCGGCGATCAGCGTGTCTTCGATATGGCTTTCCACCGTATCGCCAACCGACAGAACGGCGGCGATGCCGCCTTGCGCCCATTTGGTGGACCCTGAAGACAATTTCCCCTTGGAAACCACCGCCACACGGCCATGGGGGGCAATTTTCAGCGCCAAGGACAACCCGGCAGCCCCTGCGCCGATCACCAGAACATCAAATTCAGCTTTCATGATCAGGCTGCTGCATCGGCATCGCTGCCACGGGTCAGTTGCAGGAAAATATCCTCCAGATCGGTTTCATCCGTGGATAAATCACGCACCTCAAGCCCAGAGGCCGATAAGGCCGCCAGCACCGCGCCCACATCATTGCCCTTCCGCGACACCTGAAATGCCAAGCGATTCGGCCCCGCCAAACGGGCACGGAAGCCATTGAACTGTTCGGGGATCTCGGAAATCTCGCTGGCCAGATCGATCAGAATTTCTTTTTCATCAATCCGCGCCAGAAGATCCGGCGTCGGTTCAGAGCACACCACTTCACCATGATTGATGATGGCGATGGTGTCGCACAGCTCTTCCGCCTCTTCCAGATAATGGGTGGTCAGCACGATGGTGGTGCCCCGCGCATGCAATTCGCGCACATAGGTCCATAACAACTGGCGCAATTCGATATCCACACCCGCCGTCGGTTCATCGAGAATCAACACCGGCGGGGTGTGCACCATGGCTTTGGCCACCAGCAAACGCCGCTTCATCCCGCCCGACAAGGTGCGCGAATAGGCATGGCGTTTGTCCCACAAATGCACGGCTTTCAGCAATTCTTCGGTGCGCCGTTCGGATTTTGGCACGCCGTACATCCCGGCCTGCACTTCCATCATTTCCCACGGCGTGAAAAAGGCATCAAAAACCAGCTCTTGCGGCACCACCCCGATAGAGGCACGGGCATTGCGTGGATTTTCATCCAAATCAAAGCCCCAGACACGCGCTTCTCCCGAACTTTTGTTCACAAGTCCGGCGAGAATATTGATGAAAGTGGATTTTCCCGCCCCATTGGGGCCCAAAAGGCCAAACATAGAGCCTTGCGGAATGTCCAGATCGATGCCCTTCAAAGCACGTTTGGGCGAGGGGCCACCATAGGTTTTCTCAAGGGAACGCACATGGATGGCAGAGGGGGACGTCATAACCGGACACTCCTTTCAATCGGATCGTATCCCTTGCGCTAGCACCAGCCCCGCCTTCGGTCAATGCGTCCATAAAGGCATGACCCTAGTTGTGTGGCCAGATTGGCAGGGTTATACAAACAGAAAATACGCGCGCTATGCGTTTCTCAAGCCAAGAAGGACAGCCAAACAATGACCACCCCTCCACCGGAAACCCTGATCGTTGATAAAAAGACCGTCTCTTGCGATGGCGGAGAAGGCGCATTGGGCCATCCCCGCGTTTATCTGACCATGGGCGATGAAGGCCGCGTGGAATGTGGCTATTGTGATCGGGCGTTTATCCTGAAAGGCGGGCCTGCGGATAAAAGCAGCACCAAGGCCGCGTAGCTCCCTTTCGACATCGTCTCTCGCACTATCGTCCGGCACCCCTTTTGCGGGCTGCCATCTTTTATGAAAGCACTGCCCCATGACAGACAGCAAACATCTCTATCTCGTCGATGGGTCGGGCTATATTTTCCGCGCCTATCACGCCTTGCCCCCCATGACCCGCAAGGACGGCACCCCCGTCAATGCGGTTTACGGCTTTTCCAACATGCTGCTCAAGCTGTTGAAAGACGTGAATGAGGGAGAAGCGCCCACCCATTTTGCGGTGATTTTCGATGCGGCGCGCAAATCCTTCCGCAATGATATTTACGATGCCTATAAAGCCCATCGCCCCCCGGCACCGGACGATCTGGTGCCGCAATTCGCGCTGATCCGCGAAGCCACCAATGCTTTCAACGTGCCCGCCATTGAAATGGAGGGCTATGAGGCTGACGATATCATCGCCACCTTTGCCACCCGCGCCCGGGCCGAAGGCTGGAAAGTGACCATCGTGTCGTCGGACAAGGATCTGATGCAGCTTGTCAGCAATGATGTGAGCCTGTTTGACAGCATGAAAAACCGCCGCATCGGCGCTAAAGAAGTGCATGATAAATTCGGCGTCATCCCTGAAAAAGTGATCGACGTGCAGGCGCTTTGCGGCGATTCCGTAGATAATGTGCCCGGCGTTCCCGGCATCGGCCCTAAAACAGCGGCGCAGTTGATCGCCGATTATGGCGATCTGGAAACATTATTGGCGCGCGCCGGCGAGATCAAACAACCCAAACGGCGCGAAAATTTGCTGGCCCATGCCTATGATGCCCGCATGTCGAAAAAGCTGGTGACACTCCATTGCGATGTACCGCTGGAAGACTGGACACTGGATAAGCTGGCGGTCTGCTCTATGGAGCCGGAAAAGCTTTTGGCATTTGCCGACGACAACGGGTTCAAGGCCCTGCGGGCCCGGGTGGTGTCGCATTTGGGGGACGGCATCCCCGGCACCAGCCTGCAAGAAGCGGAAACCACCGAGATCAAAGCCACCAATTACAGCATTGTTGACCAGATGGCGGATCTGGAGCGCTGGATCGCCCGCATCCGCGATACCGGCATTGTGGCCGTGGATACGGAAACCACCTCTTTGGACCCCATGCGCGCAGAGTTAGTCGGCATATCCTTATCGGTAAAAGCTGGCGAGGCTTGCTATATTCCCCTGCGCCACCGCAAAAGCGACGGGCTGGATTTCGGCACAGATACGCTTCGGCAACTCCCTGTCAAAGATGCCCTTTCGGCTTTGAAGCCGATCCTGGAAGACCCCGCCATTTTGAAGGTGGGGCAGAATATCAAATATGATATGGCGATTTTCGCCAATGAAGGCATCCGGGTTCATCCCATCGACGATACCATGCTGATCTCTTATGTGCGTGATTGCGGGCTGCATGGCCATGGTATGGATGAACTGTCTGAACTGCATCTGGGCATCACCCCCACACCCTTCAAAGACGTTGCAGGAACGGGCAAGAAACAGATCACCTTCGATCTGGTGCCCATAGAAAAGGCCGCCCATTATGCGGCTGAGGATGCAGACATCACCGGCCGCCTTTATCGCCTGTTGAAACCCCGCCTGGCCGAGGCGGGGCTGCTCTCGGTCTATGAACGGCTTGAACGCCCGCTGGTGCCGGTTCTGGTGGATATGGAACGCGCCGGGATCAAGGTGGACCGCGCCGAACTGTCGCGCCTGTCGGCGGAATTTGCCGAAGGAATGGCCCGCCTTGAAACGGAAATTCACGAACTGGCCGGTGAAAGCTTCAATATCGCCAGCCCCGCGCAGCTTGGGCATATCCTGTTCGACAAGATGGATCTGAAAGGCGGCAAGAAGGGCAAAACCGGTGCTTGGTCCACCAGTGCCGATGTGCTGGATAAATTGGCGGCAGAGGGCCACACTTTGCCGGAAAAAGTGCTGTCATGGCGGCAACTTTCCAAGCTGAAAAGCACCTATAGCGATGCTTTGGGAAAAGCCATCAATGAAAAAACCGGGCGGGTGCATACCAGCTTTTCCATGGCTATCACCTCGACGGGGCGGCTATCATCCACCGACCCCAATTTGCAGAACATCCCCATCCGCACCCCCGAAGGCCGCCGTATTCGCCGCGCCTTTGTGGCCGATACGGGCAATCTGTTGATCGCCGCCGATTATAGCCAGATCGAATTGCGCATATTGGCGCATATAGCCGATATCGATGCCTTGAAAGATGCCTTTGCCAAAGGGATGGATATTCACGCCCTGACCGCGTCTCAGGTATTTGGTGTCCCCATGGAAAACATGGACCCCGCCACCCGCCGACGGGCCAAAGCCATCAATTTCGGCATAATTTACGGCATTTCCGCTTTCGGCTTGGCGCGTCAGCTTGATATCGGGCGCGACGAGGCAAAAGCCTATATCGATGCCTATTTCGAACGCTTTCCCGGCATTCGCACCTATATGGAGCGCACCAAGGAACAGGCCCATGAAACGGGGCATGTAACAACCTTGTTCGGCCGACGCAGCCATGTCTCCGACATCAATGCCAAAAATCCCAATTTGCGGGCCTTTGCCGAACGGGCTGCCATCAATGCCCCCATCCAGGGCACGGCCGCCGATATCATCAAACGCGCCATGATCCGTATGCCGCAAGCGCTTTTGGATGCGGGCTTGCCCGATATCCGTATGCTCTTGCAGGTACATGATGAACTGATCTTCGAAGCCCCCAAAGATCAGGTAGAAGCCGCCATTCCGGTGATCCGCCGCGTGATGGAACAAGCCACGGCACCGGTTCTTGATCTGGCCGTGCCTTTGCTGGTGGATGTGGGCACCGGTGAAAATTGGGATGATGCACATTGACCGACCTTTTGCCTGATTCCGCCCAATTATCGGTGTTCCTTTCGGCCACTTTGGTGCTGGGACTAACACCGGGGCCGGATATGATTTTGGTGATCAATCGCTCGCTTGGCCTAGGCTTCAAGGCGGGAATGATCACCCTTTTCGGCATCATGATGGGCGGAATGATGCACATGACAGCCGCGGCCTTCGGATTGTCTCTTGTGCTTATCAATCTGCCCCACGCATACGATATTCTACGCTTTTTGGGCGCGGCCTATCTGTTGTGGATGGCCATCGGGATCGCCCGCCATGGCAGCGGACTGGATCTCAGCCATGCAGACCAAGCCACGCCGCGCCCCACATCACGGCTTTTGCGTCAGGCATTCTTGACCAATATCCTTAATCCCAAAGTGATTTTGTTCCTGTTGGCCTTCCTGCCCCAGTTCGTTCCGGCGCAGGCGGACAATCCCACCCAGCGTATTCTTGTTCTGGGCGCGTTTTTCTTTGGCATAGGCTTTGTCATCATGGCCCTCTTGGCCGCCCTTGCAGACCGTGTGCGCCATTGGGTAATGGCCCATCCGGCCGTGCTCCGCGGGCAATCCTATGTCACCAGCGTGTTGTTGTTCGGATTTGCCGCCGCATTGGCCTTTTCCAACCGCCCCTGATGGGGAGCCAATGCTTGCAGCGCCCTATCCGGTGCCTTTATCAACGAACGGGACCTTTTCAAGTGAAGGACACTTTATGACACGGCCCTATCGCGGCATTATTCTGGCAGGCGGTTCCGGCACACGGCTTTATCCGCTGACCCGGTCTGTCAGCAAACAACTGATGCCAGTTTATGACAAGCCGATGATCTATTATCCGCTATCAACGCTGATGCTGGCGGGGATCCGCGATATATTGATCATCACCACCCCCGAACACCAGACGCAATTCCAGCATTTGCTTGGCAATGGATCACAATTCGGCATTGATTTAAGCTATGCCACACAGCCCGAACCGGGCGGGCTGGCGCAAGCCTTCCTGATTGGCGAGCACTTTATCGGCAACGACCCCGTCAGCCTCATTCTTGGCGACAACATCTTTTATGGCCAAGGCTTTCGTACAGTCTTGGAAACAGCCACCAAACGGGATGTCGGGGCCACGGTATTTGGCTATTATGTCAAGGACCCCGAACGCTATGGCGTGGTGAGATTCGATGCCGAAGGCCGCGCCTGCGATATCGAAGAAAAACCACAAAAGCCCAAATCCCATTATGCAGTCACTGGGCTTTATTTCTATGACAATCAAGTGGTGGACATTGCCAAATCCATCCGGCCATCCCCCCGGGGAGAGCTGGAAATCACCGATGTGAACAAGCGCTATCTGGAAGCCAGAACCCTATCGGTGGAAACGCTGGGGCGTGGTTTTGCATGGCTTGATACCGGCACCCATGCCTCGCTTTTGGATGCGGCCGATTATGTCCGGGTGATCGAAGACCGGCAGGGATTGAAAATTGCCTGCCCCGAAGAAATCGCCTTCCGCATGGGCTATATCAGCGCTTCGGAGCTGGAATGCTTGGCGGCTCCTTTGCTGAAAAGCGGCTATGGCGATTATTTGATGCAAATCTTGCGCGGCGAGGGGGCACGATGAAAATTCTCCCCACCGCCTTGCCGGATGTCAAAATCATCGAGCCCAAAGTTTTTGGCGATAATCGCGGCTTTTTCATGGAAACATGGAACGCCCGACGCTTTGGCGAACTCGGTCTTCCCGACAAGTTTGTGCAAGACAATCATTCCCGCTCCACCGGCCCGGTTTTGCGCGGCTTGCATTATCAAATTGGCAAACCGCAAGGCAAATTGGTGCGCTGTATTGCCGGGGCCATTCTGGATGTGGCGGTCGATCTGCGCCGCCACTCCGCCGATTTTGGGCGCTGGGTAGGGGTGGAGCTTTCGGCGGACAATCATCGGCAGCTTTGGGTGCCACAAGGCTTTGCCCATGGGTTTCTGGTGCTGGGCGACAGCGCCGAAGTTTTTTATAAATGCACCGATTTTTATGCGCCTGCGTGCGAGCGTTCGGTCATCTGGAACGATCCGGAGATTGCCATTGATTGGCCTTTGAATGGCCGCCAGCCCCTTTTATCGGCCAAGGATGCAGCCGCGCCATGCCTTGCAGATGCCGAGGTCTATCCATGAAGATAATGATCACCGGCGCACAGGGCCAATTGGGCCGGGACCTGCAAGACACCGCCCCAAAAGATAGGGAACTGGTGGCGCTGGACCGAAGCCAACTGGATATTTGCGATGAAAGCGCTACCATGCGATGCTTGGAAGCGCACCGGCCCGATCTGGTGATCAATGGGGCAGCCTATACGGCAGTGGACAAAGCGGAAACTGCATCAGAGCAGGCCTTCGCCGTCAATGAACAAGGCGCGGCCAATCTTGCCAAAGCTGTGGGCGCTTCGGGGGCAAGACTGATCCATATTTCCACCGACTTTGTGTTCAGTGGCACCGCCAACACGGCCTATACGCCCGATGCCCGCACCCATCCGCTGAATATATATGGGGCAAGCAAACGCGCCGGTGAACAGGCCATTTTGCACCATATCCCGGATCGGGCTTTGATCGTGCGTACATCATGGCTGTATTCCGTTCATGGGGCGAATTTTGTCAAAACCATGCTGAAATTGATGGCCAGCCGCGATCAGCTATCTGTGGTGGCGGACCAGCTTGGAACCCCTTGCTGGGCGAAGGGGCTGGCGCATGCTTTATGGCGCTTGGCAGAAAAACCGCAAAACGGCATTCTACATTGGAGCGATGCGGGCGTTGCAAGCTGGTATGATTTTGCCGTCGCCATCATGGAAGAAGGGCTGGCGCTTGGGCTGCTGGACCACCCGGTTCCCGTCAGCCCCATCAAAAGCGTCGACTATCCCACTCCGGCCCGTCGCCCTGCTTTTTCCGTTCTGGACAGCACAGAGGGTTGGCAGAAATCCGCCACCACGCCGGTGCATTGGCGAACATCCCTACGCCAGATGCTATGTGCCTTTTCCCGACAGTCCGCCCCATATCCGCAAAAATAAACAAGGCAGGCCCAAAACGGGATGTGAACGGGATTTGGAAGGTTTAATCGCCCGGTGAATAGCCTCTGACCGGTCGCCAGCCCAAACGCTCCACCGACCATCCCCAAGACGCCCTACCCGGCGCGTCAATGGTCACAGCCACGTCAAAGCGTTGCAGGGTAAAGCGCCCCGGTGCGCCGGTGGCTGCGGTGATGGCTTTTGCGTCGCCAATGGGTGTGGCCTGCCAGCTCATGCGGGCATTATGGCCAAGTTCGGCGCGTCCTTCGGGCTGCAACATGGGATTGATGCTGGCCAGAATGGCCAAGGCGGTGCGATCCGCCTCCATGCTTTGCTGCGCCCGTTCCACCGCAATCGCCGCCCGTGATGCGCTTTGCTGCAAGCCGAACAAGGCTGCCAGCGCCGTTCCCAAAATCGCAAGGGCTACCAGAACCTCAAGGATCGTGAAGCCGCCATTGCGATCTGTACCCGCCCTTTTCGCAATCGTTGAAGCGGCTACAGGACTATGCCGCCCGCCCATCATTGCTGCTTGGGAATTCGGGTGCGAAGCTGAACCGGATCAGACAAGGAGCGGTTGATCTCGTCCGTCAGATAATCGACGAACCGCTCGCGGTCCTCGGATCCCCGGATGATATAGGCGGTGATGATCACCAACAGCTCCGTTCGTTCGATATTCAGAGAATCCACACTGAACAGGCTGCCAAGCCAGGGAATGTCTTTCAGTAACGGAATACCCGTATCGCCGCGGGTGATGCTTTCCCGGATCAAACCGCCCAAAACGGCTGTGCCGCCATCATCAAGGGTCAATTGGGTGCTCAAATTCCGGTTGGAAATGATCGGGCTGGCAATGGCCGTATTGGGATTGGGTAAAGCGCTGGACACTTCCTGGGTGATGGTCAGATCCACCCGTCCGGTGCTGTACACCACCGGCTCGATATTGAGCAAAACACCGGTGGAGCGAAATTGCACCGACTGCAACACATCGCGGGAGCCATCACCGCTTTGCTGGTCGGCTGCAGCCTGCGTGGTGATCACCGGAACATCCGACCCCACCTGAATATTCGCTGCGCCGCCTGAGCGGGCCACCAAGCGCGGCGTGGACAGCACATTCACCTGCTGGTTTTGCGCAAAAGCATTCAAGGCTGCCGACACATCGCCGCTGACAAAGCCGAGATTGAACCCGGACCCGGCAAGCCCCAAGCCGCCATCGGTACCAAAATTCACATCGGCGCCATTCGTCCCGATGGAATCCACAAAAAATTCAACGCCATAGCGCGTGTCGTCGGTCAATGTGACCTCGGCCACGGTCACTTCAATCAGCACTTCCGGCGTTGGCTGATCCAGCCGCTGCAGCAATTGCAGCAGCCTTTGATAATCACTGGCGGAACCAGAGAAAATCAGCCGGTTGCCCTGCGGGTCCACCACCAGACTGCTGGAATTGGAGGACCGCCCCCCCGTCCGGTTCTGGTTATTTGGACCAGCGGCACCGGGTGGCGGAATGTCGTCCGATGCACGCAGCCGGGTATTGTCCAGCACCGCATTGGCTGTTTCGGCGATCAATGTGGCATCAGCATTTTGCACATCATAAACAAAGATCTGATCCACATCGCCCTTTTCCGCAGGCTGATCGAGAACATTCAGCCAGTAAAGCACCCGGCTGCGGGCCTCTTCTTCCTTCACGAAAATCATCAGGCTATTGGAAAAAGGAACCGGCACCAGATGAATGGGGAGAATTTGCCGGTTTCCGTTCGAGGCCTGCCAGCCTTCAGACTGCAAAATGGTCTGCAATTGGGTGGCCAACTCATCGACTTGCCAGAAAATCGGCTTGAATTGCAGCACTTCGGAATCGGCAAAAGCCAGATCGTCCATGGTTTCGATAATATCGAGCGCCGCATCCACATCTTCGGGCAGCCCCGACAAAATCACCGATCCTGTGGCGCTGTCATTGGTCACTTCCAAGGCGCCGCCACGGGGAAAGGCCTGCAACAAAAGATTGCGCATATTGTTGGAATCGATGGCCTTCAGCTGCACAAACTGCACCACCGGACGCAAAGCCGCCGGGGTGCCCGGCCGGCTGCGAGAGCGAATGAAGCTGGGCCGTCTTTGCCGCGCACTGCTTTCGCCAATAACCACATAAAGCCCATGCTGGGCGCTGACACGGATGCCATAATCCTTCAGGGCCAAAGACACGAGGCTCAGAAAATCCGGAGCTGGGATCTCTCCCGAAGACCGCAATTGGATCACATCTTTACGCGATGCCACCTCGGGGCCGGTGGAATAGGGAACTTTCAAGATTTCGCCAAACACCACATCGATAAAGGCGGGCAAAGACAAAGGCGGCACAGAGGCATCCACCAGCCCATCGGGAATGGGCGGTGCCTGACCATCCTCTTCGGCGCGGCGGTCTGCGGCCTTGACCGACGGCACAGTATCGCGGCGCAAACGATCTTCGAAAGGTTTTTTCAGGCGCGGCGCATCATCGGCTCCGCTGCCGATCCGCGCATCTTCCGCCGCCTTCACTTCTGGCCGCTGGACCTGTTTCCCCAAGGTGTTTTCATTCACCTTCAGGTCGTCCTGTTTGTTTAATGTGCTACAGCTCGACAACAGCAAGCCAAATGCCACCGCTGTTGAAACAACCCGCATCCGCCCCCAAGGCGCTCCGGCACGTTCCCCCTCGTACGAGATCATAGAAAAACACCACGCATTGCAGGCACCAAAAAGCCCCCTTCAACAAGGGAAGGCCGGAAAAAAATCGAATCAGAACAGAGCATATCTTGTGCGTTCATTATGGTCACATCACGCGAGGGACGATAGGGCGCGGCACAGGCAGGGTCAATGTTTCTCGACCCCTTTCAAAAAGGCCGCATCGGGGATTTTAACAAATACCGGAAGATGCTGTACGGGATCGTCTTTATAGCGCACCTCGATGCCATCAAGCGTGATCGAAACGATCTCCCACCCTTCTTCCGGACTGGTATTTTCAGACCACCCGGCAACACGGCCATCGGCATGGCGCAGATAGATCATCGGCGTCCGGTCAACCAAGGCTGCGGCAATGATATCGGGAAACGGTTTTTTTTCAGGTCCGGACAGACGCCCATCAGCGCCTTCCGCTCCCCCCGCGGCACGGCCAGCCTTCGCCGCATAGTCTTCTTCGGGAACAGTCCCGAAAGCACCGTCTTTGAGCAGCAAATGGGTCAGGCTATAAAGATCATGGCCCGCCACAGCCAGCATCACCGCAGAGGGGGGCACGGGAGGCTGCCACGAGGATGCGGACACCATGTCGCGCCGATGGGCTGTTTGCGATGCCAGAAATGTTCCGGCCCCCACAATCACCCCCGCCAAAAACAAAAGTCCGGCCAAAGCAAGGAGACCGCGCAAACGCTCAACCGGCATATGCCTGCCTTTCCGCTACGCCGTTAAAGGCGGCTTTTTTGGGCGCAGCAAGGGCAGAAGAGGCCGCTGTTGCCGCAGGCTGGTCCTGAGCGGATTGGGCCTGAAATGGCGCAAATCCCGAAAGCCGGACATTGGATCTGCGTTTGGAGAAATTGGCATTCACATCGCCGGGAATCAGACGCGGTTGATGCAGCGCCATAGAAACCAGCACCATCACAATGGTCGCCTGATCGCCGCGTGCGGTCAGATCAAAGCGCAGACCACTTTGGCCATCAACGGTCAACACATCGGGGCTTACCTTGATATTGGATGCCTGCGCCCCAAGACCATTCACCAGCGCTTCCAATTCCCCTTGCACCATGGCGGCGGCGATACCCGGTGTCGGGGCGACCCACTGGCCTTTTTGCCAATCGGCCAAAGCCCCACGCGCCTGCTTTGCCCGTGAAGCCCAAAGAGTGCCATCATCCAGCCCCCGCAAGGAAAGTGCTTGCGACTGTGCGGCTTGTGCGCGACCGCTAGCCATCTGTGCCTGATCCTGCACCTGCAAATAAATCCAGAACAGCAAAAGACAGCCCAGCACCTTCAATCCCAGAAGCGTGCGGTCATTGCTTTGCTGCTTAAACCAGGATTTCCAGTCGGTCATCATCTTCTCTTTAGAAAGCCACAGTCTGTCTGCTGCCCATATGGCAAATCGGATAATGCAAAAGGTCCAAAGACGCACCTAATCGTAGCCAGCCTTTTATTGCAAGCACCATGGCGCAATGATAAATTCTGGATATGAAGGAAACCTTATAAAGGGAACCATCCATAAGCGCCATCCTGATGATCGCCCCATTCAGGACCATCCATCAGTACTGGCGCATATCATGCAAACTGGCGTATACCACGCGAAAAGCGCATAAAAAACCCTGCGCCAGCCAACCGGAAGCGATAGGGCTTGCGACCTTGAAGTCACTGTGATTACCTATAAAATCACATAAGGTATTAAAGATATCCTCGATGATTTTTATGGATCCGGCCCAGAGCGCGACGCACTAAAAAAAACGACTCGCAGACGCATCTACGAGCCGTTTTTAGCGTGCAAGACACACACACTTCAATTAAGCGAAGTGGGATGTTTTTATGGGTCGGACACACGAGGACCATCCACAAGTTACGAGAAAGTCCGTTGGAACGCAAGGTAGAAAGTGGCTCAGGACAAGGGACACAGGCTGGCTTCAGCCTGATGGAAATTATTGTCACACTGGCGCTGCTATCGCTGATTTCTACCATTTTATTTCAATCAGTTGTCACCCAATGGTCAAATATGCAACGGGTGTCTGCCGCCTTTGATCGCGCCCAAAGCCTGCCTTTGCGTGCGGCACTTTTTCGTGATGTGGCCCGTGAACTGGTGCCCGCATGGCCCAACAGCCCGGAACGCGTTTTCAATGGCGATGGGTCCGGCTTTGAAGGCATGACCTTACGTCCGTTATCTGCCGGAAACCGCAAGCTCACCGCGATAGAGATCGCGCTGGAAAACGACAGCACCCCGCAAAGACTGGTGATCGACACGGGCGACGGGCAACAAACGCTGGTCGAAGGCATCGAAAATGGCCAATTCGACTATTTCGGAATGGATGGCCAATGGCATGAGGCATGGCCGCCAAAAGCCAATCCGGGAAACGGCTTTTTCCAGGATCAGGCGTTCTTTCAGACACCGGCCCTGCCCGAAGCCATCCGCCTGCGTTTCCAGATAAGCGGCACTCCGGCCTTGTGGGTCGTCCCCCTTGAGAACCGCCACAGGCTCCCCTTTCGCCTTGAAGGCTCTTCTGCCAGTGGAGAGCTCTTTTGACAGTGGATCAAAGCCAAAAGCCCCCGCGTGAAAGATCTGCGGGCATCGTTTTGCCGATGGTGTTGGTGTTTGTTCTGGTCTTTGCCGCCATCGCCATGATCGGGGTCCGCGCCTCCCGCTCCGGACAGGCTCTTGTCTTGATGCAGCAACAAGACATTGCTGCCGAGCGGGCGCTTATGACCACCGAATCCCGCACCTTGTTTCTCTGGCTGACGGCGCAACCGCTTTTGGGGGGAATCACCTTATCCGAGGATGCAAAATTCAACGCCCTGAGCCTGCAAGACGGATTAAAGGCCCCGTCGGACGATAGCAATTTCTGGTCGGCGCGCGGCGGTATGCGTCTGGATAGCACCGGCATTGTGGTGCGTTATCAAGATACGGGCGGGCTGATTTCCCTCAATTCCAATATTGAACCGGAAATCCGGGTGCTGCTGGAAGCTTTTGACCAAAGCGGCAATGACGCCGCCCGTTTGGAAGCCCGCCTTCTTGATTATACAGATGCCAATAACAACCGCCGTTTTCTTGGGGCCGAAGCCCCCGCCTATCGCTTGCTCAACCGCCCTGCCCCCAGCCAATCGCCCCTGCGCAGTGCCATGGAAGCGCAAAATATTCTAGGCTGGGATGAAGTGCCTGTTCTCTGGCATAATGAACGGCTAATAACGGTGACCACAACAGATACCCGTTCCATCGGGCTTGTCACCGGGCTCATCGCACCGGAAGTGCGTGCCTTGTTGACAGACAAAGTGATCGAGGAGGAATTAAACGAAAGCAGCACCATGTTCGGACGACGACAGGCCAGTCCCACAGCCCGGGCACGGTTTAGTTTTTACGCCCCCGTCACCGGTCCATCGGGGGCACGCCTTATTGAACGCATCATCGAGGTGGAGCGTCGGGCCATTGCACCGGACCGACCTTTTTACCGTTTTTTCATCGGCGAGCGCCGACAGCCGCAGGATTACAATGACGCTTCGACAATCACTGAACCACTTATTCCGTCCGGCACTTGAAGCCTTGCACGAAGACGGTCGCGTCACAGCCCTGCAAAGCGGTGGTTTTTTTGGCGGGTCTGTGCTGGTCTTGCCGCGTGCATGGTGCCGCCATCAATTTTTCCCCGGCGATTTCCAGAACACCAAGGCCTTGCAAGCGCTGCAATTAAAGGTGCAATTCAACACCCCTTTCAAAAATCCCGGGCTGTATCTGCGCGCAGGCACATCGGGGGCCAGCGTCTGGACATGGGATCAAGATACGGTTTTCGCGCATATCCCCCCGAAATCCGGCAAAAGGCTGATCCCGGAAAGCGCCTTGTTTCCCGCCATCAATGCGCCGGACAGCCAGATAAGAAAGCTCGCATGCCTCAGCGGGGTTGAAGGACAGATCTGGAAAGACGGCAGCTTGAAAACCTCCCGCTGGTGGGCGCAAGAGCCCAATGCGCGGGATTGGCAGGCCTTTTTAAAAGCGGGCCGCTTGTCACCGGACAATCAGGAACAGCCCATAAAAACCACCAAGGCGGACATCACGACACCGCCCTTCATTGATGGGCCGCTTCTGCCTTGGCTGAAAAAAAGCATTACAGCCAATCTTGTCCCGATCGTCTTGTTGCTGTTTCTGGCCCCGTTCACCTATCAACTGACACAATGGGGCGCCGCCCTATGGTTGGAACGGCACTATCAAGGGCAATCGGCGCAAAAGCGCCAATCGGCCCAGCCCTTATTGGCAGACCGGCGTGATGCCCTGTCGGCCATCGGGTCCATTAACACGGCCATGTCTTTGGGCGATGAAAGCCTGTTGTTGCACGCCTTGATGGAATGGGTGCGCGTTCTGGACGGTTTCGAACTGGAAATCTCGCGGCTGCAATTTTCAGACAACAAGCTGGCGGTTTATGCCTCTGGAGAGGGCCAAAGCAAGGCCCCACAAATTGTTGAAGCATTGGAAAACAGCCCTGTCTGGAGCGATGTCAGCCTGCAACCCTCTGTTGGCAATACGGTGATCGTGCGTGGTATCCTTCATGCCTTTACCAGCCCCGAAGCGGCCCCCAAGCAGCCCACCGCCAACAGCGATCAAGGCGCATAAGCTGCTCATCACAAACGCGCTAGCCGGTTGTCATTTCTCGATAAAGTTCATAAATTCGCCCAAATTTGGTCTGATTTTTCTCCCCGTAGATGCACTGCCTTGACCGTGCCCATAAAGCCGAACAAAGAGGCAGAAAATACGAAAAGAAAAATCACGCCGGCGATCAGGGCATGATGAAGGAGAGAAAAAGGAATATCGGGCATGACCACCATCCCGGATCAACGCAACCTTGACAGGCTGCTTCATGGGGATCAAATGTCGTGCCAGATAAAGAGAAGGAAAGGGAGGGTCGCCTGACGACCGCCGTTTCAAAGGCCGGGGCGCTATGGCCAAGATTGGCTGGCATCCTGCACTGAACAAAATATATCAACCCGGGGCCGCTTATGCGGCATCGTGGAAACCGTCCAATTGAAAAGTCCGCTTATGCGGCAACGTCTTACCATCGGGTAGACGAGAAAGGAAGATCCGTGGCCGTTCCTATCCTGCAACAGATCCGCGTGGGGAGCTATATCCTCAAGCAAAAGCTGAAAGGCAATAAGCGCTATCCGCTTGTGCTGATGCTGGAGCCTTTGTTCCGCTGCAATCTTGCCTGTGCCGGCTGCGGAAAGATCGATTATCCCGATCCAATTCTCAACAAACGCCTGTCCGTGCAAGACTGTCTGGATGCCGCCGATGAGTGTGGCGCCCCCATTGTTGCCATTCCCGGTGGCGAACCATTGATCCATAAGGAAATTGGTGAAGTGGTGGCCGGATTGGTCAAGCGCAAGAAATTCGTATCCTTGTGCACCAATGCACTGCTGCTTGAAAAGAAATTGCATCTGTTCAAGCCCTCGCCTTATCTGTTCTTCTCGGTCCATCTGGATGGCCTGCAAGAAGAGCATGATAAATCGGTATGCCAAGACGGTGTCTTTGAAAAAGCCATCAAAGGCATCAAAGCGGCACAGGACAAAGGCTTTCAGGTCAATGTAAATGCCACCATTTTCGATGGTGCAAAGCCTGAGCGCGTGGCGGCCTTCCTTGATTATGCCAAGGAAATCGGTGTGGGTGTCACCATCTCGCCCGGCTATGCCTATGAACGCGCCCCCGATCAGGAGCATTTCCTCAACCGCAAGAAAACCAAGGAATTGTTCCGCGACATTCTGGCCCTGGGCAAAGGCCGCAAATGGACGCTCAACCATTCCAGCCTGTATCTGGATTTTCTGGCGGGCAATGAAAGCTACCATTGCACCCCTTGGGGCATGCCGACCCGCAATATCTTTGGCTGGCAAAAGCCGTGCTATCTGTTGGGCGAAGGCTTTGTCTCAAGCTACAAGGAATTGATGGAAACCACCGACTGGGACACCTATGGCACTGGCAATTATGAAAAATGCGCCAACTGCATGGCCCATTGCGGTTACGAGCCAACGGCGGCCTCCGATGCCCTTGCCCATCCGTTAAAAGCGCTGATGTCAGCCCTTCGTGGTCCGCGGACCACAGGGCCGATGGCCAAAGAAATCAATATGGATAATCAACGTCCGGCCAAATACATCTTTGACAATCAGGTGCAAGACTTCATGAGCGATGTGCATGAAGACAAGGCAAAAGCATCAGCCGCGAAGGCCAAATCCGGTAAAGACGCTTTGGCCAAGACGGCCTAGAACCTTCTGAGCGGCACTGCTTTGCCGCCCTAAACGCAGCAGCTCGGGGATCATCCCCGGGCTTGCCATAAGACCGCGCAGAACCGGCCAGACACGGACACTGCCATCGGGCCTCATTCCCAACAGGGCCGCTTGCGGAATTTCCTGATCGGCAGGATCGGCAATCACCCGCAAGGCAAGGAACGGCACCCCCGCCGCATTGGCCGCCTTGGCCACGCCGAAACTTTCCATATCCACGCCCACGGCCCGGCTTTCCCGGAACAATGCCCGCTTTGCCCCCTGGCTGGCAGCAGGCACCACCGCTTCCACAAGATCCCCAGCAACCGGGTTCAATCCCTCTTGTTCCAAAGTCGCCATGATCTGACGATGATGGTCAAGGGACACCGGCAAGATGCGGTTTTCGGCACTCCGCACAGCGGTGGCGACAATCACCTGACCGCTGCGTAAAGCCGGATCAAGCCCGCCAGCCAATCCCATGGACAACACCATATCCACGCCCTCGTCCAAAAGGGCATTGGCCGCATCACGGGCCCGGGAACGCCCGGGACCACTCGCCTTGATCCGGACGCGGTCAAGGCAGCCAGCAGCACGCGCCATCCCTGTCAGCACCTGCGCTTCAAACACAAGGCCGGTTACAATGCCAAGTCTGGTCATGATTTTACTCGTTACACCCAATATCGCCCTCCAAAAGGAGCGCGCCGTTAGTACAGATAATCCTCGAACGCCCGACTTGCATCGCCGTGCCAGCGCCCCTCATAGGCGGCCAGCATCTCATCGGCAAGGGTGCGATTGTCCTCAACGATCTGTCGCAAGGTGCACAAGAAATGCGCTTCCGTTTCATCGGCATCATTGCGCCGGTTGCGGGCATCCAGCCCCTGTGCGGCAATGTCGAGCACATCACGGGCCAGATCGCGCAAGCTGCGATTCCCCGGCACCGGTGTCGCCAAGCCCCATTTGGGCGCATTATCGCGCAATTGGCGCATCTCATCGAAGGTCCAGTCTTTCACCAGATCCCACGCCGCTGCTTGCGCTGTGCCATCATAAAGCAAACCGGCCCACAAGGCAGGCAAGGCACAAAGCCGCGCCCAAGGCCCGCCATCGGCCCCGCGCATTTCCAAAAAGGTTTTCAAGCGCACTTCTGGAAATACTGTGGTCAGATGGTCTTCCCAATCTTTCATGCAGGGCAGCAAGCCTTCATGACCGGGCAGTTTTCCGGCCATGAAATCGCGGAACGACAAACCCGACACATCATGCATCACCCCATCGCGTTCGATGAAATACATGGGCACATCAAGGGCATAATCCACATAGCGTTCGAACCCGAAGCCCTCTTCAAACACGAAAGGCAACATGCCCGTGCGGTCGGGATCGGTATCGGTCCATATTTGCGACCGAAAAGACAAAAACCCGCTGGGCTTGCCTTCCACAAAGGGGGAATTGGCGAACAGGGCCGTTGCCAAAGGCTGCAAAGCCAAACCGATGCGGAATTTTTGCACCATATCGGCTTCCGACCCGAAATCCAGATTCACCTGAACGGTGCAGGTACGCAGCATCATATCAAGGCCCATCGAGCCTTTTTTGGGCATATAGGCGCGCATGATATCGTAACGCGCTTTTGGCATGATGGGTATGTCATCGCGCTTGGCTGTGGGATGAAAGCCCATCCCTAAAAAGCCGATCCCCATCTCGTCACCAATGGCCTTCACCTGCGTAAGATGGCTGTTCACCTCCCGGCAGGTTTGATGAAGCGTTTCCAAAGGTGCGCCCGATAGCTCGAACTGACCGCCCGGCTCCAAGGTGATGGATGCCCCATCCTGCGCCAAAGCAATCAGGTTCTTGCCTTCATATTTCGGCGCCCAGCCAAAGTGCTGCAAACGCTCCAGAATAGCCCCGATCCCCCGCTCACCTTCATAGGGAATGGGGGCGTGGCTCTTGCGATCGAACACGAATTTTTCATGTTCGGACCCAATCCGCCAGCGCTCTTTTGGCTTTATTCCCCGTTCCAATGAAGTGACGAGGTCGGCCCTGCCAAGGGGCATGTGCGCATTATCGGCCATAAAGCCTAAGCTCCGCATAGAGTGATCGACGCATCGAATTAGGCGCTGCGATCAGCTATTGCAAGTCTGTCCGCACCAATTCATAGGCAGACGCAATCAGGGACAATGCGCTGATAGCCGCCGTTTCCGCTCGTAAAATCCGCGCTCCCAAACTGACGGAACAGGTTGCCCGGTGGGCGCAAATGGCCTCGCGCTCGGCAACAGTAAAGCCCCCTTCCGGGCCGATCAACAACCCGCAAGAGCCTAAACCATCACCGGATTGTGAAGATCTGAACCATAGCACGGACAACAAAAGCGGGGCAGTTCGCGCTTCATCACAAAAATATAGCGGCCTGTCATCTGGCCATGCTTTCAAAGCCGCGTCCAAACCCGTTGGGGGGTCGATCACCGGCGTACTCAAGCGCTCGCATTGCTCCGCCGCCTCTGCCGTGATGGACAAAAAGCGCTCCATTTTCACCCGCTCCGTATTGGTGCGTCCGGTGATCACCGGCATGAGTCGCGCCACCCCGAGTTCGGTGGCTTTTTCGACAATCAGGTCTGTTTTGGTGCGCTTTACCGGCGCGAAAAGCAGTGTCAGCCCCGGCAATGCCGGATCAAGGGATTGCGGCCGCGTTTGCCCTTCAACCATCAACTGTGCGGATTTGCGGTCGGCTTTGACAAGCCGCGCCAGCCATTCCCCGTCACGGCCATTGAACAGCAAAACAGTTGCCCCCACGGCCAGCCGCATCACAGACACCAGATAATGCGCCTGCTCCCGCCCCAAAATTATGGTGCGTTGGGTCAAAAGGTCGTCCGCGACATATAGTCGGATATGCGATGCTTTTTTGCTCATCAAGGATGCCTGCCGTTTCAAATGCGCGGCGTCAAGCCCGTGGGTTCTGTACTTCGCCCACAGGCGCGGTTAGCATCCTTTCTGAAGTATAAAGAAAGGGGCACACAATGCGCATGCTGATCCTTGTTTTCGGGCTTTTCCTGATGGCTTCAAGCGCCAAGGCCCACACCATCATCCACGCTGGAACCGTGATTACCGATCCACGGGAAACGCCATTACAGGAACAATCGATCATCATTGCCGATGGCAAGATCGAACGGATCGAAGCGGGCTATCTCAAAGGCGACCCCGCCCATGACACGGTGATCGACCTTAGATCCGCCACGGTGCTGCCCGGCCTGATTGACATGCACACCCATATCCTGTTCGAGTTGAGCCCCACTTCCGCCCTTCAACGCCTGAAGATGAGCGCCACCGATGCCGCCATGCAAGGCGCCCTCTACGCAAAGCGCACATTGGAGGCGGGCTTTACCACCGTCCGCGATCTGGGTGATGAGCCAGAGGCCATTTACGGCCTGCGCGATGCCATCCACAAAGGCTATGTGGCCGGTCCGCGCATCATTGCGGCGGGCAACAGCATATCCGGCACCGGCGGCCATGCGGATGTGGATGGCTATAATGCCGAAATCGTCCATATGCTTACCCCCGACACCATTTGCGATGGCCCCTATGATTGCCGCAGGGCCGTGCGCGAAACGGTGAAATACGGAGCGGATGTGATCAAGATCACCTCCACCGGCGGCGTGCTTTCCGATTCCGCCACCGGCCTGATGCAGCAGATGAAAGACGACGAAATCGCCGAGATCATCTCCACCGCCCATTCACTGGGCCGCAAAGTGGCCGCCCATGCCCATGGGGCCGATGGCATCAATGCCGCCTTGGAGGCCGGTATCGATTCCATCGAACATGGCTCCATGCTGGATGAACGCTCCATCACCCTGTTCAAGGAAAGCGAGGCCTATCTGGTGCCCACCTTGCTGGCAGGGAAAACCGTGGTGGATAAAATCCGCGAACAGAATTTTCTCCCCCCCGCCATCCGCGAAAAGGCATTGGGCCTGCCGCCCATTGTGATGGAAAATGTCGGGAAAGCCTATAAAGGCGGTGTGAAAATCGCTTTCGGTACCGATAGCGGCGTGTCGACCCATGGCACCAATGCGCAGGAATTCCTGTTGATGCGCGATCTGGGCATGAGCAACAGCGAAATGATCGCAGCCGCCACGGTGAATGCCGCCGATCTTCTGGGGATGAGCGATCGTCTGGGAACGCTGGCACCGGGCAAAGCCGCCGATATCATTGCCGTATCCACCAACCCTTTGGAAAATATCGAAGCCCTGTTGGATGTGGGCTTTGTGATGGGCGCAGGACGGGTGGCGAAAAACACCTTCTGATCCTGACCCATAATATATTGCGTGCGTCCTCTAACAGAAAGCCTTGCCATGCCCGGCTCATCGCGTCTTCGTCGTTCCGTTCTCTATATGCCCGGTGCCAACAGCCGGGCGTTGGAAAAGGCCCGCACCCTGCCCTGCGACGGGGTCATCCTCGATCTTGAGGATGCGGTGGCTCCCGATGCCAAGGCCAAGGCTCGCCAGCAAATTGCCGAGGCATTGACCGCAGGCGGCTATGGAACACGGGAAGTGATCGTGCGCATCAACAGCCTTGATGGCCCATGGGGGCGCGAGGATCTGGCCGCCTTTGCATCGTGCCGTCCCGATGCGATCTTGTTGCCAAAGGTGGAAAGCCCGCAGCAGCTTTGTGATCTCGATGAGGCCATGAAAAAGTTGGGCTATGATCCGGAGACGGCCATCTGGGCGATGATGGAAACCCCGCGTGGCATCTTGGCGGCGGATAAAATCGCGGCAGGAACGGATCGTTTGGCGTGCTTTGTGATGGGCACAAATGATCTGGCGAAAGACTTGCACCTTACCCCCACCCCTGCCCGCGAAGGCTTTGCCACCAGTTTCGGTCTGGCCTTGCTGGCGGCCCGCGCCTTTGGGCTGGCTATTCTGGATGGGGTTTACGGCGATTTGCAGAATACAGAGGGTTTTGAACAGGAATGTCGCCAAGGTGTCATGCTGGGATTTGATGGCAAAACGCTGGTGCATCCCAAACAGATCGGCCCGGCCAATGATCTGTTCCGCCCCTCGGCAGACGCCATCGCCCACGCCACACGCATGGTGACCGCATGGAAAGACGCCGAAGCGCAAGGCAAAGGGGTGGCAACGCTGGACGGCAAAATGATCGAACATCTGCATATTCAGGACGCCCAACGCCTGCTCGCCCTCGACCACGCCATCAAGGAGCGGGGATAGCCCTTACCGAATGTCTTTCCTCGTCTTTTCTCAACACGACACTCGTTTCAAAGTGAAATCTATTGGCAATAACCGAATTTTTCGTTTCTAATTTCACACCAATTTAACAAATTATTATTATCTTATATATCGTAGGCTGATTGCTTGCGCTCATTTATCGCTCAGTGCTATATATAAATATAACGACGCACATTTAGAATTTCGGGACAGGTCATGGGCACACCATACAAATCGCCGTTAGGAATTAACGCGTCAAAAACGGACATTGAATCTTTTGCAGAAGATGTTGCGCAAAAAGCTGGCTTCAATCCCGGGGATAGCATCGAGAAACTCGTGGAGCGCTCTGGCGGGAAGCTAGAAGTGGGTTCTAGCGGATCTGGCGATGATGAAAGTGGATCAATTGTCGCCCGTGCGATGAATGACTACACCATTTATCTTTCGCGACACACGTCCTTGGCACGCGACCGCTTTACAATTGCTCATGAATTAGGCCATCTTTTACTGCATTTTAGAAAAATCCAGGAGGAAAACCCTGGCGCTGTGATGAGGGCAACCCGTTGGGTTGACGAAAACGACGAACAACAAAAAAGAGCAGAGTGGGAAGCAAATTGGTTTGCCGCGGCCTTTTTAATGCCTGCTGAAAAATTCACGGATTTTTTCAACGAAAACGATAAGAATCTAGACGCCACTGCTAATCATTTCAGGGTAAGCGTCGCTGCTGCTGAAATCAGATCTAAATCGCTTGGACTTTCTACTTAAGAAAATTTAAATATGCAGGAAAACCTTACCAAGCCCGATTATCGGGTTAGGCTGTTTTTGTCAGTAGACCTTACCGGATCGACACAGTTTAAATCGCAAGAAGGAAAGACCAACTTTGATTGGCTTAAAATCTTTCAAAGATTTTATGGAGAATTTCCTTGTGAGTTTGCAAAAAACTACTCGAAAATCTGTGAAGATATAACGGAAATTTGTGATCTCGAACGCAAATCTGCACCAAAAGTGTGGAAGACCATTGGTGATGAGATTCTATTTGTAAATCGCATAAACAGCATCACCCATTTAGGTGCGTGCATCACAGCATTTTCAAAAACACTTATAGATTTTGGCACTGAAATTAATAGCGCCCATTCATTAAACACAAAAGGGAATGGTTGGATTGCCGCTTTTCCCCACCCAAATTGTAGCATCAAGCTTTCACGAGATAATCTTGAAGATCCGTTAAGTGGAAAAAACGACATACTGACCGAAGAATTTGAAAAACAAGTAGATGAAAATCCACATGAATTTGATTTTCTTGGAAAGGGAATTGATGGTGGTTTTCGAATCTCACGAAACGCGACCATAGATACATTCACCATCTCACCAGCATTGGCACTGCTTCTTTGTCAAGCAAAACGAAACAAAGATACAACTAAATTTAACTGTGATCTTTATTTCCATGAAATGCAGCAACTAAAGGGCGTGGTAAATAACAATCCATATCCAATCATCTCAATTGATACAAACAGAGACAATCGCAAAAAAGAAATAAATGAATTACAGTCTAATCTTTTGGGATCGCCAAAAAATACAGATAATGATAGATTACAAAAATACTTAGAAAAATATATTGATTATCATGGAATAGAAAAACCACAATTAAGACTATTTTCCAGTAAATCTAAAATTTCCTACCCAGAACATTATCATAATTATATAGAAAAATGGGAATTAGAAAAAGAAAAAATACAAAAAGCAGAAAAAAATGAAGAAGAATCTATCGGAATAGATATGTCTGAGTCAAACACTAAAGTTATGACAAAGGAACTGATACAGATACTACTAGAAAGCTTTAAAATAGACAGAAAAGATTGAAATTAATTGCTAGCTGATACCAGCAGGGCGCGCATGTTGCCTTGACCATTTATTTTTCCAAACATGTGCCTACTCGCCCTCGACCACGCCATCAGGGAGCGGGGGTAAAGAAACGATCCAGTCCCCATTCTTTCGTCACCCCCGGACGTGATCCAGGGGTCAAGTGCGGCGGGGCCGGGGTGCTCCATCAACAAAGAACTAAATTCCCGGGTCAAGCCCGGGAATGACGACCAAAATCGGGAATGACGTTAGAAGGGCTGGTCTTGCAACAAAAGGGCGTGGCGTTGCAACACAGACTGGATTTGGGGGGAAAGTTCGGGCATGGCGATGCGGTATTATCCCCTCCCATTTTGGGCAAGATTGCCCTGCTCACGCAATCGCGCCTTGCGCCATCGCCCTCTGGCCGCTACACCAAAGTGCAACCGTTTTTAATGTGCCCCTCAAGGCCTTTATCTTCATCCATGAAACCTTTAGCCTTTCTGGCTATGGTTTCGTTTCTTATCGTTGCCGCGTAAGGCTTTCGCCCAAGAATACGCGCAGGAACATATGCGTTCAGGGAGCTTGCTGATGGCCAGCACACATCGTCCTTTATCTCCGCATCTGCAAATCTGGCGGTGGGGCCTGCATATGGGCCTTTCCATTTCCCACCGTGTAACCGGATCGGGCAATGCCGTTGGTGCCCTTATCCTTGTCTGGGGATTTTGCGCCCTTGCCACCGGGCCGGAAGCCTTTGCCTTCTTCATGGATGTGATGACCAGCCTTTTGGGCCGCATCGTTTTGTTCGGCGTTACCTTATCGGTGATGCTGCATTTGTGCACCGGCGTTCGCCATCTGATTATGGATAGCGGGCGCGGGCTGGACATTGAAACCAACCGCAAGCTTGGCTATGCGGCCATAATTGTCGCGATTGTGCTCACGCTGGGCCTGTGGGGTGGTACCTACTGGTTCGCTGGCGCATTGTAAGAGGGAGGCAGATCATGTCGAAATTCCGCACGCCGATCTCGAAAGTTCGCGGCTTTGGCTCGGCCAAATCCGGCGCAGTGCATTGGTGGCACCAAAAAATGACCGCCATTGCCAATCTTTTTCTTGTTTTGTGGTTTGCCTTCTCGATCATGTCGCTGGGCGGGGCCGATTACGCCACCTTCATCTGGTGGGTACGCGACCCTCTCGTGACAGTGCTTTTGGTCCTGATGATCGCAAGCCTGTTTTATCATTTCCGGTTGGGCCTGCAGGTGGTGATCGAAGATTATGTGCATAATGAGGGAACGAAAGCCGTCAGCCTCATTGCGCTCAACCTTGTCACCGCCGGATTGGCCTTGCTCGGCATCCTGTCTGTTCTCAAAGTGTCTTTCGGGGGATGACGCCCATGTCCGCTGCCTATCCGATTATCGATCACACATTTGATGCCGTGGTGGTCGGCGCTGGGGGCTCCGGCCTGCGCGCCACCATGGGTATTTCGCAAGCCGGCCTGAAAACCGCCTGCATCACCAAGGTATTTCCCACCCGGTCCCATACCGTGGCCGCACAGGGCGGCATTGCCGCTGCCCTTGGCAATATGGGCGACGATACCTGGCAATGGCATGCCTATGACACCGTCAAAGGCTCGGACTGGCTGGGCGATCAGGATGCCATCGAGTATCTTTGCCGCGAAGCCCCCAAGGCCGTTTACGAGCTTGAACATTTCGGCGTGCCCTTTTCGCGCACCGAAGAAGGCAAGATCTATCAGCGCGCCTTTGGCGGCATGACCACGAAATATGGTGAAGGCCCGCCCGCACAGCGCACCTGCGCCGCCGCTGACCGGACCGGCCATGCCATGCTGCATGCGCTTTATCAGCAAAGCCTGAAAAACAAGACCGACTTTTTCATCGAATATTTCGCCATCGATCTGATCATGGACGATGAAGGCCAGTGCCGGGGCGTGATTGCCATCTGCATGGAGGATGGCTCGATCCATCGCTTCCAGTCCCATGCGGTGGTGTTGGCAACCGGCGGTTATGGCCGGGCGTTCTTCTCGGCCACATCGGCCCATACCTGCACCGGCGACGGCGGCGGTATGGTGCTGCGGGCCGGCCTTTCGCTTCAGGATATGGAATTCGTGCAATTCCATCCCACCGGCGTTTATGGCGCGGGCGTTCTGATCACCGAAGGGGCGCGCGGCGAAGGCGGCTATCTCACCAATTCCAAGGGTGAGCGCTTCATGGAACGCTATGCGCCTTCAGCCAAGGATTTGGCCAGCCGCGATGTGGTGTCGCGCTCTATGGCACAGGAAATCCGTGAAGGCCGCGGCGTGGGCGATGAAGGGGATCATATCCACCTGCATCTGGACCATCTGGACCCTGCAATCCTTGCCGAACGCCTGCCCGGCATTTCAGAATCTGCCAAGATTTTTGCCGGTGTGGATGTGCGCAAGGAACCGATCCCCGTGGTGCCCACCGTGCATTACAATATGGGCGGTATTCCCACCAATTATCATGGCGAAGTGGTGAACCCCACCTCCGGCGACCCCGACCGTGTGGTGCCCGGCCTGTTCGCTGTGGGCGAAGCGGCGTGCGTTTCCGTACATGGTGCCAACCGTCTTGGCTCCAATTCGCTGATCGACCTTGTGGTGTTTGGCCGCGCCACCGCGTTCCGCGTGGCCGAAACGGTGAAAGCCAACACCAACCACAAGCCCTTGCCGAAAAACAATGCCGAAATGGCTCTGGGGCGTCTGGATCATTTCCGCAATGCCAATGGCGGCTCACCCACCCCGGAAGTGCGCTTGCATATGCAAAAAACCATGCAGGCCAATTGCGGCGTGTTCCGCACCGAGGAGGTGCTGCAAGAGGGCAAGGTGAAGATGGACGAGGTCTATGCCCGCATGGACGATCTCCATGTCTCTGACCGCTCGTTGATCTGGAATTCCGATCTCATTGAAACGCTGGAGCTGGACAATCTGATCGGTCAGGCGATGGTCACCATGCACTGTGCGGAAAACCGCCATGAATCACGCGGCGCGCATATGCATGAAGATTATCCCAAGCGCAATGATGACGAATGGATGAAGCATACGGTGACGCGCTTTGCCGATGGCAAGGTGAGCATCGATTACCGCCCCGTGCACGACTATACGTTATCGGACGAATTTGAATATGTGAAGCCGAAGGAACGCGTCTACTAATTTCGCGCAAATTCTGGCTGAATGAGGACGAGACATGGCGAAATTCACATTGCCGAAAAATTCGAAAGTCACCAAAGGCAAGCATGTGCCCGCCCCCGAAGGGGCCAGCAATGTGCGGCGGTTCAACGTCTATCGCTACAATCCCGACAGTGGCGAAAACCCGCGCATGGACAGCTATGATCTGGATATGGACAAGTGCGGCCCCATGGTTCTGGACGCGCTGATCAAGATCAAGAACGAGGTGGATACAACCCTCACCTTCCGCCGCTCCTGCCGCGAAGGGGTGTGCGGGTCTTGCGCCATGAATATCAATGGCACCAACACCCTTGCCTGCACTTTGGCGCTTGATGATGTGAAGGGCGATGTGGCGATCCATCCGTTGCCGCACATGCCGATCATCAAGGATCTGGTGCCGGACATGTCGAATTTCTATGCGCAATATGAATCCATTGAGCCATGGCTGAAAACCACCTCCCCCGATCCTGCGGGTAAGGAACGGCTGCAATCCCATGAAGACCGCACCAAGATCGATGGTCTTTATGAATGTATCCTATGCGCCTGTTGCTCCACATCCTGCCCCAGCTATTGGTGGAATTCCGATCGCTATCTGGGCCCGGCGGCGCTGTTGCAGGCCTATCGCTGGATTGCCGACAGCCGCGATGAAATGGCTGGCGAACGGCTGGATGATCTGGAAGATCCCTTCCGGCTTTATCGCTGCCACACCATCATGAACTGCACCAATGTGTGCCCCAAGGGTCTCAACCCCGCCAAGGCCATTGCGGAAATCAAAAAACTGATGGTCGAACGGCAAATCTAAAGCCAACGCACCGATCCCCATATAAAAAGGCCGTAGCACGAAAATGCTGCGGCCTTTTTTCGTGGCTTATCCGCCCCTGCTTATGTGCTGGGCGAACGGGCATCCCGGCGATTGGGTCCACATATTTGATCACTGGCATTATAGCCGCGATGCCTCAGAATCCCCCTGTCCTGCCTTGGCGCTCGAATGCGGCCCGACGGGGCTTCTATCTTTTGAAATATCCGGTTCATGGGTCCACCCTTTCGTTTATACGATCGACACAGCTCCTATTTCCAAAGCCAAAAATATATAATTCCGATAGAAATAGATGGATTGTTTTGTAACAAGAAACAAAGAATCACTCTCACCTTGCCATTGGCTCCGATCCGGCTCATATCCTATGGCACAGACCATTCCCGATATGACGAGGACCACAGGCCGATCATGACAAACACCACCGACCAATCCCGCCCCAAAGCCACGGCCCGACAAAGATTCCTGACCGAGCTAGGCCCGCTTTTGGTGTTTTTCCTTGTGAATTGGCAGATGGATATTTTCGCCGCCACGGGGGCGTTCATGGCCGCCATGCTGATGGCCATGGCCTATAGCTGGCACGCGACAAAGCATATTGCGCCGATGATGTGGGTATCCACGGCTCTTGTGGTGGTGTTCGGCGGGCTCACGCTATGGCTTCATGATGATACGTTCATCAAGCTAAAGCCCACCATCATCTATATTTTCTTCGCCACCATCTTGATGACGGGGCTGTGGTTCGGGCGGGTGTTTTTGCGCACGGTGCTGGGGGCCGCCTTCCCGCCCATGACAGACCGCGGCTGGACCATTCTCACCCGCAATTGGGCGCTGTTCTTTATCGGGATGGCAATTTTGAATGAACTTGTGTGGCGCAATTTCTCAACAGACAACTGGGTTGCCTTCAAAACCTTCGGGGCAATCCCGCTGACCTTTGTGTTCGCCCTTGCGCAAGCCCCCGTTCTCAGCAGACATCATCTCCCCGATGATGCACCAACAACAGAAACCGAAGCGAATTAAATGATCCGCCGCATATGAAAGGCTGCCCCTAGGCCCAGGCATCCATAGCTTTAGCCATTTTGATATCCCTTTCAGACAGCCCATCGGCATCATGGGTGCTCAAGGTGACATCCACCTTATTATAAACATTGAACCATTCAGGGTGGTGGTCCATCTTTTCCGCCAACAGCGCCACCCGGCTCATGAACCCGAAAGCCGCATTGAAATCGCTGAACTGGAAGATTTTGCGGATTGCATCACGGCCTTCCACCTGTTCCCATCCCGAAAGGCTGGCCAGTGCTTCTTCTCGCGCTGCGCCACTTAATGCCTTGACCATAGAGCCATCTCCTTCTTGTGGTCGTCTCACCAATAAAGCGGCACAGTGGGCGATCAAGGATTGGCAATCAAGCCTTTGCGGATAGCCCCCGGACACACCGCGTCTTTTTCTACGCAGCATGCCCGGGGTCACGGGAGAACAATGCGGCCTTAGCGCCCAAGAGAGGCGCCCATCAGCATCCGCGCCATGGCAACAAGATCGGCTTTTTGCAATTGGGAAATAGCCACATCCACCTTATCGGCAGCCAGACGCAAAGCCCGCGCCGACTCTCTGAAACGTTCGCCGGTTTCTTTGATGTTTTTGCAATCAATGCTCAAACTCGCCAGATCCGAACGGGCTTTATGATAGCTATGGGAAAACACTTCAAAGTCTGCCACGACCTTTGTGTAGCCGGGCATGTCCCCGGAGACTTCCTGTAATGGAGAATGCGGCACGTGGTACATGCTATTTCCTAATCTCTGCGATCATTTCGCCCGCCGCATAGACGTATCTTTTTCAAAATAGCCTTAGCGCCGGGCGCCCTCTCCAGAGAAAAAGCAAAGAGCGTGCCAGATCACAAAACAAGGAAAATTCTCTCTTTTATGTGATAATATCGAGAAAAATTTGTATTTTTTCGCATTTTGCAATCGACTTTGCGACCCACGCCCTCTCTTTTTTCAAAAACCACATTCATCGCATTTTCATCTTCCGGGCCTATTATGCGTTGATGAGCCGCAGGTTTTCTCACTGTGTCTGCGTATCATATAGGTCAGGTCACATGATCCCCTCTTGTGATTTGGTATTTTCCTCCCTGAACTCGGGCAGTGCGTTGGCACTGCCTTTTTTTTTAGCGCACCGTTATCAGGCTTGAACAAACACAGCATCACAGACAACTTGAGTACGCCGCCGGCGCTGCCATATAGAAAGAGCCAATCAGGAAAGGGAGTGATTGTGGTATCGGTATTGTTTGTGTGCATGGGGAATATCTGCCGCTCCCCCATGGCGGAAGGGGCCTTTCGCGCCCGCGCCAAAGCTATCGGGCTACTTGAAAAAAGCCATGGCATTTTCGTCGATTCCGCTGGCACCACCCATTATCATGCAGGGCAATCCCCCGATCCGCGCGCCATCGCCCTGACCAGCCGCTTGGGCTTTTCCATCAAAAACCAACGCGCCCGGCAAGCCCTTGCCTCCGATTTCGAAACATTCGACTATATTTTGGCGATGGACCGCGACAATCTTCATTATCTGGAAGGCATCGCCCCCGAACAGCACCGGCACAAGCTCTCCTTGATGCTGTCCCATGCCCCCCAAGTTCGACTGGATGAAGTCCCCGACCCTTATTATGGCGGCGACGAGGGCTTCGAGCGATGCTTTCGTCTGATTGATCAGGCTGCCCAAGCGGTATTGGATAAAATTCTTGCCAAACATTTCCCCGATCATGGGCGAAACGTCCCTTGATCGGCGCCAAGAACATCACAGACTAAGCAATAAGTCAGGCTTGCTCAAAAGCGCCCGCTCTTCCATGCTGCTCTTTCATAATAACCGAGGAGGCGACAATGATCGGCTATGTCACAATCGGCACCAATGATCTGGATAAAGCGGCCCCGTTTTTCGATACGCTTCTGGGGCTAATGGGCGGCACGCGCATGATGGAAGGCGACGGTTTCATTGCCTGGAGCAAAGGCCAGGACGGCGCCGGCCTTGGGGTCACGAAACCCTTTGATGGCAAGCCCGCAACCGTTGGCAATGGCGTGATGGTGGCACTGGAAGCCAAATCCCGCGACGAAGTGGATGCCCTTTATAAAAAAGCGCTTGAATTGGGGGCCCGCGACGAAGGGGCGCCGGGCGAGCGTATGGAAGGCTTTTATGCCGGATATTTCCGCGATCTGGACGGCAATAAATTCAATGTCTTCCATATGAAAATCGACTGAATGGCCGGATCGACGACACCAATCGCCCTCCGCCCCCATCGGGCTTGACAGGGGCGGACGGAAAGGGCTTTGTCGCCGCCATGATCGATACCATAAAAACACCGGATAGTGTGGTGGGCTGGGTGGGGCGCATACCCCGCCCAGTGCGCCCCTATCTGCGCTTGATGCGCGCCGACCGTCCGGCAGGGTTCTGGTTGCTGATGTGGCCCGCATGGTGGTCCACAGCCTTTGCCCTGCCACCAAACGCCCCCGATTTCTGGCTATTTTGTGCCTTGTTTTTCATTGGCTCCATCGTCATGCGGGGCGCAGGGTGCACATGGAACGATATTGTCGATCGCAAGCTGGATAAAGCCGTGGCCCGCACCGCCTTGCGCCCTATTCCTGCGGGCGAGGTTACGGTGCAAAAGGCCATTCTATTTGCCATCGTCCTCAGCCTTTCGGGATTTGCTGTTCTGGTACAGCTCAACAGCTTTGCCATCTTGCTGGGCGTTTTGTCGCTGATTCCGGTAACGATCTATCCCTTTGCCAAGCGCATCACCAACTGGCCGCAAGCCGTTTTGGGCCTGACCTTCAATTGGGGGGCCTTGATGGGCTGGGCCGCCGCTTTTGGAACGCTTGGCCCCGTCCCCTTGCTGCTTTATGCGGGGTGCCTGTTCTGGACCTTGGGCTATGATACCATCTACGCCCATCAGGATAAGGCGGACGATGCCATTGTCGGTGTAAAATCAACCGCGTTGAAGCTGGGAGATCAATCGGCCCGCTGGATCGCCGGCTTTTATCTGGTTTTCCTGATTGCCACCGGATTTGCCGGTTCTCTGGCTGGCTTTGGCTGGGGCTGGTGGCCGGGGCTGGTGGCTTTGGCGGGCCATCTGGGCTGGCAAGTGATCCGCCTTGATATCGACGATCCACAGCGTTGCCTTTCCCTTTTCCGTGCCAATTCCTGGGTGGGCTGGATCGTGTTTCTTTCTGCGATTGCCGGAAAACTCACAGCCTCGTGAGGCCGCACGCCCCGATAAAAGGGCATACCGACGATCTTTTTTACGCAATTCGGCCTTGTGGCATTGCAACATGAGCGCTAGGAAAAGAGCCATCCGGCGGCCCCTTTCCGCCTATCTTATTTTCGTATCAGGAGTGCAGTTATGGACCTCTCTAAAATTGCCATTGGCGAAAACCCACCTTGGGATATCAATGCCATCATTGAGGTGCCTGTTGGCTCCGAACCGGTGAAATATGAGTTGGACAAAGAGTCCGGCGCTTTGTTTGTGGATCGCATCTTGCACACTGCCATGCGCTATCCGTGCAATTACGGCTTTATTCCCCACACTTTGGCAGAAGATGGCGATCCGGTGGACATCATGGTGGCCAACCGCACGCCGGTGGTACCCGGCGCGGTGATGCGCTGCCGCCCGATCGGCGTTTTGGAAATGGAAGACGATGGCGGCATTGATGCCAAGGTTCTGGTGCTTCCTGTCGATAAGCTGCACCCCTTTTACAAGGGCCTGACAAGCTATAAGGAACTGCCGCAGATCCTGCTGGACCAGATTACCCATTTCTTCAAGCATTATAAAGATCTTGAAAGCGATAAATGGACCAAGATCACCGGCTGGAAAGATGCCGATGTGGCGGCCGAAACCATTGTCAAAGCCATCGAGCGCGCAAAGGGATAATCCCCTTTCCCTCGTGAGGCATTGCCCGGCCTAAGGCAAAGGGCTATGGCTGGGCCGGACCTGATTTGATCGGAGGCACCGCCCGGCCATGGCTTTTTCCTCTCTGCGCGATTTCATCGACCATCTGGAACGCACCGGTGATCTGGTGCGGGTTTCGGAACCTGTTTCCACCCATCTGGAGATGACAGAAATCCAGACCCGCGTTATTGCCGAAGGCGGGCCGGCGATTCTGTTTGAAAATGTGCATGATGAACATGGAAAACCTGCCACAATGCCGGTTCTGGTGAACCTTTATGGCACTGTGGCCCGCGTTGCCGGGGCCATTGGCCGCACGCCGGACCAACTGCGCGAAGTGGGGGAAACCCTTGCCTTTCTGCGCCAGCCCGAACCACCAAAAGGCCTGCGCCAAGCGTGGGAATTGCTTCCCTTGGCCAAACAGGTTCTGGCAATGCGGCCCAAATCCGTGCGCCGCGCCCTCTGCCAAGAGCAGGTGTTTACCGGCGACGACATCAATCTTGATCGCCTGCCCATTCAAGGCTGTTGGCCCAATGAGCCGGCGCCTTTGATCACATGGCCGCTGGTTGTCACCAAAGGACCAACAGACAAGGCCGAAGACAATTACAATCTTGGCATCTACCGCATGCAGAAGCTGGATCAAAAACGCACCCTGATGCGCTGGCTCAAGCATCGCGGTGGCGCACAGCAATATGGCCGCTGGGCGAAAGAAAAGCGCGAACCCTTGCCCGCTGCTGTGGTCATCGGTGCCGATCCGGGCACTACTCTGGCGGCGGTGACGCCTGTTCCCGATACGCTTTCGGAATATCAATTTGCCGGATTGTTACGCGGCAAGCCGGTAGAGCTGGTGGACTGTAAAACCGTTCCCTTGCAAGTGCCCGCCAATGCCGAGATCGTACTGGAAGGCCATGTCAGCCTTGAAGACTATGGCGATGAAGGGCCTTATGGCGACCATACGGGCTATTATAATTCCGTCGAGCCATTTCCGGTGTTCACCCTAAGCGCCATCACCATGCGCCGCGATCCCATCTATCTCAGCACCTATACCGGCCGCCCACCCGATGAACCCAGCGTTTTGGGCGAAGCCCTGAACGAAGTGTTCATTCCGCTGATCCGCCAACAATTCCCCGAAATTACCGACTTCTGGTTGCCGCCGGAGGGCTGCTCCTACCGCATCGCCGTTGTCAGCATGAAGAAAGCCTATGCGGGCCATGCCAAGCGGGTGATGATGGGGGTCTGGTCTTATCTGCGCCAGTTTATGTACACCAAATTCGTGATTGTGGTGGATGACGATATCGACGCCCGTTCATGGGCCGATGTGATGTGGGCCATGTCCACCCGCATGGACCCGGTGCGCGATACCACCATGGTGGAAGGCACCCCCATCGATTATCTGGATTTTGCGTCTCCCGTTTCCGGCCTTGGCGGCAAGATCGGATTTGATGCCACCAACAAGCTGCCGGGCGAAACAAACCGGGAATGGGGCCGGGAGATCGCTATGGAAACCGATATCGTGGATCAGGTCACGGAAAAATGGTCCCGCCTTGGCCTGCCCGGCACAGGCACACCCATCTGGAAAGGCGCAAAAAAGACCTCCTAACATCAAGCTGTCCCATAACGCTCCACCACCTCATAGGCGGCGGCTTCATGGCCCAAATGGCTTTGAAACAAGGTGATATGGGAGATATCAAAGGCTTGGGAGGAAAATCCCATATGCTGCGCCACATAGCCCGCGGCCCGCAATGAACGGCCCCTGAACCGCGCCAAGGTGACATGGGGGATATATTTGCGGCTTTCCGGTGCAAGCCCTGCCCTGATCAGCCTTCGGTCAATTTTCTCATGCAAGGCAATCAGCGGGGCGGGATTTGAAACCCCCACATAAAGAATACGGGGTGCGCGCGGTTTTCCGAACAGGCCCATCCCCTGCAGCGTTACGGAAAAAGCGGGGACAGACAAACCCTGAAGGCTTAAGCGCACCTCTTGGGCCGCAACCGGGTCCAGATTGCCGATGAACCGCAAGGTCAGATGCAATTGATCCAAAGCCTGCCAGCGCGCCCCATCAACCCCGCTGCCCATCATAAGAAGCGATTGTTTCACCTCATTTGGCAATTCCAGCCCGACAAACAAGCGAATCATCATAAGGCCCCCTTGGGCGATGGCCGTCTCAGGAAGCATCCCCCATGGAGAGCGCTTTTTCCACATAAGGCAGAATGCGATCAACCATGATGGCAATGCCTTCGGCGGTGGGGTGGATACCGTCGCGCTGATTAAGCGATGGATCTGCGGCCACGCCATCGAGAAAAAACGGATAGAGTGTCACATCATATTTTTCGGCCAGATCGGGGAAAATGCTGTTGAAGCGCTTTTGGTAGTCCGCTCCCATATTCGGGGGGGCCAACATGCCCGCCAAAAGCACGGGGATGCCGCGGCTTTGCACAGCAACAATAAGCGCATCCATATTGGCGCGGGTGATTTCAGGGGCAATGCCGCGCAAGGCATCATTGGCCCCCAATTCCAAAATCACCAGATCAGGGGGGGTATCAAGCGCCGACAAGACCCAATCGAGCCGCGCCCGTCCGCCGGTGCTGGTATCGCCCGACACGCCCGCATTCACCACCTTGACCGAACTGTCAAAATATCCATTCAGGCGGCGCTCAAGCTGGGCAGGAAAGCCCTGCCCCGGCCCCAAGCCATAGCCGGCCATCAGACTATCGCCAAAGCCGACGATCACCGTTTCTTCCCGATCATCCTGGGCTTGGGCACTGTCCATTCGCGCAAACGTGAAGACGGCAAGCCACCCAATCAACAAAGCGGTCGTGTATCGTTTCAACGATGGTTTATATCGGGACCAGCCCATTTCAGGGCATGATGCACGCAGTTTGCTTATTTTCATCATGGAGAAAAAGATGGCGGTGTTGCGCACGATAATCAATCTGCAAAATGTGGACCTGCGCTTAAATAGCGCTGCTGGCCCGGTCCACATCCTGCGCGGCATTGATCTTACGCTCCATGAAGGCGAAACCGTGGGGATTGTCGGCCCATCCGGTTCCGGAAAATCCACCCTGATGGCGGTGATGAGCGGGCTGGAGCAGGTGACCGACGGTTATGTTGAGGTGGATGGCCATGATCTGACCAAAATGGGGGAAGATGCGCTGGCCCTGCATCGGCGCGAACGCATCGGCATTGTTTTACAATCCTTTCACCTGATCCCCACCATGACGGCCCTTGAAAATGTGGCGGTACCCCTGGAGCTTGCCGGGCGCAAAGATGCCTTTGAACGCGCCCGCACAGAGCTTGAACAGGTGGGGCTATCACACCGGTTGGAGCATTATCCCGCACAACTTTCCGGCGGCGAGCAGCAGCGCGTTGCCCTGGCCCGTGCCATGGCCCCCGATCCAGCAATTTTGTTTGCCGATGAACCAACGGGCAATCTGGATACCAAAACAGGGTCCACCATCATCGATTTGATGTTTCAACTGCATGAAGAACGACAAACCACGCTGATCCTTGTAACCCATGATCCGGCCTTGGCGGCCCGCTGTGACCGGGTGTTACATATGGCGGACGGTGTGATTGTCCGGGAAGACCGCGGCATAAACAGCAAAAACGAGGCCGCCCAATGATCGGGCGCTCGCAAACCATGCCTCTGGTTTTGCGCTTTGCCTTGCGGGAAATGCGCGAAGGGCTGCGCGGATTCCGTATTTTTCTTGCCTGCCTTATTCTGGGGATCACCGCCATTGCCGGGGTGGGGTCGCTCAGTGCAGCCTTATTGGCAGGAATGGCCGGTCACAGCCGGGTTTTGCTGGCGGGCGATGCGGAAATTCGCATCCTTCACCACACACTCAGCCCGGAAGACCGCCAATGGATGGAACAGCAAGGGCAGGTATCGCGGTCTCTCACCATGCGCACCAATGCCTTTGCGGAAAAAACCGGCGAGCGCACTTTGGTAGAGCTGCGGGCGGTGGATGATATTTACCCCCATTATGGCCGCTTTGAAACACGCCCTGCCCTTGATCGTGCGGATCTGCTTGGAAAGCAGGACGGACGCTGGGGCATTGCCATTGATGAAACACTCGCGGATCGCTTGAAAATCGCGCTGGGCGACACCATCCGGTTGGGACAGGTGGATTTTACCTTACGGGCCTTCATTGAGAACGAACCGGACCGGGCCAATTTCGGCTTCCAGCTTGGCCCGGCGGTCATTATCAATCTGGCGTCCATCCCCGAAACGGCCTTGGTACAGCCGGGCAGCCTTGTGACCTATGTTTATAAATTACGCCTGCCCGATGCGGTGGATATCAAACAGTGGGCTGAAAATACCCGTGACCGCTTTGACGGCTCCGGCTGGCGTATCCGCACCCATGAAAACTCGGCGCCGCGCATTCGCCGCATCGTCAACCAGATGGGAATTTTTCTGGCACTGGTGGGCTTGACGGCACTTGTGGTCGGCGGCGTGGGCGTGGGCAATGCTGTGCGCGCCTATCTGGACCGTAAAACCGATACCATCGCCACCTTCAAAGTGCTGGGGGCTTCTGGCTGGATGATTTTTGCCATCTATCTGATGCAGGTGATGCTATTGGCTGCCCTTGCGGTTGCCATCGGATTGTTGGTGGGGGCGGGATTGCCCTTTGCCCTGCAAGGCTTTTTAAGCGACCGTCTCCCGGTGCCACCCCAATTCGGGCTATATCCGGCCCCGCTTTTAAGTGCGGCGCTTTATGGGTTTCTCATCACATTGGCGTTCACCATCTGGCCCTTGGGCCGGGCGCGCGATCTTCCGGCGGCACGGCTGTTCCGCAAATTGGTGGCGGGATCGGGTGCGCGACCACGCCGGGTTTATGTGCTGATGCTGGCGCTGACAGTGGCGCTGATTGTGGTGGCAACGCTTTTATTATCACCGCAGCCAAAGCTGGCCATGGGCTTCATGGTTGCCGCGGCGGTGTGTTTGGGCGTGTTGCGCTTTATGGGCTGGCTTTTGATGAAAGCGGCCGCACGGATCAAGCATGTGCGTTCGCCGGGCTTGCGCCTTGCCATCGCCAATCTGTATCGCCCGGGGGCAGCCACTGCCCCTGTGATCGTGTCTTTGGGGCTAGGGCTGACCCTTTTTGCCCTGATGGCGCTGGTGGAAGGCAATATGACCCGCGAAGTGACGGGGCAAATCCCCAAAAGCGCCCCGGCGTTTTTCTTTGTGGATATCCAGCCTTGGCAAATCGATGACTTCATCGAAACCGCCCAAAACATCCCCGGTGTGGCAGCCCTTGAAACCGTGCCATCCTTGCGCGGCACCATCGTCAAAATCAACGATACGCTCGCCGAAGATTGGGATACCAGCAATGGATCGGGCTGGGTTTTGCGCGGTGATCGCAGCCTTAGCTATGCGGTGGACATTCCAAAAGACAATGTGGTGAGCGCAGGCACCTGGTGGCCAAAGGACTATGCGGGCCCGCCGCTGATTTCCTTCTCTGCCGAAGAAGCGCAAGAATTGGGCATAGGCCTTGGGGATCGGCTGACCATTTCTATTCTGGGCCGGGAAATCGAAGGGGAAATCACCTCTTTGCGCGATTTGGAATGGGACAGCTTCCAATTCAATTTCGTGGTGCTGTTTGATCCCAAAACCCTTGCATCTGCGCCCCACAGCTTTATGGCCACCTTGGAAGCCAAAGGAGACGCGGAAGAACGCGCCTACCGCATTTTGACCGACAAATTCCCCAATGTCACAGCGGTGCGCATCCGCGAGGTATTGGCCTCTGTCACCGATATTCTGGGCGATATCGCATCGGCGGTGCGGGCAACCGCTGCCGTCACCATCATCGCCGGTATTCTGGTTCTGGCGGGCGCCATGGCGGCAGGCCATCGCAACCGGGTTTATGATTCGGTGATCCTGAAGGTTTTGGGGGCAACGCGAAAGGATGTGCTGCGCGCCTATTGCCTTGAATATGCTCTGCTGGGTGCCCTGACCGGGCTTGTGGCCCTGGTTCTGGGGGGAATTGGCGGCTATCTGGTGGTGAAGCATGTGCTGGAAATCAATTTTGTGGTGATGCCCGGCATCATGGCGCTGGTGGTGACCTTGTCTGTGCTGGCAACAGTCGCATTTGGACTGATCAGTACATGGGCAGCGCTTTCCGTCCGTCCGGCGCGATTGCTCCGCGCGGCATAAGGATCACGAATTTCTTTCGGTTTTACTTGAAGATCGCGGTGAAGACACCGATATTGGAAACAACATAATGCGCATCTGTTAAGAAGGAAGAGGCGAATAATGGTCCAAAGATTTGAACCGCGCTTTGCTACAGGCCGAGCCCCTGCGCAGACACAGGCCGAGGTCGATGCCGGCCTGCGGTCTTTCATGCTGCGCATCTATAACTATATGACCGGCGGTGTGCTGCTGACCGGTATCATGGCCATGCTGACCTACCGCGTGCCGGCCATGCAGGAAATGCTTTACAATATCGTGCTGACGCCCAGTGGCCCCGCCATTGCCGGCATGACCGGACTTGGCTGGATCGTCACTTTTGCACCGCTTGGCTTTGTGCTGGTGATGTCCTTCGGGATCAACAAACTCTCCGCCAGTGCAGCCCAAGGCTTGTTCTGGGCCTTTTCCGCGGTGATGGGCCTGTCATTGTCGTCGATTTTCTTCACCTATACCGGCGTGTCCATTGCCCGCACCTTCTTTGTGACAGCCGCCACCTTTGGCGCGCTCAGCATTTATGGGTACAGCACCAAACGCAATCTGACCGCCATGGGCAAGTTCCTTTTCATGGGGCTGATCGGCATGCTGATTGCCATGGTGGTAAATATCTTCATCGGCTCGTCAATGATGGATTTCATCATCTCCGCCGCCGGTGTGCTGATTTTCGCAGGCCTTACCGCCTATGACACCCAGCGCCTGAAAAACCTGTATTTCCAGATCGGTGGCAATGGCGAAGCCGTCGCCAAGCACGCCATCATGGGGGCCTTGAACCTGTATCTGGATTTCATCAACTTGTTCTTGTTCCTGTTGCGCTTCATGGGTGCGTCCCGCGACTAAACCTTTTGCGCATAATGATCTGAAACCCGGTCTGGAAACAGGCCGGGTTTTTTTGTGCCTTCCCCCTCTTGCGCGACGCCCTGCTTGTACCATATGGTACATTTACCGAACAGTACAAAAGAGGTTTGCACCATGTCACGCTCCACCCCCAAAGCCGGTTTCCGCCTTGGCATCTATGTGTTCAAGGATGCGGAAATTGTCGATTATGCAGCGCCTTATGGTGTCTTTTCCGTGGCCCGGCGGCTTGATCCCGCTTTGGATGCCTTTTTGATCGCCGATGCCTTGCGCCCTGTACAGACCCAAGCGGGGATGACGGTGCTGCCCAATTACAGCTTTGCCGATGCGCCGGCCATGGATGCCTTTTTGATTCCCGGCGGTTTTGGCACGCGGCAAGAAATGTATAATGGCCGCCTTCACAGCTATATCCGCAGCCTCCCAAGCCAATGCCTGTTGACCAGTGTGTGTACCGGCAGCTGGATTTATGGCCATATGGGCTTGCTGGACGGACTCCCCGCCACCAACCGCAAAGAGCCGGACCGGCTGGAAGCATCGGGTGCTGGCTTGGTTCCCATTGACCGATTAGCACAGATTGCCCCGAAAGCGCAGATCTCGCGGTCACGCGTGGTGGATGCCGGTCGTATCATCACGGCGGGCGGCATTGCCAGTGGTATGGAGATGGGCTTTTATCTGTTGGAACGCGCAGGCTATGACCAGAGCTTTATTGAAGATGTGGCGCGAATCATGGAATATGCCGATGCTTATGCTTTGTACCGGTCGGATCGCCACATCATCGACCAGTCATAAGCCCAACCGATTTGCCCGGAACTTGTTAGGAACAGCCCGTGCCCAGCCCCAGCTACGATCATGATGAGGTGATTGCCCGCCTAGGCGAGGTGTTTCGCCATTATGGCTATCATGGTGCCAGCCTATCGCGCATCACCCAGGCAACGGGGTTGGGCAAGGGCAGCCTGTATAATGCCTTCCCCGGCGGCAAAGAAGACATGGCGAATGCGGTGCTGGGCAGCATTGACGACTGGTTTTCAAACACCGTTTTCAGCGTTTTGGAACAACAAGGCGACCCGGCGGCGGCCTTTGCAACCATGTTTGAAGCGGTGCGCCACTATTTCCACAGCGGCCAACGTATCTGCCTGATGGGGGCTTTTGCGATGGATGACAGCCATGATCGTTTTCCCGAACAAATCAGCGGATATTTCGGGCGTTGGTGCGATGCCATGGCGGCCTGCCTTATGCGCGGCGGGCTAAAGCAAGCCCATGCCCAACGATTGGCGCGGGAAACATTGGTGGCCATTCAAGGCGGGCTGGTCTTGGCGCGGGGGCTGGATCATCCGGATGCCTTTATGGAGGCGGTGGCTCATCAGGAAGCGAAAATCACCGCCCTTTTGTCCGCCCGTCAACGCGCCGGATAACGCAAACGCCCCAAAAAGCGGGTCAGCGATGGCAAATTGGCGGTGCTGTTGCGCAAAGAGGCTTTCACCTTTTCAAATTGCATTACATTGTCGATGCGGCGGTCGAGAAACGCCCATGTATCGGCAAATCCTTCGGAACTGTCGGCGATCCAAGCCAGCAAGGTTGAAGAATAAACGGCGCTCAATGTCGCCCGCTTGGTATAGTGATTATAATCGGTGGCCGTATCACCGGCGGCACGCCAGATCACATCCGCCGTGCGCCACAGGCTTTTGGCAGACAAGGCCGCATGTTGCGGAAGGGCCAGCACACCCAATGCCCGCCGCACCGCTTCCCGATGGGGAATGGCCTGTTCCAGCCGGATACGCACCGCTGCGGTGATGCGTTCGCGGATGCGCATGCTTGCCCCGCCACGGCGTTCCAATTCCACCAGCATCATCCGGTCAGCACGGCGCATCATATGCTCGATGGCCTCCAAAGGACCGCCGGGGAACACCAGCCGCGCATAGCCTTCGGGCAAACCAAGTTCAGACGCCGCGCGCTCGATGGCGGTCCATGTCCAGCCATCGAAAGCGGCATGCATCATGGTGCCTTCGATCAGGTCGTCTTGCCATTCCTGTGGCGTACGATCGGTGGATGTGGTCATGGATGGCTCCTTTATTTGCACCCTATCGCTGCATATGATCCGCAGCAAGCGCCGTCCCTTTTGTTTGCCTTGGCTATTCGTAAATCGTTCAGGATGTGTTATAAGTGAGATACGAGATCAAAGCACCTGTGGTTTTCGTGCACCATTTATCGGCGGCACGGAACCTTTTTTCGTATCAGGCGTTATCTGACTTGTCCTCGCGCGCGTCCTTGTGGTATCGGGGCGAGCGTTTTGGGTGACTCTGTCAGTGTGCGCCCATTAATTTGGCCCACAGAAGACGCTGCTGGCCAGCCCAAAAGACCAGATAGGAGAGACCGACCACATGCAAGTTACCGTTCGGGACAACAATGTTGATCAAGCCCTGCGCGCGCTCAAAAAGAAGCTGCAGCGCGAAGGCGTTTATCGTGAAATGAAGCTGCGCCGCTTTTATGAAAAGCCGTCCGAGCGCCGCGCTCGTGAGCAGGCTGCTGCTGTACGCCGCGCCCGCAAGCTGGAGCGCAAGCGTGCCGAGCGTGACGGCGTCCGGTAAAACGCTGTCCCCTTTGGGTTGATAGCAAAAAGCCGCCTTACCATTTGGTAGGGCGGCTTTTTTTGTGCCATCGCAATGCATCATCCCGGACCGAAAACAACCTTCACCATTTGGCCTTGGCTTTGGCCTTATGGGTGCGGGTGCCCGGACGGCCAGCGGTGGACCGCCCCTTGCCGGACGCTGCCGGACGGTCTGCATCCCCTGGATGCAATTTGGTCAGGGCTCCGGATAAAATTCCGAGATCCGCATCTTCCAAGCGCTTCAATTCATCGCGCAGCCGGGCCGCTTCTTCAAATTCCAGATTGCCCGCCGCTTCCCGCATGCGTTTTTCCAGATCGGCAATCACCGTTTTCAGATTGTCGCCGGTACGGTGCAGGGACTCATCCACGCCGGTATCCACCGTCATATAATCCGCATTGGCCACATGGGCCATCACATCGGAAATACCGCGCTTGATGCTTTGCGGCGTAATGTTATGCGCCTCGTTATAAGCCACCTGCTTTGTGCGGCGGCGTTCGGTTTCCGCCAAAGCGCGCTCGATCGAGCCGGTGCGCTTGTCCGCATAGAGAATCACCCGGCCATCCACATTACGCGCCGCGCGGCCAATGGTTTGCACCAAGGACGTTTCGGAGCGCAAAAAGCCTTCCTTATCGGCATCCAATATGGCGACCAGCCCACATTCGGGGATATCCAGCCCCTCACGCAGCAGATTGATCCCGACCAGCACATCATAAACGCCAAGGCGCAGATCGCGGATCAGTTCGATTCGTTCCACCGTATCGATATCGGAATGCATATAGCGCACACGAATACCGTTTTCGTGCAGATATTCCGTCAGATCCTCTGCCATGCGCTTGGTCAAGGTGGTGGCCAGAACCCGCAGGCCGCGCTTTGCCATCTCGTGGGTTTCGCGCATCAGGTCATCCACCTGATGCTCTACCGGACGGATTTCCACCGGCGGGTCCACAAGGCCGGTGGGGCGGATCACCTGTTCGGCGAACACACCGCCCGTCTGCTCCATTTCCCAAGGACCGGGCGTTGCCGATACGAACAGCGATTGCGGCCGCATAGCATCCCATTCTTCAAACCTTAGCGGGCGATTATCCACACAGGCAGGCAAGCGGAATCCAAACTCCGCCAATGTTGCCTTGCGCTTTAAATCGCCCCGCGCCATGCCATTGATCTGCGGCACGGTGACATGGCTTTCATCCACGAACAAAAGCGCATTATCGGGCAGATATTCAAACAAGGTGGGCGGTGGCTCCCCGGGATTGCGCCCCGATAAATAGCGCGAATAATTTTCAATCCCCGGACAAGCGCCGGTGGCCATCATCATTTCCAAATCGAACTGGGTGCGCTGTTCCAGCCGTTGCGCCTCCAAAAGCTTGCCCTCTTCGGTAAAGCGTTTCACCTGCGCCAACATATCGGCTTTGATCTGGATAACGGCCTGATCCAGAGTCGGTTTCGGCGTCACATAATGGGAATTGGCGTAAAGCTTGATCTCTTCCAGACCACGAAATTTCTCACCGGTCAGAGGATCGAATTCCTGAATACTTTCCACCTCGTCGCCAAACATGGACAGCCGCCACGCCCGGTCTTCCAGATGCGAGGGGAAAATCTCGATCACATCACCGCGTACGCGAAAAGCCCCACGCTGGAAGGCCTGATCATTGCGCTTATATTGCAAAGCCACAAGCTGACGCAGCAATGCGCGATTGTCGATCTCATCGCCAAGGGCGATTTTCAGCGTCATATTGGAATAGGTTTCCACCGAGCCAATGCCATAAATGCACGACACGGAGGCAACGATAATCACATCATCGCGTTCCAAAAGCGCCCGCGTGGCGGAATGGCGCATGCGATCGATCTGCTCATTGATGGTGGATTCTTTTTCAATGAAGGTATCGGTGCGCGGCACATAGGCTTCGGGCTGATAATAATCATAATAGCTGACGAAATATTCCACCGCATTATCGGGGAAGAAGCTTTTGAACTCCCCATAAAGCTGTGCCGCCAGTGTTTTGTTGGGGGCCAGAATCAGGGTGGGTCTTTGGCTAGCAGCGATCACCTGCGCCATCGTGAAGGTTTTGCCCGATCCCGTAACCCCCAAAAGCACCTGGTTTTGCTCATTATTGCCAAAGCCTTTTAAAAGCTCGGCAATGGCGGTGGGTTGGTCGCCGGCGGGCTCATAGTCGCACGTCAGCCGAAACCGGATACCGCCTTCGGACTTTTCCGGGCGCACCGGCTTTTTCGGGATAAACACATGGGGATTGGTATGGGGCTGTGATGCTGACATGTGACAATAATGGGGCGGCACCTTCAGGAAAGAAAGAGGCGACGAAAAAGAATCCGCCCCCCGATTCTATACCGGAGGGCGGACAGAACATTCTTGAAATCAGGCGTAATGCCTAAATGACCCCGCTATTGCGGCAGGATCTGAGCCACAACCCGCTCAACACGCGGCAGAATATGCGGAATTGCTTCTTCTTCAGCCATATTCATCTGATTGGCCCAAGCAGACAGGCGCACACCATGCGGGAAATAGTTGCTTGTTCGAGTAGAACTGGCGCTGGAGCTGTTACCGCTGCGTTGGCTGCCACCAGATGCCATACGTGCATTGCTGGCGCCAGCCCCGTCCAGACGATCACTGCTGGATCCGGTTTCTATGGTAAATTCAACCGGAGTTTCACTATATTCCTCAAGCACGAAATCAATGATCATCGCCCATTCGCGCGGTCGTGAGGCATTGGCGATACCAAGGCCCATCAAGCTGCCTGCAGTTCCCCCAATGACACTGGACGCATTGTTGCCCATCACAGTGTCAGCAAGCGCATAGGTTCCAATGCCCGTGGCTGCACCAGAGATAATGCCCATACCGGCTGCGGCGCCAAGCCCACCCGATTCCGGCTCAACCTCACCAAAAAAGCGGAGATCTCCGCGCAGACGGAATTTGGCCTTTTCCGGATCATTGACCAACACCCAACCCAAGGAAGAGGCACCTGCACGCAATTGATTACGAAGATCAACATTCGCATCGCTCAGATTACGGAAAGAAATATAAACTGTTTTATCTTCGGCTCGCGGCGGATCAAGCTGCGGCGGTGCCACCACCCATGATGTACCACTCCGTGCCTCTGAATATTTATTGGCGGTTATTTTACCAAGTCCACGTGACACATCTGTGCAAGCGGCTGTTAAACCAAGCATGCCAACAAGCAAGATTGACGTAAAAGATCTATTGAACACAAGACCCCCCTTTGTTTCATGATATGGTTATCAATACATTAATTAATTTCTCCTGCTGTCACCTATGCTTCAAAGCATGTGTGAAACAAGTGAAACGTGACGTCGCTTATCATAATTTTTCTAAAGAAACAATTAAAACATCCTCCACCATGTTCCGTTGACAAGAGAGGCTGTCCGGTTTCCATTAAGCGCTGACAAAAACCGCGCGATCCATGTGCGGTGAGAAGGGAGTAAGAACAATGACAGCTTATTTGGGGAAAAAACGCTTTGGGCCGGCCTCTCGGCTGGTGCTGAGCATGGCAGCCCTTGGCCTGCTGGCCGCCTGCGACAATAATGCCGTGCAAAGTGCCGACGCCACCAAAGCGGCGCCAACGGTGGAAGACGCCATCCAGTTCGTCAAGGAGGCCGAAGCCACGGTATCGCGCGAATCGGAAGCGGCGGCGCGCACCGCTTGGGTGAATTCCAATTTCATCACCTATGACACCAATTGGTTGAGCGCCAAAAGCAGCGAGAAAATGACCACTCTGGGCGTGGAACTGGCGCAAAAAGCCAGCACTTTCCGCGATCTGGACCTTCCCGACGATGTGGCTCGCAAGATCAATCTTTTGCGGCTGGGCCTGACCCTGCCCGCTCCCGCTGGTGACACCGAAGCCACCGCCGAGCTGGCCCAAATCACCACCGATCTTGAAGCGTCTTACGGGAAGGGCAAATACTGCCCCGAAGACGGCAAGACGGTGCTTGGCTCCTATGCCCGCCCCGATGGCTGCCTTAGCCTTACCGAGCTTGAGCATGTGATCGGCAGTTCCAGCGATCCCGATGAATTGCTGGAAGCATGGAGCGGCTGGCGCACGATCTCGCCCGCCATGAAAGACAAATATGCCCGTATGGTGGACATCGCCAATGCCGGGGCCGAAGGGCTGGGCTTTAAAGATGTGGGCACCATGTGGCGCTCCAAATACGATATGGATGCCGATGCCTTCGCAGGTGATGTGGATCGCTTATGGGGCGAAGTGAAACCGCTTTATGATGCGCTTCAATGCCATGTGCGGGCCAAGCTCAATGAAAGCTATGGCGACGAGGTGGTGCCGCTGGATCAAGCAATCCCGGCGCATCTTCTGGGCAATATGTGGGCGCAAAGCTGGGGCAATGTGTATGATAAAGTGGCCCCTGAAGGCACCGCCCCCGCTTATGACCTGACCGCTTTGCTGGCGGAAAAGAACTATAGCGAACTGGACATGGTAAAAACCGCCGAGGGCTTCTTCACCTCGGTGGGTTTTGATCCCCTGCCCGAAACCTTTTATGAGCGGTCGCTGTTCCTCAAACCCGAAGACCGCGATGTGGTGTGCCATGCCTCGGCGTGGAATTTGAACGATATCGACGATATCCGCATCAAGATGTGCATCAAGGTGGATGCCGAAGATTTCCAGACCATCCATCATGAAATCGGCCATAATATCTATCAGCGCGCCTATTCGGTGCAGGACCCGCTGTTCCGCAACGATCCCAATGACGGGTTCCATGAAGCCATTGGCGACATGATCGCCTTGTCCATCACGCCGGACTATCTGCAGCAGATCGGCCTATTGCAAGATCTGCCCCCTGCAGAGGCGGATCTTGGGATTTTGCTCCGCCAAGCCTTGGATAAAGTGGCATTCCTGCCCTTTGGCCTGATGGTAGACAAATGGCGCTGGCAGGTGTTCTCCGGCGAACTGACACCGGATAGCTATAATGACGGCTGGTGGAAGCTGCGCGAACAATATCAGGGCGTGCGGGCCCCCAATGATCGCCCCGCCGATGCCTTTGATCCCGGTGCAAAATTCCACATTCCGGGCAACACGCCTTATATGCGCTATTTCCTGTCGCATATTTTCCAGTTCCAGTTCCAGAAAGCCGCATGCGATCTGGCTGGCTGGGAAGGCCCGCTGCATCGTTGCTCCATCTATGGCAATGAAGCCGTGGGTGAAAAGTTCAACGAAATGCTGGAAATGGGCGCGTCCAAACCCTGGCAAGATGCTTTGGCTGCCTTTACCGGCAAGTCTGAAGCCGATGCCACGGCGATCCTTGCCTATTTCGCACCGCTGAAAGAATGGTTGGATGAACAAAATGCCGACCGTGAGTGCGGCTGGTAAGCCCTTCATGAAGGCTTTGGTTTGACAATAAAAAGGGAGCGCTTTTGGCGCTCCCTTTGCTTTTCAGGCTTTCCCCTTGCAAAGAAAGCGGATCAACCTTCCAGCTGCTTGATCACATCTTCACAGCTATCGGCACAGGTGCCGCAGATCGCATGATGGCCCGCATGCATTTCACATTCGGAGCGACAGGATTTACAACTGTCGTTACAGACGGCGGCAATGGCCTCGAAATGCAGGCTGCCCGCATTGGCAAGGGTCCGGGTCGCTTCACACAGGGCCTTGGTTTCCCGCACCCGCTGGCTACATTCATAAAGGGAATTATCCCCCATATTCATCGCATCAAGGCAGTGTTGCAAACAGGCCTCGGATGTGGCCACGCAATGATTAAGAGCCTTGATCAAGTCAGCATGGGTTTCCCAAGGCTTGGGGCCCGCCGAGGCGGCAGCCGCCTTGTGATGGGTCTCGTGCCCGGTTGTTGCATTGGCGGCAAAGGCCGTCCCGGTCAGTAGGGCACCGGCTCCCAGACCAAGGGCGGAGCGGCGGTTCATCGCGGACATGACATATCCTTTCACAAAGTGGCACCCAGTACATCACGACTGATCGTAATGGTCGAACAATGATCCCATAATACACTTTGCCGGTCAAATGGCCGATGCATCATGGGGCCGCCCTACAAGGCGGGGCGTTGTTCATGCAAGCGCCCACCAATACGGATGGGATCAATGCGCACAGCACGCCCCGAATTGTCGCTTTCCACCAGCACCCCGCATATGGTTGGCTCGCCCAAAGCCGGGCTGAATCGCCCCCCCGGAATATGCCGGGTAAAGCGGCGCAAGGGTTCTTCCTTCTCCATACCGATCACCGAATCATAATCGCCGCACATGCCCGCATCGGTTTGATAGGCAGTGCCTTTGGGCAAGATCTGCGCATCGGCGGTGGGGATATGACTGTGGGTTCCCACCACACAGCTTGCCCGACCATCGGCAAATTGACCCATGGCCATTTTTTCGCTGGTGGCTTCGCCGTGAAAATCTATGAAGCTAAAGGCAAGCTGGCTTGATAGCACATGGCGTTTCAGTATTTTGTCCGCCACCGCAAACGGATCATCCAGCGGGTTCATGAACACCCGCCCCATCAAATTCATCACCAACACTTTTTTCCCGCGCGGCGCATCATAGATCCCGTAGCCCCGCCCCGGCGCACTATCGGGATAATTGGCCGGACGCAGCAGGCGCGGTTCCTGATCGATATGTGAAAGAATTTCTTTTTGATCCCAGGCATGATTGCCGGTGGTGATCACATCCACACCGACGGCGAATAATTCATCGGCAATGGCGGCGGTGATGCCGAAACCACCCGCGGCATTTTCACCATTCACGATCACGAAATCCAGCCGCCAGTCGCGCCGCCAGTCGGCCATCTGTTCGACCACCCTTTGCCGGGCCAAACGGCCAACAATATCGCCAAGAAAAAGAACGCGCATGAGACAGCCTCGATTGAAAAAGGTCAGATGAACCGAGCGGGTGTGACCAGCCCTGCTTCGGTCGCGATAAGATCAAGTGGCATGTCATGCGCTTCATGGGGCACGGATTCAAGCCTTTGGCCGGAAAATGCCAATCCGACAGTCAAAATCGGACGGGTTTTCTCCAATATGGCAAGGGTACGATCATAAAACCCGCCGCCATAGCCCAGCCGGAAGCCCGCATCATCAAATGCCAGCATCGGCACCAAAAGCACGGCCGGTGTGCATAAGGCGGCTGTCGTCACCGGCTCCATAAGGCCAAAACGGGCGGAGCGCAGGGCATCGCCGGGCTTCCAATGCCGAAAGTGCAAGGGGTGGTCCACCGCATCGACAACCGGCAGGCACAAGGGAATGTTACGGGCAGATAAGGCATCCAGCAACGGACGCGGGTCCAGTTCATCGCCTTTGGCCCAATAGCCCGCCACCGGGCCGGATATATCATGCGCGGCCATCCAGCTCAATAAAGGCGGCAGCGCATGGTTAGCAACGGCTTGCGGGGCATCGGGATGGGCGCAAAAAAGCTGCGCACGCACCAAACGGGCCTTTTGGCGCAAATCTGTTTTTTGGTGGCGAATGGGCATAATCCCCCTTGCGGCGACACCAAGGACAAAGAACGAACGCAGAGAAAGGAAGGTCGGCGGGGCCGCCATGGCCGTGGGTCTTGCAAATCCTCTGGCGCCAAGTGCACCAGGTGGGTGCCGTTATAACCGGACCAGGATCCGACCAGGGACAGCTCCCATTCGGAAGATTATCGCCCCAGGGATGTACGGTGCCTCACGAACCGGGCAGCGCCCGCCGATGCTGTTATTTAGGCGCTTCTCAGGCGTTCAACAATCCCTTCGATAGACAAAGCGGCATCATCGATCACTTTTGCGGCCATCTGCTCCCGTTCCAGCACCGGATCTTGTTCCCGCAAATCGCGCAATTCATCGGCAAACAGCAAAGCCACCATCAGCATCAACCGCGCTTCCCCGACCTGCCCCAGCTTTTTCGACAGATCGCGGGCTTTTTCATCCACCCGTTCCGCCAAGCCCTGCAGGCGTTCTTCATCACCATCGCGGCAAGCAAGGGTGTAGTTCTGATGATTGACGCTGACACTGATTTGTCCCATCAGGCGGCACTCCCAGCCATGCGTTCCACGGCATGAATGGTATGATCCAAACGCTGCGCCAAAGCCGCCCTTTGCTGATGCAACGCCGCCAATTCGGCCTTCAACCGGGAAATTTCCGCCGCCTGTGCGGCATTCACTTTATGCAAGTCGCCCACTTCTTCCCGCAGCATATTGTGTTCGGCGGCGCGATCGGCCAACAACTCTTCCAACACCAAGAGCACCGTTTCCAATCGCTGCGATGCACTTTGAAGCGCGTTGTCCTGTGTGTCCGTGCCCATCTTTCCGCCTCCATTCCCATCCGCCCGCCAGACGCATTGCCATCATGCCAAACACTATGACGTCAATAAAGGACAGGTCAATGCGGGGAAAGCGGTTGACGTGTCTGCCTGCTCAAAGCATTGTTGCGCCGATTTTTTTACACGCCCCTTCGGGGCCGAGTCGCGCCCATGCGACAAGGTGAAAAGGCTGATCCACATGTCTGACATCCAATCCACCGCCGTTTCCGATGAAATGATGGCCAATGCCATCCGTGCCCTTTCCATGGATGCGGTCCAAAAAGCCAATTCCGGGCATCCGGGGATGCCCATGGGCATGGCCGATGTGGCCACGGTTTTGTTCACGCAGTTCTTGCGATTCGATCCGAAACGCCCCGATTGGCCCGATCGGGACCGCTTTGTTCTATCGGCGGGGCATGGCTCGATGCTGCTCTATTCCTTGCTGCATCTGACCGGCTATGATCGACCCGGCATTGATGATCTGAAAAATTTCCGCCAGCTTCACTCTCCCACGGCGGGACACCCCGAATATGGCGAAATGCCCGGTATTGAAACCACCACCGGCCCCTTGGGGCAGGGCTTGGCAAATGCCGTGGGCATGGCTTTGGCGGAACGCATGGAAGCAGCGCGCACACCCGATTTATGCGACCATCGCACCTTCGTCATTGCAGGCGATGGCTGCCTGCAAGAAGGCATCAGCCATGAAGCGGCCTCTTTGGCCGGTCATTTGAAGCTGGGCCGCCTGATTGTGCTCTATGATGACAATGGCATTTCCATCGACGGTCCCACCGATCTGTCTTTCACCGATGATAGCCGCATGCGGTTTGAAGCCTATGGCTGGCACACATCCGGCGTGGATGGCCATGATCCGGAAGCCATTGCCGCCGCCATTGACGAGGCCATTCGGGAAGACCGCCCGTCATTGATCGCCTGCCGCACCACCATCGGATTCGGCTCCCCCAACAAATCGGGCAAAGCCTCCAGCCACGGCTCCCCCTTGGGAGATGAAGAAATCGCCCTTGCCCGTGCCGAATTGGGCTGGGACTATCCGCCCTTCGTCATCCCCGAAGATATCCGGGCCGCATGGCTGAAAGCGGGCCAACGCTCCAAAGCGCAGGCCGATGACTGGTATGCACGCTTTGACAGCCTGCCCACCGACAGCCGCGCCGAACTGGAACGCCGCCTATGTGGCGCCCTCCCCGCACGTTTTGCAAAGGCCATGGACGATTATATCGCCGATCTGCTGGCCAATCCGCAAAAGGTCGCCACCCGCAAAGCCTCGGAAATGGCGCTTGAAGTGATCAATGCCGTCATTCCCGAAATGGTTGGCGGATCGGCGGATCTGACCGGGTCCAACAATACCAAAACCAAAGATATGGGCATTGTCAGCGCCGATGATTTTTCCGGCGGCTATATCCATTATGGGGTGCGCGAGCATGGCATGGCTTCGGCCATGAACGGCATGGCCCTTCATGGGGGCTTCATCCCCTATGGTGGCACCTTCCTTGTGTTCACCGATTATTGCCGTCCGGCTATTCGTTTGTCGGCGCTGATGAAACAACGGGTGATCTATGTGATGACCCATGATTCCATCGGCCTTGGCGAAGATGGCCCCACCCATCAGCCTGTGGAGCATCTGGCGTCCTTGCGGGCCATGCCCAATCTTTATGTCTTCCGCCCTGCCGATGTGGTGGAAACCGCCGAATGCTGGAAAGCGGCTTTGGAAGCGGGTGAAACCCCCTCGATCCTGTCGCTCACACGGCAAGGTTTGCCGCAAGTGCGACTGGAAGATGCCGGCGAAAATCTCAGCGCCAAGGGCGGTTATATTCTGGCGGAAGCCAGTGACGGCACGCCCAAAGCGATCCTTTTGGCCACCGGCTCCGAGGTGAGCCTTGCCATGGACGCCCGCAGCGATCTGGAAGCGCAAGGCATCCCCACACGGGTCGTATCCATGCCCTGTCTGGAACTGTTCGACGCGCAAGAGGCCGCCTATAAGGCAGACGTGCTTGGCGATCATCTTCCCGATGTAAAGCGGGTGGCTGTGGAAGCGGGCATCACCTATGGCTGGGAGCGCTATGTGGGCCGCGAAGGGCAGATCATCGGCATGACCGGCTTTGGTGCATCGGCCCCTGCAGGGGACCTGTTCAAATATTTCGGTATCACCGCCGATGCAGTTGTTGAGGCGGTCAAAACTCGGCTATAGAACAATATAATCCGTCAAAAGACCCAAAATCGAGGACATATCATGAGCATTCGTTTTGCCATCAACGGCTTTGGCCGCATCGGTCGCCTTGTCTTGCGCGCTATTCTCGAGTCCGACCGCAAGGATGTTGAAGTGGTCGCCATCAACGATCTGGGCGACGCCGAAATGAATGCTTATCTGTTCAAGCGCGACAGCGTGCATGGCAGCTTCAATGGTGATGTCACGGCGGGCGATGGCGTGATGACCATCGATGGCCATGACATCAAGGTATTGGCCAATCCCGACCCCAAAAAATTGCCTTGGGGCGAGCTTGGCGTTGATGTGGTTCTGGAATGCACAGGCCGCTTCACCAGCGCCGAGCAGGCACAGGCCCATCTGGATGGCGGTGCCAAAAAAGTCCTGATTTCCGCTCCGGCGAAAAATGTCCCGATCACCGTTGTTTACGGGGTCAATGACGATCAGTTGAAGGCCGAACATAAAATCGTCTCCAACGCTTCGTGCACCACCAACTGCTTGGCGCCCGTGGCCAAAATCTTGCACGACAATCTCACCATCGAACGCGGCTATATGACCACGGTTCATGCCTATACCGCCGATCAGCGCTTGCAAGACAGCCTGCACAGCGATCCCCGCCGTGCCCGCGCTGCGGCCCTTTCGATGATCCCCACCAGCACCGGCGCGGCCCGCGCTGTGGGCCTGGTTCTGCCTGACCTTGCAGGCAAGCTGGATGGGTCGGCGGTGCGTGTGCCCACCCCCAATGTGTCGATGGTGGATCTGAAGGTAAACACCCAAAAAGCCACCAGCGCCGAAGCGGTGAACGAGATGATGAAAGCCGCAGCATCAGGGCCGATGAAGGGCATATTGGATATTGTCACCGATCCGGCCGTGTCCATCGACTTCAATCACTGCCCTGCCAGCTCCAGCTTCGATCTGGCCAGCACGCAAGTGATCGACGGCACCTTTGTCCGCGTCATGAGCTGGTATGACAATGAATGGGGCTTCTCCAACCGTATGGTGGATACGGCACGGAAAATGGCTCAATTGGGATAATCGTCACAGCCCGGCCAACCAAAGAGAGACACATCATGACAGCTTTCAAGCGCATTTCCGATATGGGTGATTTAAGCGGCAAGGTGGCTCTCGTGCGGGCCGATCTGAATGTTCCCATGACAGATGGCAGGGTTGCCGATGATACCCGTATCCGGGCCGCCATCAGCACCGTGCGGGCCTTGCGCGAAAAAGGCGCCAAAGTGGCTTTGCTATCCCATTTTGGCCGCCCCAAAGGGCAGGTGGTGCCGGAGATGAGTCTCAGGCCCCTGCTGCCCGCTCTGGTGGCCGCTTTTAGCGAGCCGGTGGGATTTGCCGCGGATTGCATTGGCGCGGCGGCCCAGCAAGCCCTTGCCGAAAATACAGGCATTGTCTTGCTGGAAAATGTGCGCTTCCATGGGGGCGAAGAAGCCAATGATCCGGCCTTTGCCAAGGCCCTTGCAAGCCTTGGCGATCTTTATGTGAATGACGCCTTCTCCGCCGCCCATCGCGCCCATGCGTCCACCGAAGGGCTGGCGCATTTTCTGCCCCGTTGCGCAGGGGAAACCATGGCTTTGGAGCTGGAGGCTCTGGAAAAGGCTTTGGGCAATCCGGCGCGTCCGGTGGCGGCCATTGTGGGCGGGGCCAAAGTGTCATCGAAGCTGGATGTGCTCACCCATCTGGTGGAAAAGGTGGATCATCTGATCATTGGCGGCGGCATGGCCAACACCTTTCTGTTCGCCAAGGGCTGCGCCATCGGCAATTCACTGGCCGAGCGTGATCTGGCGGATGTGGCCCGCGATATCCTTAGCCGCGCCGAAAAAGAAAACTGCGTCATCCATCTGCCTGTGGACGGCGTGGCAGCCAAGCAATTCGCGGAAAATGCCCCCAGCCGCACCGTGGCCCTGATTGATGGCCAAGCCAGCGATATTGGTGACGATGAAATGATCCTCGATGTGGGGCCCGCCACCATCAATGCCTTGAAAACCGTTCTTGCGGGGGCCAAAACACTGGTGTGGAACGGGCCATTGGGTGCCTTTGAAATTGCGCCTTTCGGTCAGGCCACTTTTGCGTTGGCGAAAGAAGCCGCACAGCTTACGGATGCTGGCCGCCTGCTTACTGTGGCCGGTGGCGGCGATACGGTTTCGGCGCTCAATATGGCAGGCGTTGCGGCACACTTCTCCCATATTTCCACGGCGGGCGGCGCCTTTCTGGAATGGATGGAAGGCAAAACGCTGCCGGGCGTTGCGGCACTCCTCAGCTGACCCTGCGATCGGCTCTTGGATGATTGCCGCCCGCGTCTCTGTAGTGTAAGCAAAAGCCAAACATTGGTCCTTCACTACAGGGGAAGTCGCATGAAGGTCACCCGCACGGTCAAGAATATCCTTTCTTGGTATGAATCCGACAATCCGGGCACAAAAGCCAATCTGGCGCGCATCTTGATGGCAGGCCGCTTGGGCGGGACCGGTAAAATGGTCATCCTGCCGGTGGATCAGGGATTCGAGCATGGCCCCGCGCGGTCTTTTGCCCCCAATCCCGATGCCTATGATCCCCATTATCATTTCCAGCTTGCCATTGATGCGGGGCTGAACGCCTTCGCCACACCTTTGGGCATGTTGGAAGCCGGGGCCGATAGCTTTGCCGGACAAATTCCGCTGATCATGAAGGTCAACAGCTCCAATAGCTGGGCGCAGGAAAAGGATTCGGCGGTTTATGGCACGGTGGCGGATGCCTTACGGCTGGGCTGTTCGGCCATCGGCTTCACCATTTATCCCGGATCGGAATATTTCAACGAAATGGTCGAAGAAATCAGCGACCTGACCGCCGAAGCCAAAGCCGCCGGATTGGCTGTGGTGGTGTGGAGCTATCCCCGTGGCGGCCTGTTATCCAAAGACGGAGAAACCGCCATCGATGTATGCGCTTATGCCGCCCATCTGGCAGCCCTGATCGGCGCCCATATCATCAAGGTGAAATTGCCGTCCGACCATGTGGAACAGGCCGACGCCAAAAAAGTGTATAAAGCAGAAAAGATCGACATTGCCACACCGGCAGCACGGGTGCGCCATGTAATGCAGTCGGCCTTTAACAGTCGTCGATTGGTGGTTTTTTCGGGCGGTGCGAAAAAAGGGGAAAACAGCGTGTTCGACGATGCCCGCGCCATCCGCGATGGCGGCGGCAATGGCTCGATCATTGGCCGCAACACCTTCCAGCGCCCGCGCAAGGATGCGCTGGATATGCTTTCCAACATCATCGACATCTACAAAGGCAAAGCCTGACAATAAGGGGCCTGTGTCCGCTCGCAGGCCCCCCCTATCTTCAGGTCAAAAGGACCAGCATGACAGACAATTCAATGCGCGAACGCCCCCGCCTTTATCTGATCACGCCAGCGCACTTCACGCTGGAATCGTTCAAAGGCGCTTTAAAAGCAGCATTTGAAGGCGGCGATATTGCCTGTGTGCAATTGCGCATGAAAGAAACCGGCGATGATCAGGTGCTTGCGGCAGCCAAAGCCCTGATGCCCATCGCCCATGCCCATGATGCCGCGTTTCTGATCAATGATCGGGCGGATCTGGCCGCACAGGCCGGAGCGGACGGGGTGCATCTGGGGCAGGAAGACGGCGATTTGGCAGAGGCCCGAAAAGTTCTGGGGCATGACAAGGATATCGGCGTCACCTGCCATAATTCGCGCCATTTGGCCTTTGAAGCCGGTGAAGCCGGGGCCGATTATGTGGCCTTCGGGGCATTTTTTCCCAGCCAGACCAAAATTGCAAAAACCACCGCGGATCTGGAAACCATCCAGATATGGGCGGATATTTCCGAAATCCCCTGCGTTGCCATTGGCGGGATCACGGCAGAAAACTGTGCGCCTTTGGTAAAGGCCGGAGCAGATTTTCTGGCGGTCTCCGATGCGATCTGGTCCCATGAAAACGGCCCGAAAGCCGCCGTCTCCGCCTTTAATGCGGCCATTGATGCGGCCTTTATAAGCAAAGACGCATCCCCCGCATAACGGCTCAAGGCCGCCAAAAGATTGAATGACGCGCCCGCCTCTGTTAGGAGGTGAACGAAATTTCGTAAACCTCTCTTGAAAAGTGACACTGTCTCATGAAGATCGATGGGAATGCAGTCCGCCCCGGCAATGTGATCGAACATAAGGGCGGGCTTTGGCGCGCCGTGAAAATCCAGCACACCCAACCCGGCAAGGGTGGGGCTTATTTGCAGGTAGAACTGAAAAACCTGCGCGATGGCTCCAAGCTCAATGAACGTTTCCGCTCGTCGGAAAAGGTTGAAAAGGTGCGTCTGGAACAGCGCGATTATCAATTCCTGTTCCATGAAGGCGATATGTTCACCTTCATGGATATTGAAAGCTACGAGCAGATTGCCCTTCCACAAGACGATATCGGCGAACAGGCGGTATTCTTGCGGGATGGCATGGCTGTGCAGCTTGAAATGTATGATGGAGCCCCCTTGGGCGTGCATCTGCCCGAACAGGTGGAATTGACCGTCGCCGAAACCGAACCGGTGGTGAAAGGGCAAACCGCATCGTCATCCTACAAGCCCGCACGGATGGACAATGGCGTGCGCGTGATGGTGCCGCCCTTCGTCAATGAAGGCGACCGGATCGTGGTGGCCACGGAAGACACCAGCTATGTAAAGCGGGCAGACTGATGGCCCGTCGTTCCCCCCTTGTAAACGTCATGGCATCGGCGGCCAACAAAGCCGCCCGCAATCTGCGCCGCGATTTCGGTGAAGTCGAGCATTTGCAGGTGTCGAAAAAAGGCCCGGCGGATTTCGTCTCGGAAGCCGACCGACGTGCCGAAGCCATCTTGTTCGATGAGCTGAAAAAAGCCCGCCCGCGCTTTGGTTTTTTAATGGAAGAGCGCGGTGTGGTAGAAGGCGATGATGCCAGCACCCGCTGGATCGTTGATCCTTTGGACGGGACCACCAATTTCCTGCATGGCCTGCCCCATTGGGCCATCACCATCGCCGTTGAAGAGCGCGGTGAAATTGTTTCCGGCATCGTTTATGATGTTTTGAAAGATGAACTGTTCTGGGCCGATAAGGGCAATGGCGCCTTCGTGAATGACCAGCGTTTGCGGGTGTCTGGCCGGTCCACCATGGCCAGCGCTTTATTGGCCACGGGCATCCCCTTCATGGGCAAGCCAGATCATCCGGTCTTTCTTGCACAATTGGCCGCCTTCATGCCCGAAGTGGCAGGGGTGCGGCGCTTTGGCTCTGCGGCCCTTGATCTGGCCTATGTGGCCGCTGGCCGTTATGAAGGCTTTTGGGAACAGGACCTTAGCACCTGGGATATGGCCGCTGGCCTGTTGCTGGTACGCGAAGCCGGGGGCTTTGCCACCGACATCAAGGGTGGCAGCCGGATTTTGGAAACGGGAAGCATTGTGGCGGCCAACCCTGCTTTGCATCAGCCCATGCTGAAAATTCTGAAATCCGCTGGGAAGCGTTAAGCGGACCGGAAATGACACATAAAACGGGGCGTTTTTTGCTGTTGGTCGGGATGATGGGAGGGCTTTTCTCCTTCCAAACCAGTGCCCAACAAGAAGACGCCCCCGTTGGCTGGCCTTATCGCCCGCAAACCCGCGACCTGCCGGTGCCCATGCCCGCGCAGCCAGAGCCAAAAAAAACCGACGATCCCAAAGCGGCGGAAAGCCCGCGCAAATCCGGTTATCCGAAAAAAATCCCCGAACGGGAAAAGCCGGTTCCCTACAAAATCCTGCCCCAAGCACCCTCTGAAGAGGCGTCCCAAACCGAGTCGCACTCTTCAAGCGATCCCGACAGCCCCGCCATGAATGCCATTGCGCCTTTAGAGCGGTTTTTGCTGCCGGTGCCGGAGCTTGATTTTACCTATGATGCAGGCCGCATCGCCCTGACGCGGGATGAAGTGAACCAGTTGAACCGCTTGGCCCAACGCTTGCGGGCCGGTACGGAAAAGATCACCATCACCGCATGGGCGGCCCCTATTTCAAACCCTGTTTCAAACTCTGGTTCCGGCTCCGCAGCACAAGAGGCCCGAACCGTCCTTGAACATGCCCTGGCCCGCTGTTTGGCCGTGCGGGGATTTCTGGTGCGTGAAGGCATCGCGCTCAACCGCATGACCATCCATGCCCTTGCCAGCCCCGAACAAGGCGCTTCAAAAAAGGCCCGGCTCATGATCCGACAAGAAAAGCCCACGCCCTGACGGCAGCACAAGCCCACAAGGCCAGCGCTGCCATAGAAGCGGCCAAATGCTGTATAAAATAATCCCCGGCAAATGATTTCGATTGCGCTATAAATGCTTTAGAAAGGGCCATGGAACTTAAAAGGGCTGGGGCACTTATCGGAGCGATTATGAACGGACAACAACGCTTTCTCAATCGGATGATCGTGTTCGTGCTGGCAGTGGCGCTTTTGGCCGCCGTGCTGGCGGAACAGCTTTCAACGGCATTTCTGGCCAATCCCTTGCTGAACGGGATTATTGGCGTGGTTTTGCTTTTGGGTATTGTCTATAGCTTCCGCCAAGTGCTGATGCTGAAGCCTGAAACCGAATGGCTCAAGGCATATCGCCGCGGCAATGAAAGCCTTCCCGAACGCAGCCCGCGCCTGCTTGGCCCCTTGGCGGCAATGATCGGCGATCAGGCCGGTGACCGGCCGGTGCGTATGACCGCCATGTCCATGCGTTCTTTGCTCGATAGCGTCGATTCGCGCCTTGATGAAGGCCGCGAAATTTCGCGTTATCTTACCCGGCTTTTGATTTTCCTCGGCCTGTTGGGCACCTTTTGGGGATTGCTGGCGGTGCTGGCGGCCATTGGCAACACCATCCAAAGCCTGAGCGTTGAAACCAGCGATCTCAGCTTGATGTTTGATGCTTTGAAGCGCGGCCTTGAAGAGCCTTTAAGCGGCATGGCCATTGCGTTTTCCTCTTCATTATTCGGCCTTGCGGGGTCCGTCATATTGGGCTTTCTCGATCTTCAATCGGGTCAGGCACAAAACCGCTTTTACAATAATCTGGAAGACTGGCTGTCCACCGTGGCCAAGGTGTCACGCGGCGGCCCGTCCATGGATATGGGCGATGAAGATGGTGCCAGCCTTGCGGCCGGGTCGTATCTCAGCGCCTTGCTGGAACAAACCGCCGATAGTCTCGATCAGCTCCGCCGTACCATGGAGCAATCGGAAACCGCGCGGGGAGATGCCAATGCCGGGCTGATGCGCCTGTCGGAAGGTTTATCCGCCCTCACCGATCAGATGCGGTCCGATCAGGCCGTCACAAAACGCCTGACCGATGCCCAGATCCACACCCAGCGCACATTGGAACGCTTTGTGGACAGTGCTGATGCGCAAACCATCAGCCTTGATGATGTTTCCATGACCCATTTGCGGAATATGGATCTCAGCCTGCGAAAATTGCTGGAAGATCAAAACCGCGCATCGGAGAAAACCGGCGACCTTTTGCGCTCGGAAATGAAAATGCTGGCCCGCACACTGGCCGCCGCCCTTGACCGCAAGCCCTCACAGAACCGCCCGTCCGGCAGCCCTCAAGGAGATGAAGGGCAATGAGCCTGCGTACCGCAAGACGGCGCAATGATGGTGGCGACGATACGTGGCCGGGCTTTGTGGATGCCCTGTCCACTTTGCTGCTGGTTCTGGTGTTTTTGCTGTCCATCTTCGCCTTGGCGCAGTTTTTTCTCGGCGCGGCGCTTTCAGGGCGCGATGCGGCATTGGAACGTCTGCGCGATCAGGTGGCGGAACTGGGGCAGCTTTTGAATCTGGAACGGCAATCCAATGCCGACCTGCGCGACAGCCTTGGGGCCTTGTCTGCCAATCTGCAAACCATCCGGTCAGAGCGCGATGATCTCTCGAACCAGATCAGCGGTCTGGAAAGCGCATTGGAAGATGCGCGCAACAAACTGGCCGAAGCGGACATGCAGGCCGCAAGCCACAGTCAGGATATGGCAGACCTGCAAGAACGCTATCAAAGCACCGCCGAAGATCTGGCACAGGAAAAAGAACTGTCCGCCGCGGCACGCAATCGGGTGGCCGAATTACAAGCCAGCCTGACCGCCTTGCGCCAGCAACTGGCGCGGCTGGAAGCGGCCCTTGATGCCTCGGAACAGCGCGATAAAGAACAACAGGCCACCATTGTCGATCTAGGCCGCCGTCTCAATGTGGCGCTGGCGCAAAAGGTGGAGGAACTGGCCGGCTTCCGTTCGGAATTTTTTGGCCGCCTGCGCGAAGTATTGGGCCAACGCAGCGATATCCGCATTGAGGGTGACCGCTTCATTTTTCAATCGGAATTGCTGTTTGCCTCTGGCAGTGCGGCTTTGGGGTTCGAGGGACGCACGCAAATGCGTCAGGTGGCCCAAACGCTTTTGCAAATCACCGGACAAATTCCCTCGGATATCGATTGGGTATTGCGGGTGGATGGCCATACGGACAAACGCCCCATCAGCACCGCCCAATTTTCCAATAATTGGGAGCTATCGGCGGCGCGGGCCATTTCCGTGGTGCAATTCCTGATCAGCGAAGGGGTGCCCCCGCAACGCCTCGTGGCGGCGGGCTTTGGTGAATATCAGCCCATAGCACAAGGGGACAGCGCCGAAGATCTGCGCCGCAATCGCCGCATCGAAATGCGTTTCACCCAGCGCTAAACCTTGGGGTCATATTCTAAAGCACCGCGGTGGGGCGGGCCAAATCCTGGGCGGCATCCACATCGAATTGAAGCTGCGCCAGCCGCGCATAAAGCGGGCTTTTCTGCAACAGATCTTCATGGCGGCCGCTGGCCACCACATGGCCATCTTCCAGCACCACGATACGGTCGGCCTTCAATACGGTGGCCAAACGGTGGGCGATCAGGATGGTGGTGCGGCCCTCCATCAAATGCTCAAGCGCTCTTTGCACCGATTGTTCCGCTTCTGCATCCAAGGCGCTGGTGGCTTCATCCAAAAGAAGAACCGGCGCATCGCGCAAGATCGCACGGGCAATGGCAAGGCGTTGCCGCTGACCGCCGGAAAGCCGCACACCGCGCTCGCCCAGCCAGGTCTCATAACCTTCGGGAAGTTCCCTGATAAAATCATGGGCCACAGCGGCTCTGGCGGCGGCTTCCACCTCGTCATCTCCGGCATCGGGCCGGCCATAACGGATATTTTCCCGCACCGTATCGGCAAAAATCACCGTCTCTTGCGGCACAATGGCAAGCTGGTTGCGCAAATCCACCGAGTCTATATCGCGGATATTCACACCATCAAGCAACACCACCCCCGATTGCGGGTCGAAAAAACGCAGCAATAATTGCAAGACCGTGGATTTTCCCGCCCCCGAAGGGCCAACAAGCGCCACGCTTTCCCCCGGCGCGGCCTCCAGAGTAAAATCTTTCAACGCCGCAATGCCCGGCTTGGACGGATAGGAAAAGGAAATCTGCTGAAAAGACACCCGGCCTTCCAAGGGCTGCGGCAAGGACAAAGGATCGGCACGCACCACCAGATCCGTTCGGGCATCCAGCAACTCCCCCAGTCGGCCTGCGGCACCGGCGGCCCGCTGCAAATCGCCATAAACCTCGACAACGGCACCGGCAGCGGCGGCGGCCATCACCGCATAGCCCACAAAGGCCGCCATTTCTCCGCCGGTCATACGGCCCGCCACCACCTCTTGTGCGCCCTGCCACAAAATGAATGTAATGGCGGACGAGATCAGGAACACCACCACCCCTGCCATTGTGGATCGCGCCCGAATACGGCGTTGGGCGGTGCTATAAGCCGCTTCCACCGCCGAGCCAAAGCGTTCCTTCTCCGCTTCTTCACGGGTGAAAGCCTGCACCACCTCTATGGCTCCAAGGCTTTCCGTGGCCATAGAAGCCACATCGGCAATGCGGTCCTGCGATGAACGCGACAAAGCCCGCACCTTACGCCCCAGATACACGATGGGCGCGATAATGACGGGAATGGCCACGGTGATGATCGCCATCAAGCCGGGATTATAAATCACCATCATGCTCAATCCGCCGATGAACAAGGCGGTGTTGCGCAAAGCGATGGAAACGGAGGTACTGACAACCTGTTGGATCACCCCCGCATCGGCGGTCAACCGGGAGGCAATTTCGCTGGGGCGGTTTTCTTCAAAAAACGACGGATGTAAAGACACCACCCGTGCATGGGCCGCCCGCCGTAAATCCGCCACCACCCGCTCGCCCAGCAAGGTAACGAAATAGGCGCGACACGCTGCCGCAATGGCCAAAACGGTCACAATACCGAACAGAATCGCAAAGGCCCGGTTGATGGCGTCCGGATCTTCTCCACCGAATCCCTTGTCGATCACCGGCTGCAACGCCCCGATCGCCGCCAAATTCGCCGCCGCCGCCACACTAAGCGCCAACAAGGCTGCAAATCCCAAGCCCTTGTAACGCAAGGCATAACCGGCAACCAGCTTCAGCCGTTTCAGCTTTGACAGATCGCTCCGTCCGGTTTTGTCCGTTGAATCTTTTCTCTCGCGCGCCAAATCTATTGCCAATCTCTTTCGCACATGCTTTATCCCTGCGGCTATAGCAGCGCTGCTACAGCCCGACAATCGCGCAATCTGAAAGGCCATGAAATTTATGGCCCTTTAAAATGATTGATGCGGAATGCAAACCTTGCAATAGCAACGGTAACGGGCTATGTAGCGCGCTCGAATTTTGCGGAGAGGGCCATGCAGAAAGATATTCATCCTGATTACCACATGATCAAAGTGGTCATGACGGACGGTACTGAATTTATGACCCGCTCGACTTGGGGCTCCGAAGGTGAAAGCCTTCAGCTCGAAATCGATCCCACGTCCCACCCGGCATGGACCGGCGGCGCCCAGCGCCTGATGGACAAGGGCGGTCAGGTCGCGCGGTTCCAAAAGCGTTTCGGCGCTTTTACGCTGAAAAAATAAAATCGGGCGTCGCGATTATCAATCGCCGCTTGATCAAATCAGAAAAAGCGCATCCGGCATATGTCCTGATGCGCTTTTTTTCGTGCGCATTTGCCGCTCGGACTTGGGGGCCTCGTCCCGCTCGCCGCGGGCAATCTCGTCCCACATGGCATGAACAACCGTGCGTCCCTCGCCTTTCGAGCCAAGCGCGTTCGGTGTTTCACCATCACCGCCACAGCCATCCTCCATCATGGCTTCAAGGCGCAAGACCCGCTGGTATAATCCGCGGCTGCGGGCGCTTAGATCCTGCGTTGAAGGCGATAAAACAGAAAGAGACCGATCTTCTTGGGCGAGGCACGTTTCCCGATCCCCCAAGCGATAAGCCGCAGTACAAGCCTCTTTTTCGCTCAACTCGCCTTGCGCGACCGCTTTGCGGGCCAATGCCCACGCAATCACATGCATGATCCGCACCGACATCCGCATGGTTTCCACCACATAGGCGGTTTCGGCTTCCGCCTGAGCGCTTTTATGCGCCGCATAGCGGGCGGAGGATAAAAAAGAACGCAATTCCATCGCCATATCCATGGCATCGCAATAGGCGCGATCCACCGATTGGAACACATGAACAGGCGCCGTCTGCGACCGCTGGCCTCTCTCTTCAAGCCATGTGCTCAATGTTCCCTCCTGCGAACCACCCTATGCCCTGTCACCACTATAACAAAATTGCCAGAATTTTACAGTTTTGTGCCGTAAACGGCTCTTGACCACCAGAAAATCGCGCATACATAAAGCTCGCGGTCGCCAATATCGGGGCCGCAAATATGGCCTGTTCCGGCTAAAAACCAGCGGAACAGCGCCAATCATATCGCTCAAATAAAGAGGATATTTAGCCATGCGTAGCTTGGATTTAACACCCCTGATGCGGTCGTCTGTAGGCTTTGACGACCTGTTCCGTTTGGCGGAAGCCCGGTTGGATTCGGCCAGCCAAAGCTATCCGCCCTATAATATTGAAAAGCTGGGTGACGACGAATATCGCGTCACGATGGCCGTCGCCGGCTTTTCTGCCGATGAGCTGGATGTGGTGCTGGAAGATCGCGTCCTGACTGTTACGGGACGTGCTACCGAAGAAGATGACAGCCGCACATTCTTGCATCGCGGTATTGCCAAGCGCGCTTTTGAGCGCACCTTCCGTCTGGCAGAAACCGTTGAAGTGAAAGGCGCAGGATTTGAAAATGGCTTATTGACCATTTCTCTGGAGCGGCGCGTTCCCGAGCATATGAAACCGCGCCAGATCACCATCGAAAAAGGCAGCCCAAAAGCCTCTGTTTTGGCATCGGGCGATAAGGCCGTGGCAGAAAAAACCGCCGCCTGAATAATAGCGGGATCGACTGGCCCCACTGCATGGCTCTTGCTATGTGGTGGGCTGGATCAACCGCCCGTCATTCCCGGGTTTGACCTTCCTGCCTCGTCATTCCCGGGCTTGACCCGGGAATCCAGGTCTTTGTTGGTGGCGCGCTCCGGCCCTGCCGGTCTGGACCCCCGGATCAAGTCCGGGGGTGACGAGTGTGGGGCGACCGTGTGTGACGGAAAATATATAGCAGTGGCGATTAGACAACGGCGCCCATATCGCCACCTTTCACGGTTTCCCGAACAAGGCTTCAGCGGCGACTTGGCTGGCGCCTTTCGAGGCACGCACCCGCTCGGTACGCGCAATCTCGGCCCGCAAGCGCTCGATCCGTTCAACAAGATCATCAAGAGAATAGCTGTCCAGATCTTCGCCTTCCAATGCCTTTATCGGCTGATCTTTTCGCACGGGCCTGTCTTCCAGATCCATCACACTCTCCATAAAAATCATAAAGCCCATGATCACACGTTGATTATCGCCCGATCAGGCGTCACACTTTCCCCAAATTGGTAATAGGGGAGGCCACATGAAGGCAATTGAAATCGCAGGATTTGGTGCCCCAGATGTCTTGCAACCATGCAATCGTCCGGACCCGTCTCCCCGGCAAGGAGAGGTGCTGATCAAGGTGGTGGCTGCAGGGGTGAACCGCCCCGATGTGGTGCAACGCCGCGGACTATATCCACCGCCCCCCGGCGCATCAGATATTCCCGGCCTGGAGATTTCCGGCACCATCGAGGCCTTGGGAGCCGGGGTGACCAATTGGGCGGTGGGTGATCGGGTCTGCGCCCTTGTGGCCGGAGGCGGTTATGCCGAACTGTGCGTAGCCCCCGTTGAAACGCTCCTTCCCGCTCCGCAAAATCTGCCGCTGGCCCATGCGGCCGCCTTGCCGGAAACGGTGTTTACCGTATGGTCCAATGTCTTTGAGCGCGGCTATCTGGATCACGGCGAATGGCTTTTGGTGCATGGCGGCTCGTCGGGCATCGGCTCTACCGCCATTCAGCTTGCCAAAGCCTTTGATGCCCATGTGATCACCACCGCTGGGACAGATGAAAAATGCGCCTTTTGCCGCGATCTGGGGGCCGATCTGGCCATCAATTATCGGGATCAGGATTTCGTTTCCGCTGTGAAAAAGGCCACGGACGGGCGCGGTGTGGATGTGGTTCTGGATATGGTGGGCGGCGATTATGTGCCGCGCAATCTCGATTGCCTTGCCACGGAAGGCCGCCATGTGACCATTGCCTTTTTAGGTGGCCCGAAAACGACGCTCAATCTTGCCCCCCTGATGCTGAAACGCCTTGTCATGACAGGATCGACATTGCGGGCCCGATCTCTTTCCTTCAAGGCCGCACTTGCGCAATCGGTCGAGCAATTGGTGTGGCCAATGATTGAAAAAGGACGCTTTGCGCCAGTAATCGACAGTGTCTTTCCCCTAGATGAGGCATGGCGCGCCCATAGCCGCATGGAAGACAGTGTACATATGGGAAAAATAATTTTACAAATTTCATCGGATTAAGGATAAAAGAACTTCTAAAACAATAAATTCCACGCGCGCGGGACAATTTTATGGACGACAAGAAAGCCCTGCTGGACAGCCTGAAGATCACCCGCGATTCCCCTCCTCCGTCGGAAGGAAAAAAGCGATATGGGTGGATCATTCTGGCGATCCTTGTGCTGATCGCGCTGATGGCCGCCGGGCTTTGGTGGGGTTTATTATCCGACGATAAAAATATAGCCGCGCCTGCTGGCCAAAATACCGCGGCGCCCGCCGCTGCTAAACCGGACACAGCCCAAGAAACCAGCCAAGCCACCCAGCCAAACGAAACAAGCACAGCCGCCACCAAAGAGCGCGTGCTCAATGCATCGGGCTATATCACCGCAAGGCGCATGGCCACGGTATCGGCAGAGATTACCGGTCGGGTCACCGAAATTCTGGTGGAAGAAGGCATGCGTGTGGAAGAAGGCCAGCTTGTGGCCCGGCTTGATGATGCGTTGGCCCGCGTCGATTTTGATCTGGCAAAAGCGCAGGTGAGTGCGTCTGAAGCTGCGGTGAAAGCAAGCCGCGCCAATCTTGCGGAAGCCAATCGCGTTCTGACGCGGGTATCGCAACTGAGTTCGGCAAATTACTCTTCTATAGCGGATTTCACACAGGCGGAAGCTGCGGTGGAATCTCTCACGGCCGATCTGGCACGGGCCGAAGCAAATCTGAATATTTCAAAACTTCAAGTAACCCGTGCTCAGGAGCGGTTGAACGACCATGAGGTTCGCGCCCCCTTTGCCGGCGTTGTGATTGATAAAAACGCCCAGCCCGGTGAAATTGTCGCCCCCGGATCTGCGGGCGGCGGTTTCACCCGTACCGGCATCTGTACGCTTGTGGATATGGATAGCCTTGAGATCGAAGTGGATGTGAGCGAGAGCTTCATCGGCCTTGTAACTCCCGGTCAACGGGTCGAAGCGCGATTGGATGCCTATCCCGACTGGATCATTCCCGCGCATGTGATCGCCATCATTCCCACCGCCAACCGCGATCGGGCAACGGTGCGCGTGCGCATTGCCCTTGGTGAAAAAGACAGCCGTATTCTGCCGGAAATGGGTGTGAATGTGGCCTTTATGGAAAACCGCTAACGTAAATTTCTGAGATACTGCTTGCCAGATGAAGGATATGCCCATGCCCGACACTCCTTTGATTATGCTCGAAAATGTCTCAAAGGCTTACCGCAAGGCAAAGTCAGAAATTTCCATTTTCGACCAGTTGAACCTTTCCATCAAGGAAGGCGATTTCGTGGCCATCATGGGGCCATCGGGATCTGGAAAAACCACATTGCTCAACCTTCTTGGCGGCGTTGACCGGCCCACCAGCGGCACCATCACCATCAATGGCGAACGCATTGATAAAATGAGCGAAAGCGCCCTGTCGCGCTGGCGGGCACATACCGTTGGCTTCATCTTCCAGTTCTATAATCTGATGCCCATGCTAACGGCGGCCCGCAATGTGGAGCTCCCGCTTTTGCTGACAAAGCTTTCAAGGAAGCAACGCCGTGAAAATGTCATGACCGCCTTAAAAGTGGTGGGGCTGGAAGATCGTGCCAAGCATAGCCCGCGGGAAATGTCCGGGGGCCAGCAACAGCGCGTGGCCATCGCCCGCGCCATCGTTTCGGACCCGAAATTGTTGTTATGCGATGAACCCACCGGTGATCTGGATCGGGAAACCGCCGGTGAAATTCTATCCACCCTGCAAATGCTGAACCGCGATTTTGGCAAGACAATCCTGATGGTGACCCATGATCCGGAAGCCGCCAAATATGCCAAAAGCATTCTGCATTTGGATAAGGGCCATTTCGTTGAAGAACTGGTGACATCATGACCCACGGCACCTTGATCTGGAAAAACCTGACGCGCTATCGGCTGCGTTTTTTCCTCACCACATTTGCAATTTTTATCGCCTTTTTTCTGTTCGGCATCTTGCAAAGCTTCGATAAAGCCCTTGATGCCGGAGCCGAATTGGCCGCCGACGATCGCTTGGTGGTAAGCAACCGTATCAACTTCACCCAACCGCTGCCCATTGCCTATGTGGACCGCATCCGCAGCATGGATGGGGTGTTACACGCCACCCATCAAAGCTGGATCGGCTCATATTATCAGGAACCGCGCAATTTCATTTTCGGATTCGCCGTGGACCCGGAAAGTTTCATGACTGTCTATCAAGACGACATCGTTTTGCCCGCAGAGCAGATCGCAGCCTTCATCAAAAACCGGCGCGGCGTGCTTGTGGGGGCGGATACCGCCGGAACTTATGGCTGGGCACTGGGCGATCTGGTGCCCATTTCCAGCAATATCTGGCAGCAGGCCGATGGATCGAAGGTTTGGGATGTGGTGATTGAAGGGATCTTCCAATCCAGCCGCGACGAACTTCCCGCCAATGGCCTTTATATGCATTACGACTATCTGAACGAGGCCCGGACGTTCGGAAAAGATTTCACCGGCACGGTGGCCCTGACCACCACCGATCCGACGCTCAATGATCAGGTGGCCCAAGCCATCGATTTCCGGTTCCAGAATTCCGCCTATGCCACCGAAACCCGGACGGAAGCGGCATTCAATCGCTCGTTCGTGGACCAACTTGGCAATATCGGCCTGATTATTTCCTCGGTGGTGGGGGCCGCCTTGTTCACCATTCTGATCATTGTCGGCAACACCATGGCCCTGTCGATCCGGGAGCGAACCAGCGAGATCGGGGTGATGAAAGCGCTCGGTTTTCGCGCCTCGACGGTGTTTTCCATGGTTTTGGGTGAAGCCTTTGGTTTGGCCTTTTTTGGTGGGCTGATCGGTACCATTACGGCATGGGGGCTTGTGGAAATCGCCCGCAATATCCCCGGTTTTCCCTTCGTCTTGGGCTTCCCGACCAGTGTGTGGCTGCAGGCTTTCGGTTTGATGGTCGTTCTTGGCGTGCTCACCGGGCTTTTCCCTGCATGGAACGCCTATCGTTTGAAGCTCAGCACCGCATTTGCAAGGGTGTAATCATCATGATGAAGCAAATTCTCTCGGTAAGCTGGATCAGCCTTCGCAGTCTGCCACAAAGACTTTGGCTCAGCCTCGCCACCATTCTCACCATTGCCGTGGTTGTGGCGGTGTTGCTGGCCTTTCTCGCCATGTCCAACGGCTTTCGCAAAACCCTTGAAGGCACGGGCTCTGATGATGTGGCGCTGATCTTGCGCGGCGGGGCCAGCACAGAACTGAATTCCGTTTTAAGCCGCGAAGATCAGGCCGTTCTTGAAACCGCCGCAGGCATTGCCAAAAACAATGGCGAGCCCATGATTTCGGGTGAGCTTTATGTGGTGGTGAATGGCACAAAGAAAACCAGCGGCACCAAGGTCAATTTGCCTTTACGCGGGCTTTCTGAACAAGGCATCGCAATGCGCGGCCCTGTCACCATCAGCCAAGGCCGCCTGTTCGTACCGGGCCGCAATGAACTGGTGGTGGGGCGCGCCCTTTTAGGAGAATTCGACGGCTTCGATCTGAACTCTACCGTTCGTTTCGGTGCCACGGATTGGGACATTGTCGGCGTCTTTGAAACCGGTGGAACGGTGTTCGAATCGGAATTGTGGAGCGATCTTGCCGGCGTGCAAAACCAGTTCAATCGCGGCAGTTCAGTACAATCTGTCCGCGCCAAACTCACCAGCCCCGATGCCATCGAAGACCTTAAAGATTTTGCTGAAAACGATCCCCGTCTGGGCGTCGATGTGATCAGCGAAAAGGACTATTTCAAAGAACAGTCCCAAAGCACCTCTGACCTGATCCTTGTGCTGGGATGGCCGCTGGCCATTGCCATGGGCCTGGGGGCTTTGGCCGGAGCGCTCAATACCATCTACACATCGGTGGCCGCCCGCGCGCGAGACATTGCAACATTGCGCGCCATCGGCTTCTCCAGCCTCTCCGCTTTTTTCGGCACATTATCCGAATCACTTGCACTTTCGGTGCTGGGCGGGCTGTTGGGAGCCGCGGTTGCCTGGAGCTTTTTCGACGGATTGAGCACATCCACCCTTGGCGGCGGCTTCACCCAAGTGGTGTTCAGTTTTCAACTGGGCGGTGCCTTGCTGGTGCAAGGGGCCATATTGGCCCTTGGAATTGGCTTGGTTGGTGGGTTTTTTCCGGCCATCCGCGCCGCTCGTCTGCCGGTTGCAATGGCCTTTTCCGACCGATAGGAACCAAAGCTTCCATATGGTGATAAAATAATCCGCGAACGTCTTGATTGATGGACAAAGCTGCGCCACAGTCACCTTCATTGCTAGCCTTTGCGATGGGTCTTTCTCCGTGATTTGACAGATGCACTTCACCGGTTTGGGGAAGGCCCGCGCCGGGGCTAGTGCTTTATTGCGTGTCTTTTGGAGAGGACTATGAGCCAGCCACTGATGCCGATGGCAACCGCCGTTTGGCTGATCGACAATACCTCGCTCACATTCAAGCAGATCGCTCGTTTTTGCGGCTTGCATGATCTTGAAGTGCAAGGCATCGCGGATGGAACCGTCGGGCAATCCATCGCCGGAATCGACCCCACGGCCAATGGCCAATTGACATGGGCCGAAGTGCGCCGTTGCCAAGATGATCCTTCGGCATCTTTGGTGCTGAGCAAAGGGGCCAAGCCCGAACAGACCCGGACCAAAGGGCCGCGCTATACGCCCGTTTCCAAGCGGCAGGATAAGCCCGATGCCATTGCATGGCTGTTGCGCCACCATCCCGAGCTTTCCGACACGCAAATCTCGCGCCTTGTGGGCACCACCAAGCCAACCATCAGTGCCATACGTGAGCGATCCCACTGGAATATCGCCAATATCCGCGCCCAGGATCCCGTTGCCTTGGGCCTTTGCAAGCAAATGGAATTGGATGAAGCGGTTCAAAAAGCCGCCGTTCGCGCACAAAAGAACGCTCCGGAACAGCCTGAGAGCGCCCCTGCAGAGGGTGCAGCAGATAGCGGCGCCGATGTGGAAAGCCCTGCCGACGACACCCCCGCATCGGATCTCTGATAATCGGGTAAGTCCGGCTTTATAAAAACCTATGTGCTGTCATAAGAACGGCCACCGGATCGAAGACAAAAAAAATGGGCGCGGCCAAAAGGCTGCGCCCACATCTTTTATCATTGGCTCTTGTTAATGATGCTCGTATCCGTTGAGCTTTTCCTTCAGTAAAAGCTTCTCGCGTTTAAGCTTGGCTAATCGAAGGGTATCCGGCGCGGGCCTGCTGGCCTCTTGGGTGATAATCCGTTCCAACGTGGCGTGTTTGTCTGCCAGAGCCTGAGCATGCGCCTGCTGTGTCATACCGGTATCCTCCTTCATTACGAACAACACTGATATGGCACCATATAAGGTCTCTGATTGTCACTTCAATTCGCACCCCGATGCGTCACCATGCCCCATATTTCTTGAAACAGCGCACCTGAACCCATTCTGACGCAGCATCCAACTGCCCGTCATTGCGCAAAAATTCCGGCCATGGCCGGATGCAAGCAGCGCTCTTTGCTCCATGCGAAATTTCCGCCCTTCCCTTTTTACAAAGCACCGCGCCTCCCTCAATTTCACACAGCGGTCCCGACTCGGAAGGGCCACAGAAGCGGCCTATGGTTTGAGCGCGCGATGCACTCTTGTGGTTTTCCCCCATGACTCGCTATAATATGGCCGGACTTGGGGGTCTGTCCGACTTTCGAAAGCACATCGCATGCACGACGGAATGACACTGGCGGACGCAGAATTGAAAAAGCGTCTGAAGATTCTGGAACAAGAACATCGTGATCTGGATATGGCAATCGAGGCCCTGCATAGCGCCGGGTCCTTCGACCAGCTTCAGATTCTGCGGATGAAAAAACGGAAGCTTTTATTGCGGGACCAGATCCGGCATCTGGAAGACCAGATTCTGCCCGATATCATTGCCTGACCGCCCCACCATCCTTGAGATGCCGCTGCTTTTTAAAGGCGTACATAAGCCTGTCCGCATGCGCCAAGGCGCCCTCTGCGTCATCATCCTGTGTCAGCCCATAGGCGCCATAACTTACCGTTAGGGGGATGGTTGTCCCATTGATCTGCGGTTCTGCACGGGCAACGGCATCGGCCAGTCGTTTGGCCATGTCCTCGGCATGTTGTTGGTCCGTATGGGGCAGGATCATCCCGAACTCATCCCCGCCCAAACGCGCCACAAGATCAAAGGTACGGCTATAGCGTGTCAGCGCATCTCCCACCGCCAGCAAGGCCGCATCCCCCGCCGCATGGGTAAGCCGGTCATTGATGCGTTTCATATTATCCACATCGAAATACAAGATGCTTACCGGATGACCATAACGATTGGCCAAAGCGATCTGCCGATTCAATTCACGCATGAAGGCGCGGCGGTTCAAAACCGGCACCAAGGCATCATGATCTGCCAGTTTTTCAAGCTCGGCAATCTGTGCCTGCGCCCGCCCCAAGTGAAGGGTGAGAGTTTCCACATCCCCGATCAAGCGGGTAATGGCGGCCTGCACCTCTGGGGTAAGATCATGTTCAGGGATTCCGAAAAGAATGAAATCGTCTTGAAATGCCGCACCATCCTCCGCCACATCCCCATCAGGATTATTTTCCTGATAGCGCTTGTCACGTTGGCCGGATGAAATCGCATTCACAGCATCTGCGGCATCTACTTTCATCAAGCGGCACCTATCCCTAATACCCTGTTAAGATTTGAGGTCTGCGCACCAATTGTCAAGGATAAGCCACTTTCCAGCGCTTGCGTCGGCACGCCCTCTCCCTATAATGCGCTCACGCATCTCACCGCTGGCCCTGGAGCATCGAATGACAGATCCCACGCCTTTGGTTGGCATCATCATGGGTAGCCAATCCGATTGGGAAACCATGCGCCATGCTGTGGCCATTCTGGAAAATCTGTCCATCCCCCATGAGGTGAAAATCGTTTCCGCCCATCGCACACCAAAGCGGCTTTACGACTATGCCCAATCGGCGCGTGACCGCGGCCTCAAGATCATCATCGCCGGCGCCGGTGGTGCCGCACATCTACCGGGTATGGCAGCCGCCCTTACCCCTTTGCCGGTGTTCGGCGTGCCGGTGGAAAGCAAGGCTCTCAAAGGTATGGACAGCTTGTTATCCATCGCGCAAATGCCCGGCGGCATCCCTGTGGGAACCTTGGCCATTGGCAAGGCGGGGGCAAAAAATGCTGCACTTTTGGCGGCGGCTGTGCTGGCTCTGATGGATCACGATCTAGCCAAGCGGCTGGATTCCTTTCGCGCCGAACAGACGGATACAGTGGCCCCGGCCCCGCAACAAAACGCCCCTTGAAAGAAAGAAATTTCCATGACCGGACGCTCCGAACGCGCGGAAACCTTTGAAAGCCTGGCGCCGGGCGGCACCATTGGCATATTGGGCGGCGGGCAGTTGGGGCGCATGTTGTCCATAGCGGCGGCGCAGCTGGGCTATCGCACGGCCATTTATTGCCCCGATCCTTTAAGCCCCGCCTTCCAGATGTGTGACCGGTATTGGCAGGCCCCATATGAAAGCCGGGCCGCCCTGTCGGAATTCGCCGATGCGGTGGATCTGATCAGCTTTGAATTCGAAAATGTGCCGGCCTTGTCCTTGGATTTTCTGAAAGCAAGGGTGCCCATCCGGCCCGGCATTGCATCCTTGGCGACAACGCAGGACCGTTTATTTGAAAAGGACTTTCTCTCGGTTCTTGATATTCCCGTAGCGTCTTATCACGATGTGGCCAGCGCCGCAGCGCTGCACGATGCCGCCCAGACGCTGGGCTATCCGGTGATCGCCAAAACCCGCCGGCTGGGCTATGATGGCAAGGGGCAGGTGCGCTTGGAAAAGGGCGATAATGCCCAAGACGCATGGGATTCTTTGGCATCGGAACTGGTGATCGCCGAAAGCGTCATCCCCTTTGATCGGGAAATCTCGGTGCTTTTGGCCCGCGGGATTGATGGCAATATCGCCAGTTGGCCGCCCGTGGAAAACGATCACTCAAAAGGGATTTTACGCACCAGCCGCGTTCCCGCCACCATCAGCGACTCTGTGGCCGATCAAGCGCTCAGCTATGCCCATGCCATTGCCGAAGCGCTGGATTTTGTGGGTGTTCTGGCCGTGGAAATGTTCGTGATCGATAAAACCGGAGAGGTTTTGGTGAATGAAGTGGCCCCGCGCGTTCACAATTCCGGGCACTGGACACTGGATGGCGCCGTTACCAGCCAATTCGAGCAACATATCCGCGCCATTTGCGGATTGCCTTTAGGCGACAGCCGCGCTTTGGGGCGAATCCGCATGGAAAATCTGATCGGTAAGGACATCACCCATTGGCGCAATATCCTTGGCGATCCTTTGGCCCATTTCCACCATTATGGCAAAGCCGTTGCCAAGCCGGGGCGTAAAATGGGCCATGTCACCTGGGTTGATCCCGATTAAGCCACGCCCCTTTGCCCAGCCATTTTCACCGGACAAAGGAAGGCGTTTTTCAGACGTCCAATAGATCGATCGATGGAGAGCGGCGCAAAGCCGGTGGATCAATCGCATCCACAAGCGCCAGCGCCCCCATATTCAAAAGCCCCCGCGCCGTCACCGATGGCGTGACGATATGCGCGGATTTTTTTGTCCCCAAAAGCAAGGGGCCGATGGGCAGCCCATCGCCAAGAACCTTCAAAAGCTCATAAGAGATATTGGCGGCATCCAGATTGGGCATCACCAGCAGATTGGCCATGCCCGAAAGGCGGGAATGGGGGAAAATGCGGTCCCTGATTTTTTCTTCAATGGCCGCATCGCCGTGCATCTCGCCCTCCACCTCCAGATCCGGGGCCATTTCATGCAACAGCGCCAATGCCGTGCGCATTTTGGCGGCGCTATGGGTTCTGGATGACCCGAAATTGGAATGAGACAGCAAAGCCACTTTCGGCGTCAAGCCAAAGCGCCGCACTTCATCGGCGGCCAAGATGGTCACTTCAGCGATCTCTTCAGCCGTGGGGTCTGGCGTGATGAACGTATCGCACAGGAAAAACGTGCCCTTGCCCAACATCAGAACCGATAAAGCCGACGCCGCCTTCACCCCATCCGACAGGCCCACAATATCAAGCACATGGGTGAGATGCCGATGATAGCGCCCAACCGCACCGCAAACCATGGCATCGGCTTCGCCGCGATGCAGGGCCAGGGCCGCAATGGCGGTGTTGTTGGTGCGCATGATGGTGCGCGCCTCATCGGGAGAAACGCCCTTTCTTTCCATCAATTCATGATAGCTGCGCCAATATTCGCCATAACGCGCATCATTTTGCGGATTCACCACTTCAAAATCCACATCCGGACGGATGCGCAAGCCCAGCTTCTCGATACGGCTTTGCACCACTTTGGGACGACCCACCACCGTGATATCGGCCATGCGTTCATCCAGAAGAGCCTGGGCCGCCTGCAGCACCCGTTCATCTTCCCCTTCGGCAAACAAAAGCCGTTTACGCTGGGTGCGGGCCCGTTCGAAAATGGGCTGCATCAGATTGCCAGACCGGAAAACAAAGGTATTGAGTTCCGCAAGATAGGCATCAAAATCCTCAATGGGCCGCCGCGCCACACCACTGTCCATGGCCGCTTTGGCCACAGCCGGGGCCACTTCCGTCATCAGCCGCGCATCAAAGGGCTTGGGGATCAAATAGTCCGGCCCAAGACGCAAAGGCTCGCCTTCATAGGCGCGGGCCACCACGTCCGACACCTCTTTTTCCGCCAGCGCCGCAATGGCCTTTACGGCGGCGATTTTCATCGCTTCATTGATGTCGGTCGCCCCCACATCCAAAGCACCGCGGAACATAAAGGGATAGCACAGCACATTATTGACCTGATTGGGAAAATCCGACCGGCCAGTGGCAATGATGGCATCGGGACGGGCTTCGCGGGCCAGATCCGGCATGATTTCCGGCTCAGGATTGGCCAGCGCCATGATGACCGGCTGCGAGCCCATCTTTTTTACCATATCCGCTGTCAAAACCCGGGGTGCAGATAATCCCAGGAAAATATCGGCCCCTTCGATCGCATCGCTTAGCGAACGCATATCCGTTTTGCGCGCATATCGGGCTTTATAGGGGTTCATCCCCGCCTCGCGGCCCTCATAAACCACGCCATCAATATCGCACAGGGTGATATTGTCTTTTGCCAATCCCATGGAAACCAGCAGATCAAGACAGGCAAGGCTGGCCGCTCCGCCCCCGGTAGAAACCAGCTTCACATTCCCAAAGCTTTTCCCAACCACTTTCAGCGCATTATAGATTGCGGCCCCTGCCACAATGGCGGTGCCATGTTGATCGTCATGGAACACCGGAATGTCCATGATCTTGCGCAAGCGTTCTTCAATGATAAAACATTCAGGCGCCTTGATATCTTCAAGATTGATGGCCCCAAACGTGGGTTCAAGGGCGGCCACCACCTTGCAAAACAGGTCCGCGTCAGTGGCATCCACTTCAATATCGAAACAATCGATATTGGCGAATTTCTTGAACAGAACCGCTTTGCCTTCCATCACCGGCTTGGAAGCCAGCGGCCCGATATTGCCCAATCCCAAAACGGCAGAGCCATTGCTGATCACCGCCACCAGATTGCCCCGCGCCGTCAATTGCGCCGCTTGGGCCGGATCGTCGACAATGGCCGTACAGGCTGCCGCCACACCGGGAGAATATGCCAGCGCCAAATCTCGCTGTGTAACCAGCGGCTTGGTGGCGACGACGGCTAATTTTCCAGCGGGAGCCATACGGTGATAACGCAGGGCAGATTCATAAAGCTTATCGGAATCAGGCATAAAGGGCGCAACCAAAGCTATAAGGGTGAAACACGGAGCCCTCTTATAGCGCAGCATTTGGGCAAACGCACCTGTCGCTTATGCAACACACGCATTTTGCCCGCTTTTTTGATCAAGGCCGCTTGGACAGCCTTTGACCAAGGCCGTTTGGACAAGGGGTGCGCTCAAGCGTCCTTGTCCTTTTGCTTATCGTTGGCGCTTTCGTCCTCTTCTCCCATGTCATGGAAGGTGATGTCCCCAAAGCCTGCATTGACTTTACGGATGTTTTTGGGATTGCCATACACATCGACTTCACCCACACCATTGACAGCAACCATCGCCGAATCCGTGGCATAGGCCGACATCTGGCCCGCACCATTGATGGTGAGCTGCACCGTTTTACAGCGCAAGTCCCTGGCATCCACATCTGCGGCCCCGTTGCTTACAGCGATCAGGGTACCGCACCGGCCCTCGCCCTCAATGTCGCCAGCTCCGTTGATGGTCAGCATCAGGCTCTCACTATCCAAATTCATCAACTGGGCACTGGTCGCGCCATCAAGCGTCAAAGCCGTCAGGCTGGGCACATGGAGCACCATCTTGACGTCCCCGAACCCTCTATTGCCCAACTTCCCTTTCGGTTCGACCAGCAATTCACCATTTATGATCTTTGTCTTGATCAGATTCAGGACCTCCTTGTCGCCTTCGACCTTGAGCATCGCAGGCTTTCCCGCCACCAGATCCACATCATAATGGCCCACAAGCCGTACCCGATTGAACTCCGCCATGCTGATATCCCTGGTCTGGGATATGTCTTCACCGGACAGTGTGATTCGGATGATTTCTTCGGATCGGATCTCTTCCATCAGCTGACTTGGGGTAACGAATGAAGCCACCACAACCACAGCAAAAATGGCTGCAATGACACCGCCAAAAACCATTGTCCGTTTATTCTGGATTCCTGTCATCCATGTTCTCCATTCACTGATCGCCGGTTACCGGACGGTCGTCGCATTTCCCGCTAACAGCCTGTGCAAGCAGTGCTCTTTGCAAAAAGCACAGCCTCATTAATATATCCAAACGATATAATAGCTTTGCAGATTGATCAAGGCCTATGATTTAGAGCGCCTAAAAACAAAGGCGATCGAAGCGGTGGTCCCTTGCCAAGCCCATAAGTCCCCCGCAAAATGGCCCTTGATGATCAACCACAATCCCATTGCCCCTTTCCCGTCCACCAGCAATGCCCCGAAGGCAGTGCTGTTCACGCGCATGGAATTGACGCTGATCCTGAATGTCTATGGGCGCATGGTTGCCGCTGGATACTGGCGCGACTATGGCATCCATAGCGGCCGCGACAGGGCGGTGTTTTCCATTTTCCGCCGTGCCAGCGAAATGCCACTTTACCGGATTATCAAAAGCCCTGCCCATGCCAAACGACAAGGGGCATGGCTGATCCTTGGCATGGACGGGCAAATCCTGAAGCGCGGACAGGCTTTGGAACCGGTATTAAAACTGTTTGAACGCCAGCTTCTAAAGCTTGCGGATTGACCCCGTTTCCATGCCGGAAATCACTCTTTTTCCTTCAGCTTATAAGCGACAAATTTCCCGAGCCCGCAAGAGGCCCCGGCCACCGAACTGCGGTTCAAAACGGTGATGATATCGGTGTTGCATAACTGCCCGGTACTGGTGGAATAGGTGAAGCTTTCATAAAAACCAAGCTGCGGGCACCGATTGGGCAAATTGCTGAGATAGCCTTCCCGACCGCGCATCTCAAAAAAGATTTCTGTATCCGACAACACATGGCTTTGGGAAATCCGCGTCAAGGAAATGCAGCTTTTTTCCTCTCCCGTTGCCTCATAGCGGCCAAGAATAGCGTGATCTTTCTCGATCTTTGCGGCCTGTGCCGCATCCGGCGTGTTTTCTTGTCCTTGCGCGCAGGCGGCCACCGCCGCCAGCCCGAAAAGAAAAAGCCATCTGAACGATCCTTCCATCATTCCACCCTTCCTTGGTTAAAGCTTCGCCATATCGCCCAAATGAACGCCGGGCGCTCACATCTGTTCCGGTCGGGGGTCCAGCCGTTCAAAAAGCCCAAGCCCGCACAAAGCGCCGGGGCCATCAGGGCTTTTGACCTGAACCATATCAGTGCGGCACAGCGTCTCCGCTTTGGCGCGAATATCGAAGGATTCACTCATCATAAGGCCGGGACAGACTTGCGGCAAATCATTGCGCCACAGGCTATCATCGGCAAGCTGGAAGGTGATGGTATTGAGATCGATCACCGCCATTTCCACAATCGGAACAGGCGGCAAGCAAGCTTTGGTTGCGCCGCTATTTTGCCAGGCAGAAAGCCGGATATCTTCAAGTCGTTGCACGGGGGGCGGGTTCGACCCGGCACCATTACATGCAGCAAGGCCAAAGGCCAAAGCCACAAACAGAGCCAAAACAAAGCCGCCCCGCATCCCCATGTCTATGCGTCCTTAAAGATCGAATTTGATCCCCTGCGCCAAAGGCAGGTCCGTGGAATAATTCACCGTAGAGGTTTGGCGGCGCATATAGACCTTCCACGCATCGGAGCCGGATTCGCGGCCACCGCCGGTGTCTTTCTCACCACCGAACGCACCGCCGATTTCCGCGCCGGACGTACCGATATTCACATTGGCAATGCCACAATCGGAACCGGTGGCCGACAAATAACGCTCGGCTTCGCGCACATCATTGGTGAAGATGGCAGAGGACAAGCCCTGCGGCACACCATTTTGCAAGGCAATGGCTTCATCCAGCGTGCTATATGTCACCACATAAAGGATCGGCGCGAAGGTTTCTTCCACCATCACCCCGGCTTGCTTGGGCATATCCACCAGCGCCGGACGGGCATAATAGGCATTGGGGTATTCATCTTCCAAAACCCGTCCGCCGCCATGCACGGTGCCGCCTTCCTTGCGGGCTTTTTCCAATGACCTTTCCATGCCATCGAAGGATGCTTTGTCGATCAATGGCCCCACAAGTGCTCCTTCAAGGGGATTGCCCACCGTTACGGCGTCATAGGCTTTTTTAAGGCGCGGCATCAACGTGTCATAAACGCTTTCATGCACGATCAACCGGCGCGTCGAGGTGCAGCGCTGACCGGCTGTGCCCACAGCCCCGAATACAATGCCGCGCACCGCCAGATCCAGATCGGCAGAAGGGGTAACGATGATGGCATTATTGCCGCCCAGTTCCAAAAGGCAGCGGCCAAAGCGGGCGGCCACACGGGGCCCCACTTTGCGACCCATGGCGCATGAGCCGGTGGCGGAAATCAGCGGCAGGCGCGGATCATCCACCATGGCTTCCCCGACATCTGCAGCACCAATGATCACGTGCGACAAGCCTTCCGGTGCCGCGCCAAACCGCTTTACGGCACGTTCAAACAAGGCCTGACAGGCAAGGGCAGTGAGCGGCGTTTTCTCTGATGGTTTCCAGATCACCGGATCACCGCAAACCAAGGCAAGGGCGGCGTTCCACGACCATACGGCCACCGGGAAATTGAAAGCGGAAATCACCCCGACAGGGCCAAGGGGCTGCCATGTTTCACGCATGGCATGGCCAGGACGTTCGGACGCGATGGTCAGGCCATAAAGCTGGCGCGACAGACCGACAGCGAAATCGCAAATATCGATCATTTCCTGAACTTCGCCCTTGCCTTCTTCAAGGATTTTGCCGCATTCGGCACTGACAAGGCGGCCCAGCGCTTCTTTATGATCGCGCAGTTCTTCACCCAAAAGCCGCACCAGTTCACCACGTTGCGGCCCCGGCACGGCGCGCCAGCTTGCAAATGCGTCCGTAGCCTTGCCGATCTTGGCCGAAACCATTTGCGGGCTATCAAGGTCCACATGGCCCAAAACGGCCCCGTCGATGGGGCTGGTCACGGCCAGTTCGCCTTTGGTAAAATGCGCCGGGTCCAAATGAAGGGCGGTCAGCAAATCTTGAGACGTCATAGGAATACTCCTGAGATTATATATGTCGGGCCAAATAACGCCTTTATGCGCCAAGGCCGCTTAATGTTGCAGTGGGACTGATTGCTTCACGGTCCACAATGATTTCAATGAGAGCCGGACCATCGGTGGCCAAGGCACGGCCCAAAGCCGGTTCGAATTGATCGGACGAATCCACCCGCCATGCCTCCATCCCGAAGGCTTTGGCATAGGCGACAAAATCGGGATTCGTGAGATCGGTTCCGCTGACCCTTTGGGGATAGCTGCGTTCCTGATGCATGCGGATGGTGCCGTACATGCCGTTATTGAGCACCAAAAACACCGTTTTCGCATTATAGCGTACAGCGGTGGCCAGTTCGTTACCGCTCATCAAAAAGCAGCCGTCCCCGGCCACAGCCGCCACCGGACGGTCCGGTGCGGCCAGGCTCGCCGCGATGCCCGCAGGCACCCCATAACCCATGGCTCCCGATGTGGGCGCAAGCTGGGTTTTAAAGCCGCGATATTCAAAAAAGCGGTGCAGGAACGCTGCATAATTTCCCGCACCATTGGTGACAATCGCCTCATCGGGAAGGGCCGCCCGCAAGCTGTGATAAAGCGCCCCAAGCTGCACTGCGCCGGGATTGGCAACAGGGCTGCGCCATCCGCTTTCCTCTGATGCGGCACCACCGCACCAATCGGCCCAATCGCCCGACACCCCTTCTTCCGACAAGGCTTTTGCAAACAGTCCGGGAGCGGCATTGATGGCATGATCCGCTTGATAAACCCGGCCCAACTCCTCGGCCCCGGCATGCACATGCACAAGACGTTGGTGCGGTACGGGCACATCGAGGCGATGATAACCATGGGTCGTCATCTCTCCCAAACGCGGGCCGATCACCAGCAACAGATCCGCAGCCTTCATGCGGTTGACCAGCGCCGGATTGGCCCCGATCCCCATATGCCCGGCATAGGCTGGCGAGCGATTGTCTATCAAAGACTGGCAGCGGAATGACGTGGCAACGGGCAGATGGTGGCGTTCCGCAAATGCCTGAAGGGCTTTGGATTGATCCGCACTCCACGGGCCGCCACCGATCAGGAGAAGCGGCTGTTTTGCCGCCGAAATGGCCTTTGCCACCGCCACCACATCTTCTTTTGCCGGATGCGCCTGCACCGGCTTGTGTGCGCGGCTGCGCTGACGGCCGGTCGAAGCGCTGAGAACATCTTCAGGCAAAGCCAGCGCCACCGGACCTTGCCGCCCCGCCGTGGCGGTGGACCAGGCATGGCCCAGATATTCCGCTATCCGGTCGGGCGTTCCCACTTCGCCGGTCCATTTGGTCAGTTCCGACAGGAATTTGCGATAATCAATTTCCTGAAAGGCTTCCCGGTCGATCATTGAGCGTGCCACTTGCCCAATGAACAACAGCATCGGCGTCGAATCCTGAAATGCCGTATGCAGCCCGATGCTGGCATGGGTCGCCCCCGGCCCGCGGGTTACAAGCGCCAAGCCGGGGTCGCCGGTGAGTTTCCCATAAGCCTCCGCCATATTGGCGGCAGAGGCTTCATGGCGACAGGTGATGAACGGCAAGCGGTCCCGCACATCATGGAGCGCATCCAGCACCGCCAGATAGCTTTCGCCCGGCACGCCGAAAGCCATTCTGGCCCCGGCCTGCACCAGCGACTCCACAAGAACACCGGCGCCGGTCATGGGCGGAGCGCTTTTTGAAAGGCCTGTTCCTGAAGCGGTCATGGCGGCTTATTCCGCAGCCCGGCCCGCAGCTCCCGGCGTCATATCTGCCACATTGGGTTGCGCCAGCGCATAATGCCGCCCGAAACGGTTTTCCAAGAACATATCCAGCGAGATATCTTCTTGCCGCACAAAGCCTTTTTGGGCAATCGCGCCGGTGGTCAACAAATCCAGAACGGCACAGATGCCCGCCGATGTGGTGATCTGGATACCGCTCCACATGCGGCCATCCAGTTCATGGGCATAAACCTTCTGGGCATGGCTTTCCTGCATGAATCGCCCATTGCGATAGCCCGATACGGTGACGAAAATCAGCACCACATCCTGCATGGTCAACGGGATGGCATGCTCAAAAATGTCTTTCATCAAGTCCGGCTTTTCGGCCAGACGCAGATCCTGAAGCAGCATTTTCACGATATCGCGGTGGCCCGGATAACGCACCGTGCGATAATTGAGGTTATTCACCTTGCCTGCCAGCGTTTCCGCCAAGGTGCCAAGCCCGCCCGACGTATTGAAGGCTTCATAGGTGATGCCATCCAGTGAGAAATGCTCGATTTCTTCCAAGGGCGGCACTTCTTTGAGCACACCGCCGACAACCGCATCGCATGGATTGCAATATTCGTTGATCAGCCCGTCGGTGGACCAGGTGAGATTGTATTTCAACGCATTGGTGGGATATTTCGGCAAAGCCCCAACGCGCATATGCACATTGTGCAGGCTGTCAAAGCGACCGGCCAGATCGGCGGCAACGATGGAAATAAAGCCCGGAGCCAGCCCGCATTGGGGAATAAACGCGGTTTCGGCATTTTCCGACAGCGCCTTGATGGCGCGGGTGCTGGCCACATCTTCGGTAAGATCCAGATAATGGCAGCCCGCTTCTTTTGCCGCCTTGCCAATGCCGGGATTAAGATGGAACGGCATGGCCGACAGAACCGCAAAACAGCCCTGCATGGCACTTATCAAGCTGTCATGATCGCTGGCATCCACCACCCGTGTTTCAACGCGATCGGATTGCACAATGCGCGCAAAAGCGGCCTCGTCCCGATCGCCCACACGCACGTGATAATCGCCGGTTTGCGCCAGCATCACCGTGATCATTTCACCGATCTTGCCAGCACCCAGCAATAAAATCCGCTTCATAGTACTACACTCCCAAATACAAATGGGGATTGCGCGCGCCTTTCATAGGTCTTGGGCAATCCCTCCCCAAAGCTATAACCCCGCCTTGATACTCTCATGCTGACATACTTGTGAACCCCTGTTCCGCAGTTGTGACCCCGCCATCAATGTCCCTCAAAGACCGGGTATTCTATATATCAAGATCATATGATTGTTCGAACCCGTGCTGTCACAGAACCGGAAACCCACGTGCCGCCTGATTTCAATTGTAATTTCGATGCTCCTTATGAAGCCCCCCACCCCATTGCCCGGGGCATTGTGCAGGTGCTTGCCCAAAACCCCAAGGATTACACCTTTCGTGGTACCAACAGTTTTCTGGTGGGCGAAACCGAACTGGCGATCATCGACCCCGGCCCCTTGCTGGACAGCCATATCGATGCCTTGATGAAAGCGGTGGCAGGGCGCCCCGTGCGCGCCATTTTGGTCACCCATAGCCATCGGGATCATTCTCCGGCAGCCGCTGCCTTGTCACAGCTCACCGACGCACCGGTGATGGGCCATCGCCCCATCGACGCCGCCATTGCCGCCCTGACCACAGAAGACGTGGATCTGGCCTTTGCGCCGGATCGAGAGCTGACAGATCAAGACAGCATCACCATCGATGGGCGGGTAATCCGCGCCGTTCACACGCCAGGGCATTTTCCCAACCATTTATGCTACGCCCTTGAACAAGAGCGTATTTTATTTTCCGGCGATCAGGTGATGGGCTGGTCCACCACCGTCATTTCGCCGCCCTTGGGCAATCTGGAGCATTATCTGAATTCGCTGGATGCCCTGCTGACCCGTGATGACCGGCTGTATCTGCCCAGCCACGGCCCGAAAATCGACAATCCGCATCACTATGTCCGTCAGTTGATCGAGCATCGCCATTGCCGCGAACAACAGATTATCGCCTGTCTGCAAAAAGGCTGCCGCACGCCCGCAGAAATTGTCTCGCAGATTTATACGGGCCTGACCCCGCGCCTTGTTCAGGCGGCACAACAATCGGTCCAGGCTCATCTTGACTATTTGACCGCTCAAGGGCTTTTAGGTCCGGGGAATGTCTATCACCCCCGCCCCACCGAATCGGCTTTACGCCCCGTTCAGTCCTAGAGGTTGTTTCATGAAAATCGGTCGCGTCCTTATCACCTTCGCCGGACTGGCTGTGATTATGGGCGGCCTTTATGCCTGTGTCGGGCCACCTTCCGACCTGCGTGACGACCACGGCATATGGGACGTCACACGCCTGTCTGTCGATGCCCCCATCGGCGCCGACGAATCCACACAGATCGCCGCTTATACCCAAGGCCCCTCAAACGCGCGCACCGTGATATTGGTCCATGGCACGCCCGGCTCTGCCGAAGGTTGGCGGGATTTCATGACCATGGCGGGCGACAGCTTTCATTTCATCGCTATTGACCGCCCCGGCTTTGGCGAAAGCGGACCGGAAGGGGCTGTGACCTCCCTTGCACAACAAGCGGCAGCCCTTCGCCCATTTCTGAAGCCAGAGAATGGCCTGAAACCAATCCTGATGGGCCATAGCCTGGGAGGGCCGGTGGTCGTGCGCGCTGCCATGGATTATCCCGATCTGGTGGGCGGGCTAATATTGGCGGCAGGGGCATTCGATCCCGATCTGGAAAAGGTCTATGCCATCCAGCATCTCGGCGACAGCTTCCTTCTGTCTTGGGCCCTGCCGCGGGCCATGCGCAATGCCAATCGCGAACTGATCGCCCTTGAAGACGAGCTGGTGCAGCTATCTAAAGGGATCGCGCAGATGCGCCTGCCCATCATCATGGTGCATGGCACCGAAGACGATCTGGTCCCCTATGCCAATGTGGATTATATGCGCAAAACGCTTCCCGAAGACGCGCCCTTTACATTGGCGCGTCTGGATGGACAAAACCATTTCCTGCCATGGAACTCCAAAGAGATTCTGTTGGACGCCATCCAAGAACTGGACCGACATCTTATCGACAATGCTCAGGCGCGGTCCAACATCCGCAACGAATAAGCAGGCGCCTCCCCCTCGGCGGGATGGTCTATACAAGAAACTTCACGCCACTGATCTTTGGAGAGTTCGGGAAAATACGTATCGCCCGCCACCTCCAGATGCACCCGGGTCAAATACACCCGATCGGCGCGGGGCAGGCTTTGCCTGTAAATCTCGCCGCCACCGATCACCATGATTTCCTCATCCGATCCGGCCATGCGGATGGCCTCATCCACCGAAGACGCCACATCAACCCCCTCGGCGTGCCAGTTTTCCTGACGGGTAATGACAATATTGCGGCGCTTGGGCAAAGGCTTGCCAATGGATTCATAGGTTTTACGGCCCATTAGAACCGTATGCCCCAAAGTGATCTTGCGAAAATGCCGCAAATCAGCGGGCAGGTGCCAAGGCATCGCTCCTTTCATGCCAATCACGCCATTTTCGGCAGCGGCCACAATCAGTGATAGTCTTGCCATAAAAGGAGGTTCCTGCTTTGCTGGTCTGGTGCCATTATATCCGTGCCACATCCTATAAAGCCGGAGTTGAAGATGATCAAACGCCTGTCCATTGCGCTTGTCGCCCTGTTATTGCTCACCGGCGCTTCCGGTTATGGGCTTCATGTTTATTATAAGGACCGCATCTTCAATCCTTCGCCCGACAGACCGGATGCGTCTTTGGTGCCTTTTCCCGTTGAAACCGTCAGTATCGAAACGCCCGACGGGCTGGCCTTGAATGCGTGGTGGCATGCGCCACTTGCGGGTGAAGAAACCATTCTTTATCTGCACGGCAATTCCACAAGCATCGGCAAATATACGCGCGGAACCGCACCTTTGGTAGAAGCGGGTTATGGCGTTTTGATGCTGGAATATCGCGGCTATGGCGGCAATCCGGGGGCTTTATCCGATGATGGATTTCTGATCGACGCCAAAGCCGGGCTGGACTGGCTGGAAGATCGCGGTATTCCGTCCCCGAGCGTGCATGTTTACGGCTATTCGCTGGGCACCGGCACCGCCGTTCCTTTGGCGGCAGATCGCGCCGTTGCCTCTGTTGTTTTGGCGGCCCCTTTCGCCTCTATCGCAGAAATGGGCTACGACCAGTTCCCCAAATGGTTCGTCGATGCGATTTTGACGGACCGCTTCGATTCCATCGCCCGTATTCAAGATGTGGAAGAGCCGGTGCTGATTATTCACGGCACCGAAGATGCCACCGTACCGCAGCATCAATCCGAGCGCCTGATGGCGGCGGGCGGCGACAATATCACCCGCCTGTTATTTGATGGGGCGGGACATGGCTGGGATCTGTTTGAGCCGCGCGGCAATGCGGCTATTCTGGATTTTTTACGCCAGCATGAAAGCACCAAAATGGCATCCGAAGCGACGACGACTCCTTAACTCAACAGAGTGCGTGCGCACACACCCAACCGCCCGCCTCGGCCCAAATCAATGTCGGCAGACACAGAGGCGGTTGGGATAGAACGTGCCATCAACAAAAAGACGCGCAAAAACTGGCCCTAGTGATAAAAACTGGCCTTAGCGATAATGGGCTCTGGCGCGTTTCATCGCGTCATTTAAATCATCAAGCGCTTTTTCCGCCCCTTTGCGAATATCGCCCATGGCATGCTCGCTGGCTTTTTGCAGCTTGCTGATCCGGTCATGGGCCTCGTCGCGCTGGGAACGCGCCTGCTTGACATAAGAATCAAATTCCGCCTGCTTTTCCGCCCGGAATTTGCGGGCTTTCGCCTCCATCTTTTCCAGCTCGGCTTCCCATTCGTCCAATGTTGCCTTTAAAGACTCATAAGTCTGCCCGCTCTTGGCCATTGTACCACCTCTGTCTGGTTGTTCCTGCCACAAAGCAGAAACGATCAAAGACAAAAATGGTTCGCGGCCTTTAAACGGCAACGGGGGCCTTGATATGCGGATGGGGGTCATAATCCTCAAGGCGAAAATCTTCATATTGAAACGCCTCGAGGGATGTGCGCTGCGGATTGAGGATCATCTTCGGCAAAGGGCGCGGCGTCCGGCCAAGCTGCAGATCCGCCTGTTCCACATGATTGCTATAAAGATGCGCATCGCCAAAGCTATGGACAAAATCCCCCGGACGCAGCCCTGTTTCTTGGGCCATCATCATGGTCAGCAACGCATAAGAGGCAATATTGAACGGCACACCCAAAAAAATATCCGCCGAACGCTGGTAAAGCTGGCACGATAAACGCCCATCGGCCACATAGAATTGAAACAGGCAATGGCACGGCGGCAAAGCCATGTGATCCACATCCGCCACATTCCACGCAGATACGATCAACCGCCGGCTATCGGGGGTTTTCTTGATGGCCTCGACCACATTGGATATCTGGTCGATCACCCGGCCATCCGCCGCTTCCCATGCCCGCCATTGCTTGCCATAAACCGGGCCAAGCTCGCCCTTTTCATCGGCCCATTCATCCCAGATGCGAACTTTGTTTTCTTGCAACCAGCGGATATTGGTGTCGCCGCGCAAAAACCACAAAAGCTCGTAAATGATTGACCGCAAATGCAGTTTTTTCGTGGTGAGAAGCGGAAAGCCCTGCTCCAGATCGAAGCGCATCTGATGCCCGAAAACCGAGTAGGTCCCCGTTCCTGTGCGGTCTTGTTTGAACGTGCCTTGCGTTCGCACATGGCGCAACAAGTCAAGATACTGTTTCATCGAAAATATTACCGTTCTTCTATTCAGGGCTGCAAATGTTTCCGATCATCAAGCCCATAAAAGCAGTCAGAGATCGTTCAAATTTTAAGGGCCTTTTAACTCTGTGGTTCGATAGTGCTTGGGCAAGAGACAATACTGCCTAAACGGGCGTCGGGGGTATCATGAGCGAAACAAGTCTGAGTGTTAAAACAAAAACCGGAATTCTGGAAGAGCTGAGCGATATCACGTTCAAGCTCGAAATGAATAGCCGCATCCAGAATTTTGCCGCGGGGGGCAAGCTCCGCGACGATCTGTGTCTTTTATGGCCGATTATCGAGCCGAATATCGACACCATATTGCAAACATTCTTCGACAATCTTCTGATCCATGAAGAAGCGCAAAACGCCATCGATACATCACGGTTGGAACAAATCAAAAAGCGGCAGGTGGAATTCTGGCATTTCATGTTCACCGCACCAATGGATCGCCGCTATGGTCAGGTCATTTCCGAGCGCGGCGCCTATATGCACCGTATCGGATTGAGCCCGAAATTCTATCTTCCCGCTTATGCCACCGTCTATGACATGTTCATCACATATGTGATCGAAGGAATCGAAAACCGCGAAGGCCGCGCCAAGGCCGTGGTGGCGCTCAACCGGCACAATTTTTTGATGAACGAGATCATGTCGTCCACCAATCATGAAATGGTGCGCGAAAGTGCCGAAGCGCTTTTGGAAGAGCATGGCAAAAACTTCGAGCAAGAAGTGGTGAGCACGCTGAAAAGCGTAACCGATGCCGTCCAGCGGATGCGCAACAATGCCAGCGAAGTAAGCACCGCCATCGAGGCCATGAGCGCCTCCAGCACCACCGTTTCCAATGCCGCCGACAGCAGCGCCGACAATGTGCGCACCGCAGCCGCGGCCGCCGAAGAACTCTCTGCCTCGGTGCAGCAGATGAACGAACAGGTACAACGCTCGTCCGGCGCATCGGGCGAAGCGTCCAAGGAGGCAAAAGCCGCCGGCGAAGTGATCGACAGCCTTGCAGGCTATGTGGAAAAGATCGGCCATGTGGTCAAGCTGATCGACGATATCGCCGGGCAAACCAATCTGCTGGCCTTGAATGCCACCATTGAAGCGGCGCGGGCGGGCGAGGCAGGCCGGGGCTTTGCCGTGGTTGCCAATGAAGTGAAAGCCCTTGCGGGGCAAACGGCACAAGCCACCAAGGAAATTGCCAGCCAGATTTCTTCTGTCCAGTCCGCCACCCAGGAAGCGGTGAGCGCCAATAAGCGGCTGGACACCACCATCACACGGGTCAGCACCATTTCCGACGAGATCACCTCGATGATCGACGAACAGGCACAGGCCATCAACGAAATCACCCGCGCCGTGACAGAAGCGGCGGGCCGCAGCGAGGATGTCTCGTCCAATATTGCCGAAGTATCCTTGTCGGCAGGCAATATCGGCGGCTCCATGTCCGATGTGCGGCAACTGGCTGGCGATGTGTTTACGCTGACAGAAACCTTGTCGAACAAAATTGACAGTTTCCTTGAAGCCATCCGCAGGGATAGCCACGAAAATCAAGCATAAGAAAAAAGGCGCTGCATCTTTACCAACAAGCCGCAGCGCCCTTTTTCGATTTCTTGGGCCACATATTCATAAATGGCGCCGCTCAGGATTTATGGACGATATGGTCCGCCCCATTCCCCCAGCCGGGCCTTGTCGAGAAGCGTTGCGCCAGATAATCGATAAAGCGCCGCACCTTGGTGGAAAGGTGCCGGTTGGGCGGATAGATTGACTGCACCGGCAAAAGAGCTTGCTGATAATCGCTCAGGATTTCCACAAGGCCCTCTTGCTCCAGATCCGCGCCCAAAAGAAAATCGGGAATGGCCACGATCCCCAGTCCGTGGCGCGCGGCTTCTTTCAATGCATCCCCATTATTGGCCCGCATCGGGCCGGACACCCGCACCGACTGGCTTTGCCCATCGGAGCCAGTAAAGGCCCACTCACCAGAATTGTTGCGCCCGCGATATAAAAGACAATCATGGCCGGCCAAATCCGCAGGACTGAGCGGTGTGCCAGAGCGTGACAAATAGGCAGGGCTGGCCGCCACCACCATTCGCGCCACGGCAATCTTCCGGGCAATCAGGCTGGAATCCGATAAGCTGCCAATGCGCAAAGCCAGATCATAGCCTTCTTCCACCAGATCAACGAATCGATCGTTGAAATCCACATCTATCTTCAAATCGGGATACTGGCCCAGAAATTCCGGCAAGGCCGGGGCCACATGGCGAAGCCCGAAATCCAGAGCACAGCTTATACGCAATGTGCCACGCGGTTCCGCATTAAGGCTGGACACCGCATTGTCCGCATCGGCCAGATCCTCCAGAATCCGCGTCGCCCGTTGCACATAAGCGCGCCCTTCTTCCGTCAGGCTCACCTGCCGTGTGGTGCGATAAAACAACCGCGCTCCCAAATGGTCTTCCAAAGCCGAAACCAGCTTCGATACGGCGGATTTTGACTGATTCAGGCTGCGCGCAGCCATGGAAAAACTGCCTCTTTCGGCAACCTTCAAAAACACCCGCAATGCCGCCAGTTGATCCATAAGAGCTTTCCCTTCCCGCCATCACACAGGCTTTTCGCCCCTTTATCACGCCTGCCATTGGGCCTTTGTGCATTGATAAACGCAAGCCTCTTTAAACCTTCGCCAAAAATGCTTATATAGGCGCTGTCGGGCAACCGACTATGGCAGTAAACGGTGCGTGGAATAGGCATTATGGACCCGGGGGCGGTACCCGGCGCCTCCACCATCAGCGATTGAAGCCCATAAAGGCATATAGGCCGGGGAAGCGATCGCTGCTGATGGGGGCGAAATAGGATCGACATGTGCTCAAAGGCGATACTTTCTGCTCGGTATGGTACCACCGTGATGGGCCAAATTCACAAATGCCAATGATAACGAGGCATTTGCTGTTGCAGCGTAATTAAGACCTAGCGGTCAAGATTGCAGAGCAATCAGCACGGTAATCAGGGGTGCACCGGGTAACAGAAGCATTCCCGCGGTTCGGAGGGCACCGGGCAACAAAAAGCCCTCCACTTCCCGCAGTCCCCTATATCGGCTCCCTTTATCGCCCTGTGCTTTCATCAGGGCGCATCTGGTGCCTTTGCCTCTTTTGTGGCGTTGCCCTCTATGCTTATGGGGCTCACCACGATTTCAATAGGAGCGCCGGTTTTTAAAAGCCAAATGGCCGCATCCTGCACCTGCTTTGCGGTAACAGCCCGATAATCCGCTTCCACCGTGCGGTAACGCTTTAACCGCTCAGGAGCATGCGACAGCCCTTCCAGCATGCCGAACAACCAGCCCTGATTGCTATCGCGCCAACGGCCAAGCTGTTCCATCACCGGCTGGCGGGCGCGTTCCAGCAAATCATCACTGGGGGCTGTTTGCGCCACCCTTTCCAGCAATGCCGACAGCGCCTCCACCACCTCATGGCTGCGGGCGCTATCGCTATCAGCGGACAACGCGATCAGCCCGCGATATCCCAAGGACGAATCCAATTGCCATGAGGCTTGCGGCGAATAAGACAACCCTCCGGCCTCGCGCACATCTTCCCGCGCCAGAATATCAAGCACGCTGGTCATCAAATGCAGCGCCAAAGCCCTGGGGCGCTCCACACCGTCCCGCACCGGCCAGTAAAGCGACACCCGCGATCCCGCATCATGGCCATCATAGGTAAAGGCAGCCTTGGCCCCATTGTCCGCGAATTGGGGGAGAATGGGTCCGGCCAAGTCCGGCTCCGCAGCCCGCTCTGGCAACGCCCCCAATGTATTGGCCAACAGCGTTTGTGCTTCCAAAACCCGGATGTCCCCCACCAAAGAGACTTCCAAAAATTCATGGGCCAATAAGGGGGTCAGGCGCTTCACCACCGTTTCCCGGTCTGGCGCAAGGGCCGCCTCCAGATCGGCAGGGAAGCCCACGCGGCGCTGGTCGCCCGAAAAGATAAACGGCACCCCTTCGGCACGCAGAACCGATTGCGGGCTGGCCCGCAACCCGGCGAAAAGCTGCGTCATGGACCGTTCGTAAATTGGCACCGCATCGGGCCGGAACGCCGGATCGGTCAATAGTGCGGCGGCATATTGCAGGGCAATGGGCAGATCCGCACGCATGGCGGCCCCTAAAATCCGCACCCCGCCCCCATCGATAGACAATTGTACCGACATGTTTTTATCGGCAAACAACCGCGACAATTCCTGAAAATCATGGGCCCCAAGCCCCCCCAATGTGGCCCATTGACCGGCTTTGGCCATCAGCCCCGCTTCATCGGGCGCAAAAGCGGACAAGCCATTGCCCAGCCGGATCGAAAAGCGCACGGTATTGCGTTCCAGATCGCTGTCCTTGATCTGTGCCACCACATTGTTGGCAAAGGTCAGGCGCTCGAAATCGAAATCCTCGATATGTTCTTGGGAAACGATCTCGCCGGGTTCGCCAAACACCTGATAGGCAAAGGCCTTGTCGTCAGATGGTTGCCACGGCTGCAATGGCGTTTCCCCTGCCGCCGCCCATTCGGCCAAAATCTCCGCTTCGCTCACCGGCCCATCGCTGTTTTGCAAGCGCACGAAAATGGCCGGAGCCTTGCCTTCATAACGATCCTTTAATGCGGCCTTCACATCCTCAAGGCTGAGTTGGTCCACCACATCCATCAAATCCGCCAACAGCGCAGACGGATGCCGCGCCACGAAATCCGCCGCCGTCGACCGAAGGATATTCGATGCCAACGCACCCGAACTGCGGGTATCGGCCCGATCGGCGCTGGCCTTTAAACTTGTGATCTGGCTCCGGCGCATCAGATCCAGTTCTTGCTCTGTGATGCCAAAAGCCAGCAACCGGTCCAGTTCACGCCGCGCCACATGAAGGGCGGTGCGCCAATCATCGCCAACGGGGGTGAATTGAAACCCCGCAAAATAGGCGGCACGGGGGATATGATCGCCAAATGGCCCGCCAGAGCTGAACCCCGCATCATCGGCAAACATCAGATCTTGCAAGCGGCGGCGATAGGCCCCCATGGCAAAATCCAGCGCCAATCCGCGCTTCAAAACGGCCCGCCGTGTATCTTCATCGGCCTTTTGCAGCCGATAGGCACCGCTATAGCCAAGGGATTGGCTGGCAATGCTCTTTGCTGGCTGTTCAAAATATACGGTAATAGAAGGACGCAGGCTTTCTTCCACATGGCTTAGGGCGCGCGGGGCCTGCGGCAAGGATATGGTCAGTTCCTCACTCACATCCGGGGCCGCCACGCCCTTGCCTTTAAAATCGGCAAAGCGGGCGCGCACTTCCGCTTCCACCGCTTCGGCATCAAAATCCCCCACCAGCACCAGCAGCATTTTTTCAGGCCGGTAATGGGCTTGGTAAAACGCCAGCAGATCCTCGCGGCTGATGGCATGAAGGCTCTCTCGCGTGCCAGCGGGCCATTGTTCTGCGGCTTTTGCACCGGGCGTCAAAAAGCGCATCCGGATTTTTGAAGATTGCGCCGCGCTGCTATCGCGCGACACCAATTCGCTTATCACCACATCCCGTTCTTGCTCCACATCCTCTTCTGTCAGCAACAGGCCATCAGAAATATCGCGGAAAATATCCAATGCGCGGGAGATGCGGTCGATCCCGGAGCCGGGCACAGTCAGATAATATGTGGTTGCCTCCAGCCCGGTGGTGGCATTGCTATCGGCCCCCGATTGCAGGCCCAAACGCTCCAGTTCTGTGAACAATCCTTCATCGGGGCGGCGGATGGTTTTCTGAAAGGCCAGATGTTCAAGAAAATGCGCAATGCCGCCAAGTTCCGGCACTTCATCCAGCGATCCCACATCCACACGCAATTGCAAGCTGGCCTGATCGCGCGGCGTTTTGTTTTCCATGATGGCATAGCGCAGGCCCGTATCCAGCCGCCCCCACTGGATGGCAGGATCGGGCGCAAGTCCAAAAACATTCCGCTCATGGGGAAAGGCAAGATCCGGGGAAGGCGCATTCAAAGGCGGGGTCTGGGAAAAAGCTGCAATCGGGAAAACAATACCGGCCAGAACAATAATTCTTGCGAAAAAACGATAAAAATCAGCCATTTGTGAGAATTACTCCATAACAATTATGCATCGATGGAAAGCCGCATTCTCCAAGATTGCGACCCCAGCCCTTTAAACCGGCTGGCCAGTACAGATATGAAGGACTATAAGGGCGTCGAGTCCGAATGTCGGCCCGTTTTTTCCTTAAAAGGCACAGGTCAAGATTGCATCCATGTCCGAATCTCAATTCAACTATGATGAAATGGTGCAAGATGCGTTGCGCGGCGTCGTGCGTGAAATATTGCGTCGTGTCATGCGCGAGGGGCTTCCCGGCGCCCATCATTTCTATATCGCTTTCCGTACCCGCGCCCCTGGCGTCATCATCCCCGAGCATCTGAAAAAGCGTTATCCCGATGATATGACCATCGTTGTGCAGCATCGCTTCTGGGGGCTGGAGGTGGCTGACGATCATTTCGTTATCGGGTTATCCTTCAATCATAAGCCGGAACGGCTGGTGATTCCGTTCAATGCGGTGGTCGGCTTTGTCGATCCCTCCGTGCAGTTCGCTTTACAGTTTCAAGACGAGCATGGGCGCGACGAAGAGGCTGGCGACTCCGGTGCCGGGGACGAACCCGTTGCCCTGGATACTGTCTCTGCCGAGCCGGAATCCGATGCACAGGATACCAATCACGACGATGATGGCACCCCCAATGATGATAACAAAGTCGTCGCATTGGATGCCTTTCGTAAAAAGACCTGATCTGCCCCATCATTCGGCCAAAACGGACCGGCACTGCCGAGCCGTTGCCTTTGGCCGTCACAAGACCCGTTGCAGGAGATAAGATATGTCCGAGAATGGTGTGCGCACCGAGCGCGATAGCTTTGGAAAACTGGACGTTCCCGCCGACCGCTATTGGGGCGCGCAAACTCAACGCTCCTTGATCAATTTCCCCATTGGTGGCGAAACCATGCCGCTGCCGGTGGTGCGCGCCTTGGGCATTGTGAAGCAAGGGGCCGCGCGGGCCAATATGGCGCTGGATAATCTGGATAGCCGCATCGGCAAAGCCATCGACCAAGCCGCACAAGAAGTGATCGACGGCAAGCTCAACAATCATTTTCCGCTGGTGGTATGGCAAACCGGATCGGGTACCCAATCCAATATGAATGCCAATGAGGTGATCGCCAATCGCGCCATTGAAATTCTGGGTGGCGAACTGGGATCGAAAGATCCGGTGCATCCCAATGATCATTGCAACCGCTCGCAAAGCTCCAACGATACCTTCCCCACGGCCATGCATGTGGCGGCGGTGGAAGAAATCCATCACCGCCTGATCCCGTCTTTGGAGCATCTTTTAAAAGCGCTGGAGCAAAAAGCCGACGCCTTCAAAGACATCGTCAAGATCGGTCGCACCCATTTGCAAGATGCCACGCCCCTGACGCTGGGTCAGGAATTCTCCGGCTATGTGCATCAGGTCAAGCAATCCCTGCGCCGCGCCAAAGCCGTTCTGCCCGCCCTTTATCAACTGGCACAGGGCGGCACCGCTGTGGGCACCGGCATCAATTCAAAGCCCGGCTTCGCCGAACGTGTGGCGCAAGAAATCGCGGCCATCACCGGTCTGCCCTTTGTTACGGCCGAGAATAAATTTGAAGCATTGGCCGCCCATGATGCCTTGGTGGAAGCCTCTGGCGCCATGAACAGCATCGCCGTGTCCTTGATGAAAATCGCCAATGACATCCGCTTGCTGGGCTCTGGCCCGCGGTGCGGCCTTGGTGAACTGGTCCTGCCGGAAAACGAGCCGGGCTCGTCGATCATGCCGGGCAAGGTGAACCCCACCCAATGCGAAGCCATGACCATGGTGTGCGCACAGGTGATGGGCAATCATGTGGCGGTGACCGTCGCAGGGTCCAACGGGCATATGGAACTGAATGTCTACAAGCCGGTGATGATCTATAATCTGCTGCAATCCATCCGCCTTTTGGCCGACGGGGCGCGTTCCTTCACCGACCGCTGTGTCGCTGGCATTGCAGCCAATGAAGACCGCATCACAACGCTGCTCAATGAATCGCTGATGCTGGTGACGGCTCTTGCCCCCACCATCGGCTATGACAAAGCTACGGAAGTGGCCAAAAAAGCCCATAAATCCGGGGCTACATTGAAAGAAGCGGCGCTATCCCTTGGATATGTAACGGCAGAAGAATTTGACCGGGTGGTGCGCCCCAAAGACATGGTGCATCCCAAAGACTGAGCCTTGGTCATGACAAGAAAAAGCCCGGCCAAGCGATCTGTTCTGATCCGCGGACACCGCACCAGCATTTCGCTTGAGCCGGCTTTCTGGGATGAAATAACCCGCATTGCCCATCATCGCGGGCTCTCTATCAACGCCCTTGTCACCGCTATCGACGAACAGCGCGAAACCAATCTCTCCAGTGCCTTGCGCTTATTGGTGCTGGAGAACTTGAAGCGCGAAGCGGGGCGTTAGGGTCACGGTTTTGGCGGGGTTTCTGTCGGAGCATCTTCCTTTAACGGCACATCCGGCCTTGGCTTGGTGCCCACCACATCCGGAGCCTTCAAAAGGTCCGATCCGGGTATATCCAGCCGTTTGAACACCGATGTCGCCAATTGGGACGCCCGCCAGCGCAGCAATGGGTCGGTATCAAGGGCGATGGTGGGGTTGGAAACGGCTCCCCCCAAATCAAACCCGATGGGCGGCGCATCGGGATAGTCTTCAAGGCGGACTGTGCCGGTCATTGAAAGCGCCCAGGCCCCAAGATCCAGACTGGCGCGGCTTTCCATCTGCCCCGCCGCAAGAGCGGTCCGCATCGGGGCCATTTGCACAAGGCCTTTTTGCGCTTGCAAATCCACCGTCATATCCGTGAACGGAGTTTGGCCCGATGAAAAGGCATTAAAAGCAAGTGCGCCCAGCTCCTTAGCGGAAGAAGCACTCTTGAGGCCGCGCACAAGGCCGGGAAGGTCCACCCCTATCAACGCGCCATTTTGAATATGGACTCGGCTTTGACCGCTGACAGACGACACCATATCGAATTGGCTATTGCCTTTGGCGGAAAAGGCCCCCGCAACAGACCCCTGACCATCAATGATCCCGTGGCCGAGTGTTGCCTTGAGCATGTCGGCAAAGCGGCTGTCCTTTAGCGCATAGGTCAGGCTCAGATCCGGCACGCCCCCCACATCCAGAGCCCCCGACATCGACAGATCGCCGCCGAAAAGCTTGCCCGTCACGGCATCCAGGGTCAGCACCCCTTGGTCCAGTCGGGCTTCCACCACCGGCGCATCCAGTTTCCAAGGATCAAGCGTCATCACTTGGGCGGCAAGCGCCAAAGTACCGTCAAAACCGCGCAGTCCTTCCAAGGCCAAAGGCTCTTGCGACCAGCGGCGAGTGCCGGTTTTCCGGGCTGGCATAATTCCTGTAGAGGCGGGGGGCAGAAAATCCGACAGCGGCATCGCCCCCAAATCCAGCTCTGCCGTCAGAAAGGGCCGGTCTTTTGCCAAAATCACATCCAATGTGCCTGAAACGCGACTCGGCCCCATTTCTGACGGCGCGATCTTCAACCCCAGCCGGTGGGACGACGCGTCATAAGCAACGGACAGATGGCCGGAGAGCGGCCCCAGTTCCGCCTTGCGTGGCCGATAATCCGGGATCACTTGCCGCACCAGCTGCGCCAGTTCAGGATGCGTGGCCGTTATATCCAGTTCAAGAGTTTGCGCGCCATCATGGCCCGCCATTTGTCCGGTCACATCCATCTGACCGCCCAAAAGGCGCCCCTCCCCGGCCACATCAAGGCCCATTGCCGGTCCGGACAGCTGCGCCTCCAGATGCACCGGCAAGGCATCGCCATGGGCCAAGGCATCAAAACCAAAACGCGCAGCCAAAGCCCGATGGGACGGATGATCCACTGTCAAATCCATATCCAATATGCCTGCCTTTGGATCAAGAACCGAGCCAGCCTTGCCCCGCGCTGTCAGGCGTCCGCCCGCAAGCTGCCCGCCAAGATCCACCTCCATATCGGTCAAGGCGCCGGCAATGCGCCCTTCAAATGTAACAGACCCCACAGAGCGCAAAAATGGCAGGGATGTAACGGCCAGCGCATCCACCGCGCGGGCCAGATCCGGCAAGCTGCCCCGCACCAGCATATCGATGCCGGGAATGTCGTCCCCTGCCTGCACCCGCCCGGAAAAGCCAAAATCGGCCCCTTCCTGATTTTTAAAGGCGGCCCTTTCCACCGTCAGGGCATCCATATGCCGATCCAGAACAAGCTGCACATCGCGCAGTTCCTGCCCAAAAGCACTCAATCGGCCCAATGCCAGCTTCAAGCGCAGATCAAGGCTCTCGGGATCAACCAGCATATCATTGGCCCTGCGCGACAAATCCACCCTGTCAAAAGGCGGCGCATCAGGCGCGGGCGGCAAGAAATAATCATCAAGGGCCAAACGATCGACGCGGATATCCGCCTCCAGAGCAGACTGATCCGTCCCAAAGGCCATCAGCGCCGTCCCTTCCAGTCGGCTGGCATCCAAAACAAGGCTAAGATCATCAAACGCTATGTCATTGGGGGTGGCCTTCACAGCGCTTTCAAAAACAAGGCTGGACAGCCGATCCCTTGGGATGGGAAGCGCGATCTCCAACCAATCCAAAACCGCACGCACATTGCTCGACGATGCCTTTAATGTTCCTGCCAGTTGGGGATTTTCCCCCATTTGCATAAGCTGCCCGTTCAAAGACAGGCTTGATGCGCCGGGTAGATTGGCCCGCGCCTGTTCGATCACCAACACACCGTCTTCGCTGTGCAGTTCCATGGTGGCGCGGCTGATCATGCCACCACGATAATGGGCCGCATCCACCGCCAAAGACAGGGTCAGCGCCAAATCCTCTGGCACATCGGGCCAGTTCACCGTTTTTTCCGAAAAGATGGATGCCCCTTCCGCCGCGGCCGCTTCCACCGCATCTTTGGCAAAAAACGGGTCCAGATCGATCTGGTCGGCGCGCACGGTCGCGGTCAGCGCCGGATCATCTTCCATGATATATAAAAGCGCACCGCTTAAGGTCGTTGCGGCAAATTTTCCGCGCAGATCGCTCAACCGGATATCGCCATCCACCGACAAATCCCCCTCAAGGGAGAATGGTTGGTCCAGTCCGGCGATGACGGGGAGCGGGTGCGACGCCATATTGCCCATATCGCCCAGCAAAACAGCCAGATCCGGGATATTTATTCCTGCCGACAAGGCCATTTGCGGCCTATGGGCATCGGCATCTTGCAGGCGAAACCAGCCCGACAAAGTGGCTTTGGCATCGCGCACCATCATTGTAACCGAAACTGGCACCCGCGCCGCCCGTTCAAAGCGGCTGGCCTTTATGGAAAGGTCCAGCGGCACATCGGCCACCTGCATCCGGGCCTGCCCCTGAAACGGTCCGGAAAGCGACTCTGCCACAAGCCGAAGCTCGATAGCACTGGCCTTGAACTCCTGCATCGATTGCGCGTCATAAAAGCTGAGCGTGCCTTTTCTGACGACAAAATCATCCACGCTGATGGCCGCCATGGCGCTGTCGGTTTCGGGAATATCCGTCTCCTTTGGTGCCTCTCCGCCCAATAGCCAGTTACCCCGGCCATCCGCCGCCCGCTCCAAGGCAATCTCCGGAGCGATCAATTCAATACGCCGTATCCGGATATCACCGCGCAGCAAAGGGAACAGCGCCACCACGGCATCCAACCGTTCAGCCTTGGCCAGATAGTCGGCACGCCCATCGGGAACATTGCCAATCCGCACATCCGCCGCCCGCAATGCGGGCGTGGGCAGGGTGCGAAAAGACAAATCTCCGGCGATAACAACCTGCCGCCCCAAAGCCGTGCTCATCATCGTTTCAAAGCGGCCTTTATAGGCCGTCCAATCGATCAGACCGGGGGCAATCAGCACAAGACCAAGCAAAACCACCAGCAGACCAGCCGATATCCAGCCCGCCAGACGCCAGCGCCGTGCCCCTTTTTCCGACGCATCCAACGCTGTGTCGTTCATATCCGTGCGGTCTTTTAACGGCTTGATGACCATCGTTGAAAACCAAATCCTTGCAGCCACATATCCGATACGCTTATCACATAAGGACTGTGTGGCAGTCTTGGGGCATATTGCAATCCGAAAGCAGATGTTTCCATAGCCGTACACCAACCCATGAGAAGGGATCGCCCTTGACCCGTTATCATCGCCCCTCGCCTCTTCCTTCCTCAGGTCTTATGCGGTTTTCTGCCTTGTTATGGGCAACCTTCCTGATGAGCCTTTCCGTCCCGGCCTTTGCCGGATGCAGCGATGCGCCCCGCCCCGGCGTGGAATGGACCCGCTGTTTCATGAATGGGCGGCAATTTCAAGATATCGACATTCAAAACGGCATTGTGCGCGACAGCAGCTTTAGCCGCGCCACTCTGGACCGCGCCAATTTATCGGGGCTGGATGGGCGGAGGGCAAAATTCATGTCTGCCAGCCTTAAAAACGTAAATTTATCCGGAGCCAATCTGATCGATGCGGATTTCACCAAGGCGGATCTGAGCGGCGCGGATCTGAGCCATGCGGATCTGCGCGGTGCCCGACTGTTCCAGACCAATCTCGGCGGCGCAAATCTGACCCAGGCGCGGCTGGAAGATGCCGATCTTTATCGAACCGATTTTACCGGAGCCACATGGATCGATGGCACCACCATTTGCGCCGAAGGCTCGATAGGGACCTGCAAATAACCAAGGCAACGACGAATCATGCAACGCCCATCAACAAGCCACCGAATGCGCGCGGCCATTATGGGAATGCTGGGCCGGCTGCGCTATGACCATTCCATCCTGTTTGTGCTGGCCATCGGGATCGGCACGCTGGCGGGATATGGAGCCATCGGCTTTCGCTTGCTGATCAATGCCTGGGGCTATCTGGCCTTTGGCGCCAGCGAAGAACAACTGATTGCCGGGATCATCCGGTTGCCTTGGTGGCACATGCTTTTGGCCCCGGTGGCCGGTGGCATAGTGGTTGCTTTGCTGCTGAAATGGTTCTTGCCCGATGGCCGCCCGCAAGGGGTATCGGAAGTGGTGGAATCGGTGGCGTTGCGCGATGGACGCATGGACTTTCGGGCTGCCTTGGCCAATGCGGTGTCCAATGCAACGGCTCTGGGCTTTGGTTCGTCGGTGGGCCGCGAAGGCCCCGTGGTTCATCTGGCGGCAGCCATTGCCTCGTTTTTCTCGCAACGCCTTCATCTATCGCCGGCGGTGATGCGCACCTTGGTGGGTTGCGGTGTGGCCAGCGGGGTCGCCGCCTCGTTCAATGCCCCCATTGCCGGGGTGATCTTCGCTTTGGAAGTGGTGGTGGGCCATTATGCTCTGCATGCCTTTGCACCCATTGTGGTGGCGGGCGTTGCCGGCACCATCGTTTCACGGATTCATCTGGGCAATTTCCCCGCCTTCACCGTTCCCCCTTTGGAAATTGCATCCTTGTGGGAATTTCCCGCTTTTGGCCTGTTGGGGATTTTATCGGCGGTGGGAGCCATCCTCTTCATGCAGTCGATCTTTTGGGCCACCGATCTGCGCCGCCATATCTCCAGCCTGCCCGATTGGGTCTTTCCTCCCGTGGGTGGCGCTTGTGTGGGGATTGTGGCCATCTGGCTGCCCGAAGTGATCGGCGTTGGCTATGAAGGCACCGATAGCGCGCTTAAGGGCAGTTATGGCTTCGGGCTTTTGATTGCCCTGTTTCTTGGCAAAATTGCCCTCACCGCCCTTTGCACAGCGGCGCGATTCGGCACCGGTGTTTTTTCACCCGCCTTATTCACCGGGGCCATGCTGGGCGGCGCCTTCGGGGTGGTGACCGCAAGCATGTTTCCCGATTTCACGTCCGGACCGGGCGTTTATGCGGTGGTTGGTATGGGGGCTTTTGCGTCCTCGGTCTTGGGAGCGCCCATGTCCACCATCCTGATCGTGTTTGAACTGACCGGCGATTATGAAGTGACCATGGCCGTGATGGTTGCTGCGGCCCTGTCGTCGATGATTACCCATTTTGCCTATGCGCCTTCATTTTTTCTACGCCAGCTTGAACGACGCGGGCTTAATCTGGAATCGGGGAAAGCCTCCCATTTGTTGAAATCCACGGGCACAAAGGCGGTCATGCGCACAATTTTCTCCACAGTGCCCAAAAGCGCCAGCATTTTTGAAGTCCGCCGGCATCTGGTGGCCCAAGGCGGCGGAAAGCTGATGGTTGTCGATGAAAACGGTGCCCTTACCGGTATCATTTCCTTTGCCGATCTGCCCGAAGAAGCCTTTGATCCGGATCTGAACCATCTGGTGCGCGCTGCAGAAATAATGCGTGCAAATCCGGCGGTAATTTATGCCTCTGACACTCTGGAAAGCGGCCTGCGCATGCTGGAACGCACCGGCGAGCACGATTTGCCGGTTCTGTCGGATACCAGCGCGCGTTTGGTGATCGGTATTTTGAACCATGAAGATGTGCTCAAGGCCTATAATCGCGCATTGCTGGACAGCCAGGGCAAAGACTGATCGCGCTTTATCCGGTGGCCATTTCCCCGCCAAAAGATTAAACAAGGCGCATGAATTCCGATCCCTTTGATTTTTCCGATGTCGGCCCCGCCCCCAAGGCCACACCGCCCGCCCAACAGGCCCCTTGGCTTTCCGGGCTAAATCCCGCCCAGCGCGAAGCTGTGGAGCGGCTGGATGGCCCTGTTCTGGTGCTGGCAGGCGCAGGAACCGGCAAAACACGGGTGCTGACAACCCGCATCGCCCATATGATCGCCACCGGCAAAGCCCATCCCGGCGAAGTTCTGGCCGTCACCTTCACCAATAAAGCGGCGCGGGAAATGCGCGAACGGGTGGAGCGGCTATTGGGCCGTCCGGCCGCGGGCATGGCGCTTGGCACCTTCCATTCCATTTCGGCACGCTGGCTGCGCGAACATGCAGAATTGGTGGGCCTGAAATCCAGCTTCACCATTCTTGATACCGACGACCAGATCCGGTTGCTCAAGCAATTGATCAAGGCGGCGGATATTGATGAAAAGCGCTGGCCCGCACGGATGCTGGCAGGGTTGATCGACCGTTGGAAAAACAAGGCGCTCACGCCTGATCGTGTGCCGCAAGGCGAAGGGTTCAATTTCGCCGATGGCAAGGGATTAGAGCTATACGCGCAATATCAGGCCCGGCTGAAAGTGCTCAATGCCTGCGATTTTGGTGACCTGCTTTTGCATATGATCACCATTTTCCAGCATCATGGAGATATTCTGACGCGCTATCAAAACCGCTATCGCCGGTTGCTGGTGGACGAATATCAAGACACCAATGTGGCGCAATATTTATGGCTGCGCCTGCTGGCCCAACGCCCGGATGACCAACCGCGAAACATTTGCTGTGTGGGGGATGACGACCAGTCGATCTATGGCTGGCGCGGCGCGGAAGTGGGCAATATCCTGCGTTTTGAAAGTGATTTTCCCGGCGCCCATATTGTGCGTCTGGAACAGAATTACCGCTCCACCGGCCATATTCTGGGGGCGGCCTCCTCCCTGATCGCCGCCAATTCCGGACGGCTTGGCAAAACCTTATGGACCGATGCGGGGAACGGGGACAAAATCACCATATGCGGCGTGTGGGATGCCCTTGAAGAAGCCCGCACCGTGGGCGACCGGGTGGAAACCCTGCAAAGAAGCGGCCATTCTCTTGCGGAAATGGCGGTTTTGGTACGTGCAGGCTTTCAAACCCGCGAATTTGAAGAACGCATGATCACATTGGGTATTCCCTATCGTGTGGTGGGCGGGCCGCGTTTTTATGAGCGGGCGGAAATCCGCGATGCACTGGCCTATTTACGTGTTCTGGTGCAACCCGATGACGATCTGGCGTTCGAACGCATTTTGAATGTGCCAAAGCGCGGCCTTGGCCCTGCCGCGATGCAGGCCATCAACCGCCTTGCCCGGCTTGAAGACATCCCCATGAGCCGCGCCGCCGCCATGCTTACCGATTCAGAAGAATTACGCCCGCAAGCGCGGCGGTCGCTGGCGCTGTTTTTGGAAGACTTCCGCCGCTGGCGCCAAGACCTGGATCATCTGGATCATCCAACGCTGACCGAACAGATTTTGGAAGATTCCGGCTATATCGAGATGTGGCAAAAAGACAAATCCCCCGATGCCGAAGGGCGGCTGGACAATCTGCGCGAAATGGTCAGCGCCATGCGGGATTTCGATACATTGCCCGGTTTTCTGGAACATATCAGCCTCGTGATGGAAAATCAGGAAGCATCCGGCGTCGAGAAGCTGTCCATCATGACCTTGCACGCCGCCAAGGGACTGGAATTCGATAATGTGTTCCTGCCCGGCTGGGAAGAAGGCGTTTTTCCCAATCAGCGCGCCATCGATGAAGGGGGGCTTGAGTCTTTGGAAGAAGAACGCCGCCTTGCCTATGTGGGCCTGACCCGCGCCAAAAAGCACGCCATCATTTTATTTGCCGCCAATCGGCAAATATTCGGGCAATGGCAAAGCAGCCTTCCTTCGCGCTTCATCGAAGATCTGGACGCCAAGCATGTGGACACATTAAACGCCCAAGGGCTTTATTCCGGCCAGGAAGGCAGCATGGCATCCGGCGCATGGGGCGGCTTTCAAGGCTATGACGCCGAACCTGCCCGTGGGCCGGGTTGGGCACGCGCCCGCAATCGTCATGCGGACGAAGGGCGCAGCACACAATCCGATTGGGGCGGTGGCCGCGCCGAGCGTATCCGCAAATCAAGACGCAACAAGCCCATCGAAGGCCGGGTGGAACGCAGCGGTCTGCCGCAAGCCAAAGCCACCCGCTTTGCCGAAGGAGACCGGGTGTTTCACGACAAATTCGGCTATGGCGAGGTTATGTCGGTGGATGGCAATAAGCTGGTGGTCATGTTTGAGCATTCCGGAGAAAAACGCGTGATCGATAGCTTTGTGAGGCCCGCATGAGCGCTTGGCATGTCTGGACCACGGCCCCCATGGCAGTGGCCCCCGCCCTTGAAACTCTGTTTGAAGAGGTGTTCGCCCTTGATGCCTGCCCCCCCACCATTTCCAGCTTTGAAGTGGTTGAAGACCATATCTGGCGAATCGAAGCCTATTTCGACACGAAACCCGATCTGACAAGGCTAGCCGCCGCTCTTGACGCATGGCGGGATGAAACCGGGCATCAAGCCGAAGACATTCAGTGCGAAGCTTTGGAAGATCGGGATTGGGTCAGCGAAAGCCAGAAACTGCTGTCACCGGTGACAGCGGGAAAACTGTTTGTACATGGCAGCCATGATCGAGAAAACCGGCGGGCTTTCGGCATCAATTTGCAGATCGAAGCGGGGCAAGCCTTTGGCACCGGCCAACATGCCACCACAATGGGGTGCTTGCTGATGCTGGACCGCTTGGCCCGGCGAATCGACCGGCCACAAGCAATGCTGGATCTGGGCTGTGGATCGGGGGTTCTGGCCATGGCCATGGGGCGTCTGTGGCGCAAAGGCGTGCTCGCCAGCGATATCGATCCCATTGCCATGGTCACCACGCGGGAAAACGCCGTTATCAACGACTTTCCATGGCGGCATAATCACCGTGCGGGCTATGGCCTTGCGGCCCTGACCGCGCCGGGGATGCGCCATCGCGCCATCACATCGGCAGGCCCTTTTGATCTGATGACCGCCAATATTCTGGCCGCACCGCTTGTGGAAATGGCCGCCGATATCGCAAAAGGCGTGGCACCGGGCGGGCGGCTGATTCTGGCGGGATTACTGGCCCGGCAGGAACGGCGTGTGGCCAATGCCTATCGGGCGCGTGGATTTTTATGTGAAGGGCGTTTGCAGATCGGCGATTGGCCGACCCTGTTGATGCGTAAGGCACCGGCCCAAGGCAAGGATAGCGCCAAGATCGCTTAGGCGGCTTGCCGTGCGATTGCAACCGGAGCCGTCACAATGGGGGCTTGGGGCTTTTGAAAGGCCAAAAGTTGGGCTGTGGCCTGTTCCGTCAATTGACCATTGTCGGTCAGCAGATCGAAAAAGCCATAATGGCGGCCAAACAGGCCTTGAGCGGCCTCACGGGTGGATTGTGCGAATTGTGCAAACATCTGTATTTCCTATGGAAAGAGTAACCTTGGTTCCCCCTCATGTGACGTTTTGCACTGCACAATAGTAGAGCCATTAAAAGCACCATAGCCATGCAAAAAACGCATGGCTAAAAAATATATCGTCCCATATGAATTATATCTAGGCCGGAGAGAAGGTGGCGATACGGGCCAGCCATTCCTCTTCATCAATCACGTCGATTCCCAAACTCTGCGCTTTTTTCAATTTCGATCCAGCGCCCGGACCGGCAATCAACAGGTCTGTCCTGGCTGACACGGAATCGGTTACAGTTGCCCCGAAGCTTTCCGCCTGCGCCTTCGCCTCGGATCGTTTCAATTGCTTCAAGGAGCCGGTGAACACCAGTGTTTTGCCTGCAAGCGGGCCGGGCTCTTGCGGCACATCTTCCATATCCAGCACCGTGACATTTGCCAAAAGCCCATCGATCACTTTGATATTATGGGGCTCATGGAAAAAATCGATGATGCTTTCAGCCAGCTTTGGACCAATCTGATCCACCGCCTTCAATTCCGCCTTGGCCTGTCCCGGATCGCCTTCCAGCAAGCCGCGCAATGCCTTTAAAGATGTCCAGCGGCGGGCCAATATCTTGGCGGTGGTTTGCCCCACATGGCGAATACCAAGGGCATATAAAAAGCGATCAAGGGAAACTGTACGCCGCGCCCTGATGGCATCGAACAGTTTTTGCGCCGATTGCTCTCCCCACCCATCCATCTTTTCGATCTGAAGATCTTTATTACGGTCTTCCAGCGTGAAAATATCCTCAGGGCCTTCGATCAAGCCTTTGGCGAAAAACGCCTTGATCTGCTTATCGCCCAGCCCTTCGATATCCATGGCATCACGGGATACAAAATGGCGCAAGCGCTCGCCCCTTTGCGCTTTGCACACCAAGCCACCCGTGCAACGAATGACCACATCATCACCTTCGCGCACCACAGCCGAGCCGCAAATGGGGCAGGTTTCCGGGAAATGAATGGCCTTTGCATCATCAGGGCGCAATTCCGGCACAAATCCCAAAATCTGCGGGATCACATCGCCAGCGCGCTGTATCATCACCGTATCGCCGATCCGCACCCCAAGGCGGGCAATCTCGTCTTTATTGTGCAGCGTTGCCTTTTGCACCACCACGCCGCCCACCGTCACCGGCTTCAATTTTGCCACCGGAGTAATGGCGCCGGTGCGTCCCACCTGAAAGTCCACATCCATCAAAAGCGTTTGGGCTTTTTCTGCGGGGAATTTATGGGCAATAGCCCAGCGTGGGCTGCGGCTGATGAACCCCAGTTTATCCTGCAAATCCAGCCGGTCCACCTTATAAACAACGCCATCAATATCATAATCAAGGCTGGCCCGTTTGGCCTCCAACCCCCGAAAATGCTCCAATACAGACTCTAGATCATCCAGCGTTTGCGTATAGGGATTGATCTTGAATCCCCAGCGTTCAAACTGCTTCAAGGCCTCCATTTGCGTCTTGAACGGCAAAGCCGACATATCGCCCCACCCATAGGCGAAAAACCGCAAAGGCCGCGATTTGGTAATGGCGGGATCAAGCTGACGCACCGACCCTGCGGCGGCATTGCGTGGATTGGCAAAGGGGGCCTTCCCAGCCTTTTCCTGCCGTTCATTGAGGGCGAAAAAATCCGATTTCGCCATATAAATTTCACCGCGAATTTCCACCACATCAGGCCAGCCATCGCCCGCCAATCGTTCGGGAATATCGCTGATCGTGCGGATATTGCGGGTGATATTCTCGCCTTCTGTCCCGTCGCCACGGGTGGCGCCCACCACCAATTGCCCATATTCATAGCGCAAGGATGCCGACAGGCCATCGATCTTGGGTTCGCCGGTCAGGCTGATGGGCGCCTCATCGGCCAGCTTCAAAAACCGCCTGATGCGCGCCAGAAAATCCGCCATATCCTTTTCATCAAAGGCATTGTCAAGCGACAACATGGGCTTTTGATGACGGTATTTTTCAAATTTTTCCGAAGGCGCCGCCCCCACCCGTTTTGACGGGCTATTGGTGCGGACCAGATGGGGAAACCGCGCCTCTATTTGTTCGTTTCGGCGCCGTAACGCATCATAGTCCGCATCGGAAATGGCGGGCTTGTCTTTCTGATAATAAAGCGCGTCATGATGGGCGATTTCCATCGCCAAACGTGCCAGTTCGCGGCGTGCTTGTTTTTCATCAAGATCATCCACCGCAACCGGCAACAAAGGGAGCTTCGACATAAAAACACTGCTTTATTAGAAAATGAGACGAACGCCCTGGAGATCAGGCGGATTGTTTCATCAGGCTGGATGCGGCCGCACGTGCTGCATCGGTGATTTCCGCACCCGACAACATACGTGCAATTTCCTCTTGTCGCGCCTCTTGGTCAAGACGTGCCACATCTGTCCGGGTTACAAGCCCTTGTGCATCGTCCCGATCGGCCTTGCTGATCTGTAAATGACAATCGCCCCGGGCCGCCACTTGCGGTGAATGGGTCACCACCAGCACTTGCGCCTGTTGGGCCAAACGCGCCAAACGCTCACCCACCGCATCGGCGGTCGCCCCGCCAATTCCCCGATCAACCTCATCGAAAACCAGCGTTGCTGCACTGTTGCGGCTAGCCAAAGATACCTTGAGCGCCAAAATCACTCGGGCCAGTTCACCGCCTGAAGCCACCTTGATCAGCCCGCCAAAAGGCGCGCCGGGATTGGTGGAAATCTCGAAGGCCACATGATCGCCGCCATCCCGCGTCCAATGCTCTTGGGCCAAGGGCTCCAGGCGGGTGCGAAACCGGGCTTTTTCCAGCTTCAAAGGCGGCAATTCGGAATTCACCGCCGCATCCAGTTTTTGCGCCGCATCTTTTCGGGCCTTGTGCAAATCCGCGATTTTCTCGGCAAGGACTGTGCGAGCGCGTTCCAGAGCTGCGCGTTTTTCGCCAATACCTTCCGAACTGTGATCCAAAGAGGCCACATCCTGTGCAAATTTCATCCGCAATGCGGGCAGATCATCAGGCGCACATTTATATTTCCGGCCCGCCGCGCGCAAAGCGAACAAACGCTCTTCCACCTGTTCCGCCTGCTCGGGATCGAAATCCAGCTCAGATTGTACGGCAGACAACGCCATCATTCCGTCTGCGGCTTCGATCACCGCCCGATCCAAAGCACTGATCACTGGCTGCAAAAGGCTCTGCACTTCTGGCTCCAGCCGCTCAAGACGCCGCAACACACCACGCAACTGTGCCTCGACTCCGGTATCGGCCTCTAATTCTGTCTGGATATCCCCCAGTGTTCCCGCCAAGCGTTCGCCCTGCATCATCAGCGCCCGACGTTCGGCCAAATCCGCTTCTTCGCCCGCTTCTGGGGCCAATTTATCCAGTTCTTCCAAGGCATGGCGCAAATAATCTTCTCCGGCCTGCGCTTGCGCCAAAGTCTCTTCCGCTTGATGCAGGCTGGTCTTGGCGGCTTTCATCGCATCATAGGCGCTAGCCACCGCCTCACGGAGGCCTTCATGGCCCCCATAGGCATCCAGCAAGGCCCGATGTCCAGACACATCCAGCAAACCGCGATCATCATGCTGGCCATGCACCTCTACCAGCAGATCGCCCAATTTTCGCATCATGGAAACAGAGATCATCTGGTCATTGACATAGGCCCGGCTGCCGCCATCCGCATGAATGACCCGACGTAAAATCACCGGCTCATCCGCGCAATCCGTCTCTTTGCCGATTTCCTGGTCGCGCAGGAATGCCCGCGCCTTATGGGTGGCAGGCAGATCGAAACTGGCCGTCACAGAACCACGGCTGGCCCCATGCCGCACCAGCCCGCTATCGGCGCGCGCACCGATGGCAAGCCCCAGCGAATCAAGAAGGATGGATTTCCCCGCCCCCGTTTCACCGGTCAGCACCGTCAGCCCTTGGGAAAAGGACAAGGAAAGCTGCTCGATCAAAACAATATCGCAAATAGTAAGGCCAAGCAGCATTACGACAGAGCCCCTAAGCCGCCTTTCACAGGATCACCGCCCTCAGTTCCCGAAAATCCGCGCGAAAAAACTACGGTTTTCTTGTGGCGCATCAGGATCTTCACCCGTGACCATGGCATAAGAATAGCGATACCACTTACTGCCGGGATGGTTGTGTCCCAAAACAGCGGCGTATTTCTGCGCTTCCCGCTCCACACCAAGGGCCGTATAACATTCCACCATGCGATGGAGCGCTTCCGGAACATGGCTGGTGGTGCCATAGCGGTCGATCACATTCTGGAAGCGCCCCATGGCGGCCAGATATTGTTCTTGCTTCAAATAGAAGCGGCCCACATCCATATCTTTCGCGGCAAGCTGGTCATAAACCAGGTCCAGTTTCAAGGCCGCATCGCGGGCATATTCACTATCGGGATAACGGCGCACAACTTCTGTCAATGCCTGGGCTGCCTGCTCCGTAACCCGTTGATCCCGGTACACATCCGAGATCTGCTCATAATAGCTGACGGCAATCAGATAGTTGGCATAGGCTGCATTTTCATTGCCGGGATGCAAAGACAAGAACCGTTCGGCCGCAAGAATGGCCGAATCATATTCATCATCCATATAAAGGGCATAAGCCCCCATCAGCTGCGCCTGACGCGCCCATACAGAATAGGGATGCTGGCGTTCCACCTCGTCAAAGGCGGCGGCGGCCATTTTCCAGCGACGCTTTTGCAAGCCGTCATAGCCGATGCTGTAAAGCACATCCACATCCCGCGCCACATAGGTGTCTTTTTCGCTGCCGGAACAAGCCGCTAAAGCTGCAACCAGCCCAACGGACAGAACGGAACGCAGAAACACACCCTTCAGTTGCAATACTTTTTTGAGAAATCGCATCTATACTTGTCCACCGAGTTGTCCTATCGTACCTCTTTCTACCATGAGTATTTTTACTCATCGAAAGAGACACAGTGATTGATAGCCTTATAACACGATTTTCAGGAATTGCGGCAATGCATCCGTTCAAATTGAACATTGCATGCCAAGAACCGGTGTTTGTGAAGGCCGGGATTGTCGTGATCCAAACCGCTTATGGGGACCAGGGAGCGCACGAGAGTGACTGAAGAGGAACAACGAGAGCCAAGCATGCCCGACAGAGAGGCGCTAGGGGAATTGGCCAACAGAGTTGATCAGCAAGTAGGGCTGTCGATCAAGAATCGACGCCAGCAGCGTGGTGTGACCCAACAGGAATTGGCCCGGGCTTTGGGAATTTCCTATCAGCAGGTGCAGAAATATGAAAATGGCACCAATCGAATCAGCGCCGGGCGCCTTTATATTCTGGCAAAAGCACTGAACATCACGGTGGGGGATTTCTTTTCCGAAATCGACCAGCCCTTTTCCAGCAAATCACTGGCGGTCACATCGGAAGATGTGGTGCTGACCGCAAAGGAACTAAATGCGGTTCGTGACCCGCGTGTGCGCAATTCCATTCGGGCTTTGGTACGGATTCTGGGATCGGATAACGATCCCTTTTATTAAGAAGCGTGCAAAACAAGAACATGCCGTCACCGGGGACATCCCGATGACGGCATGGGGCAAGCAAGAAAAGGCCATCGAGCCTTTCTAGTTGATCTGGCGGCGCAAGAATGCCGGAATTTCCAACTGCTCTTCTGCCAGTTTCTTTTCCGAACGACTGCTCGGAACCGGACGGTCTTCGGGGCGTAACCGATCCAGCTTGCGCTTGTCTTTTTGCGCCTCTTCCGTTTTGGCGTTCAGCTGGGCATCCGCCACAGACTGGGCCGACGCCCCGCCTTTATTGCCAAAAGAGGTCATGCGCCGAAACAGAGAGCGGCTTTTTTCCACCTGAGGCTCGCCAGCATTTTCATAATCCGCTTTTGCAAACACATCCGGTTCCCCCACCGGATCTGTCGCCGAGCTGGGGATTTGCGGCTCCGGTGCGATAAACACATCCGCATTTGCCACAACCGCTTCCACATCGGCTTCATCCAGTGACGCATTGTCCATCGCGGCAGACTCGTCCAAAGCAGCATCCTGAGACATGTCCGTCTGCGCCGGAACTTCCGTTTCACTGCCAATCTGGGCTTCCAGCACAAGCGCTTCTTCAGCATCCTGGGCTGCCAAGCGGGCATCATCCTCTTCCATGATTCGCACCGGCTCTTCATCCAGAGCGCGCGCCACGGCCGCTTCCGCACGCGGTTGAGAAACAGCACCATTGATTTGAGGCCGCGTATTGCGCGAAAAGCTCACAACAGATGCACTGGAGGGCTGTGCATCTGCCGGCTTTTGCATATCTTCGCCTGCAATGCCTGTGGCCACAACAGACACCCTGATCTGGCCGTTCAATGCTTCATTAAACGCCGACCCGACGATGATATTGGCATCTTCATCCACTTGGCTGCGGATATGCTTGGCGGCTTCATCCACCTCGAACAAGGTCAGGTCCATACCGCCGGTGATATTGATGATCACGCCCTTTGCGCCCTTCAAGGACACCTCATCCAGCAAAGGATTGGAAATGGCTGCTTCGGCAGCTTCCACAGCACGACGGTCGCCATCGGCTTCGCCGGTGCCCATCATCGCCTTGCCCATTTCGCTCATCACCGTTTTCACATCTGCAAAATCCAAATTGATAAGGCCGGGCATCACCATCAGATCGGTAATGCCGCGAACCCCGGAATTGAGCACTTCATCAGCCATGGAGAAAGCATCTTGAAAGGTGGTTTTCTCTGTGGCGATGCGGAACAAATTCTGATTGGGGATGATAATCAGCGTATCGACACTTTCTTGCAATTCAGCGATACCGGCTTGCGCGAATTTCATCCTGCGGTTGCCTTCAAAGCTGAACGGCTTTGTCACAACCCCAATGGTAAGGATGCCACGTTCACGCGCTTTTCGGGCGATCACCGGTGTGGCTCCGGTGCCGGTGCCACCGCCCATGCCCGCGGCCAAAAACAGCATATGACAGCCATCCAGATGCTGTTCGATCTGTGCCAGTGTTTCTTCCGCTGCCTGTTCACCCACTTCAGGTTTAGAGCCTGCACCCAAGCCCTGCGTGCTTTCCACGCCCAGCTGGATACGCGTATCGCACAGACTATGCGACAAAGCCTGTGCATCGGTATTGGCAACCACAAAGCTTACACCTTGCAGTTCGGACCGGATCATATTGTTCACGGCATTGCCGCCAGCGCCCCCCACACCCATCACAGTGATGCGCGGTTGAAGCTCGGTCAATTCTGGCATGGTCAGTTCGATCGACATTGGCCTTCTCCTCTTTTTATCCCCCAATCGGGAGGCATATGCGCCGGGCTTGCCCTTCCGGTCGCGTCTCGTTTCTAGAAATTCTCTTTGAACCAGCGCCCCATTCGCGCCAATCGTCCTTTGGGTTGTTCCTTTGCCTCTGTTTGGCGTTCGTCCGACAGTTCCAAAGGGGCCATCTGGTCGTATAATAAAAGCCCCGTACAGGTGGCGAAGGCCGGTCCGGCCGTGGCATCGGCCAAGCCAACCACCCGACATGGCCGCCCAATCCGCACCTGCTTTCCCAAAATGGTTTGTGCCAGTTCGCGGATGCCCGGCATTTGCGCGCCTCCGCCTGTCAGCACCACCCGACGCGCGCCAATGCCATCAAAGCCGCCCGCTTCCAGATAATCGCGCACCAATTCCAGAGTTTCCTCGATCCGTGGCTGGATCACCCCTGTCAGCACCGAACGCGGCAATTGGCTGGTGATATCTTCGGCCGGGCCGGTTTCCCCCAATTGCGGCACGTCGATCATTTCCCGATCATCGGTCGGTGATTGCATCGCCGCGCCATAATAGGTTTTCAAGCGCTCGGCATGGTCCACCGGCGTCAACAAACCCCGCGCAATGTCTTGCGTGATATGGCCCGCCCCCACCGGGATCACATCCACATGCACCAAGGCACCGCCTACGAAAATGGCGATCTGTGTCGAACCGGCTCCCATATCCACAACAGCCGCGCCCAATTCCCGCTCGTCATCCACAAGCGTTGCAAGGGCAGAAGCGTAAGGGCTTGCCACAAAGCGAGCCACGGTAAGATGGGCGCGCTGAATGGCGCTTTCCAAATTCCGCACCGGTCCGGCAGCCGCCGTGATCACATGCATGGACACCGCCAAACGATCGCCAAACATGCCCACCGGTTCTTTCACCCCATAAGAGCCATCAATGGCAAAACAGGCCGGAAAAGCGTGGATCACCACCCGATCACCGGGATCGATACTGGCACGGGCTTCATGCAGCACGCGGGTGATATCCGCCTCTTCCACCCGATGGCCATCAATGGAGACATCCACCTCGATGACCTGCGATTCCAGTTGTCCGGCGCTCAGGCTCACCAAAACGCTTTCCACGGTTTCGCCCGCAAGGGTTTCCGCTTGCTGCACGGCAGCACGGATAGCCCGCTCGGCCTCGGCAATATCCACCACCGCACCGGCCTTCACGCCCCGGCACACCCGATGTCCCAAGCCAAGCACATCAAGCTCGCCCGAAGCCCCTCTATGCGCAATGAAACACCCCACTTTGGAGCTGCCCACATCCAGTGCCGCGATCAATCCCTGTCGCTGAGAGGTCATGGCCGAGCCCCCCCCGCCAAAGCTGTTATGAAACCGGCCCGGATCATAGGATATCCCCATTGGACAAGCCCAATGCCCGACCTTCCGGGGTCAGGCGCACAACCAACCGGTCCGCAAGGCGCAAATCCACCAAAGCAATATCGCGGGTCATCAGCCGATGCTGCTTTTCAAGGGCCGCAAAAAACGCCCAGGCCCTGGCGCAATTCCACACCTGCTCCCCTTCCGCGCGTGCGTCCTCCCCAAGGCCACTCTCCGGGCCATTTTCAGGGCCATCCTCAGGTAAGCGCACAAGGATATTATTGGCCATTTTCACATCCCAGCGCCGCGCCCCCACCCGCACCAAGGCATCCACCTGGCTTGCCAGATCCGGCGTTGTATCAAGCACATGGAGCATCGCCTGCGCCGCTTCGGGAGCACCTGCGCCCACGATCAACGGCAGATGCCGCCAGCGGGCCAGATCTTCATGGGTGAGAATTTCGCCCGTATCGTCCACAAGGCTTAAAACCCGATCCTTTTGCCACAAGGCAAAAGGCGTGCGTTCGGTAAGCCGGATCAGGATACGGTCGGGCAATTGGCGCTCTACCTCAGCGGATTTTACCCAGCTTATGGCTTCCACGCGGGCCTTGATGGCATCCAGCGCCACCGCATCCATGGCCCGCCCCCGCTGATCGCCAATGGCTTCATTCAGCGCCGCATCGGATGTAAAGACGGCCCCTTCCACATCCACACTATGAACCGTCAGGCCCAGTTTCTCGCGTGCTTCGCTGCTGAACAACACCCATTGGCTGCGCAGGACCGGCCCATAAAGCCCGAAAGCCCCCAGCCCCACGACCAAAAGCACCAAGGCCGCCACAGCCTTGATCATGCCGGTACGTGAAAAAGGTCCGATCATCTGGCCCCTCCTGCACGCTTGCCGATGCGGCGGATTTCCCAATCCAGCGTTACGCCGCATTGATCCGCCACGCATTGCCGCACCATTTCACCCAAATCTTCCAGATCGCCAGAGCTGGCCGTTCCGGTGTTGATCAGGAAATTTGTATGTTTTTCCGATATTTGTGCGCCGCCCAATGTCATGCCCCGACAGCCTGCCCGGTCAATCAGTTCCCACGCCTTCATCCCCGGCGGGTTTTTAAAGGTGGAACCGCCCGTACGGCTGCGCAAAGGCTGCGCATCTTCCCGTGCCTTGCTGATCTCGGCCATGCGCGCTTCGATCCGTTCGCGGTCACCCGGCACACCGCGCAAGCGGGCGCTGACAACCACATCCCGATCGCTTAACCCGCTATGGCGATAGCTGAAATCCAGATCGGCACAGGCCACGTTACGGATATGCCCGAAGCGATCCATAATGCAGGCATCCACCAGTATATCGGCCATTTCAACGCCATAAGCCCCGGCGTTCATCCGCACGGCCCCACCGATCGAGCCGGGCACACCCCGCAAAAATTCCAAGCCCGACAAACCATAATCGCGGGCCGCATGGGCCACCGCAAAATCAGAGGCACCCGCGCCCACCATCAGACAATCGCCATCGCGGGCAATCTGTCCCATGGCCTTGCCCAAGCGAATCACAAGCCCGTCCACCCCGCCATCGCGGATCAAGATATTGGAGCCCACCCCAAGAACGGTCAGCGGCACATCCGCAGGAAGAGTGCCCAGCAAGGCACAGAGATCGTCTTGATCTGCCGGTTCAAAAAACAGCTCTGCCGGACCGCCTGTGCGGAACCAGCTATAACGTGCCAAAGGCACATTCGCTTCCAGACGCCCCTTCAAGGGAGGCAGATCCTCGGTCCAATGGGAGGAGGCATGTGCGGCCATCATGTGCTCCCCCTGTCTTTCAGCAAGGGCGCAAGGCTTTGGGGCAGATTATGCGCCCAACGGGTAATGGACCCGGCCCCAAGACACACCACCAGATCGCCCGGTTCGGCGACTGAAGCCACCGCCTGCGCCAATGCGGCTTCATCGTCGATCAAAGTGACACTGCGATGTCCGTGGGCTTTCAAACCACGGGCCAGATCATCGGCCATGGCCCCTTCAATGGGTGTTTCTCCGGCTTCATAAACCGGCGTCACGATCACATGGTCGGCCTGATTGAAGCAGGTGCAGAAATCCTCAAACAGATTTTTAAGGCGGCTATAGCGGTGCGGCTGCACCACGGCGATCACCCGGCCATCATAAGCCTCGCGGGCGGCTCCCAAAACAGCGGCAATTTCCACCGGATGATGGCCATAATCATCAACAATGGTCACGCCGCCCACCTCGGCCACCAGGCTGAAGCGCCGCTTCACACCGCGAAATCCCAACAAGGCGGCACCGAGATGTTTGTCATCGAGGCCCATTTCCAGACCCACGCACAAAGCAGCAAGGGCGTTTTGCACATTGTGCCGCCCCGGCATCGGCAGGCGCAGCCCTTCAATGCGGCGTGCCTCACCACTATGACGGTCCATCACCTCCACAGCGAAATCCGCACCACCCTTGGAGAATTCCAGATCCACGGCGCGAATATCGGCCTGCTTTGAAAAGCCATAGGTGACAATGCGGCGGTCAACAATACCGGCCATCAAGGATTGCACTTCCGGATGGTCGATGCACAAAATCGCCGCGCCATAAAAAGGGATATTCTCGATAAATTGGCGAAAGGCAGCCCGTTCCGTATCGAAATCCCCGTAAAAATCCAAATGCTCGGGATCAATATTGGTGACCACAGCCAGCGTTGCCGGAAGCTTCACAAATGTGCCGTCGGATTCGTCGGCCTCTACCACCATCCATTTGCCTTCGCCCAAGCGTGCATTGGTGCCATAGGCATTGATGATGCCGCCATTGATCACCGTGGGATCGAAATTGCCCGCATCCAGAACCGCAGCACAAAGCGACGTTGTGGTGGTTTTGCCATGGGTGCCCGCCACCGAAACACACCATTTAAGGCGCATCAACTCGGCGAGCATTTCAGCGCGGCGCACCACCGGGATCTGACGATCACGCGCCTCCAGCAATTCGGCATTATCGGGCCGGATCGCCGAAGAAATCACCAGCACCTCGGCCCCGCCCAGATTGTCCGCATGGTGGCCGATGGACACCACAATCCCCAAGCCGCGCAACCGTTCCACATTGGGGGTTACGGCAATATCGCTGCCCTGCACCTGATAGCCCAGATTGTGCATCACTTCGGCAATGCCCGACATGCCGATGCCGCCAATGCCGACAAAATGGATCACGCCAATGTCGAAGGGGATGGATTTCATGACATGGCCTCATCTTGGTCGGAAACTTCAAAAGGGGACGCGCTTTTGCCCGATGCCGATTGATCGGGCCGAGCACCGCGCATGCTGGCGATTTCTTCCACCAAATCGGCCAGCGTTTCTGCCGCTTGCGGACGGCCAAGCTGATGGGCGCGCCGGGCCGCCACCCGCAGGCGTTCCGGCTCCAGCGCCAGTCTTTGCAAGCGTTTGGCAAGGGTTTGCGGGGTAAAATCCGTTTCGGGCATCAGCCATCCGCCGCCCTGATCGGCCAAATGCCGGGCATTTTTGGTCTGGTGGTCATCGGTGGCGATGGGCAGCGGCACCAAAATCGAAGGCCGCCCGCCGCACATCAATTCCGCAAGGGTGGTGGCACCGGCCCGTGCAATGGCCAAATGGGTCCACATCAGACGTTCGGGCATATCGGCAATGAAGCTGGCCAGTTCCGCCGCGATTCCCGCATCTTTATAACGGGCGCGGACCTTTTCCAGATCTTCTTCACGGCATTGTTGTGTGACCTGAAGGCGGCTCTTCAAATGCGGGGGCAATAGCGCCAAGGCATCGGGCACCACATCGGACAGCACCCGCGCCCCAAGGCTTCCGCCCACCACCAAAAGCCGCAGCATATGATCTTCATCCAGCGCCGGATAAGGCTTGGCGGCCAAGGCTGCCACCTCGTTGCGCACGGGATTGCCGGTAAGCACCGTGCGAGCCCGCATGCCCCGCGACAGCTTTTCCGTATCGGGATAAGACAGGCCAATGGCTTCGGCCATCGGGGCCATCAAACGATTGACCCGCCCCAGCACCGCATTTTGTTCATGAAGGCAAATGGGGATTTTCAAGCTCCGCGCCGCCAGCAAGGTCGGCAGGGCCGGATATCCGCCAAAGCCGATCACCGCATTGGGGCGCTCTTCACGCAAAAGTCGCCGCGCCACCCTGATATTACGGACAATCCGCGCCAAGGCCCGCACCCGCACCCACAAGCCGCCGGTCATGCGGCCACTATCAAGGATATGCACCGGTTGGTCGGCCAATGGCCCCGGCACGGCCGCGCCGCGCTTGTCTGTAACCAGATGGGTGATATGTCCGCGGTCTTGCAATTCCAAAGACAGCGCATAGGCAGGCATCATATGTCCACCGGTGCCGCCAGCGGCAATCATCACCTTTATGGGCTGCTTTGCGGTCACCATCATGCCCAATGCCCCCGCACTGTGCTGGTATGAAGTCTCGGCCCGGTTTCAAAGCGGTTTTTACGGGTCAGCGCCAGCACCATTCCCATGCTCAAGCCCAAAGCCAGCATGGAAGACCCGCCATAGGAAATGAACGGCAAGGTCATGCCTTTGGAGGGCAAAAGCGCCAAATTCACACCGATATTGATCATGGCTTGCAGGCCAAACAGCGACAGCAACCCGCCAGCGGCCAAAACGATGAAGGGATCTTCTTCCTCCGTCAAACGCACAAGCCCGCGCATCACAATGACGGCAAACACCCCCACAATAATCAGGCACACAAGCGCCCCGAATTCTTCTCCGGCAACGGCGAAGATATAATCCGTATGGGCATCGGGCAGCACTTTCTTCACTGCCCCTTCGCCCGGCCCGCGCCCGAACAATCCACCGGCACGAAAGGCATTCAGCGCCGTATCCACCTGATATGTATCGCCGCTGGAAGGATCGAGAAAACGATCAAAGCGTTCGGTCACATGGGGGACGAACAAATAACACAGAAATACCGTGACAATGCCCAGAACCAACAGGCCACCGATCCATAAAAGCGGCAGGCCCGCCAAAATCATCTGTATGGACCATACGCTGCCCAACAAAATGGTCTGGCCGATATCGGGCTGCAAAATCAGCAATCCGGCACATAAAACAAACAAACCACTGGCGATCTGGCGGCCGGGGAAGCTCTTGTCATCCATGGCACCGGCAAACAGCCATGCCGAAACCACGGCAAAAGCAGGCTTTAAAAACTCTGCCGGCTGAAGCGTGAACCCTGCCACATTCACCCAACGGGTGGCGCCATTATAATCCGGCCCGAACAACAAGGTAACAACCATCAGCACAAGGCAAAGGGCAAACAACGCAATGGCCCCGCGCCGCACCATTTTCACCGAAGCCAGAGAGACGGTGATCATCAGCACCAGTCCCAAAGCCAGAAACACCAATTGACGCTTGGCAAAATGAAATACCGGCAGGCCCAGCCGCTCGGCAACCGGCGTACTGGCTCCGAAGGTCAGCACCAGTCCGGCCCCCAGAAGAAAAATCACCGCCACCAGCAACCAACGGTCCACGGTCCACCACCAACGGGCGACAAGGCTTTCATCGGCACGTGAGAGAAGGCTCATGCGCGTTCTCCCGACAAGAAAGGCGCAAGGGCTGTGCGAAATGCCTCGCCCCGCGCTTCAAAATCACTGAACTGGTCGAAGCTGGCGCAGGCGGGCGAAAACAGCACGGTTTCGCCGGGTTTTGCATCGGCCATGGCCTTTTGGCTGGCCACATCCACCGTCCCGCACTGGGTGACAGGCACATGACCGTCCAAAGCATTCGCAAAATCCGCGGCCGCTTCCCCAATCAGATACGCATGGCGTATATGCGGGAAAAACTGTGCCAAAGGGCTTAAATCGGTGGATTTTGCGCGCCCGCCCGCAATCCACAAAATTTTGTCATAGGCCGCCAAAGCGGTGGCAGTGGCCTCCATATTGGTGGCTTTGGAATCGTTCACCACCAAAATATCCCCCTTTTGCCCCAACACTTCGCAGCGATGGGCAAGGCCGGGGAAATCCGCAAAGGCGGCCATGATGGCATTGGGTGAAAAGCCAAGCCGCCGTCCCACCACATAGGCGGCCGCGGCATTTTGCCAATTATGGCGGCCGCGCAAGGTGGCAAGGCCTTGAAGGCTTCCCACAGCCTTTGCCGTCCCGTCCTTGCGCTCCACCAACTGGCCATCAGGGGTCACGCCCACCCCGTCCACTCGTTCGTCGCGGACAGAAATCGGTACAAGGCTTTGCGGCAGGGTTTTGGCCATCTGCCGGCCTGCGGCATCATCCACACCGATCACTGCCAAATGCGCTTTAGATTGCATCTCGAACAAACGGCGCTTGGCCGCCACATAGCCCGCCATATCCCCATGTCGGTCCAGATGATCGGGGCTCATATTGAGCAACACCGCCACATCCGCATCCAGATTATGGGTCAGGTCGCATTGGAAGGATGACAGTTCAAACACATACACCCCGCCTTTGGGCAAAGGGTCCAGATCCAGTACCGGAATACCGATATTCCCGCCCAGGGCCGCAGGCCGCCCACAGGCTTTCACCATATGATGGATCAAGGCCACGGTGGTGGATTTGCCATTGGTGCCCGTGACCGCCACCAGCTTATGCGTTGGCAAGTCCTGACGCGCGCTATCGAACAGATCCATATCGCCAATCAGGGGAACCCCTGCCGCCCGCGCCTTTTGCACAAGAGCATGGGGCTGCGGATGGTGAAGCGGCACACCAGGGGCCAACATCAAGGCATCCAGACCGGAAAAATCCGCGCCATAAAGGTCGATGGCGGGGCACGGCACCGCTTTTCTGCGCGCCACATCATCATCCCATGCCCACACATGGGCACCGGCAGCCAAAAGCGCCCGCACAGCAGCCAGCCCGGTGCGTGCAAGGCCGAACACCCCGATCCGCTTTCCCTGATATGCGTGCGGCACGATCATCAGCTTATCTCAGCTTCAAAGTGGCAAGCCCGATAAGGGCAAGGATAAGTGCAATGATCCAGAACCGGATCACGATGGTGGGTTCCGACCAGCCTTTATGCTCAAAATGATGATGCAAGGGCGCCATGCGAAACACCCGCCGCCCCGTCAGCTTGAAGCTGGCCACCTGAACGATCACCGACACGGTTTCCAGCACAAACAGCCCGCCAATGATCAACAGCACCAGTTCATGTTTTGTGACCACCGCCACAGACCCCAAAGCCCCGCCCAGAGACAGGCTGCCCGTATCGCCCATGAACACCATGGCGGGCGGCGCGTTGAACCACAAAAAGCCAAGGCCCGCACCGATGATCGCGCCGCAAAACACCGCCAGTTCGCCCGATCCACGGATATAGCTGATCTGCAAATAATCGGCATAGATGGCATTGCCCACCAGATAGGAAATCAACCCGAAGGCCGAAGCGGCGATAATCACCGGCATGATGGCCAATCCGTCCAGCCCGTCGGTCAGGTTCACCGCATTGCCGGCGCCCACAATCACCAACACGCCGAAAATGGGATAAAACCACGCCAAATTGACCATGGTATCCTTCACAAAGGGCAGCATCAGGCTGGGCGAACCGATATGCGCCACCCACAAGGCAATGGCGACAGCCACACAGCTTTCCGCCAGAAATTTCCAACGCCCCGGCACGCCTTTGGGATTGGCCTTGGTGACCTTGAGATAATCATCCAGAAATCCGATGGCCCCGAAGCTGGCGGTCACCGCCAAGCAAGCCCACACATAAGGATTCGACAAATCGGCCCACAAGATCGTGCTGGCCACCAGCCCGATCAGGATCATCAGCCCCCCCATGGTGGGCGTGCCTGCTTTTGACAAAATATGCGATTGCGGCCCGTCTATGCGGATGGGTTGGCCTTTTTTCTGCTTCACCTTCAACCAGCGGATCAATCCCGGCCCGATCACAAGGCTGATCAGCATGGCCGTCAACAAGGCCGCGCCGGTGCGAAAGGTGAGATAACGCACCAGATTGAGCACGGCAAAATCATCAGCCAGCGGGATCAGAAAATTATAAAGCACCCATTTCTCCCTTCACATCGCCGCCGCAGCAAGCGGTTGTTGGCGGTGCGGTACAAACGGACTTTGACCCAATGCGAAAAACCCCGAAACAACCCGATCAAGCCGTGCCGCATGGGAACCTTTCACCAACAAAACATCACCGGGCCGAACGATCCGCTTGGCCTGCGCCAACGCCTGTTCGGGGCCATCCACCTCTGTAACCGGGATATTTGCGTGCCGGGCCATGGCCGCCATTTCGGGGCCAAGCGCAATGATCTGCGCCAAGCCTGCTGCCTGCGCCGCTTTGGCCAAGGCCTGATGACACGAGGCACTATCGGCCCCCAATTCCGCCATATCGGCAAAAATGCCAAGACGCCGCCCCTTTGCCCCCGGCGCCGCCAAAGCCAATGCGGCAAGGCTGGCCTCAAAAGACAGCGGATTGGCATTATAGGCATCGTCGATCAAGGTGAAGGGGCCATCGCGCAAAGCAATCTGGCGATGCACACCGCGCCCTTTTGCCGGCCGAAAATCTGCCAAGGCCAGCGCCGCCAAGCCCAGATCGCCGCCCAGTTCCCTTACTGCGGCCAAAACCAGCAAGGCATTGGCCACCCAATGGCGTCCTCCGGCCCCGATCTTGCCCGTCACCAATGTTTTCCCAAGCCGCGCGGTAAAGCAGCTTAGCTGCGCCTGTTCATGATAGCGCACCAGCCCCACATCGGCGGATGCCTCTTCCATCGATACCGTCACCAGCCGCGCTTTGGCCGCTTTCGCATGGGTCACAAGCCGCGATGCCTGATCGTGATCCATCCCCAGCACCGCCACACCGCCGGGGGTCAACCCCGCGAAAATCTCGGCTTTTGCATCGGCGATCTGCATAAGGCTGTCGAACGCCTGTGCATGCGCCTTGCCAACACCGGTAACAATCGCCAGATCCGGGGCCATCAAGCGCGACAAAGGCGCAATTTCGCCCGCCGCACTCATCCCCAATTCAAATACCGCAAAGGCCGTTTCACGCGGCATCCGCGCCAAAGACAAAGGCGCGCCCAGATGATTGTTGAAGCTGCGGATGCTGGCATGGACAAGGCGTTCGCGGCCCAAGGCAAGGCGCAGCATATCCTTGACGCTGGTTTTGCCTGCACTGCCGGTCACCACCGCCACCTTGCCCGTCATCCGCGCCCGCGCGGCTGCAGCCAGCTTATAAAGCGCCGCCATGCCATCATCCACCGTCACCAGACGGGGATCATCATCGGCAACACCGGACACCGCTTTTGAAACAATGGCCCCAACGGCCCCTGCCGCAAAAGCCTGCGCCACATAATCATGGCCATCATGATTTGGGCCATCCAGCGCGATAAACAGATCACCGGGCACCAGATCGCGGCTGTCAATGGCAATGCCGTCCGCATACCAGCGGCTTGTGCCCATAGCGCCCAGAACCGCCCGGATTTCCTGCGCTGTCCATAAAGGTTCGCGGATCGTCACGCCCCTCTCCCTGCCAAAAGTGCGGTGACCACCGCGATATCGGAAAAAGGCAAAATCCGGTCGCCGATTATCTGCCCTTGTTCATGGCCCTTGCCCGCAATCACAAGGCAATCGCCTGCATTCAGGTTCTGGATCGCAAAGGCAATGGCTTGGGCCCGATCACCGATTTCCTGCGCATCAGGGCAGGCCGCCAGAATATCCCGACGAATGGCAGCGGCATCTTCGGAGCGCGGATTGTCGTCGCTCACCACCACAAGATCCGCCAAATCCTGCGCCAAGCCCCCCATTTCCGGGCGCTTGCCGCGATCACGGTCGCCGCCGCAGCCAAACACCACCGCAAGCCGGTTGGCAGTATGGGGGCGCAACGCCTCCAGCACGGTTTTCAGGCCATCAGGGGTATGGGCATAATCCACAAACACCGGCGCACCGTTTTGGGTATCGCCAATTTTTTCCAAGCGCCCCGGCACCGGCTTTAACGTTTCCAGCGCTTTGAACACCGCCTTCGGATCACCACCACAGCCGATCGCCAGCCCTGCCGCCACCAAAGCGTTTTCAGCCTGAAATCTGCCGAATAGCGGCAATATAATATGGTGGGTCACGGCGTCATATACGATCTTGAGCTGCTGCCCGCTGCCTTCTGCCTTGATGCCATCAAGCCGGATCGACGCATAAGGCGCCCGCCCCACCGTAATCAGGCGCAAGCCGCGACCTGCGGCGATATCGGCCATCCGCACGCCAGCCTCGCTATCAATAAAAACAACCGCCGCGCCATCATCGACCGCCAGATCATTGAACAAGCGGGCTTTGGCATGGAAATAGGCTTCCAATGTATGGTGATAATCCAGATGATCGCGGCTGAGATTGGTAAAGGCCACGGCCTTGGGACGCACCCCGTCCAGCCGATATTGCGCCAGTCCGTGGCTCGATGCCTCGCACACGCCGTGGGTGACACCGGCTTTTTGCAAGCTGGCCAAAGCTTCATGCAGCGCCACAGGATCGGGGCTGGTGAGGCCGCCGGGGCGAGTCATCACCGTGCTTTCGACCCCAAGCGTGCCGATGCTGGCCGCAAACAATCCCGATTGTTCCCAAATCTGACGCGTGAAGCTGGCCACAGACGTTTTGCCATTGGTGCCGGTCACACAGGCCATCACCTCGGGAGACGGTCCATAAAACCGCGATGCCATATGGGCAAAGGCCTGGCGCGGCACCGCCGCTTCGATCCGCGCCACATCGCCGGGCAGCTCTAGCCCCTTGGGGCCAAGAACCGCCACCGCCCCCCGTGCCAAAGCATCGGGGACAAAATCTTGGCCATCCACCTGACTACCGGGAAGGGCTGCAAACAGATATCCTTTTTGCACCCGACGGCTATCGGAGGTGAGGCCGGTGATCGCCATATCGCCATCACCATCAAAGCCCAAAAGATCGGATAAAGGGCGCATGTGCATGGAATCGGCCATCACGGATGCCTCCGCGAATCTTCGATCGCATAGGCTGCCTGCTGGAAAAGACCATCATCTTCCTTTTGCGGCTCCACCCCCAAAATTGGCGCAATACGCAGGATAATCTTGGCCACGGTGGGGGCTGCGGTCCAACCGCCGCCCGCAAAATTCCATGTGGCTTTTGTGCCTTTTGGCTCGTCCACCAAAACGAAGACCAAATAGCGCGGATCATCCATGGGAAAGACGCCGGCAAAAGACGACAACAGCGCTTTGCGGGCATAGCCACCGGCTGCCGGTTTTTCTGCGGTGCCGGTTTTGCCACCCACCTGATAGCCGGGCACATCCGCCGATTTGGCCGTACCATCCCGCACCACAAGCCGCATAAGCCGCCGCATGATATCGCTGGTATTTTCTGAAATAACCCGTTTTCCCGAAGACATCTGATCTTCATTTTTGCGGATCAAAGTGGCCGGAAAAAGGTCGCCACCGTTCACCATTGCGGCAAGGCCGGTGGCCAATTGCACCGGACTAACGGCGATGCCATGGCCATAGGAAATGGTCATGGTGGCGATATCGCGCCACCGTTCCGGCACCAAAGGATGCCCCACTTCGGAAATCTCCAGCGCCGCCGGACGCAACATACCGATACGCGAAAGAAACGCCTGCTGGTCTTGCGCCCCCACATCCAACGCCATTTTCGCGGCGCCAATATTGGACGAATGCACAAACACTTCCGGCAGGCTTAACATACGGGCCTGAGGATGATCGTCCCGAATGGTAAAGCGGCTCACCCGGATCGGTTCCGACGCATCATAGCGCGAAGACAAATCCGCCACGCCCGTTTCCAGCGCCATGGCAATGGTGAACGCCTTGAAGGTGGACCCCAATTCATAAACGCCCTGGCTGGCGCGATTGAACAGCGCATCTTTTGGCGCACCGCCCCCATGATTGGGATCGTAATCAGGAAGCGAGGCCAGTGCCAGAAGTTCGCCTGTGCGCACATCCATCACCAGCCCCGCCCCGGCCTTGGCGGAAAAACGCTCGATAGCCTGCGCGATCTGATCGGCAAGAGCGTGCTGCACCCGCACGTCCACCGAAAGCCTGAGCGGTTCGTCCACCATGGTTACATCCGACAAGCGGCTGTCGAAAAAATGCTCTACCCCCGCAAGGCCACGCCCGTCGGGATCGGTAAAGCCCAGAACATGCGCCGCCAACCGCCCTTGCGGATAGACGCGCTCTTCTTCTTCCTGAAACGCAAGCCCCGGCAATCCAAGCGCATTCACAGCCCACATCTGGCGGGGCGACAGCTTGCGCTTGATCCACACAAAGCGACGGCTGGAGCGCAATTTCTCCAGCAATTCCGCTTGGGCCAGATCCGGCAATATACGGACCAGCTTGGCCGCCGCATCTTCCGGATCAAGAATGCGCTTGGGATCGGCATAAAGCGAAGCAGTGCGCAAATTAGTGGCCAGAACCACGCCATTGCGGTCCACAATATCGGCGCGCGATGCGGCCCGCACAGTGGCCGAAGCCGACAAGGAATGGGTTTCCGCCACCGCCCGGAACAAGCCCAGATCAAGCGTGCGCACCCCCATCAGCAAAAACGCCCCGCCGAACAAAACGGCGATCACAACCAGACGCTGGCGGGCGCGCTCCATTGCTGTGGCCCGCGCGCCGTCCACTCTGACGCGCGTCAAGGTCATCTCTCGTCCCCGATACGCTCAAGCGCTTTTTGCATCCGCGCTCCGAAATCCAGCTGTTTGGGCCGTGATGTTTGGCGGGGCGGTGCGTTGTCTTTAGCGCGGTCTGTCCGGGTCAATCGGGGCTGTTGGGCGCGGGGTGCGGCGCTATAGTCCCGTGCATCAGACACGGCAATCACCGGCTGATCGTGTTCTTCGATCCGCACCGGAGCCGTCGGTTTCTTACGAGGCGACGGCACGCGAAACACATCATCAGGCATGGCGGATGCCAAACGCCGCCCTTCCAGACGATATGGCAAAACCGCAAGCGACGATACAAGCTGCTCAGGGCTTGCCGGACGCAATTTCAAATACCGGAAGGCCTGATCCTGAATCACCTGCGGGCTGGACAAATACGCCCATTCCGCTTCCAAAACGCGCACCGCTTCTGCATCATCCACGATCTGGCGCTCAAGGGCGGACACAGCATCACGCCGCGCTTCCACCTGATGTTTCAGCTGATAAAGACCGGCAGCGGACCCAATGGCCAAAAGAGCAATAAGGGCGATCAAAAGTTGCCTCATGCCGCAGCCCTCCATGCCGGGGCTTCGGTCCGCACCGCAACGCGCAAACGCGCAGACCGGGCCCGTGGATTCGTCGACACTTCTGTATCCGACGGCTTGATGGCCCCTTTTTTCGGAAGATAAAAACTGGGCTGCGGCCCCACATCCGGCAAATCAGGCAGATGCCGCGATCCGGAAGGCAACCGCCCGGCACGCTCGGCCAAAAAAGACTTCACGATGCGGTCTTCCAAGGAATGAAAAGCCACAATGGCAAGGCGACCTTCAGGGGCAAGCACCCGTTCGGCGGCGTCCAGCGCCCGCTCCAGTTCGCCCAATTCATCATTCACGGCAATCCGCAAGGCTTGAAATGTCCGGGTTGCCGGATGGATTTTTTTCTTGGCGCGTGGCCCCATGCCCACGGCCCCCACAATGATTGCCGCCAATTCCGAGGTGCGCAAAATGGGTTTTTCCGCCCGCGCCGTAACAATGGCCTTGGCGATACGCCGCGAGCGCACCTCTTCCCCCAATTGATAAATCAGGTCGGCAAGGTCTGTTTCGCTGCGGGTATTGACCATATCCGCGGCTGTTTCCCCGGTGCGCGCCATGCGCATATCCAGCGGCCCATCGGATTGGAAAGAAAAGCCACGCGCCGCCGTTTCAATCTGAAAGGACGACACGCCCACATCCAAAGTGACCCCATCGACAGAGTGCACATCATGGTGCGCCAGCAGCGCCTCCATGTCAGAAAAGCACCCTTCCATCAAAACCAGACGTCCATTGCTTTCCCGCACCAGATCGGCCCCGCGGGCAATGGCTTCGGGGTCGCGGTCGATGGCAAACACCCGCACATCATCCGCCGACTCTAAAAGAGCCCGGCTATAGCCACCGGCACCAAATGTTCCGTCAACGAAACAATCGCCGGATTTTGGGCGCAGCGCTGCGATCACTTCGGAAAGCATAACAGGAACATGGCGTGTGCTACGGGCGGGAGCATCGGTCATTGGCCACCCCCTGCCACAGCAACGGCACGCGGGCGCAAAGCCCCCAAACGCTGTGCCGCCGCCCGGGCCTTGGCCCGCTGTTCGTCGCGATAGGCTTCCCACGCAGCCGGTTCCCAGATCAGGATCTTTTCACCAACACCGACAAACACCGCCATGCTGGTGATGCCGGCAAATTGCATCAGGGACTGGGGCAATAAAATCCGCCCGCCACCATCGAAGGGCAAATCAAAGGCGGCCCCTAAAATCGTTGTGGCCAGCGCTTCTTTTTCATCTTCAAAGGCACCGAAATCCTCGGCCAGCCTTTGGGACAGCTCGTCCATAAACTCGCGGGAGCTGGCCTCCAGACAGGGCAGCTTGAAGGATTCATAAACAACGATGCCGGGAAATTCGCTTTTTTCCAGCAGGGCACGATAGCGCGCGGGAACGGATACCCGCCCCTTCGCATCGACTTTATTGCTGTAATTGGCTGTGAAGCGCATGCCCCCTGCCATCCCTGCCTGCATCGAGCCACAAAGGCCCATGACGCGTTATAATCATTATCCCACAATTTTTGGGTTCTTATGGGATACCATGCCATAAATTGGACTGCAATGGGATGAAGGCTGTTTTCCCGTGTTTCTAGGAGCTTGAAGGGGGCTTTTTCCACCGCTTCCTTAAAACTTTAGAAATAACCGAACATAATAACAATGAAGGCTGTACTTTCAGAATCGTCCGGAACAGCTTTTAAACACGACATAAATTCATAATAGTTCTATATTTGTTCTTGACTGTCACTCATAAACCCCCGCCACCCGAAGCATGTCCGGTGGGGAAATATCCCATAGCACAGCCATTCCGAGTCGTTTTTCACAAGAACAGGGTGGTGCAGGGGGCGGGATGTGGTACAAAATTACCCAAAATAATCAGGGGAAAGGCGTCAGATGGCCTATAAGCCGGGTTCTGTACATTCGCGCATAAACGCGAAGCGGCGACCATTCCTCTAGGGCTACCGTTGCCGGCAGCCTCAAGCGATCAACCCGGACGACAGCCCAAAGACACGGCCATTCGTCGTCCCTATTCGATCTTGCTCCCGGTGGGGTTTACCATGCCCGTTCTGTTACCAGACCGGCGGTGCGCTCTTACCGCACCCTTTCACCCTTACCCGGCATGTGACCCGCAAATGCGGCAGGCCGGGCGGTTTGCTTTCTGTGGCACTATCCCTGAAGTTGCCTTCGCCGGGCGTTACCCGGCACCGTATCTCCGTGGAGCCCGGACTTTCCTCGAAACCCTCATAAAAGGATCGCGCGGCCGCCCGGCCATCTGACGCGCCAAGGACATGGGGCAAAAGCCTGCCCAGATCAAGCCTTCTTGGCAGCAAAGCCCCATTTACCACTTTGGATGCTTGCACGCCGGCATGGGATAAGGCAGTGTCTGCGCATCGTCCATCCGGCAAAGATTATACAAAAATATTATGGCTCAACATTTTGCTCTTCGCCCCGGCTTTATCCTTCGCACCGCCAGCCTGGCCCTTTTGGCTTTTGGCTTGTCAGGCTGCAGCTGGTTTTCTTCAGACAAGGACGTGGACCCCATTTTCGCGGATCTGCCCATGGGCCCCGATACCCGCTCTGTGGCGAAACAATTGCCCGACGGGCTCCCCGGCGATACGGAAAATGAACGCCATATGCGCTCGACCATGGCTCCCAAAGAGCTGGCCCCCAATGATGGGCAAGCCGCGCCCAACTAAGACAAAGACCGGCTCTTGATATGGGGCGGCCCTAGCCTTCTTGCGGTGGGTACAGCTTTAGAAATGTGGATACCACATCGGCCACATGCCGGTTGATCTCGTCCGCTTCTATTCCGGATGCCAGCCCCAGAGTGCGCTTTAGATACAAATCGCCGCGCAACAATGTCGCAAATAATTGAGAAGCCTTTTGAGCATCGGCACAGATCAGGTCGCCGCGTTCATGGGCATATCGGAACACCGATTCCAATGCCTGCGCCAAGCGCCCCGGCCCTTCTTCAAAAAACATCGCCACCAATTTGGGGTGACTTTCCGCATTGCCCGCTAAAATACGGAACATGGCCACCGCATCATCGGACAAGATCAGGCGCATATATTGCTGCCCAAGACGGTTCAGCGTTTCCTTGATCGAACGATGGCCGGCCGTATCCAACAGATCGTCTTGAAAAAAATCCGACACCCGATGGCCGATCACCGCGCGAAACAGCCCTTCTTTGCTTTTAAAATGGCCATAAACGGTTTGTTTGGAAACTTCGGCTTTACTGGCAATCTGATCCATCGAGACCCGATCAAATCCAACGCTCAGAAACAAGGCGCTGGCAGCATCAAGGATCGCCCGGTTTTTATCCGCACTGCGTGGCCGCCCCCGGCTTTTTTCCAAGCCCTGCCGAGCCATCGAAGCTGTTTTTTCCATCTGCGCCTTATTTACATAAATTTCTGTCATTATTTACCCGATGGTAACTGAAAGGGCTGATGTTATATATTGGACTATACAGTCTAGTTTGTTATAAAGGCGTTCAAAGGCAGGGGCAAGGCCCAACCGAATGATCAGGCAAACAGGAACGATCTGCGCATGACCGGATTTTCGCCCACACAACTGCGTCGCTTTTCTTTGCTGGCGGGCATCGCATTCATCGTCATCATGCTTGTTATCTTGATGGGCCGGATAGGCTTTAAGGAATCGGGCGCGGAAAAGCTGACACAAGAACGCGCCTTGCCGGTATCGGTCTTGAAAGTGAATATCCGCGATCATTACGACATTTCCCGTGGTTTTACCGGACGGGCGGTATCACGCAGGCAAGCGGATCTGGGGTTTGACAGCGGGGGCATTGTGCGCCGCGTTCTGGTGGATACCGGGGCGATTGTGGAAAAGGGGCAGATTCTGGCGGTGCTGGATACGGACCGGTTGCTGGCCCGCCGCTCGGAATTGGTGGCCCAGCTTGCGGAAGCCGATGCCAATCTCGTTGTTGCCCAAAAAACCGCCGAGCGCAGCCGTGCCCTGTTCAAGCAAGGCCATGTAACAGAGCAACGGCTCGATGATGCCGTGGCCAATGCCGATACCGCAAAAGCCCGGCGCAGCAGTGCCAATGCCGCCCTTGCCAGCCTGGAAGTGGATATTGAAAAATCCCGCCTGATTGCGCCCTTTGATGGCATGGTCTCTCGCCGTTTGCTGGATGAAGGAGCCATTGTGGCCGCCGGCGAGCCTGTTTTGTCGCTGATTGAAAACGGCGGTCTGGAAGCGGAAGTGGGCATGCCGCTCGATTTTGCGCATCGCTTGGCAGCGGGGGATCATGTGCCATTAAGCACGCAGGACGGGGATCTGGTCTTTGCGCAAGTGAAGGCCATTGTGCCCTTCGTACGCGGAGAAACACGCACCGCCCTTGTCACCATGGATATTACGGGTGATGCCTCGCAATTGATTGCCGATGGCTCGCTTGTGACCGCCAGAATCACCGATCCCGTCAACACGTCCGGCTTCTGGTTGCCGCTTGAGGCCTTGACCGCCGATGTGCGGGGCCTGTGGCGGGTTTATAAGGTGGTTCTTGATGAACAAGGCCGCCATCATGTGGTGTTTGAAAATGTGCAGATCTTGCACAATGAAGTAGACCGCGTGTTTGTATCTGGCACCGTGCGCGATGGAGATCTGATCATTGATGGGGGCGTTGCGCGCGTCACTCCGGGCAAGCATGTGGACATCGTTCAAACCCGCCAAATGGGGCCGCAAGGCCAATTGCCCGGCAAAACAGCCACGGATACGGACGGGGCCGAGTGATGCGCAGTCTGTATAATTATCCGCGCCTGATCATCTTGTTGCTGCTGTTGATTCTGGTGGCCGGCAGCGCGGCGGTGACCACCATGCCGCGCCTTGAAGACCCGCATATGGAAAACCGGGTGGCCTTTGTGATTACCCGCTTCCCCGGGGCCAGTGCCGAGCGGGTGGAAGCCCTGATCACCGAAAAACTGGAGCGCAAGATCCGAGAAGTCTCGGAAGTGGATGATATCTCTTCGGCCTCGCGGCTGGGGCTATCCTTCATCACCATCGAGATGAAAGACGAAGTGACCGATGTGGACCGGGTGTCCAGCTTACTCCGTGACAAGATCAATGAAGTCACCGATTTGCCGCCCGGCTCCCTTCCCCCTGTCTATGATGATGACCGCCTTTATTCTCTGACCAGCATCATCGGCCTTGTGTGGCACGGCGAAGGCACCCCCAATTATGCAATTCTGGGCCGCCATGCGCGGGAACTGGAAACCCGGCTCAGCAATGTGGCCGGTACCGATTTCGTGCGGACCTTTGGCCTGCCTTCGGAAGAAATCTCTGTCACTCTGGACGACGATATGCTGGCCGCCATGGGCATGTCTGCCGCCGATGTGGCCAACCGGATTTTTGCCGCCGATTCCAAAAACACCGCAGGCACGGTATCGGGTGCAAGCAACCGCTATGTGGTGCAAGTATCCGGCGCCTTTGACAGCCTTGAACGGATTCGCACCATCCCGCTGACCACCAGCGCCGAAACCGGCATGGCCACGGTGGGCGATGTGGCAAAAATCGAACGCACCCACCGCGACCCGCCGGATTCGCTGGCCTATCTTTCTGGCGATTATGGCGTGGTGGTGGGCGCCCGCATGCTGGAAACCAGCCGTATCGATACATGGATGGACACCGTTCATGCGGTGCTGGACGATTATCAGACAACCTTGCCGGAAAACATCACCGCCGATGTTTTGTTCGATCAGGCGAAATATACCAATGAACGCCTGTCGGATCTGATGGACAATCTGATCTATGGGGCCATCATCGTCATGGTCACCTTGCTGGTCACTTTGGGGTGGAAGGCCAGCATCATTGCAGGCTCTATCCTGCCATTGGCGGCTTTGGCGGCCTTGGCGGCGCTCAATATCTTCGGCTTTCAAATCGAACAGATGGTGGTCACCGGCCTGATCGTTGCCCTTGGTATCATGGTGGATAATGCCATCGTGGTAACCGATGATGTGCAAAGCAGGCTTTTGCGCGGCGAACGGCGCAGCCAGGCCGTGGCGCGGACCGTGGCAAAGCTTTGGCTGCCTTTGATGGGCTCGACCATCACCACCATCATCGCTTTCATGCCGATCATCTTGATGCCCGGCAATGCGGGGGAATTTGTCGGCGGGATTTCCGCCAGCGTGATCGCCGCCCTTGTGGCCAGCTATATCATCAGCTTTACCATTATCGTTGCCATGGCGGGCCGGGTTCTGGGGAAAAACACATCTCCACAAACATCAGACAGTCTGGACGAATCGCCCCGCACATGGTGGAATGAAGGGGTGAATGCAAAACCGGTGCGGCTGGCCTTTCGCCGGTCTCTGGGCTGGTCGATGGCCCATCCAAAACTCTCCATGCTGATGGCCAGCGCCTTGCCGATCTTCGGGATTTTTTCCGCAAGCACGCTTACCGAGCAGTTTTTTCCGCCCGCCGACCGCGACCAGTTCCATATCGAAATGACATTGCCCACGCAGGCCTCCATCGAGGAAACCCGCGCCTTGGTGGAAGATGTGCATGCCATGCTAAGCGCCGACCCGGATCTGCTGTCGGCCCATTGGTATATCGGGCAAAGCGCCGCAAAATTTTATTATAATCTGATCAGCAACCGCGATGGGGCTGCCAATTACGCCCAGGCCATGATCACCGCCACCAGCGATGAAGCCACCAATCGCATGATCGATGTCTATCAGGACAAATTGGACAGGGCCTATCCCCATGTGCAAACGCTGGTGCGCAAGCTGGAACAAGGCCCCCCTTATGATGCGCCGGTGGAACTGCGTCTTCATGGCCCTGATCTTGAAACCCTGCGCGATCTGGGGGAACAGGTGCGTCAGGTCATGGCCACCGTGCCATCGGTGATCCATACCCGCACCAGCCTTGAGGTGGGTCGCCCGGAAATCCGTGTCGAAGCCGATGAACGGGCCGCCGCCACATTGGGCCTTGATCTGCGGGCCGTTGCCGATCAATTACGCGCCGCAGTGGATGGGGTGCAGGGCGGCTCCATCATCGAAGAAACCGAAGAAATCCCGGTTCGCGTGCGTACCAGCGCCGACAACCGGTCCGATATTGCCGGATTGCGGGAACTGGAACTTGTCCCCCCCGTGCGGGGCCGCGCCGCTGATGGCAGTTTCACCAGCGTTCCCCTGACCGCTCTCGCCCGCATTGATGTAACGCCCTCTGTGGGCTCTATCGCCCGGCGCAATGGCGAACGGATAAACACGATACAAGGCTTCATCCTGCCCGATGTGTTGCCAGAAACCGCCTTTGCCGAAATCACGAAGCGGCTGGAAGATGCGAATTTTCAAGTGCCGCCGGGCTATAGCATCGATTTTGGTGGCGAAAGTGAAGAACGCAACAAGGCTGTGGGCAAGCTGATGGCACAGGCAGGTGTGCTGGCGGTGTTGATGGTCATTGCCATCGTCCTCACCTTCGACAGCTTCCGCCTTGCAAGCATCACCTTTGCCTCGGCCATTCAAGCGGCGGGTCTGGGGCTGCTGGCCCTGTGGGTGTTCAATTATCCGCTGGGCTTTGTGGTCATTGTCGGGCTGATGGGGCTTGTAGGGCTGGCGATCAATGCCTCCATCGTTATTCTATCTGAACTGAAAAACGATCCCGCCGCCCGCTCTGGCGATAATGAAGCGATCATCCACGGCGTTCTTTCCACCGGACGGCATATCATTTCCACCACATTGACAACGGTGGGGGGCTTCATGCCGCTGATCTTGTCCCCCAGCCAGTTCTGGCCACCTTTTGCCGTGGCCATCGCCGGTGGCGCATTTCTAACCATGCTGGTATCGTTTTATTTCGCGCCTGCGGCCTTCAAGCTGTTCGTCTGCGAAAAGCCCACGCAGAAAAAAGCAAACGCACCGCAAACCCCTCCGCATCCCGGGCCAATCGAGCTTTTATCCCGCGCCGGGGAATAACCACTCTTCAAGGCGGGCCCCATATGCCGTCAAAGGCTTAAAGTGCGTCAATTTCATCATGCAACCGGCTGCGCTTGTCTGTAGCGATCCTCTCCAGCGTCCGCACCCGTTGTTCCAGATCATCCACCCGTTTCAATTGATCCGCGACCCCCAATTCCTTGAGGCGCTTTTCCAGATCTTCCATGCGGGTTTTGGTTTTCGCGCGATTTTTTACAATCTCGCCGACCGTGGCAATCAGCACGATCAGCACAACCATTTCAAACACGCCCATTTATCACTCCTTTGCGTTTGGCGGCTCTGTTTGGCCAGCCCTTATCAATCGTTCGTTTCTTTCAGATATTGATAATCCGAAAAACCGATATGGGTGACAGCATCAACGGAGATGAAAAACAGGGCCCGAACCGATAGATTCACGTCAACCTCCTGGGGAAGGATATCACCGGACAGGCTATGGCGGGCAAAGAGAAATTGCATCTCGAATTTTTTGATCTTGGCAATCATCGCCTTACTGAAAGGATTGGGGGCAAACACCCGAAATTCCGAAACAAACGGTACGCCATCGGTTTTATCCACCATGAGATGCGCTTCCAGATTCTCGCCGAAATCAACCTCGTCCTCTTCCAGAATCTCTGTAAAATCGCCTTCAAGGCGGTAAAATGCCTGATCCTCTGTTTCCTTGATCAGAAACGCGTCTTCCAAATTCAAGTCTCCGATCACATCGTGATACAACTCGAAATTATTGCTGTTGCCGTTCACCTTGAAGCTGCTGGTTTTATATTCTTCAAGCTCTTCAGACGTGGGGTCTCTCCCCTCGATGGCGACCAATTCCCATTTTTTCTCTTGGTCCAAACGGGGGTCATAGCGTTCCGTGCGGTCAAACACCTCGTCTTCCGCATCCACTTTGATCCGCCGCACAAAGCTATAGTCCAGCTGATTTGGCTCATGTTCTTTGGCAAAGGTAATGGCTTGCGCCAAAGGGCCACCTTCCCGGGCCGGGCTCTGCGCTGCAGCGCCCCCCATCTGCACGAAACAAAAAGCGCCGGCCGCCATCAGGAAATAGATCGGTTTCATAAGCCTTATCCTCGCTATATATGGATCGTCGCCTTGTTCCGGCGACATCATTCTTATTATATCATCCCGATATAGAGCCCGTTTTGCAAGCCTTAATATACACGCCTCCTGCACGGCGCAGATCCGGTCTGGCGGTGGCTGTCCGGCCCCGTTACTGTAAGGCTATGAATTGGGAAAAGATTATCAAAGGAATCCACCGCGAGGTGGAGCCGATTTTGGGCAAGGGGGCTGTGGCAAGCTATATCCCCGCCCTTGCCAGCGCGAACCCGAAATCCTTTGCATTGGTGCTCACCACCCTTGATGGAACGGTTTATAAAAGCGGCGATGCGGACACGCCCTTTTCCGCACAATCCATATCCAAATTGTTCATGCTGACACTGGCTCTCGAAGCTTTGGGCAGCCGATTGTGGAAACGGGTGGGCCGCGAACCTTCGGGCAATGCGTTCAATTCCATTTCCCAACTGGAATATGAATGTGGCATCCCCAGAAATCCCTTCATCAATGCAGGGGCCTTGGCGGTTACCGATGCGGTGATCAGCTCGGCAGGGGACCACGGTGCCCTAGACGACATGCTCACCTTGGTGCGCAAGGCCAGTGGATCAAGCCGTGTGCGTATCGACCCGGAGGTGGCACAAAGCGAACGGGAATGGGGCCACCGCAATATCAGCCTTGGGCATTTCATGAAAAGTTTCGAGGTGATCGACAATGATGTGGATCAGGTTCTGAATACCTATTTCTGCCAATGTGCGCTGGAAATGACCGCCATCGAGCTTTCCCGCGCCGGGCTTTATCTGGCCAATGGGGGAAGCGATCCCATCAGCGGCGCCAAGATCACCCAACCGGGCCGCGCAACACGAATCAATGCCCTGATGATGACCTGCGGCCATTATGACATGTCGGGCGATTTCGCTTTTCGGGTCGGCTTGCCGGGAAAATCCGGCGTTGGTGGCGGCATTTTATGCATTATTCCCGGTATCGGCAGCCTGTGCGCATGGTCGCCGCCCCTGAATGAAGCGGGAAATTCCCTTGCCGGCACCCGCGCCCTGGAGCTGTTTGCCCGGCGCACCGGCATGAATGTGTTCCGGAATTAAAGGGCAAGCATCCGCATAAAACCTCAAGGCACAGCCACGAACCGCAGCCCTTTGCGCATCGCAGACTCCCATTACACACAGCAATATAGTAATATAGACACACTGCGCAACATTCACCCTCCAATGAGGAGACATGATATGCGGTATTATTCTTGCGCATTGGCCGCCATTTCGCTGGCCTTCACCGGCGCCGCGACCCTTGCCCAAACAACAGGAAGCCGGATCGTTAGAAACAGCGATCAGCCCGTTAACATCATCCGTTTTGAAGAACCGGCAGAAATCACCCAGATCCGCATTTTGCTGAATGACGGCAAAACGGACAAAGCCATTCTTGCGGCAGAAAATCTTCTGGAAAAAGACAAAACGCCCTTGATCCAATATGCGGCGTGGAATGCGCTTTGTGTCATACACAGCACGGTGGATGCTTGGAACAAAGCCCTCGCCGCGTGCGACAAAGCGATCAGAATCCGTCCCAATCACTGGATGGCTCTCAATTCCCGCGGCACCCTTCATCTGATGCGCGGCACAACGCAAAAAGCCATCAGCGATTATCGCGCGGCACTGGCGAACCTACCCGAAAAAAGCCATGAGGCAGACATGGTGCGCCATAATATCGACCTGGCCGAAGCACAAGCCGGCTTTGGAAGCTAAGCCGCGCTGGTCATGGCTTTTCGTTTCGTCATGGGCCACAAACATCTGTTATGGCCGCTTTGCCGAGCCTTTGGATGATCCGTTCAGGGGAATGATGCGGTGGTGGATCTGGTCGCCAAAGGGCGAGCCGTCACCATTGGCCGCATTGCCCCATAAATGGACCATGATCGCGCGGCGATCCGCATCTTTTTGCCCCATATCCTGTGGTGCCGTCCATTCAAACGCCCAGCCTTGGTCCGCTGTTTCCTGGCTGCGCCCCATGTTTCCTTGTGCTTCCACAGCCGATGTGACCGCTTTTAGCTTTCCGGCGGGAGCGCCATCCTCATAAAGCATCCGCACAGCCATGCCGCGCAAAGCCGCATCGGGAGCCTCGAAGCCGATATGCAGGCGATAGCGATGGCCGGGCAGAGGGCGTTCGGGCAACCCGTCCACCGCCAAAGCGGTGGACGGCGCGACCATATCACCATCGAAATGGCACTGATTGCAGCCTTCTGCGGGGTCCATCCCCCATGGTGCCCCATCGGGAAAGGCCAAAGCGGAAGAAGCCGCCCCGCACGCAACACACAGCGCAAAGACAGCTTCCTTCATTGCTTTTGCAATCACTGGCCAAGCTCGGCCCGCCCGATGGTATTGGCATCGGTGCCAAACCACAGAGTGTCGCTGGGGGCGTGATAATCCATATGACGCACCGACCTTGCCCCCGAAGGGATCGCGGTCACGGACACGAATTCCGCCGATTTTGTATCAAAGCCCACCAGCTGATTGGGCAACACTCCGGTTTCGGCGATCCAGACCACATCATCGGCGTCAATGGCGGTGCCATAAGGCCGCGCTTTTTCACCCGATGGCAGCGGCCATTCGGTAACCGTGCGCGTTACGGGATCATAAAGCCCCACAGTGCCACGAACATAATCCGCATAATAAATATCGCCGCCAGAGGTGATCTCCAAGCGGCGCGGGCGGGCCTCCTCATGGGGGATTTCATATTCCGTCAATTCAAGGCTTTCCGGATTCACAGATGCCAGCTTGTGGGTTCCGAACAACACGATCCACGGCGTACCATCGGGGGCCATGCGAATACCATAAGGCCGCGCACGGGGGGTGGGAACGGGGATCAAATCCACTTTATGATCCGCCACGGTTACACGCCCGATGAAATTGCCGCCCTGAACGGTGAACCAGATATGGCTTTGATCGGCATCGAACACCAGCGTATGGGGATCGCGGGCCGCAGGATCGGGCATAGCGATCTTTTCGATTTCACCACTTTCGGGGTCGAAGCGCCCGACATAGCCTTTTAGATTGCCCGCATACCAAACGATGCCATCCTTGCCGACAATCAGATTATGGGGGCCCGCCTGATCCACAAGGTCGTGCTTTTCAAAGCTGCCGTCTTGCGGATTGAGCCGCGCCAGATAGCTGCTGCGCTGCCCCACGAACCACACCTCTTTTTCAGAGACAGCGAATGGATCGCGTGGCCGACTTTCTTCATATGGGACGGTCCATTCCTTGATGGTTACCGGATTCTTTTCCTCCGATGCCGCAGGCAAAGGAGCGAACCCCACCGACATAAACACTCCGGCAATCAAAATTAAAAGCGGTCGCACCAGCATGAGCGTCTCCTTTTCTTTATAAAACGATAAGTCCCAAGTTCTGCACAGATCTGATGTCTTCAACAAAAGCAGAGAAAGTCTGTCAGTCTCACTTGGCACCTAAATGCAATCATTTGACGAAGGATCGAATAAAGCGCACATTCCATATTACATTTAAATTTGGAATATATCATGTCCCGACCCTTGCTCAATTCCCTTGTTACGTCGCTTCTGCTCCTTACCCTTTCCTTTTCCGTGCAAGCGGAACAAAGCTGGTCGAAAAAAGCAAAATCCTTATTCAAAAAAGAAAAGACAGAACAAAGCACCGCCGCGCTAAGCGAAACCGACATCAGTTCTGGACTGCGCGAAGCGCTCACTGTGGCATCGGGGCGCGTGGTGGACACCCTAGGCGCTGCAGGCGGTTATCTGGATGATCCCGAGCTGCATATTCCACTCCCAAAAACCTTGAATCGCGTTGATAAAACGCTGGACCGCATCGGCATGAGCGCCTTGACCGATGAACTTGAAGTGAGATTGAACCGCGCCGCCGAAGCCGCCGCACCCCAAGCGCGGGACCTGTTCATCGAGGCGATTTCAAGCATGACGATCACCGATGCGCGCACCATTCTTACCGGTCCGGATGATGCCGCCACGCAATATCTGAAAGGGCAAATGGGGCCCGGCTTGGCCGAAAAAATGAAACCGGTGATCGATGCCAGCCTGGAAAATGTAGGGGCGCTGGATCTATATGACGAAACCATTGCGGCTTACCGCGATGTGCCCTTCGTGCCCGATGTGAAAGGCGACTTATCAGCCTATACCACCGAAATGGCCATGAACGGCCTGTTTTCCACCTTGGCGGTGGAAGAGGCTGCCATTCGCGCCAATCCCGCAAAGCGCACAACAGATCTTTTAAAATCTGTTTTCGGCAGCCTGAACTAGGCCGTAAATCCGCAAAGAACGGTCGCCTTTAAAGCGGGATATTATCGTGCTTTTTCCAAGGGTTTTCCAAAGATTTGGTTTTCAGCACCTGCAAAGAGCGGCAAATCCGCTTACGCGTTGAATGGGGCATGATTACCTCGTCGATGAAGCCCTTGGACGCGGCCACAAACGGATTGGCAAAATGGCTTTCATAGGCTTTGGTGCGTTCGGCGATCTTGTCCGCATCATCACGTTCGGCACGGTAGATGATCTCCACAGCCCCCTTCGCCCCCATCACGGCGATTTCCGCCGTGGGCCAGGCATAATTCATATCGCCGCGCAGATGTTTTGAGCTCATCACATCATAAGCGCCACCATAGGCCTTGCGGGTAATCACCGTGATTTTTGGCACTGTGGCCTCCCCAAAGGCGAACAGCAATTTCGCCCCATGCTTGATGATGCCCCCATGTTCCTGCGCCGTTCCGGGCAAAAATCCCGGCACATCCACCAGAGTCAGGATGGGAATGTTGAAGCAATCACAAAAGCGCACGAATCGCGCTGCTTTCTTCGAGCTGTCAATATCAAGGCATCCCGCCAGCACCATCGGCTGATTGGCCACGATCCCTACGGTTTGCCCTTCCATCCGGGCAAGGCCGATAATCATATTGCGGGCATGAAGGGGCTGCAGCTCGAAAAAATCGCCTTCATCGACAATCTTTTCGATCACTTCATGCATATCATAGGGTTTATTGGGATTGGAGGGCACCACACTGTCCAGAGACAATTCCACCCTGTCGGCCCCGTCGAAACTGGGACGGACAGGGGCGGCCTCGCGGTTGTTAAGCGACAAAAAGTCGAACATGCGCCGGGTTTGCATCAGCGCTTCAACATCATTTTCAAAGGCTTTGTCGGCCACTGCAGATTTGGTGTTGTGGGTGATCGCCCCGCCCAATTCCTCCTGGGTCACCACTTCATTGGTCACTGTTTTCACAACATCGGGGCCGGTGACAAACATATAAGAGCTGTCTTTCACCATGAAGATCATATCGGTCATGGCAGGCGAATAAACAGCCCCGCCCGCGCATGGGCCCATAATCACCGAGATTTGCGGCACCACGCCGGAGGCCAGCACATTGCGCTGGAATACATCGGCATAGCCCGCCAAAGACGCCACGCCTTCCTGAATACGTGCGCCCCCCGAATCGTTCAGCCCGATCACCGGCGCCCCCACCCTCATGGCCATATCCATGACCTTGCAGATTTTCTGGGCATGGGTTTCCGAAAGCGACCCGCCAAACACGGTGAAATCCTGGCTGAACACATAGACAAGGCGGCCATTGATGGTCCCGGACCCTGTCACCACGCCGTCGCCGGGATAGGACATCTTCTCCATGCCGAAATCGGTACAGCGATGGGTGACGAACATATCCATTTCTTCAAAAGAACCTTCATCGAGCAAAACCTCGATCCGTTCTCTGGCCGTCAGCTTGCCGCGGGCATGTTGGGCATCGATCCTTTTCTGTCCGCCTCCCAAACGCGCCTGGGCGCGACGGTCTTCCAGTTCTTTAAGGATCTCTTTCATAAAACTCCCCACAGGATCGCAGTTTAAAGGCGCTGGCCATTCGGTTTTAGGGCCTCGAACAGGCCTCCGCAATCCTTACCACCTTATCCGCCCCGATGAATCCTCAAAAATCCGCCAAAAACTTACGCGCTTTTAACGGAAATGCGCTAAAATCCCCCGCATGATCGGTATTTCTTCTGCAAATGCGGGTTTGTTCCCTCCTTCCATCATCCCGGCCACGGCATCGGGGCAAGGAGCAGATGTGCCAGCATCACCGGCGCTCCAAGATGGATTACGTGCGGGGGAGCCCATCATAGCGAGGGCTGCGGCTCCATCGCTTGGACAAAACCTGCTGGCGGGCGAAACGGCGCTCACCGCCCAAGCCGGTGAAGACACGGAAGACACCCGACAGCCAAGCGACCCGCCAGCCCTGCCCGATGATTTAAGCGCCGAAGAACAAGCGCAGGTGAATGAACTGCGCGCCCGCGATCGGGAAGTGCGCGCCCATGAAGCCGCCCACGCAACGGCCGGGGCAGAATTGGCCGGACAACCGCAACTGGAATTTGAAACCGGACCGGACGGGCGGCAATATGCGGTGGCGGGTGAAGTCTCTATCGACAGCGGCCCCATCGCAGGCGACCCGCAAGCCAGCATCAACAAATTGGAAAAAGTGGTTCGCGCTGCCTTGGCACCGGCACAACCGTCATCACAAGACCGCGCCGTGGCCGCACAGGCACAAGCCGATCTTCAGGCTGCCCGCGCCGAAGCCGCCGCACTTGAACAAGAAGTGCTTCAAGGAACGGCGCCTGTCACCCAACCGGGCGAGGGGCTGTCGCTCATCGTGTGATTTATGCGGGTCTGGAGATCAACGGCCTTCAAAGCCGTCACATAGGGCCAAAGCCTCAAGCCAACAACCGGTCCAGAATATCGCCATAAATATCGCGCAGGGCCGCAAGATCGGCCAGACTGACACATTCATTGGCTTTGTGCATGGTGGCCCCCACCAGCCCGAATTCCGCCACCGGACAGTAATTCTTGATAAAGCGCGCATCCGATGTGCCGCCGGTGGTGGATAAGGCTGGCGGCTCTCCCAAACGGGCTTCGATGGCCCCTGCTATGGCATCGGAAAACGGCCCCGGCGGCGTTAAAAACGCATCGCCCGAAACGGTAATATCCAGATCATAGGGCACGCCCACCGCATCCAGCCGCGTCCGCACCCAGTGTTCCAGACTGTCCCCTGTGTGCAGGTCATTGAAGCGGATATTGAACGCCGCCTCTGCCTTGCCGGGAATGACATTGGTGGCGGGATTGCCCACCTCGATATTGGTGATTTCCAAATTCGATGGCTGGAAATGTGCGGTGCCCTGATCCAGTTGATCGCGGCCCAAGGCCTCCAACAACCGCACAAGGCCGGGAATGGGATTATCCGCCAGATGCGGATAGGCCACATGGCCTTGATGACCACATACCGCCAGCCGCGCATTGAAACTGCCGCGCCGTCCGATTTTCACCATTTCCCCAAGACGCGATGGATTGGTGGGCTCCCCCACAAGGCACATATCGGGGATATGGCCATTGGCTGCCATCCATTCCAGCACCTTCACCGTGCCATTGATGGCCGGGCCTTCCTCGTCGCCGGTGATAAGAAAACTGATGGAGCCATCAAAGCCCCCCTTATGCGCGGCCAGAAAACCGCTGACCGCCGCCACGAAGGCCGCAATGGCCCCCTTCATATCGGCCGCGCCGCGCCCCATCAGCACACCATCTTCAATCAGGCCGCCAAAAGGGTCCACCTGCCAGCTATCAGGGTGGCCCACCGGAACCACATCCGTATGGCCCGCAAAACACATATGCGGTGCGCCACAGCCAAGACGGGCGAATAAATTGTCCACCCGCGCTGTTCCCGGCGCATCGAAAGGCAGGCGATGGCAGGAAAAGCCCAAAGATTCCAAAACGGATTGCAACAGGTCCAGCGCCCCTTCATCACGGGGCGTCACCGATGGACATCTTATCAAACTTTGCGCAAATGCCGCGGCATCAAGGCAGCCATCGGGTGCAAACAGATCCGCAAAGGCGTGATCGCGGCGCATCAGCTACGCAACAGCTCGTTGATAGAGGTTTTGGCGCGGGTTTGCGCATCGACGCGCTTGACGATCACCGCACAATAAAGCCCCGGCCCCGGCGTGCCATCGGCCAAAGGCTTGCCCGGCAAAGTGCCCGGCACCACCACGGAATAGGCGGGCACCCGCCCTTGGAAAATCTCGCCGCTTTGCCGGTCCATAATCTTGGTCGAGGCCCCCAGATATACCCCCATTGACAAGACAGACCCTTCTTCCACCCGCACCCCTTCCGCCACTTCGGCGCGGGCTCCAATGAAACAATTATCCTCGATGATTACCGGCGCGGCCTGCAAGGGTTCCAACACCCCGCCAATGCCCGCCCCACCCGAAAGATGCACATTGGCACCGATCTGCGCACAAGATCCCACCGTGGCCCATGTATCCACCATGGCCCCTTCGCCCACATAGGCCCCCAGATTGACAAAAGACGGCATCAGCACCGCGCCTTTTCCAATGAAAGCAGAGCGGCGCACAATGGCCCCCGGCACGGCACGGAATCCGGCATTCTGAAATTTGGCCGCCGTCCAGCCTTCAAATTTTGAAGGCACCTTGTCAAACCATGTGGTGTTGGTGCCCGGCCCGCCTTCGATCAGTTCCATATCGTTCAGGCGGAAAGACAGCAAAACCGCTTTTTTCAACCATTCATGCACCACCCATGCGCCATTTTCCTTGGAGGCAACGCGCAGGGTTCCTTCATCGAGGGCGGCCAAGGCGGCCTCCACGGCTTCCCGGTGTTCGCCTTTGCTTTGGGGGGAGAGGCTGTCGCGCATGTCCCAAGCATTTTCAATATGTGCGCGAAGATCAGACTGGGGCATGGATTCTTTCCAAACTGCGAAACATAAGAGAAGATTCAATAAAACATCATTTGGCGGGCGAGGATACGCGTGGGCAAAACATAGTCAAGGTGAAGCATCGGAAATGGGGTGCCTCTAGCCCTTCAAATCCCCGGATTGGGCGCGCAAAAAGCCCAGCAGATCATCCGTTTCATGGTGCACCGCCGCTTTTACATGGTCCACATGCCCCCATTGATAAGAGGTTTTCAACCACACAGTGGTCATGCCCAATGCCGCCTTCATACATCACGCCCCCCCCTAAACAACAGAATGACTTTCCACACCGAAATAATTATGTTAAAAACGCAAACGTTTGCCTTCATCAAAAGAACACGCAAAAATATGGCACCAAGCCGCCGGAATGCGAGAGGAGCGACCCATGACCAAGATGATCTATAACGCGCCCCGTTTCACCGTAAAACAATATGACTGGGATTTATTCAAAGGCCCAAGGGCAGGCGAAGAGGCCCAAGACTTCACTTTGACCACATTGGATGGCAAAACGGTCAGCCTCTCGGACTTTAGGGGAAAGTGGCTCGTGATCGAAACAGGATCAGCCACCTGCTCCATGTACACAAAGAATATTCCGGGCATGCAAAAACTTCGCGACGATTTTCCCGATGTGGAATTCATCATCGTCTATGTGCGGGAAGCCCACCCCGGCGAACGGCTTAGCCAGCACGCTTCTTTTGAAGAGAAAAAGAAAGCCGCCACTTTACTTGCCCCGCGCTATGGCGAGGATCGCCCAGTATATATCGATTCCTATGAAGGAGACATGCACAAATCCTATGGGGGCATGCCCAACATCATATATGTGATCAACCCCGAGGGTAAGGTTCACTATCGCTGTAATTGGGCCACTGTTGATGGCCTGCACGAAGCACTGTCGGACCGAACAAAGATCCACACTGTTGAAAATGCAGACATGAAAAAATTGAAGGCTAGCCGTGGCATGATGGTAGCCTTACGCACCATGTGGACCGGCGGCTTTATCGCTCTTTGGGACTTTGTGAAGGCCACCCCGAAACTGATCAAACGCCATAAGCTGGTGGATGATTATTATAATAAACACGGCAAATTCAGAAATTCCTAAAGGCCCCATCATGCCCATCATTGAACCAGAAAACCACTTGGTTAGAGAGCTACGAGGGGTGCATCTTTTCCACAGCCCCTTCTCAAATTGCTCGCAACGAACTCGACTCATTCTGGCGGAAAAGAAGATCCCATGGGAAAGCCATGTGATCAATCTGATGGAGTTCGAGCATTTGACACCGGATTATCAGGGCATCCATCCCAAAGGCGTGGTCCCTGCCCTTGTGCATGATGGGACGGTCGTTATCGAATCCCACGACATCATCCAATATCTGGACGACCATTTCCTTGGCCCCAAGCTGATGCCAACCACGCACCATGAGAAAAATCTGGTTTTTCCATGGATGGAGCTGGGCGACGACTTGCAAATCAGCATCAAGACCCTGACCTATGAAAAACTGTTTCGTGACAAATTCCCGCCCACGCAAGAGAAATTTGCCTATTATGCCGCCCACCAACGAAATCCAAATTTGGTCGACTTTTATCGCCGCTATCTAGAGGGCTTCGATCCCGACGATTTAGCAGGTTATGAAGCCACAGTTGGTGATTTTCTTCAGCGAATCGACAAACAATTAGAACGCACTGTATGGCTTGCCGGACCCCAGATTTCGCTCGCTGATTTTTCCGCCGTGGTGAATGTCCATCGTGCATCGAAGCTAGGTTTCAATCTTAATGATTATCCATATCTAGAACATTGGTATAATCGCATTCAGGCGCGCCCAAGCTTTGACACGGCGATCACCGCTTATGTGCCCTAGCAAGCTTATAGCCATATAAATACTGTTCAATGATTGACGAACCCCCGGAAGTATGCATGATAAGGCAAACGTTTGCGCTTCCCACTCCAAACACCGTTAAGGATGTGCCATGAGTTCAGATCATTCCCATCATTCCCATGACGGCAGGCCCTGTGATCACGAGCATGAGCGAGAAATGCTCAAAAAGCCGGCCGCCCTTTCCGAGCGGCTGGAAATCCTGCCCGACGATATTGATCCAAAACATGACTGGACGCGCCTCAATGCCCATGGCGTAATGAATGTGGATTTTGAAGAGCGTGTAGATTTTCGCCGCCTGCACAGATACCGGCTGAGCCGGGCGCGGCAGGCGTTGCGCAACTCCGATCTGGGCGCCCTTTTATGCTTCGATAACAATAATATTCGTTACATTACCTCGACTATGATTGGTGAATGGTCGCGCGATAAATTCTGCCGCTATACGGTGCTGACCGGAAATGGTGAACCCCATTTGTGGGATTTCGGATCGGCTGCCGCCCATCATCGCATTTATGCTCCATGGTTACAGCCGGTATGTTGCCATGCAGGCAATGTAGGGTTGCGCGGCACTATTCCACCAGATCAAGGTCTGGTGAAACGGGCTGCACAGGAAATTCACGATGTTCTGCGCGAACAAGGCGTCGCTAATATGCCTGTCGGTGTGGATGTGATCGAACCACCGATGATGTTCGAACTGCAAAAGCTTGGCATTGATGTGCGCGATGGGCAGCAGGTGATGCTTGATGCCCGCGAAGTAAAAAGCCGCGATGAAATCATGCTGCTGAACACAGCCGCTGCAATGGTGGATGGCGTTTATCACGATATTTATGAAGCGTTGAAACCCGGCGTTCGTGAATCAGATATCGTGGCTATGGCCTCTAAGCGTCTGTTTGAGATGGGCTCCGATGATGTGGAGGCCATCAATGCGGTCGCCGGAGAGCGCTGCGCCCCCCATCCGCACAATTTCACCGATCGCATCATCCGCCCGGGCGATCAGGCTTTTTTCGACATCATTCAGGCCTATATGGGCTATCGCACCTGCTATTACCGCACCTTCAATGTGGGAAAGGCAACACCTGCGCATCATGACGCATACCGAAAAGCCCGCGAATGGATGGACGAAGCTTTAAGCCGGGTTCGTCCCGGTGCCAGCACCGACCATATCGCCGCAGCATTCCCCAAAGCTGAAGAGTTCGGCTTCCCCAATGAAATGGAGGCGTTCGCTTTACAATTTGGGCATGGGCTCGGGGTGGCATTACATGAACGGCCCATCATTTCACGCCTTGTGTCCATGGATCATCCGATGGAGATCAAGGAAGGCATGGTGTTCGCGCTGGAAACATATTGCCCTGCAAAAGATGGATCCGGAGCAGCACGCATCGAAGAAGAAGTGGTGGTCACAGCCGATGGGGCGAAGGTCATCACCCTCTTCCCTGCTGAAGAGCTTCCAATCGCCAATCGTTATTGATCCAGCCACCGCCGTCTATGGCGTTTTCGGGGAGGGCCCGTCTCTTGGCAAAAAAAACAGAAAAAAATAACGACGACATCGGCGAAGATGTTCGTTTGGCACTATATCGCAGCCAGCAAGAAGTGCGGCAGCTTGAAAAGCGTGCCTATGATCTGTTCTTGCAAAACCTGATCAAGGGAACCAGCCATTTATGCATCGGCCAAGAGGCCATCGCGGCAGGTTTCGCCACAGCGATGAAGCCCGGAGACTGGAGCTTTTGCACCTATCGTGGCCACGGCCACACATTGGCGCGCGGAGCCTCCATGACCGGTGTTCTGGGTGAATTGATGGGCCGCGAATGCGGGCTGCTTGCCGGAAAAGGCGGCTCGATGCATCTGACTGATGTGGAAAAAGGGGCCATGGGCTCTTATGCCATTATCGGGGCCCACCTGCCCATCGCCATGGGGGCTGCATGGAAAGCCCAATACAAAAAGACCGGTGAAGTGGCCGTATGCTTTTTTGGCGACGGAACCACCAATATCGGAGCCTTTCATGAGGCCCTTTCCATGTCGGCCACATGGAAACTTCCAGTGGTTTTTGTCTGCGAAAACAATCTCTATATGGAATATACATCCATCGGCGATGTAACGCCGGTGGAGCACCCTGCGGCAGACCGTGCCCCGGCCTACGGGCTTCCCAAGATTATTGTCGATGGCAATGACGCCGATGCGGTTTACCGTGCCGCCCGTACCGCTTTTGATCTGGCACGCGCCGGTGGCGGGCCCTCGTTGATCGAGGCAAAAACCTATCGCCATCACGGCCACAGCCGCGCTGATCCTGGCAAATATCGGCCCGATGACGAGGTGAAGGCTTGGATGGCCCGCGACCCTATTCCGTTTTATCGCCAGCGACTGCTGGATTTTGGGGTTTCGGAGGCCTCGATTACCGCAATTGAGGAAGAGGTGGCTGCTGCTGTAAATGTAGCAACCGAAGAAGCGAAAGCATCGCCACCACCTTCCCAGGATTTGATTTTGAAAGACGTTTGGGCAGATGGAGGCTGGGCGTGGCGGAACTGACATATCGTGACGCGGTCGCTGCTGGCATCGCACAGGAAATGGAACGCGACGAAGATGTGGTGTTTCTTGGTGAAGATATTGCCGCCGCAGGTGGCGTGTTCAAGGCCACCGTTGGCCTGCTCGATAAATTCGGGCCCGAACGGGTGCGGGATACTCCCATAGCCGAACAGGCAATTCTCGGCGCTGCAATGGGAGCTGCCATGACCGGCTTACGCCCCATCGCGGAAATCATGTTCTCGGATTTCTTTGCCGTCTGCTGGGATATTGTGGTCAATGAAATTGCCAAAACCCGTTATATGACCAATGGGCAAATCAATCTGCCCCTTGTTATTCGGACTGCCAATGGCGGTGGGCTTCGCTTTGGTGCTCAACACAGCCAAAGCATAGAAAACTGGGCCATGATGATCCCCGGCCTTAAAGTGGTCGCGCCGTCATCTCCAGCTGATGTAAAGGGGCTTTTGGCCGCTGCCATCCGAGATCCCGATCCGGTGATTTTCTTTGAACATAAGGCCCTTTATCCCACAAAGGGCGAAGTGCCCGATGGCGAACATGTGGAAGAGCTGGGAAAAGCCAAGATCTTGCGTGATGGTGACGACCTCACCATCGCCGCTTTGGCAGCCATGGTCCCTCGCGCCGTAGAAGCCGCAGAAAGGCTAAAGGACGAACATGGGATCGAGTGCACCGTCGTCGATATACGCTCTTTGGTGCCCCTAGATACGCAAACCCTGTTCCGCGAGGTTTCAAAAACCGGACGCCTGTTCACCGTGGAAGAAAACCCACGATTATGCGGCTGGGGAGCGGAACTATCGAGCCTTGTTTCCGAAGAGATATTTTGGGAACTGGACGCACCCATCGTCCGTATCACGACACCGCATATCCCCCTGCCTGCCGCAGACCAGCTTGAGGATCTCACAATCCCCAGCGTCGATCGTATCACCGATACTATCTTAAAATCATTGGGGTAAATCATGGCCGAACCCATCATATCCGTTGACACAGGGCTTTATATCGATGGCCAATGGCGCCCGGCATCAGATGGCGCCGACATAGCGGTCAAGGACCCTGCGACCGAAGAAACCATTGCCCGCGTTTCCTGCGCATCCAAAGAGGATGCCATAGATGCTGTGGAAGCCGCTCATCGCGCTCAAGCCTCATGGGCTGTACGTCCACCCCGTGAACGCTCGGAAATATTACGCAAGGCCTTTGAATTGATGACCGCGCGGGCGGAAGGCTTTGCCCGACTGATCGCACAGGAAAATGGCAAAGCCCTCAAAGATGCGCGTGGCGAGGTGGCTTATGCTGCGGAATTTTTCCGCTGGTATGCAGAAGAGGCTGTGCGCAATCTTTCCGATTTATCCATGGCACCTTCAGGAAAAAATCGCATCATGGTCCTGCACCAACCGGTGGGTGTGGCCCTTTTGATTACACCATGGAACTTCCCCGCGGCCATGGCAACGCGCAAGATTGGCCCTGCCTTGGCTGCGGGCTGTTCTGTCATTTTGAAACCGGCTTCGGAAACGCCTCTCACCGCTCTCGCCATTGCCCGACTTTTGGAAGAAGCCGGCGTTCCAAAGGGCGTGGTAAATGTGATTGCCTCTTCACGGTCTTCGAAGATCGTTCCTGCCATTCTTGACGATCCACGCATTGGCAAACTGTCTTTCACCGGGTCCACACAAGTGGGACGTATCCTTTTAGGCAATGCAGCAAAAACCGTCATCAACTGCTCCATGGAGCTAGGTGGAAATGCGCCGGTGATTGTGTTCAATGATGCGGATCTCGATACCGCCGTTGAAGGAGCTATGATCGCCAAAATGCGCAATGGCGGAGAGGCTTGCACGGCAGCCAACCGGTTTTATGTGGAAGATGGCATTGCCGATGCTTTCACAAAACGTTTCTCCGAAGCCATGGCCTCTTTAAAGATAGGGCCAGGTCTACAGGAAGACACCGATCTTGGCCCGTTGATCAACCAAGCGGCCCGCGATGATATGGAAGCGTTGGTAGAAGATGCCGTATCCACGGGCGGGCATATCGCCACTGGCGGCATCCGGCCCAATGGACGTGGATTTTTCTATCAACCCACAGTTCTGACTGACAGCGGCCCAAACGCACGCGTGTTACATGAAGAGATATTTGGACCCATCGCCCCTATTCAACGGTTCGATGATGTGGATGACATGATCACCCGCGCCAATGATACGGAATATGGCCTGATTTCCTATGTCTTTACTGAAAACCTGAAAAAGGGCCTGATGGTTTCGGAACGCCTTCACTCGGGCATGGTTGGTCTTAATCGCGGCGTAGTCTCTGACCCGGCAGCCCCCTTTGGTGGGGTAAAACAATCAGGGCTTGGTCGCGAAGGTGCCCATGATGGCATGATGGAGTTTCTCGAGAAAAAATATATTGCGGTAGACTGGTAGGGGAGTGAACTCATGGATGTGATCATGCCCCAATTGGGGGAATCGGTAGATGAGGGAACCATCTCCGCTTGGCATAAAAAGCCCGGAGATCTGATCGCCGTGGACGACATTTTACTGGAAATCGAAACCGATAAAGTGGCGACCGAGGTGCCCTCTTTGGTAGCAGGGGTCCTCAAAGATATTTTGGTAGCCGAAGGAGATATAGCAAAGGTCGGTACAATTTTGTGCGTAATCGAAACCGCTGACCAAAGCAGTTCTTCTACTTCCGCCCCTCCCCCCCAAAAGGGTAAAATGGTCGCAGACGCCTCTTCTCCATCGCCAGAAAAAGACTCGGACGTAAATCCAATAAGCCTCTCGGGAACAAGAAAAAAACCAACACGTGCCCCGAAAAACGCGCCCGATGGAACACCATTATCCCCCGCCGTACGGCGATTGATTGCCCATCATGATCTTGATCCTGCCGCAATTCCCGGGACAGGTCGCCAAGGCCGCATTCAGCGTAGCGATGTGCTCACCTATCTCGATAAAAAAGACGTGCGGCAACCAGCCACAATCGCTCGGCCAACCGCCGTGTCAACCAACGATAAAGAACGGGTACCCTTTTCCTCTTTGCGGCGCAAAATCGCGCAGAATATGCTCGCTTCGAAACAACAGAGTGCCCATGTCTTGCAAGCTGTGGAGGTTGATTTCAGTGCCGTCGAACGGGTGCGTACCTTTATGAAGGACGCGTGGCGCGCAGAAACAGGCACATCCCTTACCTATCTGCCCTTCATCGCCCGGGCGGTATGTCTTAGCCTGCCCAATTTTCCCGACCTCAATGCGGAAAGAGATGGCGACAGCCTGCTACGGCATAAGCATATCCATATGGCCTTCGCCATTGATCTGGACCACAAAGGACTGGTCGCGCCTGTTCTGAAGAATGCTGAAAATCTCAAAGTCCCGGCCCTGGCCCGCGGCATTGTCAGTTTATCCCAAAAAGCGCGAAACGGTCAGCTTTTGCCTGATGATATGTCTGGGGCGGGATACACCCTGACAAACAACGGTAGTTTTGGAACACTATTCACCGCACCAATCATCAATCAGCCCCAAGTGGCCATTCTCTCTACCGATGGCATCAAAAAACGGCCAGTGGTGGTTGAAGGCCCTGATGGTGATGAGATTGCCATTCGTCCCATGGGGATTCTGGCACAAAGCTTTGACCATTGTGTCGTAGATGGCTCTTATTCAGCGTCTTTCCTGAACTGCGTTAAAGAAATCATAGAAACCCGCAACTGGTCTGCGGATTTCCTTTAAGACAAACGCGCCAAAAGCCTAAGGCGCGTAGCCTAACCTCGCGGGCCCGTTGATCCACGCAAAACCAGTTCCGGGTGAACAGTGATCTTTTGCGGCTGGGATAGCGGGCCCTGAATCATTGTCAACACCGCTTCAGCCGCCCGTTCCCCCATCTGATAAAGGGGGATATGAATGGTGGTCAAAGGCGGCTTGAACTTGTTGGCAAATGGCATGTCATTATAGCCCGTCACGGAGATATCATCAGGGCAAGTCAACCCCTGCTGCTCGATCGCATCGTAACATCCAAGCGCTAGCAGATCATTAGCGGCAACAACAGCCGTGAACCGCTTGCCGCTTTCAAAAATTCGAGTAAGGGCTAACTTACCTTCATCTTCCGAATAAGCATGGCAAAAAGCCACAAGCTCTTCATCCGGCTCCAGGCCTTGCTTTCTCATGACATCTAGAAAGGCAAGATAACGCTGATAGCCTGTTGAAATTTCCTGCGGGCCTGCCACATGAGCGATCTGCCGGTGCCCCAGTTCCAAAAGGTGGCGAACCGCCATTTCAATCCCGGCCGCATCATCATTAATGACAGAGGCAACGGCCGTATCTTCGACCGAACGATTGATCAAAACCACATGATACCCCTCTGCTATACAGGTTTTAATCAGATCGTCGGAGCGATGGGCTGTCGCCAGAATCAAGCCATCAGTCTGCCGCCCTTTCATCCGTTCAATAATGCGGTGTTCTTCTTCTACCTTATTATCGGTGTCACCTAAAAAGGCCGTATAGCCGGAGTGTGCCAAACGGTGTTCGATGCCGCGAATGATCGGTGGGAAAACGGGGTTGGACAAATCAGGAACCAAAACCCCCACTGTAAAAGACCTGTTTACCCGCAAGGAATAAGCAAAGGGGTTCGTTTTATAACCCAATTCGGCTGCGGCCTTGCGTATTTTATCGGCGACTTCTTCTGAAATCGCATAGCCTTCCTTGCGGTTGAGAACGCGTGAAACAGTTGAAAGATGGACGCCACACTTTTGCGCCACATCCCGCAAAGTTGTTCGTGCTCGCGCCATCATTTCGTCCCCATACAATTCCGCGCAAGAAAGTGCGCCTCATCCTCTTTCCTTACATAAAGGATTTTCCGAAACGGTCAAATTTCCCTTTTGTTAACACAAATATATTCGTTGATACTTGCACATTTTTTTCTTTGCAGTTATATCTACGCAAAGGTTTGCGCAACCGCAAACGCAAGGAAATGAAAGATCAGAGGTCATCCATCCTATTAAAGTACGTAAGAACTGGATTGCTGACCCCATGAAAATGAAAATAGATAGAAAGGTAGATCTATGTCGGGGCAGGAAAAGACATCCCTGAAAATCGGTTGGATCGGGACAGGTCGCATGGGGTTTGCGATGGCCCGACGTTTGATCCACGCAGGCTATGATGTGTCGGTTTACAATCGCACCCGCGCCAAGGCGGAACCTTTAGGCAAACTCGGTGCAACCCTGGTCGATAACCCACGCGACCTTGCCTCATGCGACATCACCTTCTCAATGGTCTCTGGCCCTGCGGATCTCAAGCAGGTCATATCTGGTGACCAAGGCGTGCTATCCGACAAAACCCAAACCCCCTCTATTCATGTGGATTGCTCTAGTGTTTCGGCGGAAGGGTCGGCCGATGTGCGTAAGGATCTGGCAGACCGCGGCGCGCAAATGATTGCAGCTCCAGTTTCAGGAAATGCCAAAGTGGTGGAAGCCGGCATGCTATCCATCGTCGCGTCCGGCCCGGAACAGGCGTTTCAAACCGTTCATCCCCTGCTCGATTGTCTGGGAGAAGGCGTGTCTTATGTTGGGGACGGTGAACTCGCACGCATGGTAAAAATCTGCCATAATATTTTTCTTGGCGTTGTTACCCAGTCCTTGGCGGAAATCACTATTCTAGCGGAAAAAGGTGGCGTAAAGCGCCACGCTTTCCTTGATTTTATCAACAAGAGTGTCATGGGCTCCGTTTTCACCCGTTACAAAACCCCTGCCTTTGTCAATCTGGACTGGAAGCCGACTTTCACCCCGGCATTGCTGAAAAAAGATCTTGATTTGGGCCTAAGCGCTGGCCGGACCTTTGGCGTGCCACAACCTTTGACAGCACTAACACGAGAAATCGTACAAAGTATGATCGGCAATGGGTATCAAGATATTGATTTTGGGGCACTTCTGGAATTGCAGGCAAAGGCATCAGGGCTGCAGTTAACCTCGGAAAATATCCCGGTAACAGATGGGCTTACTAAAAAGAACTAAGCCCCCTCTTCACTCAAAACCGGAAGGCAGCCCTATGAGTAACCCGCGCACGATCACCGGATACGGAAAAATTTCGCTGTTGCTCGCCACGGCCCTTGCCCTGCTGGCGACGCCAATGGTGTCGCCAGCAATGCACGATATTGCCACTCATTTCAAAGGTCAGATGGAGAGCGACCCGTCGGGGCGCTTTCTTGTCAGTCTGTTGTCTTTCACTACCGATACGGTCAGCATTCGCTATCTGATCAAATTCATTCTGCTTTCCACCCCGGCTCTGATGATCGTCTTGTGTTCACCATTCATGGGCTGGGCCAGCGATATTTGGGGCCGTCGCAAGCTATTGATCGCAGCCCTGTTTTTATTCGCTTTTTCTGGAATGTCGGGTTATTTCGCCTCAACATTGACCGAATTATTCATTGGCCGCCTCTTTCTCGGCGTGTCTATTGCAGCCATCAAAACCTTAACAGTGGCCATGGTAGGTGATTATTTCACCGGTAAAGAGCGGGACCGGTTCATCGGCTGGCAAGGCTCGGCGATGAAATTTGGCGGCGTACTGTTTTTACTTTTGGGAGGCTATCTAGCGGATATTCACTGGCGCATTCCCTTTTGGGGCTATGCCCTTGCCTTTCTCGCTTTGCCCGGTGCAATTTTCAGTCTGTACGATCCCAAAAAACCGGACGCCACTACCCCAAGTTCTGCTTCCAAAGCCATAGCCCCCCCTATTTCCATTCCAAAAGTAGGCTTCATTCTCATTTCTGCGTTTATGGCCTCTGTGCTATTTTTCATGACGCTGGTGCAAATCCCCTTCTTCATTCCCGAGCGCTTTGCCGGATCGCCAGGCGAGGTCGGCTTTGCTATTGCTCTGGCAAATCTGGCCGGTGCCGGCATTGCTGTTGTTTTTTATCGCTTCAAGGAACGCCTCAGCTACGTGACTATTTTCACCTTGATTTTTGCTTTAATGGGCTTGGGCTATTGGCTGGTTTCCGTCACGCCTAATTACCCGCTGTTGCTGGCAGCGATGGCCATTGCCGGCTGTGGATTCGGATTGATCGTGCCGACACAAAGTGCATGGATGTTGTCGGAAGTAACAGGAGCCCGGCGCGGTTTTGGTATTGGACTCGTAACGACGGCCATGTTCCTTGGCCAATTTGCATCGCCCGTGCTGATTGAACCCTTCATCGACCCAGAAGACCCATCCAGTGTTTTTGAAACGGCCGGGATAATTCTGTTTGGCTTATCAATTACATATGCAATTATCTCGTTCTTTCAAAAATCCAAAAGAGATATAGCTTCGTAAACAGCCTTCCTCAAACATGGGTCTCCCATGACAGATCCCCTTTTTCTTCTAATGGTGGTGCTTTCCCTCAGTTTGGGGAGCATCGCCAAAGGTGTAACAGGGATAGGCCTCCCACTTTTGGCAGTTCCTTTGCTCTCGGCCATAGTCGGTGTGGAGCATGCGGTGGTGATCATGGTGATCCCAAGCGTTGCTTCCAATGGCTGGCTTATTTGGGTGCATCGGCACCATGCCCCACCCGCCCGCGCTCTTGGCCCCTTCCTTTTTTTCGGAATGATTGGCGGCGTGGTTGGTACGTGGCTTCTTGCCGTAACCAATGACCTAACGCTCACACGAATCCTTGCCACATGGCTTGGACTTTATCTTGTTCTCACTTTTACACAGCCCGATTTCCGCTTACGCGGCGCAGAAAAACTCGCTCCATTTTTTGGTTTCGCCTCAGGAACAATGCAAGGCGCGACTGGCATATCTGCCCCTATTATCACACCATTTCTGCATGGGATTGGACTAGACCAACGGGCCTTCATCTTCTCCATGTCCCTGTCGTTCACAGCCTTTTCCATTATGCAAACAAGCGCCATGGTGGTTCAGGGATTGTTTACCGCTGGCCGTTTGGTCGAGGGGCTTGTCGCCTTGATCCCAGTGATGTTGTCTCTTCAATTTGGCGTGAAATTATCACGACTCATTTCAGCAAACACCTTCCGCCGATTCTTATTGTTTATCTTTGTCCTGATGGAAATGCGCCTAATCTGGGCCAGCATTTCTTCCTGGTTCACACTTTAATTCTACTTTTTCTGATGGAATATGGCATTGCCAAGCCAAACCCCATGGAATATCGTAGTAAGGCAAACGTTTGCTTTATCCATCACCCACTCTGAGAATAATTTGGATCGGATACGGCCAACGCCTGAAAGACATAGAAATCTGGGGAGGATTTTCGATGCCTAGCAAAAAGAAAAAGGACTATGCCGTTTTACAAACCATAATGGCCGGTGTTTCTGCATCCGCAATCAGCCTGTGCTTACTGGGAACATCCACCTATGCGCAAACGTCTGCACCGACAGAAACGAATACAGAACCAGCCGAAGATGCCGCTATTTTTGGGCTGGAAGAAATCACCATCACCGCTCAGCGCTATGCAAGGCGGGTACAAGATGCCCCCGTCTCCGTTACAGCCATGACAGCCGACTACATGGTCAAGCAGCGCATCAACACCGCTGACGATGTGATCCAGTTTACACCCGGAGCCACCTTTGTCGGTTTCAACAAAACTCAGCCCGAATACAGCATTCGCGGCATTAGCTCGCGCACGGAAGGCAGCTCTTTGGAATCTGCCATCCTGACTGTGATCGACGATGTGCCAATTTCAAAGGATATCTTAAAAAACCCAGCCATGTTTGACATGCAACGGGTGGAAGTTCTCCGCGGCCCCCAAGGCACATCTTTTGGCCGCAACGCGTCAGCCGGACTGGTGCACTTAGTGACACAGCGCCCCACATTTGATTTCAGCGGCCGCATATCCGCAGGGGCGGGAAGCCACGAACGCTATGAAACCGATGGCTATATTAATGTGCCTTTATCCGAAAAACTCGCCGCGCGGGTCGCCTACAATTTTGATACGTTCGATGGCTATACGGAATCTGTATCCACAGGAAAAGGACTTGATGGACAGCAAAATTTTTCCATCCGTGGTTCCTTGCTGTTCCACCCCACTGATCGTCTCAGCCTTTATTTCAAAGCCGAATATAACAAAGATGACGATGAAGCGCCGGTCCGTCGGTCGCGTAATTGCGAAATTCCGCAGGTTATTGCCGGGTCGGATGTTGCGTTACTCGATCAATTCGCCCCTCCCGGCCATCCCGCATGGGCCACCACTTTTTTCGATCCCTGTGACCCTTGGAAAACAGAAATCTCGCAAGGAGATTTCTTTATCGACCGTGAGATGGTCAATCTTACGGGGGAAATCGCGTGGGAAATCGCCGAAGGCTACAACATCACCTCAGTCACAGGTTATGTAGATGGGGATGTTGATCAACTTCAAGATGCCCACGGCACACCTGAGAATGTGCTGTTTCAGCGCGGCGTTCAGGCGGCGGATATTTTTACAGAAGAAATCCGCATCGACAATCATAGTACAGACAGTCGCCTGCGCTGGCTTGCTGGCTTCATGTATCTTTCCGACGACCACGACTGGTTTAGTGAAAATCAGTTTTTCCAAAATGGTGGCGCAGGGCGCCCCGATACACGAGACACCAAGTTCACCACCACCCAAACAGACAGCATCGGCATTTTTGGTGAACTGAGCTACGACCTGACTAGCAAGCTGAACGTGACTGTGGGCGCCCGCTGGGCCCGTGATGAAAAAGACGGTACAATCGTACACACCGCCTTCGGTTTTGGCGGCCCCATTGCCCAGATCCAAGGCTGTAATTTTGACCCGCCTTTCCAGTTCACTTGCGGCGACGCCGCGAATCCTGTTGGCTTTTCAACCCCTGTCGTTGTCAATGACACATGGAAAGACTTGATGGGAAAAGCATCGCTGGAATACCAATTAAACGATGATCATATGTTTTATGCTCTGTTCTCTCAGGGTTACAAAGCGGGCGGTTTCCAAGTCGAACCACCTTCGGCAGAAGCCGCTGAAATTTCGTTCGACGAAGAGACTTCCAACAATTATGAAATTGGCTGGCGGGGAAGCTTTGGCAATCGCGCCCGCCTCAGTGTGACGGCCTTCCTGTTGGATTATAATGATCTGCAATTGCTCCAATTCCGTAACACAGAGCAAGGATTTTTCCAGATCATCACGAATGCTGGCGGTGCCCGCACCATCGGTTTGGAAGTGGAAGGCACATTTCTTATCACGCCCAATCTGCGCCTAGAAATCGGCGGAGCCTTACAAGATCCGCAATTAACCACTGATGTGGACATCACAGGCGACGGCATTCCCGACCCTACCGATGGTTTCCGGCTAGATAATGCACCCATATGGACGACAACCATCGCCGCAGAATATGCCTTCGATCTCGAGGATGGATCGGTCCTGACTCTGCGCGGTGATTACCGGGGGCGCGGCGATGCATGGGACGATATTATCAATCGTGAGCTGACACAGATCGGCAGTGACAAGCCCATGCGTCTGCGCCCCAACGCCAATATCTTCGGATCACGGCTAAGCTGGGAGTCTGCAGATAATCGGTGGATAGCAAGTCTTTGGGTTCAAAATCTCTTTGAAGAAGAAGAGATACTCAATGTCGGTCCGCCTCAACCCAATACGGTTGATCGCCCGTCCATGTTCGGCAGGCCACGCACATGGGGCGCGAACATCAGTTATCATTTCTGATGTAAGTGGCTATCCAGAAAGGAACGTTAAAATGACAACGCCCCCTAACAGACGCCGTTTCCTGGCTGGTCTCGCCCTTGGATCTCTTACTTTGACAACGAATGGTGTTGTGGCTTTTGCCGCAACACCCTCCCAAACGAAAAGACCTGATCATGCTGCAGCCGTGCAGGCCAAAATCGAAGAGGAGGCCAATCTCATTTTTTTATCGGGAACTGCGGCTCTCGACCTCTATCACCGCCACCCTCATGTGCCTCAGGATGAAGTCTTACCCTCCGACGCGGAGGCGCAAACGCATATGGCCTTACGTAACCTATATGAGGTGCTGCGGGTGGAAGGCCTGGAATGGACCAACATAACCAGCCTTATTTGTTACCAACAAAATATGGCTGACCAAAAGGTTATCCGGAAAGTCTTAAATCAGCACTTTCAAGGCTGGAGCCCGGCACTTTCTTTCGTAGAGATCCGAAAATTAAGCGCCCCCAACTCCTTATTGGAGCTGGAAGCCATCGCTATTGCGCCACGCCCAGCCCGCAAAGACAGGAGCACCGCAGACATGACCGACCTTGAAATCATACACACGCGCCCAAAACTTGCGGACAGCATGATTTTTGCGCCGGGCATTCGGGTCGATGCCCAATCTGATCTCATTTTTTTATCAGGAATCACGGCAGCAGACTTAGAAGAAACGGAAAAAAATGTGCCTTTGCCCAACGATTTTGGAGAACAGGTCCGCATGGCAACGCGCAATATCGATCGCATTTTACAGGCCCTAAATGTAGGCAAGGATCGAATCGTGCGAATCGTCTCATTTTATACAGATGATTTCGATGGGCGAGAAATGGGGCGCTATCTCGAAGGTTGGCGTCCATGCAGTTCCGCCATCGGCATTAGCGCCCTGCCCCAGCCCGGTGCCAAGATCATGTTTGATCTGATCATTGCAGCATGAAATAGCTTTCTGTATTGCCGCCAAGCATAGTCAAGGTGAAGCATCGGGAAAGGGGTGCCCCTAGCCCTTCAAATCCCCGGATTGGGCGCGCAAAAAGCCCAGCAGATCATCCGTTTCATGGTGCACCGCCGCTTTTACATGGTCCACATGCCCCCATTGATAAGCGGTTTTCAACCACACAGTGGTCATGCCCAATGCCGCAGCTGGCACCAGATTGCGGGCCATATCTTCAAACATCGCAGCTTTTTTGGCCTCCACCCCATAATGGCGGAGAAAGCGATCATAGGTAATGGCGGCGGGCTTGGGATGATAATCGGCAGCGGCAATATCGAACACATCCTCCATCAGATGGTCGATGCCCAGCCGCTTCATCACCCGCTCGGCATGGGGGACCGATCCATTGGTAAACACCAGCTTGCGGCCGGGAAGAGCGGCCAAAGCCTCTGCCAGATGCGGATCGGGCGGCACCGGCGACACATCGATATCATGCACATGATCCAGAAAATCTTCCGGCCGCACCCCGTGATTATCCATCAAGCCGCGCAAAGTGGTGCCATAAGTCAGGAAATACTGCTTTTGCAGTTTGCGGGCCTCGATCAGATCCAGGCCCAGAAGGTCCGCCACAAAGCCGCTCATTTTTACGTCAATCTGGCTGAACAGATCGCAATCCGGGCTATAAAGCGTGTTATCCAGATCAAAAACCCATGTTTCGATGCCACAAAGTCGGGGCGGCACCGATAAGCCCGCCTGACCGGCAGGGATGTTTCGATCTGTTTTTTTCACAAGGTCCTCATCAAGTTAAGCCGGTTTTAAGAACAGGCGGCGTATTTTCCGTACTATGAATGCACCTGATATCTCAACGAAAGTGGCGACCGACGTCTCCGCCTTCAAGGGCGAAGACAGAGATGCCCGCCATTTGATCGCGCGCGCCAGCGGTCCCGCCATGCTTGTGCATGCCAGCGGCAAAGTGATCGACCATAATCCCGATGCCGCCATTCTGGCCGAAGCCATGAAAGCGCGCGACCCCGATCTGCGCGGCCTGATCTTCAGTGCCGCGGCATGTGGTGCGCCGGTTGGCGGGCGGATCACGCTGGGCGAGGATGAAGCGGACCACCAAGCCTATGAGGTACAGGCCACGCCCTTTGGCGGTGACCATCTGCTGATCACGGCACGGGATGTCACCTTTGAAACCAATCTCACCCGCGCCCTTTTGAAAAGCCGCGATCTATACAAGGATCTGATGCATTGTTCCGCCGATTTTGGGTGGGAAACCGATGCCCATGGAACCTTTTCCTATGTGAGCCCCATGGGGGCTCTGGGGTGGTCGGCACAGGATATGAATGGCCGCAGCGCCCAATCCTTGCTGAAATTGGCCCCCGAAGATACCAGCATCGTTTTTTCCACCCGTATCCCCCAAAAAGCGACAAAGGTTTGGGCCAGCAACAAACAGGGTGAATCGGTTTTGCTCTTGGTGTCGTGCGTGCCGGTTTTTGACGCCCAGGGCGATTGGCGGGGCGCACGCGGTGTGGCCCGCGATATCACCCGCGAACATGAACGGGATAAAGCCTTAAAGCTGGATCAGGCCCGCCAAAGCCTGCTGGCACGCATTGTTCTGGATATCCGCACCGAAGCAGACCCCTTGGAAATTTTGAGTTCGGCAAGCGCTGCAGCGGCTCAGGCCCTGCGCACCGACAAGGCCTGGGCCTTACGCCGCCGCGATGCCGACAATGAAGACACGATCAATCGCAGCCCCGAAGACACACCGCTTGTCCAATTGGCCATCAAAGCGCTGGAACGCCCCGGCCATGAAAGCGACGAGGATGCCTTTGTGGAATTGGGCCAAGGAGACCATGCCAATTGTTTGATTGCTACGGCAGGATTGGCACAAGGTATTTCCGCCACTTTGGCTTTTTCCCGCGACACCATGACCGAGCCATGGCGCGCCCATGAAGTGGAACTGATCCACGGCATTACAGGCCATTTGGCCATTGCGTTGAAACAGGCAGAGATGATGCGCAAGCTGCGTATTCTGTCACGGGTCGATGATCTGACCGGACTGTTAAACCGCCGTGCGTTGTTTGAAGAAATGGCAAAGCGTCTGGGCCATCAAAAGCGCAGCCGCCGTCAGGGCTGTTTCTTGTTCATTGATCTGGATTATTTCAAACAGGTCAATGACAGACTGGGCCATGCAGCCGGTGATGCCGTCCTTCGCAAGCTGGGTCAATTGATGCGTGAACAAAGCCGGGTCGGTGATCTGGAAGGCCGGATTGGTGGCGATGAATTCGGCCTGTGGCTGGAAGATACCGATCTGGCTGGCGCCCATCACAAAGCCCATAGCTTATTGGCGCAGGTGCCTAACTTGCGCAAAGCGGCGGGTGATCCCGCCTCGCCCTTGTCCATGTCGATCGGCATTGCCCAAACCGCACCGGAATTCATCGAAACCCCCGACATGCTGGCGGATGCCGCCGATGAAGCGCTTTATAAGGCCAAGAAAAACGGGCGCTCCACCATCGTTGTTGCCGAACCGCGCTCTTATCCCGGCATGCCCGATACCAACAGCCAAGGCCGATGATATGACAGGAAATAACGATACCGGCCCAAACGCACCGGCGCAGCGCACACCCCAACAGCCTGCGCAAAAAGCACAAAAGGACCAGCGCTATCTGGAAGCCCGCCGCCTGCTGGAAGCCGGTGCCGTGGCCGACCGCCGGGCCTTGGCGGAAAATACGAAAACCCGCCCCGAAGTGCTTTATTATCTGGCGGAAGATGCGGATCGTCAGGTGCGCAAAAAGGTGGCGACCAATGACAATACGCCCCATCAGGCGGATATGATTCTCACAACCGATCCGGATGAAGAGGTGCGCGTTGAACTGGCACGGAAAATCGCCCGCCTTGTGCCCGGCCTGCCCGATCTGGAACAGGAAAAACTGCGCACCCGCATCTGCACAGTGATCGAACGATTGGCGCAAGACAGCCTGCCCAAAGTGCGCGCTATTCTGGCTGAAGAGATCAAGAATTCCACAGCCGTCCCCAAATCCGTGGTGCTGCAATTGGCCCGCGATGTGGAAGAAACCGTCGCCTGCCCGATCCTTGAATATTCGCCGCTCCTGAATGATGACGATCTGAAGGAAATCATCGCCGCCGGGCTGACGGAAAATGCGTTGGTTTCTGTGGCACGGCGCGAAACTGTCAGCGAAGACCTGGCCGATGATGTGGCCGCAACACTGGAAATTCCTGCCGTGGCCGCCCTTTTGGCCAATCCCAATGCCCAAATCCGCGAAGAAACGCTGGACAGCATTATCGACCAGGCCCGCGAGGTGAAAAGCCTGCATCGCCCCCTTGCCATGCGTCCATCCCTGTCGATCCGCGCGATGAAACGCATTGCCGGCTTTGTGGCCAGCGCCCTTGTGCATCATATGATCAATGCCAATGCTTTGGAAAACAGCGCCGCCGAGAATATTCTGGAGCGGGTGCGGGCGCGCATCATGTCCGAACGGGTGGACGACACGGAAGCGCAAAGGCTTTTGGAACAGGCCCGCGATTATCATGCACGCGGAATGTTGGACGATGCATTCATCGTGAACGGCATCGAAAACAACCAGCGCGAATTATTGATTCAATGCCTTGGGGTCATGGCCGACATAGATGCCAAAGTGGTGCGGCAGATCCTGCATTCCAAAAGCGGGCGCGCGGTCACGGCCCTTGCCTGGAAAGCGGGCCTCAGCATGCGCACAGCCTTTCAGATTCAAACGGAACTGGCGTTGGTTTCGCCGTCTCAGCTTGTGGCGGCCAAAAACGGCGAAACCTATCCTTTGGATGATAGCGAGATGGTCTGGCAGCTCAGCTACTTCACCGAATGAAGTGAATTAATCGGTGGGCAAAAAGCCTTCGATCGACAAATAGCGTTCGCCGGTATCATAGCAGAATCCGAGAACCGTGCTGCCATGGTCCATATCGGGCAGCTTTTTGGCAATGGCCGCCAAAGTGGCACCCGATGAAACACCAACCAACATGCCTTCTTCACGGGCGGCACGGCGGGCCATATCCATGGCTTCGGCTGGCGTTACCTGCACCACGCCATCCAGCAAGGACACATCCAGAATTTCGGGAATAAAGCCGGCGCCGATCCCTTGGATGCTGTGCGGGCCCGGCTTGCCGCCAGACAGCACCGGAGAACCATCGGGCTCCACCGCGAGAACCTGCAAATCGGGCATGGATTTCTTCAATGTCTCGGCACAACCGCCAATATGGCCGCCGGTGCCAACGCCGGTGATCACATAATCAAGGCCGTCGGAGAAATCGGCGAGGATTTCCTTGGCGGTGGTTTCCCGATGGACGGCGATATTGGCCGGGTTTTCAAATTGCTGCGGCATCCACGCACCGGGAGTTTCCACCACCAATTCACTGGCGCGGGCGATGGCCCCGGACATGCCCTTTTCACGCGGCGTCAAAATAAATTCCGCACCATAAGCCAGCATCAGGCGACGCCGTTCAATGGACATGCTTTCCGGCATGACAAGGATCAGCTTATAGCCCTTCACAGCCGCCACCATCGCAAGGCCAATGCCCGTATTGCCCGATGTGGGCTCAACGATCACGCCACCGGGCTTCAAAGCACCGGATTTTTCCGCAGCCTCTACCATGGACAATGCAATGCGGTCCTTGATGGACCCGCCGGGATTCACCCGTTCTTGCTTGATCCACACAGAATGGTTGTCACCAAACAGGCGATTGATCCGCACATGAGGCGTATTGCCGATAGTATCGAGAATGCTGTTGGCGCGCATAATTGGTTTCCTCTCATCTTCCGGTCATTTTGGCACCCATAAATCTGGGCACCGCTTCGTCAAATGGTAAAATCGTCTGCCCGTTCCGGCTCTGGCTCCGACAGGCCCTGCCACCCCACCGAGCGGTACATCACCCGGCTTCCCGGCGGCACACTTTTGGTCACCCACACATTGCCACCAATCACCGATCCACGGCCAATGACCGTATCTCCACCCAAAATCGTGGCATTGGCATAGATCACCACATCATCTTCGATGGTCGGGTGGCGTTTCACATGGCGCAATGTCCGCTTGACGCTTAAAGCGCCCAGCGTAACACCTTGATAAATCTTTACATTATTGCCGATTATAGCCGATTCACCGATCACAATGGCGGTGCCGTGATCCAGAAAGAGCCCCTGCCCGATGGTGGCACCGGGATTGATGTCAATGCCAGTCAAGCGATGGGCATATTCCCCCATCAGACGCGGCAAAAGCGGCACATCCTCATGGACCAGAAGATTGGCCAGCCGATAGCTGGCAACCGCATAAACGCTGGGATAGGCAAGAATCACCTCATCCAGAGAACCCGCTGCCGGGTCGCCATCCATCGCGGCTTGTGCATCAAGGCGCACCTGATCGGCAATTTTTGGCAGCGCCATGGCAAACCGCATGGCAATGCCTTCGGCCCGTGTGCATTGTTCGGGCATCACCTCGCACAAAGTATAGCGCAATTTCCCGATCATCTGGATTAGGCGCGCTTCCACCTCACGCGGGGATTTGGGGCGCTGGCGGGCCATTTGCGGAAACAGCAGGCCCAAACATTCATCCAGAAAAAGGCCCGCTTCTTCCATATGAATATCGGGCACGGCGCCATAGCTGCGCTGGCGTTCGATCAGCCCGGATGCCACGTCGAAAAGAGCAGAAGGATTGATTTTCAACGTCTTGTTCATAATCGTCAATCTTTCCGGGTTTTCTTTGATACACACCGCATGGGGAATACGCATCCAGCCACACGGTCCAATATGCAGCCCTTCTTGTTACTATGCATCACAACGGCGATCCGCAAGGCAGCCCACCCCCATCATCACGAGAGCGTGACCTCTGCCCTTTCTGGCAATGCTTTGGAAAAGCATCTTATCCTTTTGAATAGACAGGATCTTCTTGCATCAATTGTTCAGAGCGCATTATCACTTTTTCTTCCACCTCTGCCATGAAGGACGCTTTGTTTTTTGTATGGGCAAGCGGCGCCCCGATTTCATAGACCACCGTTCCCGGCATTCTCCGGAACCGGCCCTTGGGCCAATGCAGCCCGGAATTGGTGGCCATCGGAATAGCGGGTAATACCCCGTCTTCCTGCAAATAAAATGCCCCGCTTTTCAGTCGTTTCTTTTCACCAACGCGGGCGCGCGTGCCTTCAGGATACACCACCAAAGGCCGTTTGCCTTCCCGGATATTGCGCACCACACGGGGCATTTCCTGATGGGCCGTGCCTGATTGACGGTCGATCCGGGCCACTTTAAGCTTGCGCAACAAAAGGCCGATAACGGGAATCCGGAACAGCTCTTTCTTCGCCAGTGCTGTCATATTGGGAGCCACATTATAGGTCACGATCGGATCAAGATCGGACATATGTTTGGACACAATGATCAACGCCGTGTCTTTGGGTAAATGCTCGGTGCCGCGCACGTCCACCTTGATTCCGGCCACCACCCGCAACAACCACAAAACCATACATGTCCATAACCAAATGCCATAGGCCAGAGGTTTGCGGCCACGCATGGGCAAGGTGATCAACAACCCTGTCGCCCAGACCAGCGTAAGGATATAGAAACTTGTATTATATAGAAGTGAACGCACGGGGTTTCCTATTCAACTGCTGTCAAAACTGCACGCCGCCTCACATTCATCGCGCCCATCCCGGCGAATGGGCCAACAAGAAGGTTATGGCCCTTCTTGCAAAGCGTGTTTGATCAATGAAGGCAAATGTTTTTTAGATAACGAATGCCATAGAGATTAGAATAGAAGGCAAGGGCATGGAAACAAAAAGGCCGTCACGCTCCATCGACAGTCCCCGGATGGTTGCGGCCATATTCCGGCCTTTTGACCTTTTTGCCCGGCATTCCCAATGGCAATGGGGAAAGCCCTGGCCCAAAAGCTGGTGGCAATGTGGCTTACTGATAGCGGCTTATCTTCTTGTCCATGCCTTTTTTGATGCCCATGCAAAAGCCTTTCAAACGCCTTTGAATGTCACCACTTGGTATCCATCCATCGGCTTTACTTTAGCATTCATGCTGTATTACGGGCCAAAAAGCCTGCCGCTTGTGGCTTTTGGCTATCTGGCGCTCAATTTATTGATCTGGGAAAACGGGGCGTTCACTATCTATACGATTTTGCCCCCCCTTTTAAACAGCATCGCATCTTTGGCGGGCGCACAATATCTGCACAAACATATCGAACCCATCTCTCGCCCCTGGACCCTGCAGGTGCTGGCCCATTTCGGTGTGGGAACGCTTTTAACCTCGACTCTGGCTGGTATCAGCATCATCGGATTCTGGATTTCTTCCGGCTTGCACCCCAGTTCGGTGTTTTTTCCTTCTCTGGCAGAATGGATGCTGGGGGATGTGATCGGCATTTCAATCGTAACGCCGTTCATGCTGGTCATTTTCATCCCGGCCCTGACCTTATTGGCCCGGAACGGTATCCAAACCGTGCTGCGCCAGAATATCCGGTTTCTAAAGAAAAATTTACTTTTTCTTTTCGATCTTTTTGTCGGGGGAAGCTTACTTGTCTGTGTGGTCTATCTGGTGTTCTTTTCCAGTTTTGGCCAAACTTACAATCTATTATTCCTGAATGCGATCCCGGTATTGTGGGCCGTGCTGCGGCATGGCTTTCGCGCCGCAGTTCTTGTGGCGACAACCATTGCCATATCCGGTTTGGCCTCCGTCCTTTATCTGGATGAGAGTACCCGGTTTATTTCCAGCCGCACCGACATCTATATTTTCCAGCTTTTCACCATGATCCTGACTTTGGCCTCCTACACATTGGGGACGGCCATCGATGAATTACGCCGCGCCAAAAAATCCATCGAACGCCATCGCCGGGAACTGGAAGAAACGGTCCGGCATCGCACCATGGAACTGGTACAGGAAAATGCCGAACGGCGACGGGCTGAAGACAACCTGATACGGATCAATGACATGCTTGAACAGCGTGTTCTGGAGCGCACAAAGGCGCTGAATGAAGCCCGTTTGCACGCCGAAAATATGAGCGAAGCCAAAACGCAATTCCTGCAAAATATGAGCCATGAATTACGCACCCCCTTGAACGCAGTCATCGGGTTTTCACAACTTTTGACGCGAGAAGAATTGGGGCCTATCGGGCAGGCAAAATACCGCGATTATGCGCAAAACATCCATTCGGCGGGCAGCCATCTGCTGTCCCTTGTTGGTGATCTTTTAGACATGGCGTCGCTCACCGGCGAAGAGCGTCCTTTGCAAAAAACATCCCTGAACCTGCGCACTCTGGCGGAAGAAGCTTTATCTATGAGCAAGCCAAGAGCAGACGCCAAAAATATCCGACTTGTGATCTCCTCGCATGACACTGCCATTTATGTCGAGGCAGACCAGCACCGCCTGTTGCAGGTTTTGCTGAATCTTATCGGCAATGCCATAAAATTCTCGCCCGAAAACAGCGTAATAGAGATACACCTCTCTCAAGAAAACCGCGATGCCATTGCCCAGATCATCGATCAAGGCCCCGGCATTGCAGAAGCGGACCTGCCTTTGGTGTTTGAACGATTTTGGCGGGGCAATCGCAGCGATATATCCGGCGTAGGGGGTATGGGATTGGGATTGTCCATAGCCCATTCACTCATCCAGAAACACGGGGGCAGCCTATCGCTTGAAAACGTCCCCGATAAAGGACTTTGCGCCACCATACGCCTGCCGCTTTTGGCGCATCGGGCCGCATCATCCGATGCAAAAACGGCACACAAAACAATGCTTTCGTAACATCCCCATATGGCTGTGGGCGGCGAATACATGACAAAGAAGAGGCCAACACAGGCGTTTATGCGTTTACGGCCCGTGAGCCTTGCCCCTATGATGCCCAGAAGATGCCTCTTTATGGTGCCCTAATCGCACCGGATCAGGAATTCCCGGCAGGACCTTTATGACGAAAGAAAAGCTTATAATCGCTGTCATTTTCGGCGGTCGCAGCGTTGAACATGATGTCAGTATTCTCACAGGCTTGCAGTTTCTCGATGCGCTGGATCAGTCCCGCTATCAAGGTCTGCCCCTTTATGTGGACCCGGATGGCCAATGGTGGACCGGCGACCTGCTTTTAAAGCGCAGCCTTTATCCCCACAGCGCCGAGACGCGCGCCCGGCTAACCCCTGTCACCCTTCCCCTTGGCACCTCCATTCGTGGCCGCCCGCATCTGATGTCCAGCCAAAAAGGCCTTTTGGGCAACAAGATCATCACTATTCCGTTCGATCTGATGGTGCCCGCCATTCACGGTTCCAATGGCGAGGATGGCAGCTTGCAAGGCTTGCTGTCTTTTGCCGGTATTCCTTATGCCGGATGCCGGCCATTGGGGGCCGCGGCCACGATGGACAAACATGTCACCAAAGAAGCACTGAAAACCCGCAATATTCCGCTTTTGCCCCATATTCTGGTGGAAAAGCCCGCAGCCGGGACCTTCCTTTCACGCGATGCTATCTTGCCGCAAATGGAAGCAAAGCTGGGCGCCGATATGTTCCCGGTGATCGTGAAGCCGCGCCACCTTGGTTCCAGCGTCGGGGTGACCATTGCCCGCGATGCCGATGGGCTGGATGCCGCCTTATCCAGCATTTTCCGTATGGATACAGGCGCTTTGATCGAACCCTTGGTGCCCGATCTGGTGGAATATAATATCGCCGTCATGCGCAAAAACGGGCAGGTGATCACATCGGCCATAGAAAAGCCGCTCAATGGCAGCGATATGCTGGATTTCAATACCAAGTACCGGGCAGGCAGCAAAGGCACGCCGAAACTTGATGAAGCCCCAAGCGACGGTATGGCCTCGCTGAACAGAGAGCTGAACCCTGCGGAACTGAGCGAAGGGCAAGACAGCCTGATCCGCAGTGCGGCCAGCACCGCCTTTGATCTGCTGGATCTGGCAGGCACCGTGCGTATCGATTTTCTGTGCAACGCCAAAACCGGAGAATTATGGTTGAATGAAGTCAATTCCATCCCCGGTTCCTTTTCCTATTTCCTGTGGCAAGCCGCCCAAGACCCCCTGACCTTCACCGACCTTAGCCGCACCATCGTAGAAGAAGGCATCGCCCTTAGCCGCGCGGAAAAGGGGGAAACCGGTACCGCCACCGGCAATGCCCGGATCTTTGGCCGTGACTGACCGAGGCTGGTTCGAGCACCCGCTTCCCGCCCCCAAGGTTGCGGCAACAGAAATCCTTTGGTTGCATGGCTGGGGGCAAACGGGGGCAAGCCTGATGGGGCTGGCGGGGCTGTTTACAGCCAAGGCCCGCAATCGGGTGGTCGATCTCCCCGGTTTTGGGAACACCCCCATGCTGGCGAAAGGGGCAGGCACCGCCGATTATGCCGATGCCCTGCATCAGTGGCTTGATTCGGGGCCAAAGCGTATTCTGGTCGGCCATTCCTATGGAGGGCGCGTGGCGATCCAATATGCCGCCCGATATCCCGACAAGGTGGCCGCAGTGATCTTGATCGCCGGAGCGGGATTGAAGCGGCGGCGGTCTTTAAGCTTTCGCATCCGTGCCTTTTTCTTGCGCATGATGGGCAAGGCGGCGCGGGCCTGCGACCGGCTGTTTGGCACAAAGCTGGCCGCCGCCTATGCCGCACGCTTTGGCAGTGCCGATTACCGCAAGGCCGGAGATCTGCGCCCCACCTTCTTATCCGCCGTCAACGAAGATCTCAGCGAACAGGCCCAAAGCCTTCGCTGCCCCACATTGCTGATTTATGGTGCCCTGGATGATGCCACACCGCCTGAAATCGGTGAAAAATACGCGGCCCTGATTTCCGGAGCGGAGTATCATTGCCTTAAAGGCTTTGGCCATCTGGATATTCTGGGGCGCGGCATCTGGCAGTGCCAAACCCTGATCGACCGATTTCTGGAGCGACATAGTTCATGACCACGGCGTTTTTCCCATATAGTGCAGCGCTGATCCTGACGGCCCTTCTTGGCCTTGTCTTTGCCCATCAGCGCGGCAAAGCCTATCTGATGTACTTCCAACAAGAAGAATATGATGCCAAGCGCTTCCGGCACTGGTTGTCCGCCCATCATGGCCGGGACCGCGCCACCTCGATTTTTGCGCTGGTGGCAGGGGGACTATGCTTTGGCCTCAGCTATGGCTTTTTCTGGCTTGAAGCGCTGGGCTGGGCGGCTTTGATCATCGGGCTTCTAGACGGCATCCGCCGCAGCCGCCGCAGCCTTTTGCAGGCCAAAAAGCCCTTGGTGATGACCGATCGGGCCAAGCGCATTTTACAGCTTCATATTTTGTTTTCCGCGCTTTTGACCGGCCTTATATATGCCGGGGTCCGTTTTGGGGCGCCCACATCAGATCTTGCAGCAAGCCTGATTGCCATTGTGGTTCTGGCACAAGCCTCCCCCTATTTTCTCATGCTGGCCAATGCCGCATTGCAGCCCGTTGAAAACCGCGTCAAAGCCCGCTTTCTGGAAGAAGCCCGCCAAAAGCTGCGGCGGCTTGATCCTTATATTATCGGCATTACCGGTAGCTACGGCAAAACCTCTACCAAATCGATCCTTGCCCATATCCTGTCCAGCGCCGCCCCCACATTGGCAACGCCGGGCAGCGTGAATACGGAAATGGGCATCACCCGTGTGGTGCGGGAACAATTAGAGCCCGAGCACCGCTATTTTATCGTTGAAATGGGTGCCTATGGGCCCGGTTCCATCGCCCGGCTATGCCGCTTGGCACCGCCGAAACTGGGCGTGATCACAGCCATCGGCTGGGCGCATTATGAACGTTTCAAGCAGATTGAAACGGTGTTTGATGCAAAATTTGAGCTGGCCGATGCGGTGGCACAGTCCGGCGGCACCACAATCGTCAATCAAGATGCCATCCCCGGCCATCTGCTGAAAAAGCGCCTTTCGGATGGAATGCCTTTCATATGTGTCGGCAGCGATAAAGACTGCACTTTGCGGTTGGTATCTGCCGATCAAACGCCCGATGGGGTGCGGCTTGAAATTGTTGGGGATGATATGGGCGAAGTGGTATTGCATGCACCGCTTTATGGCTTGCATCAGGCCCATAATATCATGGCGGCCACCGCCGCTGCCCATAGCCTTGGCATGCCGATCGATGCGATCCGCGCCGCCCTTTCCTCGGCCCCCCAAAGCCGCCACCGGCTGGAGGTGGTCCGGTCTGGCGACATCACCATTATCGACGATGCCTATAATTCCAATCCATCGGGCTTTGCATCCGGTCTGGAATTGCTGGACATTTTAAAAGCCAAGGACGGACGGCGTATCCTGATCACCCCCGGCATGGTGGAATTGGGGGAAAAGCACGAAGAAGAGCATCACAAGCTGGGCGAACTGGCCGCCCGCCATGTGGATATTGCGCTGGTGGTCACGCCGGAAAGAATCCCGTCCTTTGTGGCCGCTTTTGAAGCGCAAAAACCGTCCCATGCCCAACTTTTGCGCTTTAACCGGCAAGAGGATGCGCAAAACTGGATCAAGGCCCATGCGCAAAATGGCGATGTGATTTTATATGAAAACAATCTGCCCGACCTTTATGAAAAACCGCCGGGATTTTAAGACAGGCCGCCTCCAAAGCCGTGCGATCTGCACAAAAAAGACGGCACAAACTGTGCCGCCTGCTTCTTTTCAGCCAAAAAGCGTGCTTGGCTTATTGTAACGCCCAGCTTAAAGGCAGGATGAATGTCAAATATTCATCGCCCATATCGCTTGGCGGCTTGGGAAGGGGATTCACCCGTTCCATCAGGCGCTCGACTTCATTGTCCAGAACGCGAACCCCGGTGGCCTGCACCACTTCATAAGATTTGATGGCCCCGGTGCGGTCCACGGTCATTTTCACCTTGGCCGTCCCTTCCATCTGACGCATCAAAGCGGATCGGGGATATACCTGCTTATCGGCGATGGTGCGGGCAACGGCCATTTGCCAATCAGAGGCCCCGGCAGCAAAGCTGTTTTTCGGCGTTGCAACAGTCGCAACCGCGACCAGTAGGCTGGCCGCCATCATAATACGAGCGAACATGTGAATGCTTTCTTATAGAGGGGAAATTGCGTGATGTGGCAGGACTTTATTCCCATCGCAACACGCCCCCTCCCTTAAGGCCAAGGCTGTAAATTCTTCCTTAGCAAAAATGGTTAATTTTTATTTTTTCGCACCTGCAGCATGAACAGGCGCGGCGGGGTCGATAAAAGGCTTATGCCTGAACGCACAAGCATGCCCCCTGACCGAACGGCCGTTCCCCGGTCACAGATAATGTGATGGAAATGTGAGCCAGAAACGATCTCGCGCTCAGCTTTTGTTAATGTGGCTTCCATATGGTTAACGCATCGCTTTTCATAAGGATGCGTTTGCCATGCCTCTTTCTGTCCGTGCCATCTCTGCCTGTATCAGCCTTGCGATAATGCTCCACAGCCCCATTGCCAAGGCGGATATGATGGAGGTGTCCCCCGATCAGCTTTTCCAGCAATTCGATGATGTGGTCTTCGGGCATGAGCATGGAATGGAAAACAACACCATCCGACGCTGGGGAGCACCGCTAGAGGTGGCTATTTTCTCGTCACCCGCTCTTGATACGCCACCGCCCCTTGGTCGCATCCAATCGGTGCTCACAGAAATTTCCCGGATCACCGGCATCGATGTGGCCCGCGCCGATGACAACACACAAGCCACATTGCGGCTCGGATATTTTCCGCGTCGGGATTTTGCCGCCCTGCCAGCAGCCGATAAAACCGATCCCCGTTATCATGATTTCATCAATAGAAGCGCATGTCTGGGGGTTTCCAACAGCGAAAGTGACCGCATCAAGGGCGGTGTTATCATGATCGGCAGCGATATTTCTCCGGCGCTGCAAGATCATTGTCTGGTGGAAGAACTGGTGCAGATCATGGGCCTGCCCAATGATGCCTGCAACTATCAGCCATCGCTGTTTTGCGAGGCCGACCATGTGACGGAATTGACCAAAGCCGACAAGGCCTTGCTGTCTATGCTTTATGATCCTCGCCTTCAAAGCGGGATGGAGCGCGCCGATGCCCTGGCTCATGTGCGGGAAATGATCCTGGAGCGGGTCACAGAGGCCGACCCCATGACAGAATGATCATAATGGCTTTTCAAAATACCGGATATCATCCAGCGGATTGTCATTATAAGCCGCGCAAGGGCTGAACCCCATCCGGTCATAAAGCGCATTGGCGGCCTTCAGCCGTGCCAAAGTGTCCAGCTTCATCATCCGGTAGCCGCGCATGGACGCTTCTGCTTCCAGCGACCGGCACAAGGCTTCGGCCACACCCGTCCCACGCGCCGAGGGCCGCACATAAAGCCGCTTCATTTCGCACATGCCGTGGCCCAGTTCTGAAAGCGGCTTCAAGGCCACAACACCCACGGGCAAGCCATCGCTTTCCGCCAGCAAGATCACCCCCGAAGGCTCCCGATATGGGCCGGGAAGATCCGCCAATTCCGCTTCAACTCCTTGAAAAGACAAATCCACGCCCAATTCGCGCAAATAGGCGGAAAAAAGCTGGCGGGCCGTTGCCATATCGGTCACGCCCACAGCGCGCCTGATGTCCATATCCAAGGCGTTCAAATCCATTTCAAAAACCGAAAAATCAACAGTTCCACAAAAATCAACACCACCATCCCAAGGCAGAAATATAAAAAGGCAACGGGGCTTTCCACTCCCGGCATACCGCCAATATTCACCCCGAACAGGCCGGTTAAAAAGCTGATGGGCAAGAACACGCCAGTGATGATTGTCAGAAGATAGACAATGCGGTTCATGCGGTCGGACAATTGCGAATAAAGTTCATCTTGCAAAACAAAGGCCCGCTCGCGGATCACATCCAGATCCTCCACATAACGGGTTACCCGGTCCACCTGTTCCAGCAGATGCTCCCGGTCTTCGCTTTCCAGCCATGGGGGTCGCGCCGCCGCCAATTCCGACAAAGCCTCGCGCTGGCTGGAAATATAGCGCCGCAAGGAAATGGCCCGCCTGCGAACCGCCCCCAATTCCTTGCGCAAACCCGCCCCCGGCTCATCCACCAGCCGCTCTTCCAAATCGCCCAATTCATCTTCCAGACTGTCAATGGCCGGCTCCATGCGCTCGGTCAGTCCGGCGGCAAGCAAGGCAACAAATTGCCCAACGCGTTTAGGCCCTGCCCCTTGCTCGATCTTGTCACGGATATTGGCAATGGCGGCGATCTTGTGCAGCCGGGCCGAGATGATGCAATGGGGCGTGATCCACAAACGAATCGCCACCATATTTGCAGGGTCCTGGGAAGGATTGAGATTGACGCCGCGCAAGTTCAGCAAAACGCCATCGCTGAAGGCGGTGCAGCGGGGCCGCGTATCTTCCGCCAACAGCGCCCGAATGGCCATGCTATCAAGCCCCGATCCGGTGTTCAGCCAATTTTGTGCGCGCGCATTGGTGCGGTTCACATGAATCCATGTAAGCGGACCGGCCTCATCCTCTATCGAACGATCAAGCGCCTCCCACCCCAACGCCACGCCGCCGCCAAGACCATCCAGCGCATAGGCACAAATCAGGCCATTGTCTTCCCCCATAGGACATTCCTTTTCATTGCCCACGTCCTGCCTTAAACAGAATAGCGGAAATCTCATGAAGGGACAGCGTCCATGATCCTCGATTATCTCGCCACCCCGGAAATTTGGGCCAGTTTTCTCACACTGTCTCTTCTGGAGATCGTTTTGGGTATCGACAATCTGGTGTTTTTGTCGGTCATCACCGAAAAGCTGCCCCCAGATCAGGCGAAAAAAGCCCGGCGTATCGGGCTTGCCGGTGCGCTTATCATGCGCATTGCCTTGCTTTTGATGCTGTCATGGATCATTGGCCTGACCGCCCCCATCCTGACCATTTATGATTTTATATTTTCCTGGCGCGATCTGATCCTTGGCGCAGGCGGGCTGTTCCTATTGTATAAAGGCACCAGAGAAATCCACGCCGTAGTGGAAGGCGAAGAAGAACACGGCTCCGAAAAAATGGCGCTTGGCATGGCCGCCGCCATTATACAGATCATGATTCTCGATGCGGTGTTTTCGCTCGATTCCGTAATCACCGCCGTGGGTATGACAACAGAACTACCGGTGATGGTCGCCGCCGTGGTCTTTGCCATTCTGGTCATGCTGTTTGCCGCTGAACCCGTGGCGGCGTTCATCAGCCGCCATCCCACAACAAAGATGCTGGCCTTGAGCTTTTTGCTCTTGGTCGGCGTGGCCTTGGTGGCCGATGGCATGCACTTCCACATCCCGCGCGGTTATCTCTATTTCGCCATCGCCTTTTCCTTGTTGGTGGAAGGGCTGAATTTGGCCGCAATGCGCCGCCGGACCCGCCTGCGCGCCGAAGGGAAAAAACAGTCTTGATCCCTCTTGGGTCTAGTCCAGAGGATGACCGTGATTGAGCGGCCCATGGCCCTTGCCAAAGCCCGGTGCTGTGGCAATGGCCTTATGCACATAAGCATGGGCGCGGCGCACCGCGTCTTTCAGGTTCAGGCCTTGCGCCAAGCCGGTGGCAATGGCACTGGCAAGGGTGCAGCCGGTGCCGTGGGTATGGCGGCTTTCGATACGGGATGCAGAAAACTGCGTCACCGTTTCAGCCTGCACCAACAGATCCACCAGCTCCACCCCGTCCAGATGGCCGCCTTTGGCCAGAACCGCCATTTTATTGGGAAGCAACTCCGCACATAATGTCCGGGCCGCCTTTTCCATCATCCCTGTGGTTTCAACAGGCAGATCGGTAAGGGCCGCAAGCTCCGGGGCATTGGGGGTAACAAGATAGGCAAGGGGCAACAAGTGCTGCTTGAGACACGCCACGGCATCAGGAGCCAAAAGCGACGCCCCCCCTTTCGCCACCATCACAGGGTCCAGAACAAGGGGGATCTGAGGCGCCTCCTCACGCAAGACATCCGCCACCGCCATGATGGTTTCCACAGCGCCCATCATGCCCGTTTTGATCGCATCGGCCCCAATATCACGCAGCACCACGCGGATCTGATCGGCAATCATATGGGGGGAAATGGCCTGCACAGCATGCACGCCCAGCGTATCTTGGACCGTAATGGCGGTGATGGCGCTGGCCGCATAGCCGCCCAGCATGGTGACAGTTTTTATATCCGCCTGAACACCGGCACCACCGCCGGAATCCGAACCCGCAATGATCAGCACCCGTCCCCGCATATCAGGCTGCCGCCTCAACCACTTGGCAAATATCGTGCACCACATGCGCCACAAGATCCGCATCGTCGCCTTCGGCCATCACCCGCACCAAAGGCTCCGTACCGGATTTGCGAATCACCAAACGCCCGTGATTGCCCAACTGTATTTTTCCTTGTTCGATGGCCGCCTGAATGCGGTCATGTTCCAAGGGATTTTCAACGCTAAAGCGCACACTTTTCAAAAGCTGCGGAACCTTTTCGAAACAGCGGGTCACTTGGCTCGCCGCATCGCCCGACGTCACAATACAAGCCAGAATCTGCAAGGCGGCGATCAAGCCGTCACCCGTGGTGGCATAGTCAGACAAAACGATATGCCCCGATTGTTCGCCACCAAGATTGAAGCCGTGGCTCCGCATATGTTCCACAACATACCGGTCCCCTACATCCGTGCGTGCCAGGCTTAGGCCGCGCCCTGCCAAAAAGCGTTCCAGTCCCAGATTGGACATGCTGGTGGCCACCAGCCCGCCGCCTTTTAACAGGCCGCGTTTATGCCAGTTATCGGCAATCAAGGCCATCAATTGATCGCCATCGACAATCCGCCCGGTTTCATCCGCCAAAATCAGCCGGTCCGCATCGCCATCAAGGGCAATGCCCAGATCCGCACCATGCTCCACCACCGCTTTTGCCATGCGTTCCGGCGCTGTAGAGCCACAGCCATCATTGATATTGAAGCCATCAGGGTCCACGCCGATGCGCACCACATCCGCACCAAGTTCCCACAGCACAGTGGGGGCAACCTTATAAGCGGCCCCATTGGCGCAATCGATCACCACTTTTACACCATCCAGCGTCAATCCTGCGGGCACGGTGGCCTTGGCAAATTCGATATAGCGGCCTTCTGCATCCGCAAGGCGGCTGGCGCGGCCCAGATCGGACGGCGCAACGAGCCCTTCATCCAGACCATTATCCATCAGCCGTTCGATATCGATTTCCACAAGGTCCGACAATTTATAACCATCGGGACCAAACAGCTTGATGCCATTATCATGATGCGGATTATGCGAGGCGGAGATCATCACCCCCAGATCAGCGCGTAAAGACCGGGTAAGCATGGCAACGGCAGGGGTCGGCATGGGCCCCACCATGATGACATCCATTCCCGTAGCGATAAAACCCGCTGTCAGGGCCGGTTCCAGCATATAGCCCGAAAGCCGGGTATCCTTGCCGATCACCACCCGATGGCGATGGTCGCCGCGCCGGAAAATGCGCCCAGCGGCCATGCCCACACGCATGGCAATATCCGCAGTCATTGGGGCGGTATTGACAGTTCCCCGAATCCCGTCCGTTCCGAAATATTTCCGTGACATGCAGCCCTCGACACTTTCAATTCTTTTGCAGGTGGCAGACCCAATGATCTCAACGCCCCGCATCTATCCCTTGTTCCATCACCGCGCTGGCTGCCAAGCCTTGAAGAACGCGCACAGCCTGTACGGTTTCGCGCACATCATGCACCCGCAGGATCTGCACGCCAAGCCCAAGCCCGGCAAGGCCCGCAGCCAAAGACCCGCCCAAGCGGTCCCCGGCCGGTTCTTCCGCGGACAAGGCCCCGATGAACCGTTTTCTCGATACGCCCAAAAGCTGCGGCACCCCAAGGCTGTGCAAGGCCCCCAAGCCATTGATCACATCCAGATTGTGCCGCACGGTCTTGCCAAAGCCGATACCGGGATCGACCATCAACCGTTCCCGCCCCAGCCCTGCCGCTTCACATGCGGCAATGCGGTGCAAAAGCCAGATATATATTTCAGCCAGCACATGATCATAGACCGGCGCATCTTGCATGGTTTGGGGCGTGCCCTTGGCGTGCATCAGAATCACCGGCGCATCGCTGGCCGCGGCCACAGCCAAGGCCCTGTCGTCATAGGTCAGGGCCGATATGTCATTGATGATATGCGCTCCGGCTTCCAAAGCCGCTTCCATCACCGATGCCTTGCGGGTATCCACCGAAAGCACCGCGCCACTTTTCGCCAGACCTTCGATCACCGGCACAATGCGCTGGCGCTCTTCTTCTTCCCAAACGGGCTTGGCACCGGGCCGTGTGCTTTCACCACCGATATCCAGAATATCCGCTCCCGCGTCGATCAGCGCCTGACCATGTGCAAGAGCTGCATCCACATCGGAAAACCGCCCGCCATCGGAAAAACTATCGGGTGTGACATTCACAATGCCCATCACCATGGGGCGGCCAAAGCCCAAAGGCATCGCGCGGCCCGGTATGGTCATGGGCGGACGAGGTGCCGTCAACGCCGTCAACCGGCTATCAAATTTTTCCAAAAGCGCCGGATCAAGATCAGCCCGCCACTCTGCAAGCTGCCCAACAGACACCTGCTCCATCGCCACCGGCGCATCGCCATCAAGAAGCGTCACAAGAAGGCGAGAAAACCCATAAGGCCCCCCCGCCAAAGGCAAAAACGGGGCACCGGCAACAAGCGCCGGTGCCACAGGTTTAAGAAGAAACTCGCTGTCTTGACACGCCGAGGCGTCTTTCATCCGCATGGGTCACTTTTGTCCCGGCGCTATTCCCGTCAGCATGGACTTACAGTCAGCCTTGTGGCTGAGGCTCGGTATCAGGCCCTTGTCCAAAGCCCGGCCGTCCCGCTTTGGGCACAGTGCCCGCAGCCGGAGCCTTGGGTGCTGGCGGCTCTTCATCCGCAGAGGGGCGGTCAATAGGTTCACCGCGCAACAGCCCTTGGATATCATCGCCGGACAAGGTTTCATATTCCAACAACGCATTGGCGATTTTGTGCAAATCATCCAAATGATCGGTCAGGATGGTTTTGGCCCGCTCGTGGGCATCATCCACAAAGCGCCGCACTTCCCGATCAATTTCCTGCGCCGTGGCTTCCGAAATATTCTGCTGGCGCGCCACCGAATGGCCCAGAAAGACCTCTTCCTCATTTTCGGAATAAAGCAACGGCCCCAACTTGTCGGACAGACCATATTTGGTCACCATCGCCCGCGCCAAACGCGTGGCCATCTGAATATCGCCCGAAGCGCCAGAGGTGACGGCATCATGACCGAAAATCAGTTCTTCTGCCGCACGTCCACCCATGGCAATGGCCAGATTTTCATGCATTTTCTGTCGTGACTGGCTGTATTCATCCCGCTCAGGAAGGCGCATGACCATCCCCAGCGCCCGACCACGAGGAATGATGGTGGCCTTATGCACCGGGTCCGATACCGGACAATGCAGCGCCACCAAAGCATGGCCGCCTTCATGATAAGCGGTAAGCTTTTTCTCGTCGTCGGTCATCACCATGGAGCGCCGTTCGGCCCCCATCATCACTTTATCCTTGGCTTCTTCCAGTTCCTGCATCGAAACCAGACGCTTGCCCTTACGCGCCGCCAAAAGCGCCGCTTCATTCACCAAATTGGCAAGATCGGCCCCGGAAAAGCCCGGCGTACCGCGCGCAATCACCCGCGCCTTCACATCAGGGGCGATGGGAACCTTGCGCATATGCACAGTCAGGATTTTTTCACGGCCCAGAACATCGGGATTGGGCACCACCACCTGACGGTCGAAGCGGCCCGGGCGCAGCAAAGCCGGATCCAGCACATCGGGGCGGTTTGTGGCCGCCACCAAAATGATGCCTTCATTGGCTTCAAACCCGTCCATTTCCACCAGAAGCTGGTTCAAGGTCTGTTCACGCTCATCATTGCCGCCACCAAGGCCAGCCCCACGATGGCGGCCCACAGCGTCGATCTCGTCGATGAAGATGATGCACGGCGCGTTTTTCTTCGCTTGCTCGAACATGTCGCGCACGCGGCTGGCGCCCACACCCACAAACATTTCAACAAAATCGGAACCGGAAATGGTGAAGAACGGCACATTGGCCTCACCTGCAATGGCACGGGCCAGCAGGGTTTTCCCGGTACCGGGAGGGCCAACGAGCAACGCCCCTTTGGGAATCCGCCCGCCAAGCCGCTGGAATTTTTGCGGATCACGCAAAAACTCGACAATTTCTTCCAGTTCTTCCTTGGCTTCGTCGATTCCGGCCACATCCTCAAAGGTTACGCGGCCAGATTTTTCCGTAAGCAACCGCGCCCGCGATTTGCCAAAGCCCATGGCCCCGCCGCGCCCGCCCGATTGCATTTGGCGCATGAAGAAAATCCATACGGCAATCAGCAAAAGCATGGGGAACCATGCCAGCAACGTGCCCAGAACCGCATTGGATTCTTCTTCCTTCGCGGTAAAGCGCACCCCGTTTTGCTTCAAGGTGGGAATCAGCGTGGCATCATCGGGCATATAAGTGGAAAACCGCCCGCCATCCCGCGATTCGCCGCTGATGGTCTGGCCCTGAATGGTAACAGACTGCACCTGCCCTTGCTCCACCCGCGACAAAAAGTCGGAATACGCCAATTGCGGTGCACCGGTGCCTGCAGGCCCCTGAAACAAATTAAAAACAGCCACCAATACAATGATGATAACAAGCCACAAAAGCGCATTGCGGGCAAAATTGCTCACGCCAGTTCCTTCCATTCGCCGCACGCAGGCCGAAAACATAAACTGCGCGCACAGATAACAGCCTTATTAAACCACTCTTCAACGCCTGTTGCTAGAGTGTGAACCCATAAATTGCAGCTTAGGGTCAGCTTCTAGCAAATAAGCACTCGCCCCCCATCTACAAGGACAATTCTCCATGGAAGGGGCCCGTCTTACTCTTGTTCAACATCTGGCATGGCCTCGAACACCGATTGACGCGCCATAAGTTCAGTGGAAAATCCTGCTCCATACCCACGCCATCCTAAGAAAGGCACCGCCACCACCCGCCCATCGCGCCACAAGGCGGGCAGGCTTAAACGCACGGGATAGGGCAGCGCTTTATCAATGTCTTGGCCTTCTTTGCATAAATACCGCCACCCCGCATCCCCCAAGGCCCCCACCATAGCGGGTTTTTGCTTCGCGTCTAAAGACGCCCTGATCCGGCCATCCCAAAACACCGTCTCGCCCGGCTTTATCGGAAGAGGGGCCGCGCAAGCGGCTTCTTCGCGGCAGATAATCACCTGCTCCCCATCTTGCAAGAAAACCCGGCAGCCGCGCAATGTTGCCCCTTTGAAACCGGCTGCGCCCATCTCTGCCAACAAGGCTTCAAGGCCAGTGAGCCGGGGCGGATAGATCGCCCCCCCCACAAACATCAGCAATCTGGACAGCAGCCGCAATTGAATTTCCAATGGTGCCGTCTGGAAGCCGGTCCGCTGAACCGTCACATATCCTTGGGCTGAAAAGACAACACAGCGCGCCATCAGATCTTGGGCATAATGATCCAACGCCTCTCCCGCCCGACGCATATGCTGCGCCGTTTGCGCCAAGCGCCGGGCCGTCAATCCGGACAAGGGCGGATTGTCCAGCAATGCCCGCGCGTGGCTGCGGTCATAAGACAGGTTCCGGTTTGATGGATCTTCAATCCATTCTTGGGAAAAGGCTTTGCAGGTGGCAATAAGCCGCGCCTTGGGTAGCGACAAAAGCGGACGATAGCGACGCAAAGGGCGCCCGTTCTGCAAAGAGATATGCGTCAGGGCCGGGGCGACCGCCGCCATCCCGCCAAGCCCCCACACACCGGACCCGCGGGCCAAACGCAGCAAAAGCGTTTCCGCCTGATCATTCTGATGATGGGCCAGCAACAAGGCATGGATGCCGCGCTCCCGGCATCGCTCTTCCAACAACCGATACCGCGCCGCGCGGGCCGCCGCCTGCAGATCACTTGCGGGTTTCGGGCCATCCCAGTGCAGGCGATCATGGAGAATCCCCAAAGGCTTCAGCCAAGCCCCGACCCGATCCAGTTCCAAAGAGGCTTCCGGACGCAAGCCATGATCCACACTCAGCGCCACCACAGCCCCCCAGCGGGCTGCCAAGCGCACAAGGGCCATGCTATCCGCCCCGCCTGACACAGCAACCGCCACCGGACCGTTTTCGGGCCGCAGCCCCAGCCCCACCATCAGATGGGCGAAGGTCTTATCGGAAACAGGCGCATTATCGACCATGCGCCCGCCTTTTAGTTACAAGACAGCCGCGCACGCTCTGCCGCCATCCTTTGCTTGATGCGGCTTTCCGCCTTTGGATATTTTTGATCCAATTCATCAAAGGCTGCACAGGCATCGGACGGCTGATCCAAAGCCGCCAGTGTCATCCCCAGCTTCAAAAGGCTGTCCGCTGCCTTGGCTCCGTCACCATAATCCTGATAGCCGGTGAGAAATGCCTGGGCGGCGCGGGGATAATCCTGGCGCACATAATAGCTTTCCCCCAGCCAATATTGAGCATTGCCCGCCAAAGGATGGTCACGATGATCGGCCAGAAACTTGCGAAAAGCCGTTTCGGCCTGAGGGAACTGGCCGCGGCGCAGCAGATCATAAGCCCGTTGATATTGCTCGTCGGGGCTTAAAATATCGCCGCTGGTTGAGGCAACCGTGTCAGGCAAGCTTGTGGGATTGGCAAGCAAGGCCTGCGCGTCTTCCGGCGTGGGAGTTTTGACCAACCCCGCGGGTGCCGATTGTTTCACCCCCAAATCCCCACGGCTGTCAGGCACAGACCCGGCGACAGTCGCGCCGGAGACGCCACGCCCCTCCAGCATTTGCAACCGCAAGGCCGTATCTTTTTCAAAACGGGAAAGCTGGTCCGCCATTTGGCGATTCTCGAATTTCAGCTCTTCGATTTTTCCGGTCAGCGCACCCAACTGGCTTTCAAGCGCGTCCACCCGCAAGGACAAATCCGCCAGCAAACCGCGACCCCCGGCCGTTGCAGGCATTTGGCTATCCGCCCTCGATGATGCAGGACCAACGGCACGATCCTGTTGTGGAAATGCCGTGTCATCACCATTGAAAACCCGGCGCTGTACCGCCCGCAATTGCTTTTCAAGCGTTTCGATCTTGTCGTTAATTTCGGCCCGGGTCTGCGCGAAAGACGGGGTCGCTTGGAAAATAAGGCTTAAAAAAACAAGAAAAACCAATTGCCTGTACATAGGAACTCCCTTGATCCCGCATCAGCACGCCCCTGCATGGGGCGGAACGCTGAAACGCCCCGCACTCCCCCAACCAACCATAAAGGTTTGGCAAAAGAGAGGCACGGAGCGCTTCGGAGAAGAAACCGGCCTTTCAAGAAAGCCAGCGCCGGCGCAAATTACGCGCCAGCACGATCAATTTTCAAGACAGCGCGGCGGTTTTGACGCCACACGCTTTCACCCGATCCCAAAACAGCAGGGCGCTCTTTGCCATAGCTGATGGTCGACAGGCGATCCGGGGAAATTCCGAGTGCCACCAAATAATTCTTGGCAGCCGTGGCACGGCGTTCACCCAGCGCCAGATTGTATTCGCGGGTGCCGCGTTCATCGGCATGGCCTTCCACAACAGCCTTTACAGACCGATGGTTTTGCATCCATTCCGCCTGACGTTGCAGCGTTTGGCGTGCTGCAGGGTTCAATTCAGAACTGTCAAAAGAAAAGAACACCCGGTCACCGGCATAATTTTCCAGTGCCGATTGCGTTGCGTCACCGAATGGATCGGTGATTTGTTCCTGCTCTACCTCGGCAGAAGGTACGGCCTGAGGCTCTGTCTGTTCACTGACAACTGGTGCAGCCGTGGCGGTGGCCTCTTCGTCAGCCGGGTTTGTGCTCGCACAAGCGGCGAGAAGGAAGGCGGCCGCGGCAACAGTCAGTGCCTGCAGACCAAATCGTTTGGCGATCATTTTTCCGTCGTCTCCATGAATTTGAAGCTGAGGCCCGAGCTTATTTGGGTTGTGGGGCACGGGCAGCCCTTCGACCCGCGCACATCGATCCCTATGATCTTTTGCAACCCTACTTATATCCATCCCCCATGTGACATTCAAGGCTGCTAATTGGTCGAAATTACAGCAATTTTTGACAGACTGCTCTTATTTTTCCAAAATTGGCGACCACGCAGGGTCCGAAGCATCCAAGGGCGTGGGGACCAGACGTTCATTATAGCCTGTCAAATCCACGGATCGCAATGTGGTTTGGCCGCTTTCCGGCGACAAACGGAAAAACATCAAAACACGGCCATTGGGCGACCATGTAGGGCCTTCATCCTGATAGCTGTCGGTCAAAACCCGCTCGCCCGAGCCATCGGGCTTCATCACACCAATGCGAAATTTCGAATCACCGATCTTGGTAAAAGCAATCAGATCGCCGCGTGGCGACCAGACCGGCGTTGCATAACGCCCGCCCCCGAAAGAAATCCGCTCTACATTGGAACCATCGGCGCGCATCACATATAATTGCTGACTGCCCCCCCGGTTGGAATTGAACACCACATGGCGCCCGTCGGGAGAATAGGACGGCGAGGTATCAATGCCGGGATGGCTGGTCAGACGGCGAACCCGGCGCGTGCGCAGGTCCATTTCATAAATATCGGAATTGCCGTTTTCCGCCAAAGACATGATTACACGGTCCCCGTCAGGGGAAAAGCGCGGCGCAAAGGTCATATTGGGGAAATCGCCCAGAACCTCGTGCTTGCCGGTATCCAGATTATAAAGATAGACCCGCGGCTTATCGTTATAATAGGCAAGATAGGTGATTTCCTGTCGGTTGGGCGAAAAGCGCGGTGTCAAAACCAGATCGTCGCCATTGGTCAAAAACAGATGATTGTGGCCATCCTGATCCATGATGGCGAGCCTTTTGCGCCGATTGATGCGGCTCCCACTTTCAGCGATATACACCACGCGGCTATCGAAATAGCCGTCTTCTCCGGTCAGGCGTTCATAAATAGAATCTGCAATTTTATGGGCGATGCGCCGCCAGTCACCCGGCTGGGCCGTATAGCGCAGGCCCGTCAATTGCGCTTCGCTCAGCACATCCCAAAGACGAAACTCTGCCACCATCAGGCCATCGCTGCGCATATCCACCTGGCCCGTCACCAAAGCTTGCGAGGCAATGGCCCGCCAATTGGCAAAGCGCGGGCGAATATCTGCCGATTGCGGTTGGGAAATAAAGGCCGAACGATCAAGGGGGCGGAACAGCCCGGACCGCAGCAGATCGGCCGAAACCACCGAAGCGATCTGCCCGCCAATCGCCTCTAAGCTTCCGTCTGTGGTTTGTACCGGACGCACCGGAATGAAATCGGGAATGGCAATGGGCAAAGGCTCCACATTCCCGCGGGAGACATCCACCTGCAAAACTGCCCATGCCCGGTTGGCGGGGCTTAATGTAGCCAAAAAGGCCAAGGCCAGAAAAACCGCACTGCTCCAGCGCTTGAAGGTCGACATCACCACGCTTTTTCACTCCTGTTTTCGCCCCACGGCCACAAAGGGGTGCACATAATCGTTTAACCGCCCAGCATGTCTGCCGCATCAAACGTAAAGTCAATTTCACGCCATTTGTCATATTGCGCCAATGGCAAGCTGTCATAAGGCTCGCATTTCTGGACCGCGCGCCGCGCACTTTCAGCAAAAATGCGATAAAATTCATTGCCCGGCTTGGAAAGATCCCCCGCATCGATGAACTGCGGCGGCCGCAACAATTTCCCGTCCTGACGCAACTGGATGCGAATACGCACACGCATATTGGCCACATCTTTGCCACCGCTGGGCAAATACCAACATTCTTGCACCCTTTGACGAATCGCCGCTTGCAAAGTGGCCGTGGCAATCCGGTCCGCAAAAGCCGAAGGCTGAGGCGTTTCAGCATCTTTCTTTTCGGATTTTTCCACAGGGTCCGGCACAGATTGCGGGCGGTCCTCCTTGATGGAACGATCGATCAATGCCGCCACCTTGCTGGAATCGAAACGCGAAGGCGGGCGCGGCTTGGTGCGCGGGGCCACAGTCAGTCTCGGCTTTACGGGCTCCGGTTTCGCTTCCGGCGCAGGGTCTGGCTTTTTATCGGGCGGTGCGGGTTTGTCCTCGGGAAGCGGCACATCCAATTCAGCCATATCGATCTGTTGCGGTTCATCGCGGGCATACAGATCCTCCGGCTCGGGGTCCGGTTGCGGTTCCGGCTCGGATTGCGGCTCGTTACTGCGGGTTACATCAGAGATTTCCACAAATGATACCGGCACAATATCGGGCATGTCCGGCTCGGGGCGCGACAAATGCGGCAAGCCGAAATATCCCACAGCCAACAGCCCCAAATGCACTGCAGCGGACAGCGCCAATCCCTCACGGTAGAACCGTTTTACATCGCTCATATCAAATGACCGTACACCGAAAATGGCATCATTTGTACAAAGTCAGGGAACATGGGTCTGCAAATGCACAACATCAGCGGTCCGTCTCTCCTGCACTTATTGGGGGCGATCGGCAACCAGCGCCACTTTTGTAAACCCAGCCCCGTTAATGGCCGACATCACCTGCATGATACGCCCATAATCCAGGTTCCGGTCCCCGCGCACATAAATTCGGGTTTCCGTTCGATCCCGGGTTTCCGCAATAGCGGCAAGGCGCGGTACCAATTCCTCATATCCGATCTCAGTGTCTTCGATGAATATGGCACCAGTTTGATCAACGGAAATGGTCAGCGGTGTATTGTCCTGTTGCAGCTTTTGCGCATCCGCACGGGGCAGGTCCACCGGCACCCCGACCTGCAATAAGGGCGCAGTCACCATGAACACGATCAGCAAAACCAGCATCACATCCACAAAGGGCGTCACATTGATTTCCGCCAAAGGCTTATATTGGGCGACACCCCGGCGATCCCGCCCGCGCAACTGTATCTGCATGCCCGCCATTATGCGCTCCTGTCATCAAGCTGCCGCGACAAAATCGCCGCAAACTCATCGGAGAAGCCTTCTAGACGGCCAGCAAAACGCGACAAATCGCTGGCATGTTTATTATAGGCGATCACCGCCGGAATCGCCGCCACCAGCCCAAGGGCCGTGGCCAAAAGAGCCTCGGCAATCCCCGGTGCCACCACCGCAAGGCTGGTATTGGATGTGAGCGCAATGGATTGAAAGCTGTTCATGATACCCCACACCGTACCAAACAGCCCCACAAAGGGCGCCGCCGAGCCAAGCGTGGCCAAAAATCCGACTTGCCCTTCCAACCGCTCCATTTCGCGCGAAACGGCGATACGCATCACTTTATTCACCCGGTCTTCAATGCTCAAGCGCTCTGCAAAGCCCCGACCTGTGCCCTTCAAAGACCGTTGCCATTCACGCATGGCGGCCACGAAAACCATTGCCATGGGGTGGCTTATGCGGTTTTTCAGCCCATCATATAATTCTTCAGGGGACGCACCGGACCAAAAGCGATCTTCAAACGCATCAGCGGCGCGGCTGACCTTGCGCACCCGCAGCCATGTGGAAAAAATGATTGTCCAGCTCCAAAGCGAGGCAAGAACCAAGGCCATCATGACCGCTTGCACCACGATATCCGCTTGGCTGAACATGCCCCAGACCGAAAAATCGGAACGGCTTCCCGCCAAAATTACTTCATCGACCTGTCCGTCCATCTCACAACCCTTTTCAATCCGTCACTCGGTATTGGCACGCGCAAAAAGCCGGTCCTCTGGCGGAACTTCCAGCGCCTTCAAAATCGTCCGCCACGCCGGGGGCAAACGACAAGGTCTTCCATTATCATTGACCAAAGCCACACGCAAATCAGCACGCGCCAACAAAACCCCGTCCCGTAAAACAGCTTGCTGCACATCCACATAGGCGGCTGCTGTGGCCAGAACGATGCTCTGGATATCGAGGGAATCATCCAGAATGGCGGGCCGGAAATACTCCAGCTCCACCCGGCGCACAGCAAAGCCCATGCGTTCTCCCGCAGGTTGATCGCGCCATGCGGTCACATGGTCAATCCCCACAAGCCGCAGCATTTCACCCCGCGCCCGTTCGAAAAACCGTAAATAATTGGCGTGATAAACGATCCCGCCCGCATCGGTATCTTCATAATAGACACGGATGGGAAGATGATGCCGCCGACCCTTTATCCATCCGGTTTGCGGTCCGTCCGTTCGACCGGTCGCTGTCATATATCTTGTTCCTCATCGGAAAACAGATCCCGCCCGCTGGCAGATGGTGCGACAAGGCCCAGATGGCTATAGGCGGCGGGGGTAAGCAGCCGCCCGCGCGGTGTGCGCTGCACCAATCCGCGCTGGATCAAATACGGTTCGATAATATCTTCAATGGCATCCCGTGGTTCCGACAGGGCAGCCGCCAATGTTTCCACGCCCACAGGCCCCCCCAGATAGGTTTCCCCGATACAGCGCAAATAGCGGTGATCCATCGCATCCAATCCAAAGCCATCCACCTCCAAACGGGTGAGAGCGGCATCGGCAGCCAGCTTATCCACCACATCCTTGCCTGCCACAGCGGCAAAATCGCGCACCCGACGCAGCAGTCGCCCGGCAATACGCGGCGTTCCTCGGGATCGGGCGGCAATTTCGCGCGCCCCATCTTCGGTCAACCGCAATCCCAAAATCCGCGCGCCCCGGCTCACCACCTTCACCAGATCGGCCACATCGTAAAAATCCAGCCGTGTCGGAATACCGAACCGGTCGCGCAAAGGATTGGTCAGCAGGCCCAGCCTTGTGGTGGCCCCCACCAGCGTAAAGGGAGGCAAATCGATTTTCACCGACCGCGCCGCCGGGCCTTCGCCAATAATCAGATCCAGCTGAAAATCTTCCATAGCCGGATATAAAATCTCTTCCACGGCAGGATTAAGGCGATGGATTTCATCAATAAACAAAACATCATGGGCTTCCAGATTGGTCAAAAGCGCCGCCAGATCCCCCGCCTTGGCGATCACCGGCCCCGATGTGGACCGAAAGCCCACGCCCAATTCCCGCGAAACAATCTGCGCCAAGGTTGTTTTGCCAAGGCCGGGCGGCCCGAACAACAGCACATGATCCAGCGCTTCCTGACGCGACCGGGCAGCTTCAATGAACACACGCAAATTGTTTCTGGCCTGTGCCTGTCCGATGAAATCATCCAGCTTTTGCGGCCGCAATCTGCTTTCGCCGGCGTCCTCTTCCCCTTCCACCGGAGCCACCATCCGCTCGCTCATCGGCCCAGCTCCCGCAGGCCGGCGCGGATCAATATTTGTAAGGGCGGCATGTCATCTTGCTGCCGGGCAACGGTGGAAATAGCGGAAAAGGCTTCGGTGCGGCCATAGCCCAGATTCACCAAAGCACTCACCGCATCATTGAACAATTCCGACCGCGCATCACTGTCATCGGGCGCGGCTTTTGCACCAGCCGCCTTCGACGGCGCGGAGGGTGAAGCGGGAGCCGTGCTTGCCGACACAGCAAAGCCCGCCACTTTATCTTTCAATTCGGTCACGATCCGCTGGGCAAGGCGAGGCCCCACCCCCTGGGCGCGGGCCACCGCCCCCTTATCCCCTGCCGCAATGGCCTGAGCCAAAGCATCCGGTGCCAAAACGGAAAGAATCGCCAGCCCCACCTTGGCCCCCACTCCGGACACCGAGGTCAAAAGCCGGAACATGTCCCGCTCGGCCACGGTGGGAAAGCCATAAAGATGGATATGATCTTCGCGCACATGGGTTTCGATGATCAGGGAAATCGCCCCGCCATTGGCCGGTAAATTCCCCAAAGTGCGCCCGGATGCAAACACCAGATAGCCCACGCCGGACACATCGATGATCAGCCAATCCGTGCCCGAAGAATCCAAAAGGCCCTTTAATTTGGCAATCATGAACGCCTCCCGATCCGCTGCCCGGCCCACCGCTTGCCGCCAGCATGGCTTTGGGCCGCGACCGAACTTTCAACAGCTTTTATTTGGGCCAACCGCCCGGCGCGGTTATGGGCATGGCAAATGGCCACCGCCAGCGCATCGGCGGCATCGGCTCCATGAATGGCAACGCCCGGCAACAATACATTCACCATGGCATGGATCTGCTCTTTTGCTGCATGCCCAGCCCCCACAACCGATTTCTTGATGTGATTGGGGGAATATTCCGCCACGAGCAGCCCCTTCAAGGCTGGCACCAGCAAGGCCACGCCACGCGCCTGCCCCAGCTTCAAGGTGGAGGTGGGGTTCTTATTGACGAAGGTTTCTTCAACGGCGGCGTCTGATGGCCGGTACTGTTCCACAACCGCCATCAGACCATCATGTATTTCCACCAGCCGCGCCGATAAAGGGAGCGATGCGGTGGAGCGCACGGTGCCATTGGCCACATGGCGCAAATGCAGCCCATCGCTTTCAATAATGCCCCAGCCGGTTGCCTGAAGTCCCGGATCCAATCCCAAAAGCCGCATGACGCTCCCTTTATGAAAATTTCGGGAAAAGGATCAGGCAAAGACGCATCCCAAAGATCAAGCCGCTTCCAGCTTGGCCATCACCTCGTCGGAGATGTCGTAATTGCCGTACACTTCCTGGACATCATCATTATCGTCCAGCGCATCAAGCAATTTCAAAAGCTTTTGCGCATCCTCTTCCGAAACGGAAATCAGATCCTTGGCTTTCCATGCCAGCTTGGCACTTTCCGGCTCGCCAAACGTGCTTTCAAGCTGCTTTGCCACCGCATGCAGGTCTTCCAAAGACGTGATGATTTCGTGGGTTTCATCATCGCTTTCCACATTTTCCGCACCGGCTTCTACCGCTGCTTCAAAAATGCTGTCCGCATCGCCCACATCCACCTTGTAAATAATCATACCCACATGATCGAACATGAAATTGGCCGAGCCGGTTTCGCCCATATTTCCGCCGTTCTTGGAAAAGGTGGCGCGAATATCGGATGCCGACCGGTTTTTATTGTCGGTCAAAACCTCAACGATCAGGGCCGTGCCACCGGGCGCGAATCCTTCATAACGCAGCTCGTCATAATTTTCCGCGTCGCCACCTTGTGACGAAGCAATGGCCCTTTCGATACGGTCTTTCGGCATGGATTGCGATTTTGCTGCCAGAATCGCCGTTCTAAGCCGTGGATTCATATCCGGATCGGGCAGGCCCATTTTGGCTGCCACGGTGATTTCACGCCCCAGCTTTGCGAAGATTTTCGCACGCTTGGCGTCTTGTGCACCTTTACGATGCATGATGTTTTTAAACTTGGAATGTCCTGCCATGATCACCTCTCGCGGGTTTGCGCGATTTTCCAATGGCCGCCAAAGCGACCCATTCCGTTGTTTTCTATACCAATCACAGAATCCGGCAAGACCCAGCGAACGCCCAGAACAAGAACAAAACAAGATCATAGCCCACAAATCAAGCCATCATCGCTTTTTCTTTTATAATTGCGCCCCCGATTTTTGCCTTGGCCCTGTCTGTGCGTCTCAAATTACTTCACATATCAATTTCACAAATATGTTATGGTAAATTTATCAAAAAACAGGAATTGGAAGTGAATCATGCACCGTCCTTTCGCAGCGACGCTGTGCGCAGCCTTGGCGGGCGTTGTTATTTTCAGCGCCCCGCCTTTTATGCCTTTGGATGACCAACCAGTGGATCTGCGCGCCCAAAGGCTGGCAGATTATCTTGATCCATCCAAAACGGCGCGACTGGCCTGCAAAGGATCGCGCAAAAACGCACTGGCTGCCCTGTTCCAGGCGGGAACGGCCCATGCGGCGGACTCTGGGCCCACAGATGGTGGCGCGTCCCCTATCTTGTTTGAAGGGCTTGGCGATCACAGCGTCCCCATCAGCACAGATCATGCCGGCGCCCAGGCCCTTTTCGATCAGGGCCTGAAATTTGCTTATGCCTTCAATCATGAACAGGCGGCCCGATCGTTCCGCGCAGCACAGATGCTGGACCCCACATGCGCCATGTGTTTTTGGGGCGAAGCGCTGGTTCTTGGCCCCAATATCAACGCCCCCATGGGAGAAGATGCACGGGTGCCCGCCCTGAAAGCGCTGGCCATGGCGAAAGCCAATATCGGGAACGCCCTTCCCTTGGAAAAGGCCCTGATCGAAGCGCTGGACCACCGCTATAGCACCGACCTGTCCACAGAACGGGCAGACGCCGACATGGCCTATGCCACCGCCATGCAAGACCTTGCCGATCGCTATCCCCAATCGGATCTGGCACAAACCTTGACTGCGGAAGCCATTATGGACAGTCAGCCCTGGACCTATTGGGAACCGGATGGTCAAACGCCCATGGGCAAGGCCGGCGACGCCATCACGCGCATTGAAACGGTTTTGGCACGCACCCCCAATCATGCGGGGGCCATCCATCTTTATATTCATTTGGTAGAGGCATCCGCCAAGCCGGAAATTGCCGAACCCTATGCCGACAGGTTGGCCGCCTTGATGCCTTCTGCGGGCCATATCGCCCATATGCCATCACATCTTTATTATCGGCTGGGCAAATACAAGCAGTCCCTGAGCACCAATATCAAGGCGATCGCCGCCGATGAAGCCTATTTCGATCAAGTAGGCCGCGAAGGCATTTATGGTTATGGCTATTATCCGCATAATGTCCATTTTCTGCTGGTCTCCGCCCAAATGGCAGGGGATGCGATCACAGCCCTTGAAGCCGCAAAAAAGCTGGAAAGCCTGATCCCTGTGGAAGCCGCTTTGGCCGCACCGGCCTTCATGCAGCCCATCATGGCCGCCCCCCTTTATGCCCACGTCCAGTTTCTCTCGCCCGACAAGCTGCGAACCATTCCCAAGCCCGATGCCCGCATGCCCTTTGTTCTGGCTATCTGGCATTATAGCCAAGGCATGGCCGCCGCCCTTGATGGCGATGAAAACAGCACCAAAGCCGCCGTTTCCGCCCTGCGCCAAACCGCCCGGAGCGACCAAATGGCTCCCTTGACCGACAATAATGTGCCCGCCGATAAGATTTTGGGCATCGCCGCCCATATTCTGGAAGGGCGCTTGGCGCTTACCCAGAAAAAGAGCATGGCCGCCGCAGCGCATTTCAAGGCCGCCGCCGAACTGCAAGACAGCCTGCCTTATATGGAGCCGCCTTTTTGGTATTATCCCGCACGGCAATCGCTGGGCGCAGCCCTTATGGCAGCAGGCAAGGCCGATGAAGCGGTGGTGGCCCTCAACCAAAGCCTGTTGAGCGCCCCCAATAATGCCTATGCGTTGTTTATGCTCAGAAAAGCAGAAACCGCACGCGGCAATGAAGCAGCGGCAAAAGCGGCCCAAAAAGCCTATGAAGCGGCATGGGCGGGGAAAGGAGCACCGCCCGAAGACCGCATCTGACCGCCCGCCCCGAAAAAGCGGGTCAAATGGTTTTCACCCGTGCCACGGCATCTTCCCAGCCCGCCACCAAGGCTTTGCGGGTTTGGGCCGGCATTTTTGGAGAAAAGCGGGCATCACGCGCCCAATTGCGGGCAATATCGGCAGGCGATTCATAAAGACCCATGTGCAGCCCCGCCAGATAGGCAGCCCCCAATGCGGTGGTTTCGCTGACCACGGGGCGTTCCACCTCGATACCAAGAATATCGCTGAGAAACTGCATCACCCAATCATTGGCCACCATGCCGCCATCCACCCGAATGGATTTGGGCGACAGGCCATCGGCTTCCATGGCGGCCAACAGATCATGGGTTTGATAACAGACGGATTCCAAAGCGGCGCGAGCCAGATGCTGCGGTCCCGTATCGCGGGTGATGCCGAAAATCCCGCCGCGCGCATCCGGGTCCCAATGGGGCGCACCAAGGCCCGTGAAGGCGGGCACCATATAGACGCCTTGATTATCCGCCAGATTCGCCGCCAAAGCCTGTGTTTGTGCGGCGCTTTTGATGATGCCCAATCCATCGCGCAGCCATTGGACCGCCGCCCCGGCAATGAAGATCGAGCCTTCAAGGGCATAGGCCACCTGCCCCTGCATCCGGTAAGCCACCGTGGTCAAAAGCCTGTTTTGCGACCATTTGGGGCTATCCCCCGTATTCATCAACACAAAACAGCCGGTGCCATAGGTGCTTTTGATCATTCCGGGGATGAAACAACACTGGCCAATGCTGGCTGCCTGTTGATCGCCCGCCAAGGCTGCGATGGGAAGGGCACGCCCAAACAGGCTTGGATCGGTTTCACCGAAATCATCGGCGCAATCCATGATTTGTGGCAACAGGGCACGCGGAATTTTGAACAGCCGCAACAATTCCTCGTCCCATTCCAATGTCTCGAGCGACATCAATCCGGTGCGGGCTGCATTGGTGACATCGGTTTTATGCTTTTTGCCGCCGGTCAGCTTCCATAGCAAAAAACTATCCACCGTTCCAAAAGCCAGATCCCCTTTTTCCGCCCGGGCGCGTGCGCCTTCCACATGATCCAGAATCCAGCCGATCTTGGTCATGGAAAAATAAGGGTCCAGCAACAGCCCGGTGCGCTCATGCAACGTTTTTTCCACCCCGTCCGCTTTCATGGCCCGACAAATATCGGCGGTGCGCCTGTCTTGCCAGACAATGGCATTATAGATGGGCTGCCCCGTTTCACGGTCCCAGATGATGGTGGTTTCCCGCTGATTGGTGATGCCAATGGCCACCACCTCACAGCCTTTGGCCTGAGCCTCTTGGAAGGCTTTTTGCGCTGTTTCAAGGGTGGTTGCCCAAATATCATCCGGGTCATGCTCGACCCAGCCTTGCTTGGGGAAGTGTTGGGGAAATTCTTTTTGATGAAGAGCGATTTTCTCGGCCTTACGATCAAACACAATCGCCCGGCTGGACGTGGTCCCCTGATCCAAAGCCATCAATCCTGTCGTTTTGCTCATATCGCTCCCCAATTTTTTATCTTGGATATAGGCCTTATGGGAGCACCCTACGCCCATACAGGCAAGAGGGAAGCGACTTATTCACCGCCATATGCTTCAATTTTATCAGAGCCATTTTTGACCCGCAGGCTTGAAGGGGCACATTTTGGGCTGTGCTTTTCAATTTCACCCTTTCCCTGGCCATTTGTTCTGATGCACATCACTGGAATGCGACAAACGGACGTTAATCTGTTATTTCGGCAAGGATACATCTCTCTCACGCATAGCCTGTACGGAACATCTTATGACCGCTGATCTTCTTATTTCCCGCGATGGAGCCATTCTGGAAATCGGCTTCAACCGCCCGGCCAAAAAAAACGCCCTCACCGAGGCCATGTACAAAGCCATTGCCGATAGCCTTGAACAGGCGTCCGACGACCCGGACATTCGCGTTGTGCTGTTTTACGGAGAAGGCGGCATTTTCACCTCTGGCAATGATCTCAATGATTTTGCCCAGGTGGCCACCGGCCAGCGCCGCGCCGAAGACATGGAAGTGATGCGGGTTCTGCACATTCTGGCCGGCTTCCAAAAGCCGGTAATTGCCGCGGTGGAAGGCTTGGCGGTGGGCATCGGCCTTACCTTGTTGTTGCATTGCGATCTGGCTTATGTGGCGCAGGATGCCCGCCTGACCGCACCCTTCGTTGATCTGGCACTGGTGCCCGAAGCGGCTTCCAGCCTGTTGATGCCAGCCTTGATCGGCCACCAAAAGGCCTTTGCGCTTTTTGCCTTGGGAGAAGCCCTCAGCGGTGAGGATGCCGCCCGTTTGGGCCTTGCCAATGCGGCTCTGCCCGCTGGCGATGTATTGGCGCAGGCACGTCTATCGGCCCAGACCTTGGCCAAAAAAGCCCCTGGCGCCCTTGCCACCACCAAGGCTTTGATGCGTGACAGCGCCACCATCCGCGCCCGGATGGACAAGGAGGGGCTGGAATTTGCCCGCCGGCTGGTTTCACCGGAAGCGCGGGAAGCCTTCATGGCCTTTGCCCAGAAACGTGCGCCGGATTTTTCGAATTTGGCCTGATCCCGTCAATCCGATCTGACATTGCCCCATAAGGAGATACCCATGGATGTAAGAGCGGCCATCGCCTTTGAAGCCGGAAAGCCTCTTGAAATTGATACGGTTCAGCTTGAAGGCCCGAAAGCCGGTGAAGTTCTGGTGGAAATCAAGGCCACCGGCGTGTGCCATACGGACCAATTCACCTTGTCGGGTGCCGATCCGGAAGGGGCATTCCCGGCCATTTTGGGCCATGAAGGCGCGGGCGTGGTGGTGGATACCGGCCCCGGCGTTACCAGCCTGGACATTGGCGATCATGTGATCCCGCTATACACGCCGGAATGTCGTGAATGCGACTATTGCCTGCATCCCAAAACCAATTTGTGCCAGAAAGTGCGCGCCACCCAAGGGCAGGGACTGATGCCCGACGGCACATCGCGCTTTTCCTATAAAGGCAAGCCGATCCTGCATTATATGGGCACCTCTACCTTTGCCAATTACACGGTGCTGCCAGAAATTGCTCTGGCGAAAATCCGCAAAGATGCCCCCTTCGACAAGGTTTGCTATATCGGCTGCGGGGTCACCACCGGCATTGGAGCCGTGATGTTCACCGCCAAGGTAGAACCGGATACCGCCTGTGTGGTGTTTGGGCTGGGCGGCATTGGGCTGAATGTGATTCAGGGCCTTAAAATGGTGGGGGCGCGGCAGATCATCGGCGTTGATATCAACCCGCAAAAACGCGCATTGGCGGAAAAGTTCGGCATGACCGATTTTGTCAATCCCCGCGACATCAAGGGCGATATCGTAGGCCATCTGGTGGAGCTGACCGGCGGCGGGGCCGATTACAGCTTTGAATGTATCGGACGCCCCGACACCATGCGCCAAGCCCTTGAATGTTGCCATAAAGGCTGGGGAGAGAGCGTGATTATCGGTGTGGCGGGGGCCGGTGAGGAGATCTCCACACGCCCCTTCCAGCTTGTCACCGGCCGCGTATGGCGCGGATCAGCCTTTGGCGGCGCCCGTGGCCGCACCGATGTGCCGAAAATCGTCGATATGTATATGGATGGCCGCATCAATATCGACGATCTGATCACCCATCATTTGCCATTAGAAGAGATCAACACCGCGTTCGACCTGATGCATAGCGGTGAAAGCATCCGTAGCGTTGTGGTTTATTGAACAATGATGGAGATTATTTCGGAAAATCTGTGCTTTGGCGGGGTGCAACGGGTCTATAGCCATGAGAGCCGCACCTGCAGCGGCTCCATGCGGCTGGGCGTTTATCTACCACCCGCTTGCGATCACAGCACCGCCCCGGTTTTACTCTGGCTTTCGGGGCTGACCTGCACCGAGCAGAATTTCATCACCAAAGCCGGGGCGCAAAGGGTGGCGGCAGAGCTGGGTATGGTTCTGGTCGCCCCCGATACCAGCCCACGCGGCGACGGCACACCCGATGCGCCTGATGAAGCCTATGATCTGGGCTTGGGGGCTGGTTTTTATGTGGATGCCACCGAAAGCCCTTGGGCGCAGCGTTACCGCATGTATAGCTATATTGCCGATGAACTGCCCCAAATCCTGTCGGAAACCCTGGGCCTGAACACCAAGAAAATGGGCATTTCCGGTCATTCCATGGGCGGCCATGGGGCTTTGATAATGCACCTTAAAAATCCCGGCCTGTTCCAAACCGTATCGGCTTTTGCCCCCATCGTCGCTCCCATGCAGGTGCCTTGGGGGAAAAAAGCCTTCCAAGCCTATCTGGGCGCGGATCAAAAGGCATGGGCGGATTATGATGCAACAGCACTGGTGATGCAGAACAAAAGCACCGCACATATTTTGATCGATCAGGGCGGAGCCGATGCCTTTTTAGAAGAACAATTAAAGCCGCACCTGTTTGAAGCGGCCTGCGAGAAAGCCGGACAAGCGCTGACCTTGCGCATCCAGCCGGGCTATGATCACAGCTATTATTTCATCGCCAGCTTCATCGAAGACCATTTAAGGCATCATGCAAGCGGGCTTTCCTGATGACAGGCGCACTTGGCTGGTCTGAAGGTTAATCGCCCGCCAATTGCGCCATCGACTCTCCTAGCCAGCTTCGTGCGGTTTGGGCTGCCGTGAATTGAGGAAAGGACAGGAAGGCGTGGATCGCGCCTTTGAAACAGCGGTAGCGGGTCTTCACCCCGGCATCCTTGAGACGTGCAACGAAAGTTTCATTCTCGGAACGCAAAGGATCATGGCCGGCAGCGATCAGAAAAGTCGGTGGCAGGCCTGAAACATCCTCGATAAAGAGAGGGGAAATGGCCGGATCGTCACGGCGGATGCTGCGATCGGGCACATACCAGTTCGCCGTGGTATCGATGGCCCCCAGATCCAGAAGATAATCGCCGCCCCCCCAGTCTATGCGCGATGGATAGCTTTCATGCGGACGGCTGATATCCAGCATCGGATAAATCAGATATTGCGCCTTGATCGCCAGTTCGCCGCCGCCATGCAGTTGATGCGCCACCACAGCGGCAAGATTACCACCGGCGCTATCACCCATCACACCAAGCCGCGTAGGATCGACGCCAAGCGACGCTGCATGGCGCACCACCCAATGCAGGCTATCGATGCAATCATGAAGACCGGCAGGATAGGGGTGCTCCGGCGCAAGGCGATAATCCACAGAGAGCAGCGCAATACCGCTGCGGTCACACAGATCGGACACAAGTTCATGATAGCTGTCCAGATCACCCATCGCCCATCCGCCTCCATGAAAGAACACAACCAGCGGGATCGCCCTCTCGGGGGCCACAGGGTTGGCAGGCCGATAGAGCCGGGCTCCGATCGGGCCGTCACGCCCCTCCAAAATCAGGTTTTCGCTATGGCAGGCGGGCTCCGTGGACGGCACGAAACCGGTAAACAGGGCTTGGCTCATCTCGCGCGCCGCAATGATACCAAGCTCGGAAAAGCTCGGCGCATCCGCCGCTGCCGCATTCAGTTCCCGCAGAAAAGCCGCGGCATCTTCATCCAACGTCATCGAGCATCTCCTAGAAATGGTAGAACAGCCGCAGATCCCAGCTCCGACGATTGCTGAAGAATGCCGTTTCCACGCCCGGGAATTCCGCCAGATTAAAGCCTTGCACGCGGATCTCCCGACCGGTGATATTCTTTCCACCAGCACGCAGTTCCCAACCGGCATCATCTGACTTCACCGAAATAAAGGCATTGAGCAAAATATATTCGTCTTGGCGCAGAATGGGGGAATCGGTGATCTCATTGGCCACATCGCCACGATAGGCGCCATCCACATGAAAAACGCCCAGCAAGCCATTGCCGACAGGCTGTTCCCATGTTGCGCCCAGACTGGCATTCCATTTCGGCGAGTTGATCAGATCGCGATCACTGACATCTTCCGGCACGCCATTCACCAATGTGATGAACTCTTTGTACTCGGCATCCATAAAGCCAACTGTGGCATTGATGGAAAGGCGATCAATAGGGCGCGCCGCCAGCTCGAACTCCACGCCTTGAATACGGGCTGCGGCTGCGTTGCTAAACAAGCTTTGGAAAAAGCCTGTCTCGGCATCCCGCCCGAAAGACGTTACCTGAAGGTCGCGGTAACGGCTGTAAAAATAGGTGCCGTTAACGGCCAAACGATTATCAAGCCAGCTTGACTTGACGCCCCCTTCGAAGGTCCAGACCTTCTCCGGTGAAAAAGGCTGGAACTCGAACTCCGTGGAACCACGCCCGTCAAACCCGCCGCTTTTGAATCCTCGTGAAACCGATGCGTAATAGAGCAACGTGTCCCTTGGAGCATATGACAAAGCAATTTTCGGCGTCAGAGCATCCCAGTCCTCTTTACCGGAAATAGTATTAAGTGGCGTGCCAAAACCTGCGAGAAAAGGCGGAAAGTCCTGTGCCACCCGGATATCGGGGGCAAATAGTTCGAACCGTCTGCGAGAGCTTTTCTCATCATACGTATAGCGCAATCCCAGCTCCAGGCTGAGTGTGTCGGTCAGATCAATGGTGGACTGGCCAAACACGGCGATGGAGTCCGTCCGCTGGTCGGTATCGGCGAGTTGGCTATTGGGAGAAAACAGTGCCAGCGGCAGTCCGAAAGCCGGCAGTGCCCCCGCCTGCGCATCGAAACCCGATAAGGTGAGATCAGAATCATGAAAGTAAAAGACGCCGCCCGTGAAGGTAAAGCCCTTGCCATTGTCATAGCTGGCACGAAGCTCCTGACTGACCTGCCACTGATCTTGAAACAACGATATATCGAGCACCGGCAAGGGTGAGCCATCGGTGTCCAGTACCAGATCGAAATCCATTTTCCGATAAGCGGAAATGGACTCCAAAGACCAATCTTGCGAAATCTGCCAGTCAGCTTTCAAGGTAAAACCAAAGCTGGTCAGATCATTCAGTCCGTTGGCGTTGGTATCAACCACGAAGGGATCGTCATTAGGCGGCAGGATCACCGGCACATCTGGCGCAGTGAAGGCGTCTGGAAAGGCCAGCAAAGGTGTTTCGCGAATTGGGCTTTTCGACGTATCGGGGCGGTCAAGCTTGCCATCAGCCGTCAACGTCAGGGTCAGGTCGTCACTGGGCGTGAAAGTCAGCGCCCCGCGCCAAGCGAGGGATTCGGTATCGCCGTCACGTCGCCCGGTAAAACTGTTACGGTTGATGCCATCATGATTTGTCAGTGCGACCGCCAGCTTGGCATGCAGTTTATCCTGAATGATGGGGCCACCAACCCGGCCCTTCAAGGTCAGGAATTCAAAACGGCCACCGCCAATCTCGAAATCTGCCTCGAACTAGTCTGGCGGGGCGGTAGAGATGAACTTGATGGCTCCGCCGGGCGAATTGCGACCATAGAGTGTGCCTTGAGGGCCACGCAAAACCTCCACCCGTTCCACATCGAACAGATCAAGAAAAGCGGCTTGTGTCCGGGAAATAAAAACATCATCCACATAAACCGCAACACCCGACTCGACGAATGCAAGGGAATCGTTCTGCCCCACACCGCGTAGGAAAATAACGGCATTCGATGCATCGCCCTCTTCCAGATACAAATTGGGGACGGCATATTGCAGGCCGCTGATATCATCGGCTTGCAAATCCCCGATCAGAGTGTCCGAAAAAGCGGAAACCGCCCCCGGCACATCCTGCAGCGTTTCCGAACGCCGACGTGCTGTGACAATGATTTCTTCAAGAACCGATTGCCGTGCGGACAAATCCTCTGGCTGCTGCGCTTCCGCAATCACCGGGAAAAGCGCAATGGCAGCACAGCCCAAACCCGTCACGGATAAAATGCAGTGGCCCAGATGGCCATTTGCCCGGCGGCATCTCATATCATCCTCCCCTGTTTCATTTGCACGATCCCCATCGAGATCGCGTATGATTAAACACACCATAAGCTGGTGGATATGGCTGCGGCGAGGACAGCCCGGATCAAACAGGGTGTACAATTTCGCTCATATCGCCAAGATTGCGTAAACAAGAGAGGATCAAATGGCCCGAACCTTGCGCTTCGACGGTGAGTATACCGTACCGATCATAACGCTGAAATCACTCTCCACCATGACAACGGCGTCGGGGGATGTTGTCGTGCGGATCATGCGCAATCTGGGCCTGCCACAAGATCTGGAGCTTGTCGGTCCGGAAGACGAGATCGATCTGGCTGATTATTTCCGTGTGCTTGAACAGGTATCGCGGGAAATCGGCGACGAAACCTGTAGGCTGTCGCAGCGCTCGCTGATGCCGGGCTCAACGCATTTCGTCTGGTCGGGCGCGGCAAGCGAAGGTGACTTGCGCGCCGCAATGAAACGTGTAGCACAAGCCTATAACATGCTGCATGGCGGGCATTATAATTACGTGCGCGAAGACGCGGAAAGCATCACATATCTGATTGATGACCGTGGCTTTCCCTATACGCGACAGGATGAACAGGACTATATCCATGTCTTTTTGGAATGTGTGCTGATTTTCTTGCACTGTACGCTGATATTGCTCACCGGCGACGATCTGGATGGTAAGTTGCACAAGGTCTGGACGCGGCGTCCACGCCCCAAGGGGCACAGGGCGCATCTTGAATTTTTTGGCGTTCCGGTCCGGTGGAATGCGGGCACCTATGCCCTGAGCTATGATATCTCCGCTGCCGGCCTTCGGGTGACCGGCAGTCCGACCGGCCTGCCAGCGGAAAATGCCGTATACCGCAAAATCGTTGATCTGATCGAGACACGCGGCCTGAAAAAGCCAATGCAACTATCCATAGCCGACCGGGTTCACGCGCAGTTTGAAACCGGCATATACGAACAATCACAAATCGCTCGCGCCTTGGGAATGAGTGTCGCAACCCTGCGCCGCAGACTTGCTGATGAAGGCGTAGATTTCCGTAGCCTGAAACAAAAAGTGCTTGATGACAGGGCAAAGACCCTGCTGCGCCAAGGCTATGACCTCGCCGAGATCGCAGAATTACTCGATTACGCAGATTTTCGCAGCTTCACCCGCGCTTTCAAGGCACAAAATGGCGTGACCCCTGCGCAATACAAACAGGGATGAGCGCGCCATAGAGGCGCTAAGGAGCGTGCCATATAATTGTGGGAAAAGTGGCGCGCTCGGGAAGATTCGAACTCCCGACCCCCAGATTCGTAGTCTGGTGCTCTATCCAGCTGAGCTACGAGCGCATAACCATCTTTTGTACGACCGCATAACGTTGCGGTGCGGTGGCGGACCATATAAACATCGCTGGGGGCTGGCAAGCCCCTAAATTCAGGAAAATCGATATATCTTCATTTTCCGCTGATAGATGGACCGTTTTATGACTGCAAAGCTTGGTTTTTTGGGACGCACCTTGCCCCTTACCACCTTATTTTTCGTGGCCGGATGCGGTGCGATGGAAGGATCATGGCCCAATCTGGCTGGTGATCCCCCTGCCGAGCCTGTGGCATTGCTTGATCCCGTGCGCCTTCCTGAGCCTCGTACCGAGGTGGCCGCCATAAGCCCCCAAGAGGCACGCGCCCTTCTGGAAGCCCTGCCGCAACGCCAAAATGCCTTGTCACAACAGCTTCACGATGCCCGGTCACGCTATGAAACAGCAAAGGCGACCATCGGCACACAGCAGCCGGAGCGTTTGCAAGGGGTGGATTACCGCACGGCGCAATTTGCCCTATCACGGTTAAGCGCCCTTGAAACGGACCTGACACAGCTTTCAAGGCAGGCGCAAAGCGCGTGGGCGACCCTTAGCCCCCAAGACCGCAGCAATGAAACACAAAGCCTGATCGATAAACTGGTACAAACGGCGCAGACACTGACAGCCTATTTGATAGAAGAGCGGAGCGCACTGACGCAAATGGCCCCATAAAGCCGGTTATGGCCGAAAGAAAGCGGCCCGATCCATAAAAAGACCGGGCCGTATTTTAAGCTGCAGCTGCTTTGCGTAACAACAAGGCATGAAGCGCATCGGCGCCTTCGGCTCCGCGCAGTTTTTCACATATGGCTTTATCACGGAACAAACGCGAAACCCGCGCCAGAGCTTTCAAATGATCCGCTCCGGCATTCTCCGGTGCCAGCAACAGGAAAAACAGATCCACAGGACGATCGTCCATCGAATCGAAATCCACAGGCTCGACAGTCCGTCCAAACAGGCCAAAGACCTTATCGAGCTCTGGCAATTTTCCATGGGGAATGGCCACGCCCTGACCAACGCCGGTTGTGCCCAGGCGCTCGCGTTCGATCAACACATCGAATATAGCCCGCTCCGGCACTCCAATCAGCGTCGCTGCATGCGCCGCCAATTCCTGCAGAACTTGCCTTTTGCTCTTTGCTTTGAGCGCAGGAAGAATGCTTGCAGGACCGATCAGGTCGTCGATATCCATCCCGATCAAACCTATTCCCTTATTGCGCGGCCTTAAATTCGCCGCGACCTCATTAGCGCTTCAGTTCGGCGGGATCAACCCAACCGATATTTCCATCCGACCGCCGATAGACCACATTAAACTGGCCGTTTCGGCTATTACGAAACATCAAGGCGGGTTGTTCGGACAAATCCATCAACATCACCGCATCTCCCACCGAAACATGCGGAATTTCCATACGCGTTTCAGCAACAATCACCGGCTGATCGTCTGCAAATTCGGCGGACTTGCCATTGGCCTGTCCGCTATCGTCGCCAGCCTCTTCGGCCAGAGAGTCCGTTTCTTCAGGCTGCAAAACATAAGCCTGCGCCATCAGCGCCGCTTCTTCTTCCTGAACAGCCCGGCCAGTGATGTGGCGATCCTTAAGGCGTCGCTTGTGCCGACGCAACTGCTTTTCCAATTTGTCTGCCGCCAGCTCAAACGCCGCATGGGCTTCATCGGCCTCGCCGTGGCTTTGCATATGAATGCCCTGCCGCACATGCAACGAGCAATCCACATGGAAGAAAGGGCCTTTCTTGGAAACGGTGACATGGGCCTCGATAGAGCGGCTAAAATACTTCTCCACAATCCCTTCAAAGCGTTCGTTAATGTGCGCCTTTAATGCATCTCCGACATTGATTCTCCGTCCGGAAACATTGATTTGCATCCTATCCGCCTTTCTTTGGAATTATGAGAGACCCCTTGTCGCGAACCGTTGAAAACCATGCGGTGCACAGCTCTCACCCCATATCCCGAACTGTAGCACAGATGGAGGACCAACTTGCAATCCTCCACTCTCATTTGGGATCAAAGATGCAAAAGTCCAGATCAGGCGCTCATGCGTTTTTCACGACGACGCTGCACACTGGATGGAATACGCATGGCTTCACGATATTTCGCAACGGTTCGCCGGGCGATATCAATGCCTTCCGCCTTCAAAAGCTCGACGATTCGGTCGTCGGATAAAATCTTCTTGGGGTCTTCGGCATTGATCAAGGCCCGGATCGTGTCGCGCACCGATTCGGACGAATGACTATCGCCCCCCTCCGAAGACTGGATCGCCGAAGTGAAGAAATATTTCAGTTCAAACACACCGCGATTGGTGGCCATGAATTTCGCCGATGTCACCCGGCTGACGGTGCTTTCATGCATCTCGATGGTATCGGCGATATCCCGCAAGGTTAAGGGACGCAGATGCCTTACACCATGGGTGAAAAAGCCTTCCTGTTGGCGCACAATTTCTGTTGAAACCTTCAAGATCGTCCGCGCCCGCTGATCCAGCGCTTTCACCAGCCAATTGGCGTTGGACAGGCAATCCGACAAAAATTGTTTGTCGTCCTTTCCGCTGGCCCGAGAGCTTAGCGCACTGAAATAATGCTGATTCACCAAAACCCGCGGCAAGGTTTCACTGTTCAGCTCAACCGTCCAGCCGCCTTCGGGGGTGCGGCGCACGAACACATCGGGCACCACGGTTTGTGTCTCTTCACTGCCAAAGGCAAGGCCCGGCTTGGGATCAAGCGCCCGGATTTCACCGATCATCTGCGCAAGATCCTCATCATCCACACCGCAAACACGCTTGAGGGCCGCCAGATCACGCCGCCCCAATAGATGCAGATTTTCCACCAGTTTCGCCATGCAGGGATCGAAACGGTCTTTTTCCTTCAGTTGCAGGGCCAGACATTCCGCCAGATCACGCGCGAAAACCCCCGTTGGCTCCATGCCCTTCAACAGGGCCAGAACCCGATCCACATCCTGCGGTTCCACACCAAGACGGTCTGGCATGTCGGAAAGATCGGCACTCAAATACCCGGCCTCATCCACCAGATCGATCAGGTTGCTGGCGATCATCCGGTCGGCGGCATCATGGATCAAAAGCTGCATTTCCCTATTGAGATGGGTACGCAGATCCGGCACGTCGCTTAAATTTTGCTCGAAGCCTTCTTCATCGCCATTGCCGCCCAAGCGCCCACTGCCACCGGAATTGCCCCCGCTAAGGCCCAACTGACCAGAGCCCCCTGCTGCCTGTGCAATCCCGTCATTGGGGCCATCATCAAAAACATTGACGGAAAAATCCGCATCCAAAGGCGCGTCACTCGCTCCCACAACACCAGAACCGTCCATGCCCGCATCGGCACCATAAACGCCACTTTCCGAATCAAAGCCGGAAATCTCGCCCGCCCCCATATCGGCCGCATCGCCACCGGGCTCATCGGCGCCGCCTTTATCCCCTTCCCCCAGTTCCAATAGGGGATTGCGCTCCATTTCCTGCTCGATAAAGCCCGACAGTTCCAGATTCGCCATCTGTAACAGCTTGATCGCCTGCTGGAGCTGAGGAGTCAGAACCAGCTGCTGACTTTGTCGCAGATCTAAACGCGGTGACAGGGCCATGATCTAAAGACTGAACGCCTCTCCCAGATAAACGCGGCGCACATCGGGGCTTGCCAGAATCTGCTCCGCATTGCCTTCCATCAAAACCCGCCCATCATGGATGATATAGGCACGGTCGATAATATCGAGGGTTTCCCGCACATTATGATCGGTAATCAGCACGCCGATTCCACGATCTTTCAAATGCACCGTCAAGTGCCGGATATCGGCAATGGCAATGGGGTCGATACCAGCAAAGGGTTCATCCAGCAGCACAAAGGACGGTTCCGACGCCAATGCCCGGGCAATCTCGCACCGTCTACGCTCGCCGCCGGACAAAGCCAGCGCCGGAGAATGGCGCAGATGCGAAATGGAAAACTCTTCCAAAAGTTCATCCAGCTTCTGGTCGCGCCGACGATTTGACGGCTCGTTCACTTCCAGAACAGCCAGAATATTCTGCTCCACCGTCATGCCGCGAAAAATCGAGGCTTCCTGTGGCAAATACCCGATCCCCAGCCGCGCCCGGCGATACATGGGCAATTTGGAAATATCGCGCCCATCCAGGCTGATGGTGCCATGATCCCCTTCCACAAGCCCCACCAAAGTATAAAAACAGGTGGTTTTGCCCGCGCCATTGGGCCCCAAAAGTCCCACAACTTCGCCACGCTGCACATGCAAGGAAAGGTCCCGCAAAATAACGCGGCCGCCATAGCTTTTGCCAATAGCATGCGCCACCAAACCCTCGGCCATCATCCCTTGCGGGCGCTGGTCGCGTTCCGTGGCTCCTTTATCCTGGCTGGCATTTTCTTGTTCAATTACGGTCATAGTCCCCGGACTTTGCACGTACTGTGCTTAACAAATAATGAGTTTGTGAGTTTGGCGCAAATCTTGCCTGACGCACAGACCAAAGCAGAAAAATCAAGCACAAAGGCCCGGCCAGAGCCCCGGACACAGACCTTTGTTCCCGACCTGCCTAGAATCGTCCATGCACATCAGACTGTCCAGCCCTCAATTCATAAGGGGGACGCGTATCCCGCCTTCAAGGGCACGTTTATTGTGGAGAGTCGTTGGTTTTCGGTGTCCCGTTTTCGGGGCTGCGTTCAGGGAGAACGAAGCGGCCACGCACCCGTGCGCCTTCACCGTCCATATCTTCGCCATCCAGCTTGGTCACGCCGGACACCAGATCAATTTCCAGCCGGTCGCCAGCCAGCCGGGTATCGCCGCGGGTAAGCACCACGCCGCCACCCAGAGTAATGATCCGCTTGGGAATATCATAGACCGCCCATTGCGAAAGAGCGCGCTCGGACGGGCTGACAATTTCCACATTTCCGGTCACATCCAGCCGCTCCACATTGGGATCAGTCTGCCCTTGGGCGATGGTGTAAAACACATGCAGCCGGTCGGAATGTAGCTCCAGAGCCCCTTGCTTCACCCGCACATTGCCCATGAACAGGGCCACATCATCACGGCCCAACAATTCCGAGCGCTGCGCCTCCCATTCGATGGGCTGGTCGATATCATGGTCCTTCAAAGCGGAAATGCTTTGTGCCAATGCCGTTTGGCCCACCAGCAGTGCCGACAAGACAGCCAGCCCCCGCAAGCCGGACAGCCTTTTGAAAGCCGCGCCCCACCCCAATGGCCCCATCTTGTAAAAGACTGCTGTCATCGCTTCGGTTCCTTTTTCGGTGTGGCGGCTCTGCCCTCTCTTGGGGCCGGCTGGCTTTTGGCAGGGATCGTTTTCATTTTCACAGCACCTTCCAAAACGGCTTTTTGCTCATTCACATCCAGCATGATCCGGTCCCCCCGCATCTGGCCCAATGGCCCCACGCCTTCCACCGGCTGGTCGCTGGTTATGATCTTGTTCTTGAGATCCAACATCGCGCCGGTACCCTCAAGGCTGTAGCCGTCACTGGTTTCCAGATGCATCGGTCCCACCACCTCCACCGATTCCGTAGAGGTGTCGTAAATGCCCTTTTCCGCCGCAACAAAGGCCGTGCGCCCCTCGCCCAGATCCATATTGGCCTTCAGGCCCGTCAAGGCAATGCGCGGCGCATCGGGCGATGTTTGTACGGCTTCATCTGCCTGAATGCTGAACAGCCGGTTGGATTCATCGGTGCCGCGATAAACAGGCCCCAATACCCGCACTTCGCGTTCACCACGCTGCATGGCTTCGCGGTTGAACACAAAGGAGCTGTCTTTTTCCACAAACAAAGGCCACAAAAAGCTCAAGCCGGCACTAACGATCGCCAACAGAATCAAGGCCGGGCGCATGAACGCCACATAGCGGTCATAGGCCGTGGTCACACGGAAAATCTGCCCCGGCGGGGATTGCGGCAAAGGTGGCTTGGATAGGGACGGCTCAGCCATGGGCATGTCCTGCCTGATCAGGAATGGGCAAACAGATCGTAGTCCTCGCCCGCCATCAAATCCAGTTCGGCACGGATTGGAAGAAACTCAAAAGCGGCCTGCGCAATATGCTGACGGTTTTCACGCTGCAAAACGGGGTCCAGCGCCTCTTTCAGACGGTGCAGATAGAGCACATCCGAAGCTGCATAAGCCTGCTGTGCGTCCGACAAGTCGTCCGCGCCCCAATCGGAGCTTTGCTGCGCCTTGGAAATATCCACCGACAGCAATTCACGGCACAAATCCTTCAAGCCATGCCGGTCCGTATAGGTGCGGGTCAGCTTGGAAGCAATCTTGGTGCAATAAGCGGGCGTCGGCATCACCCCCAGCGCGTGATATAAAACCGCAAGGTCAAAGCGGGCAAAATGAAACAGCTTGGTGACCGTGGAATCCCCCATCAACGCTTTCAGATTCGGTGCGTCATAGCTGCTGTCATGGTTGAATTTCACCAGATGTGCGGTGCCATCGCCAGACGATAATTGCACAAGGCACAAGCGATCCCGGTGCGGTTTCAGCCCCATGGTTTCCGTATCCACCGCCACGATCGGCCCAAAATCCAGTCCATCGGGCAAATCGCCATAATGCACGCTGATGCTCATAAAAGGGTCCGCTCCTTGCAGGGTTTTCGCATTTGCTGGCTGTTTATAAAGCGAATAGGCGGCCCGACGCCATGATGCAAGGGCGCAGTGCGTGCCCGCCTTGTCACAGAACGGTCTTCATCGGGCCAAGCCTTCGGCTGTAAGCCTTAAAACACCACGCGATAAAAGAGCCCGCCTAAAAGCCCGCCAATACACGGCCCCGCCACAGGCACCCAGGCATATCGCCAGCCCGATGGGCCTTTGCCGGCAATGGGCAGCAACGCATGGGCGATGCGCGGCCCCAGATCACGCGCCGGATTGATCGCATAGCCGGTTGTACCGCCCATGGAAAGGCCAATGGCAAAAACCAACAGGCCAACAACCAGCGGGAACATGCCTTCGGTGAACTGATTGGCGCCAATGGCCAAAACACCCAACACCAGAATGAAGGTGCCCAGAACTTCGCTAAACAAATTGGCAGGTCCATGGGCGATGGCAGGGTCGGTGGAAAAAACGGCGCGTTTCGCCGCAGGATCAGGCGTTTTTGCCCAATGCGGGTAATAATGCAGCCAAACCAGCACCGCGCCGATAAAGGCCCCCAGAAATTGCCCTGCAATATAAAGCGGCACATCGGCCCAAGGAAAGGCATCGGCAATGGCCAAACCCAAAGTCACCGCCGGATTGATATGCGCACCGGAAATGCCGCCCACCATATAAACGGCAACCGCCACGCCCATGCCCCACCCCGCCGTAATAACGATCCAGCCTGCCCCTTCGGCCTTGGACTGACGGAGCACAACCCCGCCCACAACGCCGCCCCCGAAAAGGATGAGAACCATTGTCCCGATAACTTCGCCCAGAAAAGGTGTCATACAGTGCCCCCGCCTATCATACGAATATGTGTTATCTCTCTGCTTTGCCGGGCATTTGCTTGGCCCGATGCCATTGCAACTCTAATTGCACCCGGCAGTCTAGACACTTTTTCCAGCCCTGTCCGCCGCCCTGTTCGGCAGGGCGTTTGGATATGGATTGGCCATGGGAAAGAGACGCACAACCGCCTTGAAGGCATGACAGGGGCAAGACCTGCGAAGCGGAAACAAGGAAAAATGACGCGCCCGAGAGAATTCGAACCTGTGCCCCCCAGATCAGGAATCGACAGACCCCATCATCAACCACCTGATATTACACAACAAAAAATAAAAAATGTGAAAATGTGTAAGGAAGTGTGGAAATTTCGGTAATTTGGGGAGGGGATGGCCTCCCCGACTGGATTCGAACCAGTGGCCTCAGGATTAGGAATCAACAGGTCCCATAGCTAAAATATTGATATTAAACAATAAAAAATTTCAAAATGTGAAAGTGTGTAAGAAAGTGTGAAAATTTTGGCGATTCGGGGTGGGGTGGCCTCCCCGAGAGGACTCGAACCTCTGACCTACGGTTTAGGAAACCGTCGCTCTATCCTGCTGAGCTACGGGGAGTCATCGAATATAGATACCTGTCTGCATCGAAAAGTGGAAGTTTAAACTGTTCGGCATCTCCCTGACCGACACCTGAGAGAGCAGTTTAACAGCTTCCGTCAGTCATCAATCTCCCCCTTCGTCCATCAAGGCTCGCGTCCCGCGCGGGCCTTTTTTCCTGCGTTCTGGCGCACCGCCCTGGGTGCGCCGCAACTGGCTGCCGCGTGAGCGGGACCAGTCCTTCTCTTTCGTTCCGGTCCTGACGGATGCGGCTTAAGGGCAGCGCGCTTCTTCCGGGCGTCATCAAGGCCGCGACGGTCGCGGCCCGAGAGACGAGAAGGAGAAGACCAATGACCTACCGGATGAGCTGCGAACAACTCCACGGCCTGTCGATCAGGGAACTGAGCGCAATGTTCAAACTGGCACGCAAGGCAGTGATCTCGACACGGCCCTGCACCGCCGAACACGCCGAAGCCGTCGCGGCAATGCGCCGGATCGCCAAAGTCATCGCATACAAGGATGCACAGATGCGCGCCTTCATCCCGGCACCCCGCCGGATCAAGGCACCGAAGCCGGGGCTGCGATAAGCCCCGGCCTTATGGCGCTGTCACAACAGCGCCATTTGGGTGTCGGTAGGGTCTTTGATGCCATAGACCTCGCGGGCCATGCGGATAGTGGCTGTGCCCTGAAAGATCGGCTTGCAGTCACGGTCGGGAACGACCGTGTTCCAGTCGGCCCAGATTTTTAGGCCAGCGGCCTGGAAGGTCAGCGACATATCGCCGGGGCCGCCACTGCCGCCATAGATGCCGAGTTCGTATTCCAGTGCAGCCTTCAGTTCTTCATCGGTCAGTCCACGTTCGGCGCGTTCCCTCCAGCGGCCTTCGGACTGCGAGAATCCGTTGGTGGCGCGTTTGAAGGCATAGAGCTTGTCGTCCTGCGATAATTCACGGGGTTCTTTAATGGTCATGATTATTCTCCATTCATGAATATGAAGGGGGCCGCCTAAGCGGCCCCGGTGAAGCGGTGGCCCTGCCTGATGCAGTTGTTCAGCCACAGGTTCAGAAAATCGTTCAGCTCACGCTTGAGCTGCGGCACGACCTTGCCGGGTGCGGGATAGACTTCTCTGTAAATCGGCGGAATCGCCTGCTGGAAGGTCAGCGCCTCGGCCATGTTCCGCTCGGGATAGATGCGGATTTCCATGTCCGGGTCGGCGCAAAGGTCGCCGTTCCGCTGGAAGTAGTGCGAGAGCGCGATGACATCGGCCCGGCGTTCCAGCACGTCCATGTTCAGGTCCATGAACGGTTCGCCGATATGGCTCTTGTCGTAGTCCTTGCCGGATTGGATGGCCGCGATTGCGCCGAGCCGGTCCAGCTTCCTGTAGATGGTCTCGTAAAGCATTGGTGTTTCCTCCTTGTTGTTGGGGGCCGCTTATGCGGCGGCCCCGGCTTTCGGTTGATTGCGGCAGACGAAGATGCGGCCCGGTGCGCTGGGAACGACGGTGAGCACCTGGCGGAAGCTCTTGCCGTTCTTGGTCGGCCACTGCGCCCCGATGCGGGTCCAGGGCGCGTTCTCCCTGTCTGGCGCGAACCACACGATGTGGCTGGGGGCGCTGGTGTTGTTGGTGTTCTCGCTCATGTCGATGTCCTCCATCGTTGGGGTTGAAGTCCGAATACGGCTCAGAGGAAGCCGTCGTTGGAGGACTGGACGGCAAGGCCGCGCGCGCGAGTTGGTGCGGGCAACACGGTCGCGGTGAAGCGCGCCGCCTGCTATGCTGGCGGGCAGCCTTGCGGACAGTCCCAGACGGCTAGAACAGGCCGTTTCAGGAGGACGAAACCCGGCGGTGGACGGGCATATGAGCGAGAACCCAACACCCGCCGCCGCGAGGCAGGGCGTGAAAGGCCAGACAGGTGACGGAAAACGCGGCCCAGCTCGGTGCCAGATTGTGGAAGGCGATAAAGGAAGGCGACCTTCAAAGGTGCCGTGCGCTCGTCCTGGCCGGGGCCGATCTTGCCGTAACCAATGACGAAGGCTGGACGGTGCTGCACGTGGCCGCCACGGTGGAACACCCGGCGATCACGCGGCTGCTGCTGGAATCAGGCGTGCCGGTCGGCGCGCGCATCAAAAAGGGCGGCTGGACACCGCTCCATGTGGCCGCAGCGAACGGCCATGCGGAGACGGCAAAGGCGCTGCTGGATGGCGGGGCCGATGTCAACGCCAAGGCAAGCGCGGACTTCACGCCGCTGCATGTGGCGGCCTGGTACAACCGGCTGGGGGCCGCAACGTCGGTGCTGATGCAGCACGGCGCGGACCCGGAGGCGAAAACCGAGAAAGGCCGGACGGCTGCGGAGCTGGCCCGCCACAAGGATCACCCCGGCGTCGAGGTCCAGATCATGGCGCTCGATGCGGCGGTGCGGAGCGGCTGGATCGAGTCGGAGGCGACGGGCGGCGGCGCGGACAAGAGCCGGTCATGAGAATCCCATTCACGCACGGCGGCACGCTTCTACACGTCGCCGCAAGACGGAACCTCACCGGACTGTGCAGTTGGCTGCTGCGGTGCGGGGCGGATGTGAACCGGACGGATATCCTTGGCCGGACAGCGTTGCACCACGCGGTGCGGGATGGCGCGGCAGACGCGGCCCGCTTCCTGATCGCGCAAGGCGCGGACCTCGATGCCAAAGACTGGCAATGTCGCACGCCGCTGTACCTCGCTGAAAGCGATGACGACGAAGCGCTCGCGCGGGTGATCCGCGAGGAAATCAGCCTGCGCCATGGGCAGCGCGTAAAGGCGGTGCATCAGGCACTGGCTGGAAAGGCTGGCGATGCCGGATGAGAAGGACTGCGAGGGAAAGGCCAGGCTGAATCAGCGCCTGTTCGAGGCCGCAACGGAAGGCGCAGCCGATGTGGTGACTGAGTTTCTTAAACAGGGCGCGGAAGTGAACGCGATGGACACTGGCGGCTGGGCGGCGCTGCACTTTGCAGCGACGAACGACTCCCCGGACACGGCACTTGTCCTCATACAGAACGGCGCGGAAGTAGACATTCGGGAAGACGGGATAGGAGACACGCCCCTGCATCACGCGGCCATGCGGGGGAAAGAGCGGGTCGCACTGGCCCTGCTGGAACACGGCGCAGACGTGAACGCCGTCAACGCCTTTAACGCGACGCCGCTGCACGAGGCGGCGGTGGGCGGACATGCGGAACTGGTCAAAGCGTTGATCGCGCGCGGCGCGGACGTGAACGCGAAGGACGGACAGGGGCGCACGCCGCTGGAACGCGCCGATGAACAGGGGGAAAGCGAGGCCGCCGAAGTGATACGCGAAGCAATCAGCCTACGGCACGGGCAGCGCGTGAAGGCGGTGAAGGTGCTGCGTGACCGCAAGAAGAAGGAGCGCAGCTAGAACAAGCGAGCCTGATCAAAAAATATATACTGTCTCGGTTTTTCACTTTCTGAATTTCACATTAAGCACGACGGATCATCACCAGACACACGACGGACCATCGCCAGCTTTGAGAAAAGTATTGATTTGTTCGGCAAACGCGCCAAAAGGAGGCACTAGATTTTCATCAACAGCCTCTTTGGAACAGTTTCCGGACAATCTATTCACGCAATCAGTAAACTTGGCTGAGCTGCCTGGACCAGAAACAAGGCTATTAAATAGATCAAGGGCTACTTTTTCGCGGTAAAATGGGGCAAACGCCTCATATGGGTGACCTTCAGGAATCGTCACCATATAGTTCCAGGAGAAAACGGCTAAAATAGTTTTATCGCGGATGCGTGACGCGCGGTCACCAGCCCTTCCGGGTAAAACCAACCTTGGCGCATGCATGAACCCTGTAACCCACGTATATAGAATAAACCGTGCCTCTTCATCGCCCTCTTGAGCCTTGGGCCACAATAGATTCCAGCGCTTATTGCACCACTTCTCGCGCCCCTCGGCGGTTCCATGGATCCCTCCCGGTGGCCCCATCTCGTAGACATCGAGTGTTTGCGCCTGCGCGGGCCCACACATCGTCACTAAGGCAACGACAGCAACTAACAGGATACGAATCGATCGAAGCCGCGTTTCAGATGCTGCTCTCACGAAGAGCCGTGAAAAGCCGGGCAAAAAACCGGGACAATTTATGTTTTCTCGTAGAAGCTCCACACAAGAAACGCCTGAGCGTAGAGTACTGATCAGACAGTTAAGATGCCGGTTAGGACAAACCGCCATCATTTGTTTTATAGACAGGGAGCCAAGAGAAATTGACATAGGGAAAAAACCGGGACAGTTTATATTTTTAATTCACGCTTAATCGTGAAAACGACAATTCTATACTACTATAATTTTTTGAATTCTCGCAGCTCTTCACGCGATTAACTCGTCGAAATGGTCGCGGGCGGTCAGGGCAAGGGGAGATGGTTGCGAGGCCCGGTCGGGAAATGCCGTCTGCCGTTGAACGAAGGGCATCTCGTCTGATTGCGGTTATTTGGTCCGCTTCGGCCCCTTGGGGCGGAAATGTGTATTGAAGTCGCGGGTCAGGCCGCCGGGCTCAATTATCTGGTCGGGTTGAATATCCATCTCGTCAGGATGCAGGCGGGCGTAAATCCGCACATCTCCGACGCCGGGCAGGTAGAAGGTCCGTAGCAGCGCGCCAGCGTCATCCGGCACGCGCTCGCCGGGCCGGACGTGAATGTCGCTGGGCTCGGGATCGGGCGGCTCTTCATCCCAATCCGGATATTCCTCGGCGAAAGCGACAGGATCGAAATCATCCGGGTGTTCAGTTTCCAGCGGAGCTTCGTATGCAGGTTCGGCGTCGTATGCAGAAGTCTGTACCCAGGGCGGCTCCCATGGCGGCAGGACATTGGGCGTATCCGGTCGGGGCGGCGTCCAGTCGGCCTCGTCCGTCGGCACTGCTGGCTGCGGCACCGGGAACCACGCCGGATCGATCTTGATCGGTACTGGCCTTGGGCCACGTGGCCGGGCGAAGAAGTTGAACAGCGCCCGGATGCCGAGCAAGCCGGTCAGCTTGTTGAACAGCCTCTTGAGGCTGAACCGCGTGACGGGTTGTCGGCTCCTGCGGTCCTGCTCCTCCCGTCGGGAAGGACCGCTCATCGGTCGTAACCACCTCCACGGTCGGGTGGTTTGTTATCTGGCGATTGAGGATCGCGGGCGCGGTCCAGCTCTTGCTGCCGGGCGCGCTCCTGGTCGCGGCGGTGCATGTCCTCAAGCTGGCTGTGTTCCTGATCGAACTTGCTCTCCAGCTTTTCGCGGGCCTGTTCGCGGTCGCGCTGCAACTCGGCCATGCGGGCCGCCCGGCGCTCGGCATCGCGAACGTCGCGTTCTTTTTCGCGCTGCTGCCGTTCGTCGTAGCGGTCACTGATCCGCTTCGGATCAAGGCGGTCTTTGAGCTTGTGCTCGAACCGCTCGATGCCCTTGCCGGGCTCCATCTGCTTCCAGTCCAACTTCCGCTCGATATCGCGCTGCTCGTTAATCTGGCGGTTGACCAGATCCATCTCGCGCGCGATCCGCTTGTCCCAATCCTGCGCGAAGATTTCGCGGCGGCGGTCGTGGTTCTGGTTTAGATCGGCACGCGCCTCGGCAAGGGCCGGATCGTCGGGTGCAAGGATCGGCAAAGCCTCTTGCGACTTTGCCGGAGCCTCTGCCGTTGTCCGGCCTTCCTCTGCTTCTTCGCGTCCCGAGGCGCTGCGGCGGGCATCACGGCGCTGCTCCTGTATCTCTTGCGCCTCGGCAACGTCCGGCAAGCTGGCCGGGTCGATATCGGCGATCTTCTCGCGGATATCTTTTGCCTTCGCGGACGTGACCTGCCGATTGAGGCTGTGAATGTCGCCGGCGATATCGACCACGACGAACACGCGCTTGTCGCCATTGGCAAGAACGTAGCCATGTTCCTCCAGCGCGTTCCGGAATGCCTGGCCGTTGTCGGACTGTTCATAGAGGGCGGTGATCTCGGCCTTGCGCGCGATGGGGTCCAGCCCGCTGCGTTCGGACTGCTGCCACTCCATTCGGTTCATCTTGGCGACGGGCCGATCCTGCGACTTGTCGCGCTTGTAATGCGCGCCGGGCACGTGCTCGTGCCCGAACTCCGCTTCAAGCTGATGTGAGGCACGTTCATGGGCGAGATAGTTGTTGCTATCGGATCGCAGGGTCATCGTGTCGATGTCGGTGCGCGCCCAGACGACGTGAATATGCTCGCGGCCCTTCTTCTCGTGCAGCACCACGACGCGGGGCTGGCCTTCAAGGCCAAGCTCTTTCTCCAGCACCGCCACGCAACGATCCCATTGCTCCGGCGTCATCTTGTAGTCGGTGTGGGGATCGATATTGGCGTGGTAGAGGCCCTTCTTGCCCCGCGTGCCGGACGCCAGCGCCTGCATGTCAGCAAGCGCCGCGTTGAGGTCTTCGATGGCGACGCCGTCGTATCCGAGGACGAGGACACGCTCATTCGTGTCACCGCGCATGAGATGCTTGGCGAGGCTCCTTGGTGCTGCCCGGCTGCCGCCCTTGATGATCATGGCGTCCTGCCCAGCGCTTGAAGAATGGCGGCGCGCATCTCGGCGATTTCGACCGAGGCGGCCTTCATGTCATCGACAAGGCCGTAAGGGTCGTCGCCGGTATTCAGGGCGCGGGCGATCTGGTTGACGTTGCTGCCCAGCTTGCCGATCTGCCCCAGCAGGCGGACAAGCTCCTGCCGCCGGATGGGCGGCTTGCGGGCGGCACGGGGGCCGGGGCTATCGAGGGCAGCGGCGCGCAGATATGCGCCAAGGGCAAGGCCGGTTTTATCGGCAGCGGATTTGAGGAGGGCGTGCTCCTCGTCGCTCAGGCGGACATGCGCGAGCTTGTTGCGTTTGCGCTTTTCGCTGCCTGCCATGCGCTTGCCTCCGCACTAGAAAACAACTCGGCCAAATGCGCATCCAAGGACGCCCTCCTTGGCAGGGTCCAGCACGGTTGCTGGTGCGGGTTCAGGGGGCATACCCCTGACGCGGGTTGAGGGGGTGCGCTATCCCCTCGCCAGGTTCCAAGGGCGGCGCGCCTTGGTCGTCATGTCGGGGAGAAACCCGACGCCGCATCCAACCGAAGGGGTTGGCCGGTCCAGCACGGATGCTGGTCGATGCCGCTGCCGAAACAGCGGTCTGGGTTCAGGGGCGAAGCGCCCTGACCGGGGATGCAACGGGGAAGGATGTCCCCTTGCCAAGCCAGGCACGCGTGCCGAAACGACACCGTCGATTCGGGGCCGGGCCGGTCGTGCGGTTATACCGCACATGGCTTGCCCTCCACCTTATGGTATATTTCAGGCTATCACATATATGGAAATTGTGCGACAATTGCCGCCCGCTTTTGTAGCCGATTTTGGCCGCCGGAACAACGCGCGAACGCCCTGACACCAGGGCCTGCACCGCGCATCTCGCGGTCCGTTGGCATGGCATGAGGAGCCATGACACGGCCCGCTCATCACGGGAGCCGCGATGAAAACGCAGACCCGCGAACTGGTCACGATTGCCGGAATCCTCGTCGGGATTCCGTTCGCGGCACTGCTGTTGCTCAAGGGCGATCACAAGCTGTGGTGGGAGCCCCTCGCCATGGCCTCGCTGGCAGCCGGAATGCTCTTCACGGTGCTTGCCGTTCTCTCGATGTTCGGCATCCCGAAATCACCAGAAGACACCGCCGAAGAAGACGAGGAAGACGACGACGATGAAGAGCGGCCCAGATGGAAACATATCCGTCTGTGGCAGCTCTGCGCCGGGCTCGGCATCCCCTTCCTGCTCTATGCCGACGCCGTGACCGGCGATACCGGCAACTTCAATCGCATGTCGAACAGCATCGCCTTCTGGCCGGGGATTGCCGCGCTCGGCTATCTCGGGGCCAGGATCGGCTGGCGCATCCTCGTGGCGATCTTTGGTGGCGGGGTAGAAGAGCTGCAACCGACCACCCACGGCTCGGCCCGGTTCGCCACGGACAAGGAAATCAAAAAGGCCGGGTTGCTGAACAATGCGGGCGTCTATCTCGGCCAGTACCCGAATCTCGGCGATGACGGGCTGTGGTTCGATGGCGACGGCCATTTGATTACCGTCGCCGCGTCCGGTGCCGGAAAGGGTGTCTGCTCGGTGATTCCGAACCTGCTCACTTGGGAAGGCTCGGTCATCTGCAATGATCCGAAGGGTGAGAACGCCGCCGTCACCGCAAAACGACGGCGTGAGATGGGTCAGGAAGTCCATGTCCATGAACCCATGGGGTCTGCACGCAGGCCCGCCATGGGACTTGCCCTGTTCGGCGTTCAACCCGCTCGATTGGCTGGATATCAACAGCGAGGATGTCGGCGACGATGCCGCCATGATGGCGAACGCCCTTGTGCTGCGCGACAAGGGCACGTCGGGTGTCGAGGGGCATTTTGCCGATGAAGCGGAATCCCTGCTTACCGGCCTGATCCTCTATGTCGCCTTCATGGAAGAACCGGAGCGGCGCAATCTGCTCACGGTGCGCGAGCTGATTACGCAGGCCCCGGAGGGCTGGACCGACCTGCTGCGCAAGATGTCGAAGCTGGTGCAAGCGGACGGGCTGATCGCACGGGCCGCAAACCGCTTTCTCTCGAAATCGGATCGCGAAGGCCCGGCGGTGCTCTCGACGGCGCAACGCCATACCAATTTCCTCGACAGCAACCGGATGCGGCTGGTGCTGGGATCGTCGGACTTCGACCTGGCCGACCTCAAGCGCAAGCCCATGACCATCTATCTCTGCCTGCCGTTTGAACATGTCAGCGGGCAGTTTGCCCGCTGGCTTCGTTTGATGATCACACTGAGCCTGACGGCGCTTTCGCGCACCAAAGGGCCAACGCGACCCGGCACGCTGTTCCTGCTCGATGAGTTCGCCGCGCTCGGGCATCTGCGCATGGCCGAACGCGGCATGGCCGAAGGGCGCGCCTATGGCGTGAAGATGTGGCCGATCTTGCAGGACCTGAACCAGCTCAAGGACAATTACCGGGACGGCTGGCAAACCTTCATCGGCAATGCCCGCATCATCCAGTTCTTCGGCACGGCGGATTTGTTCACCGCCGAATACGTCTCGAAGATGCTCGGCAAAACCACGGTGTGGGCGAGCGGGTCGAGCGGTAGCCGCGAAAGCACCAGCGAAACGGGCCGTCCGCTGTTGACGCCGGACGAAGTGATGAATCTCGGGCCGGATGAGGAGCTGTTGTTTTTCCGGGGCGGCCTGCGTCCGATCAAAGCGCAGAAGCTCCCCTACTTCCAATCAAGCTTGAAAGACGACGCCGATCCGAACCCGATGGCGGAGGAGCATTTCGATCAGGCGGGGAGCTAAAATTTACAGCCCCGGAACATGGTGCAGAAGTGGCTGGGGCACGCCCAGCTATCGACCACGGCGATCTATGCCGACGCCAAGGGGGCCGAGGAACAGGCTATTGCAGAGCGCATATGGCGCTAGTCTGCCGCTTCCTTCGCACCAACTCTCGGGTCATGAGGATATGGGGCTCCGCAGGACGCCATTTCCATTTCAACCGATATGGCATGTTTTCCGAATCGGACAACAAATATAATGGTTGCCGCTAGTGCAAGCGTCTGCATCGCTCCTGATACGACAGGTTCTGCCGGAAGAAACGATATAACCTCATAGAAAAGAGCTTCCATTTCGATTCCAAGAAAAAGTGCGACCACGATAGCAGTGGCTATGGGCTTAATACGTTCTGACAAGTTTATTTCTCCAAGAATGTGTACTCATTTTTCTTTTTCTTGAGAAGGGTACCTGTAATCGACCTCAAATCGATACGTTATTAGGAACACCAAAAAGAAGAAAGAAACAGATAAAAATATCGAAACCATTTGATGAACTGGGACATAAGTATCTGTAATTCCAATATATGGAGAGATTTCGAATAGTCCGGCGAGGAACAAAATAGACGTAAAAAACGAAAATATGAGCGAAACTATAAGTGCTCCGAAATCAACACCCTGATCCCCGATATCACTGTTATGCATGGCGCTTTCTGTGTCGTGAATGCTATTCATGTCGAGTGTTTTTCCTCCGTGGCGATCTCCGGTATCGTCGTCCGCTCCATTTCCTCTCCGCCGCAAAGCAGGTCCACGGCGCGGTCAGCCGCGTCCTGGAAAGGCTCCAGTACGAAGTCCGCACCCGAGGCCAGCAGGTCTTCCGTGTCGGGTTTGCTGTGCGAGGTCACTGCGATCTTGCCCCGAAAACCGGCTGTTCGCGTCAATTGAAGCAGGGTCGTCCGCGTATCCTCATGGCTCAGGCCGGTCGGATGAACGGGGATGGTCGAAACCATCCATTGCGCGTGACCGAGCGGCAACGCCGCCACAAACTCGGGGTCGGTCGCGTCGCCATACTCTGTTTCCAGCCCCAACTGCCGCCACCGGCGCACCGCCAGCGGGTTAAAGTCTATACCAAGAACGCGCAGCCCCTTGTTCTTGAGGCGCATCCCGATAGCCGTCCCGAACCGCCCGAGCCCAAAAATCAGAATGTCATAGTCATTCGCACTGTCGTGCGTCCCGCCGCCCGGCTCGCGTGGCGTTCCCTTGCGCTCGAACACCCCCAGCAGCGGCTCAAACAAACCGTAGAGCTGGTGAGAATAGGTGATCATGTAGGTGGAGGCCGCGATGGTCACCAATCCGACCATGGTCACGAGCCCAAGCGCATCCTCGGCGACATGTCCGAGGGAAACGCCCATAGCGATAAATATCAGCGAGAACTCGCTGATCTGCGCCACCGTCAGACCGGCCAGAAAACCCGTGCGCTTGCGGTATCCCATATACCCCATGATGGCGAGGACGATCAGGGGGTTGCCGATCAGCACGAACGCCGACAACACTATCGCTCCGGTGACATGCGCCCCGAGCAGCGACAGATCGAGCGTCGCCCCCAGCGCAATGAAAAAGAACAGCAGGAGAAAGTCGCGCAGCGGAGACAGGCGCGCGGCGATTGTCTCCCTGTAGGGTGTCGAGGCCAGCGAGACCCCTGCGAGCAGGCCGCCAACCTCCTTGCCGAGCCCGACGAAATCCCCGATGGCGGCGAATATAGCCGCCTGGGCGATGGCAAAAATCACCAGCAGCTCCGGCGCGCGCGCAAGCCGCTCTGTCAGCGGGTTCGCCGCATAGCGCACGAACAGTACGACCAAGGCGACGAGCGCGGCCCCCGAGACAAGGACGGTCAGGATATTGCCGCTTCCATGGCCTTCGCCTGTGCCGATGCCGACAGCCGACAGGACAATCATTGCCAGGACGACCACGAGATCCTGAACGATCAGGAACCCGAGGGCGATCTGGCCGTGAAGGGAATCGATCTCGCGCTTATCGGAAAGCAGCTTCACGATGATGATCGTGCTTGAGAAGGTCAGCGCGACCGCAACGTAAAGGCTTGTCGTGACGTCGAGGCCGAGCGCCAGCCCGATCAGGAACCCGAATATCGACGTGAAGGCGACCTGGCCCAGGCCGGTCATCAGGGACACCGCACCCAGCGACCGGATCAGCTTCACGTCGAGCTTGATGCCGACGAGGAACAACAGCACCGCAATTCCAAGCTCGGAGAGCAGGTTTATCTGCGCATCCGACTGCACCACATCGAAACCTGAGGGTCCGGCGATCAACCCGACCGCGATAAAGCTGACGATCAGCGGTTGTCGCAGGAGGATTCCGAGAAAGCCGATAACAGCCGCCATGACAAGCAGGGCAGCGACCTCTCCGAATGCGGACTGCGATATAAGTTCAGCCAATTAGTGTCCCTCTGTTAGTGATGATCCTCGTCACGCCCGACCTCCGGCGAATTTTCTTCCGGTTTTGTTGCGTGCTGGCACAGAAAACGGTCGAGATCGTCCGGCGCAATGCGCCACTCCCGTCCGATATCAATGGCGCGCAGCTCTCCGGTCTTGATCCAGCGCCGCACCGTGGCCTCGCCGACCTGCAACAGATCGGCCACATCTTTCACGGTTTGAAACTGCTTCGGTTCCATATTCCATCGCCTCTGAGCGTATTTTATGCTACTATAGCAAAGTTGAGCGCAGAATGGCAGCGTTTAGTTCATTGGGCGGCAGGCCGCCGATAGAGACACGTAATGAAGAAAATCCTTGTCGCGACTGATTTTTCCGAGCGATCCGACCGGGCGATCCGGCGTGCGACGCTGCTCGCGCGGACCTTCGATGCCGCGCTTCTGCTCGTTCATGTCATCGACGACGATCAGCCCCAGCGCATCGTCAGAGCCGAACAGCAGGCGTCGGCCGATCTCCTGGCCGCGCAAACCCGGTCTTTGCGCGAGGTTGACGGATTGCGCTGCGAGTTCCGCATCGTCTTCGGCGAGCCCTTTGAGGGAATCACCCAGTTGGCGCGGGAGGCGAACGCCGATCTGCTGGTCATCGGCCCGCACCGCAGGCAGGCGCTCAAAGACGTTTTTGTCGGAACGACGGCCGAGCGAATCATCCGTTCAAGCGACCGGCCGGTCCTGATGGCCAATGCCACACCGGCAGGCCCTTATCGGCACGGCCTCGTGGCGTCTGACCTGTCTGAATGTTCCGGCGATGCGCTAAACGCCGTTCAATCCCTCGGCCTGAGCCAACACATGAAGGTATCGCTCATCCACGTATTCGACGCAGTTGCCTTATGGGCGCAGTCCCGTGCCTCGCTGAGCGAGGATGAGGTCAAGGACTACCTGGACGACGAGGAAGAACGCGCCGCCGCCGAACTTTCAGCCTTCCTCGCTAAACTCGGGCTTGACCCGATGCCGCAGATTCTCAAACCGGCGACGGCCCCGGTTGCGCAGGTGATTTCCTCGGTCGCCCGCGACATTGCGACCGATCTTGTCATTGTGGGCACACATGGGCGGACGGGGATTGCAAAGATGCTACTTGGCAGCGTCACCGAAGAACTGTTGCGCGCAGCGGATCGTGATGTTCTGGCTGTGCCGCCCCGCCGGGCCGGTCAGGGCGCTGCGTGACGGCCCGCGCTTACGGCGACAGGACCGGGTTGCCAAACATTAGCGCCAGAAGATTGCCGACCTGTACGCCGATGAGGTGGAGGAAAATCCCTTCTACCGCCGAGAAGCTCCAGCGGCCTCTGCTAAAGACGCCATCGTAATAGCTCCAAACCAGCGCGACGATATACGAGATCATGTTCAGGCGAAGATTGGCGTCCTGATCCGGTGTCAGGGCCAGATATAGGGCCGAACCAAGCAGTATCGCCCGCCATACGACAGTACCAGCCGCCCTTAAACTTTTCTCCGTCAGGCCAACATTTGATAGCCGCTGCGATAATCTTCCAAGAAGATCATCGCTGTTCGATTCTTCAATAATGTTGCCCGAGTCTTTCATGCGGCCAGCTTACATGAAGCGCCACCGTTTTCCAGACATATCGTAATTCACTTCTCTCAGACGTTGGCACGCCGCCCCGAACGGGGCGGCCAGGCTCTATTCCGCTTCGCTCCACCGCCCCCCTGCTACGCTAGGGCTTCGCAGGGTTTCGGCCCATGCGGGTGACGATCCTTCGCGCGTGAGATCGTCGGCGCGGCGCGCCGTGCGTCAGCCTCACTTTTAATTTCGGAGCTGAGGCCCGTTTCCCAAATGACATGACCGCACGCAACGCGAAAAAATCAGCGGGCCACCCACGGTTTATCAATTCCGGAATCTGCGGCGTTCATCGCCGTAGAATTTTGTTTTCTTAAATCCCTCAAATAGAAAAAGACACAGAATTAACAATCAATTGTTCTATTAATATTATTTTCTATCTTTCCGTGTAAAATATCTTCGAGACTACTTCCAGACTACACGGGAGATAACAATGGAGATGTTCAAACAACAAAATCCATATGACATCAAAATCCTCAGCACCGATGGCACGTTTCTCGGCGTTATGGAGTTCGGCTCCATCACCGAGCTCTGCCAGCATCTCCGCCACAACGACCTGCCCGATGGGCAGGTTTTTTGTTTGGCGGGTATAGATTTCCGCGACGGCTATCTGCGGCAAGCCAGGTTGGCCGGAGCGATCCTCACCAACTGCAATCTCGAAGGCGTCTGCCTGAGCGGCGCGAACCTCGCCGGGGCAATCCTCGATGGCGCAAATCTCAACGCTGCATCGCTCAAGGCGGCGTCTCTTCGCGGCGCGCGCTTGCGCGGTGCGAAGCTGATTGCGGCGGGCATGTGGTGGGCCGATCTTGAAGGTGCCGATCTCGAAGGCGCGGATTTGCGCCACGTCAACCTCAACGGCGCGGCGCTCGAAGGCGCGAACCTGGCCGGTGCCGATCTTGGCACGGGCGCGCTGGCGTGGGTGGATTTCGAGTCGGCCAACCTCGAAGGGGCCAGCCTTCGTAATGCCTATGTGCGGGCGGCATATTTCCGGGGCGCGGATTTACGCGGCGCGGATGTGTCCGGGGCCTGTCTCGACGGCGTTGATTTCCGCACGGCCTATCTTGACGGGTTGCGGGTGGACGACGCCGATTTGAGCGGCGTCCATGTGATCTCTGAGCAAATGCGCGGAACCGTGGGCACTCCTGCTCATGCTCCGCCGCTGATGGCGGAACAGGTCGATGAGAGCGGCTCATGACAGGGCAGACATGGGTGGTCTGCGGCGCGGAGTTCATCGAAGGCGATGTGATCCGCTGGCATGAGTCCGTTTATCAGCCCAGCCGATACGACCGCAATCAACGCGTCAAAATCGGCGAACGCGGCATCACGGCCCAGGTCGATTTCGATCCTCCCGATCTGAACGAGATGATGGAGCTAAAGGTGCTCGCCAGTGAGGGGACAAACCCGTTCAAGACTGATGAGATGATCCGCCGTGCCCGGCGGACGGTCAGCCGTGAAGATACGGAACGGCTGGCATGGTCGGAGGAAGAGGCGCGCGCCTCGGTGATCGATTCCCTGCCGGAAGCCCAGCTCAAGGCCATGCAGGAAACGCAGGCGAGTGCGGCCAAGCCGCTTGGGCAACCGTCCCGGTCAAGAACAGTGTCGCCGGTGGCAACCGGCGCACCGTGGCGCAGGCGCAGGGCAAGCGCCGGAGCCTTCGCCGCGAAACCCTGAGCGGCGATTTGCATTTTGCGAGTTTACGCGAAATGCGCTCGGGCCGGGCGTGTCCGGCCCGGAAATTTTGGGGTGGGTCGGGCGGGAAAGAAACTGCCCCCGCGTGACGCGGGGGCAAGCTCTCAAGCAGCCTCTTGCTCGGCTGCCTGCTCTGCCTTCGGCTGCAAGCCATGCAGGAAGTCCACAGCGCGCTGTGCATGCGCGGCGGCGGTGAAGATCGCGCGCTTGTCGTTCTCCAGCACCTTAAGCCATGAACCGATATAAGCGGCGTGATCCTCGCGGGGCTCGGGCGTCAGTTCAAGATCGGCAGCCAAGAAAGCCGAACCCAGCTCGGCAACAAGCTCTTCGGCGGCATAGCCTTCGTCGCCCCAGCGCTTGCGGCCAAAGTCGCGCTCAAGGCGGGACGGATGGCGCGTCCAGTGCGTCACTTCGTGGGCCAAGGTCGCATAGTAGGATTCCGCGTCCTTGAAAGCCTCGAAGGGCGGCATCTGCACATAGTCGGAACTGACAGCGTAATAAGCCTGATTGCCACCATGCCGGATGTCGGCACGGGTCGCGGCGAAGAAGTTTTCCGCCCGCTCGATCCGCTCAACGGGGTCAAGCTGCGGCTCGGCCACGGCGTAATAATGGACGGGCAAGCCCTCGATCTGCTCGACGTTAAAGGCGGTGTAGCCTTTCATGAACGGAATATCCCGCGCTTCTTCCTCGCCGGTGTCGGCGTCGATCTCGGTGCGGCTAATGGTGTTGGCATAGACTACCAAAGAACCTTTTTCGCCCTTGCGGACATGCCCGCCCAATTCCTGGGCCTGCCGAAACGTCATCCAGATAGGCGCGGCAAAGCCACGCTCGACGGCGGACGCCCAAAGCATCAGGACGTTAATTCCGTTGTAGAGGGTGCCATTGAAACGAAGCGGCCTTGTGATCCGGCCTGCGGCGTGCTCGGCGTTCCAAGGCTTGAACCATGTACGGATTCCGTTCTCAAGGTCGGCGATGATCTTGTCAGTTACGCGGGTGTAAACATCGGCTTTCATTGGGTTTTCCTTTCCTAGTCTGAAAAGCGGTTGCGCATGCAACCGGACTAGGCTCCCGCCGATGAGGGGGGGGTAAGGCGGTCAAGGCCGGACGCGGGGAAAGGGGGATCACCCGGCCTGCACGACCAAAGGGAGGAAGGCCGGGGAATGCCCCGCGTCCGCCCAAAGCAAAGCGCAGGGCCTGGCCTTGACGGCCAAGGGGCCACAGGCCCCCAAAACAAGAAAAAGAAAAAGCGGCCCGAAGGCCGCTCAACCGGGGCGGCGAAGCCGCCCTATGCGCGAGGGATCGTTACCGAATGGCCGAGACCCTGCGCAGAGAAACGAAGCAGGGGCTCGGGGAGCGCCGCAGGCGCGAGTAGAGCCCGGTCCGGCTATGCCGGACGCGCTCAAATTGGCCAACAACGAACAAATTTGACATTGTCAGGTTTTGGCTGATATCATGCTGACATTGGAGCGAATCATGAGCGATGGTCCACACAGAAGCCTTCCGATGCGACCCGGCTGGAAAAAGGTCGCTGAATACGCGGACAACGAAAACTTCCCGCGTGAACAAGTGCGTGATGCCGTCGAGGCAGCGGTCGAAAAGGATTGGCGCAAAGATATTTCTCGGGCGCTGGTTTCAAGCATTCGCGATGTCCTCGGCGGAACGACGCTTTTCAGCGACGACACGCTTCGTTCTATCGAAGACCTCCGGCAGACGGTTTCGGGTAGCGCAATGGGCAACGCACTGCTCGATCACCTCGCATGCGCCATAGGTGGCGGGATGACCGGTGATGCCGCGCTTCAGGAAGCTGTCGTGAATACCTCGGTAGATCAGTCAGCGCGCTGCGCACGCCAGGTTGAAGAACATTATCTGCGAAAATCGACTGTCGAAAACTCGCAAGATGTTCGGCAACGCATCGAAGAAGCAATTCAAAGCACGGGATTCGCCTCGCTTGCGGACCGGATCGTCGAACCGGTTTCGCGGCACGTACCGACCGTGGAGAAGAAAGACGGCGTCGATGACGGGGTACAGATATGACGAACGTACTCCATGAAAAACAGGCCGACCTTCCCTCACTTCAAGTCGATGTCGTGGAGCCCGGAAACGCCGCCAGACCGGGATATATTCGATGCGAGATTGACGACCATGTGTCGTTCGACACGTCCAGAATGGAATCGTTCTTCTTCGCAAAGTGGGAGCCGGTCCTTCACGACGCTTTCCTCATCGCGGCAGCGGTAGAGTTCTGCGACATGACGAAACGGCGCCCGACGCGAGGGTGGGGCCGTCACTTTGACCTCAGGATACCGGTCGATGATCCGGAGCGCTGGATGCAAGACGGCGTATCCTCGGCACTACGCGACGCTCTTGAATTTTTGACGAGCGACCGCTGGAGTTTCGAGTTTTATGCGCGCGAGAACCCTGTCGAGCCGCCACGGCAAGGGCAGTTCAATCTTAACCGGCAAATCTCGGCGGTAATACCTTTTAGCGACGGGCTGGACTCATGCGCCGTAGCCAGACTGGCCGCGCGGCAGTTGGGAGACCGTCTGGTCCGGGTTCGGCTCGGCACGAAGGATTTTGCGCCGAATGGCATCATGCCGGGGCTGGAGCCTTTCACGGCAGTACCTTACAGCGTTCGACGGCACAGGAGTTCCAACACTGAGTCCAGCGCACGTTCACGCGGCTTCAAGTTTGCGCTTATCAGCGGCATAGCCGCCCATCTTGCGGATGCTGAAAAGATCATCGTTCCCGAAAGCGGTCAGGGTGCGCTCGGCCCATGCCTTATACCCGTCGGACATGCCTATCCGGATTACCGAAGCCACCCCCGTTTTGGGCGAAAAATGGAAGCATTTCTCCATTCACTGCTGGGCTTCCAGGGACGCTACGACTACCCGCATATCTGGGACACGAAGGGCCAGACGCTGGCCCGGTTCATTGAGATTTCATATGACACTGGCGCTTGGAAGGAAACCCGTTCCTGCTGGCAACAAAACAGACAAGTCGGCGTAAACGGCAGGGCTCGGCAATGCGGCATCTGCGCTGCCTGCATGCTGCGTCGCCTGAGCGTCCACGCCGCCGGTCAGACCGAACCCGACGATACTTACGTCTGGGAAAACCTCGGAGCGCAAACGTTTAAGGAAGGCGCTACGCCGGACTTCGACGAGAAGAGAATTACCGGCGCTATGGAGCAATACGCAATCGCCGGGGCGCTCCACCTCGATCATCTGGCCGCGTTGTCGAAGTCACCAGCTAACAAACCTCGGCTGAACGTCGAATGTTTCCGGCTTAGCCAGTCCCTCGATCTGCCTTTGGATGATGTGAAGAAAAAGCTGGAGCAGCTGTTGGCACGGCACAAAAACGAATGGGAGAACTTTATGGCTTCGCTTGGACCGGATTCGTTCGTAGCAAAGTGGGTTGACGAGGCGCGGCCATGAGCGCTCTCGAGTCCATCCCGGCGACTGCCGTCGGGGATCGCCTCCGGCGCGCCCGCGAGGAAGCCGACCTGACCCAGCAAGACGCAGCCGACAAGATTGATGTCGCGCGCACGACTCTGGTTGCTATTGAAAAAGGACAGAGACGCGTCCGGTTTGACGAACTTCAACACCTGGCCAAAATCTACAAAACTTCCGTAAATGCCCTGCTTAGACAGGAGGCGGTTCACGTCGATCTCGTTCCGCGCTTTCGAAAACTCCCCGATGCCGCAGACAACGCGGCTAACGAGGCTGTCGCCATCATGTCGCACCTCGCGAAGGCAGAGGTCGAACTGGAAAATCTGCTTGGAATAAAGCGGACCAAGAACTATCCGCCCGAACGCCCGATTCTACGCGGGGACATTAAGGCGCAGGCGGAGCACGACGCGCTCGAACTCCGCCAGCGCCTCGGTCTAGGCAACGCCCCTATCGGTGACATCGTGACGCTGCTCGAAATGGAAATGGGCGTGCGTGTTTACGTGCGACGCGTGGACGGCCGGATTTCCGGCCTGTTCGCCTACGACGAAGACCTCGGGCCGTGCATCCTGCTGAACGCCAACCATCCGCGAGAACGTCGGACCCAATCCGCCGCACACGAATGCGGTCACCTCGTTTCCACCAGAAACATGCCGGAAGTCCTGCACACGGACGAAGTCATGACCTCTCGCGAAGAACGGTATGCCGATGCCTTTGGAAGGGCCTTCCTCACGCCTCCCAGAGCCGTCATGCAGAAGTTCGAGGAAGTTAGGGCGGGTTCGGACCTGCTGACGCGTCGGCGTGTGATAATCCTTGCGCATTTCTTCGGCGTCTCGCGTGAAGCAATGGTGCGCAGACTCGAAGAACTCGAACTCGTCAAAACGGGAACCTGGGACTGGTTTCAGGCCAACGGCGGTATCACCGATGAGCACGTCAAGCAGGTGTTGGGCGACCTGAGCGTCGCCGACAATCAGAAAGCCGATGCCGACCGTCCGACGACGCTGCGACTCAACATGCTTGCAGCCGAAGCGTACCGACAGGATTTGCTTACCGAGGGGCAGCTCTCGGAGTTGCTCGATCTTAAACGCATTGAGCTTCGCGAACTCCTTGATGACCTTGAGATAGAAGGGAGTGAGGCGGATGCGGCCCCCACCCTTCTTAAATGATCCGACGCGCATTCTTGTTGTCGATGCCAGTGCTGTTATCAGCATCACAGCGTCTGCGCGCGCACACCAGATTGTAAGTGCGATACCGAATCGCCTGATTGTGCCCGACGTAGTTGTGTCGGAACTGGAATCCGGCAGCCACAAGGGACGTTCGAACGCAGAACTACTCCGCGACCTGATAAAAGACGGCCAGTTAAATGTGGTAACAATGGGGGACGTGGCTGTAGGTTATTTCGAAGACTTGGTGATCGGTCCGGCAAGGGACACTCTCGACGACGGCGAAGCGGCGACGATAGCGTGCGCTTTGGAGATTGGCGGGGTTCCACTCATCGACGAACGCAAAGCGCGTCGCATATGTGACGAGCGCCATCCGGGTCTTGCCTATGGATACACTGTAGACATATTCGCGCATCCCAATGTCGGGAAAGCGCTAGGAGACGCAGATTTGGCGCAAGCTGTGCTCAATGCCCTCACGGAAGCGCGGATGCGTGTCTTGCCGCAGCACCTGGACTGGGTCGTGAATCTCGTAGGGCCGGAAAACGCCGCAAACTGCAACAGCCTGCCGCGTTCGGCCCGGCTACAGGCGAAAGTGGCAAAATCCGGCGGCGAAAATAGCTAGAAAAATCGACGGCGCGATTACGCAGTTAACTGAACTGCCACTCCGCCAAGGCGGCCAACCTGCCACCTGCCGCAGGAGGGATCGTCAGCGAATAGAGCAGGCGGCCAAGCTCCGTGCGCGTAGCGTTTAGAGCCCGGTCCGGTAATGCCGGACGGGCCCGCTACTCTCAAAAATTCAAGGTCAAAGTCGGATTTGCCTAGCGCGGCTCAATCGTCATGCGCGCCGTCCGTGACATTTCTTGTATTTCTTGCCGGAGCCACAGGGGCATGGCGCATTGACCGGGTATTTTCCCGGAGGCAGTTTAAACTGCCATTGCGGTGGCGGCGGGCTAAGTTTGAGTTGGCTTATAAGCGCACGTTGACGCTGCAACTCTATCTGTCCCATCTCGTCGAGACCACTCTCGTAGGGCGCTAACCGCGCCATTTCCTCGTCAGCTTGCTCGAACGCCCTGCAATACGCCAATACAACAGCATATTGGCTGCGAACAGATACTACGTGACTGGCAAGCTTCGTCTTAAATATGGTCGGGATAAGATTTCTTTCAAAAACGTCGCGCGCACCGATGTAGTCATGGCGCTCAACAAATTCGTCAACCAGATCCTGACCTACTCGCACAAACGAATCCAATGCTTGTGCCATGGAATAGAATTTCATGGCATGGATACGTGCCAATCCCGACTTCCTGCCCATACAGTGGCAAGCTTTCGCGTAAAGATCGAGCGAATCCGCCAAGTGTTTCAAGTCGTCAGTATGGTCCTTACCCTTTTTAAGCAGCGGCTGTATTTTATCCGGATTCTTGCCGGTCACATCGCTGAGCGATAATCCGAGCACGTCATAATATTGTTCGATCAAATCGGATGTTTCATGGGCGCATTCCTCGAACATCCCCAGCTCGAACATGGCATGCGCATAATTGTAGCGCGCAATCCGGACATATTCCGGCCTGTCCGGAAGGAGGCGTGCAGTTTCCTCCATCGCTGCCTGTGCCGCCGTAGCATCGCCTTCGCGCGCGGCAAAGAGCATTCGCTTCATGCCGATGGCTAGACGTTCCGATTGCCCAAGATCATTCTCGGTAACGAGCCGTTCCATCAGTGCGAGCCTTTGACGAATGGCCTGTTCGTCGCCTTGTTTAAACTCGGCAAACACCAACCCATCCAATGCCCAAAAACGGTCTTCTGCTGACAACGCCTCGGAAGCTGCCGCTTGCTCGAGAAACGCTACGATCTCCGGCATGAAGCCAAGTTCGTGAAATAGCTCATCCGTCGCCATTGACACCAGCGGCTTGACATCTCCCAGAGCAACAAACAGACGGAGCAAAAGATTGACCTTTTGCACACTCCATTCACGCGGCAGCGTGGTTATCAAGAGATCGCGAATAGCGGCCTGCGCCTTTCGCAGGGTGGCGTTGCCGAGCGCTTCAAGGTGTGCCCGTCCGAGCAGGCGCATTGCGTCATGTATCTTGAAGCGCTCGGTGCCAAAGACCTGGATAGCACCTGCCGATCGGAGCTTCCGCAGTAGCTTGGCAACAGCTTTGTCGTCGAGATCAAACGTAGTCCGCAACACCTGCGCTGCGTCTGATTGGCTTAAGGGAACATCACTGAGACTGAGCGCACCGATTGCCCCGCGTTCCTCGTCGGTGTAATTACCGAAGACACGAGCAAGAATCAGCTCCTGTGCGGTTTCAACGGCATGGGTCTGTTCCTCTAACTCCTGCGAGAATTGCGAGATGCCTCCTCCATTGTGCTGAACGGCAATCTGAAGGGCATTCTGGACATAAAGCGGCAAACCCGCTGTCAGCGTTTTTAGCCGTTCATAGGCGGCATAGTCTCCGTGACATCCAAGCGCCGCCCCTTCAGCGGCAATGGTCTCATTGGTCCAACCGAGAAGCGGCTGGGACTGGATTCCGAGGGTTGCTTCCATTAACGCGACCGCTGGACCTGGCTGTGCGAGCAACGCATATCGGAGATTATGCGAATGTTCGATCAGACTTTTTAGGTCGGCAGCGGGAACCCGATGTGCGTTATCGATCACAAGCGTCGCAGTCCTGTCGCTGTCGGCAAGATGTTTACCGATGGCAAAAAGAATTTCCGGTCCCGTCGCGCCCGGCAGCAAAATTTCCCCAAGTTTGCCGCCCGGTTTGCCGAACAAACGTGCGGCAAGTTCGCGGGCAACGGTAGCAGCCAGCGCGGTACCCGGAACCTCGCTGACATTGAAATAAGCCAAGGCATCACTTGTCTGTAACGCGGCTTGAGATACCCATGACGTCTTTCCCGCTCCTGAAAAGCCGGTAATAAGCCTGACGGGTTCTGCCGAGATAAGCGGTGGCTCTTGATCCTGCGAACGGTAATGCGGCGGTGGCGCAGGAAAGTCCTGTAGCTGAATAATAAGCTGTTCAAAAAGCTCCGGTAGAGCTTCCGTTCTGAAGGTATGGTCAGCGTGCGGCGAGGTGCCGGCCGCCGCAGACATTATCCGCCCCGCAAGTTTCCAAACCAGCGTCTCGGGCGCGAGGATGGCAAAGGGCAAGGTGCTCGCACTGTCGCAGCAGGAGGCAAGTGCATCGGCAACGCCCAGCCACGGTTCAGGTAATGGAGCCTCGATAACTGACGGGCAGCCGGGCCAATGGATAGCAACATCGGCGGGCCAACTTGCTTCCGCCAGCTTTTCGGAAAGACCGGGTCCTGGAGCGACGTTAGAAGCGACGACAAACGAAGCTGTGCCGTGTCTGCGACCTGTTGAATGTTCATCCCGAAGAGCATCAAAGCGCTGCAAGGCGCTCTTAATGTCGCTAAATATTAATGGTTTGTTACGCGTTTTGACCTGCACGTAGATACGTGCTTCTGGAAGCGCGATTTCAACATCCTCGTCGCTTTCAACAACAAGTTCCACCACACCCGCTCCGGCCGCCCTAAAGAGACAGGCCATCGCGTAGAGGTGTTGATACAGGAAGCCACGGTGAATGGCTTCGATCTGCGCCAGTTGGCCGCTGTCTAAGGTAAGAGGCGCGGCGGTGGTGGTACGTGACATGTTCTTTTTCCAAGATTTCTTGTTCTAGTTCTCGAAGGAGCTGCCCACTTTTTCGTGACAAGTCGATGGCTGTAGTGGATGTGCCACATCATTCACTATCAAACGCCATCCGAACTTCATCAGAATTTTGAAGACAGACTATTAATATAGTCAGGCTGTGTTTAAGCAGAAGTTCGCTTCTCTCTGGCTCAAACCACCTACCGTTGAATTTACCGCCGTGGAACAGGTTATTCCGGACTCGCCTTACATATGTGAGAACTCGGTCAGACTGTAAATTGGTGGCGGGAGGGGCGTCACTCCATGAGAGGTTACCGCCGTCTATCACCTGTTTCTTGGGTGGATGCTCGAGGATGTATTTGACAGCCGTTCTAAATTCGGCATCGCTGGGGTTTTCGAAGGTCTGAGACAAGGACTGTGCAAACTTCTGCCAGTCGGGTTTCGCATCGCCATTTCCCGTATGAAATCCCGCTGCCTTGAGCGCGTATTCAAAACGGGCGAAAATTCTAAATACCTCGCTTGCAAGATTGTTTAATCGCTCTTCCATCAATTCGTTTCCAATCGTCCCGAAGTGTCATCGTGGCGACGCAAAGGAAGGGCGGGAAATTTTCTCTGCCAGGTTTCGATCAAGAATAACGAAGCGGTGCTTGCAGCGTGTATCGCAAGGTTGGCGATACGTTCGTCAATCCTGACAAATCCGCGCTCGCGCCCATGAGCGTCTCCGCCATGCGTGCGAAGCGCCCCGATACCTTGGATCACCGTATGCAGGCCGGAAAGAACTTTCCGAACGTCGTCTGCTATCAACGGATTAATGTCGGAACGGTCCGGAGACAGCCCAAGGGGTTTTCGTACAGCGTTGTATAGGCCGGTCACGTCCTTCTTGTCAGGCAAGGGCTCCCCAAGCTCGGTAAGTATGGAACGACAAACGCTTTCAATGGTCGAACACGCCGCAGTGACAGCATCTTCTGGATCAGATCGCGAACTGTCGAGCGCGCGATCAAGGTCGCGTTGTACGGTGTCGAAACTGATGACCTCGACAATGCCGGATAACCTCTCCAAGACGGGCGTAGATTTTCCAGCTTCCAGAAGACGCATTCTGCCGCCGGTCTGCCGAAGCTCGAACCCATCATAGGAAAGAGCCCCGTTCAGATAATCGACAACAGCACCATGGCGCTCGGGCTCGTTTATGAAATCACGAGGATCAGAAGCGGCTTCAATAATCCTAGGAAGCGTTTCTTGTGCGTCTGGGCCGTTATTAATCTGAATTAGACAGTCAACCAAATTCGGAACACGAGAGCCTGTAACCTGAAACTCAATATTGCAGGCGCCCATGAACCTCTCGATGTTCGGCCCACTGCGATAAATGCCGATCGACGGAGTTGAATCGTTATACGAACCGCCGCTGATGACCTCAGCCAAAGCATTGATGACCTGTAGTGAAAGCGGAAACGGCATAACTGGTCCACATGGGTAATTACTTGATTAACTTATCTATGAAGCCGAGTGTGGTGGCGTTCTCGATCAGGGTGCGGACTTTCGCGCGGTCTAGGCCGTCCGGGATTTCTGCGTCAATTTCGAGTTTGAGCGAGACCTGGCTGCGCGGCAGAGTCGTGAGCTGCTCCACGATGGCTTCGACAATCTGATGAATGTCGCGGGCCGGGCGCTCCGGTGAGATCATCACCGTGCCAATGAATCGTGTCGGGGCCGCTTCCCCGCCGGGTTCAGCAGGAGCCTGCCCGTCGCCGGAACCTGGCTTGGTGGTGCCGGTCGTGCCCTCGGTGCCGACATGAGCGGTTTCGCCTTTTTCCGTCTCATCGGGAATATGAGCCTCGGCGATATCCGGTTTGATGATGACGGAATCGTTGTCGATGACGATCTGAACCGCGTTCGCCTGTTTGATGGCGAGGCCGACATAGGTCTGGCGCTCTTCATCCCATCGCTCGGCATATGCGAAGGGGCCGGGGAACATACCTGAAACGGCTGTCTGGACGGCTTTGGCCAGCACCCCACGGTTCTTGAGCCGTGGCAGGTAGGTGTAGCGGTTGAGATATTCCCAGATATCCTTGAGCGAGAGGTGATCCTTGTCGTTCCAGATATACTTTTCGAGCTGACGGTTGAGGTTGTCCGGGCCAAGCTCGGGCCAGATGCCTTGATCGCTGACCAGCTTCTTGCTGCCGCGGGCAAGCAAACCGTCCTGCGCCGGAACCTTGGCGGAAGCCCATTCCACGTCCGCCTGCGCGGTATCCTGATGAGGGTAGATCAGGTAGCACCATGCCTCTTTGAGGCGGGTTTTCACTGTCTCATTCGCTTCCGCCAGCTTGGCTTGAGCAAGCGCGCTGTCGCTTTGCGTGAGATTGAGGCGCGGCGTGTCACGAACGATCTGAGCCCATGCCAGGGCCGCGCGCATGGCATCCTTCAGATTGTCGAGCTGCCGTGATTCAGCGGCGAGGAAGACCAGCATATTGCGATAGACGCGGGGCGTGTTACCCCGGTGCATGAGGATGTCTTTCGCCTCCACCATGGCTTCGGAGCCGTCTCTGCCGGTGTGCGGATGGGCGACACCAAGCACGATAGCGCGGACACCGCCGGGTTCATCGGGCACGTCCGACGAGCTGCCGGGGGCAACCTGTACGGCATCGAAGTGGCCGCGATCGCCGAGGCCATTGATATAGGTTGTCAGCGCCTTGTCGATTTCCAAAAGGATAAGCGCTTCTTCAAGCTGGCCAGCGCGATCGGCTGCGATCCGATTGAGGCTCGCCGACATCGAATACCAATAGCGGCCAAGGTCGCTGTGCATAAACTTGGCCTGATTGGTCAGCCGCCGCAGAGCATCCCCGAAGATAGCCGGACGTTCGCCGGGCTGTACGACACCAAGATTGATCTGCTTGTCGTCGAGGCCCTTGTTTTCCTGACCATGGGTCGGCGCGGTTCCCATGAAGATCGCGCGCGCGACGCGGCGGGTTGCAGAGTAGCGGTTCAGGTTGGGGGCTGACTGGTCGATCTTGTAAGGCGTCGAAGTGGTACCATCCACATCGCCGGCAATGATCGATTGCCAGCTTGCATCGAGATAATGCAAAAGCTCCGGCTCCACCCGCGCGGAGCTGATCGCCACGCTGCCGGGCATGATCATGACCGAGGGGTCATTCCCCATCCATAGCTCATGGATGACCTGAGCCATCAGGCGCAGCACACCGCGCGTGCGCTGGAATTTCTCCAGCGAGCCCCAGCTCGTATAGAGCTGATCGAACAGCTCAGGATGGATCGGGTAGGCTTTTTCGAGCTTCCGACGATAATCCTCGTCAGAACAACCTTGCGGAAAGTCGTTGGAATTTTCTCGGTAGAGCTTCGCGAACTGCTTCAGCGTGTTATCGCGGTGATGAAACTTGTCGCCGGGGATTTCCTTAAACAGGCGGCGGCGAACGATTTCATAGCTTTCTTCCTGCGAGGCAGGTCGCCACGATGACTCCACACGGCTGAAGGTCTGCTTCAGGCGCGCGAGCGCTTCCTGTCCACCTTCACCCCCAACCTCGATCTGCGAAGCAGGCAGAGACGCTACAAGAAGCGTGCCGGGGCTCGCCTTCACCGCTTCGGTCAGCGACTGCACAAAGGAAAGGTTCGCGTCGAATGATCCGGAGGGAAGGCCCTCCACCTTGTAAATTTGGCGCAGATAGGCGACCCACTCATCGATCAGGATCAGGCAGGGCGCGCATTTCTTGAAGATCGCTTCGAGCAGGTTCGAGCCCGGCGCGATGCCGCGTTCGTCATTCTCGGCAAGCATATTGAATGCTTCCTCGCCACCGAGTTGCCACGCCAGCTCACCCCAGGTCGTGCGGATTTTACGCCCGCCTTTGAGGCTCAATTCGTCCTGCGGGCCTCGTGAGGTACCGACAAGCACTGCGCGATTGATCTTTTGGGGAACGGCAAGTTCGTGCTTGGAAAGAAGCTGGTCGAGGCCGGGCAGGTCCTCTGTCGGCGTCTCGCCTGCCATGTGGTATAGCGCCAGCATGGAGTGCGTCTTGCCGCCGCCGAAATTGGTCTGCAACTCGACCACGGGATCCCCGGCTTCGCCGGTAAGGCGCTTTGCGGCACCGATAAGCAGATTGCTCAGGCCCTCGGTCAGATAGGTGCGGGCGAAGAACTCGCGCGGGTTGCGATACTCCGAAGGCGCGCTGCCGTTGTGAACTTTGCCGAGATCAGCAGCAAATTCGGCTTGCTTAAATTCGCCGGTCGCAACGTCCTGATGAGGTTCCACGACTTCGCGCCACGGCAGAATGCCTGCGACCGTATCGACCGAAATGTCATGGCGTTGCGTCTTGCGGCGTTCCTCGTTGCGCTGAAGCTCGGCAAACTTTGTGCGCAAGATCGTGTCACGCATCTTGCCGAGCTGGTCGGCGGTTTCCCCGGCGCTGATCGCTTCCATCAGGCGGCGCATGGAATCGAGCGCGCGTTCCGCATCGTCATAGGTGAAGGCTTCATTGTGCGAGAGCTTGTTGCGTACATCGACCAGCTCATTGACGATCGATCGCTCCGCCCGACCCAGAACGGTCTTGAACGCATCCATCCAGAACCGGTCCATCGCGTTCAGAAGCGCGGCCTGATCCCAGGTGATCTCTCCCTTGCCGTTGGGCCTGAGCCCCGGTAATTTTTCGGCCACCTGCACCTGCCAATGCCCGGTCAGCGCGCTTTCCAGCCGCTTTTCGACAAAGGGGGTCAGTGCCTCTGGCAGAAGCTCCATGCCTTCGAAAACATATTGTCGGGTGCTTTTGGCCATAACCAAATTCCTGGGAGTTAGCTGTTCTTCTTTAAGGGGCCATCACCGATGGTCGCTGAAATGCGATCAGAGAGAGCCTTGCGGAATTCATCGAGTTCATCAGGCTTCCATGTGATGTGATTGTATTGGCGGGTATCGAAATGAATCTTCCCGATCACGTCCTCACGGCATGTGAAGATGACCGGTATGTTCAAACCGTGGGCGAACCCCGCCTCGTAATAGACGCCGCCACGCATTCCCGCCTCGCCATGCGTAAAATCCGCAACGACAAATCGCGAGCGCCGAATCTCGGCAATAATTTCATCATCGATTTTGTTGTTGTGATCTTTTTGATCAATCCGGATTGGCCTGTACCCCGCCTCAAGAACACCTTGTTCAATGCCCTGCCTATAGGCGTCACCCATTGACGGATCGAACCACATCGCGATGAAGGCTTGATCTGAACCGACGGATTTCGTTTCAATCTCAGCAAGATGTGCGTAGCCACTGGGAGTAATGGTGTACTCTGTAAACCCGGCCAATGCTGGCGGGAGCCTATCACTGGGCTTTAACGCAGAAAGTTGCGGATCGCCAAAACCACCACCTTCCGCAATAAAATCAGCGACCAGATAGGGCGGCTTTTCGAGTAGCTCCAATTTAACAAGATAATCGAGCAGGTACGTGACCTCGCTCAATTTTATTGACTCCGACCATGCCAAGGCCGCGTGCATTTCTGCATCCTGACCACTGACTGGATATTTTACTGTCGATCCTATCGTCGGTAGGCGCTTCTGCATATGCCGCAATAACTGATCTGCCCGCTCGTGCACCTTCAAAGCGGGGCGATTTTCGGCTTCGTCAACCGTCGTGCTCATGACCTCGGGGCAATCGACGCCGAGGCGGCGCTGTTCGACCAACCATGTTGTCAGGCGCGCTTTGATAGCGTCGTCGGCGCGACTCAGATTCACCTCTGCCGTTCGGCTTATAAAATATCTGCCATCGGCTCGGGGTGAATCTACATCTCTCCCATCGCGTGACGTGGGAAAAAACGTGGCTGGCGTTCCCCAGATCGGGCATGTGCTTTCGCCTGTCATGCTCGTCTCCCCCCGATCACAAGTTCATACGCGTCTGGCCGTCGCCGCGCGTGTCGTGGATCGTGGCTGCCTCGCGGGTCAGCTCGGTCCAGTCGGCGATCAGCGCGTTGTAGGCGGTCGCTTCCTTGGCGTCCTGCCGCTTGTTAGCGCTGATGTCATACAGGCAATAGGCAAGGTCCTTCACCGCGTCGGCCTTGTCGCCGATCTTTTTGAGCAGAAGCGCTGTCTCGTGCGAAATCCCGTCCTTCTCGTGGCAGCGCACGAGGTGCTGAAGGCATTCCCAGATCGTCAGGTGGGCGTCGGTCGCGGGCTCCCATTCGGAGTCGAGCTCGTCGCGCTTCAGGATACGCACCTTGCCCGCAGAGCTTTCCACGATGCCCGCATGCTTGGCGCTTTCCACGGATATACCGCGCGCCTGGGCGATGGAGTTGGCGGTGCCGTACTCGCCCGCCTTCATGCCATTCTGCTCGAACCATGTAATGGCAAAGCGCGTGTCCGCGTCGAACTCGCCCGCGATCCCGCCGATATAGTCGTCTAGCTCATGGTTGATCAGTTGCAGGGCGGTCTTCACGGTCATCGGGCTGTCGTCCGCTTCGAGCACAGCCTTGTAACGCGAAAACACGCCCATGCCGGGGCCGATAGCCGATTGCGGCATGTCGGCGGGGGCAATGTTGGCAGCCTGAAACTCTGCAATCGCCGGGGGCAGTTCGCGTTTCAGGGCACGGATGAACTCGGCGCGGGTGATGACTTCGGCTGTGGGCTCTTTCTTGCGGCAAACGAGAACCACCGAATTGGCTAGAGCGTTGGTTCCTGTGGCAATGGTTCTAGCTGCCCTTTCTGTACGAACAGGCCATGTCCCGACAATCGAGTACCCCGCCGCGATGATCGATTGAAGGAAGGTTGCCCATCCTGTGGATGCAAGTCCTTCTTGTTCGATTTCACTTTGCTTGAACGCATAGTAGATCGTGGCTGGAAAATTTGACGAGGATTGGGAAGCCAAACTCGAAATTGCCGCGGTCATTCCTGTCAGAAAGTGGGTCTCTGCGTTTGCGCGACCACCGTGGCGATACGGCGTTGCAACTAGTTCCTCCGCCTTTGGTACTGCGATAGTGCCGCTATATTCCGGATACACATCTTTTATGTTTCGGCGCAGCCAAACATAAAAATAATCCGAAAGATCGGCGTACCCGATGTTGTCGTAGTATGGCGGGTCGGTTGACACCACCGCTTCATCAGGCAGCTTTACATTTTGCGCGTCATGTTGAATGAGCGATCCTGTTGCATTTGGCCCAAATCCAAGCAGGGCCTTCCAAACCCAATCGACTGCCCCCATGAAATTTCCGGTACTGTCGCTCAGCACATTGCACTCGGCAAAATCCCAAGTCATGGGTATAGCTTGCCGTGCAAAGGTGAAGCGAATGAACCCAGAAGAGGACCAGGTGGCAATAGAACTACCTGCATCGGCCAAGCGATCAATAGCAAACGCCAAATAAACACTCACGGCCTCGGAATACGCTTTTGCTCCGATACCGCCGTCGCGGAGTGGAGTGGCGTCGGAAGAAATGCCGGCGGCAAGGGCGTCTTCCTCGATCTGCGCCCGTGCCTCATGAACCAGATCGCTGAAGGTGTTCAGCGCTACCAGCTGCCGGTCGGTGAACAGCTTACCCCAGCGGTCCAAACCGTAACCATGACAGGTGCCTCCGGTAAGTTTTGCCGGTGTTTCACCAGAAAGAAATGTGTCTCTGCAATTTTCTGCAACGATTTTACTTTCATCGGCGAACGCGACGGTGACATGGTGTTCATCCGGCGCAACATATCGCCGCCCGCCTTTGCCCTCCGCAACAATGGCGATCAGCGTTTGGCCCATCCGGCCTGCCTTACCAGCCTTCTTGACATAGTCCGCGTTAATCGCCGCATCGGACATTAGGCAGCGGAAATTGGCTCGTCCCGACTTCGTTCCGTCCTTCGCTTCGGCAATCTCCGCCGATGTGCCATTTGTCCGAATTTCATAGCGGATCGTCTTGGCTGCTTTGTCCACGATGGGCTCGATCCACGCTTCCTTGCCAGCCTTGGAACTCAACAGGAAACTCGACGCTATCGGCACCTGTACATCGGAGAATGCCGGGTCCGGACTCGGCACGGTGCGCGACCAAATCCAGGCGATCACCGTTGCTTTGCCGCCGCCGTATTCCTTCGGCAGGTCCACCTGCGGGTAAAGGTGACCAATGCGCTCAGATGCTTTCTCGCGCATCCATTCGCCGTAGTATTTCACATCCTCGGCCAGCCCCTCGGCGTTGCGGTAGTGGTTCCGATCCTTCATCCCGGGATGGATTGGCGGCTGGTTCTTGAACTTCGGCGGGATTTCAATCATCGCCTTGCCGATCATCACCGCCACCGGGTTCAGGTCCGACCCATAGGCGGGCAGGCCCAGCCGCTGCGCCTCCAGCGGGATTGACCCGCCGCCCGAGAACGGGTCATAGACCGGCGGCAGCTCGCCGTTGCAGCTTCGGCGGATTTCGGCGCGGGCGCGTTCCAGCACTTCCTCGTTGGTGGAGTTTTCCCACTTCACAAGGTCTTCAATGATCTTGAAAAGCCGTTTGCGCTCGATATCCGCAGCGCAATCCTCAAGCGTGGGTTCCGGAGTATTCGCGGCAGCCGAGTCCGGTTCCGCCTGGCGCTTTTCCCAAAGGTCGATGCGCTCTGACAGTTCTTTCTCGGCAGCGCGCCGGATGTCAGGGTCATCCAACAGCTTGTCGGCATAGCCGGAGGGGTCATCGACCAACTGCGCGAACAGCACCGCACGGCACGCCGCCAACGGCCGCCGCGCCCACCAAAGGTGCAAAGTGGACGGATGCCCATGTCGGATCGACTTCTCCCGCGCCGAAGCGGCATTAATCGCTTCAAGCGGAATGGCGACTTCTATGAGTTTCTTTTTGTAGTCGGACATAATCTGCCTTACCAGGTTTCAGTTCTTTTGCTCTTTAGCTGCAATTACGATGTCGTGCTTATCGAATTCTCCAGAAAGCGGTGTAGTGACTTTTGAGCCAATAGCTACCGGAATTCCATCAACGATCGTCCCGTCACCTGATACAGGCTCGGTGCTTTCTCGAGTCGTGATCTTGGCTTTCGTACCGTCCAAACGGTCAATTATCCAAAGAACCTTCATTTCCCTTTCTCTTTCTCTTTCATGAGGGTTGTTCAGCCCGGTCAAGAAGGCGTTTTATGTTGAATTGGATGGCGTTCTGGTCGAAGGGGGGCTCGCGCGTGTCGAGCGCACCGCGCACATAGCGGGGCTCGCGCGCGAAACCGTTTTCGACCTGTACGATGGCGAGAATGAATTTCTGAGGTTCGTGCAGCGAGGTAATCACCTCCTGCCGTGTGATCATCACAGTGTCGGCACCGTCGATTCGGCCCTTCACCTCGATAAAGCGCAAATGGTCGATCTTCGGATCGTAAGAGGCGATGTCGTAGCCGACCTTCTGCGCCGATACATCCGTAGGCGTATTGCCAAGCGCCCGTTCCGCCGCGATGACGGCATTCATGGCGGCGATCTCGATCTCGCGCCGGGCAACGGGATCCTCGGCAAAACCGGCGGGTACGCCTCCCGCACCTTCCGTCGCGGGCTGGCGCGCTGCGAGAAGCCCGCGCGGGATAACGACCATGCCGCCCCGCACACGCGGCGGCTGGGATGAGATAAAGCGCTCCTGCTCAAGCATGTCCATTCTGCGCTTCAGCCGTTCGGCAAGGTCCTCGGCGCGGCGTTGTGCGTTCTGCCAGTTGAGACGCGTCTTCTTTCCGGCGCGTTCCTCTTCCTTCAGCTCGAATGCGCGGGAATCCCAGTAGTTGATTTCCTTCTTCAAACGGGCGCGCACCTCACGCTCAACCTTGTCGATTTCCGGCAGGCGGCGGGCCTTGACCTCGGCGACATGGCCCTGCGCCAGCTCCACGGTCGCGAAGCGGACGGCGGTCTTCTCCAGCTCGGTGCGCAGCCAGTCTTCGTGCAGCAGATCATCGACGAGTGCGATCTCTTCGGGCTTTGCGGGCCTGAGATTGAGATGCGGCGCGATACCGGCATTGGTCGCAACGCCGTTGCGATCGATGCCCGCGAATTGCAGCTTCTCGGAAATGATGTGCGGCTTGCCCGTGGCGGTCGGGCGGCTATCCTGAACGCTGTGCTCCAGTAGAAACAGCGCCGATATCTGATCGCCCGGATCGGTGTCATCCACAAGGATGGCTCCACGCTTCATCAGGTGATCGTACTGTTCCCGGACCACGCTGATGACGGCTTCCAGAAGAGGGTGGCCGGGGCAGATGAAAGCCGCGACCGGCTGCTGATTGATCCGGTCCTTCTCGAAACAGATACGCTCGTATTTCTTCTGGATCGGGGCGCCCGAGCCAATCTGGCGATCCCGTTCCCGCAGGCTGAGCGGGACATGTGTGATTTCCCAGCGGCCTTCCTCACGGCGCTTTATACGCCCGCCGAGATGCTGGAATGCTTCGACAAAGAAGCTCTGCACGTGATGGGGCTGTAAACGCTGCGCCTCGGCGCGTTCCATCTCAAGACGGAGTTCCTGCACCTTCGCCTGCGGCATGGTGTCGTTGGTCAGCGCACGGCGCTCCAGCAGCTCCAGAAGGTGGTTCTGATCGACCGCGCCATCGACGGTCTGAAACAGGCGTGCCTTGACCTCTTCCTGTTCGCCATACTGGATGGCCTCGAACAAGAGGTCCTTCAGCGCGGTTCCTTCGAACAGCTCCCCGAGAACGTCATAGACGCGCCCGCCAAGCGCTTCCCGCGCGGCTTCCAGCTTTTCGAGCAACCGGCCATATACCTCGCCCTCGCGCGTGTCGTCGGCAACCAGATTCCAGAGATGGCAGACTTCCGTCTGCCCGATGCGGTGAATGCGCCCGAAGCGCTGTTCGATCTTGTTCGGGTTCCACGGCAGATCGTAATTCACCATCAGATGGCCGCGCTGGAGGTTCACACCTTCGCCTGCGGCATCGTTGGCGATCAGGACCAGCATGTCGCGGTCCTGCATGAAGCGCTCGACGACCTTGCGGCGTTCCTCGCGGGTGACGCCGCCGTGAATGACCTCGACGGCATCAGGTCTGCCAATCCGCGCGCGGACCTTTTCGAGAAGATATTGAAGCGTGTCCTTCGGCTCGGTGAAGATGATCAGCTTGCGCCGGTTGCCATCGGAATCGATCATCAGGTCGTCATCGAGGATACGATCAAGCTGCGTCCACTTGGTATCCTGGCCGGAGCGCAGAACGCCCAGCGCCATGGTCTCCAGTCTTTTGAGGGTCTCGACCTCGATTTCCAGTTGCTCGATTGTCTCGGCGGTCGTTGCGCCGGTCGAGATCAGCTCCTCAATTTCGTCAACCTCGTCCTGACCGAACTCCTCGATATTGCTGAGGATCTCATCGGTCACTTCCTCTGTCGCGAATTTCGCGCGCGCGCCTTTTTTTGCGAGGCGGGCTTCGCCCAGCTCGCTCTCCAGCCGCTCCCGGCGACGTTTCAGGGAGTGGTAGATCGCCGCAGGCGACGAGGCGAGGCGGCGCTGTAGAATTTGCAGCGCGAAGCCGACATTGTTCCGCTTCTTGTTGTCCTGGTCAGTGAACCGCTGTACCCGGTTCATTTCCGTCCGGACATACTCTGTCACGGCGCTATAGAGCGCGGCCTCTGGCTCGGACAGCTCGTATTTGACGGTATAGGCGCGCCGCTCCGGGAAGAGCGGTCGTCCGTCAAAACGAAGCAGTTCCTCCTTGGTGAGCCGCCGCATCATATCGGCGGTGTCGGCATAGTGAACGCCGTCGCGGAAGCGGCCCTCGAACCGGTCGCCATCGAGAAGTGCCATGAAAAGCTGGAAATCCTCTTCCTTGCCGTTATGCGGGGTTGCCGACATGAGCAGGAGGTGGCGGCAAATCTGGCCAAGCTGCTGACCGAGTTGATAGCGCTTGGTGTACTTCACATCGCCGCTGAAATAGGTGGCCGACATGCGATGCGCTTCATCGCAGATGATCAGGTCCCATTCGTGCGAGCTGGCGAGTTTCTGCTGAAGGTCCTCGTTGCGGGCAAGCACGTCGAGGCGGGCGATCAACCGGTTGCGGTCGTTGAAAGCGTTTCCCGAGCGCGACGTTTCGATCATGTCGCGGGTCAGGATGTCGAATTCGAGGGCGAATTTTTCGCCAAGTTCGTCTTGCCACTGTTCGACCAGACTGCCGGGCGCGACAACGAGACAGCGCTCAAGATCGCTGCGGGCGATCAGTTCCTTGATCAGCAGGCCCGCCATAATCGTCTTGCCCGCGCCGGGGTCGTCAGCAAGGAGGAACCGCAACGGTTGGCGGGGAAGCATCTCTCCATAGACCGCCGAAATCTGGTGCGGCAGCGGATCGACAAGGCTGGTATGTATCGCAAGATATGGATCGAAATAGTGCGCCAGCTTGATCCGGTTTGCTTCCGTCACCAGACGGAGCAACGCGCCATCGGCGTCAAAGGACCAGACGCGCCCGCGCGTCTCGACGCTGAGGCGGTGCTCGTCATCCCGATAGAGTGTGGTTTCGGCGACCGTGCCGCCTTGCGCCCGGTAGACAACATTGATCGCCTGGTCGCCGATCCAGTCGGTGGAAACGACCTCAACGGACTGGTTGGGGACGATTCCCTGAACAATGGCACCGTTCTTGATGTCTTCGAGCGCCGTCATCCCAACTCCTCTCGCCCTTTGGGCAGGAAGGTTTGGTCAGGCTGCGACTTGGCATGTTTATCTGCTTTCACCGTGGCATATCCCCTCGGTTTCCTTCCGTCTGGCGCTTGATCCATTGGGATATTTCCTCGCGATCGAACCGCCAGGACCCCCCAACCTTGAAGCCGGGTATTTTTCTTTCCGCAGCGAGCTTGTAAGCCGTCTTCTCATTAATCTTGAGAAGCTGCGCGACCTCTCGGATCGTTAGAATTTGATCGTCCATGATCGCGCTCCGGAATCGCCCCTTGGGCAAGCAGTATAAGGAAAAAGCGGGAAAATCAGAGAGAAAACTCGCAAAAAATCCGATAGAAGCCACAAGTGGCGGGTTCACCTAGGGTTGCCAATGTGTGCGTGGTATCGCTTATCAGGAAAAATGCAGGCGCGATGATGCTGCCACGGACAGAATCGGATCAAACCTGCATGTGATTCTCAGTTTGTCCCGAGCCAGAATTGCCCGGCGGGCGGGCTCGGACGGCTGTGCGGCTTCCCGCCCATCCTGACATGAGGCACACCGCAAGCGTCCGCCGCCGGACGACAGCCAAGCGGGTGGCCTTGTACCCGTCCAGGACCATTGACGCCCCACGGGCTGGCCCTGACGGCTCTTGAAGCTGCCTTCCGAGCCTGACGGGAATGAAGGGAAAGATTGTCGTGGCCGGGAGAATCTATCTTAATCGGATGAAAACGGATGGATAATCGGGTGAAGCGTGATATATTGGATGAAAATGGATGGATAATCGGGGGTCGCTGTTGGGCAGCCCGGGTGGAACAGGATGGATTTATGGATGATCTGCTGAAGACAGGGACAATCAGCATCACACCGGCAATGCTCAGGACCATTGCCGAGATTGACGAGTTTAAGGGGGCATGGACCGCCCTTGGACGGCTTGCACCCGAGCGACTTAACAACCTGCGGCGTGTCGCGGCAATCGAAAGCATCGGGTCGTCCACCCGTATTGAAGGCGCGAAACTGTCAGACCGCGAGGTTGATCAGCTTCTCTCGAAGATCGATGTCACCAGCTTTGCCAGCCGTGACGAACAGGAAGTCGCGGGCTATGCGGCCGCGATGGAGACGGTCTTCGCGCATTACGATTCAATCGGCCTGACTGAGAACCACATCAAACAACTTCACCGTGACCTGCTGCAATATGCCGGTAAGGACGAGCGGCATCGGGGCGCGTACAAGACACTGGATAACCATGTCGAAGCGTTTGGACCGGACGGAAAAAGCCTGGGTGTCATCTTCGAAACCGCCACGCCGTTCGAAACCCCGGCGCAGATGGAAGCGCTGGTCGCATGGACCCGCAACGCCATTGAGGCGGATGAGATGCATCCGCTGATCATCATCGGCGTTTTCGTGGTCGTCTTTCTGGCGATCCATCCGTTTCAGGACGGCAATGGGCGGCTCTCGCGGATACTCACGACGCTGCTCCTGCTGCGCGCGAATTACGCATATGTGCCTTACGTTTCGCTGGAGAGCGTCATCGAACGGTCGAAAGAAGACTATTATCGCACGCTGCGCCGTACGCAGGGCACGTTGCGCTCGGATGCTCCCGACTGGCAGCCCTGGCTCGATTATTTTCTCGGGGCGCTGCGTGGGCAAAAGCGTGTGCTCGACGAAAAAATCAGACGTGAAAAAATCCTGCTCGAATCGCTGCCGCCGCTTTCGCTGGAGATACTGGATATCGCGCGCACGCAGGGACGGGTGACGGTCGCGGAAGCGGCGCAAATCACAGGAACCAGCCGCAATACGGTGAAGGACCATCTTAAGGCCCTCACTGAAAGCGGCCATCTCGCCCGCCACGGTGCCGGGCGCGGGACCTGGTATGCGCTCGCATGAATGCGGGGCAGGCTACCCTCCGAGCCTGACGGGGTGAGGGGAGACTAAGCCTCCGGCCTCTTGCCGGAGTCGTCTTCCTTGCTTTGATTTTTGCGCTTCGGCCTTCGCACGTTGATCGCCGACGCATCGAGCGTCGTGGCGATGTGCGAGGCGTAGTATTTCTCGATCATCTCGACGCTGGTACGGCAGTTCTTTGCGATCTGGTAAATGTCGGCACCTTCGAGGAGCCGGAAACAAATATAGGTGTGCCGCAGGCTGTAGGCCGTCCGCCTGCTGCCTTCACGGTCGAATTTCAGGTCATTCTCTTCGAGAATGGCGTTGAATTGCTTCTTGTGATTGGCGGGGAAAACGAGGTCGGTCGGTCCCGGCTTCCGCCAGCCGCGTTCCTCCGATCCGGTTTCCGTATCGTCATCGTCAGTCTGGGCGTCCGATACAGGCCGGGGCCTGTTGCGCAGCCGTTCAAACGGCCGCACGGCGTTCGCCATGCTCTTGCAATAGCCGACGCCGCGCTTTCCCCGAACCGAAATCAGAAGGATCGTTTCGCCGGTTCCTTCGTCCTCGACGATCTCCACGTCGCGAAACTCAAGCGTATTGGCCTCATCGGGGCGCAAGCCCGTATTCGCCATGAACAGGATGTAATCGTGCAATTGCTCGCAAGGCCATGCCCTTGCCGTTCCCTTGTATCTTTGGGTGCGCACGCGGGACGCCTCGTAGAGCGTCCGGTACTCGTCGTGCGAAAACCAGGCGCGGTGGGAGATTTTCTCGGCCTTCCGGTAGGGGGGTGAGAAGTCGGGCAGGTGTTCCAGCCAGCCATGGCGGATGGCGGTCTTTATGACCTGCCGCAGCGTGACGATTTCGTGGTGCATCGTGCTTTTGGACGGCGACCTGCTGCGCTGTTTCATCCAGCGAAGCATTTCGCCAAGCGCGCCTAATTCGCGGTCCACCATCTTCGCGGCGATGGCGGGTTCCTGATCTATCTGTGAGAGCCGGTATTCACGGTATTTCTCGATAGCTTTCGATGTGACCGTGGATGCAATTGTATCGCCGAAAAAGGGGACGATGTTCTTTTTGACAGCTTCCAGACGGAATTCGGCTTCGCTTTCCGTGCGGTGATTACTGCGAAAGCCGTATTCTTTTTCAAACTGGCGAACCGCCTGTTTGAAGGGTTTTCCGATTGGTTTGTTGTCCGGATTGAGTCTGGAGATGCGGTACTCCTGCACAAGGCCGGGGGTGATTTCGGATAGGCCGTTGTCTCCGAAGAACGGAATGAGATGGAGCTTGAGGCGACGTTCATGTCCTTCGACATAACCGGCATGGCGTTGGCCTTCGGTGATGACCTCATACTCGCGCAGGAACTGCTCGGCGGCTTGCTTGAATGTTTTCTCCGCCTTCAGTTCGCCGCGATTGTTTTTTCCGCGAAGGTCCAGATACCAGTCTTCAGCGAAGTCTTTTGCCTGAGCCAGGCTCTCTTGCTTGGTGCTGACACGCCGGTTTTTCCCGGCGATGTAGGTTGAGCACTGCCAGTATCGGCTTCTTCCTCGCTTATAAACATGGACTTTTCCGCCCATTATCGTGTGGTCTGCCATGATCGTCCAAAAACTGTGAAATGTGTAAGCTATGTGAAAGCATATTTCTTCCGTTTTTGCGAGGCAAGAAAATTCGTAACATATTGAAAAATATAATGATTTTGATGATATTATGGAAGGTGAAAAATGAGTGCTACAGATTAGGAATCCTGCGCTCTATCCTACTGAGCTACGGGGAGTCATCGAATATAGATACCTGTCTGCATCGAAAAGTGGAAGTTCAAACTGGCCGCCCCCCTATAACCATATGATTTATGCATCGCAATAATGGCGATCTTCAGCAACGCATCTAATACGGAGTAGGACGGAATGACAAAAAAGCCAATTGATATCGAAAAAGCCATGCTCTACCCGAGTTCGGTGTTCGCAAATCCCGAAGAAGTCGTGGAACTTACGGACTTAACGACAGATCAAAAGATCGAAATCCTTCGCCGCTGGGAATACGATGCTAGCGAACTGGCCGTCGCCGAGGAAGAAGGCATGGCGGGTGGAGAACCATCACTTTTGGCGAGAGTTCTTAAAGCGCTAGATAGTCTGAGCGGAGGATATGACACTGAGCATTCTCCCCCAACCAAGCAAGGTGGACTAGGTTCAGGACTCATTAAAGCCACCAAATTACGATAGCAGCAATACAGATTGCAGAAAAAAATG
>NZ_BMOV01000004.1 GCF_014647255.1 Iodidimonas muriae
TACATTTTTTTCTGCAATCTGTATTGCTGCTATCGTAATTTGGTGGCTTTAATGAGTCCTGAACCTAGGCGTCAGAATGGGTTGAACGTGCTTTCCTTGGTGATTTTATAAGACCCCACATTGGCTCCGGCGCGTAAGCCGACACCCAAACGGATGGGGGCGATGATCACATCACCGCGTTGGTGATAGGAAACGCCAAGCCCGCCGACAAAATAAAACTGGCCTTCGATTTGGGGAAAGCGGCGGAAAATATCTTCGGTGTCATAAAGATTATAGACAAGCGTGAAGACCTTGGCCGCATCGCCCCCAACATCGAAACCGATGGACGGGCCAGCCCAGTGCACTTGGCGGGTGCCTTCAATCTTGTGATGCAAGATGCCATTGCCATAGCGCAGGCCCACAATCAGGGCGCCCCCCGCTTCTTCCCCGGCGATATATCCATTGGGGCGGCCCAGATCCGCAAAAATTGATTCAATGATTCCGCCCAGCCCTTCGGCCCCTTCGCCAAACACATCCTTGCTGGCTTCCAAAATGGTGCGCTGATCGTAGGTGTTTTCATCGGTCTGGTTTGCATAATCGGGGGCAGGCGGTGCTTTGGTGGACGATGAGGTCGACGAGACGCAGCCCGAAACCAGCACAAAAAGAAGGCCGCAGATTAAAGGTCGAATCTTTGAAAATGTGCGGGGCATAAAGATGTCCTGTTTTCTAATGGAAGGGGCGGCAGCGATAAGCGTCACTTTTAGCATAATCCTTTACAGATGCGGCAAGAGTTTGACCGTTGAAAAAACCGCACTATTTTGTTTTTTCCTCGCAATATGGGCAGGTGGGGTGTGTTTCCATTGCTCAATGCGCTGAAGGCTTTAATGTTAATTTGATCTTGAAATGCGTTTGTAAAGGGGACGACCATGCTCGGATTGATGCAGGACTGGCCATTACTGCAGTCGAAATTGATCGAACATGCAGCCCGGTTCCATCCACGCCGCGAGATTGTGACATATTCCGTCGAGGGACCGGTCCACCGAACCAATTATGCCGAATTGCATGGCCGGTCCAAACAATTGGCGCAGGCTTTGGAGCGGCTCGGGGTGCAAAAGGGCGACCGGGTAGGAACGCTGGCGTGGAATACATGGCGCCATGTGGAGCTGTGGTTCGGGGTTGCGGGGATGGGCGCTGTGGCGCACACCGTCAATCCGCGCCTGTTTGCCGAACAGGTCGTCTATATCATCAATCATGCTGCCGATAAGGTTTTGTGCCTCGATCTCACCTTTGTGCCGCTGATCGAGCCCTTGCTGGAGCACCTGAAATCGGTAGAGCATTTCGTGATTCTTACCGATCGCGCCCATATGCCCAAAGACACCAAGATCCCCAATCCTTTATGTTATGAGGATATGCTGGATGTGGAAGACGGGGTTTATGAGTGGCCGGAACTGGATGAAAATACCGCTGCGGGTCTTTGCTATACATCGGGCACCACGGGGGAACCGAAAGGGGTTCTTTATTCCAACCGTTCGAATGTATTGCACACCATGGCTGCGGCTGCCACCGATACGCTGGGTGTCAGCGCGCGTGATGCGGTGTTGCCGGTGGTTCCCATGTTCCATGCCAATAGCTGGGGTGTGCCCTATCTTGCGGCCATGACCGGGGCAAAATTGGTTTTGAACGGTCCGCATCATGATCCGCAAACCATGTGGCGGATTTTGGATGAAGAACAGGTCAGCGTCACGGCGGCGGTGCCGACCATCTGGATGGCCTTGCTGAAATATCTGCAGGAAACCGGCAAAAAGCTGCCTTATCTCAAGAATGTAACCATTGGCGGGTCTGCGGCTCCGCGCTCGATGGTGGAAGCATTTGAACGCGATTATGACGTGTCGGTCAGCCATGCCTGGGGCATGACGGAAATGAGCCCCTTGGGTACGGTTGGCACCCATACGGCCGACACGGCGTCTCTGGATTTCGATGACCGCATTGATGTGCAATGCAAGCAGGGACGGGCGGTGTTCGGCGTGGAATTGCGCATTGTAGATGCGGAAGGCAAGATCCTGCCCCATGATGGCGTTGCGTTCGGCCATCTTCAGGCCCGTGGCCCGTGGACGGCCAAAGCCTATTATAATCGGCCCGATGACATTCTTGATATGGATGGATTTTTCGATACCGGCGATGTGTCGATCATTGATCCCAATGGTTTTATGCAGATCACCGACCGATCAAAAGATGTGATCAAATCCGGGGGCGAGTGGATCAGTTCCATTGATCTGGAAAATGCCGCTGTGGGGCATCCCGATGTGCTTGAGGCCGCGGTGATTGGCATTGTTCATCCCAAATGGGACGAACGCCCGCTTCTGGTGATCGTTCCCGAACCGGGAAAAACCGTCAGCCGGGACGATATGCTGGCTTTTCTTACCGGCAAGGTGGCGAAATGGTGGCTGCCCGATGATGTGGTGTGCCGCGATAGCATCCCCCACACGGCAACGGGCAAGATCCATAAAGCGGGCCTGCGCGAGCAGTTCAAGGACTATCGCTTTCCGAATGTGTAAGGCGCCATCGGTCGCCGTTCCAGATTATGAACCAGCCCGGATGGCAAAGCTGTCCGGGCTGGCGGCTATCTGGTCTGTCAGTTCTGGTCGCGCCGTCCGCGGCCCATCCACCCAAGCAGGTGCTTTGCGGGCCAAAGCCAGGCCAGCCCCACAATCACATAGATGACCGTTTGTCCCCAAATTGGCCAGCCATTGATTATGGCTCCCAGCTGCATGGCCAAAAGCGCATAAACAATCAGCCCGCCTACCAGCAACAATGTTCCTGTCAGGCTGCGTAAGGAAGGGCGCTCTATGGCCATAAGGCGGGCTTTCTTCTGGAAAGAATTACATGCCCCATTGCACGGACTTGTCGTTGGATCGGGTCAGATTGCGATAGCGCGACAAGGCCCAAACGGGGAAGAAATGGCTATAGCCATGATAGCGCAGATAAAATACGCGGGGGAAACCCACTGCATTATACCAGGGCTCTTCCCAGCGCCCGTCTTTGGTCCGGGGATGGGCCAACAAGAAATCAATGCCCTTGCGGGTGGTTTCGTCTTCCACATGGCCGGCGGCCATCAATCCAAGCAAGGCCCATGCGGTTTGTGAAGGCGTGCTTGGGGCCGGATCATGCTTCATATGCTCATAATAGCTGTCGCCGGATTCGCCCCAGCCGCCATCATCATTCTGGCGGGCTTTTAGCCAATTCACGGCCTTTTGGACATAATCGGCGTTCATATCCACACCCACAGCATTCAGGGCCGACAGTACCGACCATGTGCCATACACATAATTGGTCCCCCAGCGGCCATACCAGCTGCCATCGTCTTCTTGCAGATTTTTCAGATAGTCTATGCCGCGCTTGACGGTGGGATGCGACATATCATGGCCAAGCTGGCCCAAAAAGCTCAAGCAGCGGGCCGAAACATCTTCGGTGGGCGGATCAAGCAAAGCGCCATGATCGGCAAAAGGGATATGGTTGAGATAATGGTCGTCATTATCGATATCAAAGGCTCCCCAGCCGCCATTGGTGCTTTGCATGCCGATGATCCATTCTTCGGCACGGTCGATGGCTTCTTTATAGGCGGGGTTTTGCGTGCGATGCAAAGCCATGGCCACGACGGCGGTATCATCCACATCGGGATAATGGTCGTTGTTATATTGGAATGCCCAACCGCCGGGGCGCAGATCGGGGGCTTTTGCCGCCCAATCGCCTTTCACATCCAGAATTTGCTTCGAGGCCAGCCAATCGCAGGCCCCTTTGGCGCTTTCTCCCATCGGCGCTTCACCCGCTTCCAGCAGCGCATGGGCGCTTAAGGACGTGTCCCAAATGGGGGACAGGCAGGGCTGTACGAAGGTTTCGTCGTTTTCTTCCGTCACCAATAATTTGATGGATTTTTTCGCGGTCACCAGCGCGGGATGGTCTTTGGGATAGCCCAGCGCTTCCATGGCCATCACCGAATTGGCCATGGCCGGGAAAATCGCCCCCAGGCCATCTTCACCATTCAACCGCTCGGTGAAAAAAGCTTCTGCCTTGGCGATGGCTTTTTGCCGGGTTTTCTTGGGGAAATAAGGTTCCACGACCCGTAATATCTTGTCCAGTTGCAAGAACATCTTGCCGGTCCAGCGCCCGGTGGGGTTTTGCTGCCAGTCGCGGATGTCCTCGGGCGGTGTCAGGAACAATTCGGGGATATGAGTGTTGGTCGGATTGATGGCCTTGGGCTTTTGCGCCGCCAAAATCAGCAAGGGCGCGATCACCGTGCGCGACCAATAGGAAAAACGCCACATATTGGCGGGGAACCATTTGGGCATCAGCATCAGTTCCACCGGCATGACCGGCACCGCCCGCCACGGCACTTCGCCAAACAGCGCCAGGGCATAGCGGGTGAACACATTGGTTTTTTCTGCGCCGCCCAAACGATGGATAACGGCACGGGCTTTGGCCATATGGGGTTGGTCGGGGCTGTCGCCCGTGATCTTCAGGGCCAGATAGGCTTTGACGCTGGCGGAAATATCCGGCGCCCCCCCATGATAAAGCGGCCAGCCGCCCTCATCTTGCTGGATCGAACGGATATAGCGCGCCAATTTTTGTTCAAGCTCGGGCTCGCGTTCATCAAGATGATGATTAAGAAAGATATATTCCGCCGGAATGGTGGCATCAGCTTCCAGGTCAAAGATCAAATGGCCGTCTGCTTGCTGGCGCTTTTTAAGGGCGGTCAGGGCATCACCAATGGTAAAATCAAGCTGGTCTTGAAGCCCGCGATCAATCTGGAGATCTTCTCCTCTCATGATTGCATCACTCCTGTTCGATTGTCTGTTATGGGGTTTGAATCGGCTGCGTGCGCCTTCACCGCGCGGCCTATGGTGGACAGGCAGTGCGTTGCGGCGCGATGGCCAGAGCGGATAGCCCCTTCAATGGTGGACGGCAGATCGGTATCGGTCCAGTCTCCCGCCAATGTCAGATTGGACCATTTTGTGCGGGCACCGGGCCGGTTTGTGGCGGCGTCTGGCGTAGCAGAGAAGGTGGCGCGTTTTTCTTTGATCACGCGGAAGGCGGGCAGGGGGCTGTCCCCCAGTTCAAGAGCGCGTGCCACTTCGGACCAGCAGTTGCGGGCGATGTCGTCTGCCGATATTTTCGATAGTTTATTTGCGGCAGAAATGGTGACGGAAGCCACATCACCGCGCACGAAAATCCATTGCACCAGTCCGCCCACCAGCCCAACGATGCGGATGGGGGTCTCATAAAGCGCGGTTGGCATGCGGAAATGCACATTCACAATGGTTTCGCCTGTTTCGGGTGTTGCCAGACCATCCAGAAGCTGCTGTGCGATCCATGGCGGTGTTGCCAGTATCACGCGGTCTTCAGGATCGAGCCGGATGCTTTCTTTGCCCAGATTTATGGCAAGAATACGGCTGTCTGACAGGTCTAAATGACTGATGCGGCTGTGAAACCGCAGCTTGGCTCCGGCGTTTTCCAACAGATCAAGTGCCGGATCGACCAGCGTATCGGCCAGGCTATGGCGGGCCATGCGCGGCTGGCAATAAGCCTGCCCCTTGGCGAAACTTTCCAATAACACCCGGCGCATCAAATGGGCCGAAGCAATGTCGGGATCGGTGTTGAGCACCGCAACGATCAGCGGCTCCCACAAGCGATGATAAAGCACGCTGTTTGGGTTCAACAGGCTGGCGATCCGGTCATCGCGGCGCGCCATTAACACCCGCAGGGCCGATAGATAATCCCATGCACGGGTGCCGGGGATGCGCCGATTGCGATCAAGCACCCAGCCCTGCCAGCGCCCCTTGTTCAAAGACAGCGTCCAGCGCTCGTCCGTTTCAAGATCGACAAAGGGAAAATCCGCCGCATCAGGGCCAACCAGCCGGTCGCGGGCGTTGATATCGTCCAGATAGGCATAAAGAGAGCCATTGCCGGACAACATCAAATGATTGCCATTGTCGATCACACAGCCCAGTTTTTCATCGTGAAAAGACCGGCAGCGCCCGCCAGCCCGTGCGGCGGTTTCATAAAGGGTAAGATCGTGGCCTGCTTTGGCAATGCGGACCGCTGCGGCCAGGCCCGCCAGCCCGCCGCCGATTATATGGACGCGCGCCATGACCGGCCTCCCAGCGCTATTTTAGCCGCAATCCATAGCTTTTCCGCCTTATCCAAAGCGCGTTTGATTTTGCTTTGCCGGCGGGTTTGATAGCCGTCTTTTTTCATGCGCTCGAAAATGCGCCGATAAACCACCATCATAATCACGGCGGGCCGCATATCACCACAATCACAGGCGCGCAGAGCGGTTTCGGCTTTGGAAAATTCTTCTGCGGCTTGTTTGGCCAGCGCTTGCTTCACCTTATCAATATGAGGGGCGTGGGCCACGGTCATGGGATCGGTGCTTTTTATCCCCGTTTTCGCCAAAAGATCACGAGGTAGATAAAGGCGCCCCATTTCGGCATCTTCCGATACATCGCGGATGATATTGGTTAGCTGCAAGGCCTTGCCCAGATGATCGGATACTGTACGCCCGGCCAGTTCCGGCGCACCAAAGACCCGCACGCATAAGCGCCCCACGGCAGAGGCCACGCAATCGCAATAATCCATCAGATCTTCAAAGGATGGTGCGCGGATGGGGCCATCGGCATCCATTTCCATACCCCGGATCACGGCAATGAAATCGGCTTTATCAAGCCCGTAATCCATAATGCTGCGCTTTAGAACGCGGTCCAAAGCATCGCCCGAAGGATCGGTCGTGCTTTCATAAAGGGCGTCGATGCGGTCATGCCATTGGGCCAGCTGTGCCTTTTTCTCGGCGTTGCTTAGGGGGCCGTCGGCGATATCGTCAACTTCACGACAAAAGGCATAAATGGCAAACAGGGCAGCACGGCGTTCGGGCGACATCAAGCGCATGGCCCAATAGAAAGACGATCCTGCCGACCGCACCTGCCGCGCGATGGCGATGCGGTCCGCTTTGTCGTCTGGTGCGCTGATTTGTACTAAAGGCGCGTTCATGCTGCTTTCGACGTCCTTATGGTGTTTTTCGCGTCATATGTAGCGCACTTAGCCTTGTCGCGCGTGGCAATCAAGCCCCGGGACGGGTGGTCTCACCATCGGCGCTATAATCGCGGCCCTTCCAATGGCTGCCTTTCCCTCGCCAATGGTCGATGGCGGAATGGAGGGTCATGGCGGTGTAAAGCGCTGCGATTATAGGTAAAAACAGGCCTTTGATCGGGCTTTGTCCATAATCGCGCAGGGTGGGGGCATAGGCGATGGCCATCAAAAGCCATGCAAGACCGGCAATTCCAGCAAGACTCCATTGGCCGGTCACAATTGCGACAACGGTCAGGACAGGGGGTACAAGAAACACCAGCGATAGCCCCAGAAGCGTTGCCAGCAGCAAAAGCGTTGAATAATGAAGCTGGGTAAAGGCTGTGCGTTTCACCATCACCCAAAGGGGCATCAAGCCGTCCGACCCACGTAAGGAATAGCTGTCTTTGGCCAGGCCCAGCCACAAGCGCCCTCCTGCATCCTGTATCTTTTTGGCCAGCGTACAATCATCGATAAGGGCGGTGCGGATCGCTGCAATGCCGCCCGCTGCTTTTAAACGATCCCTGTGCACCAGAATGCAGCCGCCCGCTGCGCCGGCGTGTTTTTTTCGCGGATCGTTGATGGCCGGAAAAGGATACAACATCTGGAAGAAAAAGATGAATGCGGGAACGATCCAGCGTTCCCACAGGCTTTTGGTTCGAAGGCGGATCATCAAAGAGGCCAGATCCACCCCGTCTGTCTGGGTTTTCGAGACCAGTTGCGCCAAAACACCCGGCCCGTGAAGCGTATCGGCATCGGTGAGCCACAAAAAGTCCGCCTTTTTGCCTGCGGCGGCCACGCCGTGGGATAAAGCCCATAATTTCCCGGTCCAGCCCGCTGCCAAAGGCGGCGCACTGACAATCGTCAGGCGGTCTTCGGCGCCATGTTCTTTGGCGGTTTGTTGGGCAATGGCTTTGGTGTCGTCAGAGCTGTTGTCATCCACCAGAACCAGATCGAATTGGCCTTGATATGTTTGCTCCAGCAAACCGGTAAGGCACTGGGCGATGCTTTTGGCTTCATTGCGGGCCGGGATGATCGCCGTTATATGCGGCCAGTGATCGAGCGCTTTTGCAGCCTCAAGCCTTTGATCGGCGCGCCAGAAGCGATGATGGGCGATCAATAGATAAAGCCACGCCGCAAGGCTGGATATGGCCAGAACAAGCACCATCGTCATGGTCAGCGAATCCCCAAGAGTGCTTTGAAAATCCCGCGTGCCCCCGTCATCATCAGGCGCGGTTTACGTAATTTTACCCGCTGGGCCAGTGGATCGCGGTGGCTTAATTCATGGGTCAGGCGCCTGGCGATCTGGACAATCACCCCGGATTCCAATGCCAGACGCTTGCTTTTCAAAACAACGGGCAGATCGCGCGCCGTTTCATTTAATGTCTCGCAACCCGAAACACAGCGATCCAGAACCCGGCGCAACGCAGGAGTGGCATGCGCTTTGCCCAAATCCTCATCCACGGCACCGACTTCGCGCATCCAGTTTTGCGGCAGATAGATGCGGTCCATCTGGCGATAATCATCGGCACAATCCTGCATATGATTGATCACCTGCAAGCTGTTGCATAAGGCATTGCTTATATCCCAATGGGCGCGGTCTTCGCCGTGCAGATCCAGCAAATAGCGGCCCACCGGCGCTGCCGAGCGATCGCAGTAATCGATCAGCTCTTCCCAATGCTCATAGCGTGATTTGACCGCATCCTGTTTGAAGGCGGAAATCAGATCAAGGCAGTGCTGCACCGGCACATGGCTTGCCACAAGGCTGTCATGCATGCGCTGGGCTGTTTCAAGCCCTGCCCCTTTTTCTTCGCCCCGGACCGCTGCACCAAAAGCATCAAGCCGGGCGATTTTGTCCGCAGCATCCAGATCGGGATTGTCTGCGATATCGTCGATGGCGCGGGCAAAGGCATAAAACCGCGCCACATGGGGGCGCAGATGTTTCGCGATCAACTGCGAGCCAACGGGGAAATTTTCGGTTTCTGCGGATTTCCCCGAGGGCGTTTCCAAAGCCGGGACGCGTGTTTGTTGGCCTGACATGGGAAAGTCCTCTTTGAAAAATGTTCCCTCCGATGCCACGTTTTGAGGATACACTCAATCATCCATACGCATCACAAAACGGGGACCTGCTTATGAACGCGGATAAACGTCGCTCGGCGTTTCCATCGGCCAGCGAAGATGAACAGCGCGCCCGTCGCACACCGGATACGCCACAAACCCGCTCGCCTGCTTATCGGCTGGCCTTTACGGATCTGGATTTTTTAAAGCGGGATGCCTTGCGGCCAACGCGGCTCCAGCTTGAATTGATGAAGCCCGAACTGTTGTTGCAAGAACACGGGGTCGACGCAACGGTGGTGATTTTCGGCAGCGCCCGTTCGCAGCGATTTGCCAAGGATGGCTCGAATGATGATCTATGTGGCCGCGATTATGAAGCGGCGCGTGCACTTGCCCGGCTGATTTCGCAGGCGGAAGGCGGGTGCCCGGAAAAACTGATGGTGGTCACGGGCGGCGGACCGGGCATCATGGAAGCGGGCAATCGCGGCGCTCATGATGTGGGGGCGGAAAGCATCGGCCTGAACATCGTGTTGCCCCATGAACAGGCGCCCAATCCATATATTACGCCGGAATTATGCTTCCAGTTCCACTATTTCGCTTTGCGCAAAATGCATTTTCTGATGCGGGCGCGGGCCTTGGTGTGCTTCCCCGGCGGTTTTGGCACGATGGATGAGCTGTTTGAAACCCTGACCCTGATCCAGACGGGCAAGATCGATCCGATCCCGGTGCTGTTGTACCGGAAGGCATGGTGGGACAGTATTCTCAATCTTCAGGTCATGGCCGATGCGGGCATGATCGCCCATAAGGATCTGGATTTGATCCAATATGTGGAAAGCGCCGAAGAGGCGTGGGAAACCATCCGCGATTATTGCAAAAGCACTTGCGCAAATCATAAGTGATTGGCTTCCATCGGCTTAAGGTGGGCAACGTTTTGCGGTTGCGTCCGGTTCAGGGGCGTGCCCAGCGGCGCAACAGATTGGCATAGGATTTGGCCAGCAGATCAAAGGCGGGGGATTTGCCGGCCTGTTCAAACATCTGCTGTTTTGCCTGCGCCAGATCGAACAATATGGCGCGGGCCGCTTCATCGGCGACCAGGCTTTGTATCCATGTCACCGCCACCAGTCGTTCGCCTTTTGTAACAGGGGCCACCTGATGCAAGCTGGTGGACGGGTAAAGCACCAAAGACCCCGCCGCCAGTTTGATGGCCTCCTCGCCGCCGGGGCCTTCGATTATCAGTTCGCCGCCGTCATAGGCATCGGGGTCGTTCAAAAACAATGTGGCCGATAGATCAGACCGCATAGGCGGGGTGCCCATCACCGCATCATCCACATGGCGGCCATAGGCATCGCCCGGCCCATAGCGGCTGATCAAAGGCGGGGTCATAAGGCGAGGCAGGGCCGACATTTGCACGACCGGATGGGCTTCAATGGCTTTCACAATCCGCTGTTGCAAAACCCGCAGACCTGCCGAGGGCATGGCCTGGCTGTTGGCTTTCACCGATCGGGCATGCCAACCGGCTGTGGTTTGCCCCGGCTCAAAAGAAAGCCCGGCTGCGGCCTCGCGTGCCCTTGACAGGGCGTCTTGATTCAGTACATCTGAAATGAAAATGATCATCACTCGCAACTTCTTGGGAGGCCCTCTCATGACACAATGGCGTCGTCGGCGTTTATGGACAAGCCTTAGTGCAGCGGCTTTGTTATCACCGACTGTGGCTATGGGCCATGATCAGGGGGCTGTGGATGTGGACGCGCCGCTTTCCCATATGGCGGATATGGCCGCGGCACCCCTCGCTATCGCCCAAGGAGGCGAAGGTGGTGAAGGTGGTGAAGGCGGAGAGGGAGGCGAAGGCGGTGAAGCCGGTGTCGATCCCGAACGGGCCGCCCGTGATCCCATTGCCTATCTGATCGCTTTGGATGTGATCCGCGCCCATTATCTGGCAGGGATTGGCGCTTATCGGGCCGGCAATGCGGAAGCTGCGGCGGAAATGTTCGTTCATCCCATTGCCGAAATTTATTTTGATCTGGAAAAAATCTTTGCGTCCCATGATGTGCGCCCCTTTGATGGCTTGATGGTGCGCGCCGGTGACCATGCGTTTTCGAAAAAACCCGTTCCCGAGGTGGTTGCCGCCGCCGAAGCTGTGTTGAAAGCCACCGAAGATGCCGCCAGCCATGCGCCTGAAAGTGACCGCAGCAAAGCCGGTGTGGAAGCGGAAGTGACCGCCGATATGATTGAACGCGCCGCCTTGCAATATCGCCTTGCGCGGGCCGGTGATGCGGGGGAAGCCTTTCTGGATGGCTATGGCTATTTCAGTGCCGCTGCCGCGCGGGCCAATGCGGCGAAAGAGAGTATAAAAGCCAAAGACAGCCGGGCATGGGACAAAATCAGCGCCGCGCTCGATCTTTTGGGAAAAGCCTATCCCAATGCGGAACGCCTGGCGGAAAACGGCCCCGAACCTGCAGCACTTTTGGCGGCCAGTTCCCGCGTGGCACTGGCGGTCGGGGGGCTTTGACATGCCCCGCTGGCTGAAAATCATCGTGCCATTGGTGCTGGTGGCGGGGCTTGTGGCGGTGAGCCCTCTTGGCAAATTGATCTATCTGAATGTGCGGGCCGATGACCCTTTGTTGCAGCAATGGCAGGATTATGATGCCGGGCGTTTTGCGCAGGCGATAGAGAGCAAGGCGGATCTTCTGGTGCAGATCTATGCCTCCTGGTGCCCGGTTTGCGAAGCCCAACATCGTAGCTTTCAGGCCCTTGAAGCCAAGGGGCAGGTGCCGGATGCGCAGCTTTTTCGCGTGGATTTCGACCGTGATACGGACTTTTTGAAGCAGTATAAGGTGACGTCCACCGGACAGCTTTTGGTCTTCCGCAATGGGACGCTGCTTACACGCGGGCAGGGCTTGGTGGATGAGAACAAGATTCTGTCTTTCTTGGAAGAAGCCTCAATCCCGGTTCACTGACCTTTTGTTTTTGCGTGTCTCTTTGAAGGGACGCATATAAAAAAGCGCATAAAGGGCAATCATGATCGCCGGTCTTTATGCGCTCTGTCTTTTAAGGGGGGCTTGATTAGCCTGCCTGTGCCAACTGGCGGAATTCAACCGCCTTTGGCGGGCGCGAGGCGTTTTTGTTTCGCAAGCGTTGTCCAACGACGCGCATTTGATGATGCACCTCCGGCATTGAAATGCCGTCGCATCGCATCAAGGTGAGGCAGATCTCATCGTTCAAAAGGGTCTCTAGGGTCTCTTCATGAAAGATAGGATCCATGCTTGTCATGGCCGTACTCCTTACGGAAATGAACGTGTTCCCGCTGCCGCCGACATCATGGAGATATTCTTTTCCCCGATGTCAGGCACTTCAACGGCTGCCTGTTAGATGGGAGTAACAGCCTTATATGACAAGAAAGCGGCGCTTACTTGCCAGTTTCGCGGCAGCCGTTTATCACCGTGATCACCCCTTTGTGCGCACAGCACAGCATCATGGATGTCTTTATGCCTCATGCGACCTTGCTTAAATTCGGTTATCCGTCCTCGGTGATCTTTGAAGGAGATTTTTGGGCGGTAACTCTACGCCCTGCGCAGACAACGCTGGGGGCGCTGGTGGTTGTCTGCAAGGAAGAGGCAACGGCCTTTTCCGGGATTTCCAAAGATGCGGCATTGGAATTTCATCAAATCGTCAGCGCGGTGGAGCGCACTTTGCTCACCTGTTTTCACAATGACAAAATCAATTGGCTGATGCTGATGATGGTGGACCCGCAGGTGCATTTTCATGTGATCCCGCGCTATGAAGGGGTGCGTCAGTTCCAAGGCCAGTCTTTTGCCGACCCCGGTTGGCCGGGCGTGCCTGATCTTGGCCATAAAAATAGCTGTGACGACTTGCTAAAGGCAGACTTGATCGCCCATCTTCGCGCAAGCTGGGTTGGCTGAAGCACGCTCCCTCTTTTTGGATCTATTGATGACACACCATGCTTATCGCGTTCTCATCCTTGCCGGACGCCGCGCTGAAGGCGATCCCGTTGCGGCGGACCAAGGGGTTAGCAGCAAAGCTTTTGTTCCCCTTGCCGGCAAGCCGATGATCGAACATGTGCTGGCGGCTATTGAAGGCAGTGGCCGTGCTGCGGATATTCGCATCAGCATGGCAAAAGACAGCCCTTTAGAGCGCGAAGCCCCTCATTTGGCGCAACGCTTGGCTGATGGCGATGTGGTGCGGCATCAAGCGGCCAAAGGCCCCAGTGCCAGCGTTTTATCGGCTTTGAAAGATATGAAACCCGGTGAGCGGCTGTTTGTTACCACGGCGGATCATCCGTTGCTGACCGGTGATCTGGTACGGCAATTTCTGGATGAAGCCGATCGGCAAGATGCGGATATTGCGGCGGCTTTGGCGCCGCTGGCTTTGGTGGAAGCCACCTATCCACGCGGCAAACGCACGAAACTGGCTTTCCGTGACGGGGCTTTTTCCGGATGCAATATGTTTGCCATGAAAGCGCCTCAGGCGGTGCGCGGTGTGGCTTTCTGGCGGCGCATCGAACATGACCGTAAAAAGCCGCTGCGGCTGGTGGCGCGCCTTGGCATCATAGGGCTGGTGCAATGGTTTTTGGGGCGTCTCACCTTGGCCGATGCGCTGGGGCGCCTGGGGCAGCGTGTGGATTTGAAGGTGGTTCCGGTGATCTTGCATGATGCCGATGCGGCCACCGATATCGATAGCCTGCAAGATCTGGAACTGGCCCGCCATATCTTCCAGAGCCGGCTGGAAAAACGCAGCGCCTGAAGGCGCCGTCCAATCAGGATGCTGCGGCTTCCAGACCTTGGTCGCCGGTCATGGCCCATTGGGTGATGGCGGATCGGGCGCGTTGCAGATCCACGGGGAAATCCACCTCACACCAATTTTCGCCGGGAATGGTGGTGATGTGGATGTCCATCAATTTGGCCAATTTATCGATCACCGAAAGATACCACACCGCATCGCCCTTGCCGCTTTCTACAATGCGTTCCACAGTGCTGCGGAAATGGGCCACACCTTCGCCTTGAAAGCGGATCATGCCGATGGATTCTGCATCCACACTATCCAGATCCAGCGTTTTCCCGATGTCATGCAGTAGGCCGTCTTTCAATTTCACTTTCATATCGTCGCTGTCATAGCGGTCTTTGCGTGCGGTGGTCACGGTGATGGGCTGTGCAGGATTGGCCATCAGCGTTGTCACCACATCTGCGGTGAACAAGGTGTCGCCATTGAGCAAAATGAAATCGCCGGTCATTTCTTCGCGGGCATGCCACACACTGCGCAGATTGTCCGATGTGGCATAGTCGGGATTATAAATGGTGCGAATATGGAGCTGGTTGCGGCAGCGGTCGATTTCTTGCTCCACATGTTGCGCCTGATAGCCGGTGACGACCACCGCTTCTTTGATTCCCGCTTGTGCAAGCTGGTTTAATTGCCAGCTAAGCAATGTGGTGCCATTGCCAAGCGCAAGCAGACATTTGGGGGTATTCTCGGTAAGGGGGAACAGGCGTTTTCCTTGTCCGGCACTTAAAATAATTGCTTTCACGGGCGTCCTGCTCATTAATTGATTGATGATATTGCGTTTTGATCGGCGTGTTTGTTTTTGTGTCGATACTCTTTGATAAGCAGACAATACATCTTATCCAAGCCCTGACAGACAAATCACGTGTCTGTGTGGGGAATGGGCCACAGCATCATCCATGGGATGGCGCCGCATGGCTGTCTTGCATCAAAGTCAGTGACTTTGCAGGAAAAAAGCGTGTTTTTGTGGCATCAAAATGGCGGGACTCCACTTTAATTCCGGCCGAAGGCGTCTTTGGGTTCAACTGGATACGGTAATAATGGCCCGGCCCTTTATGGGACCCGATCGAAGACGACGATCCGCATCCCAGAACGGGCACGGGGCCGTGCGGGCCATCAATCTGCGACACAAGCGCGCGGTGGGTATGCCCGTGCAGGATCAGGCCCGCACCGGTGCGGGCGATCATCTTGCGAAACGGCACCCCATCGCTCAGGGCTTTGCGCGGGTTTTCCGCGCCGGGCTGCGGCGGATGATGGATCAATATGATGGTAAATTGCCCCGCCTTGTGTTCGGCTTGCAATAAGGCCTCCAGAGCATCCCGTTGATCTTCTCCCAAGCGCCCGCTGGCAAGGGCGGGTAGGGTGGCGACAGCAGTGGAGGTGCCGATGATCGACACGCCATCGCGGCGCCGCACAAAGGGAAAGATTTGCGGATGGCACAGTTGGTCCGGTGCGCCCGCGTCCGATGTCATCCATTGGCGCCAGTTTTCCATGCCGTGCTCCAATGCGCCTTTCACATAGGCATCGTGATTGCCGGGAATGACGCTGATATCTTCTGCTTTTCCCAAGCGCTCCAGCCAGTTTTGTGCGGTTTTGAATTCTTGCGGAAGGGCAATATTGGTGAGATCGCCGGTGACGCAGATATGATCGGTTGGATGTGCCTTCAAATCGTCCAACAGCGCCTCTAGCACAATGGCGCAATGTTCATGCTTGCGCTTGCGGTGCCATGATAAATACCCAAGGATGCGTTTGCTCAAAAGCTCTTTGGCGCTTGCAGGGGGCAAAGGCGGGAAATGAAGATCGGAAATATGGGCAAGGGTAAACATAAACTTTGGCCTGAAAATGGTCGTTTATTGTGCGCGATATTGGACAGCGGCGTCTCTGGTAGGCTATGCGGTGCAGCTTCAATGGGAACAGGCCACCATCAGACCGGGAAGATAAAAGCATGACGGCAGATCCCATGGACCGTACTGTGCAAGATGATCGTGTCCCTGTCGAGGCTGGCGAGACACTGTCACATGGCAAGGCAGGCGAGATAATGCCCTATGTCGAGATAATCGAGGCCGCCGATCCCGTCCGGCTGTTTGGCCTTTCCGGAAAAGAGCGCCTGTTGCGCCAGCTTTCACAAAAACCGGGTATGCTGTCTCCTGTGGCTGCGGGTCCCCGTCTGATTCTGGATGCGGATTGTCTTTATGATGCGCCGGTTCTGGAGTGGTTGTTGCAGCACCCTGATCGGGCTGTGGAGGCGGATGGGGCGCGGGGCTGCCATGCCAGCGCGAAGCTGGCAAAGGCGGCGCGGGCATGGATGGAAGGGCGCGGTGCGGCCCCTGCAGGACTGGAGATCGCCAGCCCCCAAGAGATAGCGCAGGCATATCGCAGCGCATTGCGTAAACGCGAGGCTCCTTTTTGCCTGCGGGTATCGGCCATTGGTGCGCGGGCGGCGGAAAAGCGGCTGTTTCAAGGGTCGTATAAAGGCGTGACGGATGTGGTGACGAAATATCTGTGGCCTTTGCCCGCCTTTCATGTGACGCGCCTTTGTGCGCGGCTTCATCTTTCTCCCAATATGGTCACCAGCCTGTCTGCTATTCTGGTGGCGGCGGCCTTCTGGTTATTCTGGATCGGCGCGTTCGCACCGGGATTGTTGGCCGCATGGGGCATGACCTTTCTGGATACGGTGGATGGCAAGCTGGCGCGTACCACGCTTACCTCTTCCAAATGGGGCAATGTGTTCGATCATGGCATTGATCTGATCCATCCGCCCTTTTGGTATTGGGCCTGGGCGCATGGATTGGTGGCAAGCACGGGCGAGGCGGCTCCCATGTGGCTTGATCCGGCGCTTTTGGTAATTGTGGGCGGCTATGTCGCCGGGCGCTTGATCGAGGGATATTTCATCGCCCGCTTCAGGCTGGAACTGCATATCTGGCGGCGCTTTGACAGTTTTTTCCGGCTGATCGTATCGCGGCGCAATCCCAATCTTGTGCTGCTTAGCCTTGCTTTGCTGATCGCCACTCCGACCACCGGATTTTTATGGGTGGCCTTGTGGACGGTGCTCAGTCTTTTGGTGCATCTGATGCAGATCCTGCAGGCTGAAAGCCAGCATCGCCGCGCTGCCTTGGGATCATGGCTTGACCAGTCGCCGTCTCACCCTTCTGTCGAGCAATAGATCATGCGTTTTGGATTTCTGTTCAATCATTATGCGGGCCATCAGATCTTGCATGCCGCGCCCATCGCATTCGAGCTGTCGCGGGCCTATCCCCAACATCAGGTGGAGATTTTCGTGCTGGGGGCGGCCCTGCGTTCGGTGGTGGATCGGGTGGCGCAGCGCTATCCCGGTCATAAGGTCCGGGTGCATATGGTGGAGGTTCCGCTTTATGCACGATTGATCGATCCGGTGATAAAGCCCTTTGCTTTTGCAAAAAAACAAGCGGTTCTGGATGCCAATAAAGCGCTGTTTGCTGATTTTGATGTGCTTGTGGTGCCGGAGAAAACCAGCCTGAAGCTAAAGCGCGAACCGGGGCTGGAGCATTTGAAAATCGTTTATACCCATCATGGGGCGGGCGATCGGGCGGAGGCCTATTATCCCGAACTGGCGCAATTCGATCTGGTTCTTGCCCCCGGTCCCAAGATTGCTGATCGTCTTTTGGCATCGGGCCTTGTGAAGCCGGAAAATTGCGCCATTGTGGGCTATCCGAAATTTTCCGTGATCCAGAGTTTGGGCGCCCCCTATCCGCGCTTGCCTTCGGGCCGCAAGACCGTGCTTTACAATCCGCACTATAGCCGCCGCGAATCCTCCTGGCCGACCATGGGCCGCGCGGTGCTGGAATATTTCCGCCAATCGGATCGTTATAATCTGATTTTTGCGCCTCATGTTTTGCTGTATCAACGCTGGTTCCGGCATCGGGCACGGCCTTTGGGGCGGTGGCGCGCTGTGCCGCATATGCATCTGGATACGGGTAGCGATGCGGTGTTGGATATGACCTATATGGATGGGGCAGATATTTATCTGGGCGATGTGAGCAGCCAGATCTATGAGTTTTTGCATCGCCCGCGTCCGGCAATTTTTCTCGATGCGCGGGGGTTGGAGGGCTGGCAAGATGATGACAGCTTCAAGATGTGGCACGCGGGCGATGTGGTGCGCTCGATGGCCGATCTCTCCAAGGCATTGGCCGAAGCCGATGCCCTGCATGGCCATTATCTGCCCATGCAAAAAAGCCTGTTTCAAGAGACCTTTGATTTGACCGACAGACCATCAGAACGGCGCGCCGCCGATGCTATCGTGGATCATTTCGCAAACGGAACAAAATATGGCAAAGGCGTTGGCGCCGATGCCGAAGAAAAGAATAAGGAACCGGCATGAGCACTGACCACGCACGTCTGGGATTCTCGGAAATTCTGGCGTCTATCGCTAAAGATATTCGGGCTCATGCAGAAGTATTTGTGTTGTTGGCGCTGTTATGGGCCATTATCAGCACCATTTTGACGGCTCCGTTATTTGACGATATTGTGGCGTGGCAAAACGCGATGCAGTACGATCCGGAAGGTGCTGTGGCAGACTTGGGCCCCTTGTTTCCGAAAATTCTGGCACAAACCATTGCCAGTTCCTTTCTGTTGGTTGTTGTGCCGGTTTTGTGGGCGCGGGCCTTGTTGCTTGGCCGGGGCGGGGTGTTCGGGCGGAGCTTGGGCCGAAGCTATGGCTTGTCGCTTCTCCATACCTTGTCTTTTCTTTTGTATCTTTTTGCGGGCGTCATCGGATTGTTCGTGCCGTTCCATTTGCTTGCCGTTCTTGGCGGCTTGTTAGGGCTCGGCGATGGCATTTTGAGGTCGATCATGGTCGTATTGGCGATGGTGTTGCTGCTATGGCTTTATACGGCCTATAGCGTGGCCGTGGTTTATGCCGCCTTGGGGCAAAAACTGGGCATTCGCCAAGCCCTGTTGCGTATGAAACCCCATTGGAAGCCCTTCGCGGCCATAGCGGTTCTGGGGCCTGTGCCCGCCTTGCTTTTTAGGGCGTTGGTGGTGATGCCTTTTCTCAGTGATGGCGCTGGCCCCACCAAAGTATCAACGCTTGTGGGGTCGGTGTTCACAGGCATCGGGGTGTTGATCATCTTTACGGCAGCGGTGGCTGTGGTCCGCGCCGTTCAAAAACAAGACTTAGGGGCTGAGTGATCCCGAAAAGGATCGAAGGGCCCTTTTAGAACAGCCTTGGCTGATGGCCAGCAAGGGGGACGACAAGATCAGCCGCGTCATATGACACCCGGTTGACACGGTCGGAAACGGGATAGGCTTCATAATCCGCAAAGGAAACCAAGGCATTGCGCGGGATATCTTTTGGGGCGCGTTCCACGCCGTCTCCCAGCCATATGTCATGATAGCTGCGGTTCAGCACAACGGGCATCCGGTGATGCAGATGTGACAGGGAAGAAGGCGCAGGCATGGTCAGGATGGCCACCGTTTCCAGCCAGCTTCCACCATCAGGGCCATACCAGCGCTCCCACAGGCCCGCAAAGGCCAAGGGGCATTGCTGCGGATTGGCGGGATGGATGAAATAGGGCTGTTTGCCTTTCCCGCCGCGCGCCGCCATCCATTCATACCAGCCATCGAACGGCACAAGGCAGCGTCGATGCCGCCAACTGGCGCGAAAGCTGGGTTTTAGTGCGGCCGTTTCCAACCGCGCATTGATCAAGGGGCGGCTTTTGGGCAGCTCTTTCATCCAGAATGGCACCAGACCCCAGCGCATGGGGATCAGTTCCCGCGTTCCTATGGGGGCACCGGTTCCGCTGTCCTCGTCGGCCCGGCGAACAACGGCAATGGCTTGGGTGGGCGCAATATTATACCGTGGCGGGAAATTGCTTTTGGGCGGGTCCAGATCGAATGTGCGGGCCACGGCCTCCAATGGAGAACTCAGGACAAAACGTCCACACATAGATTTGTCCTTTATAAAGCCACATGAACCGGATCACGAGAGCATGGAACAAAGGTGTTGAAATGAGCCAGAGCCGCCATTATCCCACGCGCCCTATCATCGGGGTGGGGGCCGTTGTCTTCAAGGGGGCATCGGTGCTTTTGATCCAAAGGTCAAAGCCCCCGAAGATTGGCGAATGGAGCCTGCCCGGCGGAGCGCAGGATTTGGGGGAAACCGCCAGCGCCGCGGCCTCGCGGGAGGTTTTGGAAGAAACCGGCGTTCATGCGGACATCATAGGCCTGTTGGATGTGGTCGATTATATCGAGCCCGATGAAAGCCACGCTATCCGCCATCATTATACGCTTGTGGATTATCTGGCGCGCTGGACAGCAGGGGAGCCCAAAGCGGCCAGCGATGCCCGCAAGGCGCAATGGGTGGCGTTGGATGATCTTGATGATGTGCCGCTTTGGTCGGAAACCCGGCGGATCATCTTGTTGGGGGCAGCGCGATTGGGGGATCTTTGATCGCGCCGCCTTCAGTATTTCAGTTGCCCAAAACCCTTTGAACCTGTTCGGGCGATCAGGATGCCAAGGCGGCTTTTACCAAGGCTTTGGCATCCGGGCTGTTCCAATCGGCGGGGCCGACAAGCCGCCCGATTTCCCGGCCTTCGCGGTCTACCAATAAGGTGGCGGGCAGGCCGATAATGCCCAAATCACCCATCAATCGCATGCTGGGATCCGCCAAGGTGGTCAGATTGGCGGCTTTGAATTTTTCCAAAACGGTTTGCGCCTGCGCCACCGGGCTGCGGTCGATGGAAATGGGCACCACCCGAAAGTCGGCGCTGCCCATATCCGCTTCCAATGCCGCCAAGGTGGGCATTTCCTCGATACAGGGGGCGCACCATTCCGCCCAAAGATTGATCAACAGCACCTGACCGCGCAAATCGCCCAAGGTCATGGCCCCATCCGGCCCTTGGATTTGCATGTCCAAAGGAAGGCTTGGCCGCCCTTCGGTCAGCTCGAATGTGGCCATTGCGCCTTGCGCCAAGGCGGCGTTCAGGCCGGCGGTTTGCCGAGAAACTTCATTTTGACTCGTCTGAGAGCTTTCGCCGGGGCTCAGCATTTCATATGCTGCCCACGCAATAAGGCCGATGCTTGCAAGTGCGGCGGCGGCCAATACCATCTGTTTGTTCATAACAACCGATCGTAAAAATTACCTATGTCCCATGACCCTAGCAAAAAAAGCGCGTCCCGGCAAAGCGGGAGCACTGTTTCAAATCCGGTAGAATCTTCCGCGTCATCCAATGAACTCTGGGGCGGGCGATTTGCTGGCGGCCCTTCGGACATCATGAAAAATATCAATGCCTCCATTGATATAGACCATGTGCTGTTCCGCCATGACATTGCCGGTTCCAAGGCGCATTGCCGCATGCTGGTGGCAACGGGTATTTTGACCGCTGCAGATGGTGAGGCCATTCTTGGCGGACTGGATCAGGTGGAAGAGGAAATCGCACGCGGCGAGATGGCCTTTGATCCGGCTTTGGAAGATATCCACATGCATGTGGAATCGCGGCTGCGCGATCTGATCGGTGATGCGGCAGGGCGGTTGCATACGGCGCGCTCGCGCAATGATCAGGTGGCGACGGATTTCAAATTATGGACCCGCGCGGCCATCGACCGGCTGGATGCGGACTTGCAGGCTTTCCAACAGGCTTTGCTGGATCGTGCCGACGAACATGCCGACAGCTTGATGCCCGGCTTTACCCATTTGCAAACCGCCCAGCCGGTGACCTTTGGGCACCATCTGATGGCCTATTATGAAATGACCCGCCGGGACAGAGGCCGCCTTGCGGATTGCCGGGCGCGCCTGAATGAAAGTCCCTTGGGGTCGGCGGCGCTGGCGGGAACGTCTTTCCCCATCGACCGGCATATGACAGCGGCGGCTTTGGGTTTTGATCGGCCAACGGCCAATTCATTGGATGCGGTGTCGGATCGGGATTTTGCGTTGGAATTCATGGCGGCCCTCAATCTGGCAGCGATGCATCTCAGCCGCTTGGCGGAAGAACTGGTGGTGTGGACCAGCGCCGGATTCGGATTTGTGCGCTTGTCCGACAGCTTTTCCACCGGCTCGTCCATCATGCCGCAAAAGCGCAATCCGGATGCCGCAGAACTGGTGCGCGCAAAATTGGGGCGGGTGAATGGCGCCTATCAAACGCTGCTGATGGTGATGAAGGGGCTGCCACTGGCCTATTCCAAAGATATGCAAGAAGACAAAGAGCCGGTGTTCGATGCGGTCGAGGCCTATACTTTGTCGCTGGCCGCCATGACCGGCATGGTACAGGATTTGCGTGTGGATGCGGCCAAGATGGCCGCTGCGGCGGGCGCGGGCTATTCCACCGCCACCGATCTGGCCGATTGGCTGGTGCGCGGGGCGAATTTGCCGTTCCGTGATGCGCATCATGTAACGGGCCGCATTGTGAAACTTGCGGAAGATCGCGGAACCGCCCTTGAAGATCTGAGCCTCGCGGACATGCAGGCCATCGATGCGCGGATCACCGAGGATGTGTTTAGTGTGCTGAGTGTGGAAGCATCGGCTGCATCGCGCACCAGCTTTGGTGGTACGGCACCCGAACAGGTAAGGCAGGCCATCAAAACGGCGCGGCAGGCTTTGACGGCAAAGAATCCCAAGGCGGAGCACAGCGCATGAGCCGTTTTTTGACACTTGGTTTGATGATCGCGGTGATGGGGCTGTCCGCTTGTGGACGGCGCGGCGATATTGTGCCGCCCGATGGGAAAACCGAAGATCCACGGATTGAAGATTTCCGCAAAATTCCGCCGCGTGATGCGGATGGGCCAGAGCGGCTCTGATGGATCATTTTCAATATCATGAAGGCCAGCTTCATGCGGAAGATGTGGCCTTGTCCCGCATTGCCAAAGAGGTAGGCACGCCGGTTTATGTTTATTCCGCCGCCACTTTGGAACGCCATTTCCGGGTGTTCGATGATGCGCTTTCGGGCACCGACCACCTGACCTGCTTTGCGGTAAAGGCCAATTCCAACCTGTCGGTTCTGGCCACCTTGGCGCGTTTGGGCTGCGGGGCCGATGTGGTCAGCGGTGGTGAATTGACCCGCGCTTTAAAGGCGGGGATTCCTCCGCAACGGATCGTATTTTCCGGCGTGGGCAAAACCGCTGATGAAATGGCCATGGCTCTCAGGGTTGGCATCCATCAGTTCAATGTGGAATCGGAACCGGAATTGGACGCACTGTCACAGATGGCGGTGTCTTTGAGGCAGCGTGCGCCCGTTGCCTTGCGGATCAATCCCGATGTGGATGCCAAAACCCATGCCAAAATCTCTACGGGCCGGGCGGAAAACAAGTTCGGCATTGCATGGGATCGCGCCCGTGAAGCCTATGCCCATGCCCGCAGCCTTCCCGGTATCGATATTGTCGGGATCGATGTGCATATCGGCTCGCAGCTGACCGATTTGGGGCCGTTTCGCGCGGCGTTCGACCGGGTGGCGGAACTGGTGGCGGCTTTGCGTGCCGATGGCCATAAAATCGATCGATTGGATCTGGGCGGCGGCCTTGGCATTCCCTATGAGCCAGATCAGCCAGCCCCGCCTTCACCAAAGGATTATGGGCTGATGGTGAAAGAGGTGGCATCCGGCCTTGGGTGCCAGATCATCACCGAACCGGGCCGCCTGATTGCAGGCAATGCCGGGGTTTTGTTGTCGAAAGTGATTTATGTAAAAGAAGGCGAGGCGCGGCGCTTCGTGATCCTGGATGCGGCGATGAATGATCTTTTGCGCCCGGCCATGTATGATGCCTATCATGCCATTGCGCCTGTTATGGAAGCGGCCTTTGATGCACCGACAATGCTGGCGGATTTTGTCGGTCCGGTATGCGAAACCGGCGACAGCTTTGCCAAAGGTCGTGAAACGACAGCGGTGAAGGCGGGTGATTTGGTGGTGATGCGGTCGGCAGGGGCTTATGGTGCTGTGATGGCATCAAGCTATAATAGCCGCCCCCTTGTGCCCGAAGTGCTAGTGAATGGCCATGAATATGCGGTGATCCGGCCGCGCGTGGAGGTAGAGGATCTTTTGGTGCTGGACCGCGTGGCCCCGTGGCTGGATATGGATAGCAAGACCGACAAGGCTTGATGCCCCCGCCCCGGCTGCCGATATACAAGAACACCATGTGGCATGAGGATTGAATGAACAAACGCAGCCCTTTGGATAGGCATAAACAGATCCGAGCCCGTTTGGCCCGGCGCCTGTTTGTGGTGCGTGGCTGGTTGGTTCTGGAAACGGTGTGGCGTGCGGCCTGGCCCGTTGGGGCGATTGTCGGGGCGTATTTTGCGCTGGCGCTTTTGGGGATATGGGAACAGGCTCCGGCCTTTGTTCATTTGGCGGTGTTCGTGTTTGTGGTGCTTGGCGGGGCGGGGCTGCTATGGCACCGCTTGCGTCGGGCCATATGGCCCGGTGATGCCGATGCACGGCGTCGTTTGGAAGAAAGCGGTGGCGCCCGCCATCGACCCATTGATGCGGTTTTTGATGCTCCGGCCATGGCTGCGGGGGCGTCTGTGCTGTGGCGCAGGCACCGTGACCATATGGCGGCGATGGCTCAGGATCTGCCGGTCAAGGCCCCGCGTTTGACGCTGGTTTATGAAGATCCCCGCGCTTTGCGGGCGATTGTTTTGCTGGCTTTGTTTATTGGTGCGCTTTATGCGGGGCCGGATGCCGGGCGGCGGCTTTTTCAGGCCTTGCAGCCGCCCTTCGGGGATGCGCCGCGCACGGTGGTGCTGGATGCCTGGCTGACCCCGCCCGATTATACCGGCAAAAGCCCCATTGTTTTACATGGCCCCATGGCCGCCACCAAGGGTCATGACGAGGCCGCCGCCCCATTGTCCGCGCCGGTGGGCTCGATGCTGGTGGTGCGGCTCAATGGCGGGCGCCAAGCCCCTGTCTTATTGGCGGGAGAGGATGAAATTCCGTTTGATACGGTCGGAACGGTGGATCATCGTCTTGAGTTTGCACTGTCTGATCCGGATCTTTCGATGTTGGAAATTCGCCAAGGTGGCCGCAGCCGCGCACTCTGGCCTTTGGCTCTTGTCCCGGATCAACCGCCGAGCATCAGTTTTGCCGCCACGCCTACCCAAAGCCGCCGGCAAGCCATGCGGCTAACTTATGTGGTGAATGATGATTATGGCGTGACAGATGCCAGTCTCACCCTTGTGCCCTTGCCAGAAGGGGCGCAGGCTTCCGGCACGCCCGGTGATGATCGCTTGGAAATTGCCTTGCGTGGGGCGCAAACACGCGGTGAGGCGGCCTCTTTGGTCGTTTATGAGGATCTGACCGCGCATCCTTTCGCAGGGCGCTTGGTGACGGCGGTGTTGTCCGCCACCGATGCGGCCGGGCAGACAGGGAAAAGCGATGCGCTGGTGTTTCGCTTGCCTGAACGGGTGTTCAGCCATCCCGTGGCAAAGGAATTGGTGGCGATCCGTAAAGATATGCTGGTTTCGCCCGCCAGAGCCTCAAAGGAAACGGACCGTATCGACCGGGTGTCGCGGGATCTTGATGCCTATGACGGCGATCTTACGGTATTTGCCGCCTTGCGAAGTGCCTATTGGCGCATGAACAGCGATTCGTCGCGGAAAGCCGTTGCAGAAGTGGGGGAAATCCTGTGGGAAACCGCTTTGCGTTTGGAAGATGGGCAGATGTCGCTGGCCACCCGATCCTTGCGCGATGCTTTGGATCAATTTGAAGAGGCGCTAGAGGGCGGCGAGGACAGCCTGGATCAGGCAACGGCAGCTCTTGAAGCGATGATGCAGCAGTTCCTGTCGCAAATGGCCCGCCAGCAAAGCGAAACCGCCCCCATGCGCACCGATGGCACCCAGCGCATGCAGGTGGTGGGGTCGGATATGCTGCAACAGATGATCCGGCAGATGCGTGATCTGGCCGCCGCGGGCGAGATGGACGCGGCCAAGGCCATGCTGGATCAACTACGCGACATTATGGAAAATGCCAGCGCCAACAGCATGACCGCCGAAGATTATGAGCGGATGATGGCCGCCAGCCGTGCCGCCGAGGCTCTGGAAGGCTTGAGCGAAGACCAGCGCACGCTTTTGAACCAAACCAGCCGCCAGACATTGGTCAACCGCCTGCGGGAGAAAAATGGACAGCCGCAAGGGGGCTTTGATTCATTGGGGGTGCAACAACAGGGCCTCGGCCAGCGCTTGAACGACATCCTGCAAGGGTTGGGGGACGGCGGCATGGAAGCTCCCGGCGGGCTGGAGCAAGCCATGCAGGCCATGGAAGATGCGGGCCGGGCCTTGTCCGAACAATCGGGGCCGGGAGCCATTCGTGGACAGGCCGAGGCTGTGCGTGCTCTGGACGAGGCAAAAGGGGCCTTGGAACAGATGCTGGAGCAGGCCATGCAGCAAATGCCATCGGGCAATGGCCTTGATCCCTTGGGGCGGCCTCAACCGGGCATGAACACGCGGGGCTTTGAACTGCCCGACATCTTGGATGCCCGACAGGTGGAACGCATTCTGGAAGAGTTGCGCCAGCGCATCAGCAATCCCGATCTCAGCGACGAGGAACGGCAATATCTGCGCCGCTTGTTACGCCGCTTTTAAGCCAGCACGCAAGGATAAGAAACGGTCCACAAATAGCGAAAAGCGCCGCATGAACGGCGCTTTGCAGGAGGTGATGTTGGAGCCCCGTGGGAGGATTTAGCGCGTGGGGATGGGTTCGTCGCCGCTATAATCGTAAAAGCCACGCCCGGCCTTGCGGCCAATCCAGCCGGCTTCCACATATTTCACCAGCAAGGGGCAGGGGCGATATTTGGTATCGGCCAAGCCTTCATAAAGCACCTGCATGATGGACAGACAGGTATCAAGGCCAATGAAATCCGCCAATTGTAAAGGCCCCATGGGGTGATTTGCCCCCAACCGCATGGCTTTGTCGATGGCTTCCACCGATCCCACGCCTTCATAAAGGGTGTAGATCGCTTCATTGATCATCGGCAGCAGGATGCGGTTGACGATAAAGGCAGGGAAATCTTCGGCAATGGCCACATCTTTGCCCAGATCCGAAATGAACTGGCAGGCAATTTTGTAGGTTTCTTCCGAGGTGGCAATGCCTCGGATCACTTCCACCAATTTCATAACCGGCACCGGGTTCATGAAATGCATGCCGATGAATTTTTCCGGTCGATCCGTGGAAGCGGCTAGGCGCGTGATGGAAATGGATGAGGTATTGGTGGCAAGCAGGGCTTCAGGCTTCAGCGATTCGCACAGTTCCTTGAAAATGCCGACTTTGACATTTTCTTTTTCTGTGGCCGCTTCGATTGCCAGATCGACGTCACTCATATCCGAGAGTTTGTCTGTGGCGGTGATGCGACCTATGGCTTCATCCATAGCGCTTTGGGTGGTCAATCCCCGATTGACCTGCCGTTCCATATTATGGCGGATAATGCCCAAAGCCTCGATAGCGCGCTCTTTGGAAATATCCGCCAGAATCACATCATGACCGCCCAAGGCGATCACATGAGCAATCCCGTTGCCCATTTGGCCTGCGCCGATCACACCCACCTTACGCATTGCTACATCCGTTCCTGTTAAAAACAAAACGCCCCGGAACCGGTGTCCGCGGGGCGTTATAATTGATGGTCGTCAAGACAGTTCTTTTTCCAAAGCCGGAAGCGCTTCAAACAGATCTGCCACAAGGCCGTAATCGGCCACTTGGAAGATCGGCGCCTCTTCATCTTTGTTGATGGCGACGATGATCTTGCTGTCTTTCATACCGGCAAGATGCTGGATCGCGCCGGAAATGCCCACAGCCACATAAAGTTCAGGGGCAACGATTTTTCCGGTTTGGCCCACTTGATAATCATTGGGAACGAAGCCCGCATCCACAGCGGCGCGGCTGGCGCCAATGGCGGCCCCCAATTTATCAGCGACTTTTTCAATGAGAGCGAAATTCTCGCCCGATCCCATGCCGCGTCCACCGGAGACGATGATATTGGCACTGGTCAGTTCGGGACGGTCGGATTTCGACAATTCCTGCCCGACAAATTCCGTAAGTCCGGGATCGGCAGGGGCTTCCACTGTTTCCACCGAAGCCGAACCGCCTTCGGCCCCGGCTTTTTCAAAGGCCGTCCCGCGAACGGTAATGACCTTTTTGCTGTCCGATGTTTCCACGGTGGCAATGGCATTGCCCGCATAGATCGGGCGTTTGAAGGTGGTGGCGTTTTCCACCGCGATGATGTCGGAAAGCTGTGCCACATCCAGTGCGGCCGCCACACGAGGCATCACATTCTTGCCCATGGTGGTGGCCGGTGCCAGCAGGCTGTCATAGCCATCGGCAAGCCCGATGAGCAAAGCCGACAGCGCTTCAGCGGTTCTGTGTTCATAATGCGGGGCATCCGCATGCAAAACCTTGGTCACGCCATCGATCTTGGCAGCGGCTTGGGCCACACTTGCCGCATTATGGCCGGCAACCAGAATATGCACATCATCAAGAGCCTTCGCCGCTGTCACGGTGGACAAGGTGGCATCATTGAGCGTGCTGTTATCATGTTCGGCAAGAACAAGGGCTGTCATTTGATCACTCCTTTTTCCCGCAATTTGCCCACCAGTTCGGCAACGCTTTCCACCTTGATGCCCGCTTCGCGTTTGGGTGGTTCTTCCACTTTCAGCGTTTTGAGACGCGGGGTCATATCGGCGCCGAAATCATCGGGGGTCTTCATGTCGATGGGCTTGCGCTTGGCCTTCATGATATTGGGCAAAGAGGCATAGCGCGGCTCATTGAGGCGCAAATCGGTGGTGATGATGGCAGGCATGGTGATCTTGATGGTTTCAAGGCCGCCATCCACTTCACGGGTGACAATGGCCGCCCCGTCTTCCAGCACCACTTTCGAGGCGAAGGTGCCTTGCGACCAGCCAAGAAGCTGCGCCAGCATCTGCCCCGTCTGATTGGAATCGTCATCAATGGCCTGCTTGCCCAACACCACAAGGCCGGGCTCTTCCGTATCCACAATGGCTTTCAGGCATTTGGCAACGGCCAAAGGCTCGGTGGGACCATCATGCTCAACCAGAATGCCCCGGTCCGCACCCATGGCAAGGGCTGTGCGGATGGTTTCCTGCGCTTGTTTGGGGCCGATGGAGACGATGACGATTTCATCGACCTTCCCGGCTTCCTTGAGACGGATCGCCTCTTCAACTGCGATTTCGTCGAAGGGGTTCATTGACATTTTGACATTGGCGAGTTCGACGCCCGACTGATCGGACTTCACCCGCACTTTGACATTGTAATCAACGACCCGTTTAACAGGGACCAGCACCTTCATGATGGAAAACAGCTCCTTGGCTTACCGTCATATCTTTTCATATTCCTTCGGAGAACACAGGATATGCCCCTCCAAAAAAATGGCGAATGTTGGGCGATGAGACATAGGTCAAGCCTGCGCGTGAGTCAATGTAACAGGATCATACATGATCTAGCTATCGCCCCGTGTTGCACCGGGTTTCCACAAAATATCTCCGGCGCCATGATCGTTGGTAATCCGCGATAAAACAAACAAATGATCGCTTAACCGGTTGGCATAGCGGATGGCCGCCCCGTTGACGGGGGTATTTTCGGCGGCCAGAACCATAAGCCGTTCGGCGCGGCGGACCACAGTACGCGCCAGATGCAGATGCGCCGAAGCCGCTGTTCCACCTGGCAAAATGAAGCTTTTCAAGGGAGAAAGATCGGCATTGAGCGCATCGATTTCCCGCTCCAGCCGCGCCACCTGGTCATCGGTGATGCGCAGGGCATTTTTTTCTGCATCGGGGTCCAGTTCAGGGGTTGCAAGGTCTGCCCCCAGATCGAACAAATCATTTTGAATACGGGCCAGCATGTCATCCAGCGCGCCGCGGGTATGAAGCCGCACAAGGCCGATCACCGCATTGGCTTCATCAACGGTGCCATAAGCGTCAATGCGGGCGTTATATTTGCGCACCCGACTGCCATCTACCAGCGAGGTATCGCCACCATCGCCGCCACGCGTGTAGATTTTTGTCAGCTTGACCATGAAACCTCGTTCACACTGCTTTAGTTCGCTGCCAAATAGAACAGCAAGCCCATCAAAATAACAGCGATAAATTGAAGCAATACCCGCCACTGCATCAGCTTGTTGGAGCGCTGTTGGCTGGCTTTTCCCTGACGGGCCATATTGAGCACGCCAAGCAAAACCGCTCCAAGGGCGGCTACCATGAAAATCGGGATCAAAAGAAGCAGGGTCGAAGACATGGGTGTCTGTACTTTCCGTGTGAAGAAATGAGCCTTTTAGAAGATTTAAGGGCGAAGCCTAAGGCGTTTGCTTTCTAAAAGCTCATTCTTTTTCTTGCCGCGACAAAATGTGACGGCAGACATATCAAAGATCGACCAGCCGACAGGCTAGACTAGCCAGCCGCTTCCAACAAACGCGTGGCGATCACATTGGCTTGAATTTCGGCGGCCCCTTCAAACACATTGAGAATACGGGCATCCACTAAAACCCGGCTGACGGGATATTCGGTGGCATAGCCATTGCCGCCATGGATCTGCACCGCATTGTCCGCCGATGCCCAGGCGATGCGGGCAGCCAGCAGCTTGGCCATGCCGGCTTCCAGATCGCAGCGCTTGCCGCTGTCTTTTTGTTCGGCGGCATAATAGCTCAATTGGCGGACCATCATGATTTCGGCGGCCATCATTGCCAGCTTGCCATAAACGCGGGGGAAGGCCGCAATGGGTTTGCCGAATTGCTGGCGTTCATGGGCATAGGCCAGCCCCATATCCAGCGCCGACTGGGCCACGCCAATGGCCCGTGCCGCCGTTTGAATACGCGCACTTTCAAAGGTGGCCATCAATTGCTTGAAGCCCTGACCTTCAACGCCGCCCAGCAGATTATCGGCATCCACAGCAAAGCCATCAAAGCCCAGTTCATATTCTTTCATGCCGCGATAGCCTAGAACCTCGATTTCTCCGCCGGTCATGCCATTGGCGGGGAAGGGATCGGCATCACTGCCGCGCGGCTTTTCCGCCAGCAGCATGGATAAGCCCTTATAGCCGGGCTGATCGGGGTCCGTGCGCACCAGCATGGTCATCAGATCGGCGCGGGCGGCATGGGTGATCCATGTTTTGTTGCCGGTGATGCGATAGAGGTCGCCGTCTTTCACGGCGCGGGTGGAAAGTGATCCCAGATCCGATCCGGTATTGGGTTCGGTGAATACGGCGGTGGGCAAAATCTCGCCGCTGGCCAATTTCGGAAGCCAGTATTGTTTTTGCGCGTTGGTGCCGCCGGAGAGGATCAGTTCGGCGGCGATTTCGCTGCGGGTTCCCAAAGACCCAAGGCCGATATAGCCCCGGCTCAATTCCTCCGACACAACGCACATGGCCGCTTTGCCCATGCCCGCGCCGCCATATTGTTCGGGGATGGTCAGCCCAAACACCCCCATGTCCGCTAATGCGGAGATGACTTCGATGGGGATCAGTTGGTCTTTGAGATGCCAGCTATGGGCGGCGTCTTTGTGATCATTTGCAAAGCGGCGGAAGCTGTCGCGCACCATTTCCAGCGTTTCATCAAGCCCGGTTTGCCCGAACTGGCCGTGCTCCAGCTGATTTGCCAGCGCCCGGCGATTGTCTTCGGTGTTGCCCATAGTGATCAGACGCACCACCGGCTCTGCCATAAATGCCTGAAAATCCTCAGGGCTTGCGCCCACACTGCCGGGGCGGACGATCTCTGTTTGGCTCATGGGAATACCGCCAGCCATTTGCGACAGATATTCGCCGCAACCAATGGCCAAGATCAGCTTTTCCGTTCTGGATAGCTGCCCCGTCTTTTCCAAGGTGCGGGCCCAGCCAAGGGACTCCTTCAAGGTTTCCGCATAGGTGGCATACCAGGCAAGGCCATGGGCCTTGGTTTGGTGCTTTTCCAGCAAGGCCCGGTCGGCCTGGCCATTGCGGCATATATCCGCCGCCACAGCCTTTGTCAGGGCCGCCACCAAGGCTTGTGCGCGGGCAACCGCTTTTTCCAGATCCGCAAGATCAATCAGATCGTCGGAGTGTTCGGCAATCAAAGGATCAGACATTGCCTGCCTCTACAGCATCTTCATAGGTACGCAGACCGGGATGGCGGGCCGATACAAGCACCGCCATATTGCCCGGCTTGTGCTTGTTGGCCCGCATTTTCTCATGGGCTCGGGGAATGTCTGCCCAGCCGAATACCTCGGACATACAAGGATCGATACGCCGTTCGATCACCAGCCGATTGGCTTTGCTGGCCTGTTTGAGATTGGCGAAATGGCTGCCTTGGATACGCTTTTGGCGCATCCACACAAACCGTGCATCAAAGCTCAGATTAAAGCCGGTGGTGCCCGCGCAGAACACCACCATGCCGCCACGTTTCACCACAAAGCACGATACCGGGAAGGTTTGTTCGCCCGGATGTTCGAACACCACATCCACATCATTGCCCTTGCCGGTGATTGTCCAGATGGCTTTGCCAAAAGCCCGCACCCGCTTCATATAGGCGCTATAGGTTTCCACATCCTGAACCGGTGGCAAGGGGCCCCAGCAATCGAATTCACGGCGGTTGATCACGCCCTTGGCACCCAAAGACAAAACGAATTCGCGCTTTGTATCGTCGGAAATCACGCCAATGGCATTGGCTCCGGCCGTGGCGATCAACTGGATGGCCATGGAGCCAAGCCCGCCCGAAGCCCCCCACACCAGAACATTGTCACCGGGGCGCAGGATATGGGGGCGATGGCCGAACAGCATGCGGTAAGCCGTGGCCAATGTCAGTGTGTAGCACGCGCTTTCTTCCCATGTGAGATGCTTGGGGCGCGGCATCAACTGGCGGGCTTGCACGCGAGCGAACTGGGCAAAAGACCCATCGGGCGTTTCATAGCCCCAAATGCGTTGGCTGGATGAAAACATGGGATCACCGCCATTACATTCTTCATCGTCGCCATCGTCTTGATTGCAATGCACGACCACTTCATCGCCCACTTTGAAGCGGGTTACCCGCCGGCCCACTTTATAGACGATGCCTGCCGCATCGGACCCGGCGATATGATAATCGGCCTTATGCACATCAAAGGGGGAGATGGGGGTGCCCAAGGCAGCCCACACACCATTATAATTGACCCCGGCAGCCATCACCAGAACCAGCACTTCATCGGAATCGATATCAGGGGTGTCCACCACCTCTTCCAGCATGGCGGATTGGGGTGGTCCATGGCGGTCGCGCCTGATGGCCCAGGCATGCATTTTTTTCGGGACATGGCCCAAAGGGGGGATCTCGCCCACATCATAAAGATCTTTCAAGGGCGGCCCAGCAGGTTTCTCTGTCGTTTCTGTGGGGCTCAAGGCTGTTGGCTGTGCCGGCATCGTGCTCTCCCAAAACGTCGTTTGTGGCGCATATGTGCCAGACTGACAGAAAACTATTGCACTGCACAATAGCTTATTTCTATCAAAAGAAGCAGGTTTGTTGAAATATATGAAAAAAATAGTCCGAACATGTGCATTATTCATACGTCTTTTTTGGCGAGGCTTTCAAAATAAGCAGACGGGACGTTTAAAAATGGACAATGTCTGGTCGTTGCACGCGGAGATAGTCGGACCGGTGGATCAACGGGTCGAGAGGGGAGGAGCCCGCCGAACCACCAGCCCTATCCGGCATGAAGCATTTTACAGTCTTTTGGAAAGACGGTTCGCTCTGCCGACTAGAGATGCGTCCCCCCGCAAATACTGACGGTTATAAGTTGACAAATTATAGAAAATACAACTGTAAGTCCATTTTACTTTTTGATTTGGTGGTTCGACTTGTGCGGCGCACAAAAAAGACTAGACTTGGATGAGAAAGGCGACGACATTTTCTGTCCAGAAGGTTCGTTCGAAAGACATATTGGAGATGTAAAGGCGATGGTTGAGAAAGAAAGCAAAGCGAATGGACCTGCCGCGTCTCCCAAAACAACCAAAGCGCCAAGGCCGTGGCTGATGCGCACCTATTCCGGGCACAGCTCGGCCACGGCTTCCAATGCCTTATACCGGACCAATTTGAAGCGTGGCCAGACGGGGCTGTCGGTGGCATTCGATCTGCCCACCCAAACCGGCTATGATGCCGATCATCCTTTGGCGCGGGGTGAAGTGGGAAAGGTGGGGGTCCCCATCTCGCATCTGGGCGATATGCGGGCGCTGTTCGCGGATATTCCGCTTGAGAAAATGAATACCTCCATGACCATCAATGCCACGGCTCCGTGGTTGTTGGCGCTTTATATTGCTTTGGCTCAAGAGCGCGGTGTGGATAGCGCCATGCTGCAAGGCACGGTCCAAAATGACATCATCAAGGAATATCTGTCGCGCGGCACCTATATCTTTCCGCCGGAACCATCCTTACGGCTGATCCGCGATGTGGTGGTCCATTGTGCGGCGCATTTGCCCAAATGGAATCCGACCAATGTCTGTTCTTATCATTTGCAAGAGGCGGGGGCGACGCCTGAAGAAGAGCTGGCCTTTGCTTTGGCAACTGCCATTGCGGTTCTTGATTGCGTGCGCGAGTGCGAGGCCATTGCGCTGGATGATTTTCCGCGGATTGTGGGGCGGATCAGCTTTTTTGTGAATGCGGGCATCCGTTTTGTTACCGAAATGTGCAAGATGCGCGCCTTTGTTGAATTGTGGGACGAGATCGCCCGGCAGCGTTATGGCGTGGAAGATCCGACCTTCCGGCGTTTTCGTTATGGGGTGCAGGTCAACAGTCTTGGCCTGACCGAACAGCAGCCTGAAAACAATGTGTATCGGATCTTGCTGGAAACACTGGCGGTGGTTTTGTCGAAAAATGCCCGTGCCCGTGCCGTACAGCTTCCGGCTTGGAACGAAGCCATGGGATTGCCCCGTGAATGGGACCAGCAATGGTCTTTGCGCCTTCAGCAGATCCTCGCCTATGAAACCGACCTTCTGGAATTCGGTGATCTGTTTGATGGCTCTCCCGTGCTGGCGGAAAAGGTCGAGACGCTGAAATCCGGTGCCTTGGCGGAACTGGCGAAGATCGAGGCAATGGGCGGTGCCGTTGCGGCGGTGGAAAACGGCTATATGAAGCGCCGCTTGGTACAGTCTAACAGTCGTCGCTTGCGCGCCATTGAAGAAGGCACCCAAAAAGTGGTGGGGGTGAATATCTACAAAGACAGTGCGCCATCGCCGCTGGTGTCCATGTCGGAAAGTGCTGTCCTGACCGTGGATGCGTCGGCAGAGAAGGCGCAGATTGCCAATCTTCACGCATGGCGCGAAAGCCGCGATCAACAGGCGGTGGATCGCGCTCTCGAGGCTTTGAAAGCGGCCGCTGCAAGCCAGGACAATATCATGCCGTCATCCATTCTGGCCGCGAAAGCCGGGGCGACCACCGGCGAATGGGCGGCAGCCCTGCGCGAGGTCTATGGGGAGTTCCGGGCCCCCACAGGTGTTGGCGGAGAGGTACAGGCAGCAGGCGAACCGGTGGCGGCAATCAGGGCGCGGGTGGAGCATCTGGCAAAAAAACTGGGTCGCCGTCCGAAATTTCTGGTGGGGAAACCCGGTCTTGATGGCCATTCCAATGGGGCCGAACAAATCGCCGCTGCAGCGCGTGATTGTGGATTCGATGTGGTTTATGAAGGTATTCGCCTGACGCCGGCGCGCATCGTGAATACGGCGCTGGAAGAAGGGGTGCATGTGATCGGCCTGTCGGTTCTGTCCGGTTCGCATCTGGTGCTTGTGGAGGACGTGATCGACCGTATGCACAAAGCCGGGATGCAGGCTATTCCTTTGGTGCTTGGCGGGATCATCCCTGCGCAAGATGCCAAACGTCTGACCAAAGCCGGTGTGGCGCGGGTTTTTACGCCAAAAGATTTTAAGCTGACAGCCATCATGGAAGAGATTTGTACGCTTTTGGACGAAAGCACCTGATGCGACTCGGATCAAGTGGCCTTCATATAACAGTTCGATATGTGTGGCAGGCGAAAGACCTAATCTTTCGTATTATTTTTCAGCAATAAAAAATCCTATTTACGTTTATAAACTGACTTTAAATTGCGCACTTTCGTTATGCTGCACCGCGAAATGTGCGTTTGATCCCTTGACCCCCTCCCGTGAAATCCACACACTTTTCTCATCAAAACGCAAACAATCCCTTGGTTTCTGGCGATTGAAGCGGTTTGAAACACAATAAAGGCTGCACAAAAAAACAGCGGCCTCTTACACGACACAGCAAAAGCGAGGAGTGACGACCATGACCATCAGAAAATTTGTTTTATCCACTGCTGGCGCAGCGCTTGCCCTGACATTGGGGGCTGCCGCGCAGGCAGGAGAGGCACTGGACTTGACGCATTGGAAAGCCGAGTGTTCGAAGCTCATCAGTTGGAAAATGGATTATCCCACCATTACCAAACGCCTAACTTTGCCCGACGCCCATGCGGTTGTGGATCTGAGGATCAATCGGGATGGCGAGGTGTTGGGATGGGAATTGGCGCGATCCAGCGGGCATGCCTATTTTGATCGGAGCAGCAGAAAGCTTGGGAAGAATTTAGAAAAGCTTCCTGCCTTGCCGACCAGTTATCGTGCGGATTATGCGCAGGTACGTGTGCATCTTCTATATTCAGAAACCCAGCGAGGTATCAACAAAATGCTGGACACTGTTGTCCGTATGGAGCAGGTGGCCAAAGAAGGTGATGTGGATGCCGACAATCAATTGGCAGATTCAGGAGAAATGCGTATCAGCCTGATCAGTGGCGCTAGCTAAAGGCGCGGGTCGAAAATTGGTTGGAAAAGGCGTGGCCATAGGCTGCGCCTTTTTCGTTTGCGGAGCCCTTTCCTTCAGATAGTCTGATTGCGTCAAGATCCGAACGGGATGCGGAGAGGCTTTTTTCCTACGCGCTTTTTTGCACATAGTCGGGCAACTTTTTGGGAGGAAATAATGGAAATCGATTATCTGGCGGTTTTCCTGGCTGCTTTATCCGGATTCATATTGGGTGGTTTATGGTATTCCCCCATTCTGTTTGGGAAGGCATGGCAAAAAGAAGTGGGCTTGAGCGACGAACAGATCCAAAGTGGCAATATGGCCAAGGTGTTTGGGATTTCTTTTCTGCTGTCTTTATTGGCCGCCTTTGTGTTCCATATGTTTCTGGGCCCTGACATCGATATGGCCACCGGCGCGCTTTATGGCTTGTCGGCGGGCGTTGCCTGGGTGGGCAGTTCCTTCGGCATCAATTATCTGTTCGAGCAAAAAAGCCTGAGATTGTTCGGCATCAATGCGGGCTATCACAGCCTGCAATTCATGCTGATTGGTCTGGTGCTAGGGGCGGTTTAACAATTTGCGGACAGGCGATCGAGCTTGTCCCGCACATCCTGCGCCGTCCAGCCGGATTGACGCAGGCTATAAAGGGTTTGCGCCTTGTCCCGCTTGGCCAGCCTGCGCCCGGTTTCATCCACAAGCAGTTTATGGTGATGATAAACGGGGCTGGGCAGGCCCAAAAGCGCTTGTAAAGTCCGGTGGATATGGGTGGCGTGAAACAGATCCTCGCCGCGAATGACATGGCTTATCCCTTGCAAGGCATCATCCACCGTTACGGCCAGATGATAGCTTGTGGGCGTGTCTTTGCGGGCGAGCACTACATCCCCAAAGGCCAAAGGGTCCGCTTCATGGACATAGCCTTCAGTGTCGGTGAACATTAAGGGGCTGTGCGCGGCGATTAGTTTTGCTGCTCGCATGCTATCAAGGCGCAGGGCAAAGGGGTGACCATCGCTTATGGCCTGTGCGATTTCTGTGGCTGGCCGATGTTTGCAGGTGCCGGGATAATGGGCCCCGTCGGGGCCGTGGGGGGCGCTGGGGGAGCGGGCGATTTCAGCCGCAATGTCTTTCCGGGTGCAGATACATTTATAGAGCACGCCCATGCTTTTCAGCCGGTCAAGGGCGCTTTGATAATCGCTGAAATGCTCTGATTGCCGCCGCACCGGCCTTTCCCATGTGATGCCCAACCATTCCAGATCTTCAAAAATGCCGGAAATATAAGGATCACGGCAGCGGCTTTGGTCGATATCTTCGATCCGCAATAAAAAGCGCCCTCCTGCTTTTTGCGCGGCCTTAAAGGCGGTCAGGGCGGAAAAGGCGTGGCCCAAATGCAGTTTCCCCGTGGGACTGGGCGCAAAGCGGGTAACGAAGGCCGTGTGCATTGGGGCTTGTCAGGTCCTTATAGAATGGGCTTTTGTGAAGATGTCTTTTACCCTGAATTTCGTTTTGTCCAAAGGAGCCTTTTGTCCCGTGACCTCTTCCCCCACGCTTAGCGGCCCCGAGATTGCCCCCCAAAATGGTGGTACGCCCGATAGTCTTGTCATTTTTGCCCATGGTTATGGCTCAAATGGTCAGGATTTGATCGGTCTGGCCCCACATTTGCAAACCGTGCTGCCCAAAACACATTTCATTGCCCCCGATGCGCCGCAGCCTTGTAATGGCGCCCCGCAGGGATATCAGTGGTTTCCCCTGACCACCATCAGCCGTGAAGAGCGTGATGAAGGCACCCGCAATGCGGCCGGCACATTGGATCGCTTTATCGATGAACAGATGGCGCGCTTTGGCCTTCCAGCAAATCGCATTGCCTTGGTCGGGTTTTCACAAGGAACCATGATGTCGTTGCATGTGGGGCTGCGCCGCCCGCAGGCTTTGGCGGGCATTGTGGGCTTTTCCGGCTCTTTGGCCGCGCCGGGAAGCTTGATGGATGAAATGGGGTCACCGTCTCCTGTTTTGCTGGTGCATGGGGCTGCCGATGATGTGGTGCCCGTGTGGCTGATGTTCGAAGCTTATGGCGCGCTGGAGGCATTGAAAGTCCCCGTTGACCGGCATGTCAGCCAGAACACGCAGCATTCCATTGCACCGGATGGCCTTAAAAAGGCAGCGGATTTTTTGAAAAACGTCCTTGACTGAAACAAGCCAATCAAAGCGCCTTTTTATTGACAGAGGCAAGATGAAGGATTGTTATACAAAAATAACACTGTATCTTGTTGAATGGCTTGGAACGTATCGGTTGGTCTGGTTTTTCACGAAAAGCGGACAAGGTCGGCGCAGGCAACAAGGAGGCGGTCAAAGATGCTGGATGGAAGACCTATTCCTTCCCCCGAGAGCTGCCCTGCTCTTGTTTTAAATGCTGATTATCGGCCCTTGAGCTATTACCCGCTGTCTTTATGGGGATGGCAAACGGCCTTGAAAGCGGTGTTTCTGGATCGGGTCAATATTGTCTCGGAGTATGACAGGGTGATCAAATCACCTTCCACCGAGATCCGCTTACCGTCCGTGATATCCTTACGAAAATATGTAAAGCCGGCCACATGGCCGGCTTTTACGCGTTTTAACCTGTTTTTGCGGGACCGGTTTGAATGTCAATATTGCGGGATTGGGGATGATCTGACCTTCGATCATGTGGTTCCCCGCGCTTATGGCGGCAAAACCACATGGGAAAATGTGACCACGGCCTGCGCACCATGCAATCTGCGCAAGGGAGGCCGCACACCGCACGAAGCGAATATGTTTCCGATGATCAAGGCCTTTCGCCCCACCAGCCGTCAGTTGATCGAGAATGGCCGCCGCTTCCCGCCGAATTTCCTGCATGATAGCTGGCGGGATTATCTTTATTGGGATAGCGAATTGGAGCCTTGATCACGGGCGGCTTTGTCGTGGCGATTTCCGGGCGCAATCAGATTTTTTTGGCCAGCGCAATAGCGGCGCGGCAGCCGGTTTTGATGGCACTTGCCAGCAATCCATAGCCGGGCGTGTCTTTTGCTCCATGGGCGATGGCAGTTTCCCGGTGTTCGGCTTCTTCCGCTTGAAAATCAGCAATGGTTGCGGCCAGTTCTGGCTCGCTTTCACCCAATGCGGTCCGCTGCTGCTCATAATGATCTTCGATCACTTCCTCGACGGCGGCGGTGCAGGCCATCAAGGCACGTTCGCCCATCAAAGCCGTTCCGGCCCCCAGAGCAAAGCCCGCCACATGCCAGAATGGTGACAACAAAGAGGGGCGCACCTGTCGTTCTGTCAGGATGGCATCAAAGCGAGCCAAATGGCGGGCTTCTTGTTCCTCCATATGGCGAATAAGGGGGCTCAGACGGTGATGATGGCCCAATACGGCAAGTTGCCCGGCGTAGATGCGTGCCGCCCCATATTCTCCCGCATGATCCACACGGATCATTTCTTCGACCGTTTCGGCGTGCGGACGGTCCCCGGGCAGGGGACGCATTGGTGAAGGGTGTTTTGCCTTATGGGGCATCGGATAGCTCCGTCAAGGGGTACTGCGGGCAGCGATCAAGCCAAGACCCGCCACAGCGGTCAATCCAAGTGCGATGATCATATTCCATGCAGCCATAGAAAGCCCTAGAAAAGACCAGGCGATTTCGTCGCACCGGACCAATTGTGCATTCATGATCTGCTCAAGCGCAAGAGCAGGATCATCGGAAATCCCGCCGCCGGAACAGGTGCTTGGTCCTTGCCACCAGCCTTGCTCCACACCGGTGTGAAAACCGCCGATGCTGGCCGTTGTTGCGAATAGCAGCATGGCAGCAGCCAGTGTCGGCACAAGGGCTTTCCGGCCAAAAATCAGTGGCGGGATAAAAAGGGCAAGGGCCAGATAATATGGCAGGCGCTGCCAGTGGCACAGCTTGCATGGTGCAAGGCCCATCCCATGCTCGAAAAACAATGCCCCCGACAGCATGGCAGCGGCAGCCAGTGCCAATAAAGTTGGCAGGGTGGCAGGGTGTCTCTTGGCGATCAGATCGGTCATGAAGGGCATGGCTGGCATGGAGGCTCCTATAGATATTTGATCGCAAAAAAACCACCCATCAGCAAGATCACAAACAGGCTGACCAAGAGGGTGAAGCGCTTTTCGATGAAAGATTGAATGGGGGCACCGAATTTCCACAACAAAGCGCATTCGATGAAAAAGCGGGGGGCGCGGGATAAGGTGGCGGCCATCAGAAACACCAGTGGATTCAAGGCCACAACGCCGCTGGCAAGGGTGATGACCTTGAATGGAAAAAAGGTCAGCCCGAACAGAAAGACCAGCCATCCGCCATAGTCAGTGAAGCGGTCCTGAAACAAGGTGAACTGGTGTTCATAGCCATAAAAGGCAATGAGGGGCTGGCCAATCAGATCCCATAGAAAATAGCCGATACCATATCCCGCTAAGGCTCCGGCAACGGAGGCTGCTGTACAAATAAAGGCGTAGCGAAAGGCCTTTTCTCTTGCTGCCAGAGTCATGGGTAGCAGCATCACATCAGGGGGAATGGGAAAGACAGAGCTTTCTATGAACGAGATGAAGGCCAGCCAGCGCTCGGCATGGCGGTGGCGGGCTTTTTCCAACGTCCAATCATAGAGCCGGCGCAGCATGGGCTTAAAGTCCTTTAAAGGGGCGCGTCTTGGCTAGCAGCAGCAGACAGCAAAGGCAATGCGCCAAAAAGAGATAGCGGGAGGGTCGGTCATGAAGCGGTCAGGTGGGTTCGTACTTTTGCCGAATCGAAAAGAACAAACGCCACCATGAGAAGATAAAGAAGAGCGACCGCCAGAGGCAACAGATTCAGGCGGAATTCCGGAAGCAACCACCAGATCAGGAACGCAACAACAGCGCGGATGATCGCATGAAGGCTGAAAGCGCCGGTGCGCCCATAGCTTCAACCGATGACCGGGAAATGCAAGGACAAGCCTATGGCCAGAAACAGGGGAAAAATCGTCAGACCTTCCCATAGAGCGGCGATGGCCATGGGCCAGAACAACAACATGCTGATGAACGTGGGAAGCAGAACGCTGCTTACCGCCGTGCGATCTTTGAGAAAGTTATTTTTGAACAGAGCAGCATAGAGCAGGGCCAGCGGAAAAATCGCGCCGCTACCAAATAGCGCCACCCAGTACCATAGATAGCCGCTTTCTTTCCATCCAGAAGGCCAAGCACAAGCCAATAGCTGGCGCCAGCCAACAACACCGGGAAACCACCTTTTAGGCGGCATAGGAACCGAGACGCTGTTTTTCGAGTTCGCGCTCCAAAAGAGTTAAATCGTGTTCCGATTGGGCTGCCATATCCCCTCTGTCCTCCGGTTTTATACCCAGCCTGTTCCCTATATGAATTCTGATTCTAAAAAGGCCGCCGTGGCTTTGTCCAACAAGGGCCATGATCACAAGGCGGGCTGGATCGTGATCCATTCTGTGTAAATGGGCGGGATGATTGTGGAGATATGTTTATTTTTCAGGTTTGTCATAGACCCTCTTGACGCGGCCGTAACAAACCCTAATATGCGCCATCACAACGCAGACCACACAGGGCCCCTGTGGCGGAACTGGTAGACGCGCCAGACTCAAAATCTGGTTCTCGCAAGGGAGTGTCGGTTCGAGTCCGACTGGGGGCACCAAGTGTTTTATGTTTTGCTTCACGCAGCGCCAGGCTGATTGACAAAGCAACATATCCGCAGGATCTGTCTGGGGGCATAGGCGTCGATAGATACGGCGCGTGCCATAATATTTTCCAAAAAAGAGTCATGAAGTCAGGCGCATATTTTCTGTGGTCTCTCATGATATCTATCTCTTCAGCCCGTATGCCTCATCTATATGTACGGTAGTTTTCGCTGTTATGGGATGGGCTTTCCCGTCGGTACCGTGGCTGCATTAGGCTTTCGCAAATATATTCGTCGCTTCCCAGAGGCTTCATGCCGCCCCAATCCGATTTAGGGTTATGGGAAGCATTAACAGTCGAGCGGGGGTCGGCGTGGCTCGTCTCGGCGAGGATACGAAGGGGTCAGATATACTCATCCTGAGGCCGGGGTAGCATCATAAAAAAGGGCCGCACGCAATTGCGGGCGACCCTTCAAAGGCACAGAGATGTGGGGCGCTTACTGCCCGCCACCTCCGTAATATTCCGTAAGCTGGGCACGGCGTTCTTGTTCTTTGCCGGTATAGTCGATCCACTGAGAAGCGGCTTTTTTCGTTTCTTCAAACTTGGCAGCCTGACGGAAGGTTTTCTTCGCGTCTTCCAGCTTGCCGGTATTGAAGTAAGCCATCCCGATCATCAGATGCGCATAGCCGGGCTTGTCCAAATCATCGGAGTCAACGGCTTTTTGAAGGGGATCAATCGCTTCTTTCCAGCGTTCCTGTTCGGCATACACCTGCCCCAAACGCATCCAGATATCACCATTGTCCTCATCTTTGGCGGCAAGACGCAAGGGTTCTTCAGCTTTCCGCATTTCCTGAGCATTCAGATAGGCTTGGCCCAGCAATTCGTAATTTTCGCCATCCTTCTCGATGATGCCATCCTTCATGCCCTTTTCAATAACCCAGGCGGATTTGATCGGGACATTATGATAAAGATAAAGCTGCGCGAGATTGATCAATTGGCTTTCTTTATCCAGATAGCCTTGGCGATAGGCCACTTCCATGGTGGCGAATTGCTTGTCTTCCTGACCTAACTCGGAATAAACCGCCGCCAGTTGGCGCCAATATTCCGGCTTTTCGAAATTGACCGTTAGAAATTCGAGAACATCACGGACTTTTTCAAAATTTCCCAGCTCGAAATAAGCCAGACGCAGCATCAGGTACCAGTTTTCTTTTGGCTCATCCCCACGGGCGCGGCCAAGCTCGATGGCCTTTAAAATATTGGGGACAATATTTGCATAGTCCTCCATCCCGTAATAAGCCTGCGCTAGGAAATAATAAGCCGTCGGGCCGGGAGCTTCCTGAGTCTCCATCCACCGTTTCATATAGGTGATCGAGTTCTCATATTGCTCATCGACCAGATAGAGCTGAGCCAATGCATTCAGGCTGGCAATCTGCAAGCTATCAGGAACCCGCTCCAGCTTGAGAATCTTTTCATATTCCGCAATGGCCTCTTTGTACCGTTCTTCCTCGATATAAACCGAGCTGGCGAGGATTTGGTACACGATAGCGGTTTCATAGTCGTTGATCTTGTCTTCCAAGAGACCGTTCAGATCTTTGACCGCGTCCGCTTTTTCACCTTTTTCAAGCTTTTCCTGAGCCTTGGCGATTTTCTCATACACATTGGCACGAAGGCTATCTACCTTCTTGCTGCTGCGCTTTGGCTTTTCATCACTTTGTGCCTGAGCGGAGCGGATATCCAAAAGGGAGAACCCGCCCGGTACACCAGGGGCCGCTACAGAAACGACCGCCAGTGCTGCTATTAGCGACAGGCCCATTTTTGTCTGTTTTGTTTTCATGCCTTGAAACCTCCCAATGGTTTAAGCGAGGGGATCGGCCGGCTTAACGCCGACGTCCACCGTCTTCGAGGTTGAAGCTGAACATATATTGGACACCGTCCACCGCAATGGGCTCACCGTTTACAACCTTGGGTTTATATTTGAATTTATATGCAGCCTGCTCGGCGGCGCGCTCAAAATAACCGCGCGGGTCCGCTTCGATGATCCGCACATCTTCAACCGTGCCTTGGGGGGTCACCGTCAGTTCGACGATCACATAACCCTCAATCCCGCGTTCAGCTGCCCGGCGGGGATATTGCGGCTGAATACGCACCAAGGGCAGATAATCGCCATCGGTGGGCGCGCCAAGGCCAACACCAACGCCTTCAATCCCTGTATTCAGGCTCAACTGGCCGAAATTCAGCCCCTGAGATGCATTATCGGCACTGGCATTGGGAATGTCGAGATCTGGCGGAGGGGCGTCTGGCGGCACAGGCTTTTGTACTTTGCGCTCTTCAACCTTGGCTTCCTGTGGGCGATCCACGCGTATCGTATCAAGGAAGCGGACGCTCTGGACATCGCTCAATTCCACTTTGTCACTGACGACAAGTGCCTGCATGACGTAGAAGAGGGCGAAGGTTACACCTGTTGCGACCAACAAGGCCGTTACATAGCGAGCAACCATTTTATTTCTCCTTGGTGGATACGGCCACACTGGGAACGCCTGAGTCGTTCACGGCTTCTGTCACCGCGATCATCAGACCGGCTTTCGAGCGGGCGTCCGCTTGCACCACAACAGTCCCTTGCGGGTTTTCTGCGTGCAACTTCTCTATATTTGTGCGCAGTGACTTCAAATCAACCTGCTTGCGGTTGATCCAGATCTCATCCGTTTCGGTGATGGCGATCAGGATGCTGGCACGGTCTTTCTTTTCGGCTGTCACTGCCGGCGGTTTATTAATCTCAACGCCCGCTTCCTTGATGAAAGTGGCCGTCACGATGAAGAAGATGAGCATGATGAACACGATGTCGAGCATCGGCGTCATGTTGATTTCGGCATCTTCTTCTGTCTGAGCGTGATCTCTCATGATTGGCTCTGCCTATGCCCGGAAATTGGATCAAACGGGGTATCTGCCTTGGGAGCAGACACCCCAATCGGTTTATTGGCGTCCTTCCGCGATCGACACATTGTAAACACCGGCCTGTCGTGCTTGGTCGTAAATTTCCACAACAATGCCCGCAAAGGCATCTTCGGCTGGTTGGATCACAACGACGCCTTCGGGGTTTTCCGCATGCAGACGTTCCACATTGGCGCGGACGGAGGCGATGTCGACGGGTCGCAGATTGACGAAGATCCGGTTTGAACTATCAACCTGAATCAAGATGTTTTTCTTATCATCATCTTTTTTCTGCTGTTCGTTTGGCGGCGGCTTGTTCACATCAAGCCCGGATTCCTTCACGAACGATGCAGTGACGATGAAGAAGATCAGCATAATGAACACGATGTCGAGCATCGGTGTCATGTTGATCTCTGCTTCTTCTTCCGCTTTTGAAAACTTGCGCATCGGTTCTCTCGGTTGCTGAGAGGGACTTTCCTAGGGGCCGCTGCGCCAAAAGCGCAACGGCATACCTTGTTGGGTCCGCTCGTTCCTCAGTGGTCCATTGTCAGCGTGTCTTCCAGCCTCTCGCTCTCGCGCTTTGCTTTGCGCTCGATCCAGGTGCTCATGAACACGCCCGACAAAGCGGCGACCATGCCTGCCATGGTGGGGATGGTGGCTTTCGACACCCCGTCCGCCATGGCGCGGGCATTACCGCTTCCCAGAACCGCCATCACATCAAACACACTGACCATGCCGGTCACAGTACCCAACAGGCCCACGAGCGGGCAGGTGGCCACCAGGGTTTTGATGAGGTCCACATTGGTATTGAGATTCTGGGACACCTCGGAGATCATCGCTGTCCGCACCTTGTGAGCGTACCACGAACGGCGTTCGTCGCGCGACTCCCAAGCTGCCAATGCACGACGGACGTCGGCCTTGGCACTGGCAGTGAAATACCAGATACGTTCGATGATCAGGACCCACATGAAGAAGGTGACGGCGAGGACGCCGTAAAGCACGACGCCGCCCTTCTCCATGAAGATCAGGATTGCGGTATATGCGTCAAGAAGCGACTGCACGCCCTTGCTCCTTTTCCGCGTGCACGGCGACGATACCGGCGCTCTGTTCCTCGAGGATGTGGATCACCCGCTTGCTCATGCCGGCAACGAAGCTGTGCAGCAAAAGCGTCGGGATGGCCACAACAAGACCAATCACGGTCGTCACGAGGGCTTGCGAAATACCGTTAGCCATGAGCTTGGGATCGCCGGTACCAAACAGGGTGATTGCCTGGAAGGTGGCGATCATGCCGGTCACCGTTCCCAAGAGACCCAGCAGCGGTGCCACGGCGGAGATCAGCTTGATCACCGTCAGGCCTCGTTCAAGAGACGGCGTTTCACGCAAAATGGCTTCATCCAGTTTGAGCTCAAGTGTTTCCACGTCGACCGTCGGGTTTTCTTTGTAAACCGTAAGGACGCGACCGAGCGGATTGCTGGCTTTGGGATCGCCCGGAGCCTTGGTCTGGCTGCGAACTTTGGCTGTGGTGATCGAAAGGGTGATCATTTTCAAGATCGCGATGACCACACCGATGGCACCAAGGCCCAAGGTCACATAACCAACGGCACCCCCTTGATCCACACGCTCTTGCAGCGTCGGAGACTGGATCAAAAGACCGAGAAGCTGACCGCGCGTCGGGTCAACACCGAAGGCAATGGTATCGCCAGCGGATGCATTCACAAGGTCTGCCGTGGAGCCGGTGAAGCGTGCGGAGGGCTGGCGGCCCAGTTCAACCACATTGCCGCTTTCAGGCAGATAATCGTAATATTTGCCGTCGGAGACGAGATTGAAATTGCCGACGCGAACCAGTTCGACATTTTTCTTTTCGCCATCAGCCGCAACGATGGAGTGATCAAATTTGGTCACTTCGCCGGATGCGACCATTTCCAGCATCATTTCCTGCCAGAGAACTTCGATCTCGTCGATGGATGGCAGGGTCGAGGACCGTGATGCCTTGGCAATCAGGTTGTTGATGCCTTCAAGGCGCTGCTCTTTGCCGTATTCAACGGTGATGAGGGAGCTTTCGATCGTGCCACGGGTGTCGCCAGCAACCTGCTGCAGAACCCCGAACATTTCTTTCAGTTCACCCAAGCGTTCTTGCAAGGTGGCATCAAGCTCACGAATGCTTTGCTCGTTGTCCTGAATGGTTTTTTCAAGGCGTTCAGAGGTTCTTTCTTCCGAGGCCTGTTCTTGGTTGGCTTCGGTAAGCAAACGATCCTGTTGATCGCGGCGGGCGCGGAATTCCGCTTCACGCTGACGATGTTCGGATGTTTCCGTTACGCGACCGCGACGTACCTGATCCAGCAGGCTATCGAGATCCGCAGGGCGCATCTGCGACGGCGGCGGTGCGGGTTGTTCCTCAGTCGCATCCTGAGCAAAAGCTGTGGAGGCGAGCCCACCCATCACAAGCGCAATGGCTGTGGTGAGAAATTTATTCATCAGTTTGCCTCCTTAGACTGCTTGGGGCCGGAAACCGGCAGGAGGTACATTTGCGGGGCTGCTTGCTTTTTCGCAAAGCGCATGGCGGCATCGATGGACCCGCTATATTCTGCGCCCAGAGCTTCCCAAGCTTTGGTTTCTTGGTTCCAACGGCCCTGAAGCTGGCCATCTAGCGTTTGATAAGCAAGAACCACGCGGCCAATACGGAGGAAGTCGACCTGACGTTCCTGACCGTCAATCTCCAGCGCTCCACGATAGGATTCAATGGTGCGGCCAAACTCGTTCTCGATCTGGTAAGCTTCAAGAACGAGACGGAATTTTTCCGATGGGGAGATATTAGACTGATCCATGAAGTTCCGCAGGTTTTCAACGCGTTGCGTGCGTCGGTCATGCAGGAACGGAACGTCGAGCGCGACGAATTCCTCAAGGCGATCAATCATCCGCAGCATCAGCGGGGTGATCTCACGACGGATCGACACCACATCGTTGATGGACTGTTGAAGCTCAGCAAGCTGCTCTTCCTGGTCAGCCACAACACGACGTTGCTGGGCATTATATGCCTTCAGGCTTTCGATCTGACGAAGAACGGCCTGAAACTCTCGCAGCAGGCGCTGCGTTTCGGACGCCGTGTCTTCAATTCTTTCCTGCGAAGCCTGTGCCAGCTTATTCAGCTCGTTGGCTTCTTGAAAAATTTGCTCCAGATCCTGACCAGATTGGATCTGGGGGGGGGAGCTCTGTGCCGGTGCTGCGGTCTGTGCCTGTACGACACTGGCGCCGCAGGCAAAGGCGACGGCCACCGCCGTCGAGCAAGCGGGCTTTCTCAATCGTGGTTGCATTTTTCTTCCCATAGGACTTGCCACTTTACCGCAGCACCTGCCGCGGCTCGATTCCGGCGTGATATGTTTGCAGTGTATCATATATTAAAACACCACCCCATTCAGCCTGAATTCAGGACATTGTTGAGAGATTAGGGAGATCGCGCCGACAGAGGTATCCCTTCTGCCGAACAGCAAAAAACGGTTGAACTTGCGGGCTTGGTTGCCACACACGACTAAACCATCTCTCCTACGTTGATCGATCTTACCCCTTTTTGGGTATAAAATCGATTTTCAATATCGACCGGGCGACCACAGTTCCTTGCAGGGAGAGGCTTACGCGCCGATCTTTGTTGAATATTTAACCGTCAACGAAAAGAAACCGCCCAAAAAGCATGGGCAGCTTTCTCCACGCATCGTACCTGTTCTGACTCAAAGAACCAGAACAGCGCCACATAATCCAAGAATTTTGCCTAATTCCAAGCAAAAAGTTTCCAAATTATACCTTGCAGGAGATGCATAAGTTTATTAACGCGCGCGATTCGCGTGGGGGGGGAGGGGTAAAATAACAGAATCGGAAGGCCGCCCGCAGGGGCGGCAGGGCGCGGATTGGAACGATCTTGAATCGTTCGGGCGAGGCAGGCTTTGCGCTTTAGCGCGAGGCTGCTTTATGCCCGCTTTGACGTTTCAAAGCTTCCAAAACGCCGTCCCAATGATTTTCGCAGCAGGTTCTCTGGGCGGCTTCATAGCCCAAATGACGCAGTAATTCCGCTGCCAATGTGTCGGCATATTGCATTGTCACATGTTTGTGTTGTGTGGCCATAATCTGCTTCCAACTCATTCAAAGCGCGTAGAGGCTCGATTTTATTCTCGCGTTATTTGCGCTACGCACTTTTTTATATCGATTCATTGCGACTCTCGATCGCCTGATTATGCAAGACACGTGTAAAATGACCCTTAACAATCGATACATGTGCTTGCAATAAGCCCAAGTTTTGGCCGAATCATGGTTTGTTTGTGGTGAGAGGGCCTTCTTATTAAATTTGGTTTTTCAATTTGTGATCGGAAAGTGTGGATAAAATTCGGCCCGACCAAGGCCACGCACAGCATTTCCCACAAAGATGGCATCGCAGTTTTCCAGATCGCTTGTCTTGAGATGGGCCTCTACCGCTTGCCCTGAAGCCAGCATATGGGCGCGTAAAACGCCGGGGAGGGGGCCGTCGGATAAGGGCGGCGTGAAAAGCTGCCCTCCTTTTTGCACGAAAAGAGTGCTGCGCGATCCTTCGCATAAGGTCCCATATTCATTGAGGAATAGCACTTCATCGGCGGCATGTGCACGCTTGGCAGCGGCCAACGGCGCTTCATACCGCTCCCGGCATGTGGTTTTGTGGCGCGAAAATCTGTGCAGGGACGGCAGAATGCTATCCGCCAAGACGAGGCGCACCGGTGCGGGCCATGGCTCAAAAGGCGTCGCGGTGACACTGATCTGGCCCGATGCTCCCAAAAGCAGGCGCAGTCGTTGATCGCCCTCACAGTTGGTTACAGTTTCGTGCAGGGCGGCTTTGAGAGCGGTGTCATCGAACGGAAATCCGAAATGGCGGGCCGATTCCGCCAGTCGCGCCATATGGCGGCTTAAATAAGGGAACCCTTTTTCTGCTGTCCAAAGCAATGTTTCAATGAGGGCAAAATCGTCCGGCTCGTCTTCTAGAAACCGGGCCTTCAAAAGACATTCGTCATATTCCGCATCGGTGTTGCTATCGGCAACGATGCCGCTGCCAATGCCAAACCGGAATACCCCCGATGCTTGTTCCACAAGGGTGCGGATGGCCACATTGAAGCACAGATCACCGGAAGGGGCGGCCCAGCCGATGGCTCCTGTATAGATCCCGCGTGGATGGGGTTCCGTTTGGGCAATTAGCTCCATGGCGCGGATTTTGGGGGCGCCGGTGATCGAGCCGCACGGCATCAGGGCGCGCACAATATGGCTGAAACGCGCATCTGCACGGCGGGTGGCGGTGATGGTGGAGGTCATTTGCAATAAGGACGGATAACGCTCCACGTCAAACAATGTGGGTACCGAAACACTGCCCGGTTCGGCGATCCGTGTCAGATCATTGCGCAACAGATCGACGATCATCAGATTTTCGGCGCGGGACTTTTCATCGCTCGCAAGCCCGTCGGCTTGATCGGCATCCTGCTCTGGTCCCAGACCGCGCTTTGCGGTGCCCTTCATGGGACGCGCTTCCAGATGGCCATTGGTGCTGCGGACGAACAATTCCGGCGAACAAGACAGAATTTTGCGCTCGCCCGTATCAATGAACGCCCCGAATTCTACCGGCTGGCTGCGGCGCAGCCTTTGATAGAGGGCCAGTGGATCGCCTTCGATATCCAGATCAAGGGGGAAAATATGGTTCACCTGATACACATCGCCGGCGGCCAAGGCCTCATGGATCCGGCCGAGTTGTTGTGCATATCGGGCAGGATCTTCGCCAATGCGGCGTGTGGAGATCCGCGCACGGCGCGCGCTGCCCCCCTGTGCTTTTATGAAGGCGGCCTCACATTCGGCTTGATCCATCTGTTGTGGTGGGCCGAACACGCCCAACCAGATCAGGGGTTCTTCGGGAAGGCTGTGGATGGCCGCTTTTAAACGTGGCTCGAAACAGGCCGCGGCTTCATAGGCAATCCAGCCGGCCAGATACTGTCCGGATGCCAAGGCCGCGTCAGCACGTTCAAGAGTTGCTGGAACCTCGTCCCATGTCTGGGCGCACAGAACTTTCAGGGGGCTGGAAAACAGCCGGGCCACTGGCGCACCCATGGGTGCGGTGGGGTTATCAAGGAAAACAAAAGGCGGGTGGCGCAAGGGCATCTGGCGGCATTCCTCAGCGGCGCATGGAGATGGCGCTCTAGTCCGTGGTTTCTCGTGCGTCAAGGATAGACAAGTGACAAGGCTTGCTTATGATGCCCCTTCCTTCAGCAAGGCCGGATCAACCGGCCGGACATCAAGGGGCAATAATGACCGGACAACAGCGCCAATCCGCAGACGATCAAACCGTAAACTATTTGACCCTTCTGGATAAGCGGGTTCGCTGGTTGTCGGCGTGGATGGTGCATCATGCCAATCATCTGCGCCCGGCGCGGGATAAAGTAAAGGTGGGCGGGCATCAGGCTTCTTCGGCATCCTTGGCCAGTGTGCTCACGACCCTTTATTTCGATATTTTGCGCCCCGAAGACCGGGTGGCGGTCAAGCCCCATGCCAGTCCGGTATTCCATGCCATCCAATATCTTCTGGGTCAGCAAGATGTGGAGCAGTTGAAGCGTTTCCGGGCTTTGGGCGGGGCGCAATCCTATCCATCGCGCACCAAGGACCAAGATGATGTGGATTTTTCCACCGGCTCTGTCGGGCTTGGGGTGGCCATCACGTCTTTTGCGTCCATGGTGCAGGATTATCTGCTGGCCAAATCCTGGCTGTCCGAGGAGCAAACCGGACGCATGATCGCCTTGATGGGCGATGCGGAGCTGGATGAAGGCAATATCTATGAAGCCATGTTGGAAGGGGCGAAATACGGCCTGCGCAACACATGGTGGATCATCGATTATAATCGGCAAAGCCTTGATGCGGTGACACCGCTTGGCATGTCGCGGCGTTATGAGGCGATGTTTGAAGCCACCGACTGGACGGTGCATACCCTGAAATTCGGTAAAAAGCTGGAAGCGGCCTTCGCCAAGCCGGGGGGCGCGGCCCTGCGCGATTGGATCGAAAACTGCCCCAATGATCTTTATTCCGCGCTGACCTATAAGGGCGCAAAGGCTTGGCGGGAACGGTTGCTGGCCGATCTTGGGGATGGCGCGGATGTGGCGGCGTTGCTGGCGGGTTATGACGATGAAGCCCTTGAGGATTTGATGCTCAATCTGGCCGGGCATGATCTGGCTTTGCTGCAAGAAACCTTCCAAGGCATCACCGATGATCGCCCCCATTGCTTCATTATTTATACCATCAAGGGCTATGGCCTGCCGTTCAAAGGCCATAAGGATAATCATGCGGGATTGATGAATCCGGCGCAGATGGCAGAATTCCGCGCTCTGAACGGCATTGCGGACGGCGAAGAATGGGACCGTTTCGCCGGCCTTGACGAGACAACAGCCACAGCCCTTCAGGCTTTTCTGGATGAAGTGCCGTTCAAGGAATCCGGCCCCCGCCGCCATCAAGCCGCCCGCTTTGATGTGCCCGCAGACTTTCCCTGCCCAGGCGGAGCAGAACAGGCAACGCAGGTGGCCTTTGGCAAGATTCTCAACGATCTGGGGCGTACAGATAGTGCTTTGGCGGATCATATCGTCACCACCTCGCCGGATGTGACCACCAGCACCAATCTGGGGGGATGGGTCAATCAGCGGGGCCTGTTCAATCGGGAAAGCCGTGAAGATGTGTTCAAGCGCGAAGCGGTGGTCAGCCCACAACGCTGGGCCGGAACAAAAAACGGGCAGCATCTGGAATTGGGTATCGCTGAAAACAATCTATTTTTGGCCCTTGGGGCGTTGGGCTTGTCCCACAGCCTGTTCGGAACACGGCTTTTACCGCTGGGAACGCTTTATGATCCCTTTATCAATCGCGGTCTGGATGCACTGAATTATGCCTGTTATCAGGATGCCCGTTTCATGCTGGTGGCCACCCCTTCCGGGCTGACACTGGCCCCTGAAGGCGGCGCCCATCAATCCATCCACACGCCACTGATCGGCATGGCGCAGCCCAATCTGCGGTCTTATGAGCCCGCCTTTGTGGATGAGCTGTCCCATATTATGCGCTTTGGCTTTTCCCATATGCAGGCCGAAGATGGCGGATCGGTTTATTTACGGCTGTCCACCCGCCCCATCGCCCAGCCGGAGCGGGTGACGGATGCCCAATGGCAACAGGATGTGATAGATGGCGGCTATTGGCTTGTGGAGCCCAGCCCCGGTGCCGATCTGGCGATTGTTTATCAAGGGGCCGTGGCACCGGAAGCTTTGGCCGCGTTCGAGGCTATCCGCGAGGACGTCCCCGGTGCGGGCTTGCTGGCGGTGACATCTCTGGATGTTTTGCATCAGGAATGGAGCGCCGAAATCCGGGCACAGCGCGCCGGAGGTTATGTGCCAAAGAGCCATATTCGCAGGCTTTTGGGGCGCTTGTCCCCTGATGCCGGACTGGTGACGGTGATGGACGGTGCGCCTGCCGGTTTATCCTGGTTGGGGGCGGTTTGCGGGCATCGGGTGGCGCCTTTGGGCGTGGACCGCTTTGGCCAATCCGGAGACGTGACCGACCTTTATCAAACATATGGCTTGGATGAGGATGCCATTTTGGATGCGGCGGCCAGCATTTTGCTGGCGCGTTGATCAGGGATGGTGGATCAGCCCATGATCAGGGTGACATAAAGCCCTGACAGCGAAAGGCCCGCGATGGAAAACCATGTAAGAAGCGTTCCCCATAGCCGGCCAAAGCTGTATCCGGACGTGTAGGAGAATCCCCAGGCATGCAAAATACGGCCCAGCACCAATATGATGGCAAGGCCCAACACCAAAAGATGGGGAGCTTGTGAACTTTCCAACAAGCCCAGAAGGATCAATCCCAAGGGGGCGTATTCGGTGAAATTGGCCACCACACGCATGCGGTGCTCCAAAATCGCGCTTTTATCGGGCGATTGCTCATCATGATTGCCATGTTCGGGCTTTGTGGATCGGGCCATCGCATTACGGATAACCAGAAAAAGATGGACAAGTCCCAAAAGCGATGCGGCGGCAAGGGTTATTGGCAAAGGCATGTTGGTGCGTTCCTGCATGATGGGCATATGCCCTGAAGCGATGGGAGTGGCGTGCAGTCCATTTATTCAATTTCGCGCTGAAAAGGAAAGTCTTCCCTTTGAAAAAGGCGAACAGGGCAGCGCCCATATGGATGACGGCCTATCTGAAGGTCAGGAGGCTTGGGGGAGCGTAATGGTGACGGTGGTGCCTTCCCCCGGTTTGGACTGGATGGAAAAGGTGCCGTTTTGAAGCGTGGTCAGATGCTCCACAATGGGGATGCCAAGGCCGATGCCATCATGTTGCCGGGTATAGGATGTGTCGCTTTGCCCAAAGGGGGAAAGGGCCGTTGCGATTTCGTCCTCTGTCATGCCGATGCCGGTGTCTTTGATGGAAAAGGCGATGGAACCGTCATCCTTTGCTTTTGCAGAAACATGAATATCTCCACCTTTGGGTGTGAATTTTATGGCATTGGAGAGCAGATTGATCATGATCTGTTTCGTGCGGCTTATATCGGCCCAAACCAGCAATGGCTGCGAAGGGGGATGGATCGTTATTCTTAGGCCCGCTTCGATAATCCTTTCGCGCAATAGCCGCTCTATTTGCTCATAGGTTTCAAGAATATCGAATGCTTCCAGATAGATATCGATTTTTCCGGCTTCGATTCTGGACATATCCAAAAGATCATTGACGATATGCAGCAAATGCCTGCCGGCATTTTGGATATCGTCGGCATATTCGATATATTTGGGGGCGGTGATTACCCCATGCACCTGTCCAGATATCAGGCTTGAAAAGCCGATGATTGCGTTTAGGGGCGTGCGCAATTCATGGCTCATATTGGTGAGAAAATCCGTTTTCGAGCGGTTGGCCAATTCTGCCGCAACGATGCTGTTTTCCAGATCTTTTTGTTGTCGTTTCTGTTGCGTGATGTCGCGGCCAACGGTGACAATATAGTCGTTGGACATGAAGCGGATTTTTGTGGCCGCAAGGGATGTGTCATGGATCTGGCCATTGGCCAAATGGGCTCGTGCTTCAAAATTTTCCACAACCCCTTTTTCTTCCAGAATTTCCAGAAGCTGTGTCCGTTGTTCAGGGCTGTGCCAGATGCCAAGCTCAAGAGATGTGCGCCCATAGACCTCTTTGGCCGGAATCCCGAAAAATCTGGAAAATGCAGTATTGACCCAGAGATATTCCCCGCTCTCGCAATCTGATATGGCGACCACATCGGGCGAAATCTCCAGAATTCTTGTGAAGAGTTTTTCTCTTTCCCGTTGGGCATGCTCTTCCGATTTTTTGTCGGTAATGTCGATGAAGGTTGTCACCGTGGCCGGGCGGCCATTCCACAAGATGGTTCCAATGCGGCACCGGACCCAGGTGATTTTTTCCTTTTCCGAGATCAGGCGACATTCGAATTCTTCCGAAGAGATGCCTTCGGATTTGGTGTGATTGTCGCGCTGTTCGAACAAATCCTTGTCATGGGGATGGATGAAGGAATGGACATCGTGAATGTCCAGCATCTTTTGATGGTCTTCTACGCCAAAGATGTCGGCACTTTTCTGGTTGGCGTAAAGCACTTTGCCATCACGATGCACAATGGTGGCTTCAAGCGCCTGATGGATGATTTTATGGAAATGATCGTCTTCCGAGCTATAGGGCGTAACATCATGGACGGAGATCACATAAGTATCTGTAGAATCTGGATCTTTTGGGGTCGTAATAATATGGCCCCGCAAATAGGGCGCCTTCCCCATAGGGGTTTTTAGATGAAATGCGATCTGCACAGCATTGACGCAGGTTCTTACCAAAGTGCGTAAATTGCTGGTCAAGGCCGGATGATCGACCGTTTCGATCAACTGGAAGATGGTGTCGGTTTTGTGGGTAGGGGGAAGCCCATATAAGACGGCGCGGGCCTGTTCGTTCATCCAGAGGATATGGCCTTCGATGTCGATTCCGATAAGAATGACGGACGGGCAGATTATTTCAGCAGAGCGGCATAATTGGGCGCAGGCGGAAGAGGCCGGAAGGGCTGCGAGGCCAGCGTCACTTTTCGATTCCAATTGACCGGTCGTCATACTCAATTCCGAACGTCGCCGTTTGAAAATACGGTGACAGCAAAATAATAAGAATATTCTAATTTAAATCGTTATTCATGTCTTTTGTTTTGCGCACTTTCTTATGAAAGCGCAGCATGCCGCCGGATCAGCCATAATTGGTTCCGCCTCCGATGAACGCATGAAAAACCCATAGCGTGGCGACAGGCTTTGCGCGGCCCGTCCTTTTTCGGAGTCGGCCTTTTATGCAAAACGGCCACCCGATATGGATGGCCGTATTTGGTATTTTCTTAAGTATCGAGGAAGCTTCTGAGCTTTCGAGAGCGGCTCGGATGCTTGAGCTTGCGCAGGGCTTTCGCCTCGATCTGGCGAATACGCTCGCGGGTCACCGAGAATTGCTGGCCCACCTCTTCCAAAGTGTGATCCGTGTTCATGCCGATGCCGAAACGCATACGCAGCACACGTTCTTCACGCGGGGTCAGGCTGGCGAGAACCCGTGTTGTGGTTTCACGCAGATTGGACTGGATCGCGGAATCTACTGGCAAGATGGCGTTCTTGTCCTCGATGAAATCGCCCAGATGGCTGTCTTCCTCGTCGCCAATGGGGGTCTCAAGGCTGATCGGCTCTTTGGCGATTTTCATCACCTTGCGAACCTTTTCCAAAGGCATGGACAAGCGCTCGGCCAATTCTTCAGGCGTCGCTTCACGACCGATTTCATGCAACATCTGGCGGCCTGTGCGCACCAGCTTGTTGATGGTTTCGATCATATGCACCGGAATACGGATGGTGCGGGCCTGATCGGCAATAGAGCGGGTGATGGCTTGCCGGATCCACCATGTGGCATAGGTGGAGAATTTATAGCCACGGCGATATTCGAATTTATCCACCGCTTTCATCAGGCCGATATTGCCTTCCTGAATGAGATCCAGAAATTGCAAACCGCGATTGGTGTATTTCTTGGCGATGGAAATAACCAGCCGCAGATTGGCTTCCACCATTTCCTTTTTGGCGATGCGGGCCTCTTTCTCGCCTTTTTGTACCGTATGCACAATGCGGCGGAATTCCGCCACCTGCAGGCCCGCTTCACTGGCAATTTCAGACACCTGATCGCGGATATTGGCAACAGCACTGGCTTCGGCTGCGGCGAATTTCGCCCATTTCTTGTCTTTGGCGGACGCCCGTTCCAACCAGTTTTCTTCCAGCTCTTGCCCCATATATTCATTCAGGAAATCTGAGCGGGGAATCTTGTAGGTTTCCGCCATGCGCAGAACCCGGCCACCCAGTGTCAACAGCCGTTTATTCAAGGAATACAGCTGATCCACCATTTCTTCGATGCGCAGATTGTTGAAGCGCACCGAGCGCACAAGCTCTACCAGCTCGGCACGCAGTTTTTTGTATTTGCGTTCATTGGCGGTGGACAGAACCTCACCGGATGCGGCAGCTTCAAGACGCGCCCCTTGCAAGCGGTGCAGCTTCTTATAGGTGGCGGTGATGGTTTCAAACTTCTCAAGGGTTTCGGGCTTGAGATGTTCTTCCATCGCCGACAAGGACATATTGGCTTCGTCGTCGTCATCCTCGTCATCATCGGCCGGTGCGGCTGTATCTTCAGATGTTTTTTCCGAGTCGTTTTTCGGATCGGCGGTTTTTTGTCCGGATTTTGTCGAGTCGCCGGCGACAGATGCGACCGAGTCGTCGCCAATTTTGGCGTCTTCGTCGTCTGAATCGCCTTGGGCCGTGGCGGCGACAGCGGCTTCCGGTCCACCCCCCATGGTGGCATCCAGATCAATGATATCGCGCAGCAGCATCTTCCCTTCATTCAGGGCTTCAGACCATGAAACCAGCGCCTGAAAGGTAAGGGGGCTTTCGCACAAGCCCAAAATCATCGTTTCCCGACCGGCTTCGATGCGTTTTGCGATGGCGATCTCGCCCTCACGGGAGAGCAATTCCACCGAGCCCATTTCCCGCAAATACATGCGCACGGGATCATCGGTGCGATCATTTTCCGATTTTACTTCAGAGACTTTGAAGGTTTCTTCTTCTTCCTCGTCCTTATCGTCATCCTCGTCGTCCTCGGCACCAGCCTCGGCTTTGTCAGCAGTGCTGGATTTGGTGGACTTTGTCCGACTCCGGGATGCGGTTTTTTTCTTGGCTGGCTTTGCGCTTGCCTCTTCCGTGTCACTGTCTTCGTCGGGCTCTTCACCCTCGATGACATTGATCCCCATTTCGGACAGGAGGCTCATAACGTCTTCGATTTTTTCCGACGACATTTCCTCGCTCGGAAGCGCCTTGTTCAGCTCGTCATAAGAGATATATCCGCGTTCTTTGGCGCGAAGTATCATCTTTTTGACGGAGGCTTCGCTCAAATCGAGAATGGGGCTGTCGCCGTCCTCGCCTGCGTCAATGGCGTCATGTGCTTCAGGGCTGGCTGCCATATTTTCTGTCTCTTGCTTTCAAAATCGTCCGGTGCGCGTACGGCCAATGCGATGCGCCATCCAAAATGGTTCTGTAACCGTGTCCGTTCCAGTTCGTTTCCGTCCGTCTCAAGTGTCCCGTTTGTTCGACGTCACTCAACGGGCCTTTAAATTCGCTTAAATCGGTCGAAATACATAGCCTTCCAATTCGGCTTCCGTGCCTTCGGCTTTGTCGAATTCCCGCTTTAACTGGATAAGATGCCGCAGAGTGTCGTCGCTCCCGTTTTTGCGATAGGCTGCCTCGATGGAGGCAATCTCCCGTTTTAGCGCCAAACGGCGCAAACGCGCCATCACATGGCACCATCCTATCTCCGCCTCACGCAATGTGGCATCGGGCCATGCGGACCAAGCCGGTCTTAACAAAGGTGCGCGCATAAGATGCGCCACGGTTTCCCCAAATCCGTTCTTAGCCAAATGGTCCTTCAGTGTATCAGGATCAAGACCTTGATCGGAACTCAGCGTGACTAAGAGTTCCAGACGCAATTTGTCAAGCACGCTGTCGGTGAAATCAAGCCCGGCCAGTTCTTCGGCATGGGATTGTGCAAGCGCCGGATGATTGATGGCATAAAGGCAAATCAACTGTTCAAACAAATGAAGGTCTTCACGAAGGCCCGATCGCGCCAAACGGCTGGCTTTCAATTGTGGTGAAGCCGGGCCGGACATGGTCTGGGATCTGCCCCAGGGCGATTTTTTGTTGCCGCCTTGCTGGTTTCTGTTGGCCGTCCCTTTGGAGAAAGACCGTCCTTTTGTGCGAAAGGTTTGGAAAAAACGGTCCCGAAAGTCCCGCATATAAAAGCCGCGAATTTTTTCATCGCTGATATCGGCAAGGCGGGAGAATACATTTTTTTCTAGGCCGGCACGCCGTTCGGGGGTGGACGTGTCAACGCCTTCGGTCAGACTGCGCCACAACAGGTCGGACAAAGGTTCTGCGGCTTTCAAGACCGCTTCCATGGCTTCTTTCCCTTCGCGGCGGACCAGATCGTCGGGATCAAGGCCTTTGGGCAGCAAGGCAAAGCGTAAAGACTGGCCGGGCTTCAAAAGCGGCAAAGCCCGTTCGGCGGCACGGCTGGCCGCGCGCACCCCGGCGGTATCGCCATCAAAGCATAGCACCGGCTCGGCGCTGAGCTTCCATAAAGCCTCGATCTGCTCCGGGGTGAGGGCGGTGCCAAGGGGGGCCACCGCATTTGCAAGACCGGCCTGGGCCAAAGCGATCACATCCATATAGCCTTCCACGGCAACAACCGTGCCGCTTTCATGGGCGGCTTTGCGGGCGCCGGCCAGATTGTAAAGCGTGCGGCCTTTGTGAAAGAGCGTCGTTTCCGGGCTGTTGAGATATTTTGCAGGATTGTCTTTTTCCATGGAGCGGCCACCAAAAGCGACCACGCGGCCTTGTCGGTCGGTGATGGGAAAGATGATCCGGTTGCGGAAATAGGAATAGGGCTTGCCCCCTTTATCCGAGCGTTTGAGCAAGCCCACATCGATCAGTTGGTCCAGCTTTATGCCGCGTGCCGTCAAGGCATCATGCACCGCGTCATAAGAATCGGGGGCAAATCCCAAGCGGAATGCCATCATGGTGCGCGGATCAAGGCCGCGATCCGCAAGATAGGCCCGCGCCGCTCGCCCCGCGCTGCCGCCCAGCTGTTGCTGGAACCAAGTGGTGGCCGTTTCCATAACATCATGCAGATTGGCCGCGACTGCGGCGCGTTTTCGCTCTTCCGGGTCGGGGCGGGGCATGGGAATCCCGGCCAGATCCGCCAGATGCTCGACCGCTTCGGGGAAGCTCAGGCCTTCGGTTTCCATCAGCCAGCCGATGGCATCACCATGCGCCCCACAGCCGAAGCAATGGTAGAAATTCTTGTCTTCTACCACATGGAAAGACGGCGTTTTTTCATTGTGGAAGGGGCAAAGGCCCTTGAGATCACGGCCCGCCCGCGTCAGCTTGACCTTGCGCCCCACCAGATCACCAATGGGGACACGATCACGCAGTTCATCCATGAAACGTGGTTGAAAACGCATCATTTTATCCGTTTTCGTAAGCCCTGATTTTTCCCGTTACGGGGAAAGCTGATTGTTTCGGGTGCGAAACTATACGACGGCCAAATTGGCCCGGCATGTCATTCATTGCGATAAAAGGGCTTTGATCTGCTTGCTGGCTTTCGAGAAATCCATTTTGCCTGCATAGCGCTCTTTCAAGACAGCCATGCAGCGGCCAATATCTTTCAAAGAGGTGGCCTCCAATTCTTCGACCACGGCCTTGCAGGCGGCCAAAATTTCGTCGTCACCCAATTGCCGGGGCAAGAAGCCTTCAATAACAGCGATTTCCTCGCGCTCTTTTTCCGCCAGTTCCAGCCGTCCGCCTTCTTCATAGGCGGTGATGCTGTCTTGCCGCTGCTTGATCATGCGGGTCATGATTTCCGAGATGATCACGTCATCATCGCGTTCATCCGCTTCGGTGCGGCGGACAATATCGCGGTCCTTCACGGAGGCTAGAATCAGGCGCAAGGTGGATACTTTGCGCGGTTCGCGGGCGCGCATGGCATCTTTCACTGCCGCATTCAGTTTTTCGCGTAACGTCATTCTTTCAATCCCTGTTTCTCAATCACCGTGACGGCTCTTTTTCATCAATTATTATCCGGCTGAGTCGTCCCGGTTTTTGCAGCATCTTAGACCGGTGGGGAGAGCCGTGATTGGCTATTTGTGTAACATATTGTTATCGTTCATCATTTTACCAGCGTCCTCGGCTTGACCTTGCGCCCCGCTTTCACTAGTCTCCGCCCCGGTTTTGAACGCTCAGTGTTAGACTTCCTGATGCGGACTCACTAACCCTATCTGGAGGCACCTGCAACCAAGCAATGTGCCGATTAAAATGCGAGGGCCGTCCCGACCATGGAATATCCCAAAATGCCGACACCGCCCCGTGACGATATCACAGCGGCTTTGGTTTTGGCGGATGGAAGTGTGTATTGGGGCACCGGCATCGGTGCTGTCGGGAATGCCGTGGGGGAAGTGTGCTTCAACACCGCCATGACCGGCTATCAGGAAATCCTGACAGACCCGAGCTATGCCGGGCAAATCATTACTTTCACCAGCCCCCATATCGGAAATGTGGGAACCAATGCGGACGATATGGAATCGGCCCGCCCTGCCACACGAGGGTTCATTGTGCGTGAGCCGGTATCGGCCCCATCCAATTGGCGCGCCGAACAGGGCTTGTGCGATTGGGCGAAGGCGCAAGGCCTTATCGGCATCAGTGGCGTGGATACCCGCAGGCTGACACGGCAGATCCGCCGCGAGGGTGCCCCCAACGGGGTGATTGCCCATGCCCCCGATGGCAGCTTTGATTTGCCTGCCTTGCTGGCGCAGGCGCGGGACTGGCCGGGGCTGCAAGGCATGGAGCTGGCACGCAGTGTCACCACCGGTCAGGCTTATGAATGGACGCAAACCCTGTGGCGGATTGATGGTGGCTATGGCGATATGCGTGCTCCCACGCGCCATGTGGTGGCCATGGATTTCGGAATCAAATATAATATCTTGCGCAATTTGGCCAATGCCGGGGCGCGGGTGACGGTGGTGCCTGCCACGTCTTCTTTTGAAGATATTATGGCGCTGGCCCCCGATGGCGTGTTTTTGTCCAACGGGCCGGGCGATCCTGCGGCCACCGCCAGCTATGCACTGCCGGTGGTGCGTAAATTATTGGAAAGTGGTTTGCCGGTTTTTGGCATCTGCCTTGGCCATCAGATGTTGGGCTTGGCTATGGGCGGCAAAACCGTGAAGATGCATCAGGGCCATCGCGGGGCCAATCATCCGGTCAAGAATCTGGATACGGGGCGGGTGGCCATCACGTCGATGAACCATGGCTTTGCCGTGGATCGCAACGGATTGGCCGAAGATGTCCGCATCACGCAATTGTCCTTGTTTGACGGCACTGTGTGCGCATTGGAGATGGATGGAGGACGGGTATTTTCCGTTCAACAACACCCTGAAGCCTCACCGGGGCCGCAAGACAATTTCGATCTGTTTGAAACATTCGTCGCAGGGGCTTCTTCTGGGGCGTGACATATGAGAGCCGCAAGCCCTTATGGGCAGGCGGTTTAGGACTGGAACCTTGCTGGGCCACACGCATGAAATGGTGCGTTGTGGCCCTTCATTCGGGAGTTTGCCGCGATCATGCCCAAACGCACGGACATTTCATCCATTCTGATTATCGGGGCCGGACCGATCGTTATTGGGCAGGCTTGCGAGTTCGATTATTCCGGCACGCAGGCGGTGAAGGCGCTCAAAGAGGAAGGCTACCGGGTTATTCTGGTGAATTCCAACCCGGCGACCATCATGACAGACCCGGACCTTGCCGATGCCACTTATGTGGAGCCGATTACGCCTGAAATGGTGGAAAAAATCATCGCGCGGGAACGGCCGGATGCCCTGCTGCCCACCATGGGCGGACAAACGGCGCTGAATACGGCATTGGCCTTATCGAAAAACGGCGTTCTAAAGCGCTATGGCGTTGCCATGATCGGCGCCAATGAAGAGGCCATCAACAAGGCGGAAGACCGGCAATTGTTCCGGACGGCGATGGATAAAATCGGCCTTGAAAGCCCAAAATCCGCTGTGGCGCACAGCTTGGCCGAAGCGCAAGACGTGCTGGAACAGGTGGGGCTGCCCGCCATTATTCGCCCGTCCTTCACCATGGGCGGCACCGGCGGCGGCATTGCCTATAACAAAGAAGAATTCGAACAGATTATCAAATCGGGCCTTGATGCGTCGCCGGTGGATGAAGTGCTGGTGGAAGAATCGGTGCTGGGTTGGAAAGAATATGAGATGGAGGTGGTGCGTGACCGCGCGGACAATTGCATCATCATCTGTTCCATCGAAAATCTTGATCCCATGGGGGTGCATACCGGCGACTCGATCACCGTTGCCCCGGCCTTGACGCTGACCGACAAGGAATATCAGGTCATGCGCAATGCCTCTATCGCGGTATTGCGAGAGATCGGCGTGGAAACCGGCGGCTCCAATGTCCAGTTTGCGGTGAACCCGAAAACCGGACGGTTGGTGGTAATCGAGATGAATCCGCGCGTGTCGCGGTCATCGGCGCTGGCCTCCAAAGCGACGGGCTTTCCCATTGCCAAGATCGCCGCCAAACTGGCGGTGGGCTATACGCTGGATGAACTGGACAATGATATCACCGGCGTGACACCGGCATCTTTCGAGCCGACCATTGATTATGTGGTCACCAAGGTGCCGCGCTTTACCTTTGAAAAATTCCCCCATACCTCGGCCTTGCTGACCACATCGATGAAATCGGTGGGGGAAGCCATGGCCATCGGGCGGTCTTTCCCCGAAAGCCTGCAAAAGGCCCTGCGGTCCATGGAAACGGGGCTGACCGGTCTTGATGATGTAAAGATTGATGGTTACGACCCCGAACAACCGGATGGAAATACCATTTCGGCCAGCCTTGTGCAGCCGTCGCCGGATCGGTTGTTGCGCATCGCACAGGCTTTTCGCCTTGGGATGACCGTGGATCAGGTTGCCGCCATCACCAAATATGATCCGTGGATATTGGGGCAGATCAAGCGCATCACCGATGCCGAAGCGGATATTCTTGCCAAGGGCCTTCCGACCGAAAGCGCCGGATTGCTGGATCTCAAGAAACTGGGCTTTTCCGATGAGCGTTTGGCGCATCTGGCGTCGACCACTCCCAAGGATGTGGCGGCTTTGCGTGATCGCATGGGGGTGCGCCCGGTGTTCAAGCGCATTGATACCTGCGCGGGCGAGTTTGACGCCCAAACGCCTTATCTTTATTCCGCTTATGAAGACGGCATCTCCAATATCCTGACCGGCGAACCCTTGCCCGCAGAAGATGAAGCGGATGTCAGCGACCGGCGCAAGGTGATGATTCTGGGCGGCGGGCCCAATCGCATCGGGCAGGGCATCGAATTTGATTATTGCTGCTGCCATGCCTGTTTCGCGCTGTCGGATGCAGGCTATGAAACCATCATGGTGAACTGCAATCCGGAAACGGTATCCACCGATTATGACACCTCGGATCGGCTATATTTCGAGCCGCTGACACTGGAAACGGTGCTGGATATCGTCCGGACAGAGCAGGCAAAGGGCGACTTTCTTGGCGTGATCGTCCAGTTTGGCGGCCAGACACCCTTGAAACTGGCCAAGGGGCTGGAACAGGCGGGCGTTCCCATTCTGGGCACCGGCACCGATGCCATCGACCGGGCTGAAGACCGCGACCGCTTTGCTGAGATGCTGAATGATCTGGGGCTGAAGCAGCCCCCCAACGGCCTTGCCCGCACGCGGGAAGAAGCGGTGTGCATCGCTGAACGAATCGGCTTTCCGGTGCTGTTGCGCCCCTCTTATGTTTTGGGAGGGCGGGCCATGGAAATCGTCTATGACCATGCGCATCTTGACCGCTATATCCGCGAAGCCGTGCGTGTGTCCGGCGATAGTCCGGTTTTGGTGGATGGCTATTTGCGTGATGCCATCGAGGTGGATGTGGATGCGCTGTCTGATGGTACCGACGTTTATGTGGCCGGAGTGATGGAGCATATCGAAGAAGCGGGGATCCATTCCGGCGATAGCGCCTGCTCTTTGCCGCCTTATTCCCTGAACGACGACATCATCGCAGAAATCGGCCGCCAGACTCGCGCTTTGGCGTTGGAACTGGGCGTGAAGGGCTTGATGAATGTGCAGTTTGCGGTGCGTGGGACGGATATTTTCCTGATCGAGGTGAACCCCCGTGCCAGCCGCACCGTGCCCTTTGTTGCCAAGGCCACCGGCATTCCCATCGCCAAGATCGCGGCCCGCCTGATGGCCGGAGAAAAGCTTTCGGATTTCGATCTGACACCTTTCCCGCGCCGCCATGTGGCCGTGAAAGAAGCAGTGTTCCCGTTTGCGCGTTTCCCCGGTGTCGATGTGATTTTGGGGCCGGAAATGCGCTCCACTGGTGAAGTGATGGGCCTTGATGTGAGCTTTGACCGGGCCTTTTTGAAAAGCCAGATCGCGGCGGGAACGATTTTGCCTGAACAAGGGCTGGTCTTCATTTCGGTGCGGGATACGGATAAAGACGCCATCGTGCCCGTGGCGCGTGAATTGCTGTCTTTGGGGTTTGATCTGATTGCCACACGCGGCACCGCAGGCTTTTTGGCGGAGCACGGGATCGAGGTGCGAATCGTCAATAAAGTGGCCGAGGGCCGTCCCCATATTGTTGATCTGCTAAAGGACGGCGAAATCGATTTGATGTTCAACACCACGTCAAGCGGCCAGTCCATCGCCGATTCTTATGAAATCCGGCGCAGTGCCTTGATTATGGGCACTCCCTATTACACGACCATGGCCGGCGCCCGCGCTGCTGTGAAAGCACTTGGCACTGGAAAGCGCGGAACCCTTGAAGTTGCGCCTCTGCAATCCTACGCTATGCGTTCGGGCTGATTCTGGCCATTGTCCAGAATGGAGCTCGCCGTTCGCCGGCCGCTTGTTTCGGAGCTTGTTGCTCCTGCGTGCGACCGGCGTTTGATTTAAATAATTTGCAATAAGAGCACGAAAGATGACCGAAAAAGTCCCTATGCTGGCCTCCGGTTTCAACAGCCTCAAGGCAGAGCTGCAACAATTGAAGACCGTCGAACGGCCAGCCGTCGTCAGAGCGATTGAAGAGGCGCGGGCCCATGGCGATCTTTCTGAAAATGCCGAATATCATGCGGCGAAAGAAAAGCAGGGCATGATCGAAGCGCGGGTGATGGAACTGGAAGACAGTCTCAGCCGTGCCGAGGTGATCGACCCCACCACCCTGAAGGGGGATAAGGTGATGTTCGGAGCCACGGTGACCTTGCTGGACGAGGATGACAAATCCACCACCTACCAGATCGTCGGTGTGGAAGAGGCCGATGTGAAAAAAGGGCGGATTTCCTTTACCTCGCCCATCGGGCGGTCGATGATCGGCCGGTCTTTGGGGGACGAGGTGGAAGTGATCACCCCGTCTGGCGAGAAATATTTCGAGATCGAAAAGATCGAATTCAAATAAGCGAATCGGGGGAGGATGCATCGGGCATCCTTTCCCGCTCCTTTCGGCGTTTTTCAGCCATATCATCAAGATGTTGGAAGGCTGCGGCGACCGCAGAGGGACCATCGGTTTCACTACCGGTGATTCTGTGCTGCGCGTCCGCATCCACCGGCTGCAAAAGCCAATCCACCCCCGTTTGTGTTGGCACCAGTTCCAGAACGAATCCGTCTGCGAACCCGTCTTCCTTTTCCAGGCTGTCGGGGTCTGCTTCCATGGGCCAAAGAATCGCCAGATGGCTTAATCGCCAGAATTTGGTGCGGGGAACGCCTTTGATTTCTGTCGCAAGATCATGCGCGGTTACCGGGGTACCGTTTTCCAGTTTCCAACGGGGGGTCGCAGATTTTGAACGATGTGTCATGGGCAATCTTATCATGGAAATTTAGGGTGCAGCCATGCCCCACTTAAAGTGCTTTGACCATCGGGATTAATTTTTCGTGAAGGGGTGTTTATTCGCTGGCCCGACACCAGATGAACGGGGACTGTCCATGTGGTCGGTTTTAGGAAAAAGTCCTTACATAAGGAGGGCATATTCATGTCTGAGTTCACATTTCACGATACAGCAAACGCGCCTGAAGGATCCAAGGGGATTCTGGAAAAGGCGGAAGCAAAATACGGATTTGTTCCAAATATTCTCCGTGGTCTGGCTGATGCACCGGCGGCTCTTGAAGGCTATGCAACCCTTTCCGGCATTTACGACAAGACCAGCCTTAGCCCTGTGGAACGCCAGGTGGTTTTGCTGACCGTCAGCTTTGAAAACGGGTGCAGCTATTGCATGGCGGCCCATTCCGGCGCTGCCAAAATGGCGCAGATGGATGATGCTGTCTTAAAAGCATTGCGCGATGGCACCGAACTTCCCGATGCGAAGCTTCAGGCCCTGCGCAGCTTTACCCAAGCTGTTGTGGAAAAGCGCGGCTATGCGGATGAAAGCGACCTGAAGGCATTTTTCGATGCCGGTTATTCCAAGCAGACTGTACTGGAAGTGGTGTTGGGCATTACGCTCAAAACCCTGTCTAATTACAGCAATCATATGATGGAGCCGAAACTGGACGAGCAGTTCAAACCGCTTGAATGGACAGCTCCGAAAAGCCAAGCAGCCCAATAAGGCGTTTCTATCTGCGGGTGGGGCCAGCCCGCCCGCAGAAGACGGAAGATCTCATAAAGAAAACCGGCCTGAAGCATGCTTCAAGCCGGTCTTATTCATTGGTCGTGTTCCGGGATCAATCGCCCTTGGGCGCAATCACCTGACGACCACGATACATGCCGGTCTTCAGATCCACATGGTGGCGCAGAACATATTCGCCGGTATGCGGATCTTCTTGATAATTGACCCGCTCCAGCTTGTCGTGAGCGCGGCGATTGCCACGGCGCATCGGCGACACTTTTCTTTTAGGTACAGCCATCTCGTCCTCATCTACCCGATGCCGCACCGCTGTTCGGCGCGAGCCAAATTCTGATCCGTTCAAGAAAGGGGGCGCCGAAAGACGCAGATATCCCTATCCCGAATTGAGCGGCGGACAATAAGCGGGCTTTCTTTGAAAATCAAGACCGATCTTTGTCGGCATTTTGCCGCATATGGGGCGAGGAAGAAAACCACAGCCTGCACGGCCATGATCGGGCGGAAAGATGGCCCGTCTTTTTAGAAACCGCCTTTATGAAATCATAAGTTCCGTCTTATGCAGCAAGGGATTGGTTGCCTCGAAGCGATGATCGGCCTAGACAGGAAAGCTCGTTTTTATCGCTTATGATCGGGATCAGGAAGAGACCCATTATGTTTGAAAAGATTCTCATTGCAAATCGGGGCGAGATCGCCTGCCGCATCATCAAAACTGCCAAACGCATGGGAATCAGAACTGTCGCCGTTTATTCCGATGCCGATGCGGATGCCCTGCATGTGGAAATGGCTGACGAGCATGTGCATATCGGGGAAGCCCCTGCCGCGCAAAGCTATTTGCTGGCCGATAAGATCATCAAGGCGGCGAAAGATACGGGCGCGCAGGCCATTCATCCCGGCTTCGGGTTTTTATCGGAAAATGCGAAATTCGTAGAGGCGGTAGAAGCGGCGGGTCTTGTCTTCATCGGCCCCACGATCCATGCCATTTCTGCCATGGGCGATAAGATCGAATCGAAGCGGCTGGCTCAGAAAGCCGGTGTGTCCACCGTTCCCGGCTATATCGGTGAAATTGCCGATGATGACGAAGCGGTGAAAATTGCTGCGGATATCGGCTATCCGGTGATGATCAAGGCATCGGCGGGCGGTGGCGGCAAGGGCATGCGCATTGCGTGGGATGAAGAGGAATGTCGGGAAGGCTTTCTCTCGGCACGGTCGGAAGCGCGGTCCAGCTTTGGCGATGAGCGTATTTTCATCGAGAAATATATTGTCGAGCCGCGCCATATCGAGATCCAGATTCTGGGCGATAGCCAAGGCACCGTTTTGTATCTGGGGGAGCGGGAATGTTCGATCCAGCGTCGCCATCAAAAGGTGATCGAGGAAGCCCCGTCGCCTTTCATTGACGAGGCCACCCGCAAAGCCATGGGCGAACAGGCGGTGGCGCTTTCCAAAGCGGTGGATTATCGCTCGGCCGGGACCGTGGAATTTATCGTTGATAAAGACCGTAATTTCTATTTTCTGGAAATGAACACCCGCCTTCAGGTGGAGCATCCTGTTACGGAAATGATCACCGGGCTGGATCTGGTCGAGCAGATGATCAAAGTGGCGGCCGGTCAGCCCTTGGGCATGACGCAAGAGGATATCCGGTTGACGGGATGGGCCATTGAAAGCCGCATATATGCCGAAGATCCTTATCGCAATTTCCTGCCTTCCATTGGTCGTCTGACCCGCTATCGCCCCCCTGCGGAAACCGGTTCTGTGCGGAATGATACCGGCGTATTCGAAGGCGCGGAAATCTCCATGTATTATGATCCGATGATCGCCAAACTGGCCACATGGGGCGAAACCCGTGAGGCCGCTTTGGCGGAAATGCGCACCAGCCTCGACCAGTTCTATATTCGCGGCATCGCCCATAATATACCGTTCCTGGGCGCGGTGATGGCCCATCCGCGTTTTGCCGAAGGGCGGTTGAGCACCAATTTCATTGCAGAAGAATATCCCGATGGCTTTGAAGGCGGGGTGATGACGCCGGAGATCGAACTGGCCATGCGCGCTGCGGCCTGTTTCATTCATGCGGTAGAAACATCGCGCGATTCCCAGATGCCGGGGCGCATTGCGTCTGTGGCGGCGGTGCAAAGCCGCGAATGGATCATCCATCTGGACGATAGCCATGTCAGTGCCCGCATTTATCCGTCACAGGGCGGGGCCACATTGGTGATGGGCGGCAAAAGTTTTGAACTGGCCAGCGATTGGACACCGGGCAAGACGGTGTTTTCCGGCACGATCGACGGACGGCCGGTCACGTTGGAGCTGGACCGGCTGAATATGGGCTATCAATTGTCTACCAGCGGCGTGTCCAAAACCGTCACCGTGCTTCCTCCGCATGTGGACCGGTTGATGACCCATATGCCGGAAAAGGTAGAGGCTGATACCTCGAAATTCCTGCTCTGCCCCATGCCGGGCCTTGTGGTGGCCATCAATGTGACCGAAGGCGACGAGGTGAAAGCCGGGCAGGCTTTGGCGGTGGTGGAAGCCATGAAGATGGAAAATATCCTGCGTGCCGAGCGCGATGGCACCGTGTCGGCGATCAAGGCAGGGGTTGGTGATAGCCTTGCCGTGGATCAGGTGATTCTGGAATTTGAATGAGCCGGAGTGTCTGCGGTTCTATATGGTTATTCCCGGACTTGATCCGGGAATCCCGTTCTTCGCTTATGGCACATTGTGGATCGACCGAACCGGACCTTCAGGTCAAGCCCGGGGGTAACGGTTAATTTGCACAGGATGCATGGGGATGGATAAAGAGCAACAGCTCTTGTCTTAATCCGAGGCGGTTGCCGCTTTTGCCAAGGCCGTTATCAGGCCGGTCATTTTCTTTGTGATCGCCTCGCCATTTTTCAGGCTGTGGCGATGAACGAGAAAGTGCGGATCGTTGAACGCCACAAAGACCTGGCCATTTTCTGCTTCATAAACCAAGGCCTTTAAGGGCAGATCGATTCCCATTGTCTGGGCGTTTTGCATCAAGGGTGTGCCGCCTTCGGGATTGCCGAAAATCAGCAATTGGGTGGGGCGCAAGTCCATGTCGATAGAGCGGGCACCCGCTTGGTGATCGATGCGCGCAAAAACCTTGAAGCCGCGTTGGGTAATGGCGGCTTCCAAACGGTCCATGGTGGCTGCAACGCTGTCACTGGCTTCAAAGCGCAACAGCCCTGATATGTTTTGGCTATCCGCATGGTCGCCCGCATGGGCGGTGCGAAAGAAAAACGTGAACAAAAGGACAAGTAACACAAAAATAGAGCGCATCACAGTCTCCGAGTGGGAGGACGAAAGCAAAACAGGGCGCCAGCATAACGCCATTCCGACATAAAAAAAAGCCGTGACGCAAGGTGCGCCACGGCTTCTTCGACTGTAGGTGTATCCGAAGATACAGCAAGCATGAGGGGAAAGGCTTAGAAGCCCATACCACCCATACCGCCCATACCACCCATGCCGCCCATATCGGGCATGCCACCGGCAGCACCGGCAGCGTCCGATTTGTCTTCAGGCGCATCGGCGATCAAGGCTTCGGTGGTGATCAGCAGACCGGCGATGGATGCAGCGTCTTGCAAAGCATGGCGCACGACCTTGGTGGGGTCGATAATGCCGCGCTCAACCAGATTGCCATATTCTTCCTTCTGGGCATCGAAACCGAAATTGGTGTCTTTTTGCTCGAGAAGTTTGCCGGCAATCACGGCACCATCGAAACCGGCATTGGCAGCAATCTGGCGAACCGGAGCTTCCAAAGCGCGACGGACAAGGGCAATGCCGCGTGTCTGATCGTCGTTTTCGCCTTTGAGATCGGCCAGAACGCGGGTGGCATAAAGAAGAGCCGTACCGCCACCGGCAACAATGCCTTCTTCCACAGCTGCACGGGTTGCATGCAGGGCATCATCAACGCGGTCTTTGCGTTCTTTCACTTCCGATTCGGTCACGCCGCCGACTTTGATCACGGCCACGCCGCCAGACAGCTTGGCAAGGCGTTCTTGCAGCTTTTCTTTGTCATAGTCGGAATTCGTGGACTCCACCTGGGCGCGGATCTGTTCGCAACGGGCCCGGATGTCGTCGCCATCGCCGGCGCCACCAACGATGGTGGTGTCGTCTTTGGTAATGGTAACCGACTTGGCTGTACCCAGCATGTCGAGCGTGACATTTTCAAGCTTGATGCCAAGATCTTCCGAGATCACCTGACCCTTGGACAGGATGGCGATGTCTTCCAACATGGCTTTGCGGCGATCGCCGAAGCCAGGGGCTTTTACAGCAGCAACCTTGAGGCCGCCGCGCAGCTTGTTGACCACCAAAGTGGCAAGGGCTTCGCCTTCCACATCTTCGGCAATGATCAAAAGCGGACGGCTGGATTGCACAACGGCTTCCAGAATCGGCAGCATGGCTTGCAGGTTCGAGAGCTTCTTTTCAAAGAGCAGGATGTAGGGGTTTTCCAGCTCGGTCACCATCTTTTCGGAGTTGGTGATGAAATAAGGCGAGAGATAGCCACGGTCGAACTGCATGCCTTCAACGACATCCAATTCGCTTTCAAGGCCTTTGGCTTCTTCGACGGTGATCACACCTTCTTTGCCAACCTTGTCCATTGCTTCGGCGATCATGTGCCCGACAGCGGCTTCGCCATTGGCGGAAATGGTGCCGACCTGCTCGATTTCGCTGGACGAGGCAATGTCTTTGGAGCGGGACTTGATGTCTTCCACGACTTTGGTGACAGCAAGTTCGATGCCGCGCTTCAGATCCATCGGGTTCATGCCGGCGGCAACAGCTTTGGCGCCTTCCTGAACGATGGACTGGGCAAGAACGGTGGCGGTGGTGGTGCCGTCGCCTGCCATATCGTTGGTGCGGGAGGCCACTTCTTTGACCATCTGCGCGCCCATATTTTCGAACTTGTCTTTCAGTTCGATTTCTTTGGCAACGCTCACACCATCTTTGGTGATGCGCGGGGCACCGAATGATTTGTCGATCACAACATTGCGGCCTTTGGGGCCCAGTGTCACTTTAACAGCATTGGCAAGCGTATCGACGCCACGCAGAATACGGGCGCGGGCATCAGCGTGGAATTTAACTTCCTTGGCAGCCATGGACTGACTCCTTGTTTCAATGATAGCTTATGGAACAAAAGGGTGGGGCGGCTTTAGCCGATGATGCCCAAAATGTCCGATTCTTTCATGATCAGCAGGTCTTCGCCGTCGATCTTGACTTCTGTGCCAGACCATTTGCCAAACAGAACGCGGTCGCCAGCTTTCACGTCAAGCGGTGCCACTTCGCCTTTTTCGTTCTTGGCACCGGCTCCGGCGGCAACAACTTCGCCTTCCTGAGGCTTTTCTTTGGCAGAATCGGGAATGATAATGCCGCCTCTGGTTTTTTCTTCGCTTTCAACGCGACGGACCAGAACACGGTCATGCAATGGACGGAATGCCATGAAGTTTCCTCCTTGTGGCTCTATAGGTGCTTGATGCCCCTGAAAATTGATATGTGGTGCCTTACGGCCCCCTGTTAGCACTCAAAGCACATGAGTGCTAACAGCTGCACCTCTAATTACGATGGCGGGAAAAGATGTCAAGGCAGGGCGAGCGGGTTTTTTGAAATTTCCGCACTTTAGATGGCAAAGCCCCCACAAACGAGCGTTTTTGGAACATAGGCAGAAGCCAGAGACGTCCCCACCAGTAGCGGGGGCGTTCGTCGTTATTTCAGCGGCACAAAGAGATCAGTAACAGCCGCGTTTTCGGGAACATCCGGAAAGAAACTTATGCGCTGGCAATAGAATGAGAAGTCTCGCAAATCTTCCCCGCTATCGGGCAACCAGTCACGATAAAGAAACGTAGCTGCCTTCTCAAGGTCATCGCTTGACCCGGTCATGCGCAGGACTGCACACCGTCCGGCAGGGATTGTTCCGGCTCTGACACCTGCGTCGTTTTCTGCAACCTTTCGATCTGTCGAAGCACATAAGTCTATGTGAAACTCCGCTGGAGGTGTTGTGAGAGGATCGGTGTGAAAAACATTGAACGTATTGCTGACACGAGGCGGTAACCCAACGGTCTTTCGCCATGCAATGAACCGCTGAATCGTATCGCCAATTTTACCGGGGTCGCCACGATGTTCCATCACGGCGATGGCGGTTTCGGGAAATTCTACGATGTTCACATCGTTCTTGCTGAAATTAATCATATATTTGTTCCTTGCTTTTGTGAGTGGGTCGAAGATCGCAAGCCACGATTCCCATTCGGGCATCTGACGGAACTCAGATGGTGATTGCCCAAATCGCTCCCTAAAAGCACGGGAGAATGTTTCTGGGGTTTCGTAAACGGCATCCAATGCGATGTCGGTAACTGTATCCGTTCCCCTAAAAGCAAGTCGGTATGATGCCCGTTTCATACGAGCGAGTTGAACATACCGATGCGTGGATATCCCAAACAGAGCAGAGAACTGCCGATGAAAGTGGAACTTTGAGAATGCGGCAACACGGCTCAAGGCATCCAAATCGAGATCACCATCGAGATGCTGCTCGATGTGGTCCAGTACACGCTGCATTCGGGCATGGTATCGCTCAAAGGCCGTCTTCATCATTGTCTCCTTCGTGGCCCCTTTAGCGTTACGGGGGCACGGTAAGACGTGCTTGACCGATCTTGCTAAATTATCTGTTGGGCTTTTTCTGGCTATAGTCAGCCGTCTACATAACCCTTCCAAAAACGACCGTTTTAGAAAAGGAGTGTCGCTGGTTAAGGCACTATGTTTGAAACTCTTTTTCTCAATTAAATTCGGCATCAAAGAAAAAATACCGGATCCATTCCGATTACAAGGGACGTGTTTTCTCTCATAATCTGTTTTATCCATGTATCTTAAGTGTGACGGCTTTGTGAAAGGGCCATGGTCATTCGTGACGGGGAAGGGCTTTCCGGGCTTTGGGTGGGCCACCATATGAAGATCATCGGGGATGACTTTTGGATGATGAGGCCCCATTGGGGGGCAAAAGGGTATTTTATGTTGAAATCAATTCTTCTCGGATCGTTTCTCGCGCTGTCGCTGGTGGGCGGGCCTTTGAACTTTGGAGGAGGGATCTCTCAGGCATCGGCGCAAACGGTGTTGTCGGAAGATTTCAAGGCGCAATGGTCGGATCGGGATCTGACGGTGGGCATCGTAGGGTCCAGCGGCTTCCGTCTTGATCTCCCCGAAGATGTGCCGCCATCTTATGACAGGCCATCACTGCTTCCGGCCTTGGCCGATCATAAAACCGGCAATCTGGAGCCGCTGATCACCGTTGAAATCAATGGCGCGGTGCGGGGCTATCCCATGCGTATCGTGGCAGCCCACCGGATTATCAATGATAGCCTGGGGGGCGTGCCCATTGCCGTCACTTATTGCCAAGTGTGCTCTTCGGCCATGGTGTTTAAGCGGGATGTGGACGGCGATGCCACGCCGCTGCGTCTGGTCGGGGCTTCTTATGAAGAAAATATCATCCTTTATGACGAGGCCACGCGAACATGGTGGCAACAGATCAACGGTCTTGGATTGTCCGGGCCGAAGGCGGATGGTGCGCTGGATGTGATCCCGTCGAAGATGGAATCTTTTGCGGCCTTCCTGAAACGGGTTCCGGGCAAACCGGGCCTGATGGTGGTGGCGGATTCTGCGCTGAGCAGCCAGCCGCAGCAAGTGCGCCAAACGGTCTATATCCCAAGCATGGAACAAGATGCGGGAAGCCTGAAGGCATGGGATCGTGTGGTGGTGGTAGACCGCGAGGCATGGCCCTTGGAATTGTTGCGTAAGGCAGGGCGGCTGGAAAGCGATGACTTGCTGATTTTGTGGGAGCCGGGCCGTCAGGCTGCGCCGGATTCTTTCGGCAAAGACCGTGACCGGGATGTGGGCAATATCACCGCCTATAGCCGTCGGGGCGATCATCTTTTGGAAACGGACACCAGTATTCAATTGCTGCATGCCTTCTACCAGTTCTCCGATGGGAAAAAGCTGCATCTGGAACGCGGTGCGGATGAAGGGCGTTAGGAACTGCGTCACAGGGATGCGATAAAGTCTCGCCTTGGCGCTATGGTCGTGGCAGTCTTGTCCGTAGATATTGGCAGGGGGCTGCTATTGCGGAGGGGATGTGAGCACAGATTTGTTGCAGGTGGCGATCATTGGTTCCGGGCCTGCCGGATATTATACGGCAGAGGCCTTGGCGGAAAGCGGGCATGCGGTTTTAGTTGATGTGATCGATCGGCTGCCCACGCCGTTCGGGCTGATCCGGACCGGTGTTGCGCCCGACCATCAGTCCATCAAAAATGTCACAAAGCGCTATGACCAAACCGCCAGCCGCGATGATGTGCGCTTTGTGGGCAATTTGTCCATTGGCCGTGATGTCAGTGTGGCGGAATTGCTGGATCTTTATGATGCGGTGGTGCTGGCTACGGGGGCCTTGCAAGATAGAAAGCTGGGGATTCCCGGTGAGGATCTTGCCGGCGTGCGCGGTTCGGCAGATATTGTGGGCTGGTACAATACCCATCCCGATTATGTGGCGCTGACGCCGGAATTGAATACCTCTGATGTTGTGATCATCGGCAACGGCAATGTGGCCATCGATGTGGCGCGGGTGCTGGCAAAAACCGAAGCCGAGATGGAAGGATCGGATATTTCCCCGAAGGCCAAAGATGCCATTTCCCGGATGCCCTTGCGCACCATCTGGATTTTCGGGCGGCGTGGCCCGATGGACGCCAGCTTTACGCCTAAGGAACTGGGGGAAATGGGACGCCTGGAACGCGCTGTTCCTTTGGTTGATAAGGCGGATCTGCCCCCCATGGACGGTGATGTGGATCTGGAGCCCAAACAGCGCAAAGTGTTGGCCGCCTTACGAGGATTTGGCGACCATTCGGCGCAGGAAAAGCCGGTTCAGGTGCATTTCGGCTTTTATGCCCGGCCAGTGGAAATTCTTGGCGATGATCGGGTGGACGGTGTTTTGATGGAGCGCACCCGTGTTGAAAATGGTGCGTGTATCGGCACCGGCGAGATGTTTACTGTGCCATGCGGATTGCTGATCAGCTGCATCGGCTATCGCAGCAGCGCCATCGAAGGTGTCCCGTTCGACGAGCGCCTTGGCCGTTTTGTCAACAATGACGGCTTTATCAGTGACCGGCTTTATGCCGTGGGATGGGCGCGGCGCGGGCCAACAGGCACCATTGGTACCAACAAGCCCGATGGGGCCGAGATTGCAAAACGTATTCTAAACGATGTGAAACCCATGGATAAGCCAGGGCGCAAAGGCCTGGATGCCCTGATCGCCAAACGCCAGATCCGGGCAGTCACCTTCCGCGATTGGCAGAAAATTGATGCCGCCGAACGGCAGGCCGCCGAAGGTGAGAACCCGCGTTTAAAATTTGCGCGCCTTGATGATATGCTTGATGTCGTTGGCACTGAAGCTATTGAAACACAGCAGGTGAAAAAATAATCACTGCGGTTTATAAGGCGCCTTGCAGATAAATTTCGCCACCATCTGGTGCAATATGAGGAACGGACAGACATTATGAAAGCTATTTTCAGTTTTATCTGGGGAGCTATTCGCGCCTTTACGACGGTGGCGGCTTTTATTTTTTTCATTCTTGTTTTTGTGATGATTGCGGGGATTTCCGGCATGTCCGGGGATGGGCAGCGGGTTGAAGTGCCGCAGGGCGGTGCCTTTGTGTTCAATCCAGTCGGGCAGATTGTCGATCAGAAGAAAATACCGACCATCAATGATGTGCTCCGCGGTGCCAAACCCGTCGAGGTGAAGCTGCGTGATACCATGAAGGCGGTTAAAGCGGCGCAGGACGATGACAAAATCGCTCTTATGGTGATGGATCTGGATAAATTCACCGGGGCGGGGCCTGCGGTTCTGCACGAACTTGGAGGCGCTCTGGAAGCCTTTCGGGAAAGTGGCAAGAAGATCATCGCTATGGGCGATTCTTTCGGCCAGCCGCAATATTATCTGGCGGCTTATGCCGATGAAATCTGGCTCAATCCGGCGGGGGACGTAGGCATAATGGGCTATGGCGCTTATGGCCCTTATTTTTCAGATGCCTTGGACAAGCTGAAGGCCGATGTGCATGTCTTCCGTGTCGGCACTTATAAATCTGCGGTGGAGCCTTTTATTCGCAATGATATGTCCGATGCCGCAAAGGAAGCTACCAAAGGCTTTCTGGACAGCCTTTGGGGGAATTATCTTGCGGATGTGACACGGTTGCGCGGTTTTGACGAGGGGGCCTTGTCGGCTGCGATCGACGGAATGGTGGACAATTTGCGTGCCGCCGACGGGGATGTATCCAAAATGGCTCTGGACTTGGGCTGGGTGGATGCTTTGAAAACCCGCAGTGAAATGACCGCCGCCTTGGTGGACCTTGTGGGCAAGGCCGATATGGGCGAAGGCTTTAAAGGCATTGGCCTGACCGATTATTTAAAGCAGCTCAGATCGCATGATAAAGACGACAAGGACGATCGCTTGGTGGCTGTGGTGAGCCTGCGCGGGGCCATCGTGCCGGGTAAGGCTCCGGTGGGGCAGATCGGTGCCGATACCGCGGTCAAGCTGATTAAGGCGGCCCGCACCAATGATAAGGTGAAAGCCCTTGTGCTGCGTATCGATAGCCCCGGGGGCAGTGTGTTCGCCTCCGAGGTCATTCGTCAGGCGGTGTTGGATGTGCAAAAGGCCGGCAAGCCGGTGATCGCCTCTTATGGAACCGTGGCGGCATCGGGCGGCTACTGGATTTCAGCCAATGCCGATGAAATCTGGGCGATGCCGGAAACCATTACCGGGTCCATCGGAATTTTCGGGATGATTACAACATTCGATCAATCTCTGGATATGTTGGGTGTGCACACCGATGGCGTGGGAACCACCCAGCTTGCCGGTGCGTTTGATCTTACCCGGCCCTTGTCGCCAATGGTGGCGGATCTGGTGCAAAGCTCGATCGAACATGGTTATGGGAAATTCCTGTCCATCGTGGCGGAGGGCCGCTCCATGAGCGTGGAGGCTGTGGACGCCATTGCCCAAGGCCGTGTGTGGTCGGGGGAAACCGCGCTGGAATTGGGGCTTGTGGACCATTTGGGCGGATTGGATGATGCGGTGAAGGCTGCGGCGCAAAAAGCCGGGCTGGAAGAGGGCGATTATGGCGTGCGTCATGTTCAAGAACAATTGGATCCCTTTGAAAACTTCATAGTGAGTGTTCTCGAACAGGCGCAGGTTCGCGGAATGGTTCCCGACAGCATGGGGCAGACGGTTCCGGTGGTTGCCGATATACAGGGCCGCTTTATGACGGCGATGGAAGAGCTGCAGTGGCTGAAAGATCCCAAAGGGGCTTATGCCATCTGCATGCACTGTAAGGTGAACTAAGATGAGCGCTCCTCGCTCCGATCAGGAATGGCGTGAGAAACTGGGCGAGGAGCGCTATTATATTTGCCGAAAGGGCGGCACCGAGCCGCCCTTTACCGGCGCTCTTTTGGCCGAAAAACGTGCCGGAAAGTTTCACTGTGCAGGCTGCGGCGCGGCGTTGTTTTCCTCTGCTGCCAAATATGACAGTGGATCTGGATGGCCTTCGTTTTTTGATCGCGTCAAGGATGCCCCGATCACCGAAATCCGCGATGAAAGTTTGGGTATGGTGCGGGTAGAGCTGCGCTGTGGTGCTTGCGACAGCCATTTGGGGCATTTGTTTCCCGATGGCCCCGCCCCCACAGGGCAGCGCTATTGCGTTAATTCCTTGTCCCTGACCTTTGAGCCAGAGTCTTCTTGAACAGCCTGCCGGCTTTTTTTCAGCTTTGTGTCAATCCGATCAGCAAAATTGCTAATAAAACAGCGATCAGCACGATATTATAAAGCGCGCTTAGGGTCAGGAATTTGAAGATAGTCCGCCACCAGCCCTGCCCATAAAAATGCTTCATGGATAGCAGCAGATAGGCCGGCACGCCGAAAAAATAAATTCGGCCACTGGCGGCTCCCATGCCCATGGACCCAAGAATGACAAGGCCGGTGAGCAAGAGGAACAAGAAGGCGTGAAAATGCAGTGAGAAAACCAGCTGGTTGAAAAAATAAGCGTCTTTCCGCCAATACATCGCGCGCAATAAAAGGGCGAAGACAGGCACCAGAACCAGCATGGCGCGGGGCATCCATGTGTTGAACACCCCATTGATCAGTTCCGGATTCTTTGCGAATTGGCCCATTCCGGTCAGAAGACGGGAGATGAAGTCCAGAAGGGGGGCGCTGTCTATGTCCGTTTCATTATTTTCAGCGATTTCGCGCTTGATCGTCTCGATGCTGTCATCAAAGGAAAGGGCGGGGGAGGCGTTTTTCTGGATTGGTTCAAAAAACTCCAAGGTCATCGCCGGGATGCCGGCCTCTGCTTCTGCCTCCGCCTCTGTCGCAGGCTCTGTCTCCGGTCCGGATGGCGCTATGGCTTCCTGATCCGTAAGGGGTGCCGGATCGGCGGCCCGCACCAGTTGCAGCAATGCCACATTGCCCAATTCCACCGCGAGAAAGAACACCAATACGCTGATGAGCATCAAGCGCACAGGTGCTACATAATTGGCCCGGTGGCCCTCTACATATAGGCGGCTCATACGACCGGGGCGGGAAAAGAGCGGGATCAATGTATGGGCCAGCCGACTGTCCAGCGAAAAGATATTGTCGGCGAACTCTATGGTGAAGGTCCAGAAAGGACGGCGTAGATCCCGATCATGTTGCCCGCATCGAGAGCAATAGGGGCCGCTGAGAGAGGTGCCACAATTCAGGCAATGGGTGTGGCCGGTTTTTTCATTATCGGGCGCGTTTTGGGATGCGTCTGTTGTTGTGCTGTCCATCCGGTTTCCCTTTTCCCCACACAGCTTTGATGGTCGAGGATAGTCGGGACGGCTTTAGACCGGAAGGATATTTTCCTTGCTATCATCGTGCGGGGAGGTGATCGCGGCCATGGGGCGCATCAAGATCCATATCCGGCCCCAAGGGGATGATGGCGGTGGGGTTGATGCTGGCATGGCTGGCATAATAATGCGCTTTGATATGGTCGAAATGTACAGTCTCGCGCACGCTGGGAACCTGATACAGATCCCTCAGATAGCCTGAAAGATGTGGATAATCGGCGATGCGCTGTTTGTTGCATTTGAAATGCCCCACATAAACCGCATCGAAGCGCACAAGGGTGGTAAACAACCGCCAATCCGCTTCCGTTCGCCGATCCCCTAAAAGATAGCGATTGTTTGCCAGCCGGTCATCCATCTCGTCCAGTGCTTTGAACAGCTCCAGATATGCCTCTTCATAAGCACTTTGGGTCGTGGCAAAGCCGGCTTTATACACCCCGTTATTGATGGCGTGATAAACGCGGTCATTCAGGCGGTCGATATCGGCACGCAAATCTTCGGGATAGGTGTCGATCTGGGGATGCCGGGTTTGCGGCAGGTTATTGAAGGCGCTGTTTAGAATGCGGATAATTTCGGCGGATTCGTTATTGACGATGGTTTGGCTTTTCTTGTCCCACAAAACCGGCACCGTCACGCGTCCGGTATAATCCGGTTGGGATTTGGTATAGACCTGATGCAAGCGCGCAAAGCCGTTGACATGTAAGACAACGGCATGAAATAAAAGCGTCACGAAAGCATCATGGATATGCAATGGCCGGATCTTTAAGAAATATGCGAAAGTCCTGTGGCCATTGTGACGTGATGTGCAGACTGTACGGGCTTTATTGACGGGCGAGAACAGGATAAGGGCATGGAAAACAAGAAGTGGCGTCATGTGCGCTTGGCCGGTGTTTGCGGCTTGGCTTTGATGGGCGGGGCCGTATCAGCGGCAGCGCAAAGCGTGGAAGAACTGCAAGCGCAAATCGATTTTCTGCGGGCGGAGATCGAAAAGCTGAAAGCAGAGCGCTCGCCCGCAGCGCCCTTGTCCCCGGCCCCTTTGGCCGAGCGTGAGACGGCAACATCAACGGATGATCCACATTCTGTGCCGGAAGAAAAACCGTTGGTGGTAAAAGCGGCCGGTGCCCCCAGCTTCACAGGTGACGGCTTTAAAAATTTCAAGATCCGTGGGCGCATCCAATCGGATTTTGCGCAGATCGGTGATCCCGACAAGATCGGGACATTAAGCGCAGATGGGTTCACGCCCGACCGGGGCTTGGGGACGGTTGCGGAAATTCGCCGGGTGCGGATCGGTGCGCAGGGCGAAATGGGCGATTGGGGCTATAAGTTTGAAGTGGATTTCGCCGGTGGTGAAACGAATGTGGCGGATGCCTATCTGGCCTATAAGGGGATCGACAATCTGGCACTGATCGTCGGCTATCAGAAAACCCAGGCCTCTATGGAAGAGCAGGTGTCGTCGCTGGATGTGGTTTTCATGGAGCGCAGCCGCTTTACCGATGCCATTGATCTGCGCCGCGAAATGGGCGTCACTGCTGATTGGAGCGGCGAGAACTGGCACTGGAAATCCGGCATTTTCGTCGATGGGGCCTTTGATGAGGATGACGAGGTCAATGGCCTGATCGTCAGCTCGCGCGGTCATTACACATTCGGCCCGAAACATGCCTTCACCCATATGGGGGCATCGGTGGAATATCGCGACTCCGGAGCGGAGCAAGGGCGCTTGCGCAATCGTCCGCTGTTTCATGCGTCCGATAGCCGTTTGCTGGATACCGGCAGTCTTGACAGCACCTCCAGCCTTTATACCGGTCTGGAACTGGCCGGAGGATATGGGGCGTTCTATTTCGAAACCGAACTGGCCACTTTGGGGTTATCGGTGCGTGACGAAGCGGGTCAGTCCTCGACGGCACGGTTCAACGGGGCCAGCCTTCATCTGGGTTATTTCCTGACGGGCGAACAGCGGGCCTATAAGCGCTCGGCGGGAACATGGTCGCGCACCAAGCCCGACAATCCCTTGGGGAAAGGCGGTTTCGGTGCGCTGGACGTTGCCTTTGGTGCGGATTGGGTTGATCTTAATGCCAGCGATGAAAGCATTTTTGGTGGCCAGCAATTGACGTTTCTTGCGGGTCTAAGCTGGCGTCCGGTGGATCATATCCGCTTCATGGCCAATATCAGCCATATGGAAATTTACGACAGCGCCAGCCATTTGCATCTCAAGAATGATGGGACCGTGGAGGATGATTTCGGGCTGAATATGTTCGGACTTCGTGCCCAGGTCGATTGGTAAGACCCTATATCTTGAAACCCTCTCTTGCGCTCCTTATCCGTGATCGTCTATCAGGCGACCCTTGGCAGGGAGAAAGCCATTGAGCTTCGTTTTGGAACAAGAGAAAGCGGCAGATGCCGTGGCTATCGATGCCCTGCTGGATCAGGCATTCGGTGTCGCGCGGTTTGAACGCACCGCTTACCGCTTTCGTGATGATGTGCAGCCGGTCGAGGGTCTGGGCTTTATCGCGCGGGGGCATAACGGCCTGTTGGGCTCGGTACGCTTTTGGCCTTTGCATATAAATGTCGAGGATACAGTAACAGCCGGGCTTTTATTGGGGCCTTTGGTTGTGTCGTCCGCCGCGCAAGGCACCGGCGTCGGCACGGCACTGATGCGCAAGGGATTGGCCGTGGCCACAGACAGGGCGCTTGGGCCGGTGTTTCTTGTGGGGGATGCCGCCTATTATAGCCGTGTGGGCTTTCAACCGGTTATGCCAAGCCTGTGCCTCATGCCCGGTCCGGTGCCGCCGGAGCGTTTGCTGTTTCACCCGGCGGGAAGCGGGTGGAAAACCTTGCCGGAGCGGTTTTCGCTCTGCCCTGTTTCGGTTCTCACCCATGTGCCGTCTTCCACTTAGCGGCTTTCTTTTCTCCATGTGAGCGCCAGCAAACCCGCCAGTATAACCGCCCATGCCCATGCGGGGAGAAGCGCTGTCTGGGCGATATCCTCGATGCGGCTGGCGCGGCGCTGGGGCAGCCCCATCCACCCATTGCCCGCCGCTGTGGCCTGTTTTGACGGGTGACGAATATCGGGCAGTCCATCTTCCAGCCAGAAGATGCCGCCGCCGGTTTTTTGCGCCACATCGCGCACGATCTGATCTGTTGGCATGATGCGCGACAATTCATGGCCGCCCACAGGCCCGATGCCCGCCACCGTTTCATCTTCGCCATCGCTTATGCGGTATAACCCTGCCTCTGTTGCAAGAAGCCGCCCTTCGGCAATGCCGTTGGCACCGGGGCTTAACATCAGGGTGCGTTCGCTCCCGTCCGGGCCGGTGACGGTGACCATGGCCTGTTCGCCGGACAAGCTGCGCCGTTCTACTACGATGTCTTCGCCGTCGGATCGGGCCGACAGGGCTTTTTCTTCCAGATCCGGTTCTTTCATCAACCAATGAACGCTCCGGCGCAAAAGCTCTTGATAAGGGCCACCGCCTTCCACACCCCGCGCCCACAGCCATACATGGTCCGACATCAATTCGGCGATGCGGCCTTCTCCGGCGCGTTTCAAAACCAAGAGCGGTTGTTCGCCGGGGCCCGATAACAGCACTTGGCCGTCAATCACCCGGTTGTCCACCATACGGAACCACCGGCCCCATGGCGCGGCGCCCGGTTGTTCCAATCCTTGTGTAACCGGATGGCGGCGGCCCAGTTCGGTAAGGGCGGGTACAAAGCCGGTGCTGCTGATGGTGCCGGTCGGAGAGGCGGGCAAGACCTGTTCAAGGGGGGTGCGGAAAATGCTCAAAGGCTCGGCATATTCCGGTCCATTGGCGACAAAGATCGCGCCGCCCCCTTCCACATAGGACAAAAGATTGGAGAAATACCGCACATCCAACACCCCGCGCAGGGAATAGCGGTCGAAAATCACCAGATCGAAATCTTCAAGCTGTTCGGAAAACAAACGCTCGGTGGGGAAGGGGATCAAGGACAATTGGCTCACCGGCGTGGGGTCCTGGCTGGTGGGCAGGCGCAAAATGGTAAAGTGGATAAGGTCCACCGCCGGATCGGATTTCAGCGTATCGCGCCAGACCCGTTCACCGGGATGCGGTTCGCCCGAAACCAGCAGCACCCGCAGCCGGTCGCGCACCGCGTTCACCGAAAACAATGCGCGATTATTGACCAGAACCGTTTCATCGGGGGCGGTTTCCACCGAAACATCCACCAGCATTTCGCCGCGCCGTTCCGGAGTTAGCGTAATCTCGAAGGGAACGCCGGGCATCACCATGCGCTGTTGCGGTGCTTTGTCGAAGCGGCGAATGGTCAGGGCCACCGGACCGCTTTCGGGGATATTGTCTTCTTCAATGCGCAATTCGATGGTCACAGGCCGGTCCACCAGCCCGAATTCCGGAGCACGGATCACCTCGATACGGCGGTCGGGGGCCGTGCGGTTGCCGGTCAGCAGGCTGTGGATGGGGCGCTCGGCGGCGGTCAGGGCCTCCCCGCGGGATATGTCGTCGATGCGGCCATCGGTGATCAAAAGGGCGGCGGACAGGCGATCTGGCGGAACATCCGCCAAAGCGGCCGCCAAGGGGCCGAACAATTCGGTGCGATCAGCCTTGCGGTCGCTTTCGATCACCCGCAATTCCCCGCCCGCTGCTTGAATATTGGCGCGCAGGGCATCAATGGCCTTATCGGTTTCGCTTTCCCGATCGCCAATGCGATTGCTGGCGCTGCGATCCACCATAGCCACGGTGATATCGGACATCGCGGTGCGGTCTTCCTGCACCAGATGGGGATTTGAAAGAGCAAGGATAAGGGCTGCGAAAAACAGGGTGCGGATCAGGCTGCCGCGCGCCCGACGCAGCAACAAAAGGGCGCTGAACGCCGCAAACAAAATCGCCAGACCGATCAATATCCATGGCGGGAAAATCGGGTCGAACCCAAGGGAAAGCGCCATCATAATCCCCTATTCCCCCAAACGTTCGATCAAGGCGGGCAGATGAAGCTGATCGGCCTTGTAGGTGCCGGTCAGTGCATACATCACCAGATTGACACCAAAGCGAAAAGACAATTCGCGCTGACGCACACCGCCGGGCAGGCGCGGTTCCAGAAAATGGTCGAATTCATCGATGGCCCATGCGGATGCCCAATCATGGCCCCCGATCAAGATGGGGCTGACACGGGCTTCTTCTCCCACAGAATCATCGGTCACCCACAGGGTGCGTCCGGTGATGCGGCCGGGAAATTCATCCAGCAGATAAAAGCTGCGGGCCAGAACATGCTCGCCGTCCACCGGCGCAAGGGGGGGCAGATCAAGCTGGCCAAGAAGGCGTTGCAAGGCTTGGCGTGAAACCGGATTCTCCAATCCCAGACTGTCGCTGGCGCTATCGTTTACCCCCGTATCCATCAACACAATACCGCCGCTCCGCAAAAACCGGCTTAAGGCACGGATGGCATCGGGGCTTGGGCTTTGGATATCCGGTGGCACAGGCCAGTAAATCAGCGGGAACAGCACCAGTGGGTCATGGGCCGGATCAAGCCCCACCGGATCGCCCATTTTTACGGCGGTGCGCAATTCCATGATGCGCTTCAGGCCATAAAGGGCGGCATGGGATCGGGTGTCGATCTGGGCATTGCCGGTGCGGATATAGGCGATGCGGGTGGCCGCTGTGGCTTCCAGTGCAAAGCCGGTTTCAAGCCGTTCGGTGCTTTGCGCATGGCCGGTACCGGGGAGTGCTGCCAAGAACAAGGCCCCGCCCGATATCAGAATGACGGCAGGTGTCACAGCGCGGCGCAAGGCGGTAAGCGGGCGGTTGAACAGACCGCGCATCCAAAGGCTGGCGATCATATCAAGGGCCACAAGGGCCACCATCAGCGCAAATAATAAGGGGGCAAGGGCGCGGTCTGTGCGGCTGCCGGTGGCAATGTCCATGGCGGGGCGGCTACTTTCAAGGAACTGATACTCGGCGGTGATCGGGCCATTGGCCGACATCAAAGACAAAGCCAACGGATTGGCCGCAAGGCCGTAATAACCCGGGGGATGTGCCGCCGAGGCGGATGTGCGGTCAAAGGCCGATCTGCTGATGGGGGCAATATCGGTATTGGCGGGGCCAAGGCGACCAAAGCCATCCATCACCGTTCTATTGGCCAGAAATTCGGGGCCGTTATGTTGCTGGTCCGCTCCTGCCCGATGCTGGGCCAGGGGCAAAAGACGCTTGAGCATATCCACAAACAGGCCCGATAAAGCCAAAGACGACCAATCGGCATTGGCGCTGGTGTGAAACAGTACGATCCAGCCATTGCCCCGGCGGTTGGCGGTCACCAAGGGTGTGCCGTCCAGAAGCCGCGCCCATGTACGGTCGGCCAGATTGATATCGGGAACGGCCAGAAGCTGGCGGCTTACACGCACGGTTTCGGGGGGCGTCAATCCTGCAAAAGGGCCATCGGGATTGAACGGCCCCAAGGGTTGCGGCTCTTCCCAGGAAAGGGCGCCGCCCACCGCCCGGTCCCCCGAACGCAGGCGCACCGGGATCAAATCATCCCCGCCTGCCGCCATGCGCGGTCCGGCAAAACGGATCAACAATCCCCCTTCTTCAACCCATGCGCCCAAGCGCCGTTGAGCAGGTTCTGCCATGCGCCCCACATCGGCCAGAATGATCGCGCTTGGCGATTGATCCAATAATGTGGCCGGCGCACCGTCGGTCAGTTCTGCATAAGGCTCCAAAGCGCGGCGCAAATAGAACAAGGGCGATTTCAGTGGTTGAATGGCGCTGGAGGCTTCCCCCGCAGACAAGGCCACCAGGGGCCGGCCGGATCGCGCATCCAACAAGGCGACGGTACCGGCACTTTTCCCATTGGCGATGTCAATGCGGGCGACCTGATTGCGCAGATCGCGGGGCAGATCGATCCGTGCCTGTGCGGTTTGGGCCCATTCGCCAAATACAGCATCCGCTTCACCCAATCGGCGGCCATCCGATCCCAGCGCCTGCACGACAAAACGGGCAGGGGCTTGGCGGGGCGGGCGCACCACCGTCAGGCTATAATCCAGCCCGGTTTGCACCAAAGGCAGCAAGGCCACAGGATAATCGGCGGCACCATCGGCATATAGTGTCACCGTGCCCATGGCGTTCAGGGCCGACCATAAATCATCGCTGCGGGGATGGGCCAGACCATCACTTATCCAGAAAATGCGCGCAAAATCATGATCCAGTTGTGTCACAATTTCTGTGGTCTGTTGCAGATCGGGCGACCAGGGAACCGGCGCAAAGCCCATCAAGGACCGCCGCATGTCGCTGGCGGCCTGTGGCTGGGGTTTTGCTGCATCTTCTCCGCTGCGCCAACCATTGGGCGGCGGGGCCGTGGGCAGCAAAACCACCGGACGGTTCTCCCGCGCCATCGTGTTTAGCAAGCGGTCTAAAAGTGCAATGCGGTCGTCCCAGCGGCTGGCAGCTTCCCAGCCATTGTCCACCACAAGAAGCACCGGACCATCGCCGGGTGTTTCTTCAATGGGGTTCAGAACCGGGCCGGACAATGCCAAGAACAACAAAGCCCCCAGCAAAAAGCGCAAAATCAAAAGCCAAAGCGGGGTGCGGGCAGGCGGAGGCTCGCTGTTTATCAAATCGCCCAAAAGCACCATGGGCGGGAACTGTTCGCTTCGGGGTTGTGGCGGCAAGGCCCGCACCAAAAACCACAAAGCAGGCAGGCTCAAAAGACCAAGCAATACGAAAGGCGCGGTAAATCCCAAACTGCCCAATCCACCCAATGACATCATCAGCCTGTCCGTCCCGTTAATGCGATGAGGGTCAAAAGCGCCAGCGCGGGGGAGTGGTCGCTGCGGTGCACAGAATGGGTCCAACCCGCCCGCCGGGTCATGTCGCCCAGCATCGAAGACCATGCCTTCATGCGCTTGCGATAGCTGTCGGCCAGATCGTCGGCCCGATCCAGAAGCAGGCTGTCTTCGTGTTCCATGCCTGAAAAACGCACCCGTCCGCGATAAGGAAAATCACTCTCCACAGGATCGACAATCTGCATCAAATGGCCCGCCACCCCAAGCCCGACCAGCTGACGCAATTTTTGTCGGGTGTCGTCTTCTTCCCCCAGAAAATCCCCGATCAGGATCAGATGGGCGTGGCGGTCCAGCGGTTTGCTTTGGGGAAAGGGCGGGCAGTCTGTCATTCGGGTGCGGCTGATGGCTTCCAACAAGCGTTCCAGCCCGAAGCGCCCGCCTGCGGCCTTTTCATGTTGCCCATAAAGGCCGACCCGTTCGCCCGCGCCGGTCAAAAGCCGGGCGGTGGCCAGCGCCAAAAGGATCGCCCGATCCGCTTTGCTGTCTTGGGCAAGGGGGGAACGAAACTGCATGGAGGCCGAGCTGTCGACCCAGAACCAGACATTCTGGGCCGTTTCCCATTCCTGCTGCCGCACATAAAGCGCATCGGAGCGGGCCGAGCGCCGCCAATCGATATTGGAGGCCTGTTCGCCATTTTCATAAGGGCGGAATTGCCAGAAGCTGTCGCCTGGACCGGCCCGCCGCCGCCCATGCACGCCTTTTTGGGCGGCATGCAGCCTTTTATCGGCGCGTATCTGATGGGCGGGCAGGCGGTCGGCCAAGGATTGGGCGCGTTGCCACAGGTCCATCATTGGCACCAGAGCGGGGGAAGCCTTTTGGCCAAGTGCGTTGGATATGGGGCGTTTCATGGCCAATTGCTTAAAGCCTGCCCGCAAGATCGGTGATCACCTGATCATTGGTCAGGCCATCGGCGCGTGCGGAAAAGCTTAAAGCCATGCGGTGGCGTAAAACCGGCATGGCAAGGGCTTTTACATCGTCTACCGAAGGCACGAGGCGGCCATCCAGCAAGGCGCGGGCGCGACAGCCCAGCATCAGGCTTTGAGCAGCGCGCGGACCGGGGCCCCAGACGATTTCAGGGTGATCATTGCCGGGGCGTGCTCCGCGTACCAAATCAAGCACGGCATCAACCACCGCTTCCCCTACGGGCAGCTTGCGCACCAGTTTTTGCAGCATGAGCAACTGGTTGGCATCGATCACCTTGGCAATGCTGGTGGCGGTTATGCCCGTGGTATGGAGCAAGATCTGGCGCTCTGATAAACGGTCGGGATAATCCACATCGATCTGCATCAAGAACCGGTCCAACTGCGCTTCCGGCAAGGGATAGGTGCCTTCTTGTTCGATGGGATTTTGGGTGGCGAGAACATGGAAAGGCTCAGGCAGATTGTGACGTTCCCCGGCGATGGAAACCTGCCGTTCCTGCATGGATTGCAGCAATGCCGATTGGGTGCGCGGGCTGGCGCGGTTGATTTCATCGGCCATGAAAAGCTGGCTGAAAATGGGGCCGGGTAAAAACCGGAAAGCCCGCTTTCCTTGCGCATCTTCTTCCAGAACTTCGCTGCCCAGAATATCGGCAGGCAAAAGATCCGGGGTGAATTGCACCCGCTTTTCCGATAATCCCAAAACCGTCCCCAGCGTTTCCACAAGCAAGGTTTTGGCAAGGCCCGGCACCCCGACGATCAGCGCATGGCCGCCCGATAGCAATGTGGTCAGCGTTTCTTCGATCACCCGGTCCTGACCAAATATATGGCGGGCAATTTCGGCCTTGATATGCATCGCCGTTTCTATGGCTGCATCGGCTTCATGGGTTAAGGCATCGGAAATTGCATCGGGGGCAGTGTGTTGCAGGTCGCTCATATAGGCGGGCCTCTTGTCTGAGAGATGGTGCCGCGCAGACCCTATTATCACCAAGGTGCTGCGGTGTTTGTGGTGCATGCTATCATCACTATATAGAAGTAGGTGGTCGAGACGAAAGACGTAACAATGGTTGGAATATATTCAAAAGCTGTGACGAAGGCCGATTTGGCGGCCGGAAAGCGCTTGAATGCGCTGTTTGCGCAGCTATCGAAACAAAAATATCCGCCGGTCCATCTGTGGAATCCCGAGCTGTGCGGTGACATTGATATGCGCATCGCCCGCGATGGCACGTGGTATTATATGGGAACCCCCATCAATCGCCCGGAAATGGTACGGTTGTTTTCCGGTGTGCTGCGCCATGATGATGATGGCTATTATCTTGTCACGCCCGTGGAAAAATTGAAAATCATTGTGGATGATGCGCCGTTTCTCGCCACCTCCATGGAGGTGGAAGGGAAGGGCGAAGATCAGGTCTTGTCCTTTAAAACCCATGTGGGCGATCTGGTGGTGGCTGACGAGGATCACCCTATTTGGCTGGATCAGGATAAACACGGCGATCCTTTGCCGCATCTATTGGTGCGCGATCGGTTGGAAGCATTGATTGCCCGTCCGGTTTATTATGAACTGGCGGAACTTGCGCAGCCCATGATGATCGACGGTGCGGAAAAAGTCGGCGTGTGGAGCTGTGGCGCGTTTTTTCCTCTTGGTGATCTGGTGGAGGATTGAGTGGTTTTCGCCCATATCAAACATCGGTTGGACTGTGCGCCGCGGAAACCACTGCGCAGCGATTTCGATCTTTATGATGGGCCGGATGCCCCTCAGGATCGGCCAAAGCAGCATAAAAAGGCCGCTGTATTGGTGCCTATTGTCAATCGCGGAGATCGTCCGACAATTTTGCTCACCCGTCGTGCCGATCATTTGTCCACCCATGCCGGGCAAGTGAGCTTCCCCGGTGGCCGAGCCGATAAGGGCGACCGCAATGCGGTGGCCACAGCCTTGCGCGAAACACAAGAAGAAATCGGTATAGACGCGGGAGCCATCAATATTATGGGGCGGCTTGATACCTATGAAACGGTGACGGGCTTTCGCATTGTCCCCATTGTGGGGCTGGTTACGCCGCCTTTCGATCTTTATTTGCAGAAATCGGAAGTGGCGGAAGCCTTTGAGGTTCCGCTGGATTTTATCCTTGATCCCAATAATCACCAACGCCACAGCCGCATGTTTCTTGGGACGAAACGCCATTTCTATGCCATGCCTTATGAGGGCTTTTATATCTGGGGGGCAACGGCGCATATGTTGGTGAATTTGTCTCAGGTTTTGCGCCTCGACAATGAACAAAAGGATGGTTTATGAGCGCTGTGTTCTTGAGATTGGGGCTGTTCTTGCTGCCCTTTGCGTTTTTCTTGTTATGGCTGTGGCTGGTGCGCCGTTTGAAACAGGCCGGCGGTGAAACCAATCCCCGATTGGAAAAAGCGGTGATGCTGGGCGGCGGTGTGTTTGTGCTGGCTTATGCTGCGGTTCTTTATTTTTATGCGGGCACCACCGAACGTGCCGATGAGACTATGCGTTATGTGCCGGCAACCACTGTTGATGGCGAGATCGTTCCCGGACATTTCGAGAAAATCCCCGATAATTGACTGTGCCCATGCATCTTTCTGCGCCTTTCATAAAGGATGAAAAAAGCCGCACCGTGATCAGGGCTTTGGGTGAGGGCCAGGCACGTTTTGTGGGAGGGGCTGTGCGCGATGCCTTGCTTGGCCGCTTGGTGCAGGATGTGGACATTGCCACCAGCCACCCACCGGATGTGGTGATTGAAAAGCTGAAGGCCGCAGGCTTGAAAGCGGTTCCAACGGGGATCGACCATGGCACCATCACGGCCATTGTGGCGCATCAGCCGTTCGAGGTCACCAGCTTGCGCCATGATGTGAAAACCTTTGGACGCCATGCCCAAGTGGCCTTCATCGATGATTGGCAGGCCGATGCACGGCGGCGCGATTTCACCATGAATGCCTTATATGCCGATCTGGATGGCCGCCTTTATGATTATCATGGGGGCGTGGCTGATGCGCGGGCCGGACGGATCGTGTTCATTGGCGACCCAGAAGAACGCATTCGTGAAGACGCCTTGCGGATTTTACGATTTTTCCGGTTTTTTGCCCATTATGGCAAGGGGGTACCCCATGCGGCCGGCTATGAGGCCTGTATTGCCTTGCGTGATCGGCTTGATCTGTTGTCGGTGGAGCGGATACGCGCTGAACTCTTGCGTTTGTTGATGGCGCCCGATCCTGTGCCGACCCTGACATTGATGGAACAGGGCGGTATTTTGGGCCATGTTCTGCCGGAGTGGCACATATCCGCTGGCCTGCAAGCACTGGATCGGCTGGTGCAGCGTGAAAATGCCTTGGATCTGGCTGATCCTTTGCGGCGATTGGCTGCCTTATTGCGTCCGGAAACATATGAACGCCTCGCCAAACGCTTCAAGCTGTCGCGGGCCGATGCAACACGCTTGACGGCCATGACAGGGCCGCTTCCCGATGATGGTGAAAAAGCCGTGCGTCAGGCGCTTTGGTCTGATGGGGCGCGAACCCTTGTGGATCGTTTCTTGCTGTCAGACAAGGGATTGAGCCGCGCCGCATTTTCTGACATTCAACGCTGGCGCCGCCCTGTTTTTCCGCTGCAAGGCCGCGATCTTACCGTTCTTGGTATCCAGCCGGGGCCGCAAATGGGACAGTTCTTGAAAGATGCCGAACAACGCTGGGTGACCAGTGATTTTACCCTGAAAAAAGCCGATCTGTTGGCTGCAATCCTCAAGAAAAATGGCAGCAAAGATGCATAAGAAAGAGCCGTGGGAATGGGCGATTTTAGCGATGTTGGCGCTTTTTGCGTTGGCCGCTCTTGGCGTTGTGGCCTTTTCCTGGTCGAAAGAAGACTGGCGCATTGATTTGACTGTTGATTTGCCTCTGACGCCAGACCAAGCCTTTGTCGCCCTTGCGGATGCCGGGCATCGGGTGGATTGGGAATATGGCGTAACCCTTGTGGCCCCTTTGATGGGAGAGGACGGCACGGTGGGAGCAACGCGCTTGCTCTATATGCGGGCGAATGATCGTACATGGCAGATTGATGAAACCCTGACCGGCTATGCTCCTCCCAATTCCTGGTCGGCGGAGCGCAGCACCGATATGTGGCGCACCTCGGTGCATTGGACATTGGCCCAAACAGCTGAGGGCAGCCGCCTTCATTGGCAAGAAACACGGCAATTTTCCGGATTGTCGCCCCGGTTGTTCGCGTTGTTTACCATGCACCAGCACAAAAAACGGCTTGAGCAATCTTTGCAGCATCTTGCGGCCATGCATTGGCCCGATGACTAGCCTGTTTTGGTATTGTCAGGAATTCTTACAGATGTCTGACGTGTGACGGATCTTTGTAAAGCCTAATTAACCACTAAAAATATGTAAATATGAGCTTCCCCTTGTAATCGGCTGATTTTCAAGTCTCCTACAACCGGCACGATATTTGCATTGTGATAACTATAGTTGCCGGTTGGTTTTGGGTGTGCGGCATGCCTTCGTGTTCGTCGTCGGATTTATGGATAGGAACGGGGAAGATTATGATGAAGCTGGGGATCAAAACAGGATTTAAACGGTGTGTTTGGGCGCTTGCTCTCTCTGTTGCAGGGATCGGAGTGGCGCAGGCAGGCCCCATATTCGATGAATTCGGAGCCTTGCCGGGGGTGGAATTTGGCGGTGATGGCATTCCCAATGGGGCGGTGGCCATTTCGCGGGCGCAAACATCTGCCGGGGAATTGACATTGGGGATAACGGCGCATCAGCGCTTTGTCGGCCCGAATTTGCAAAATGACGGTGCAGGCACCTTCATTGCCGATACCGGCACCAATTTCAGCCCAGGCGGGACAGAAGGGGCTGTGTGGAACTTCGCTTTCCATATCAATCTGGAAGGGCAAGGCACCACATTTGATGATCTTGTTGGTGCAGGATACAGCTTTCAATTGGCCTATGATGTGGACCCGGGCAATGGGACCGATTTCGGGATATTGCTGTTCGATCCCTTTTTAGGTGGGTTGGCCACCATTGAAGGCAGTCAGAATTTGCTGTTCGGCTTCCTGTTTGATGATGACTTGCCTTTCATTACTGCGCCTTCCGGCGGGTTCAATCCCAATGTTGCGGGCCTGTATTCCTTTGAATTGAGCGCTATTTCGCCCACGGGTGGCACCGTTCTTGCGGCCATTGATGTGCGCGTTGTGCCGGTTCCGGCAAGCCTTGGATTGCTGGGGCTTGGATTGATCGGCTTTGGCTTTATGCGGCGGCGCAAAAGCGTTCATTGACAGGCTTTTTGTTTCGGACGGGGATGGGGTGGAGCAAGCGTGCTCCACCCTTTTTTGTTATTTGCCGAAAGTCATTGAACATGGTTGGATTTCGGTGCAAATGGCGCTATCCTCTGGCCGAATTCTGACGCGGGAATGGCCTCATTTTCGGGCGTGTTCTGCCCCGCATGCTGATCCATCCAGATACAAGCCTTTCACATAAACAGGAGAATGTTATGGCGATCAAAAAAGGCGATAAGCTGCCTTCGACAACCCTGAGCCGCATGGGTGAAAACGGGCCGGAGAAAGTTGAAACCGACGCTTTGTTTGCGGGGAAAACCGCCGTTGTGTTCGCGGTTCCCGGTGCCTTCACTCCCACCTGTTCGGCCCGCCATCTGCCCGGTTTCGTGGATCACTTGGATGCCATCAAGGCAAAAGATGTGGATATGGTGGCCTGCCTGTCTGTCAATGATGTGTTTGTGATGAATGCTTGGGGCAAATCGGCCGATGCCAAGGGCATCGAGATGTTGGCCGATGGCAATGGCGACTTTGCAAAAGCGATGGGCCTTGAAATGGATGGCACGGGCTTTGGCATGGGCACGCGCTCCCAGCGTTATGCCATGATCGTCAAAGACGGCGTGGTGTCCGAGCTGTTCGTGGAAGAGCCGGGCGCGTTCGAGGTGTCTAGCGCCGAACATGTGCTGAAAGCGCTCTAACGTCCCTTGCTGATCGGATGACATGTGTTAAATCGCCTTCAGCTCTTTGGTTGAAGGCGATTTTCTTTTGCCAGAAGGGCATTTCCACGCCAAAATTAGCGAATTGAAATAACAAGAAGGCAGATCCATGACTCCGATGCAGATTTTTGTCATTTTATTGATAGCCCTCGCATTTTTGATCATTTTTGCGGGCGTTAAGATGGTACGCCAAGGATATGCCTGCACCGTTGAGCGCCTGGGCCGCTATACCCGGACTTTGGAGCCGGGGATCCACTTTCTTACGCCCTTCATCGAACGGATCGGCGCTAAGCTGACCATGAAGGAACAGGTGCTTGATATTCCCACCCAAGAGGTGATCACCAAGGACAATGCCATGGTGGGCGTTGATGGGGTGGTGTTTTTCCAGGTGCTGGAGGCTTCCAAGGCGGCTTATGAGGTGGATAATCTGGAGATTGCCATCCTCAATCTCACCATGACCAATGTGCGGACGGTGATCGGCTCGATGGATCTGGACGAGATTCTGTCGCAGCGGGATAAGATCAACGCTTCCTTGCTGAATGTGGTTGATGATGCCACCACCCCTTGGGGCGTGAAAGTGACGCGGATCGAAATCAAGGACATCAATCCGCCGCGCGATATCGTGAATGCCATGGCCAGCCAGATGAAGGCGGAGCGGGAAAAACGCGCGGCAATTCTGGAAGCGGAAGGCAAGCGCTCCAGCGAGATTTTGCGAGCCGAAGGGGAAAAGCAGGGCAAGGTTCTGGAAGCCGAAGGGCGGCGTGAAGCGGCGGTGCTGGATGCCGAAGCCCGTGAACGTCTTGCTGCGGCCGAAGCGGAAGCCACGCGCTTGGTGTCCGAGGCGATTGCCAATGGCGATGCGCAGGCGGTGAATTATTTCGTGGCGCAAAAATATGTGGAAGCCTTAGGCAAATTTGCCAATTCCCCCAATGCCCGAATGGTGTTCATGCCTTTGGAGGCTACGGGGGTCATTGGCGCGCTGGGCGGCATGCAAGAGCTGTTTCAAAAGGGTATCGGCGGGGCAGAAAAAGAGGACAAGGCGCAAAAACCGTCTGGCAAACGGCCCTCCCGTCCTCGAAATCCTTATAATGCTGCATCGCCTTTTTCAGTGCCGCAGTCCGGTGACGATCAGGAATAAGGGAGGGCATGATTATGGATGATTTTTGGTTCGGCCCGTGGATGTGGTTCATCATAGCCCTTCTGTTATTGATCGTCGAAATGGTGGCGCCGGGCGTTTTGTTTTTGTGGATCGCCATTGCCGCCGGGGCGACCGGGTTGTTGACGCTGCAATTGCCGTTTCTCGGCCCTGAAATGCAAGGGGCGGCCTTTGCGGTGTTGGCGGTTTTGGCCACATGGGCGGGGCGCCGTTATTTCCGCACACGGCCCAAAGATGAAGAGGCCGCGCTGCTCAATCGCGGGCCGCGCGCTTATGTGGGTCGGCGGCTGGTGGTAACCGGGGAAATTGTCAATGGCGTGGGCCGGGTAAAGGCCGGTGACACGGTATGGACGGCACATGGGGACGATGCGCCTCAAGGTGCTGTGGTCGAGGTTTGGGATGTGGATGGAATTGTTTTGAAAGTGCGCTCTGTCGATTCTGAACAAGGCTGATGATCCGGGCCAAATCTATGGCCCGGCCAGCATGTCTCAGGCCGTTTGTTTTTTGGCACTGGCGGCCAGAGCTTCGATCCGTTCCAGCATGGAAAACAGCCCGTTGGCGCGCATGGGGGAAAGATGTTGCCGCAAATCCAATTCTTCCAGAATGGCACGGGCATCGGTCTTTAGAATGTCGTCCGGCGTTTTTCGGGAGAAAATCAGCAACATTAGCGCCACCAGCCCTTTGACGATATGGGCATCGCTGTCACCCTTCAGAACCAGCCGGTGTTCCGGCCCTTCCGGGGTCGCAACCAACCAAACCTGCGAGGTGCAGCCGCGAACCTTATTGGCTTCATTATAGGCATCTTGCGGTAATTTGGGCAGCTTACGGCCCAGCTCGATGATATAGCGATAGCGGTCTTCCCAATCATCAAGCAGTTCGAAACTGTCCCTCACATCCTGAAGCGTGGTGCCATCAAGGCTTTCATAAGCGGTTTGATTCTGTACATTGGGCATCTGTGTCACTGGGTCCGCGTTAAAGGTCAGGATGTGTTTTTTTCATGGTTTCATTGAGGGATTTGGCCTCCTCATGCGTCAATGTCAATGTATGACACAGTGAAAGAAGATCATAAGCGGCAATCGTTGCTTGTGAAAATAGAGGAAATGCCGCGTGACAGATCAGGATCGCTCGACCAGTAATTCCGCGCAGGCGGCCCAGAAAATCTCCCCGTCTTCCCCCGATATGTCATCAGAATTGCCGCATCAAGAACCGCCTTATCCCGCGCCGCGCTATGCCTGGGCTGTGGTGGCCTTGCTGCTGTTGATTTATACTGTGTCGTTCATTGACCGGCAGGTGCTGGCACTTCTTGTGGGGCCGATCAAGGCGGATCTGGATGTGTCGGATCTGGAATTCGGGCTGTTGACCGGCCTGTCTTTTGCGCTGTTCTATACCTTTTTCGGGATTCCGTTCGCGCGGTTGGTGGATAGCCGCAGCCGCCGCGGCCTGATTGCCTTTGGTATTGCGGTCTGGAGTATTGCCACCGCCGCTTGCGGGCTGGCCCGAAGCTTTTCCATGCTGTTTCTGGCGCGCATGGGGGTGGGCATTGGGGAAGCGACCCTGACACCTGCGGCCAATTCGCTGATTTCCGACCTGTTTGCCCCCCATAAGCGGGGGCGCGCCATTAGTATTTATACTTTGGGTATTCCGTTGGGATCGGCCCTTGCGTTTTTGTTTGGCGGCGCGGTGATCGAACTTGTCAGTAGCGCCGGAACCCGCACCTTGCCTTTATTCGGCGAGATTCGCGGCTGGCAGATGACCTTCATTTTGGTGGGGCTGCCCGGTCTGTTGCTTTCTGCGGCCATGCTGATTTTTGTAAAAGAGCCTTTTCGGCGGGGCCGGGCCATGACGGCAGGATCATCGACAGTGCCCGTTAAAGAAACTGTGCGTTATTTCCTGCAGCGTTGGCGGGTGTTTGTGCTGGGGTTCATCGGCATCGCGTTCCTGTCTGCTTTGGGTTATGGCACCATCTATTTCATCGGGGCTTTTTATGGTCGGGTGCACGGGTTTACGCCGGGACAGGTGGGGCTGGTATTTGGGCTTGTGATGCTGATTGCGGGCACCGGAGGCATTTTGACAGCCGGTGTGATTACCGATCGTTGGATGGCGCAGGGCCGCAATGATACTCATTTCCGTTTGTTGATTTTGGCGATTCTGTGTGGTGCGCCCTTTGCTTTCAGCTTTCCCATGGTGGGCTCGCCGATTTTGGCAACGGGGCTTTTGGCGCTGTCGATCTTTTTCAATAATTGGGTCTGGGGCACGGCTTATGCGGGGGTGGCTGCTGCCAGCCCCAATGAATTGCGCGGGCAGGCCACGGCGATCTATCTATTTGTGGTCAATCTGATCGGTATGGGGCTTGGCCCCACTATGTTCGGCTTTTTCACCACCACCGTGTTCGCCGATGATAGCAAGATCGATCTGGCCTATTTGTGGATGGCGCTGCTGTGCCTCCCCATTGCTCTTGTGTGCCTGCTGATTGCGCGCCCTGCTTTTGCCAAGCAACTGGCTGAAGTGCGTGCCTTTGAAGGCCATTAAAAAAGCCGGGGGTGATCCCCCGGCTATATGCCTTTTTTGATGTCGGATCGCTGATGGATCAGTCTTCAAGGCTGCGCAGATCGCGGTCGAGCTTGAAGCGTTTGGATGTCATGTAGGATTCCATGCTTTGGATGCGACGGTCGATGCTGCGAAAGCGTCTTTTCAAATCGACGGCGCTGACATCCGGACGGTTTCTTGCTGTGCGCCAAAAGGTTTCTTCTTCCTCGTTTTCATAAAGATCCTTGGGCTTTTCATCGAGAACGAAGCCAAGAATGAAATAGATGGGCACGAGGGGCAAAAACCAGCCGATCATACAGCCAATCACAAGCGCGACGCGGATGATGTTGGCTTTGATGCCGGTATAATCCGCAAGACCCGCGCACACGCCCATGATTTTGCCATTGGCCGGATCTTTGTAGAGTTTGTTAGGGCTAAAGCGTTTCATGGCGACGTGACCTCCAATCGGGAACTTCATCATCCAGAATGCGCTCAAGGGTGGTGGTACGGTCCTCGAGCTTTTCTGATAGTCTGCGGAGCTCGTCCAATGTTGCTTCATCTTGTGCAGAGAGCCCTTTGGCCTTTTTCATTTCGGTTGCGTAATGAAAAATAATGGCGATGGGCAGAACCACTGCGAGAAAGATGATAAGCGGGACTTCCAAAAATTCCATGATCAGCCCCTGTTATTGATCAGCTTTCTTGGCTGGCTTCAACTTTGATTTCAGCGCATCCAGTTCGGCCTGAATGGCATCTTCCGTTTCCAAAGAGGCGAATTCATCGGCCAATGTGCGACCTTGCCCACGGCCCAAATCAAGCGCTTCGGCTTCGCCTTCCAGGCGGTCAAGGCGGCTATCCACCTTGTCGAAGCGCAAGAACGCATCTTCGATCCGGGTATCGTACAAAGACCGCTTTACGCGCAACTGGTTTTCTGCGGTTTTATAGCGTGCCTCGATGGTGGCTTTCTTCGCACGGGCTTCGCGCAGCTTGGATTCCAGCTTGATCACATCGTTTTCATGGCGACCAAGGGCTTCGCTCAGATGCTCAAGGTCTTCCTGTATTTGCGCGGCCATTTCGGCGAGCTTGCTTTTTTCGATCAAGGCGCCTTTGGCCAGATCCTCGCGGTCTTTTGACAAAGCCAATTCGGCCTTGCGTTGCCATTCGGCTTGGGCATCGTCCAAGCGCCGCAATTTTCTCTCACAGTCTTTTTGATCGGCAATGGTCTTGGCGGCGGCCGAGCGGACCTCGACAAGGGTGTCTTCCATTTCCTGAATCATCAAGCGGATCATCTTTTCAGGCTCTTCCGCATGGTCGAGCAAGGCATTCAGATTGGAATTGATGATATCGGTGAGGCGGGAAAAAATACCCATGGCTTTTGGCTCCTTTTATCTTTGTTGTCTCGCTGTCGTCACTCGGGCAGACTATCAAACCGCCCGGATTGGCTGGATTGGTCCGGTTCAGGCGTCCCGGCGACGGTTACGGTCGCGGCGGCGTTGGCGCGGACCCCAGCCAAATTCTGCACGGTGGCGGCTGGCATTGCCAAAGAAGGTCATCATGCCATCATTTTCGCAATGAAGAGCTTCGGTGCTGGCAAGGGCTGCGCCCATATGTGTCAGGATATTCATTGTTTTTATCTCCGTTCCCTGTCGTGTTTAATCTCGATATCCCCCATAAAAGCAAATGGCGTGCCAGTTTTTGATAAAATCGTAACATATTGATTTATATAGGTTAATTTTTTTGGTGGGGATTTTTGATATTTTGCGATATTGTGAAAATTCACAAATAATGGCAAAAATTACGAATAATTAGTATTATGTCTCCTGCGGATATCAATATTCTGGGTAGCGATCCGGTTTTTCTGGATCTGATGGATCAGGTGAGCCAATTGGCCCCGCTGGATCGGCCGGTTCTTGTGATCGGAGAACGCGGTACCGGCAAGGAGCTGATTGCCGCACGGCTTCATTTTCTGTCGCGGCGCTGGGGGCAGAATTTTGTCAAACTCAATTGCGCGGCCTTGCCGGAATCCTTGATTGACAGCGAATTGTTCGGGGTAGAGCCGGGCGCCTTTACAGGGGCGGTGCGCCGTCGGGCCGGCCGGTTCGAGCAAGCGGACAAAGGCAGCCTGTTTCTGGACGAGATTGCCACTTTGTCTCAGGCAGCACAGGAAAAATTGCTGCGTATTATTGAATATGGCCAGTTTGAGCGGCTGGGGGGCAATGATAGTCTGACGGTGGATGTGCGGATCATCGGGGCCACCAATGTGGATCTGCCGAGCCTTGCCGATCAGGATCGCTTCCGTGCCGATTTGTTGGATCGTTTGGCCTTTGATGTGTTGACGGTGCCGCCTTTACGGGCGCGGCGCGACGATATTCCGCTTTTGGTGGATCATTTTGCCCGGGCAATGGCCCATGAACTGGGATGGGCGTCGTTTGCCGGATTTTCTCCCCAAGCCATGGAGCAGCTTTGCAATTGGCAGTGGCCGGGCAATGTGCGGGAACTGAAAAATGTGGTGGAGCGCGCCGTTTATCGCTGGGCCCGCCCCGATGATGCGGTAGAGGTGGTGGATTTCGACCCCTTTGCCTCGCCTTATCGCCCATTGGCGAAAGATAATGCAGGTAAAGAGAGCGCCCCTTCCGCAAAGGAAGAAGAAAAGCAGACGATCATTCGCCCCGCGGACGGGCCCCTTTCCCCGTCCTTGCCCTATGATTTTCGCGTGCATATGGAAAATCATGAGCGGGACTTGCTGGAACGGGCCTATGAATCTTGTAAATTCAATCAGCGCGAAACCGCAAAAATGCTGGGGCTGAGCTATGATCAGTTCCGCCATGCTGCAAAAAAACATGGCTTGCTATAATGCTGTGCGGCACTGTTAGGGATAAAAGCCCGGCGGGCGGGTTATGAACAAGGGAACTCCATGAAAACACAGCCTCCTTTTCCGCTTTTTCGTCTGGTTTTGATCGCCGGGGCCTTGGCGCTTAGCTTTGCGGCATGGCGGCTTTATGTGCGCTACGGGGCCAGCGATGTTACGCAGGCCGAAACCATTGTCTACGGTATGATGCTGTTTATCTTTGGCATTGCGCTGGCGGCTTTTTTTGTGGTGGCACTGGCCAAGCTGTTCATGCGCTTTTTTAAAAAGCGCCGGGAGCCTTTCGATTTCGATCTGAAATAAGCCGTCTTGCCATATCCGTGAAAACAGGCACCATGTGGCGGTGTTTTATAAGGGCAAAGGGGACGGATCATGTGTCGATTTCTGACAGTGCAGGCGGTGAAAACGGCGGGTCTATCTGTGGCGTTGTCTGTGGCCGGGCTGCAAGCAGCGCAGGCAGACGGTTTGCTGATCTATGGCGGTCCCATTTATACCGCCAATGATGCTGCCCCGATGGCTGAAGCGGTTCTGGTGGACGATGGCATGATCCGCTATGTGGGCGCCTTGGCCGAGGCGCAAGCGCAAGCCGAAGGGCGCACCGATATCACGCGGATCGATCTTGACGGTGCGGCGCTTTTCCCCGGCTTTACCGATTCCCATGCGCATCTTTATGGCATTGGCATGCGCGAGATGACCCTGAATCTGGAAGGCGTTGCCTCGATCGCAGACTTGCAGGACCGCTTGGGCAAACATCTGAAAACGGTGCCGCCGGGCGCGCTGGTGATCGGGCGCGGCTGGATTGAAACCCACTGGCCCGAAGGGCGGTTTCCCACCCGATCCGATCTGGATGCGGTGTCTAGAGATCACCGGATTGTTCTGGTGCGTGCCGATGGCCATGCGGCGGTGGCTTCCTCCAATATTTTGGCCCAGTCAGGCATTACGGCGGACAGCACGCCCCCCTTTGGTGGCGATATTCTAAAGGATGAAGCAGGCGTTCCTACGGGCATGCTGATCGATACCGCCATGAATCTGGTCTTGACAGGTGGTGATCAGGACCAGTCCGTCGATCGTGTGGAGGTCTATGAAAAGGCCGATAAGGTGTATCGCAGCTATGGCTGGACCGGTCTGCACAATATGTCGGTCCTGCCCGCAGATGTGCCCTTGCTAGAGCGGTTGTCCGATGAAGGGCAGATTGCGCTCAGGGTTTATAATTCCATCGATCAAGAGGGGGCCGAGGTCTTGATGGCTTCGGGGCCAAGCGTGTCGGAAAATGGCCGTATCCAGACGCGGGCGGTGAAGCTTTATATGGATGGGGCCTTGGGATCGCGCGGAGCGGCTTTGCTCGAGCCCTATGCGGATGCGCAGACCAGCGGACTTTTGATGATGAAAAAGGCAGAAACTTCGGCCTTTTTGGAGAAGGCCTTAAGAACCGGCATCCAGATCAACACACATGCCATTGGCGATAAAGCCAATCACATGTTGCTGGATTGGTACAAAGACGCTTTTGAGGCTGTGGATGCGGCAGACCGGGGCGTGGAAAATCCCCGCTGGCGTATCGAACACGCCCAGATTCTTGACCCCGGTGATATGGACCGCTTTGCCGAAATGGGGGTGATTGCCTCTATGCAGCCCAGCCATGCCATTGGTGATCTGCATTTTGCTCCCTTACGTTTGGGTCAGGAACGGCTTGTGGGGGCCTATGCATGGAAAACGCTGCTTGATAAGGGCACAATGATCGTTGCGGGCTCTGATGCGCCGGTTGAACGCGGTGATCCGATGATCGAATTTTATGCTGCCGTGGGGCGCATGGACCTGAATGGATTTTCGGCCCAAGGCTGGCACCCTGAACAGGCGGTGGACCGCATGACAGCGTTGAAGATGTTTACCCTTTGGCCTGCTGTTGCCTCATTCCAAGAGGATAAAATTGGCAGTATCACAGTGGGAAAACGCGCCGATTTCAGCGCCTTTTCAAAAGATATCATGCGCGTTCCCGTTGCGGACATTCCCCAAACCCATGCGGTTTTGACCATCATCGATGGTGAGGTTGTCTATCGCGCAGGGATGTAATGTCATGTCACGTAGTCTCCGGCCCGCCTAGAACCGGTAAGCGAGCGCCAGAAACAGGCTGAGCTGGTTTTTGTCGCGGGTGACAGGGCTGTCGGCTGCATCATTGACAAGCCGGTAATAGGTGGCCGCAGACACCACATTCCAGTGCTCGGCAATGGGATAGCTCAGGAAGGCTTGTCCACCCAGCCGGGCGGCCCCCGCATTGGCATTGAATGTGGGAAGGTTCGCGGCGGGGCTTTGCTCTGGTGTTACGCTGAAAAAGCTGTCCATGAAATCGCCGGAGCCAAATTGCACCTGCGGTCCTACGCGCAACAAGCCGCGCTTGCCATCGATCCGCTGGGTGTAATTGAGGCCAAGATCAGCGCGCAGGCCTTCATGCCCCTTGCCGATCATATCCTTGTGGACGGTGAATTCCACCGACCAGCGATCAAAGAATATCTCGCCAAAGGCTTGGCCCGATGCGGTAACACCTACTTTTGGCAGGCCGGGAACATCCTTGCGTCCCCGTGTGTCGAAGCTGGGGCCGATGCTGGCGCCGAGCATATATTTCAAGCGCCCATTTTTGTCGCCATAGAGAAAAGTGCCAAGGCCACGGCCGGTATTGAGAAAAAACCGCTTCTTATAGGTGATATCGAAATAGGGAACGGGCGTAGCAACAAGGGATGCGGCACCGGGAAAATCGGGACGCACAGCAGCGCCAAGACCGACTTGCGCGTTCCAATCTTCCGGATCGCCGGGGATGAACCATTGCGCCCGGGCCGGAGACGCGACACAAATCAGGATAAAAAAGGCGAGATAGCGGAAGGGCATAAAGGTCTCCACGCTCAATATTCTATGTAAATATCTTTCATCCGTTCCCGTGATAAAGGCAGGGCGATCTGGCAGTATAATGGCAGGATTTATACGATTAAGGCAGATCAATCCGGACTGTCGGTCATGCCGATAACGCGAACGTCGATGGTTTTTTCTCCGGCGATTTCAAACTGCAATGTGAGTGGTATCCGGGTTCCCGCTTCCAGCCGTTTTTCCAATCCCATCAGCATGATATGATCGCCCGCGGGTTTCAGTTGCGCGGTGCTGCCAGAGGCAATCGCAACGCTGTCGATGGGACGCATGCGCATCATGCCGTCTTCTTCGCCACTGGTGTGCAGCCCCACATGCCGGGCCAGAGAGGATGCGGCAGAGATCAATTGGTCATCGCTGCCGGTATTGTTGTGGATGGTGAGATAAATGGCCCCATTGGGGGCCCCTTCCGGTGTTTCCCGTGCCCACGCATTTTCAACCAGAAGCTCACCGGATGGTGAGCCACAGCTTGCACTTGCAAGGCTGACGGTAAGGACGAAAAGGGTCAAAGACAAACGGCGAAACATAATGGAGTCCTTCGGAACTTTAACAAGATTACAGCCATCAAGAGAGTGTCGCACTTGCCTGCCTAGCGCAATACCGCTTTTGTTTTGATCGGCACTATCGGGCGTTTTCTTCAAAGAGGCGGCATGAAAAACGCCGGACGCCCGATCAGGCCAACCGGTCCGTTGCCGTGACCAATTCATGCACGATGGCGGGTTCAAAAGCGGAATGTCCTGCCACGGGGACAAGCCGCAAAGTGGCATCGGGCAGGGCGCGTTTTAGCTCCCATGCGGATATTGGCGGGCAAATGGCATCATAGCGCCCTTGCACCAGAATTGTGGGAATCTGGCGCAAGCGGTCTGCGTGGCGCAGAATTTGATCATCATGTTCCAGAAAGCCGCGGTGCTTGAAATAGTGACATTCTATGCGCGCAAAAGCCAAGGCGAACTGGGCGTTATCGCTTTGCCGGATCTGTTGTTCATCGGGAACCAGAGTCACGCAACTGCTTTCCCACCGGCTCCATGCCTTGGCAGCCTGAATTCGCTCCGCTTCATTGGGCCCTGTCAGACGGCGATAATAGGCTTCAATGATATCTCCTCGTTCTTCCAAGGGGATAGGGGCCAGAAAATCCTGCCATTCGCTGGGGAAAAGGGCGTTGGTGCCGCTTTTATAAAACCAGTCCAGTTCCCGTTGCCGCATCAGGAAAATGCCGCGCAAAACAAGTGCCGTGACCCGTTCGGGATAGCTTTGGGCATAAAGCAGCGCCAACGTGCTGCCCCATGATCCGCCAAACACATGCCAGCGATCTATTTTCAAATGGCGGCGCAGGCGTTCCATATCCGCCACCAGATGGTGGCTGGTATTGGCGTCAAGACTGGCAAAGGGCTTGGAACGACCACAGCCCCGCTGGTCAAATAAAATGATGCGGTAGCGCTTGGGATCGAAAAATCTGCGCTGTACAGGCGATGTGCCGCCTCCCGGGCCACCATGCAAAAACACCACAGGCCGCCCGTCAGGGTTCCCCGACACTTCGTAATAGAGCTGATGCCCGTCTCCCACATCCAGATAATCAGAGAATTCACTGGCAAGTGGCGGATAGAGTTTGCGCAGAGCATCGCCTTGTTTCGACATATCAAATCACGCCTTGTCTCTTGTCTAATGCGTCTCTCTTTCTTTGTTGCAGGCTTGATCCAGGGGATGCAAGTCCATTTCTCGTGAGCCATAATGGTTTCAAGGGAAACAAATATTGCGCATTTTTGATAATTTCTTTATTGACATTGCGCATAGGGCGCACTTATGGTCGCCCCATGATTATGCAACGCAGCTTTTTTTATTTTGGGTTCTATTTTACGTCCCCCACCGGGGAGGTCGTATAGCGCTCGGCTGCTGAATTGCACACAGCATTAATCCAAGCGACAGGCCTTCCGGAACCCCGGGAGGCTTTTTTTATGCAAGGTGAGGACCATGTCAGCGACAAAAACGACAGAACTGGACGAGACGAGGAGCAAAATTTCCGACGTGGATCAGCAGCTTTTGCAGCTTCTGGCCCAGCGGCGCAGCCTTAGTCTTCATGTGGCAGAGAACAAGCTCAAAAGCGGTCAGGCCGTGCGCGATACCGGGGTTGAGCGCAAAAGTCTGGTGTCGATGATCCGTCGGGGCCGCGAATTGGGGTTGGATGCGCATCTGGTAACCAAATTATTCCAAGGGATCATTGAAGATTCGGTCCTGTTGCAGCAAGCCAGCCTTCATGCGCGGGAAAATGCCGAAGACGGGACCAGTTTGCGTCGGGTGGCCTATCTTGGCGGGTCCGGATCTTACAGTCAGGCGGCCTGTCAGAAATATTTTGCCCGCCGCGCTGGCAAGCTGGTGGAACTGGGCTGCGATACCTTTGAGGCGGTCTTGAGAAAAGCCGAGGAAGGGGAGGCGGATTGCGCCATTCTGCCCATCGAAAACACCACCTCTGGCAGCATCAATGATGTGTATGACCTGTTGCAGCACACGGGTCTGTCCATTGTGGGGGAGGTGACGCACAAGATCGAGCATAGCCTGTTGGCGGCAAATACAGAGCTGAAACCGGATCAGGTGACCACCTTGTTCGTGCATCCGCAGGTGCATGCCCAATGCAGCCATTTCTTGGCCCGGCTTGGGGATGTGGAAATTATTTATTGCGAAACCACGTCCCACGCCATGGAGCGTGCCGCCGATGCGGGGGGCACGGCAGCCGCCATTGCCTCACGGGAAGCGGGGGCTTTGTGGGGCCTTTATGACATCAAAAGCGATCTGGCCAATCAGCGGCAAAATCACACCCGTTTCATTGTGGTGGCCCGCACTCCGGCAGCGGTTCCTGAAAGTGTTCCGGCCAAAACCACGCTGGTTTTGTCGGTGGATCAAAAGCCCGGCGCCCTTGTGGATGCGCTTTTGGTGTTCCGCGATCACGGCATCAATATGCTGAAGCTGGAATCGCGGCCCTTGCACGGCAATCCGTGGGAGGAGTTGTTCTATATCGATATTCTGGGCAATGTCCGGGATGGGGCCGTGGCGGCCGCCCTTGACGATCTGGCGCGGCGCACGCGGTTCTTGAAGGTTTTGGGATGCTATCCATCGGAAGATGTGGCCCCCACCGAAGTGACCCCCGATGCCTTGCGTGATGTGCAAAACAAAGAAGGCAAATTGCAGGCCAAAGAGCAGGCCAAGGCTCGGGCGAAAATTCCGGCCCAGCCCAAGTCCGACACGTCCCCGGCGGCCCCCGCACCCAAAGGGTGGAAACTGGCCAGTCGCCAGCACAAGCCCGATGATACGGTGATCCATGTGGGGTCGGCCAGTATTGGCGATGGCTTCACGGTGATTGCGGGGCCGTGTTCTGTGGAATCGCCGGAGCAGGTGATGGCCTGCGCCGAACATGTGCGGGCCAATGGCGGGGCCATGCTGCGCGGCGGGTGTTTCAAACCGCGCACCAATCCCTATAGCTTTCAGGGCATGGGGTTTGAAGGGCTGGATCTTTTGAAACAGGCGGGCGACCGGCATGGCCTGCCCATCGTAACGGAGGTTTTGTCCACCGATCAGGTGGTGGATGTGGCCAAGCAATCGGATATTTTGCAGATCGGCGCGCGCAACATGCAGAATTTCCCGCTATTGAAGCTGGTGGGCCGCACCCATCGTCCCGTTCTTTTGAAACGCGGCATGATGGCCTCGCTGGATGAATTGTTGCAAGCGGCGGAATATATTTTGTCCGAAGGCAACAAGCAGGTGATCTTGTGCGAACGCGGCATCCGCACCTTCGAGCCTGCCACCCGCAACACGCTGGATCTGTCTGCTGTTCCTTTGTTGAAGCAGATGAGCCACCTGCCGGTGATTGTCGATCCCAGCCATGCGGTGGGTCGGCGCGATATGGTGATTCCCATGGCCAAGGCGGCAAAAGCCGTGGGCGCACATGGCATTATTGTGGAATTCCATCCCAAGCCGGAAGAGGCTTTGTCCGATGGTCCGCAGGCGCTTACCTTCCCCATGTTCGAAGAAATGATGGAAGACTTGGCCTGATCGACTGCTGCGTCCTATATCAAGGAAGGGGCGGTGCATATTGCCGCCCCTTTTCAGTATTTGCGGCCAGACAGCTCCCTCCTGAATTGGCAGGGCCGTGATGCAAGCGGTGGATTTCAAAGCGGGAAGGCCCGATACTATGGGCCACACCGATTTTGCCCAATCAGGAGCGCAGACCATGGACTTTGCTTATTCCGCCCGTTGCCAGGACATGCTGGCCCGCGTTCGCGCCTTTATGGAAACGCATTATTATCCTTTTGAGGCGGATATGTTCGCTGAAGTGGCAAAGGGGGACCGTTGGCAGCCCCTGACGATTATCGAGGAGTTGAAAGACAAAGCGCGTAAGGAAGGGCTTTGGAATCTGTTTTTGCCCGATAGCGATCAAGGCGCCGGACTGTCCAATCTTGATTATGCGCCTTTGGCCGAAGAAATGGGCCGCTCTTTCTTTGCGTCGGAAGTGTTCAATTGCTCTGCCCCCGATACGGGCAATATGGAAGTGTTGGTACGCTATGGCACGCCGGCCCAGCAAGAACGCTGGCTCAAACCTTTATTGGCGGGCGAGATCCGGTCGGCCTTTGCCATGACAGAGCCGGATGTGGCGTCGTCCGATGCCCGCAATATTCAATCCAGTATTGTTCGTGATGGCGATGATTATGTGATCAATGGCCGCAAATGGTGGACATCAGGAGCCGGGGACCCGCGCTGTAAGGTTCTGATCTTCATGGGCAAATCTGATCCCAATCATGAAGATATTTATCGCCAGCAATCGATGATTCTGGTGCCCATGGATGCGCCGGGGGTCAAGGTGACGCGGATGCTGCCGGTGTTTGGCTATGATGATGCGCCGCACGGCCATGCGGAAATGACCTTCACCGATGTGCGCGTTCCCAAAGAGAATATGCTGTTGGGCGAAGGACGCGGTTTTGAAATTGCCCAAGGCCGCTTGGGGCCGGGCCGTATTCATCACTGCATGCGGCTTATTGGGCTGGCGGAACGGGCGCTTGAAAAAATGTGCCAGCGTCTGACGGCGCGTGAAGCCTTTGGCGCGCCGGTGGTGCGTCAGTCGGTATGGTCGGAACGCATTGCTGACGCGCGGATTCGCATTGATACGGCACGGCTTTTGACCCTGAAAGCGGCGTGGATGATGGATACGGTGGGCAATAAGGCGGCGAAAAAAGAAATCGCCATGATCAAAGTGGCGGCCCCAAATATGGCGTGCGACGTGATCGATTGGGCCATACAGGCTCATGGCGGCGGCGGTGTATCGGATGATTTCGGCCTTGCTTATGCCTATGCGCAGGCCCGTACGCTGCGCTTGGCCGATGGCCCTGATGAAGTGCATCGCAACCAGATCGCTAAACAGGAAGTGCGCGAACAAACCAGAGCCAATCATTAAGCCTTTGCAGCAAACGCCTTCGTGCCTTGGGCGCGGGGGCGTCAATCCGTTTGGAAAGCGCGACTTTAATAGCTAAGCTGTCATGCCGGTGTGGAAATTCCGGGCATCATAAGAATGGGAGCCTTTGTGTCGGGTGTCGGACAAGAAACCATTGAAGAGCCGGGGCTTGAGATTGATGGCCATGGCGATGTTTTGCGTTTGGTCGCCCGTGGATCATGGCTGATTGAAACGGCGTCCCGGCTGGAAGATATTGTCGCGCGTGTTCAGCCAATGGCGCAAAACCGGGCGGAAATCGATCTGTGTCAGGTCGCCGCCTTGGATACGGTGGGGGCTTGGCTGGTGCATCGGCTGCAACTTCAGCTTGATGCGGTTCAGGTGAAAACTGTTTTCCGCTTTGGCAATGATAAACAAAAACGCATTGTCGAACATATCTGTAAAAGCGATGCCTATTGTGATGTCGAGCCGCCCCGTGAATCGGCTTTGCTGAAGCTGGTCGAAGATGTGGGGATCGCCACTGTAACGATCATCGTTAATTTCGGGGCGCTGCTTTCGTTTTTGGGAAATGTCTTCGGGCGGCTTTCCAGGTCGATCCTTGATCCAAGGCGTATTCGCCTGACACCGCTTGTCTATCAAATGGAAGTGGTCGGCTTGCGGTCCATGCCGATTGTCGGGCTTATTTCCTTTTTGATCGGGGCGGTGATCGTCAATCAAGGAGCTGTGCAACTTCGCCAGTTCGGCGCGGAAATTCTGGTGGCGGATTTGGTGAGCATTGGCGTCTTGCGCGAATTGGGTGTTTTGCTCACCTCGGTGATTGTTGCAGGGCGGTCGGGCAGCGCTTTTGCGGCGCAAATCGGTTCGATGGTGATGCGCGAAGAGGTGGATGCCATGAAGGCATTGGGCATCAATCCCATTGATGTTCTGGTTTTGCCCCGCATTGTGGCCCTTGCGCTTGTTCTACCGCTTTTGACCTTTTTTTCCGATGTGATGGGCCTGATCGGCGGGGCTTTGATGGCGTGGTTCACATTGGATATTACTCCGTCCCAATTTCTCAACCGTATGTCGGACCTGAGTTTGCTCAACGAGCTTTATATCGGCCTTATTAAATCGTTCTTTTTTGCGGGCGTCATCTCGGTGAGCGGGTGCTTTCAGGGGCTGTCGGTGCATGGAACAGCAGAATCTTTGGGACGGAACACCACGGCAGCGGTGGTGGAATCGATTTTTCTGGTGATTGTGCTGGATGCGTTTTTCGCTATGTTCTTCACAACGATCGGATGGTGATGGTTCAGGATATGATCATAAAGGATCAGGCCGAAAAGGCCCAGGACCACGCCGATGACTGTGTGGTCAAGGTGCGCGGCCTGCACAATCAATTTGGCAGCCTTGTGGTTCATCATGACCTTGATCTGGATGTAAGGCGCGGGGACATTCTGGGCGTTGTTGGCGGATCGGGCACCGGAAAATCGGTTTTGTTGCAGTCGATCATTGGCCTGCATAAGCCCAATGCGGGCAAGATCGAGGTGGCGGGGCGCGATCAGGCGCTGCTTTCCGACGAAGATAAAAAAGCAGCACGCCGTGAATGGGGCGTTCTCTTTCAGGAAGGGGCGCTTTTCTCTTCGTTGACGGTCGCGCAAAATGTGCAGGTGCCCTTGCGGGAATATTTCGATTTGTCGCCGCGGTTGATGAATGAAATCGCGGCTTATAAAATTGCGATGGTGGGGCTGCCGGCCCATGCGGGGCCGAAATATCCGTCGGAATTATCTGGCGGCATGAAGCGCCGGGCGGGCCTTGCACGGGCTTTGGCTCTTGATCCTGATCTGGTGTTTCTGGATGAGCCCACGGCTGGCCTTGATCCCATTGGGGCCGCAGCTTTTGACCAAATGATTTTGGAACTACGCGACACTTTGGGGCTGACGGTATTTTTGATTACCCATGATATGGACACCTTATTCACAAGCTGCGACAGGATCGCTGTTCTGGCCGAGAGAAAAGTAATCATAACAGGAACGATCGAGGAATTGCTGGCCTTCGATCACCCATGGGTGCGAGAGTATTTCCATGGGCCACGTTCGCGGGCGGCGCAAAAAGCCCGTCGCAGGGTGGAATGACCACTCTATATTCAGGGCGGGGGCTTGCGGCAGATGTTGCACCCTTAGAAACGATGACTGTCCTTTAAGCGAGAGAAGATCCGAATGGAAACGCGCGCACATCATTTGCTTATCGGCACGTTCATGCTGTTGCTTATCAGCGGCCTTTTCGCCTTTGTGATCTGGCTGGCAAAGGTGGATGTGGATCAGCAATATAAGCGGTACGAGATTTTCTTCGAAGGATCGGTTGCCGGGCTGAGCGAGGGAAGCGCGGTGCGGCTGAACGGTGTGCCTGTGGGGTCTGTTCTGGATATTTCCATCCCTCCCGAAGATCCGTCCAAGGTGCGGGTTTTGGTGCGCATCGAATATGATGTTCCAATTCTGGAAGGCAGCGTGGCCCGTTTGGAATTACAAGGATTTACCGGCATTGCCTTTGTGCAGATTTCCGGTGGCCAAAGGGGCCGTGCCCTCCCCATTTCTGAAGATGCGGGTGTGGGGGAAATCCCGTCGGAACGATCGCCCATCCAGCAGGTATTCGAAGAGGCCCCCAATCTGATCAATGAAGCCATTCTGGCGGTTAATAATGTGAAGGAACTTTTGGGGCCGGACACCCAGCAGCGGGTGGCCAATATCTTGGAAAATATCGATATTCTATCAAGCAGCCTTGCGGGGCGTTCAGAGGAAATCAATGCGGTTTTGCTGCATCTGGATGATGCTATCATTGATTTCCAGAACACCGCAAAAGCCTTTTCCAACCTGGCTGAAACCACCAATGATGTGATGAACACAGATGTGCGCAAGACCTTTGAGCAAGCCTCCGAGGCTGCCCGGTCCGCCGATGCTTTGGCTGATGAACTGACGGGGCTGGTGTCCGATAACCGCGAAGGGGTGTCGCGCTTTGTGAATACAGGCTTGCCGGAAGTGGCGCGTCTGATCGGTGATCTGCGGCGTTTGACCCAAAGGCTTGATACGGTCGCGCAGAAGTTTGAAGACAAACCGATCGAGGCATTGTTTGGCTCCAGGCAACCAGAGTTTGAAGGGCAGAAAAACTGATGACCCATTTCATGCGTTGTTTTAAGGGACGTTTTATCCGCCGTTCTTTGCGCACAAGCCTTTTGTCCGTTGCTTTGGCCTTGCCACTTTCGGGCTGTGGCGGTCTTGTGGATCTGGGGCAAGATGGTCCGCCCCCGTCCATTTTTACACTTCAGCCATTGCCCCGTGCCGATAAAGACGACCAGCGCGCGCCTTTGATTTTTGTGGAAGAGCCGCAGCTTTCCGGTGCGCTTGATACCACACGCATTGCGGTGCGCCGTGGGGCCAATCGCTTTGAATATCTGGTCGCTGCCCGGTGGGAAGAACGCACTCCGCGTTTGCTCCAGCGCTATGTGGCGCGGTCCCTTGATAATCGCGCCGGGCTTGAAGCCGTGGGCGATTTTAATATCGACCTGCCGGTTGGGTATCGTTTGCGGCTGGATGTGCGCAATTTTGAAGCCCAAACGGATGCAGACCGGGCCGATGGGTTGACTGTGCAAGTCAATTGGGTAGCCATGATCATAGAGGCGACATCATCGAAAATCATTGGCCATCGGAATTTGGTCGCGGATCGTCAGGCTGCATCCAATAGCCCGTCCGATGTGATCGTTGCCTATAATGCGGCAACCGATGCGGCGGTCAAAGACCTCGCCATTTGGCTTGGCGACGTACTGGAACAGTCACACGACGGCCCGAACGTGGCTTCGGACCGTTCCTGATTTCAAAAAGCGCCCAGACGACGCCCATGAAGGCAAAGGTCATGGCGGCGATAAAAGGTGCCCGTGGCCCGAAGGCGGCCATCAATCCCCCGCCCAATGTGGGGCCGATCACCCGGCCAATGGCTGAAAACCCGTTGGCCAGGCCCAAAGCGGCCCCCTGCACATGGGCTTCATTGCGTTGTGAAACCAGACTGTTCAAAACGGGAAAAGACAATGTCATGCCCCCCATCATCAGGGGAAAGGCCAGCAAAACGACCGGCAGAATGGTGGGCATCAAGAGCACCATCAAAGATCCGGCGATAGAGCAACACAAGGCCACCAGATAGGTCCGCACTTCGCCCAGACGGTCCGCAAGCGGTGAGACGATAAACGCCTGAATCGCGGCAATCACCAGACCCACTGCCATAATCAGGAAGCCCACCTGCCGTTCGTTCCAGTTCCACACATCATTTGCCCAAAAGCCGGTCATGGAAAAAACCATGCTCTGTGCAGAAGAAGACACAACAAACTGCATCAGCAGCAGGGTCTTTCTCGGACTATCAAGGAAAGCCAAAAAGCGTTTGGAGCGGATGATTTGCTCATCTGAACGTGGTGCGGCGCTTTGCTGTGCTTCGGGGACGGCCCCTGTTCCCGTTTCTATGCTCGTTTTTGTATTTGTATCTGTATCTGTATCGGTGTCGGGGCGGCGGAGATGTTTGGGAAGGCGCAAAAATGCCAAAAGGCACGCGGTAAAGGACAATATGGCGGCGGCAAAGGCCGATAAGGCCAAGGCATTGGTTTGGGAAAGGGAGGCCAGTGCCGCGGCCAAGCCCGGCCCTGCGGCAAAGCCCAGCCCGAAGCTGACGCCGATCAGGCCCATGGCGCGGGTGCGGCCTTCGTTGGAGCTGAGATCGGCCATGGCCGCCATGGCAACGCCCACATTGCCAGCCATGGCGCCCGATATGCCCCGCGCCACAAACACCATGAGCATGGAATGGGCCAGCCCCAAAAGCACATAGGAAACCCCGGCCCCGAAAAGCGTGAGCATCAAGGCGCGTTTGCGGCCAATACGGTCGGACAACCGTCCCCATAAGGGGCCGAAAAGCGCGGCCATGGCGGCATAGATACCGAAAAGCAACCCGCCGGTCATCTCTCCCCCGCCAAAGGATTGTACGATGAAGGGCAGGATCGGCAGAATGATGCCAAAGCCGACAAGGTCGATGAACAGACACAATAAGAGAACAAAAGCCGGGCTCATAGGAGGGCTGTGCCCCCTATGACGGGTTTGGCTGTGTTTTGTGCGTTATTTCTTCCGCATTTCGTCCAGTTGCGATTGCATGGCTGCAAGCTGTTTTTCCAGAGCATCGATTTTGCCTTCGGATGCGGTTGGAGCCTGTGAGGGGCGAGAGTCCGCCTTGGTGCCGGGCGATGTGGCCGCAGGCGTTTTATCCGCGAAAGGATTGAACATTTTAAAGGTCTGTTCAAAAACCTGCATGTTTTTTCGTGCGGCTTCATCCAGCATGGACATGGCTTGTGCCGGGTTCAGGCTGTTTTCAAAGGCGGCACGCATATGCTCTTGATTTTGGGAAAAGGCATCCATGGATGTTTGGAGATAGCCGGGCACCATGCCTTGCAGGCGATCGCCATAAAATCCGATGAGTTGGCGCAAAAAGGGAATGGGCAACATTTCCTGCCCACGGCTTTCCTGCTCGAAAATGATCTGGGCCAGAACAGCGCGGGTGATGTCGTCGCCCGACTTTGCATCGCGCACAACAAAATCGCGGCCATCGCGCACCAATTGCGCCAGATGATCCAGCGTTACATAGCTTGATGTCTCTGTGTTATAAAGACGCCGGTTGGCGTATTTTTTGATGATGACGCAATCGGCGTCCTGTTTCTTTTGAGCCATGTTTCCTGATGATCCTGTTTTTGCCAGATTAAGTCTGGCCTTTTGTGGGGCGCAATGGCAAGGCTTATTTTGATGCAGGTGCGAACAAGATTTTGCTGCGCAACGTAAAGGCGGGTGTCGTGCAGCATTTTGGGGCAAAAGTGCAGCATAAACGGATGGCCAAAACAGACCGCACTATATTTTCTGCGACAGATCAACCGCCTTCGGGGCGGGGCGCGGCGGCTTTGTCCAAAGGCGTGCGCCGTGGGCCTCATCCTTTCGGGTTGCATCTAGGCAATATGATCTGCGCATCGGCAGGCAATCCCGCACAACTGGCGGCGGCCCTTGCCGGGGTTGAAGCGTGGCGGGGCCATGCTTTTTGCCGGCCGGAACATCAAATGCCAATCCGCCTGACCATGGGCACCATGAACATTCGGGATTATGGCGGTGGCGGGCCGCCGGTTTTGCTGGTGCCGTCCTTGGTGAACCCCGCTTATATTCTTGATCTATTGCCGCAAAACAGCCTGATCGGCGCCTTGCGTGCGCAAGGGCTGGCGCCACTTTTGTTGGATTGGGGGCAGCCGGGCGAAGAAGAGCAGGGATTTGGGCTGGCGCATTATGTGGACCGGATCAGCCAAAGCATCGCGGCTTTGGCCGAAGCATTTGGCCGGCCGATTTCGGTGGTGGGCTATTGCATGGGCGGCACATTATCGCTTGCGGCCAGCCTGATGGATAGCCGCCATATTTCCAGATTGGCCTTGCTGGCAGCACCATGGGATTTCCATGCCCATGCAGCGCGGCACCGGTCTTTGGCGGCCATGGCCTTGTCTTTGGTGCCGGTGATCGAACGCCTTGGGCACGCGCCGGTGGATCTGATCCAGAGCTTTTTCACAGGCCTTAATCCATCGGCCAGCCTGTTGAAGTTCGCGCGCTTTTCACGTCTTGATCCGCAAAGCACGGAAGCAGAGTTGTTCGTGGCTTTGGAAGATTGGGCCAATAACGGTCCGCCGCTGGCAGGCCCCGTGGCCATCGAAGTGCTACGCGATTGGTACGCCTTGAATATGCCCGGCCAGGGCGGGTGGCTTTTGAAGGATCGTCTTGTGCAACCAAAGGCGTGCCGTCTGCCTGTTTTTGCCGCTGTCCCCAAGCGCGATGTGATCGTGCCGCCTCCAAGTGCGCTTGGTCTGGCCGGGGGCTTGGCGTGCGATGCCTTGATCCGGCCCGGCAGTGGGCATGTGGGCATGGTGGTGGGCCGCCGCGCCCGCGTGGATTTGTGGGATCCGCTAGCGCACTGGTTGTTGGCACAATGATTCCAGATCAGCCGATTCAAGGTCTTTGATCCGGTGTCCAGTCGTGCCAAGGTGGGACATCATGGCAAGATGGGTTCCCTTATATCAAAGGAGCACATCAAGGATCACACGAGGAGCCGATAAAATGACCGACATTGTAATTACCGCCGCCACCCGCACAGCCGTTGGGGCGTTTAATGGCGGGCTGAGTACTGTTCCTGCTCATTATTTGGGGGAGCATGTGATCCGCGCTCTTCTCGAGCGTAGCAAGCTGAAGCCTGAAGATGTGTCCGAAGTTATTCTGGGGCAGGTGCTATCCGCGGCACAGGGGATGAATCCGGCGCGTCAGGCATCGATGAATGCCGGCTTGCCCAAAGAAACGCCGGCTTGGGGCATCAATCAGGTTTGCGGATCTGGCTTGCGGGCCGTGGCGCTGGCGGCGCAAGCGGTAAGCAATGGCGATAGCAAGGTGGTGATTGCCGGCGGTCAGGAAAATATGAGCCTTGCCCCCCATGCGGCGCATTTGCGCTCGGGCCAGAAAATGGGGGATCTGTCGTTTGTGGATACGATGATTCGGGATGGCCTATGGGATGCCTTTAACGGCTATCATATGGGCACCACGGCGGAAAATGTGGCCCAGCGCTGGCAGGTATCCCGCGATCAGCAGGATGCCCTTGCGGTGGACAGCCAGCAAAAGGCGGAAGCCGCCATGAAGGCGGGCAAGTTCAAGGATGAAATCACCCCCATCACCATCAAAACCCGCAAAGGCGATATCGTGGTGGATACGGATGAATATCCACGGGCAGGAACCACCCTTGAAGCGGTATCGAAATTGCGTCCGGCCTTTCAGAAAGATGGAACCGTAACAGCAGGCAATGCCAGTGGGATCAATGACGGGGCGGCGGCTGTTGTGGTGATGTCGGCGGAGGAAGCCAAAGCACGCGGCCTTGCGCCTTTGGCCCGGATCGCCAGCTATGCGGTGGCGGGTGTCGATCCTGCCTTGATGGGAACCGGCCCGATTCCGGCCAGCCGTGCCGCCCTTGAAAAAGCAGGGTGGAAAGTTTCGGATTTGGATTTGATCGAAGCCAATGAAGCGTTCGCGGCGCAGGCTTGTGCGGTCAATCAGGATATGGGCTGGGATACGGATAAAGTGAATGTGAATGGCGGCGCCATTGCGATCGGACATCCCATCGGAGCCAGCGGATGCCGTATTCTTGTGACGCTTCTACATGAAATGGGCCGCCGTGATGCCAAGCGTGGCCTTGCCACTTTGTGCATTGGTGGTGGCATGGGCATTGCCATGTGTGTGGAACGGGTGTGAGTGGAGATGACAGGACAACCGGATCTTTTATGAATTGATCAAAGGGGGAGAGAACGATGTCACAAGTTGCAATTGTTACGGGCGGAACACGCGGAATTGGTGCAGCGATTTCTACGATGTTGAAGGATAATGGCTTCACGGTTGCCGCAATTTATGCCGGAAATGATGATCGGGCGCGTCGCTTCAATGAAGAAACAGGCATTTCCGTTTATAAATGGGATGTGGCCGATTATGAGGCCTGCCAAGCCGGGTGTGCACAGGTAGCCGCCGATCTGGGGCCTGTTGATGTTCTGGTCAATAATGCGGGGATCACCCGCGATACCACCATGCATAAAATGACGCACGAGATGTGGCAGGAAGTGATCGATGTCAATCTGGGCGGGTGCTTCAACATGTCCCATGCCGTTTTTGGTGGTATGCGCGAACGCAAATATGGCCGGATTGTCAATATCGGCTCGATCAACGGGCAGGCGGGGCAATATGGGCAGGTGAATTATGCCGCCGCGAAATCGGGAATCCACGGCTTTACCAAGGCCTTGGCACAAGAAGGGGCGCGGGCGAATATCACCGTGAATGCCATTGCACCGGGCTATATCGATACGGATATGGTGTCTGCGGTTCCCGAAGCGGTGTTGGAAAAGATCATCGCCAAAATTCCGGTGGGCCGGCTTGGAAAAGCGTCGGAAATTGCGCGGGGCGTTCTGTTTCTTGTCTCCAAGGATGCAGGATTTGTCACCGGCTCAACCCTTTCGATAAATGGTGGCCAGCATATGTACTGATGCGCACAATTTCTTGATATTACCGAGTGCTTCAAATTTACACTCTCTTAACAGTCTATGCAGCAAGGCTGTTCTCCTTGGGGTGATGTCGTTCACGCAGTTCCCGCCCCAAGGATGGGGATTGAAATGAAGTTTGTCTTTACAGTACGTGGCCGATTGTTCGTCATTGCCGCTGCCATTCTTTTTTATTCTTTTCTCGTGTTTATGGCGGTCCAGATTCTCAAGGATGGCGGTATTTTGCACCGTCTGACATTCGAGCATTTGGAAAGCGCCCATAGCGTGACACAAGCGATGGAACGCTTGGAGGCGGGTGACGCCAAAACATCTATAGAAGATGTGCGCACGGCGGTTGTGCAGGTAAAGGAAAGCGGTGCCGCGTGTCTTGACCGCATGCAAGGCGGCATCAGCAGCCTGTTTTTGAATCTTGCTGGATCGCCAGAGATTGTAAAAGCCTGTGATGCAACGGTGGCTTCTGCCGACCGCATGATGGCGATCTTGTCGGGGCATGAAGCTGGCGCGGGATGGTCCGCCCGTTTGCAAGATCGCCTGGCCCCTTATGCCAATGCGTTTTTCGATTATTCCCATCAGCTTGATAAGCCGGTGGATGATCTCAATAGCCGTATCGTTATTGCTCTGGTGGCCCTGACATGGATTTCCGGAGCCATTGGGGCTGCTTACGGGATCTGGACGGCCTTTGCCATTGCCGGGCCGATTACCCGGCTGGAAGAGGCGGTGGAGCATTTGGGCAAAGGCGATTTTTCCGTGGATGTGCCGGATATGAACCGCCCCGATGAACTTGGAAATTTCGCTCGCAGCCTTGACCATTTCAAAGAATCGACAGCAGAGCGCGCCAGATTGGAAGAAGAAAACCGACAGCGGGCCGAAGACCGTATCCGGTTGGAACAGGAAGCACTGGCCCAGAGGGAAAAAGCGGCAGAGCAAAAACGTCAGGAAGATCAGGACAGGGCGCAAGCGCAATTAAAGCGTGAGCAGGATTTGCAGGCGTTGATCGGGGAGTTTGATTCCCATGTTGCCAAGGCTCTTGGCTTGGTGGCAGATGCCATGAACACACTACGCGAAACCGCAGCAGAGATTGATGAGGCCACGGGCAAAGTGGGAGACGGTATGGTGGATACCGGTGCTTTGTCGGAACGGGCCGCCAATGCTGTGGGGGCGGCCTCCGATGCGGCGTCGGATCTGTCCCGTGCCATTGAAACCATTGCGCAACGCCAATCCCGCGCCGATGAAGAAGTGAACGGTGCATCAGAGCGGGTGCAGCTTGCGGTGCAATCGGTGAATGCCTTTGTGGCGGTGGCGGGCGAGATCAATACCATCACCGGATTGATCAATGAAATCGCTGAAAAGACGAATCTTTTGGCGTTGAACGCCACCATTGAAGCCGCGCGTGCGGGGGACGCGGGCCGGGGATTTGCCGTTGTGGCCCATGAAGTGAAGGGGCTGGCGCAACAAACGGCAAAGGCCACGGGCGATATTGGTGCACGGATTCAAAGCCTTCAAGAATCCAGCCAAAAAGCCTCGGATGCGGTGCGCCAGATTGGTGAAATCATTGCCCGTGTCGATAATCTGTCCAAGGAAACGGTGGCGGAAATTGATCGCCAATCCAATTTGATGGAGGGGATTTTCGGCAATGTCCGTTCCGCTGCGGATGATGCCACCAAAGTCAGCACGCGATTGACCCATATCGGTCTGGAAGCCAAAACCATGCGCGAATCGGTGGGCTGTATCGGCGCATCGGTAGAGCAAGTGACGCGTTTGAGCCATAGTCTTGACGAGGAAATCCGCCAGTTCCTGAGCAATGTGAAAACCGTCTGAGCGACGTTGGAAGCGGTGCCTTGACCGGGCCTATGATGGACGCATCTATTATGGGTAGTCTGGGCTATACTGGGCGGATGCGGGGCTGTTGGGAGAGGCGTGCCATATGCGACCTGATGTTATCGCATTGCGAAACTTCTATGACCGGCCGCTGGGGCGCGCGACGGCGGACATTCTCTCGCAAAAAATTATAGGATTATGGCCGGATTTGAGCGGGCAGCATGTGGCAGGCATTGGTTATACACCGCCCTTTCTGGACCGCCTGTTGCAACAGTCCGTGGCGCAAGGCCAAAGCGGTCCGGCCAGTCTTGTGGCCTTGATGCCGGCGGCTCAGGGCGTGGTGCATTGGCCCGGCCCACGGCGCAATGCCACCGCCTTGGTGGATGAACAAGACCTGCCTTTGCCCGATGGGGCCTTTGACCGGGTGATTTTGGTGCATGCTCTGGAAGTTGCCGATCCGTTGCGCGATCTGCTGCGCGAGGTGTGGCGGATTTTATCCCCCGGTGGGCGGATGATCGCCATTGTGCCGCGCCGGAGGGGTTTATGGTCGGGCTTCGAACAAACCCCTTATGGGTCCGGACAACCCTATAGCAGCCAACAGCTGGAAGCGACTTTGGCCAATCATTTGCTGCCGGTCTGCGCCCTTCAGCGGGCGTTGTTTTTGCCGCCCATCCTCCCCTTTTCCCGTGGCCGCGGACTGGCCCTTATGGAACGCCCCGGCGGGGTGCTGATGCAAGGTCTGGCGGGGGTGCTGATGGTAGAGGCGGAAAAACAGATTTACCGTGCTGTTCCCTCATCCACTGCAACACGGGAACCTTTCAAAAGCCGTGCGTCACGGCCGCATCTGGTGCCCCCGATGGCCTCGCGCACCGATGGACAATCAACTCTTAAACCGGCAGACCGCGCTCTTGTGCGCAAGCCTTGATGAACTGCGCAAAATCCGCATCGAAAGCGGGGATATCCAGTAAAAAGCTGTCATGGCCGAAGGTGGCTTCATAACAGCGGTCAAACACCGGCAGGCCGGCTGTGCGAAAGGCATCCGCCAGTTCGTTTGTTTGCTCCGGGGGGTAAAGCCAATCGGTTTCATAAGAGCCAAGAAACATGCGGGTGCGTGTTCCTTTGAACCGGGATGCCAGATCGCCATCGGGCGCCAGATCGAAATAATCCATCGCTTTGGTAATCACCACATAGCTGGCGGGATCGAAACGCTCCACAAAACGCCGGCCATGATAGGCCAGATAGCTTTCCACCTGATAGTCCGGTTCAAGCCCGTAAGCGGGTTGCGTGCGGTCTTGCAGTCCCCGCCCAAAGCGCCTGTCCAGTTCGCCCGGTGCGCGGTAGCTTAGATGGGCCAACATCCGCGCGACCTCCAGCCCTTTTGTGGGGGATCTTCCTGTGCCGTGATAGCGTCCCTCTTGCCAGTCGGGGTCCGATAGAATGGCGCGGCGGCCAATGCTGTGAAGGCCGATTTGTTGTGGGCTGTGTCGCGCCGCTGTGGCAAGGGCTGCGCCTGCAAAAACCCGTTGGGGATAATCGCGGACCCATTGCAATACCTGCATCCCGCCCATAGAGCCGCCCACCGCCATGAACAAAGTGTCGATGCCCAGATGATCCAGCAATTCGGCTTGCGCACGGACCATATCGGCGATGGTGAGAAACGGGAAATCCGCCCCCCAGACGGTGTTTGTGGCAGGGTTTATGGCGCTTGGCCCTGCACTTCCCATGCAGCCGCCCAGCACATTCACACAGAGCACGAAATAGGCATCTGTATCAATGATACGGCCCGGTCCCACCATGCGTTCCCACCAGCCCGGCCGCTTGGTGACAGGATGCGATCCGGCGACAACCTGATCGCCGGTCAGGGCATGGGTGATCAAAACCACATTGGACCGGTCCGCATTCAGGGTGCCATAGCTGGAATAGGCAAGGGGATACGGCCCCAAAGACGAACCGCAGTCCAGCGGTAAGGGAGACACTTGGCCCAGCAGGACCACATGGCCCGGTGGCGGAGATGGTGGATAAAATTCGGTCATACAGGTTCTTGCTAGAGCATTTTTCGATCAATGGAAATCATTTGGCTGCAATGAATGGAAAGAATGTCATGGGATCAGGGATCATGCGGCATTCTTTTGCTTTTCATCAAAGGGCCGACTAAAAAGCAAGGGTCAGAATCAAAATATAGGGGAACCATCATGGGGACGCCAAAACCAAATCCGTGGATCGAATCGCTTGCCCCTTATGTGGCGGGTCGTGCCAAGGCTGCGGGCGTCAGCAAGGTGGTGAAATTATCCTCCAATGAATCCGCTGTGGGGGCCAGCCCAAAAGCTGCGGAAGCCATGGTGGCTTCGGCTTTGTCGTTGCATTTATATCCCGATCCCGATTCCTATGATCTGCGAACCGCCATCGGGGACGCACATGGGCTTGATCCCAAACAGATCATCTGCGGGGCCGGTTCCGATGAAATCCTGCATCTGGTAGCGCAGGCTTATGTGAAGCCCGGCGATGAAATCATCCATTCCCGCTACGGGTTCATGATGTATCCCATTGTGGCCCAATCGCTTGGCGCAACGCCGGTTGCTGTTGCCAATAAAGACTGGGCGGCGGATGTGGACGGGATTTTGGCCGCAGTGACCGATAAGACCCGCCTGGTTTATCTGGACAATCCCAACAATCCCACCGGGGCCTATATTCCGAAAAGCGAAGTGGAGCGCTTGATTGCGGGCCTGCCCCAGACATGCGTTCTGGTTTATGATGCGGCCTATGCGGAATGTGTGGACGCGCAAGATTACACCGATGGTGCCGATCTTGTGGCAGCTCATGGCAATGTGCTGATGACGCGGACTTTTTCCAAGCTCTATGGTTTGGCTGCATTGCGTATCGGCTGGGGCTATGGCCAACCGGCATTGCTGGACCCCATGAACCGTATTCGTATGCCGTTCAACGCCAATCTGCCCGCCCAACAAGCCGCTATTGCCGCTGTCCGTGATCCGGATCATGCGGAAAAAGCCCGCGTCTTTACCATTGAATGGCGCAAATGGCTGACGGCGCAACTCGCCGCTTTGGGGCTGGATGTGGTGCCTAGCCAAACCAATTTCGTGTTGATCCGCTTTCCCCAGGAACAGGGATTCACAGCGGAAGAGGCCAATCAATATCTTACGGAGCGCGGCTATCTCTTGCGCTGGTTGCCGGGGCAGGGCTTGGCCGATTGCCTGCGCCTGACCATCGGCACTGAACAGGAAAATCACGCGGTGATCGAATTGCTGCGCGCCTTTATGGATCGCCAATCCTATCCGGTTGAAGACCAGGCCTGAACAGGATCGCGGGGGCTTAACGGCCCCCGGCGATTGGCCCTATATCCGCCACCGGAAAAGGCCCTGCAAAGATACGGCCATCCTGCATGGTGATGGGCAGGCGCATAGCGCGTCCATCCCCCATGGTGGCAATCTGCTCCATCCCTTCACGCAGATAAGGGGCGCTTTCACGGTCGATCCAGCCATGGGCCGCAAGATAGGCGATCAACAGGCCCGGTTTTTCAATGGTAAGGCTTAAAGCCCCCAAGGGGCGCAGCTGTTCATCCAATGTCAGGCTGCCCTCGCCGGTGATGCGCACCGTGCCCCAAATCAGGGCCAGATCCGATATTTCGATGGTGCCGCCTTGATCGCGCCATTGCGCAAGGCTTCGGGCGGTTACCGGTGTTGGCAAGCGTCCGTGCAATTCCCCATGCAGTTCAAGGCGCGAAATCACCGGGTCCGGCGCTTGGTCGGCAAAGGGGCCAAGCGCCAGATTGGTCAGGGATATGGCAATATCGGCACGTTCTTCTTGTAACAATGCGTCGGATGAAGGGGGCTGGGTTGCGGCGTTTGATGCTTCGCTATCGGCCTTATGATCGGCCAAGCGCAGATGGAGCTGCATTCGGTCCGCGGTCATCGGCTGGTTTTTGCTGTTGGGGACATTCAAGTGCACGGGGCCGAAATCCACATCGATGCGGGCAAACCCGCCCCCACGGACCACGCTGGCTTTCGGGGCAGGGGCAGACAGGGTAAGTGCCCCAAGGCCAAGGGCCACCGCTGTGCCTTCGGCCACCATATGATCGGGGGTCCAGGGATGGGTGAACAGCATCAGCCGTTGGGCGCCAGCGGACCATTGCGGTTCGGTTGTTTGATTGCTCAGAAACGGTTGATCAATGCGAATCTGTAAGCGGTAAGGAAAGCCTTGGCTGTCGATCCGTTGGGCACGGGCTTTGGTCGGGCCGGCGTTCAGCGCGTCCAGCCCATCTTTGACCAGTGTTTCTGCCCGATTGGCGGCACTATGCCAAAAAGCGCCATAGCCCAGGGCCAAAAGGATCACGGAACCGATCAGCAGGCGATATTTCACAAAAATTTCTCCATCGGATCATTCCAGTCCGGCACGCAAACAGGCCGCCAGATATTTGCTATATTCAAGGGCCAACCGTGACACTGACACATGGCCTTTTACCGGTGCCGCATGGATGGTCAGAGAATGGGTGTGGCGGCCCAATTCCACAAGGCTGCGGCGCATATGCCAATCGGCGGTGACAATCATGATCTCGTCATAGCCATGTTGCTGCGCCCATTGGATGGCTTCCTTGGCATTGCCTTCGGTATTTTGGGCGGCTTTTCCCAGATCGATGCAGCAGGTTACAAGCCCCTGATCGCCTTCAATGGCAGACCGGATCACGGAAGGAGCAAGGGTTGCATTGACGCCCGATACCAGCAGCCGATCCCCCAATCCGGCTTCCAGAGCAGACACACCGGCCTGAATACGTCCGGCGCTGCCGGTGAACACCACGATACCACCAAAAGAGCGGTCTGTTGGAAAAGGCCGTTCTTGCGGCATGGTCAGGAAGAACCATATGAATCCAAGAAACCACAGGCCCAAGGCGAGGACGAAAAGAGCGAGAAGCCGCTTTACGGGATGCGCTTTTGCCCGAACATGCAAGGAGCGAACGCGCATCAAGGCATCCTTGCCAGTTCGCGGCGCACGGTAAGATGGGCAGCCAATAAGGTCAAAAAAGCCGCAAAGCCGGGGAGGGCGATCAAAGACAGCCAGCCCGCCAGCGAAATATCCAGCGTCGGGACCAGACCGCTTCCCAATCGGGAGGCAAAATGCCTCAGTAAAATCAGGATGAACAATCCGGCCAGCAATCCAAAGCTGCCCCCTTTCAGCCCTTGGAGCATGAAGCGATAGCGAAACTCTCCGGCGATCAGATCATCGGTCGCCCCCATCAGATGCATGATCTCGATGCTGGCGCGGTGGCTGGCAAGCCCGGCGCGGGTGCCGAATGCGGCAATGGCAGCCGTGGCCCCCAAGATCAGCACCACCACCAAAAGGGCGACGGATTGCAATGTTTTGGTCAGCATGTTCAGGCGGTCCAGCCAACGCTCATGGTCGTCCAATGTGGCATTGGGGGCGACAGTGCGGACCTGAGCCGTCAGGGCATCCAGATCGATATGATGGTCGGGGGCTATGGCCACATCGATCAGGATGGGGATCGGCAGATCTGCGGTCACATTTCCCGCCCCCAGCCAGGGTTCAAGTAGTTTGACGCTGTCTTCGGTGCTGACACGGCTGGCCAAAGAAATGCCGGGAAGATCGTTCAAAAGCTGGATCGCGGCGCTGGCCTGTTCCTCGCGCGCTTGTTCATCCACAGTGACAATCTGCACCGAGACTTGCTGTGATAATTGATCGGCCCATTGGCCCACCGCATTGTTCATGGCGAAAGCAAAGCCGGTGGCCAATGCGCATAAAAAGACCATGGTGCCGATGACCCAAGGCAGCGCACCGCCTGCAATCGCTCGTGCCGGTAAAAAGCGGATACGGCGCAATCTCATGGGGTGAGGCCTTTATGGGGGCGGTGGGGATTGCGAATCTGTCCCTCGCCTGCGGGGGAATGGGTCAGCCCCCCTGCCGATAACTGCATCACCGCACCGCCCATTTCTTCCACCAATTCCAGATCATGGGTGGCGACAACGGTGGTGGTGCCCAATTTGTTCAGTTCCACAAACAAATGCATCAGGCGGCGGGCCATATCGGGGTCCACATTGCCAGTGGGTTCATCGGCCAGCAAAAGATCAGGCTTGGCGATCACAGCGCGGGCAATGGCCACCCGTTGTTTTTCCCCGCCCGATAATGTGGGGGGGCGGGCGTGCATCCGGTCTTTCAATCCCACCCAGATCAGCAATTCTTCCACATGTTCGCGGATTTTTGCTTCATCGGCCCCACCGGCGATGCGCAAGGGCATGGCCACATTATCAATGGCGCTCATATGATCGAGCAGGCGATATTCCTGAAACACCACACCGATGCGGCGGCGCAGGCGCGGCAGGGCGGATCGGGGGGCCGAGGTGACATCATCCCCGAACATGGTCACCAGACCGCGGGATGGCCGATGGGCCAGATAAAGCAGCTTTAAAAGCGAGGTTTTCCCCGCGCCCGACGGGCCTGTGAGGAAATGGAAGGAGCCGGGGTCCAGCGTAAAGGATATGTCTTGCAAAACCTCTGCACCCATGCCGTAACGCATGCCGACATTTTCGAATTTTACGCTGCGACTGTTCAAGATTTTGCCGACCCAGAAAACTCAAAACCCATTCAAACCGGTTGGTTTGTACATTCTGACAACATGGCATAGCCTCTCCCTGTCCGTCCAGCATCCGCAAACATGGGAGGTGCAATCATATAGAGATATGATGCGGATTTTCGCTGGCAACTTGCGCAGACGGACGGATACCCATATAGCTCAAGATCGGTATAAAGCACGCAAGGGGGCCTTGGATGGTCGCCTGAAGTGGAAGTGGCTCGATACGCTGATTATGATTCTTACCTGTCCACATTGCGCGATACGGTTTCGAATTCCCGCTCAGGCCGTGGGGCCGCGGGGAAGGCGGGTGCGCTGCGGATCATGCGGCCATGAATGGCATGCCATGCCTGAAACGGAATCGGACGATGTGGCTGGGGGCAAGCAAGCGTTTTCTCTTGATGCTCCCTCAGCGTCCACGCGGCCGGAGCCGGTTGAGCGCCCTTCTTCTGAGGGGGAAGAATCACCAAAGACAGATGCCTTAGATGAGGCACCATCCGAAGAAACTTCTGCAGATATTTTGTCCCAGATCGCCCAAGGGGTGAAACGCGCCCAAGAAGAAGTGGACGACGAAGATTGGGGCGCAGACCATGAAGACGAGGCAGAACCGGAAGCCTCATGGCGCACCATGGAGCCGACGGCAGGGGAGGATCTGCATCCATCATCCGACGAGCTCAGCCTTGAAGAGGATGTGGCGCAAACCATGCGCCGACTGCGGGAAGGCACCCATGTTTATGGCAGTGCCGGAGTGCCGGTGGTGCGGGAAACCCGCAGTTCCTGGGTGGCTTGGGGCTATGCTGCTTGGGCCCTGTTCATCCTTGCCCTGATGGCCGGTTTTATCACCTTGCAAAAGCCACTGTCCCGCGCGTGGCCCCCGATTACCAAATTTTATGACATGGTGGGCATGGGGGGTTCCCCATCCATCTCCGTGGCCGATGGCAGCGCCGAAGCCTTGGAAACCATGAACCCGGCCATGTTGCTGCCCGTGGATGAAGCCCTGTCCGTCCGCATCGACACAGATCCCATATGGGAAGCCCAGGGCGATGGATGGACTTTGGTGGTGGGTGGTGCCATTGCCAATAGCACCGGGGAAGATTATCCCTTGTCGCCCTTGGAACTGGTCCTTGTAGATGCTGCGGGAAACAGTTTGAAACGGGCTGGCGTTGCCTTGGATATGCCTGTATTGACTGCGCGGGAAACGGTTCGGTTTTCCGTGCGTATCGAAAACGCGCCGGCCCAGACCACCGGTATCGTGCATGAATGGAAAAATCGGAGCGAGAGCTGATGCAACATCCTGATGAAATTGGCCCAAATGCCATTAAGACGCTCTACTCCGCTGAGGAGATCGGCGCACGAATCGAGGTTATGGCAGATGCCATAGCTGAAGCTGCCGACGGCCCCTTGTTGGTGGAAGTGATTATGAACGGGGCGGTGCTGTTTGCCGCTGATCTGGTGCGGGCCCTGTCGCGGCGCGGTGTGGCCGTGGAAATCGACTTCATTGCCTTGTCCAGCTATGGCGAAGGCACGAAAAGTTCCGGCAATGTGGTGCTGGAAGCCGATGCACGGGGTGCCATTGCCGGGCGCGATGTGCTGCTGATCGACGATATTTTGGAAACCGGCCGCACCTTGTCTTTCGCCAAAGGATATTTTGCCGAAAAAGGCGCTGCCCGTGTGATGACAGGGGTTTTGCTGGATAAATCCGCTGCGCGAGAGCCGGTGATCGCGCCGGATTTCGCCGGGTTTGAATGCCCCGATCTGTTCGTGATTGGCTATGGTATGGATTATGCTTATCGTTTCCGTGAATTGCCCTATATTGGATATGTAGAGCAGGAGACCGGCGGCGATGGCGAAAATTCTTCTGGCTGAAGACGAAGCATCGGTAAGGGAATTCGTGCGCCGTGGTCTGGAAAGTCACGGCTATGATGTGGTCGATGTCGCCGATGGCGGGGCGGCCTTGGAAAAGCTGCAGGCGGGGGCATTTGATCTTTTGCTTGCAGATATCGTGATGCCGGTGATGGATGGCATTGCGCTGGCATTGAAATTATCCGCTGACCGCCCCCATATGCCCGTTTTGCTGATGACCGGCTATGCCATGGAAAAACAGCGCGCCCACAATCTGGATTTTTTAATCACCGATGTGTTGTCCAAGCCATTTACGCTGGAACAACTGCTAAAGGCCGTGCGCCATGCTCTCACCAATCCGCCAAAAAATACGGCCCCTTGAATAGATCAGGAGCCGGATTTCAAGAACGCTTTTTCAGCTTATAGGTTAGCGGATTCTGCGGCTTTAAACTTGGAAGTCCACGCGCTCACGGCGTTCTGACGCGGCATCACGGCGTTCAACTGCGGCTTCTTGCCGGATATCGTCATTTTCACTGCGGCGTTCGGCGCGGTCTGCCTGAAGCTCTTGCTGAATGTCCCGATCACCGACACCGGAATCATTGGCCGCACTGCTAACCGCATCAGCGGGGGCTTCAGCCACGGCACGGGCTGTGGCCGACAAATCGACGATTACGCCTTCGTCCCGATCACTGGACCCGCCCCGAGCTGTGGTGCCGCCACTGCCGGAGGTTTCCCGTGCTTGCGGGGCATTGGGCTGGTTTGCCTGAGAATTGCCGGGAATTAAACCCGACAGGCCGCTATCACCGATGATGGCCATATTGCTCTCCAAAACCCTAAAACGACTCGGCTGTCCCGAATCTGACAGAAAACACTAACATGCGTCGGTAAATCTTTTCTTAAGTCTTTTTGTAATTCGTCTCAAATTTTATGCATCGCCAGAAACGCCCTTCTCAAAAAAGCCCCCAGTGAAAAGCTCCCTGTGCGATCCAGCACTCACCGTCCCTGTTCGATCTGCTCCCTGTAAGCGTCTTCCTGCGCTGTGTGATGTGGCCAGAAATCGCGGGGCTGCCGACCTTCGAGCAGGTCCGAAAGCAGGTCGAGATGGGCGTGCCAGCCAGCGGCGATGCCGGGGCGGGCTTGCGGAATTTCCAGCCGCTCATGGCGCAGATGGAGCAGCACTTTTGAGCCTTTTTCGCTCAATGTGATGGTGACGCGGGAATGGGGAGCGCTGTCGGGCTCGGGCCAGGTGAAGATCAGGCGATGAGGTGGATCATAGTCCACGATCTCGGCCTGTGATGTCATCGCGCCGCAATGGTCCTTGTATTTTTCGGGCGGCGGCGATTGCGAGATACGGCGATGATCGAATTCAAAGACGAGGCGTCCGCCGGGGTGCGGATCCATTGTGCCGCCGGCAAACCATTTCTGCCGCAATTCGCCAATCACCAGATGATCCCAGACCCGCTGAATCGGCCCGGGCAGCGTGCGGACGATCTCGAGGACCGTCGGGTTAAGGAACGTCGCGCTGTCGTTCATTGTCTAATCCTTTTCAGTCTTGCCGAGGGCCATTTCAAGCGCGTCGAGCCGATCCGACCAGAAAGCGGCATAATGATTGAGCCAGCGTTCGGCAGCACGCAGCGGGTCCGGTTCGAGCGCGCATAGCCGCTCTCTGCCTTTGCGTGCGCAGCGGATCAGGCCCGCCTGCTCCAGCACCTGAATATGTTTCGACGCGCCCGCAAGTGTCATGGCGTGCGGAGCCGCCAGATTGCCAACGGTCGCCGGACCGGCTTTCAGTGACGCCAGCATCGCCCGCCGGGTCGGGTCGCCCAGCGCCTTGAAGACGGCATCCAGATCAACAGAATTATCAACCATGTAGTTAAGTATTGTCGCAGCCGCACTGATTGTCAACCATATTGTTGAATGGCTGTGTAATACCGAAGTCCGATGAGCGTGTTACATCGGGTTTCGGAACGCACGGCCGCGCGCACGAGCTTATGCGAGGAAAGTCAGGCGAGCGCCCACGTTTGAGGCGCTCATTGCCGCTTTCAGTCAATGCGCATTGATATAAGGGGAGGTGTGACGGTCAAAGCCCCGTGTCGAACCCGTCGATGGAGCGTTGGTTCTTTTCCTTCTGATAGGATGTGATGCCATCAGGGCCTTTTTTCTCAGCCCATTTGCGCAAGGTGGGGCGTTCGCGCTGGAAGGTCATTTCCGGTACCCCGTAGCCGCAACTGGTTTGTATGCTGTCAATATCGATTACGATGATCTGGCGGCTGCCCGGTTCATCGGGAAAGTGCGGTGCCAAATCCGTCCATTCAGGATGATGGGGGCGGATCACCGACCCCTGCCCATAAAGCCGCAGGATAAGGGGAGTGCGGGCAAAACTGGTGAACATGATGGTCAGGCGGCCATCTTGTTTCAGATGGGCCGCCGTTTCATTGCCACTTCCCGTAAGATCCAGATAGGCACAGCGTGTGGGGCCGAGAACCCGGAAACAGTCCATGCCCTTTGGTGAGAGATTGATACGTCCCTGCGCACAGGCAGAAGCGGTGAAAAACACCGCTTGTGCGCCGATAAAGCGGATCAATTTATCGGTCAATGCCTCGTAAAAATCCGCCATATCGGTCCTTTATGCGTGTGTGCTGCCTGTCAGGCGGTGCCGCCCACAGTCAGGGCATCCACCAAAAGCGTTGGCTGTCCGACACCGGCAGGCACCGATTGTCCGCCTTTTCCGCATGTGCCCACGCCGGGGTCCAAAGCCAGATCATTGCCGATCATTTTCACCCGCGTCAGAACATCGGGGCCATTGCCGATCAGCGTTGCGCCTTTCACCGGCTCGGCGATTTTACCACTGCGGATACGGTAGGCTTCGGTGCAGGAGAACACGAATTTTCCCGAGGTGATATCCACCTGACCGCCGCCGAAATTCACCGCATAAAGCCCGTCCTGTACGCTTTCGAGAATAGCGCCCGGATCATGCTCGCCAGACAGCATATAGGTGTTGGTCATGCGTGGCATGGGCTGGTGGGCATGTGATTCGCGCCGTCCATTGCCGGTGGCAGCCATGCCCATCAGACGCGCATTGGTGCGGTCTTGCATATAGCCTTTCAAGATTCCGTCTTCGATCAGAACGGTGCGGCTCGTCGGGGTGCCTTCATCATCGATGGTCAGCGATCCGCGCCGTTGATCAAGGGTGCCATCATCCACAATGGTTACGCCTTTCGATCCCACTCTTTCACCCAAAAGCCCTGAAAAGGCCGAGGTTTTCTTGCGGTTGAAATCGCCTTCCAGCCCGTGGCCGATGGCTTCATGCAGCAAAATGCCGGGCCAGCCGGGGCCAAGCACCACCGGCATGGTTCCCGCAGGCGCGTTCACGCTTTCCAGTGCCACTTCCCCTTGACGATAGGCTTCATCCACATAGCGCTTCCATGTGGCTTCTTTGAAGAAATCATCATAGCCATGCCGCCCGCCGCCGCCATAGCTGGCGCTTTCGCGGCGTTCGCCACTGGCCAGCACCAAGGACACATTGAGTCGCACAAGCGGACGAATATCGCGGGCCCGTTGCCCGCCGGGGCGCATAATCTCTACCACCTGCCAGCTTCCCGCCAAAGAGACAGAGACTTGCACCACTTTATTGTCTTTTTGTCGGGCATAGGCATCAATGGAGCGCAGCAGCGCCACCTTTTGGGCGAAATCCTGCGTATCGAGCGGATTGGCAGGGCTATAGAGTTGACGATTGGTGCCGATGGGTGGGTGCGACAATGTGCCCGAGGCTCCGCTGCGGACGGCTTTTACCGTTTCTGCGGCGCGGGCAATGGCGGCTGCGGACAGTTCAGAAGCATGGGCATAGCCGGTGGCTTCCCCGCTGACACCACGCAGACCAAAGCCCTGATTGGTATCGAATGACGCGGATTTCAGCCGTCCGTCATCCAAAAGCAGGGCTTCGGATTGGCTGTATTCCAAAAATAATTCGCCATCATCAAGGCCGTGAAGGCTGTTGTCTAAAAGACGTGTTACAGTGTCGGCATCCATGCCGGAATGCTGGAAAAAGAAGTCTGGGGAAAGGCTCATAACGATCCTGTTTTTGACGGGGCCTCTTCAAAGCGGGTGCCTTTGGGGCGCGCTTTGAAGCACCGAGATGCGATGTCGAGGTTTGCACAATGTTTGCCTTGGAGCAATCTCCTGCTATATGTCCGCGCAAATGGTCCCTGTGCGTCCTCCGTTCTTGGGGATATGGTCCCGGTTGTGGCCAGAAATAAGGACCAAAAACAAGGGCTGGGCAATTTGTCTCATTCTTTATGGGGCATGATGTCGGGTATAGGAAAAGGGTCGATATACAATCGGCCATTGCCGGGCGTTCCTTTCAGGTGGCCTGGTCATAAAACTGTGAGGCGGGAAAACGTGATGAAAAAGCTTCTCGGCATAATCGGTGCGGCGCTTTTTGCCAGCACCTCAGGCGCCGTGTCTGCGGTGGCCCAGGTCGTGCGTAAAGGCGAGGATGGCCATTTTGGGTTCCAACCAGCCGCAACGCCGATCATGGAGCAGCTCACCAGCTTTCATAATCTTTTGCTGTGGATCATCACGGTCATCACCGTGATGGTGGCGATTTTGCTGGTATGGGTGATGATTCGGTATAATCGGAAATCCAATCCAAAGCCGTCCAAAACATCGCACAATACCCTTGTGGAGGTGGTGTGGACCGTGGTGCCGATCCTGATTCTGGTGCTGATCGCGATCCCCAGCTTCAAATTGCTCTATTTGCAAGATGAAATTCCCGAAGCGGATCTGGTTGTAAAAGCCACCGGTCATCAGTGGTATTGGAGCTACGAATATCCCGATTATGATAATATGGCCTTTGATGCGCTGATGCTGGATGAGAAATATTATACGGATATGTCCAGCGATGCGCAGGGCGAACGCCAAGATGCCGAGATGCGCCTTGCCGAGTTTTTGGTGCGCGACGAGCCGCCGCAAACTTTCCGTCTTCTGGATACGGATACCCGGATCGTTGTGCCGGTGGGTAAAGTGGTCAAAATGCTGGTGACCGCATCCGACGTGCTGCACAGCTGGGCGATTCCCTCCTTCGGGGTGAAAATCGATGCCGTGCCGGGCCGGTTGAACGAAACATGGTTCCAGGCCGACGAAATCGGGACTTATTACGGGCAATGCTCGGAAATTTGCGGTATTCGCCATGCTTATATGCCCATCGTGGTTGAAGTGGTGAGCGAAGAAGATTTCAAGCTATGGGTTGAAAAGGCGCGTGCAGAATATGCCGAAGCGCCCGGCTCCACGCGTCTGGCATCAGCCGGCCGTCAGGTTCATTGAGTTAGATACGATCGAGGACGGGACAATGGTCACCACCGCTCATACACATGATACGCACGATCACGGGCACCCAACGGGCCTGAAGCGTTATCTGCTATCCACAAACCATAAAGATATCGGGATCCTGTATCTGTGGTTCGCCGGATTTGCCGGGCTTGTCGGCTTTTTGATGTCGCTTGCCATTCGCATTGAATTGCAAGAACCGGGCGTGCAGTTTTTGCCCTTTCTTACCGGTGGCGATTTGAATGCCGCCTATCAACTTTATAATTCGCTGATTACCGGCCACGGCCTGATCATGATCTTCTTCATGGTGATGCCCGCGCTCATCGGCGGGTTCGGGAACTTTTTCATCCCGATCATGATCGGTGCGCCGGACATGGCCTTTCCGCGCATGAACAATATCAGTTTCTGGCTGTTGCCGCCGTCGCTGATGCTGTTGATCCTGTCCTTGTTCATGGAAGGCCCTCCGGGTGCCGCGGGCGTTGGCGGTGGCTGGACTCTCTACCCACCTTTGAGCGGCACCACCGGCCATCCCGGACCTGCTGTGGATCTGGCTATTCTGTCGCTGCATATCGCCGGGATCTCCTCGATTCTGGGTGCTATCAACTTCATCACCACGATCTTGAATATGCGCGCACCGGGCATGACCATCCATAAAATGCCGCTGTTTGCCTGGTCGGTTCTTGTGACGGCTTTCTTGCTGCTTCTGGCTTTGCCGGTTCTGGCCGGGGCCCTGACCATGCTGCTGACGGACCGTAATTTCGGCACCGCCTTTTTCGAGCCGTCCGGTGGTGGGGATCCGATTCTGTACCAGCATCTGTTCTGGTATTTCGGTCACCCTGAAGTGTACATCCTGATCCTGCCGGCCTTCGGTATTATCAGCCACATTGTTTCCACATTCTGTCAAAAGCCGGTGTTCGGTTATCTGGGCATGGCCTATGCCATGGTGGCCATTGGCTTCATCGGCTTCATTGTGTGGGCGCATCACATGTTCACTGTGGGCCTGAATGTGGATACCAAAGCCTATTTCGTGGCGGCGACCATGGTGATCGCTGTGCCGACGGGCGTGAAGATCTTTAGCTGGATCGCCACCATGTGGGGCGGTTCTATGGAATTCAGAACCCCTATGTTGTGGGCCATTGGCTTCATCTTTTTGTTCACGGTTGGCGGTGTGACCGGTGTTGTTCTGGCCAACGCCGGCGTTGATACGGCTTTGCATGACACCTATTATGTGGTGGCCCATTTCCATTATGTGCTGTCGCTGGGGGCCGTGTTCGCCATTTTTGCCGCCTTCTACTATTGGATTGGCAAGATGAGCGGGCGGGACTATCCCGAATGGGCAGGCAAGGTGCATTTCTGGCTCACCTTTGTCGGCGTGAACCTGATCTTCTTCCCGCAGCATTTCTTGGGCCTGCAAGGCATGCCGCGCCGCTATGTGGACTATGCCGATGGCTATTCCCTGTGGCACGAGGTTTCCAGCTACGGCACCTATATCACCGGCCTTGGTTTGCTCTGGTTCTTCGGGGTTGTGGCCTATACGCTTCTTGCAGGCCGCAAAGCTGTGCAAAATCCGTGGGGCGAAGGGGCAACGACGCTGGAATGGACCTTGTCGTCACCGCCGCCGTTCCATCAGTTCAATGAGCTGCCGCAGATCAAATAAGGCTGCACATTAAAAATGACCAAACCCATCGATCCACAGATTGCCACGCAATCGGCATCCGGTGCCAATGTCTCTCTCCCTTATGGGCAGGGTGATGTGCGGGACTATGCGTTGCTTTTAAAGCCGCGGGTGATGTCTTTGGTGGTGTTCACCGGCTTTGTCGGCATGTTGGTGGCACCGGGCAGTCTGCATCCGGTTCTGGCCTTCGCAGCGGTGCTGTGCATCGCTGTCGGGGCCGGGGCTGCAGGCGCGCTCAATATGTGGTTCGATGCAGACATCGATGCGGTGATGGCCCGGACGGCAAAACGTCCGGTGCCGTCAGGAAAACTCACCGCCAATGATGCCTTGGGGTTCGGGTTGGTGCTGTCGGTGGGGTCTGTCACCTTCATGGCCCTGGCGCTTAATCTGGCTGCGGCCACGTTGCTGGCGCTGACCATTGTATTCTATGCGGTGATCTATACCATTTGGCTGAAGCGGCGGACGCCTCAGAATATTGTGATTGGCGGAGCGGCAGGAGCCTTTCCGCCGATGATCGGCTATGCAGCCGTAACCGGTTCCGTGACCATTGAATCGCTGGTGCTGTTTGCCATTATTTTTTTATGGACGCCGCCGCATTTCTGGGCTTTGGCGCTGTTTGTGAAGATGGATTATTCCCGCGCGGGCGTGCCTATCCTTCCCACCACATCGGGGGAGCCGGAAACCCGTCGCCAGATCTTGCTTTATAGCGTGCTGCTGGCGGTTTCCGGTTTGTTGCCCTGGGTGCTTGGGTTCGGCGGCGTGGCTTATGGCGTTATTTCTTCGGTGCTGGGAGCGGTGTTTGTGTATCGTGCTTTCCGGCTTTGGCAGGGGATAGGCGGGGCGGACCGGCGCTTGTTCACCTTTTCGATCCTCTATCTGTTTTTGATCTTTGCCACTTTGGGCGCTGAACATGTGATGGGAGCTGTTTGAGATGGCCGATCCGGATTTTGAAAAGCGCCGCCGACAGCGTAATATCGGCCTTGCCCTTGCCTTGGCGGGCTTTGTGGTCGTGTTTTTCGCTGTCACCATTGTAAAACTGCAAGGGTTGTCTTGATGACCCCCATGGCAAAGAAAAATCTCCAGGCGGTATCCATTGCCCTTTTGGCGCTGACGGCGTCTGGCTCTTTGGCCGCGTTTGCCGTTCCGCTTTACGAGATTTTTTGTCAGGTTACCGGTTATGGCGGCACCACCCAACGGGCGGACGCCGGAGATCATGTGATCCTCGACCGGGTCATGAGTGTGCGGTTCGATGGCAGCGTGGATGGGGATTTGCCTTGGAAATTCCATCCGGTCCAAAACACACAGACTGTGAAGGTCGGAGATACGGCCCTGGCTTTTTTTGAGGCCACCAATCTGTCCGATGAGCCGATCACGGGCAGCGCGGCTTTTAATGTGACTCCTTATAAAGCGGGCTTGTATTTTTCGAAAATCGCTTGCTTTTGCTTTACCGAACAAACGCTTCAACCCGGGGAAACGGTGCAAATGCCGGTGACCTATTTTATCGACCCCGATATTGCGGACGATAAAAAACTTGATGATGTGACGGAAATCACCTTGTCATATACCTTCTTTTTCCAAGGCATTGCCGAGGGGAAGGGCAATGAAATCCATGCTGGATTAAAGACATCCGATATGGGGCTGGGTGATATTTCAGGCGAATAACAAAGAGGGCCGCCGGGACAAGGCGGCTTGGCAGAGAAGAGAGAGTGAAATCATGGCGGGCGACGTTAAGCACGATTATCATCTGGTAGACCCCAGCCCCTGGCCCCTCATCGGCTCCATGTCGGTGTTTGTTCTGGCCCTTGGCGCTGTGGGCCTGTTCCATGACTGGTCTTATGGCGTTTATATCTTTGCGCTGGGCGCTATGGGCGTCCTTTACACCATGTATGAATGGTGGGGTGATGTGATCCGTGAGGCTCTTGCCGGCGATCATACGCCCGTGGTGCAGATCGGTTTGCGCTATGGGATGATCCTGTTCATTGTCTCGGAAGTGATGTTTTTTGTGGCGTGGTTCTGGGCCTATTTCAATGCCGCCCTGTTCCCCACGGAAGCTATTGGCAGCACATGGCCGCCGGAAGGGATTGTCACCTTCGATCCTTGGCATATCCCATATGTGAACACATTGATTCTGCTGCTTTCGGGCACCACAGTCACATGGGCGCATCATGCCTTGTTGCACAATGATCGCGATGGCCTGAAACAAGGGCTGTGGGCCACGGTTCTTCTGGGGGCATTCTTCACCTGCTTACAGGTCTATGAATATTCGTCGGCAGCCTTTGGCATGTCGTCGGGGATTTATGGCTCGACCTTCTTCATGGCCACGGGCTTTCATGGCTTCCATGTGCTTGTTGGAACAATCTTCCTGACCATTTGCTTGATCCGGGCCTATCGCGGGCATTTCACTGCCGATCATCATTTCGGCTTTGAAGCGGCTGCCTGGTATTGGCATTTCGTGGATGTGGTGTGGTTGTTCTTGTTCGCCAGCATTTATATTTGGGGCGCGGGGTCCATAACCCATTGAGTAAGAACATGCCTTCATCCGAATCTGGGTTCGGAAAACACGCTGATGAAGCCGGTGGATCCTTTCCGCCGGTTTCTCCCTTTCTTGCGGGGGCGCGATCGCGCTGCCCGCGATGTGGCACCGGCGCATTGTACAAAGGGTTTCTGACCGTCGATACGGCGTGCAATCAGTGCGGCCTTGATTATGAAAAGGTGGACAGCGGTGATGGGCCAGCCGTGTTCATTATTTTGATCGTCGGTTTCATTGTCACTTTTGCCGCGCTGTTTGTTGAGACCACATTCAAACCCCCTTACTGGGTGCATGTGGTGTTGTGGGGGCCTTGTATCCTAGGGCTGTCCATCGGTTTGCTGCGGCCCTTCAAGGCGACATTGATTGCCCTCCAATATCGCCATAGCGCCGTCGAAGGATCTGTTGAATCTGGGGCGCAGGGCGATGACGGTGAACCCTGATCGCGGATTTCGCCCCGGCCTGTGGCCAACGATTTTCACCATCTTTGGCCTTGTGCTGTTGGTGGGCTTGGGCACATGGCAAATACAGCGCTTGGCATGGAAGACCGACCTGCTTGCGGATATCGCTCAACGGGCGGCTGCGGCCCCTGTGCCTCTGCCTGCGGAATTGGACGATCTGAAAAGCTGGCGCTACCGCCCGGTGACGGTGACGGGGCGGTTCAACCATGCTGCCGAAATGGCCGTCCATGCGGGGCGGGGATATCATATTATCACACCATTGATCCGCCTTGATAGCGGCCCACCGGTGCTTGTGGTGCGCGGCGAGGTGCCGCCGGATGGTCGCGATCCTGACAGCCGTCCCGATGGGCAGGAAAGCGGGGTTGTCAGCGTTACGGGCATTGTGCGTTTGCCGCCGTATCCTGGCCTTTTTGTTCCGGAAAATGATCCGCAGGCCAATCTTTGGTACTGGCGTGACCTGCCTGCCATGGCAGACCATGCGGGGCTTCAGCATGTGGCCCCCATATTTGTCGAGTCCGTTGAAACGGCAAAGGGTGGCTGGCCGCGCGGCGGCGTGACGAATTACACGATCTCCAATAACCATTTGAGTTATGTGATCACATGGTATGGCTTGGCGCTTGCTTTATTGGCTATTTATCTGGTTTTCGGATGGCGGCGGCCACCCTCTGAAACCGGGGCGAAGACCGGCGTAAAACGCTGAGCCGCTGGACGGCAGACCGTTTCGTCCATTAGACTTTTCAAAACCCTTCAAGGATACAGGAATTGCATCGATATAACGGCATCATAGACACCCAATCTCCGCTGGCGGATGGTGCACAATTGACCAAATTGGACAATGGTATCCGCATTGTAACGGACTATATGCCTCATGTGGCGTCGGTGTCCCTTGGCCTGTGGGTGGATGCCGGTGCGCGCTATGAAACATTGGAAGAAAACGGCATGTCCCATCTTTTGGAACACATGCTGTTTAAAGGGACTTTGCGCCGTAGCCCTCGGGCCATTGCAGAAGAAATTGAAAATGTGGGGGGGCATTTAAACGCTTATACCTCACGGGATCATACGACCTTCTATGCCAAGGTCTTGAAGGAAGATGTGCCGCTGGCCATGGATATTCTGGCGGATATCTTCCAGAATTCTGTGCTCGATTCGAAAGAGCTGGATCGGGAACGCGAAGTGATCATCCAGGAAATTGGCCAGGCGGAAGATACGCCCGACGATATCGTGTTCGATGATCTGCAAGAGGTGGCCTATCCCGATCAGCCGCTGGGGCGGTCCATTCTGGGAACGGCGGAACGGGTTGCGAATTTCAAAAGAGATGATGTTTTCGCCTTTTTGAAAGGGCATTATCGCTGTGACAATACGATTGTTGCCGCGGCGGGAAATATCACACATGAAGATGTTGTAAGGCTTGTTTCGGAGTCGTTATCCTCCTTGCCCACGGGCATGCCGCGTGCTTATGAACCGGCGCGATATGGTGGTGGCGAGAAACGCAATAACCGTAAAACCGAACAGCTTCATATGACCTTGGGCTTTCCCTCGGTGTCGTTTTCTGATCCCGATTATTATGCCTCCCAGGTATTTTCCACCATGTTGGGGGGAGGGATGTCGTCGCGCCTGTTCCAGGAAGTGCGGGAAGAACGCGGGCTTGCCTATTCCGTTTACAGCTTCACCAATTCCCATGCGGATACGGGCCTGTTCGGGGTTTATGCAGGCACATCGCCGGATATGGCCGGAGATCTGGTGCAGGTGATTGCCGGGGAAATGCTGACCATGACCAATCAGGCCCCTGTCGATGAAATTGCCCGCGCCCGTGCACAGTTGAAGGCCGGCCTTTTGATGTCTTTGGAAAGCACGTCATCGCGTATCGAGCATATGGCCCGGCAGCTTTTGATTTTCGGACGCTTGATCAGCATCGATGAAATGGTGAATGCTGTGGATGCCGTGGATGGTGCGGCGCTTGTGCGCGTCTGTGAACGCTTGCTGAGCGATGGCGGGTTGAGTGTTGCGACAGTGGGCATATCAGACCGCTTGCCGGATTATGACCGGCTTCAGGCGCTGTTTCAGGCTGGGTGAGCGTATCTATGCCAGACGATAAAATCCGCGTCCGGGCAATGAAGACCCCTTTGTAAGGGGAGATTTGTTTTCGAGATTGCGGGTTATTGTGGCAGTGAAACGGGGATGTCCGCGCCTTGATCGGGTTTAACCGTTGCAAAGTCGTGTGCGCCCAGCTAAACCACGCCACAGCATGTTGAGAGGGGTCGACAGTCATTTCTTGCCTTGAACGTGACCGCGTGTCGCATAGAAGTTTGGCTGCCGGGCCTGTAGATCAGGCATGGTTTTATTTTGTGAAATGGGCGATCCGCCCTTCAAGCTCTGGGACGGGAAGATGAGCAGCAACCCGAGCACGGTTGAACAGGTTAGCGAAGACGGCACCACGCGCCGGGATTTCCTGTATATCGCTACAACAGCGATGGGAGCGGTGGGTGCGGCTTATGCCGCATGGCCGTTCATTGATCAGATGAATCCTTCCAAAGATACATTGGCGCTTGCCTCCATCGAGGTGGATATCGCAGCGGTGGAGCGGGGCCAGTCGATCAAAGTGATGTGGCGCGGGAAGCCGGTTTTTATCCGCAATCGCACCGATATGGAAATCGAAGAGTCGAAAGCCGTCGATCTTTCCGATCTGCGCGATCCGCAAACAGATGAAGAACGCACCAAGCCGGGCCATGAACAATGGCTGGTGATGGTGGGTGTGTGCACCCATCTTGGCTGTGTACCATTGGGTGAAGCCGGTGATTTCGGGGGCTGGTTCTGCCCTTGTCACGGATCGCACTATGATACCGCAGGTCGCATTCGCAAGGGCCCGGCTCCCCTCAATCTTGAGGTTCCGGATTATCAGTTCATCAGCGATGACCGCATTCTGGTCGGCTAAGGAGCGCACATCATGGCAACGGGAAGTTACACGCCCAAGAACAAGGCAGTGCGCTGGTTTAATGAGCGCTTGCCGATCTTGTCTCTGGTTCACGGAACGCTGGGCGCCGGATATCCGGCCCCGCGCAACCTGAATTATTTTTGGAATTTTGGCAGCCTTGCCGGCCTGTGTCTGGTGATTCAGATCGTGACCGGCATTGTGCTGGCCATGCACTATACCCCTTCCACATTGGCGGCTTTTGATTCGGTCGAACGCATCATGCGTGATGTGAATTATGGCTGGTTGATCCGCTATATCCACGCCAATGGCGCATCGATGTTCTTCATCGTTGTGTATATCCATATTTTCCGCGGTCTTTATTACGGTTCATATAAAGCCCCGCGTGAGATTTTGTGGATGCTGGGCGTTGTGATTCTGCTTTTGATGATGGCCACCGCCTTCATGGGCTATGTGCTGCCTTGGGGCCAGATGAGCTTCTGGGGTGCCACGGTGATCACCAATCTGTTCTCGGCTATTCCGGGGATCGGTGAAAGCATTGTGACCCTGTTGTGGGGCGGCTTCTCGGTGGATGAACCCACATTGAAGCGGTTCTTCTCCCTGCATTATCTGTTGCCCTTCGTGATTACCGGCGTGGTGATCCTGCATATTTGGGCGCTGCATCTGCCCGGCTCGAACAATCCGCTGGGGATTGATGTCAAAGGCCCGCAGGACCAAGTGCCGTTCCATCCCTTCTACACCGCCAAGGATGCGCTGGGTGTGGGTGTGTTCCTGATCTTTTTTGGGCTGTTTGTTTTCTATATGCCCAATTCCCTTGGACATCCCGACAATTACATCCCTGCCGATCCGCTGGTGACGCCGCCGCATATCGTGCCGGAATGGTATTTCCTGCCCTTCTACGCCATCTTGCGCGCCGTTCCCGATAAGCTTGGTGGTGTGTTGTTGATGTTTGCCGCCGTGGGATTGTTGTTCTTCCTGCCTTGGCTCGATACCTCGAAGGTCCGCTCTGCGATCTTCCGCCCTGCCTATAAGCTGTTTTTCTGGCTGTTGGTTGTGGATGGTGTCGTGCTTGGTGTGGTTGGTGCCAATCCGCCGGAAGGATCATGGATTTTGATCGGGCGCTTGGCCACGGTGTATTATTTCGTGCACTTCCTCTTGATCTTGCCGATTTTGGGTAAAGTGGAGAGAACCAAGCCCTTGCCGGAATCGATTGCATCGGCGGTCATTGGCAATAAAGCATCGGCGCGGCCTGCAACCGCTCCGGCGGAATGACAGGGACCGGGAGAGAAAATATGCGCATTATGAACACGCTGATCCTCGGTCTTGCCTCTGCTCTGATGGTTTCAGGCTCTGCCCTGGCCGCAGGAGGGGACACCGAACTGAAAACTGTAGACTTCAGTTATGAAGGTCCGTTCGGGACCTTCGATCGGGCCGCTGCCCAACGTGGGTTCCAGGTTTTCCGCGAAGTCTGCTCGTCTTGCCACAGCGCCAAATATTTGGCGTTCCGCACATTGGAAGGCATCGGATATTCCGAGGAAATGGCCAAGGCTATTGCTGCGGAATATCAGATTACCGATGGTCCCGATGAATTTGGCGATATGTTCCAGCGTCCGGGCAAATTGTCCGACTATGTGCCCGCGCCATTTCCTAATGAAAATGCGGCGCGTGCATCCAATGGCGGTGCCTATCCTCCGGATCTGTCGGTGATTGTTAAGGCGCGGGAAGGTGGCGGAGCCTATATCTATTCCTTGCTGACGGGCTATGAAGAAGCCCCTGCTGGTGAGGAATTGCGTCCCGGCCAATATTGGAATGCCTATATGGCGGGGCATAAAATCGCTATGCCGCAGCCGATTTTTGATGATCAGGTGGAATATGCCGATGGCACGCCGGCAACGGTTGACCAGATGGCCCGTGATGTAACCGTGTTTTTGGCATGGCTTGCAGAACCCAGCATGGAACATCGTAAATCCATGGGATTGTCCTTCATGTTGTTCATGGCGGTGTTTGTGGTGCTGCTTTATCTCACCAACAAACGGGTCTGGCGTCCCGTCAAGAATGGTCACTCACCTTTGGTGGATAAAGACTGATCGTTCTGATTGGTTCTGATATGCGAAAAGCCCGCGTTCCATAAGGATCGCGGGCTTTTTTATGGCATCTGTCGGCGGTACTGACGACGATTTGGATTGTTTTCGCGGGTCAAAGAAATTGAGGGGGAGCCTTTCAATCCGCTCCCCCATAATGGGTTTCTTCACGCTCTACTCAAACGGCGGGCAGGCCTTTTTCCATCAACCGCGCCAGTCTTTTGGCAAAGGCGGCGGGGTCGGTGGGCGTTTCGCCTTCCAGAATCCGGGCCTGGTCCAGAAGAAGGAATGCCGGATCGCGCAGGCTGTCCATGGGATTGTCCCCTTCTTTCCGGCTGTCCATTGCCTTGATCAGGGGATGCTTGGGGTTGATTTCCAGCACTTTCGGCGCTTCCCCGCCCATCTGGTTATGTTGGCGCAAAATACGCTCCAGATGCATATCCAGACCATTGTCGTCGGCGACGAGGCAGGCGGCGGTTTCTGTCAATCTGTCGGAAGCCCGTACATCGGCCACCTGATCCCCCAAAATGCCCTTCAAAAGGGCGCTCAGGGCCACCATGTCCTCTGTGTCGTCTTCGGCGGACTTGGCCTCGTCGGATGTGTTGTTCTCGCCGTTGCTCAGGTCTTTGAGATCGGACCCGCCGCGCGTGACCGATTTGAAGGGCTTGCCATCAAATTCGGAAATAGCGGAAAGCCAGAAATCATCCACCGGATCGGACAGCAGCAGCACTTCCACATCGCGGGCCCGGAAGCCTTCCAGTTGTGGAGAGCGCTTGACAGCTTCCGCATCCGTACCCGTGACATAATAAATGGCTTTCTGGTTGTCTTTCATGCGCCCGATATAATCGGCCAAAGATACCCAGGCATCGCCATGGGTGGATTTGAAGCGGCTGAGCTTCAGTAATGTGTCGCGGCGTCCGGCATCTTCATAAAGACCCTCTTTCAAAACCGGGCCAAAGGCTTCCCAGATTTTCTCGTAAGCGTCTTTGTCTTTGTTGGCCCGCTTTTCTATTTCGGACAAAACCTTGTTGGTCACGGCCTTGCGAATACGGGCCACCACCGGATTGTTTTGCAGCATTTCGCGGCTGATATTGAGGGCCAGATCTTCGCTATCCACCACCCCTTTGAGAAAACGCAGATAACCGGGCAACAGCTCTTCCGTGTCGTCGGTGATGAATACCCGCTTCACATAGAGCTTCACCCGTGGCTTGCGCGAGGGATCAAAGAGGTCCAGAGGCCGTTGGCCGGGGACGAACAAAAGGGCGCTATAGGAAATTACGCCTTCCGCTTTTGTGTGGATCACCAGCGCCGGTTCTTCGGGGCTGTGGGCCACATGGCGATAGAATTCCGTATAATCATCATCGCTCAGTTCGGATTTCGGACGGGTCCAAAGGGCCGATCCGGAATTGACCGTTTCCGCTTTATCCGTTTCGCCCTCTTTTTCCGTGCCGCAAACTTTCAGGGAAATGGGCACCGCAATATGGTCGGAATATTTGCGTAAGGTGCGCTCCAGCCACGGGCGCTCAAGAAAGTCTTTCGCATCATCTTTCAGATGCAAGATAATTTCGGTGCCGTGGCCTGCCTTTTCGGCTTCGTCAATGATGTAGCTGCCTTCGCCATCGCTTTCCCATTGATAGGCCTGATCGGTGCCTGCCTTGCGGCTGATGACCCGCACTTTATCAGCGACCATGAAGCTGGAATAAAAGCCCACACCAAACTGGCCGATCAGCGAAAGGTCTTTGGATTTATCGCCGGACAGGCGGTCAAGAAAGGCTGCCGTTCCAGAGCGGGCGATGGTTCCCAGATTGGCAATCAGGTCTTCGCGGTCCATGCCGATGCCGGTATCGGCAATGGTCAGGGTTCCGGCCTTGGGATCGGCTGTGATGGCAATGGCGAGTTCGGTGCCATTGCTCAAAAGATCGGGGGCAGTGATGGCTTCATAGCGCAGCTTGTCGCAGGCGTCCGATGCGTTGGACACCAATTCGCGCAGAAAGATTTCCCGGTCTGAATAAACGGAGTGCACCATCAGGTGCAACAGGCGGGAAACTTCCGCCTCAAAGCCGCGACGTTCCTGGGTCGCCGTTCCTGCTTGCGTCATGCGTGGTCCTCTTGATTTGTCTTAAGGCGTCTGTGCCTCGGCAATGGGCCATCATGGCCGGGCCGGAGCCATTGATTGAATGACATGAAAGTGGTGTGTGATCGTTGACCGTCAAGCCCCGTCATCGGGATCTTGTGGCGCGTCCTCTACCAGATCATCGAGCGTTTTTCCCAAGGCAATGGCTTTGGAAGCAGGCAGGCGGTAAGCCCAGCCCATATGCTGCTGGTTAAAACGCACGGCTTCCGTTTCGGGAGACATATCCAATGCGGTCCGGGCATCGGGCAGGTCTTCTTCATCGGGAATATGTGCGGTGGCTTCGCCGACAGCCCACGCATCGCCGGTTTCATCGCCGGTGTCATAAAGGGACAGGGTTAGCACAAAGCCATCGAAACTGTGCAGGCGTGCCGTATAGAGCAATGCCGTTTCATCGAGTTCATCGGCTGGGCGTACATCTTCGCTCAAAATCTCGGTGAAGGCATTGGCCAGCATATCGGTGGGCAAGCTGTCTTTTTCCTTGGTGCCGGCTGCAAGATCCTGAATGGCAAACAAGGAACGCGGATCGCTGCGACGGATGGAAAGCGTCTCTCCATTGCTATGCTGGATGTCGATGCGGGAAATGCGCCGGCGCTCGATGGAAAAAAGATTGGGGTCTAGCCAGTTGGAAGCCTCGGCGCGGATTTCAGGAAGATCGCTGACCAGATAGCTGCGGGCCCCATCCAGGGGTCGCACAAAGGTCATGAAGCTGCGGCTTTCAAATGACCGCCTGCCAATATCAAGGGCGGCGATCACCGTATCCGTTTTGTCTTTCAACACCAGATGAAGGGCGCTTTCACCAAGGCCGATTCGCTCGTAAAGATCGGGATTGTCGGTTTTCACCAAGGCGATTTGTGCATCCGCCAGTCCACGCAGCATGGCCCATAATTGAGTTCTGTTGGCCCTGTGGCCGCTTTTTTCCACGATGGACCAATTGCCATTTTCCTGCACCAAATGGGTGCTGTTCAAAGCATCGGCTATTTCGATTTTTGCCACATCGTTTATCTGCGTGGACAGCTTGGGCAGCAAATGCGTTTGTTGTTGCCAAGAGCGATCGTGGCTTTCACCAAACAAAAGCCACAGGGCGGCCAAAACCGCAAATAAGGTGAGGAAGCCAAGAATCGACGTTTGTTTTTGTGTCATGGTGCAGACCTTTGCAATTGGCGGGCCCATTCGCTGCGCTTGCGCCGCCATATGGCAAGCCCAAGGGCTGCCAAAATCAACAAGGCAGGCATGAGGGCGATATTGATAAGGGCAAGGCGTGCGCCAAGTGCCGTGATGTCTTCGATCAGATTGCGCTGGACAGTACGCAATTCTTTGCGGATTTCCAGCATATGGTCGCGGAAGCGTTGAATTTCCACATCCTGTTCGGGCGAGAACATCAATTCGCCTTCCAAAGGAGCAGTTTGCAGATCTGCCAGTCGCGCTTCGGTTTGTGCCAATTCAGCCTGCAAGCGTTCTTCTTCCATCCGGAAGCGGCTTTCAGCGGCACGCCGGATATCCTCCACGCGGTCAAAGGGACGCTGGGTCACACCGCGTCCGCGCAAAGCGATCAGGGCATCGGAACCGCTTAATTGGTCAATGGCATTGATGACAAGATTGGCATTGTCCGCCACCGGCACATGGATGCGTTCGCCGAAGAAATCCTGCACTTGCACCCAGAAACGGTCATCGAACAGATCGCTATCGGCTCCCACGATCACATTGATGGGGCCATTGGACCGGTCCAAATGGGGCGGCTCGTCTTCCGCCGGGCGATCCGGTTCAGCGTCGGCATTATCTTCCGGTGGCGGCGGGCCATCAGGAAAGGCACTGATGCTGTCACCGCTCAGGCGTGCAATCAGGGTATAGCGTTCGCCGGTCGGTTCGATCATGCGCATGATTTGGTCGGGATCGGGCATGCCGCGCGCGACACCTTTGTCCAGCAAGGCCGAAACTGCGCTGGATTGCAGCAGCGGTTCAAAGTGGACGGAGCTGCCTTCGATGGGCAAAAGTGCGCCAGAGCTGGCCAGATTGATCTGCTCCAGATTGGCCGTTACCGGATCGTCGGTCGCCATATTTTCCGTACGGGCCGCCAGCCAGAGGGCAAAATCCTTGATGGCACGGGGGCCGCCATCGCCCATATTGACCCGTTGGGCCAAATCCACATCGGCCACAACACGATCGTCGATCAAATCCACGCCCCATGCGCCGAACAAAGGATCAAGCGACGAACTTTCCGGTGCGGCGGATGGCAGGCGGGCATTGGCCACCGCTTCCGACATGGGGTCGACAAAAATCACGGCGCGACCGCCAGCAAGCACGAATTGATCGATGGCATAGAGCTGGCGGGGGCTTAATTCAGGCGGATGGACGATCAGCAAAATATCGGTGGGTTGGGGAATGTGCGTAAAATCCGCATCCAGCGTGCCAAGATCGAAAAGTTGGGTCAGTTGTTCATGGATGGCCCAACCGGGGCGGGCCGGCGCACCAAAACCGCCAAATTGTCCGGGAATCATGGGCAGGCTGGTCAGCAGTGTCAAAGCGGGCTTGTCGGGTTGGGCGATCGAGGCGATCAGCTTGGTCAGATCATATTCCAAAAATGTCGCCCGATCCTGATTGAAAAACGGCACAAGGGCCATGCGGTCGGTGAGATCGCGGGCCACCAGCCCCATATAGATTTGTTCGCCACTATTGGTGGGAACGCCTTGCAGGCCAGCAGCAACGGCGCTGTCTTCACTTTCGGAAAAAGGCTCCGGCTCGATCACCTTCAGGCGGATTTTTCCATCGGACAGGGCTTCATATTCCGCCAGAAGATCGCGGATGCGGCGGCCATAGGTGAAAATCTGCGGATAATCGCGGGCCACCGATTGGGAAAAGAAATATGTCAAGGTGATGGGATCGTCCAAATCCGCCAGCATCCGTTTGGTGCTGGAGGAAATGGAAAAGAGCTTGTCCTGGGTCAGATCGAGACGCGCCCCCGCAAGGCCGCGGGGCAAAATCACTGTGATGGCCCCGAAAAGGATCACCGCCAAAAGTGCTGCGATGACATAACTTAAACGGCGTGAGGTCATGTCAGTTATCCTCCCGTTTCAGTTCGATAATCAGATAACCCAAAAAAAGCCAAAGCCCGATCAGGCTCAGGAAATAAAGAATATCTGCCGCTTCCAGAACGCCTTTGGAAAGGGTGGAAAAATGCGTGAGGAAGGAAAAATCCGCCACCAATGTGGCCAGCCAATCCGGTGCCCAGCCTTCAAAAAAGGCCAAAACGATGGGCAGGCCGCTTACGGTGAACAAAAAGCACAGGGCAATGGCCAGCACGAAGGCGATCACCTGATTGCGTGTGGCGGCGGACATGGCAGCCCCGATGGCCAGATATCCCCCTGCCATCAAAAGGGCGGCCAGATAGCTTGCCAAAATCACCCCGTTATCGGGGTCGCCCAGATAATTGACGGTGATCCAGATGGGAAAGGTGAGCATAAGTGCCAAAGCAGCCAAGGCCCAGGCCGCCAGAAATTTCCCCAAAACCGCAGACCAGGTGCCAACGGGCAGGGTGAGCAGCAATTCTATGGTGCCGGATTTGCGTTCTTCAGCCCAAAGCCGCATGGAAATGGCGGGGATAAGAAACAAAAACAGCCAAGGTTGATAGGTGAAAAAGGCACTGAGATCCGCTTGCCCGCGTTCGTAGAACCCGCCCACATAAAATGTAAAGACGCCCGATAGCATCAGATAGATAACGATGAACACGATGGCGACGGGTGTGGAAAAATAGCTGGTGAATTCGCGTTTGAACACGCTGGTCAGGGCGGCGCTCATGCGATTGTCTCCTCGGCCCTGTCTGCATCGGTGGCCGCATCAGAATGGGTCAGTGCGCGGAAGGCATCGTCGATCCGTCCCGCTTCCAGTGCAATTTGGCGAATGGTGATGCCGTGCCCGCCCAATAGCATGCGGGCAGGATCAAGAAGATCCGCCTTCGCTTGCGGGAAAAGGGTGAAGCGCGTCAGCCCGCCACTTTCATGCTGCTCAAGATTGGCCAAACCTTCCATCTCCGCAAGGGTAGAGCGGGCCGCTTCGGCCTGATCGGTGGACACTTCCAAAGTCACGGCCCCATGATAGCGCGACCGTGCCTTGAGATCCGCCGGGGTGCCATCGGCAACGATCCGGCCCCGATCAATGATAATAAGGCGGGAGCACAGGGCTTCCACTTCTTCCAGCACATGGGTGGAAATCAGGATGGCCTTGTTGGGGGCCATTTGCTCGATCAGGCGGCGGACTTCATGTTTTTGGTTGGGGTCCAGCCCGTCAGTGGGCTCGTCCAGAATCAGGACATCGGGATCATGCAAGATCGCCTGTGCCAAACCAACACGGCGGCGATAGCCCTTGGACAGGGTTTCAATGGGTTGATGAAGCACCGGCAGCAAATGCACCGATTGTGCGGCCTTTTGAATGGCCTCTTTTGCTGCCATCCCCGACAATCCCCGCACTTGGGCAATGAACTGTAAAAAGCCGCCCGCGGTCATATCATCATAAAGCGGCGCCCCTTCGGGCAGATAGCCCAGTTTTTGGCGTGCAGCGATCGGATGATCGGTGACATTCAGGCCGCAGATTTCCGCCATCCCCGATGTGGCGGGCAGAAATCCCGTCAGGATTTTCATGGTGGTGGTTTTTCCGGCCCCGTTCGGCCCAAGAAAGCCCAGAACTTCGCCCTTTTGAACGGCGAGAGAAATGCCGTCTACCGCCACGAATGATCCAAAGCGTCTGGTCAGTTCATGGGCCTTGATCATGCAATCCATGTGCATCGTGCAACCCCTTGCTTATGATCGAAAAGCTGCGCACAACCGAATCGCCGATCCGATTGTGCACCAGCGCCAGTTTTGGTCGCATCCGTTATTTATGCCATTGTGTTCTTGAGGTGAAGGGGGTCAAACGGCTCTTTTGGCCGTGCGGGCAAGACCGTCGAACAGATCGAACATACGGGCGCGCCATTGGGTGATGATGTCGTCATCTTCCAAAATGGCAAAATCCGTGCAGCAATGCGCCCAGACAAAGGGGCCAAAGACAGAATAGTCCGCATAGCTTGGGGTTTCGCCACTCAAGAAAGGCTGATGGCGCAATGTGCTGCGCATGGGGTCCAGCGCTTTGCGGAGCGCAATCACGGCCTTGTCGCGTCCGGCCTTTGCCTCTTCCAGGCTGCATCCCAGATGTGGCTCGCGGGTGGAGCGGAAATAGGCTTGGTCTTCCTCATCAAGGCTGGCGCAAATATCGGCGGCCAGCATGGGGAACAACCCTCTCAGAATGGTCGCATCGGCCCAGTTGTTTATGAAATAGGCCTGCCCCATGCCAACGGGTCCGCCGAACAGAGAGGGCGCATCGGGATAGGTTTTTTCCAGATAACAGGCGATATCCCATGCTTGAGATACCCATTCGCCATTATCTTCAATCACCGGCACGGTTTTGGAGCCAGAAGGTGCGAAAGCCGATTTATCCAGAAAGCGCGTCGCAACCCGCTCAGGTGTGATGCCTTTATGGGCAAGGGCCATACGGGTGCGCCAAACAAAGGGAGAAAAGCTGAGCTCGGCATCACTTCCGGTCAATTCAAACAAACGCATATAGAGATTCCTCATACTCTTTCGAAAAATAGCGAGCGCGGAGTGTGACCGCAGTGTCACCTCCGCGCAAGAGGAGTTCTGGGCTGCCCCTTCGTTTAAGGCAGCAAGAGGGGGCTTAGTCTTTCATCTGGAAACTGCCTGACCCTGAACTGCGCATATGTTTTACTTTCGGGCTGCCTTTGGCGGTTACGTCTCCTGAACCGCTGATGGATATCTGGATGCTTTTTGCAGCATGAACATCGGTATCGCCCGACCCGCTGATTTCAACATCAACGTCGTCACACACCAAGTCGAATGCGGAAATATCGCCCGATCCATTGATTTCATATTCGGCTTCATCGCAGCGCCCCTGTGCGGAAACATCCCCGGAGCCATTGATGTTGATTTCAAATTCTTCACTATCGATTCCGGCGATGATGGCATCCGATGAGCCATTGATGTCAATGCCTTCCAGCTTGGGCACCTGAATGGTGGCCTGCATATCGCCGCTATGATGGAAACGGCCCTTCATGCGGATGACAAGGGTGTCGCCTTTGACATCGGTTTTAATGCGCTCCTGATCATCGGCATCGGCAGTGATGGCAACCGACTGCTTGGGCCCCACGGTGACGTCGGCATCAATGCTGCCATTGATGGCGATTTTGGTGAAAGACGGGACATCGCGGGTCTGGGTAACAGGGGCGGCAAGCGCTGTGGTGGATAGCAAAAGGGCACAACCAAGGGCGCTCAGCGATTTGGTGTGTATGGTCATGGCTCATCTCCTCGCAAATGTTTTATGTAGAATCGATATATATCAATCAGGCATTATAATCAACAGCGCCATAAGGATGTGAAGAGAGCGGCACATTGTTATAAAAGTGTGGGTGCGGGCCGTTTCACCCACGAAAAAGCCCACCGTGATGAACACGGTGGGCAAAGTTTGGGGAATGCTCTAGCACATCATTCTCCAGGCGGAAGCCCGGAGCGCGAAGCGCCAGCTCGCATCGGGACCGCAATTACATCCTTGAATGTAATATAATCAGAATAAGCGACAATCTTGCGATGTCAACACAAAAACAGTACTAAAATGTCGTAAATTGATTGTTTTTTATACTTATTGTCACATCTCTGATCTTCGCGCGGCGATGTCTCTTGCTGCAATGGCCGGGGCGTCATTCTCGAACCGGCTGCGTATATAGCTTAAAACGGCGGCCAGTTCTGCATCGCTTAGATGATCGAATCCGGGCATTTCATTGCTATAGGCGCGTTCTTCATCGGGCAGGCTGGCGCTGCCGCCCAGAACAAAGTCGATCAGCGCCGTATCCGGGCCATTGATCCGGCGGGAGCCCCATAATTCCGGCTGCATCATCGGCACACCGCCGCCATCGGCTTGATGGCAACTGAGACAATGTTGCTCATAAACGGCCTTGCCGGTGACGGTTTCGGCATTGGCGGGCAAAAGGCCCGCCAACACAGATGCAAGAAAGAGGGTAATCAGAACTTTAGCGGTGGTCATAGGTGATCTTCCAGATGCGGCCACCGGCATCATCGGCCACATAAAGTGCGCCATCGGGGCCGACGGCAAGGCCGGTGGGGCGATGTGTGGCCGCACGCGGGCTTGCCAATGGCTCTTCCCCTTTGAATTTATCGGCGAAGATGGACCAGTCGCCGGTGATCTCGCCTGCGTCATTCATGGGAATGAAGGCCACATTATAGCCCTGTTGCGGCAAGGGCGCACGATTCCAGCTGCCATGAAAGGCGATGAAGGCGCCCTTCCTGAAATAGTCGGGGAAAGCGTCGCCCGTATAGAAGGTCAGATCATTGGGGGCCCAATGGCCGGGGAAGGCGGTCAAAGGAGCGATGAAGTCGGGATTTTCCGCAGGGGTCTTTCCATCGCCGCCATATTCCGGCCCTTTCATCCGTTCGCCGCGCTGATGATCCCAATAGCTATAGGGCCAGCCATAATTGCCGTCTTTCTGGGCGCGGTGGAATTCTTCCGCGGGCAATTCGGCACTTTGTTTTGCCGTGTAATATTGCGGGAAAAGCTGCTGCAACTGATCGCGGCCATGGCCGATGAAATAAAGCGCATTTGCGGAATGGTTCCAATCCATAGCCAGGCCATTGCGGATGCCGGTGGCATAGCGCTCTCCATCTTCCCCGTGTTTTTGGCCTGTCTTATTGGCGTCAAAGCGCCAGATACCGGCTTGAAGCTCAAGCTGCGGGCAGGGGGAAAGACCGGGGCTGCCCGGTGTGCGGGCGCGTTCCTGGCAGGCATTGGACGGTGCCCCCACCGTGACATACATATGGCCCTGATCATCGAAGGTCATGGGCTTGGTGGCATGCTGGTTTTGGCTGGGAAAGCCTGAAACGACAATTTCTGCGTCGCCTGTGGGAACGGCCGCTTCACCTAGCTTATAGCGTCCAATGGTCGTATCGGAGCTGAAATACAGCCAGTCCTTATAAAGGGCGAGGCCGGTACCGCCGAATGAACCGAATTCCTTAATTTCATCGGCTGAGCCATCGCCATCGCCGTCTGTCAAGGCGATCAGCCAGCCATCTTTGTTTTTGCTGTAAAGAGACGCGTAAACCGTGCCATCTTCGCGCACAGCAAGATGGCGCACTCTCCCCATATCATCGGCGAAAACTGTCGCTTTGAAGCCCTTGGGAACGCGAATGCCAAGGGTGGCATCCTGTTCTCCGCTGGCGGCGGACCAATCCCGTGATTGCGCCGAAGCACTGACAGGGCCAAGAAGGCTTAAGGCACAAAAGGCGAGGAGGGCATGGCGCGTCATCTCGAATTCTCCTTTAAACAGACGGATTAGACGCTATTTAATGAGTTTCATCCTCAAGCGCCAGTTTTCAAAAACAGCAAAAGAGATCGAAGGATAACCTATGCGCCTCAATATTGCCCGTCCCGATGCCATTGATGTTCTTTTAAGCAGACGGTCGGTGAAAACCCGGGACATGGTAGAGCCGGGGCCTTCGGATGAAGAGATGGCGGTGATCTTGAAGGCAGGGATGCGGGTGCCCGATCATGGCAAGCTCTCTCCATGGCGGTTTTTCGTTTATAGCGGCACCGCGCGCGAGGCGCTGGCCGACATCATCTCGGATGCGTTTTGCAAGGAAAGTCAAACCTTGTCGGACGCGCAATCAGCGAAAATGCAAAGATTTGCGGTGCAAGCCCCAAGGCTGGTTATTCTGGCGTCTTGCCCATCACGGGAGAAACCAATCCCCGATTGGGAACAGCATTTGTCTGCGGGGGCCAGCGCCATGTCTATGCTGATTGCCGCCCATATGCTGGGCTATGTGGGGCAATGGCTTACCGATTGGCCGGCTTACAGCCCGCGCTTGAAAGCGCATCTGGGGCTTGGGGACGCGGATAATATCGCCGGCTTTTTGTTTTTCGGGTCGGCTGGCGATCAACCACCGGAGCGCCCCCGTCCAGACCCCGACAGCCTTGTGCAATATTATCGCGCACGGGCCGATCTGGACGATTGATTGATCGCTATTTCAGCTCACTTTGTTATTTCAAAACGCGCGCCAGAACAGCCAGGGCTTGCGCCTGATCGTCGTCTGTTTCGATATCGGCAATCACCTGAGCGGCGCTTTGGATGGATTCAATCCGTGCCAAAGCCTGTGCCACCGCCAGCCGCGCCCGGTCCCGTTCAAACCGTTCATCATGGTCGGCCACGGCTTTCAGAATATGTTCGGCCAATGGGGCGACGGCGGCATGGGCAGAAGAGCGGCGGGAAAGCTGATCGATCAGGCGGCTTTGCGCCCGAAGGTCTGTCACGCGGGAGGCAAGGTCTATGGCCCGATCCACATGACCGCCCACGCTTAGCGCGGCCACGGCATCGCCAATGGCAAGGGCGCGATCATAATCCGAACGCACGCCGCCGGCCAGATTGGCCGCCCGATTGGCATAATCTTCATACATTTCCATGTCGCCCAGCATATGGGCCGCAAGTGCCAATCCGGCATAGATTCGCGCCCGCTCATGGTTAAGGCTAAGGGTTTCCAGTGCAAGAGCCGCTTGGTCCCGCAGCTTTATCGCCTCTTCGGTTTCGCCGCGTTTGGCTTGGATAACCGCAAGGCGCATTTCGCCAAGGGCTTTTAAAAGGACATTATCAATGCCTTGAATACGTGCGGTTAATGGCCCAACCGGAATGGCATTGGCATCAACGCCGTTTTCCGCCAGATTTTCCACCATGCGGACCGCATAGCGCAGGGCAAGCAATGGTTCGACGATCATATCCAATGTGGCTTGTGCGGCATCCATATCGCCCATGCGGGCCTGGGTTAATGCAATGGTGCCCAAGGCATCAGCTTTTAAAAAGCGGTCTTTCAGCGCATGGGCGGCCTCAATGGCTTCTTCCGTGCGCCCTACGCCGGTCATGGGGCCGACAATCCGCACCATTTTTTGCTCGGTACCGATGGAAATACCGATATCTTCCGCCGCTTGTTTGGCCAGATCCACGGTGGCATTGGCCCTTTTCATATCGCCAAGACGTTCAAAGGTTTCAGCGATGGCAATCAGCGTATCCACCCGTGCGATGGGCAATTCTTCTTCGGCTGTGATGGTAAGGGCCGCGGCCAAGGCGCAGCTTTGGCTCGGATTTTGAAGGCATTGCCGAACCAGATCGCCACTGGTGCTTTGCTGTTCTATTTCAGCCTGCGCCATAAGGGAGCCGGAAGACGCAGGAGCCTGCCGAAGCTCTATCCCCGAAGGGGCGGCAGCCATGGTCAGGACGGCCACAAGGCTCATGGCGGCGGGACGAAGCGGGCGAAATGAAATCATGGAAACTCCTGCGTGGCTGTCGTTTATCGTGTGTTGGTTATGTGGATGGTGCGGCGGTCTTTATGGCACATAAGGTTCTTAAAATGGCAAGAAGCGGCGCATTTGCCACCCCTGTTACGGTTTTTGGCGTCCAATGACGCTGGGCAGCGCAGATAATATCTTCAAGGACGGGGCTGTTTGGGTCTTTATGCGGCAAGCCATAGCCAAAGCTGGATAAAAGATATGTCAGTTCGGTGACTGTTTCGTGGCAGGGGGCCCCCATTGGGTCGGAAAGGCTCTGTGCTGCCTCGTCTGCCACATGTGGAAACAGGCCGATGCCTTCTTCGGCCAATCGTGCCCATGGAAAAAGCTCGCCCGGATCGGTTTTGCGCGCGGGGGCCACATCGGAATGTCCCAGAATATGCCAAGGGGCGATCGAGTGGCGTGCCAAAAGATCATGCGCCAAGGCGATCAGGCGTTTGATTTGCGGTTCTGGGAAGGGACGATAGCCAAATTCATGGCCGGGATTGACCAGCTCGATGCCGATGGAGCGGCTGTTGATATCCGGGTCCCCTTCCCAATGGGCAACACCCGCATGCCACGCGCGTTTGTCCTCTTCCACCAGCTTATAAAGGCTGCCGTCTTCATCGATCAGATAATGGGCGGAAACCTGTGCTGCGGGATCGCAAAGCCGCGCCAATGCTTCTTGGGCTGTGCGCATGCCGGTATAGTGCAAAAGCAGCATATCCGGTGCGCGGTTATCGGCACGGGGACCAAAATTGGGCGATGGGCGGTGGATGATCCCCGGCACTGAAGCCATCATATCTGCCTGGGCCTCTTTTGATACTAAGGAGTTTCTTTTCTACGCGTCCGCAAGGGGATGATCAACATCCGGGAAAAGCAGGGCGTGGCACAGCCAAGGCTTGGCGGTTATTGAGTGCGCTGGGCGCGGACCCGTTCATAGGCCACGGTGATGGCGGCCAGCCGATCTGTTGCCACCTGAATAAATTCACGGGGCAAGCCCAAAGCCATCAGATGGTCGGGATGGTTTTCTTTAATCAAGCGGCGATAGGTTGCTTTTAGGTCCTCGTCGGAAATAGAGGGATCAATCCCCAGAACCACATAGGGGCTGGACCGGTCCGGGCCGATATGGCGTGCCGCCAGACAATCGAATTTGGCATCGGAAAAGCCAAATATGGTGGCCACCTTTTTAAGGAAATCCAGTTCCGAAGGATGAACGCTGCCATCGGCCTTGGCGATATAGAACAAGGCGTCGATCAGTTCTTCCAAAACAATGGCGCGGTCGGTGAACAGGGCGGCGACCTGCCGGGCATAAACCTCGAAACCGGCTGTGTCGCGCTTGGCCATATCATAAACCCGCGCCACATTTTTCAGTTCATGGGCCGGAACTTTGAAAATAGCCTGAAAGGCATCCACCTCGTCCTGGGTCACCTGCCCATCGGCTTTTGCCATTTTTGCAGACAAGGCAATCACGCCAATGGTGAAGGTGATTTTTCGTGTGGCCATGTCGTCGGGCTCGCTTCCCGCGATACGGCGAAGCAACCCAAAAGCTGCAGAGGTGACAGATTCCCAAATCGACATAGGTTCTCTCTACTCGCCAAGGGCTTAGGATTCCAGAAAATTCCACCAATAATGCGCTGGCAATGATGCGCCAACCGGAAACACGGCTTCGGGACACGGGCTTGTGATAGCTTGTCCATTGTTTTTGTAAAGGCGGGCGCGATAATCCCTTTTTGGCCCATTTTAGACAGGGATGAATGATGAGCAGCACAACTATGAACAAGGCAGCGGTGCCTTTGCTTATTCAGCGTATTGCCGTGACACTTTTTATGGGAATCTGGGCGCTGGATAAATTTGTGAACCCCGATCACACGGCGGGTGTTTTCACCAAATTTTATGGCATCAGCCTGCCGGTGGAAATGACATGGGTGTTGGGTTTGGTGCAATTGGCGGTTTTAGCGGCCTTTTTGGTCGGCTTCATGAAAACCTACAGCTATTTTCTGGTGTTTTTGATGCATGCGGGCAGCACGCTTTCCGCATGGAAGGTTTATTTCGCTCTTTATGATGGCAATCTGCTGTTCTGGGCGGCCATTCCGGTGCTGGCGGCTTTGTGGCTGCAATTTTCTCTGCGCGATTTCGATAGCATCTCTTTGGATAACAAATTGCGCGCGGGAGCTTTGCCGTCCTGAGCGGATCATCAGCCGCGCAAAGCGGATAAAGGTCTTGTATGACAGACGCTGTCGCGCGATTTTGTGCGGCGGCGTTTTTTATGGATCGCTTGGCGATGAATACACCGGAAGGGCTCCGCTATGGAACCGGTTGATAGATATTTCGCTTCAACAGCCGTACCGCCTTATGTGGCGGTTATTTTCACCAGCCTGCGCCATCTGGAGGATGATGCGGAAGGCTATGGGCGGATGGCGGAGGATATGGACCGTTTGGCAGCCGAGCAGCCGGGCTATCTGGGCATGGAAAGTGCGCGAGACAGGGACGGGTTCGGGATCACTGTCAGCTATTGGCGGGATGAATTGTCTGCCAAAGCATGGAAAGCCGATGCCCGCCATAAAGTGGCACAGAAGCATGGGCAAGAGCATTGGTATCGTGCTTATTATGTGCGTATTGCCACAGTGACGCGGGCTTATGCTAAGGATGTTCCCCATACAGAACATACTGCGTGAGGATGGTTTGGAATGAGAGACATGATGCAGCGTTTTTTTCTGGTTTTTACCGCGATTTTGAGCCTTGCGGCCTGTGCGCATTTTGAAAACCGCGATGCCATTCTGGTGACCAGTGTTCAGCCCGATTATCCGCAAGAAGCCCGTGACCAGGGCATCGAAGGGCGTGTGGTTTTGGAATATATCATCAATGAAGAGGGTATCCCTGTGGATATCCAGATTGTCGAGGCGACACCCAAGGGTGTGTTCGAGCTTGCCGCCATCGCCGCTTTGTCCCAATGGCGCTATCAGCCTGCCTTGAAAATGGGGCGTCCTACGCGCAGCCCCGAAGCGGAAGCGGTGCTGAATTTCGAACTGGCGCAATAAGATGGCGCAATAAGATAAAGGGCGAGGGATACTCACGCTTGCGGCGGTATCCTCTGTTTTGATTACACGCTAGTCTGTCGGGGAATGGCGCAGCAATGGGACGGGTGCTTTACCATGACCGAAGCGGCAAAACCCTGGCATCGTTATTACGATCAGTCATCTGGTCCTTTTCATCCCGAACGCCTGTTGGCCGGCAGCATGGCAGAGCTCATCGAACGAGCCTGTGCCGAACATGGCGACCAATTGGCTTATAGCTGCTGCCTGCCCAATGGCGCCCATGCAAGCCTGCGATTTTCCGAAATCGAAACCTTGTCTGCAGCCCTTGCGTTTTTTTTACGCGATGATCTGGGGTTACAGCCCGGCGATGTGGTGGCCATTCAGGCCCCCAATGTTTTGGGCTATCCTGTTGCCGCCTTTGCGGTGATGCGCGCCGGATTGATCCTCACCGGTATCAATCCGCTTTATACCGTGTCGGAAGCTAATTATCAGCTTAAGGATTCCGGAGCCAAAGCGCTTTTTATTCTTGATCTGTTTGGCGATAAACTGGCCCAATCCCTGAAAGATACGGATGTGCGCCATGTGATCCGTTTGTCGGTGGCGGACCAATTCCCCACATTCAAACGCCTGATGATCCAGATGGTGCTGCGCCATGTGCAAAAACGTATTCCGCCTATGGCCGTGCCGTCTATTTCTTTGGCAGAGGCGATCAAGCGGGGCCACAAGAAACAGGCAGGGCGTGATGCTGCGGTGCTGACGGCGGACCGCAAGCTGGATGATGTGGCCATCTTCCAATATACCGGTGGCACCACCGGTCGGTCCAAAGGGGCAGAGCTGACCGAGCGCAATCTATTGGCCAATATCACCCAGCAAGATACATTCAACGGAGCGCGTTTGCGGGCCCTTAGCGAAGGGCAGGAAACCAGCTTGCTGATCTTGCCGCTTTATCATGTTTATGCCTTGGCCATTGGGGCAATGCACGCCATGCGGTCGGGTACCCATATGGTGCTGGCCCCCAATCCGCGTCCTTTAAGCAATTTACGGTCGGCGTTTGAACAGTTCGAGATCAGCATGTTGCCGGGGATCAACACGCTGTTCAATGAATTGCTGAAGCAAGAATGGTTTACCGAAAACCCGCCGGCGTCCTTGCGCTGGTGTTTTTCCGGCGCGGCTCCTTTGAGCGAGAGCACACGTCTGCGTTGGGAAAAGCTTACCGGTTGTCGGATCTATGAAGGTTATGGCTTGACCGAAGGCACGTGCATTGTTTCTTCCTCTCCCCTTGATGGCAGCGCCAAGCCCGGCACTGTGGGGGTGCCCATTCCGGGGACGGATATTCGTATCGTCGATGATGCAGGCACTCTTCTGGAGCTGGGGGAATCGGGGGAAATCCTGGTGCGCGGCCCGCAGGTGATGCGCGGCTATCTTGGCCGCCCCGATGCCACCAAAGAGACGATCCGCGATGGCTGGCTTTATACCGGCGATATCGGGCGTTTGGATGAGGATGGTTTTTTGACCATTCTTGATCGCAAGAAAGATATGCTGATCGTTTCGGGCTTCAATGTTTATCCTTCGGATATCGAAGAGGTGATCCAAAGCCATGATGCTGTTTTGGAAGCCGCCGTGGTGGGAATACTGGACGACCGCACGGGGGAAGCGCCGGTGGCTTATGTTGTGCCGCGTGTGGCGGGATTTGGGGAAGACGATATCCGCCGCCATTGTGAAGACTATTTGACCAATTACAAACGCCCCCGCCATTATGTGTTGGTTGAGGAGCTTCCCAAATCTCCGGTGGGGAAGGTGTTGCGTCGTACACTACGCGAAGAGGCAAGACAGCACTTTGGTGCGGATAAGGTGCAGTGAAGATCGGGCGATTTTTGGCGATTGCGCTTGATCCCGTTCTTTCAGCTACCTAATGTTCGCCGCACTTGGATTTTCTTTGCGGAACGGGATTTGGAACAGGCATGCAGTCGCCGGAACAAGTGAAACTGGCCATCATCGGGTTGGGATATGTGGGATTGCCATTGGCTGTGGCCTTTGGACGCCGCGTCGAAACGGTGGGCTATGATATCAACAAGCATCGGGTTGCGGAGCTGAAAGCCGGGCATGATGCTACTTTGGAGGCAACGGCAGAGGAGCTGTCGTCTGCTGCGCTTTTGCGTTTCACCAGTGATCTGGATGATATCCGCGACTGCACGGTGTTTATCGTTACGGTTCCCACGCCGATCGATTCCCATCTTCGTCCGGATCTGACCCCTTTGATCAAGGCCAGCGAAAGTATCGGCCAGATCCTGAAACCGGGCGATTTGGTGATTTACGAATCCACCGTTTATCCCGGCGCCACCGAAGAAGTGTGCGTGCCGATATTGGAACAGGTGTCCGGTCTTAAATATAAAGACGACTTTTGCTGCGGTTATAGCCCCGAGCGCATCAATCCCGGCGATAAGGACCATCGCTTGCATTCGATCGTGAAGGTGACATCGGGCTCCACACCGCAAGCGGCGGACTTTGTGGATGCGCTTTATAAAATGATCATCGAGGCGGGAACCCATCGGGCCAGTTCGATCCGCGTGGCGGAAGCTGCCAAAGTGATCGAGAACACCCAGCGGGATCTCAATATCGCACTGGTGAATGAACTGGCGGTGATTTTCAACAAGCTGGGCATCGATACGCTGGAAGTGTTGGAAGCCGCGGGCACCAAATGGAATTTCTTGCCATTCCGTCCCGGTCTTGTGGGGGGGCATTGCATCGGCGTTGACCCTTATTATCTCACCTATAAAGCCGAAGAGGTGCGCCACCATCCGGAAGTGATTTTGGCCGGCCGTCGCATCAATGATGGCATGGGGCGCTATATCGCCGGCGAGATTATCAAGAAGATGATCCACCGCAAGGTGCCGGTATCTGGCGCAAAAGTGCTGGTTCTGGGACTGACCTTCAAGGAAAATTGCCCCGATCTACGCAATACGCGGGTTGTGGACATCGTAACCGAACTGACCAGCTATGGTGCCCAGGTTTCGGTCTATGACCCTTGGGTCGATCGGGATGAAGCCACACGGGAATGTGGCGTTACGCCCTTGAGCGAATTGGGCGATGATTATGATGCTGTGGTGCTGGCCGTGGCCCATCATCAGTTCATCACCATGGGGGCAGATGCCATCCGGGCCTTGGGTCGGCCCGGTGCTGTGCTTTATGATATCAAGTCGGTATTGCCCAGAGATCAGGTGGACGCCCGATTGTAACGGTCTGGCGAAAGAGCAGGGAATAGGCTTTTGAAAATTCTGGTAACCGGTGCCGCTGGCTTTATTGGCAGTCATGTGTCGCTTTATCTTTTGGCGCGTGGCGATGATGTGGTGGGCTTGGATAATCTGAATGATTATTACGACCCAACATTGAAGCAAAAGCGGCTGGATAGGATCGCCGCTTTTTGCGATGGCCGGTTGAATGACGATATTTATCCCGAAATACGCACAGAAAAGCCGATGGGCCGTTTTACCTTCCACAAGCTGGATCTGGCAGATCGGGACGGCATGGCGGCCTTGTTTGCGGAGGAAACGTTCGATCGGGTGGTGCATCTGGCGGCGCAAGCCGGTGTGCGCTATTCCATCGATGATCCCTTTGCCTATGTGGATAGCAATATCACCGGTTTTCTGACGGTGCTGGAAGGGTGCCGCCATCATAATGTGGAGCATCTGGTCTATGCCTCCACCAGCTCGGTTTATGGATCCAATACCCATATCCCCTTCACGGTTTCGGAACCGGCAGACCACCCTGTCGCTTTTTATGGGGCGACCAAACGCGCCAATGAGCTGATGGCGCATAGCTATTCGCATTTATTTGCTTTGCCCACCACCGGCTTGCGCTTTTTCACGGTCTATGGCCCGTGGGGGCGGCCCGATATGGCGCTGTTTAAATTCACCAAAGCGATTTTGGAAGACCAGCCCATCGATGTGTTTAATTATGGCCATCACAAACGGGATTTCACCTATATCGACGATATCGTCAAAGGCGTGGTGGCTTCATTGGATCATGTGGCCCGGCCCGATCCGGATTGGGATAGCGACAATCCCGCCTCCGATCGCTCTAAAGCGCCGTGGCGGGTGTTCAATATCGGCAATGAACGGCCGGTGGAACTGATGCGCTATATCGGCCTTCTGGAAGAGGCGTTGGGCAAGGAGGCGCAGAAAAATCTGCTGCCTTTGCAGCCCGGCGATGTGCCCGATACCTATGCCGATGTCTCCAGCCTTGTGGCAATCACCGGCTATCGCCCCGACACCCCGGTGGAAGAGGGCGTGAAGCGCTTTGTCGATTGGTATCGCAGCTATTATGGGGCTTGAGTGAGCGGTTAAAAAGACCCACTCTTGTTCCATGACCATTCGCCCCGATGATATGGCTGCCTTCAAGGCGGTTTTGGATGACAAAAGCTGGTCCACCAATGCGGATGAAATCGCGCCGCATCTGGTGGAATGGCGCGACCGTTATCAAGGCAGGTCGTCGATCCTGTTAAAGCCCGATAACACCGAAGCGGTGGCCCGCATTGTGCGCGTGGCCAATGATCGTCATGTGCCGCTGGTGGTGCAAGGCGGCAATACCGGGCTTGTGGGGGGTGGCGTGCCCGATGCGGGCGGCGGTGAAGTGTTGCTTTCTTTAAAGCGCATGACCGCCGTGCGCGATGATGTTTCGGGGGATGGATTTTCGCTTGGCGTTGAAGCGGGGGTAACCCTGCAAGCCGTACAGGAAACGGCCAAAGCCCGTGATCGCCTGTTTCCTTTAAGTCTTGCCTCTGAAGGTACGGCAACCATCGGCGGTGCGATCTCTACCAATGCGGGCGGGGTGCATGTGCTGAAATATGGCACCATGCGGAGCCTGATCTTGGGGCTGGAAGCGGTGCTCCCCACCGGTGAGATTTATCACGGGCTTACGCGCCTTCATAAAGACAATACCGGCTATGATCTGAAGTCGCTTTTGTGCGGGGCCGAAGGCACATTGGGGGTGGTCACAGCGGCGACGTTGAAACTGTATCCGGCCTTGCACTGCCATGCGGTTGCTTTTGCGGGCTTGAAGGATGTGGCAGATGCCTTGGCATTGCTGGCCCATATGCAGGAGGCCTGTGGGGACCGGTTGATCGCTTTTGAACTGATCCCGCGGTTCGGGCTGGAACTGGTGAGTTGCCATATGCCCCGGTGCCGGGACCCTATGGAAACGGCCTATCCGTGGTATGTGTTGATGGAATTGGCCTCCAGCAATCAGGCGGAAGATCTTGATCCGGTTTTGGAACAGGCGCTGGCATCGGCCCATGAAAAGGGCATGGTGCAAGATGCGGTGGTGGCGGCAAGCGAAGAACAGGCGGAAGGGCTTTGGCGGTTGCGCCATTCATTGTCCGAGGCGCAAAAATATGCGGGTGGGTCCATCAAGCATGATCTTTCCTTGCCGCAATCCAGAATTCCCCAATTTATCCAGCAGGTGACAGAGCAGTTGGCGCACCGAGTGCCGGGGATTCGCCCTTGTATTTTCGGACATTTGGGCGACGGTAATCTGCATGCCAATTTCACCCAGCCCGAAGGGGCAGACAAGGCGGCGTTTCTGGACCGCTGGGCTGACATCAGCCGCATGGTGCATGACCTTACGGTGGAAATGGGCGGCTCGATTTCTGCGGAACATGGCATTGGCCGGATGAAGGTGGGGGATCTTGAGCGTTATAAAGACCCGGCGGCCCTTGCGGCCATGCGCCGGATAAAAACGGCGCTCGATCCCAATAATATTCTCAATCCCGGACGTATTCTGGCCATGCCCGGCCATTGAGCCGCTTGTATCATGGTGCGGGCCAGTGTAGCAAAAGCCTGCGCAACACGCCATCAAGGCCGTGGCGGGGCATTTCAAAACAGGAAGGCGAAAAATGGGGGGCGGTTTTTCAATATCCATGCCGTTTGCCATTGCGGCAGGGGGCGCATTGGGGGCGTTGTCGCGCCATTATCTGGCCGGATGGATCATGCGGTTGACCGGGGGCGGTTTCCCCTATGGCACGCTGATGGTCAATATCGCAGGGGCTTTCTTGATGGGGCTTTTGGTGGAAGCTTTGGCGGTACGCTTTTCGCTAACGCCCGCTTTGCGCGGGTTTTTGGCTGTGGGCTTGTTGGGTGGCTTCACCACCTTTTCCGCCTTTTCCCTTGAGGTGGCCTTGATGATCGAACGCCACCAGCTTGGTGTGGCGGCTTCTTATAGCCTGCTTTCCGTTGGCCTGTCGGTCATTGGATTGTTTGCGGGCCTTTATGTAGGACGGATTTTCGCATGAGCGATGTGCAACATCTCAGTGTCTCTCAAGATGAAGACGGGATTCGTCTGGACCGGTGGTTCAAGCGCCATTATCCGGGCTTGTCTTTCGGGGTTTTGTCCCGGCTTTTGCGCACCGGGCAAATCCGGCTGGATGGCAAGCGGGCTAAGCCGGGGGATCGTATCGCCGCCGGTCAGGACATTCGTGTTCCTCCTGTGGGGGCAGACGCAACCCAGTCACCGCGGGGGGCCGGACGCACGCCAAAAGAAGGGCTGAGCGATCAAGACATTGCAGAAGTGCGCTCTTGGGTTTTGTATAAAGACGAGCAGGTGATCGCGCTGAATAAGCCAGCGGGATTGGCGACCCAAGGAGGGCCGGGGATCACTCGCCATGTGGATGGTCTGCTAGACGCTTTGCGGTTTGGCAAAAACGATGAACGCCCACGCCTTGTGCACCGTTTGGACAAGGATACGTCGGGGGTTTTGATGATCGCCCGTACGGTGCGTGCGGCATCGGAATTGGCGGCGGCGTTCAAGGGGCGCGATGCCCATAAGGTTTATTGGGCATTGGTCAAGGGCACGCCCAGCCCGCGCGAAGGCAAGATTTTGGCACCGATGGAAAAGCTGCCCGGGCCGGGGGGCGAACGTATGGTGGTGACAGACCGTGGCAAGCCCGCCCGCACGCTTTATGCGGTGATTGAAAATGCCGGGCAAAAGGCCGCTTGGCTGGCGCTGAAACCCTTGACCGGCCGCACCCATCAATTGCGCCTGCATTGCGCCCATATGGAGCATGTGATTGTGGGAGATGGGAAATATGGCGGTTCGGAAGCGTTCTTGGGCGGCCTTGTGTCACGAAAACTGCATTTGCATGCCCGCCGTTTGCGGGTGCCCCATCCCGATGGCGGGGTGGTGGATGTGATCGCTCCGCTTCCCAACCATATGGATGCCACATGGGAAACCTTTGGCTGGGATGCGGATTATGAAGACGATCCGTTTGAAGATGCGGGTTTTGTCTAAGGAACGACTTTCTTAAGGCGCAGGCCGGTCGCTGAGATAATAATGCTCGATGGGGGCAAGGTCATCATCAAGCCGGTATAAAAGCGGTGTGCCAGTGGGGATTTCCAGATTTGGGATATCGTCATCGGAAATCTTGTCCAGATATTTGATCAGCGCGCGTAAGGAATTGCCATGCGCTGCCACCAGAACGGTATTGCCCGCTTTCAAGGCCGGGGCCAGCCGCTCATGCCAATAGGGCAAAAACCGCTCCACCGTATCCTTGAGACTTTCGCTATGTGGTAAAAGGGCCGGATCGATGGTGCGATAGCGCCGGTCGTTGATCGGCAAGCCGGGATCGTTGTCTTTTAAAGCGGGCGGCGGCACATCATAGCTGCGGCGCCAGATATGTACCTGTTCCGCCCCGACCTTATCGGTCATTTCCTTTTTGTTCAGCCCTTGCAGCCCGCCATAATGCCGTTCATTCAAACGCCATGATTTTTCCACCGGCAGCCACAGGCGGTCCAGTTCATCCAGGGCGATATGCAGGGTGCGAATGGCGCGTTTCAGCAGCGATGTGAAGCACAAATCCGGTTCCAGACCGTGGTCGCGGATCAGCTTTCCGGCTTCCATGGCTTCGCTTCGGCCCTTGTCCGACAGGTCCACATCGACCCAGCCTGTGAAGCGGTTTTCCAAATTCCATTGGCTTTGGCCGTGGCGCAGCAAAATCAGATCGGGCATGGCGGTGTCCTGTAATTGGGAAGGAGGGGAGGGACGTTTGTGCCCAATAAGGCGTTGCCGCGTCAAGAAAGTCTTGAGCGGTATAACACCATCCGCGTGACCGGTTTACCAACGCTCCACAAAGGGCCGTAAATCCATTTCAAATGTCCATGCGGATTTGGGCTGGCGGGCCGTATGGAAAATGGTGTCGGCGATATCGTCGGCTTTCAGGAAAAACGTATCGGGCCTGTCGGGCAACACCTTGCGGGTGCGGGGCAGATCGATCACCCCGTCAATGATAAACAGCGCCACATGGATGCCTTTGGGGCTTAAAAACCGCGCCAGAGATTGCGCCACGGAACGTTGGGCGGCCTTGGCCGCAGCAAAGGCGGTGGTTTTCGGCCCGCCTCGCACCGAAGCGGTGGCCCCGCTTATCATAATGGCCCCGCCGCCTTTTTTGATCATGCCGGGGATAACCTGCTGCGCCGCGCACAAAAGGCCCGTGGCGTTGATACGAAAGGCGCGGTCCATGTCTTCAACTGTGGTGGCATCCGGTGTGCTCCAGCTTCCGCCGCCCACATTAAAGCACAAGACATCCACCGCCCCCATGTCACCGGCAACAGCCTGAAATGCAGAGGCCAGGCTTTCCGGATCGGCTGCATCACATGGATAGGTGCGGGCCCTATCCACCTGTTTTGCGAACATATCGAGCTTTTCATGGCTGCGCGAAAGCAATGCCACATCATAGCCGCCTTGGGAAAAGCGTTTGGCCAGAGCCAAACCATTGCCGGGGCCAACGCCGATAATCGCACAGACAGGTCGAGCCATAAGCCATCTCCGGTTAGAGGGTGCGGAATTGGGGCCTTGTGCTATCGCGCCGGGCTTTCCACCATTTGGTCCGCCCGTTTGATTTCGCCGCTTTTAAGGCGCGCATGATAGCTTTTGATGTCGCGTTTCAATTCTCCGGCCATCAGGTAAATGCCGATGATATTGGGCACAGCCATCAGGAAAAAGAAGCTGTCCATGATATCAAATACCTGCGACACGGTGAACACCCCGCCGGGGATCAAGGCCACCACATAAACGACTTTGAACAAGGTGTTGCTCGTGGTTGAGCTGCCAAAGACAAAGGCCCAGATCTTGCTGGAATAATAGCCCCAGCTGATGATGGTTGAATAGGCAAAGAGCACAACGGCCACCGCCAGAACGATATCGAAGCCATCGATCACGCTGTTAAAGGCCCAGCTTGTCATTTGAATGTCGGTCAGCCCTTCCACCTGCCAAGCGCCGGTGACCACGATCACAAGGGCGGTCATGGAAGAAATCACCACCGTATCAATGAACGGCTCTAAAAGCGCTACCATGCCTTCGGAAACCGGTTCGCGGGTTTTGGCGGCCGCGTGGGCGATGGTGGCAGACCCAAGGCCCGCTTCCGTGGAATAAACGGCACGGCGCATGCCCCATACAAAGGCTCCGATAATGGCGCCTATGCCGGCTTCGGGCTTCCAGGCTTCGCGTATAATCAGGGCAAAGGCATCGGGGATCTGGGCGGCATTGGACAAAATGATAAACAGCGCCGCCCCGATATAAAGCGCGGCCATCAAGGGCACCAGCTTTACCGTTACGCTGGCGATCTTGCTAATGCCGCCAACGATCACGACGGCTACAAGCCCCGCCAAAACGATGCCGAACAGCCAAGGGGCATCAATGCCGGTGACAGCGGAGAACTGGCTGTAGGACTGGTTCACCTGTGCGATTTGCAGCAAGGAAGGAATGGCGAACAGGGCATAGCTCCAAGCCAGAACGAAGCCGATTTTTTTCCAGCCGCGCGCCGCCAAACCCCGGCCCAGATAATACATGGGCCCGCCAGATACCGTGCCGTCTTCATGGTGTTTGCGGTATTTCACGCCCAGCGTACATTCGGCAAATTTCAGCGTCATGGCGAAAAAGCCGATCACCGTCATCCAAAAGGCGGCGCCGGGGCCACCCATGGCAATGGCAATGGCAACCCCTGCGATATTGCCCAATCCAACCGTGCCTGAAAGGGCCGTGGATAAGGCTTGGAACTGAGTGACTTCACCGGGGGCATTATCGTCGCGATATTGGCCCTTCAGGATTCGGCCTGCCAATTTGAAAGAGCGCAGATTGATGAAGCCAAAATACACTGTGAGAAACAGCATAGGGGCGGCCATCCAGATCACAATAAGTTCAACAGGCGTTCCAAATAGGCTGATTTTATAGAAAACGGCTCCTGAAAGCCCATCGATCATCTGATCTATAACACTCGCCGATGCCGGGCCAGACACCAATAAAAGCGCTGCAAATACAGCCAATATGGCGGTTTTCCCCAGATTATATGCACGCATCTTGTTCTTATCTTTCTTAAGATTCCTTATGTAAGACAGCTTAGGGGCAGGTTCATTGAACGGCAAGGATATGACGCTTGAAGTTTTGGCTCTCAATCTGCACTGTCTCGTCAGTAAAATAATAAAAGGACCTGACCGTGGCGCACGCGGCCTCTTCCAACTCTCCTCAATTTTCATCCCGCTTTGCTTTCATCTTCGCCGCTGTAGGGGCCGCTGTGGGCCTTGGCAATGTGTGGAAGTTCCCCTATGCCGCCGGCGAAAATGGCGGGGCCGCTTTTGTGGCGGTGTATCTGATCGGGCTGGTGCTGGTGGCCGCTCCGATCTTTGTGGCCGAAGTGGTCATCGGCAGGCGGGGCGCCGCCAGCCCGCCCGAAGCGCTGCGGCGCCAAGCGGTGGAGCATGGCAAGTCCAAAGGCTGGCGTATTCCGGGGCTGTTCGGCCTGTTGGCCGGACTGTTCGTGATGAGCTTTTATTCGGTGATCGCCGGATGGACGCTGGATTATATTTCCTTTGGCGCGCGGGGGATGTTTTCCAGCTTTACAGCGGAAACCGCCAGCCAGCATTTCGATGATCTGAAAGCGTCTGTGCCGCGTTTGTTATTCTGGCAGGGGCTGTTCATTCTGGCCACCTTGGGCATCGTTGCCATGGGCGTGAAGAAAGGCATCGAACGCGCCGTTACGGTGATGACCCCGGCTTTGGGGGTTTTGCTGATCTTGTTGGTGATTTATGCTCTGGCCACAGGGGATGCAGGCCGTGCCATCGAGTATCTGTTCCGTCCCGATTTCTCGAAGCTGACCCCGGATATGGCGCTGGCCGCCGTGGGGCAGGCTTTTTTCACCCTGTCGGTGGGGATCGGCGGCGTGATGATGTATGGCGCCTATCTGCCCAAGGATGCGTCCATCTTTCGTGCCTCCGGCATGGTGGTGGCGGCCGATACGGCGGTGGCCTTGCTGGCCGGATTGGCGGTATTCCCCATTGTTTTTGCCAATGGGCTGGACCCTTCAGGCGGGCCGGGATTGGTGTTCGTCACCTTGCCGCTGGCCTTTTCCACCATGCCCGGTGGCGATATTCTGGGGACGCTGTTCTTCTTCTTTTTGTTCATCGCAGCTCTGACATCGGCCATCGCCCTTTATGAACCCGTGGCTGCGTGGCTGGCGGAACGCGGGGTTAGTCGCATCAAAGGCACGATGATTGCCGCTTTTGGCAGTTGGCTGTTGGGCTTGTTGAACATTTTCAGCTTCAATCTGTGGAAAGATTTTTCGCCCTTGGGCTTTTTACCGGGTCTTGAGGGCATGACATTCTTTGGATTGATCACCAATGGCTTGGACAAGTTGATTCTGCCCATTGGGGCGCTGATTATTTCATGGTTCGCAGGGCGGCTTTTGGCGCGGAAAGCGGTGATGACGGAACTGGGGGTAGAAGGCGGATTGCTGTTCCGTTTTTGGATTTTCTCCCTGCGCTGGATTACCCCTGTGGCGGTGGCGATCTTGTTCCTTGTGAATCTGATTTAGGCCATACATCTGATCCCGTCTCACGGCAGTTTGAGCGCTTTTGAAGGGGTATTGATCGGTTCAAAAGTAAAAAGCTGATAGGATAAGCCCATGAAAATCCGGTTGATTATCGCTTCTGCCCTCTGGCTTTTTGCTGTGACGGCTTTCATCGCGCCGCATATGGTTGCCGCGCAAGATATCCCGCGCGGTTGGAAGACCGAGTGGAAGAAAACGGATTTCACCAAGCGGTCAGTGGACCTTTCCGAGATTTTCTCCGGCGGCCCGCCCAAAGACGGTATTCCGTCCATCGACCGGCCCGGTTTTGAAACGATCAAAGAGGCCGATTGGCTGACAGACCGCTCGCCGGTCATCAGTCTTGAGGTTGCGGGCGAGGCGCGGGCCTATCCCTTGGCCATTCTGACACGCCATGAAATCGTCAATGACCGTATGGGCGATATACCCATTGCTGTAACATTCTGCCCCTTGTGCAATGCCGCCATCGTGTTCGAGCGGCAGTATAATGGCCGTGAGCTGGAATTTGGCACCACGGGCAAGCTGCGCAATTCGGATCTGGTGATGTATGACCGGCAAACCGAAAGCTGGTGGCAGCAATTCACCGGCACCGGCATTGTCGGGCGGTTGACCGGAGCCGAGCTGGAGCGTTTGCCATCCCGCCTGGAAAGTTTTGCCCGATTCAAAGAGCGCTTTCCCCATGGCAAGGTGTTGAAGCGCCCCTATAGCCGCACCGGACTTTATGGGGGCAATCCTTATGAGGGCTATGACAGCCTTGCCCGCCCCTTCTTATATGATGGCAGCCTGCCCAAGGATATTCCCGCCATGGCCCGTGTGGTGAGCGTGGGAGAGCGGGCCTGGACACTGGACCTTTTGCGCCGCGAAACACGCATTGAAACCATGGACGGGTTGGTTCTGGAATGGGTGCCGGGCCAAGCCAGCGCTTTGGATGCCCATGAGATCGACCGGTCACGGGATGTGGGCAATGTCAGCGTGCAGCGCAAAACCGCTGACGGGCTTGTGGATGTGGTGCATGGCGTGGATTTTGCTTTTGCCTTCCACGCCTTTTATCCCGATGCCCAAATCATTCATGACATGGAAACCCCCTAAGAGCTAAGTGCGGAACGCATCTTCGGGGTCTAGCCCCAGGCCCAGCAATAACAGCGGGTCCGGGCCGGGCCATAACGCTTGCGACCAATCCAGTTGGTCGCGTGCATTGAATTGGATGCCTTCCGCTTCCAATCTTTGGCGTTGCTCAAAAGCGCCCTGATGCGGGCTCACCGTTCCTTTCGCATTCACCACACGGTGCCACGGGATGCCCGTTTTATCCCCGATGCCAGCCAAGGCATAGCCCACCATGCGTGCCGTAACACCGGGGACATAGCGTGCAATCTGCCCATAGCTTGCCACCTGCCCCGAAGGGATCGCGCAGACCAGCTTGTGGATACGCTTTGTTTTTTGTGTGTTCATGAAAGCCTTGCCATTCTGTCTGTTCAAAGCTGAGTTACCCATAAGCCCCCCATGCCCGCAAGACCTTGACTTCACAGCACCGCTCGCGCACCCATTTGCGGCGCGAAACTTTCTTTTCATTTGCACGGGATTTTGGCTATGGGCGTTCTTGGAATAATCGGCGGCAGCGGGCTTTATGATATGGATGGGCTTTCGGATGTGCGCGCCGTCCATGTGGAGTCGCCTTTCGGATCGCCGTCCGACAAGATCGTGCGCGGGCGCTTGGGGGATCTGGAACTGGCCTTTTTGCCTCGCCACGGGGTGGGCCATCGGCTTAGCCCCACCGGCATCAATTACCGCGCCAATATCGATTGCCTGAAGCGTCTTGGCGTGACCGATATTTTATCCTTATCGGCGTGTGGATCGCTGCGGGAAGATATGGCGCCGGGCGATTTTGTTCTGGTGGATCAATTCATTGATCGCAGCCGCGCCCGGCCTTTGTCCTTTTTCGAGAATGGCCTTGTGGCCCATGTGTCCATGGCAGAACCCACCTGTTCGCGGCTGCGGCAGAAGGTGGCTGTGGCGGCCAAGGCGCTGGGCATCCCCTTGCATGAAAAAGGCACCTATCTGGTGATGGAAGGCCCGCAATTCTCGACACGGGCTGAATCGCATCTTTATCGTCAGTGGGGGGCGGATCTGATCGGCATGACCAATATGCCGGAGGCCCGTCTCGCCCGCGAAGCAGAGATCTGTTATCTGACGGTGGGGATGGTCACCGATTATGATTGCTGGCGCGAGGGGGAGGCGCATGTGGATGTGAGCGCTGTGCTGGAAATTCTGGTGAACAATGCCAAGACCGCCCAAAAGCTGGTGGCCGATACGGCGCCCCTTATTATGGAGGAACGGTCCGAGACCTGTGAAGCAGGCTGTGACCGGGCTTTGGAAATGGCCATTGTTACCCATCCCGACAAGCGCGATGCGGCTTTGATGGATCGGCTGGATGCTGTGGCCGGACGTGTTCTGGGGAGGGCGGCGCAATGACCGGGAAAATGCAAAAAGAACAGCAGATAAATCAAGTGGGCGACCTGGCAAGCCGCTGGGCCACATCCAGGGTGCGCACCATCCCCGATTTTCCCAAAAAGGGTATCCAGTTCCGGGATATCACCACGCTTTTGGCCGATGCAAAAGGCTTCCGCAAAGCGGTGGATGAACTGGTGCAGCCCTATGTGGGCGTGTCCATTGACAAGGTCGCGGGGATTGAAGCACGCGGCTTCATTCTGGGCGGGGCCATTGCCCATCAACTGGCCTGTGGTTTTATCCCTATCCGCAAGCCGGGCAAATTGCCCTATCGCACCATCGGTGAAAGCTATCAGCTTGAATATGGCGAAGACCGGTTGGAAATGCATGAAGATGCGGTGCGGTCAGGCGATCTGGTGCTGCTTACCGATGACCTGATTGCCACCGGCGGCACCGCCGAAGCGGCAATCAAGCTGATCCGGCAAGCGGGCGGCACCGTGGTTGCGGCCTGTTTTGCCATTGATCTTCCCGATCTGGGCGGAGCGCAAAAAATCCGCGATATGGGGGTCGAGGTCATGACCCTGTGTGCTTTCGCAGGGGATTGACTATTCGGCCTAGGTGGCGATGGGCTGGATAAGATCCCAGCCATTGCCATAAAGGTCTTTGAAAACCGCAACGCTGCCATAGGCTTCATGGCGCGGCTGTTCGCAAAATTGCACCCCGGCTTTTTTCATGCGGTCATAATCGCGGGTGAAATTGTCTGTGTGCAGGAAAAAGCCCACGCGCCCGCCGGTTTGATCGCCGATGCGGGCGATTTGATCCGCCCCTTCGGCCTTTGCCAATAAAAGACACGCGCCTTGCCCGTCGGGCGGGGCAACGCGCACCCAGCGTTTACCGCCGCCCAATGGCTGATCTTCCAGCAAAGAAAACCCCAGCATATCGCAATAAAAAGCGATGGCTTCGTCATAATCGCGAACCAATAGGCTGATGGCGGCGATCATCGGCATGGGCTTTGCTCTTTCGTTATTCCGCCGCTTCTTGTGATTGCGGTGCGGTCCATTTCAGGATCGGTTGGCGGGCGGCGCGGGTTTCATCCAGACGCTTCAATGGCGCGAAATAAGGGGCACCGGTGAAGCGGTCTGTCTCGTCTGCGCGTGCTGCTTTGGCAAGGGCGCGCATGGAAGCGATGAACTGATCCAGCGTATCTTTCGATTCGGTTTCCGTGGGCTCGATCAGCATGGCCCCATGCACCACCAACGGGAAATACATGGTCATGGGATGATAGCCTTCGTCGATCATCGCCTTGGCAAAATCCAGCGTGGAAACGCCGGTGTCTTTCAAGAAGCGGTCATCAAAGAGCGCTTCATGCATGCAGGGCCCTTCAAAAGACGGAGTCATGTCGCTGGCCAGTTCATGCAGCAGATAATTGGCGTTCAACACCGCATCTTCGGCCACTTGCCGTAAGCCATCGGCTCCATGGCTCATCATATAGGCAAGCGCGCGTACATACATGCCCATCTGCCCATGGAAGGCCACCAAACGCCCAAAGCTTTTATCGCCCTCGGCGGCTTTATGTTCGCGCAAGAAGAGCCCTTCCTCGCCCTCTTCCACAAAGGGGATCGGCGCATAAGGGGCAAGGGCTTTGGAAAACACCACAGGGCCAGAGCCGGGACCGCCGCCCCCATGGGGGGTGGAAAAGGTTTTGTGCAGATTGATGTGCATGGCATCAATGCCCAGATCGCCCGGACGCACGCGCCCAACGATGGCATTGAAATTGGCCCCGTCGCAATAAAAGAACCCGCCCGCTTCATGCACCGCGTCGGCGATCTCGATAATATCGCGTTCAAACAGGCCGCAGGTATTGGGGTTGGTGAGCATGATGCCCGCCACATCAGGACCAAGGGCGGCTTTCAAGGCCGCTAGATCCACCCGGCCATCGTCATTTGCCGGAATGGCCTTTACTTGATAGCCGCAAAAGGCGGCGGTGGCGGGGTTGGTTCCATGGGCGCTTTCCGGCACCAAAATCACTTTGCGGGCATCGCCGCGCGCTTCCAAAGCCGAACGAATGGCCATGATGCCGCACAGCTCGCCATGCGCTCCGGCCTTGGGGCTTAGCGCCACACTGGGCATGCCGGTCAATGTGGTCAGCCAATGGGCCAGATCGCGCATTACCGCCAAGGCACCTTGCACGGTGCTTTCCGGTTGTAGGGGGTGAATATCGGCAAGACCGGGCAGGCGGGCGACCTTTTCATTGATCCGGGGATTGTGCTTCATGGTGCAGGAGCCCAGCGGGAAAAAGCCGCTGTCGATGCCGTAATTCTTTTGGCTCAACCGGGTATAATGGCGCACCGTTTCGGGTTCCGATAATCCGGGAAGGCCCATGCGGTCTTCGCGTTCCAGCCCGCCTAGGGCATGGTCGAAATCCCCCACGTCTTCCAGATCCACCCCGCTATGGCGTGCATCGCCAATCTCGAAAATCAGGGGCTCTACAAGATGCAATCCGCGGTGGCCGCTGGTGGTTTCAAACGGAACGGCATTGTTTGAAGAATTCGGGCCGCTTTGGGTGGGACGTCCGGTTCGGTTCATGGACATGATCAAAGCTCCGCTTGCATAATATCGGCCAAGGCATCCGAAAGGGCCGCAATATCCCCGTCGCTCACCGTTTCAGTGGTGGCAAGGATCAAGATATTGGCGAGATCGTCCCGATCAGGGTACAGCCGCGAGGCGGGAACACCGGCCAGAATTTTGCGCCCGGCCAAGGCTTCGACCACCGGGGCCGCAGGACGGTCAAGGCGCACCGACACTTCATTGAAGAACTGGCTGTTGAGCACCTTTACGCCCTTGATACCGGAAAGCGCTGCCTTCAGGCGTGTGGCCTGCCGGTGATTGAGCAACGCCAATTTGCGCAAGCCCTCTTCGCCAAGCAAGGTCATATGGATGGTAAAGGCCAAAGAGCACAAACCGGAATTGGTGCAGATATTGGAGGTGGCCTTTTCCCGACGGATATGCTGTTCACGGGTGGAAAGGGTCAGCACGAAACCACGTTGGCCGTCTGCATCCACTGTTTCCCCAACCAAGCGCCCCGGCATTTGGCGCACGAACTTTGCACGGGTTGCAAACAGACCCAGATAGGGGCCGCCGAAATTGAGACTGTTGCCGATGGATTGCCCTTCGGCCACCACGATATCCGCTCCCATTTCGCCGGGGGACCGCACAGCGCCCAAAGACACCACTTCTGTCACCACCGCTACCAAAAGCGCGCCTTTTGCATGGGCGGCCTCGGCGATGGGGCCTAGATCATGCAAATGGCCGAACATGTCGGGGGTTTGTACCACCACGCAGGAGGTATTGTCGTCAATGGCGGCGATCAGACGGTCCATATCGCCTTGTGCATCATCGGGGGAGGGGGCGAGGCGCACCACATCTTCATCGCCAAAGCGGGTCATGGTTTGCGCCACATCGCCATAATGGCTGTGCAATCCGCCAGCAAGAATCGCCCGTTTGCGGCCCCGTGTGATACGCCGTGCCATCAAGATCGCTTCGCCGCAAGCGGTGGAGCCATCATAGAGTGAGGCATTGGCCACATCGCAGCCCAAAAGATTGGCCACTTGTGTTTGAAATTCAAACAGATATTGCAGCGTACCCTGGGCAATTTCCGGCTGATAAGGCGTATAGGCGGTCAGGAATTCGCCCCGTTGAATGAGATGATCCACCGTTGCCGGGACATGGTGGCGATAAGCTCCACAGCCCACGAAAAAGGCATGTTCCGCTGCCGGGACATTTTGCCGGGCATAATCGCGGAACAGGCGGTCCACCTCCATTTCGCTTTTATGCAAAGGCAGGTCCAGCAAGGCATCAAGCCGGGCCGCGGGCGGTACATCGCGGAACAAATCGTCGATGGATTTAGCGCCAATGGCCGAAAGCATGGCTCGGCGGTCAGTCTCGTTATGCGGAAGATAGCGCATGGGCGAAGGCCTTTTTGCGGGCGTTACAGCCGGTTATCCCAAATCTTTGACAAAAGCCTCATAGGCGTCTTCATCCATCAGATCATCCAGTTCCGACGGGTCGCTCAAGGCGATTTCAAAGAACCATCCGGCATCCAAAGGGCTTGTGTTCACGGTGGCCGGTTCATCCACCACTGCCGTGTTCAACCCGATAATCTCGCCGGAAACCGGGGCATAAAGCTCGCTGGCGGCTTTCACGGATTCCACAACGGCGGCTTCATCGCCTTTGGTCAATGTTGCGCCTTTTTCCGGCAGTTCCACAAACACCACATCGCCCAATTGGGCTTGGGCATAATCGGTGATGCCTACGGTGCCTTTGCCATCTTCCACGCGGACCCATTCATGGTCTTCGCTATATCGGATCATGGTCATTTCAATGCTCCCTTATCTTGATGATTATCAACGAATTTCAGGCAGTCAGCCCTTTGTTTTAGCGGTTTTTCGCACATAATTCTGTGTAACGAACGGCAAGGCCTGGACGCTGGCAGGGCGAACCTTGCCGCGCACCAAAAGCCCCAGATCGGTGCCGGGGGCCTGAAAGGCGCTTTCTACATAGCCCATGGCCACCGGCCCGCCCAATGTAGGGCCAAAACCGCCGGAGGTCAGCGCGCCAATGGTGCGTGTGCCATCGGCGGTGGTGATGGGGGTGCCTTCGCGGGCAATGGTGCGGTCTTTGGGGCGGATGCCAACGCGCACGCGGTCTGTCCCATCGGTGAATTGTTGCAGGATTTTGGCGGCACCGGGGAAATCCGCCCGTTCGCGGCGTGCTTTGGGGACGGCCCATTTAAGAGCCGCTTCCACGGGCGTGGTTGCCGTATCGATATCATGGCCATAAAGGCACAGGCCCGCTTCCAGACGCAGTGAATCGCGTGCGCCAAGCCCGATGGGGGCCACATCTTCATAGGCCAGCAAACGCCGGGCGAAGCGTTCGGCATGTTCCGCAGGGATGGAGATTTCAAAACCGTCTTCGCCGGTATAGCCGGAACGGCTGATAATCGTCGGGATACCGTCGATTTCGGTCCATAGCGCTTCCATGAAGGAAAGTGCTGCGCAGTCCGGTGCAATATCGGCCAGAACCGTTGCCGCTTTTGGCCCTTGAAGGGCAAGCAGGGCGCGGCCATCCAGGCGTTGTAGCTGGGCGCGGCCTTCAAGCTTTTTGGAGATATGGGCAAAATCACTGTCTTTGGGGCCGGCATTCACCACCAGAAACAAGCCGTCTTCGCCATCCTTGCGCCGGGTAACCATCAGATCGTCAAGAATACCGCCTTCGTCATTCAGCAAAAGCGTATAGCGCATGGCACCTGGCTTTAATGTGGCCAATATTCCGGGCACCAGACTTTCAAGGGCCACGGCTACATCGGTGGAGCCTTGAAGGGAGGTCAGATAGGCCTGCCCCATATGGGAAACATCGAACAGCCCGGCTTTTTCACGGGTGTGAAGATGCTCGGCCATGATGCCGGAGGGATAATGCACCGGCATGTCATAGCCTGCAAAGGGCACCATCTTGCCGCCCAATTCCAGATGCAGGCTATGTAGGGCTGTGGTTTTGGTGGCCGCCGTGGTGGGTGCGGTATCAGGCTTAGGGGCATCGGTCATTCTGCGGCTCCGTTCAGGCGCCGTGATGGCGCAAAGGGCTTTGGCCGCGAAATGCGGCACCAACAAGCCCCCTCTGTCACGGAACCTGAGAGATTTCACCAACGCCCAAAGAGCGCCGCCTTATCCCCGTCGGTGAGCAAGGATTACCCTTGCTGCTTTCCAGAGTGTCCGCCGCCAACGGTCCTTTTGCCTGAGAGTTTCCGGGGCGGTTGCTCCTTCGGCGTCGTGAACGGGGTGATGTGGGCCCTGTTCAGGCTCTCTCCCGCAGGCGGCCAGTGACGGTTACCCGCCGCTAGACAATATGTGTCGTTCCTCTATCCGTCCAAGTGCGTCTCTGTCAACGCAGCAGATTATAGCGCACGTCTTGGGCATCCAGCTGGAAGCCGATCAGAATTTCGTAATCATAGCGCCGGGCCTGCTCGATGGTGGGCAGGATCTGGCGGATGGTTTCACGGCTTATGGCCCGTTGTTGATCGGCCTCGAAGTGAAGGCGGGTGTCATAAATATCCTTGGCGACGATTTCCGAATTGTCGCGCACCACCGCCACGAACCAGCGCAGGGAGACATCCCCCGTGGCAGGCAAAGCCGGGCCACGCATGGCGGCAATGGTGAAGGACACATCGCTCACCACATCGCGGCCTTGGTCGCAATCGAGGCCCAGATTGGAGATACTGGCTTCATAGGCGACATCGGCCGCATTTCTCTCCTCGCCGATAAAGCGGGTATAAGACCCGGTGCCCCCCACCACCGCGAGGGCCGGGCAGCGCTGCACTGTCACTTCCAGAGGATTTTTATTGGAGCCGCAGGCCGCAAGCGTTGCAAGCGAGCCCAAAACAGCGAGTTTCAGCAATTGGCGCATTCTGGACATCGAGTCTCTTCAATTTGATGTTGGCAAGATCGGCATGGTGCAAAATACCCTTAAGGCCTTGGGCGCGTGATGGCAATCACTGCTGGCATTTGGAGACGTGCTGTTTACCCCCAGAGCTTTCACCGCTCATTCAAAATTGAAACGGTTTTTTCCCAAAGATGCTTGCGCTATGCTGATGTTGCGTCCACATGAGGGCGTATCGGCCTTATCGGCACCAAAGGACTGGACCCCCATGAGCAAACCGAGCCTTCTTATTCTTCTTGCAGCCCCGCGTGGTTTTTGCGCAGGCGTTGATCGTGCAATCAAAATTGTCGAACTGGCGCTGGAGCGATTCGGTGCTCCGGTTTATGTGCGCCACGAGATTGTTCATAACCGCCATGTGGTGGAAGAGCTGGAAGGCAAAGGCGCTATTTTCGTCGAGGAACTGGATGAAGTGCCTGATGATGTGCCGGTGGTATTTTCCGCCCATGGCGTTCCCAAAAATATCCCCGCCGAAGCAGATCGCCGTAAGCTGATGTATGTGGATGCCACATGCCCGCTGGTATCGAAAGTGCACCGGGAAGTAGAGCATCACGACCGCACGGGCTATCATATTCTGATGATTGGCCATGCGGGCCATCCGGAAGTGATCGGCACCATGGGGCAGGTGGCAGACGGGGCCATCACCTTGATCGAATCGGAAGAAGATGCCGAAACGGTCCAACCCAAAGATCCCGCGAATCTTGCCTATGTGACCCAGACCACATTGTCGGTGGACGATACCGCAGGCATCGTTGAAATATTGACCCGCCGCTTCCCGCATATTCATGGGCCGCGCAAGGAAGATATTTGCTATGCCACCACCAATCGTCAGGAATCGGTGAAGGCCATTGCCGAGCGCTGTGACCGGTTGTTGGTGATCGGCGCCCCCAATTCCTCGAATTCCCGCCGTTTGGTGGAAGTCTCGGAAAAGCAGGGTGTGCCGTCGCGTCTGGTGCAAAAAGCCGCAGAGATTGATTGGGAATGGTTGAAGGGCGTGACCACCATCGGTATCACCGCCGGAGCCTCGGCACCGGAAGTGCTGGTGCAGGAGGTTATTTCCGCCTTGTCCGAGCATTATGACGTCCGGTTGGAAGAGGTGGAAACCGCACGGGAAGCGGTCACCTTCAAAATACCGGCTGCCCTGCGCGATAGCGCCGCCTGAACACTCGCTTAAAGATGAGTGTGTCTGGAAAACATCGCGTCGAGATTTATACCGACGGGGCGTGTTCGGGGAATCCCGGCCCCGGTGGCTGGGGCGTTTTGCTGCGTTGGAACGGCCATGAGAAAACCCTGAAGGGCGGCGAGGCAGAGACCACCAATAACCGTATGGAACTGACGGCCGCCATCAAGGCGCTCGAGGCTTTGAAGCGCCCTGCCCAGGTGGATCTTTATACGGACAGCACCTATGTGCGTTCAGGCATTACCCAGTGGATTCACAACTGGAAAGCACGTGATTGGCGCACAGCCTCTAAAAAGCCGGTGAAAAACGTGGATTTATGGCAGGCTCTGGATCAGGCGCTGGCGCGTCATCAGGTGTCCTGGCATTGGGTCAAGGGCCACGCCGGACATGAAGGCAATGAAGCGGCCGACCAATTGGCCAATGAGGGGATGGCCCCTTATAAATCATAAGAGGAGCGTTTATGGCCCTTCCCGATAAGGACACTCTCGCTTCAATGATGGGGCTTGTGCCGCAATTATCGGCGCTTGGCATCGAGCTTTGCGAGATGGATAAGGCCCATGCGAAAATGCGCCTGCCTTGGGCGGATCGTCTTGTAGCCTATGCGGATAGCGGGGTTATGGCGGGCGGCGCGGTGTTTACGCTGCTTGATTCGGTTCTGGGGACGGCTGTCTTTTCTGCTTTGCCATCCTTGGTGCCGGTGGCGACCCTTGATTTGCGGGTCGATTATTTGAAACCGGCAACGCCGGGACGGGATCTTTATGCCAGCGCCCATTGTTATAAGCTGACGCGGCAGGTGGCGTTTGTGCGCGGCGTGGCTTTTCATGATAGTGAAGACAGCCCTATCGCCCATGCCACGGCCAGCTTCATCTTGAACCGGCCGCCAAGCCACGTGGCATCTTCCGAACAACAGGCGGATGAAAAAGATAGCACGAAAAAGGATCAGGCATGACTCCGGAGGTCTTTGCCGCTTTGAAAGAAAATAGCGCCCAAGAGGTGTCTTTGGCGGCTATTCCCTATGCCGGGTTTATGGGCATGTTTTTGCAAAGAAATGGCGACGATATGCTGGTGCATTTGAAATATGACATCAAGCATATCGGTGCGCCGGGGCGCTATCATGGCGGCGTTGTGGGGGCGACTTTGGAATTTGCCGCCATGGCGCAGGTAATGTGGGAGGCTTATCTCAAGGGAGAGCCTGTGGCGCGGGACAGCTTGCCCAAACCTGTGACGGTCACCGTGGATTTCCTGCGCAGTGCGGGGCTTTGTGATCTTTATGCCAGCGCCCTTATCGTGAGGCAGGGGCGGCGGATTGCCTCTGTGCGGGCAAGCGCCTGGCAAGAAGACCGTCAAAAGCCTGTGGCCGAAGCGCAGATGCATTTCCTTGTCTCATAAGGCTGACACACCCTTTTTGAACGGAGCGTATCAGCCTTTATGAGTGGGATTAGCCTTCGCCGAATAACAGGCCCCGGAACGCAAATCCCATGAAGATCAGCCCCAGCGCCAAGGGGCACACATAGCGCAGCATGAACAGCCACAGAGCAAAGCCGAATTCGCTTTTCGGTGCCAGTTCATCGCGGATGCTGATGCGCTTCATGCGCCAGCCCACAAAAACAGCCACCAACAGTCCGCCCAATGGCATGATGATATTGTTGGTGAGGAAATCCAGATTATCCAGAACGGTGCCGCGTAAGAAGGTGACATCCGCCCAGTAATTGAAGGACAGGACAGAGCCGATCCCCAGAATGAAAATGGCTATGCCGCCACCGATGGCCGATTTGACGCGATTGATGCCGCGATGTTCTTCCAGCCATGCCACGATGGGCTCTAGCAAGGAAATTGCCGAGGTAAGGGCGGCAATGGCGAGCAACAAGAAGAAAGCCCCACCCACGAGGATGCCGCCGGGCATTTGTGCAAAAGCGACAGGAAGGGTGATGAACACAAGGCCCGGTCCTGCGCCCGGTTCCAGCCCATAGTGAAACACGATGGGGAAAATGGCCAAGCCAGCCAAAATCGCAACCGCGGTATCCGCCCCGGCAATGATGAAGGCGGATTTGGGCAAAGACACATCCTTGGGCACATAGGCGCCATAGGCCATGATGGAACCTAGCGCCAAAGAGAGCGAGAAGAAGGCCTGCCCAAGCGCTTGAATAACGGTTTCCAGTGTGACTTTTGAAAAATCGGGCTGGAATAAAAACTTGAAGGTAGAGGCCGCATCGCCCACAGCCATGGCATAGCTGACCAACAGGATCAGAATAGCGAACAGGGCAGGCATCAGCCATGTGACTGCTTTTTCCAGACCACCGTGAATCCCCCGCGCGACCACCGCAATGGTCAATCCCATGAAAATGGCATGCCACAATAAAAGGAGCGGGAAATTGCCCGTTATGGAGCCGAAATAATCTGCAGAATTACTGGCATCAAGTGTATCGATGGAGCCGGAGAAGCTATCCACCATATAAGAGAGCGTCAGCCCCGCGATTACCGAATAAAAGCTGAGCACAAGGAACGCGCCAATAACACCGGACCAGCCGGCGATGGACCAAAGGTTTGAGCGCCCTTCTTGTTTGGCAACACTTCTCACCGCATTGGGGGGAGACATTTTCCCGCGCCGCCCCAGCGAGAGTTCTGCGATCATCACCGGCACGCCAATGCCGAATACAAAGGCCAGATAGATCAGGACAAAGGCGCCGCCGCCGCCTTCCCCTGCTTCATAGGGGAATTTCCAGATATTCCCCAAGCCTACGGCACTGCCGATGGCTGCAAACATAAAGGCGAGACGCGACGACCAGTTTTCGTGCGCTGCGGGAGCAGGCCCTGCCATGGATGAATCCTTCCCCATATCTTGTTCTATCTATGATGCCTTCATGGGCTTATCACTGCATAATGCATTGGAAGACAGGCCGCTGCAACGGCGCAAAAAAAATACGCCCTTGCTGCATGCCTTCCCTTCCGTCATGCGTTATTTGGTGCCGAAAAGTCGGTCGCCCACATCCCCCAAGCCGGGCATGATATAGCCTTTTTCATTCAACCCTTCATCAAGGGCTGCGGTGAAAATGGGAACATCGGGGTGGGCATCCCGCAGGGCTTTCACCCCTTCCGGCGCGGCCACAAGGCACAAAAAGCGGATATTGGTGGCTCCGGCTTCCTTGACCAGCGAAATGGCGGCTGCGGCGGAATTGCCGGTGGCCAACATCGGGTCCACCACCAGAACATGGCGTTCATCAAGGCCATGGGGCATTTTGAAATAGTATTTCACCGGCTGCAATGTGTCGTGATCGCGGTATAGCCCCACATGTCCGACACGCGCCGAGGGGACCAGATCCAACAAGCCCTGAAGCAAGCCATCGCCCGCCCGCATGATCGAAACAAAGCAGGGCTTTTTGCCGGAAAGCTGTTTTTTCTGGGTGATGGCCAGTGGCGTTTCAATTTCCACATCTTCCAAAGGCAAATCGCGGGTCACTTCATAGGCCAGAAGCAAGCTGATTTCGCGTAGCAATTGGCGGAATTGTGCCGATGATGTGCCGGTGCGGCGCATGATGGTCAGCTTATGCCGGATAAGTGGGTGGTCGATTACGGTTAAGCCATCCTGGTCTGTGCGCGTCATTGATTTCTCCCTCAACGCAGTTTCGTGCAATTGACCACTCCACGCCGGTTCGATCAAGCAAGGATTGCGGCAATCGGGCTTTGAAGACGGGGTGATGTGAAATTCATGGCAGTTTTGATAAGATTTGCTATAGTAAAACATTAGAAAATCTAATGCATCAGCCGAGGCAATGACACATCATGTTTTACCGATTTTTTCTGGAGCACCCGAAATCCGTCGGCGAAGGCTATTTCGCGCATATGGCTTCTGCCTTGAGTTTCGCGGTTTTATTGCTGACCGGAGCCGGCGTGTGTTTTGTTCACGCCTTTTTACCGGGGTGTTTTAGCAAAACCGGCAGCGCCATAGTGGGGCGGCTGCATGATAAAATGATACGCAGCCGCAAACGGCGACCGCAAAATGCCCGGCGTCCGGACCGGCCTATGGCCAGCTTCGATTATGTAATCTGAAGCATTAACTGTTCGGGCAGCCTGTTTTCGGAGATGGTTTATGTCGGCGATGGACTTGGCAATTCTCGCCGCAGGGACCCTGTTTTATGCGGTTTTTTCCAAACGTCTGAACGATGGGATGGTGACCCTGCCGATGGCCTTTGCCCTGTTCGGGTTTTTGGTGGGGGCCGACGGCTTTGATTTGGTGGCCTTCGATACGGGGCATGGCAGCATTCATTTATTGGCGGAGCTGACCTTGGCTCTTGTGCTGTTCAGCGATGCGGCCCGCTTGGATGTGAAAGAACTGTTGAACGGCAAAATTCTGGCGCTGCGTATGCTGTTGGTGGGGCTGCCTTTGGCCGTTCTGGTCGGTGGTGTGTTGGCGCTGCTTTTGTTTCCAGATGTCCCGCCCATGGCGGCGTTTTTGCTGGCGGCCATGCTCGCCCCCACCGATGCGGCCCTTGGGCAGGCGGTGCTGACAAACAAAGACGTGCCTTTAGAAACCCGCGAAGTGATGACGGCGGAAAGTGGCCTCAATGATGGCCTTGCTTTGCCTGCGGTGGTGATGTTTGCGATTTTGGCCTCGGCATCCGATGGCCCCGGCTCCTCCGGACCGGCGATGGCGCAATTCGCCGTCATGCAGATTGTTTTGGGTCCGCTGAGCGGGATCATCGTCGCATATCTTGGGGGGCATTTGATCGACTGGGCGGTGCGGTCCGGCACGGTCACCAAAGAGTTGGAAGGGGTGGCGATGCTGGCCTTGGCGCTTTTGGCTTATGCCTTGGCCGAAAGTATTGGCGGTAATGGATTCTTGGCGGCTTTTTCAGCCGGGATTACCTTGGGCTGTACGGTGAAACACCGATGTGGGGCGCTGATTGATTTCATGGAGGAAGAGGGCCAAATTCTGACGGCCTTCACCTTTTTGCTGTTTGGCGCAACCTTGTTGCCGGACGGGCTGGCGGTGATGGGATGGGGCACTGTTCTTTATGCGCTGGCCAGCCTGTTTGTGGTGCGGGTCGTGGCGATCATGCTGTCTTTCATGGGAAGCAAGGTCGATTATCCCGGCCGGTTGTTCATGGGGTGGTTCGGGCCGCGTGGCCTTGCGTCTATCCTGTTTGCCTTGATGATTTTCGAGACATATGACGTGCCGTTCCATGCGGAATTGCAGGCATGTGTGATGCTGACCGTGGCATTTTCCATCGTTCTTCATGGCCTGTCGGCCACCCCCTTATCGCGGCTTTATGGGCGCTATATAAGGCGGTGATTGCTAAGGGTTGGCCCGGTTCTGACCGCGCAGTGAACGCAATCCATCTGTCCGGCTGCAGCCGATTCCCTCAAAGGCCGATTGGTGCATAAAAGAAAAGGCTCAGCCCAAAATGGCTAAGCCCTTGCTTTAAATGGTGGGCGCGGCAGGATTTGAACCTGCGACCCCTGCGGTGTGAACACAGTGCTCTACCCCTGAGCTACGCGCCCGCTCGTCACGGAGGCGCCTTATATAGCGGCTTCGGGGATGAGTGCAACCATTTTCCTATGGCCCTTGCCAGATAAACACGGTAGATCGCCATAACTGAGCAGAAATGCTGTGAAAAGACGGTGAAAAGAGCGGATTGGCGATGACACTTTTCGTAACCCTGAGCCTGATGGGCGTTACACTTTTGGTTCTTGCGCTGACCACGCTTTTGTCTCGACGCGAATATGTGCCGGGAAAGCCGCCCTTGGTGCCTTATGGCTTTGTGCAGTTCGTGGCGATTTTGGTGCTTTTGATGCTGGCGGGCCACGTGATTACGTTGGTAACAGGCACACCGTTCAAAGGCCGATTTTAATCCGTCTCGTCGTCTTTGAACACCACGCCCATTTGTGGCTTTGTATTCACCGACAATTCAAAAATATCGGGGCGGGAATAATGTCCGGCGCTATCCAGAGCTTGGCGTTCGCGGGCCAAATGCCCCAGATCAAGCGGTGCCATGAGCCGGATTTCCCGATCATAAACGGGAGAGACGCTATAGCGGCCATCGGGGGCGATAAGGGCGCTGCCCCCGCGTTGGATCAGATCGCTGCCTTCAGGGGGCATAGAACCCAGAATGTCCAAGGCTTGCGGCATATCGGGCTTTAAAGATGCAAAGCCATCCAGAACATGGTCTTTGGAAAGGATGCAGCCCGCTGCCGCCACAAAGCATCTGCCCTCAAAGGCATAGGCGCGGCTGGCCACCTGATGCATATCATTCACCGTGGGCCATTGGGCGATGTGGATGGCCTCGGTTTGCGCATGCATGGCGGCGCGGGCTAAGGGCATCCAATGTTCCCAGCAGATCAGGCTACCAAGCACGCCCCACGGGGTTTCTTGTGTTTTAAGGGTAGAGCCGTCTCCGCGTCCCCAAATCAGCCGCTCCGTATAAGTGGGAACCAGTTTTCGGTGATAGATATAGGTGCCATCGGGTGCAAAGCTGAAACTGGTATTATAAAGCGTGCCGCCGCGCCGTTCATGGCTGCCGATCAGGATGTAACAGCCGGTGCGCCGGGCGGCATCGGCAAGGCGAGAGAGATATGCGTCTCCAAGCACCACGGCGTTTTGGGACAAAAGCTGATAAAGCTGCTTTGCTCCTTCTTGATTCCAAAGCGCCGCCTTGGGCGCTTCATCCAGCCATACCGGATAGCCCGGCAGCCAACATTCAGCGAAAGCGATGATGGTTGCTCCTTCTTTCGCGGCGGCTTCGATCTCCGAGATTGCCAGATCCACCGATGCCGGAAGATTTAGGAAGACCGGAGCGCGCTGGATGATCGCAAGGCACGGTTGGACGGGGGAGGACGACGTGGCCTGGGTCATAGGGGATCTCCCGGTTTTTTTGAGGTCGAATAGATGCGGCAGTGTTTATGAGTCGGCAAAAAAGAGCACCGTTCTTTTAGCATAAGCCTTGACGACAAGAGGTTTGCTCGATGGATATGTCTTTTTTGTCACTTTATAATCTCATTTAATAACAATTACTTAGTCTTATTTTTATGCAAAAACCCTATTCCACATCAAAAAAATGCTTGAATTGCCGATTAGGTGTATTACATACCTAGTACACCGAGACGATAACTCGGTAAGAAAAATACACAGTAACAAACCGACAGACCTGAGGATAAAGCGATGATGATCGAAAACACAGCCACCAACGGATCAGCAAAACGTTCCATCCGTCGCCTTCGCCGCCGCCAGCGTTATCAACGTCTGGCCTAAGCATAGAAGCCTGAGTCACGACAGCAACAGCCTGCCATAAGAGCAGATCAAAGATTGAAAGCGAGAACCACAATGTTTGCCAGCACCCAAGCGCACCGTCCTTCCACAGGATACAGCCAACGCCGTGATCGTCGCAGCCGCCGTTTTTCTGGCCGCTTGAGCCAACGCCTTGCTTCCTGACGGGATCTGCGATCGAAAAAGAAAAGGCCAGTTTCAGTGATCTATATGCATGTCATAACGGGGCCGGGTGGCCCCGTTCTTTTTGCCATGGGCACAGGATTTTAGCTTAACGGGCGCGTGCGGACTGGTTCCAGCCTGTGTCGTCTGTCAGGCTGGAAAGGAAGGCCATGGCATCATGGGCCGTTCGTTGCGGGTCTTCTTCCATCGGGATATGGCCCAGATCTTCATAAACCAGCAGATGCGCTTGCGGGATCTGTTCCGCCAAAGCTGCGCCCACTTCCGGTGGTAAAAGGGTGTCTTTCCCGCCCCATAGGATCAGGGTAGGGCTGATGATCCGGCTTGGATCTACGGGGACATCAGGCGTGGCGAAATATTCCATCATCGCCTCACGCGATCCTTCCATCAGCAACAAATGCCAATAACGGTCCACTAGCGTTTCGGTGACGCGCTGTTTGTCGGCCATAACATTTTTCAAACCGTCCCGGATAATGGCGCGCGGGGTTATCCATGTCATCAGATGGCGCAAGACCGGAGTGCGTGCCAAGGTGAATGCAAGGGGGACGGAGCGCGGGGGCATGGTTTCAGGATAATAACCGGACGAATCGATCAGGATTAATCCGGCAATTTTTTGCGGGTGCTGCAAGGCATAGGCGATGCTCATTTTTCCGCCCATGGAATTGCCGCCAAGAACAAAGCGTTCAAGGCCGGTCGCATCAACAATGGCATCAATGGCCGCGGTCATGCCGGAAATGCCATAATCATCGCCGGGGATACGCCCTGTGAGCCCATGGGCGGGCAGATCCAGAGTGATGACCCGGAATTGCGGGACGAGACTATCGGCCCATCCTTCCCAACTATGTAAAGAAGAGCCAGAGCCATGCACCAAAACAACGGGCGGTGCATCAGCCGGACCATAATCGCGGTAATGGATGCGTCCGCCAGCGGGTAAATCGAGAAATCGGGAGGGGGCTTTGGCGTAATATTCTGTCAAAAGCGCGCGATCCAGATCAGGTGTGCCATAATTGAGCACGATCACACATAACAGCACAGCAAAAATGGCTATGGCCCAAAGGCACCATTTTGCAAACTTCCACATTCTTCACCCCCCGGTCATAGATGTGATGGCGCAAGAAATGGCGCTGTCCCGCCTATTCACGAATTCACCTTTTAGAGGTGGAATATAGCGTGGTGCTTCTCTGAAGGAAATCTAAAGAGGAGGGAATGTGGCCTTTTTTACAGCCATCCTGAAATTTCATTGCGAACCAGTGTTTCCAGCATCTCGATATGATCGGGATGATCATTGAGGCAGGGGACGCAAGAAAAATGCTCACCACCAAATGCCATGAAGATGTCCCGGCCTTCTATGGCAAGTTCTTCCAAGGTTTCCACACAATCGGATGCAAAACCCGGTGCGACCACCAAAACCTTTTTCATGCCTTTGGCGGGCAAGGCTTTCAAGCTTTCATCGGTATAGGGTTCGAGCCATTCCTTTGGTCCGAAGCGCGATTGAAAGGTGACCTGAAAATTTGTTTCATCCAAGCCAAGGGCTTCGCGCAGCAAGCGTCCGGTTTTCTGACAATGGCAATGATAGGGATCGCCCTTGTCGAAATAGGCTTTGGGGATGCCGTGAAAAGATGCCAACAGCATATCCGGTTGCCATCCTTGTTCTGCGATGTGGCGGCGGACAGACGCGGCAAGGGCGGCAATATAAGCAGGATGATCATAATAGGGCGGGATTGTGCGAATGGCCGGTTGCCAGCGCCGTTTCATCAATTCGCGGAAAAGCTGGTCATGGACACTGGCGGTGGTGGTGGCGGAATATTGCGGATAAAGCGCCAATGTGACGATGCGGTCACAGCCCTGTTCCTGAAGCTGTGTCAGCTTTTCACCGATGGAAGGGTGCCCATAGCGCATGGCCCAGGCCACCACCAGTCGGTCATCGTCCAACGCCTTGGCCAACCCTTCTCCCTGAGCGCGGCTGAGGGTTAAAAGCGGGCTTTCATCGCGGTCCCGGTTCCAGATGGCGCGATAGGCCCGCGCCGATTTTTGTGGGCGAAAGGGCAAGATAAAAAGATTGAGAATCAGCTTCCAAACCAAGGGGTTCAGTTCGATTACCCTTTGGTCGGAAAGAAATTCCTTCAGATATCGCCGCATCGACCAATAATCAGTGCTTTGGGGGGTTCCCAAATTGACTATCAACACGCCAATGCGCCCGATTTTAACCGGTGGATGTCCGGCAGGCAGCGGGTTTGAACTGGTTGTGGCTGAAGAAGGCGGTGACTTGGCCATCATATATGTCCCTGCGTTTTTCCAGTGACTGCCATATCCGTAGGAGTTTGTCTTGGGCGGAGAAGCGGAAAGGTTGAAAATAGAGTGCCTTAGCTGAAGGCGGGGCCATGCAGCCATGCCACCAGGGCAATGCGGCGACCCGCGGTGACCGGGGTAACACGATGCAGCACGAAACTGGGAAAGACAATAGCTGTGCCAAGGCTGGCAGGGGCTTCGATCATGGTGCCTTCGCCGTTCAATTCCAATCGTCCGCCTTGGTATTCGGCTTCCGGTGTGATCTGCACGGAAACCGAGAGTTTGCGCGTGCGGGTGGCAGGCGCCCGCCCGCGGTCGGCATGCCAGTCATAGGTTCCCAATTCGCTGCCATCATATCGGATAAGCTGCGCGCCTTCTTGAAAGCTGTCCAGCCGGAAGCCGAAAGACTGTTGATTGATGGATGATAACAGACGGGCAAGACGTTCAAAAATCCAGGATGTTTCGGGTTGATCGTCCAGCCATAAAATGTCGCACGCGCGGATGGACCGAACCGTACCAAACCCTGAAAGATTGCCTGATTCTGTGGGAGAAAGATCCATCGACTGGCGTAATGTCTGGCACTCTTCAGTGCTGAATACATCTTGCTGCGCGACAAAAACCTCCCCAGGGCCCGTAAAGGGCGGGCGACCATTTGTCGAGCTCAGTGCGAAAGCAGAAGACATAACAGTCTTTCAAAAGTGGATATTTGAAATATAATCAAACAATCCTGTGAAAGCTGCACATAAACACTTTCTTGCAAAGGTCAATCTTTAATACAGATTCCGGCCATAAAGAACGAAAATGTTATGTAAAAAACGCATGACTAAGGGCAGCGTTATGCAAAAATCACATCTACTCCGGCGGCTTGAGATGCCCAAATGATAATGCGTTGGAGATGATCTCCGACTGCAACAGTCCAAAGGACCAAGACCATGCCGATGAAGACACAGAAACCGTCTCAATCCCAGCCGCAAGCGAAACCTGGTGCGCAAAAGCCCGCCCAAGCAAAGCCTGCCGGTAAGAAATAATCGGTAAAATGTAGGGCATCTGCCCTAAAGAAGAGCTGCTGGCGATCCAGCGGCTCTTTCTTTATGTCTTGCCCACGGGCCCACTTTCTGCCGTTTGGTCTTTCCTGTCGGCTTGGTAAAACAAGCGATAAAGAAGGGCGATCACCTCGCGCGTGCGGGTGTCGCCAAGGCTGTAATAAATGGTTTGGCCATCCCGCTTCGTTTGCACCAGCCCTTCGCGCCGAAGAATCGCCAGATGCTGCGATAGGGTGGATTGCCGGAGGCCCAGCGCCTCGCTTAAGGCGCCAACAGATGATGGCCCCTCGCACAGGCGACAAAGGATCATCAGCCGCCCATCATGGGCCAGAATGCGCAGAAATTCGCTGGCGGATTGGGCCGAGTGTTGCATATCCTGTAAATTCATATATTTGTATATACGTATATTAGAATATAGTATCAAGAACCTCTTTGGCGCGGAGATATCTATGACGGAATTCACCCCCTTTGCCGGGTTGGCCGGTGGTGCGATGATCGGTTTGTCCGCCGTATTGGCCATGTTGTTTTTCGGAAGAATCGCAGGGGTCAGTGGTATTCTGGGTGGGTTCTTCTCGCTTTCTGCATCCGAGCGGACATGGCGCGGCGGTTTTTTGCTGGGCTTGATTGCTGCGCCGTTGATCTATTGGGCGGTGATGGGTGAAAAGCCCGAAATCACTATCCCTGTTCCCCTGCTGCTTGTGGTTCTGGGCGGGTTTTTGGTTGGCGTGGGCACCATATTGGGGGGCGGCTGTACCAGCGGCCATGGTGTGTGCGGTGTGGCGCGCTTATCGCACCGTTCGGTCATTGCCACCATCAGCTTTATGGCCACAGGCATCGCCACGGTGTTTGTGATGCGTCATCTTTTGGGGATGTGGTGATGAAGAATTTTCTGGGAAGTTTCGTGATCGGTCTTCTGTTTGGATTGGGTCTTGTTGTTTCGATGATGGTGAACCCATTGAAGGTTCTGGCCTTTCTTGATGTTGCCGGGGCGTGGGACCCAAGCCTTTTATTTGTAATGGGAGCGGCTTTGGCCGTGACCTTTATTGGCTACCGCCTTGTTTTCAAACGCACAGCACCGCTTTGGGGGGCAGGGTTCAGCCTGCCCACGCGCCGCGATGTGGATCAGCGCTTGCTGATTGGCGCGTCTTTGTTCGGTATTGGTTGGGGGTTGGTCGGCTTTTGCCCCGGCCCCGCCATCACCGCCTTGGCGGTGGGCGGTATGGAGGTGGTCTATTTCGGCCTGGCCATGGTTTTTGGCATGATCGTCACCCGCTTTATAGTGCACAGACGGGCACAAAGCGCATCTGCCTAAAGCCCTGTTTCCAGAAAGCGCTCGATGCGTTTGGCAACATGGGGCCAAGCGGGGTCCCCGATCAGCCAATGGCCGTAATCGGGGAATTCCGCATAGCGTGCCCGGCCTTCGAAACGGCGCACCGCTGATCTTGCCCATTCTTTGGGTGTGATGCGGTCTTGTGCGCCCACAGCCACCAGAACAGGGATGCGGATACGGTCACGGTTGACGCAAGCGGCTTGATCGCCATCCAGATACCACAGCGCCAGTTCAAAAAGTGCACGCCCCGATTCCCAGACATAATCTGCATATACGGCGCGGGCTTCTTCCAAAGGAACGCCCGCATTGAAGACGCTCCACCGGGCTTGCTCCCACGATGCTTTATGGGGTTTTTTCCAAAAGCCGGGGCGCAAGGTGGTTTTGAGAAAGCTGCGGGTCGGCCCCCAATAAAAGGGGAACATGCCCGATGACGGGGCGGGCGACAGGCAGATCAATTTGGACCCTAAGCCCCGTGCGGCCAATTTTTGTACCAAAAGCCCACCCATGGAATGGCCAATCAGGATGGCATCGCGGTCGAAGGCGGTGATCTCTTTTTCCAGCGCATCGGTATAATCAATGAGAGAGGCGCATCCCAGCTTTGCGGGAGGCGGGCTGGCGGCGGACATATCGTGCCAAGGCAATGTGGGGGCGAGCACGCGATGGCCGCGCTCTTCAAAATAAGCGCGCAACCGGTCCCAACAATTTCCACGGCTCCACATGCCGTGGACCATGACGATAGGCGTCTTGTCGCTCATCCGGTGTGTCCCCACTTTATCCGGGCACAAGAATAGCGTGCCGGATGGACTTATGCCAGCCCGTCACCATTCCTGTATTTATGATTTGCTGTCCAGAATTCAAAACCCACCATATCCGGGCGGTTTCATCACACCACGCCCAGATCGGGATAATCGCCCGGGCCAAGCCCCTCGATATGGGTGGAATGGAAGGTTTCGATGGCGCTTTCCACCTTGGCGGAATCATTGAAACGGGCAATGTGGAAAAGCGCATCCCCTTCATTCACCACCGGCAGATTGGTGCGGCCGATCACAATTCCGGTCACTGGCGATATCACGCTGGCATCATGTTTGCCGATGGCATCGGAAATGGTGCCTAATGTATCGCCTTTTTCGATGCGGGTGCCTTGATGAACCTCTATCCGCAACAAGCCGTTTTTCGGCGCGCGAACCCATTGCGACTCACTGGCTTTGATAACCGAATGATCGAGGGAGGGTTTGCCGCCAATCATATCGAGAACCCGCATCACATTTAAAACGCCCCGCACTCCGGCACGGATGGCCAGGCTGTTGAATCGCAGGGCTTCTCCGGCTTCATAAAGCAGGGTTTTGACATTTTTTTCTGCAGCATATTGGCGTAAGGAGCCATCGCGCATATTGGCATTGATGATCACCGGGGTGCCAAAGGCGCGGGCCATGATTTCGGTTTCCTGATCATCCAGATTGGCGCGGATATGCGGATGGTTGGTGCGATGATTGGCCCCGGTGTGCAGGTCGATTCCGTGGGTGCAGCGGTCGATGATTTCGCTGGCGAACACATAGGCCAGCCTCGATGCCAAAGATCCGTGCTGGGAGCCGGGAAAAGACCGGTTGAGATCGCGCCGGTCGGGCAAATAACGGGTGTGGGTGGTGAAGCCGTAAACATTGACAATGGGGACGGCGATTAGGGTGCCGCGCATACGGTTGAGAGCGGAATGGGCCATCACCTGCCGGATGATTTCAATGCCGTTGATTTCATCCCCATGCACCGCGGCCGACAAGAATAATGTCGGTCCATCGCGCTTGGCATGCACCACATGCACCGGCATGGAAATGGGCATATAGCTGGATTGGCTGGGAAGTGGCACATTCACATGGGTCCGCTCCCCGGCTTCCACCTCATGGCCGGCAAGAACAAAAGGCGGGCGGGCGCTTTTCGATTTTGTCATAACCGGCCCCGCTTAGCCTTTCCCCTTGGTTTTCGTCCGATGTGGGCGGGCATCTTTTTCGATGAATTCAATGATTTTTCCTGCGATATCCAGATGCGTGGATTTCTCGATCCCTTCCAGCCCCGGTGAGGAATTTACTTCCATCACCAGCGGACCGCGATCGGACCGCAGCATATCCACACCGCACACATTGAGCCCCATGACTTTGGCCGCCTTGACAGCGGTGGCGCGTTCAGCCGGCGTGATTTTTACCGCATGGGCCGAGCCGCCCCGATGCAGATTGGAACGGAAATCACCTTCCGGCCCTTTGCGGCGCATAGAGGCCACCACTTTTTCGCCAACCACCAGACAACGGATGTCTTCGTTGCCGGCTTCCTTGATGAATTCCTGCACCAGAATATGGGCTTCAAGGCCTGCAAAGGCATTAATCATGCTTTTCACCGCTGGCATGGTATCGCCCAGAACCACCCCCACACCCTGGGTGCCTTCCACCAGCTTGATCACCAGAGGCGGTCCTCCCATCATATGGATCAGATCATCGGTTTGCCTTGTGCCATTGGCAACGCCGGTCACGGGCAGCTTTACCCCGCGTCGGGAAAGAAGCTGCATCGAACGCAATTTGTCTCTGGATCGGGAAATGGCGACCGATTCGTTCAAGGGATAAACCCCCATCACTTCGAACTGGCGCAAAACCGCAGTGCCGAAAAAGGTGATGGATGCACCGATCCGCGGGATAACCGCATCGAATTCGGGCATTTCTTCGCCTTTATAGCGCATTTCGGGGCGCACTTCGCCCATCTTCAGATACACCTTCATGGTGTCGATCCACTGAATCTCATGGCCGCGCTCTTTGGCGGCTTCCATCAGGCGCTGGTGGGAATACAGATTCGGATTACGGGCAAGCAGGGCGATACGCATGGTAGATCTCCCAATTGGCTATCGTGAGCCTAACGGATATTCGGTGTAAATACCGATATTTTTTGCGCGTGCTCTTTGATCCGGTTCACTCCATGGCGCAATGGTGATTCTGCACGGCTTTTCCCGCTCAATAATTCCATGACCAGCGGATGGAGACGGCATTGTCCTGACTGGAGCTCATTTGGCTTCTTAGGCTGAGATTGCGGGTGAGCGCCCATTCCAATGTGCCGGTGGTGATTCCGGTTCCGGTTTCTGTTGCCACTTCGAAATAGACATTGTCGGTGAGATATTTCCCCCCCGTAATGCGTGGGCCATTGGAGTTTTCATCGCCCATTTCGATATTCAGCCGATCCAGCCCCAAACCGGCCCGTGCCGCCCCCACCACATCAAGACCACCCCCGCCGGACAGGCTGGCAAGGGCCGAGGCAAGCTGCACCGCTTCCAAAGGTGTCAGATCTGCCACCGATTCTCCAAACAACAGCCGCGACAGGATTTCATCTTCGGGTAAGGACGGGGTGGATTGCAGGCTCAGAGAGGGAGAAGAAACAGGACCGCTAAGGCTTAAAACCACATCAAGGCCATCGACGGTTTCCCGCGCCCGGATATCCAGAATGGGGTCGATTGTGGCCGCTCCGGTGAAAATAAGCTGCCCGCCATCCAGAGTGAAGCGTCGTCCGGCAAAATCGAAGGCCCCTTTAAGCAGCGAGGCCGTGCCTTCAATAAGCGGCGTTTCGGCATCGCCAAGAACTTTCAGATGCACTTCCCATTCGGAATCCAGCCCGCGCCCACGCACGAAAATACGGCGGGGCGCATCAATCTGGAAATCCAGCGCTACCGGCATGGCGGGTTCAAAAGCCGCTTCTTGTCCATCAAGGGTGTTTGGGCCGCCACCTTCGCTGGTGCGGATTTCCGTTACCTCGATATCGGTCACATCATCGGGCAGCGATTTGCTGATATCCACATCGGCCCGGCTGGGCGAAATGGTCCCTGATGCTGTCATTGCTTCGGGTGTTTTTTGAAACCGCAGATCTGCTGATGTTACCGCTTTCACATCAACGCGCCGGATCACGGTCACATCATTCAGCAGCAAATTTATATCGGTCAGGAAATCTCCGGTTTCATCAATTTCTGCCCAGCCAGAGCCTTTCAAGGTGCCGCCATTGCCGTCTTTGGCGTCAAAGCGGGTGATGCTGAGCCTGCGGTCCGAAAGATCGGCGGCAAGGGTGATGTCGGTGGCCAGAAAACCGCTATCAAGATGCTCATAACGGGTGTTGTTCAAGCGGATATCGCCGGTGATATCGGGATTATTCAATAGGCCGCCGATTTGCAAATCTGCATGCAAGGTGCCACTGGCTTCATGTTCGGGCAAGGTGACCAGCATGAACAGGGAGGCCAGCGCTCCTTCCCAGGAAAGCTGCCCTTCAAGGGGGGCATCGGCCTTCGGGGCATAGCTGCCCGCCCTTAGATCAAGTGCCAAAGGCATGTCGAGGCTCAGATCGGCGCGCATGGCTTCTTGGGCGCTGGCCTCGCCTTTGATGCTGAACAGACCATTGGTCAATTGCCCGTCGATGGTGGCGGAAAAAGGCGGGGTTGTGGCAAATCCCGTTATGGCCGGGGTCACATCCAAAAGCGCCAGGTGCATCTCGGCGGTGGCCGGGCCGTCGCTTTGCTCAACAGATAAACGCGCGTTGATTGTGCCGGTGGGAAGCAGGCGCGGGGCCGCCACATTCACTAGTTCCAACGGCACCGACAGGAGATCAAGACTTCCGTGGATGCGCTCTGGGCCATAGCTTGCGGTGCCGGAAATCTGGCCTTGGGATATCTGCATCTGGAAAGGCGCGATCTGCCACATATCGCCGGTCTGTTGCGCCACGATGGGGGCAGGGGTTTTGATATCTTCCCCGAATAAAGTGCCATCCAGATCAAGGCTGATGGTTTGGGTATCCGCATCCTGGCCCCAATCCACGGCGCCCTTCAGGCTTAAGGGACCGCGCCAATCCCCATCGGCCTCGCCACTGATATGCAGGCGTTTGCTATCCCCTTGGGCGGTAATGCCTGCGCTGGCAAGACGGGTGAAGCCCATAGCAAAATCAGTGATCGAAAATTGGGCATCTATATAGGGCAAGGCATCGGTCAAGCGCAGTGTGGCATCAAGATTGATGGCTTCGATTTCCACCAATTGTGTGCTGGCAGAGGGGATGGTCAGATTTTCGCCATCCCCTTCAAGACGAAGGGCTTGTTTGCCGTCCTGTTCTGAAAAGGCGGCGGTGAAGTTCATATCCCCTTGCAGACCATAGCGTTGGCTTTGCGGCAGTTTTGAGAGATCGCCGGAGGTGCCGGCCAAGGTGCCGCGCACAAGCCCATCGGCCCCATAAGCAAGGGCTCCTTCGATTTCCGCCCCCCCAAGGGCCAGAAAGACCAATGGCATATCGATGGCGCCATTCTTTGCCATTGCCGCCCGTCCCTCGATGCGTAAGGGGCCAAGGCCGCTATCGGCGCCCAGTCGAATCTCCATTTGCGGTTGGCTTGCCAGATCCGTTGCCAGGGCATCCAGATGCAGGTTGAGCAATGGATAGCCTTGCACATCAAGCTGCGCCAGATCGGATGTTGCAGCCAGCACGGGTTGATCAAAGGAGCCGGAGAGAGCGCCTTCCAGAACCAGTCCACCATCTATATCGGTGGGACCGGATAGACCCAGAAGCGAGAGATCGGTGAACCCAAGTCGGTATGTGATATCCAGATCCTGTGCCGTGATATCCGCCAGTCCTTGCGCAAAAACATCAAGCCCCGCCCCTGAAATCTGTGCCGACAGGATACGCACCATGCTGCCGGGGCTGAACTGGATATGCGATTCAAAATGCGGGGTTTCTCCCAGCAACAGTCCAAGGCTTTCTTGCTCCGCGCTTATAGCCTCTCCGTTCATGGTCAGCTGAATGGCGATGGGATCGGCACCATTGGCACGGGCAAGGCCGACCCGTGCCTCGATCTGTCCATCAAGCGGCAAGGCGGTGGGCAAAGGCAGACGCGACAGGGCCGTTATTTGGGCCGCAAGATCCAGTGCCAATGTTTGTGCGGTGAAAGCATAGTCCCCCGTGCCGGTGATGCTCAGCCCCGGAGCGTCTATCCGGGCGTTTGCGATATGGGCGCTGGCCGCTTCCAGATCATAGTGCCCGTCCACCGCCAAAACCGTGTCAAAGGCCGCCAGATCGGGCTGATCCGGAAAGGAAAGACCGCTAATTTTGCCTGAAGATTCGATCGGGATTGCTGACTTTTCAAAACCGCCGGAAAGCTGCAATCGGGCCTGTGTGGCTTTTGCCGCATTGTCCCATTGGGGGGCATCGATCACCAATCGGGCCGTCCATAAGGGAGCTATGAAAGTGCCCGAAAGCGTGCCATCCAGAATTGCCCCGTCATGGCGCATGGGCAGATCCAGCAGTTTTGCCCCGGCATTCTGATCGAGCGTGAGATGGTACTGAAGGTCAAGCGCTTGGCTGTTTTCGGTGTGGATTTTGCCATCCACCAGAATTTTCCCTTTGGCAAAGCCCAAAGCCACGGTGACGGGAATGATGTCGGTGTCATTAAGATCGGCCACAATCGAAAGGCTGATGGTGGGGCTGAGCCAATCCGCATAGGGGGCATCCACCAGCCCCGATTGTGCGGCATCGCCTTCGATGGACAATCGCCCGTTTTCAACGAGAATACCCGCATCATAACGGGCGCGTTTGCCATATTGGGCGTCGAGATTACCCGCCCAGTCGCTGAAGGTGCCGCTGCCGTCAATATGCAGGCGGGCCGGTTCTTGCGGGGCAATGTTCAAGGCATGGGCGATGATCCCATCCGGTGGCCCCACCATATCCAGCTTTAAATCAAGGCGCTGCACCGTTTCATCATAAGAGAGATCGGCGGTGATGCTGTCGGGCGCATCTGTTGCCTGTTTGCTGCCAAATGTGGAAAGCTGGCCGTTCAGGCGCTTGTCGCTCAATGCCAAATCCTGGCCTGAAGCTTCAAGTGCTGCGGCCTGGCCCAATATGGGGGCGTCCAGCAAAATCTGGCCGATGCTGAATTGGGCAACAAAGATGCTGACCGGCAGGTCGGGTAAGCGCGGCAGACGCACCGGTGCGCCGGGTTTTTGTGTTTCGGGGGATGCTTGGGGCAAGCGCGTCATCCGGATGTCGTGGATGGCAAGGGTGTCAATATCCACATGCCTGTCCCACAAGGCTTTTGCGCGCCATTCCAGGCGAACATCATTGGCCACCAGATAAGCACCGTCCGCATCGGACAGGGTGATGCTATCGATGCGAAAATCGGAAAAAAGCTGCCCGCGAAGGGTGCCGATCTCCACGCCGCTTTCCGCCAATATGTCGTTCAAGGTGGCACATAACCAAAATTTTCCGGCCTTGCTATCCAGCCATAGGACCGCCGCCACCATCAGCCCGACCAAAACGCCCGCCAGCGCCAAAACGCCGACAAGGGCGATGCGCCAGCGGCGCTGCCTTGGCTTTTTGGGGCTGTCAGAATGTGGTGCGGCGTCGTTCAAAAGCTTTGTCCCAAGCTGATATAAAACTGGATACGGTTATCGCCGGGGCGGCGATTGATGGGCGTTGCAATGTCCACCCGGATCGGCGCAAAGGAGGTATAATATCGAAAGCCCAGACCGGCGCCCCAGCGTAAATCGCCAAAGCGCGGTGTGGTGCTTTCTGTGACTTCCCCCACATCGATGAACGGCACGACCCCAAAGTCTTCACCTATGCGAAAACGGGCTTCAAACGAGGCTTCGAACAAGGACCGTCCGCCCAAGGGTTGGCCGTCCTCGGCCAAGGGGCCGACATCTTGGAAACCAAAGCCGCGAACCGACCCGCCGCCACCGGAAAAAAAACGCCGATTGGCAGGAAGGCGTTCGTTTTCGGCTCCGATGATCGACCCCACAGCCACACGGGCCGCCAAAAGGATGTCCTTGTCTTTATCCAAAGGCAGATAGCTGCTGGCATCAAAGGCGGTTTTATAAAAGCTGAAAAAGCCGCTTTGTTCGGCCAGATGCGGGGCAATGGCCAGGCGGGCATAAAGCCCATAGGTGGGATCAAGCACCGAATCGCGATTGTCAAAGGTGGCGCTTAGGGGAAGGGCGGCCAGCAAGAAGGTGCGGCGTTCGTCGTTTTCTTCCACATCGGTGAAGCTGAGATCCGTTGCCACGCCGAATTGCCAATAGCGGCCTATGGCCCGGTCCAATCCGGCACGGATATTCAGCTCCAAGCTGTCAAAGGCATCCGTGTCTTCCCGAATGGCGCCGACGCGCCCCGTCAGATATTGATCGCGGCGCAAGAAATTGGGTTTGCGAATGTCGGCCACTAAAGATTGCTCGATTTCGGCAATCCTGGCCGTCAGTGTCAGCCGTTCGCTTGCGCCGAAGAAATTGCGGTGCTCCCATGTGGCATCCCCGCCGAATCCTTCACTGGTGGAAAAGCCCGCCCCCAGGGAAATGGTGCGCTGATCGGTTTCGATCACAGTGATTTTCATCTCGGGCGCGATGGGTTCTGTATGGGTGCGTAAATCTGCCAGGGGATCGGAAAATTGAATACGCACGCTGCCAAACAAGCGGCTGGAAATCAGCGTTCGGCGGAAGGTTTCCACCTGCGCCTGATCATAGGGGGCACCGGATTCCCACGGCACAAGGCGGCGTAAATAGCCCTCTTTGATCGTTTCAAGGCCATCAAAACGAACATCGCCAAAGCGCATGGCCGGACCGGTATCGAAACGATAGGTGATGCGGGCGCTATCCGTATCATGGTCGATCACCACATGACGGGTGGCGGTGCGGGCCAGCGGATAGCCAAGCCGCGGCAGGGTGGCAAGAATGGCCGTTTCTGCCAGAACAATATCTTCTGCGCGGGCCGGATCGCCGGGGGCCAAAGTCATGGCGGCCTTCAAGGCTTCCACCACGGTTTCTTCAGGGAGCACGCCGGGAAAGGCGAGATCCACCAGATCGATTTTATACTGCTTGCCGGTGAAAATGCGCATGGTAATGGCCACCGGGCTTTGGGAGCTGTCGATTTGGTGGCTGATGCTGGCATTATAATATCCTTCGGATCGCAGGGCCTTTTCAAAGGTTTTGAGATCCCGTTCCAGCCGTGCCCGCAAAGCCCCATATGAACGTGGCGGGCTTTTCTTGTCTTTTATCAGGATGGAAAGCTCTTCAAGCCGGGTTTTTAAACTGCCCGTAATGCCGGTCAGGCTCAGATCATAGGGAATATTGTTCGGGTTTTGCGCGGCCTGCCCATTGGTTTGAGCCGAAATTTTTGCAGATGGTACCAAGCCCGCCACCATAAGGCAGGCCATCAAAAATAGAAGCGGCACGATGGGGCGCTGAGAATACATAAGTGTAAACTGTCGGACTTTCTTTGTTTTTGAATGGCCTGATTCTATTAAGGCGACGTGTGATGGCAATTTTACGGCAATGGTTTGCCAAATAAACTTTATGGAATACCGCGGATGATCTTTCGGATCATGAAGCGGGCCGGGTGCAAGGCGTGCCTTTGCGCCGTTTCCAAGGGCGAAAGGGTGTTTGCAATCTGTGCTGCAATGGATTGTGCCATCAATGGGGCTGTTTGAAACCCCCGTGCGCCCAAACCGGAAAAAATATAAAGCCCTGCATGATAGCGCATTTCAGGAAAGTCGCGGCGGCGTTTGTCCAATCTGGCCGCCGCATAAGCGGATTCAAACCAGTCACGGTCGAAAACGGGCCCCGCAAATGGCCCATGATCGGGGCTGGTTACCCTTGTGCCGGACCATAAGGAACGGGGCGCGGGCAGGTCCATAAATGGAAGGTCTATCCCTGCAATACGGGCAGGCCCCGTGGGAAGATCAAGGGTTGGCGTGATATGGCTTTTGGCATTGAGAGCGATTTTGGGAGAGCTCTTTGGCGGGTGCAGGCCCAATTGCCCCGGGCGCAGCACCATTTCCGGTGCATTGGCGCCCAAAAGTGCCGCCGTTCCCGTCCCTGCGGCAAGGATCAGCGTTGGCGTTTCACATAAAATTTTGCCATCAGTCCCCAATATCCGCCATCCCGCATCATGACCGATCTGTTGGATGCTATGAGCGGAATGGGGGATGTGCTGTTGTGGCGGTGGCAAAAGGTCATAAAGCGTTTGCGGGATGATGCAGCCTGCATGGGGCCAGTGCATGGCTGGTGATTTTAGGCTCACACCGGCGATTTTGCTGGCCTCATCATGTGTGCATAAGCGTAAAAGATCCGCTGGCCAGTTCAGGCTTTCGACCGCCTTTTTGCCCCAGCTTTCTGCCCTTTTTCCTTCCAGAAGGCTTAACACCCCGCGTGGGCCATGCCACGCACCCAATGCATCATAAGTGCGCCATGCGCTGAGCAGGCTTTGAATGGAAAAACGGGCCGCGGCATTGTGGCCCAGATCGATGCGTGGGGCCAAGATAGCGGCGGGCAAGGGGGACTCATGCGGGGAGGCGATCTGGATATTGTCCAACCCGTGATCGCGTAAAGCGGCAATCATCATGCGGGCGGCAATGCCGTCGCCAATGACAGCCACCGGACCGGGAGAGGGAGCCGGAGGCGCAAACCATGGCGCCTCAAGGTCGGGAGACGCGGGCCTGCCTTTATAGCGCCCCACCAGCCGTTCACGCTTTCCCTGAAAGCCGGGCTGTTTTTCTATATGGAAGCCCGCATCCATCAAGCCGCGTCGTACATGCCCTGCGGCGGTAAAGGTGGCAAGCCGGGCATCGGGGGCGCTGAGACGGGCGATTTGGGCGTAAAGAGGGGCCGACCACATATCCAGATTGCGCGAAGGGGCAAAGCCATCGAGAAACCAGGCGTCCATCTGGCCTTCCACCTGATCGAACATGGTGGCGGCATCGCCAAAGCACAGGGTCAGATGCACATGGCCTTTGTCAAATATCAGGCGGTGGATGCCGGAATAGGCGGGCGGCCATTGCGCCACAAGCTCTTGGGCCAAGGGGGCAAGACATTGAAAAGGCTTCAAGGCCCGCAGCAGATCGGCTTTTTGAAGCGGGCGGTTTTCCACGCTCAGGAAGTGCAGCCGCGCCGAAGCCCGATGTTCACGCCAATGGTGCCAAAGTGAAAGAAAATTCAACCCTGTGCCAAAGCCTGTTTCTCCCACGGTAAGAACCGAACGACTGTGCCATAGTGTATTGAATTCGCATGGTTTTATAAAAACCTCGATGCTTTCCAATAGCCCGTCATGCAGATCATAATATTTGTCGCCATGATCAAGCGATCGTGGCGCATCCTTTTCCCAATCCAGTCGCGGATGGGGCAGGGCAAGGGCGTGTTCAGGGTTGTCGATTGGCAATGGCATGGATGAAACGCGTTTCCCGGTGGGTCTGATGGTTTCAGTCACAATGGTCTCTTTTTCTATAAAGAAAAATGAGGATAATTGCATAATTACTCTTTATGCGCGATTATGACAGGGTGAGGGGTCACATTCTATGTAGGACGCTGTGATGGGGTTCGACCATAAAACTCATGATATTCAGCCGGTGCTCTCTTCTGATGATGTGCCTCTTGAGGCTGCCCGTGCCCTTTATATCTTGTGGGATGATAAACGCGGACAGCGCTTGATGCCTGCGCGGCGTGATTTTGATCCCGCCAATATGCGCGCATTGCTTGAAGATATCGTTCTGTTTGATGTGGACGGCGCAGAATCCCGCTTGCGTGTCCGGCTTCATGGAACGCGTATTGTCCAAATGTCGGGATTGGATCTGACCGGAAAATATCTGGATCAAATTCCGGGAAGCGAGAATGTGGGGCGGCGTTGCCAATGGGTCATTGCGCATAAAGCCCCAACCTTCATTCGCAAGGTTCAGCTTGAATGGTCCCAACGATCATATCGTCGATATGATGTTCTGGCCTTGCCGCTTTCAGCCAATGATAAGGATGTGAATATGATCCTGTTTCATCTGACCTTTGAATAGAAACAAGCCTCAGTCTTTGCCCATCTGATCGGGCAGGACAATGGTGACGGTGGTTCCGGCATTTTTTTCACTGTCGATATGCAGCGTCCCTTTATGCACATCAACGAAGGCGGCAATCAAAGGCAGCCCAAGCCCGGTGCCCTGATGACGGCGGGTCATTACCCCGTCCACTTGCCCAAAGGGGGTCATGGCGCGTTCGATTTCTTCTTTGGACATGCCGACGCCGGTATCTTTGACAATGAGTTTGCAGCCGCCATCGGGCTGGGCAAGGGCGTTGACGGTGATATGCCCGCCCTGTTCCGTGAATTTGACCGCATTGGATAACAGATTAAGCAGGATTTGCTTGAACAGCCGTCGGTCCACAAACAGGGAAAACTCGTCTGGCTCAATCTTGGAAACGAGGCGCAGGCCGGCCTGATGGGCGCGTTCCCGTATCAGGCGAATACATTGCGCCACAAGCTCTGACACATCTACTTCCGACGGATAAATCTCTAGCCGGCCCGCTTCCACTTTGGATAGATCGAGAATATCGTTGATGATATCCAGAAGATGCGTGCCGGAACGATGAACATCATTGGCATAATCCCGGTAGCGCGCATCTCCTAAAGGCCCCAGAACCTCTCCTTTTATGATCTCTGAGAAGCCGAGGATGGCATTCAAAGGGGTGCGCAATTCATGGCTCATATTGGCCAGAAACTCGGATTTTGTCCGATTGGCCAGTTCTGCCATATCGCGGCTGTTGCGCAGTTCTTCTTCATTCTTTTTTTCATCGGTGATGTCGCGCCCGATGATTAAAATCACCTCTTCTCCATCCACATTCAGTAATTCGGCAGAGAATTTGACCGGAAATATGGTGCCATCCACACGGCGCACGCTGGCTTCCATTTGCCGGATGGAGCCATCGGCACGAATGGTATTGCCGATTTTTATGGCCACCGTCGGGTCCCCCCAAATGGCCAGATCAAAGATGCTTTGACCTAAAATCTCGCGCCGTGACATGCCGATGGCATTGGCCAGATTGTCATTCACATCTAAAAACACCCCAGTACGTAGATAAGACAGCGACATCATATCCGGCGTGGCTTGAAAAACGCGCTTGAACAGAGCGTCGGAGCGGACATGCGCCCGTTCGGTTTGTTTGAGTTGGGTGATGTCGATCAGGGTTGCCAGAATCGCAGGGCCGCCGGGCCAATCGACAACGGTGGCGCGGCAATCCACCCAATATTCGGCCCCGTCTTCCCGGGCAAGGCGAAACTGCTGGTCTTGCGGTGCATCCCGCCCTTCCATCCGCGCGGCGATATTTCTTGAAACATTGGCGCGGTCATCCGGGTGTATCCACTCCAGAACCGTTTTTTTGAAACTTTGGCTTTTGTCTTGAACGCCCAGCATATCGGCGGTGACATTATTGACAAATAAAGGCAGGCCACCACGGTGCACCACAAAACTTTGGGTGGCCATATCAAGGATTTGGGCGACAACCCCGGGAGGCAGAGATTCGGCATTGAGCGTTGCCGCGGTGTCCATTGTCGTTATGTCATTTTTATAATCAAATTTGGACACTACATCACTCGCTATCATCAACTATTCTAGTTGCGTTAAAAATACGCATCATAAGGACCCCTGAGGCATACCCGAATATCTGTAGATATGGATGTCACGCGAATGAGATCCCGGATGGCTCTCTGATTTCAGTTTGATACGATAACAGGCGGCGATTAAAGAATTTTTTTGCTTTTTTAAGCCGCCTTTCAAGGGAAAAGCTTTGTTTTATTTTGTTTTCCTTTGCCCTCCACTCATAAGGCCAAACTAGGGATTAAACCAAACATATTAAGACATAAATAACAGTAAAAAAGAAAGGCGCTCCTTGATCTTTTTCAATCAGATGAAGGCTTGCGCCTGTGGGTGTGCCATGGCAAGGCTGGGCTATGTCGCCACAGATGAAACCGCTTGGAAAGATTGATCTGCGTATTGGTGTGCTGGTCAGGGTTAGCCCCTTGATCCGGCGGATCGTTGCGCCCAATAGCGGGCCGTTTACCTATACCGGAACCGGAACATATGTCATTGGTCGGGGCACGGTGGCGGTGATCGATCCGGGGCCTGCGGATCCCACCCATGTGGAAAAGATCCTGGATGGTCTGGGATCGGAGCGGGTGTCACATATTGTGATAACCCACACGCACCGCGATCATAGCCCCGGAGCGTCTCTCCTTCAGGATGAAACAGGGGCGCCAGTGCTGGCTTATGGGCCGCATGGTGCCGGTGCGCGGGCCGATTTGCCCTCGGATTTGGCGATGGGACAGGTGGAGGAGGGGGCGGATATGGCCTTTCGCCCCGATGAACTTTTGCGGGATGGCGACCATGTGCGCGGGCCGGGCTGGAGCCTTGAGGCTATCTGGACACCGGGCCACACTTCGAACCATCTGTGTTTTGCACTTGCCGCGGAACGGGCCTTGTTTAGTGGCGATCATGTGATGGGGTGGTCCACCAGCGTTATTTCGCCCCCTGATGGCGATATGGGGCAGTATATGGCCTCTCTTGAGCGGGTTGGTGCGCGTGATGATGCGGTCTTTTGGCCCACCCATGGTCCGCCGATCCCTAAACCTGCCAGGCATGTGGCGGCCTTGATCGCCCATCGCAAAGGCCGCGAACAGGCGATTTTGGCATGCCTTGAAGCGGGGATATGTGATGTACCCGATATTGTGGCGCGGCTTTATACGGATCTGCATCCCGGCCTTATACCGGCTGCGGCCCGGTCTGTTTTGGCCCATCTGGTGGATTTGGCCGATCGGGATATGGTCGGGGTCGAGGGGCCGTTCAACGCAGAGGGGCGGTTTTTCATCACATCCCCGACGGCACATTCATAATGCCCTTCATAGCCTGATGAAGGCCTATTAAGAAAAATCTGCAATTTTCCAGATCACCTCTTATATAGGGAGCAGGTTATATAGAGGACAGGCTGTGCCAGAGTGCCGAATGGGCCTTTGCATGGCAGTGGCTGGACTGCTTGGAACAGAATGGAAGCATTGGTTATGGACGATATTGCCCTCGATCCGTTTGAGCCATCCCCGGCTCCCAAGATCGATCCGTCGATTGATATCGAGGTGGAAATCCATCGCTTGCGCCATGAGCGTAATGCGGTGATTTTGGCGCATTATTATCAGGATCCACATATTCAGGATATTGCCGATTTTGTCGGTGACAGCCTTGATCTTTCGCGCAAAGCTGCGGCCACCGATGCCGATGTGATCGCGTTTTGCGGCGTCCGGTTCATGGCGGAAGTGGCCAAAATCCTGTCGCCGGAAAAAACCGTGGTTCTGCCCGATATGCGTGCGGGATGCAGCCTTGAAGACAGTTGTCCGCCACAGGAATTTGCCGCTTTTCGCCGCGCCCATCCCGACCATCTGGCGCTTACCTATATCAATTGCTCGGCAGCGGTGAAGGCGGAAACCGATATCATCGTCACCTCGTCCAATGCGGAAGCGATCATCAACCAAATTCCATTGGATCAGAAAATCCTGTTTGCTCCAGATCGGCATTTGGGTGCCTATCTGGCCCGCAAATCCGGGCGTGATATGCTGCTTTGGCCGGGAAGCTGTATTGTCCATGAACGCTTTAGCGAACGGGAATTGATCAAGCTGCAGGCTGCCCATCCCGATGCTCCGGTTGCCGCCCATCCCGAATGCCCGGAGCATATTCTGGAATTGGCCGATCATGTGGGGTCTACCAGTTCGATCCTGAAATTTGCCAGTGACAGCCCGGCGCAAACCATCATTGTGGCCACGGAGCCGCATATCATCCACCAGATGCAGAAAGCCCAGCCGGACAAGACGTTTATTGGAGCACCGGGGGCGGATGGCAATTGCAATTGCAATATGTGTCCGTTCATGGGGATGAACTCCATGGAAAAGCTGTATGTGGCCCTGCGCGATCTGGAGCCACAGATTCATCTGGATGAAGATGTGCGCAAACGTGCTTTGCGGCCTTTGCAAAAAATGCTGGAAATGAGCCCTAAATCCGCTCCTATGACCGATGTTTCAAGCATCGGCGCCGAGCGGATTTAAGGTGAAAGCGCTTGAACCGGCCGTGATGCGGCTGATGATGCGTGCGGCTTTGTTTCTGTGTGCCGGCGTTTTGATGCTGCTTGTGGCCAGCAGTGGTTGGCTGGCCCATGACGGGGTGCTTATCCGTGTTCTTTTGGTGGGGGCCATTGCCATGAACGCGGCGGGCGCATGGTATTTTCTGCGCTATTTTCTGAAAGTGGTGCGTGATATCTGGCCGCATTGAGGCGGCGTTTTAAACAATCTCATAATGCGCGATCACCAGCCTTTGACCTGTGGGGCAGGGCTGGTGAGCGATTGTGCGTGGGCGTGGCGCTGAACTTCGCATAAGCTATGGCCAGAATTTTGGTTATTTTTATGCGAGGAGACGTTTATGCCATCCGGCTTCGTGTTCGATGTCCTCTTTTTTCTGGCAGTCCTGTTCATCTTCGCCATCGGTGTCGGCGTTCTGGCGATCATCGTTTTATATATTGCTGACCGCACCCAAACCCATCATGCTATCCGGCGCAATTATCCCGTCATCGGGCGTATGCGCTATCTGCTTGAACATATGGGGACATTTTTGCGTCAGTATTTCTTCGCCATGGATCGCGAGGAAATGCCCTTCAACCGCGCACAACGCACCTATGTTTATCAGGCATCCAAAAATGTGGATACCACCAGCGCCTTTGGGTCAACCCGCGATCTGCATGCCGCCGGATCGGTGCTGTTTGTCAATTGCGCCTTTCCCACATTGGAAAGCGATGCGCTGGAAACGTCCAGTGTGACCATCGGCAAGGATATGTGCGAGCAGCCTTACACGACCCGAAGCCTGTTCAATGTATCGGCGATGAGCTATGGGGCTATTTCCAAGCCTGCGGTACGGGCCTTGTCGCGCGGCTGTGCCATGGAAGGGGCGTGGATCAATACAGGCGAAGGCGCGTTATCCCCTCATCATGAAGAAGGGGGCGCCGATATCGTTTTCCAGATCGGGACGGCAAAATATGGCGTCCGCAATGAAGCGGGCGATCTGTGCGAAGACAAGCTGCGCAGCATTGCAAAACATTCTCAGGTCAAGATGATCGAGTTGAAATTGTCCCAAGGGGCAAAGCCCGGCAAGGGCGGCATTTTGCCCGGCGCCAAGGTGACAGAGGAAATCGCCCGGATTCGCGGTATTGCCAAAGGACAGGATTCCATCAGTCCCAATCGCCATCCGGAGATCGACAATCCCGAACAATTGCTGGATATGGTCAACCGCTTGCGGGATCTGAGCGGCAAACCTGTCGGCTTCAAATGCGTGGTGGGAGCCTATGGCTGGTTTGAAACACTGTTCGAAGCCATCCACCGTCGCGGTATTGAAAGCGCTCCGGATTTTATCACCATCGATTCAAGCGAAGGGGGCACCGGCGCTGCCCCTATGAGCTTGATGGATAATGTGGGGCTTCCCATCGCTGAAAGCCTGCCGATGGTGGTGGATATGATCAATGGCTATGGCCTGAAACAGCGCATTCGTGTGGCTGCCTCAGGCAAGCTGATCAATCCGGCCGATGTGGCCTGGGCCTTGTGCATGGGCGCAGATTTCGTGAATTCCGCACGGGGCTTCATGTTTTCGCTGGGCTGCATTCAGGCCATGCAGTGCAATAAAAACACATGCCCCACCGGCATTGCCACCCATGATCCGCGGTTGCAACGGGGGCTGAATGTGGAAGACAAAGCCCAGCGCGTCGCCAATTATATTCATCATATGCAAAAAGAGGTGGAAACCATCGCCCATAGCTGCGGCGTGGCAGAGCCGAGGCGTCTGCGGCGGATGCATGCGCGGATCATGGGAGAGAATGGGCGCTCCAAACCGATGGATGCGCTTTATCCTGATATCGCGGCAGGGTCGTTATTATCGTCCAGTCGCAAAGATGCGGCCATGGCCTGAAGGGATCAAAAAAGGGGAGCACTGGCTCCCCTTTTTATTAGGCTTGTCGCCAAATTAGAGTGGCTTATCGCCAACCGGCCCGATCGAACAACTGCTGTGCCTTGGGCTGATTTTTTCCCAAAACAGAGACATTGATGTCATCGGCCTTGAACGTTCCCAAGGATTGGAGGGACGCATTGTCTATTTCGATATCGACCGCCGGATATTCGTTGTTGCCGGCAGCGAAATAACGCTGGGCGCTATCGGAGGACAGATATTCCAGAAATGCACGGGCTTCCGCCTTGTTCGGGGCATTTTCGACGATCCCGGCTCCGGAGATATTCACATGGGTTCCGCGATCGTCCTGATTGGGGAAGATCACCGCAAGTTTCGAGACGACCTCTTGATCCGCCGGATCGTCGGATTGCATCAGGCGGACAAAATAATAGCTGTTGGCAACGGCAATGGCACATTCCCCGGTGGCTGCAGCGCGCAATTGGTCCGTATCGCCCCCTTGCGGTTTGCGGGCGAAGTTTTTCACCACGCCGGTCGCCCAATCTTGCGCTTTTTCTTCGCCCAGATGGGCAATCAGCGATGCCATCAGCGACAGATTATAGACATTGGAGGAAGAGCGGATGCAGATTTGTCCCCGCCATTCGGGATCGGCGAGATCTTCATAGCGGCTGATGCTGGCAGGATCGGCCAGATCTTTATTGACGAAGATCAACCGCGCCCGTGAGGAGAAACCGAACCAGTCGCCATCGGGGTGGCGGAAATGTGCAGGGATACGGTCTTCAAGCACATCGGATCGGGTAGATTGGAACAGGCCCGCATCTTCGGCCCGCCACAACATGCCTGCATCCACGGTGAGCAAAATATCCGCAGGGCTGTTTCGCCCTTCCTGGGAGATGCGCTCGATCAGGGCATCGCCGCCGCCTTCCAGCCGGTTGACATGGATGCCGGTGGCTTTTTCAAAATCGGAATAGAGCCGCTCATCGGTTTGATAATGCCGCGAGGAATAGATGTTTACTTCTTGCGCCTCTACGGATTGCGCAAAAGACAGGGGCAAAAGCGTGCCAAGGGCCAAAAGGGCTGCACTGCCAATTTTAATGGGACTGAAAGGCGACATAACCAACTCCGGAAAGGCGTGGGAAAGCAAGGGTGTGAATTGAGAACGATTATCAATTGCTTTTATATCGCAAGACTTCAGAGAAATTCAAGCCCCTTACTTTCCTGACCCTGCGGCTTTTACGCGCGGCCAAAATGAGGAAAAAGCAGTGCGTATGGTCGACCCCGTGGGCTGGCCGGGTCGGGACTGGCCAATCAGGCGGGTCAGGATCACCACGGGGATCAGGCCGACAATCACGATGGTCAAGGCCGGTGTAGCGGCTTCCGCCAAGCGTTCATCGGCGGCCAGATTATGGGCTTGCACCGCCAGAGTGTCGAAATTGAAGGGCCGCATGATCATGGTGGCGGGCAATTCTTTCATCACCTCCACAAAGACCAGCAAAAAGGCGGTGAGCAATGGCCCCTTCAGTAAGGGCGCATGCACTTTTCTTAAAGCCTGAAAGCGCCCTGCGCCCAAAGTGGCCGCAGCGGCATCCATGGAAGGCGTGATTTTTTCCAGTCCGGCGCGGGTGGTTTGCTGGGCCAGCGCCAAAAAGCGCACCAGATAGGCAAAGACCAATGCTGTGATAGAGCCGGTGAGCAACAAGCCGGTGGAAAGGTCGAATTGGCTGCGCATGAAGGCATCCAGCCGATTGTCGAACCAGGCAAGGGGGATCAACACGCCCACGGCGATGATTGATCCGGGAATGGCATAACCCAATCCGGCAATCCATGCGGTGGAGCGGGCCACGGCCGAACGGTTTGTGCGCATCATATAAGAAATGGCCAGAGCCAAAACCACCGCCAAGGCGGCTGTAAGGGCTGCCAGACTGACGCTGTTGCGGATCAGGCCCAGATAGCGCCCGCCAAGCTGGGCATCCCCCACATCAAGCGCCAGCGTTACAAGAATGGCGCCGGGCAGCACAAATCCGAACAAGAGCGGCAAAAAACAGACAAAGGCGGCCAATGCGGCGCGCCAGCCAAAAAGCTTCTGTATCCCCAAGGGCCGTATCCGGCGCGATGTTTCGTGATAGCGTGCGCCTTTGCGGCTGATGCGTTCGGCCAAAAGCAGCAATGCCACAAAGCCCAGCAATAAGCTGGCCAATTGCGCCGCCGCCACCCGATCACCAAAGGAAAACCATGTGCGGTAAATGCCGGTGGTGAAGGTTTGCACGCCGAAATAGGATACCGCCCCGAAATCGGCGAGGGTTTCCATGCATGCCAGCGCCACGCCTGCTGCCAGCGCCGGACGGGCGAGAGGCAGGGCAACGCGGATGAATGCCGTCCACGAGGTGCAGCCAAGGGTGCGGCTGGCCTCGACCACACATTCCGATTGCTGCAAGAAGGCCGACCGGCCCGCCAGATAGACATAAGGATAAAGCGCTAGAACAAACAACCAGATCGCCCCGCCAAGGGAGCGGATTTCAGGGAACCAATAGTCCCGTGGGCCCCAGCCGGTCAGATCGCGTAACAGGCTTTGCACCGGTCCTGCGACCTGTAAAAAATCCGTATAGGCATAAGCCAGTACATAGGCCGGCACGGAAAGTGGCAGGATCATCGCCCATTCAAATTGCCGCCTGCCGGGGAAGTCAAAAAGGGTGACAAGCCATGCCGCGCCGGTGCCAACCAAAAAGGTGCCAAGGCCCACCCCCATCACCAACCATAAGGAATTGGCGATATAGCGCGGCAGAACGGTGGCCATCAAATGGGCCCAGCTATCGCCACCCGCCATGAACAGATGTGCGACAACCGTTGTCACCGGCAGCCCGATGAGCAAAAGCACGCCGAAAAACAGCAGGCCATCAAGGCTGAAAATACGAGACATGCCAGACACTTTATTCCGATACCTTATCCAGACAGCGTGCAATGACCCTTTTAATCCAGCCTTGCACATAGCGGATCATAAGGGCTTGGCCCAAGAAGAAAATGCGACGCGCTTGCGACTGGGCAGGCATGCTGGGCATAGACGGCATGGGCGGCTGTTTTTAAAAACAGGCCTTGGCAGTTGGTGGGGGGGAAGCTGCAAGCTATTGTTATTGCCTGCAGCTTCCGTTGTTTTCCGGATTTAACGGACTTTTCGCCCTTCGATCAGGCTGTCCACAACGCTTGGGTCGGCAAGGGTGGACGTGTCGCCCAGATTGCCAAATTCATTTTCGGCGATTTTGCGCAGGATGCGGCGCATGATCTTGCCCGACCGGGTTTTGGGCAATGCCGGGGTGAAATGAATATGGTCGGGGGTGGCGATGGGGCCGATTTCAGTGCGGACCCACTGGCGCAGTTCTTTGGCCAGATTGTCCGTTGGCTCCAATCCGGCATTCAAGGTCACATAGCAATAAATGCCTTGTCCCTTCACATCATGAGGGAAGCCCACAACGGCCGCTTCCGCCACAAGCTGATGGGCCACAAGGGCGCTTTCCACTTCGGCTGTTCCCATGCGATGGCCAGATACATTGATCACATCATCCACCCGGCCAGTGATCCAGTAATAGCCGTCTTCATCCCGCCGGCAGCCATCACCGGTGAAATAAAGGCCTTTATAGGTGCTGAAATAGGTCTGGATAAAGCGGTCATGGTCGCCATATACCGTGCGCGCCTGACCGGGCCAGCTATCGGTGATGACCAGATTGCCTTCGCCCGCGCCTTCGATGAGGTCGCCTTCACTGGAAACAAGGGCCGTTTGCACGCCGAAAAAAGGCTTTGTGGCGGAACCGGGCTTCAAATCCATGGCTCCGGGCAGCGGTGTGATCATCATGCCGCCGGTTTCGGTTTGCCACCAGGTATCCACAATGGGGCAGCGTTCCTTGCCCACAACCCGGTGGTACCATAGCCAGGCTTCGGGATTGATCGGTTCACCCACAGATCCCAAAATCCGCAAACTGGAAAGATCATGGCGCTCCACCGGCTCGTCGCCTTCACGCATCAAAGCGCGGAGCGCAGTGGGCGCAGTGTAAAAGATATTCACCTTGTGCTTGGCGATGACCCGCCAGAAACGGTCCACATCGGGATAGGTTGGCACGCCTTCGAACATCAGGCTGGTGGCCCCATTGGCCAGCGGGCCATAGATGATATAACTGTGGCCGGTGACCCAGCCCACATCGGCGGCACACCAATAAACCTCGCCGGGGCGGTAATCGAACACATATTCATGGGTCATGGAGGCCCAGACCAGATAGCCGCCGGTGGTGTGCAACACGCCTTTGGGTTGGCCGGTGGAGCCGGATGTATAAAGAATGAACAAAGGATCTTCCGCGTTCATCACCTCTGGTTCGCAGGCGCTGCTCACATCCAGTGCGGCATCGTGATACCAGATGTCGCGGCCTTCCACCCAGTCCACAGCCCCGCCGGTATGGCGCACCACCAAAACCCCTTTAAGGCCAGGGCAATGTTCGGCGGCTTTATCCAGATTGGCTTTCAAAGGCACGGATTTACCGGCCCGCACACCTTCATCGCAGGTGATGGCCCATTCGCTTTTGCAATCATTGATGCGGCCCGCCAGCGCTTCGGCGGAAAAGCCGCCAAAGACGATAGAATGAACCGCCCCGATGCGGGCGCAGGCCAACATGGCATAAGCCGTTTCAACAATCATCGGCATATAGAGCGTAACCCGATCGCCTTTCTTGACGCCCATTTTCTTGAGCACATTGGCGAAGCGGCACACATGGATATAAAGCTGCTGATAGGTGATGGAATAATGATAGGCGGGATTATCGCCTTCCCAGATCAGCGCAACATCATTGGCTTTTTCCGGCAGATGCCGATCGATGCAGTTATAGCTGGCATTGAGCGTGCCATCTTCGAACCATTTGATGGAGACATCATTTTCAAAGCTGGTGTTCTTGACGGTTTTATAAGGGCTGAACCAATCAAGACGCTTGCCATGCTCGCCCCAAAATCCGTCCGGGTCGGATACGGAGCGCCGATACATTTCCTCATAACGCGCTTTGTCGCACTTTGCGGCTTTGGCAAAGTCTTCGGGAACGGGAAAAACCATCTGTTCCGGCGCGGCCTGTTGCTGATCGTTCATTGTTGCTCTCCTACCCAAAGCCATCCTGTAACATCGTGATTTTTGTCACTAGCCTAAAAGGACTGTAACGCGCTCATAGTGAGGGATCACGGTCTTTTTCAGAAAAGATTAAGCATCTTTTGTTACTGCCGCGCCCTTCCTTATTCCGCTGCAAGTTGCTGGTCCGTTGAAAGATCGAGCTGCGACAGACCTTTGATCAAACGGCCCATATCCCTGCGCAAAGTGGAAAATCCGGCCGTTTTTTCCAAGCTCTGTTCATTCATATAAAGGGCCCGGTTGATCTCGACCTGAAGGGCATGCCGGCCGTTTTCGGGTGCGCCATAATGGCGTGTGCAATGCCCTCCGGCATAAGGGGTGTTGCGCACCACCTTATAGCCAAGCCTAGTCAAAAGCTCTTCGGCCCGATCGGTCAGGCGCTGGTCGCAGCTTGTGCCAAAGCGGTCGCCCAACACAATATCCGCATCCCAGCTTTTGTCGGGCATATCCACCGTGGTCCGCACAATATGCGAGGGCATGGAATGGCAATCAATCAAGGCACACCAGCCAAAATGCGCTTGTGCTTTTGTAAGCAGATGGTTCAAGGCTTGATGATAGGGCCGGTAAATATGAGCGATGCGAGCCATCACTTCGTCCAGCGAAAGGGGGCAGGAATAGATGGGAACACCCACCGCAACCACCCGCGCAATGGTGCCAAGGCCTGCCATCACCCGCTCGCTTTCGCTGGTGGCATAAGGGGGCAAAGGATCGCGGATCAGCAACGGGTCCAGCTCGGTTTCCAAACGGTTGAGGTCCACATAAGCGCGTGGATAAACCGCCTTTAGCAAGGGGACGCCATAGCTTGGGGCATGGGCGAACAGCTCGTCCACATAGCAATCTTCAGACCGGCGCAGCATGGTCCCGTCCAGTTGCGAAGCCCGCTTGAAAGCCACGGGGTAATAGCGGCCGCTATGGGGAGAAGAACAAAGGAACGGCCCCATCCCCCCTGAGGCAGGCAGAAGGTCATAGGGCGGTGCGGACATGTCACGCTCGGTCTGGGTCATGGTTTCCAAGATGCGTAAAGGGACAGTCTTTATGCAGTGTCACCCATTGCGGTGTCTTGATGCAACAGGCACACTGGAGAAAGAGTTCCGGAACCCCGCGATTTTGGAAAGGCTGGAATGGCGCGACTGCTGATTGCCGAAGATGATGCGGCCATGCGAAATTTTCTAACGCGCTCCCTTATCCGCGCCGGGCATGAGGTGGTGGCCGTGGAAAATGGCCTGAAAGCCTTGCCGCATATCACTCCGGGCGGTTTTGATCTGTTATTGAGCGATGTGGCGATGCCGGAACTGGACGGAGTGGCGCTGGCCAAACGCGCGGCAGACCTTGACCCGATGATGAAAGTGGTTTTTATCACCGGCTTTGCCGCCATTGCCATGAATCGCAAGGACAGCGATCCTCCGCCCCATTCGGCAGTGCTGTCCAAGCCCTTTCATTTGCGGGATCTGGTGGCGATGGTCGAGCAGCTTTGCACATCATGATGATAGCCCCATGGGACATGGCCTGTGATCCAAACTGATTTTCTTCTGGGGGTGTTGAGCCTGATTTTCGCGCCTTTTCTGGGCAGCTTTTTCGCCCTGCTTGCGGATCGCATCCCCCGCGAGGAGCCCGTGGGGCTGACCCGGTCTGCGTGCCGGTCGTGCGCCACGCCTTTGACCGTTCTGGATTTGGTGCCGATCCTGTCGTTTTTGTGTTTGCGGGGGCGGTGTCGCCATTGCGGTGCACCTATTCCAAAACAAACATTGCTGTTCGAGCTTGGGGCGCTTGTTTTGGCAGGACAGGCGTTTCTGGCCTTTGGTGGCGGCTGGCCGGTGCCATTATCCTTGATGCTGGGGCTTGTGCTTCTCACCTTGTCGGTGATTGATGGCGCACATTTCTATTTGCCGGATAAGCTGACTTTACCGTTGGTGCTGGCGGGCTTGGCGGTGGCCGCCTTGGGTTTGGGAACGGATTTGCTTTCCGCAGCCATCGGGGCGATCATAGGCTATGGCCTGCTTTATAGCATCGCCTTTTTTTATCGCATGATGCGGGGGCGGGAAGGTTTGGGGCTTGGGGATGCCAAGCTTTTGGCGGCGGCCGGCGCGTGGCTGGGATGGTTCAGCCTGCCTTATGTGCTGGTCATTGCAAGCCTTTGCGGGCTTTTCTATGCGTTTATCTTGCAGCGTATGGGGCGGGGATTGAGCGCACAGGATGCGCTTCCCTTCGGGCCGTTTCTGGCTTTTGGTTTTTGGCTGGTCTGGCTTTATGGTCCGGCGATATATGGCCTGGGGGCCGCTTTCTGAAATAAAAAGGAACTTATAATGACAACGATGACCGATGGTGAGCGCATGGCAGTGGAAGCGGCGGCATTTCGCACGCTGCTCAAACATTTGGCGCACCGCACCGATGTGCAAAATGTCGATCTGATGGCTGTGGGGGGATTTTGCCGCAATTGTCTGGCGGAATGGTATCAATCTGCGGCCAAAGAGGTGGGCGTCGAACTGGATAAGGAGGCGGCCCGTGAAGCCATTTACGGCCTGCCCTATGGTGAGTGGAAAGCGCAATTCCAAAGCCCTGCCAGCGAGGCGCAATTGGCGGCGATGAAAGACAGTCTGCGCAAAAATGAAGGCCGGGGGTTTTAAGCCCCGGCCTTGCCGAATGGATTGATTGAAAAGAACCGGATTATTTGGCGAAAACGGTTTTCTTCAAAATGGCGTCCACAGACAGGCTGCCCGGGCCGTATTTCATGATGACCAGCATGGGAGCGGCCCACAGAATATGGGTTTGCATCATCATGGCCCAGAAATCGTCGGCGCCGCCGAAGACATAGAACTGGATGACCAGAGTCATGATCAGAATACCGGTAGCGGCCAAACGGCTGGCAAAGCCAATCAGCAACAGGAAGGGCAGGGCATATTCCGCCCACGCGGTGACCACTGCCGTCACTTCGGGGAAGGGCATACCGAATTCACTTTCAAACAGCATGGCCTGAAAGGGCTTCAGTTCGAACAGCCCGGCCAGTTTGTTGCCTGCCGATGTCCAGAAAATATGGATCATGGTGATACGGGCAATGAATAAAACCAGCGCTTCGGGAATTTTATCGAACAGGGAATAAGCGGCTTTGGCTTTATCTAGAAGGCCGGTCCCCCCGGTTGAGGCAGTGTCGGTCATGTGGGTCTCCTTGGTTTTATTGCTTTGTGATTTGGTTAACGTGCAGTCGAGAAAACACCGGCAGAAAATGCCTGTGCCAGAGTGGATGACAGATCGAAATCGCTTTGCGATGCCGTAGCCCCCGCCGCTGCATCTTCCAGATTTGCCCCCGTCTGCAAGCTCATGAGGAAGGAAAAATCGCCATAAGGCAAGGGGATCATGTCCACCTCGTCTTGGCTGCGAAGGATCAAAAGCCGCGCGGGATTGTTGTCCATTTCCGGGGCCGGTGGCTCTTCCCCTTCGGGGGCCATTGCCAGCCGATAGATATCAAGGACCGGCCAAGGGCTGGCCAGCAAAGTGAGAGACGGGACGAATTCAAAACGCAAGGCCGCCACCTCTTGGGGGCTAAGGCCCGCCAATTGTGCAGGGTTTAACGGCGTGTGATCCGGGGCGCGATAGGCCAGATAAGAGGCCAGTTCCAGCCGCGCCACATCCGCCAGATAGCGAAGATTGGCCACCGGTGGATAGCTTTCCAGAAAATCCGGCAGTTCATGGCCATAATCTACCATGCGGCCATGTTGAGGCGGAAAGCGCTGGATATAATCGCGCATCATATGGTGGAAAAACTCTTCGCCCACCAATTTCGCCACCGCCGGATAAAGCCCTTCGGTGGAGCGGGCGAGGGCCGCATGCACATTATTGCGGTAAATATCCAGTTGCACATTCGTGGGCACGCCGGGCATGGGCTTGATATGGGGCGCGAGTGCCGTATCGCCGCGGCCGGAAAGGGCATCGGCAAAAGCGGATTGTATGCCTGCAAGTGTTATTTTATCCGGCGACGCTGGCATTGTTTGCCCCTTGCGCCAAAGATGCCATCACATGCTCGGCTTGCTTTGCTTCAGCCAAAAGATCCGCAAAGGGCGGCAGATTGTCATCGCGCTCGATCAAGGTGGGCTTTGGGCCGATCCGAATGATGGCCTGTTCATATAAAGCCCACACATCATCATTGATCGGTGCGCCATGGGTGTCGATGCGAATGTCCCGTTCGCCATATCGGTCGATGCTATGGCCGGCCAGATGGATTTCGCCCACAGCGTCGCCGGGGATGGCATCCAGATAGCCGATGGGATCGAATCCGTGGTTCATGGCGCAGACATGGATATTGTTCACATCAAGCAGCAGGCCGCAGCCTGTGGCTTTGACAAGGGCACGCAAGAACTCGGGCTCTGTCATATCGGCATGGGAAAATTCGAGATAGGTGGAGGGGTTTTCCACCAAAATGGTGCGCCCCAATGCCTCTTGCATATGATTGACATTGGCTGTCATGGCCGCAAGAGCTGCGGTGGTTAGCGGCAGGGGCAAAAGATCCGCAAGAAAATGATCCTGATAGCGGCTCCATGACAAATGCTCGGACACCACAAAAGGTTCAAACCGGTCGACCAGCGCTTTCAGACGGGTCAGATGGTCCGGATCTACCGGGTCATATGATCCAAGGGATGCGCCAACGCCGTGCAATGACAAGGGGTAATTGGACCGCACCGCTTCAAGCGTTGTCAGTCCGGGACCGCCACCGAGCATATAATTCTCGGGGTGGACCTCGAAAAATCCGAGGTCGGGACGTCCTTCAAGGACATCCCGATAATGCTCGACCTTCAAACCGATGCCGGTTTTATCCGGCATCGGGCGGTCAGGCTGAAATCCGGGCATCAAATGCCTCAGGCTTTTTTCTCTTCGAGGCTGCCACCGGCAAGCTTTTCGCACACGCCTTTAGGAACGAACATCCAGGCATTGCCTTGGAAATCCACTTTGGACGTGCCCTGGCAAGAGGTGCCGGGACCTGCTTTACAATCGTTTTGGCCAGCTTTGGCAACACCGTAGCATTTTTCAGCTTTCTTTGCCCAATCCTGAGCTTGAGCGGAAGAAACAGAAACAGCCGCGGCAAGGGCGCCGGCAAGGGCGATCGTGGTGGCTTTGGATGTCAGCGTTTTCATAGCAATTTTCTCCAGTTAAGTAGGGCACAGATTATCTGGCATTTAGATAATCCGAGGCCGGCATTTGACGGTTGGCCTGATAGCTCTCCGCGCCGACACCCCTTAAAGGTAAGCGGGATGGGGGCAAAGGTGAAGTCAGATGATTTTCACATTGTCGTCAGACAGTTTAGGTGGAGTATCACGAAATCCCCACCTTGTTTTCAGCCTGACGGTCCCGCATTTTACGGGTCCGGCCTTAGCCGGCGTTGCATCGAAGATGTCTCGCGGCTACAGTCCGCGACCATTTAATGGAATTTTGTAACCAGTATAGCACAGGGGGTCCTTATGGTGACCAACGCAGGTGGTGTTGCCGGCGATATCCTTCGGTCTTTCATCGAGCGCATTGAGCGGCTCGAAGAAGAAAAAAAAGGGATCGCGGATGATATCAAGGATGTTTATGCAGAAGCCAAATCATCTGGCTTCGAACCCAAAATCATGCGCCAAGTGGTCCGTATTCGCAAAATGGAAAGCCATGAGCGGGAAGAGCAGGAAGCCTTGCTCGATGTTTATATGCATGCCCTTGAAGGACATAGCGGTGGCCCGGCGGAAGCTGCCGAGGACTAATTGTTTCCAAAACGTGCACCAATATAGTTTCAGGCGCTGATTTCGGGAAGGCTTTGATGGATGAACTGCCGCAAATCCGGCGGCAGGCGTGACGCCAGTCCATTGAGCTTTTTCGGATCGCCACTGGTTAAAAGCCGTAAATGGCCGCTGCCCGATATATCCATTTCCGGGTGGCGGGCCAAATATCCCTCCAAAGCTGTGGCCACCATATGGGGCTGGGTGAATATCTCCACCGTTCGGGGCAGGGCCTTGCGGAACTGGTCGATCGCAAAGGGATAATGGGTGCAGGCAAGGGCAACGCTGTCGATGGCAGCGGCCCCTTTTTGCGCGACGAGCTCGGCCACATAGCCATCCACCAGATTCTGGATGTCTGCATCGGGAAGATGGGCTTCGATGGCATCGGCAAGACCCGGACAGGCTTGCTGGAATACGGTGATTTCAGGCGCCCGTTGAGAGATTTCCAGAACAAAGGCCCGGGAGGCCACAGTGCGCGGTGTGGCGAAAATGGCAATGCTGCGGCCTTTGCGATGGGGCGGGGTGCTGGCCGGTGTTTTTATGGCCCAGTCCTGTCCGGTGATGGTTTCCACCAAGGGAACATGCACACCCAAAACACGCGCCTGCGGCGCATGGCGTAAAAGCCAGCCCTGTTGCAAGGGGCGCAAGGCAACGGCGGCCGCCGTGTTGCAGGCAATCACGATCAGGCGGCACCCCTGATCCAGTAAAAATTCAATCGCCTGTTGGGTGAAGGCCGCTACTTCTTTGGCATCGCGGCTGCCATAAGGGGCGCGGGCGTGATCGCCAAAATACAAGAAATCTCTATGGGGAAAGGCTTGGCGCAGGGCTTTGAGAACCGTCAGGCCACCGGAGCCGGAATCGAAAATACCGATCACGCCATCTTACTCATTGCTGGTCCCACATTATGCTTCATAACCGGATATCGTTAAAATCAGCGTTTCATCTGTGGTAGCTTATGAATAAAAGCGGCGCAAATAAGAGTGGGCTTTATCGAGCAAGAACGGCCATGAAAATTTTTCAGGCGCGGGCTTGTTTGGCTTTGGGGCTCAGGCCCAGTTCATCCAGTCGGCGATATAGGGTTGATCGCCCGATGCCCAAACGCCGGGCCACTTCGGATAACCGCCCGTCATAGCGCTGGATCGCCGCTTGGATGGCTTCGGCTTCGATATCGGCAAGGGTGCGAAAATCGCCATCTTCGGTTATCAATGGCAAACAGGGGGTGGGATCCTCATGGGAGCCGGATGTTTCCACAAGACCGGAAGGCGGGGCCGTATGCTTTGGTGCGATTTGTGGAAAGTCTTCCACTTCCAGTTTTGGGCCATCACTCATCACCACCGCGCGGAACACGGCATTCTGCAATTGCCGGATATTACCCGGCCATGGATAGCGGCGCAGCATGATGGTGGCGCTTTTCGACAAGGTTTTGGGCTCAATGCCTTCGGTTAAGGCAATGATTTGAGCGAAATGCTGCGCCAGTTGGGGGATATCGTCGGCGCGGTCTTTAAGGCTTGGAATGGTCAGGGGAAAGACATTCAGGCGATAAAACAGATCTTCGCGGACGATCCCCTTGGAAACCAGATCGGCCATATTGCGGTTGGTGGCAGAAATCAGCCGGATATCCACTGGCACAGTTTGGCCGCCTCCGATGGGGTCCACTTCATTTTCTTGCAAAACGCGTAGCAGCTTTACCTGAATATCGTGTGGCAATTCACCGACTTCATCCAGAAACAGGGTGCCACCAGAGGCATCTTGAAATTTGCCGATATGGCGTTCTACGGCTCCGGTGAAGGCTCCTTTTTCATGGCCGAACAGGATGCTTTCCACCAGATTTTCCGGAATGGCCCCGCAATTCACCGCCACAAAGGGCTTGCCCGCCCGGTCCGAGCTTTCATGAATGGCCCGGGCGAACATCTCCTTGCCAACGCCTGACGCCCCTTCAATGAGCACGGGAATAGAGGTTTTGGCCGCTTTTTTTGCCAGCCGCACCACGCTTTTAAGGGCGTCGCTTTCACCGATCAGGTCGTCAAAGCCGGGATGGGCCTGTTCGGTGGCCCGCATGGGGGCCAATTCGCCGGTCATGGCCACATGGGACAGGGCGCTGTCGATGGCCGTGCGAATGCGCTCGGCGCTGGCGGGCTTCACCAGAAAATCGCTGGCACCGGCTTTCATCGCCTGAACAATGCGGGTTACACCGGAATGAGCGGTCAGCACGATCACCGGCAGGTTCGGTTTATGCGGTTTTAATTTTTCCAGCAATTCAAGTCCAGACAGGCCCGGCATTTGCAAATCAAGCAAAAGACACGACACCGCCGGGAGATCCTGATCGAGCAAGCGCGTCAAGGCGTCTTGCCCATCGGGGGCCGTTTCCACCCTATGACCGGCGCGGGTGATCATCCCCGACAGCAAATGGCGTTGTGTTGGCTCGTCATCAACAACGAGAATAAGATGCGGTGCGTGGATCATAGTGGGCCTGATACCTGATTGGCCAGCCGGTTGAACCGACAGGCACTGTTCTCTTTTTTGTATCATTACGGGACAAGCGTTAAGAAACCGCGAAAAATAGGGGGAAATGAACGGGTTTTCCTCTGTGCGATCAGGCCGCTGCCTTGCGCTGGACGCTCGGCACCCACATCTGTTGCAAGGGCGGTGTCCTGCGCCCCTTATGCCGGTTCCCGATTTGCAAGAGGAATATGAGCGGATTATGCCCAAAGATAGGCCTGACAACAGCGAATCGAACAGGCTGGGCGGGCGTTTGCGCCGCTATGCCCGTGTCGGTGGCTCTGTAGGTGGATTGGCGGTGCGTTTGGCCGGGGATCGGCTGGTGGGGCGCTCCACCGATCAACAAGTTCTGGCCGAAGATTTGCGCACAGCCCTTGGCACCTTGAAGGGGCCAGTGATGAAGATCGCGCAGATCTTGTCCACCATTCCCGATGCCTTGCCCGCGACTTTTGCTGCGGAACTTTCGCAATTACAAGCGGCGGCCCCTTCCATGGGACGGCAATTTGTGAAACGCCGCATGCGTTCGGAACTGGGGCCGGATTGGCAGGAGAATTTCGCGGAATTTTCTTTAGAAGCCTCTGCCGCGGCGTCTTTGGGGCAGGTGCATCGCGCGCGGGCCCATGATGGAACGGCACTGGCCATCAAGCTGCAATATCCCGATATGTCCAGCACGGTGGAAGCGGATCTGAATCAGCTTGATGTGTTATTGTCGCTATACCGCCGCTATGACAGCTCCATCGATACCCGCCAGATCCGCATGGAACTGGCCGAACGCCTGCGTGAAGAGTTGGATTATCGCCGTGAAGCCAAGCATATGCGGCTTTATCAGCATATGCTGCATGGTGAAATGTCGGTGCATGTGCCGCCTCCTTATCCCGACCTTGGCACCGGACGGCTTTTGACCATGGGCTGGCTGGAAGGGCGCGGCTTGTTGCAGTTCAAAGATGCGGATCAGGACACCCGCAACCGGCTTGCCATCAATTTATTCCGGGCATGGTATGTGCCGTTCCACCGCTTCGGAGTGATCCACGGGGACCCGCATCTGGGCAATTATACCGCCGCGCCTGATCTTTCTATCAATTTGCTGGATTTTGGCTGTGTACGGGTATTCCCCCCGACATTTGTGGGGGGCGTGATCGATTTGTATCGGGCCTTGCGTGATGGAGATCGCGATCTGGCCGCCCATGCCTATGAGACATGGGGGTTCAAGGATTTGTCCAATGAACTGATCGATGTGCTCAATATCTGGGCTTCTTTTCTTTATGCCCCCTTGATGGAAGATCGTCCACGCCTGATCAATTCCGCCACGGAACCGGGGCAATATGGGGCGCAAACGGCGGCAAAGGTGCACCGGCGTTTAAAGGAACTGGGGCCGATCACGCCGCCGAGGGAATTTGTCTTTATGGATCGGGCGGCCATTGGCCTTGGCGGTGTGTTTTTGCATCTGCAGGCGGAAGTGAACTGGTACCGTCTGTTTCAGGGTATTATCGACGATTTTTCTGTGTCCGCTTTGGAGAAAAGGCAAAGCGATGCCCTTGCTTATGCAGGGCTGGTGGAGCGGGCCTAAGCATCACGCCCCCTAATGACATAGTCCTTATGAGAAATATTATGTCTTTTGCTGCGCAATAAAAATTGCATTTTGTGCATGTGAATAGCTTTTGCTATGGTCTTGTTGTCGTCTTTACCAAGGATCATCTGATGGAGGGAGTGATGGCTGTAATTCCCGAGGATTATCAACATGATAAAGAAGTGCAATTTAGCCGGTTCGGCAATTTTCTGTTTTGGCTTGCTGTGGGCCATCTTTGCATTCTCGCGCTGATGGCGTTGTTTCTTTTGTGATCTGTTGATGGGCCACATGACCGGGGGGCTTGGCTGAATCATCTTCCGGCCCCATATGGCCGGGCCGGGCGGTGGGTGACGTGCTTTAACACAACAAGGAGTTTGCGTGCTGTGACAAGGAAGATCGCTGTCGTTAAGGAAACCACCATCGATGAAGGCCGTGTGGCCGCAACCCCTGAAACCGTAAAAAAGCTGATCGCTTTGGGCTTTGATGTGCATGTGGAAACAGGCGCAGGGGCCGCAGCTTCATTTGTGGATGAAGCCTTTACTGATGCCGGCGCAAAGATCGCTGAAACACGCGGCGCAGTGCTGGACGGGGCGGATGTGATTTTGAGTGTGCGCGGACTGGAAGCGGATTCCCTGTCCGGTGTGAAGGCGGGGGCTTTGATGCTGGGGCTTTTGAATCCTTATGGTGATAAAGCGCGGATCGAAGCCTATGCCAAGGCCGGGCTATCGGCCGTTTCTTTGGAGATGGTGCCACGCATCACGCGGGCGCAAGCGATGGATGTGTTGTCCTCGCAGGCCAATCTGGCGGGCTATAAGGCCGTATTGGAAGCGGCGCATGTCTTTACGCGGGCCTTTCCCATGATGATGACCGCCGCAGGCACCATCGCACCGGCACGGGTGCTGGTGATGGGGGCCGGGGTTGCCGGTTTGCAAGCCATTGCCACGGCGCGGCGGTTGGGCGGCATTGTTTCCGCCACCGATGTGCGCCTTGCCGCCAAGGAACAGGTGGAAAGCTTGGGCGGGAAGTTCGTGATGGTCGAAGATGACGAAGCCAAAACAGCAGAAACAGAAGGCGGATATGCCAAGGAAATGAGCGACGCCTATAAGCAGAAGCAGGCGGCGCTGATTGCCGAAACCATCAAGAAGCAGGATATTGTCATCACCACAGCCCTGATTCCGGGCCGTCCGGCCCCGAAACTGGTGACAGCCCAGATGCTGGCCAGCATGAAACCGGGATCGGTGGTGGTGGATCTGGCGGTGGAGCAAGGCGGGAACTGCGCTGGCTCCAGGCCCGGTGAAACCGTTCGCGTGGGCGGTGTTTCCATTATCGGGCATCGTAATATGCCGTCTCTTGTGGCGACAGATGCTTCCATGCTGTTTGCCAAAAATCTGCTCAACTATCTGACACCGCTTGTGGACAAGGAAACAGGGGCGCTGACCCTTGATCTTGAAGACGAGATCATTGCGGCATCTTTGGTGACGCAAAACGGTGCCATCATTCATCCGCAAATCAATTCTGCCGCCTAAGAGGGGACTATCAGATGCACGAGATCGCCATGATGGCGGCCGCGGGGGCAAGCGCCGCGACTGCCAGCCCGATCCTTCAACAGCTTTCCATTTTCGTGCTGGCGGTATTCGTCGGCTATTATGTGGTGTGGAGCGTTACACCGGCCCTCCACACGCCTTTGATGAGCGTCACCAATGCCATTTCCTCGGTGATTATCGTGGGGGCCATCATCGCCGTTGGCGGTGAAGGGACAAATATCGCCACATGGTTGGGGCTGGTGGCCATTGCCTTGGCATCGGTCAATATCTTCGGGGGCTTTGCCGTTACGGCGCGCATGCTGTCCATGTACAAGAAAAAAGAAAAGAAATGAGGGTGGGCAGATGAACCAACAATTCATTGATATTACGGCTGCGGCTTATCTGGTTGCGGCGGTTCTGTTCATCATGGCTTTGCGCGGATTGTCCAATCCGGAAACGTCGCGACAGGGCAATGTATTCGGCATGCTGGGCATGTTGATTGCGGTGGCAGCCACCATCGCCCGCCCCGATGTGTTTGAATTTGGCCTGCTGCCTGTTTTGGGGGCCATCGCTGTGGGCGGCGGGGTTGGTCTTGTGATCGCCCGGCGTATTTCCATGACGGCCATGCCGCAACTTGTGGCGGCGTTCCATAGCCTTGTGGGTTTGGCTGCGGTGATGGTGGCGGGCGCGGCTTTCGTCAATCCCAGCGCTTTTGGCATTGTGGATATGGCCAGCGACCTTTTGGCCCGCGCCACCGGCAATGGGCATGGCGATATTTTTCTGGCAAGCCGCATTGAAATGAGCCTTGGCGTGGCCATCGGGGCCATCACATTTTCCGGCTCGGTGATCGCATTTTTGAAGCTGCAAGGGGTGATGTCCGGTGCCCCCATCACGCTGCCCATGCGGCATGGGATCAATCTGGTGATCGGGCTGGCGATCCTTGGCGGTCTTGTGGCCTTTTCCATGGATCAAACGGCGTCGGTTTTGGGTATCCATGTGTTCTGGTGGATGACGGCTCTCAGCTTCCTGATCGGCTTCTTGCTGATTATCCCCATTGGCGGGGCGGATATGCCGGTGGTGGTTTCCATGCTCAACAGTTATTCCGGTTGGGCGGCCGCTGGCATTGGCTTTACTCTGGGCAATAATGCACTGATCGTCACCGGCGCGCTGGTGGGCTCGTCGGGGGCAATCCTGAGCTATATTATGTGTAAGGGCATGAACCGCTCGTTTATCTCGGTGATCGCCGGAGGCTTTGGTGGCGATGATGCGGGAGGGATCAAGGGCGCACGGCCTGATCGTCCGGTAAAGTCCGGCTCGGCGGAAGATGCGGCCTTTATCATGAAAAACGCGGGCACCGTGCTGATCGTGCCGGGCTATGGCATGGCGGTGGCGCAAGCTCAACATGCCTTGCGGGAAATGGCCGATGTTTTGAAAGCCGAAGGGGTGACGGTAAAATATGCCATTCATCCGGTGGCAGGCCGTATGCCGGGGCATATGAATGTTTTGCTGGCGGAAGCCAATGTCCCTTATGACGAGGTGTTCGAGCTTGAGGATATCAATAATGATTTCCAGACTGCCGATGTGGCCTTTGTGATCGGGGCCAATGATGTGACCAACCCCATCGCCAAAACCGATCCTTCAAGCCCTATTTTCGGCATGCCGATTTTGGATGTGGAAAAGGCAAAGACGGTGTTGTTCGTGAAACGTTCATTGGGGGCGGGCTATGCAGGTGTGGATAACGAGCTGTTCTGGCGTGAAAACACCATGATGCTGTTTGCCGATGCCAAAAAAATGGTCGAGGACATCGTGAAAGCGTTGAACTGATACCGTCAAAGGGTTGAACGGATTTTGGGCGGCTGACGCGCCTGGAAAAGCAGGAAAGGCCCGATGGATATTCTCCGTCGGGCTTTTTCATTTTGTCCGTTTTCATAGGCGATGCGCTATCTGCCCGTATTCTTTTTAAAGGTGCTTTAGGGCGCTATCTGCCTCCGCAGCGCTTATTTGCAAAAAGAAACAAAGAAAATGAAAGAAGGGGCTTGCGAGAAGGGCGATGCCTCGTTTATACGATCCCTCCCGAAGGCCTGCCCCAACAGGCTATTGCGGTAGATGCTGCATTTGATATATCGGGCGCGTAGCTCAGTGGGAGAGCACTACGTTGACATCGTAGGGGTCGCAAGTTCAATCCTTGCCGCGCCCACCATTTTTTGTAGAGAATACGGCATGTTAGTTTTTCTTTCGATAAGGCATGACGTGGATCGTACCCCCATCTCGGGTGCAACTCGGGTGTAAAGGCAACTTCGACGTTGTAGCGATCTCGTTGAGAAAGTCGCTCAGCGCTGGCGTTACAGTTCCAAGGTATTCGGGATCGAAGGACGCGTAGATATCCGTGGACGATGGGTTCCGGTGGCCCAACCAGCCTTCAAGATCCCATTTGTCGACCCCGCGTCTCCGCATCTCGGAGGCGACGGTATAGCGGATCGTTTTTGGCACCCAATCTTCCGGAAACTCGAGTTCGCGGCGCGCTCGTCGCCAGGCAGTCTTGATCGAGCTTACAGGGCGGCCTCTCCACTCCACTAACCAGCCGTCGCGCTCCAGCCATGGCTTGAATACGGGAACAATAGGGATAGTGGGTCGAAATTTCTTGGTCTGCTTCCTACCTTTGGGATTTAAAGAGAGGCGCATGGAGGACAGGTTCACCTGTTCGCGATCCGGGTCAGAAGAAATGTCTAATACGGCTTCCGGCCGAGCGATGGTGCATAAGGCACCTACGATGTATGCTTGCAGGGTTTTACGCCTCGGATGTGCCGCGTAGCGTAATAATTCAGCGAGCGCGTCCACGGACATTCGTGCCGAGCGCGGTCCTTCTTTTTCATTCTTGGGGACACCAGGAATGTGGGGAGCGGACTTTATAATCTTGTTTTTCCATGCGCGGTTTACGGCAGCTCTGAGGTCTGCAATATTGCGGTCAATTGATTGCATAGTTCGAAAGTGACCGTTGTTGAGTGGACGCATTTTCATCCAATTTATGAATCGAGTCACCATCGGAGCGGATAGGTCATCCACTGACGTTAATGCCGAACCTTGGCCCTCGATGTGCCGCCAAAATTCGAACCAGTGATTCCGACTGGAGGCAATCTGTTGAGCGCTGGGTAGCAAGGCGCCATGTTCTTGAAAATATATGTTGAACACATCACGGACACTGACAGTGGTAGGATCTGCATTCTCTGGGCGTCGGTTGAGAAGCCACTGCTCATCTAAGCGGTTTTTCGCTTCTTGGAGGTCGGATGTGCCAGTCGTTCGGCGGCGGCTCTTTCGCGATCCGGGGTCATACCAGAAAATGAGCCAGTTTGGATTATCTGGTTCGCGGTCAAGCCAGTATTGCCCGACCTGGTAGACTCGTTTCCTCTTTTGAGATTTTGACATCGCACCTTCTCCTTCAAGATATCGTTTTTAACTTTCGAAACCAATTCGAGGACGCCTATTTTTGTAAGAAGAGTAAGCTCAGTCTGATTCAGACGGAGACCTTTATCGAGATGCACAGCACGCGTCAGTTTGTTATCCAGCTGTATTATTTCTTCCGCTGAATCGATCATTGCTCTGGCTCCGCATTCGCAGCTGCATCTGCGAGCTTCGATCCAGCCCAGCCGCTGTCGCTAAACTCATGTGTATGATGCTTATGCTTATTCACGAATCATCTCGCCTCTAACTCTGATGGACATGATTCAAGAATTTCACACAATGATGAAAACGGGATCCATTTTTTTATTTTTATTTTTTAGAAGAAGGTGGGGGGAGACTTGTGCCTTTAAGAAAGCGGGCGCAATCTTGTTTTCAGCATCAATTATAGATGTGCGATAAACCCTCATGCACATCAAACCATAGGGCAAATTACAGCTATAATTCGCGGTGATATTGAAGAAGACACCCATACCCGGCGCCTTGACTTCAATAGGGTTTATTTTGGTCGGCATAGAAGTGGGGTGTTTCTACAGCTCATTTTAATGAGGCACTTGCCGCGCTTCAGTTTCACTGGTGTGAGAAGGCATTCGCCCAGTCAATATTCTGCTGTCGCTGGCTCAATAAGATTTAAGAGGGTGTCCCTATCCGACTGTTTTGGTGGGGAAACCAGCCTTATGGCTTTTATCCGCGGGTATGCAGGGACGGCCTTGACAAGATTCATACAATCATGACCTCGAAGCTTATTCGTGAGCGCCGATTGAGCCGAGGGGTTTTATATCGTTTTTGGGCAGTTAAAGATTCAGCTTGATCGTTCGCAGCTTCGGGTGCTGCTTTCCACTTTGTTTTCATTCGTTGAATGGAAAAGCCGTCAACGTTGGCACCAATCAGCTTTTGCCATTTTTCAATTAAGGAAATACGGCACCGCGCAATTCCTCTCTGTACCAATTATCCAAACATGGCGGCGCTTTGCTGTGTCGGCAGGATTGGTGGTGCCTGGGTCCATGTGCTGATGGCGGACATTCTAAGTCGTGATGGCATAAAACGGACAGGTTTTTTACCGACGAGGCTCTCCGGCCTTCCCCAACACCCCAACACCCCAACACCCCAACCACCCCAACCACTTTGGCGCCCATAAGGGCGACGGAAACCAACAGACTTAATAAGCCAAACCAATACCGGCGGGGAGAGGCCCAATCGGTCGTTTGCATTGGTGGTCGGGTGGGAAAGGGAAGGTTGGTTAAATATCGCTACCCAGTGAATTGAGGATTGTGAACCATACCCGGATTGGCAGTGGCCAGAGAGCTGGTGCGCCGACTGAGGTCGTCGACAAGCTGAAGGCGCTTGAGCGGAAGAACAGGGAGCTTTGGCAAGCCAGCGAGATCCTCAGGAAAGCGACGGCCTTCTTTGCAAGCCGGAAGTGAAGCGCTTTGCTTTCATTCATGCTTGGAAGAAGGTCTGGCCGATTGAACAGTTGTGTCGGGTGTTGAAGGTGGAGACGTTCTTCAAATCCCTGAAGGCCGCGCTATTCCAATATATCAACGGCTTCTACAATCCGCGCCGTCGGCATTCAGCATTGGGCTGGAAAAGCCCCTTGGCTTTCGAAAGAAAGGCCGCTTAAATGAGCCTCAAGGCCGGAATCAAACCGTGACAGGTCCACCTGGTCTGGGTGCTGGCCGTGCGCTCGACGGAGAGTTCGGCCGTCACGTGATAAACGTTGTTCGACGGCGTATCCCAATCGATGTAGCGGAACGAATAGGACTTGGAGTCCCCCTGGATCGTCTTGGTGATGGTCGTGCCGAGGACGAGGGTGTCGTAGATGTCCTGGTTGGTCCCGCGCAGGCCCTTTTGCCGGTCAGGCGTGGGTTTCAGCCGGCGAATGGCCTCATGCGCATCCTCGAGGTCAAACGGATACGGTCCGCGCCGCCCAGTTAATAAGCCCCGCCTTGCTCAAGGTCGGATTGTCCAGAGGGACGAGAGGAATGACGCTCCCGTCATGGCGAGTGGCAAAGAAACGATTTTCAGGGGTTCTCCCCGCGAGAACCACAACCACCAAGCCGAGGATGGTGACACCTTCCAGAAGGACCACCTTCTGGAGCAATCTATATCCATCCCGATAGAAAGCGTTTCGGGAGAGGATCGTTTTAACTGCATTTTTCCTTTGAGCCATACTCAGATTCCTTTGAGGAGAGACTTATATCCCCGTTACCTTTTATATCCACTGTTACTTCTATCTGTTACTTCTATCTTATTAATATATATATATAATTTAAAGATAAGTAACATAAGTAACGGTGGTAACGCAAAATAAGACCTATAAAGAGAAAAAAAGGATTATGAATTTCATATAATATTTTTTTATTTATATATATATATGTATTTCGCGTTATCACCGTCACCACCGTTACCCCCGTTGTTTTTAAAGGGAAAACCAGTAACTAGCGGGGATAACCCTAGTTACTTCGTTGTTTTTAAAGGATTTTTTGAAAAATTCCAACATTTTTTAAAACTTTCTTGCTCGTTTGAAGAACATAATTACCCTGAATACTCTCTTAAAGAGCTTCATAACCATATATAAACTTATTAGGTGCGGCCATAATTCACAATTTCCTTACGTTATTTAGTAGAAATTCTGGTTTTCGGAAGTGTCGATCACCAGATGCAGGGGGAGCTTGACGGCCCTTGATTTTGATCCCGGACCAAAATGTTGTGTCCCACCAGCCTCAGCCCCGTCAATTCGAGATAGAAGGATGTTCCATTTGGACATCCAATCTGTATCGCTAAGGATCTTCTTCAGGTTCGGATGTGTGTTGGAAATGAAAAAGCAGTCCTTCGAGATGTCCACCTTTATCCCGTTTCTCTTGAGAAGGGATTGGGCATCCCCTTCCAGAACAATGTCGCTGACCCCGGAGGCGGCAGAGATCAACTCGGCAACACTCAATGTTTTCGAGCCGGAATTCGATGTTTCGACCCTCAACTGGACAGCAAGCAGATAATCAAGAAGGGCAATCTCGTCCCGTTGGCTTTCCCCAGGAAGATAGGCACCAAATTGGCTCCGCTGTTCCTCAATGAACTCTCGGGCCTGATCATAGTTGATAACCGTATCATCAACGAGCGACCAGGCACCAGCCAGCATAGGGCCCAACTGATCACCATTTCTCTGGCTGCCAAGGACAGATGCGGCAGCCGTGGCAAAAACCTCTGCATTTTTCCTGATCACCGGGATTAGAGAGATTGTTCTGGAAAACAAGCCCTCACAGTTTTCTCTGGTAATCGTATTGGATACCTGTTTTTTAAGCTCCGCAAAATTGGCCTGCCCCCATTAAGTGGTCCATTTGTTAAGTTAGGACTTGTCCACTATTGCCATCCAGTTGCAGCGGCTGGAGCGTAGCGTAAGCCATAGCAACTGGATGGGGCAAGATTGTTTCCGGTGCCGGTGGTTTATATCCCAACGAGCTGTGCGGTCTGATAGTGTTGTAATGCCGCCGCCAGCGCTCGACCAAGATCGTTGCCTCCTTCATGCTGTAAAATATCTCCGCATTTAAAAGCTCGTCCATGAGCTTGCTGTTAAAGCTTTCATTGTAGCCATTCTCCCACGGGCTTCCCGGCTCGATATAAAGCGTCTTCGCGCCAACCCGGCCCAGCCAGTCCCTGACGGCATGGGCCGTAAACTCCGCGCCGTTATCGGAGCGGATATGATCCGGCACACCGCGCTGCGTAAACAACCCGGTGAGTGTATGAAGTACATCATCCGATTTGAGCGTCCGGGCCGTCGTAATTGCCAGACACTCGCGCGTGTATTCATCGATCACGGTCAGCTTGCCAATAACGTGATCCACGCACCGCCTGCGGCGACCAGGGCTTAGAAGTTTCCCTCGGCGGCTTCTTTGAGAATGAGCTTGTCCAGCGTCAGCTCTGCAACGGCTTTCTTCAGCCGCACGTTCTCACGCTCCAGCTCCTTGAGTTTGCGGGCCTGGCTTGTTTGCATCCCGCCATACTGGTTACGCCAGCGATAATAGGTCTGCTCGGCCACGCCAAGCTGGCGCACGGCCTCACCAACCGTGCGACCCTGACTCAACAAGACCTCGGCCTCACGAAGTTTCGAAATAATCTGTTCTGGTGTGTAACGTCTTTGACGACCCATGTGATTTCTCCTTATTCACGGTCACGAATAAGCCAAAATCCTCTCTCTAAAAACGGGCCACTTTTCGGGGGGGCAGACCACGCCGCGGAAAACACCCTCCAGACCGGCCAGACATGTGCCACCAATATCGGCGATCGAGGCATGAAAATTATTATGTTTGAGTTTGGATTCAAAGAGATGGTCGTACCAGTGGGTCTCGTTGGAATCATGGTTGCCATAAATCCAGTGGACGGCGATTCCCTTATCCAGAAACTCGGCAAGTTCCTTGTCCAGTGGCTGTTCCAGTTCCATATCGCCGACCGGCACGATGGCCTGGATCTCAATACCTCTCTCCAGTTGCCGCCGGATCTGTTGGCGAATGTCCGCCCACCTGCCATGGGGATCGCCAATGAATGCAATGACAGCCTGTGTCATATAAAATCACCCTTCTTATAAAGATTGCCGTGCCAAGTTTGGCTTTCCTGGTCGAGCGAATTGGAGCTGCTGAAATGCCATGCTTAAATGATGCGGCCCTCTCTGAAGCGGTGCCGTCCATCGCGGGGCCATGTCGAGATCGGCTATGCCCCTCAACCGCGCTTCTAGTTTGGCATTGGCATGCCATTGCTGCCAATTTTTACGGAGGAGTTCGGGGGAAGAATGATCGATCATGGCGAAGGCCAGCTTTGTGGCCCGTCTAGGCTCGCTTCTGAGCAATAACCAGTCATATCCTCGGGTTGCATCATAGCCAAAGGACAAGCCAAAGACTTTTTTGGTGAGGGGATGCTCCAGCACAGTATTCAGGCGCGAAAACAGGTCTGTGGCAGAAGGCAATGCGAGGGGCATCTGAATCTGCTTATGTCGGGCAACCCATCGGGCCGTCACGGCTATATGCGGTGCTAATGGACAAAATTGTTGGTTCTTATGACGTGCATCGCGAAGAAGCCCATCCCAAGCCGTTGTTGTAATTCCGAAGAGGTAACGCCAGGTCTCGACAGGGATTTCAAATCCCATATTTGAGCGGAGCTCAATGAATGCCCCGATGGTGACATAATGTTGGTCAGTGAGCATCGGACGTCTCCAATACGGTTTGATAGGAATTTTCCAGGTCTGTGAGGGCAGTGGTTGTCTGACGAGAGGTTATTGCCGGCAACGGAATGGTGTTTGCGTGGCGGAAGATATAGCCATGGATGTTCGGATCGGAGAGGCCGGAATAGGGCAGAACAATGCAATATGTGACCGCGGATTCCAGCAGGGCATGGATTTTTCGCCCATCCGTTGCCCCCACTTCGCAGGCAATCGAGATCTTATCGTTTACGGCGAAGAGATCTGGAATGGCCGTGCCAGTTGAGACCGTGAGACGATGTTCTAAACAAATGCGGCTTTTGGGGGCCAGAGCCATGGCAAGCAACCGGGCGTATAGCTTCAGGAGAGCATGACTTGAGCTTTCCCAACGGCATGGCCCATCGCCAAGAAAATCTGGCAGATCGCGGGCGTGCAAGGCAGGAGGAAGGGGCGCGTATAAATCATCGACAGACAGGTGCCCGCGCTCCAAACTGGCGGCAAGCAGCTTTATGTCGGCCCCTGACCGCGGCGTTCCGGTGCGGGTCATATGAAGTGCATGGGTAAGGAATTGTGTCGGGCGGGCTTTCAACATTCTGGAGGGGAGCACCCTGCCTAGACCACGTCGACGACCGAAAGACCGTAAAGGGAGTGATAATTGCATTGTAATAAGCCTTGCTCTCTTTTAAACAAAATAACGATATCATATAAATTGTATTAGGTTGATGAAAATGTCAAGCAAATCTTATGACATCATAGAAATATTTTCGTCTCATCTATGTCGGGCGGCGCGTGGACTGCTTGGCTGGAGCCAAGCGGAGCTTGCCGACCGGGCGCATGTGGGGCGCTCGACGCTTGCGGATTTCGAACGGGGTCGTCGGGTTCCTATCCGTAACAATATCGTTGCGATCGTTACGGCGTTAGAGGATGGTGGGGTGTTGTTTATCGGGCCGGATTCCGCTGGCAAGGAAGGGGTTCGCCTGCGAAAGAAGTGAAAAATCCCGGCAGCTTGGTGTTAAGCGTGCGCTACCTGGTCCAAAGGAAAAATCTCTAGCTTGTTTACTCTGAATGCAAGGTCGTCACTATTTGATCGACGATTGAAATCGCTATCCCAAGATTATTGGCAGACACCCGCGAGAGCGGTTGCTATGAGGGCTTGACTCTTTTGGTTATAGAACAAATCATGAACATATGAGAGTCGAGCAATCAAAGAAGCAGAAAAAGCAGAGCCGGGCCGCCACGCTTGCGGACCTTCGGGGGCAGCTTGGGCAGAGCACTGCGGACGCGTTAAAGGACAGTGCTTGGTCTTTGGGTGTTGCAAGCTTTGATGCCGCTCTGGGTGGATTGGCGCTAGGCGTGGTGCATGAAGTGGTGCCGCAAGATGTTTTGAATGTCGGGGCGGCGGCCGGTTTTGTGGGGGCCTTGGCGCTCAGGCGATTGGCGGGAGAAGCAACGGGTCCGGTTTTCTGGTGCGCACGCCATGATGGATTGTTCGAGGCAGGAGCCCTGTCGGGGCGAGGATTGGTGAATATGGGCGCCGATCCAAGCCGTTTCCTGCTGGCATCAGGGCGCCGTGATGAGGATGTGCTGTGGGCTTTGGAAGAGGCCCTGCGCTCTGGTGCGGTCGCACTGGCGGTAGGTGAGGTGGCGTCAGCAAGTCTTGTAGCCACCCGTCGTCTTTCCCTGGCAGCGCGAGACCATGGGGTGCCGGCCGTGCTTTTACGCACCGAACGCGGGCTTGGCCCTTCAGCGGCAAGAACCCGATGGCGTGTCGCGGCCGCCCAAAGCCGCCCTCCGCCTTTTGCGCCCACTGCGCCTGGCCGGCCTTGCTGGCAGGTGGCGCTGGTGAAAGGGTGGCGGGAGCAGCCCGTGTCCCGCATTTTGGAATGGGATCATGAGACGCGTTGTTTCCTTGATATTGCTGGATTGGCCGATCACTTGCCTGAAACGCACTCAGGTGGCGCGGTCCTGCCCTTCTTGTGCACCGGATGAAACGCCCTTGGCGCTGACATTGGCCGGGCCGCGCGGCCTACGGCTTTATGCCTGTAATCCGGCAGCAAAGGCAGCAGGGCTGCACAATGGGATGGCCTTTGCCGATGCCCGGGCCATGGTGCCAATGCTTGTCACCCAACCCGCCGACCTCAAGGGCGATGCGGCAGCTTTGTCCCACCTCACCCGGTGGTGTGGCCGTTGGAGCCCGTGGGTGCGGATGGATGGCGAGGACGGCATCTGGATTGATGCTTCTGGCTGCGCGCATCTTTTTGGCGGAGAGGTTGCCATGCTCAAAGATATTCAGACACGGCTCAGGGCAATGGGGATCAAGGCACGCCTTGCCATGGCCGACACACCGGGCGCCGCTTGGGCGGCAGCCCGATATGGACAGGCGCGGATCATCCTTTCCGGCGAAGCCCGCCGGGCCTTGGCCTCTTTTCCAGTGGCGGCGCTTCGGATCAAGGAAGAAGCAGCGGCGAGCTTGCGGCGGCTGGGGTTAAAACGCATCGGGGATCTTTATGATCTGCCGCGCGCCATGCTTGCCCAAAGATTCGGGCCGGGTGGAGCGAAGGCCGTCGCCGCCGTGCTGCACCGGCTTGATCAGGCATTGGGACAGGTTTTTGAGCCCATTGATCCGGTGATGCCGGTACCTCTTTGGCGCGTGCGGTTGCCGCTTGTTGAGCCGCTTATGGACATCAATGCGCTGATGGGACTTGTCGCGCCTTTGCTTGAGGATTTAGCGGCCCGTCTTATGGCAGAGGAAAAGGGGGTGCGGCGGCTTTCGCTCACCGCTTTTCGCTGTGACGGCAGCAGCGAGCGGCTGATCGTGGGCACATATGCGCCAAGCCGCGATCCGGCCCATATGGCGCGGCTGTTCCAGGAGAAAGTGGGGAGCATCGACCCCGGCTTCGGCATTGATTGCCTTGTGGTCGCAGCGGAAGTGGTAGCCCCTCTTGATGCGGCGCAGACCGACTTTGATGGACAGGCTGCAGGGGTGCTGGCGCTTTCAGAGCTTATTGATCGGCTGGCTCTGCGATTGGGTAAGGGGCATGTGGGCCATGCGCGGCCCTTCGAAAGTCATATTCCGGAACGCGCTGAACAACGTGTAACAGGATATGGTGAGACAACATGGACAAACGCTATGCACCCATCTGGCGTACCGCCCGCGCCAACGCGGCCCTTGCGATTATTGCCCCGCCCGGAGCCGGTGGAGGTGGTGGCTGAAGTGCCCGAGGGACCGCCGCTGGTTTTTCGCTGGCGGCGGGTGCAGTGCCGGGTTGCCCGGTCACAAGGCCCTGAACGTGTGGCCCCGGAATGGTGGCGTGTGGCGGGGGAGGAGGCTCGGATACGGGATTATTATCGGGTGGAAGATGATGCGGGCCGGCGTTACTGGCTGTTCCGCGCCGGACTTTATGAGGAAACTACGGACGAAGGTCCGTGTCGCTGGTTTCTTCATGGCCTGTTCGCATGAAGGACGCGGTGATGTCTTATGCCGAACTGCAGGTGACCAGCAACTTCTCGTTCCTTGAAGGGGGCTCGCACCCCGATGAACTGGTGCAGCAGGCCAAAGCGCTGCGATTGGATGCCATCGCGCTGACTGACCGCAACAGTTTGGCCGGTATCGTGCGGGCCCATGCGACGGCGCAGGCGGCCGCGATGCGCTTCATTGTCGGTTGTCGGCTTGATTTGGTGGGAGGCGTGAGCTTTCTCGCCTATCCCACAGACAGGGCCTCTTATGGTCGGCTGTCGAGGCTTCTGACTCTTGGCAAAAGGCGCGCAGAGAAGGGCGGGTGCATCTTATCGCTTAACGATCTTTATGCTTATGCCGAGGGTCTGGTCCTTGTTTTTGTGCCGCCGCAATCCTTTGATCATCAGGTGCTGATCCATAACCTGTCGGACATGCGCCGTGCTCTTTCCAGCCGGCTTTATCTGGCCGCCAGCCACAGCTATCACGGTGACGATGCGGCCCGAATTAACAGGCTGGCGGATGTGGCGAGGCATGCCAAAACACCGCTGCTCGCTACGGGCAATGTGCTGTATCATGTCGCTCATCGGCGGCCTTTGCAGGATGTGCTGAATTGCATCCGGGACAAATGCACCATCGAGCATGCCGGCTTCAAGCTGGAGAAAAACGCCGAACGACATCTCAAGACACCCGCTGAAATGGCACGGCTTTTCAAGGGCCATGAGGATGCATTGGCCCGGACAATGGAGGTTGCACAGGCCTGTCAATTCTCCTTGGAGGAACTGCGTTATAATTATCCCGGCGAACCGGTGCCGCCGGGACAATCAGCACAGCAACATCTGGAGACGCTGGCTGAAGAAGGCGCGGCGCGGCGGTATCCAGATGGGGTGCCTCAAAAAGTACGGACGATGATCGCAGCCGAACTGGAGCTGATCGCCAAACTGCGCTATGCGCCTTACTTCCTCACTGTTCATGACATCGTGCATTGGGCGCGGGGACAGGGAATTCTGTGCCAAGGACGGGGATCTGCGGCCAATTCCGCCGTGTGTTATTGCCTGTTCATCACCTCCGTCAATCCGGCCACCAGCGATCTATTGTTTGAGCGGTTTATTTCTGCTGAGCGCGCCGAGCCACCTGATATTGATGTGGACTTCGAGCATGAGCGGCGCGAAGAGGTGATGCAATATATCTATGCCCGCTACGGTCGGGCCCGAGCTGGAATTGCGGCTACCGTCATCAGTTATCGCGCCCGCTCTGCCGTGCGCGAGGTCGGCAAGGTGATGGGCTTGACAGAGGATGTCACCGCCGCTCTTGCCGGCACCGTCTGGGGCTGGTCGTCTGATGGCATTCCTGATGACCGGGTACGTGAAGCCGGGCTCGATCCCACGGACCGTAGGCTACAGCAAACGCTGGCACTAACTGCTGAACTGATCGGCTTTCCCCGTCATCTTTCGCAACATGTGGGCGGCTTTGTACTGACCGAGGATCCGCTCGAGGAACTGGTGCCCATTGGCAATGCGGCGATGCAAGACCGCACCTTCATCGAATGGGACAAGGATGACCTGGATACGCTGGGCATGTTGAAGATCGACGTGCTGTCCCTTGGTATGCTGACAGCGATCCGTAAATGCTTTGATCTTATCGCCCGACATGACGGGCGGCGGTTGGCCCTTGGGGATTTCTATCCCATGGACGACACAGCCACCTTTGATATGCTGTGTCGGGGCGACAGTATCGGTGTCTTTCAGGTGGAAAGCCGGGCGCAGATGAACATGCTACCGCGCCTCAAGCCGCGATGTTTTTATGATCTGGTGATCGAGGTGTCTATTGTTCGCCCCGGTCCCATCCAAGGGGACATGGTACATCCCTATCTGCGTCGCCGTGATGGGCTTGAAGCCGTGGACTATCCCGCGCCCGCGCCAGACCATGGCCCTTCCGATGAATTGAAGAAGGTTCTGGGCCGCACCCTTGGCGTGCCGTTGTTTCAAGAGCAGGCGATGAAAATCGCCATGGTCGCGGCGGCCTTTTCAGGCGAAGAAGCCAATCAGTTGCGCCGTGCCATGGCCACCTTCCGCCATGTGGGCACCATCCATGCGTTTGAGGATAAGCTGGTCGAAGGCATGGTGGCACGCGGCTATGATGCTGATTTTGCGCGCCGTTGTTTCAAGCAGATCGAGGGGTTTGGAGAATATGGCTTTCCTGAATCCCATGCCGCCAGCTTCGCCCTGCTGGTTTATGTTTCGGCGTTTCTCAAATGTCATTATCCGGCGGCCTTTGCCTGTGCCCTTTTGAACTCCCAACCCATGGGCTTTTATGCCCCCGCCCAGATCGTCCGCGACGCCCGCGAGCATGGGGTGGTGGTGCGTGCTGTTGATGTTAATCACTCCCATTGGAACTGCACATTGGAAGGTGGGGCGCTGCGATTGGGGATGCGGCAGGTGAAGGGGCTTTTGAAAGCCGAGATAGAGAAAATCGTCCTGCAGCGCGGGGCTGGTTATGAGGATCTTGCTGATCTCAAAGCGCGTAGTGGTGCACGCCTTGCCACCATCGAGCGCTTGGCCGAGGCCGATGCCTTCCGCTCCATGGGGTTTGATCGCCGTCAGGCTTTATGGCAGTCAAAGGCATTGCCGCGCATGCCAGCGCTTCCTCTGTTTGCCCATGCTGAGGCGCGAGAAACAGGGCCGGAAGCACATGTGGCTCTGCCGGATATGCCTCTTTGTGAGCATGTGGTGGAGGATTATCAGAGCCTGCGACTATCGCTCAAAGCCCACCCGTTGCATTTTTTACGTCCGTTGCTCGACGAAGCGGGTTGCACACCGCTTGCCTGTCTTCGGCAAGTAAAAGATGGTGACCGCATCATGGTGGCAGGCATTGTGCTTGTCCGCCAACGCCCTGGAACCGCCAAGGGGGTAGTGTTCCTGACACTGGAGGATGAAAGCGGGGTTGGCAATGTGGTGGTGTGGAAAAAAGTGATGGAGCGGTTCCGCCCCGAAATCATGGGGGCGCGCCTTCTGAAGGTGAAAGGCCGGATCGAGCGGGAGGGGGACATCGTTCATCTGGTGGCGCACCGGATGGATGATTGCTCGGACCAGTTGCTGTTGTTGTCAGAAAGCCCGGATATGCTGGATGTGCCCATATGCAAGGCCGATGAAATAAAGTACGGCAGTGCCGATCCCATTGAAGGCGACCTGCATCCCTCCCGATTGCGCGCTGGCCGTCTATCCAAACACCGCCCCGTCCGTCATCCCCGCAATGTTCGCGATCTGGTGCCTAAAAGCCGCGACTTTCATTGACGGGGGTATTTTATCTTTATGGACACCTAGGTTCAGGACTCATTAAAGCCACCAAATTACGATAGCAGCAATACAGATTGCAGAAAAAAATGTA
>NZ_BMOV01000005.1 GCF_014647255.1 Iodidimonas muriae
CAGTCCGGTAGCTCGTCAGGCTCATAACCTGAAGGTCATAGGTTCAAATCCTATCCCCGCAACCAATCTTTTCAAAGGCTTAGGCATAATCGCCTGAGCCTTTTTGCATTCCACGGAAGCAATACGGAAGCACGAGAATCACAGAAAATTATATTTCTTATAATGAATGGCTGCTGCTAAGTTCCGCTGAGGATGCGCGAATTACGAAACGGGGAAATTATGCAGCATACACTTGATCAGCTTCTTGTTTCCTATAGGAGCTCTGCCCGGTCCGAGCGTGAGAAGGGTGGATATTTTGAGCGGCTGGTCAAAGTCTTCCTTGAGTATGACAGCACCCAAAAGCAATATTTTTCAGAAGTTGTAACCTTTGCAGAATGGGCGAAGGGGCAAGGGTGGAGCGAAGTCGACACAGGAATTGATCTGGTTGCGACTCTTGCGGACGGATCAGGCTATGCCGCTATTCAGTGCAAATTCTATGCACCTGATTACCGCGTTCAGAAGCCTGATCTGGATAGCTTTATTTCGGCGGCATCCAATGACCTGTTTACCCGCCTTATTATTGCGGACACGACCCGCCAAGAGTTTGGGCGGAATGCGAAAGAAACACTCGATAAGCTGTCAAAAGATTGGAACCGGATCAACATTGACGATCTGGAAGCCAGCCGGATTGATTGGTCGCAGTTTCTTAGAACTGGCACCATTAGCCTCGCGCCCAAGAAAGAATTACGAGTTCATCAGCGAGACGCATTGAAAGCTGTCGTTGGTGGGCTTGAAAGTGCTGATCGCGGCAAGATGATCATGGCCTGCGGCACGGGTAAAACCTTCACCGGGTTGCGCATAGCTGAAGAAATGGCAGGCAAGGGCAAGCTGGTGCTGTTCATGGTGCCGTCGCTTGCGCTTATGTCTCAGACGGTGCGCGAATGGAAGAATGACTGCCAAGAAGATTTCACCGCCTATTCAGCATGTTCGGATACTAGGATTGGGCGGTATGGGGACCCGGATAGCCTTGATCTGGATGTGCATGATCTGGCTTTTCCGGCAACCACTGATGCCGCGAAAATTGCGCGGCAGGTAAGCCTTGCCAGTTCAGACAAGATGACGGTTGTTTTTTCAACCTACCATTCGATTGATGTGCTGACCCGTGCACAAAAGAATTACGGCCTGCCTGACTTCGATCTGGTTATTTGCGACGAGGCGCATCGAACCACCGGTGTCACGCTGAAGGATGAGGACGACAGCGCCTTTGTCCGTATTCATAGCAATGATTATGTTGCCGCCAAGAAGCGGCTCTATATGACAGCCACGCCGCGCATCTTTGGGGATGCGGCGAAGCGCAAGGCAGATGATCACGACGCCGAATTGGCCTCAATGGATGATGAGGCGAAATTTGGGGAGGACCTGTTTCATCGCGGATTCGGCTGGGCTGTCGAAAATAATCTGCTGACAGATTACAAGGTGGTTGTGCTGGCCGTTGATGAAGGGCTTGTTTCAACGACGATCCAGAACCGGCTCAAGGATGGTGCGGAGCTTACCTTAGACGATGCTACCAAGATTATCGGCTGTTATAAGGCTTTGACCAAAAGCGATATGAGGGCGGACCTTGAGTTTGATCCGAACTCAATGAAACGGGCGCTTGCTTTTTGCCACAGCATTGCCAAGTCAAAAATCATCAGGGATGAATTTACCAAAGTCGTTGAGGAATATAGAAAAAGCGACCTCATTGACGATGAGAACCTTTTATATACTGAAGTTCAGCATGTAGATGGCAGCTATAGTGCCACAGCCCGTGAGGAATTGCTGAATTGGCTGAAGGCCGATACCGATGAGAATACCTGTCGCATCCTGACCAATGCCAAGGTGTTGTCTGAAGGGGTGGATGTGCCCGCCCTTGATGCCATCATGTTCATGCATCCTCGCAAGAGCCAGATTGATGTGGTGCAATCCGTTGGCCGGGTGATGCGTAGGGCCGAGGGCAAAAAGCTTGGTTATGTGATTTTGCCGGTTGCCATCCCGCCCAATACCAAGCCTGAAGAAGCCCTGAACGATAACGAGCGGTATAAGGTCGTTTGGCAAATTCTGAACGCGCTGCGCGCCCATGATGAACGGCTGGATGCACGCATCAACCAAGCCAGACTGGGCGAGGATATTAGTGACAAAGTGGTGTTGGGGCACATTTCTTCGGAAACCGAACTTAAAGAGCTAACCGCCGTTGTGGAGGATTTTTCCACAACCAGAACCAGAGCGGAAAAAACAGGGTCCGGCATTGGAAAATATGGCCCGGATCGAAGGCCAGTCGGCGACGATGAAAAGGGGCAAAGTGAGCTCCAGTTCGAAGAGTTTACCCGCGCTATCATGGCTAAGATTGTCGAGAAGTGCGGCACCCGTGAATATTGGGATACATGGGCAAAAGACATTGCCAAGATCGCCCAAACCCATATCACACGCATCACCACGATTGTTGCCAATCCGGGGGCAGAGCGGGATGCGTTCCTTGCCTTTCTTGAGGAACTACAAGACGACCTGAATCCCGAGATCAGCGAGGCCGAAGCGATCGAGATGCTGGCCCAGCATCTGATCACCAAGCCGGTCTTTGATGCCCTGTTCAAGGGCAGCACGTTTACCAAGGAGAACCCGGTTTCGCGCGCCATGGAAATTGTGCTGGGGCAGTTGCACGAGCACAATCTGGCCAAGGAATCCGAAAGCCTTGCCAAGTTCTATGCCAGTGTGGAGCGACGCGCCGAAGGGGTGGTTACGGCGCAGGGCCGCCAGTCGTTGATCACCGAGCTTTATGACCGGTTTTTCCGCAATGCCTTCCCGGTGCTGACCCAGCGCCTTGGTATTGTTTATACACCGGTTGAGGTGGTGGATTTCATAATCCACTCGGTGAACGACGTGCTGAAAGCCCAGTTCGGGCAAAACTTAGGGTCCAAGGGCGTTCATATTCTTGATCCCTTCACCGGCACTGGCACTTTTATCACCCGGCTTTTGCAATCGGGCCTGATTGCACCCGAGGAATTGGAGCACAAATACAAGAACGAGATTCACGCCAACGAGATTGTTCTGCTGGCTTATTATATAGCGGCCATCAATATCGAAACCGTTTATCACGAGCTGGTTCAGGGCGAATTGCGTGAGGATACGCCCTATCATCCTTATACCGGCATTCTGCTAACCGATACTTTCCAGATGTACGAGCAGGAGCGCGACATGATCGCCAATCTGCTGCCCGATAATTCCGAACGCCGGACCAAGCAAAAAGCGCTGGATATTCGGGTGATCATCGGGAATCCACCTTATTCGGCGGGGCAGGGCAGTGCGAATGATAATGCGGCGAATATTGCATACCCGGGTTTGGATGCAAAAATTCGCAATACCTACGCTAAGCATTCAACGGCGACGCTTAAGAACGCGCTTTATGACAGCTACATCCGGGCCATCCGCTGGGCCAGTGACCGCATCGGCAAGGCCGGTGTTATGGCCTATGTTACCAATGCAGGCTGGGTCGATGGTAATGCCACAGACGGTTTGCGCAAATGCCTCGCCGAAGAATTCAGCGATCTTTATGTGTTCCATTTGAGGGGCAATGCCCGCACTGCTGGCGAGCAACGCCGCAAGGAGAAAGGGAACGTTTTCGGCGAAGGTACTCGCACGCCAGTTGCGATCTACGTCTTCGTCAAAAACCCTGACGCAAGCGAGCATGGCCGCATCCATTTCCATGATATTGGCGATTATTTGGATCGGAACCAGAAGCTGGCGATCATCCGGGATTTTCGTTCCATTGATGGCATCACAGCGGTCAAGGGCTGGAAGCGGATCACGCCGGACGAGAATAATGACTGGCTTGATCAGGTGGATCGCAGCTTTGACCGCTTCATGCTTATGGGTGCCAAACGCTACAGGGGTGAGCCGCTTATCTTTAAAGACTTCTCTAATGGTCTCAAAACTCAGCGAGATGCATGGGCTTACAATTTTTCGTCTATGAAGCTTAAGGTCAATATGAGTCGAATGATGGAGGCTTACAATGAAGCTGTCGATAAGCTTGGTGGGCGATCCATCGACGATATAAAAAAAGCTGCCAATTATGACGCCAAGCGTATTTCTTGGAGCGACCACCTTTTCAATGGAGTGAAGCGAGCTGTCCGCGCAACAAGTGAAAGCGGGGGCGTGGTGCAATCTCTCTATCGTCCCTTTGAACGCTCATGGGCATTCTATTCAGCTCTGTTCAATGATCGGCGGGGCCAAATGCCGCGCATCTTCCCGAATGCGGCGGCGGAAAACCTCGTGATCCAGGTCTGCGGTATTGGTGGGAAAGGGTTCTCAGCCCTCATGTCAAACACGTTGCCTGATATTCAGGCGATGTTTAACGGCCAGTGTTTTCCGCTCTACCTGTATGAGGAAAAACAACCGGATGATCGCCAGTACACGCTGGAAGGCGAAGACACGTCTCTAACCCGCCGTGATGCCATTACCGATGAGGGGCTGGCGCATTTCAATGCTGCCTATCCCGGTGAAAAGATCAGCAAGGAAGATCTGTTCTATTATATCTATGGCTTGCTGCATTCGCCCGACTATCGGGAACGGTTCAAGAACAATCTCGCCAAGGCGTTGCCTCGCATTCCGGCGGTGAAAACCTTTGCCGATTTCGTCGCCTTCCGCGATGCGGGCCGCGCGCTGGGTGATCTGCATGCGAATTTCGAGACTGTTGAACCATATATGGTCACCTTCAAGGAAGGCGATCACCGCCTGATCCCCGAGGCAGACGCTGATCCGGTGAAGTTCTACCGCGTTAAAAAGATGAAATTTGGTGGCAAGGGGAAAGATAAGGACAAGACCACCGTTATCTATAATGAAAACATCACCATGCAGAACATCCCGCTGGAAGCCTATGACTATGTGGTGAACGGCAAGCCCGCGCTGGAATGGGTGATGGACCGCCAAGTGGTCAAAACAGATAAGGCCAGCGGTATCGTCAACGATGCCAACGACTATGCCAATGAAACTGTCGGTGATCCCAAATATCCGCTGTTACTGTTTCAAAGGGTTATCACCGTTTCGCTGGAAACCATGCGGATCGTGGGCAATCTGCCATCGCTCGATATTGATTGATGCCAATAGTGCCAATAGTGCCAATAGCATCACCGTTTAGGTTCTAATGGCGCTATTGGCGCTATTGGCACCGGGGCTGTTCATGGTCTTAAGGCCGGATTGACAAGGAAGCGCTTGCTTTCCCGGCCCGCTGTTTCGCCTTGGCGGGCAAAGGCCGGTTTCAGCCAGTGATAGCCGCTTAAGGTCAGGCAGGCATCCATCACGGCTTTTGCAGTTTCGTTCTTAAGAAAGGTCCGCCGCAAATCGCGCACGCTAAGGCTTTTGGGCTTTTCCGCCTCGATATGGCGGGCGATCCTTAAGGCGATGGGATCAATGCTTTGCCCGTCCGCCTCGCCAAAGGCCCGTTGCGCCATGGGCCAGAAATAGTCTTCCAAAAGCCTTAAGGCGCGTTGCATGGCCGAGGCGCTGATTTCTGTGGGTTCCGCCGGCCCCTTAAGGGGATCGGCAGCCCAATCCAGCATGCTTAAGGTCAGCGCCAGCCTTAAGGCGCGTCCCTCGATCTTGCCCCACCAGCCCGCAAGGCGGCCCATGGGGGCACGATCCGCCACCGCTTCCCACCATGGATTGAAGATCGCCTGCGCCTCTTGTGCCATCTTTAAGGTGATGGGAGCGGGCTTGCCTTGATCGTCGATGCCCATCTTAAGGCCCTCAAGCCGCCTTAAGGCCGTTTCCAATATCTCATGGCAGGGCTTCCCCTTCGGCACCCGACGCTTAACGGGATCGGGGCAGACATACAGAAAGCGGGCGTTCAGGCCATCATCATCACCGCTCAAGAGAAGTTTCTTCAGACGGTCGGGCTGGATACCGCCAAGGATAGAGGTGCCAAGATAAGGAATGAAAATGGGTTTCTCGCCGTTCTTCACCCGGTCGATGCTATAGGTGCCGCCTTCATACGCTTCCAGCCAGAAGGCGCGGTCGCCGCCGCGTGTGCCGTTATAGCGGTCGAAGTTGGATAACCAGCCCGCCAGTTCATCACGATAGATAAGAAGCCCGCGCGGATTGGCCGGAAGCGCCCGGCATAGGGCTTCGATGGTGGCATCCGTTACCATCAGCCGCTTGTGTTCGGGGGCTTGGGGCTCCATGGCATCTTCAGGCAGGCGGGGGGCAGGCTGGCCCTTTGCCACAGCGTCCTTGCAGGCTTTTGCCCAAGCCTCATGTTTGAGGAAGGCTTCTTGCTTGGTGGTTTCATAATCGCGCAAATCTTGTTGTAAGGCGTCGCCATATTCGGCCTCGATGGCCTTCACGGTTTGCATGATCGGGCGCATGGCCGGGCTTTTACCTGCCGAGGGTGCGCCTACCAGCGCAAACCACAGGATCGGTGATTGGGTCCATTGACCAAAGGCAAAGATGGTGCGGCTGTTGCCAATCAGGCTTGCGGATACGGCGAACAAAGAAGCGGCCACATAATCCATTGGGGCCGAGGTGGCCTCGCTGGTGGCCTCCACCCAATGCGCCAATGCCGGGGGCAGGCTATCGAGCGGGAAGGCTGGGGCCGGAAGCGCCGGGTCGAGAAAGTGGCGATCCGGTTGCGGCCAGTCATCATTGGCAGCGCTTGCCTTATGGGGAAGCTCATAGGGTGCGGCATGGCGGGCCAGGGCGCGCACATATGCCGCTGTCCAGCCATCGGCCACAGCATCCGCTGCATCCCATTTGGCTGGAAGCCCAGCTTTGAACGCCATGGAAGCGCCTATGGTGTCCAAGGCGGCCTTGATGCCTTCAAGGGAGGGTGTGATCAAGGATACCCGCGCACCCTGTTCCAAAAGCTTTGCCGCCACAGACTGGGCATAGGCCATGCCCGCTTGGTCATGGTCTGGCCAGATCACGACGGAACGGCCCGCCAATAGCGACCAATCGGTTTTATGAGCGGCATTGCTGCCGCCCATGCTGGTGGTGGCAACCAAGCCCAGCCCCAAAAGGGCGTCGGCGGCCTTTTCGCCTTCGGTGACAATCAAAAGATCATCGGCGCTGCCATGAATGCGGTCTGCCTGATAAGGCAAGCGGCGGGGCGGCATTTGCCATTGGTCCGTTACCGGATCATAAGGCTGAAAGCTCTTGCCGCCATCGGCCAGATCGAACCGGTATATGTAACCATAAGGTTGGCCCTCGCTGTCCTTATATACGTATAGGTAAGAGGGCGTCCCCAAACGCGGATGAGCCTTAGGTAAGCTATAAGGAGCCTTATGTAACTTAACGGTCATTGCTGATCCCCGCTTGCTGCTCGATGAGCCCTAAGGCTTGGCTTTGCTTAAGGCCGTATACATAGGCGTATAAGCTGATCACATCGCCGCCGCCGTCGCCGGTGGCATAGTCACGCCAAGCGCCGGTCATAAGATTGACCTTGAAGCTCCCTCGCTTGCGGTCGGCCCGTGTTGGGTTGAGAGCCACCCAATAGCGGCCTTCGCGCCGTCCGCTGGGCAACAGGCGGGAGATGAGGCTGAACAAGAGCGGTTGCACAAATTGGCTCACGGTCTGAAAGCGATCAGTTGTCATTGGCCACCTCCGAGGTAGAGGCGACCAGCTTGCTTTCGATCCACTGATCCAGATCAAGGCGGCGATAGCGGATGGAACGGCCAGAGATTTTGACAAATCGCGGCCCGCCACCGCGCACCCGCCAATTGCGCAAGGCGCGCACCGAATGGCGGATATAATCGGCGGCCTCATATTCGTTGATCAGTTGATAGAGATAATCGCGGCGTGCTGCGGCAATAGATTGGTCCGGCATAAAGTGACTCCATATTGGCTTTCCCAACGCTTGATTGCGCTGTGGTGCTTATGGAATTGCCCTTATCCCGGACCTCAAAACAGGGTCACAAATCCACTAATTATGATTTGTGGAATTGAGTTTTTGTATCGTTCGCCGGATGGTTTCGTCAGACAGGCCGTTGCGGCCTTCTCGGGGGATATCCGGGTTGTTGTCCAGAATGTACTCCCGGACATGGTAAGCAATAAGACTGTTGCCATCGGATGGCGTAAACGTCCCTTGCTGCACGAGGGTTTTATAGGCCGCAACGATCAAGGCCATTTTGCTGTCTGGTCCAGATCGCCTTGTTTTTTTCAGTCTATGATCGGCGGCGACAATCTCACTATGCTCTATTTTTTCTGGGAATTGCGTTTTGATCCAAGGTCGCGGAATGAGCTTTACAGTTTCCATTTTAAGGCTGCCGAGGTGAACATCATCGTTAGAAAAGCTGTGATTGCCCCGCCAATAATCCGCGGGAACTTCAACGGGGTAATCTTCCGGGCGTCGTGGTTTGACAAAGCCGAGTGCTATAAGCTCCCCTGAATGAACATAGTTCAGGATGCGTTTTTTTAGGCGCTCATCCATTTCCTGATATTTGTCTGCGTGTTTGCGATCTGAAACTGGAAATGTGTTGGTAAACTTTCCCGTATCTTGGTTGAACTGGATATGGTTCTGCGCTTTTGCTTGCATAATGGTTCGCCACCATCGACCAGATTCATAGATTTTGGCTTTCCTAAGTCGCAAATACTGTTTCCGAATGGGTTCGCGGACCAATTGATAATGTGCGTGTGACTTGAGCGCGCCACGTAACCATGCATCCATGCGCTGTTCAGGGGTTAGTCGTCTTCCAAGGCTAAAATCATAAGGCATTATAGTCTCGCTTCGGTATTCTTCGAAGGCTGTACCAGTAAATCCGGTCTGGGCCTTCGGTATAAGGATGAGTGAACTTCGGTATAGGAGTGAGAAGGCTTCGGTTTTTTCGGTTCAGGTGACTGGGCGATACCGAAGCGGATGCTGTTTTGAGCCGTTTGTCTTCGGTTTCATCTGTTCGGGTTGATTGGTCATGCCTGCAAGGGCTTGGCTCACCCGTTCGGCGGCTTCCAACATGGGAGCATCGGCTAGATGGGCATAGCGCATGGTGGTTTGCGCCTGAGAGTGGCCCAAGAGCTTGCCGGTCATGTGCAGGCTTTCGCCGCTTGAGGCGGCATAAGAGGCAAAGGTGTGTCGCAGGTCATGGATGCGCACATCGTCAAGACCAGCCGCTTTGCGGACCCGCCGCCAAGGCTTTTGAAAGTCGGTCAAGTAACCGCCAGCCTTTGCGCCCGCAATGATGTGGGGATTGCCTTCAAGCCTGGGGAGGCGCGCCAGAACCTCAAGGGCTGCGGTTCCAAGATAGATGCGCTTCTTGCCGGTCTTGCTGTCCGGCAGTTCCATCATATTGCCGCGCACATAGTCCCATTTGGCTGTCTGGATTTCTCCCAAGCGCGCGCCGGTGAACAGTAACAGTTTGATGCCAGCGACGAAGAACATATTTTCCAGCCCTGCCGCCTGCCGTTCGTCCAGCGTGGCCAGAAGGGCGGCAATCTCATCGCGGGTTAAATAGCGTTCCTTCTTTTCTTCAGGATATTTCTTCACATGGCGGCAGGGATTGCTGCCATCGGGCCGCAAGCCCCATTCTTCCGCCTTGTTGAACAGGGCAGACAAAACCCCAAGGGTGCGGTTGGCCTGATAGGGGATGGCGTTATGTTGGGCATGAAGGGTGGAGATATGCTTGCGGACCACCTCAATGGCCTTCATGCGCCCGATGGCAGGCTTGATGAATAGCTCGATATTGCGGCGATATTCCTTGATGGTTGATGGCTTGCAGTGGCGTTCCACATGGGTGTCCATGAAGCGGTCGCATAGATCGGCAACGGTAGGGGATTGCACAAAGTCTTGGCGTTCGGCGGACGGGTCATCGCCATGGGTGACGCTCATCAGCTTGTCGCGGGCCAGTTTGCGCGCTTCATCGGGGGTCAAGACGCCATGTTGGCCAAGGGTGAGCTTGCGGGTGCGTTTGGCGGCATTGCGATATTGGATGATGTAGCTCTTAATGCCGGAGGCATAAACACGTAGGCCAAAGCCTTTCACCTCGGCATCCCACAACAAATAATCCTTGTCATGAATTGTGGCGGCATCGACGATGCGTTTGGTCAGTTTGATAGTCACCTGTTCCCTTTCCCACGGAAGCAATACGGAAGCACGCGGTAGCGAAATGCGTGAGATCAGGGAGTAATGAGGCGTAGATGAATGATTAATGAATGCCTGTAATATCAGTGACTTATAGAGACAAAGCGCCATTGGCGGAAACACAGCGCAAGGCCCTGATGCTATCTCATAACCTGAAGGTCATAGGTTCAAATCCTATCCCCGCAACCAATCAAAGCAAAGCCGCTAAGTCAATGACTCAGCGGCTTTTTGCTGTCCAAAATATAAAAGCAAAACTCGGCAATAACCGCCTGAGCCTTTCGTCCTCCCTCGGAAGCATTACGGAAGCACGAGAATCACAAAACAAACGGCAATAAACCCGTGTGCCGCACGGATAAAAACCTTGACCATAAAGGCTGTCGAGATCCGCGCATATAGGCCAAGGCCCGGGAGTGGCCTCTCTCCCTTAGATCAATTATAATTAAAATAAATCAGGCAATCAGGGGGGGGCAGGGATGAGTTTCAGGGAAAGGCGTGAAATTCCGCTGGCAGGCGCTGCGACGTTGGGCCGCCCATGGGGTGCCGGTGTGGTTCACGCTTTTCGGCCTCATGGCTTTTATTTTCCTACCGTATTATGGGCTTCCTTTGTTGCTGTCAGTCGATCCTGTCGAGCGTCTTAGACTTTCCGGTGCCATCTTGCAAATCGCCGGCATTGGGAGCGTGGCTATTGGATTGCACAAGACGCGCGTAAATCTTTTCGCCAGGCCTGGTCTATGGAAGACCTTCATGGCGTGGTTCGCCAAGTTGGTACCGTTTTTTCGGGGCAGAACGGTACACCACTTAGACGCGGATGGTATTGCCTTTGGCTATACATTGCCTATTCCAACTTTAGGAACGCGTATAAAGGGCGCATCCCTTGAAGAGCGGGTCGTTTATCTAGGCTCAGGACCTATTAAATTGCTTGCGCTCGGCATGAGCGGTTGATTCAATGACAGCGTCAAGGAGGCGCTGTCGATGGATGTACCATTTTTGCTCAGTAAGGCGCAGATGCGCAGGATTGAGCCGTTTTTCCCGCTGTCGCATGGCATTCCGAGGGTCGACGACCGGCGGGTTGTCTCGGGTATCGTCTATGTCATCAAGCATGGCCTTATGTGGCGCGATGCCCCGAAGGGCTATGGGCCGCACAAGACGATCTACAATCGGTTCATTCGCTGGAGCCGTCTTGGGGTGTTCAACCGCATCTTCGCCGAGTTGGCAGGCAAGGCCGGTGAGCCCGACCGGATCATGATCGATGCCACGCACCTCAAGGCCCACCGGACCGCTGCCAGCCTGTTAAAAGGGGGGCTCTTCCCCGACGTATCGGGCGCACCAAGGGCGGGCTGAACTCCAAGCTCCACGCCGTCCGCGATGGCGAGGGGCGGCCGATCATGATGCTGCTCACCGAAGGCCAGATGAGCGACCACAAGGGTGCTCTTCTGTTGTTTCCCAGCCTTCCCAGGGCCAAGGAACTGCTCGCCGACAAGGGCTACGACAGCGACTGGTTTCGTGAGGCGCTGATCGACCAGGGCATCACCCCATGCATCCCGCCTCGCTCGAACCGCAAGGTCCAGCATCCCTATGATGCGCAGCTCTACAAGCAGCGCCACAAGATCGAGAATGTCTTCGGCAGGATCAAGGACTGGCGACGCGTCGCAACCCGCTATGACCGGTGCGCACACACATTCATGTCCGCAATCTCCATCGCCGCAACCATGTGCTACTGGTTGTGATCAATGAGTCCTGAGCCTAGAGAGAACTCTTGCTGACCTACAAGTGCAGCAACGTACCGACATTAAAGAGATAAGAAACGAGCTGCAGACCGGCCTGAAAGAGGAAAAGGACGTGCGCAGAAATGATGACCAGAAGCTTGTCCAGAAGCTTGAAGACGCTGTGATAGGCGGAATTCATATCGAACTGGCGGGTTTGGCTTTTCTTACAGTCGGCGTTCAGCTTGGCACGATTCCGGATCAGGTTGCGCCTCTGCTTGGGCTGCAGTGAAGCTAAGGCCGTTATCGCGTTTTTCTGTATTAATCCGGTTTCGGGGTGAGGGCTGGTTTCCCCATGATGCTTGCAAATATCGTTCAAAACGACCAATTCATTTAATGAATGGTCCCCGTGCGTGACGGGGGGGGCATCGGGTTTTGGTCCGTCTGTCTGGATATGTCGATTTTCTTTGGACAGGGTGGTATCCCATGTGACAAGGACACAAGCTCGTGGTCTTCAATGCGTGATGTGCGGCATATTTTTTCTGCCACCCGATGGTTTCGACCAAAAGAGAGCGGTAGAACCCGCGGCGACATCTGAATATCTTAATCGTGGAGCTCCAAATGGCTGATTTGTTTGAAAACCCCGCTGGTCTTGATGGTTTCGAATTCATCGAGTTTTCTGCGCCGGAAAAGGGTATGCTGGAACCGGTTTTTGAAACCATGGGGTTCGTCAAGATCGCCCGCCACCGCTCGAAAGATGTGGAACTTTGGCGTCAGGGCGGCATTAATCTGATCACCAATTACGAGCCGAAATCTGCCGCTTGGTATTTTGCCCGCGAACATGGGCCGAGCGCGTGCGGCATGGGCTTCCGGGTGCGGGATGCGCGGGCGGCCTATCGGCATTTGCTCGATCAAGGCGCCGAGCCGGTTCATGTCGAGACCGGCCCAATGGAGCTGCGTATTCCCGGTATTCGCGGCATTGGCAGTTCGATCATCTATCTGATCGACCGCTATGGCGAAGAGGAAGACGATCTCAATATTTACGATATCGATTTCAACTATCTGCCCGGCGTTGACCGCTATCCCGAAGGCTGTGGCTTCCAGCTTATCGATCACCTGACCCACAATGTTTATGGCGGCCGCATGGCCTATTGGGCCGATTATTATGAAAAGCTTTTCAATTTTCAGGAAATCCGCTTCTTCGACATTAAAGGCGAATATACGGGCCTTACTTCTAAGGCGCTGACGGCACCGGACGGCAAGATCCGTATTCCGCTTAATGAAGAAGGCGAGGGCGGCAAGGGGCAGATCGAAGAATTCCTGCGCGCCTATAATGGCGAGGGTATCCAGCATATCGCACTTATTTGCGATGATCTTGTTGCGTGCTGGGACCGTTTGAAAGAGAAGGGTGTGCCCTTCATGACCGCACCGCCGGACACTTATTACAAAATGCTGGACGAGCGCTTGCCGGGACATGGCGAGCCTGTGGAGGAGCTTCAAAAGCGCGGCATTTTGCTTGACGGGACAACCGAAGGCGGTGAACCGCGTTTGCTGTTGCAAATCTTCGCAGAACCACGGATCGGGCCTGTTTTCTTTGAATTCATCCAGCGCAAAGGGGATTACAAGGAAGGCTTCGGGGAAGGCAATTTCAAAGCCCTGTTCGAAAGCATCGAACGGGATCAGGTGGAGCGTGGTGTGCTGAAGGTCTAGAAGACCAGCCAGAGGATAATAACGGGGCGGCCGCTTTTGGACGCGGTCGAGCCAATTTGTCAAGAAAAGAGAGCGGCGAGCCGAATTCAGATTGTTGGTTCGTCGCAATTTGTTCTTGATCGTGCGCTCCAAACCCATGCGGGAGCAAAGCATTCACAATGCGCGGGAAAATCCCACCCCACGCCCCCCATAGCGCAATGGTGACGCCTTGAGGCCGTTCTTATGAAGGCCGTCGCTTTGTTGAATGTCCCTCCAGCAAGATAAAACGATTTGGATATATCGTTGCCTGATATGACGAGTTGGCTAGAGCCTTTTTCAGCTTTCTAGCGCTTGTCGCTATAATCAAATGGCCGGAATGACTGTCACCATGGCTTGGCCTTGCCGCCTGCCATAAACCGTCATCTATGCTCGCACGTACCTGCCTTCCTCCCTCCCCTAAGATGGGGCATTGCCTACATGGCAATAATCGTTTTGGTTCAATAAAATTTCTTTGCAAGAAGATACACATTTCTTTCGATATTGGAAATTAAATGGCATTGACAACGTTATCATTTACGATTTACTGTTTAAGACAACGCTGTCAAAAAGCCCATGAATGGCTGATGCTCATACACAGCATTTTTCGATGCTAGGGGAGGTAAGATGACATTATGTGTTTCCGCGCGGTCTTTTAGATCCACATTGCGCACGCTGAAATATTCAACGGCATTAACAGCCTGCTTGTTGGCGGCTGTTCCGGCCATGGCTCAGGTTACGACCGGAACGATCCGCGGCCATGTGGCGGGTGTCGGTGCCGGCACCGTTGTCGAAGCGGTCAATCCGGATACGGGGTTTTCACGGAAAGTCAAAACCCGTGAGGATGGAAGCTATGCGCTGACTGGGCTGCGTCCCGGCACCTACAGAATTACCGCCACAGGTCCGGACGGTGTTTATGAAGAAGTGGTTCGCATTCAGGTGGCTCAATCCCTTGTGGTGGATATGGACCAGTTGACCAGCGATATTGAAGAAATCGTCGTGGTCGGCAAGGTGCGCCCGGGGATGGAGCTGCGCACGTCCGAGATCGGTACTAATGTTACCACAGAGCAGATCGACATGCTGCCCCAAGGCAGCCGGAATTTTCTCAATTTCGCCCGTCTCGCCCCGGGTGTTCGCGTGTCGCGTGATGAATTCCGTCAGCAATTCTCTGGCGGAGCAGCAAATGCACAGGGCGATAGTCTGGCTGCCGGGCAAACCAATGTGTTTATCGATGGGGTGTCCTTGAAAAGCAATGTCCAGCAAGGCGGTATTGCGGGGCAAGATGGTAGCCGGGGCAACCCCTTCAGCCAGCTTGCGGTTCAGGAATTCAAGGTTCTGACGCAGAATTTCAAGGCCGAGTTTGAGCAGGCGTCTTCTTCAGTGATCACCGCAGTGACCAAATCGGGCAGCAATGAATTTGAAGCGGAAGCTTTTGGTTTGTTCGCCCGCAAGAATTTTACCGAGCGGAATTTTTTCGACAAGCGTGATGATCGCCCCAAACCGGATTTTTCCCGCAATCAGTTTGGCGCTTCAGTCAGTGGTCCGATCATCAAAGACAAGCTGTTTTTCTTTTTGTCTTATGAGGGGAATTTTCAGGATCGATCCGAAACGGTGGTTCCTGGTGTGGTGACACCCGAACAGCAGGCGTTGCTTGGGTTCGACCCTCAGGAATTCGCAGGCACCCGGACCAGCCCATTCCGTGAACATTTGGGTTTTGCCAAACTGACTTGGGATATTTCGCAAAGCCAATATGCGGAAGTGGCTGTTAATGTCAGTCGTGAATCGGATATTCGCGATTTTGGCGGACAGAACAGTTTGGAACGTGCCAATAATATAAAAAATCCGGTCACCAGCGTTCGTGCCAAGCATGAATTTAGTGGCGACTTCTTCCTTAACGAATTGACTTTTGATTGGCGTAAATCGACATTCAATCCGACGCCCCTGAATCAGGAAGATCCCGCCCTTAATTTCCGCAATGTTATCAATCTTGGCGGGCAGTCTTTCCGGCAAGAGGTGCAAGACGTCGCCTTTACCTTGCGCGACAATGTGACTTTCAGCGATATCAGCTGGCACGGCAATCATGTGGTCAAGGCCGGTATCCGGGTGGCGCGGGTCGAAGCCGATGTGGAATTCGGGGCCTTCATCAATCCGCAGTTCGATTTTTTCGATCAACCTGCTGATGACCTTGATTTTTCCTTCCCTGCAGAAGCGCGACTTGGTGTTGGTGACCCCAATATCAGCGTAGGAAATACGCAGTTTGGGGTATTCCTCCAAGATGATTGGGAGGCCACTGACAAGCTGATATTCAATATCGGTATCCGCTGGGATTACGAAGGGAATATGAACAACAAGAACTTCGTAACGCCTGATGATGTTGCGGAGACGATGCGGCTTTTACAAGAGATGAGAGACGCGGATACGGCGGACGCGCTGGCCCAGGGTTTTTCAGTGGCCCCCGATGCCTTTGACTTCCGGGCCGACGATTTCATTTCCACGGGCAATAACCGCTCCCCTTTCATGAAGGCGATTCAGCCGCGATTGGGGGTGTCTTATGATGTGTTTGGAGATGAAAGCACGGTGGTCTTTGCCGGTTGGGGGCGCAGCTTTGACCGTACGCTGTTCCGTGTGGCGGCAGAAGAAAGCATTCTCAACAATTTCGCGCAGCGGGTTTTCCTGTTTTCACGCGATGGTTCTTTGCGTAACGGACAGGAAACCATCGCCATCGACCGGCTTGATGGATTTACCCGGGAAGCCTTGCTGACTTTGGTGGAGGAAGGCAATGATCCAGGCCGCGAAGTGCGGGCGGTCGATAACGACCTGAAGCCGCCGCGTTCCGACCAGTTCAATCTGGGTGTGCGCCAGCAGGTGCCAATGTTTGAAACGGTGTTTAATTTTTCGGCGACATATAGCCATATTCGCGGGAAGAACGACATTGCCTTTTTGCCGGTCAACCGTTCCAATTTCGACCGTGATGACGACGGGCGGTTGGACGTGATCAATACCCCACGGGATTTCGGTCCGTTCAACAATGTGATCGTTGGTGTGAATGGCCGCAAAACCCGGTTCAATGCGCTGTTCCTGACTTTGGATAAGCCCTATTCGGCAGAAGAGGGCTGGGGCTTTAATGTCGCTTACACCCTGAGTTTCGCCAAGCAACGGGGCAATACCTTCAATTTTGATTGGATCAATCCCTTTACGGCTCCGTTCAGGCCCAATGCCGCCGATGAGCGCCACCGTATCGTCATCAACGGTATTGTCGATCTTCCTTGGGGGCTGAAACTGTCTACCCTGACCGAGTTGGGGTCGGGCCAACCCTTCCAGGTGACCGACTTGTCGCAGGGCTTTGGCCGGCGCGCGGTGATCGGAAATCTCGGCGATCATCCTGGACTCTTCGCCTTCAAGCAGGTGGATTTGCGTGTGCAAAAGGACTTCGAGGGCGATTTCTTCGGCGGATTGGAAAAGCTAAGCGTGTTTGTGGAAGCCATCAATCTGTTTAACAGCAACAATTTCGGCGGGCGGGATGGCTTCATTCCCTTCCAGGGAGAAAATCCGAATTTCGGATTGCCATTCAGCTTGGCAGGGCCTGCGCGGACCATTCAGTTCGGCATCAAGGCAAAGCTGTAAAATATGGCCTCGTCATGGGCAGTGGCTGGCAAGATGTCCCGTCGCTGCCCATCCATGGCGGGGGCATCTTGTTTCCATTGATATGAGGAAAAGGGGTCAGGTGTGTTTGGGCAGTTGAGTGCGTGTGGTGCAAGGCGGATCTATGGACGATCCCGGCGCGGAGTGTCGGATTTTTGCGGAACGTCTGGTTCTAAACGCTGCCCATTGTCGAGCATGCTTGACATGGCATGGAGAAAAATACGGGGTGTCTTCGGGGCCTTTTTGATTTTGACTATGCTGTTGGGCAGTTGGCAAACCGCTTTCGCCGATATGTATAAGCTGTCGGCGGAAGATGAAGCCTTTCTCGATCAGGTTCAGGAGAGGACTTTTCGCTGGTTTTGGGAGGCGACGCCCGCAAAGACCGGCCTGACGCCGGACCGCTGGCCCTCCAATATAAGTTCCAGTGTGGCGGCCATCGGCTTTGCGCTGAGTGCCTATCCTATTGGTGCGGAACGCGGCTGGGTTGGCCGTGAGGCGGCGCGACACCGTACGCTCGAGACGTTACGGTTTCTCACCGAGGCACCGCAGGGGCCATCGGCCACCGGAGTCGCCGGATATAAGGGGTTTTTCTATCACTTCCTTGATATGGAAAGCGGCACGCGTTTTCGCGATTCCGAACTGTCCAGTGTCGATACCGCTTTATTGCTTGGAGGGGTGTTGTTGGCGCAGGCTTATTTCGATGGGGATGAAGCGGAAGAAGCCGAGATCCGTGATCTGGCCCAGACGCTTTATGAACGGGTGGACTGGACGTGGATGCAGAAGCGATCGCCGCTGATTTCCATGGGATGGGAGCCCGGGAAAGGTTTCATCAAAGCAGACTGGCGCGGTTATAATGAAGGAATGCTGGTCTATTTGCTTGCTATGGGATCGCCCACTTATCCCGTTGATCCTTCAGCGTGGAAAGTCTGGACAGATACCTATGACAAAAGCTGGAACCGGTCTTTGGACGCGAAGGACGCCGGCCCCCATCAGGCGCATTTGAGTTTCGCCCCGATGTTCGGGCATCAATACAGCCATGTGTGGGTGGATTTTCGCGGAATCAAAGATGCGGAAATGCGCGCTCGTGGCCTTGATTATTTCGAGAATAGCCGTCGTGCCACCTATAGCCAGCGAGCCTATGCCATTGCCAATCCTTCGGGATGGGATGGCTATGGTGCCGATATCTGGGGTCTGACCGCCAGCGATGGCCCCGGCATCTTCAAGGCCCGTGTCAATGGTGATATGCGGCAATTCCATGCCTATTGGGCGCGGGGATATGCACCGGGGGATGTGCGCGACGACGGCACACTTGTGCCCACAGCCGCGGGCGGCTCGGTTCCTTTTGCTCCGGAGATCACGATTCCAGCCTTGAAGGCCATGGTCGATCGATATGGCGACCATCTGTTCACCGATTATGGCTTTCGGGATGCTTTTAATCCGACACTCAAGGATGAGGCTCTTTTGGAAGAGGGCGCAACTCTGTCACGGGGGGACATCGTCCCCGGTGTGGGGTGGTTCGATGATGATTATCTGGGCATCGATCAAGGCCCCATCCTGCTCATGATCGAAAATTACCGGTCCGGCATGATTTGGGACTTGATGAAGAAAAATTCACATCTGATCCGCGGCCTGTGCCTTGCCGGGTTTGATGGCGGATGGATCAAGGGGAAATGTTCATGAGTATTTTTCAAAGCAAGTCCGTGAAAAAGGCTGCGCTTTTATGTGTTTTGACCACGGTTTTAGCGGTTCCGGCATGGGGTAGCGAAAGCAAGGCGATCGCTCGCAATGCCGATGAAGCCGCCCTCGTCGAAGATCTGTTGGCGCGCATGACGCTTGAAGAAAAGCTGGGTCAGTTGGCCCAGCCCCGTGGCCGTTGGGGCGATACTGGCCCTGAAGTGCAACAGGGCGGTGAAGAGGATGTAAGAGCAGGACGGGTGGGCTCTTATCTTGGTGTTTATGGCGCGGATTATACACGCCGTTTGCAAGAAATCGCCGTTGATGAGTCGCGGCTTGGTATCCCCTTGCTGTTCGCCCATGACGTGATCCATGGATTTCGCACCATTTTCCCGGTGCCGCTTGGCGAAGCGGCGAGCTTTGATCATGAGGCCGTTGAACGCGCCGCGCGTATTGCCGCCGAGGAGGCAACGGCCTATGGGCTGCACTGGACTTATGCACCGATGGTCGATATCGCGCGGGACCCGCGTTGGGGACGTATTGTAGAAGGAGCAGGGGAAAGTCCTTATCTGGGGTCGGAAATGGCGGTGGCCCGGGTGCGTGGTTTTCAGGGGCAGGCACTGGACGCGCCTGATACCATGCTCGCTACGGCCAAGCATTTTGTCGCCTATGGTGGAGCCGAGGGTGGGCGGGATTATAACACTGTCGATATTTCCGAACGCACCTTACACGAGATTTATCTGCCACCATTTCAGGCAGCGGTGGATGCTGGTGTTCAATCGGTGATGGCCGCTTTCAATGAAGTCGGCGGTATCCCCATGCATGCCCATGGTGATCTGATCAATGGCACGCTTCGCAAAGAATGGGGCTTCGATGGCATTTTGGTCAGCGATTATACCGGCGTTGCGGAACTGATCCCCCATGGCGTGGCAGCGAACCGGGAAGAGGCCGGTATTCTGGCGCTGGAAGCCGGGGTCGATATCGACATGGTGAGCAACATTTATACCGGAGAAATGTTGAAAGCGGTGGAGGTTGGAAAGTTGGATGAGGCGGTGGTGGATGAGGCGGTGCGGCGGGTGCTGCGCGCCAAAGTTCGTCTTGGCTTGTTCGACGATCCTTACCGCTATAGCGACAAGGCCCGTGAGAAAGCGCACACCCTCAAGCCGGAATACCGGGCGGCGGCGCGCGATTTGGCCCGGAAATCTTTGGTCCTGCTGAAAAACGAAGGTGATGTTCTGCCGCTTAGCAAGCAAACAGGGACGATTGCGGTGATCGGGCCGCTGGCGGACAACCGGCGGGTAATGTTGGGTGGATGGGCCGCCGCTGGGCAGGAAGGGGATGCGATCACGCCGCTTGAAGGTATCCGGGCTGCCGTGTCCTCCGACACAAAGGTGCTATATGCCAAAGGCGCAGAGATCGATAGCGAAGACCGGTCGGGCTTTGATGAGGCGGTGGACGTAGCCCGTAAGGCCGATGTTGTTTTGCTGTTCCTTGGTGAACACCATGATATGAGCGCCGAGGCGAATAATCGTACGTCTCTGGACCTTCCCGGTGTTCAAAAGGAATTGGCGCAAGCGGTTCATGCTTCTGGCAAGCCGGTGGTCGCGGTGCTGTTCAGTGGTCGTCCGCTGGCTGTTACCTGGCTGTCAGAGGAAATTCCTGCCCTTGTGGAAGCTTGGTTCCCCGGTATTGAAGCCGGCCATGCCATCGCCGATACTTTGTTTGGTGATTATAATCCGGCGGGGCGCTTGCCTGTGTCTTTTCCACGCAATGTGGGGCAGATCCCCATTTATCATAACCACAAGAACACCGGACGCCCGCCCAGCCAGACGGAAAAATACACATCGAAATATCTCGATGTTCCGTGGACGCCTCTTTACCCCTTCGGGCACGGGCTGAGTTACACGACGTTTGGATATGATGGGCTGAGCCTCGACAAGCAGGCAATTGCCCCTGATGGATCTGTGGAGGTGACTGTTACCGTGACCAACAATGGTGCGCGGGCCGGCGAGGAAGTGGTGCAGCTTTATCTGCGGGATGATGTGGCCAGCGTCACCCGTCCGGTGAAAGAATTGCGGGGGTTCGAACGAATCCATTTGGCACCGGGCGAGAGCCGCAAAGTGCAATTCCACCTGGATTTTGATGATTTGGCCTTCTACGGGAAAGACATGCGCCGGGTGGTGGAGCCGGGCACCTTCACAGTCTTTGTGGGCGGCAACTCTGTCGATCTTCTAGAGACGCAATTCAAGGTGGTAACGCCATGAAACGGTCTGGCATTGGAGGCATGGCGTTTGCCGGGCTTATGGCATTTTCTCTTTGCTCTGCCGTGGCAGCATGGGCTGCGGGCCCTTCCTTTAGCGAAGGGCAGCATGCTTATGAATATGGGGCCGGGGATATCGGCCAAATATTGGTGTCGGTGCCTGCAGGCGCGCTGGATGGCGGCAAGAACTTTCCCCTTCTCGTTTTTCTGCATGGTTCGGGAGAGCGAGGGGAGGATATTACAAGGGTGAAGGTCCAAGGGCCGCCCAAACTTGTCGAAGAGCGGCCGGATTTTCCGTTTATCGTCGTGTCCCCCCAATTGGCGGCCGATGCCCGTTGGAAGAGTGCCCAGATACTGGATCTTGTGGACTGGCTGGCGGAAAAGCTGCCCGTGGATGAAGACCGGCTTTATCTGACCGGACTCAGTCTTGGAGGCACCGGCACATGGCGTACGGCCATCGCTGATCCAAAGCGCTTTGCGGCCATTGCCCCCATTGCTGGTCGTTCTGTGGAAGACACCTATTGTGTTTTGGCATCCTTGCCCGTTTGGGCCTTTCATGGGGCGCGTGATGATATCGTCGATCCCGGGAATACGGTGGATATGGTGGCGGCCATCGAAGCCTGCGGCGGACGTCCGGGCTTTACGCTTTATCCAGATGCAAACCATAATTCCTGGACACGGACCTATGAGAGCGAGGGGCTTTATCAATGGCTTCTCAGCCACCGGAAGCGCCGCTGATATGGTGGGCGTAAGAAAGATAGATAGCGCTGCCCGTTTTGGGACAGGAGGGCCGGCAAAGCCCTTCTGGTTATAAATTCAAATGGCGGGTGAGAAGAGCTTTGTTGTTTTATAAAGGGTTGTAAGGGGGCGCACATGGAATTTCTGGATTGGGTGGTGGTGGCCGGCTATTTCGTGCTGGTGTTTGGCGTGGCAATTTTTGCCGGAATCCGGGAGAAAAAAGCCGATAGCAAGGATTTCTTTCTGGCTGGTCGCAATGTTGGGTGGTTTGTTATCGGCGGGTCCTTATTTGCCTCTAATATCGGCTCGGAACATCTGGTTGGCCTTGCGGGGACCGGTGCGGCAAGCGGTGTGGCTGTCGCCCAGTTCGAGATTTTGGCAGGCCTGATTTTGCTGCTTTTAGGCTGGCTTTTTGTCCCGTTCTATCTGCGCTCCGGTGTGTTCACCATGCCGGAATTTCTGGAAAAGCGCTATTCCGAAGGCCCGCGTCTCTATCTCGCCATCATCTCGATCATCGGTTATGTGCTGACCAAAATCTCGGTCACCATCGCCGCTGGCGGCATCGTGTTCGAGGCCCTGATGGGGATCGATTTCTGGACGGGTGCGCTGATCGTGGTCGTCGCCACAGGAGTTTACACCATCTGGGGTGGATTGAGGGCGGTGCTTTATACCGATGTGCTCCAGATGTTCGTTCTGCTTTTTGGTGCGGTCAGCGTTACCTGGCTAGGGCTGTCCGCTGTTGGTGGCTGGGGGGCGTTGCGTGTGGAAGCCGGTGAGACGGTCTTTAGCCTGTGGCGGCCTTTATCGGATCCGGATTTTCCTTGGACAGGCATCTTGTTTGGGGCACCGATTCTGGGTGTATGGTATTGGTGTACCGATCAGTATATCGTGCAAAGAGTGTTGTCGGCCCACGGCATTGAAGACGCGCGTCGCGGGACTATTTTTGCAGCCTATTTGAAGCAACTGCCGCTGTTTCTGTTTGTGGTTCCCGGCATTATCGCTGCCGTGTTGGCCGCACGCGGGGCGATTACCCTGGATAATTCCGATGCGGCCCTTCCCACCCTTGTGGCGGCATTGTTGCCGGTTGGCCTGAAGGGATTGGTGGTTGCCGGGCTTTTGGCGGCGCTGATGAGTTCTTTGTCGTCGGTGTTCAATTCCTGTTCGACCATCGTGACCATGGATATTTTCAAGAGGTTTCGTCCCCATGCGGAAGAAAGCCAACTGGTTCTGGTGGGGCGGCTTTCCACCGGCGCTCTGGTTATCCTCGGATTGCTGTGGATTCCGTTCATCAGCCGGATTTCCGGGCAGATCTATACCTATCTGCAAAGCATCCAGGCTTATATTTCCCCCCCTATCGCTGCGGTGTTCCTTGTCGGGATTCTCTGGTCTCGGGCCAATGCGCGGGGGGCGGCCTGGGCATTGTTCGTCGGGTTCGTTTTAGGGGTCGGACGGCTTGTATTGGAATTGTCAAAGGCGCATCTTGACGGGATCTGGCTTGTGGCAGCCACTGCCAATTTTCTGCATGTGGCGATCGTGCTCTTTCTTTTATGTGTTGCTGTCCTTGTTGGCGTTAGTCTTCTTCTCCCTGAGCAGAGCGTTCGTAAGTCCGGACTTACCTTTGCTACGGTTTTCGGCTCGCAAGATGCCACTGGCAGGCTGCTATCGGGGAATATCAAGCGGGATATCGGGCTAAGTGTCGGGGTGCTCGCCGTGGTGGCGATGCTGTGGATCTATTTCTCATGATCGAAGAAAGGATGTTTCGACCATGACCGAAGGTCGTCAGGCCACCATAAAAGATGTGGCGAAAGGCGCTGGTGTTTCCATCAAGACCGTCTCGCGGGTGCTTAATGATGAGCCGAATGTGCGCCCTGCAACCCGAGAAAGAGTACTCGCGGCAGCGAAGGGACTTGATTATTTTCCCAATCCGGCGGCGCGTCGCTTGGCAGGCCGGCGGTCTTATTTGATTGCCCTTGCCTATGATAATCCCAGCCCCAGCTATCTTGCCGATGTGATTGAAGGGATTATGGAAGTGTGCCGGTCCGATGGCTATTTCCTTGCTCTTCATGGTTGCGATTTTACGGCACCGAGCTTGGCGCGCGAAATGGTCAATGCGGTGCGGGAAAGCCGTGTGGATGGGCTTGTTCTTACCCCTCCTGTGGGCGATGTGGCCGGATTGTGCGAAACGCTGTCCGATGCAGGCATCCATTATGTGCGGCTGGCCCCTTCCGGCCCGACAAAGGGGTTAGGGGTGTCGATCAATGACAGGCAAGCCGCATTCGATATGACGGAATATCTATTGGAGCTTGGCCACCGGCGCATCGGCTTCGTTCAGGGCCACCCCCGGCATGGAACAAGTCGTCTGCGCGAAGAAGGCTATCGGGCGGCGCTGGAACGCTATGGTCTGGAGGTTGAACCCGCTCTTTTGTCTCAGGGTTGGTACACGCTGGAATCCGGTATCGAAGCGGCGCGGGCGCTTTTGCGTGCCGATGCGCGCCCGACGGCCATCTTTGCCAGCAATGATGATATGGCGGCGGGGGTGATCCAGGAGGCGCTTCGGCGTGGTCTTCGGGTGCCAGAGGATCTTTCTGTCGCCGGGTTTGACGATGTTCCCATTGCCCGCATGTTGTCGCCGCGCCTGACCACCATTCGCCAACCGGTACAGGCCATGGGAAAACGCGCCACGGAATTGCTTTTTGAAAATCTTTCTTCCGGTGAACATGTTTCGACGCAGGCGGATCGGGTGGAACTCCTCGATTATCGTATGCTGGTACGCCCCAGTACCGCTGCCCCGCGTTGAGAACCTGTCATCGGTGCTATCGGTCTGTGATATTTGATAATTGCCCGATAGGTAGGGGGCTAGGCCAAGTGTTTGAGGCCCTCTACGGGGTCGCTTTGATACACCGCCAGATGATCTATTTGTGCGGCTTTTTTTATAATATCTTTGTTTTTCATCAGTGAAAAGGCGGTGGACCACGCATCGGCGGTTGCCGCTTGATCGGCCACCACGGTTATGCTGCGGGCGGCGGGGAGGGTGGCCCCCGTATGCGGGTTCAAAAGATGGCTGACCCGTCTGGCGGCATCAAATATCAGGCCATATCCGCCGGATGTGGCGACAGCACGGTCCACACATTCGATATGGCCGCTGATACGCGCGGGGGCTTGGGGATCGGCCACACCCACGGCCCATGCCCGTCCATCTTCGCGCAGGCCCATCGCACGGGTTTCACCCAAATCCAGAAGCACCCGGTCAATGCCATTGCGTTTGAGCAAATCGGCGACGCGATCGGTGATATAGCCTTGGGCGATGCCATTGAGCGTGATGGCCATCCCCGGTTTATCAAAGCTGATACAGGCAGGGTCAATGCGCACGGCGCGCCAATTGATGAGCGGCAGAATATCGTCCACAGGCGGTGGGGTTTCGGCATCGGGATGGGCGCTATAATAGCGGTGATAGCGCTGCCAAAGCGGTTGCACCGTTATATCGAACAGACCGTTCGTTGCATGGCTGATGCTTTTGGCACGTTGCAACAGCTCCACTAGTTCCAAAGGAGGGGCACTTAAATGCCCTTCTCTGTTCAGCTTTGAAAGGGCCGATTCATGGCGATACAGGCTGAAAACAGCTTCCAGCCGTTCGATTTCCTGCACCGCCAGATGGATGATGTGCCGGGCCGTGGCGGCATCAGGATGAATCAGTTGCATAGAGGCGCGCGCCCCCAAAGCAACACCGCTCCATTGATGGCGTTGGGTTTTGGCATGGGCCATGAACGGCAACAGAGTGACCCCGGCACAAAATCCCATAATGCCGATAAACCGGCGTCTTGTAAGGGGGCTGGTGGGCTTGGTCATGCGGTTATGTGGCATCATGATCCTCGCTTCCTTTTTTCCGGGCTCATATCCGGTTCCCCCAGCACAGCGCTTTGTGGAATGTCTTTAAAACTATAGAGCGTGCCATTATGGGCGGCCTGAAACTGCTCGGCGGCCGCTTTGTCACTGAAGGGCACCAATTCCGGCCCGCCCATGCCGCCGCTTTGATCGCTGCCCACCACATAAACGGCATCCATGGCCGCCACCCATGCGCCGGGTGGTGGCTGGTCCCAATTGGCGGCCAGCCCCATATCATTGACATAGATGGCACGGATTGCTTTGGATTCTTCGGGCAATAAGGTGAAGGTTATGGTGTCGCGCACCGAACTGAACCAAAGCGGATCATCGCGGCCTTTCAAGAAGATTTGCCCCTTGGGGCCGGAATGGTTGATCACCAGCATCCCGCAATAATAGCCCATGGCGTCGCCATCCGGTTCTTGCGGTGCAGGGATTGGTGCGTTTTCCGTGTTTTGGTTGCAGCCAGAAAGCACGAGCATGACCACCACTCCCCACCCCATCAAAATCGCGCGGGAAAGACTCATGCCTGCCTCCTTTTGAAAAGCGCCACAGCGGCCCCAAGCGGCAGCAAAATCCACATGATCAGGGCTGCATAAAGGCTCCAAAGGGGAAGCCCTGCCTCGATGGGGGCGCTCATGGCCGAGGCCACGGCCGTTGCTTCATGGGCGGTGAGGTTGATCAGCCGGTATATATCGGCGGGATTCATCAAAAGCAGAAGATCAAGGCTTCCGGCACTGATAGTCTGGCCTTGATCGGCCACCAAAAGGCCCAAAAGCGCGGCATCATAAAGCAGGACCAGCACCAGCCACAGCGCCACAGCAACGCCCGCTGCGGTGGCGCGTTCGCGCACGATGATGCTTACCAGACTGCCCAGCGCCACAAACACCGCCCCAAGCAATACCGATGTCCCGATCAACAGCGCAAAGGCGGGCCAGGCCCCGGCATCGGCCCCTTCGCCGACATAGAGCACAGCCGCCGCCGCGCCATAGCCCAGCGCCGTGGCAAGGGCCAGCATCAGGACATGGCCAAGGAATTTGCCCAGCACCACCTGCCAGCGTGCCACCGGATAGGCCAGCAGCAAGAGCAAGGTGCCGCGTTCTGCTTCTCCGACAATGGCATCGAATGACAAAAGCAGCGCGATGAGCGGCACCAAAAAGATGGTCAGACTGGCAAGGCTCACAACCACCACTGTAATGGGGGAGGCACCAACCGTGCCCGTGGGGGCGCTGCCCAGTAAAACGAGGCTTAATGCCAAAGCGGCCAGAACCAGCGTGGTGGCCACGACCCAGCGATTGCGCAGGCCAATACGCAATTCCCAGCCGGTGATGGTCAAAAGCGGCGTCATGCGGGCACCTCGCTCATCAGATGATGGTAAAGCGCTTCAAGCCCCGGTTCTTCGACATGCAGATCTTCGATCATATCGCGTAGGGCGGCCAGTTCCAACAAGAGGTCCAATTTATGAGTCTGGGCCACCGCCAGATCCAGCCGGTCCGCGCTACGGTGCAAGAGGGATATGTCGCTATGCAAGGACGTTAAGATCTTTTCGGTGCTGCATGGGGCCACCTTCAGGCGGATACGCGTTGGCAATCTTGCGTTTTTACGCAGACTGGCCAGATCGCCCGCGGCGATGATACGGCCTTGATGCAGCAAAATGGCGCGGTCCACATGGGGCTCGATTTCAGCCAGTGCATGGGTGGAAACCAGTATCGTGGCCCCTGAAGCCCGCAGCCGGTCGATTGTGGCATACACTTGCGCCCGCGAGGCAGGGTCAAGCCCGGATGTGGGTTCATCCAGCAACAAGATGTCCGGCGTGCCGATCAGCGCTTGGGCAAGAGCCAGCCTTTGCCGCATGCCTTTGGAATAGGTGCCGACCCGCCGGTGCGTCGCCTCGGCCAATCCAACTTGGTGCAACAAGGCTTTATTGGCCGAGTGCGGAGCGCGCTTCAGTCGGGCGTAAAATCCCAGCAATTCCTCGCCCGTCATGGCGCTGTGAAAGGCCACACTTTCCGGTAAAAATCCCAGGCGGCGGCGAAGCTGTGCCCCTTTGCGGCCCGCGGGATCTTTTTCCAGAACGCGCACCGTGCCGCCATTGGGCCGGATCAGGCCAAGCACCAGCTTCATCAATGTTGTTTTGCCCGCACCATTATGGCCCACCAGTGCCACGGCTTCGCCGGCGCCCAGTGTCAAAGTGGCGTTTTCAAGGGCGGTCAGTTTTCCATAGCGCTTGGTCACGCCGTCAAGAGTGACAATGGTGTTCATGATCCCTCTTCTGAAATGGGCGATTGCATCAGGGGGGCGGTGTCGATCACTCCGCCGGGATAAAGCGCGGGCAGTTTCGATTGGGCAAAGCGCAAAACGTCGATGGCGGGGCTGTTCAACAAAAGCCGGGCTTGCGGATAGCGCCATAGAATATCGTCAACGATGTCGTTGGGCCGGTAAGGACGGTCGGCAAGGCCGTCGCCATTCAGGTCGAAAGCGGCATTGTCGCTCCAATAATTGCCGCGCCCTTCAAAGGTCCATTCCACCCGCCGCGTGCCCACATATTTCACCTGCGTCTGATTGCCGATAAAGGCATTGTCATACACATCATTGCGTTCCGACCCGGCAGTGAAGTGAATACCGATGGGGCAGCCTTTGAACAGATTCTCGGCAATTTGGTTCTTATGGGCATTATAGACGAACAGGCATTTGCCTTGGCTGTCGCGCACCTGATTGCCGGTGATCTTCGTGTTGTTCACGTAGTTCAGAAGGAGGCCATGATCGCGGTCGCCCTGACTGATATTGTCGCGCACCTCCAGCCTGTCAGAATACATCAAGGCCCAGGCCACATGATTGTCCTGTGACCAGTTGCCGATGATCCGGCTGTCATGGGTGTACATATAATGGATGGCAAAGCGCAGATCCCGGAAGCGGTTGTTTTGAAAGACATTACGCTTGCTGGTATTGACGAAAATACCATCGCGACCATAGCGGATGTCATTGCCGGTCACTTTGGCCCCTGGCGCATTCCAGATAGAGACGCCATTGCCTGCTTCCGCCGTGCGCAGATCGCGCCGCCCGTGAATGATATTGTTTTCCACCTGTGATCCATCGGCCCCATGCAGATACACCCCGAACAGATTGTTCTGAAGGCGGTTATTGAGGATCAAGGCGCGTTTGGCGGTTTGTTTTACAAGAACGGCGGAATCCATTTTTGGCACATCAATGCCAGAGCCGGTGATGACCAGCCCTTCGATGCGCACATCCGGCGCGATGAGGGTGAAAACACTGCCAAGGCCAGTGCCATTTACCACCGCACCTTCCTCGCCGATCAAGGAAAGGGGCCGGTCGATCACCACCGGTCCTTGATAGGTGCCACGCCGAAGACGCAGCACATCGCCTGCTGTTGCGGCATTGATTGTCGCTTGCAAATCCGCCCCCGGGGCCACGGCATGATCGGCAGCCCGAGCCGATAAGGCCGAAAGCAGGATCAGTCCGAAGGCCAGCCCTTGCCACAAAGCCGGACGACCCCGGCCTTTAGGCGGCGTATATTGCAAGCGGCGGATCACTTTAGGCATTTCGCGGTTCAACCAGCATCCGCCCTTTCATTTCCATATGCAGGGCATGGCAGAACCATTGGCAATAATACCAATGCACGCCGGGTCTGTCGGCAATGAAGGTGATGGAGGCGGTGGCTTGAGGCGCCACTTCCATGGCGACACCGTGATTGGTCAGAGTGAAGCCGTGGGTCAGATCCTCCACATCATCCAAATTGGTAATATAGATCGTCACCTCATCGCCTTGTTTGACCGTGAATTTCTCCAGACTGAAAGCGGGGGCCACAGAAAACATATAGACCCGCACCTTATTGCCGTCTCGAATGACGTCCGCCGCATATTCCAGTTCGACACCATCGGCCTCGGCCTGTTTTTTTGCATCGTCGAACAAGGGGTCGTCGCGGTCCCACCGATGCACCGGGTTTATCTTGGAGCGGTGGACGATGGTGGCATCATGGGGTTCGGCAAAGCTGGGGCCATCATGGACCAGCTTCATGCTGTCGCCGGAAATGTCGATCAACTGATCACATTCCGGTTTCAAGGGCCCCACATTCAGGAACCGGTCCTTTGAAAATTTATTGAGCGAGATCAGCCATTTGCCGTCCGCCTCTTTGGTTTGCCCCATGGAGGTGTGGTTATGGCCCGGCTGATAATGCACATCCAGTTTTTGCACGATCGGGTCCACATCTTCGCCATTGAACAGGCGTATGGCCTTGTCGATGTTCCATTTACAGAGTTGGCTGTCGATGAAAAGCGTTGTGTAGGCATTGCCGCGACCATCAAAGGCTGTGTGAAGCGGGCCAAGGCCAAGCTCCGGCTCTGCCACCACCACATCGCGCGGTTTGATCTTGTCAGAGAACAGATCGTCGAAGCGGCGCACATCAAAGACCGTTACCGTGGGGGACAGTTTGCCATTGGCAACCACATGAATACCATCGGGGGCGGTGTTGATGCCGTGCGGGCTGTTGGGAACCGGCACATAGCGTGTATAGCGCGAGCCATGCCGCCCATCGATCACCGGCACGCCATGATGTCTGGTGAAATCGCCGTTCTTCACGGCTTCTTCGATGCGGGCGATATTGAAAATGACCACCCAATCCTGCTCTGCCGATGTCATTTCGGCCAGATTGGTGCCGCCTTCGGAATTATAGCAGGTGGAAAAGCAGTATTTGCCTTGATAATCGGCATCCACATTATCCAGATTGCCATCCACCATCACCTGCCAGGCGATTTCCATGCTGTCGCCGTCTATGGCGGTGAAAATGCCATGATATTTATCCGGTTCATCCAGAATTGTGCCGTCATTGGGCAGCGGCAAGCGGTCTTCCCCATTGGCGAAGACATAGCCGGTTTTTGGGTATTTCTGGACCCGCAGGCCGTGCACTGCTTCCATATTCGGGATCTCGATGATCTTGTCGCATTTCATCACATCACAACGAACGCGGGCGACGCGGGAATTGGCCTTGTCGTTCATGAACACATAGCGACCATCATAGGTGCCTTCGGTGAAGGACATATGCGGATGATGCAGATCGCCATTCAGATAGACCCCGCCGCGGCTGTCTAGAAAGCTGCGGGTTTCCGGCAGCAAGCCTTCGGTAAGAATTTTGCGGCTTTCATTGGTGGAACCCCAGCCGGTGGCACTACAGCGGTTGAACACCGGAATACGCATCAGTTCACGCATGGACGGAAGGCCGACAATACGCAATTCCCCTGCTTGTCCGCTGGAGAAGAACACATAATATTCGTCCAGATCGCCCGGCCCCACATGCTCTTTGGCCGTGGCGGCCTGGCTTGATCGTGGTGACAGAGCAGCGCCACCTGTGAAGCCGCCCGCTCCCGCAAGCCCGGCAATGGTCGCCACCGAAGCGGTGCCGCCGAGGATATCGCGGCGGCTTGGTCCGCTTTTGTCTTTCATGTCTGTCATGCCTTTTCTCCCTGTGATGAGGCATTGCGTGGCGCGACACCGCCTTTGGTGCCGACCGGTGAGGAAGGGTTCATGCTGGGGGACGCCATTGCTGCCCGCTTTTCGCGCTTCAGGCGCTTTTGGATCATCACCGGGCATTTGTGATCGTGGTGATAAAGCACCTGACAGTGCAGGCAGGAGATACATTCATTGGGATTGATGTGGCCTTCGGGATGGATTGCGCCTACCGGACATTCAACGGCACAGCGCATGCACGGATTGCCGCATTCCCGATAGCGTTTGAGCCAATCAAACATCCGCAAGCGCCCCGGAATGGCCAGTGCGGCCCCCAATGGGCACAAATAGCGGCAGAAGAAACGTTCGATGAACAGGCCCGCTACAAGCAAGGCCACCGCAAACAGGACAAACCACCAATCGCGCAGGAAATGCAGGATGATCGCGGTCTTGAACGGCTCCACTTCGGCCAGCTTTTCCGCCAGTCCCAAAGAGGTGAGCGACACACCGAACAGCACAAGGAAAATGACATATTTCAAAGGCCAGAGCCGTTCATGCAGGCCCCATGGCACCGTGATCTGCGGGACGTGCAACAAGCGGGCGGCTTTGTTGGTCAGTTCCTGTAAGGCCCCGAAGGGGCATAGCCAGCCGCAAAAAGGGCCGCGCCCCCAAAACAGCAAGGCGGCCGCCACTGAAAACCACAAAATGAAGATCAAGGGATCGATCAGAAAATAGGACCATTGGAAATCGGTGCGCAGAGCATTGGCAAAGGCCAGCACATTAACCACCGAGAGTTGCGCATGGGCAACCCAGCCCAGCCAGAACAGCGTCACCAGAAGATAAGCAAGGCGTATGCGATTGAACAATTTCTCCCGCTTCACCAAAATATCCTGAAAGAAGAAAATCCCTGTCAGCACGCCCAGCATTATGACCAGCACAGAGATCGAGGCGATCTTGCTGCGCCAGATCCGTTGCCAGAGCGGTGCGTTCGGCCCATTCCCGAAATTGGCGATGTCTGTCATGGCCGGCGCGGATATGGCCTCTTCCGGGTTTTTTGTATCTGCACTGGGGGCCGCCTTCACAACCGCAGGGGTCTTTGGTGCGGGGGGCACTGCCTTGGAATAGAGGGCGGGCAGGCGGTAATCGAGGGCGAAGCTGGTAAAGGCCTTGTCCAGAGCGCCGATGGCCCGCTGCACCAAAAGCTGTAAACTGAAGGTTTCGGCTGGCTGGAACTGCACCCCGGTGGGGATGCGGAACAAGGCTATTTCCTTGAAAGACGGCGCATCGGCTGCCGCCAGATCGGCGATGCGCTCATGCTGTTTGTCACGGAAACGGATGGTTTCGGCCCCTTGGGTCAGCTCGATCCGGTCAAAAATGCCGCCGCGCACATAGCCTGAGCCTTTGAACGAATACCGCCCGTCGCCCATGATCAAGATGGCGGCCTGATCGGTGCCCAGCTGGCTTTGCAACCGTTCGAACCCGGTATCGCCTAACAGGGTGCGGCCAATGGCAGGGTGCGATACCAGCGCCACATAAAGATCGACAAATCCGTCATCGGGGGCACCCGGCTCGGGGCGTTTCATGGCTTTTGGATCGCCGGACAGGGCGAAGGCCTCATTCACATCGCCCACCGTTATATGCAGGCGCCGCACCGCTCCATTGCCCAGCAATGTTTCCCAGTTGCTCACTGCGCCGCCTTGGGGATCGACCATGCGGGTGGGGCCGGCTGTTTCTATCGTGCCGCCACTTAACAGATGCGCCACACGGCCCGCCGAACGCAGGATGCTGTCGCCGATCACCAGCACCGTGACGGTGGCACCGGAAACGATGTCCACCTGTGGCGGGGCTTCGCCATTTTTGGCGGCCTGCATGGGGTTGAAGCCGATCAGATCCATCACTGAAGCGTCAATACGCGCTTGCGGGATGCCGATCAGAACGATGGGTTCGTGATGCTCTACCAGTTTCAGGCCAATGATGGTGCCATCTACATCAAGGCCGACCAGTGTGTGGATGGGTTTGCCGGAATAGCCCGCGGTATTCACGATGTCTGAGGTCAGATAAACATAACCGATAATTTCTTCGCCCTTAAGAGCCGGTGCAATCGGGGCGATCTCCAGCAACGCACCGAAATGATTGGCACCGGGCACGATATCTGCCGCTTGTACTTGATCCAGAAACCGGCCCAATTGCGCGCTTTGTTGCGCCAAGACAGGCGGGGCGAAAAGCACGGACAAGAGGAGAGACAACGCCGTCATTATGGAAAAACGGCCACACATCCAGAGAGTTAAGCGCCGTAAACGCACGTTGAGAACTCCTTAAACTGATCTGTGCAGAGGTCTGACTATAGGGTCGGGATCGTGCCACCTTTTGCTTTGGATCAAATTACAGATAACATGTGAGAAATTATAATCTAGGATTATATTGTGTTTTAATGCAACCTCAGATCACACAGAGGAAATGGTCTCATGTCTTTGTTGAGCCAAGACCCGCAGATGACCCCCGGCACAATGGCAGAATTGATTGCCATCGCCACCCGGATCGAGCATGAATCCGTGCGCCGCTATCAGTGGCTTGCAACAGAAATGCGCCAGCGCCATGAGCACGAGACAGCCGCGGCTTTCGATAAACTGGCTTTAGAAGAACAGCATCATGTGGCCGCGGTGGCGGAATGGGCGCAGGCTTTCGGTGACGTGCCTTCGGGCGATCATGAGATCCATTGGCACCTGCCCAAAGAACTGGCGAAAAACTGGGAAGGCGCGGCGGGCAGTGCGCTGCTTACGCCCTACCGCGCCTTTGCCATCGCCGTCGAGAATGAAGAGCGCGCCTTTGCCTTTTATACATATCTCGCGGCATCGACGCCCGATGCTGAGATTGCCAAACAGGCGGAAATGCTGGCCAAGGAAGAACTGCACCATGCGGCCTTGTTGCGCACATGGCGACGTGCAGCATGGCACCAAAATGAAAGAGGCGCCCACAAGGATTCGGGGTCATCTTCAAAGATTGAAACGCTGCCAGAGCTGGAGGCTGCCATCGCACAGCATGAAGCCGAAATCGCTGCTTGTGGCGTCGATTTCGAGGAAGATGTGCGCACTGGTGACGATCCCGCCCCGCTTTTAAAAACACAAGGGGCTCTGGAGAAGTTCTGCACTTTGCTGGAAACTGTGCTGATCACTACACCGGATGAAACAGCCCGGGAAAAGGCAGAACAGGCCCTTCACAGCGCCATCGCCCGCCTTGCCACCCTGCATCACCGCATCGACCGGGTGAAAGAAGATCAATAAGATGGCTGCCGATGCATAAGGACAATCTGGCTGATCTTTTTATAGCGGGCACCGTGTCCTCAGGCATGGGCAAAAGCCCGCCAATGGTACGATATGCCTAGTCGTTCCATTCCTTTGCTTCATAATAGGTATTTACAATACATATTAAAGTGAATTAGAGTGGGCTATGGGCAATCAAGGGATGGTCAGAAGGCGTCCGTCGGGAAGGGATCGTTGGAAATGGCTGGAACCGCAGAGACTGTAAAGCCCGCAGGCATTCCCCGTTATCGGCCTTTTGATGGCCCGTTGCTGTTTCAGCAGGGCTTTCGTCCGTTCTTTTTTGGCGCGGGCCTTTGGTCGTTATTGTCTTTGTTTCTTTGGCTCATGGTGGTGCAAGGGGCGGTTTCTTTGTCTTTGGGGGCCAATCCGTTGGCATGGCATGCCCATGAAATGATTTTCGGATTTACCGGTGCCGTGATTGCCGGATTTTTGCTGACAGCCATCCCCAACTGGACGGGCCGCATGCCGTTGCAGGGCGTGTCTTTGATGGTTTTGTTCGGCACATGGCTTTTGGGGCGGCTCGCCATGGGGATGTCGGCTTTTCTTAGTCCTGCGCTCGTGGCGGTGCTGGATCTGTCTTTCTTGTTGCTGCTGATTGCTGTTGTGTTGCGTGAAATTCTGGCGGGGCGGAATTGGCGCAATCTCCCCATGCCGGTCGCGCTGGCCGCTTTGTTTATTGCCAATCTTTTGACCCATCTCGACCTGATGGGCCTGGCTGTGACCGGGCGTATGGGTGAACGGCTTGGCATTGCCACGATTCTGTTTCTTATCGGCTTGGTGGGTGGGCGCATCATTCCCAGTTTTACCCGGAACTGGCTGTCAAAACGTGGCGAAAAGCGATTGCCCGCAAGCCTTGGCCGCTTTGATAAGGCCAGCCTTTTTTTTATGCTTGTTGCCCTTATTGCGTGGGTATCCCTGCCCGATAGCCAGATCGCGGGCATATGTTTGCTGATTGCAGGGGGGGTGAGCTTTTTGCGCCTTGGCCGGTGGCAGGGCCATCTAACCTTATCAGAGCCGTTGATCTGGAGCCTGCATCTGGGTTTTTTCTGGCTCCCCTTGGGGCTGTGTCTTTTGGGATTGAGCGTTTTTCTGCCGCAAATCCTGCCGTCGATGGCTGGCCTTCATGCCCTGACCGCCGGAGCCGTTGGCTCCATGACATTGGCGGTGATGACCCGGGCCACTTTGGGCCATACCGGGCGGAAACTGACAGCCGACCGCTGGACGACCATACTTTATATCTTGATTGCAGCAGCGGCGGCGGCGCGGGTGGGGGCATCGCTCGCGCCCACATCCTATAGCGCTTTGCTGTGGGTATCTGGCCTTTTATGGGTGGCGGCCTTCGGACTTTTCAGCGCCCATTATGGCCGTATGCTGCTCTTTAAATAACCAAAGCCCCGGATTTTTCCGATATATGGCCGGGATTTTTGGGGGCGCTGCCATCGCGGGTGCGACAGCAGCGCTTGTCTGTATCCATCTGGCGACAGAATCCTGTTTAGAACCGGCTGCGCAAGGTGACGCCCCAGCTTCGTGGTGCCCGCGATAAGGCAAGCCCGCCAAAGGCTTCAAAGCCGGTGGCCGGGCCCAGCCCTGCGGCTCCGGCGGCGAAATCGAAGCGACGTCCCGGATTGGTAATGAACACACCATTGGCCGCCGACTCTTCGTCTGTCAGATTGTCCACCCAGAATATGAGCGCATGCTGCCCCATTTCAAATCCGGCGCGCAGATTGAGAAGGATGGCGTCGGCGGTGAAGGCGTCGCCAGTCTGTACCGCATTTTGCTTGGACTGATAGGCAATGTCCGCACGCCCCATGATGTCGATTTCGCCCATCAAAGGCCGCCGATATTGCACCGTTCCATTGGCCATATAGCTGGGGGCATATTGAAGCTGTGTCCCTGCCAATTGGGTATCGGTGATGCCCGCAAGCAACAAGGTGGTGAAGTCGAAATCATCATATTCCGCATCGGTATAAGCAAAGCCGCCCCGGATATCGAGGCCGGGTAGTGGGCGGGCCGCGACTTCCAGTTCGATGCCTTTGGACGTGGTTTTGCCCGCATTGATATTGAGAACGGCAAAGGTTTGCCCCAAAGCCCGGACGATCTGGTCGTTCCATTTGATCAAAAAGCCGTTGAGATTGGCGGTTAGCCGTCCACCGAACCACGAGGTTTTCGAGCCCAGTTCATAATGCCAGCTGCGTTCGGGATCGAAGCTGCGTTCTTCGGGCAGGATCTGCCCGGCGGCGGTTACCACATTGAAGCCCCCCACCTTCACAGCCCGGGCGGCGCTGAAATACAACAGGTTCTCATCGGTCAGGTGATAGTCCAGCGATAGCCGGGGCGTGAAATTGTCGAAAGACAGGGAATCCACGAATGGTGGATTGGAAATCCCGGCAATGGGGTCGGTATCCACCGCCGTCACGTCTTTTTCTTCATGGGTGTAGCGTCCGGCAAAGGAAAAGGTGAGCGCCGAAGTGATATCCAGATCCACCTGCCCAAAGGCTGCAATGCTGTCGGTTTCTTCTTCAGTATCGCTGATCAGGCTTTGAAATGGCCCCAAAACAGCCAGCATCAGCGGACCTGCATCGCCGACAAAGCGATCATCAATGCGCGTATCTGCATCCAGATGGTAATAATATCCACCAAGCATCCAGCGAAACCGACCGTCGCCGGAGGAAGACAAACGGATCTCCTGGCTGAACTCTTCTTGATCCACATCGGTGGTTTCAAAATGAATCTGGCGGGCCTGATAATCGTCATCAATGGCGGTATGCAGATCAAGGCTGTTGAAGCCGGTGATTGCCGTTAATGTATAAGGGCCCACGTCCCAATCCATGGTGAAGGATGTGGTCAGATTTTCCCGGTCTGTCTCTCCCGGTGTAACGGCAAAACCGCTTTCAAAACCGGGCATTTTTCCTACAAATAGCTGGTTGGTGGGCGGGGCGGGAAAGGGAAGCGGATTGAAAAGCTGGGCATTATTGGTGACAAACTGCAAGGGCTCGTCGCCGTCATTGGTGTTTTCAAAGGCGATGCGGGCGGTGATGCCGAATGTATCGGTGAGAAAGGCTTCCAACGTGCCGTGATAAACCTCGGTATTGCGGCTATCCAGACCAGATCCGGTCAGATCGTTTTTGAAATACCCGTCCCGTTCATGATGCACCGCTCCGGCGCTGAAAAAGACCTTGTCCCGGATCAGCGGTCCGGAAATCGATCCCTTGAAATCCCGGCGCTCATCGCTGCCCAATGTGCCTTCAAAAAAGCCTTCGAAATTGTTGCTGGGATCTTTGGTAATGTAATTGACTGCGCCGCCAAAGGTGTTGCGACCGTAAAGGGCGCTTTGCGGCCCTTTGGCAATTTCTACACGGGCCACATTCTCGATCAGAGCTTCCATGGTTGCTCGCGAGGATTGATAAACGCCATCGACGAAGAACCCCACATTCGGCTCGCCAATGGTGGTCATCATGCCCCGGATCACCGGCGTTTGCCCGCTGCCGCCGAACAAGGGCGCCATGTTAAAACCCGGCGTCAAGAGCGCGATATCTTCGATGCGCTCAATCCCGGCGTCTTCCAGATCTTTTTCGGTAAAAGCGGTGATCGCCATGGGCACGTCTTGCAGGCTTTCTTCCCGCTTTCGGGTGGTGACGATGATTTCTTCCAAAACCCGCCCATCGCTGCTGCGCCCGCTCTGCTGTGTAGTTTGAGGCGCTTCTTGCGCTGTGGCTGCTGCACTGCCCAAGGATAGCGCCATCGCCCATAAGCATGCCCCGTTTCGTCCATGCTTCCTTCTTTTCGTCATCATCTGTTCCCTCCCTGATGTGGCAGAAACCACAAAAAAATCATAAGGTTTTGGGTGTCCTTATCGAATCTGAACGTCGTGCAGCGCCCCTCGAATAATGACGCGGATCCAGAGTCGGGATGCCAGATTCTTGATTGCCTGGCAGTTATGGACATTATAATTACGTTACATTAATGTAATTTATTCGTCCATTGTTATTGCCATCCCGATTGATCATGTCGGTCTGGCCAAACCAAGGGTGTGTGGAAAACCGGAATGGCGGAAGAAACGAGCGGATTACCGATATCGCAGAGTGCAGAGCCGGGAAGGGCTGAAGCAGAACGCAGTTCGGGCCGTCCGCGCGATTTGGCATTGGATCAAAGGCTTTTGGGGGCGGCCCTGGACCTGCTGGCCGAACAGGGGTTCGACGGGGTCAGTTTGGAAGCGGTGGCGCGCCGGGCACAGTCTTCGCGGCCCGCTATCTATCGGCGATGGCCATCAAAAGACGATCTGATGCTGGATATTGTGGGCGCGGTGTTTCGGCGTATGGATCAGGAGTTGCCATCGCTTAAGGATATGCACGGCGATATTCACACACAAATCACCCTGATTTTGGAAGCCGCTATAAGGTTTTTGCAAGATCCCAAAATGCGCCGGGCAACAATAGCGATTGTCGGGGCCATGCATCAGCACCCCGATTTCAAGGCTTTGCAGCGCTTGGTGCGTAGCCGCAGGGGGTCGGCTCTGCGTACTATGCTGGAAGCGGCCGTTGCGCGCGGTGAACTTGCTCAGGATCTTGATGTGGAATTGGCGCTCGATCTGTTGATGGGTCCGGTTTTTTATCGCGGGCTGGTGTTGGATCTACCGCTTGAACCCAAGGTGGCGGCCCAATTGGTGACGGCGGCTCTCTCTCAAACCAGACCCGCCGTGCCGTCTTGTTATTCCTCAAAGGAGACCGATGATGACCGCTGAGAGATCTGTGTTTTACCGTTTGCGTTCGGCTGGTATCGCTGTGGCCTTTCTCGTTTTCGGCGGGGCTGCTTTTTTGCCGTTTTTTACGCCATCTGCTTTGGCGGGGCCGACCTATTTCGCCCATCCTGATGGCTTGCCGTTTTCCGAGGCGGTCCGGGTTGGAGATATTCTTTATCTTTCTGGCCAAATCGGTGCGAAGCCGGGTGCGCTCACATTGGTTCCCGGCGGTATATCGGCCCAAGCCCGGCAGGCCATGGAGAATATGGGAGCGACGCTCAAGCGGCACGGGCTTTCCTATGACGATCTATTCAAGTGCACCGTTATGTTGGCAGATATGGGCCAATGGGCGGCTTTCAATTCGGTTTATGTCACGTATTTCAAGCCGGACCGTCTGCCGGCACGCAGTGCCTTCGGGACATCCGGTCTGGCTTTGGGCGGGGCGCTGGAAATCGAATGTTGGGCTTATGCTGGTGATGATGTCGCGCGTGAGGGAAAGGATGTGAAATGAGCCGGTATTTAGTGAATCGTCGCCATATGCTGGGCGGTATGGGCGTGCTGGCCTCGGCAGGGTTGATGGGGGCTCTGGGAGCGCGATGGGCCCAAGCCCATATCCAAAATCAGGCCCAAGTTCCGGCCCAAGATCAGGCGCAGGATGTATTTTCTGCCAGAGCGCGGGAAGACTTTTCAAAAATCATGAGCGCGGAACAGCGTGCCGAAGGCCGTCGTTTCCTGAAAAACCATCCCAGTATCGATACGCATGCCCATCCGGGGCGGTTCTTTCTCGACGGTATTGATGCGCAAAATCCGGCAGTGAAAGTGCTCGGTCCGGCCAATGTTTCCGGCGTGGTCGATGATATTAAAACGGGGAATGTTACCGCAGCGGTGTTTAGTTGTGTGGCCGACTTGCCCTTGTTGTCCGTGGGACCGCAAGGCATTCGGGCCGCGCGTGATTTCAGACCCGGCGAAGCCTATGGTGAATATCGTCGCCAGATCGGTATTTTGCACGCCATCTGCGAACGCGGGCTTTTGTCATGCGAACGCACAGCGCAGGGCGTGGAAGCGGCGCATCGGGGAGAGAAATCCGTTTGTCTGTTCGGTGTGGAAGGAGGGGACTTTATCGAAGATGCCCCCGAACGGGTTTTCGCTGCCGCCAAGGATAGGGTGAGAACCATTGGTCTTGTGCATTATCACGTCAATCAACTTGGTGATAACCAGACCGAGACGCCGGTTCATAACGGCCTGACTGATTTGGGGCGTATTGCGGTCAAGGCGATGAATGAAGCGGGTATTTTGATCGACCTTGCCCATGCCAGCGAAGCCACAAGCCGTGATTGTCTCGAGGTTTCTTCCCGCCCGGTGATGTTGTCCCATACGTCTTTGCAAACCGAAAACGTCCGTCACCCGCGCATGATCACGTCAGACCATGCCCGCTTGGTGGCCCAACATGGTGGCGCTATCGGTGTGGCTCCTTGGGGCCTGGGGCAGCAAAATCTGTCGGATTATATCGATGCTATTTTGGCGATGATCGAAGTGGTCGGCGCAGATCATGTGATGATCGGGACAGATATGGACGCTACTTATAAACCGGTTTTCGATAATTACGCCGATTGGGATGTGCTTCCGGCGGCCTTGTTGGCAAGGGGGGTGCCCCGGTTAGATGTGGCCAAGGTGATGGGTGGCAATTTCTTGCGGCTGTTGGCGCAAGTGGAAATTTGATCCCGGATTTTTCCGGGCCATTTTGCCTTGTCAGGCGTTGATGGAGGTGTAGTCATTGGGAGATGCTGATGCCTTCGCCAACCCTGATTTCGGACCGCAATTGCTGGCGTATTGAAACGGCGGATCGTGCGGCGGTGATCATCGATGCGGAGGATTATTTTCGCGCCGCGCGCCGCGCCATGATGAACGCCCGAAAGCGCATCATGCTGCTGGGTTGGGATTTCGATGCGCGAGTGCATCTTTATGACCATGAACAAGACGATGACGGCCCATTGGCGGTGGGGGCCTATCTTCATTGGCTGGTGCAGCGTCGCCCAGAGCTTCATATCCACGTGCTGCGCTGGGATATGGGGGCGCTGACCTCTCTGTTTCGGGGCACCACTTTGTTTGAGGCTTTCCGATGGTGGCGGCATCCGCGTCTGCACTGGATGCTGGATGGCAATCATCCGGCGGGAGCTGCGCAGCACCAGAAAATCCTGAGCATAGATGGGGAGATGGCATTTTGCGGCGGCATTGATATCACCAATGGTCGCTGGGATAGCCGCCAGCATGCCGATGAAGCGCCGCGCCGTTTGCAACCCGATAATATGGATGCCGGACCATGGCACGATATCACAACAGCCCTGGAAGGGCCGGTTGCGCGGGCTCTGGACGATTTTTGCCGGATGCGCTGGGAAAAAGCTGGCGGCAAAGCGCTTGCCCCGGTGACATCCGGGGTGTCTTGCTGGCCGATGGGTCTGGATGCGTCCTTTCAGAAGGTGGCAATTGCCATCGCACGTACGCAAGCAAGGATGCCCGATCAGGCGGGGATTTTCGAGATCGAGGCGCTTTATGTGGATCTGATCGCCAATGCGCAGCATTTTATTTATGCGGAAAGCCAGTATTTTACCTCATACAAAATTGCAAAAGCCATCGCCCGGCGCTTATCGGAGCCGGATGGTCCGGAAATCGTGGTGGTTATGCCGGAAACATCGGAAGGCTGGCTGGAATCTAAAGTGATGGATACAGCCCGCGCCCGGCTTGTTTCCATCTTGCGCCGCCATGACAAATACCGGCGGTTTCGTCTGTTTCATGCGCTGAGCGAGGGCGGACACCCCATATATATTCATGCCAAGATCATGATTGTTGATGACCGAATTTTACGCGTGGGGTCATCGAATATGAACAACCGTTCTTTGGGGCTGGATACGGAATGTGATCTGGCCCTTGATGCGGACCATGCAAAAACGCCCGCCGCCACGGCCGGACTATGCAAGGCCATTGCCCATATCCGCAATGATCTGCTGGCCGAGCATCTGGGCTGCCATATTGAGCAGATCGGGGCGACGCTCAAAGGCTGCGGATCGTTGATCGGCACCATCGAGACGATACGGAACGAGGGCCGCACCTTGAGAGATTACCGTTTGCCGGATTTGAATATGGCGGAAAATTGGCTTTCGGAAAGGGAAATTCTCGATCCTGAACGCCCCCGGGATTTGTTCGAGGCCCCCCGTAAGCGCAGGCTGTTTCGCTTCAGGCGTTAAGTGGGCGTTTGGTCGGCAGGGTTTTTCGCACATAAAAGGCCGTTGCCATTAGCCGAGGAAAACACCTGGTCAAACAGGCTGGTGTCATTCATCGCACGGGCGACGATCATCAACCCCTCAACTCGCGCAATCAGGGACAGTGCTTCTGCACGCGGGTTGCACGGCGTGCCGGAGCGCTCTTTCAGACGCGCATAAACTTTTTCCAACCATGCGACATTCAGTTCAAAGAAGCGCCGGGTTTCGTTCACAACCTCCGGCGGGAGCGATTCACTCTCTGCCGCCAGCATTCCAAACAGACAGACGCGGTTCTTCTTTTCCAGTGTGTCGCGGAAGGCTGAAACATAATCGGCGATCATCTGCCCCGGTTCAATCGAAGGATCTGCCGGGTCCGGTAAGTCTTCCAGAAAGCGTTCGCGATAGTCTCGCGCAACGGCCGCTCCCAGCTCCTCCTTCGTTCGAAAGTGGTAATGCACCCCCGCGGTTCTGACACCAACGGCCTCCGCCAGATGACGAAAGCTAAAGGCATTGAAGCCACGCTCGCAGATATAACTTTCGGCAAGCACCATGATCTTTTGTGCCGTTACGCCCACCGTCATTGTGACTCTCCCTATGCTCGGAAATCAATAAAACTGACTGATCGATCAGTCAGATGTTGACATTCATTTTAATGGGTCACATTATCACCACTTACTTACTGGTCAGTCAATATGTTCCGGACAGCGCATCAACCCTTATTGCGGAGATCAAGCAGATGAGCCACATCATGAACGGCATCGATACCCAAGCCATGCAGAACCTTGCCTCGGAAATTGCCGCCGCGCCGGAGAAGGGGGCGGCCCTTTTTGGCGTACGCACAACTTGGTGTGGAAAATGCCGGTCCGAGTCACGCCCAACCACAATGCGGCTGGGTGGTGTCTCCCACGACCGCAAAGGGATGGCGGTTGTCGATGAGCCGCAAGAGCTTCTGGGGGATGACACCGGATTAAACCCTATGGAAATGCTCATGACGGCACTCAATGGCTGCATGACTGTCGGATATGTGGCTGGTGCCGCTGCACGCGGCATTACGCTCACCAAACTTGAGATCAAAACCGAAGGCGAGTTGGACCTGCGCGGATTTTTTGGCCTCGACCCTCTCGTTAAGCCCGGCTTCGACACATTGCGCTATTCCGTACATATTTCCGGTGACGGTACGCCCGAGCAGTTTGAGGAAATCCATCAATCGGTGATGCGCCTATCACCGAACCGCTTCAACGTTTCCATGCCGGTGCGGCTTGAAGCCACATTGTGTGTCGAGTGACGATACGCACCAGAACGACGATACACAGACGATACTCAGCAGAACAGAGTGTTCCAGCATGGCGCGCGGCGGACGTCTTGTTGAACCGGATCCGCACAATGGGCGATGCCGCGCGCATCCTGGCATGCTTTGGGCTCGCTCGTTCGACATAGCCTGAAATCTTGCGACCGGATCGGATGAGGACGCCCTGACAGGATCATCGGGTGGCCACCGGAACCCGGTAAGAGGGCGGGTTAAGCCTTGCCCGTTCTATGGGGAAATCTTCCTCAATGGCTTTGGTGATGATCCGGGCGCAGGCACGGGCGTCGGACAAGGCATCATGATGTTGAAGCGCAATATTGAAATGTGAACATACGGCGGGAAGTGTTGTGGGATAGATGCCCCATGCCTGCCGGGCCAGTTGCACTGTGCATAATGCGCCAAGGGATGGGGGCGTGTGTCCGGCCTTCCCCATACAGGTCAAAAGCACTTTTCTGTCGAAGGCGGCATTATGTGCAGCAATAAAATCGGCCCCCGTAAAATGCCCGGTGATCGTGGGTAAAAGCTCTTTGAATGTGGGGGCGTCGCACACATGCTGCCATGTGAGGCCGTGGATATGTGTGAAGTGAAAGGTCTGTCTTGGTGGGCGGATCAAATAGGCTTTTTCCTCGCAGATTCGACCATTTTCAATCTGCACGACACCAAGCGCACAGGCGCTGTCTGCTCCCGTATCGGCGGTTTCAAAATCAAGCACGACAATTTTCATAGTCTATCCCCGGATGCCCTTGGCGCATTGGTTTTTGAGTGGATTTATGAGTGTGGGCTTTTCCAATCTTTGCATCCTAAGTGAAAAAGACATTTTTTCTTCGGAGAAAAAGACTGGCACGGCTTTGGTTTTGATGCGTGCCGATATTCTTGCCGCTCCATCGGGCTTTGCCTTCCTTTGGAACTGCATTATCAATGAAGACAGGGTTTTATAAAGGGAGATCACGATGCGCTTGTTGTCTGTGTTGACGGTTTGTGTGGCTATGGCTGGGCCGGCCTATGGCTGGGGGCCGATCGGTCATCGGACCACCGGAGCCATTGCCGAAAACCATCTTAATGAAAAGGCGCAGGCGGCCGTCCGCGATCTTTTGGGGCCGGAAACATTGGCGGAAGCCGCCACCTGGCCCGATGATATGCGCTCCAATCCCGATCCTTTCTGGCAGAAAACCGCCAACCCTTGGCATTATGTGACTGTCCCGCACGGTAAAAGTTACGAAGCTGTCGGGGCTCCGGATCGGGGGGATGCCATCACCGCTTTGGAGCAGTTTTCCCGCACTGTAACCGATGAAAGTGCGCCTTTGGCCGATCGGCAATTGGCCTTGCGGTTTATCGTGCACATCATTGGCGATTTGCATCAGCCTTTGCATGTGGGCAATGGCACGGATCGCGGCGGCAATGATGTGAAGCTGAAATGGTTTGGCAAAGACAGCAATCTGCATTCTGTGTGGGACAGTGGCCTTATCGATTTTGAAAAGCTGTCTTATTCCGAATTGTCGGCGTGGCTGGATTCCAAAATTACCCCCGAACAGGTGGCCCAATGGTCCAACGCCGATCCCGACATATGGATGGTGGAAAGTGCGGCTTTGCGGGACCGGATCTACCCCGAATCGGGAGATTTGAGCTGGACCTATCGTTATGAAAATGTGCCCCATGTGAAAAAACGGTTGTCTATGGGGGGGATTCGTATTGCCAGCTATCTGAACGCCCTTTTCCAATAAAAGAAGGCGCGTTCCCTTCTGCGACAAAAAGTCCTTGCGACGATCTTATTGTTAGGTCACCATACAGTCTCTTTTTGCAACAGGGGACAATAATGCGCAATGGCAATGACCAGAAACCGATGACACTGGCTGCACAAACCGTCGCGGAAGCGATGTTGGGGCTGATGAAGGCGCGGGGGATTGATTATCTGTTTGCCAATGCTGGCACGGATTTTCCCGCCATCATTGAAGCTTATGCCCGTGTATCGCAATCGGGTCTGGCATTGCCCACACCGATCATCGTGCCCCATGAAAATGCAGCGGTGTCTATGGCCCATGGCTATTATCTGGGCAGCGGACGGATGCAGGCCGCCATGGTGCATGTGACGGTGGGGCTGGCCAATAGCCTTTGTGCCTTGCTGAATGCCAAGCGCGAAAATGTGCCGATCTTTTTTGGCGCAGGCCGCACCCCTATCACCGAAAGCGGCGATGCCTCCAGCCGCGATGTGTCGATCCATTGGGGGCAGGAAATGTTCGATCAGGCGGGCATGCTGCGCGAAGCGGTGGTCTGGGATTATGAGTTGCGCACCGGCTGCCAGATCGAAACGGTGGTGGATCGGGCGATGGCCCTGGCGCAAGGTGATCCGGGCGGGCCGATCTATCTGGGGATGCCGCGCGAAACATTGGGCGCTCCTTTGAACGGCTTGCAAACCACCGGGAAAACCCGCATCGCTCCGGCGCGGGAAACGGGTGTGGATCAGGCGGCGATTGAAGAAGTTGCAGCAATCCTTTCGGATGCGAAACGACCATTGATTGTCACCAGCCGTTCCGGACGGGAGCCGGCAGCGGTAAAGGCTTTGGCCGACTTTGCCGAAGCGGCTGCCATTCCGGTGATCGAATATCGCGCCAATTATCTTAACCTGCCGTCCGAGCATCCGATGCAGGCGGGTTTTGATTTCGGGCCTGATTTTGCCGATGTGGATGCCATTCTGGTGCTGGAGACGCCAGCCCCCTGGCTTCCGGCTCGCCATGATTGGCCGCAGCATGCTCCGGTGATCCAGATGGGTGCCGATCCCTTGGCTGCCGATATTCCCATTCGCGGTTTTCCTGCGGATATTACCATCAAATGCCGTCCCTCGCAGGCTTTGCCGGCGCTGCAAAAAGCCTTTGAACGGGCAACGGCCACACGGAAATCAGAGGTGGCGGCCCGCCGCTCTGCCCTTACTAAGGCCCATGAAGCCGCCCGCGCAAAACGCCGCACGGCACTTTTGGGGGGCGATCAAGCACCCGCCACCATGTCTCCGGCTTGGGTCAGTGCCTGTTTGGATCGGGTGAAGGGGCCGGATGCCATCATCGTCAATGAAATCGGCTGTATCCGTCCGGTGATGCAGTTCTCCACGCCCGGCACTTTTTTCGGCCCCAGCAATGCGGGCGGTCTGGGCTGGGGGCTGCCTGCCTCGATGGGGGTAAAGCTGGCGCAGCCGGACCGTTTGGTGGTCTGCACCCTGGGGGATGGCAGCTATATGTTCGCCAATCCGGTGGCCTGTCATCAGGCGGCGGCAGCGCATAAGATTGCCACCCTGACCATCGTGTTCAACAATCGCCGCTGGAATGCAGTGAAAACTGCCACGGCTTCGGTTTATCCCACAGGCCATGCCATGCGGGCCAATCAGATGCCCATGACGGCGTTGGACCCGTCTCCTGCCTTTCACGATATTGTCCGCGCTTGCGGTGGCTATGGGGAAGAGGTCAGCGATCCTTTGGAGCTTCCCAAGGCTTTGGAGCGGGCATTGGCTCAGGTGGCGGCGGGCACTCCGGCGTTATTGAATGTCCTGACCGAACATTGATCGCAGCGCCGCCCTTCGGATCTTGCCCGATGCGGTGCGGGGCAAGGCTTTGACAAAAACAAGGCGGCGCGGCGCTTTATAAGGGGCGATGCGCTGCTTGATATGGGCGATCAGGGCCTCGCCGAGGGTGGTTTGTTCTTCGGCATCAAGAGGGCGTTGCACCTCGATGACGGCGGCAATGATCTGGCCGCGGTCGGGATCGGGCAGGCCGATGACGGCGCAATCTCCCACCTGTGGGTGGGTGGCGAGAACCTGCTCTACCTCGATGGCGGAAAGGGTATAGCCCGATGATAGAATCAGATCATCATAGCGGCCCTTGAACCAGACATCCCCCGCCGCATTCATGCGGCACAGATCACCGCTAAGCGTCCAGCCATCCTGCACAGCCTGCGCCTGATTTTCCGGATCGAGATAACAGGCCCCTGTCGGGCCGCGCACCAAAAGTCGTCCGGTTTCGCCCGGTGCCAGTTGGGCGCCCGTGTCGTCAATGATTTTAAGCATATATCCCGGCACCGCCCGCCCGATGCTGCCCGGTGCATAAGTGCCTTCTCCGGTGGTGATATAAGGCCCTAGCATTTCGGTGGACCCCAAAACATCAATGATGGCAAGCCCGGTGCGGGCCATCCATTCTTGTGCCAGATCCGGCGATAAAGGTTCCCCCGCGGAAAAGCAGCGGCGCAGGCGGCCCAAGGGAATGTCCCGGCCCAAAGCCAGCATCCGGCGGTAGGCGGTGGGAACGGTTACCAATATGCTTGGGTCAAGCTGCGCCATCTGGTCCAAAAGCGCATCGGGATGGTTTTCTTCCTGAAGGGCGATGCTGGCCCCTGCGGCCAATGGGCAGGCAAATAACAGTCCAAGGCCATAAGCAAAGGCGAGAGATGGGCTGCCAATCACCAGATCGTCGGGCTGTGCGCCATAAATATGCGCCCCGAAGCTACCGGTAACCGCGCACAGGGCTTTGTGGGAATGGACGACCGCTTTTGCCCGTCCGGTGGTGCCGCTGGTAAACAGGATCAACGCCGGATCATCGGCCGAACACAGAACCGTCTGGTCCTGTGGTCCGCATCGGGAAAGCCTGTGCAAAAGGCTGTCATCGGCTTGGCACAGGGCAGGGCTGTGGCCTGTAAGGGTGGCGGCACGCGCAAGGGCATCTGCTCTGTCCGGCGTACAAAATGCGACATTGGGGCGCGCGGTTTTCAAGATATGGGACAATTCTTCATGGCCAAGGGCCGGCGCACTGGGAAGGGCCACACCGCCGGCAAGCATCGTTCCCAGCAAGGCCACTATGAGGAGTGGGCTGTTGGGGGCGCGGATCAAAACGCGATTGCCCGGCACAAGCCCATAATCGGTTGTTAAAAGCCGGGCGAAACGCATGGCCTGATCGGCAAGTTCGGTCGCCGTCCACCGAATCGGGCCGCCGAAATAGATAGCCTGCGCGCCCGCCTTTTTCATCGCACGCTCAACTAAAAATTGAGCAGCGTTCAATCGGGCTGGAAAGCACAGTTCTGGCAGGGTATAGAGCAGATCAGGCTGCAATGATGGCGCAGGCAGGCGGTCGAGCAAGAACGGGTCCTGAAATGCGGACGGGGGCACGGTCATGGGCTTCTCTGTCTTGTTGCCTTACAATTACGATATGGGCTTGGCGGCGATGTCACAAGTCCAAAGCACGGTGGAGCGGAAAGGCTTGCCAAAGGGGAGATAGGGGTGATGACAGTTTCGGCCAATCCACAGGCGAAGGAGGCTAATTTGCAGGCCAAGAAACGTCGCACAAAAACGCAAAAGGTTGATTTTTCCAGCCTGGATGACCTGTTTGGTTTTCGACTGCGGTTGGCGCAAGTGCGGTTGTTCCAGCATTTCCGCGAGTCTTTGGCGAGCTTTGAGGTGACGCCGGGGCAAGCCGGCTTGCTGATCCTGATCCGCGACAATCCCGGCATTAGCCAATCGGGCCTTGCCCGCGCCGTCGAGGTGGAGCGGGCCACATTGGGCCAAACCATCGAGGGGCTTTTGAAGCGCCAGATTGTAACGCGCCATCGCCGGGAAGGAGATCGGCGCGCCTATTCTTTGGAATTGTCGGAGTCAGGCAAAGCCTTTGTGGATCGCCTGATCCCCGCCATTCGCGCCCATGAGGCCGATGTGTCCCGGCGTTTGACGGCCAGCGAATTCGAGCGCTTGCGGAGCCTGTTGGAAAAATTCCTCGGCTAAGGCACGCCAAATCCCACGGCTGTGCGGGCTGGTTCACAGGGGGTGAATGAACAGCTCAGGCCGGTTCATTGATCCGGATTTTTGCCTTGAGCGCGGTGCGGCAGGCCGCATGCAAGAAGCAGGTTTGCTCGCCCATATCCACAAGATTCTGGATGGCATCATCGGGTTCACTGGAATCGATATGCACATGGGTGCGCACGGTTTCCGCGCTGGCTGGTGTCATGGAGCCAGAGGATGCGCCGGGCAGGCTGAAAGCGGTATCCTGCACAAGACTATAATGATCCAGATTCTGCTTCATGATATGGGCGAAGCGCCCGATTTGCGTCATATAGCAAAAGGCCAGACCTGCGGACAGATATGCAAGGCCCGAAGGGGCGCGCCCTGTGCCACCCAAGCCGGGGGCGCTGTCTCCCAAAAAGCGGAACACGCTGCCAATGGGCTTGAACAATTGCACTTTGTTTTCCAGCAAGCCGTCTTCGCGGCGATGGGCTATTCCGCGAATATGTAATTGCCGTTTTTGTTCGGACTGAAGGCTGGAGCCTGCCCCGCCCTCTACGCCGAACACGGATTGGGCGCTGTCCAGCTTGGTGATGATGTCTTCTGCGGCTGTCACCGACATATCACGCTGGATACGGTCGAAACTGTCGCCGGGGCGTGCAAGGCTGTCCCCGTCCACCGCTTTCACGCGGTTCAGGGGCAGTGTTTTCCCATTATGCTTCAGGGTAAATTCCGATGTGAAGACATCGCGCATCAGGGCAAAAGCGGGAGATCCTGCGATGGCGGCCACCACCAGATCCATCAGGGCTGGCCGGTCCAGATCCGTTTTTGCGGAGATGTCGACGACGGGCGATAAGGCACCACCGGTCATGGTGCCTTTCAGTGCCGAGCCTTCCATCGAATAAAATGTATCAAGGGTGAGGGTGAATTCACCAAGCTTCACGCCGCGGGCTGCAGCCAATGCCTCGATTTCGCAATAAAGCGAGAATGTCAGCCCTGTGTTGAAATGGGCCAGCGGAAAGGGAGCCAGATCCGTTCCATTGAGATAAGGCCCTTCATCGCAGGCAAGGCTCCATACCGTCTTTGACAGACTGTCCCAAACCAAAGCCTGTTTTTGCATCCCGTCCATGGCGCGGGACAGACACCGGATCGCGATTTGGCCTTTGCCCGGCGTGATCCCGGAAAAACGGTCGTCAATGCCTGTTGCCGGGAAGGCAAGGGGAAGATTGGAGGCTTCGATTGATGTCATGACGGCTCTCTTTCAAAGGGGTCTTTTGGTGCCTGTCCTTGGAAATATAGCGAAAACAAGAAGGCGATTTTTGTCATTATACCTTACAATTAAGAAAGGCCAAGAAAATTCCTGATTACAGGAAAAGCACAAAGACGCGTGGCCATAATCATGGGGTGAGGTGCGCGGATAAGACATTGATATCTTAATGCGGTCACGCTGGCATTGGGGAGAAAGTGGATGGAGTCACATATTTGTGAACTGGAGGGAGGGTTGGTGCAGAGGTTTTCGATAAGATCATGAATATGAAGGATTATTTTTAATACTTGCGAAGGATGTTTGAATTAAATTTGTTTGGAAGCCATACAATTACTTGACGATTGTCAGGGTAGGTGACAATCTAATCGCAGGTTTTGTCCCGTACCGCACAGGATGGTCTTGGACCTTCTGTTGGCGGGCGGTTATCGGGGCGAAAGAAGAATGGGGCGTTGGATGACCTATCGGGTTTCAATCAAAGGTGATGATACGGCTTTGTCGGTGGAGATGGGGCGCACCATTCTTGATGCCGCCTTGGCTCAGGGCGGTCCTTTTCCCCATAGTTGTCGTGCGGGGAATTGCGGCACCTGCAAATGCCGCTTGCTTTCGGGCGAGGTGGAAATGTCGCCCTATTCCGAATTTGCGCTGACCGATGCGGAAAAAGACCGCGGCTTTATTCTGGCGTGCCGCGCCGTACCGTGGAGCGATTGCGCCATTGAATTGGCGCAAGAAGATGATCAGGTGGTGCATCCTTCGCGGGATATGGCTTGCCATGTGGTCTCCATCAAACCGTTGACCCATGATATTCTGGCTTTGGAACTGGCAATTCCGCCCGGCGCACCTTTCCGTTTTACGGCTGGCCAGTTTGCGGATGTGGCCTTGCCCGGCCTGCCAGCCAGAAGCTGGTCCATGGCCAATCAACCCGATGCGGAACATCTGGTTTTTTATGTGCGTGTGATACCGGGTGGACGGGCCAGCACCTATCTGGCCAATCACTTGAAACCGGGCGATCCTGTGCGGGTGAAGGGGCCGGGTGGAACGGCTTATCTGCGGGAAGGGCGGAAAGGGCCGATTTTGGCTATCGCTGGCGGGTCTGGTTTGTCGCCGGTTCAATCCATCGTTGATCGCGCCGCCGCATTGGGCTGGGCTGATCCGGTGCATGTCTATTTCGGGGTGCGTGATGCGCGGGATTTGTATCTCGGCGATCATTTCGAAGCGCTTTGTGCCCGGAACGACCAGTTTCATTATACGCCGGTTCTTTCCGAACCATCGGGAGACACGCCCTATCGCACCGGCATGGTGACCGATGCTGTGGCGCAGGATTTTCCGACTTTGGAAGGCTTTGCCGCCTATCTGGCGGGGCCGCCGCCCATGGTGGAGGCGGCTGAACGCCTGTTGCCATCCTTGGGGATTGCCCCGTCCGATATTCATGCAGACGCTTTTTACACCAGCGCCGACCAACAACAGGAGCCAAAGCCATGACCGACCTGCTTTTAGCGGGCAAAGTCGCCATTATCACCGGGGCCGGGCGCGGCATAGGGCGTGCGGTGGCCGAACGTTTTGCATCGCTTGGGGCGAAATTGGTGCTTGCCGATAATGGGGCCTCTATTGATGGAAAGGCCCATGAACCGGGGGTGGCTCAGGCGCTTGCGGAAAAGATCGGCCCTGCGGCCGTGGCCTTTGAACAGGATATGGCAAGCCCTGATGCGGCAGCCGACGCTGTGGCGCTGGCGAAAGAGCAGTTCGGCGGTGTCGATATTTTGGTGAACAATGCCGCGATCCTGCGTGATGCCATGGTGTGGAAAGGTGATCCGGCAGATTTCGATGCCGTGATCCGCAATAATTTATCGTCGGCATGGTATCTGGCCAATGCAGCCACCCCTTTGATGCGGGCGCAAGCCAAGGAAGGGCGCACGGGCGGGCGCATTTTGTCGATGGTTTCGTCGGCAGGGTTTTACGGAAATTACGGCGTATCGTCTTATGCCGGGGCGAAGGCCGGGCTGTTGGGCCTTAGCCGCGTTTGGGCGCTGGAACTGGCGCGGGCGGGCATCACCGCCAATGCCATCATGCCCTTTGCCGCCACCCGCGTTACCGAAAGTCTGCCGCCCGCAACTGATTTGCTGAAAGACTATAAAGCCCGCGCGTTGAAATTGCCGGCAAAACCGGTGGCGGTGGCCGCCGCCTGGCTGGCATCCGAATTGGGGCAGAACGTTACCGGTCAATTGATCGGTGTACGGGGGCGCGATGTGTTTTTGATGAGCCAGCCGCGTCCCATAGCCCATGCCATTGCCGAGGGCACGGGTTGGGATGAACCGTCTTTGGCTCACGCCACGCAAAGTCTGTTCAACGACCATTATGTGGATCTGCAATCCGACCTAGAGGCTTTCAATATCGATCCCCTTGCATAAGGAGGGTGCCATGAGCACAACCGAAATGACCGCAGTTAAAACCATTGAAGATTTTGACGCCCAACCCGAAGAATATAAGACCGCCATTAAAAAACTGGTGCGCAGCCATGCCATCAACGAGCTTTATGGCGCACAGGTATTTGATGAGCCGGCCATCAGCCTTGCCCCCACGCCCTATGCCAAATGGCTGACTTGCCGCGTGGCCATGGAAGAATATGGCCATCATGTGCGGTTCAAGGAATTGGGGCTGCGCCTTGGCATTGCCGAGAAAGACCTGCTTCCCGGTGGAGACAAAAAGCCTTTGTCGATCTTTGAGTATCCGCTGAAATCCTGGGCAGAATTCTGTGTCATCAAGCTGCTTGCGGATCTGGCAGAGATTTTACAGGTGGAAGATTTGTTGCATTGCACCTTCCATCCTTTGCGCAATCTGGCCCGTGCCACCATGCCGGAGGAAAAATTCCATGCGGATTTTGGTAAGGAATTCACATCGGAAATGATCCGCACACCGGAAGGAAAAGCCGCTATCCAGCAGGCAATTAACGACTATTTCCCTATTCTTCCGGGCTTTTTCGGACGGTCAAAATCGAAAAACAACGAAATGTTCCGCAAATGGGGCATCAAGCTGCGCACCAATGAAGATATGCGTGCAGATTATCTTTCACGCGCCCAAGAGCTTGTGGATGAATTGGGGCTGACCTTACCGGATGTCCCGGATGCGGCCTAAGCGGCTTTAAGGCGCAAAATGTCGTTTGAATAGGGTCATGGGGAGCATAGGTGATGACGATATCGGATGCGGGCAATGATCTGGAAGCGGCGCGGTCGGCATTTTATCACCGGCTGAAAGACCGCAATATGTCGGCCTTGTGGACGGTGCTGCACGATCTGGTGCCGCGGGCTCCGCGCCGGGACCAGATGGCGGCTTCATGGGCCTATGCCGATATCCGCCGCACATTGATGGAGGCGGGAGAGCTGATCACCGCCAAGGAAGCCGAGCGTCGTGCCTTGATTCTGGAAAACCCCGCATGGCCGGGTGAATCGCGCATCACGCCAACCCTTTATGCGGCTATCCAGCTTGTGCTGCCCGGCGATGTGGCGCCCGCCCACAGGCATACCCAATCGGCCTTGCGCTTTGTTTTGGAAGGCTCCGGTGCGTTCACGGCGGTCAATGGCGAACGCACCTTCATGGAGCGTGGGGATTTCGTCATTACCCCCAATTGGGCATGGCACGATCATGGGAATGATAGTGACGTACCCATGATTTGGCTGGATGGCCTTGATATTCCCTTGGTATCGTTCATGAATGTGGGCTTCTCCGAACCCGGAGAGGCGGATCGCCAAGCGGTGACAAAGCCCGCACAAGATGCTCCGGCGCGTTTTGGCAGCGGGCTTTTGCCTGTGGATTATGAGGCAAGCGCCTATTCCACCTCGCCCATTTTCAACTATCCCTATGCCCGTAGCCGGGCCGCTTTGGAGCAATTGCGCGTGGCGGATGTTTATGATGCCTGCCATGGCATCAAGCAGAAATATGTGCATCCCGCCACCGGCGATTTTGCCATGCCCACCATCGCTACATTTTTGCAACTTCTGCCGAGAGACTTTGACACCCATCCTTATCGCAGCACGGACAGCACGGTGTTCGTGGTGGTGGAAGGACGGGGTCATTCGATGATCGGTGACCAGCGTTTTGATTGGGGTCCCAATGATCTGTTTGTGCTGCCCACATGGACAAAGGTAACCCATCATCCGGCTGAAGATGCGGTGCTGTTCAGCTATTCCGATCGGGGTATCCAGCAAAAACTGGGGCTGTGGCGTGAAGACCGCTTTGAAGAGCTGCGAACATGACGGACAATTCCCATAGCAATGCGCCCCAAGATGCGGCTGCGGCTATCGCGCGGTTGATCGAGGATATAGACAGCGCTTCATGGTTTGCGGCTGTAGGGGAACCCGCCACCGATGACGAGCAGAAAGAAGCCCGCAGCTATGTGGACGGGCTGGGATTCAGCGCCGCCCGGATACAATGGCAAAGCGATTGGGCGGCAGCACGGGCGGCGATCCGGCGCACCGATTGGGCGCAAGACTGGTGGCAAAAAGAGCATCAGTTGCAAACGGATCTCTATCAGCAAGCCGCCGACCATTTGGGAGAAACGGTGCTGTTGCATCTGTTGTCCGATGTGACCGATGCGGCCACCCGGTTGCTGCATGGTCCGGCAGCGGTGGCGGCGGCGCGGGGCGGTGTTGCAGATCAGGGCTTGATCCGGGCGGCGGCAGGATCGGCATCGCAAAGCTGCTATCAAATGGCCTTGTGCCGATTGCAAAAGCCCTTGGCCACGGGGCCTTCCCCGCCGCCAACAGACCATCCATTTCTGTGCAAATTCCGGCTGTTTGAAGCGGGCCGTTGGCCGCTTTCCATGGCCGTGAACACGCTCTTTGTTTTTTGATCTGTCCCTTCGTAAATCCGGTAAAGGTACGCCATGTCTTATGTTTTTCCCCCGGCCCCTACGCCCAGTGTTGAAGTTTTAGGCACTCTGGAGCGCTTCCCCGTACACCGCATTTATTGCGTTGGCCGCAATTATGCCGCCCATGCCCGCGAAATGGGTATGGACCCCAACCGCGATTTGCCTTTCTTTTTCACCAAACCGGCGGATGCGGTGGTGCCCAATGGCGCATCGGTGCCTTATCCGCCGAAAACGGCCAATTTCCATCATGAAATCGAATTGGTGGTGGCGATCGGCAAGGCTGGCGAGAATATCCCGGTCGAACAGGCATTGGATCATATTTTCGGCTATGCCGTGGGCAATGACCTGACCCGCCGTGACCTTCAGCTTGAAGCCCGTGAAAAAGGACGCCCATGGGATACGGGCAAAGCCTTTGATAAATCCGCGCCTATTTCCGCCATTCGTCGGGTATCGGAAATTGGGCACCCCGAGACAGGGCGGATCTGGATTTCGGTGAATGATACCATCAAGCAAGATGCCGATATTTCCCATTTGATCTGGAATGTGGCGGAAACGGTGTCGATCCTTTCGGGCCTGTTCAAATTACAGCCCGGCGATCTGATTTTCACAGGGACGCCCGCAGGGGTTGGCCCCGTGCAATCGGGGGATGTGATGACCGGTGGAATCGATGGCGTGGGTGAATTGTCCACCCGTATTTTATAAGGGGGCGGCATGTCCGCACAGTCCAATCCTTCCGACCTGACGCCGTTTTTTGCGCCCCGATCCGTTGCGGTGGTGGGGGCCAGCGCCCGCCCCACAAGTTCCGGCGGGGCGGTGCTGCATATGATGCAGAAAGCGGGATATACGGGAAAGCTGGTCCCGGTGAACCCCAAGGGCGGCACGTTATTGGGTATCGAGGCTTTGCCGTCTTTACGGGCACTGGATGCGCCGGTGGATCTGGTGGTGATCGCCATTCGTCCCGATTTCATTGTGGATGCCGTGCGTGAAGCCGCAGACACAGGCCACCGGCATATCCTGATCTTGCCCGGCGGCTTCCAGGAAGCCGGTGAAGAGGGGCAGGCGCGCCAAGCTGCCCTTGATGATCTGGCGCGGGAAAAGGGCCTGATCATTGCCGGGCCGAATTGTGGCGGCATTATCCATCTGGGTAAGGAAAGCCGTTTGGCGGCCACATTCTTTCGGGATCTGCCGCCCGGTGGCCCCCTTGCCTTCGTGTCGCAATCGGGGGCTTTGGCGGAAGAGGTCATCGCCCATGCGCAAATACAGAACATCCCCATTGGTACTGTGGTTTCCGTGGGAAATTCCATGCATCTGGGGGTGGAAGACCATCTGGTTCATCTGGGGAAAGATCCAGATATCTCGGCTATCTTGCTGTATTTGGAATCGGCGCGGGATATGGAAGCCTTGGCCGAAACCGCGCAAAAACTCTCCAAAACCAAGCCCATCATTGCGCTGATTCCGGGACGGACGGAAAATGGGCTGGCTGCGGCCCGTGCGCATACCGGTGCCAGCGCCGACAGCGATGCGGCCATCGAGGATTTGTGCCGCAAGGCTGGCATCGTGCGGGCGCGATCCTTACGTGATTTGCACCTTGCCGCCAAAGGGCTGGGCTTTTTCCCCAAGGGCTTTGGCAAACGCGCCCTGATCCTGTCCAATTCCGGTGGGCCGGGGGTTCTGGCGGCAGACGAAGCCACCCTTGGCGGACTGGATCTGGTGGATTTGCCTGCTGCTTTGGCAGCCCGTCTCAAGGCCGATTTGCCGCCGGAAGCCTCGGTGCGCAATCCTTTGGATTTATTGGCCGATGCCCGTGAAGATCGCTTTGGCTTTAGCCTTGAAGCGGCTTTGGATCATGCCGATGCTTTTGATGTGATCTTGATGATTCATGTGGTGCCGTTCATGGTTGATGCGACGCCGGTGATCGAGCGATTATCGGCCCTCGCCAAAACAGCCAAACGGCCATTGCTGCATTCCATGATGGGCACATTGGAGCATGGCCGGGCGTGGTTTGATGCAATGGAGGCTGCACAGGTGCCGATGTTTTCCAATATCGAGGATATGGCGCGCACCGCCAGCTTGTTGGCCCGTTGCCACCAGATTGCACAGAAGGACTAAGCCATGAAGCTTTATACCTATTTCCGCAGTTCATCGTCTTATCGGGTGCGCATTGCCCTTAATCTCAAGGGGGTGGACTGGGAACCGGCCTTTGTGCATTTGCCAAAGGGAGAGCAACGGGACGCCGCTTATCTGGCAGCCAATCCGCAAGGGTTGGTTCCGGCGCTTGAGGAAGATGATGGCTTGGTGCTGACCCAGTCCTTGGCAATCATCGAGTATTTGGATGAAACTCGGTCCGGTCCATCCTTCCTGCCCAAAGATGCCGCCGGAAGGGCTTTGGTGCGGGCCATGGCGCAGGTGATTGCCTGCGAAATCCACCCGATCAACAATCTGCGGATCTTGAAATATCTTAAAAACCCGCTGGGCCACGATCAGGAAACCGTGGATGATTGGTATCGTCATTGGGTGCAGGAAGGGTTCGATGCGCTGGAGCCGCTGGTGGCCAGTCATTCCAATGGCCGCTATTGCTTTGGCGATCAGCCCACATTGGCGGATATTTGCCTTGTGCCGCAGATGTGGAACGCCCGGCGTTTCAATACCGATCTGTCCGCTTATCCCACCTTGCTCGCAGTGGATGCCCATTTACAAACATTGGACGCTTTTGCACGCGCCGCCCCCGAACAACAGCCGGATGCATTTTAAAGCATCTGGCAAGGCGATGTTGTTGCATGTGCAATTTTCACCCATGTATTTGGCGTGATGATGATGCAATGGCGGGTGTTTAGCGGTCGGTATTGTTCATGTCGCCCCCTTCTTCCTGATTGAGCCATTCAAGCTGGCCGCGCAGTTTTTCCAGAATGATTTGCAGGCTTTCGCGCTCTTTTTCCGTCAGCGCGGATTCGACAATGCGCTTGCGCATGATGGAGAGGGGGGCAATCCGGTCATGCAGCTCGACGCCTTTTTCCGTAAGATAAATCAATTGCCTACGTGCATCGGTGGGGTGCGGGCAGCGACCGACCATGCCTTCGGTTTCCAGACGTTTTATGGCGCGGGAAACAGTGGCTTTATCGAAAGCGGCGCGGCCCACAAGATCGGCAGCGCTTGAGGGGCCATAATGGCCAAGAATAGCAAGAACCCGCCATTCCCGGATACCAAGATTGAATTTTGTTTGAAACAGGCGGCTGACCCCCAAAGACAGCAGGGCCGAGACATGCACAAGCTGATAGGGAAGATGGTGCGGGAGGTCCGTTTTTTCGCGAGGTTTCGGAACGTCTTGCAAAGGATCGAGGCGTGATTTTTTTATCTTCATCGAGATCTCAATTCTGCTGCGGTTGCCATGAGCCGTCTTCAGATCTGCTTTTCTCCATCCTTACTTATCCAATTTATGTGTTTCATCTGCAACTGAAAAAAAATAAACATCCTTTGTGTTCCAAGGAAAATAAAAGAATATTACAAAATGAATTTACTTCAATTATTTGATTTTAAAGATATTTTTTTGAGATATTTGTCTATAAGGACAAATCACAAGAAAGATTGACAAATTTGTCGCAGGCATTATCGTTGAACTTGCAACGAAAATATCATGCCGAAAAGGCACATGCTGGCAGCAAAAAGTCGGCAAAGGGGAGAAAAGAGAATGCGTATTCCGTCCGCTTCCAGATTATTGTCCGCCGTGGCGCCCATTGCAATTATGATCAGCGCGTCCGGATCATCTGCTTTGGCGCAGGAAAGCAATGAGGCGCAGAGCGCCACGGTTTTCCAACTGGAAGAAATTCTGGTTACTGCCACACGGCGCGAGCAATCTTTGCAAGATATCAGTACGTCCGTATCGACCATGGGGATGGATGAACTGCAAAAGCAGCAGATCAACACCATTGAAGACATCCAGTTCATGATGCCCAGCATTACCATGGGTCAGGATATGCGGGCGGCGAAATTGTTCATTCGCGGTGTGGGGGTGAATACATCCACATCCGGTGTGCAAGGCTCGGTTGCGGTGCATGTGGACGGGGTGGTGGTTGGTCGCCCTGAAGCGCAGACCTTCTCGATGTTCGATTTGCAACGGGTGGAAGTGGTGCGCGGCCCGCAAGGTTCGCTTTATGGACGGAATGCGGTTGGCGGTTCGATCAATTTCATCACCGCAAAGCCCACGGAAGAAGTGGATGGCTATGTGCGGGCCACCATCGGTAAATTTGGTCAATTGACCACCGAAGGCGCGCTTGGCGGGGCCATTACCGACAATATCCTGGGGCGTGTTGCCTATAAGACCGAAAACCGTAATGGCTTTGGCGAAAATCCGGTGACCGGCAATGATGTGGATGACCTCAACCGCAAAATGGCGCGGATGCATCTGGATTTCCTGATTTCTGAAAATGTGGATGCCCGCCTGACCGCCGATTGGTTTCGCCAGGATGATGCTTCGGGATCTTTGAAATTCATCCGGGAAACCTTCCCCGATATTCCTGCCCTGCGTTCGCCTGTGCGTGGTGGTTTTGCCACAAAGCCCCGCGATCTTGCCGGGCGCTTCGATCCGGCCACGGAAATGGAAGGCTGGTCGGTTTCCACAGAGCTGAACTGGTTCGTTAATGACATGATCAGCCTCAAGAGCCTGACCAGTTTCCGAAATTTTGAAGGATCGTTCACGCAGGATCTGGGGATTTCCGCCATTGTTGCCGATCTGAGCACCACCGGAACCGGGAACACCTTCCAACGGCGCGATCTTTCCTCCGATCAATGGACGACGGAATTGCAGGCCACTGTCTCCACCTCCTGGCTGGATGGGGTTGTCGGCTTTTTCTATTTCAACGAACAGCAAAGCCCCACCAATACCGTTGGGTTGGAGCCGAATTTTGGCAGTCCGGGCAATCTGGATGCCTTCGCCAACCGGTTGACATTTTTAGGCCCCCCGCCTCCTCCGGGTGGTGGCGTGCTCCCCAATCTGACACCGCTGGAGGCCCATGCCACCTGTAATACCTTGAAGCTCGTCAATGACCTGCAAGAGATTCCTGAACCCAAGCGCGTCTGTATCGATTCCCAATTGAATTCCGATGCCTGGGCTATCTTCGGTCAGGCAACGGTGCAATTGGGCGAATTTGTTGATGCGCTGGAGACGGTTCGGCTGAAGCTGGGCGGGCGCTATACCAGAGAAACAGTGGATTCCACCAATGCCGCAAATATCATTTTGGGGCTTGGCGCCGGTCCGGTCATGCGCTTCACCGCCGAGCAGACCTTCATCAAGCGGACCTTCGAGGAATTTACACCGGAAGTGGGTTTGGAATGGCAAGCCATGCCCAATATGATGCTTTATTATACCTATTCCGAAGGCTTTAAGGCAGGATCTCCGGAAAACAATGCGGGCAGCCGCACGATTTTGGAGCCGGAAACCATCAAGAACCATGAATTCGGCCTGAAATCCAGTTGGCTGGATGGCCGTATTCAGGCCAATATGTCGGGCTTCTTTTATGACCTGACCAATCTGCAAGTGAACCGCACCTTCCCCGATCCGTCTGTGGGTTTCCTTATCGTGTTTGAAAATGCCGCGGAAATGTCGGCGCATGGGGTAGAGCTGGATTTGTCGGCCCATATCACGCCGCGCTTCCGGGTCAATGGTGCTGTGGCCTATCTGGATTCCACCTTTAACGATTTCGTTTCGGCCAATCCCATCGATCCACGCAACAATCCCAATTACGAGAATTTCAATCCTACGGAGCTGGATCTGGCTGGAAACCGCACCCGTAATTCACCGAAATGGGCGGGGAATTTCAGTGCGCAATATGATCTGTTCGTCGGCACCTTGCCTTATGACGGCACGATGACGCTGGTGGGGTCCGTTTCCTATCGCGGTGAAACCTTCTTCACGGAATTCAACGATGATATTCAAAGTGAAGACAAGTTCGCCACGCTGGATGCCTCCATTCGTTATGAATCCGGGGATGGCAAAATCAGCGCTGAATTCTGGGGCAAGAACCTGACCGATCAACTGCGCAAATCGGCCACCTTCGATCTGGCTACAGCGGAAGTGATCGGTGCCAATTACCATCCACCCAGAACCTTTGGGTTCAGCATTGGCTATCATTTTTGATTGAGCCGAAAGGGGCGGTGACCAAGAGCGGGCACCGCCTCCGTTTCGTTCCACAGGTTATAAGGTGATGTGATGAGTATTTCTCTTATACTGGCAGCTCTTGCCGTTCTTTTTTGTGCGGTAGCGATCTTGCCCGGCACCTTGGGAATCTTGATGCTGACCAACAAGATTGCCGTTTCGGAATCCGGCGCCCGCTATATCTATGGCAAATCCTTCTGGGTCTTTCTGGCCTCTCTTGCTTTGGCCATCGGGGCCGGGGTCACCGCCCTACAGGATGGGACAGTCACGAGCTATGGCTTCATGGCCGCGATGGCTCTTTATGTCGGGATCTTGGTGTTTGGCTTTTTTATGCACACCAAGCTGATGTTTCGTCCGGTGCGCAAACCTATCTTTATTTCCGCACAAGAGGCGCTCAAGCGCTTTGGTGGCGATGAAGAAGTGGTGGGCGTGATCGATGGCGCCGGTAAACCCTGGGCCTTCGTTGCCCGCTTGGCGCGGCGGCCACATATTGTGTATCAGCCCGAAGGCACCCATCCCTTCATTATGACCCACTGTATTCTGGCGCATAGCTCTATGGCTTATGCCCTGCGTGACAGGTTCAAGCAGCCGGACATCACCATCACAGCGGCACTGGCCAACAATATGGTGTTCTATGATAAATCCAACCAATGTTCGGTGATCCAGATCCAGAACCGGTCGCTGGATGGCAGCCTGCCGCTGGATACCCTTCCCACCCTTGCCATGCGGCTGGAAACATGGGCACAGCTTTATCCCGATAGCCGCGTGTGGATGCGCAATATTGAATGGCGGGATATTTTTTACCTGAAACTGCTGGCCCGTGCGGATGTGATCGATCCCAAAAGTCCGGTGATGGTCTATCCCTTACAAAATGAAAAGGACGACCGTTTGTCCTTGAAAGAAATGGTTCTGGGTATTCAGGTAGGCAAAAGCAGCAAAGCCTATCCGTTGGATATTTGCAAAGCCGAACGCCTGATCCATGATGAATTGGGCGGTGTATCCCTGTTGGTCTTATCGGATGCTGTGGCTGATTATATTCAGGCCTATGACCGGACCGTTGATGGCCAGACTCTGGATTTTCGTCTGGAGGGGGACGGCGGGCATTTGCAAGACAGCCAGACAAAATCCCGGTGGACGCGCACCGGCATGTGTGTCGATGGGGATCTGAAAGGCAAACGCTTGACGCCTATTCCGCATTATAACAAGATTTTCTGGTATGTTTGGTCTGATTTTCACCCCGGCACGGCGATTCATAAAAAACCTGCCCCCCAGAAACACGTGGCCTGAATATAGGGTGGACATGCGCGTGACAGCTCATATGGTAGCGCTTGGTTTTCGCGCATGTCTGGTTTGCTGGTTCTTGCTGGCCAGTCCAGCAAGGGGCGCCCAGGCGCAAGAGCCCCATCTTTTGCGCTTGGGCATTTTTGTTCCCGACCGGGTTGTGCATGTGCGCGATGTGGTCAAGCCCTGGGTGGCGCGGGTCAATGAACGCTTGGCCGAATATGGCTATGAAATCAAACTCATGGCCGGCGGGTCTTTGGGGCGCGACGGGGAAATGCAATTACGGTTGCTGACCGCCGGGGTGAGCGACATCACATGGTTCCCGACGGGCTATGTGGCGGGGCGATTGCCCGCTGTTCCTTTGCTGGAAATTCCTTATTTATCCGATGACCCAGAGGATCTGACGCAGGCCTTTTGGCGGCTTTATACGCGCGGATTGCTGGATGGTCTTTCGGATGTGCATCCTTTGGCCTTGTCGGTTTCGCCCGCCAATTTTCTGCATCTGGCCTTTGATCTTGAGACGCTGGATGGGCTTTCCAACCGTAAGATTCGGGTGGCCAATGCTGCACAGGCCCGTATTGTCGGGGCGGTGGGCGGCACCGCTGTGGGCGGGATTACCGCGACCCAAGTGGCGGAAAGCCTGAGCCGCAATATGATCGACGGCACCTTGTTCAGCTGGCACGGCACCCGCGCCACTGGTATCGAGCGCACCACCCGCACTCATGTGCGCCAGCCCTTGGCATTCAGCCCTTCGGCTTTGGTGATGAACAAGCAGCGCTATGAAAGCCTGCCAAAAGAGGTACAGGACATCATTGATGCGGAAAGTGGCGAGGCGCTGTCTTTGGCCTTTACCCGCGCCATGATGAAAGAAGCCGATCAAGCGGTTGCTCGGATGGAGGCAAGCCCCGACCATCATTTTTATGAGCCAAGCGCGCAAGAGGCGCAGCTCTTTTACGATGCCTTTGCCCGTATGGCGGTGGATTGGGGCGGGGAGGATGCCAAACGTCTGGCCTTGATCGAGGATTTGCGGGCCATCTTGGCGGATATCGCCCGTAAAAAGGAGGCCTCATAATGTTGATGAGGTTGGAAAAACGGGTTCATCACATGGCCAAGGGCCTGGCGGTGGTGGGGCTTGTCCTGCTGCTGGTCCAAGGGGGCTCCATCACCATTGATGCTTTGGCGCGTTGGGTGTTGAGCACACCGGTGCATGGGCTTGAAGATGCTAACGGCTTGTTGATCGCTGTGACATTAAGCTGCTTCTTGCCGCTTTTGATGGCCCGGCGGGGCAATATCACCATCGGCTTTATAGGCCGCGCCATGGGCCAGAAGGCGCATTTATGGCTTGATGCTTTCGGACAAACCCTGACCACGGCCTTTTTCGCGGTGCTGGTGTGGCACTATGGGCTTTATGCACTGGATCTGGGAACGCAACATACGGTGATCGTTGAACTGCCCAAACGGCCCGCGGCTCTGATGGCGACAGGGCTTCTCGGTGTTACCCTTCTGGTTCAGGGCATGAGCAATTTATGCGCCCTTATGCAGGCGGTCTATAGCAAAAGGGAAGGCATGTGACCCCAATCCTGATCGCCCTGTTTGGCGTTGTGTTATTGTTTGTCCTGATCTTGTTGCATGTGCCTATCGGCCCGGCCATGGGAATTGCGGGGGTGGTGGGCTTTGCGCTTCTGGCGGGGCTTGATCCGGCCTTGGCAATTCCGGGGATCGAGGCGGCTTCGGCTTTGAAAAGCCTTGATCTGGCAATTATCCCGTTGTTTTTGCTGATGGGCAGTTTGGCCGCCATGTCGGGATTATCGGCGGATCTTTATAATCTGGTGAACGCCTTTATTGGCCATCGACGCGGCGGACTGGCGGTGGCCACTGTCACCGGATGCGGGGCCTTTGGCGCGGTATGCGGCTCATCCATTGCAACGGTTGCCACCATGACCCGCGTGGCCTTGCCGCAAATGATCGAACGTGGCTATCGGCCTTCTTTTGCCGCAGGCTCCATTGCTGCGGGGGGCACTTTGGGCATTGTGATCCCGCCGTCCCTGATTATCGTGATTTATGCGGTTCTGGCCGATGAATTTGTGCTGGCGATGTTTGCCGCCGCTATTGTTCCCGGCATTTTGGCGGTGGCGTTCCAGCTTATTGCTGTTTGGGTTTATGCCCGGCTTTATCCGCAAGCGGTGCCCGCCCAGGAACGCAGCTCGGGGCGCCAGCGGTGGCAAGCCTTGCGTCAGGCCTGGGCCGTTTTGCTGCTGGGGCTTATGGTCACTTTGGGAATTTATGGCGGCATCGTTACGGTGACGGAAGCCGCGGCTCTGGGAGCTGTGGCGGCCTTTGTCCTGACATGGGTGCGCGGGCGGTTGAGCTTTGCGGTGTTCAAGCAGGTGGCCTATGAAACCGCCGTCAATTCCGGCATGATTTATCTGATCATCATCGGGGCTTTCAGCTTCAGCTATTTTTTGGCCTTGTCGGGCCTTCCACAAGAAATCGTTGGCTGGATTGGCGGATTGGATGTGCCGCCCATCGTCGTGATTCTGGCGCTGTATCTTATGTATATCGTGCTAGGGGCAGTGTTTGAATCGGTGGCGGCCATGGTGGTGACGCTCCCCTTCGTTTTGCCGATCATTTTGCTTTTGGGCTATGACCCCATCTGGTGGGGTGTGATGCTGGTTATGGTATCCGGCCTTGGCATGATCACGCCGCCCATTGGCATGAATGTGTTCGTGCTGCATGGCTTGGCGCCCCATATCCCCATTGGCACCATCTTCAAAGGCATCGTGCCGTTCTTCCTTGCCGATTTGACCCGTATTCTCATTTTAACGCTGATTCCGGTGTTGGTGACATGGTTGCCAACCGCCATGGGATTGATGTGATCATTGTAGGAGATATTCCATGACAGCCCCCCGCAGAATCCTGAACTTCATCAATGGTGCCTATCGTGATAGCGCACGGCATTTCGACGACATCAATCCCGCAACCGGCGAACGTGTGGCTATTGTCAGCGAAGCGGGGGAAGGCGATGTGGCCGATGCCGTTCGGGCGGCCAGGACAGCGATGGACGGCTCCTGGGGCAATAGCACCGTGGAAGATCGCGCAGATGCGCTGCATCGGGTGGCGGACGGGATCATGGCGCGGCTCGATGCGTTTGTCGCTGCCGAGATGGCCGATACCGGAAAGCCCTTGATGCCCACCAAGATGGGGGAAATTCCCCGCGCTGCCGATCAGTTCCGCACCTTTGCCGAAGTGGGACGGATGACTCCCACCGAAAGTTTTGAAACCCGCCTTCCTGAAGGGCAACGGGCCATCAATGTGGTCCAGCGTGCACCCAAAGGCGTGGTGGCGGCCATTTGCCCGTGGAATTTGCCGATGATCCTGATGACATGGAAGGTGGCACCGGCGCTGATCTGCGGCAATGCGGTGGTGGTAAAACCGTCAGAGGAAACACCGGCCACGGCATCTTTGCTGGGTGAAGTGATGAACGACGCCGGTATTCCCAAAGGCGTTTATAATGTGGTGCAAGGCTTTGGGCCGGGGTCTGCCGGGGAATATCTTACCGCCCATCCGGATGTGGATGCCATCACCTTCACCGGTGAAACCCGCACCGGTGAAGCGATCATGGCGGCAGCGGCCAAAGGCACGCGGGATATTTCGTTGGAACTGGGCGGCAAGAATGCCGGAATCCTGTTTGCCGATTGCGATATTGAAGCGGCGATCCGCACCGAGGCCATGTCGGCTTTTCATAATTGCGGCCAGATCTGCTTGGGCAATGAACGGCTTTATGTGGAACGCGCGATCTTCGATCAGGTGGTCGAGGGTATGACCAGAGCGGCCAAAGCCTATAGCATTGGTGATCCGATGGATAAAAACACGCGCATGGGGTCGCTCAGCAGCCATGGGCACCGCGAAAAAGTGTTGGGTTATTTCAAAGCGGCGACCGATGCGGGGGCTATGGTTCATGCCGGTGGCAAGATCCCCGATCTTGCGGCCCCCTTTGCCGATGGGGCATGGGTCGAGCCCACCGTCTGGACCGGACTGGCGCAAGACAGCATCCCGGTACAAGAAGAGGTGTTCGGTCCGGTTACCCATATCATGCCCTTTGACGAGGAAGATGAAGCCATCGCTTTGGCCAATGATTCCCCCTATGGCCTTGCGGGTACTTTATGGACCCGCGATCTTAGCCGCGCCCATCGGGTGGCGGCCCGCCGTCGGGTGGGGGCTTTGTGGGTCAATAGCTGGATGATTCGTGATCTGCGGACGCCGTTTGGCGGCATGAAATCATCGGGCATCGGGCGCGAAGGTGGCGCGGCTTCGCTTGATTTTTATTCCGAATTGCGGACGGTCTGCACCCGTATCTGAACCCTTGCCGCGCGTGGTCAAAGGCTTTGGGACAGCGCCTGGATGCGGGCGTGAAGATTGTCCCGTGCGGCTTTGAAGCGATCTTCCAATTGTGCCGGGCCAAGGTCGGGATCATCGGACGCGGGATCGGGGATCGGCCAGTGCAGATGGCGCACATTGGGGGGCAGGGCAGGGCACACCTCGTCGGCACAAAGGGTAATCACCAGATCGTTCGCGGCGGCCATTTCCGCCGTGACGATTTTGGACCGGTGGCCTGTGATATCGATGCCTATATCCTGCATGGCTTTGATGGCAAAGGGATTGACAGAGGTGGGGTTGGACCCGGCGCTTTCGACCGTGGCGCGGTCGCCAAGAATATGGCGGGCCAGCCCTTCGGCCATCTGGCTGCGGGCGGAATTGGCAACGCACAAAAAGAGAATCTTCATATTTTTCCAGTTTTTCGAGCAAAAAAAGTCCGGCGGATTTTCTTTTCCATCTCTACAATGACGATCAGCGCGATGCCGATCAAGAGAATGATCGCCCCATCCACAAGACTGATGGGCCGGGTGTCGAAAACCGCCTGCATGGCGGGAAGATAGGTAAAGGCCAATTGGCCCACCGCCACCAATGCCACACCGATCAGCACGGCTTTTGTGCCGATCACACCGCGCAATGTGATGGACGATCCGTGGATATAGCGCACGGAAAACAGATAGAAGATTTCCATCACCACCAAGGTGTTCACAACAATGGTCCGCGCCGCTTCAATGGGCAGGCCATTCGCCTGCGCTTTATAGAACACGCCAAAGGCCCCCGCCAGAAACAGGACCGAAAGAAACAGCACCTGCCATATCAAAGCGCCATCAAGGATGGGGCGTCCGCTTTTGCGGGGCGGGCGGCTCATGGTGCCCGGTTCCGTTGGCTCGAATGCGAGCGTGGTGCCAAGGGCGACAGCGGTGATCATATTGATCCACAGGATTTGCACCGGCGTTACAGGCAGGGCCAGCCCAAAAAACAGCGCAATGAGAATGGTCATGGCCTCGCCAATGCTTGTGGGCAATGTCCAGCCGATCACCTTCATCAGATTGTCATATACCGTGCGTCCTTCACGCACAGCGGCAACGATAGAGGAGAAATTGTCATCCGCCAGCACCATATCAGCGGCTTGCTTGGCCGCTTCGGTCCCCTTTTTCCCCATGGCCACGCCCACATCGGCGCGCTTTAACGCAGGCGCGTCATTCACCCCGTCGCCTGTCATGGCAAGAACGCGTTTCTGTTTTTGAAAGGCCTCTACCAACCGTAATTTATGCTCCGGGGTGGTGCGGGCAAATACATCGGTTTTGGTGATGGCGGCCGCCAAAGCCGGGTCGTCCATCCGGTCCAATTCCGCGCCCGTGATGGTTTCGGGGGTATTGGACAAGCCGATTTGGCGGGCAATTTCTGTGGCTGTGGCGGCGTGATCGCCTGTGATCATCACCACATGGATAGAGGCGGTGTGGCAATCCTTGATGGCGGAGGCCACTTCTTTTCGCGGCGGGTCTATGAAGCCCATGCAGCCCAGAAACACCGCGTCCGTTTCAAAATCCTGTACAGAAATCTCTTGTTTGTCGGCAGGGAATGATTTGACCGCAAAGGCCAGAACCCGTTGCCCTTGCGCGGCCAACTGCCCGATTTTTTTATGCCAACCGGCCAGGTCTATGGGGCGATCCTCGCCTTGTGCATTCCGTTCTTTTGTACATATGGCAAGGAGCTTCTCCGGCGCTCCCTTGATGGCGGCAAAGCATTGGCCCTGTGCATCGGGATGCAGCGTGGCCATGAAGCGATGGCGGGCATCGAAGGGGAGGGCGGTGCGACGCGGGAACTGGTGGCGGATCTGCGCCAGATCCTGCCCGGCTTTCATCGCCAATGTAATCAGGGCCGCTTCCATGGGGTCGCCTTCTGCCACATGGGTCGATCCGGATTTGCGGATACGGGCATCATTGCATAGCGCCGCCACCTCTAGCAGGGCAGGCAGGCCGGGATGCCCTGCCGGATCGATGGTTTGTCCGTCCTGCAATATTGCGCCTTCTGGCTCATAACCGGCACCGGTCACATCATAGGCTGCATCGCTCAGGGCAAGGGCGCTAACGGTCATTTCATTGCGCGTCAGCGTGCCGGTTTTGTCGGTGCAGATAACCGATACCGCCCCCAATGTTTCCACGGCCGGAAGCCTGCGAATGATGGCGTGGCGTTTGGCCATGCGCTGCACGCCAAGAGCAAGGGTGATGCTTAGAACCGCTGGCAAGCCTTCGGGGATGGCCGAAACCGCAAGGCCGATAACCGCCATGAAGGCATCGGCGACGGGCGTTGTGCCAATCAGCGTTGTATAAAGAAAGGCGATGGCCGCAACCGACAGGGTCAACAGGGCAAGCGTACGGGCAAACTGATCCATCTGTATGATCAGCGGGGTTTTGGGGACCTCCACTTTTTGCAGCATGGTGCCGATCTGCCCAAGCTGCGTATTTTGTGCGGTAGCAACCACCACCCCCATGCCCTGTCCCGATGCAACATAGCTTCCCGTATAGGCCATATTGCTCCGATCAGCGAGCGCGGTGCTTTGGGCCAGGGAGCCGGTGTGTTTTTCAACGGGGAGGGATTCGCCAGTCAGTGCGGCTTCATCCATATGAAGGGCGTGGGAGGACAAAAGGCGCAGATCCGCAGGCACACGGTCGCCCGCATCCAGAAAGACGATATCGCCGGGGACCACATGATCGGCGGCAATGCTGTGGCGGCAATTATCGCGCAAAACGGAACAGTGCGGGTCGATCATGGTGCGGATTGCATCCAGTGCCTTTTCAGCCTGACCTTCCTGAATGAACCCGATCAGGGCATTCAAAAGCACCACCGCCGCGATGACTAGAGCATCGATGCCATGCCCAAGGACCAGCGACAAAAGCGCCGCCCCGATCAGCACATAAATCAGCAGATTATGAAATTGCAGGAAAAGCCGGATCGCTGGCCCCCGCCGCTTATATGTGGGCAAGCGATTGGGGCCGTTTTTCTGATAGCGTTCGGCGGCCTCCTGATCGGTCAATCCGTGAGGATTGCTTTTAAACCGTTCAAGCACCGTGGACGGTGCCATGCTATGCCAAGGCTGCGGGGCAGCGGCGGTGGTGGTGTTTTTTTTGGCACGGCTCATTCATCACTCCTCACCATGAAATGGTGGTCGCAGGGCTTTGTGTTGCGCAAAGAGAACGGTATCATGCTTTTCAAAGAGAATGTTTGGCCCAGACCGGTTTGTTTGCACATGATAAATCTATGAAGAGGAACGCAGACTTCCACTATTGTTTATGGGAGTGACCTGAATGGCTCAGAGATTCGCCTTCGCTTATTATCCCGCTTTTGGCGCATTGCCGGATTTGGGGGCGCTTAATACATATGCGAAATGGTGGGCCGATCTGGTGGCGCGACAGGGAAAACCCACCCGTAAGAGTGTCTCTTTTACTGATCTGCGGGGCATGCACAGCCGTTTTACCCTGTGCCGGGTGCTGGAAGACAATGAGGATATGGTCGCCCATATCGTGGGGGAGGAGGTGAAGGCGCTTTTCAAAAGCTACCATGCTGGAAAGAGCTTATCCTTCCGCAAGGGGACGAGAATACGCGAATTGATAGATGTCAGCGCCATCGATCAAAAGCGCCATCTTCAGAAGGTAACATCGGGGCCGTCTATCGCTTTGAACCGGGGTCGTCTGACCCTGATCAATGGCCGGAGCATTGATGTGTTTGCTTTGGATTTCCCGCTTCATCCCTTGCCCGGCGAACAACCTTTTGTGCTGACCCTTTATGATTTCAATATTCCGCCGGAAGATCGCGGTGTTCCCCATGGCGGCCTTAGCGCCTATTAAAACCGCGCAGAGGCCGCATGGGCACGACGCACAAGCCCATGCGCGCCGAAAACAGAAGAAAACGGCGGTCATGGGCGCGCGTGTAGGACATACCGTTCAAAACGTTTAGTCGTTTCGAATATCGTCCATTGTGTCGTCAATTTTTTCTTTTGCCGGTTCCGCAACACATTCTTCAGCGAAGGTCTTGGCATCTTCGGCGGACCAGGACGTTTTGTCCGACTTGGCCATTTTTTCACACCAGGCATCACTGCCCGGCACGGCATCGCAGGCCCCTAAAAGGCCGAAAGTCAGCGCGATGGCCGTGATCTTGAGCGGTGTTTTTATCATCGTCGTTCATCCTTTTGTTAGCGGCACAAAAGGATGAACGGCAAGAAAGACAAATCGTTCTCGGAAACGTGATTAAACTTCGCTGGGGAAGGATTTTCGCCGTGCCGCAACACCGCGTTCAATGGCAGCGGCGGTCAGGCGGTCGAGCGAAAAGCGATGGCGGATGATCTCCAAAAGGCGCAATTCTTCTTGGCTTAATTGATCATCAGCGGCGGCAATATCGCAGGCAACCGCATAGGCAAGGTCATTATGGTCTTTGTGGATGGCTTCTGTAATCAGGCCCAGAACCGCATTCAGCCCGTCATCATTATCCAGAATCTCGGCGCAGGTGCGGGCATCGTCGATCAGCCGGTTTTCTTCATAATCTGCAAAAGCGGGCAGATGCCGCACGATTGTCCCCATGCGCCGCAATTCGCTGTCGCTCATGGTCCGGTCGGAAGCCGAGACGAGAACCATGATATAAACAAGGGCAGTTTGCGGGCTGATCGTTGACATGACAGCAAATTCCTAGACAAGGGTGAGTGTTGATATGCAGGACTGTGTAGACCTGCAACTTAGGTGCGCAAGGTCGATGGTACAAGAGCCGAAGCCGGGCAAAACGCGACAGCATAAAATGACATGCTTTGGAGCGGTTAGCGTTCGGGGTTTTCCGGCGAAGGGGCCGTGTTGAAAAAATCGCGGGTCATGTCGATGGCTTTGGCCAGACCAACCCGTTCAGGGATGGGGCCGTCGGGAAAGGCAGACAGCAAGCGGCTGGGGGTTTGCGCATCCAGCAGCACGAAAATACCGCGATCACTGGCGCGCCTTACCAGGCGCCCAAAGGCTTGGGATAGTTTTAACCGGGTCAGCATGTCGTCATAAAGGGCGCCGCCAAAAGCCGCCCGCCGCGCTTTATGGAGTAAGGTCGGGCGTGGCCAGGGAACCCGGTCGAACACGATCAGACGCAAGGATGAGCCGGGCACATCCACCCCGTCGCGCACCGCATCGGTGCCCAAGAGACAGGCCTGTTCTTCAGCGCGGAACATATCCACCAAAGTTCCGGTTTCGATGGGATCGATATGTTGTGCATAAAGGGGAAGGCCAGCCTGTTCCAATGGCCCCATGATTTTGTCATGGACAGCGCGCAAGCGGGCAATGGCGGTGAACAGCCCCAAGGCCCCTCCATTGGCAGCCAGAAACAATGCACGATAGGCAGCGGCCAATTGCGCCACATCGCCTTTGCGTAAATCATTCACCACCAAAATCCGGGTATTGGCAGCATAATCGAAAGGCGAAGACAGCGAAAAGCGCTTGGCGGGCAGCACCAGATGGCTCGCCCCGACCCGTGTTTCGGCGCGGGACCAATCTTCATCTTCCATGGCGGTGCGCTGGTCCAACAAGGTGGCCGAGGTAACGAGCACCCCGTGGGCCGGCTCCAGCACCGTATCGGCGAAGGGCTTTGTGGGGTCCAGCCAATGGCGGTAAAGGCCGGCATCCACCTCGCGGCCATCCATCCGGTCAAGCGCGAACCAATCCACAAAAGCGGGATCGCGCGTGTGCTTGAGATCGGCCAGCATGGTCCCCCATGCGCGAACCATATCCGAGCGCAAGGAAAGCGCCCGTGCCGTGGCATCCAGACGGCCCCGGCTGGCACTGTCGAGGCTGTCGGCCTCCTCATCCAAAAGGGCAATCAGCCGCTTTGCCAAGGCGGTAAGAGGCTGGGAGAGGGCTGTCATGGCCCGCGCCAGAAGATCCGCCGCTTTCAACAAATCCGGCGAAGGCGATTCCGTACCACATTCAAGGCCGTGCGGGCCACGGGCATCGGAAACACGGCTGAAAATCTGGGCGCGGATATGACCGAGGAACTGCTCATAAGGGCCGCGCGGGCTGTCTGTGGTCAGGCGGCCCAGCCAGCCCGGTCCGGGCAAAAGGCGGGCGGCCTCCAAGGCATCCCGCAGATGGTCCATGGCCACATCATCATCGGTGAGAAGATCTTCCACCCGGCTTAAAAGACCGCGCGCCCGGCCCTTGGTGGCTGTTTCCCGTCCCCTTAGCCAGCGGCGCAATTCCGCCCCTTCGGCCCCCGATAAATGGGCGGAAAAGGCGCTGTCGGCGGCATCGAACACATGATGGCCTTCATCGAACACCAAGCGGCGGGGCAGATCCGGATCTCCTTTGCGGGACGCGGCTTGTGTCATCACAAGGGCATGATTGGCCACCACCAGTTCGGCACGGCGGGTTTTGCGCACCACCCGTTCGATAAAGCAGCGGCGATAATGGGCGCAGGCGGAATAAAGACATTCCCCGCGATGATCGGTGAGTGCACCCAGACGCGCCCGTCCGAAATAGCCGCCCAACCAACTGGGAAAATCACCGCCCACCATATCGCCATCGCGGGTGTGGGAAAGCCAGCGCAGCACCAAGCCCATCAGCACCGCATCGCGGGTGCCCGCCGCCCCTGCAAAGGAAATACGCGCGGCTTCTTCCACATTCAGCAAGCAGGCATAATTCTCGCGGCCCTTGCGGATAACGGTTTTGGCGGCGCGTTCTTTTGGATCGGGATAAAGCCTTGCCAGTTCCTGATCGATCTGGCGTTGCAAGGCCTTGGTATATGTTGAAAGCCACACCGGCCCGCCATTCTTTTGCGCCCATAGGCTGGCCGGGGCGATATAGCCCAATGTTTTGCCGGTACCGGTGCCCGCTTCTGCCAAAGCCAGATTGGGTGCATTCTGCGCCGCGCGGGGATGAAAGGCATGGGTGGCAGAGCGGCTATATTGGGCTTGCGCGGGCCGTGCTTCGGACCCGTCTCCCAAAAGACTGGCCAAACGTTGCGAGGCTTCGTCCTCGCTGACCGAATGATCCGAAGGTGGGGGGGGCGGGGCTCCGTCTTCCCATTCCGGCAGGCCTTGCCACGCCGCCAAGCCGCCGGACCGTTCTGCCCGCGGGCCAAGCGCACCAAGCACCACGGGCCCCCACGGCCATCCGGAACGGGCCATGGCCATGGCGGTGGCGGCGACGCCTTTGTGCCAGCGATAGGTATCGGCAGATAAATCCGCCAGCAAACACCGGGCCAGCGTTCCTAATATCGCCACGTCATCAATGGGGTTGGATGTGGGGGGATGGGCAAGGGACAGGCTTTGCGCCAGCCCGAAAATGGTCGGCAGGGTGAATCGTGCCGGGCGCACAAAGGCAAACAACTCCAGAAGATCGAAAGAGGCTGCGGTCTGGCCCACATTCAGCCTCAGCTTGCGCGTTATCAGTGGCAGATTGCACACCAGATGCGCTTCATCGGCCAAAGCGCGCGCGGCTTCGTTGAATTTAAGGCTGGTGATTTCCCCGTCCACCGACAGACGTGCGGCACCGCGGTGCCCCACCACCAAAGCAGGCAGGCGGGACAGGACAGTTTCCGGATCGGGAAAGGTGGCGATGGCATCGGTCATGCCATGACCTTAACGGCAAGCGCCGCCCATGAACATATGAAGAACGCATTGCCAAGCGTTTTTTCCGAAGAAAATGGATTATGGCCCGGAATCAGTCGGCAGAATCGGCCATTTGGCTTTGCAAATAATTTGGCAGCCCCAGTTGATCGATCAAGCCAATCTGGGTTTCCAGCCAATCGATATGTTCTTCTTCGGAGGAGAGAATTTCGCGGAAAAGCTGGCGCGACACATAATCTTCCACTTTTTCGCAATGGGCGATGGCCTCTTTCAGGTCTTTATGGCCATCCATCTCCAGATCCAGATCCGCTTTCAGCATTTCCGGAACGGTTTCACCGATTCTCAGGCGGTTAAGATGCTGCAGATTGGGCAGACCTTCCAGAAACAAAATACGCTCGATCAACTGATCGGCGTGTTTCATTTCATCGATCGATTCGTGATATTCGTAGTCGCCCAACTTATCGAGACCACGATCCTTGAGGATTCGTGCGTGCAGGAAATATTGATTGATGGCGGTCAATTCATTTTTCAGCACCATATTCAGATGCTCGATGACTTTCTTGTCGCCCTTCATCTTTTCTCTCCTGCCTTGGATATGCCTATCGCACCAGAGAGACTCTGGCATTTAGAGATATGTACGCATTGGGCAGGAAATATCAAGATTTCTCTATAAAAATCAGTCGCTTGATAATGAAACTGAGAGACAGGATCAAATGGCCGCCGGGGAGGCGCCAATCAGGTCGGGCGTGCTATCATCATCAGAGATAACGCTTTTTGCAAAAGAAAGGCACAGGCCGCATTGCGGCTTGCAGCCCAGATGCCGGTAGAGACTGCGTGCACAGCGCCGCTCCCCCGTTTCACGGGCGGCCGCGCGGACACGGTTTTCTGTCAGGCCATTGCAGATACAGACATACATTCACATACCTCATCTCTTGCCCTTTGTATTTATGCGATTGCGAATGATTGTCAACAGTAAAAAGCCGCCAGCCGCCATATTCGATCAATGGAAGGCCCCGCGCCGGCTTGGTAATGCCACATTTCCCATATAAATAATGTTGATTACAAAGCAGGAGCGCAAAGACTTATGGATATTCTTCGTTTGATTCTGGCTATTTTGCTGCCGCCTTTGGGCGTGTTTTTGCAGGTGGGCTTAGGCCTGCATTTCTGGATCAATATTGTGCTGACATTGTTGGGCTATATCCCCGGCATCATCCATGCCGTGTGGATCATCGCTAAAAAATAAAAGGCCGCCCAAAAGGGAAACCCCTGTGAGAACGGCCTTTTGGTGAAGGATTTTTCGGGAAAGGACGGTCAGGCGTCCTTTTTCAGATGGCGGGCGATCAGGCTTTCCGCGATCTGGACCGCATTGAGCGCAGCACCTTTTCGCAGATTGTCGGAGACCACCCACAGGCTCAGGCCGTTTTTCACCGTGGGATCGCGGCGGATGCGGGAAATATAGGTGGCAAATTCGCCCGCACATTCTGCCGGTGTGACATAGCCGCCGTCTTCGCGCTTGTCGATGACCAGACAGCCGGGGGCTTCGCGCAGGATTTTCCGTGCCGATCCGGGGGTGATGTCATTTTCAAATTCTACAAACACCGCTTCGGAATGGCCGACAAAGACTGGCACCCTTACGCAGGTGGCAACCAGTTCAATATCCGGATCGAGGATCTTTTTGGTTTCCACCGTCATCTTCCATTCTTCCTTGGTGGAACCATCCTCAAGGAAAATGTCGATATGGGGGATCACATTGAAGGCGATCTGTTTGGTGAACTTGTCGGTTTCGATGGGATCATTGACGAAAATCGCGCGGGTTTGCCGGAACAACTCGTCGGACGCTTCATTGCCAGCGCCTGATACCGCCTGATAGGTGGAAACCACCACGCGGCGAATCTTTGCCACATCATGCAAAGGCTTCAGGGCCACCACCAATTGCGCTGTCGAGCAATTGGGATTGGCGATGATGTTCTTCTTTGAATATCCCGCCAGTGCATCCGCATTCACTTCCGGCACCACCAGCGGCACATCGGGGTCCATCCGGTAATAAGAGCTGTTGTCGATCACCACGGCCCCGGCTTTGGCCGCAAGGGGGGCGTATGTCTTGGCCACATCGCCACCGGCTGCAAACAGCGCAATATCGATATCTTTGAAATCGAAATCGTCCAGCGCTTTAACCTTCAGGGTTTTCTCGCCGAAACTGACCTCTTGGCCCAAGGATTTTCGAGAGGCCAAAGCCACGATCTCTGCTGCCGGGAAATCACGTTCCGCCAAAATGTTCAGCATTTCCTGGCCCACAAGTCCGGTGGCACCAACAATGGCAAGGCGATAGCCCATCGCACAACGCTCCTGATTTGAAAGATTTGTATAACCGCGCATCAAAAAAAGATGCAAGCGGCGTTCCTATCCCATGATCTTGAAAGATTCACAAGGTTTGTCTTGGTATCGTCGCTGCTGCCATCAAGATAGAGGGCAGCCTAATAAAAAACGGGCGATGCCCATGGCACCGCCCGTCTTATCACCATAGCTGTTGGCTGTGGATCAATCGGCCTGTGCCGGAGCCTTGGCGGCAGCTGCTTTCGCAGCGGCGGCTTTCGCCTTGCCTTTGGGCTTGTTGCGCCAGTCCTGACGCTCGGCAATACGGGCGGATTTACCGGTGCGGCCACGCAGATAATACAGCTTGGCGCGCCGCACTTTACCGCGACGTACCAGCGTAATGGAATCGAGAATGGGCGAATAAAGCGGGAAAACGCGCTCGACGCCTTCGCCGAACGAGATTTTACGCAGGGTGAAGGAGGCATTGATGCTGCCGCCATTGCGGGCAATGCACAGACCTTCAAATGTCTGCAGGCGTTCCCGTTCACCTTCAACCACCTTCACCATCACTTTGATGGTGTCGCCAGCCTGGAAGTCGGGAATCGTTTTACCGGCCATCAGTTTTTCAACTTCGGCCTTTTCAAGTTTCTCAATGACGTTCATTGGACATGACCTTTCATGTTTTATGACGTCGCTCATAGGTCGACCAGAGGTCTGGCCGACATAAGCGGGTCACTTCTTCCGCTTTTTTGTGTCGCCACTCGGCAATCTTCCCGTGATGCCCGGAATTGAGCACCGCCGGTATCTCTCGTCCCTCCCAGATTTGTGGGCGGGTATAGTGCGGGTACTCTAATAGTCCCCGCTCGAAACTTTCTTCTTCGGCGCTTTGGTGCTTGCCCATCACGCCCGGCAAAAGCCGTATCACCGCATCCAGCATGGCGATCGCCGCCACTTCTCCTCCAGAGAGGATGAAGTCGCCAAGGCTGACTTCCTGAACGGCGCGAGCCTCAAGAACCCGCTGGTCGATTCCTTCGAACCGGCCACATAGCATCGTCACGCCGCCACAAGAAACCCATTCCCGCGCCATTGCCTGATCGAATCGGCGCCCGCGCGGGCTGAGATAAACAAGTGGCCAAGTCTCTTCCGCCTTGGCGCGTGCTGCATCAATTGCAGCCCCCACCACATCAGGCCGAAGCACCATACCGGGACCGCCGCCCGCAGGCGTATCGTCAACGGTGCGGTGTTTATCACGCGCAAAATTGCGAATGTCCAGTATTTCTGTTGCCCAGATGCCGTCTTCGAGCGCTTTTCCTGCCAAACTGCCCCCCAAAGGCCCGGGAAACATGTCAGGATAAAGGGTCAGGATCTGTGCGGTCCAACTCATGGCGCAGACGAATCTGCATCAGATGCTTCGGATATGTCCGATTTTGAATCGTTTTGTAAATCCAGCCACAGGGCCAGATCCACGGTTATTTGGCGGCCCGCCAGATCCACGTCAGGGACGAATCGGCGCTCAAAGGGCAAAAGAACGGACTTCCCCAATCCCGGTGCCGGGGCATCAAGGGTCAGTTCCAACAGATCACCGCTGCCGAAATCATGGGCCGTGCGCACCACGCCCAAAGGCGCCCCTGTGGGGGAGAGCACGGAAAGCCCGGCCAAATCGGCAAGGAAATAGCTGTCTTCCTCTTGGTCCGCATCCGAAAGGGCTGCAGCTTCAAGGGCTTCGCGGGTCGTATAAAGCTTTTTCCCCGACAGGGCCTGTGCCTGATCGCGGTTATCAACGCCATCAAGCCGCGCCGCCCAGCCCCCTTTGATGGGGCCGGTAAGGCGCAGCGTGATGGGTGTGTCGCTGTGTTCCAGATAAAGGGGGCTATAGTGGGCGATTGCTTCGGGGGTCTGTGTGAACAGCTTCAGCCGTACCGCACCGCGCACGCCATGCGCCCCCGCCAAAGCGGCGATGCACACACGATTGCGGTCTTGCGGGCCCAAAGCGCTCATGCCCTGTCGCTCCCTTTGTGCCTAGCCTAGACCTAGACTTAGGCTTCGGCGGCTTCAGCAGCAGGCTCGGCGGCCGCTGCGGCGGCATCTTCCGCTTGCTTGGCCCGCTCTTCAGCGCGTTCCTGGGCTTTCTTGCCGGGCTTTGCTTTATTGGGGTTGTTGCGCGGGCCTTTCTTTTCCACAAGGCCGGCAGCTTCCAAGAAGCGGGCAACGCGATCGGTGGGTTTTGCGCCATGGCCCAGCCAATGCTTGATCCGGTCTTCCACCAAGGTGACGCGGTTTTCGCTGTCTTTGGGGAGAAGGGGATTATAGGTGCCCAGCTTTTCAATGAAGCGACCATCGCGGGGATTGCGGGTGTCGGTCACAACGATGCGGTAATAAGGACGTTTTTTCGCGCCACCACGGGCCAAACGAATTGCAAGTGCCATAACAGTGATCCTTTCTCGATCGGGTTCGTTATTTTTTCTTTTTCATCAACGCTTCAAGCTCGGGCGGCAGGCCACCACCTTGTGGGCCGCCACCAAGGCCGCCCATCAGATCGCCCATGGAGCCGGGCAAACCAGCCGCCCCGCCCATGCCACCCATGCCGGGGAGAGAAGGCATGCCGCGCATGCCGCCCTTCTTTCCCATTTTCGACATTTTCTTCATCATGCCGGACATCTGCTGGTGCATTTTCAGGAGTTTGTTCACGTCCTGAATGCTGACACCGGCGCCAGCGGCAATGCGCCGCTTGCGTGAGGCATTGAGAACGCGCACATCGCGGCGTTCCTTCGGTGTCATGGCGCAGATGATGGCTTCTTGCCGGCCCAACAGCTTGTCATCAAGCTGCGAGGCGCCTTTGGCCAGCTTGCCAATGCCCGGCAGCATGGACATCAGGCCCTTCATGCCGCCCATCTTTTTCATTTGGCGAAGCTGGCTGCGCAAATCGTCCAGATCGAATTGGCCCTTGCGCATTTTCGCGGCCATACGCTCGGCATCTTCGGCCTCGATGGTTTCCGCGGCTTTTTCCACCAGCGACACCACATCGCCCATGCCCAGAATACGTCCGGCAATGCGTGTGGCGTGAAACGGTTCGATGGCATCGGGCTTTTCGCCCGTACCGATAAGACGAATGGGCTTGCCGGTGACGGCACGCATGGACAAAGCCGCACCACCGCGCCCGTCGCCATCCATACGGGAAAGCACAACGCCGGTGATGCCCACCTGATCGTCGAAGGCCTTGGCCACCGTGACCGCATCTTGTCCGGTGAGCGCATCTGCGACCAAAAGGGTTTCCACGGGCTGTACACGGTCCCGCACGGCGACCACTTCGGCCATGAGCGCGGCATCCACATGCATGCGGCCAGCGGTATCCAGCATCACCACATCAAAGCCCTGAAGGCGTGCCGCATCCATGGCGCGTTTGGCGATATCCGTTGCCATTTGCCCCTTGATGATGGGCAGGGTCTTGACGCCGATCTGCTCGCCCAGCACCTGCAATTGTTCTTGCGCGGCGGGGCGGCGGGTATCCAGAGAGGCCATCAAAACGCGCTTGCGGTCTTTTTCCGTCAAACGCTTGGCGATTTTTGCGGTGGAGGTGGTTTTTCCCGAACCTTGCAGACCCACCATCAACACGGCGACCGGCGGAACACCGATGAGCGACAGGGTTTCCGAACTGGCTGGCGGCTCTTGATCGGCGCTGCCGCCAAGCATGGCGATCAGTTCATCATGAACGATCTTGATCACCTGCTGGCCGGGCGTCACCGATTTCAAGACATTATGGCCAACGGCTTTATCGGAAACCTGCTTGATGAAATCCTTGACCACCGGCAGGGCCACATCGGCTTCCAAAAGGGCAACGCGCACTTCGCGCATCGCGGCCGAAACATCCGATTCGGATAACGCGCCGCGTTTTTTGAGCTTGTCGAAAACGCCGGAAAGGCGATCGCTTAATGACTCAAACATGTGCTTTTCAATTCGTTTCCGGAAAAACCGGGGTGATCCTGTTCCAGCCAAAAGGCCTGACAATAACCAATGGCACCAGTGGGCGAATCCTCGCTGACTGGTGGAGACCCTTGGCTATCCAAGGGCCCAGCGGTTAAGCCGGGTTTTAAAGCTGTTGCCCGCACATCATTGCGAAGCGGCGAGATATGTACTGCCGCAGCCATTGCTTGTCAATGGAAAGCGGATCAGCGGGCGGCAGGCCGGAGGCTGGTGGGATCAATCGAATACGGCAATGCTTTGTGTCGCTGAAATCATGGCGGTGCCATCGCGGGACCAGACCATCATGGGCTGGCTGGAATAGCCCGCCTCGATCGCTTCCGCCGTGGATTGCACAAGCCACCAGCCATCGCGGGTTTCGATGCGCTGTTGGAGCATATTGACCTGCCATGTCATGGTGCTGACCGGAACCATTTTACCTTTGGCAATAATGATGGCGGGGGGCAGGCTGTCGGCCAGTGCCAAAAGCCCTTCCACGCTTTGATGGGCTTTTATGTCCCGGTGGCGGACCCAAAACAGGACGGAGGCTTTTTCTTTGCCAGGCGGTATGGCAAGGCGCATATCGAAATGTTTGATGAAATTGGGCGCACCGGGAAGCGGCGGAATATCCAGAAGAGTTTCAGGGTCGGGCACATCGGGCATGGCTGGCGGATCAAGGGTCAGGCTAGAGCCACGCGCAGCCCCGAAGCAAAAGGTCGCGCGGGTGGCAAGGCCCTTTTCCCCCACCAGATCCACCGACAAGAAATGAACGGAGCGGCCTTGGCGTAATGGCGTTACCTTTATGGCCAGATCGCCGGATGCGGGGCCAATGAAGGCTATTTGCGCAGACCGCAAAGGGGGATTGGTGCCGTCAAGGCTTTGCCGCACCGCTTCGTAGCTGAGGGCTGTGGATAAGCCGCCATAAAGCGTGCGGCCCTGTAGCCAGTCTTCAAACACCGTGGCGCGATACCCGCTTTCCGTTTTTTCAAGACCAGACAGGAGAGACGAAAAACTGGGCATGGCGAGGGCTTTCTTGTTTTTGGTGACGGGCGGTAAGGGGAGGCTGGCTTCGCATGGTCTTGCCGGTCTTGCCATATAAATCAGGAAGGGGGCGCAGGTGAAGCCCGAAAGGGGGAGGGTTTATGTCTCTCTTTTTGCCCCCTTGCGCAGGCATCATGTGCTGTCTAGCCTTCCTTTAAAGGGGCAAGCCCATAAGCGCGCCATCATAAGAAATGGGGAAAAGGTGAGCGAAAACCAGATCGCGTCCGTCTTGCAGCCGCAAAAGCGCGCGCTTTATCAAAATATCGGCCTTGTTCTTGGCCCTGTGCTTGCTGTCTTGATTTTTGTTTTGCCGCCGCCTGCGGGTTTGTCCGACGATGCGTGGATCGTTGTGGCCTTGGCGGTGTGGATGGCCAGCTGGTGGGCTGTCGAGGCGATTCCTGTGCCGGCCACATCCTTGTTGCCGCTGATTGTACTGCCGCTTGCCGGGGTGACGAGCGCCGCCGACGCCTCGCGTCCCTTTGCCGAACCGGTCATTTTTCTGCTTTTGGGCGGTTTTGTGATGGCCATGGCCATGCAGCGCTGGGGCTTGCACAAGCGCATTGCCCTTCATATCGTGGCGCGATCCGGCGACCGTCCGGGGGCGTTGATCCTGGGCTTCATGGTGGCGACGGCGCTGTTGTCCATGTGGGTGTCCAACACCGCCACGTGCCTGATGATGCTGCCCATTGCCTTGATGGTGACCAAAACGGTTCTTGGGGATAAGGCAGGCCGCCATCCTTTTGGTCTGGCGCTTGTTTTGGGCATTGCCTGGTCGGCCAGCATTGGCGGGCTTGGCACGATTATCGGCACGCCACCCAATGCCTTTGTGGTGGGCTTCGTGCGCGAAACCCAAGGGGTGGAAATCGCCTTTATCCAATGGATGGCCTTTGGCGTGCCCGTGGTGGCGGTGATGATCCCCACCGCATGGTTTGTGCTGACCCGCCTGAGCTTTCGTTTTGCCGCAGATGATGTGCATGGAGGGCACGCGGTGGTAACGGACGCATTGGTGGATATGGGCCGGATGAGCACAGCGGAAAAGCGTGTGGCTTTGGTGTTTGCCATGGCGGGCGGGGCCTGGGCTTTGCGCTTGTTGCTGAATGATCTTCCGGGCCTTGCCTATTTGTCGGATATGAATATCGCCATTGCCGGCGCGTTGGCCATGTTCTTGGTGCCTGCGGGCAAAGGACAAAAAGACGGCGCATATCCCCAAGCGGCTTTGCTGGATTGGGATCAGGCGGCGCGGTTGCCTTGGGGGGTGTTGCTTTTATTCGGAGGCGGGCTGAGCTTGGCGGCGGCCATTCGCACCACCGGTCTGGCCCAATGGATGGGCAATGGTTTGGCCCCCCTGACGGATTTTCCGTTGATTTTTCTGATCGGGGCCATTGTGTTGCTGATCATTTTCCTGACAGAACTGACCAGCAACACGGCCACCGTGGCGGCTTTGGTGCCGATTTTGGGGTCGATCGCCGATGTGAGCGGTTTTGCGCCGATCCTGCTGGCGGCCCCTGCGGCCATGGCAGGGTCCAGCGCTTTCATGTTGCCGGTGGCCACGGCCCCCAATGCCATTGTCTATGCCAGCGGGCAGATCCGTATTCCCGATATGGTGAAGGCGGGTTTTCGGCTCAATCTGTTGGGGACGCTGGTGATCACCGTCTTGTGTTGGTGGATTGTGCCCGCCTTGTTTGGCTGATGCTGTTCTGGTGCTGGACTCGGAAGCATCTGCGCCCATATAAGGCGACACCATGACCAATGCTTCGCCACTTGGCCGCCCGTTTATAAAAATGCACGGGTTGGGCAATGATTTTATCGTGTTCGATGCCCGGGAAATTCCGCTGGCTTTGACCGATGATGTCGTGCGCGCGCTTTCTGACCGGCAAACCGGCATCGGCTGCGATCAGTTGATTGTCTTGCACCCTGATAAAAAGCCGGATGCGGGTGGGCCTGCCGATCTGTTCATGGAAATTCGCAATGCCGATGGCAGCACCGTGGCTGCTTGCGGCAATGCCACACGCTGCGTGGCGCGGTTGATCTTGGAAGAAACGGGCCGTGACCGGGCATTGATCCGCACGTGCGCCGGGTTGTTGGCCGCCGACCGCGATGCCTTTGGTATCAGGGTGGATATGGGCCGCCCCGGCTTTCATTGGCAGGACCTGCCTTTGAGCCACGAGATGGATACACTGATGCTGGACCTTCATGAAGGGGGGCTGTCGCAACCCACAGCGCTTTCGATGGGCAATCCGCATCTTTTATTCTTTCTTGAAGGCGGGCTGGATGTGGATGTGCGGGCCATCGGTTCGACTTTGGAGCATCATCCGTGGTTCCCTGAAGCGGTGAATGTGTCCTTTGTGCGGGTGCTTGCCCCCGATCATTTGAGCGTTGCCACCTGGGAGCGCGGCGCCGGCTTGACGCGGGCTTGCGGCACCGGCGCTTGTGCCAGCCTTGTGGGGGCGCACCGGCGTGGCTATGCGGGCCGTGCGGCACAGATTGATATGTCTGGCGGTACCTTGCATATTCTTTGGGATGATGCGGATCATGTGCTGATGTCGGGCGATGCGGACATCGCATTTCATGGCCGTGTGGCTTTGCCCTTGGGATATGGCGCATGACAGATCGTTCCACACCCGAAATAATTACCTTTGGCTGCCGTCTCAACGCCTATGAATCGCAAGTCATGCGTGACAATGCGGTGGCGGCCGGTTTGGAAAACACCATCATCGTCAATAGCTGTGCGGTGACGGCAGAAGCCATGCGTCAGGCCCGGCAAGCAATCCGCCGCGCCCGTCGCGCCCGCCCCGATGCCAAGCTGATCGTTACCGGCTGCGGAGCGCAGGTGGACCCCGCCATGTTTTCCGAAATGGCGGAAGTGGATCATGTGATCGGCAATGCGGAAAAGATGCAGGCGAAAAGCTTTGCGGATCTGGCCATTGGCGGTGCCGAAAAAGTGCAGGTGAACGATATTTTTTCGGTCACCGAAACGGCGGGGCATCTGATTGAAGGCTTCGAAGACAAGGCGCGGGCTTTTGTCCAGATCCAGAATGGCTGCAATCACCGATGCACCTTTTGTATCATTCCTTATGGCCGGGGCAATTCGCGCTCCGTTCCGGCGGGCGAAGTGGTGGAGCAGATCCGCCGTCTTGCGGGGAATGGCTATGGCGAGGTGGTGCTTTCCGGCGTTGATATCACAAGCTGGGGCGCGGATCTGCCCGGCAGCCCCACCTTGGGGCGGCTGGTGCAGCAAATCCTTACCCATGTGCCGGAGCTGCCGCGTCTGCGCATTTCTTCCATCGATTCCATCGAGGTGGATGGGCCATTGTTTGACGCCATCGTGTCGGAACGGCGTTTGATGCCGCATTTGCATCTAAGCTTGCAGGCGGGGGACAATATGATCCTGAAGCGCATGAAGCGCCGCCACAGCCGAGACGATGCCATTGCCTTTTGCCGCGATGTGCAGGCCAGACGGCCCGATATGGTGTTCGGGGCCGATATCATTGCGGGCTTTCCCACGGAAACCGAAGCCATGTTCCAAAAATCGCTGGATCTGGTGGAGGACTGCGACCTTACATGGCTGCATGTATTTCCTTATTCCGAACGGGAGGGCACCCCTGCGGCGCGTATGCCGCAAGTGGACGGGGCTGTGCGCAAAGAACGGGCCGCCCGCCTGCGGGCCGCAGGAGAGCGCAAAGTGGAGGCGCTTTTGGCCGGTCTTGTGGGCAAGCGCCTTCAGGTGCTGATCGAGAAAAACGGCGCTGCCGGGGCTTTGGGCCATTCCGAGCAGTTTGCTCCGGTGCGGGTGGCGGGCGATTTTGCACCCGGAACCTTGTTGGATGTACAGATAGAAGCCCATAAAGACGGTCTGTTGCACGCTGTTGCGTTACAAACCGGTCGGGCAAAGCAAGAAGAAAAAGGCGACCATATGGAAAGAGCACTGCGCCCATGACGGAACAGAAGAAATCCTGGTTTCGGCGGCTGACAGAGGGGCTGAAACGCTCCACCGGCGCCTTGTCTGGCGGCATTGGTGATATTTTCACCAAAAGGCGGCTGGATGATGCGGCACTGGAAGAACTGGAAGACCTGCTGATTACGTCGGATCTTGGGGTGTCGGTGGCATCGAAACTGACCCAATTCTTGGCGCGGGAGCGTTTTGGCAAGGAAATCTCTGCCGAAGATGTGCGCGGTGTTTTGGCGGGTTATCTCACGGAGATTTTGGCGCCCGTGGCCAAACCTTTGGCGATCGATCCGGCTCATTGCCCCCATGTGATCTTGATGGCGGGGGTGAATGGCGCGGGCAAAACCACCACCATCGGCAAGCTGGCGCAGCAATTTCGTGACCAGGGCAAATCGGTGATGTTGGCGGCGGGCGATACATTTCGCGCGGCGGCGGTGGAGCAGTTGCAGGTGTGGGGCGAGCGCACCGGCTGCCCCGTGGTGACAACCAGACTGGGCGGTGATGCGGCGGGGCTGGCGTTCGAGGCCATGACCCGCGCCAAGGCCGAAAATGTGGATGTGTTGATGATCGACACCGCCGGACGGCTGCAAAACCGCACGGAACTGATGGAAGAACTGGCGAAAATCGTGCGGGTGATCCGCAAGCAGGATGAAACCGCCCCCCATGATGCACTGATCGTGCTGGATGCCAGCACTGGCCAGAATGCCATCAATCAGGTGAAGGTGTTTTCCGAGGTGGCGCAGCTGACAGGCATTGTCATGACCAAGCTGGATGGCTCGGCCAGAGGCGGTGTTCTGGTGGCGGCGGCGGAACAATTCGGCCTGCCCATCCATGCGGTGGGCGTGGGAGAAGGGGTGGAGGATTTGCGGCCCTTTGATGCCGAAATTTTCGCCCGTACCCTTGTAGGGCTTGAGGTGGAAGACGCCGCGTGAATGATTTGAGCTGGATTCCTCGGCCAGACGATGGCCCCATTGCTGCCTATAATGCGTTGGTAAAGGCGGGGGATTTGCGCCCTGATCCGGTGCAGGCGGATGTGGTGGCGCATCTGGAAACGCTGCAAAAGGCACTGTTCGACCATCATTGTGCCGGTGATCGTGGGCAGGGGCTGTTTTCCCGGCTGTTCAAAAAAACCTCTCGGCCGCCAAACGGGCTTTATCTGTGGGGCGGTGTGGGGCGCGGCAAATCCATGCTGATGGATCTGTTTTTCGCCACCGCCCCCATTCAGCATAAGCGTCGGGTGCATTTTCACGAATTCATGCTGGATGTGCATGCGCGTCTCAATGAATGGCGCGGCCTTAGCCCCATGGAGCGCAAACAGCGCGGCGGAGATGCCCGGTCTGATGATCCCATCCCGCCGGTGGCGGCAAGCCTTGCACGGGAAGCCTGCTTGCTGTGCTTTGATGAATTTCACGTCACCGATGTGGCGGATGCGATGATCTTGGGGCGGCTGTTTACAGAATTTCTGGCACATGGACTGGTGATCGTCGCCACATCCAATCGCCCCCCCGACGATCTTTATAAAGATGGTTTGAATCGCCAGCTTTTCCTGCCCTTTATCGACTTGCTGAAAAGCCGTTTCGATATCATCGGGCTGAATGGTCCCACTGATTACCGGCTGGAACGTATGCGCGGCATGGATACATGGCTGGTGCCGGTGAATGCGGAAACGACTGAGGCCTTGAGCCGCGATTTTTTTCGCCTCACCGACCGCGATGTGGACAATGAGCGTGATGTGCCTTCTGATAAAATCGAAGCACAAGGTCGCGAGATCTTCGTGCCCAAAGCCTGCAAGGGGGTGGCGGTTTTCTCGTTCAAGCGGCTGTGTGCCAACCCTTTGGGGGCGGCGGATTATCTGGCCATCGCCCATCGTTATCATACGGTGATTGTGGTGGCTGTGCCGCAAATGGGGCCGGCCCAGCGCAATGAAGCCAAGCGGTTCACCACCTTGGTGGATGTGCTTTATGAGCAGAATGTGAAGCTGTTGGCTTCGGCCCAGGCCCAACCGCAAGATCTTTATAAAAATGGCTCTGAGTCGTTTGAATTCGAGCGTACAGTGTCGCGCTTGCTGGAAATGCAATCACAAGATTATCTGAAGCGTGGTCACGGGGTCCGATAAAGTGGTCTGATGGTCTGGTGAGGCCACGGTCTTGTGCTATATACACAAACTGCACACGGGGTGCTCGCGCAATTGCGACTTTGGCAACCGTTGCGCCTCTTGTGCCGCACTGGAATTCGCGCTACGTACCCGGCTTGAAGGCGCTTTTCCGTTTCAAGGGGGCGCGGCCCAAAATGTCCGTCGCTCTCTTCTCATCCAGCCGACCGCGCGCGGCGGTCGCATGACGCATGGAGCAGGCATCCTATGGCAAAAGCCAAAATCGCATTGATCGGCGGCGGCAATATTGGCGGCACGTTGGCTCATCTCGCAGCGCTGAAGGAATTCGGCGATATCGTAATTTTTGACATTGTCGAGGGCTTGCCCCAAGGCAAAGCGCTTGATCTTGCGCAATCGGGGCCGGTTGAAGGCTTTGATGGCGATTTCAAGGGCACGCAGGATTACAAAGACATCGAAGGCGCCGATGTGGTGATCGTGACAGCCGGCGTTCCCAGAAAGCCGGGCATGAGCCGTGATGATCTTTTAGGCATCAATCTCAAGGTCATGAAAGCGGTGGGCGAAGGCATCAAAACTTATGCGCCCAATGCTTTTGTGATCTGCATCACCAATCCTTTGGATGTGATGGTGTGGGCCTTGCGCGAAATCACCGGCCTGTCGCACAATAAGGTTGTGGGTATGGCGGGCGTTCTCGACAGTTCGCGCTTCCGCTTGTTCCTTGCCAATGAATTCAAGGTGTCCGTTGAAGATGTGACCGCCTTCGTTCTGGGCGGGCATGGCGATACCATGGTTCCCCTGACACGCTATTCCACCGTGGCCGGTATTCCGGTGCCTGATCTTATTGAAATGGGGTGGACCACACAGGAAAATATCGACGGCATTGTGCAACGCACCCGGGACGGCGGCGCAGAAATCGTTAAATTGCTGAAAACCGGGTCGGCTTTTTATGCCCCCGCCACCAGCGCCATCGAAATGGCCGATGCCTATCTGAAAGATAAGAAACGCGTTCTGCCCGCAGCAGCCCATCTGACGGGCCAATATGGTGTCAATGACATGTATGTGGGTGTGCCGGTGGTCATCGGTGCCGGTGGTGTCGAACGCATTGTCGAAGTGTCCTTGACCAAAGATGAAAAGGCCATGTTCCAGACTTCTGTGGACGCGGTGAGCGGTCTTGTAGACGCGGTGAAAAAAATCGACCAGAGCATTGGCGCCTGATCACCCTTTCTGGTGGTGGACCGATGTGATCCTGACAAGGAAGCGACTGAATGAATATTCATGAATATCAGGCGAAAAGCCTGCTCAAAAAATACGGTGCGGCCGTGCTTGGCGGGGGCGTTGCTTATACCCCGGCCGAAGCTGTGGACGCTGCAAAAGCGCTGGGTGGCCCTGTGTGGGTTGTGAAAGCGCAGATCCACGCGGGCGGTCGCGGTAAAGGCGGCGGCGTGAAGGTGGTGAAGTCCATCCAGGAAGTGGAAGATTGCGCCCGCAATATGCTGGGTATGCAGCTTGTGACGCACCAGACCGGCCCCGAAGGCAAAGAGGTGCGCCGCGTTTATATCGAAGATGGCTGCGCCATTGATAAAGAGCTTTATCTGTCGATTCTTGTGGATAGGGCGTCCGGACGTCCGGCGATCATCGCCTCCACCGAAGGCGGGATGGATATCGAGGAAGTGGCGGCCAAAACGCCGGAAAAAATCCATACCATCACCATCGACCCGGCCACGGGCCTGATGCCCCATCATCAGCGGCGCGTGGCTTTCAGCCTTGGGCTTTCCGGTGATGCGTTGAAAAAAACCATGAAGGTGGTGAAGGCGCTTTATGATGCCTTTATCGATCTGGATGCCAGCCTTTTGGAAGTGAACCCGCTTGTTGTCACCAAAGACAATGACGTGGTGGTTCTGGACGCCAAAATGTCCTTCGATGGCAATGCTTTGTTCCGTCATCCCGATGTGCGCGAACTGCGCGACGAATCGGAAGAAGACGAAATGGAACTGCGCGCAGCCAAACACGAGCTGAATTATATCCGCCTGGATGGTTCTATCGGCTGCATGGTGAATGGCGCCGGTCTGGCCATGGCCACCATGGATATCATCAAGCTGAAAGGTGGCGAACCTGCCAATTTCCTTGATGTGGGCGGTGGCGCTACCAAAGAGCGTGTGACCGAAGCCTTCAAGATCATCTTGTCCGATGAAAATGTTGAAGCCATTCTTGTGAACATCTTTGGCGGCATCATGCGGTGCGACATCATCGCCGAGGGCATTATCACGGCAGCCCGGGAAGTGAACCTGACCGTTCCTTTGGTTGTGCGTTTGGCCGGAACCAATGTGGAACTGGGCAAGCAGATGCTGAGTGAATCCGGTTTGGCGATTACCGCTGCCGACGATCTGAATGACGCCGCCGTGAAAGCGGTCGCCGCTGTAAAAGGGGAGGCATAAGCCAATGGCTGTCCTCGTTGATAAAAATACCAAGGTTATTTGTCAGGGCTTCACAGGAAGTCAGGGCACGTTCCATTCGGAACAGGCTATTGCTTATGGCACCCAGATGGTTGGCGGTGTGACGCCGGGCAAAGGCGGCACCAAGCATTTGGACCTGCCGGTGTTCGATACGGTATATGATGCCCGCGAAAAAACCGGGGCCAATGCCAGCGCCATTTATGTGCCGCCGCCTTTTGCTGCCGATGCCATTTTGGAAGCCATCGATGCAGGTATCGAATTGATCGTTACCATCACCGAAGGGATTCCGGTGCTGGATATGGTGCGGGTGAAGCGTGCCTTGTCCAATTCCTCTTCGCGTCTCGTGGGGCCGAACTGCCCCGGCGTCATCACGCCGGATGCTTGCAAGATCGGCATCATGCCCGGCCATATTCATCGCCGTGGTTCGGTGGGGATCGTGTCGCGGTCCGGGACGCTAACCTATGAAGCCGTGGCGCAAACCACCGCTGCCGGTCTGGGGCAATCCACCTGCGTCGGCATTGGCGGCGATCCGGTGAATGGCACCAATTTCATCGACGTGCTGGACCTGTTCTTGGCCGATGATGAAACCCAATCCATTATCATGATTGGTGAAATCGGTGGATCTGCGGAAGAAGAAGCGGCAGAGTTTCTGGCGCAATCCAAGGTGAAAAAGCCGGTTGTCGGGTTCGTTGCCGGACGCACAGCACCTCCGGGCCGTACTATGGGCCATGCGGGTGCGATCGTTTCTGGTGGCAAAGGCGGTGCCGAGGATAAGATCGCGGCGATGAAGGAAGCGGGCATTGTCGTTGCTGACAGCCCGGCCTCGCTGGGAACCACTCTTGTTGACGTGTTAAAGGGCTGAATGCCTTCTTATAGGGAGACTCATTGATGGGTCGAGATATTGAACTGCCGGATATGTTGTCTGGTGCCAGTTCCGCATTCGTCGAGTCACTCTATGATCGCTATACTGCCGATCCCCAATCGGTGGATGAAAGCTGGCGTGGTTATTTCGACCGCCTTGAAAAAGGCGCGTCGAAAGCCGCCCAGAAGCCCTCTTGGGCGCGTTCGGACTGGCCCAAATATGGTGCCGATGATCTGACGATGGCGCTTAATCCGGGGGCGGCGACAGTGGAGGCGCCAGCCAAGGCGAAAGCTGCGGCGCCTGCAGCGGATATGGATGTGCGGTCCGCCACCCTTGATTCCATCCGCGCGTTGATGATGATCCGGGCCTATCGTGTGCGCGGACATCTTCTGGCAAAGCTTGATCCTTTAGGGCTGGAAGATCGCCCCCGCCATGCAGAGCTTGCGCCGCAAACTTATGGTTTCGGTGAAGAGGACATGGACCGCCCGATCTTTATCGATCATGTGCTGGGTCTTGAAATGGCCACAGTGCGCGAGATCATCGAGATTGTGGAGCGCACCTATTGCCACCATGTTGGTGTCGAGTTCATGCACATCAATGAACCCGAAGAAAAAGCATGGATCCAAAATCGCATTGAAGGCCGCGATAAGGAAATCCAGTTCAGCCGCTTGGGTAAGCGCGCTATTTTGCGCAAGCTGATCGAGGCGGAAAATTTCGAGAAATTCCTCGGCAAAAAATATACCGGCACCAAACGCTTTGGCCTCGATGGGGCGGAAGCCATGGTGCCCGCCCTTGAAGGGGTGATCAAAACCGGCGGCCAGAACGGGGTGAAGGAAATCATCCTCGGGATGCCGCATCGCGGGCGCCTGAATGTGCTTGCGACTGTGATGCAAAAGCCATTCCGTCAGATTTTCCATGAATTCCACGGTGGTGCGGCGCACCCTGAAGAGGTGGAAGGCTCCGGTGATGTGAAATATCATCTGGGCACCTCGTCGGATCGGGATTTCGATGGCAATGAAGTGCATTTGTCACTGTCCCCCAATCCGTCGCATCTGGAAGCGGTGGACCCGGTGGTGCTGGGCAAGGCACGTGCCAAACAGACCCAGCGTATGGATGCGGAGCGGGGCGAAGTTCTGTCGCTCTTGTTGCATGGCGATGCGGCTTTTGCCGGCCAAGGGCTGGTGGCGGAATGTCTGATGCTGTCGGGCCTGCGCGGTTATCGCACTGGCGGCACGGTGCATTTCATTGTCAATAACCAGATCGGCTTCACCACCTCGCCGTCCTATTCGCGTTCGTCGCCTTATCCTTCCGATGTGGCGAAGATGGTGCAATCGCCGATTTTCCATGTGAATGGCGATGATCCGGAAGCTGTGGTGTTTGCCTGTAAGGTGGCAACGGAATTCCGTCAGGCTTTCAAAAAAGATGTGGTGGTGGATATGTTCTGCTATCGCCGCTTTGGCCATAATGAAGCCGATGAACCGGCCTTCACCCAGCCTTTGATGTATGCAGCGATCAAGAAGCACACCTCTGTCACGCAGGTTTATGCCAAGCGCCTGGAAGCTGAAGGTGTTGTGACCGCCGATGAAGTGGCAGCGTGGATCGATGAATTCCATACCATGCTGGAAGAAGAATTCGAGGCCGGGAAAAACCATAAGCCGAACAAGGCCGATTGGCTGGAAGGGCGCTGGACCGGGTTTTCGCAGCCGGAAGCCACCAATCAGGCCCGCCGCGCTGAAACGGGTGTGGATGTGGCCACCTTGCGCGAAGTGGGTTCTGTGCTGACAACGATACCCGATAGTTTCAACCCTCATCGCACCTTGCGGCGTATTTTGGATGCCAAAGACCAGATGATAGAGCAGGGCACCGGGCTGGATTGGGCCACGGGTGAAGCGCTGGCTTATGGGACATTGCTGTCCGAAGGCTATCATGTGCGTCTGTCGGGGCAGGATTCCGGACGCGGCACGTTCTCGCAACGTCATGCGGTGTGGGTCGATCAAAAAACCGAAGAACGCTATATCCCGCTGGATATGGTGAAAAAAGGCGCCCATTTTGAAGTGCTGGACAGCCCGTTGTCTGAAGCGGGTGTGCTTGGCTTTGAATATGGCTATAGCCTTGCCGAGCCTATGGCTCTGGTTCTGTGGGAAGCGCAATTCGGTGATTTTGCCAATGGCGCCCAGGTGATCATCGATCAGTTTATCGCTTCGGGTGAAGCCAAATGGCTGCGGATGTCGGGCCTCGTGATGCTGCTGCCCCATGGCTATGAGGGCCAGGGGCCGGAGCATAGCTCGGCGCGGTTGGAGCGGTATCTGCAGCTTTGTGCCGAAGACAATATGCAGGTGGCAAACTGCACTACGCCTGCCAGCTATTTCCATATTCTGCGCCGACAGATGCACCGGAAATTCCGCAAGCCCTTGATTATCATGACGCCCAAATCATTGCTGCGTCATAAACGGGCCACCTCCAGCCTTGCGGATATGGGGCCGGGGTCGCAGTTCCATCGGGTGTTGCGCGATGATGCGGAAACAAAGCCCGGCACGACATTGGCGCTGAATTCCGATAAGGACATCAAGCGGGTGATTCTGTGTTCCGGCAAGGTATATTACGACCTTGTGGACGAACGGGAAGCGCGGGAGCAGACAGACAGCTATATTTTGCGCGTGGAACAGCTTTATCCCTTCCCCCATGAAACGATGGTGGCGGAATTAAAGCGCTTCAAGAACGCCAAAAGCATTGTGTGGTGCCAAGAAGAGCCAAAAAATATGGGGGCTTGGACCTTTATCGAGCCACATCTGGAAGCTGCCATGGCAGAAGCCAATTGCGCCCATGCCCGCCCGCATTATGCTGGACGACGGCCCACAGCGTCTACGGCAACCGGTTTGGCCTCGCGCCATGCCAAAGAACAGGCGACCCTTCTCGATCAGGCGCTCACCTCATAGCGTTTGTTTATATCGTCATCATTTAATTTTGCCGTCTAAGGCGGCCAGGGTAGAGATAAGGAGCACGATCAGATGGCCGAGGAAATTCGCATCCCCAGCCTTGGTGAGTCCGTCACCGAAGCCACCATCGCCAAGTGGCTGAAAGCTGAAGGTGAAGCGGTGAAGGCTGACGAACCTGTCGCTGAACTGGAAACCGATAAAGTCTCCATGGAAGTGAACGCGCCGGTGGCGGGTGTGCTGTCTGAACGGTTGGTGGCGGAAGGCGACACCGTCGAGGTGGGGGCGCTGATCGGCAAGATCGATAAGGATGCCAAAGCGCAATCTTCTGCAGTTCCCGCTCCGAAAGCGGCGGATAGCGCCAAGGATAGCGGCGCCTCTTCTTCTGCCGATAATGCGGAATTGGTGGATGTCGTTGTTCCCGAAGCGGGGGAATCGGTGACAGAAGCCGGGCTTGGCGCATGGATGAAAGCCAAGGGCGACGCCGTTGCTGCGGATGAACCCATTGCCGAACTGGAAACCGATAAAGCGGCGATGGAAGTGAATGCACCGGTGGCCGGTGTGCTTGTCGACGTGTTGGTGGAAGAGGGCGCGACCGTTGCGCCCGGTGATGTGATTGGCCGCATTGCCAAAGGGGCAAAGGCCGGTGCCACCGCCACGGCTCAGGCCGCATCTACCGATACGCCGAAAAAGGCCGATGCTCCGGCAGCGGTATCCACAGCACAGCAAGATACCGCAGCATCCCAGCCCATGGCCCCCGCCGTGCGCAGATTGCTCGCGGATTATAATCTGGACCCGGCCTCCATCAAAGGCACCGGCAAAGATGATCGCCTGACCAAAGCGGATGTGTTGAGCGCCATTGAAAACGGTTCGGCCCGGACCCTGACGGCGCCTGCGGCGGCGGGTGCGGCACCGGCTGCTGTGGCGGCTTCGGCCCCACGGGAAGAGCGTGTTCCCATGACCCGGATGCGTAAGCGCATTGCCGAACGTTTGAAGGATGCCCAGAACACCGCAGCCATGCTCACCACCTTCAATGATGTGGACATGACGGCGGTGATCGAAGCCCGCAAAAAATATAAAGACCTGTTTGAAAAGAAACACGGCATCAAGCTGGGCTTCATGTCGTTCTTCGTGCAGGCCGCGGTCCTGGCCTTGCGTGAAGTGCCGGGGGTCAATGCGCGCATTGATGGCGACGAGATCGTCTATCAGAATTTCTACAATATCGGTGTGGCGGTATCCGCTCCTACCGGGCTTGTGGTGCCGGTGGTGCGCGATGCGGATGCGTTGTCTTTCGCCGATACGGAAAAAGAAATTGTCGCTTACGGCAAGAAAGCCCGCGATGGCAAGCTGTCCATCAATGATCTCACGGGGGGCACCTTTACCATTTCCAATGGCGGTATTTTCGGATCTCTGTTGTCCACACCGATCCTGAATGCGCCACAATCGGCCATTTTGGGGATGCACCGGATCGAAGAACGCCCTGTGGCCATCAAAGGCGAGGTGGTGATCCGGCCGATGATGTATCTGGCGCTGTCCTATGATCATCGCCTGATTGATGGTCGGGAGGCGGTGACCTTCCTGGTGCGGATGAAGGATGCTCTTGAAGATCCCAGCCGTTTGTTGCTGGACCTTTGATTGTAATTCCCGATGCCTTTTGGCCGGACAGTGAAGCGGAGAATGAAAAATGGCTGACGATTTTGATCTTGTGATTTTGGGCGCTGGCCCCGGTGGGTATGTGGCAGCCATTCGCGCCGCCCAATTGGGGCTGAAAACGGCCTGCGTGGAAAAGCGTGGAACCCTTGGCGGCACCTGCCTCAATGTGGGGTGTATTCCCTCAAAAGCCTTGCTGCATGCGTCGGAACTTTATGCGGAAACCAGTTCGGGGCATATGGATCAATGGGGCGTTGGCGTTGGCAAGGTGACCCTTGATCTGGACAAAATGGTGAAAGCCAAAGACGAGTCTGTGTCCGGCCTGACCAAAGGCGTTGAGGGCCTGTTCAAAAAGAACAAGGTGGAATGGGTTAAAGGCACAGGGAAGTTCAAGAACAAGAACACCATCAGTGTTGCCCTGAGCGATGGTGGCACCCGCGAGCTGAAGGCGAAGAATGTGATTATCGCCACAGGGTCTGATGTAGCGGGCTTGCCCAATGTCACCATCGACGGAAAGCGGGTTGTCAGTTCGACCGAAGCCTTGTCGCTTCCCTCTGTGCCCAAGCATCTGGTGGTGATCGGCGGTGGCTATATCGGGCTTGAGCTAGGCTCCGTATGGCGTCGCTTGGGGTCTGAAGTGACGGTGGTTGAATATCTTGACCGCATTTTGCCCGGCATGGATGGGGAGGTTTCGAAAAATTTCGAACGCATTCTCAAAAAGCAGGGCATGACCTTCCGTAAAAGCATGAAAGTAACCGGCGTCGAGGCTTTGAAGAATAAAGCCAAGGTGTCGGTGGAGCCGGCCAAAGGCGGCGATGCCGAGGTGATTGAAGCGGATGTGGTGTTGTTGGCGGTGGGCCGCAAACCGCATACGGACAGCCTTGATCTTCAAAATGCAGGCCTGAAAACCGATGATCGGGGACGGATCGATATCAATGACGATTTCTCGACCGATGTGCCCGGTATTTGGGCCATTGGCGATGTGGTGAAAGGCCCGATGCTGGCCCATAAGGCTGAAGATGAAGGGCTTGCTTGCGCCGAGAATATTGCCGGGCTGACCGGCATGGTGAACCATGATGTGATCCCCGGTGTTGTCTATACGATGCCGGAAGTGGCAAGCGTTGGCAAAACCGAGGAAGAGCTGAAAGCTGCGGGCGTTTCCTATTCTGTGGGGAAATTCCCGTTCATGGCCAATTCCCGCGCCAAAACCAACAAAGATACCGAAGGCTTTGTGAAGATCCTTGCTGATGCGGAAACGGATCGGGTTCTGGGCGTGCATATTATTGGCAGCCTTGCGGGGACCATGATAGCGGAAGCGGCCTTGGCGATGGAATTCGGGGCCAGCTCAGAGGATATTGCGCTGACCTGTCATGCGCATCCCACTCATCCGGAAGCGGTGAAAGAAGCGGCAATGGCCGTGCATGGTCGGGCCATCCATATCTAAAGCCCTGTTTTGAATGTGCTGGCCCATCCCGAAAGATCAGGCGGGTTGGGCCAGTTTCTCTGTTTCACATAAAACGCGGTCTTGGGGAAAGCACAGGCAAGCCGTGGTGCCTTTTCCGGGCACAGAATGCAGCCATGCCTTGCCACCATGCAGGGCCATCAGGCGACGCACCAGCGGAAGACCGGTGCCGGTTCCCGCAGCGGACCGATCCAGATCCTTTTCTATCTGCAAAAAGGGTTCAAACACCAGATCCTGTGCATTTTTGGGAATCCCGATGCCATGATCGGTCAGTTCTATATGATAATGCCCGTTTTCCAGCCGTGCCCGTAAGGTGATCACCGTATCTTCCGGTGAGAATTTGATGGCATTGTCCAAGAGATTGATCAAAATAATACGCAAGGCACGGCGCTCCGCCCATAGGCGGAGCGGCTCATGCTCGATATTGAGCGCCAAGGACAGATTTTTTTGCTCGGCCTTTTCTGATTGGGCCTTGAGGGTTTCCAATGCCAGTTCATGGGGGTCGAGCGCCGCTTCTCGCATTTCATAGCGCCCCGCTTCGATTTTCGAAATATCCAGAAGATTACCAATGAGTTCGAGCAAACTTTTGCCACTGTCTAAAACATAGCCCGCATAGGTACGTAAGGTTGCATGCGGGACAGATTCTTTCGCCGTTTTAATCAGTTCGCTGAAGCCGATGATGGCATTCAAGGGGGTGCGCAGTTCGTGGCTCATGACCGCAAGAAATTGCGATTTGGACCGGCTTGCGGATTCGGCCTCTTCCCGTGCTTCTTTCAGTTCTTGTGCAGATTTGCGGAATTGATCGAGCGTGCGGGCCAAGTCTCCGAACTCGTCTTTGCGGTGCAAGCCCGAAATATGGGCGTTCAAATCACCACCGGCCAATCTGCCGACCCCATTATGTAGCCGGCCCAGATGCCGGGCCACAAACAGCGCTGCCCCGGCGGAATAAAGGGCGGTAACCAATCCTGAAACCCATAGCAAGCTTGTCAGGGCAATTACCAAGCGGCTGTTCAAGCTGTTAACGCTTGTATCGATATTATGGATTTCTTCTGAAAACTCTGCGTTTAATTCAGGGAGTTGTCTGGAAATCTGGGCGAAAGGGGCGCGTCTATCGCCCAAGGCGGCCAGAATTTTATCAGCCGTATGAACGGTTTGTGCACAGCCTTCCCGTAAGGCAGGGTCAGAAAGAAGGCGCAAAGGGGCGCCAGCGGGACGGTCCATGATGAAGGTGCAATCTTCGCCCCATTTTTTAACGGCATGGGCCAATTGTGCCATTTCCACATGGGCGCTCTTGTTCGTTTCCGGTGCAGACAGCATGGCTGTCAGCTTGGTGACATCCCTTAAATGCTGATAGCTCAAGCGATGAAGGATGCCCCCGTCTTTCTGGATATGGGTTGCGGCTATGGCAACAAGCGTAAACGCAAAAATAGCGCCCGCGATGGAGAAGAGGCGAGATCTTACGGAAGAGAGGGAACCCACTGTCTTCTCCAATCTGTACCAAGTGTTACACTTATTAGGTGAAAATTTTATATAGGGTTCCCGCCAAAACAAGTAACATTGTCGTTAAAATTCTTAACCTTTCATTATATTTCATTTGCCGCCGCTCCGAATGGCTTGCACCGTCTTCGGAACATAGGGGAAAGTGTGCCGGCGCTTTTCAGACACACAATGCCGTGAGGACGGGATATGGATATTTGGATGTTGCCATTGCTCGCCCTTGCCGGTGTTCTGGCCGGATGGTTGAATGTGTTGGCGGGGGGTGGGTCTATGGTCAGCGTGCTTGCCATGTTGTTCATGGGCATCCCCGGCCCCATTGCCAATGGCACCTTTCGCGTTGCTATTCTTGCCCAGAATTTCACGGCGGTCACATCGTTTCGCCAGCGCGGATTTTCCGATTTTCGCTTGTCGCTTTCCTTGGCGGCCGCGGCTTCTGTGGGGGCTATGGCCGGGGCGATGGTCGGGGTGCAGCTGTCGGGGCTGTGGTTTAACCGGGCCTTGGGTCTGGTGATGGTGGGGGTATTGATTTTAATGGCGACGGATTGGGGACGCGCAACACCCCAGCCTGCTCAGGAAACGCCCGGTGGTCCGAAAAATCTGGTGCTTGGCCATATTTTAATGGTGGGAGCCGGGCTTTGGGGCGGATTCATTCAAATCGGAGTCGGGTTTATTTTCATGCCCATACTGGCCCGTGTGATGGGCATCGATCTGGTGCGGGTGAACATGCACAAGGTGTTCATTGTGATGGTCTATACCAGCATTGCGCTTTTGGTTTTTGCAAGCCAGGGAGGCGTGTTGTGGAGCGCCGGATTGGCCCTTGCCTTTGGCCATGCCATCGGGGCCTGGCTCGGCGTGCGCAGCGCGGTTCTAAAGGGAGACAAGCTGATCCGCCGGGTTTTCATGCTGATGATTTCGGCTTTGGTGGTGAAGCTGCTATTTTTTCCCTAATCGATAAAAGCAGCCATTGATTGCACTGCCGTTCCTTTCGGGGTACACCGAGAAAAGACTGTCCTGTCCCTCAAAATGAGAGGTCGCCCGGCCGCCATGCCGTTCTATCTGCCAATCGCAGAGATGTCGCTTAACATCTTCTTGGTGATTGGGCTTGGGGTGGCCGTTGGGTTTTTGTCCGGCATGTTTGGTGTCGGCGGCGGTTTTCTGATGACTCCCTTGCTGATTTTTTCTGGTGTCCCCCCCGCTGTGGCGGTGGCTACCGGCGCGAATCTGATCACCGCTTCGTCTGTTTCCGGGGCAATCACCCATTGGCGACGGGGCGGCGTGGATCTGAAATTGGGCGGTGTCTTGATCGTTGGCGGGGCCATCGGGTCGGTGCTGGGCGCGTGGCTTTTCACGTGGCTGGAAGCCATTGGCCAAGTGGAGTTGATGATTTCGCTTCTCTATGTGGTGTTCTTGGGCGGGATTGGCGGCTTGATGCTGTGGGAAAGCCTGTTTGCCTTGCTGCGTAGCCGCCGGGGCGGCGCCCCCCGTAAAAGACGCGCCGGACGCGGCTGGCAACACAGCCTTCCTTTCAAAATGCGCTTTCGCAAATCGCGGCTTTATATTTCGGTTCTACTGCCTTTGGGCATCGGTGCCATTGTGGGGGTGCTGGCGGCCATTTTGGGTGTGGGCGGCGGCTTCATCATGGTTCCGGCCATGATCTATATTCTGGGGATGCCCACCAATGTGGTGGTGGGTACGTCTTTGCTGCAGATTATTTTCGTAACGGCCATCATCACCTTATTACATTCCGTGCAAACCCAAACCGTGGATATCATTCTGACTTTGCTGTTGCTCGTGGGGGCGGTTGGCGGGGCGCAATTGGGTGCGACATTGGGAATGAAGCTGAAAGGGGAGCAATTGCGTGCCCTTTTGGCCTTGATTGTTCTGGGCGTGTGCCTGCGCATGGGCTGGGATCTGGTGAGCGTGCCAGATGATCTCTATTCGATCATGCCGGGGGCATTATGAGCATGCGGGGCTTCATGATCTTGTTGGCGGTGTTTTTTGGGGCATATGATGCGGCCAAGGCCGCGCCGCATGGCCTTGTTACGGATATCAGCCGCGATATTGTTAATCTGCGCTATGATTTTTCTGGTACGGATCTGTTATTGTTCGGGGCCATTTCAGGGGCCGTGGACAGGGAGGAACCGCTTGATCTGGTGATTAGCGTGCTTGGCCCCGCAAAAAGCATGGTGGTGCGCCGCAAGGCGCAGGTGGCGGGGGTTTGGGTCAATAAGCAGGCAGCGTCTATTCCAGAGGCTCCGGGATATTATGCCCTGACAAGCACGCGTCCCCTTGCCAATATTACCGATGCGAAAACCCTGTCGGATCTTGGGCTGGGATTGGCGAATTTACCGCTTTCCATTGTTTCGTCCGATGCCATTGAGCCTCGGGAATTTCGCGCCGGTTTTGTCCGGGCTATGGAAAAGCGCGGCCTTTATCGCTTGGATGCGGATGCTGTGACGGTTCTGGAAGGGGCGTTGTTTCGTACCAATATCCGCCTGCCAGCCAATGTACCGGAAGGGCCGTTCGAGGCCCGTGTGGTGCTGTTTTCCAACGGCGTGCCGGTTGTGGATCGCGCCTTGCATATCGAGGTGGGGAAAATCGGATTCGAGCGGGCGGTGTTCCAGTTGGCAAAGCAGCAGCCTTTGCTTTATGGCATTGCCGCTGTGCTTTTAGCCTTGTTATCGGGTTGGGCCGCGAGCCTGTTATCACGCCGTTAAGGTGAAGACCGTGAAAGAGCCACGGCTTTTGGCTTATTGGCGGGGAGGCCTGCCACCCGGCGTCAACATTTGAATCCCCCCTTCCGAGCGCGGAGCCACGGCATTCGGTCTGGCCCCTTGCACCGGAGTCCACAGGATTTTCTTCCAGTTTTCCGCCCGTTGTTCGCCAGCGCGGCGGGCATCACTAGTCAGGGCCTGATTGATCCGGGCAAGCTGTGCGGAGGAAATGGGAGAAGAAAAGCCGGGCTTTTTACGGGCCGGGTTTTTTTCAAACAAGGTCACCCACATGGCGGCCTCGGTCAAATCTCGGATGCCGTCTGGTCCCGTTGCATAAATCAGCGCGAGCGTGCCTTGCGCTTCGGGGGCACCGGCTTCGGCAGCACGGCGCATCCAGATCAGTCCATCAAGCCATTGGGTAGAGGTGGCGCTTGGGGATGTGGCTTTGAAGATACAATCCGCCAGATGATATTGCGCCAATTCAAAGCCATTGCCCCGCATGGAGAGCTGATAAAATAGCGGGGTGGCCTCTTGGCATTTATTCTGCGCTTTCAGATCAAGGGCTTGGCTGTAAAGCCGCGAAGAAATATCCACGGTAGGGATTTGTGACAGCCGTTCGGTCATTTCCGCACGCTTTTTCTGCCGTTCGCGCGGGCCATCCGCCGTGCATCCAGCGAGAAAAACCACAAAAGAAAGGGAAAGAAGGGCAAAGCGGAAGGCAGATCCAAACGGGGGCACAGTGGAAATCATCACAGACGCATCCTTGAACATGATAGCGCGCGCAGTATGGATCATCTTGGTAAAGCGGACAACGCCGATGAGACAGGCGCTTGTCGATTTTGAGTGATTTCAACGAAAAACAAAGGGTCAGCTTGCTTCTTGCAGAGCTTCGTCCGTGTTCAGTTCCGCTTGTCGTGCGCCGCGTTCCAGTTCGAAAATTAACTGGCTGCCTTGTTGATGGGCCATAATAAGCCGATGCCCGGCCTGCTGGCAAAAGGCGGGAAGGTCGGCGATCAGCGCAGGATCGTCCGCGATTGCCTTGATTTTTGTCCCCGGCTCAATGGCTGCAAGAGCACGGCGGATTTTTAGAATCGGGAACGGAGCTTTCAGTCCCGTAATATCTATTTCGTGCATAAATGAGCACCCTCTCGGCATTTGTGTTGTCAAGCGAACGGACGCCTTGCCGTTCAGCGGCTTGCCTGAGCTTTTTTCTTGATTGGCACCAACTTAGCATCCAAATCTCAACGTCCCCTTAATCGGAGAAAAAAGATATGAAGCTGTAAGAAGGGGGCCTAGTCGGGCAAGGGGCCGTTTTTGGCCAACACATCCCCCGCCAGATACAAGGACCCGGCGATCAAAACGAAAGGCGCTTCATTGGATTGGGCCGGTGCTTTGCCGGCCGGGCTGGCTTGTGCGATGGTTTTCAGGGCCCCTTCCACAGAGGAGGCCATCATGGCATGCATGCCAATGGAACTGGCGGCAGCGGCGATGTCTGCGGCAGGGCACGGGGTTTCCACATTGGGGATCGTGACCCCATAGACACTGTGGACCAGCCCTTGGAATGGCCGCAGATAGTCCAAAGGGTCCCGATTGCCCATCATCCCGACAATCAGGCTGACCGGTCGGGATTTATCCACCAGCGTCAACAGGGCTTCCCGCACTGCACGGGCGGCGGCGGGGTTATGGCCACCATCCAGCCATAAATCGCTTTTTTCGGGCAACAGATCCCGCAAGGGGCCATGATCCAGCTTTTGCAGGCGTGCGGGCCAGCGTACCCAGCCAAGTCCGGCGCGAATTGCCGCTTCAGAGATGGGAACGGCGTTTTGATGCCGCAATAATGCAATGGCGGTGCTGGCGTTCATGGCTTGATGCGCTCCGGCCAGAACCGGGGCGGGAAGATCAAGAATGCCGTGAGTGTCTTTATAGATCAAATGGGTTGCCCCGGCCTCGTCAGTCCGCAATCCGGCTTGCCATTGCTGGCCAAAGCCAAAACAGGGCGCATTATTTTCATGGGCAATGCGCCGCAGAACCTTGTCCACAAGGGGGGATTGCGGCCCTAGAATCGCCGGAACGCCGGATTTCATGATCCCTGCTTTTTCTGCAGCGATATCCGCCAGATCATCGCCCAAATAAGCCTGATGATCATAAGAAATCGGCGTGATAGCAGTGGCGGCAGGCCGGTCGATCACATTGGTGGCATCCAGCCGCCCGCCCAGGCCCACTTCCAGAATGCACAAATCGGCGGGAATGCGGGAAAAGGCGAGCATAGCAGCGGCTGTGGTGATCTCGAAAAAAGTGATGGGATCGGTGCCATTGGCGGCTTCCACTTCGTCCAGAAGTGCGCTGAGGGCTGTATCGTCGATCAATTGGCCTTGCAGGCGGATACGTTCGTTAAAGCGCACCAGATGCGGCGAGATATAGCTGTGCACCCGCAGCCCCGCAGCTTCGGCGATGGCGCGGCTGGTGGCCACGACCGAGCCTTTCCCGTTGGTACCCGCCACATGTAGAACCGGGGGCAAGGAACGGTGGGGATTCCCCAGCTTTTCCAACAATGTTTCGATCCGCCCAAGGGACAGGTCAATCACCTTGGGGTGCAGGGCAGCCAAACGCCCGAGGGCATTGGCCACGGCCTGTCGTGCATCCTGTGTGGGGGGCGTATCGGACGTCGTCATGCTGATGGGTGGTTACTATTGGGCAGCCTGATGAAAAACCGGACGGTGCTTTTCCATCAGCAAAGAGATCACCCGACGCAAGGCACCACGCAATTCATGGCGATGCACCACCATATCCACCATGCCGTGTTCCAGCAGATATTCCGAACGCTGGAAGCCATCGGGCAGCTTTTCGCGGATGGTTTGTTCAATCACCCGCGGGCCGGCAAAGCCGATCAATGCGCCCGGTTCGGCAATATGCACATCCCCCAACATGGCATAAGAGGCGGTAACGCCGCCGGTGGTGGGATCGGTAAGAATAACGATATAGGGCAGTCCGGCTTCTTTCACCATATCCACCGCCACTGTGGTCCGCGGCATCTGCATCAAAGACAAGATGCCTTCTTGCATCCGCGCCCCGCCTGCGGCGGTGACCATGATCAGCGGCGCTTTCAAGGCGATGGCTTCTTCGGCGGCCCGAACAATGGCCTCGCCCACGGCCATGCCCATCGATCCCCCCATGAAGAAGAAATTTTGCACGGCAATCACGCTCTCCACACCGCCGATTTTGCCCTTCGCCACCTGAATGGCATCGGTATCGCCCGATTTGTTGCGGGCGTCTTTCATGCGGTCGGTATAGCGCTTTGTATCGCGGAATTTTAAAGGATCGTCTTTCACCGTGGGCAGATCCACCTTTTGGTGGATGCCTTCATCGAAGAGCGCTTCAAACCGTTCTTTGGGGCCGACTCTGTCATGATGGCCGCAATTGGCGCAGACCTTTTGCGCCGCCACGAAATCCCTATGGAAGATCATCTGTCCGCAGGCTTTGCATTTGTGCCAAAGGTTATCGGGCGATTCGCGCTTCCGGATCACCTTCGACAGGCGCGGCTTCACATAATCAGTCAACCAATTCATCGACACATTCCTTGTTAAGGGCAGCGGTAGCTTATCAGAGTAGGCAAAGAGAGGGGAAAATTATCCCCGGGTTCCTTCTGCCAAAGTGTGCACGAACGCGCTTACCGCGTCCACAAGACCGGGGCGTGCTTGCCCTGTTTCATCCAGATTGGCCTTGATCTGCGCCACAATGGCCGATCCGACCACGGCTGCATCGGCCAGTTGGCCAATCCGGCCCACATCTTTCGGAGATTTGATGCCAAAGCCCACAGCCACCGGCAAATCCGATGCGGCATGGATGCGTGTGACGGCCGCTTCGATATCGCTGTCTTGGGCGCTGCTGGTGCCGGTGACGCCTGCCACCGATACATAATACAGGAAACCCGATGCGCCATCCAGAACGCGGGGAAGACGGGCATCATCTGTGGTGGGGGTGGCCAAGCGGATTATAGAAATGCCGGCTTTGGCCGCAGGCACGCGCAACTCGGCGTCTTCTTCCGGTGGAAGATCGACAACGATCAAGCCATCCACCCCGCTGCTGCTGGCTTTTTCGACGAACGCCTCCACACCAAAGGCCATGATGGGGTTGAAATACCCCATCAATATGATCGGCGTATCGGTGTCGGATTTGCGGAAATCGGCCACCATTTCAAGGGTTTTGTGCATGTTCGCGCCTGCCTTCAGGGCGCGCAGGCTGGCTTCTTGAATGGCGGGGCCATCGGCCATGGGATCGGTGAAGGGCATCCCCAGTTCGATGATGTCGGCCCCGGCTTTGGGCAGGCGGGCCAACAGCTTTGTGCTGGTATCCGGATCGGGATCGCCCGCCGTGATGAAGGTAACAAAAGCGGCGCGCTTTTCGGCCTTCAAGGCATTGAACCGTGCGGTGATGCGGTCGCTCATAGGTCCACCCCTAAAATATCGGCGATGGTGAAAATATCTTTATCCCCCCGACCGCACATATTCATGATGATCAAATGATCTTTGGGAAGCTCCGGCGCCATGCGGATCACCTGTGCCAAGGCATGGCTTGGTTCCAGCGCCGGTAAAATGCCTTCAAGGCGGGCGCAAAGCTGAAAAGCTTCCAGGGCTTCATGGTCGGTGGCCGAGACATAGTTCACCCTGCCCATATCCGCCAGCCACGCATGTTCGGGGCCGATGCCGGGATAATCGAGCCCGGCCGAGATGGAATGGGCTTCGATGATCTGGCCGTCGTCATCTTGTAGCAAATAGGTTTTGTTGCCGTGCAAAACGCCGGGGGTTCCGCCAGCAATGGCTGCTGCATGTTCGCCGGTTTCAATGCCTTTGCCCGCTGCTTCAACGGCATAGGCGGCCACATCCGGATCATCGAGAAAGGCATGGAACAATCCCAAAGCATTGGAGCCGCCGCCGATACAGGCCACAAGGCTATCGGGCAGGCGTCCTTCCCGTTCCATGATCTGTGCCCGCGCCTCGCGCCCAATCACCGATTGGAATGCGCGGACCATTTCCGGATAGGGATGGGGGCCTGCCACGGTGCCGATCACATAGAAGGTGTCATCCACATTGGCGACCCAATCACGCAGGGCTTCATTCATGGCGTCTTTCAAGGTGGCAGAGCCGGAATGACAGGGGCGGACATCGGCCCCTAAAAGCCGCATGCGGAACACATTGGGCTTTTGCCGTTCCATGTCCTTGGCACCCATGAACACGGTGCAAGGCAGGCCAAAGCGCGCCGCAACGGTGGCCGTGGCCACCCCGTGCTGGCCCGCCCCGGTTTCGGCGATGATGCGGGTTTTTCCCATGCGCTTGGCCAATAAAACCTGTCCGATGGCATGATTGATCTTGTGGGCGCCGGTATGGTTCAACTCGTCGCGCTTCATATAGATTTTCGCGCCACCCAAATGTTCGGTCAGGCGTTCTGCGAAATAAAGCGGGCTGGGCCGCCCCACATAATGCTCTAAAAGATCATCCAATTCATCGAGGAATTTTTGATCTTCGCGGGCCTCATGCCATGCCTTTTCTACCGACAGGATCAACGGCATCAGCGTTTCCGCTACATAGCGTCCGCCATATTTGCCGAAATGGCCCTGATCGTCGGGCCCTGTGCGAAAGCTGTTGGGTTTGGTGGCCCCATTTTCGGCCCCGGCTGTGGTCACGGCGTCTGCTCCTTTGGTCCTGGCGTGCGCGCATGGTTCATAAATTGGGCGATTTTATCGAGGCTTTTGAGGCCGGGCGCATCTTCCACCCCTGAAGAGACATCCACCCGTTTGGCCCCGCTTTCCAAAACGGCCTGCGCCAGATTGTCCGCATCAAGGCCACCGGATAACATCCATGGCAGGGACGGGGTGCGGCCTTCCAGCAAAGTCCAGTCAAAGGCGCGGCCATTGCCACCGGGCAGGCGCGTCGTTCCGGGTTGGGCTTTGGCATCGAACAAGATCATATCCACCACCGCTTCATAGGTGCGGGCGGCCTCTACATCTGCGGCTTCGGCAATGGGAAGGGCCTTGATCAGCCGTTTTCCCGATTGGGCGCGGATGGCTTGAGCGCGTTCTGGCGTTTCTTGGCCATGCAATTGAATCCAGTCCACAGCCGGGGCGGTTTCGTCCAATAACCGGTCGGTGGGATTCACATAAACACCGACGGTTTCCATCCCGTGGCTGCGGGCGATGGCGGCAAGATCGATGGCTAAGCGCGCATCTACATAGCGCGGGGACGGCGGGAAAAAAACAAATCCCACCCAACGGGCCCCATTCTTGCCCGCGGCATCAATAACATTCGGCGAGACAAGCCCGCAGATTTTAACTTCAAGTGACATGTGCATCTTCTAGGGGGCTATGTGGCAAGCTGCAAGCGCCTCTGTGCGGCGGAGTGCTTTTAAGGGGTGGGGGCCGTATTATTCGGATCTGGATCCATTTGGTCAAGTGCTGCAAGATTGGCGCGGGCAGCCAAAGCTGCGGCGGCATCGGGCCAGCGGGTGACAATGGTTTGCCAATCGGTGCGGGCCGCTTTTTCGTCGCCGGTCAGCATATGGATATTGGCGCGTTCCAGCCGCGCGGCGGGGCTTTGTTGATCCAGTTCCACCGCCCGTATTGCGGCATCAAGGGCCGGCTCCAGATCACCAAGCGCCCGATATGCACTGGCCAGATAAAGGGCAATATCGGCACGCCATCCGCCGATCAGGCGGGCTTTCTCCAGATCCTTGATGGCATCTTCATATTCGCCCATCAGCCCCAAAGTGCGGGCGCGGTCCACATGAAGGTCCAAAGTCAAAGGATCGTTTTCCAAAGGCGCTTGTGCCAGACCGTTGGAAAAGGCGGTATAGGCCTGTTCGGGCTTGTCGGCCAAAAGCAGCGCATTGCCCATTTGCGCATAAATCCCCGCCAGCAGGCTATAAGGGTCATCGGCATCTACAATGTCATAGGTCAGGCCGCGCCCGGTGCGCATATCATCGGCCAACCGGCTATAGCGTTGGGCGGCCGCATCGGGGCGGCCAAGCGCCACAAGGGCGGCGGCAGCACAATGTTCGGCAGGAAGGCTGGGGCCATCGGCCAGCCACGCCAAGGCGTTTTCCAAGGCGCGATCCGGTGCCGTACCCAAGCGCTGCATGCAGGCACGATAGCGATTGGCCTCTTCTTGTGCTTTGGCGCTGCTAATGCCTCGTGTTGGTGGAAGCATCAAAGGGGCCAGCGTGTCGCCATCGCCTGTAGGCGCGGCTTCCGTATTGGGCTGAGAATCGGCAAGGCCGGCGGGATTGGCCCGCCGCTGATCGATGGGCAATTCCGATAAGGGATCGTTTTGCTGGGCGCTGGCCCCGCTTGTCGTACCGATAAGGCCAAGGGTGCAGAGCGCGCCCATTTGTGCCATGAAAAGAATGGATTTCATCATGACGCATAAGGTGGCACCGGCCTATGGCGGAAGAAAGGCTTTTTTGTTTCGGATTGGGCTATAGCGCCCGTTTTTTGGCGCGGCATCTGCAAGCGCAAGGCTGGCAGGTGGCTGGAACCGTACGCTCACAGCCTGATCGGGCGGCGCTTGAGGCTATAGGGATCGCCGCCTTTCTTTTTGACGGTCAAGCACCGATGGATGCTGCGGGACGGGCGGCGCTGGCGGATTCGTCTTATATCTTATCCTCTGTCCCCCCTGATGATAAGGGCGATCCCGTGGAACGCCATCACCGCGCAGACTTCGCCGCTTTGGGCGATTGCCGGTGGGTGGGTTATCTGTCCACCAGCGGGGTTTATGGCGATCATGGGGGAGGCTGGGTGGATGAAGCCACGCCGCCCACCCCCATCAGCCGCCGCGGCGTGCGGCGCTTGGCGGCAGAAAATATCTGGCGCAGCTTGGGGGATCGGGCGGGGCTGCCTGTGCATATTTTTCGGCTGGCGGGAATTTACGGCCCCGGTCGCAGTCCGCTTGATGCGGTGCGGGCAGGGCAGGCGCGGCGCATTGCCAAGCCCGGTCAGGTTTTTTCGCGTATTCATGTCGCCGATATTGCCCGTGCCTTGGTGGCTTCCATGGCCCGGCCGCGTAAGGGAGCCATCTATAATCTGTGCGACGATTGCCCCGCATCCTCTTCGGAGGTGATCGCCTATGCGGCATCGCTTCTGGGGCAGGACCCGCCGCCGGAAGTGCCCTTGGACGAGGCGGATTTATCGCCTATGGCCCGCAGTTTTTATAGTGAAAACAAGCGGGTTCGTAATCGGTTGATGCATGTTGAACTGGGTGTTGAACTGGCTTTTCCCGATTATAAGGCGGGGCTTGCCAGCCTGTTGGACAGGCCGTAGCGGCTTATTTTCAGGGCATCGGGCGGGCTATAGCCGATAGCCGGTTTCGCGCAGCACATGCCGCCAATGCCGATCAATCAAATCACGGGTAACGGGGCCGGGCGTACCATCCCCGACGGGAACGCCGTCAATTTGGGTGACCGGCGTAACAGAAGATGTGGTGGAGGCGATGAACGCCTCTTTCGCTGATTGTGCTTCGGCAATGGTGAAGGGCTCTTCCACCGGTGCGATTTGGGCATTGGCGGCTATATCGCCCACCACATGGCGGGTGATGCCGGGAAGAATATCCTTTGCCAAACGCCGGGTGCGCAGGCGGCCTTGTTGATCGACAATCCAGGCGGTGGATGATGATCCTTCGGTAACAAAGCCTTGTGCATCCACCATCCAGCCCTCTAGTGCACCTGCTTCACGGGCCGCTTGTTTGGCCAGAACATTGCCCAAAAGTGAGACGGTTTTGATATCGCAGCGTTTCCAGCGCAGATCGGGGGTGCTTATCACTGCAACGCCCGTTTTTTGCTTTTCCCGTAAGGCCGCCACATCGAACCGTTGGGCGACCATCACAATGGCAGGGGCCGGGGGAAAGGCGGGGAAGGCGTGGTCGCGGCGGGCAACGCCGCGGGTGATTTGAAGATAGATCGTTGCATCGCGCAGGCGATTGCGCCGCATCATCTGGTCCATCACCACTTTGAAAGCCTCGCGCCCCATGGGCGGGTTGATGGACAAAGCAGCCAAAGACCGGTCCAGCCTGTCCATATGCGGATGGAAATCCAAAGGCTTGCCGTTCAAAAACAGGCATACCTCATAAACGCCGTCGGAAAATTGATAGCCGCGATCCTCGATGGAGACGCTGGCATGGGCACGGGGCAAAAACTGGCCGTTAACATAAACAATGCGGGACACGGGGGACTCACCAACAGGGGAAACAGTACACACCCGTCACTTTCAATCCACGCGGGCGGAAAGGTCAAGCCCCAGTGTGGCCACGGCATGATCGCCCAGAAGCTGACGGACTTCCTGAGGGGGTAAAATAAAATTTAACCCTAGTCTGTCATCCTTGTGCCAGCAGATTTCCGCAGGCAAATCGCCACAACGGGAAATGGACAAAGTAACAGGAGCGCCGCGTTTCAAGGGTAAAGCCAGCCGGATGCGGGCCCCCGCCAGAGAAAGATCCAACACCCGACAAGAAAAGCTGAACTCGCCAACCTTGAGCGTACCCATCCAGATCACCGAACGACGCGGATGATTGCGGCGCTCTTTTCCTGTATCCCCGTTGTTCATGGGCCGTCTGATCCTGATAATATGATCCGATAAAAAAACATGGTGGGACAAACAGGTTTGTGTTCAGTTAACATATGTACCTGCAATTGATTAAAGCTGAATATGACGCACACGCCACATATCCTGATCGTTGAAGATAGCCTGAGTCTCGCTCGTACTTATGAGGCTTATTTGCGCCGGCTGGAGGCGAAAACGCAGATTGCGGCGGATCTGGCGCAGGCAAAGGCCGTTTTGTCACAAGGCGTGCCGGACCTGATTTTGCTGGATGTGAAATTACCCGATGGGGATGGTTTGTCGTTGCTGTCGTCTTTACCCGAAGGGGCAACGCGCCCGCCGGTGATCGTGATGACGGCGCATGGCTCTGTTTCCAAAGCGGTGGAAGCCATGCAGGCCGGGGCGACGGATTTTCTGGTGAAGCCCTTTGATGCGGACCGGCTGGTTACCACCACCAGCAATGCGTTGGAAAATCGCCGCCTTAGCAGCTTGGTGAAGCGCTATGAAGATAGCTTTCGCGGTGAAGGTTTCGGAGAATTCATCGGGAAAAGCCTGCCCATGCAAGCGGTTTACCGGATGATCGAAAGTGCCGGACCATCGAAGGCCAGTGTGTTCATCACCGGCGAATCGGGAACAGGCAAAGAATTATGCGCTGCGGCGCTGCATAAATGCTCGCCGCGCACCCAAGGGGCGTTTGTTGCGCTTAATTGTGCGGCTCTTCCCAAAGATTTGATTGAAAGCGAGATTTTCGGCCACAAAAAAGGGGCGTTTACCGGTGCCACCGCCGATCGGGAGGGCGCTGCGGTGAAAGCTCATCTGGGTACGCTGTTTCTGGATGAAGTATGCGAGATGGACCTGGCCCTGCAATCCAAATTGCTGCGCTTTTTGCAAACGGGGATGGTGCAGCCTGTAGGGTCGGATGATCTGCGTAAGGTGGATGTGCGAATCGTTTGCGCCACCAACCGTGATCCCATGGCCGAAGTGCGGAGCGGGCGATTCCGTGAAGATCTTTATTACCGGTTGCACGTTATTCCCATCGAATTGCCGCCCTTGCGGGATCGGGGCAATGATGCGGTTGATTTGGCGCAGGCCTTTTTGACGCAGCTTTCAAAAGAAGAAGGAAAATCTTTTGAGCGCCTGTCGGAAGACGCGGAAAATGCTGTGCGGCGCTATGCCTGGCCGGGAAATGTGCGCGAAATGCGCAATGTGATTCAAACCGCTGTGGTGCTGAATGATGGGCCGGTGCTGGAAGAGCATATGCTGTCGCGGTCGTTGCATACAGGCGATTCCAAAGGCGCGGATCATCGTTTTGACGACGCGCAAAAAGTAGCGGTTCGGGATGTTCCGGCCCGCATTGAACCGCTGGCACTGGTGGAACGCCGGGCCATTGAACGGGCCATTGATCTATGCGGTGGCAATGTCAGCCAAGCCGCCGCCTATTTGGAAGTAGCGCCTTCAACGCTTTATCGGAAATTGCAGTCCTGGGATGATCGGATGGCGGAAGATGCCGCCGCGATGGTTTCGGGGCGTCATTCCTAAGCCTCGCCGCTTTGCCGATCAGTCGGGCGTGCCTGTGCCGGGCGGTTGCACCGGATCGGAGCCGCGCTCGCGGGCTTGTTCCTTGCGGCGGCGCAGATTATCCCGCAGTGCTTTTGCCAGCCGTTCTTGCTTTTGTTTGGCGGGATCGGGTGTGTTTTCGGGCGTGTTTTTCATGGCTGCGTTTTTAATCCCGAAAGGAATTGTCTTCAAGTGTCAGGTTAGGCTTGCGTCCTGCGTCTGGCTGTGGCAAAAGCCGCGCTGCAAAACGAATGCACGCCCACATGGCTCAGGGGTAGAGCACTCCCTTGGTAAGGGAGAGGTCGCGAGTTCGAATCTCGCTGTGGGCACCATTTGACAATTTTGACCCTGCAAACCCGCTAAGACCTTGAAAGGTATGGCAGTTTCTATAGTTCGATAACCGTTTTCGCGGGAGTATCGAAGAGGCTCTACAAAGGCCAACCGCAGCACGGTTTGGCGCAGGGGTAGAGACCCATTTTCATATATATTCCAGGGGCTTGAGAGGAACTTCAGCGCGAGTTCAATAGACTCTCCAAACCTCCCTTTCGCCGGAACCATATTCTCGGCCTTCTCGGTCAGCAGAAACTTCTCCCGCTCCAATTTCTCGACCCGCTTTTCAAGCGCAGAGATCACGGATGCACTCGACGACTCCACAATCCTGTCGAGCAGCTTGTTGATCTGGTCCTCAACGCCTGCAAGCTGGGCAAGCACCGCTTTCTTGGATCGTTTAGCTTCATCCAAGCGTGCATCCCATGCACGCTCGAACATCGTGCGCATGACACCGAAGAGCTTCTTCGTTGGCTGCATGGATTTGAGAATTTCCGCGAAACCTTCCTCGATCTTCGCGCGTGGGATCGACTTTCGCTTGGACCGACAGCCCGGTGTGTCGCACAGATAATATGGATAATGCTTGCGGCAGCCCTTGGACCAAGCTGCGGTCATGGGCTTGTCGCAATCATCGCAGTGCACGAAGCCGCGAAGCGGAAAATCTGGGCTGAAATCACGCCGAGCAGCAGGACGACCGCCATTCTCCAAATTGTACAGAATCTTTTCATGCGTGCCGAAGCCGATCAAGGCTTCATGATGACCTTTGCGCAGGCTCACATCCCATGTCTCTGAATGCACGTACCCTGCGTAGAGGGGGTTCCTGAGTAGCTTGGTAATCTTCCACGCTCGGATTTTCCCGTTTGGCAAATCCTTTGGGAACTCAGGTTTGGTTTCTAAAAACCGCTGCACTTCGGCTTGAGACGCGAAGCGGCCATTTGCGTACCCTTCGAGGGCTTCTTGCACATACTCGGCAAGCAAACCGTCAGGAGACAGAAGCTTTCCGTGCACCTTATCGGTTATGTACTTATAGCCTACTGGCGCATGAAATACCCAATAGCCTTTCTCGATACGGGCAACCATTTTCTGTCGAACCTGTCGGCGGTTTTGCTCACGCTCTAACTCACCGTGCGCGGCAACAATGGTTTCAATGAATTTGCCTTCCGGCGTATCTTCGAAATTGAAGTTGAGGCATTCAACTGTCGCGCCGCGTTCAGCGAATGCGTGACGTAGCTTAAAGTGAAATTCTGTGTCGCGAGCAAAGCGCTTGAGATCATCAAAGATGACGACGAATTTGCCGTCCTTCTGGGCATCGAGATAGGCCAGCATGGCGCACATGCCTGGGCGCTTCATAAAGTCACCACCGCCCGAAGCATCATCAGGGAATACCGCCTCTACGGCATAGCCTTTCATCTCGGCGTATTGTCGGCACCGATGCTCTTGACTAACGAGGCCAGCACCTTCTGTCTTTTGGCGGGTCGTGGACACACGGCAGTAGATAAGTGCGCGGATCGGCGTGCTTTTTTGGTCCTTGTTGTTCTTTTCTGATGCCATGAATCCTTAACCTTTCTGCGCCGCCTCAAGGTTCCGGCGCAACGATGTCCTTTTGTTCTTTACTGGGTAAGCTGGATTCTAGCCCATCTTCACACAAAATGCTTGCATGATCGTGCTTTGTTCTGCCTTTTCCACAGACCTGCTGCGTCGGATGCACCTCAAAGCCAAGCTCTACAAACGCTACTATGATCTTCCAAAGCGCGCCAATGACTTGCTCCTTCTGAGCGTCGTCTATTTCAGCATCTTCGAGCAGCTCTTTGTAGAATTCGACATCTAGCTGAAGACTGTGCCTCACAGTCCGATCATGTTCGCGCGACAGTGCTTCGCCTACGTCGGGCAATGTCCAATCTTTATCGGATGTGGTCATGACAAGACCCCTCCTTTTCAGCAATGCACCGCATGCTGACCAGTTTCATTTCCTTTTCGGACAATAGAGCAATACATCACCCTTACAGGGTGATACGCGCAGATATTGCTGCGCGAATGCTGCATATATATAGTTTTATTATACCGCAGCAATCGGCTGTAACGCAAACTCAGCAAGGGTTTCGGGGAAAAGCAAGGCCCCGATCTTGTTACGAGAGATCAGGGCTTTCAAAAGAGAAATTCTCTTTTGAAGAGGGATTTCGATCCACTTTAATCTGGGGAGATTGGAAAGCGGATCGAAGCATTTGGACTATTTTTCAGTATACGCACCGCTTCAACTTTTTATTGCCTCTATCGACTTTGTGAGAAGTTTGACTTTGCGAAGCCACCAAGGCGCGCAAATACTTGTTGGGCTTCAACTTCAGTGGCTGCTTTTTTAAGCCTGTCGCGAAGAACGGCTATCCGCTTCCGGTTCTCTTCATCGATTTGCCGTTTGGCATCCATCGTTAGTCCGTGTCCAGGTTCGAGCGTTGCTGCGCTTCGCGGAGCGCGTCTCTCCCTCAAGCGACGCAACAATTCCTCCTTCGTCGAAATCGTGGGATGCGTGTCGCCGTTTTGATCCATGGTCAGCGGTCGCGCTGCTCGCGATTGCGACGACGCGGTTTCTCCTCACGCGCTTCTTCCAACCGCTCCTTGGGCGTTCGCAAAATGATGCGGCCATCGACCGGAACGGAGTCGAGTTGGATTGTGTGCCCTTCACCGTCCCTGTGCGCGAAGGCGACACCGACGCGGTTAAAGTATGACTTGTCGTCTGCGCCTTCTTTCACATGAAACGCATCGAAACTCGGACGGTTCTTATCCGATCTATCGCTCATCTTCTTCTCCTTTATCTATGAAGGGCGAAAGCCTTCAACGTAGGACCACATGCCGTCCGAATATTGCGGGTAGTGCGAAAATTGCTGCGGCACGCGCTCAACGATGACCCTCGCACGACGGCGACCCCATCTTGAGGGGATAGGCACGGAATCGTGGGGCGGATGAAACGGATTGGGCAGAAAGCGCCCAGTAAAGTCTGACCGTTCATAGTAGGGATGCTTTTCGGCGAAGATGGGTTTGAGGTTTTTGCCCGAAATGAAGAGCAGTTGCTTGTCCTCTGGCATCGACAGGATTTCTTCTGGCATCATGAGTGCGCGCGCCTGTTTGGTGCGATGCTCTTCGGCGTAAGCATGATACTTCATGTCGGCGTAGGCCGAGAACGGATCGCCGCCGTTCATGATGCTCTTGGCGGCATTCATCTTTTGCCGTTTGGCGTCTGCCTGTCTCAGGCTGTCGTCATATTCGAGCGTCTCGGTGCCCAGCATTGAGGACACCATCTGCGCTGTCTGATAGTCGCGCACGCCGAAGAACTGGCGCAATGCGGATGAACCCATGAAGCCCTGAAGGGCAGGTGCGCCGAAGTTTCTGACGATCTGGCCGACATCCTGAAACAGCGCCCAGACCTGAACGCCAGCGCCGCGACCGAAGGTGAAGGCGCGAAGCAGGGCTTCAAAATTTCCGAGCTGGCCCGCCTCATCGATGATCATCGTTGCGCGTTGTGCGGAAGGTGCTCGCGACTTGTAGAGCATCTGCACGGTGAACATTGTGCGCAAGATCGGAGACCACAGACCCACGTATTCTATAGGCACGTTGATCGCCCAACTCGTTGGCTGGCCCGAATTGCAGGTATCGGCCAACGAGGCATCGGCTCCGTCTAGCGCGGCCTGAAGCATCGGATCATCGAGGAAGTTCAGGTGCGCATAAATCTCCCCGAGGATGCTCCCGAATTCCTTCTCGCTCTCCTGCTGCTTGGCCAGCATCTCGCCAGCAGTTCGTCTTACACTGTCCATCGAGGAGCCCAGCATGGCTTCGAGGCAGTCTGCCCAGGCATTCGGGTCAGCTTCGATCCAGTTGATGACGCGATAAAGTGAGGGGAAGCTGACCTTGCCGTCCCGCTCGACCAGCATCTTGATGATGTTCTCGATCCACTCGCGGGCGCGTAGCTCGAAGTAACGACCGTTCGATGCGCCGCTTGTCGGGATCAGGCTTTCGGCGATGAATTTACAGTCCGCATGAAAGTGCGGATCGTTCAAGCGAAGGATATCCAGCGGGTTCATGCGATGCTGCGGGAGGCCGCGCATCCCCGTCGGGTTCCAGCAATAAAGGTAGCTCCGATTGAGAACGAAGTTTACCATCGTAACAGCGGCGATCTCGCCGCGTGGGTCGAGGATGAAATTTCGGTTGCCTGCATTGCGGGCCACTGCAAGCGCGAGAAGATCGCGCATTTTGCCTGAGCCTGCACCTGCGACCGTGATAATCGGCGCGTCGGTTTCCAGGCAGATCGATTTGTTCGCGCTATAGCCGATCTGAAGACCGCGAGCGCTTAGCAGTCCGGCCCGCCTCAGTTCGCTCTCGTCAGACCAAGATGCTGATCCGAACCGATACTCTTCATTGCTCATCATGATTACTTTCCTTTGAAAATACGGTCATGTGTCGCCATGACTTTTGTCTTTTCGGGAATTGTGAGGACCTGCGTGCCCGCATCGGGATGGAAGCACTTGATGAAATGCGAGCGGATTTCTCTGGGCTTTACGGTCGGATGAAATGCGTTGATCATCCGTATCCAGACACAGACCTTGACGTCCGGAGAGATGTCCGACGTTTGCGAACCTGGGGCGAAGAGGCTCTTGAACCGATCAAAGATCGGCTGCATCTCCGGCTCAGCGAATTCAATTTGGATGTTGTTCATCGGACGCCCAACAGCCAAAGGGCGATGGCAAGCATTGGCAATGCCATGAAAATGTGACCAACGATATCAAGTTCGCGTTGGAAGCGATGCTTCAAGTCATGACAGATTGCGTCTACTGCGCGTGAATAGGCCAGATAGGCTTGGACAGCGTGCCCAATTAACTTCCATACCATTTGAAATCTCCCGTTGAGCCGAACCCCGAACAGCGGGGTTCCGGCTCCTTCAGTTTTGAGAATTGCCTGCGATCAGCCGACCAGCGCGCCGATCACTCCAAGAATGATGAAAACCCACATGATTGTGCCAATGATGGCACCCCAGTCGGTCTCACGTTTGTAGATGCCGCCGACGCGGCGATGCTTCGTGAACATGGTCGATCTCCTTTGATGGTTCACAGAAAACGAGCGACAAGAGTCATGATGAGCATTGGCACAGCCGTAGAAATCGACATGCGTGATGAGAAGAACACTACCGAGCCGCACGTCACCGCCCAGACGAGAGACGTCGGACCTTCGATGCCATAGCCATAGTGCTGGGCCGCAAATTCTTGAATCCAGCCAATCGTATGGCTGTAGAGCGGCGGTGCTCCAAGTATTGTTGTGATGACGGCGAGTGTATTCGCGAGTCCGGCGACAGAAGACATGAAGACCGAACGGCTTGCATCTCGCTGTTTTTGCAAAAATGACATGCTTGACCTTTGAAGTTACCGTCGGGCTTGAATGCCGACTGCTACACCATCGCAGAGCCCGAGCGCTGTTTCGGGGAATATCGCAACTTTTGTCCGAAACGGTCTTGCCAGCACTGCCTCGCCCTTGTGCAATACAAGGCAGGAGGTGCGCCAATGTATGTGAGCATTTTGGAAAGGGAAACTGACCGTAACCCGCTCGATTTCATCAGCGTCAGTAAGGCTGAGCTTGAAGTGTTTCGACTGATCCCCGAGCTTTGTTCAGCTCTCAACGACGGTTATTGCCGTTACATGCGGATGGTCGGATATATCGCCTGTAGCGACGATGAGGAAGAACGGCAAAAGGCATCGGATAAGGCGGCATTCTGGCCCACTATCGAGCGGGCGAACTGCCAGAGACCCTCGCTCGACGCAAATCTTTGTGCGGTCTTCATGAACGAATATTGCGGTCTGCCATTTGATCAAGCCTACGCTTGGCACCGCCGCGTCGAGGCCCAGGAGTGGCGGCAGGGCCTCAAGCCGATCCGTGGTGTAACTGTGTCCGACCAGTACCGCGCGTTGCGGGGCGATAAGAGCAACAAGCTTACAACCGCGGCGCTGATCAAGGAGAATGGAACCACCTCCATGATCAGCGCTGACGATGTGCCGTTCTAATCCGCTTCCTGATCGGCAGGGGGACGGTTGTCGTTGGCGGGCCTCAAACCAAGCATGCTCATTTCGAAAGGATACTTAGTAGACAAGATGGTCGCGAATACACGTACCCTGTTGCGAACACCACGCTTCAGTCTAGGCCGGACTCCACCTTCGACTGGTTTGTTGGCGAAGTCCCTGAACCATTCGCGAATCCAAGGCGTTTCCAATTCGTCGGTGTCGAGAAAAACTTCCGCGCCGTTTTCAACGATTTGTCCCCGAAAGTCCCTATATGCATCGATGAGCCACTCTCGCCAGTGGTCAGGGCTGATACCAAGGCTGGCTGTAAACTCACGGAGGTCCCGAAGGTATTCAGGGTTATCCAGTTTTCGGTCGGACACCAGCCTTACTTGCAGTTTTTCGCAGTAGCCTTGGCAATTGCATTTGGGGCAAAGAAACATTGGCTTGTCTCCGTTCAGCTTTGTCGTTCGATGGAGACAGTGTTACCCAACACTGGAAACCTGTGATACGAGCTTGGCAGGCTTACGAAAGTTGTTTTGGAAAATTCTTTCTGGTGGGTGAAATCAGGTGTCGGAATACGAGCTGAAAAACCGTTACCTGAAGAATGCGCGCATCAGCGAAGCTGGGTTCGTTATTCTGGTTCGGGCGTTCCTTCGCGGGATCAAGCCCGCGCAAGCGGCCAAGTTGGTCAAGCTATCAGAACCTGCTACCCGTGAACTCTACAAACGCATTCGCTTCCAGCTTTTTGCGACACCGCTCTATATGATGGACCTGATACCGCGCTTGGAGATGGAAAACCGCGATGATGTGGTGTGGTGCTTGCGGCAGATCACGTCGGCGACGCCTAGGAAAGTTCGCGATTGTGCATATTATTGCGAGACGGAAACGCCACCGAAACACATTCAGAGTTTCTTTGAAGGGAAGACGCAAGACAAAAGCCCTTTGGTTGGCAGAAGCAAATGCAAGACATGCACTATGAATTTTATGGGCTATTGCCCAAGGAAGATCGAAAGCTATTCCGATTTATACCGAGAACAATTCCCAGAATGGGTAGTCGAACAAAGGAAAACTGACGCGCTCGGTATTTGGATCGATGTATTGCGTGTTCTGGCCAACTATCGAAAACTCAACGAAATCGATTTCTTCTTTTACGCCATCAGTGCGACGCTACAAGTGGCTATTCAGCGGAGGGATTTACCAGCGCCTTCAGGTTGGAAAGCCGGGATGAACGTTCCGGATGAACTATGCGGCAAGCCGAAGCTTGGCGAAGGACGGGCATTTCAAAACGACATCGAGGGGCCGATCCTGTTTCCCGCTCTTGATTTGATTGAGGAATACCCGCTTTAGGCGGGCTCTTCAGGTTCTGGGGGCGGGTAGTAGCTTAGGCGCTCCTTGAAACCGCGATAATGTCGAGCGCCTTCAAATAACTTCAAGAACCGTCTTAGGCCTTCGTCTGACCCCAGAAGGTGACCCGCAAATGCCTTGCGCGTGGTTCCGCGCTCGACGCACTCGGCATCAATTTCATCGATATGCTCGGGCTTGGCACCTGCTAGTGAAATGTCCTGAAAAGTTCCTAGAACCCGTCGCCCCGAAGGTCCCTTCGGATTATCGGTGGTTTTCCAAGGGCCAGGCCCTCCATTCTTGATCCGCTCAACGATTTCACGTTGCTTTTCAAAGAAACTGGCACCCTGAAAAAGCTCATGAACTTCCGTTATTTCCCTCAAGTCTGAGGAAGTCCATATAGACTTTGCCAAATTGCTGCGTTGCCGTTCGTCTTCGATACAAATGGCGTCAATAGCGTCGATTTGCTCTGGCGTCAGGCCTGCAAGTGAAATGTCGCGAAACGTGTTTGCGATACGATCCGGGGATGGCCCATTTGGGTTATCTGTGGATTTCCAATTTTTACTTGTACTCACTCGCAAATTATATCTTAAACTGATGTTTTATTACAAATATCGTACAGTAAAATGTTTAATTTCAGTGATTTACATATTTCGATCAATCCGTTCATTTGTGCCGAGATTGCCTCTTCCGCCAGGGCGATCGGAGCTAGCTTGCGGAAGGGAGTGGATCGGCACAAGCCGGACAAATCACTGACAGCGCGCCGTGAGGCGTCGGATCACAGGCCACGAAAAAAGTATATCGAGATTTCGCCTGACATGCTGAAGGAGTTGCGCGCCGAATTCGAGCGCACGAATGCGAAGCCTGCGGCCATTTTTCGTGCGCGCCCACCATCCCTCAGAGGACTGACAGAAATTAAAATATCTCATTGGCGCACAGGCCGTGTAAAGCGCGCTGATCCTACAGAATGGGCTTATGTAATGAAGTTTTTGCGGTCACTTCCCGACAAAGCATAAAATACAAATAAAATGCATTTCAAATGCTTTGTAATTTTACATAATTATTAACCATCTATTACTATCATATACACAAGTCGATTGAATTCGATATATGCAGTGCGGGGGCGCTGCGGAAAATAATATAAAAAAACAATATTATATTGTTCAGGGGCGTGTGATGAGTGTTGATCCCGATACATATTTGAAGGCCGCCGAGGCCATGCCGCATGGCGGCTTATCTGCCATAGCTGGCGATGCCATCTCCGACGTGGAGGCGGCACGCCTGTTTAGCAAGCATGTCGCGTTTCGCGAAAACGAGATGTTTCTCGGAATGCAAGGTGGTTCTGTCGATGGATACAATCTGCGCGGTGCCGCCGCTTTTGATCGTTTCAACAAGGACTTGGAGCGTCGATCAGCGGATGGCAAACGCGCGCGCTCGTTTGATGACATTCTCCATCTGGCGTTAATCGACAATCTCAATGCGCAGATCGCATTCTTGGACAGCAAGATCGCTGAAGCAGAGATCGGGTTCGAAGAGCGGTATGGTGAAGACTGGCGCGAACAAATTGCGCAGCGGTTGCTTGACCCTGATGACATCCCCCAACGCGAAGACGGAGAAAGTATGGAGGAATATCGTCAGCGTCTGGAAGATGCTCTGATCTCTGACATGTTGGACGAGAACGGCGAGATCAAGCCCGAGTATTTAGATGATCCCGAGATGAAAGAATGGGGGCTGTGGGCCAAGGCTGAATATGACAAGCGTGAAGCCGAACGTGACAAAGAGTATGTTGAAGACCCGACGATTGACGAAGCCGAACGCAGTCGCCGCCAACATGAAGTATCGGAAAGCGCGACTTTCCAGTCGCGAGATGAAATGTGGCATCAAGCAACTTCAAATGAAGAGCGCGCCGTGATGGAAATGCACACTGACCGTGCTTATGACGAAGTGGCTATGGACAACTCTGGTTTTTAATTGTTCACATTCTCATATGCGATAGATGCGAGTAGGCCTCGTGATTTTCTGAAGTTATAGCTATCAGCTGTTTGCTGAACTGCCTCTCTCGAAGGGCCGAGAGAAAAAGGCCCGTCCACGTACCCCGCATAATAGAACGCCGCCCCGGTGGCTGGGACGTCATTGTGGTCAAAGAAGAACGTGATTGGGTCTTCCAAGCCGGCATTTCGAAAATCGGCTGTGAGCACATCTCGAATTCGTTCCGGGCTTGGCGTGGACTCGTGCGTGCCTAGGCGGATTGCGACGGCGATACCCGCATTTTCGCGGGAAAAAATACTCGCTCCTCTATCGGCATTTTCGACCATCTGGATGGACGAGGTTGTCGCGACGACAGGGATCGGCTGAGCATCTTGCGCCCAACTGAATGTCAGCGGAGTGACTGCGGCCATGGCCGTCAAACCTATGGCTGCCGCCCTTCCAGTAAAACTCTTTCTGATGTCTTCAAGCGCCATACCACTTGCCTTTCATCTCTTCGATCTGGCAAATATCGGGGTGGTATAACCCCTTAAAAAAGGACCGTTTTTCTTGAAATCACAAGCTACTTTGTGATACGTTTCGTTTTGATGAATAAGCCGTTGATAAACGGCAATTCTGGCAGGTGTAGGGGCCGTGTTGGTTTGGTGAAAGCCACTCCCTTTAAAACGGTCGTTTTTGTGGATGTCACGGACCGACCCAACGGTAAGGACACCTGCTCATGCCCCGAAAAATAGGCTATGCGCGTGTTAGCACGCTCGATCAAAACCTCGACATGCAAGTCAACGCTCTGCGCCAAGCTGGCTGCGACCCAGTATTCACCGACAGCGGAACATCCGGCGCTGAAATCGACCGTCCGGCCTTCACCCTAGCGCTCGACACCGTGTGCGAGGGGGATACGCTCATTATCTGGCGGTTGGATCGCATGAGCCGATCTCTCAAGCACCTTATGGAGTTAAACCAAGTGCTGACTGACAAGGGTGCGTATTTCGAATCCCTGACTGAAAAGATCGATACTTCCACCGCCATGGGCGAGTTTGTCTTCCACATCCTCGGTGCTGTGGCGCAGCTAGAGCGTGAAATTATCCGCGAGCGAACAATGGCGGGATTGGCCGCCGCCGCAGATCGAGGCAGCTATCCAGGTCGCCCTAGAAAGCTAAATTCAGATCAAATCCGCAATGCCGCCAGAGAGAAACGTCGAGGCGAGTCGTGGTCTACCCTCGCGCGGCGGTATGAGGTAAATCAGGAAACGTTGCGGCGCAGCATTGCAGATGCAGGATTGGTTTGATGGATGGCAGGGTTCGAGCTTTGAGCGGTTCATTTTGTCGAAGTGCAGTGGTTCTATTTTCTGTACTTTTTCTGGTCGGCATCGTCACAGCGTGTGCTTCAACGCCGCCACTCAACGCAGAAGCCCGTGCAGCGCTCGATGAAAACGCCTCTACCGACAGACATGGCAACCGTTGCTTTGAGTTTGAATTTGGCAAAAATGAGAACGGTCAACTTGTGTGTCCGGCGGTGTCAGCAGAATTATATGAATTTTGATGAGCGGTTAAAGTGAAGGGCGAAGTGCAAATATCCATCCGGACTGTTTCCACAATCAAGGGTGGGAAAAGATTTTCAGATGCGCGTTTCAGCGCCGACGGCCAATCAATAGTGACGAGATGCCAAACCGGATTTGAGCGCTGGAACGCAAAAACTGGTGAGCGGCTAGTGGTACTTCGTCAAGATGATCCTGACGTTAAAGCGTTCACTTCCACCGCCCTGCACGAGATCGGATGTGATGGGTTCGACGAAACGACGGCCAAAGCAGTCGGAAATCGCTTCAATGGTTGGGCTGATCTCGTGACTATTAGCCCAAACCGACGGTACGTCGCCTTTGGCTCGAAGGCCGGAGACTTGGGTGTCGTCGATATAGAACAAAACCTGCCGATGATCCTCCACGGACACACAACAAGTATGAACAATCATATTCATCAGAACAGCATCACAGCGTTGCTGTTTGATTCAAGTTCGTCCTATCTGGTTTCGATGGCGGATGAAGATGATGCACCCTTGTTATGGGATTTGTCAGCGAAGGGCGAAGACCGGACCTGGAACAACAAAAGGGCAATTCAGATTTTGCCATCGATCAAGCTAAACGAAGCAACCCCAGCAGGCATCGATACCATCCAATTCAATCCAATCGCACCCGAGCTTGTGACCACACACCGAGTGACGGAAACGGCAGTCGTTTGGGAGATTGTGCGTCAGCCTTAGAATCAAATGTTGCGGGTCAAAGCTATGCGTCGTCAGGAGCAACCGAAGTTTACGCCCACATATGACTCGCTGCAAAACATGGGAAATGGATTTAGTTGCGCAATACAGAACCTCAGGCAGCTCGGCGCGATGTTTACATGGAAGACAAAGTTAATGGATATTTAACAAAATTATTTTAGTATTTATGTAATATATCTGCGAGGTAATTTGGTTTATTTACAAGTAAATATTGATATCGACTTACTAGATAAGTTGCCCGAAACAAGTGAGGTTGAAGCTGAATTTCAAACGAAAAGCCGACAGGATGATCAACGAATAGATGCTTTTTCTGAATTTCTGAAACTAGTCGAACAGGTTCAATGGACGGAGGAAAATGCACACTTTCATATGAAAAGTGGAAATACAATATCTGTTTCCAGCGGCTCAGTGAATTTCATGCCTGCAGAGGATCTCAGTCCAGAGCACTTCTTCTCAAACATGGTCGAAATAGTTCAATTGGCAAATGCTTATCAAGACGAGCGTGACTCCATAGTTTCTGACAGAGAAGGCTTTGTAGAAAAGTATGGCGATAGTGAATCATCCGAGTCGCTCTGGTCGTTGATTAACTATGAGCCTCGGTTTGAATCCGAGGCCTATTACATTGCCGAATTGATGGGTCTTGACGTGTTGAACCGACCTGCGGACTTCTCATCGGTTTCTGAGGACATTGCCCCAGAGTTTAAGGCGCTGATCGACAAAAAATGGCAGGAACTGCAATCCAAAGTACACGCACCTGAGTTTCAGAAGACACTAGAGGATGCAGGCATAGAGACGCCAAACCACTTGTTAGCGGCACCTGCGCTGCCTTAGGGTCAGGATGCATTGATTTCCGCTGCGCTGCGTGATTCACGGTTCTTAAAACGGAGCGGTGGCATGAGCGATCTTTTCTGGCTGAGCGATGCGCAGATGGCGCGTCTTGAACCCTTCTTCCCAAAGTCCCACGGTAAACCCCGCGTCGATGACCGGCGTGTTCTGAGTGGGATTATATTTATCAATCGCAATGGGTTGCGTTGGCGCGACGCACCTATGGAATACGGCCCCCACAAAACACTTTACAGCCGCTGGAAGCGCTGGAGCGAGAAGGGCATTTTCGCGCGGATGATGGCTGGGCTGGCGGCGGAACACGGCGAGAAGACCACCGTTATGATCGACGCGACATACCTGAAGGCCCACCGAACGGCGACCAGCATGGCCGCCAAAAAGGGGGGCGTGGTCGCCTGATCGGTCGTACCAAAGGCGGCATGAACACCAAGCTGCACGCAATCTGTGACAGTCAGGGGCGACCAATCGACCTGTTTGTCACCGCCGGACAAGTCAGCGATTATATCGGCGCACGTGCGCTGCTCAGTGGCCTGCCAAACGTCAAATGGCTACTCGGAGATCGTGGCTATGACGCTGATTGGTTCAGAGAAGCGTTGCAAGACAAGGGGATACGCGCCTGTATCCCAGGCCGGAAGAAACGCAAGACGCCAGTCAAATACGACAAGAGGAGATACAAGCGGCGCAACCGCATCGAGATCATGTTCGGCAGGCTCAAAGACTGGAGGCGCGTCGCGACCCGCTATGACCGATGCCCGAAGGTGTTCCTCTCAGCAATCGCCCTCGCAGCTCTCGTTATCTACTGGTTATGAATCCTGACCCTAAGTATGACGCCCGGCCCCTACGTTCATTGGACTTCGTGTTAAAAACCGTTATCGTCAGCCTCGATGTTGAATTTTGCCAAGAGGTCTCGCGATGCGTTTTCTTTATGTATTTCTGGGCGCATTTTTCTTTCTTTCCTCCGCAGCGATTGCTGACGAAGCACGTCTTCGTCATACGGGTTGGGAACCTATTCGGATTGTCTCTGTCGAGGGTAGCCATGAAATCTGGGAGGTCGTACCAATCGGCAGCAATCCTACCTATGTATTGCTTCATGATGTTCCTGATGACGTCGACCTGGTGAAGTTTGATAAACGAGAAGATGGCAGCCGATATCGCGTGTCCCTTCAGTTATCCAATACGTTTGAAAGACTGGGCTTAAGGCCAAACTTGCCAAGTGGATATCCTTACACCGACGTTCGCGTATATCATTATTCTCAGCGCTTCACAAACCCGAACACCCACATAAATGCCGGAGAGCAGCGGGAGAACCCCGTCTATTCACATACAATTACGTTATTTGCAGATGGCCGTTTTCTTAACGAATACTACATTGCCGAACTCGACTTGCCAAAAACGTCTATTCGGGATGTGAAGATTTCTTTAGGCTTGCTAGAGGCGCCACCCGTTGCACAATTTGAAACGGACCAGATGCTTGCTGCGCTTAACGCAGGAACACTTGAAGAGTTTCAAAAGGACAGAGCGACTTTTGACCAACTTCTAAATAGACTCACAAGGATTGGCGAACTGGGTTTTCTAACGGCTGCCTATCAGGATTTAGGGTCGTTTGAGGGTTGCGCACAGGGCGCGACTGCCTGCAACATCAATAAGTGCCGATCCCATTTACGTTCAGCATCACGTGACGCGAGAGCGCAAGGACGGCCACTGAGAGATTTCTTCATACGTCCTGAAGGGAGTTTTCAGCCCCACGAAATCCCATGGCAATGCGGTTTCTACATCGGGCGCGATATGCTCAACAACCGACATTCGGATCAAGTCGGTTCCGAAGACTGGGTTTTCGTGCGAGATGTAATTGCCTTCGGTTATGCAGAAACACCCGAACGCATGCATCGGGCGCTTTGGAACTTTGGGTTGATGTTCGCGCAAGGACGTAATCAGTTTGGATTGGTTGACTGGGTGTTGGAACGCTGGTCGCCTCCGGCAGGCGAATTCCAAGTGTATCAGAAGGTTCGAGCGTTTTATGACACGCATGATTTTGCCGAACGATTGGGTTTCAGCGGCACGCGCGGTGTACTGACGGATGCAAGTTTTGCCCCCGATTGGGCGTTCAGAGTTGATGAGCGCGTCATCACGTACGCTGACGTTATCCCGCACTATGCGAAACTCACGGCACTTTCAAACCAACCTCCCTGGATCAGTTTTCTTGACGATGAACGAACGGTGCATGTGCTATGGATTGATTTTACTTCGGGTAAGCTCAGAGCCGAGCGGCTCAATCTTTTGCAATTGGAGGCTGATATCAGAACCGACGAAGGACGTGCTCGGATTATGGCGCACCCGATCAGCCAACTATTGATCGATGCCGATTTCTCGCCGCCATTTCGCGAGCCGGAACAGGTTGGGAAATATTTGCGAAAAACACTGACATATCACGAGTTTCAAGACTTTGCGAGTGCTCTATAATTGCCGCCGCGGTTTCTGTGAATTCCTGCGGGTGGCCTTTCAACTCGTTAAGGCGTTGCCAGATATTTCAGTGTCCATACACACAAAGTCTTGCCAACGATAACTCCATTACTTGAATGGGGCGGGATTGGGTAATCGTGTTCGCATACCCCCACGCAGAGATATGCGGTAAATCGGGAAACATTGCGGCGCAGCATTGCAGATGCAGGATTGGTTTGATGGGTGAATGGTTTCAATTTGCAGGCAAAGCTTTCTCGGCTCGACCCTACGCATCACTTGCGGCCTTCATGTTGGTCAGTGCCGCTGGCGGGTGCGCATCCTCGCCAAGTTTAAGCCCCGATGCCCGAGCCGCAGTTAGTGAAGCCACGGTATCAGAAGGTCGTGATGGGCGCTGCTTCGAGCTGGAGATTGGCAAGGCCGAGGAAGGGCAGCTTGTCTGTCCGACAGTTTCGACCGATCCTTGATCTGTTGCGAACCCGCGCAATGTGTCGTCATTCTGACAACGCTTTACCATGAAGCGATCAGAGACCTGTCAGGGTGATGTGACTGCTGGAAGCCAGATGGTTTTCCAAGTAGCCGATGATCTCACGAACAAAGCAACGATACTGTTTCAGCCCGTCTTCTCGACTGAGACTTGCATCCTTCAAATGGAGCATGAGCCATCGCCCGGTGCTATATGGTGGATAGTCAAACGGGTCTGGTGACGGCAATTCGACTTCGAGCTGGCTCAGCAGCACCTCCCAGTCTCTGATGATCGTATGCCATGTGTCAGAGGCTATGTTGATGTCCACGGTCGGCGCATACTTAGGCACAGCTCGTTCAATGGTCGGTAGCACGGACTGAAGGCCGTCATCGAGAATGCACAAGGCATCATCAAAGTTTTCGCCCAATGCTGATGGCACGAAAAAAATGCGCTCATTGCGGCGTGGGACGGGTGACCCGATCCATGTTCTGAGGGCGTCAATTCGCTCGTCTGGCTTTCTCAAGTTTCAATGCCGATCTTTGGAGTTGCGTAGCACAGCGTCTGGGGCCTTCTGAGAATGCTGCTTCGCATAATCAGATCACAAATAACCCTGATAGATCAACAAGTCCGTCCCGCAAGATGTGCGGTGTACTACACCGCAATCTTGGCAAGGGAGCCCGCTGCGCGCTCCCGTTGCATCCCTCCGGCCCTGGCTCTTCAAAGGGCATTGAGCCCATCCAGAGCCATCAGAACGTTTCGCCGTTCCATCACTCGCAGGAGACTTCGCTCTCCCTGCACCCATCGATCAAAGGGGCTATCGCGCCTCCTTTGAAATCCACTCGCAGGACTTGGAGAAGTGCCTCTCCATCTGCACCGAACCATGCACGAACGGCTGGCCGTTCGATCACCAATCAGGGGAGCCTTCGAGCTCCCACCGATACCCCCATGAGGATTTCATCCAGACCACTTCATGGAGACCAACCCAGCGCGGATTGGATGCCGCCAACTTGTCGAAGATGGATCGCGTTACTCAGTGTGGATATCGAACTATTCACGAACATTCGGAGGTGTGCCCGTGCGATTGGGGTGCTAGTATTCAACAAAAAACGCATCGAGGTAATCTTGTGAGCACTTCATCCAATCAAGAATCTGAAGCCACGAACCCGACCCCAACTTCGCTTGGAGCGCTACTTGATTCATATAGGGCCGCTGCACGGACAGAACGCGAAAAGGGCACGTATTTTGAACGGCTTGCCATCGCTTATCTCACGCATGATCCAGTGCAGGTAGAACAGTATGAGGACGTGAAGCCTTATTCTTCCTGGGCAGATGAGCACGGATGGGACCGCCGCGATACCGGCATAGACCTTGTGGCGAAGCTCAGAGATGAGGACGGCTACGCCGCTATACAATGTAAATTCTATGATGCGGCCTACCGCATCCGAAAAGAAGACATCGATAGCTTCATTTCAGCATCGGGCAAAGAGCCCTTCAAGCGGCGCGTGATCATCGACACCACCGAACGCATATGGAGCGGTAACGCCGAAACGATGATCCGAGGGCAGTCGATTCCGACCATCCGCATCGGCCTCAACGATCTTCAGGAAAGTCCAATCCTTTGGGAAACCTTCTCCGCCGATGGCGAGGTTGTCCTGGCTGATAGAAAATCACTCAGGTCGCACCAGAAGGAAGCGGTGCGTGACGTGCGGGCAGGATTGGCCGAAGCCGATCGCGGCAAGATGATCATGGCCTGCGGAACGGGAAAGACCTTCACCAGCCTGAAGATCGCTGAAGACCTGGCTGGACAGGGCAAGCTTGTCCTTTTTCTAGTACCGTCTCTAGCGCTCATGGCGCAGACTGTGCGCGAATGGACGGGTGACACAGAGACACCGCTCCGTTCGTTTGCCGTATGCTCCGACACCCAAGTTGGCAAGCGCCGCGCGAACAACAATGACGTGGCGGAGATCGACATCCTCGATCTTGCTTTTCCAGCCAGCACCGACGCGGCCAAACTGGCCGAAGGCGTCAACCATCCGGCACCTGAAAAGATGACGGTTGTGTTTGCTACCTACCAATCGATCCAGGTCATCGCTGACGCCCAGAAACACCACGGACACCCTGACTTTGATCTGATCATCTGTGATGAAGCGCACCGGACCACCGGTGCGACCCTCGCAGGCGATGACGAATCCAATTTCGTGAAGGTGCACGACAATGATCTGATACAAGGCAAGAAGCGGCTCTACATGACCGCCACGCCGCGCATCTTTGGTGACAACGTCAAGGCCAAGGCCGACGAAGCCGACGCTGTTCTCGCCTCGATGGACGACGAAAGCCTCTTTGGGAAAACCCTCTTTTATCGCGGCTTCTCTTGGGCGGTGCAGAACAACTTGCTGACCGACTACAAGGTGATTGTTTTGGCAATGGACGAAGGGCTTATCAGCACCGGCGTTCAAAAGCGCTTGGCCGACAGCACGAGCGAGCTTGTTCTCGATGACGCAACCAAGATTGTCGGATGTTACAAAGCTCTGACCAAGACCGACATGAAAACCGACGTGGCGGCTGATCCGAACCCGATGCGCCGCGCTCTGGCATTCTGTAAAGATATCCGCAGCTCGAAGCTGATCCGCGATGAATTCTCGGGCGTGGTCGATGAATTCCTTGGTGATGATCCGATTCTCGATGACATCGAGGACGATGACGATCGATTGCGATGCGAGATCGAGCATGTGGACGGCACCTTCAATGCGAAGGAACGTGGACGCCTTCTCGACTGGCTGAAGGCTGAAGCAGACGATCATACGTGCCGCATTCTCACCAATGCCCGTTGTCTCTCCGAAGGCGTGGACGTGCCCGCCCTGGACGCGATCATGTTTTTGCACCCGCGCAAAAGCCAGATCGACGTGGTGCAATCGGTTGGCCGCGTCATGCGTCGCGCCGAGGGTAAGAAGATGGGCTATGTGATCCTGCCCGTGGGCGTGCCCGCAGGTGTCCCGCCCGAGCAGGCGCTTGCCGACAACGAGAAATTCCGCGTTGTCTGGCAAATCCTGAACGCTTTGCGCGCCCACGATGACCGCTTCGATGCGACCATCAACAAGGCATCCCTTGGCCAAGACGTGAGCGGCCAGATCGAGATCATCGGCGTCACCGGTGCGCCCGAGATCGACAGCGACGAGCTGAAAGCCGTGACCGCCGTGGTTGAAGACCTTCCCACGAAGGCCACACCCGCCAGATCGAATATCGGCACCCCTGAACGTGATCCAGTTGCGACTGGTCCCGAGCAGACCGAAATGGTGTTTTCGGTCGATGAGTTCTCACGCGCCATCATGGCCAAGATCGTCAAGAAATGCGGGACGCGGGACTATTGGGAAGATTGGGCAACCAATATTGCCGATATCGCCAAGAACCATATCACCCGCCTGACGGGCATCCTGAAAGACCCCGACACCGAAGCGCGCAAAGCCTTTGATGCTTTCCTTGAAGAGCTGCGCGATGATTTGAACGAGACAATTACCGAAGCCGATGCAATCGAAATGCTGGCGCAGCACATCATCACACGCCCTGTTTTTGAGGTGCTTTTTGAAGGCCACCAGTTCACCAGTGAAAACCCCGTTTCGCGGGCCATGCAGCGCGTTTTGGACGTGCTAAACGAGGCCAATCTCGACAAGGAATCCAAAGACCTCGAAAAGTTCTACGCGAGCGTTCAGCTTCGCGCCCAGGGTATCACCGACCCGCAGGCCAAGCAGCGCTTGATCGTAGAGCTATACGACAAGTTCTTCCGCAACGCCTTCCCGCGCACGACCGAGAAGCTCGGCATAGTCTACACCCCCGTCGAGATTGTGGATTTCATCATCCATTCGGTCAACGAGGTGTTGCAGGAGGAATTCGGGCAGACCCTTGGCTCCGAAGGCGTCCACATCATCGATCCTTTCACTGGCACCGGCACGTTCGTCACCCGGCTTTTGCAGTCTGGTTTGATCGCGCCCGAAGAGCTTGAGCACAAATTCCGCAATGAAATTCACGCCAACGAGATCGTTTTGCTGGCTTACTACATCGCCGCGATCAACATCGAAGCGGTGTATCATGGCCTTCAGGGCGGGGTCTATGTGCCTTTCGAAGGCATCTGCCTCACAGACACGTTCCAGATGTATGAAAGCGACGATCTTATCTCGCACTATATGCCTGACAACTCCGAGCGCCGCAAAAGGCAGAAATCTCTGGATATTCAAGTTGTTGTGGGGAACCCACCCTATTCTGAGGGCCAAGAGAGTGGCAACGACAACGCTAAGAACGTCGCCTATCCGACGCTCGACCAAAGCATTCGGGAAACATACGGGGCAGCGTCGAATGCTGGATTACAAAATAGCCTGTTCAACAGTTATGTGCGTGCGTTTCGTTGGGCAAGCAACAGAATTGGAGACAAGGGAGTCGTCGCCTTTGTGACTGCTGCTGGATGGATTAACGGAAACTCGTTCGATGGGTTCAGGAAGTCTGTTGCGGATGAGTTTTCTTCGATCTACGTATTTAACCTGAGGGGAAATGCCCGAACTAAGGGAGAGTTGCGACGAAAGGAGAAAGGCAATGTCTTTGGGCATGGGTCGAAATCTCCGATTGCTATCACGGTTCTCGTCAAGGGTGAGAGGGTTGGTGCCCCTGTAATAAGATACTCCGAGGTTGGAGATTATCTTGACCAAGCAGAAAAACTTCGCCTCGTTCAGACGTCAAAAAGCATTGGTGAGAGTCATGATCTTGTCGATTGGCGGGAAATCAAGCCAAACGAGCAAGCTGATTGGTTGGGACGCCGTGATCAAACATTTGCAAAGCACATTTCGGTAGGCGGTAAAGGGTTAGGAGAAGAACAATCACTGTTCTTTGAAACGTCTAGCGGCATCAAAACAAACCGTGACCCATGGTGCTACAATGCATCTCGCTCTGAAGTTGCAGAGAACATGGAGCGCATGATCGAGAAGTACAACATTGAGACAAACCGGTTGGTTGCGGCATTTCCCTCACGCTCAGAACGACCTGCCGCAGAAGAATTTGTTGATACTGATCCGAAGCAGATCAAGTGGACGCGAGAAATTTACAACTCTGCAAGAGCTGGGCGTGCAGGTGAGTATGACGCGTCTCATGTCGTTAGAAGCATGTATAGGCCGTATGCAACTGAATGGGCTTATTTCGACAGACATTTCAACAACTGTATTTATAAAATGCCTCGGCTGTTCCCTTATGAAGCCCGAGACAATCTCGCAATTGTAGTAGCGGGGCCGGGGTCACAAGAATTTTCGGCTTTGATGGTAGATCGATTGCCGAACTATGATTTGCAGTCAAAGGGTGTTTGTTTGCCGCTTTACGTCTTTGATGAAGATGAGTCCCCTTCTGAACGCGATGATCTGTTTTCTGGTCAACCTACCAATGAAGCGGGCACTCAAGATGGCATTACCGATGCTGGTCTTGCACGTTTCGCGGCGGCCTATCCGAGTGAAGAGATCACCAAGGAGGATGTTTTTTATTACGTTTATGGTCTTTTGCATTCAGAGAGCTATCGCAACAGCTATGCCGACAACCTTTCCAAGGAACTGCCCCGCATTCCTTGCGTGAAGAAGGCCGAGGACTTTTGGGCGTTCAGCCGCGCCGGTCGTGCCCTGGGCGAACTGCATGTGAATTATGAGAGCGTCGCCCCGTATCCGGTCACGATCAAGCAAGGCGACTTGCGCACGGCGGTGATCAAAGACCCCGAAGCCTTCTACCGCGTGACCAAGATGAAATATGCAGGCAAGCGTGGGGAAGAGGACAAAAGCACGGTGATCTACAACGCCAATATCACCATGCAGGATATCCCGATCGAAGCCTATGATTACGTGGTGAACGGCAAGCCCGCCCTTGAATGGGTCATGGAGCGCCAGGTCGTGAAGACTGACAAGAAGAGCGGCATCACCAACGACGCCAACCGTTACGCGATTGAGACTATGGGCAACCCTGCTTATCCGCTTGAGCTGTTCCAAAGGGTGATCACGGTGAGCCTTGAGACGATGAAAATCGTCCGTGGGCTGCCTAAGTTAGATATTGACTGAACGACAAAGGATTATTGAATGGCATTACCCTCAAATTATCGGTGGATCGTAGTCGGCAAGCTGGCGATCAGAAATCGCGCCAACGCACCGCAATATGCACCAGATTTTGTGATTGGAGATTTGATCGCGGCGCTCAACGACCGGATCGCCCGTGATGATGTGCATAGGCCATACTCAAAGAATTCGCGGTTGATGTGGTGCGGTGACCTGGCGGAAGACGACCACTATTTTCGCCTTATTTTGCAGGTCGGTGACAAGAATGTTTCGGGTGTTTCGTTTCTACATTTCGAAACGTTGGAGACACGCGACATCCAGAAGGACGATGACGAGGGCGGGCATTACGCCGCCCACATCCTGATCCGAAAAGCGGCTGATCCGCATGGAAGACACCTGATCCTGATTGAGAAGGTGCCAGGCATCTACCTGTCTTCGGTCAAGGATCATTTGTCTTGGGTCTGCAAGAACGCACTCTATGAAAAGGAAGTGCAGGACGACGATGGTAATCCCAAGCGTTTCCGCCCTGTCTTTGAAATCGACGGGCATCAGTCCCGAACGATCCGTGAGGCGTTGCGGACGGGTACTCTTCAAGACATCGAGTTTATTAGTCACGAGAAAAATCACGAAGACGGACTCGACGAAGATCCGATCGTTGAAGAAGTCGTCCACGAAGCAAGGTGGGAAGTGAAGAAGCGAGTCACGGAAGACCAGGCGCGCACGATCTTCGGGCGCATTGGCGGCTTCCTGGGAGGCTTCCGAGGTGGCGCGGATGACACCCAGATTTTCGTGAGGATCAAAGCTGACAATGGCCAGATCAAACGAACTGAGGTGCATCACAACGGGGATGAAATACTCGAACAAGCATTTGTGCAAAACGAAATCGTCAATGATTTCGACCCGCCTTTGACACAACGCTACGAGGCTTTTCGTCAGGACATGATTGAGAAGATGCTCGAAGTCGCCAACAACGTAGGCGACTGACATGGCTCTTCAAAAACACGCCAAAGTTTTCACGGTATTTTCGTTCCTGCGGCTGCGAAGCCCTGATATTTTTTGGTATCAGTGGATTTACCCGACAATCGTTTTTGTGTTGGTTTTTGGCGGTTATCAATTCTGGGGAGATCAGTTCCTAACCTTCGATGGCGACAAATTGATCGGAGATGTAAACGCCCTCATGGGAATTTTGGTCGGGTTCTACATCGCGGCACTGGCGGCGGTGTCGAGTTTTACGAACGAAAACCTTGATCAAGTCATGAAAGGGCGCGCGCCCACACTGACTACCGTGCGAAGAGGCAATGAGGTCAAAGAAACGCTGACGAGGCGGCGGTTCTTGGCAATCTTGTTCGGATATTGCGCGACCTTGGCGATTGTTCTCTATATTTTCGGAGTGCTCCACGTTCACTTAACGTTTTCGCAGCCAGCCGCGTCTTGGGTGCAAGTGGCAATGAGCATTTCGGGACAAGTTGCATGGGGCTTCTATGTTTGGATCATTTCCAGCCTGTTGGTAGTGACACTCTTGGGTTTGCACTATTTGGTGGAACGCATGCATCGGGCTTAGCAAAACTTGGCAAGGCTGTGCCCAAGCAGGACGCTTTCTTAAAGCTGAAAAAGCGTCCTTTGGGCAGGCAAAATCAATCGATCTGATGTTTGGATTCGGGTGCCTGCCCGTTTCAAAGTGCCCTTGCCAGATAGGACTTCGAATTCTCTGGCGCGAGCAAGTTCTGTGATGACGCCGAATAAGTCATGGTTTGTTGCTGCCGTGCGATTTCCGATCTTCTCAAGGAGTGCCTCAATAGAGACCGAGTCATCATTGAGGCAGGCGTGGATTTCCTTTGGAAGCTCAGCGAGAAGTTCCGCCTCCAGGCGCGTCCTGTCCTGATCGGCAAAACTGAACAACGCATCCTTGGATTCGATTAGCCTCGTGTCAAAGCCCAGTGAAAACAGGCTACCGCGCCCAAAATGTCGGAAACTGTTTTGCGTATCCCAGTGAACGCCGAGCATCTTGTCGCGTGCAGCCTGATGGCGCGAGAGATGTGCCAGCATCATCCACCTGTTGTCCGTGCGCGACCACAGCATGAATGGCGTGAAGAACTCCGCGCCGCTGTCCCTCTGAATGTTGCTCATCAGCAGCCGCTGCGTAACCATGCGCCCAAAGGCTTCGTCTGACTTGTTCGCGTTCCAATCGGAGATGAACGCATCGTTCACACCAAACTGACGATAGACTTCCAGCGCGGCGGATTCCTCGCGAAGGTAATTAAGGAAGCTGTCGATGGCGAAAGTCAGAATGATTTCCGGCCGATCTAGCTCTGAAAAGATCGTTTTGATCGATGCCATTGGAACGTCCGAATAGCCAAACTGATCAAGAACAAAGATCGATCGACCTACCCTTTGATTCGTTCTGATCTCCCGAAGGATTCTCGGCAGTTCTTCTGCAAATTCGGCCACGCGCAACGATATACTGCCACCAATCTGATCGCCGTATCCTTCGTCTGTGATCTGCTCACGCAGTGCCGCGATGTGGTTGTCATTGCTGTCCACGAAAATGTACCGGGCATTGATCTCCAACGGCTTTTCCCGGTTCCGGTTAAGGCGTATGCGGGCATCCTCAACAGCCCTGAGAAGGATCAAAGGACTTCCCTGCTGGATGCAGTCATTTTTCTGATACGCTCCACCGCCGCAAAACCCGTCAACTAATGTGATATTCAATCGTTCGGTTCTGGGGTTAGGAACGACGGTGTCAAAGTAAACGTCGAGGTATTTGCTGAGCACATCGAGCTTGCGGATCGAGTGCTCTTCAATCTTCGGTAGGGGCTTGTTCGGGCTCCATTGAAAATTCTCTGGCATCTGAACCCTCGCTACGACGCAAGCCTTTCTAGGATGGGCTCAGGCACCATCTGCCAAGGAAAGCCATTCCACTCTACGCCGTCCAGAAGTCTGCCGCCGGACTTAGGCCGAGGTCCGCCCCACTGTTTGAAGAAGAATTCGACCTCATCGCGCTCACACAAATTCCTGATTTCAACGACCCATTCTTCGGCCATGGGTCTCGCCTGGGGGCCGCTTTCTCCGCCCACGATTGCCCAGGCGATATCTTTAAGATCGATTTCCCCCACCGGCCCAAGCAATGGCTCAAACGAAATGAAGCGCGCGGGCGAATTGATCTGTTTCAGATGTTCGATCCGGCTAGCGTGGGGCTTATCCTCTACGCTGACCCCTAGCCAAATATTGCTGGGGACGGATCGGTCCGAATAGCGCTTGCGAATGTAGTTGCGCATCAAGCTGCTGCGCTTGGTCAGCACCTGAAAAACATGCCAATGCGCTGACTCCATCGTTTCAAATACCTGATCGATAAACTTTCGGGGTATCTCCTTGTGAAAAAGGTCACTCATCGAGTTCACGAAGATCATGCGCGGTTTTTTCCAGCGCTTCGGCTGGTCCAATCGCTCCGGCCAAACTCTGAGGTCAAAGCCTTGCTCATATGGGTGTCCAGGAATGCCGCGCCAACGCTCGGCAAATCGTTCGGCATAACAATGATCGCATCCGGGACCGATCTTCGTGCAGCCCGTTACCGGATTCCACGTCGCATCTGTCCATTCAATCTCTGATTTTTGTGCCATGCTCTCCTCAATTTTTTGCTCATAGTATACATTATTTCGAAAGCGCGTGGAACTAATGTTTTTGTTTTGTTCGCAGCATTTAATTTGAGGGAGTGATATCCTGGGTCTCGGCTTTATGCCTAGAATTTTGCGCGCACCCTAATCGGGTCGGGCTGTCGTGAACCGAGCCAGCAAGCTGTCTCGGCCATACGGCTTCGATCCCTTGCGCATCATCTGACAGCCCTCGCGGGCTGACCTCTTCCTTTTCGTTTCGAGGGCCTGCGGCCCCGTCGTCCGTCAAGACCAAGCCCTTCGCTTTGGCTTCGGGCGAAAGCCATGGCCCGTGGCTCGGCTGCGCCTGCGCCCGCACCTCTTCCATGGCTTTCGGTCTGGACGGCCGTCCCCCCGCTCATTGGCGCGGGCCTAGTCCGGTTGCATGCGCAACCGACTATCCAAGAAAGGGGACAAGAATGAAAACCGATATTTATGAGAGGGTTACCAACAAGATCATTGCCGACCTTGAGCAAGGCGAGCTGACATGGCTGAAGCCATGGAGCGCAGGCAGCATCGAAGGCAAAATCACCAAGCCGCTGCGCCATAACGGCGTGCCTTATAGCGGCATCAACATCCTGATGCTTTGGGGAGCCAGCATCGAGGCGGGCTATCTCTCACCGTACTGGATGACCTTCAAACAGGCGAAAGAGCTCGGCGCGCACGTGAAAAAAGGCGAGCGCGGCAATCTGGTTGTCTATGCGAACACGATCACCAAAACCGAGGAGCAGGACGACGGAAGCGAGGAGGAGCGCAAGATTTCCTTTATGAAGGGATACAGCGTTTTCAACGTCGAGCAGATCGAGGGCTTGGCCGAGCACTACTACACCAAGCCGAAAGCGATCATCGATCCCGCGCGCCGCATTCAGCATGCTGAAGAGTTTTTTGCGAGCACGGGCGCGGAAATTCGCCACGGCGGCAACTCTGCCCACTACAGCGGCGGCAGTGATCATGTGCAAATGCCGTACTTCGAGACCTTCAGAAGCCCGCAAGCCTACTATGCAACCTTGGCGCATGAGCTGACCCACTGGACCAAGCATCCCAAGCGCCTTGACCGCGAATTCGGGCGCAAGCGTTGGGGTGATGAAGGCTATGCGCGCGAAGAGCTTGTCGCCGAACTTGGTGCAGCATTTCTGTGCGCTGATCTTGAACTTGCGCCGGAACCGCGCGCCGATCATGCGGCCTACATTCAGAGCTGGCTCAAGGTTCTGCAAAACGACAAGCGCGCGATCTTCAGCGCCGCCGCGCATGCGCAGCGTGCCGCCGATTTCTTGCACGGGCTTCAGCCTGTCATCGAAGAAGTGAGCAACGTCGCGTAGAGGTAAGAAAAAATCGCGGCTGGCCTTCAGGCCAGCCGGTTCTTGGTCGGTGCTTGTGGATAAACAATTCACCACAAGTTAAAAGACAGTACAATTCCTGTAAACTGCTCACTATGCAGAGTTTCTTTCTAGAGATTTTTAAACTGACATTCACAGCAATCATAATTCTGATTCTGGGCTTCGTATTCTTCAGTTTTATTGATGATGAAGAAGAATATTACTTACCTGATGCAGATTACATTCAGTTGTGGCTTAACGAGACCGAGAATGTTGAAGAAAAGGGCTTCAAGGCAGAAACTCTCAAAGAAACATGCGGTTCAGAACATATTGCTGATAAAGGGTGGTGTACGGGTTATATGCTTGGTTTCGCCGAAGGGCACCAAGTTTCTCGCGAGCCCATCTTTTGTTTAGACGGTCAATTTTCTAGCGATCAGCTTGGACAGTCATTCAAGAACTTCATGGAGGCGAACCCGCAGCACTGGGGAAAATCCCGTTCAGTGGTCTTAACTGGTGCTTTGCAAAAGTCTTTTCCTTGCGACTAATGCATTCTCAATCAACATCGACAATCTTTGACAATTCGCGGCTGGCCTTTAGGCCAGCCGCGTTGATGGCCTCATGGACCTGGCGGGCGGACCGCCAGTTCGGCCTCAATATTGTGCAGCGATGCAAGAGCATTGCTGCGTTCAATCGATCCGCGAGGAGCGGAAGCAAAGGCGTTGAAAGCCTCGCGTAAGAGGGCATGCAGTTCGGCTGTGCTGCGCGATGCTGCATCGAAGCGTGTGATGAGTCTCATCGTCACCTCCTGTTAATTGTCAGGAGGCCCCGAACCGTTCAGGGCCTTTCGGCCCTCGCACACATCATTCATGGCCCAGTGAAGGCGCTGATGGATCGGGGTAACGCACTAGAAATCTATCGGAAGGTGGCGCTAAGGAACGCGTGAACAGGCATTCGGTGTCGGCAGTTGGCGCAGCATGACGGACCTTTGCCCGCGCACGGCTTGCAGCAATTCGCCTTTCCTCTGACCGAACGCGGATCGCGCATCAATATCCTGCCCGCACCAGTTCGGCGGTGGCCTCACCCGTGTTGGACATGACACGGCGATCCTTTGCCTTCGGTCTCATCGGGGGGCGTTAGCAAGCCAACCCGAACAAAGGAGATCGATCATGGCACGCAACAACACCCAAACCGCGCAAGACCGCACACGCGAGTTCCGCGCACCGGAGTTTCTGGCGTGGCACGTCACCCAGAAAGGCGACAAATCCTTCTGGAACAAAGTCGGCGCAGCGTGGATGCATAAGGACGCCAAAGGCTACACGCTTCAGCTCGAATCCCTGCCTGTCGGCGGTCGCATCGTTTTACGCGAGCCGCTGGAAGACACGGCTTCACCTGCAAACGACGCGGGGCGCTCATGAGCGCCCCAGTCACCAGTCAGATCGACTGGCACGGCGTCGCGATAAGCGTCAGCTATCATCGGCACCAGTGGTCGACGTTCGACCATATTGAAGTCAACGTCATCGGCGATGGGATAATACCCATCACCGAGACAGGCTATCGCTCGCACTATCTGCACAGCGATGTCACGGACGAATATGGTGGGGCCGTTGCCTACGTGTTCGCGTGGCTTGAGCACGAAGCTCAGACCCCGCAATGGAAAAAGCGCGAAGAGGCTGCGCGTCAGCTTTCATTGTTCTAGCGAATGCTATCGGTCGAGATCAGGACCGTCATAAGACGGTCCTTCTCTTTTTTGCTCGCGCAGTTTGCGCAAGCGATCTTGCGCCGACGTGGTGGAACGCGTCTGACGCTCGGGCTTGCGCTCTTTGAGTTTGTCGAAACGGGGACGTTCCGGCTGCTTCTTCGGTTCGGCTCGCAGCGTATCCAAACGCTCGAAGGCGGTCTTTGCCTTGGGCTCTTCACCTCGGCGCATCAGGCGAAAGTTGGCAGCATCGTGATGCAGGGCGCGCAGTGCTTGCGCATGTTTGGTGCGCGCAGCATTGATTTCCTTTTGCAGATCGCCGCGCTCGCGCAGTTGCGCGTTGATCGTCATTTGCCGCTGATCCTGATCGCGGCGCAGCGCCCACATCGCTTCAAGCTGGTTCTGTTTTTCGAGCTGAGCTCGCTTGCCTGTCAGACGATCCCACAATCCCATCATACCTTTGCGGAAGCGATCCGCTCTTGTTCGGGCTTCAGCTTCAAACCGCGCCTTCTGGCCTGCGTCCAGTTTGGCGCGTTCTTCGGCATGCGCTTTCGTCATCTCCATGCGGCGCGCATTCAGTTGATCGATTTCGGCGCGGGCGGATGCGCGGGCTTCATCGACATGCGATTTGATGCGCGGAAGAATATCTTCAGCAATGCGCTTGCGGGTCTCCTCAACGCTGTTCAATGCGTCGGGCTTTCCAAGACGGGCGTGCAACTCTTTCGCTTTCTTGCCCGTCGCCCGTGAGATCGAGATAACTTCACCTTCGAAGGTGACAGCCACATGGCCGCGCCGATCCCCGCGCGCCAAATGAAACCCGCGTTCTTCGAGAGCGTGGGCGAAGGTGCGCGCTGAGTCCGAAGTCGCCCAGGCTTCCTGTATCAGTTCTTTCAGTTCGCCCGCATGACGTCCGATCCGCTTGGCCTGCTGCCATTCATCAAGCGAGAAGTTGCGTGGGTCGCGGTCCTTCGGATCGATCAGGCCGCGCGGCATTTGCCAGCCGTTCTCAAGATAGAGCTGGCGCGAAACTTCCCGAAGCTTGTTCTTGTAGAACGACATCGGCTTGGCGGTCATCGTCTCGGGGTCGATCCGGCTCCATACCGCATGACAGTGCCGCCGTCCTTCCTTCTCGTGGAAAACGACGACGCGCGGCTGGCCCGTCAGGCCGTTTTTCTTTTCGATGGCTTCCAGTGCTTTTTCGAAGGTGCGAACGTGGACACGCTCGTTGTCGGGCGGATTCAGAGACACCGAAAACATGAACTGTCGGCACTTTGTGCCTTTGGCGATGGCTTCGGCTTCGCGCAGCGCGCCGACGACATCATCGGACATGAAGCCGCGAATATCGTGCAGCTCGACATGCTCGTTTTCTTCGGTCTTGAGGAGATGCAGCCCGAGCTGTTTTGCGCCGCTTCGTTGTGATCCTTTCAGGATCATGGCGGCTCCACATCGGTACGATGGCCGAGCGCGCGAAGAAGCTCCCGCCGCATCAGCGCCACGTCGGCGCATGCGCGCCGAATGTCGCGTTCCGTATCGGGGAGAACGGGCAGCGTACCGAGATTGGCCATCTTGGCGAGCTGGTTCAGATTGTTGGCGATCCTCGATTGCCCAAGCATGGCGAGAACCTGCGCCAGCTTCTGTTCATCCTTGATCGGGCGACGGGACCGCGCCCGTGCGCGTTTCTTATTGAGCCCCTGACCATCGAAGACCTTGCGTCGGATATACGCCCCAAGCGGCATATCGCCAGCCAGCTCTTCAAGCCTTGCACGCTCTTCAAAAGTCAGTCTGAGGGAGAAGGGAGGCGTCTTCGTTGTCATCCGACCTCCCTGTGAACGTCTATCTCAAGATCGTTCACAGGGTCGTCGATTGTCTCAAGTACCTGATTCCATTCAGAAAGAACTTCGAACAGATAGTTCGAACTTTCTCTACTCAGGTGCACCATTTCCTTCTTTTTCCGGTCTTTTCGTGATTCGTTGGCGCCCATATTTTCAATGGGCGGCACGCGGGCTACCCTTTTTCAGGGATGAGAGCCTTCCATGCGTCATATTGGGACAGATAGATAGATCCGGTGAGATGGTTTAAAAATGACGAGCGCTTGAGGCGGTCTTCTACCGGGCCTTTCACCTCGCTCAGATGCAAGGTGATCGTCTGGTCTTTCAGCCGCTGATTGATGGCCTCGAGGCTTTCCACAGCGGAAAGATCAACCTCATTCACCGCAGAGCACATCAAAACCACATGCCGGATATCCAGATCGCCCGCCAGCCGGTTCAGCAGATAATCTTCAAGATAGCGCGCATTGGCAAACCACAGGCTTTCATCAATCCGCAGGGTAAGGACGCTTGGGGTCGTTTCGACCTTGTGGCGCAAGATATTACGGAAATGCTGGGTGCCGGGGACAAGGCCCACCTCGGCGATATGGGGGCGTGAACTGCGCCACAGATACAACAGGATGGACAGTATCACGCCAGCAGAAACACCGGCCTCCACACCGGTCATAAGGGTCACCAAGATCGTTGCACTGACCGCAGCAAAATCAGCCCGTGAATAGGTCCATGCCGTATGCAGGATTTTAAAATCCACAAGGCTCATGACAGCGACAATAATCGTTGCTGCCAGAGTGGCTGTCGGCAGAAAATAGATCAAAGGGGTGAGCGCAAGGGCGGCAATCGCCAAGCCAATGGCGGTAAAGGCGCCGGCTGCAGGTGTTTTGGCACCGGCATCATAATTCACAACAGAGCGGGCAAAGCCCCCCGTTACCGGATAGCCGCCGGTGAAGGCGGCCCCGATATTGGCCGCGCCCAGCCCGATCAATTCCTGATCAGGATCAATGCGCTGGCGCTTTTTTGCCGCAAGGGTTTGTGCGACCGAGATGGATTCCACAAAACCGATGATTGAAATCAGCAAGGCGGGCAGGGCAAGGGTCGCAATCAAGTCGGTGTCAAGATCGGGGATGGTAAAGGGCGGCAGGCTTTGCGGGACAGCCCCCACAATTGCCACGCCGCGATCTGCCAGGTCCAGCAAGGCCACAAGGAGAGTGGTGACAATAATTGCCAGCACCGGCCCTATTCTTGACAGGGTGTCGCTTATGCCATCTGCCATGCCCATGCGCTTCAGCAAGGGCTTCATTCCTTTGCGCACCCAGAACAGAAAGGCCGTAGATCCGGCCCCGATGAGCAGGGTTGGCAGAGTGATGTCACCAATATGCCGCGCCAAGGACAGCAGCATTTCCGGTAATGTGTATCCAGAGGCCGGAACACCAAGGATGTGCTTCATTTGGCTGGTTGCGATCAACAGGCCACTGGCGGTGATGAACCCGGCAATCACGGGATGACTGAGGAAATTTGCGATGAACCCCATGCGCAACACCCCCATCACAAAAAGCATACCGCCCGACAGCAAGGCCAGCGTTAAAGCGGCTGCGGCATATCCCATGCTGCCTTCCGAGGCGACCTGACTGACGGCGGCGGCTGTCATCAAAGATACCACCGCCACCGGGCCCACGGCCAGCACCCGGGATGTTCCAAAGAGGGCATAAAGCAGGATCGGCACGATCGAGGCATAAAGCCCGGCTTCAGGCGGAAGCCCCGCCAGCATGGCATAGGCAAGAGACTGGGGAATCAGCATAATTGTCACGATCACCGCAGCCATCAAGTCGGCTGTCAGTGTCTTGCCGCCATAAGTGCGACCCCAATCGAGAACAGGCAGATATCGGCGCAGAAATATTGGCATTGGTTAGCGATCCTCACAAGCTGCCCGTGGCAGCCGCCTGCCACAGGCCAGCACATCAAAGGCCTGCAGCACGGCGGCCTGAGCCATGCCGCACCTTATGGTCACGATATTATTTTAACGTCTTTTTATCGGGGGAGGCGTGCTTGGCGATCTGCCGGGCGATGCCGCTCATGTCATAGCCGGCAGCTTTTGTTGCGGCCAGAATGTCATCGAGCGGACGGCCGCGTGCCTGGCTTAGGGACCAAAGCATGGCCGACCGTGTTCCACTGCGGCAATAGGCGAGTATAGGCCCCGGCAAATCGCGCAAGCTGTGGTCAAACAGCGCTATATCTTCATCCCGAACCTGCCCGTTGATAATGGGCACATACCGTATCTCCAGCCCTGCGGCTGTGGCGGCGGCTTCTATGGTTTTGAAGGCGGGTTGATCGGCGCTTTCCCCATCAGGCCGATTGCAGATAATTCCGCGAAAGCCCTGATCTTTTAAAGCGGGGATATCTTCTGCGCGGATCTGGGCAGAAACGCTCAAGCTGTTGTCGATTTTTTTGATATCCATGGTGCATATCCTTTTATCGTTGGCTCACAGCACATTGATGGGCACCTTGAGGAACCGTGTTCCGCTATCATCCTCTGGCGGCAAATGACCGCCGCGCATATTCACCTGCAAGGAAGGGATAATCAGCCGCGGCATGCCCAGTGTTGCATCGCGCTCGGTGCGGAACTTGATATATTGCTCTTTCGTTTTGCCGCCCCCCACATGGATATTGTGGGCTTTTTGTTCGGCCACCGTGGTTTCCCACGCAATGTTCCGGCCATCGGGGCCATAATCGTGGCACATGAACAGGCGCATATGGTCAGGCAGGCTCAGCACCTTCTGGATTGACTCATAAAGCACGCCAGCGTCTCCACCGGGAAAGTCGGCGCGCGCCGATCCGCTGTCAGGCATGAACAATGTGTCACCAACAAAGGTCGCATTGCCTATGATATGGGTCATACAGGCAGGGGTATGGCCCGGTGTCAGGATGGCAAAACAGTCCATTTCACCGATTTTGTAGGTGTCGCCATCATCAAACAACCGGTCGAACTGGCTGCCGTCACGGCGAAATCCGGTGCCTTCATTGAACACCTTTCCAAACAGATCTTGCACAACAAGGATATTGCGCCCGATACCAAGTTTGCCGCCCACGCGTTCCTGAATATAAGGCGCGGCACTCAGATGATCGGCATGGACATGGGTTTCAATCAACCAGTCCACGGTCCAGCCCTTTTTTGTGACAAAGGCAATGATGCGGTCTGCCCCTTCATAGCTGGTGCGTCCGGCGGCATAGTCGAAATCCATAACGGAATCGATAATGGCACAATGCTCCGACTCTGGATCTTTGACGACATAGGAAATGGTGTTGGTGTCATCGTCGAAAAAGCCAAAGACGTCGGGTTTCACATCCATCTGAACGGGATAGTCGGTCATGGCAAAGTCTTTTCGGAGACGATTATCTTTTCCCATATTTGTTGTCATGGATTATCCCCTGTTAAAGAACATCACAGGGGCATCATGCATTATGGGGCCATATATCTTGGTGACTTTGTTACAATTCCCCGGCGGAATGGATCAGCCGCTGAAGGCCTTCCCGCCCGACCAGCCGGATTTCGCCACGATGTTGTTCAATCCAGCCGCGCCGCTGGAATTCCGATAATGTGCGCGACACGACTTCACGCGCGGTTCCCAGTTCGGTCCCCAGCATCTGGTGGGTGGCGTGAACCACATTGTCTGTTGCAAGGTCCAGCAAGCGCGCTGCCAAGCGCACATCCATGCGCTGGAAGACGATGTCATCGATTAAGGTGAACAGGTCTGTGATCCGCCGGGAATAGGCCTTGAATACAAACTCGCGAAAAACAGATGATTTGGCGGCCAGAGAGTCAAAGGTTTCACGGGGGATGGTCACCGCGCGAACATCGGTTTCAGCCACGCCATCCGCGGCATAATCTTCAAAAGCCAACATGCAAGCGGTTGTGAGAACGCAGCTTTCACCGGCCTGTACCCGATATAAAAAGACCTCGCGGCCCGTTTCGGATTTTTGCTGGACACGCACGGTCCCATCAAGCAGCAACAATAGATTGTCCGCCGATTGCCCCGGCGCAAAAATCTGCGTGCCTTCTGGAAGGCTGACCACCGAACTGCCCGAGACAAGGGCCGCACGCAAATCAGGTGGCAGGCTTTTCAAGCCTTCAAAACGGTCTATCCATTGCCCATCGTCTTGCATACATCCTGCCCCTTGTTTGAAAATGCGCGGGCGTTTTTCTCCCCCGCATAACAGATACAATGGGTTACAACTTATGCCTTGTGAAGGGCGCCATTCTTTGATGTCGTAGCGGCGAATGCCTTTAATTTACAAATCATTCAGGCAGGGAAGTGGTCACTTCTTGGCCGTTGGGGCTTTCTTCCTGATGTGTTTCGGCTAATCTCAATAAATGCTCAACACCCCGGGCGGCAAATTCTGCGCGCGGAACATCAAATGCGTCCGCCAAGGCGATCAAGGCGTCTACATCGGGTGAGACAGCGCGCCCTTCGATCAACCCGAGATACCAATCCAAGTTGATTTCAACCTCACCCGCTTTGGTGGACTGGGCCAGTTGGGCCATCCGCTTTAAAGCTGTCGGGAACGGTACTGACCGATCTGCAAGTGTTTCACGGATCGTAATGCGGAGCTTGTCGGGAGAGGGGGCTGTGGCGTTCGGAATGAAACCGCGTCTCCGGCTGAGCCATTGGCGGGCCTCGGCAGAAGAAAGAATGTATGATTTCTCATTGTTTTCGACCTTCGGCTGTTCCAGTTTAAACCCTTCCTTGCTGAGACTTGAACGCACAGTCGCTTCAGTCATATTTGACAGCAAGGCCAATTCGCGTACGTTAAGATCGCTATTTTCGTGGGTCAAATTCCAGCGCGTGACCGCCGTCTCGAGGACTCGATACAATGAAGAGTGGCTTTTGTCCCAAAATCCGGTCGGTTCGCCTTCGTTATCTGCTTGAGCATAGCCTCCCGACAGCAGTCCGCAACAGACATCATGCCAGACATCTGACGTGAAGTCTTGCCACCCTTCGACCTGATAGGCATAGCACCATGCTGCTCGAACGAAGTCATAAAGTTGGTGTCGCGTGATATCAACGCTGGCAATCTCTTCGTCGCTCATCATGTCCTTGCCCGCGAATTCGACCGGTTGTCCGAGAAAGCTTGCAACGGTGGTTCCGTCATCATGGGGGCCGAACCTCTGAAGTATTGAGGCCATGGCAATGATTGCATCGCGGACCTGTGCTTCGATCTCTGGCCACTCGTGGGGGATGGTCTGCGCCATGATCATGCTCCTTTCTGCATGGATACTTTCGCTTTGAGCGCATGAAATGCAGTCAAAAGCGTGTCTGGGTTCGTTTTTCTTGATGCCTTCTCTGGCGCTTTGCGCCCTAAAAAGACGGCTATTCGTTCGGCATTGGCCCCGCTGGGATGTGGTAATCCGTTAAGGATTCTTTTCGGATCCAAGAATCCCTTTCCAACAAGATGTTGCAATGCTTTATCTACACGTGGGCCAAGGGGAAGCCATAAAGCGTTTGGCAATAACCTTGCCTCCTCAGCCAAGTGGGTTTCGATCATGTGGCGCAATATAGGCGTGCGCAACATATCTGGCGTGCCGTTGTAATTCTTGCCATTGACGAAGACGGGATAGCGCAGGGCAGACGTAAAATGAATTTCTTGCGACCCGGGGTGGAAGAGCCAGGCTGTGGAATCCAAGCCCAGATATGTCGCGATGCCAATCGCGTCCAACATTGCAACGAGATTGCTTCTAAGCGGGCCGCTAAAGCTTGCAGTCAATTTTGCTTCGATCAAAGCATCCAAAACAGGCTTGTTTTGCCGCATTGCTGTGTGAGCGGTAGTCAAGGCATTTATCGCCTGGACCTGACCAGGGGTAATTCCAACGATTACAATCCGCGCTTTGCGCTCAACATAGTCAAAAGGTGCGTAGCAAATGCGGATTTTCCCCTCCTCTGCGATAGTCATCGCTTGGGAAGTGATAGGTCCGACCACCGGCGTATTCGTGATGCGGTCAAGGTAGGTTGAGGCGAGTGTAAGATCTTGTTCCATATTGGAAAAAACTCCAGTTCTATTGCATCAGTGGCGGCGCATCCGGCGTGTCCGTCGGGCAACTGTAATGATGATCCCTTGGTACGATTCGATGATGTAAGCCCCCCGATAGCGACTAAGGGCTTGCCGCCGACGCCGGTCACCCTCTGCAATTAAATGCAGTGTTTCGTCGTCCAGCGTCAGGGACAACGCACCTCGAGAGTGAACGGGCCTTCCAAAGTCTTGAATCAGTTGAAGAATATTTACCGGAAGGTTGCGGTGTGTGCTGCGTCTTTTGGCGTGATGTGTCATTCGCATGGGCTCCCCCATTAGCTGATAAGGTAATATTGTCATATTTCTTTTCATTGGTCAAGAAAAAAGTAATAAAGCAATATTTCTATATCATTTTTATGAAAATTCTCTTGAAAAAGCAGTGCTTTATGGGGTGATTAGACCGGAAGTTCGGGATGCGTCGAGCATCCCGCCATGCCGTTCAGGCCAGCAGGAATAGGTATGCTCGGCCATGCCAAAAGTTGGCGCACAGCCTTGCCAACCGTGTGGCCTTGGCTCAACAGAACCACCGCCTCATGCAGTTTCGAAATAGTCTATTCAGGTGTGTAACGTTTTGATGACCTATGAAATTTCTTCTTACTCATGGTCATAAATAGGAAGAAAGCCGCTCTCTTGAAACGGGTCGCTTTTCGGGGGGAGGCCGCCATCCGGATTTAACGGACCGCGGCCTTTGATCGGATCTGGGCTATTATTCTCAGCGCGGATCGTGGCCCCCGTCCGGGTCGGCATGTCCCATATGTGCGCGGTCGCTTTCTATCTCTAGCCACATCGCATTAACGACGGCAAACAGGGCTGCAAGGGGCAGGCCAAGAAACCAGGCGAAATACCACATAACGCGTTCCTTTCCTTAATAAGCCGAATGATTGTCGGTGACATCGGCCTCGGTAACCTTGCCCCACAAAACCCGATAAACCCATGCGGTGTAGGTAAGGATGATCGGCATGAAGATCAGTGTCGCCACAAGCATGATGAACAGTGTCTGATGGGATGAAGAACTGTCCCACACCGTTAGCGAAGAGCGCGGGTCCAGCGAAGACGGCAGGATAAAGGGAAACATGGTAAGCCCCACCGATGAAATGGCCCCGAAAATGCCAAGCTTCGACCAAAGAAGGGTTGAACCTTCGCGCCCGGCACGTAGCCCCAAAACCACCATGATCATGCCAAGAAGGCCAAGCCCCGGTGCCAGAGCAATCCATGGCCGTTCCCCATAAACAGAAAGCCAGCTGCTTGTGCGGACGACATCGGAATAAAGCGGATTGGACGGCCCATCGGGAACAATATTTTCTGCCAAGGCATAGCCGCTGATGCCATAGGCAAGCCACAGGCCCGCAAGCACATAGCCGCCGATGGTCACAAGTCCGGATATGGTGCCCATGGACCGCGCCCGTGTGGCAACAACACCTTCCGCCTTGAACGAAATCCATGCGGCCCCGTGGGTAACCAGCATCGCCAAAGACATCACACCCACCAAAAGTGCGAACGGATTTAAAAGACCTGCGAATTTGGCATAAAAGGCCCCCTCATAGCGGGCGAAAAGATCGGGGGTAAGCTCGAAAGGCACGCCTTGCAAAACATTGCCCACCGCCACGCCAAAGATAAGCGCCGGCACCGCGCCTCCTGCAAATAATGCCCAATCCCAGCTTTTTCTCCAGCGTACATTCTGGCGCTTTGAGCGGAATTTGAAGGCCACAGGCCGCACGATCAGGGCCGCAAGGATGATAAACATGGCAAGGTAAAAGCCTGAAAAGCTGACGGCGTAAAGCGGCGGCCATGCTGCAAAAATCGCGCCGCCACCAAGAATGAACCAGACCTGGTTTCCTTCCCAGACCGGGCCAACCGTATTGATGACCACGCGGCGTTCGGCATCGGTTTTGGCGACAAAGGGCAAGAGCGCGCCCACCCCCATATCGAAACCGTCCGTAAGTGCAAAACCGATCAGCAACACGCCCAAAAGCGCCCACCAGATTATCCGCAGAAGGTCGTAATCGATCAATTCATGCAAGATCATGGCAACTGCTCCTCGGATAGTGGGGCGAAGGGCCCCTTGCCGTCATGGGTGCGCAATTGATGTTGGTGTTTCGCCATCCATTTTTCAGTTTCTTCCACATCCTCGAACGGGCCTTTGCGGATATATTTCAGCATCAGGCCCATTTCGACGATGAAAAGCACCGTATAAAAGGCAATGAAACCAACAAGTGTCAGCAACAAATCCTGTACCGAAAGATGACTGACCGACAATGCGGTTGGCAGCACGCCATCCACTGTCCATGGCTGTCGGCCATATTCGGCAACGAACCAGCCCAGTTCTGCGGCAATCCACGGCGTGGGGATAACCGCCACCGCTCCCCAAAGCGCCCAACGCGGATAAACCTGCCCGCGAAAGCTTGACCGCCAGAAAAAATACGCCATCACAGCAATGAAGCTGAAGCCCAGCGCCACCATCAGGCGGAATGACCAGAAAAGCGGCCAGACTGTTGGTAATGTGTCATTGGCGGCCTGAGCGATCTGCGCCTCGCTGGCATCACGCGGGTCATCCACATAGCGTTTCAGCAAGAAGGCATAGCCCAGATCATTGCCATGTTCCTCGAATGTGGCCCGCACGTCTGCGCTTGTGTTCCCCCGGTCTTTGCGGATGGTCATCAAGGCATCATAAGCGATGATCCCCGAGCGAACGCGCTCTTGTGCCACGTCGAGCAGATCATTGATCCCCGGAATATCGGTGGTGAGAGAACGGGTGCCGATCAGCCCCATAACATAAGGGATATGGACCGCATATTTCGTCTCGCGCGCTTCTTGGTCGGGCACGCCGAATACTGTAAATGCGGCCGGTGCGGGTTCGGATTCCCACATCCCTTCTATGGCGGCCAGCTTCATTTTCTGGTTGAGGGTTGCAGAATATCCGGATTCATCGCCCAGAATCACAACCGATAGCGCCGATGCCAGACCAAAAGATGCGGCAACCGTAATGGAACGGCGCGCCAGTTCAACATGGCGGCCTTTAAGCAGATACCAGGCCGAAACACCAAGAACGAAAACCGCCGCCGTGACATAACCGGCAGAAACCGTATGGACGAATTTTGCCTGTGCGACGGGATTGAACATCACATCGAAGAAGCTGGTCATTTCCATCCGCATGGTATCGGGGTTGAAAACGGCCCCCACCGGATTTTGCATCCAGCCATTGGCGATCAAAATCCACAATGCAGAGAAATTCGACCCGATAGCCACCAGCCATGTCACGGCCAGATGGCCGATCCTGCTCAGCTTGTCCCAGCCAAAGAAGAACAGGCCTACAAAGGTTGCTTCAAGGAAAAAGGCCATCAGCCCTTCAAGGGCAAGGGGGGCGCCGAAAATATCGCCGACATAATGACTGAAATAGGACCAGTTCATTCCGAACTGGAATTCCATCGTGATCCCGGTTGCAACGCCGATCGCAAAATTGATCCCGAAAAGCAGGCCCCAGAATTTTGTCATCTGACGCCAGATCGGCCGCCTTGTCATGACATAGACGGTTTCCATGATGGCGATAACGATTGATAAGCCAAGCGTTAGCGGCACGAAAAGGAAATGATACATAGCTGTCAGCGCAAATTGCAGGCGCGACAACTCGACAATATCGAGCTCCATTCCCGGCTCTCCTTGTTATCAGGACTGCCGACGGCCTTTATGCTCGCGAGAAGGTCGGAGGGCAGATGCCTGTTTGGTGCAATCCATATCTTGCTTGCCCAATATATGGTTACAAAAGCAGCGGTATTTGTCTATCAAACATCGGGTGGTTTGCATTGCGGTGTAACGTCGCAAGGATGGCGGTTTGCGGCAAAGCGCGCCTGATGCCGGACAGCACGCGATCGGCCGTTGCTTCATCCAGCCCTTCCGTGGGTTCATCCAAAAGCAAAAGCTGTGGTTGCCTTATGATGGCGCGGGCCAATGCAAGGCGCTGGGCCTGTCCGCCCGACAATCCCGCACCGGCTTCTCCAAGGGGCGCGTCCAGCCCACCGCGTTCCCGGATCACCGCATCAAGGGATATGGCCGCAAGGGCCTGCCATAGTGCGCTTTCAGGCACATCGGCCGCCAGATTGAAATTTTCACGGATGGTGCCCGCCAGCAAAACACTGCGTTGCGGCACCATGGTGACAAGATCGCGCAAGGAAGAGTCTGGCCAATCGGCAGGGGCGCGGCCAAGAATGGCAATGCCTGAGCTTTCGGCAAGCCCGGCAATCTCCATCAGCAGGCTGGTCTTGCCACTTCCGCTTGCCCCCGTAAGGGCGACCGCTTCACCCGGTTCAATTATGAAGGTGAGAGGCGCTTTCCTGACAGCAAGCACCGGCGGCGATGCTCCGGCATTTTCATGGCAAAGGGGGCTTTTTGGCTTTGATTTTTCCGGTTTTTCCTTTTCGCCATAGCCTATCCGCTTTGCCGCGCCGGCCATCTTGCCATAATCGGCGATGCCCCGCCTTAGCGGCATCAAGGTTTCCGCCAAGGCCAGCGCCACAAAAATCCCGATCACGCCCACCGCCGGCCCCATCACGCCTTGCGCCACCAGCCAGCCGCCAAGGCCAAGGGCACAGGCCGTAACCAGCGTTACCAACATGGTGATGGCCAGTGCCGCCCCGCGTTCGGCCCGATCCAGTTGTTGTGCCGCCTTGCGGATGTTGCCATCCAGTGAAAGCAGATCCGCTTCACGGTCATCCAACCGTGCATCCAAAATCAGGGATTGGCGGTTCCGGATCATATCGATCACACCCCGCCGAAGAGATTGGCTTTCTTTTTCTGCCCTGTCCGAAGGCTTTATGCTGCGGCGGGCAAGCTGCCAGAAGATAAGGATCGCCAGCGGGATATATCCTGCCAGCAAGGCGCAGGCGATGGCCCATCCCGCCAGCCAGCCAATGGCCAGAAAAACGATCAGATGGGTGGCAAGGGCGGCAACAGCCGGCAAAAGCAGGCGCAAGACAACGCCATCCAAAGCATCCACATCGGCTATGATCCGGGTCAGCACCGCTTCGCTGCGCAAGCGTGAAAGCGCCCGGCTGTCCAGCCACACCTGACGGCGCAAAAGCCTTACCCGAAGAAAAGCCAGTGCGCGTAATGTGGCATCATGGGTGAAAACATGTTCGCCATAGCGCGCCGCCGTGCGCCCCAAGGCCAGAAACCGCACACCGGCAGAGGGCCGGAACACATCAAAGGCAATGCCAAGCCCTGCAATGCCGGCCAGCCCTGTTGCGGTGATGAACCAGCCGGACAATCCCAGAAGGGCGGCACCCATCAGCAAAACAAGAACGCTAAGCACGGCGCCGCGCATCATGGCCTGCGGTGCTGCGGCCAGAATCATCTGGATGATGGGGAAAAGTGTTTTCATTGCCCCACCTCGACCCTGCGGTCCATAAGCGCGGCAAGATCCGGATCATGGGTGGCAACGATGACGCTGTGCCCGTTTTCCTTTAAATGCATAAGGGCGCGGATAATCATTGCCGCCGTATCAGGGTCAAGATCGGCTGTCGGTTCATCGGCCAGAATCAGTTCGCGTCCGCTCAAGATAGCGCGGGCGATCATCAAACGCCGCGCCTCGCCGCCAGATACACCGCCGCCGGTTTCTCCCAATCGGGTTCGAAGCCCATAAGGAAGGCGCAAAACCACCTGATCCACCTCGGCCCGTTTCAGTGCAGGCCAAGGGTCGGTATGGCGCTTATCGGGATCAAGCCACGCATATAAAGGCTGGTCGGGGAAATGCGGTCTTTGCGGCACAAGGGCGATGCGCGCCCGCCACGCATCGGCTGTTTCATGGTCAAGCCGATGGCCGCAAACCGTGATCTGCCCATCCGCCAAAGGCACCAGCCCCGCAAGTGCTGCAAGCCCCGTGCTTTTGCCTGCGCCGCTTTCACCGATCAGGGCCAGGGATTGCCCCCTTTTCAGGGAAAAATCCGGCAAGGTTACCCTGCGGCCCGGCAAGGCCGCCACCACACCGGCCAGAGACAGCGTCAAAGGCCCGTCCAAGGGGCGCGCGGCCCGCGCCTCCCCCAGAAAGGGCGCACGTTCCGCCCCGTCCAAAGCATCAAGCTCGGCCAGAACAGACAAACCGGCGGCGCGGTCATGCCACGCGGCGGCAAGCTCGCGAAAGGGTTGAAAAAAGTCGGGGGCGATCAAAAGCAGGAACAGCCCTTCGCCAAGGGAAAGCGGCGCGCTCCAGCTTCCGAAGGTGATTTCCCCCAAAAGGGTAAAGCCAACGAACACCGCGACCATGGCAACACCGATGGCGCTGAAAAGCTCCAGAACCGTTGATGATAAAAAGGCGATGCGCAAAACCGCCATCGTTTTGATGCGCAAGGCTTCGGCCCTGTCTGAAAAATCCGCAAGGGCTTTGTCTGCGGCCCCTAAAAGCCGGATATCAAGCATGGCGGACAAGCGGTCCATCACCATGGCGTTCATCGAGCCGATTTCATCCATCTGGCGACGGGATGCCTGTTCCGCTGCCATTCCGATAAGGATCATGAAAACCGGGATAAGCGGCCCTGCAACCAGCAGCACCAGCCCCACGATCCATGAAAACCAGAAGGAAATGAGAAGCAGAACAAGGGGAAGAACGGCCACCTTGATCATGGCGATGCTGTATCGGGTGATCCAAGGCTGAAGCAGCGGAAGTTTCTGGACGATAAGGGCGGCGATTTCTGCCGAACCAAGGGGTGCGCGGGCGCGGGCTTCACGGGTGATAAGGGCTGCCCGCTGGTGCGAGATTGTTTGGTCCGCGGCATCAAACAGGATCTGTCCGGCGCGGTGGTCGCAAAAAGCCCGAAGAAACCCGCCGGCCACAAAAATAGCGGCAGCCCATGGGGTGCGGCCCATATCTCCGGCAATCCAGCCCGCGATCGCCCAAGCCAAAGCGGCGGCCTGTATGGGCCAGATCAGCCCGGCCAAAACCGATAAGAGCCCGGCAAACCGCAAAGCATGTGCGATCGGTGCCGTGATCCCTGTGCCACGGGCCGGACGGACAGATGATGTGTCTTGCCGCCTTTGCCTCGCCACCAATGATCCTCTTTGCTCGAACGGTTCTTATCTGCGCACAAGAGCGCCCATATGTACAAATATCCTGATCACAAAACCACCGTCATCCCATTCCGTCCGTCACCTCCGACCACCCCACCATCGTCACCCCCGGACACCCTACTCGTCACCCGCCGGACACCCTACTCGTCACCCGCCGGACATCCCCACCATCGTCACCCCCGGACTTGATCCGGGGGTCCAGACCGGCGGGGCCGGCGCGCTCTACCAACAAAGAACTGGATTCCCGGGTCAAGCCCGGGAATGACGAAAAATGTTGAGTATCTATTCGTCACCCGCCGGACATCCCCACCATCGTCACCCCCGGACTTGATCCGGGGGTCCAGACCGGCAGGGCCGGAGCGCTCCACCAACAAAGAACTGGATTCCCGGGTCAAGCCCGGGAATGACGCAAAAGAAAGGGGCCAAAGCCCGGGAATGACGAAAAATGTTGAGTATCTATTCGTCACCCGCCGGACACCCCCCACCCGTCACCCCCGGACTTGATCCGGGGGTCCAGACCGGCAGGGCCGGAGCGCTCCACCAACAAAGAACTGGATTCCCGGGTCAAGCCCGGGAATGACGAAAAATGTTGAGTATCTATTCGTCACCCGCCGGACATCCCCACCATCGTCACCCCCGGACTTGATCCGGGGGTCCAGACCGGCGGGGCCGGCGCGCTCCACCAACAAAGAACTGGATTCCCGGGTCAAGCCCGGGAATGACGCAAGGGAGAGGAAGCCCGGGAATGACATAAGGGACACAACCGTAGCCCCACCCAACACCCATTCCCCCTAGCCCGCGAAATCCTCAACGGCCTTGAAAAACCCGTCCCGGATCGCATCCACCTCGCGCATGGGTTCATGGCGGCTGTTTGGCAGTTCAACCACATCCGCATGGGGCATGCGGGCGGCAAAGGCGCGGCTGGCGTGGTTATCTACCACCCGATCGCTTCCGGCGAGGATAAAGCGCGTCGGCACCGTGATCGCTTCGGCATAGCCTTTTTGCGCCAGCAGATCGCATGAGTTAAGGGCGGCGCGCAGCCAGCCCCATGTAACTCCGCCCAGTTTCAAATCGGGATTTTGCGCCACTTGCCAATCTTCCACGGCGAACCGCTGTGCATCCGATGTCAAAAGCCGCATCAGCCGCGCCCGTGCCTTGCCGCCCGCCCAATCTCCCTGGCCAAGGGCATAGCGTTCCCAAAAGCCCAAAGCCCCGGCCAGCGCCACCAGCCCGCGCACCAGCCACAAAGGCAAAGGCGAAAAGCGAATCCGCAGCATGGGGGCGCATAGCACCAGCTTATCCACCGATCGGGCCAATTGGGGATGATCATGCACCGCCCGCAGCGCCACATGGCCGCCCATGCTGTGGCCCAGCAAGGTGAAAGGGCGCGGCAGATCAAGCGCCGCCCCTTGGGCAACGAATCGGGCCACATCGTCTGCCATGGGGGCGAAATCTGCCACGAAATGGGCCTGACGATTCGCCAATGGGCGGCCGGAAAGCCCATGATTACGCATATCAAGGATGGCCACCGCAAAGCCTTTTTCAAGAAAATCGGCAATCACTTCCGCATAGCGTTCCATATATTCGGTGCGGCCCGGCACCAAAAAAAGGGTGCCGCGTGCTTTATGGCCCTGTGTTGGTGCCGGCCATGCCCGCATCCGCAGCCGCACCCCGTCGGCCCCTTGAAAATCGCCGTTTTGTGCGCCTTTTGGCAAGAAATAGCGGCGGCTTTCATGCATTTCATGGGGATGATTTGGGCTTGGGTTTCGGCTTTGTTTGGCCATGCGCGCATCTTTCTTCAATAATTGTCAAAATATGTCTGATTTTTACTTAAAATTCTATCTACCGTCTTTAAGAAAAGGCCATCTATCTGTTAACACAATTTCAATTTCTTACCGCCAGTCTTTGCTCATCGGACCTTGGACACACGGGAGAAACATGATGTTCAAATTTCTTCGTAATCTGAATAAAGACAAAAAGGGCGCCACCGCCATTGAATATGGCCTGATTGCCGCCCTTGTGGCCGTTGCCGCCATTGGTGCCATGACCGCCCTTGGGGGCAGCTTGCAGAACATTTTCGGTGAAGCCAGCTCTCAGTTGAACGATGCTCAAACTACGGCCCAGACTGGTGCTGGTGCTGGTGCTGGTGCTGGTGCTGGTGGTGGTGCTGGTGGTGGCGATGGCTCCTGATACTCTATCTTGATAGTCCTTGGGGTCAGCCGGGATTTTTTCAAAGCCCTCGCCATCCGGCGGGGGTTTTTCTTTGCTTGCCCACTTTCCCCATACGCGCCCCACCACCGTCACCCGCCGACCACCCCACACCCGTCACCCCGCCGGACACCCCACCATCGTCACCCCCGGACTTGATCCGGGGGTCCAGACCGGCAGGGCCGGAGCGCTCCACCAACAAAGAACTGGATTCCCGGGTCAAGCCCGGGAATGACGCAAGGGAAGATCAAGCCCGGGAATGACGAAGGGGGGCGGCCAAACGCGCCTTGACAGCTCAATAACCACTTGGAAAAGTGAAAGGGATGAGCGCCTATGTTTATATTCTCGCCAGCCAGCGCAATGGCACGCTCTATATTGGTGTGACAGCGGATATTGCCCGGCGCACCCACCAGCACCGCATGGGAAAGGGCGGCGGTTTTACACAGCGCTACGGCATATCCCGGTTGGTTTGGTACGAGCTTTGCCCGTCTATAACAGACGCTATTCAACGGGAAAAAACCCTGAAATCCTGGCCCCGCCGGTGGAAGCTGGATTTGATTGAAAAGGCAAATCCGCAGTGGGATGATCTGTGGGAACAATTGAACGCTTGAATGTTTGCCCACACCCGTCACCCGCCGGACACCCCACCATCGTCACCCCCGGACTTGATCCGGGGGTCCAGACCGGCGGGGCCGGAGCGCTCCACCAACAAAGAACTGGATTCCCGGGTCAAGCCCACCCCACATCCGTCACCCCCGGACTTGATCCGGGGGTCCAGACCGGCGGGGCCGGAGCGCTCCACCAACAAAGAACTGGATTCCCGGGTCAAGCCCGGGAATGACGAAGGGGGGCGGCCAAACGCGCCTTGACAGCTCAATAACCACTTGGAAAAGTGAAAGGGATGAGCGCCTATGTTTATATTCTCGCCAGCCAGCGCAATGGCACGCTCTATATTGGTGTGACAGCGGATATTGCCCGGCGCACCCACCAGCACCGCATGGGAAAGGGCGGCGGTTTTACACAGCGCTACGGCATATCCCGGTTGGTTTGGTACGAGCTTTGCCCGTCTATAACAGACGCTATTCAACGGGAAAAAACCCTGAAATCCTGGCCCCGCCGGTGGAAGCTGGATTTGATTGAAAAGGCAAATCCGCAGTGGGATGATCTGTGGGAACAATTGAACGCTTGAATGTTTGCCCACCACCGTCACCCGCCGGACACCCCGCACATCCGTCACCCCCGGACTTGATCCGGGGGTCCAGTCTGGCAGGGCCGGAGCGCACTACCAACAAAGAACTGGATTCCCGGGTCAAGCCCACCCCACCATCGTCACCCCCGGACTTGATCCGGGGGTCCAGACCGGCGGGGCCGGAGCGCTCCACCAACAAAGAACTGGATTCCCGGGTCAAGCCCACCCCACCATCGTCACCCCCGGACTTGATCCGGGGGTCCAGTCGGCAGGGCCGGAGCGCTCCACCAGCAAAGAACTGGATTCCCGGGTCAAGCCCGGGAATGACGAAAAGAAAGGGGCCAAAGCCCGGGAATGACGCAAGGCAAGCTCAAGCCCGGGAATGATGTAAAGGGAAGGGACTGGCGCATCATTCACAAAAAAACCAGCCTCCAAAGGGAGGCTGGCTGTTGGTGTGACCCAAAGAAGAACGCGGTTTATCAATATTTCTTTTTATATGTGTCTTTGGCATCTTTCATATGCCGTTCTTTGGGATCGTATTTTTCAAACTTTTCTTCATCATATTCAGGCATATTGCGCAGATCGGTTTTTGCCTGTTGCGACATGATGGTGACGTTCTCGCTGCCGATGCTCAGCTTTTCATAGGGTACGGCAACATCGCGGTCGCCAATCCCCAGAAAGCCGCCAACGGATATAACGGCGTAAAGCTTGTTGTCGGTTTTCGAAACCACAAGCTCTTCAACGGAGCCGACGGTATCCCCATCGGTGCTGAGAACGTTTTTGCCCTCAATATTGGTTCTTGCCGTGATCCGTTCTTCGCGGTCCAGTTTATCTTTGGCTTGATCCATCTGCTTTGTGGCGTCGTGATCCATCTGCTTGGTGGCATCGTGATCCATTTGATCTTCGGCTTGATCCAGATGCTTTTGCGCTTTGTCTATATGCTGGGCTGGCTTGGTCTGATCATCATATTGACCAGCAAATGCCGGAAGGGTGGCTACGGGGAAAGCCATGGCAGCAGCAAGCGCGCCAATGGTAATCTGTTTAAACTTAGGCATAGATCGTCTCCCTTTCAGTGGTGCACGAAATCCGTTCGAGGCGTTGGCGGAGGAGATCGCGGCGGCATCCTCCGTTCGCGCCATAAACGGATTCTTAACCATCAATTTCGACGGAACTATGTTGTAAAATAGAGAAACTAAGACGAACTATGTGGAATAAGGCATTCAAGCCTTGAGGCTGGCCACCTGATCGAAAGGCTTTTTGGTCAGCTTCGGGACGGTGGCATCATCGGCCGGGCGGCCGGTAACCACCAGCATAACGGCCCGCTCATTTTTGGGCCGCCCTAAAATATCGCGCAAAAATCCCATGGGCGAGGGGGTGTGGGTCAGGGTGGCAAGCCCGGCATTGTGCAGGGCGGCCAGCAAAAATCCGCAGGCAATGCCCATGGATTCCTGAACATAATAGCTTTTGGATCGCTTGCCGCTTTCTTCATCGATTTGGTAATTTTGCTGGAAACACACAATCAGGCAGGGCGCAATTTCCAAAAACGGCTTATGGGCATCGGTGCCAAGATGGACCAGATCGTCCAGCCATTCCTGTCCGGCCTTGCCGCCATAAAAAGCGCGTTCTTCTTCTTCGGCGGCGGCCCGGATTTTGGTTTTTAAATCCGGATCGGTGACAATGACAAAATGCCAAGGCTGCTTATTGGCCCCCGATGGGGCCGTGGCGGCGGTTTTGACCGCATCCTCGATCACGCTTTGGGGGATGGGATCGGGTTTGAAAAAGCGAATGGTGCGGCGTTTTTCCATCAAGATGCGAAAGGCGCGGGCGCTGTCGATCATCTGGGCGTCAGACCGATGGGGATAACCGGTCAGCGGATATTCGATATAGGGCGCTTTCATAGTGAGGCTTTCTTTTATGGGGCGGGGAAAAGAGTATCAACTGCCGCAAAGCTGTAAAGAGTGCCGATGGTGGCTTGGCAGAAAAAGGCGGCGGCGATATGGTCCGGCTTGCAATAAAATGGAGCCTGACATGACCCTGCCCAAGACAGCCGAATTTCACTTGAGTGGCGATCATGTGCGCCGGGCGCTTGACCATTTGGCAAGTAATGATACGCAACTGGCCGAGGCGTTGAGCCTGTGGGGCTATCCGCAAGAACGCCGCACCGATGGAGGCTTTTCCGCATTGCTGCGCATTATCATTGGCCAGCAGCTTTCGGTGAAGGCCGCCGCTACCATTGCGGCGCGGGTGGATGCCGCCATGGATGGAGAGGCAACGCCGGAGCGGTTTCTTGGCCTTGAAGACGATATTTTGCGCGGGGCGGGCCTATCGGCAGCCAAGGTGCGCTATGGGCGCGGACTGGCTGAAGCCATTGCCGAAGGGCAGTTTGATCCCGATGAACTACATCTTCTGGAGGATGCACAGGCCTTGGAAAAGGTGACGGCCTTGAAGGGCTTCGGGGTCTGGTCGGGCCGCATGTATCTGATGTTTTCCCTTGGCCGCCCCGATATCTGGCCCGCCGATGATCTGGGGGTGCGCGAAGGGCTGCGCCGTATCCGGGGGCTTGATGATCGCCCCGACATCAAAGAAGCGGACGCGCTTGGAGAGGCTTGGGCGCCTTACCGGTCGTCCGCCGCTTTGATGTGCTGGCACATTCTGAACAATGCGCCAGCCTGAAAAGTGCCTTGGGGCCGCTATTTCGCCATGCCAAAGGCCATTAGAATGAAGCTGTATTCTTCCGCCACTTCATAAAGCGCATCAAAGCGCCCCGATTTGCCGCCATGGCCCGCGCCCATATTGGTTTTGAACAGGATCAGATTATCATCGGTCTTGCGGGCGCGTAGTCTGGCGACCCATTTTGCCGGCTCCCAATAGGTGACGCGGGGATCGTTCAGCCCGCAGGTGACCATCATCGGCGGATAGTCTTGCGCCCGTACATTTTCATAGGGGCTGTAACTGGCAATATAGCGAAAAACCTCTGCATCGGCTTTGGGATTGCCCCATTCCGGCCATTCAATGGGGGTGAGCGGCAGGCTGTCGTCCAGCATGGTGTGCAACACATCCACAAAAGGCACATGGGCAATGATGGCCCGCCATAAATCAGGCCGCTGATTGGCAATGGCCCCCATCAGCTTGCCCCCTGCCGATCCGCCCGAAGCGGAAATTCCGCCCGGCGTGGCATAGCCTTTTTCCACCAGATAATCGGCGGCATCGATGAAATCATTGAAGGTATTGTGGCGGGCGAATTTCTTGCCGCCTTCATACCATGGGCGGCCCAGTTCATCACCGCCGCGAATATGGGCGATGGCAAAGGCAAAGCCCCGATCCAGCAAAGACAGGCGGGTGGTGGAAAAAGATGGTCGCATCCCCATGCCATAGGCCCCATAGCCATAAAGATGCACCGGACCGGGGGCGGTGTCTTTGAAGCCTTTTTTATAAACAATGGACAAGGGGATGTGCTGGCCATCGCGGCTGAGGGCCATAAGCCGTTCGGTGGCATAATCAGCCTTGTTATAGCCCGAGGGGATCTTTTGCACCTTGCGGGTGATCAATTCGCCTGATGCCAGATCATAATCGAACACCGTGGCGGGGGTGATCATTGAATCGTAGCTGATGCGAAGCTGTGTTGGGTCCGGCTCGGCATTGCCGCCCAATTCGGCGCGATAGGTGCTTTCGGGGAAGGTGATAAAATCATCGCGCGTTCCGTCATGGGACAGGATGCGGATTTGGTCCAGTCCATCGCGCCGTTGCTCCACAACCAGAAAAGACGTGAATGCGGTGACCGCACGGTAATAATCGCGGTCGCTTTTGGGAAGAATCTCGCGCCAGTTTTCAGGGGACGGATCATTTTCAGGGGCCGAGAGAATACGGAAATTGGGGGCGTTTTTGTTGGAGCGAATGAAAAAACGGTCGCCCGCATGATCCACATCATATTCGTGACCGGACTCGCGCTTGGCGATCACGCGCAGCGGCGTTTCTATCGCATCGGCGGGGAGAATATGCACTTCGCTGGTTTCATGGCTGCCGGAAGCGATGACAATCCATTGTCGTGATTGGGTTTTATCCAGATGCACAAAGAAGCCGCCGTCTTTTTCCTCATAGATCAGGAGGTCTTGCGCGGGATCGTCACCCAAATGATGCGCCATCACCCGATAAGGCCGCCAATTGTCATTGACGATGCGGTATAAAAGCCGCGTATTATCCGCCGCCCAGACCGGAGAGCCGATGGTCTGCTCGATATGATCGGGCAGGGTCTTCCCTGTTTCGAGATCACGGACCTTGAGGGTGAAGCGCTCCGACCCATCCGTATCCGTGGAATAGGCCAATAAACGCCCGTCGGGGCTGATGCTCAGGCCGCCAAGGCGGAAATACTCATGCCCTTCGGCCAGGGCCGGTTCATCCAGAATCAGATGCCAGTCCGCAGCATCATCCTTTGCCGATTTGCGGTACCAGCGGCGATATTGCGTTCCTGCCGCAAAGCGCCATTGATAAAGCCAATCGCCATCGCGGGATGGCACGCTTTCATCCTCTTCGGCAACGCGGCCTTTCAGTTCCTTGAAAATGGTGTCTGTCAGATCCGCGACCGGGGCCATGGCGGCTTCATAATAGGCATTTTCCGCCTTCAGATAGTCGAGGATTTCCGGTGTTTCCACCTTGGGATAGCCGGAATCGCGCAGCCACGCATATTCATCTGTCACCGCAATATCATGATGGGTGACAAGAGTGGGATGCTGGGGGGCATGCGGCGGCGTTGGCAGATGGTCGGCCTTTTGGCTGAGGATGGTTTTTGTCATTGAAGAAATCTCTTGAAGCTGTCGGGAGGCATAGGGAAGCACGTTCAGACGCCTATGAAAAGACGCCCGCCTTGCGAAGTGACGCGCAGGGTGCCATCAATGGGCAAATTCACTTGTTTTTGATGAAGGAGTCCCCCCTCGTGTCCAAGCCCCATGCCGAGAGATTGTCCGCTTTGCGTGCCGAATTGTCCCGTCAGGCACTGGACGGTTTCGTGGTGCCTTTAACCGATGAGCATAATAGCGAATATGTGGCGGATTACGCCCAGCGCCTTGCATGGCTGACGGGCTTTGAAGGGTCTGCCGGTTCGGCCATCGTTCTGGCTGAAAAAGCCGCCATGTTTGTGGATGGCCGTTATGTGATTCAGGTCCGCGATCAGGTGGACAGCGCCTTGTTCACGCATGTGCATCTGACCGAGATGGACCCTTTGGACTGGCTTTGGGGAGAGGTGAAAAAAGGCGACCGGATCGGCTATGATCCGCGTTTGCACACGCCGGGCTGGGTTGCGCAGGTACAAAGCCGTTTGCAACGCAAAGGGGCCGAATTGGTGGCGGTGGATCAAAACCCCATTGATGCGGTGTGGCCCGATCAGCCCGCGCCCCCGCCTTTCCCTTTGAAACCCCATGATGCCGCCCTTGCCGGAGCCACTTCGGCGGATAAACGCGCCCGTATCGGCGGGGATATTGCCGAAAACGGGGCCGAGGCGGCGGTGCTTACGGCGCTTGATTCCATTGCATGGCTGTTCAATATTCGCGGCAATGATGTGGCCCATACGCCGGTGGCCTTGGCTTATGCGGTGCTGCATAAAGATGGCCGCGCCGATTTGTTCGTGGCACCTGAGAAAATGACCGATGCAGTGCGAGAGCATCTGGGCAATGAGGTGTCGATCGCGCCCTATGATGGCTTTTATGATGCGCTGACCGATCTGGGCGCAGGCGGCAAGGCGGTGCTGGCCGATCCGGCCACGGCCAATGCGGCGGTGTTCGAGGCCCTGAAAAAAGGCGGGGCCGATATTGTTCGCGCCGCCGATCCTTGCGCCTTGCCGAAAGCTTGCAAAACCGGTGCGGAAATCAAGGGCAGCATTGCCGCCCATGAACGCGACGGGGCAGCGGTAACCGAATTCCTGCACTGGCTTGATCAAGAGGCCCATAAAGGCGGTTTGACGGAAATCGGCTGTGTGGCCAAATTGGAAAGCTTCCGCAAAAAACGTGACGGCTTTTGCGATACCAGCTTTGATACCATTTCAGGCGCCGGGTCCAATGGGGCTATTTGCCATTATCGGGTGTCTGAGGAAAGCAGCCGTCCCTTGACGCCGGGTGAGCTGTATCTGGTGGATTCGGGCGGGCAGTATCCCGATGGCACCACCGACATCACCCGCACCGTGCCGGTCGGAACGGTGGGAGACGAGGAAAAAGACCGTTTCACACGCGTCTTGAAAGGCCATATCGCACTGGCGCGGGCGCGGTTTCCCATAGGCACCACCGGGGCGCAGCTTGATGCCATTGCGCGTAAGCCTTTATGGGATGTGGGGCTGGATTATGACCATGGCACCGGCCATGGGGTGGGCAGCTATCTGGCGGTCCATGAAGGGCCGCAACGCATTTCCAAGGCCCCCAATGCCATCGCTTTGCAGCCCGGCATGATCCTGTCCAATGAACCGGGTTATTATAAGGATGGTGGCTTTGGGATCCGCATTGAAAATCTGGTCACCGTGGTGGCGGATGAAGACTCCCACGAGCGGCCCTTCTTGCGCTTTGAAACCCTGACCCTTGCGCCCATCGACCGGCGCTTGGTGAAAACAGAGCTGCTGAGTGAAGACGAGATTGGCTGGCTCGACCGGTATCATGCACGGGTTTATGACACGCTGGATTCGCTGGTGGCGGAAGACACGCGGGATTGGCTGGCGCAAATGACGGCCCCGATCGCCGGGTAATCGCTGCGCCATATGAAAGGGTCTCCCATGGCTTATGAGACAGTGCAAATCCATATCGAAAAGGGGGTGGCGCATCTTTTTATGTGCCGTCCGGAAAAAGCCAATGCCATGGGCGAGGCTTTCTGGCGGGAATTTCCCCAAGCCATTGATGAACTGGATGCGGACCCCGCTGTGCGTGCCATTGTGATTTCAGGGCAGGGCAAGCACTTTACCGCCGGGATCGACCTGACCATGATGCACAGCCTGATGCCCGATCCTAAACAGGATGCAGGCCGGGTGCGGGAAAAGCTGCGGCGCACCATTTTGCGTATGCAGGATTGCTTCACCAGCCTTGATCGTTGCCGGAAACCATCCATCGCGGCGGTGCATGGGGGTTGTCTTGGAGCCGGTGTGGATCTGGTAACCGCATGTGACATGCGCTTGGCGGCAAAGGGCAGCTATTTCACCGTGCAGGAAATCAATATCGGTATGGTGGCCGATGTGGGCACCTTGCAACGGATCGGCCATTTGCTGCCCCATGGCATTGTGCGCGAACTGGCCTATACCGGGCGGCGCTTCGAGGTGGAGGAAGCTCGGCATTTCGGTTTTGTGAACGGCATTGGGGCCGATCGGGATGATGTTATCGCCAAAGCGCTGGATATGGCGGCGATTGTGGCGCGGAAAAGCCCGCTGGCTATTTCCGGCATCAAGCAGGTGCTTAATCATGCACGCGATCACAGCATTGCCGATGGGCTGGACTATGTGGCGGCGTGGAATTCCGGCGTTTTGATCAGCGAAGATCTGATGAAGGGCGCACAGGCTGCCTTGCAGCGTAAAGAAGCTGATTTCGATGATTTGCTGGAGTGACGCCATGAGGGAGCGCACGGCATGGCGATGACCCGCGATAAGGCCGCCCGTCGCCTAGATGCCATTGCCGGTTTTCGGGATGAGCAACAAAGGCTGGAGGATTTGGGCCTTCTTGGCTTGTCCAAAGCGGATCGCCAGAAAATCCGCGCCTATCATGACGAGGTTCTGGCAGATTTAAGCGGTGCGCATGATCTATCGGCGGATCAGGCGTCTGAGCCGGTGCATTGGGGAATGCGCATGGCCGCAACGGCCGGGATTGTGGCCCTTGTGCTGCTGGGATTTGCCGCGCTGGATTATCTGTGGCCGGATATGGGCAATTGGGCGCGGGCCTTGGTGGCTTTTGCTGTTCCCATTGGCTTTGTGGCCTTGGCGGAAGGGTTATATGCCGGTGGCCGTAGCCCGTATTTCACCGCCATGATGGCCGGGCTTGCCGCCCTTGCCTTTGCTGGCGGAATGGTGGTTCTGACACGGCAGTTCAACCAGCCTTTGGGATTGAAGTTCGGGCTTTTTGCTTCTGGATTTGCCGTGGCCTTTGGCCATCGGTACAACAGCCGGGCTTTGGCGGTGCCGGGATTGGTTTTCGCGGGAGGCTTTTTGGCGGCGATCATGTCCTTGCTGGATGGCCGTATGTGGATGGCCCTGTCGGGGCGCATGGACGGGATTTTTCTGGCGGGCCTTGCTTTGTTTGTTGTGGGCCTGTTTTCCAATGGGCTGTTTTTTCTGGGATCGTTTGCCGCCATGCGGCCGGCTTGGCGATTGGCCGGTGTGCTATTGGCGGGCGGTGGGCTGATCCTTTTGGGATTCAAAGGGCATAGCGTGCTTGGTTATGCACCGTCTGTGGTGGCCGTGGGCTATCAGGGCCTTGCGGTGTTTTTGCTGATGGCGGCCTTTATCGCGGGGCTGTGGAAGGGCTGGCGCGAGGTGCTTTATGGGGCCCTGATTATGCTGGGCTTGTTTGTGGCCAGTCGGTTTTATGATTGGTTCGCGGATAGTTTGCCTGATGTGCTGGTGGCGCTTGGGGGGCTGTTCTTGTTTGCGGGCTTCTTATGGCTTTGGGGGCTTGTGCGCCGGATGGATGCGCGCAAATCTTTGGGGAGCGCGGCATGAGGCAGATTTTTTCCCGCTTTTCCGCAGCTTTCTGGGCCTTTCTTTTGGGAACGTTGTTTTATCTTGTGGGCATGGGCGCGCCGTTGATGTCGGCAATGCTTAACCGCTTGGGGGCCGATCAAGGACGGCTGAGCATAGAGGAATGTCGCCTGACCACGGGCCCCAATGGCGGGCTTTTGGCCATGTTGAAAGGCGATGGGGCCGCCATTAAACTTGAGGCCGCCCCCTATTATTTCCCCAAAGGGGAGCCGCGCCCGCAAGCAGAGCGCTTGGTGGCTTTCGGCTTTTCTAAAAATTCCTCCCGGCTTGAAACCGCATATCCGGTAAAGGCTACGGTGGTTGTGGAAAGCGATGGCCCGGCGGTGGCGGCCCATAGAGGCGCTGATGCGGCGATCCATCCGTCCCTTGTGGTGCGGGACGCGGATCGGGAGAAGGCGCGTCTGAATTCGGTTTATGGCGGCCAGCCGAATACGGCCCTTGCGCGGGGCTGGGTCACGGCAAAAACGATAGAAGAGACGGTGGTTTTGACCCCAAATCTGATGGTGCCGGATTTAAGGCTGAGCCAGGGGCAGCGCCGCTTGTTGGCCGGGCTTGATCCGCAAGCTTTGGATGGCAATTGTCGGTCGCGCTTTTTGGCCGAAATCGTTTATGGGGCCAAGGGCGATCCCATCGTGGTCAGTGTGCGCCCCCTTGATCGCACCGCTATTTCTGCGAATTAGGGCGCGGATAGAAAACGCGTTTTCGTTAAAACCGAAATATTGCTTTTGCGTAACGATCTTTGTTTTTCTAAGGAATGTATTTTCCTGAGCCCCGATCATTTTTGAATATTTTACGATTCCTTAAAGAATTACGCCGACACTATTTGCGATTTCGGCAGGGTGTTATTCTGGGAACAAATCATGGCAAGTCCTTATCTGAAACGCCAGCCGCGTACATTGCATGAAGCGCAAGATGATCGGGAACGGCGGCGGATGGCCTATGCTCTGGAAAGCGCATCCGATCGATCAGATGATGCTGATAGAGCCGATCTTGGGGTGCTGGAGCATCCCGCCCCCACAAGCGATTAAGCTGATTGCCTTTGGCAGGACCGGATCATAATTATCCGCTGGTCTTATGAATGATGCCTTCGCCGTCAATTTATCAAGGGCGATGGCTCTTTTGCCTTTCAGGCAGCATCCTTCCCTTTTCATGATCCCTTTCCAAAAAACAAAAACCCTATGGTTATGGGCGTCGCCATTTGTAGATTTACGGCCTAGTTTATGCGCGAGTCGTATGAAAGGTTTGGCATGAAGCACGCATTTGTAACGGGTGGCACCGGATTTTTGGGGCGTACCCTGATGACGCATTTGGTGAATGAAGGATGGGCGGTAACGGCATTGCACCGGTCACAAACGCCGCCCGATTTTTGGGGGGAATTGGGCGTTCAGCCCTTTCGCGGCGATTTATCCGATAGCGACCATCTGGCCAGCGGCATGGCGGGTGCCAAGGATGCGGTGTTTCATGTTGCGGCCGATACCAGCCCGTGGCGCGGCCACCGAGAACGGCAAATGATGGTGAATTTGGGCGGCACCAAAGCGGTGATTGCGGCTGCCCGGAAATCCGGGGTCGGGCGCTTGGTGCATGTTTCCAGCATTTCCGTATGGGGCCATCATTCCGGTATTGTGAACGAAGACAGCGTGCAAACAGGGCGGCAAAGCTGGGTTGGCTATGTGAAAAGCAAGGCGCTGGCAGAAGATGCCGTGCGCGAGGCGGTGGCTGGCGGACTGGATGCGGTGATTGTCAATCCCACCCATATTCTGGGGCGCTATGATACAACCGGCTGGGCGCGGCTGTTTTTGCTGATGGATAAAGATGCACTGCCCGGCGTGCCACCCGGTGGTGGTTGTTTTGCCAATGCCGGAGAAGTGGCGCGGGCAATGGTTTGCGCCAGTACGGAAGGCGTGTCGGGACAGAATTATATATTGGGGGGGCCCCATGCCTCCTTTTTAACGGTGGCAAAAGAAATTGCCCGGCTGTTGGGAAAGCCAGAGCCAATGCGCGCCATTCCGGCTTTTGCCATGAAGGGGGTGGCGCGGCTGCATGATATCAAGGCACGGATCACGGGGCGGGAGCCGGATATCACGCCGGAAGCGGCCTATTTTGTGTGCCATGATGAACGGGCGTCATCCAGACGGGCAAAAGACGTGTTGGGCTATCGTGAAACCGCACTGTCTCTCTCGTTAAAGGAGAGCCATGACTGGCTGTTGTCCCAAGGGCTTATCCGCCGTTGAAAAGGCTTTCAGCGCCCCTTTGAGCAAGGAAATATTAAAGTTAATGCCTTAGGAATTGGGGCATATCCTTTGATAATGCCTTGTGGGGACCGCGGAGTCTTATGACCGAATATTACAATGATGACTCTCTTGCTTCTTCCCGAGAGGGAGGGGCAGATGCGGGGCAGGCCCCTTCGGTGGGGTTGGGCCGTGTGCGCGCCGTCAACGCATCGAAGGTGGAAATCCTTTTGGAGCAGGGGGTGGACCCATCGGCACTTGGCAATATCGGCGGATTGTTAAAGATCGCCATTGCGCCGGGATGTTGGGTGTTCGGATCCATTCACGGCATTGATGAGAGTGCCCAAGGCGTTGTGTTGCATGTGGATTTCGTCGGGGAAACCACGCGGGATGGCGGTCCCATCAATCGAGGCGTTTCCAGCTATCCGTTGCCGGGGGATCATGTCTATCCCCTTGATAATGACGAGATGGACTTGCTGTTTGCCCCCAGTGAAGGGCTTTCCGTGCGTATCGGCACCGTTTATCCCGGTGATGTTCCCGCTGTGATCCATCCCGATAATCTGCTGTCCAAACATTTCGCTGTTCTGGGCAGCACAGGGACGGGGAAGTCCAGCGCACTGGCCTTGATGATCCACCGCATTGTGGAGCAGCTTCCCCAGGCGCATATTTTGATTCTTGATCCCCATAATGAATATGCCGCCGCCTTTAGCGATATTGGGGTGCATTATGATCCTACCACGCTGTCCTTGCCTTATTGGCTGATGAATTTTGAAGAACATATCGAAGTGTTCATTGGCCAGCGCGAAGCCAGCCGCGAAGTGGAAGTGGATATTTTGAAGCGATCCTTGTTGGCGGCGCGCAAGAAAAGCGCCCGGCATGCCACATCGCGGATCACGGTGGATACGCCCGTTCCTTACAAGATGACGGATCTGTTAAGCGATCTGGATACCCAGATGGGGCGGTTGGAAAAGCCCGAAACGCTGCTGCCGTTTTTGCGATTGAAGCATAAGATCGAAGAATTGCGGAGCGATGAACGCTTTGGCTTCATGTTTTCCGGCATGCTGATCAACGACACCTTCCCCGATATCGTGGCGCGGCTTTTGCGGATGCCGTCCGATGGGCGGCCGGTTTCGACGCTGGACCTTTCGGGTGTGCCGTCGGATATCGTTGATGTGGTGGTGTCGTTATTGTGCCGCATGGTGTTCGATTTCGCTCTTTGGTCGCGCAAAGGGGCCAGCGCGCGCCCCTTGCTTCTGGTGTGTGAAGAGGCCCATCGCTATGTGCCGCGCACCCAAAAACCGCGCTTCGATTCCGCCCGCCGCGTGATCGAACGGATCGCCAAGGAAGGCCGGAAATACGGGGTGTCTTTGGGGCTGGTGTCGCAAAGGCCATCGGATGTATCGGAATCGGTTTTGTCCCAATGCGGTACCATCCTTTCCATGCGCATGAACAATGAACGGGATGCGGCTTTTGTCGCCAGCGCCATGCCTGAAGGCAGCGAAACGTTCCTGAATTCCATTTCATCGCTGCGCAATCGGGAATGTATTTTATGTGGTGAAGGGGTGGCGGTGCCCATGCGGGTCCGGCTGGATTATTTGGCCGATAATCTGCGCCCCTCCAGCGCCGATCCGGCTTTTTCGGAAAACTGGGCGGATGGCAGTGAAGATGTGTCGTTCGTGCGGACCGTGATCGAACGCTGGCGCAGCGGCGGGGCACGTTAAGGCTATGTGGCCCACACGGCGCGGTCAGAATACCCATTATGAACTGCATGGCCAGACCGGTTCACGCTGGACGGTATTGGAAGTTTTCGACGATCAGAAGGAAGCGGCAGCCGAAGCCGAAAAAGTATTTCGCAGCGGCAATTATCGGGCTGTCCGTGTGCTGCGGGAACGGTTTGATCGGGACAGCAGCGAGTTCAATTCGTTGGAAGTTCTGTTCTTCGGCCGCAAGTCGAAACCATCGAAATATGATGATGATGAACTCGCGGTGTTTTGCCGAAAGCCTGCCGATCTTTACAGCGCCGAAAGCAGGCGGGTAATTGCCCGGCTTTTGGCGCCTGTTTTGGAAAGCTGGCACAGCACACCGGTCGAGCTGCTTCATGATCCCGATCTTTATAATCGGCTGCAAGGGGCCGGGTCCAATTTGCTTAGCGCGGTTCAACGGCTGGCCATTGCCCAGGTGCGCCAAACCGGAGAGTCGGTAACAGAACGGATGCGCGGCAATTTCGCCTTGATCGATAAAGCCGCCACCGAATTGCGACAGGTGCATGCCAATGGCCTTCCGGTGATTGGCAATCTGCGCTTTGTGGATGTGATCGAAACCCTTGCAGAGGCTAAAAACAGATCCTTCCTGCTGGCCTGTGCCTTGGCGGTGGATTTGCGCCAATATCCGGATGGTGTGGCCAAGGTGGAGCGATTGATCAGCTTGATCCGTCTGGATCATCCGCAGTGGGTTTTGAAAAGTCTGGATTTGTTTTTATCGGAACAACTGACCCATCGTCGCCTGTTGCGTCATTTGATACCCGATGAAGATCTTGTGACACTGCTGGAGCATGTGGCAGCACTTAGCCGCGGCATGTTGGGCGATGCGGCTTCGTCTACGGCTGTGTCTATGCTGGATGCGTTTTTGCGGGCCCGATTGTTACCGGCCACGCGCCATATGCTGGTTGGTCATATTCGCCATGAATTAACGGTGAGCCAGCGCCTGACCGGAGATGATTTGCAAAAAGAATTTGCGGCTCTGGCCCGTTTGGGAAGCGGTATTGGCGATCTTTTGGATGTGGATCTGCCCGACAGGCCATTGGTCGATCTTCTGGAAGGACGGATGCGGCGGTTGTTGAACCCGCAAACCCTTGGGGAATATATCGTCGAGGGGCGTAATCCGGCCGATAAATTGCAGCGCTTGATCGCTTTGGAACAGTATTGTCTGGGAGATGCCAATCGGCGTTTGATTGCCAATTATATGTCGCCCTTGATCCATGACGGGGCCAATGAAGCCTTTTGGCTGGAGCCTTTGGGGGCGGGCTATGCAGGCCGCATGAAACTCTTGGTCCGATTGCAAAAACGCCTGCTCGCTTCGAATATGCAAGCCTTGCACAAATCAAAGCTGACAGGGCAGTTGGATAGCCTTTGTGTGCGGTTGATGGCCGATAGCGGGGTTTTGAAAAGGGTGGCGCACTCTCAGGGGGCACCCTTTGACAAGGCCTGTCGGCTTTTGCGGATGATCGTTGACGGTCATTTCACCGAAGGGGAGGCGCATCAATTGGCTGAAGCTGATATCCGCCGCTATATGGCCGATCCGGATTTTCTTGCGCCCATTCTTTCAAAGCCAAAAGGCCCGCAGCGCGACGAGGCCATTGGGCGCTTGAAAACCTTGCTTTCTGAAGCCGGATTGGCCGCGGCTGATGCCTTTTGACGGCCTTTTGGTGCGTGCGCACCCTTGTTTTCCCGTTCATCTGTGGCCACAATACGGGCACCCTTTTGTATTGAGAGTTCAATGAAACCCAGACGAGCTGGCAGCGATTTCGGATTTCCCCGTTGGGGTGGCTATGGCCGCGATACCGATGCAGTGCATGTGCGCATGTGCGATTTTCACGACTGTAATGAGGCGGGGGAGCATCCGGCTCCGAAATCGCCACATAATAACGAGCGTTGGTATTTTTGCGAACGCCATGCCGCCGATTATAACCGGAACTGGAATTTCTTTGCGGGAATGAATGAAGAGGCGGTGCGCGATTTCATGCGCAAGGAAGCCGAGGCAGAAGCCGCCACAGGATTTCGTCAAAGCAATGCGTTTAGCTGGGGCGGCGCCACCGATGCCGATGGCCTGACCCGCGCGGAACGCGATGCTTATGATGCGCTTGATCTGGAGCCAACGGCCAGCGGGGCAGAGATCAAGGCGCGATTTCGAAGCCTTGCCAAGCAATATCACCCTGATCGAAACCCCGGCGATAAAGAAGCTGCGCGCCTGTTTCATGGGGTGCGCACCGCTTATGATGTGCTGAAGGCGAAGGCGGGGTGATATAATTGTCCTCTGACAAGATAAGTACTTTCTATTGTTTTTTAAAAACACTTTTGTCCTTATCTTTCAGAAGGCGACTATGTTATTTGCCGCCTCCCTTCGTTTTGTTCATGAGTGGCGCCTTGAGCGCTACGGCTATTATGGGTCAATCCGGCTATGAATTCTGGCAAGAGCCGGATTTCTGACGCCGCTCAGATACGTGCAGCAAATGTCCTTATCGTCGGAACGGACGCTTAGTGTCGATTGAATTGGCCTGTTTCTGGCAAGGCTGTCTAGATAAATCTGGAAATCAGTTCTTTCATGATTTCAGAGGTGCCGCCGTAAATGCGCTGAACACGGGCATCCACATAATGTTGGGCGATATCATATTCCATCATATAGCCATAGCCGCCATGAAGCTGGACGCATTGATCCACCACGCGGCCTTGCATTTCCGATAGCCATAGCTTTGCCATAGCCCCGCCTTGCGCATCCAGCTTGCCTTCCAGATGCCGTCTTGTGCATTGGTCCACAAAGGCCCAGCCCACTTCAATTTCGGTTTTCATCTCTGCCAGTTTGAAGCGGGTGTTTTGAAAGCTGGCGATAGGACGGCCAAAGGCTTTGCGGCCTTTTACATAGTCCACCGTTATATCGAAGGCATGTTGGGCGGCGGCTGCAGCGGCAACGGCAATGACGAGCCGTTCTTGCGGCAATTCCTGCATCAGATAGACAAAGCCCATGCCTTCGTCGCCAATGCAGTTTGTAATGGGCACCCGCACAGAGTCGAAGAACAGTTCCGACGTGTCGGCGGCTTTCTGGCCCATTTTTTCCAGATTGCGGCCGCGTGAGACTCCTTCCCTATCCGCCTCCACAAGAATGAGGCTGGTGCCTTTTGCGCCTGCATCCGGATCTGTTTTCGCCACAACAATGATGATGTCGGCGTGTTGTCCGTTGGAAATGAAAGTCTTTTGGCCATTGATCACATAATGATTGCCGTCGCGTTTGGCGGTGGTCTTGATGCCTTGTAGATCGGACCCGGTGCCCGGCTCTGTCATGGCGATGGCAGCCACTGCTTCACCACTTGCCATTTTGGGCAGCCAGGTTTTTTTCATCTCCTCGGACCCATAGTGCAACAGATAAGAGGCGCAGATATCGGAATGAACTGAGAAGCCTGCCGCGGTGCCGCCATAGCCCAGCTCTTCATCGACGATGGCGTTAAAGCGGAAATCGCCGCCCGCACCGCCATATTCTTCCGGGATCGAGGGGCACAAAAGGCCTGCCTCGCCTGCCTTGGTCCAGAATTCGCGCGGGATGATACCGTCTTTGCGCCATTGTTCTTTATGGGGGTGCATGTGGCGGGCGAAGAAGGTTCGCACGCTGTCGCGGAACATGTCATGATCGGAGTCATAAATCTCGCGGTGTTTGAGCATGGCATTATCCTCCCAAAAGCGCTCTTCTTCCGTCCACTGTTTGCGGTGGGGCACGGGATGTCAACGCGGGCCGCGCCATGCCCCACCGGCATCGGCGGGGTGAGCCGGGCAGACAATCGGTTATGGGCGCGATTAATGCGAAAGCGAGCGCATCAGGGCGATGGCCGGTGCCACCATATCCACCTTTAGCGATGCCTTGATACTGCCGCTGGCGGTGATCGGGGCGAGCATGATGGTATCGGCTTCGCGGGTGGGAAATAATTTGCCGAAATGGCGGCGGCCCGTTTCGTCCTTCACAAGGCAGTCGCAGCCTGCTGCCCTGTGCAGGGTTTCTTGTGTCAGCTGTTCACAGACCACCACATCGCCGCTGCGATATTGCCCCATATTTTCTAAAAAGCGCACGGCAACGGGGTTTTTCATGGTGGGGCGCAGGGGCAAAAGCCCTTCTTCCTGATCGAGAACCGAGCCGGAGGCGGTAACCGCGCCATCGATCAAAATATCGCCCGCATGGGGAAAGGCGAACAGGTCTGCCGGTTCCACATCCAAGGCATCGGCGATTTTATCAATCCAATCAATCGTAAGCGTGCGCACGCCGGTTTCCAGCCGTCCGATGGTTTGGGCCGTGGTTCCATTGGGTTTGACCCGGTCGGCCACATCTTGAAGCGTCAGCCCCTTGGACTTGCGGATCTCTCTCAGGCGCGCATGAAGCATGGCGAACTCCGGTTGATTTTTTCAGTCTTTCCTTGGCCATTTATAACCCAGTACGAGAATTTGGCAAACGATATTTACCGGAACGGCACATTATGATATAACCAGATTGGAACATTTTGGAGAAAGCGTTTATGGCAGAATTACGAAAAGCATCGACGGGATCGAAGCAACGTGATGGGGCTTTGGACCTGAACTTGTCAGGTTTCAGCTTGGCGGTTCTGAAAGGCATTTGTGAGCACTCTTCGGTGCGATTTTTGTCCGATGGCAGTCTTTTGCTTGAGCGCCGTCCGGTGCCGTTGGCTGTGGTGGCGCGGTTGCTGCGACTGGATTTTATTGAAAAGGTGGAAGGGGGCGTGAAGGCCACAGAGGCGGGACGTAGTTTTGTCCGCCGCCATATGTCTTCTAAGTTGCATGCAGGGTCTGGCGTGTCTTCCGCGGCGCAGGCTGGACCAAGGGGTAAAGCAAAGGGAAGGCGTCAAGGGGGTGATGAAGATCTTGGCATTGATCCTTATCGTTCCCAGCATATGCAGCTTGCGACCGATGACAGGATTTTGCCTGATGGCACCCGCGGGCGGGTGCGGGTGAACGGGGCGGAATCGCCTTTGGGGTGGTTGGTGCGCCGGCGGGGGCGGGATGGCCGCCCTATGCTTTCTCAATGCCAATTTGATGCGGGGGAGCGGTTGCGAGAGGATTTCGAGCGCGCCTCCATGGGGGCGCGGATTACTTCTAGGCTTGATGCGGTGCCCGCATCGCGGCAGCGAAAAGGCCCCGCTGATGGGCAATTTGTCAGTGATATGCAGCTTGATGCCCGGCGGCGTGTAAGGGCTGCAATGGAGGCTGTGGGGAGCGGGCTTTCGGATGTGCTGATCCGGGTCTGTTGTCATTTGGAAGGATTGGAAGAGGCGGAGAAAGTGTTGGGGTGGCCTGCCAGATCCGGAAAGTTGGTGCTTGGGATCGCGCTGGATCGCTTGGCGGCTCATTATGGCATGGAGAATCGTGATATGAAGGGAGCGGATGGCTGCAAAAAATAGCCAAAATGTTCCAATTTGGTTATTTTTGATTGACAATCGTCACGCTCTCTGATAGGGTCTTCTTCATGCTCAACATTTGGGCGAACCAAACGGCTGCCGACCATCGGCGGCCGTTTTTTTGTGACTTTCAAATGGGAAGGCAAAGATGGCGGCAAAGGGTCTTTCGACACGCAGGCGACGGGTTTTTCTCGATGCGTTACGTGCAAGCGCCAATGTCAGTGCCTCGGCCCGCGCGGCCGGTCTTTCCCGAAGCGAGATATACCGGTTGCGCGCCAAAAATGCGGAGTTCCGTGAGGACTGGGATCATGCCTTGGAAGAGGCGCTGGATGATCTGGAATGTGAATTGCGCCGCCGCGCGGTGGAAGGTGTTGAAAAGCCGGTGTTTTATGCGGGAAAGCCCTGCGGTTCCGTAGTGAACTATTCCGATAGCTTGGGCATGTTTCTTCTGAAAAGCCGTCGTCCGCATGTTTTTGCCTCTGATAGCAAGGCCGCATCGCCGGACGGGTCTGACGAGCCGGGCGAAACGGCCCATGGGCGATTGGAATCTTTGTTGGCGCGGCTTGGGACGGGAGATGAAGGCGAGCAGGCATCCGACGATGGAACCGTGAATGAGGGGGCGAAAGAGTGAGTGCTGCGCCGAGCATGAAAAGCCGGGCCGAACGCACTGTTGGTCATTTAAGCTCTCAGTCCGTGGCGCGGTGGGTTGCGGGTTTGAGCCATGAAGAGGCGCAGGCGTTGATCTATGATTGGTCGTTCTGGGCGCGCCCCAATCAGCTTGCCCCGCCAGGCGATTGGTTTTGTTGGCTGGTTTTGGCTGGGCGCGGCTTTGGAAAAACCCGGATGGGCGCGGAATGGGTGCGCTTGCTGGTGGAAGGCCCCACGCCCTTGACCGCAGGCTCTGGCGCACCGGCGCGCCTGGCGCTGGTGGGGGATAGTTTTGCGGATATTCGGGATGTGATGGTGGATGGGGAAAGTGGCATTTTAGCCTGCAGCCCGCCAAGCCATAGGCCGGTATTCGAGCCATCGCGGCGCAGGCTGGTTTGGCCCAATGGGGCAGTGGCTTATCTTTATTCCGCCAATGACCCCGATCAGTTGCGCGGCCCGCAGCATCATGCGGCCTGGGCCGATGAAATTGCCAAATGGCATGAAGGTGAGCGGGCGTGGTCCAATCTTGTGCTGGGCTTGCGTTTGGGGGCCAATCCGCGCGTTGTGGCCACAACCACGCCGCGTCCTGTCGGTTGGCTGAAGCGATTGATGGCAGAGCCGTCCACCGTGACAGTGAGTGGATCGACGCTGGACAATAAGGCGCATTTGGCGCCGCAATTCCTGAAAGAAGTGGAGCGGCTCTATTCGGGAACCCGCTTGGGGGCGCAAGAGCTGGACGGGCGGCTGATCGATGAAATTGCAGGCGCTTTATGGACCAGAGATCTGATCGAAGCCTCCCGCGTACAAAAAGCACCGGGTCTTCATCGCATTGTTGTCGCGGTGGACCCACCCGCCAGCCATGGAGAAAATGCCGATGCGTGCGGCATCGTGGTGGCGGGGATTGATGACGCCGGGATCGTGTATCTTCTGGATGATGCCAGTTGTCAGGGGTTGCGGCCTTATAAATGGGCGGCACGGGTGGCCGAGCGCTATGCAGCCTTTGACGCTGACCGGGTATTGGGCGAGGCCAATAATGGCGGCGATATGGTGGAGGCGGTGTTGCGCCAGGCCGCCCCGGATTTGAGCTATCGCGCGGTAAGGGCCAGCCGGGGGAAAATCGCCCGCGCAGAGCCGGTGGCCGCCCTTTATGAGCGGGGATTGGTACGGCATGTGGGGCGGTTCGATGCGTTGGAGGATGAAATGTGCAGCTATACGGGCAGCACCGGCCAGCACAGCCCGGACCGGCTGGATGCCATGGTCTGGGCGGTGACGGAATTGGCGCTGGGCCGTCCGTCTTCACCGCATTTGCGCCGTTTATAAAAAGACGTGGCGTTGGGGCTTAGCTGTTGCTGTCGGTGTTTACTTTATTGAATTCGCGGATGGCTTCATTCATCTGGCGCTGCACCTCGACCCGGCGTTCATGCACTTTGTTGAGGTCTTCTTCCCAGCGGGTGCGTTGTTCTTCGGACATCCACTGAAACACCTCGACGCTGCGGCGATCCTTGCAGGTAAGCCATGTATCCACAGCACCACTATATGCTTTTACGGCATTCACACCGGCCAGCATGGACTCGCGGGTGGCTTTGCTCGCTTGGGGAATGGCCGGTTCGTTCAGGGGAGGATCCCCGCAATCCGGTGCGGCAAAGGCCGTGCCGGACAGCAGAAAGGCGGCGACCAGTGTCAGGGATGCGGCGCTGAGCCGGTTTTTGCGGGGCGTGTTCATGACTTCGTCTCTCACTCTCTTGGATGGGCGACACTAACCAAGGACCGCAGCCTTGCCAAGGGCGGTCGTCAACAAACGGGAATCTCATGTCATTTATCAGCAGAATGCGGCACAGGCTGGGCGGTGAGCAAAAGGAAAGCGCCGTTTCCGGCCTGGGCTATGCGAAGGGGCGGTATCCGGGGGCAGCGCTTTTGTCTATGGGGAGCGCCAATTGGAGCGCTCGCAGCTATCAGGCTTTGGTGCAAAATGGCTTTCGCGACAATGTGGTGGCCAATCGTGCGGTGCGGTTGGTGGCGGAATGTGCGGCCTCTGTGCCGATCCATGTGATGCGCGCCGATCATCGTGTGGCTGCGCATCCTTTGCTTGATGTGCTGGCTTCTCCCAATCCCATGCAGGATGGTGCCAGCTTTTTAGAGCAGGTTTATGCCTGGTTGTTGCTGGCGGGCAATGCCTATATCGAGCGCGTGGAGGCTTCTTCGGGGCGTGTGGCAGAGCTTTATGCCTTGCGCCCGGAACGGATGACGGTGGTTCCCGGTGCGCGTGGGTGGCCCGAAGCCTATGACTATCGGTTGGGTGGCCATGTGCATCGCTTCAAGGTGCATCAGCCCAGTGGCCGTTCGCCTATCCTGCATCTGAAGAATTTTCATCCCGCGGATGATCATTATGGCCTGTCGGCGCTGGAGGCGGCGGCAAAGTCTATGGATGTGCACAATGCGGCATCAAGCTGGAACAAGGCTCTTTTGGACAATGCGGCGCGGCCTTCGGGGGCTTTGGTGTTTGAGCCGGGGGACGGTGTTCCGGGCAATTTGACAGACGAGCAGGTGAGCCGTCTCAAGTCCGAGATGGAGGCGCAGTTCCAAGGGGCCGCCAATGCCGGCCGGCCTCTTTTGCTGGAAGGCGGCTTGAAATGGCAGCAGATGGCCTTTTCGCCGGCGGATATGGATTTCATCAACACCAAGAATGTGGCGGCCCGCGAGATTGCGCTGGCCTTCGGGGTGCCGCCGATGCTGCTGGGCATTCCCGGCGACAATACCTATGCCAATTATCAGGAAGCCAATCGGGCCTTGTGGCGGTTGACCCTGCTGCCTTTGGTGGATCGGGTGTTGTTGGGCCTATCGCGCTTTTTGTCGAAAGAAGGGGATGCGGTGCGGCTGGTGGCGGACCGCGATGCGCTGCCTGCTTTGGCCGTTGAACGTGAAGCCCTGTGGGCGCGTGTGGGGGCGGCGGCCTTCCTGACCGTGAATGAGCAGCGCGCGGCGGTGGGTCTGGAGCCGGTTGCGGGAGGCGATGCGCTGTCGGTGGACCGGGGGGAGGATCCGCGCCCTTTTGATTTTGGCGGCCAGGCCAGCATTGGTCGCCAGATGAAGGGACAGGCGGTGGTTGCAACCCGTGCGGCGCGCTTTGCGGATCTGAAGCGGGATTTTGAGGCGGCGAAGGCGGACGGCAAGCCCCACAAAATCTGGCGCACCCGCAAGGATGGCGATGTGCGTTCCAGCCATGCGGCGATGGACGGTGTCGAGGTGGGCATCGATGCGCGTTTTGATGTGCATGGCGAGCAGTTGTTGCTGCCATCGGACCCCGCTGGCTCCTTCGAGCAGACGGCAAATTGCCGCTGCTTTGTGGACTATGTGGACGAGGGGGAGGGCGAAGTGGGGGAGGTTTCCCGTGTTGATGGTCGGCTTGCGGAATTTCAGGGTGATCGGAAATTTATTGAAGCCAGGGAAGGCGGTTTGCGCGCCGATGGCAACATTCCCATTGATAAAAATGGCGAGCCTATCGACCAGAGCGGCGTGACTATCGGTGCAGGTGTGGATTTGGGGCAGCAAACTCGCGCCGGCCTTGCGGCCTTGGGGGTGGATGAGCAGATATTAGAGCGTTTGACGCCTTATCTTGGCAAAAGACGGGAGGTGGCCCAGCGCGTGCTGCGAGAGCAGCCCTTGTATTTATCCGTGGAAGAAGCGCGCGATCTGACAAATAAGGTGCATGATGGTATTTTCGTGAGATTGGTGGCGGCTTATGATCGGGAAAGCACACAGCGCTTCTTCGATCTGGCGTCCGAGGCTCAGACGGTGATTGCCAGCGTATCCTTGCAATATGGTCCAAATTTTGGACCAAAGGGAAATAACAAGGCGCCAAAATTCTGGGGGTTTGTCACCCAAGGGGACTGGCAAAGCGCGCTGGAGGAATTGCGCGATTTTGGGGACGGGTTCGGGCCTCGTCGTAATAAAGAAGCTCAAAAACTGCTTGAGGCATTTCCCAATCTCAACGATCCCGGCAAACTCCCGGACCGTAAAAAACCATGAGCGCCGCTAAGGTGCCATGATCGTTCAAGGCTGAGAGTCCGGCGTGCCCGCTAATAGGATGATTTCAGGGTCACTTGTCTTTCTGAGCTCGTCCGATGTGTCGGACAGGCCATAGCTCTCTTTCTGCCAGTTATTATAGTCGGTCGTGACCATCTCATACCATGCGATCAGATGATCGGCGGCTTCCTGAAAGCGGTCATCTCTTTTTCTGGTCAGGATCGTCAGCATCGGGTCGTCTGTGTAACTACGGGAAACATCGAAATGAAGCACCCCGATAGCGACGATCTCACCATCGGTGGTGAGGACGACCGCGCCCTTCTCATCGCAGGAGTGTGGGCGGCAGGCGGAAAAGCGGACGAGATTATCTGAGAAATAGACCGGCTCATCGGGAGGTCCACCAAGGACGGTATTGACTTGCCCCAACATGGTTCCGTTTTCATAGAGCCACCCTGCGGGCCGGTCTCCGATGAATGCCTCCCTCGCTTCACGGAAGGCTGGATCCCACATGAGTCGATTGGTGTTGCGGCATTCCGAGAGTGTGTGGATTGTGCAATCCCCGGCTCGACCCGTTGCCGGGATGAACGACAAGATACAGGCGGTAAGGAGCAGGGGAAGCGCGTGCCGTGTCATTTTGACTTTGGCTCCAATTCCGACTGGATGAATTAGTGACAGGAGATATGGCCGGTAAGAATACAACCTGCGCGCAATGGCGTCCATAGTTTCATCTATCTATAGAATGCTACTGGACAATGCGGCGAGGCTATCCCCGCGCTCGCGCGGGAGCGCGAAGCTCTGTGGGCGCGGGTGGGAGCGGCTGCTTTCCTGATCGTGCCGTAATCCGGCACGATGCTGTTCCTGATTGTCACCGGAAAGCTTTTACCGCCAGCCGCAACGGATGTGGGCGATCGCCCAAAAGAGTGCGCGGACCTGTGGGGTGCCGCCGATGCTTTTGGGCATTCCCGGCGGCGATGCCTCTGTCGATTATCAGGAATTCAATCGGGCTTTGTGGTTGAGGGAGGGTCGAGCTGATTCAGAAAGAAAATTTGGATATTGATGAAGATTTTTTGGACCAAAGGGAGGGGTTTTTACGTCAAGCCTATATATTGGACGAGGGCGGTAAAACGATTGATGACAGCGGTGTGACGGTTGGAGGCGGCCTTGCGGTGGCGCGGAATTTTAACCGTCATAGCCGTTATCTTCGCTTTCAGGATTTGCCACCTGCAGCACAGACGGTCATCGCCAGCGTGGCGACGCAATATGGGCCGAATTTGCATCTTTCGTCAAAAGAGGGCGGCACGCCGAGATTTTGGGGGTTCGTGACCCGGGGCGAATGGCAGAAAGCTTTGGAAGAGCTCCGCTTCTTTGGATGGGGGCCATCTGTCCCGCCGCGACAAAGAGGCCAACAAGCTGTTGGAGGCGTTTCCATATCTCAAAGACCCCGGCAAACGCTCAAAACGTCAAGAAGCCATGAGCGTTGCCGCCATGGCAGACAGCACGATCAGGGGTTAGGGATTTTCTGTTCCTGATTGTTACCGGGCTTTGTCCGGTGAAGAGCTGCATCAATGGGCCTTGTAGCGTTTTCAGCGTCATATCATTCAGCATATTTCGGATCAAAGGAAGTGGCCATTGTGACCGATCAAATTGAGCCGGCCATCCTCACGGCGCTTGTGGAACAGGCCCAGGCGCAGGGGGCCAACAGCCCCACCTTGCGGGCATTGGTGGAAGAAGCCAGCGAACGTGGAGCGATGCGGGTATTGCGCCATGTGGGGTTGGAAGACGAGCAAGCGCTTCGGGATGTGCGCGAATTGCGTGATCTTTTGGGGGCTTGGCGCGTCGCGCGCCGCACCGCCTGGCACACGATTGTGCGCTGGGTGATAACGGGTTTGATGCTTGCCATTGTTGCAGGGCTGACCCTGAAATTGAAACTCTGGCCGCCTGCCGGCTGAATTCGGGAAATCCACGATGGAGCAAAATACGGTGCATGCCGCTTTCAATGTGAAGGCGGCAAACGGAGAAGGTGCGTTTGAAGGCTATGCGTCGGTTTTTGATCTGTTGGATGATGGCGACGACATCATGCAGCGGGGCGCTTTTGAAGCATCCTTGAAGGCGCGTCCGGCAGCACAGGTCAAGCTGTTATGGCAGCATGATCCCACCCAGCCCTTGGGAGTGATCGAGGCGCTTCATGAAGATTCGCGCGGCTTGTTCGTGAAGGGCCGTTTGCTGATGGATGTGGAAAAAGCGCGCGAAGCCCATGCCTTGATGCGGATGGGCGCTTTGGATGGGCTTTCTATAGGATATCGTGTCGTCAAAGCGCGTCAGGATGCGAAAACCGGGGCGCGCCTGCTGGATCAGGTGGATTTGTGGGAGGTGTCTTTGGTGACCTTTCCCATGCAGTCCGCGGCGCGGGTCCATGCCTTTAAGGCGGGAAACAAGACAACCATCCGGGATTTCGAAACCTTTCTGCGAGAGGCAGGCGGGTTTTCACGCCGCGAAGCCAAAGCGCTTGCGGCGCATGGCTTCAAGGGGCTTGGCCATCGGGAAGATGATGCGGGCTGGCTTGAGGCGATGGACAGCATTCACCGAATGACGGCTGTCCTTGAACAGGCAAATTTGAACAATGAAGGAACGCTTTTATGAGCCAGTCAACCACCGCCCTGCAAGTGAAAGCCGCTGTTGAGCGGCTTGGGCAGACCTTTGAGGCCTTTAAGGCCAATAATGATGCTGCAGAGATCGAACGGCGGACAAAAGGCTATGCGGATCACCTGATTGAAGAAAAATTGGGCCGCTTGAGCGAGGAAATGAAACGCCTTGAGGCGCAGATCGATGGTGTGTCGGTGGCGGCGAACCGTCCGTCTTTATCGGGAGATACGGGGTCTGGCCGGGTTGTGGACGCGCATAAATCCGCTTTTGTGAATGGCTATGTCCGCAAGGGGCTAGAGCGCGATGTGGCGCGTTTGGAAGAAAAATCCCTTAATATCGCAACGCCGTCGGAAGGGGGCTATGCGGTGCCGATGGAAATCGATCATTTGATCGAGCAGCGTTTGAAAGACTTGTCTCCTATCCGCTCTATTGCATCGGTTACGCAGATTGGGTCGGCCAATTACCGCAAGCTGGTAGCCACCACCGGCCCCGCTTCCGGCTGGGTTGGGGAAAGCGATGCCCGCGCCGAAACCGCAAGCCCGGATTTTGCCGAAATCGCGCCGCCCATGGGCGAGATTTTTGCCAATCCGGCAGCCACACAAACCATGCTGGATGATGCCTTTTTCGATGTGGAAAGCTGGCTCGCTGGCGAATTGGCTTTGGAATTTGCGCAAAAAGAAGGGGCCGCGTTCATTTCTGGCGATGGCATCAACAAGCCGAAGGGATTTCTTGCCAGTGTGACCAGCGCCGCCAATGATGCAACGCGGGCTTTTGGCGCCATTCAGCATGTGAGCACAGGAGTTGCGGGAGATTTTTCGGCCAGCGATCCGGCAGACCATCTGTTTGATCTGGTGCATAGCCTGAAGGCGGGCTATCGGGCCGGGGCGCAGTTTGTGATGAATTCCGCCACCTTGAATATGATCCGCAAGTTCAAGGATGCCGATGGCGATTATCTTTGGCGGCCCGGCCTTCAGCAGGGGCAGGCCAGCACTTTGTTGGGGTTCCCGGTGGTGGAAGCCGAAGATATGCCGGATGTGGAGGCCGATAGCCTGTCGGTGGCTTTTGGCAATTTCCAGCGCGGTTATCTGATTGCCGACCGCATGGGAACGCGGGTGTTGCGCGATCCTTATTCCAACAAGCCATTCGTGCATTTCTACACCACTCGGCGGGTTGGCGGCAGTGTCGTGAATTCCGACGCCATCAAATTGCTGAAATTCTCGGCGGCCTGATCATAGGCGTGATGCCCGGTTGAGGCACAGGGGGCGGGGGCAGAGGATGCGTCCGCCCTTTTTCGTGCAAGGCCGGTTTTTGATACAGCACCGGAATTTATCTAGACGGACAGGAAAGCCTTATGATCACCCTGCTGCAACCCCCGCCGGTGGAACCGCTGGAACTGGCCGAAATCAAAGCCCATCTGCGGATCGACCATATGGATGAGGACAGTCTTCTTCAAAGCTATTTGCAAGCGGCGCGGCGGACTGTGGAAGACTTTCTTGGCCGGGCGCTGATCATGCAGCGCTGGCAGTTGGTGCGGGATCAATGGCCCGAAAATGGGCCGGTGTGCCTGCCCAAACCGCCGCTATTGTCGGTGGAGGCGGTACGCTTGATCCACAGGGCTGGCGAAACCCAAATCCTGGACCCACTGCTTTACCGCGTGGAAAGCCGTGCAGAGCCGGGCTTTCTTGTGGCGACATCTGTGGGCGGTTTTCCAAAAGCCGGCCAAAGACATGGCGGCATCGAGATTGATTTCTCTGCTGGATATGGCCCCGCAGCACAAGATATTCCCGCGCCCATCCGGCACGCCATTTTGTTGGTGGTTGCATCGCTTTATCAGCAGCGCGGCGGAACGGGCCATATATTGGCGCAATCGGTACGCAGCCTGCTTGGCCCATACCGGATGGTGCGCTTATGAGCGGGGAATTGGATGCAGGTCAGCTTGACCAGAGAGTGGAGCATCAACGCCCGCATTGGCTGACAGATGAAACCGGTGCCCCCGTTGAGAGTTGGGAGGGATTGGGCCGCCTTTGGGCGACCGTGGAGCCATTGGGTGCGGACGATCCTTTGTCGGCGGATCGCCCGCATAACCGTGTGCGCTATCGTTTGATTATTCGGGCCTTGGCCGATATGCGCCCCGGTGACCGGGTTTTATGGCGCGGGCGGGCGCTGGATATTCGCTCCATTGCCCCACATGCGGCAGATACGACATTTTTAACTCTTGGCTGTGAGGAGCGTCTTCCATGATCGAGATGCGCCTTGATGGCAAGGAGGCCGTGGAACGGGGGTTGGAAAAAGCCGTTTCCCGCGCCGAGCAAGCCTTGCGCAAACAGCTTGAAGAGGCGGCCAATGATCTGGCCGATCTGGCCCGTGCGCAGATTTTGACACAAAGGCAGGCAGGTCGCGTCACACCAAGCGTTTTGGCGGAAAGCCTGTCTGTTGCGCCGCTTGAGACCGGATTTTCGGTTCAAGCCAGCGCGCCTCATGCGGTGTTTGTGGAACTGGGAACAGCGCGGATGGCGGCGGAGCCTTTCTTGCAACCGGCCTTTGATGAGGTGGTGACAGGACTGCGCACCGCCCTGAGCAAAGGAGATACCGCATGAGCCTTTCCGGATTTTTAAGCCTGCAACGGGCCGTCATTGATCATCTGACAAGCGATAGTGCGCTTATGGCGCAAATTTCCGGTGTCTTCGATGAGCCGCACCATCGCACGGCTTTGCCTTTTGTGTTGGTAGGGCCGCTTCAGGCAAGCGATTGGTCGGCGCAGGGGCTGAACGGCAAGCGTTGGCGGCTGACTATACGGGTGTTTTCGGACAAGCCCGGTGATCATCACCTGCTTGCTTTGGCCGATAGGGTACATGACCGGTTAATGTCTGTGCCCTTGGCTATTGAAGGCGGCCATGTGGCGGCGTTCAGCTTTGAAAGTTTGCAAACTTTGCGTGATCCCGATGGGGTGCGGCAGGGACAGCTGCGCTTTTCGGCACTTATTCAAACTCTTTGATCCATGGAATGGAGATGGCCATGACAGCAGAAAAAGGGCGCGGGTTTCTTGTGAAACTTGGCGATGGGGCAAATCCGGAAATTTTCTCGACCATCGGGGGGATGCGCTCCACGTCCTTGAATATCAACAGCACACCCGTGGATATAACCCATAAGGACTCAGGCGGGTGGCGTTCTCTTTTGAGCGGGGCCGGTGTGCGCCGTTTGTCCGTTTCCGGCTCTGGCATCTTTACCAATAGTGCGGCGGAAACCGCACTGCGGGCGCAGGCCTTGGCGGGATCAATCGCAAATTTTCAAATCTTGTTCGAGAATGGCGATCTGTTCAGTGGGCCTTTTCAGGTGACGACACTGGATTATTCCGGCGAACATGATGGGGCGCGGACCTATACCATGTCGCTGGAAAGTGCCGGCGTGATCGATCTTTCGGTGGCCCCATGAGCGGGCCGGTGAAAGAGCGTGGCGATGTGGTGTTTGCCCTTGATGGGGAGGCGTTTTTTTTACGCCCGACGTTTGCGGCCCTGTCGCGGATTGAGCAAAATCACACGCCGATCCTGAGCCTGGTTCAAAAAGCAGGCGATGGCCATGTGCAGGTGCAGGATATGGCGGTGGTGTTTCATCATTGCCATAAAGCCGGGGCCGGGGAAGCAACGCCAAGCATCGAGGCCATTGGCGACCGCATTGTCGCTACGGGATTGCTGGAGCCGTTGCGGGCTTATCGGGCGCTTTTGGCAGGAATTCTGGGTCAACCCGATGCAGGCGATTGACTTCCCGTCTTTGGCGGGGCTGGCCATGCGGCGGCTGGGCTGGTCGCCGGACATTTTCTGGGCGGCAACGCCTGCGGATATGAGAATGGCCATGGGAACCGGTGCGTCGCAGCTGCGCGCGGCTTTGAAACCGGATGAATTGGAAGCCCTGATGCGACGTTTTCCAGATCACCCGGTTGACGATAAAGGCCCGGCAACGCCATAAATGGTCTATGGCGCATCATCCGAGACGAAAACCTTTGAGAGAACGCGTGGCAGCCCGAAAAGCTGGGCTGTCTGAATATGAAGGCGCAGCTGCGCCCAAGCCTTGGCGCAAATGGTTGCGTTACGGGGGGATGGGGATGCAGCTTGTGTCTTTCGTTCTTCTGGTGGTTGAGGTTTTCCGGATGATCGAGACAGATTTTCATGGTGTCGATCAAAGCCGGATCATCACATATCTCGTTGTGTTTTTCACCGGCCGCGTGCTGCAAATGATCGCGGGTTTCACGCGCCACTGACAAAAAGACAGATTTCATGACAGTTGAACTGGACGCGCTAGTCGTGAGCCTGCGTGCGGACTCACGCCGGTTTCGCAGTGATATGGCACAGGCCCAGGCGGCTTTGGGCGATTTTGAAGCCATGGCTGCACTGCCGCAAGATGCCCTTGACCAAAGCCTGACCGGCGCTGCCGAACTGGGGCAGGCCATCGGGCAATCGGCCCGCGGGACGTTTTCCGAACTGGAATCGGTCTTGCAGCGCTTTACCCAAAGTGGAGAACTTTCTTTTGGCAGCCTGAAATCGGTCGCCGTTTCCGCTCTTGGGGATATTGCGTCCGCAGCATTGGATGCTTTTTTCCCCCAATTCGGGGGATTGGGCGGCGGCGGGATTTTTTCAAAGGCATTGGGCGGTTTGCTTGGCTTGCCGGGGCGGGCCACAGGTGGGCCTGTTGCCCCCGGCCAACCCTATATCGTGGGTGAACAAGGGCCGGAAGTGTTCGTGCCGCGTGGGGCCGGACAAATTCAGCCCAATCGCCCCGGCATAGGAGGCGGGAGCGATCGCCCGATTTCCATCACTATTAATGTAAGCGGTGAGAACGGCCTTGGCGATCGGCGGCAAAGCGCCACGCAAATTGCTTTATCCGTGCGACGGGCGCTGGCACAGGCACAAAGGTTCGATTGAGCATGTTGTGGTTATCGCAAAAGGCGGACCGCTTTGAAGAGCAGTCCATCACCCGCTTCGACCCGCGATTCTGGACGGTGAATTTTCCGCGTCCGATGATGGCTGCTGTCACCAATCCCGGCGGCGAAGCCTTGGACGTGTCTTTGGTTTTTTACCAGCGAAGCGATCTGGCCGGATTGATCTGGGAAAGCGAGGATTTATTCGATCATCCTTTGTTGTCTTATGAAGCCCGGCGCGATTATCGCCATGTGGTGCTTACATTTCGCTGGCAAAGCGTGGGGATCAAAACGCTGGCCGATGGCTTTGGCCCAACCCTGACCATTGAAGGGCGCGATGCTTCGGGAGTGTCGCGCACATGGTTCGTGCGCCTGTGGAACTATGCGTCCGGCACAGCGAGCAATGCTGTGATCACTCTGGATTTCAATCATCTGGATGGCGGGTTTTTCCTGCCTGCGGAAGCGGACCCGGTTTATGCGGGCGATATCGATCGCATGTTCATTTCCATGGTTCCCGATGATTATGATCCCGAAGATGATAGCCCGCTGACCGGCGGGGCTGTGGAAGGGCGCGTCAGCATGAGCGATATCCGCGTCACCGGCGGCAATGCGGATCTGGCGATAGGCGATGATTATGTGAAGCCCCACACTATTCGCATGGCCAATGGCTATGATGACAGCTTCAACATCACGCCCGCGCGGTTGATGCGCAATGTGCTGCAATTGGGCTATCGGGAATGGTTCACCCATTATGTGGGGATGAGCCATTATTACACCATGGCATGGGATGCCCAGGCTTTGCGCTGGGTGGTTGATCCTGCTGCTCCGGCGCTCAATGCGGCAACGCTGGCATGGCATACAGATCTGTTTTCTCGCCTCGCCCGCTTTCGGATGACCCTGGTTTTATCCTTGTCCTTCGAGATTTTAGACCAAAATGCACCCGATGCGTGGGCGCAAAGGGCCCATGATGGCAGCCGCGCCCTGACCGGCTGGGAGCCGCCATCCACCTTGATCGCGCCCACGAACGGGGAGGCCTTGGGCTGGTTGGAACGGGTCTTTTCGGCTTTTGGCGATCTGATGGATGCCGCGGGGCTGCCGCCTGTGTTTCAAATTGGCGAGCCATGGTGGTGGGTTTCTTTGGGTGAGGGGCGCATACCGCATTTTTATGATCCCCAAACCCTTGCCGCATATCCTTTGGAAACAGGACATCCGGTGCCGGCGATGCATCAAAGTGCCACCGAGAGTCCATCCGCCGAGCAACAGCTTTTTCTGGATTGGCTGGGCGAGAAACTGGGGGCCGCAACGCACCGGCTGCGCGATCATGTGAAAAACCGGTATCCCGGCGCGCATGTGGCGCTGTTGTTTTTCACCCCGCAAGTTCTGGATGATAGCGCACCAATGCTACGCAGTGTCAATTTTCCAGTGAGCCATTGGGCGTCTCCCGCTTATGACCTGATGCAGATCGAAGATTATGACCATGTGATCGACGGCAATTGGGCAGATCATGCGCGTGGGGTCGATAGCGTGGTTTCGGAATTGGGATATCCACTTGAAAAGACACAGTTCTTCAGCGGTTTTGTGCTCTTAGAAGAAGACCGCCATATCTGGCGCAATATTGAATTCGCCTTGGAAGATGCCGAACGGCGGGGTTTCTCCGAACGGGTGATCTGGGCCTATACGCAGGTGGTGCGAGATGGCGTGGTGATGTTCGATCTGGATCAAAAGGAGCAGGATTTGGCTGGATTTCATGATGTGCGGCTGCCCGATACGGTCAGTTTCGGATCGACAGGTGGTCCGCGCTTTTCAACCCGTGTGGTGGCCACGGCTTCGGGCCATGAACGGCGCAACCGTGATTGGGATCAGGCGCGGGCGGATTATGATATTTCGAGCGGTCTGCGTTCGGTGGATGATCTTGCGCAACTGATGGCCTTTTTCCGGGCGCGCGCGGGCCGGGCTTATGGCTTTCGCTTTCGTGATTGGGCCGATCACAGGTCGTCTTTGGATCGCAGTCCGCCCGCCCCTACAGATCAGGAGATTGGTGTTGGTGATGGCAGCAATCAGGAGTTCCAGTTAATCAAACGCTATGGCGATGGCGATATGGCGCATATCCGGCGTATTACGCGACCGGTGGATGGATCTGTGCGTATTGCCCTGGATGGGGTGGAGCGAACCACAGGATGGAGTGTTGATCCGCATAGCGGTTTGGTGCGCTTTGATGTGGCTCCGCTGGAGGGCGCGGTTGTAAGCGCCGGATTTTTGTTCGATGTGCCGGTGCGTTTTGCCGATGATGCATTGTCTTTATCATTGGAGGCGTTCGATGCAGGGGCCGCCCCCGCCATCCGCCTTCTTGAAATCAAGGAATAGGCCATGCGGCAGATTACTCCGCAGCTTCAAACGCATCTGGCGCAACAGGTTACCAGTCTTGCTACCTGTTGGCGGCTTCAAAGGCGCGATGGGGTGCTGGTGGCGCTTACCTCCCATGACCGCGATCTGATGGTGGGGGGTGTTCGCTATCATGCAGATGGCGGGCTATCGGCAACAGCCGCGCGGGATACCGCTGATCTGGCCGCCGATAATCTGGAGATCGAAGGGGTTTTAAAAAGCACAAATCTGGTGCCGGACGATCTGTCCAGCGGCCGTTTCGATGGGGCACGGGTGACGGTGTTCATGGTGGATTGGAACAATCCCGATGCCGGTCAGTTGCTTGCAAAGCAAGGAACGCTGGGCCGGATCACCCGCATCGATGGAGGCTTTCGTGCGGAAGTGCGGGGCCTTACGCATGCGCTGTCACAAAGCATCACCGAACAATATTCCCCCGGGTGCCGGGCGGAACTTGGAGACCGGCGGTGCAAAAAGTCCTTGAATGCCTTTCGGCGCACGGCATCGGTTCAGGCGGTGATCGACGAGACCGTTTTCGTGGTGGATTTCAGCGGCGATCCCGATGGATGGTATGATTTTGGGAAGCTGCGCTGGCATTTGGGGGGGAATGGTGGCCTGGTTAGTGAAGTACGGCGCTTTGAAATGGGCCGCCTGACCTTGTTTCAGGCCCCACCAAGGCCCATTGCTGTGGGGGATGTGTTCACCTTGACAGCGGGCTGCGACAAGACATTGGCGGAATGCCGCGAAAAATTCGACAATGTGCCAAATTTTCGCGGCGATCCTTTCGTTCCCGGAATTGATGCTTTGCTGGATTATCCGGGATTCCAATAAAGCCGGTTTTATGCGTCGCTTTTGGCTTTGCTGGCTTTGGCTTTTGGCTTCGCTGTAGATTTTGCAGCCGGTTTAGCGGCGGCTTTTGGCTTTGCCGCGGCTTTGGGTTTGGCGGCCGCTTTTGGCTTGGCTTCGGCTTTTGCCGGAGCTTCTGCCTTGGCGGATTCTTGTTCGGCAGAATCCTTTGGCTCTTCTGCCGCGGTAGCCGCTGCATCGGATATCGGTTCGATTTCCGAAGCAGATTTGGGAGCCGCTTGGGGCGGGCTGTCGTTATTGGCTGGCTCTTCGGCGCGGCCTTCGCCTTCGGCGGCTTTAACCTGATCCATGATCTGCTTCATCAGGATTTCCGTGCGGCGGCCGATTTCCTCGATAGCCTTGGAAAGATTGACCATATTATAGCCAAGCCCACGAAATACGAACACATGGCTGGTCGTATCATAAAGCCGGTAAACGCAATCTTCCTTCAGGCCCGGAAGGTCGATGGTTTTCGGGTCACCGACGAAATCAAACAGGACCCGCTGACCTTTGGTGTTTTTGATCCACTCGTCGAGCTTTTCATCGGCATGTTCCCATAGTTCCACAAACCGGCGATCCCCTAAGGCATGGCTATCGGGAAGCTGAAGTTTTTCCCGGAGCACTTCGCCGCGTCGGCGCGCGCGGGCGCGGGATGGCCACAAAATGGCACCAACCTGCGAGGCGGCATTCAGTGCGGCTTGCCCCGAGAACAAGACCCCGGTCTGGCTTTTCTTCTCAAGGGACTGATTGAAAATGCTTAGCGCTGAGTGGGTGTAAAGGCACTGATTGCGCAGCTCATGCAGATAGATGATGAAAGAATTGGCGTCCATGATTCCTCACTATTTCGATAAGGCGGGCATTGATTGCGATCCGCGTGCCGCCCCTTCAATACCGAGCGATAGCACAAGCGGGGATGCAAATAGAAGAGTGGTTTCACCCGATTTGATTGTCGAGACAGCCAGAACGGCTTTGGGGACGCCTTTTCGTCATCAAGGGCGACAGGTGGGGCGGGGGTTTGATTGCGCTGGACTGATTTTATGGGTGGGGTGGCAATTGGGGGTCACTTGTTATGACCAGACCGGTTATCCGCGCAGTTTTTCTGACAACCGATTGCTTCTTGCCGCTGAAGATGCCGGGTTTTGCAAGATCAAGACTCCGGGGAGGGGCGATGTGGCGTGCTTGCAGATCGGTGGCGCCTTGCAACATTTGGCAATTCATACAGGGGACGGGCTGATTCATGCCTGTGAGCGGGCCGGACGGGTGGTTGAGCATCGGCTCGATGCCCATTGGCGCCGATCCATCTTATGCGGCTTTCACTATCCGGGGAATGTGCAATGACGACTTTGGTGTTGCAGGCGGCAAGCGTGGCGGGCTTTGTGGTCGCGGGGCCTGCCGGGGGGCTTGTGGGGGCCGCGATTGGCAGCGTGATCGATCGGTCCGTTTTTCTGGGCGGGGGGAGTGTCCGGGAAGGGCCGCGCTTGTCGGATCTGTCCGTTCAAAGTTCGGCTCTTGGCGAGACGATCCCCTTGGTGTTCGGCACGGCAAGGGTGTCGGGCAATGTTCTTTGGTCCAGCGGCCTGATCGAAAAAAGAAGCGAAGAAAAGCAATCGGGCGGGAAGGGTCGCAAATCGACCTCGACGGTGACTTTTAGCTATTCCGTGTCTTTGGCCGTGGGCTTGGGGGCGCGGCCCATTCAGGGAGTGCGCCGGATTTGGGCCGATGGGAAATTGTTGCGCGACGAGGCGGGGCGGTGGCTGTCACCGGCCACTTTGCGGGTTTATCAAGGGACAGAAACGCAAAATCCCGATGTCTTGATCGAAGCCCACGAAGGGATTGCCAATGCACCGGCCTTTCGGGGCATGGCTTATGCGGTTCTTGAAGGGCTGGAACTGGCTGAATTTGCCAATCGCGTGCCCAATTTAAGCTTTGAAGTGATTGCCGATGATGCCGTGTCGGCAGGCGATCTTCTGGTGGAAATCGCTACCCGGTCCGGGGTTGAGACAGCGCAGGCGACGGGCCTTGATCAATCCATTGAAGGGTTGGCGCTGGCAAGGGACGTGCCATCGCGGTCCGCCATTGAAGGGGTTATGGGGCTTTTTCCGGCCAGCGTTTCGGAAGGGGGCGGGGTGCTGTCGTTCCGGTCTCTTGATGCGGGGGACGAACGAACGGTTTTCGAGACAGATATGGGAACCGGTGGACGGACCGATGAAGATCGCTGGGCCGTGCATATCACCAGAGAACAAGGGGCGGATCTTTTACAGGAACTGAGCGTGCGGTATGGCGATCCGCAACGGGATTATCAGCCAGCGCTACAAAGGGCGCGCCGACAGCAAGGATATGTAGGCAATCGGGGCATCATCGACAGTCCGCTCTTTTTAAGTGGCGACAGAGCCAAACGGCAAGCCGAGCAGATGCTTGCCCTTTCATGGATGAAGCAAGAAACGCATCAGCTTCGCTTGCCGGTGGATTTTGCGTCTCTGGAGGCGGGAGATCGGTTGTCCTATCAGTTGGATAAAACGACGATTCGGTTGCTGATCGAGGAAATGGACATCGCACCGGACGGGGTTCTGGTATCGGGCTATCCCATCAGCACCTTGCCCAATCTGGATTTCAATAGTTCGGCAACGGGCAATTTTACCACGCCGGTGGTGGAACTTGTGGGGTCTACGGAGTTTCAGGCCCTGGATCTTCCCGGGCTTGGCACATCGCGGGAGCCTTCACAGGTTCTTGCCGCTCTGGCCGGTGGATCGCCGGGCTGGCGCGGTGGTTCTGCCTATTTGTCCCGCGATGGGGGCGAAACCTATGACATTTTGGTCAGCAGCCGGGTCGCCGCTATCATGGGAGAGGTTTTGACCTTTCTGCCCCAAGGCCCCAGCGCCTATTGGGACGAGCAAAACGAGATCCGTGTGCGATTGATGCGGCCGGATATGCAATTGGAAAGCAGAACCTCTCTTGCTGTTCTGAACGGGGCAAACCGGATCGTTGCGGGCAACGAGATCATTCAGTTCCGCGATGCGTTTCTGGATGCCGATGGAAGCTATCGGTTGCGGGGCTTGTTGCGTGGGCGCAATGGCACGGAGTGGGCCATGAACGACCATCAACCCGGTGAGCGGTTTGTGCTGCTTGATGGCGGCGGGCTGGTGGAGATGACAGTGCCGGAGTCCTTGTTGGGGCAATCCATGCTGATAAAGGCGGTGTCGGTGAATAATCGCCTGGATGATGTAAATCCCGAAACCTTGTCATATCAGGGGCGATCCTTGATGCCCTTGGCTCCGGTTCATGTGAAGGCCAGCCGTGAAGGTCAGGATTTGGTGGTTCGCTGGGTCCGTCGAACCCGGCAATCCGGGGATTGGGTCGATGGCCGCGATGTTCCTTTGGGCGAGGAACGTGAACTGTATGAACTGGACATTCTGGATGCGGGGCAGGTGGTGCGCACGATTTCTGCATCTCGACCGGAACTCGTTTATCCAGAGGCGGATCAGGTGGCCGATTTCGGAGCGCCGCGCGCTGAAATCGAGGGGGCTCTTTATCAAGTGAGCGCTCTTGTCGGGCGTGGATTTTCTTGGACCGGTCTGCTTTAAGCGCTGTCCTTTGCCACGGCACTTATAAAGTCATGCAATATTTTGGAGAGTATTATGAGCCTGTCTCCACGACACGCTTTCCCCTTTATCTTGACCAATCAATCCCAAAAGGAAGTGACCCATAATGAAGCGCTTTCGCGCATTGATCTGCTTTTGCATCTGCATATCGAAAGCGCGACGCAGACGGACCCTCCGGAAAATGCCAGCGAAGGCGCTGCGTGGATTGTTGGGGCCGGCGCTTTAGGGGCCTGGGCTGGACATGACAATGAAATCGCCCAATGGCTGGATGGGGGATGGCGGTTTATTGCTCCTGTGCAGGGAATGCGCGCGTGGCTTGCGGATCGCCAATTTGATGCGATTTATACAGGCACTCTCTGGCGCAGTGGAAATGTGTGGGCCGACAGCTATTCTATTTGGGGGCAGCAGGTTGTGGGGCCGCGGCAAGGGCCAGTTCCGGACCCTGTGGGCGGTGCCATTGTGGATCAAGAAGCGCGCGACAGCTTGAGTGCGCTTCTTGCGACGCTCCGTAATCATGGCCTGATTGCAACTTAGCAACCTGATGGCGATTTAAGTGCGTTTTTCAACATGTTTTCGACAAAATTGTACAGCATCCCATAGGGGAGTATGATTTAACGCGTTGCTCTTGGCTTCATTGGGATAGGCTGAGAGGACATGAAGGGGAACGTCATGAAAAAGAACTTATTGCTTCTCGCATCCACCAGCTTTTTATGTTTAGGCACCGCAGCCGGTGCGCAAGAACAGGATGGAAATTTTTACGGTGCCATTCGCGCGGGCATCAACTGGGCTCATGACGAAGCTCTTGAAGGGAATTTTGCCTCGAAAGACGAGCGCGATCTGGGTTTGGTGCTGGGCGGCGCCATTGGCTATGATTTCAAGCCCATGCGGCTGGAATTGGAATTTATGCAGCGCCGCAATGATCTGGACGGTTTGACCGTGCGATCCGATGGCGGTGCAGGGGCCGCTTTGGGGCTTGGACCATTGTCCGGTCCAACGGCGTTGGTTGATACCAATGTCAATGCCTCGACCATTATGGCCAATTTCATCTATGATGTGCCGGTTGTGAAGGGGTTCCAGCCTTATCTTGGGGCGGGGATCGGCGTGGCGATTGTCGATTTGGATTATCGTTTGGCTGGTGGGCAGGACTTGCTTCGTTCCAATGATGCAGAGCCGGCTTTTCAGGCGCTTGCTGGTTTTAGTTCGCAATTAAGCGACCACTGGACTGCGGAAGTGGGCTATCGCTTTTTGACCACGGCCCAAAGCAGACTGCTTGTGGCTGATGCCATTGATGCGCAGGCAAAATATAAGTCTCATTCCGTTTTGGTGGGGCTGCGTTATGCTTTCGGTGGTCCGAAGAAAGCGCAAGCAGCTCCGGCTCCTGTGGCCGCACCGGCTCCGCCGCCTAATCGTGCGCCGCGTGCTGAAAATGATCGGGCGCGGGTGGAAGCCGGGAATAGTGTGATGATCGATGTGTTGGCCAATGATCGGGACCCGGAAGGGCGTTTGGCCGGTATCGCGACCATAGGGGAAGCCCAATATGGTAAGGTTTCCCGCGATCCGAGTGGTGCTGTGCGCTATACGGCCGATCCCAAATATGTGGGACGTGACCGCTTTACCTATACTGTGCAGGATCAGGATGGTTCGGTGGCAACCGCAACGGTCGATGTGGATGTGTTGTCTCCGGAAATCGGCCCGTTCATCGTGTTCTTCGATTTCGATAGCGCCACATTGGCTCCCGAAGCAGAAAAAATTGTGCGTGATGCCGCCGATGCCTTTAAGAAATATGGTGTCGCCCGTATCGAAGTGGTGGGCCATACCGACCGCTCCGGCGCTGCAAAATACAATCAAGGTCTTTCGCAACGGCGGGCAGCTTCGGTTGAAAAGGCCCTTGCAGGGCTAGGCGTTCCAAGCGATTCGGTTCTGAGTGCCGCGCGCGGCGAGTCTGATCCGCTTGTGCAAACCGATGATGGTGTGCGCGAGCCGCAAAACCGTCGCGTCGAGATCTTGTTTCCCAAACCCGGCAGCTAAGACCGGATCGCGTGGATAAACGAATAAAAGGCGGACCAATATCGGGTCCGCCTTTTTTATAAATGCTGTGTAGCTTTGCCGCGATAGGCAGCAGAGTGTTCGATATTATTGGGTATTCGGAGACGGGGAAGACTTGCTGTCGGCGAGGCAGGTTCCAAGGGTGTTGTCGATTTTCATCGGCAGGCCCACGCGGATATGTGTGTCGTTGGGCGTTTGGCTTATGCGTGCGCCGATCTGGGCGATTTTCGTGCAAAAATCCGGGGTTGTACGAACTGCCGAGGACACGGCATTGGCAAGGCTGGTGACATGCTTATCCAGCATGACTTTATAGTTTTGGCCATAACTACGCTCAAAATACCCGACCAATGCATTGCCATGGCGGGCCAGATCATCGCGATGGCTGCGGATGAATTCATTATAATACGCACGTTGACCAAGATCTTTGCGGCCACGGCATTGCAGGGCTCCCACCATCAGTTGCGTTTGCAAAAGCCGCATATCATGGGCCGCACGTTCTTTGGCGTCCATGCATTGTGCATAGGCCGTTTGGCTGCATAGGCCGCTGATCATGATCGCGGCAAGCGATGCTGTTTTCCATGTGGCCTTCATGAGATCCTCTTCCCAAGGTGATGGATGGCACCTTGAGTGTCGAAGCTAAGGCTTAATGAAGAATTAACCAAACAATTCGTTTCAAATGCTCAGTTGTTCGGCGCGATGGCCGCCAACCAGCGCGTGATGCGCTTCTTGTTCGCACCAAGATCAGAATGTCCGTAAACGGAGCGGCTGTAAATTGCCAATGTCGAGCCGCCCTCATCGGTGGGATAAATGCGCACGGTAATGATGTCGGGGAACCGCATCATCGGTGTGCGTTCCACAAATTCAAATTGCTGGTTTTCCAAATCAAGCCGATGGGTGCGAATATCGGGGGATCGGTCTACATATTCCAGCAACCGGGCACGCAGGTCATTGCTGCTCAAATCAAAGACTGGCGCACTGTCATCGGGAGATGCTTGCGGGCAGCGATCCGCAGGGCAGAGAAGATAGCTGTTGGGCTTGTCTGTTCTGGTCAGAGTCGCAAACTCAATGACGGGCAGTTCTTTTTCGTTGAAAAGCCCTTCTAATTGGCTAGGCGACATGAACAAAAGGGCCATTCCCGCAATGATGACAAGAATAGAAACGGCAATGGCCGCGTAGCGAATGGCATCAATAACAGACATATAGGGGCCTTTCAGGCGCGAAGAAGAAGTTTGGCCATGATGTTTCTTTGCACTTCATTGGTTCCCCCATAAATGGTCGCAGCGCGGGAGTAAAGGAAGTGTCCCATCCCTGCAGCGGCACCCATGGGGCCAATATCTGGCTCATTGCGCCCGCGACCCTCTTTCTGGTCTGGATAGGGAAGGGCATAATAGCCCAAGGCTTCGACATATAATTCTGATAGGGCTTGTTGTAATTCTGTGCCGCGAACCTTGAGAATGGATGGTTCGATGCCACGTTCTTCGCCGCGCAATTGAGCATCCAGAAAACGCAATTCCGTATATTCAAGTCCGGAAATCTGAATATCCAGATCGGCTATTTTCCTTGAAAAATCAGGGTCTTGTGCAAGCGGCCGGCCATTGGCCGTCACGTCATGTGTCAACTTGCGCAGGCGCTTGATCATCCGTTTTTTCGCACCCAGATCGGTGATGGCCTGGCGTTCATTGGCAAGCAGGAATTTGGCGCAGGTCCAGCCTTTTCCTTCTTCGCCTACGCGGTTCTCGACGGGGACGCGCACATCTTCAAAGGTGACTTGATTGACATGATGCTCGCCATCAATGGTGATGACCGGATCGATCTGAATGCCCGGCGTGCGCATATCCACCAGAATGAAGGAGATACCTTTTTGCGGTTTGTCTTCTTTGGATGTGCGGGCCAAACAGAAAATCCAGTCGGCCCAGTGGGCCATGGTGGTCCACAGCTTGGTGCCATTCAGAATATAAGTATCGCCGTCACGGACAGCGGTCATGCGCAGAGAGGCAAGGTCGGACCCGGCTCCCGGTTCGGAATAGCCCTGTGCCCACCAGATATCGCTGCTCAGGATGGATGGCAAATGGCGGGATTTTTGATCCTCGGTGCCGAAGGTGTAAATCACCGGCCCCACCATATTCAGGCCGAAAGGGATAGGCTTTGGGGCGCCGGATAAGCCCAATTCCAGATTGAAGATATATTGTTGCGTGGCATTCCAGCCACATCCGCCCACTTCAGTTGGCCAGTTCGGGGCTATCCAGCCTTTGTCGAACAGGATTTTTTGCCAAGTCACATAGTCGCTTTTCAAAAGCGTCGTCCCATGATCGAGCTTTTCGCGCAATTCCTTTGGAATGGCATGGGCGAAGAAATCTTTCACATCTTCATGAAAGGCCCGATCTTCTTTTGTGAATGACAGGTCCATTATCCCTCTCCGGCCTATGGTGTTCCGGGGCAGAAAGGCACCGGGACCGCCACTTTATAACCGCTTGCGGGTAAAAAGCAGACGGGCCCCGGCACGCAGAAAACGCTGATTAAAGAGCGCCAGCCAATTGCATTGCGGCTCCCATATCGCCATCCACTTTCAGCTTGCCCATCATGAAGGCCATCTGGGCATTTTGGCTGCCATCAAGGATTTCGCGGAAATCGCTTTCTTCAACTTTGATCGTGCAATCGGCATCTGCATCGTCATTATCGACATTGGGCGGAGTTTGGCTGCCATCAATGCGGATCACCCCAAGATCGCCGAGATCGAACTTGATGACGCTGGAAATGCCAGACCCGGATACTTTCGTGCGAACGGTTTCAGTCAGTTCGGCAAGGCTCATGAAAAAGACTCCTTTTTTACATGGTTAACAGATTGTCGACGGTTTCTGGTCGATTCTGTCGCGCACGCTAGCATGGTGTTTCGCCGGGGGACAGCCCCCGGCTATGGGAGCTTTTTCTCAAGGACGGTTTCCATCCTTGTCCTTATCCCCGTCGTCTGTTTTCTTCTTTTTGAGCAGACCGCCAAGGCCGGATTTCAGCGCTTCATCGGCCTTTTCAGAGAGCCCGCCGGGCAGGTCAGAGGTTTTTTCTTTCAGGCGGTCTTTCAAATCGGATTTGACATCATCAAGCCTTTCCCGCGCTTTGTCTTCCAGATTATCCAGTTTCCCGCGAGCATCACTTAATAATTGCTTGCCCATTTCACTGGCTAACGCTTTTTTCACCTGAGGCATCAAGGCATCGAAGACAATCTGTGCCGCTTGTGACGGGGCGATGCCTTCCGTTCCGCCGATATTTTGCAAGTGGATATCGGCCAATTCCAGTTTCTGATCGGAAAAGCCAATCTTGCCGCCGCCAATGGTGATCATTGCATCATTGAGCTGGAAATCCCCAATGCGTATGTCGGCCACATCCTCTTCCTCTGTCGGCGCAGGGCCAATGAAGTCTTCGATGTTTTTTTGGATGCTTTGCAAATTGGTGCTGTTGGGGCCCGGCTCGATCCGTAGCTCCGGCGCATCAATCCGTATGGTTTTGATATCGATCAGATCGGTCAAAACGGATTGGGGCTTGAGCTTGACCATGAAGGAGCCAAGGCGCACGGCATCGGCATCGGGATATCCGTCTGGATTACCAATGCGAACGCCGGTTATTTCAGCCTGTCCCGTAAAGGGAGAAAAAGAAATTTTCTCTACAGCAACGGGCGCGCCTAAAATTGGTGGCGCATGGCGCTCTATACCGGCCCGCAAAGCCTCTTCACCTTCCAGATAGACCCATAAGGCTCCGGCTCCAATCACCAGAACCAGCAGTACCAATAGTGAGATTAAAACTTTACGCATCATGTTCCCCTTTGTCCCGTGTCATCATTCTTAAGTGTAACCGTCTGTTCGGCAATTGACGACAGTTAATAATATCTTAATGAATGGCTTGATCCGCGAATACGAATAGGCGATGGTCTTAAAAGAAGCAGTGATTTTTCTTTGGAATCCGGCCACTTGGGGCGTTTCCAGTGTTAATGGATGCGGAAAATTGAGGGGTTTATGGATGGAAGTGTGAGGAAAAGCAGTAGTAGTTTTGCGCCTCTGGACTTCCCGATGCTTGGCTTGCGGGATGGAAATCCCGGTCTGTTTGACGCTGTTTTTGAAGAATGTGAGGCGGGCCTTCTGATCTTGGATCTTGATCTTGCACGTCTGGATGTGCGGATTTCTGATGTCAATCCTGCTTTATGTTCGTGGCTGGGGCGGTCTCGGCAATCTTTGTGTGGCATGCAATTATTTACTTTGCTGAGTGATCAGACCCGTCAGGGGGATATCGTCCGTTTGCACAGGGCTATGGCGCGTCATAGCCCTGTTTGCGTAGATGTCATGTTGCGTCCATTTGATGACGGGATGTCGCCTATCCCTGTTACCATGACAGTGCGCCCGGTGGGAATGGCAGGGCGCGCGCCGCGGATGGTGGCGGTGTTGCGGCATCAAGAGGGAGAACTGCATCAAGCCTTGATACAGGCGCAACGGGACCGCGATGCCGCTTTGCAGGCGCGGGAGCGGATGCTGGCGCGGATCAGCCATGATTTGCGGACTCCCCTGAATGGGATTTTGGGATTTTCCCAGATTATGGCAGGGATCGGGCGTGAACCGGATGCTCCGACCCTGAATTATGCTGATGATATTGTAACATTGGGCCGAGAGCTGCTCACCCGCATTGAAGATCTTTTGGCCGTGGCCGAGGACAGGGTGTCTACGGTGCCGCGCACGCTGCAAGATGTGGATTTGGGCGCTTTTGTTGAATCGTCTCTCGATGGGTTCCGGGAGCGATTTACGCGGGCCGGCCTTACTTTAAGCCGGCGCATTGAAGCCGCTTTGCCAAAGCTGCGTGCTGTATCTGCGGATATATTGGGGCTTTTGTCGGCCTTGATGGAAAATGCCTTATTATGTGCCCCCCGCCATAGCCGGGTCGTGTTTTCGGTGTTTCTCGATGAAGCGGGTCGTCTGACACTCCATATGTCGGATCTTGGGCCGTCTTTGTCTTTGGATGAAATCAATGCCGCGGCTGCGGCCTTTGATGAAGAGACGGACGTTTATGCCTCACCACACCGGCGGAAAACTGCCGGATTGCCGATGGCAAAGGTTTTGGCGGAGCGAAATGGCGGGATCATGTCCGTTTCCGGGAAAGAAGGCGGAGAAGGATTCTCCTGCTGTATTCACTTTCCCGTCCATCACTTATGTTTCCAAAACTAGGCCAAACCGATATTTATGCGTTTACGGCCCAAGCGCCCCTTTTCAGCCGGCGGTCTGTGGTTTAGGCTCCAGATGAATGCGGGCAAATATTGGGCGGAAATGACTGTTTTCTTTCCTATTTTATATTTCTTATTTCTTTTGGCGCTGTCCATTGTTGTGACGCTGATCGTGCCGGACTATGCCGGCTGGCCACAGTCTGTGGTGGCTTTGGCTTCCTTTTCGATCTTCCTTTTGGCTGTTCTTTTGTTCGTTCTGTCATCGAAACGGGGCATTGATCGACGTTTTCGGGGAATTGAACGGTCCGTGGCACGGATCGCTAGGGAAACAGACAAATTGGGTCTGGATGTATCGGCCTTGCGCCAAATAGAGGGGAATGCCAGCGGCTCCACCGAGGATATGATCCGTGAAATGCGGGTGTTGCAGACATTGCTTGGGCAGATCATTGGACGATCCGGGACGGGATTGCGCAAAGACGATGTGAATGTTGAGGGGCTTTTGCAGGGCGTTGCGGTGACGCAAGCCGCACGTGCCGAGCTGTCCCCCGATATAGAAGCGGATATTCTTTCGGTCGTGCAAGGGGCGCTGTCTGAAAATCGGGTGGATTTGTATTTGCAACCCACTGTTGCTTTGCCGTCGCGTCGGCCACAGCATTATGAATGTTTTTCGCGGGTGCGCGGCTTGCATGATGAAGTGATTTATCCACAGCAATATCTGCCTGTTGCGGAAAGCTCCGGCCTTGTGGGGACGCTGGATAATTTACTGTTGTTCCGCTGTATCCAGCTGGTTCGGAAATTGGGCCCCCGGCGCCCTGATGTGCACTTTTTTTGCAATATTTCCGCAGCCTCTGTTCTTGATGAAGAGTTCTTTCCGCAATTCATTGATTTTATGGCGGCAAATAAGGAATTGGCGGACCGGTTGGTGTTCGAGTTTCCTCAAGCCGATTTGCTGTCCATGGATGAACGGACGCGTAACCGTTTAAGTGCTTTAGGAGAAAGCGGCTACAGCTTCGGGTTGGACCATGTGGATGATTTGCGCTTGGACGCCGCCTTTCTAAAATCGCTTTATGTGCGCTTTGTGAAGGTGGACGCTGATATATTGCTGGGAGAGCAGGTGGACCTTCATCCCGGTGATGTGCGCCGTGCGTTAAAGCGTCAGGGTATTGATTTGATCGCTTCGAAGATCGAGGAAGAAAGTCAGGTTCTCGAATTGCTGGATCTGGATATTTCCCTGGCGCAGGGCTATTTGTTTGGAAAACCGCGTCTTAATCGTGAAGATGGTGGTGGCGAGAGCGGATGATTTGACGCATATCGTTTTCTCGTTACCCTTTTGCGCTTCTTGTATCCTCTTGATTATGGCTTGATCCTATGCCCGTTCCGGTCCTTTCCGGCTTGTCTTCGCTTGTTTCCAGACATCCTTTTATTCTGTGTGATATTTGGGGGGTGGTGCATGATGGCGCTTGTGCTTTTTTGCCCGCCGTTGATGCACTAAGCCGTGCGCGCCGAGGAGGCGTTTCTGTGGCCCTTGTGTCGAATTCACCCCGTCGCGCGTTTCAGGTGCGGGAACAGCTTCAGGCTTTGGGGGTGGGAGAGGACGCCTATGATACGGTGATCACCTCTGGCGAGTTGACCCGCAGCCATCTGGAGCGGGATTTTCAGGGGCAGAAATTCTATCATCTGGGGCCACAGGAAGACCGCGCAACCGTTGAGCAGATGGACCTGTTCGAGGTGGATCATGCGGATGAGGCCGATGTGATCGTTGCCACGGGGCTGGTTGGCCGGGATGTGGACGCGCATATGCCATTGCTTGCCAAAGCGGCGCAGAACCGGCGGCCGCTTTTATGTGCCAATCCTGATCGGGTGGTACGCCATGAAGGGAAGATGTTTATTTGCGCCGGGGCCGTGGCGGACCGCTATGAAGCCATGGGCGGGCCGGTTGTTTGGCTAGGCAAGCCCGCACCGCCCCCTTATGCGGCCAGCCGGCATTTTTTTGCAGAGCATGCCGGACGAGAGGTTTCCGCATCAGAGCAATTGATTATTGGCGATGGTCTTGCCACCGATATTGCCGGTGCAGCCCGTGAGGGAATCGCCAGTATATTGATCGAGCATGGTGTGCATCATGCAGATTTTCTGGCCCAAGGGATCGAACCTTTGATGAAGCAACATCGGGCGGTTCCGGCTTACCGGATGGAATTTCTGCAATGGTAAGTCTTTGAGAGAGGGCAGCATTGGGGATGACGTTTTGTCGCCATCCCTGATCGCGGCGATACGGTTTTCAGTTATCCAAACAAAGCGTCGATATCATCTTGACTGCTGGAGCCGGATGAGGCGGGTGGATCTTCTGCTTTTGGCTTCGCCGCTTTTGCTGCGGGCTTGGCTGCAGGCTTTGGCGCAGGCGCTTTCTTTTGTGGCGCTGCTTTTTTTGTATTTGCTGCAGGCGTGGGACTTTTCGGTTCGGCTTTGGGGCTTTTAGCAGGTTCTGTCTTGGGGCTTCCCCCCATCAAGGCATCGACAGCATCCTGATCGATGCCTTCCCCTTCCAGGGACGGACCACGAAGCAAAGCTCGATCCTCGTCCACTGCTTCTTCTACTTCATCGTCTGCTGCAGCGGAAATTTCATCATCGGTAATGCCCAAAAGGCTACGCAATTCGTGAATACGCCCTTCCACATAGGTGAGCGTTTGCACAACTTTTGAAATGCGCTGGCCGGTGATGTCCTGAAACGAGCAGGCTTCAAATATCTGCATGATATTGTCCTGCACGATTTGCTGGAACGTTTCCACATCCTGCGGGTCCGCCCCCATGATGGCTTCAGCCGATTCCATAATGGTATTGGTCGCCGTTTCTGTTTGCTGGACGATGGCATCCAGCTCCATGCCCGCACGGGGAATACGGTCCGTTTCCAGATCTCTTGGCTGAAGCGCCGCGATTTCCTTGCGCGCATTGCCTATATAGTCGCTCAATGTCCGACATTCGCGGTAGATCTTTGTGTCGATTGAGCGGAAATAGGTGCGCATCGTTCCGATGAGCACTTCCGTTACCGAGGCAACATCGGTCAAAGAAAGAGTCTCGTCCCGCTTCTCCCGAAGGCGATCGACCAAGGCTTCGATCTTTTCCGGGAGTTCTTCGGCACCCATCAGAATTCCCCAAGCACAGCCGACAGCTTTTGTTTGAGCGTCGCAGCGTTGAAGGGCTTCACAATATAGTTGTTTACGCCGGCCTTTTTGGCTGCGATCACATTGTCCGTTTTGGATTCCGCCGTGACCATGATGAATGGCAGCGCTTTAAGCTGCGCATCGGCACGCACTTCTTTTAAAAGTTCGTACCCTGTCATTGGCTCCATATTCCAATCGGAAATGACCAGGCCGTAATTTTTGCTGCGCAGTTTCTCCAGCGCCTGTGAACCATCGGTTGCTTCATCCACATTGTCGAACCCAAGCTGTTTGAGCAAGTTGCGAACGATTCGAAGCATCGTCTTATAATCATCGACGATAAGGATGGGCATCGCCTTATCTACGGCCATAGTTGTCCAAACCCCTGAAAATTGGCTGAATTCAGACGGAGCGATCCTCCGTCGGTTAAGAGAGAAGCACCATAATACCCCGCCTCTAAAAAACTGGTTAATGCCTTTCGACTGACTGTTTAAATTTTATATCGGTACAAAAAGCCGCTTTTATGTGCGCCTTGCCCGGTGTTTCCTCCTCCGGCTATAGTGCCGTCTCTTTGGTCTCGCAGAAATATCTGTAGGGATGCACCTCAAGCCCAGTCTGTCAGGAGCCAATCCACCCGTGGAGATTCTTCGCCACCCATTGTCCTTGCCGCCTTCCCTAAGGGGATCTGTTGCGGCCTTGGGAAATTTCGATGGTTTCCACCGCGGCCATCAGGTGGTGGTGGGAGAGGCGGGCCGGTTGGCGCGGGACATGGGAGTACCTTTGGCTGTTGTCACCACAGAGCCGCATCCGCGCAGCTTCTTCCGTCCCAATGACCCGCCTTTCCGCCTGACCCCCTTTCGGGAGCGGGCATGGCTTTTGGAGCAGTTTGGTGTGGATTTGCTGGTGAGCTTACCATTTGATGCCACGCTGTCGCATTTTCCCCCGCAGCAATTCGTGACGGAAATTTTATGCGAGAAACTGGGCGTTTTGCATTTGCTGGCGGGTTATGATTACCGGTTTGGGGCAAAGCGTGCCGGTGGGTCGGATCTGCTGGCCTGGATGGGCAAAATGGAAGGCTTTGGCCTCAGTGTGGTGGAGCCTGTGACCTTCGGTATCGAAGGCGCGGCGGGGCAGATTTATTCTTCCAGCCTTGTGCGCGATACCTTGCGTGAAGGTCGGGCGCGCCGGGCCGCGTCCTTGCTTGGCCATTGGTGGACTTTGTCCGGACATGTTCAGGAAGGTGACAAGCGCGGGCGAACCATCGGCTTCCCCACGGCCAATCTGGCTTTGGAAGATGTGCTTCATCCCAAATTCGGCGTTTATGCCGTTCGGGTAACGGTGGAAGGCGACGATGCAATTTATGGCGGCGTTGCCAATCTGGGATGCCGCCCCACCTTTGATAAACAGGATGTCACCCTTGAAACCTTTTTGTTCGATTTCGAGGGGGATTTATATGGTCGGCATATTCGGGTCGAATTTGTGGGATTTGTGCGTGCGGAGCAGAAATTTTCTGGCATAGAGGAACTGAAAGCCCAGATCGCACAAGATTGTCAAACCGCCCGAACGCTGTTGTCCGATCCCGAAAATGCGCGTGATCACCTTCCGCCGCCCCGCCTGGATCGTTATCTCGCCGACCATCCCGTTGCTTTGGCAAAACCGCGATAAAGCGGGTATTCCGCGGTGGAAGGGGCGAACAGTCTCTTGCCCGCTTGTTATGGCATTGCTAAAAGATTTCCTATGTTGAGTGGCGCATATATCACCGGTGTGGAGAGGCGAATTATTGGCCCGGCCTTTGTTTGAAGGCCGGGGCCATGTGCAACTTAACAATTCCTGCCTTATTCAATGACGTGAGGACTGTCCATGTCCGGTGACTTACCCACCAAGCGCGATTATCGTGCAACGATCTTCCTTCCCCAAACCGATCTTCCCATGCGTGCCGGATTGCCGCAAAAAGAGCCGGAATGGCTGGCTTATTGGGAAAAAAGCGATCTTTATCAAAGCCTGCGCGATGCGGGCCGTGATCGCCCACGCTTTACCCTGCATGATGGGCCGCCCTATGCCAATGGGGATATCCATATCGGCCATGCGATGAACAAGATCCTGAAGGATGTGATCGTTCGCGCCTATCAGATGACCGGCCATGATGCCCCTTATGTGCCCGGCTGGGATTGCCATGGTCTGCCCATCGAGTGGAAAGTGGAAGAAGCCTACCGTAAAAAGGGCAAAAACAAAGACGAGGTGGACCCGGTTGAATTCCGCAAGGAATGTCGGGCTTTCGCCGCCAAGTGGATTGACCGCCAGCGTGCACAGTTCAAGCGTCTGGGGATCCTTGGTAATTGGGACAATCCCTATACCACCATGGCCTATGAGGCCGAGGCCAAAATCGTTCAGGAATTGCTGAAATTCGCCATGTCGGGCGCGTTGTATCGCGGCTCGAAGCCTGTGATGTGGTCGCCGGTGGAAAAAACCGCGCTGGCCGAGGCCGAGGTGGAATATCACGACCATAGTTCCACCCAGATCGATGTGGCGTTCCCCATTATCAAAACCGACATCGAAGCCCTGTCCACCGCCAAGGTGGTGATCTGGACCACCACGCCGTGGACCATTCCGGCCAACCGCGCCATCTGCTTCGGGCCGGATATCGATTATGTGCTGGTAGATGCCGATGAGCTGTCCGACGGCGCCTTGATCAAACGCGGGACACGCTTTTTGGTGGCTGAAGCCTTGCTCAGTGCCTTTGCGCAACGGGCGTCCATCACTGTTCATGGGGTGGTGGAACGCTATCGCGGCGCCGATCTGGCCAATACGGTTTGTGCCCATCCGTGGCGTGGGCGGGGATATGAGTTCGATGTGCCCTTGCTGCCCGGTGATCATGTTACGGTGGATGCGGGGACCGGCTTTGTGCACACGGCCCCTAGCCATGGTGAAGACGATTTCATCGTCGGCCAGAAATTCGGCATCGAAGTGCCGATGACCGTGGGCGGTGATGGCCGCTATTATGATCATATGCCGCTGGTGGCGGGCGATCATGTGTATAAGGTGGGCGACAAGATCTGCGATCTTCTGGCCGAAAATGATGCCTTGTGGGGCAAAAGCACCTTCGTACACAGCTATCCCCATAGCTGGCGTTCCAAAGCCCCGCTGATTTTCCGCAACACGCCGCAATGGTTCATTTCCATGGAAACGAACGGCCTGCGCGAAAAAGCCTTGGCAGGGATCGAACAGGTGCGCTGGATTCCGGCGCGCGGCAAGAATCGTATCCGCGGCATGGTTTCGGATCGCCCCGATTGGGTGATCAGTCGCCAGCGTGCCTGGGGCGTGCCCATTACGGTCTTTGCCAATCCCGTCACGGGCGAGGTGTTGCAAGATGATGCGGTCAATGCGCGTATCGTGGCTGCGGTGCGGGAAGAAGGGGCCGATGCGTGGTTTGCCGGAGATCCCAAGCGTTTCCTCGGTTCGGACCATAATCCCGATGACTGGGAAGCCATCACCGATATTCTGGATGTGTGGTTTGATTCCGGCTCTACACATTCTTTTGTTTTGGAAGAACGCGAAGAGCTGAATTGGCCGGCATCCTTGTATCTGGAAGGGTCGGATCAGCATCGCGGCTGGTTCCAGTCCAGCCTATTGGAAGCCTGCGGCACACGCGGCCGCCCGCCCTATGAGGCGGTTTTGACCCATGGCTTCACATTGGATGCCGATGGCCGCAAAATGTCCAAATCTGCGGGCACCGGCTTGTCGCCGCAGGATATTGTCGACCAGTATGGGGCCGATATTCTGCGCCTGTGGGTGGTATCGACCGACTATTTCGAAGATGTGCGGATCGGCAAGGAAATCATCAAAGGGCAGGTGGATGCTTATCGCAAGATTCGCAATACCCTGCGCTTCTTGCTGGGCAATTTGGCAGGCTTTGAAGAAAGCGAACGGCTACCCATCGACCAGATGCCAGAGCTGGAACAATGGGTGTTGCACCGCATGGCCGAGCTTGATGCGCTGGTGCGTGACAAGATCAACGGCTTTGATTTCAACCCTTATTTCCAGGCGCTTTACCAGTTTTGCATTGTCGAGCTTTCGGCGCTGTATTTCGATATCCGCAAGGATGCGCTTTATTGCGATGCCAAAGACAGTATCCGCCGCCGCGCCGCGCGCACGGTTCTGGATTTGTTGTTCTATCGCCTGACAAGCTGGCTGGCGCCGATATTGGTATTTACCACGGAAGAGGTCTGGCAGGCGCGATTCGGTGTGGACGCACAAAGCGTGCATCGACAGCAATTCCCGGAAACATCTGACAGCTGGCGCAATCCGGTCTTGGAGGAAAAATGGACGAAGATCCGGGCTATCCGGCGCGTGGTTACCGGCGCGCTAGAGGTGGAGCGCCGCGAAAAGCGTATTGGCTCGTCTTTGCAGGCGGCCCCCAAACTTTATATCGACGATCCTGAGTTGATGGCAGCGCTTGATGGCCTTGATCTGGCAGAGATTTGCATCACGTCTTCCGTTGAGGTGATTGTGGGAAGCGGGCCGGATGAGGCATGGCGGCTTGAAGATGTGCCGCATGTGGCTGTTCTGGTGGAGCAGGCCTCTGGTGAAAAATGCCAGCGTTGCTGGGTGGTCAGCGATGAGGTCGGGGCCGATGCCGCTAATCCCGATATTTGCAAGCGTTGTGCAAAAACGGTGCAGGCACCGGGATGTGGTGCGGCGTGAAGCCTCTTTTCGCCCACTCATTGCGCACCCAAAAAGCCGCACGGCGCATTGGCTGGCTGGTGGTTTTGCTGGTGCTTTTAACAGACCGGCTCAGCAAGCTCTGGATTCTGGATGGCCTGGCAATGCAGGTGGGGGATACACGCCTCCTCCTGCCTTTTTTCAGCCTGACCTTCGTTTGGAATGAAGGGGTAAGCCTTGGGCTGTTCCAGCAAGGCACAATGGGGGGGCGCGTTTTTCTGATCGGCCTCACATCTCTGATCTCGGTGCTGCTGGCCATTTGGTTGCAGCGCACCCGCTTGCGCCTGCCTGCTTTGGCTCTTGGGCTGATTCTGGGCGGGGCCATTGGCAATATATGGGATCGGGTGCTTTATGGAGCGGTGGTGGATTTTGCCCATGTTCATGTGGGGAACTGGTCTTTTTACATCTTCAATGTGGCGGATGCGGCGATCAGCGTGGGTGTTGTGCTGTTGTTGATTGACAGTTTCGTACATCCGCAACGACAATCCGCTTGAGAGGCGAAGCGGCACGCTTGCTGTCAGCCTTAAAATTCCGTACAAAGACCATATGATTTGTTGAAAATAACCGATAGTTGCGAGGAAAATCCTTGACCATTTCTTTCGGATATCGCGGCCTTGTCCGTTTTGCCGTCTCTGCTGTGGCCTTTGTCGGCCTTGGTGGATGCGTTTGGGTTGGTGATCTGATCGGGTCTGGCAAAAGCCCGCCCGATGAATTTGTGGTGGTTGATAAACGCCCTTTGGTGGTGCCGCCTGATTTCCAGTTGCGCCCCCCACGCCCCGGCGTGCCTAGCCCGCAAAATATCCAACCCGCCGCCCAGGTGGTGGATGCGCTTTTCCCCGGCCATACGACTGTTCCACCAAAACCATCCGCTGCGGAAATGGCGCTTCTGGATAATTTCCCCCAGGCCGATGCGGATATCCGTTCCACTGTGGGAGATGATACGGCATTGGTGAACAAAGGGCCGATGTTGTCCGAAATCCTGGCGATGGAGCCGCGCTCGATGGAAAGCGATGGGGCCAGTATTCAACGGCTTACATCCGATCCGCGCTGACCTGCGCATCAGCGCTTTGTTTCCTTCAGAATTTTGAGCGGTCGTCCTTCATCAAGGGCGGCCGTTTTGCTATGCTGATATCGGCAATGGCGATCATGAAAAGCGGGTACTTATGGACGATGGGAAAAGCGGGCGTATCCATCTTTTGGATGAACAGACGGTCAATCAGATCGCCGCAGGTGAAGTGGTGGAACGCCCCGCCAGTGCCGTTAAGGAATTGGTGGAAAATGCGCTGGATGCGGGGGCGCATCATATTGATGTGGTGCTGCGCGAAGGTGGAAAGGCGCTTATTTCTGTAACGGATGATGGCATTGGCATGTCGCCCGAAGAATTGGGGATGGCCGTTGAGCGCCATGCCACCTCGAAACTACGCAGCGCTGAAGACTTGAATGCCATTGGCACCCTCGGGTTTCGTGGGGAAGCCTTGCCGTCTATTGGTTCTGTCAGTCGGCTATCCATCACCAGCCGGGCCAAAGGCGCGGATGAGGCCTGGGCGCTAAAGGTGGATGCCGGGGCGAAAACCGGCCCTCTTCCTGCGGCTTTATCGGCGGGCACGCGGATAGAGGTGCGGGATCTGTTTTATGCGACCCCTGCGCGGTTGAAATTCCTGAAAGCCGATCGCACCGAACAATCCAATGCACTGGATATTATAAAGCGGCTGGCGATGGCCCATCCCCATGTGGCCTTCAGCCTCAGCGATGGGGATCGGGTGTTGTTCCGCGCCGAACGGGCGCTTTCCACAGGAGACGACGCGCAAAAGGCACGTCTGGGTGACATTCTGGGGCGGGCCTTTACCGATAATGCGGTGGCAGTGGATGCGGTGCGCGATGATTTGCGGCTGAAGGGATTTGCCGGTCTTCCCACCTATTCCCGGGGCAATGCCCAGCAGCAATATTTGTTCGTCAATGGCCGTCCGGTAAAAGACCGGTTGCTGGTAGGGGCGGTGCGTGGAGCCTATGCGGATTTCCTTGCCCGTGACCGGCATCCGGTTTTGGTGTTGTTTTTGGAACTGGACCCGCATGCGGTGGATGTGAATGTGCATCCCGCGAAAGCCGAAGTGCGCTTCCGCGATCAGGGGCTGGTGCGTGGTCTGATTGTTTCCGGTTTGCGTCATGCTTTGGGGGCGGCAGGGCATCGGGCCTCCACCAGTGTCAGCCAGGCGGCTTTGGGGGCGGCACGTCCGGCCACTTCCCCCGTAACGCGCCCTGCTTATGGGGAGAAATCTGCCTTGGGTGGCGGCTTTCATGATGCGGCCCGTTCATGGCAGGCACCGACCTCCCCTATGCCGGAACAAAGTCGTTTCGACCCCGAAACGATACCTGTATCTGCCCGGCACGAACCCGTCACACAAGAGCAAGAGCAGGCAGCGCAGAGAGAGGATTATCCCCTTGGCACGGCCCGCGGGCAGCTCCATGAAACCTATATCATGGCGCAAAATGCCGATGGCATCGTGATTGTGGATCAACATGCGGCCCATGAGCGCTTGGTTTATGAGCGCATGAAAGCATCGCTTGAGAAAAGCGGTGTGGCGCGTCAGATGTTGTTGCTTCCCGATGTGGTGGAATTGGACCCGGATGCCGCCAGCCGTGTTCTGGCCCGTGCGGAAGAATTTGCCGAATTGGGGCTGGTGCTGGAGCCATTTGGCGATGGCGCTGTGGTGGTCCGCGAAGTACCCGCCTTGTTGGGCAAGGTGGACAGTGTGCGCTTGGTGCGCGATCTGGCCGATGATCTGGCGGAATTGGATCAGGGCCTGACCCTGAAGGAACGGCTGGAAGAGGTGTGCGCCACCATGGCTTGTCATGGCAGCGTGCGAGCGGGCAGGCGATTAACTCTGGATGAAATGAATGCCTTGCTGCGCGAGATGGAGGCCACCCCCCATTCGGGCCAGTGCAATCATGGGCGCCCCACCTATGTGGAGCTGAAACTCCGGGATGTGGAGCGGCTGTTTGGTCGCCGTTAAAATCGTCGGCAGCACTAGCCCAAGGGGGTGAAACGCAAAAACCAGAGGCGGCTGTCGGCCATCTGGCGCTGGTCGAACAGACCAAATCCTTCCGATAAGGAAAGCGTTTCATCCCGCGCCGTTTCCGCCACCACAAGGGCATTGGGGGCCAGCCAGCCTTTGTCGCGCAAGGATGAAAGCGCCAGGTCCGCCAATCCTTTGTGATAGGGCGGGTCGAGAAATGCGATCTCGACGGGGCCGTGTTCCAAAGCCGGTGCGGGCAGTTTTGTGGCGTCTTTTGCCAGCACTATTGCCTTGTCTTCGGCTTTCATTGTGGCGAGATTGCTTTTCAAAAGGCTCAGGCTTTTCGGGGCTTTTTCAACAAAAGTTACATGGCGGGCCCCCCGCGATAAAGCCTCGATCCCCACAGCCCCTGTGCCAGCGAACAGGTCGACCATATGCGCCCCCACAAGGGACGGCTGCTGGCTATGGCTCAGGATATTGAACAAGGTTTCGCGCAATCGGTCGCTGGTGGGGCGGACCGCCCGATCATCGGGGGCACGCAAGCGGCGTCCACGAAACTGTCCGGCGATCACCCGCATCAGCGTTTCTCTTTGGGGCCGTTTGGGGTGCGCAGGGCGCTTCTTTTGGGGCGGAATTTGGTTTTCGGTTTGGCTTTTGCCCATTTGGAGGGATTGGGAGCCTTTTTTGTCTGGGCTGCAATGGAGGCGCTTTCCAAGGCCCCCAGATGGGCCCCACAGGCGGAATAAAGGGCTTTTGACGAAATTTCCCCCACAGCACCGCGTTGCAATGTTCCCAAAGTGAAGGGGCCATAGGCGGTGCGAATCAGGCGGTTCACATCCAGCCCGATCGAGGCCAGAACCCGGCGTACTTCGCGGTTTTTCCCTTCGCGCAGTGCCACATTCAGCCATGCATTGCTGCCTGAAACCTTTTCAACGGTGGCTTCAATGGGCTCATAAACGATGCCGTCCACCACTGCGCCTTGTGCAAGGGCCTTGAGCTTGGCTTCATCCGCCGTGCCGTGGGCGCGCACTTTATAGCGCCGTATCCAGCCGGTTTTCGGCATTTCCATCCAGCGGGCCAGTGCGCCATCATTGGTCAGCAGCAACAGCCCTTCGGAATTGAGATCCAGCCGTCCCACCGAAATGACGCGCGGCAAATGCGATGGCAAATGATCGAACACCGTTGAGCGCCCTTCCGGGTCGCGATGCGTCGTGACCAATCCACGCGGCTTGTGATAGCGCCACAGCCTTGCACTTTCCGCTTGCTCGACGGGCTTTCCATTAACGGTGATGCCTTCAAGGCTGGTGATCAGGCAGGCCGGGGTTTTCAGCCGTTTCCCATTGATAGAAACGCGTCCAAGCTCGATCAGCCGTTCCACCTCACGCCGTGAGCCGATGCCCGCGCGCGCAAGTGCTTTTGCGATTCGTTCCGGCGCAGGGTCCGCCGCACTGTTTTTGTCTTTGTCTTGTGTCATGGCGGCGACCATAAGCCGCCCAGTGCTGTTGGGCAATCAAGGATCGCACTTGACCGCACGCCTGCAGCTTTTCATCTTCGCATCATGACAGAAAAAACTCTCTCCCCCATGGAAATCGCTTTTTTAGAGGCAGAACAAGCCGCTGCCGGTGGCGAAGTGCCGGTGGGGGCGGTGATTGCCGATTCGTCGGGCGCGGTGATATCAAGGGCGGGAAACCGGGTCTTGACGCTGAAAGACCCCACCGCCCATGCGGAAATGCTGGCGATTCGGGATGCGGCGCGGATTTTGGGATCGGAACGCCTGATCGGCTGCGATCTTTATGTGACATTAGAGCCATGCGCCATGTGCGCTCAGGCCATCAGTTTTGCACGGATTCGCAGGCTTTATTATGGGGCCGAGGATATAAAAGGCGGCGGCGTGCGGTATGGCGCGCGGGTATTTTCCCATGCCACCTGCCATCACAAGCCCGATATTTATGCCGGATTTTCCGAGCAACGCGCATCACGGCTTTTGAAAGACTTCTTCAAATCAAGACGCTAGGCCGTGAAAGCATAGATCATGCCTCTTCACGTTTATGGGTTTCCGGCCTAGGATAGATCTTATGGAGCAAGAGCTTTCCTCTTTCGATCATTTGCGTGACCTGCTCGATCAGGTGCTGATCTGGCTGGGAAGCGATTTATTTGCCTATGCCAGCCTTGCGCAATTCGCGGTGATTGCCCTGTCCCTTGGCTTGTCCTGGTTGCTGGCAGGCGCTTTGCGGAAATTGCTTGGCGGGGTGCATCTTGAAGTGCCGATTTTGGCCCGTATTGCACCGTTTTTCTCTCCGCTGACGGTGCCGGCCTTTGCCTTGCTGTTGATCGCAACGGCGGGTGTGGTGGCCGAAGAATTCACCCTTCCAACCTATTTATTCGATATTGCCACCAGCCTTTTGACTGCATGGCTGGTTATTCGCTTTGCCGTTAATTTCATCCGCTCCCAGGCTTTGCGACGGCTTGTGGCCAGTGTGGCGTGGTTGATTGCGGCTTTGAATATTGTGGGATTGCTGGACCCGATCACCCGCACCCTTGGGGCGGCGCGCTTTTCCGTCGGGGATGTGTCGATTTCCCTATTGTCGATCATCAATGGGTTGCTGGCGTTTTTTCTGCTGATTTGGCTGGCTTTGGCGGCGTCTCGCTTGCTGGAAAACCGGGTGGATGCGTTAAGCGATGTGAACCCGTCGGCCCGGGAATTGGTGAAAAAACTGGCGCGTATTGCGCTGGTCATTCTGGCGGTGATGATTGCGTTCAATGCCACGGGCGTTGATTTGACGGCACTGGCGGTCTTTTCCGGTGCCTTGGGTGTGGGGCTTGGGTTTGGCCTTCAAAAAGTGGTGGCGAATTTTGTATCCGGCGTGATCTTGTTGATGGATCGGTCCATCAAGCCCGGCGATGTGATCGAAACGCAGGGCACCTATGGGTGGATCAATCATTTAGGGGCGCGTTATACCTCGATCATCACCCGCGACGGGACGGAATTTCTGGTCCCCAATGAGGATATGATCACGCAATCAGTGATCAATTGGTCCTTCTCTGACAGGCGTGTACGCCGGAAAATCCCCATTTCTGTGAGCTATGAATGTGATTTGCGCAAGGCCATGTCTTTGATGGAAGAAGCCGCGCACGATATTCATCGGGTTCTGAAATCCCCCCCGCCCGCTGCCCGTTTAATGGGCTTTGGCGATAATGGCGTGGATTTGGAATTGCGCTTGTGGATTGAAGATCCGCAGTCCGGCGTGGTGAATGTGGCCAGCGAAGTGATGCTGGCCATTTGGGACGCTTTCCATAAAGAAGGGATCGATTTTCCCTTCCCGCAACGGGTGGTGCATTTTGCCAATGCCACGCCCCCTAAAGAATCAGTAGCTCCGTCTAATGAAGAACAAGACCCCGGTTCGGATGCGGGAAAAAAATCCTAAAGCCGTTTGGCAAGGTCCAGAAAGTCGATAATCATCGCATTGACCTGACGGGGCATGACCCGGTGGTTGAAATGCCCGGTGCCAATAGTGCGGCCCCAAAAACAATAGGGGGCATGGGCGCGAATATCTTCTTCGCGGTTTTGCGGGCGGTCGGCATTGATGAAGGCCAATGGGCGCTGTACCCGCTCCAATGCCTTGGTGGCATCATAGGCGATAATTCCATCCCACGTTTTAAGGGCGGCTTCATCATCTGTACGCCGCGCAATGTCTTGCACTTCTTGTGACAGATTTTCCGGATCGGTTTTGCGAAAAAATACCTTATTGCTCAAAATCGCCTGCGCCGCTTCGCGCCCCATATCGTGCATCATCTTGCGGGTACGGGTGAGGGATTTCAGAAGCGCCGGGGTTTTTATCATCGGCGCGGGGTCGATCAAAAGAGCGCAGGGATGGCGGCTTTCGTTATCTGCCAACAGTTCCAAAGCCAGTAATCCGCCCAAGCTGTGCCCGATCAGCGCTGCCTTTTCGATCTTCAGGGCGGAGATAAATGCACGCAGGCGATCACGATAAAAATCGACGCTGTAATCGGCGTTGGGGACCGCTTCGCTGTCGCCATGGCCGGGCAGGTCAAGGGCGATACAGCGGTGGGTTTTTGAAAGCTCCATGATCTGGTAGCGAAAGGTGCTGCGGTCCGATGTCCAGCCATGCAGGAACAAAATCGGCTCGGCATCTTTGGGCCCTATGGCCTCATAAGCGATAATGGCCCCTTCGATGGATCGTTTCGACGGCCTTGCCATGCTCAGGCACTTTCCTTGATCTGGTTCCAGGCCAGTTCTGCCAAGGGTTCGCACATCTGGCCTTGGGCGGCGGCATGCTTGCTGGCGGCCGTGCCGCGTTTCACCCGACCCAAAATGCCATGTAAAATGGCGGCCAAGCGGAACATATTGAAGGCCACATAGAAATTCATGTGTCCGTCGGGGATCATGTCGCGGCCCGTTCGGGCGCAATAGCGGGCGATATAGTCTTGCTCGGACGGGATATTGAGTGCCTTGAGATCGGCCCCCAAAAGTCCGGTGAACCCTTGGGGGGGCATGCGGTACATCATCAGATGATAGGAAAAATCGGCCAGCGGATGGCCCAGGGTAGAGAGCTCCCAATCCAGAATGGCCCGCACTTTCGGTTCTTCCTTGTCGAAGATCAGATTGTCGATGCGGAAATCGCCATGCACGATGGCGGTATCATCGCCGGGGGGGATATTGTCGGGCAGCCATTGTACCAACCGGTCCATGGCGTCGAAGCGTCCCGCTTCTTCATCCTGTTCATATTGTCCGGACCAGCGGGCAATCTGGCGGGCGAAATAATTTCCCGGCTTGCCATAATCGCCAAGGCCGATGGCTGCGGGGTCCACCATGTGCAATGTGGCAATCGTCTCGTTCATGGCGTCGAACAAGGCGGCGCGTTCGGTGTTTCCCACTTGCGGGATTGCGGCATCCCAGAAAATCCGCCCCTCCACACAATCCATGATGTAAAACCATGTGCCGATTATGGACTCATCGGTACAAAGCGCGTAGGTGCGTGCAACAGGAACGTCGCTATGCTGGCCAAGGGCGGTGATAACGCGATATTCCCGATCCACCGCATGGGCGGATTTCAGCAATTTCCCCGGCGGTTTGCGGCGCAGCACATAGCGCTTTCCCGCGCCATCGGTCAAAAGATAGGTGGGGTTGGATTGCCCGCCTTTGAACTGGTCCACCTTCAAGCCTTTGGTGAAGCCGGCAACATGCCCGATCATATAACGCTCAAGCGCTGCCTCATCAAAGCGGTGGCGCTCCCGCACCTCCATGGTCCCTGAAAACTGCTCTTGGCGGCTGGTCATGGTCGGGATCTCCGCATTGATTGAGGGTGCCTGTTGTTTAGCATGATTGTCCGTATGAAAAGCCTGCCGGTTTTTGGAAGGCCGCAGGTTTTGAAGATGATCTATTTTAGTGCCCGCCAGCCGATGTCGGATCGACAAAAGCCTTGCGGCCACTGGATTTGGTCAATGGCGGCATAGGCCCGCTCTTTTGCCTCGGCCACGGTTTTTCCCGAAGCGGTAATATTGAGCACTCGTCCGCCAATGGCCACAATCTCTCCATTTCGGGATCGTTGTGTTCCGGCATGGAAAATCTCCACATCCGGCATTTGAGACGCTGCATCCAATCCTTTGATCACCGAGCCTTTTTCATATGTGCCGGGATAGCCTTTTGTGGCCATCACCACGGTAAGCACGGCCTCCTCGCGCCATTGAAGCGCCATGTCTGCCACACCACCATCAATGCAAGCCATCAAAGCGGGGACGATGTCCGATGCCAGACGCATCATCAGAACCTGACATTCCGGATCGCCAAAGCGGGCATTATATTCGATGAGTTTCGGCCCTTCTTCGGTGATCATCAGCCCGGCATATAAAACCCCTTTATAGGGGCAGCCTTCGGCCTTCATGGCGGCAAGGGTGGGGCGAATGATATCCGCCATCACACGGTCTTGCATGTCTGCATCAAGCACGGAGGCGGGGGAATAGGCTCCCATACCGCCGGTATTGGGGCCGGTATCCCCGTCTCCGACACGCTTATGATCTTGTGCCCCCGCCAAAGGAAGGGCCGTATTACCATCCACAAGGGCAAAAAAGCTGGCTTCTTCGCCGTGCATGAACTCTTCAATGACCAGATCCGCGCCCGCCTCACCAAACTGCCCGCCCAGAATATCATCGATGGCAGTTTCTGCTTCATGCCGGCTTTCGGCGATGATGACACCTTTTCCCGCAGCCAGACCATCGGCCTTTATCACCAGCGGCAAGGCTTGTTTTACGGCATAGGCTTTGGCATCGGCGGCCTTTTGAAAGCGGCCATAACGGGCTGTGGGGATTTGGTATTTGGCACATAGATCTTTGGTGAAGCCCTTGGACCCTTCCAGACGTGCCGCCTTTGCCGAAGGGCCAAAGGCTTTGATGCCAAGGGCGCTTAGATGATCCACCAAGCCTGCCACCAGGGGGGCTTCGGGGCCAATAACCACAAGGCCGATTTTTTTGGCGAAGCAAAAGTCTGCCACGGCGTCATGGTCTAAGGCATCCAGCGTGACACATTGAGCGATGGCTTCGATTCCCCCATTGCCGGGGGCGCAATAAAGCTGTTGGCATAAGGGAGATTTTAAAAGGGCCCAGCAAAGGGCATGTTCCCGCCCGCCCGATCCGATAACGAGGATATTCACCCAGATCGTCTCCTTGATCATCACAGCGATTGATGCATGTTATCTTTGGCACCGGACCCTATCGACCCCGGCCATGGCTGACAAGCGCCGACCATTTTTTAACGATCCTTGATTGATGCCAAGGTCCAATAGGTCTTAAACAAGTGGCATGACAAACGCGCGAGAAAATATTCACGAATATACGGTATCCGAACTGTCCGGTGCTTTAAAGCGCACGGTGGAAGACAGCTTTGGCCATGTGCGGGTGCGCGCCGAGCTTTCCGGCGTGAAATTGCATAGCTCGGGGCATCTTTATCTTAGTCTCAAGGACGACAGTGCCACCATGGATGGTGTGTGCTGGCGCGGCAATGTTTCAAGATTGAGCTTTCGGCCCGAAGACGGGTTGGAAGTCATTGCCACAGGTAAACTCACCACCTATGCGGCGCGCTCCAAATATCAGCTTGTGATCGACCATATGGAACCGGCGGGCGCGGGCGCTTTGATGGCGCTTTTGGAAGAGCGCAAAAAAAAGCTGGCCGCCGAAGGGTTGTTTGATGCGGAGCGCAAAAAGCCGCTCCCCTATTTGCCGCAGGTGATCGCCGTTGTCACATCGCCCACGGGGGCGGTGATTCGGGATATTTTGCACCGCTTGGCAGATCGCTTTCCCCGCCATGTGATTGTGTGGCCCGTGCCCGTTCAGGGGGAGGGGGCGGCGCAAAAGGTGGCCGATGCGGTGCGCGGCTTTAACGCTTTGGCGCAAAAGGGTGCAATTCCCAAACCCGATATGATGATTGTGGCGCGGGGCGGTGGCTCTGTTGAAGATTTATGGGCCTTCAATGAAGAAGTGGTGGTGCGGGCTGTGGCCGAAAGCATCATTCCGGTGATTTCCGCCGTGGGCCATGAAACCGACACCACATTGATAGATTTTGTTTCTGACAAACGCGCCCCAACGCCCACGGCAGCGGCGGAAATCGCTGTGCCGGTGCGCGCGGATCTGATGGCGCATGTGGCCCAATTGGATAGCCGCCTGACTGGCGCCCGGATGCGATATTTTGAACGCATGAACGAGCGGATTGCGGGGCTTGCGCGTGGTTTGCCAAAGCCTGCGGATATGCTGGGGGCTTTGCGTCAACGCCTTGATGATCTGGTCGATCGCTTGCCAAGGGCCTTGCGGCATGTGGCTCTTGATCAAAGAGCGAAATTGGGACGGCTGGAGGGCAGCTTGCGCCCAAACGGCTTGCGCCAGATGGTGGCCTATAAACGACAGGAAGCGCAGGCAATTTCCCGCCGTCTTGACCCGGCCCTTGAGCGCAGCCTGTCCGATGGACGGCAGCGCCTGTCCGCAGCCGCGCGGTTATTGGAAACACTAAGCTATCAAGGTGTTCTGGCCCGCGGCTATGCGGTGCTGCGGGATGCAAAGGGGGTGCCTGTGCAGCATAGCGGTGCCTTGCTGCCGGGCATGGGTGTGGAAGCGGTACTGCAAGATGGCCGCGCCTGGTTGATGGTTCAAGAGGCCGCTGCATCAAAAGCACCGGGCCCCAAGGCCAAATCGAAGTCTAAGCCAAAACCAAAACCAAAACCGAAGCCGGAAGGCGTGGTGCCCAAGCAAGGCACGTTGCTTTAAGGTCCGTTTCCAAGGACCACGCACAAAAATGATTTGACCGATCCTTTTTCCCGTGACCATAGGCGGGAAGCCATATCCCCATAAGCCCGCTTTCGGTAGAATCGGGAGGGCGGATGGGGCGGCATCATTAACAGTCGAGAACGTTTGTGGGCAGCATCAAATATCAAAGCGACGATCAAGGACGCGACTGGTTGCAAGCCAGATTGAAGCGCCATTTAAGCGAGCTTATACGCTTGGCCGCGCCGTCCATGACATCGCGGCTGGGGATGCTGGCCCTTGGCTTTGTCGATACGGTGATGGTGGGGCGCTATGCCACCCGTGAACTTGCTTGGCTATCTTTGGCCAACCGGTCGGTGATTTCCTTCCTGCTGGTGGTGGGCATCGGGCTGCTGATGGGCGTGGTGGTCTATACGGCATCTGCTTTCGGCAGGGATGACGAGCGGGAATGTGGCCGGATCTGGCGGCGGTCCATGCCTTATGCCTTATGGATTGGCGGAGGCATGCTGGCCTTGTCTTTGCCCGCGCATATCTGGATGGATTGGTTGGCCAGCGATCCGGTGATCGCCGAAGAATCCGCCAAGCTGGTGGTTATCCTGGGGCTTGGATTGCCCGCGCATTTGATCTTTTTTTGTTGCACAGGATTTCTGGAAGGTATTCGCAGGCCAATGATCCCCATGGTGGCGCTGATTGTGGGCAATGGGGTGAATGTGATTTTGAATTATAGCCTTGTTTATGGCCATTTCGGTGCGCCGGAAATGGGGGCTGCCGGGTCGGCGCTCACCAGTACCTTGGTCCGCTGGATTTTGGCGGCGTTGCTGCTGGCCTATCTTTGGTATTCCCCAACCATGGAGCGCTTTGGGCTGCGCATATCCCATGGGCAAAGCTGGAAGGAGTGGGCGCGGCAGCGCACCATCGGATATGCCTCGGCGGTAAGCATCGGGGCGGAAGTGGGGGCCTTTGCGGGCTTGGCGGTGATCGCCGAGAAACTGGGGGCCTTTATCTTGGCGGGGCAGGAAATCGTGTTCAATGTCATGACGGTGCCGTTCATGATCTCGGTGGGAATCGGGTCGGCAACGGCCGTGCGCGTCGGCATCAGCCATGGGCGTGGCGATCCTGCGGACACCGGCCTTGCAGGATGGACGGGCTTGGGGGCTTCCGTCATTTTCCTCAGTTTTTCTGCGGTGTTTGTTTTCCTGTTTCCCGAATGGCTTTTTGCCCTTCATTCCGATGATATGCGCCTTGCGGCCATCACGGTTCCGGCAATCATGTTTATCGCCTATGTCACGGTGTTTGACGGCGGTCAGTCTGTGGTTTCCATGGCCCTGCGTGGCCTTGGCGAAACATGGTGGCCCACAGCCATTCAGGCGGTGGCCTATTTGATGCTAATGCTTCCCCTGTCCTGGTATCTGGCTGTGGATATGGATCGTGGGCTGATCGGGTTGTTGGAAGCCACATTGATCGCCAGTATTTTCTCGGTGGTCGCCCAGTCTGTGCGTTTCTGGTGGCTGACAGGGCGGGAAAAAGCCTTTGAAAACAAGGCCCCCCAAAAAGACGAGGCATAATCTTTTCGCAGGTTCACATATTTCAATTGACAGTCGGTTTTTGATCCTTAGTTTCTCAGGTGGGCCACGCCTCCCCAACGAGGCGCGCGCTCTCTGTAAGGAGAGGATATATATGAAACCGACCATCCGTCCTGCGCGGCCCCTGTTTTCATCAGGGCCATGCGCAAAGCGTCCGGGCTGGACACCCGCCGTTCTCAAAGACGCGCCTATCGGGCGTTCGCATCGCTCGAAACCGGGCAAGGCGAAGCTCTCCCAAGCCATTGAAAAAACCCGTGCGATCCTGGGCGTTCCCAAGGATTATCATATCGGCATTGTTCCCGCTTCCGATACCGGTGCTGTGGAATTGGCGCTGTGGAATTTTCTGGGCGCCCGCCCGGTGGATATGTTGGCATGGGAAAGTTTTGGCAGTGGCTGGATCACCGATGTGGTGAAACAGTTGAAGCTCGCCAATGCCCGTGTGATGACCGCAGATTATGGCGATATTGTTGATCTGGCGCAGGTGAACCCCGACCATGATGTGGTGTTCACATGGAATGGCACCACATCGGGCGTCAGGGTTCCCCATGGAGACTGGATCGCTAAAGACCGTGCAGGGCTGACCATATGCGATGCCACATCGGCGGTCTTTGCGCAGGATCTTCCTTGGGACAAGCTGGATGTGACCACCTTTTCCTGGCAAAAAGTGCTGGGGGGAGAGGCCGCCCACGGGGTGCTGATTCTATCGCCGCGTGCGGTGGAGCGGCTGGAAAGCTACAGCCCGCCTTGGCCGCTTCCGAAGATTTTCCGCATCAAGAAAGACGGGCGGTTGAACGCCGGGATTTTCCGGGGCGAGACAATCAACACGCCCTCCATGTTGTGCGTGGAAGATTATCTCGATGCGCTTGGCTGGGCGGACGGGCTTGGCGGTCTGGATGCCCTGATAGGCCGTGCCGATGCCAATCTGGCGGTGCTGACGGCGTGGATCGCCGAGCGCGACTGGGTGGATTTTCTGGCGAATGATGCGGCGATCCGGTCCAATACATCGGTGTGCCTGAAGATCGTCGATCCATGGTTCACATCCCTTGATGCGGAGGCGCAGGCCCGGATCGCGAAAGCCATTGCCGGCCTTCTGGATGGCGAAGGGGTGGCTTTCGATATTGGCGGCTACCGCGATGCACCACCGGGTTTGCGTATCTGGTGCGGGGCCACTGTGGAGCGTGCGGATATTGCAGCTCTTGTGCCATGGCTCGATTGGGCTTTTGCCAAAGTCAAGGCCGACCACGCCCAGGCTGCCTGAACCGCGTTTTTTGCGCGTTTCTCCCTTCGTATTTTGATGATCCGAGGCGCTTGAAGCAGCCCGATCCAAAGGACAAATTCATGCCTAAAGTTCTGATTTCCGACAAGATGAGCCCCCGCGCTGCCGAAATTTTCCGGGAACGCGGGATCGAGGTGGATGAAAAACCCGGCCTCGATAAAGACGACCTGGCCGCCATCATCGGTGATTATGATGGCCTTGCCGTGCGTTCATCCACCAAAGCCACCGCAAAACTTTTGGAGGCCGCCACCAATTTGAAGGTGATCGGCCGGGCCGGCATCGGCATTGATAATATTGATCTGGCTGCCGCCACCAATCATGGGGTGGTGGTGATGAACACCCCCTTTGGCAATTCCATCACCACGGCGGAACATGCCATCGCCATGTTGTTTGCACTGGCCCGGCAAATTCCCGCCGCCGATGTATCCACGCAGGCGGGAAAATGGGAAAAATCGCGCTTCATGGGGGTGGAACTGGCGGGCAAAACCCTTGGCGTGGTGGGCTGCGGGAATATCGGCTCCATCGTGGCCGACCGTGCGCAAGGCCTTAAAATGCGGGTTCTGGCGTTCGATCCTTATTTGTCACCGGAAAGGGCACAGGAAATCGGCGTCACCAAGGTGGAACTGGATGATCTGATGCGCCGTGCCGATTTTATCTCGCTGCATACACCGCTGACGGACAAAACGCGCAATATCATTGGCGAGCGGGCCTTTGGCCTGATGAAACCCGGCGTGCGCCTGATCAATTGCGCCCGTGGCGGTCTTGTGGATGAAGCCGCGCTGAAGGTGGCGCTGGACACGGGCAAGGTGGCGGGTGCGGCTTTGGATGTGTTTGCAACGGAACCGGCCAAAGAAAGCCCGCTTTTCGGGCATCCCAATCTGGTGGCCACGCCGCATTTGGGGGCATCCACCAGTGAAGCGCAAGTGAATGTGGCCATTCAGGTGGCCGAGCAGATGGCTGATTTCTTGCTCACCGGTGGGGTGACCAATGCCCTGAATATGCCGTCCATGACCGCGGAAGAAGCCCCGCGCTTGAAGCCTTATATGGCCTTGGCCCGCCAGATTGGCGGATTCGCCGGGCAGCTGACACGTTCAGGGATTCGCGCTGTCAGCATTGAATATGAAGGTCATGTGGCGGGCCTGAACACCAAACCTTTGACGGCGGTGGTTCTGGAGGGGCTTTTGAAGCCCAATCTGGAATCGGTGAATATGGTCAATGCGCCGGTGATTGCCCGTGAACGTGATATCGACGTATCGGAAGTGCTGCATGAGCGCGAAGGCGATTATCACACACTGATCCGCCTGACCGTCACCACGGAAACCCAAACCCGAACCGTTGCCGGAACGTTGTTTGCCAACCGCGCCCCACGGATCGTCGAAGTGCATGGCGTGCCTTTGGAAGCCGAACTGTCCGATCATATGCTGTATATCATCAATGATGACCGGCCCGGCTTTGTGGGGGCCTTGGGGGCGGCTTTGGGGAAATATGATCTCAATATTGCCACCTTCAATCTTGGCCGATCCGTCAAGGGCGGTTATGCAGTGGCCTTGATCGCTGTAGATCAGCCGATTGAGCAAGAGGTACTCGACGCGGTGGCCGGCTTGGATTATGTCCAGCAGGTAACGCATTTGAGTTTCTGACCGCCGCTTGCGCCTTTGGCGTCTGCCACTATCGAGGAAGAGGTGAAAGCCATGACTGCGCCCGGCCCATTCCAACGTGCGCTGCTGCCTGAAGGGCTGCGCGATGATCTGCCACCTTGGGCAGAGCATGAAGCACATATGGTGGATCGGTTGATGTCGGTGGCGGCCGGGCGTGGCTATCGTCGGGTGGCTCCGCCTTTGGTGGAATTTGAAGACAGCCTGATAACGGCATCGGGACAGGGACAAGGACAGGGACAGGGGCAATCCCAGTCCCGTTCCCAATCCATGTTCCGTTTGCTGGACCCTGTCAGCCAAAAAATGATGGCCGTGCGCTCGGATATGACCTTGCAAGTGGCGCGAATCGCCACCTCGCGGATGGCGGGGCAGGGGCGTCCCTTACGGCTTTCTTATGCCGGCCATGTCTTGCGGGTGCGCGGCACCCAATTGCGTCCGGCGCGGCAATTCCGGCAAGCAGGGGTCGAGCTTATCGGCTCCGATGCTTTGGAGGCGGATCTGGAAGTTATCGCGCTGGCCGCCGAAGCATTGACGGATCTTGGCATCAAGGGACTATCGGTGGATCTGGTGTCCCCCACTTTGGTGCCAAGTCTTGCCCGCCAGCTTGCGTTGGATTTATCTACCACAGAGGCGGCCCGTCGGGCTTTGGATGCCAAGGATATCGCTGCGCTGGCCGGATTTGATAAAACGGTTCGGGACATTCTGACCGGCTTGATGCAGGCGGCAGGGTCTTTGGATAGTGCCTTGCCGAAATTGGAACGCGTGTCCCTTGATGGCCAGGCCGCCCGGATTCGCGATACGCTGGTAACATTGGCGCGGGCCTTGAAAGAACGTGTTCCGGATCTGAAAATTACCATTGATCCCGGCGAATGTCGCGGGTTTGAATTCCATACGGGCGTCGGATTTGCGTTTTTCGCCCCCCATGTCTCTGGTGAATTGGGCCGGGGCGGGCGCTATCAGGTGGCATGTCCCGATGGCGGGCAGGAAAGTGCCGTCGGGTTTTCCATGTATCTGGATAGCTTGCTGCGTGCTGTGCCGGTTCCCGTTGAACATCCCCGCATTTATCTGCCTTTCGGCACCGGGCAAGAAGAAGCCAGACGCCTGCGCTCCATTGGCTGGCGTACGGTATATGGGCTGGTATCCGTAAGCGATCCGGCGGCGGCGGCCCGGGCTGAAGGATGTACGCATCTTTATGAACATGGCGTTGCGCTGTCTTTGACAGCGGACGATGAAGCAAGTGAGGAGTGAAGGCCAATGGCCAATGTGGTGGTGACCGGCTCGCAATGGGGCGATGAAGGCAAAGGAAAAATCGTTGATTGGCTGAGCGAACGGGCCGATGTGGTGGTGCGTTTCCAAGGCGGCCATAATGCGGGCCATACGCTGGTGGTGGACGGCGCTGTTTATAAATTGTCGCTCTTGCCCAGCGGTATTGTGCGCAAAGGCAAGATTTCGGTGATCGGCAATGGCGTGGTGATCGACCCATGGGCCTTGTGCGATGAAATTGCCCGCCTGCGCGATCAGGGGGTGGATATCAGCCCGGCGAATCTGCAGATTGCGGAAAATGCCACGCTGATTTTGCCATTCCATCGGGAACTGGATGCCTTGCGCGAAGATGCAACGTCGGGCGTGAAAATTGGGACCACAAGGCGCGGCATTGGTCCGGCCTATGAAGATAAGGTGGGCCGTCGTGCGGTGCGCATTTGTGATCTGGCCGATAAGGCGGCTGTTGAATCACGCCTTGACGGGCTGTTGACACATCATAATGCCCTTCGTGCCGGATTGGGGGCTAAAAGCATTGATAAAGACGCCATCGTGGCCGACCTGATGGCGATTGCCGCCGATGTGCTGCCCTATAAGGCTCCTGTCTGGCGGACCTTGGCCAAGGCCCGCGCGGCAGGCAAACGTATTTTGTTTGAAGGGGCGCAAGGCCAGATGCTGGATGTGGATCACGGCACCTATCCTTTTGTCACTTCTTCAAACACGGTAGCAGGGCAAGCGGCTGGCGGTGCAGGCGTGGGACCGGGGGCTTTGGATTATGTTCTGGGGATCACCAAGGCCTATACCACTCGCGTTGGCTCCGGGCCGTTTCCCACGGAACTGGAAGACGAAATTGGCCGCCATTTGGGCGAGCGGGGCCGGGAATTCGGCACGGTCACCGGCCGGTCGCGTCGCTGTGGCTGGTTCGATGCGGTGATGGTGCGCCAAGCGGTGCAAATCGGTGGCATTGACGGTATTGCCTTGACCAAGCTGGATGTTCTGGATGGGCTGGAGACAGTCAAAATCTGTGTCGGCTACCGGTTGAATGGTGAACTGGTGGATTATCTGCCCTCCGATATGGAAGGGCAGGCTGCCGTGGAGCCGGTTTATGAAACCCTTGAAGGCTGGTCGCAAAGCACGGAAGGGGCGCGAAGCTGGGGTGATCTGCCTGCCACAGCGGTGAAATATGCACGCCGCATTGAAGAGCTGATCGGCGCACCGGTGGCCATGCTGTCCACAAGCCCGGAACGTGAAGACACCATTTTGATGCGCGATCCCTTTCAATAAGAGGCAAAGTTTTCAAAAGCAGGAAACAGGGTTTCCCGCATTGGGGTTATCATTACGAGGCCGGAATATATCCGGCCTCGTAATGCGTTGGGGCGGGGAAATATACTAAGATTTTAACATGTATTTAACGGGCCTTGCCATTAACTGTCTGTAAAGTGGTTTACGAATGGTTTTCGCATAATGGCTGATGCAGACTCTCCGAAAAAAGGGGACAAATCTCCCCCAAGGTCTGTCGTTCCCGGCCTGTTGAATGGGCGATACCGGATCGAACTGGCAAAGCCGCTGGTGCATTTGAACAGCCCATGTGCCGATGCCTATGAGGTAACGGATCTTAAAGAGGGCCCCGCAGAACTTTATGCGTTGGTGCATCATCAGGGCAGCACCCATCGCGGGGATGTTCTTGCTGAATTGATCGAGGCACCGATCATCAGCATGCTCAATCCGGTGCGCTCGTCGGTGATCCGCGTGAAGGAGGGTGGGCCGCGGCATTTGGTGTCATTGGTTCAGGCCCCCACGGGGCCATCCCTGGCCGAGATTGCCGCTCAACACCCCATTAGCGGGCATAAATTGCGCAAGCTGATCGTTCCGGGGATCGTTCAGGCTTTGGCGGGGCTGCATAGCCGCGGCATCGTTCATCGCTCTATCCGCCCCGAAACCATTTTTTTCAAAAGCCCCGCCCTTGATGGCGTGGTTCTGGGCGAATGTTTCAGTTGTCCCCCTGCTGCCGGGCAGCCCGCACATTTCGAGCCATTGGAACGGGCCTTGGCAATGCCTTTCGGGCGCGGGGAGGCCACGCCGGAAGCGGATATGTTCGCTTTGGGTGCCACGTTGCTTGCGTGCCATCTGGGGGTGAATAAAAAACCCGCAAAAGACCCCAATGCCTTGCATGCGGCACGGATGGCGCAGGGGTCGTTCTGGGCGCATAGCGCAGGCACGGAAGTGCCCGGCGTCACAGGCACGCTGTTGCGGGGGCTGCTGAATGATGATGAAGGCGAGCGCTGGACGCTCAAGGAACTGAACTTATGGCTGGAGTCGTCGGTTCCCAACCGGCGCTCGGTGAATGTTCTTTGGACCTTTGCCCGGCCGGTTATTTTCCGGCAGGCCACATTCTCCGACCGGCGGATGTTGGCGCATGAATTTTCCCAACATCCTTTGGATGCCGCGCATTTCTTGCGTCAGGTGGATTTTCCGTCCTGGGTGCAAAATATGATCACCACAGAGCTGTTCAGTGAACGGCTGGAACGGCTGATCAATGTGAAAAAGGATGGGGATCTTTCCAGCGAACGGCACGGAGACCATGCCCTTGTGGCGCGAGTGACAGCGCATCTCGATCCTTTGGGGCCGCTGCGTTATAACGGGATTTCCACCACCATCGATGGCCTTGGCCCGGCCATGGTGGAAATTTTCAATAAAGACGACGACATGGAGCAAGATATTTTGCTGCATCTGTTTGACAGCAATGTCTTGCCCGCCATTCTTGATATCATCCTCGACCGCAATCCGGTTGTGAGCAAACAGCATCAATTGCATAGCCACACGGTTCAACTTATGCGTCGAACCAAGGGGCCGATGGGGCTGCTTTGCGCACTTTATGATCTGAATCCCACATTGCAGTGCCTGAGCCCGGCCCTGAAAGATCTCTGGATCACGTCGCCCCAGCAATTGTTGAAGGCTTTGGACCGTATTGTTGATAAAAGCTCGGAATTGTCTCCCTTGCTTGATGATCATGTTCTGGCCATGTTTTGTAGCCGGGTCGAAGGGGCCGAGCCCTTTGTGGAAGCCCTTATCAAACATCGCAAAAGCCCCGCGCGGCTGATGACGGCGGTGACCAAATTATTGGCTTTTTTGCAGCAAAAGCTGGATCTTGGGCCGTTAAAAAATTTAAGCAACCATCTTGTAAAAAGCCTGAAAGCCTTATTGGGGGATGTCAAAAGCCGGTCCCGCAAACGCACAATAATGGCACGGTTGGATGAGCTTGGTGATTTGGGAAACCTGCCCGATATTGCGCGGGCGATCGATCTTGAACACTTGAAATATCTGGATCATCAGGAATTTCTGGAAGCGCAGCGGAAGGTGTCTGTTTTGGAACAGATGATCCGGAAAATGCGCCGTCCGGTGCATCCGTCGGAGCCAAATGCCCGGCTGGCAGGGTTCCGGGCCGCTTCGGCCATGGGTTGGCTTGTGTTGATGGTCACCATGATCGTCTTGACGATGGGGGCAGGCTGAATGGCGCAAAAACCCACCAAAGCCAAAGAAAAGACATCGCCCAAAGATGCCGGGAAGGCAGGGATGTCGGCTCAAAAGTCCAGGAAAAAGTCGGATCGTAACCAGAAGAAAGCAGGGGGCACAGGCCGCTTGCTGGTTTATGCGGTTTTGGCCACCATGTTGTTTGTGGCACCGCCCATTGCCGCTTTGGCGATCTTGGGATTGATGCCTACCTTCGTGATTTTGTTTGTCGATATTGCGCCGGAAAAATCAACGCGCCTCAGCGCCATGTTCGCCTTTAATCTGGCCGGAGTGCTGCCTTATATGGTGCAGATGTGGGAGCAAGGCCCCAGCTTTGCCAATCTGATGCGCATTGTTGGTGATGTAATGGCATGGACGGTTATGCTGGGGGCTGCGGGTGCGGGGGCCGCGGTCTTGTGGGTGTGTCCGGTTTTGGCGGCCGGTATCCAGCAATATCTCAATAGTGACCGCGCTTATAAATTGGAAAAGCAGCGCGAGGCCCTGATCAAGGAATGGGGGGAAGGCGTGTCTTCCGCCAGACGCGCCCCCAAAGAACAAAAGCCCGCAGCTTCGGCCCAGTGATCGATGACGATCAAATGGCAATCTAATGCCGGACAGAAGAACTGCCCGGCTTTTTTTTACTGCACGCGAAAATAGTGCAAAAAGGCTTTGTTGGATAAAAGCGCTGCCCTTGGGGAGGAACGGCGAAGAGGTTAATTGCTGGCGTCTTCCAGAATGCCGGCCCCATATTTCTGGATAGCGGCATTGCGCATGGCTTTTTGCAGCTTCTCGAAGGCCCGCACTTCGATCTGGCGCACCCGTTCGCGGCTGATATCATAAACCTTGGACAGGTCTTCCAAAGTCTTTGGATTGTCCTTTAGCCGTCGCTCCGTCAGGATATGGCGTTCACGCTCGTTCAGCGTGGTCATGGCTTCGGCCAGCATATCGCGGCGCTGGGTCAGTTCCTCGTTTTCCGCAACAAGGCTTTCCTGATCCGGGGTCTCATCCACCAGCCAATCTTGCCATTCGCCATCCCCGTCGGCACGCATGGGGGCATTCAGGGAATGGTCGCCCGCCGACATGCGCCGGTTCATGGAGATCACCTCGGTTTCGGTGACCCCCAATTTGGTGGCGATATGTTCTACCTGTTCGGGGCGCATATCCCCTTCATCCATGGCCTGGATCTGGCCCTTCATACGGCGCAGATTGAAGAACAGCTTTTTTTGCGCCGCTGTGGTGCCGATTTTCACCAAAGACCATGACCGCAGGATATATTCCTGAATGGCTGCGCGAATCCACCACATGGCATAGGTGGCAAGCCGGAAACCCTTATCGGGGTCGAACCGCTTCACCGCTTGCATCATGCCCACATTGCCTTCGGAGATCAGCTCGGCAACCGGCAATCCATAACCGCGATAGCCCATGGCAATTTTGGCCACCAAACGCAAATGGCTGGTCACCATGCGATGGGCGGCTTCGGAATCTTCATGTTCTACCCACGCTTTGGCCAGCATGAATTCTTCGTCCGGCTCTAGCATGGGAAATTTGCGAATTTCCTGCAGATACCGGGTCAAGCTGCCTTCGGGTGAGAGACTGGGAAGATTGATATTTGCCATGTTAAGCGCTCCTCTCTCATTTATACGAGGGACGTGACGTTAACCCTTCACGGATTCCCTCGTTTGGCCGCTCGCCGCGCTTTTTTTATAAGCGAGCGTCGGCCAGTCATTATTATACAGGAAAAGAACGTCAGGTTTGGCCATGACGTTCCAAAAGATCCTCAAGATGTTTCAAGTCATATGGTAAGGCGCTGGAGAATTTCAAGAATTCGCCTGTGATCGGGTGAATAAATCCTAATTCCGCGGCATGAAGGGCTTGGCGCCCCAATCCGCTCACGGCATGGGCAAGCGCTTGCGGGGTTTTCGATGGCAGACGTGCCGCACGGGCATAAAGCGGATCGCCGATCAGCGCTGTTCCCTTATGCGCCATATGAACCCGGACCTGATGGGTGCGGCCCGTTTCAAGCTGGCAGATGATTTTTGCTGCAATGGGGGTACCCTGTGCCGACCAATAAGCGGTCTGCGTATGATAATGGGTCACCGCATGTTTTCCGCCTTGTTCCACCACGGCCATTTTCTTGCGGTTCACCGGATGACGTCCGATATTGCCTTCTACCCGGCCTTCAGCGGGATTGGGATGCCCACGGGTAAAGGCAATATAGCGGCGGTGCAGGCTGTGATCGGCGAATTGGGTTGCCAATCCATGGTGGGCTGCATCGCTTTTTGCCACCACCAACAGGCCGCTGGTGTCTTTGTCGATGCGGTGCACGATGCCCGGCCGGCGGACGCCGCCAATGCCCGAAAGACTGTCGCCGCAATGGTGCAACAAGGCGTTTACAAGGGTACCATTGGGGGCGCCGGGGGCCGGATGCACCACCATGCCGGCGGGCTTGTCCACCACGATCAGGGCGTCATCTTCATAGGCGACGACAAGGGGAATGTCCTGGCTTTCCGGTTCGGCGGCCTCGGCGGCGGGAATGTGAAGGCAAATATGGTCCCCCGGTTTGACGGCTGCGGAGGCGTTCCTTATCGTCTGGTCGTTGATTGTGGCATGTCCGGCTTCGATCAGGGCTTTCACCCGCGACCGCGACAGGTCATGATTCTGGCCAGATAGCTGGATCGATAACCAGCGATCCAACCGGTTGGGTGTGTTATCGGTGCTGGCGACCATTTCGAAACTGGATGACATGGTGTCTTGAAAGACCCTTATAACGGCGGAAACAAAGACTATGACGGCGCAAAATCTGGACGAAAACCCGAACCATCAAAGCCGTCTCGATCGTTTGGGCCGCCACCGCACGGCGATCCTTGTCATGGGGGCGGTCGGCTTTTTGATGCTGTTGGCTTTTCTTGGCCTGCTTGGCACCATTCTTTACAAGATGTCGGTGGGCGGGGAAAGCGGCGATCAGGCGGCTGCTGTGGCGGCGGGCCTGTCCGCTTCTTTGGATGGGGGCCATCTGTCCCGCCGCTTATGACCGTTCTTTTGAGCGCGATAGCCAAAACTGTGATCGAGACAGCGGCCCGACGGGCTTTGCCGAAGGAATGTTGCGGCCTTTTGGTGGGGCATGAAAACACCATCAGCCGGGCGGTCGAGGCCCCCAATCTTGCCCGCGATCCGGATCGGTTCGAACTGGATGCGCGGGTGCATCTAGGCCTTCAACGGGATCTGCGTGGCACAGGGGAACAGATTGTAGGCGTGTTCCATTCCCACCCCTATGGCCAGCCCGTGCCTTCCGCCGAAGACTTTGCACAGGCCAGCTATTTGGGCTGGATCTGGCTTATCACCGCCCTTGATGACAAGGGCTGCACAAGCCGGGCGTGGCGTGCGGAGGACACCGGATTTGTGCCGATGGCGCTCCGCTATGTTGATTAATCCCAGCCTTTCAGTTCTTCGCCGGAAATCCACGCCAGATGCAGCACATTGGTGGCACCGGGCGTGCCAAAAGGCACACCTGCGGTCACCGCAATGCGATCGCCACCCTTTACGAATTTGTGCCGCAAGGCCATGCGTTTGGCCTTTTCGTACATTTCTTCAAAGCTTTCCACATCCTTGGTTTTTACCGCATATAGCCCCCAAACAATGCACAGGCGACGCGCCACCTGTGTGTTGGGGGTAAGCACCATGATGGGAACCGAAGGCCGTTCGCGGGCGGCGCGCAAGGCGGTGGCCCCGGATGTGGTGAAGGTAACAATGGCTTTTGCCCCCACGGTTTCGCTCACCTGTCGGGCGGCGGCGGAAATGGCATCTTCCGCTGTGGCATGGGGGGTAAAGGATTGAGCGGCAGAGCGCTGGAGAGAGCGGTCGCCTTCTTCCTTGATGGAAACGCGGCTCATCACGCTGACGGCTTCCAGGGGATAATCGCCCACCGCCGATTCGGCCGATAGCATGATGGCATCGGCCCCTTCATGCACCGCATTGGCAACGTCAGACACCTCGGCGCGGGTGGGGACCGGTGATTTGATCATGGATTCCAGCATTTGGGTGGCCACCACCACCGGCTTGCCCATTTCACGGGCTGCACGGATGATCTGGCGCTGGGCCGCGGGCACATCTTCGACCGGCAATTCAACGCCCAGATCGCCACGGGCCACCATCACCGCATCGGCCAGTTCCACAATGGCATCAATACGTTCAACGGCGCTTGGCTTTTCGATCTTGGCCAGAACACCGGCCCGGCCCGCCACCAGTTTTTTCGCTTCGGCCACATCTTCGGGGCGTTGCACAAAAGAAAGAGCGACCCAGTCCACATTCTGGTCCAGCGCGAATTCCAGATCCCGCAGGTCTTTGGGGGTGAGCGCCGCCATGGGCAGAACGGCATCGGGCACATTCACGCCCTTGCGATTAGACAATGGCCCGCCCACCTTGACGCGGGTGACAACGCCATTTTCGGTGCGTTCCGTCACTTCAAGCCGGATCTTGCCATCATCCAGCAACACCTGCATGCCGGGCTGCAATACCTCGATAATCTCGGAATGGGGCAGATAGACGCGGCTGTCGTCGCCGGGTGTGTTTTCCAGATCCAACTGGAATGTCTGGCCTTTTTTCAAGGTGATGGCATCGTTTGCAAAGGTGGCAATCCGCAGCTTGGGGCCTTGAAGGTCTGCCATGATGGCGATCGGCCGCCCGATCTTTTTTTCGATGGCTCTGATGCGCGTTACAATATCGGCCTTATCGGCATGATCGCCGTGGCTCATATTGAGTCGGAAAACATCAACTCCGGTTTTCCAGAGTTTTTCCAACATTTCGGGGCTGGAGCTTGCGGGGCCAACGGTGGCGATAATGCGCGTCCGGCGAAGGCTGCGCGATAACAAAGGGGATGTGCTCGATGACATGGGGTCTCGTGCTTGTCAGGTGACTGATAAAGGATGTGAAGCTATAGGCTTATATATCCGTGCGCTCGCGTCCAGCCTTAATCTTGCAGAAGGTGCATTTTTACGATGAAAATCCTCGATCCTGTCCTTCCCACCTGTTTTCGCCCCGAAGGGTCGGGCGGTGCGCTCATTCTTTGCGATCATGCCAGCAACCATATCCCACCTGCCTTGGATGGACTGGGGCTCGATCCTGATTATCTGGATTGCCATATCGCCGTGGATATTGGTGCAGCGGCTGTCAGTGAAAGGCTGTCCCATTTGCTGGATGCCCCTGCCATTTTGGCCAATGTCTCACGCTTGGTGGTGGATCCAAACCGCGATCCCCACACCCAAAATCCGATCCCGCAGACCAGCGACGGGGTGGATATTCCCGGCAATCAAGGGCTGAGCGCAGCGCAGCGCACGGCCCGTTTGGACGCTTATTTCCATCCCTATCATCGCGCATGTGAAGAGCAGCTTGCCGCCATGATGGCTGCAGGGCAAAAGCCGGTGGTCATCGGCCTTCATAGCTTTACGCCGGTGATGAATGGGATCGCCCGCCCTTGGGAGATCGGGTTCCTATATGCCGGTGACGATCGCCTATATCGCTCTATGCGCGGGCCTTTGGCGCAGGAATGGGGCCTGAATGTGGGGGACAATGAGCCCTATTCCGGGGCCGAGCTTTATTACAGCATGCACCGCCATGGCGAAGCGCATGGATTGATGCAGGCCACCATCGAATTGCGTCAGGACCTGATTGGCGATCAGGCCGGACAGGAGCGGTTTGCACATATTCTGGCGCAAGTGCTGCGCCCGATTATCAAGGCGCAGCAAGAAATCGAAAAATAAGGCTAGGGTCAGGACCTATTAAATTCGGGGATTCCCATTTGTTGTAATACGTGATTCACCATGGCAAAGGA
>NZ_BMOV01000006.1 GCF_014647255.1 Iodidimonas muriae
CGGCGGGGCTGGCGGCCGGGGCGGCGCTCGCCGGCGTCGGGCTCGTGCTCGCACGCGGCATCGCCGAAGCCGCCGAGGCCGAGCGGTCGTACCGCCGCCTCGAGGCGGTGCTGCGGGCCACGGGTTTTGCCTCCGGCTTGACCGCGCGCGACATCGCCGGCTTTGCCGACGAGATGGAGCGCTCGACGCTAGCCTCTGCCGAAGCGGTGCAGGACGCGGCCGCGGTGCTCGCCACCTTCCGCTCGGTCGCGGGCGCGACCTTCACCCGCGCCATCCGGCTGGCCCAGGACCTCTCGGCGGTGTTCGGTCAGGACCTGCGCTCGTCGGCCACCCAGCTCGGCAAGGCGCTCGAAGAGCCGGTCCAGGGCATCTCGGCGCTCCGCCGGGTCGGCGTGTCGTTTACGGCATCGCAGAAGGAATTGATCGAGTCCCTGGTCGAGACCGGGCGGACGGCCGAAGCCCAGAAGGTCATCCTCGATGCGCTGGAACAACAGGTCGGCGGCGCCGGTGCGGCGGAGGCCGGCGGCCTCACCGGGGCCGCCAACCGGCTCTCGGATGCCTGGGGCAATCTCCTCGAATCGATCGGCCGCACGCCGGCGGTGTCGGGCACGGCGGAAACGTCGTTGAACCTGCTCGCGCGCTCACTCGAGGGTCTGGCGACGCTGTTCGAGGAGGACCCGATCTCCGTCCAGATCGTCGAGGCCAACAAGGCGTTGATCGAAGCCGAGGACAAGCTGGCGCGGTTCCAGGATCAGGGCCGCGGGCGGGCCGTGGTCCAGCTCGCCGAGCTGCGGGTCGAGCAGTTGCGGGCCGAGGTTGACGCCCTGATTGCCCGGGCGCGGCAGGAGTCCCAGGTCTTTTCCGAGGAGCAGCGCCGCGCCGAAGGAGGCCGGCGGGCGGCGGAATCCGAGCGCTTGGGCGAACTGCTCAGTACCCAGCGCGGGAGCATCGACCGCGCCCTCGATCAGCTCGCGACCGACCCCGCCGAGCGCATCGCCAAGGTCAACCGCGAACTCGACGAGACGAAAAAGAAACTTGAGGCGCTGCGGGCGCCCGATGGCGGCAACGCCGTCGACGTCGACGCGGCCCTCGGCAATGCCGAGGAACTGGCGCGGCGGCGGATCGAAGCGATCGAGCGCCCGGCCCAGGAGGCCGCCCGCCGCGTCGCCGAGGCCAATATGAAGGTCGTCGATGACCTGGCGGGCCAGCTTGCCGGCCTTGCCGACGAACGCGCGGCCTTCATCGACCAGGCCCTCTCGCGTCTCTCCGACGGCGCTACCGACGCCCAGCGGGCAGAGGTCGAGCGGCTCGCGGGCGCGCTGTTCGATGAGAAGGCGGCGCGCGAGGCGCTGGCCGAGGCGATGCGCGCCGAGGACCGGCTGCGCCAGGAGGGTGCCCGCATCATCGCGGCGACCCGGACGCCGGCGGAGGACTATGCCGCCACCCTCGAGCGGCTCAATATGCTGCTCCAGGCCGGTGCCATCGACCAGGACAGCTTCAACCGCGCGCTGGGCGAGGCCGATACGGCGTTCGCCGACGCCCGCGATCGGATGCTGGCGGAGAGCCGCGACTTCGGCGACGGCGTCGACCGCGCCGTTCGTGACATCGCGGACCGGGCGACCGATGCCGCCGCCGCGGCCGAGACGGTGACCCGCAACCTGTTCGCCGGCATGGAGGACGCGCTGGTCTCCTTCGTCACCACCGGCAAGCTCCAGTTCGGCGACTTCGCCCGCGCGATCATCGCCGATATCGCCCGCATCGCCATCCGGCAGGCGATCATCGCGCCGCTTCTGGGCGCCATCGGTGGCGGCACGGGAGGGGGCGGCGGACTCTTCGCCGGCCTCTTCCATGCCGGCGGCGTGGTCGGTCGCGACACCGGTCCCGCGCGCCTGGTGCCCACGGACGCCTTCATCGGCGCACCCCACTTTGCCCGAGGCGGGGTCGTCGGCCCCGACGAGGTGCCGGCGATCCTGCACCGCGGCGAGGCGGTGCTGACGCCGGCGCAAATGGCGATGCTGGGCGAACGTCTCTCGGCGCGGGAGGCGGGGATACCGAGCGTGGTGATCAACTTCAACGGTCCGGTCTCGAACGCCGCCGAGGTCCGCCGCTCCGCCGCCCAGGCCGCAGCAAACCTCGCCCGCATGGTGAGCGCCGGACGGCGGGGTCTTTGATCCGGAATGACTGATCACCGATGACCGACTTCGACGACATCCGCTTTCCGCTCGGGCTAAGCATGGGCTCGACCGCGGGGCCCGAGTTCTCGACCGAGGTCACCGAGTTCGCCTCGGGCTTCGAGGCCCGCAACCGCAACTGGGCCGGCGCCCGGCTGCGCTTCAACGTGGCCCCCGGGGTGCGCAGTGTCGCCGACTATGAGACGCTGCTCGCCTTCTTCTACGCCCGGGCCGGGCGGGCGCGGGGCTTCCGCTTCCGCGACTGGTCGGACTGGAAGTCGGGGACCTTGAAGGCGCCGGTGACGCCGACCGATCAGGCGATCGGCAGCGGCGACGGCGCCGAGCAGTTCTTTGCGCTCGTGAAGACTTACACGTCGGGCGGGATCGATCATGTCCGCCGGATCACCCGGCCGGTCGCGGGGACGGTCCGGATCGCGCTCGGCGGCATCGAGCAGGCGGCAGGCTGGAGTGTCGATATCGCCACCGGCATCGTCACCTTTGACCTGCCGCCGCCTGCCGGCGTGGTGGTGACGGCGGGCTACGAGTTCGACGTGCCCGCCCGCTTCGACATCGACCGGCTGGAGGCCACGGCCCCCGTGCCCAACATGATGCAGCTCTCCGAGATTCCGATCGTTGAGATCCGTGAATGAGCAAATTGATCCCCTATCCGAAGCCCGGAGCCACAGGCACGATCCGCCGCTTCGAGCCGGCCTGGTGGCATGTCGATTTTCCGCTTCCGATGATGGCGACGGTGGTGACCACCGGGCCCGATGCTCTGCGGGTGATGGCGACCTTCCGCACCAACCGCGACCTCATGGGGCTGATCTGGCCGACCGAGGATACGATCGACCACGGGCTCTATGCCTGGCCGCGGCGCAAGGATTATCGGGGCATCGTCTTCGAGTTCGACTGGCTGTCGGCGGGCATCCGTTCGATGGACCGGCTGCAGTCGGTGACGCTCACCGTCGAGACCTATGCCGGGCCCACCCATTTCGTGCGGATATGGAACTATGCAACCGCCGGCACGCCCGACGATTGCCATATCCGGGTGGTCTTGGACGAGACCACCAAATCCGGCTTCTTCGCTGGCACGCTGGTTCCCTGGCATGACGTGAAGCGGCTGTTCTTCTCGCTGCAGCCGGAGCAGGCGGGGCGCGGCAACTGCACGCTGGCAGCCCAGGCGCCGGCTGGCGCGACCTTCCTCACCATCAATGTCGGGGATGCGGGGCCGATCGAGCCGGGGGACCGCATCTTCATCCTCGGCCTTGCCGCCGAGCAGCCGTTCCTCACCGTCACCTCGTCGACCACCGGCCCGGTGCAGACGGTGACGGTCGCCGAGCCGCTCGCGACTGTCGGCGGCTTCACCGTCGCGGCGGGGGCGGAGGTCTTCGTCGAGACCAGGGACGCCGAGCCGATCGGCGAGCAGGAGGCCATGGTCGAGATCGCCAATATCAGCGTCACGGGCCCCAACAGTACGCTACCGGTCGAACTGGCGCCGCGTGCCCCTCACGCCCTGCGCATGGCCGACGGCTTCGACAATGCCTGGCCGCTGACCCCCGAACGCATCGTCGAGCAGGTCTGGCGGCTCGGCTATCGGGATTTCTATGTGCTCTTCATGGGGATCAGCAAATTCCACGCGCTTTCGTGGGACGAAGGCGAGGGGCGCTACATCGTCGATCCGGCAAAGCCGGTCCTGAACGCGCCCACCGCACAGTGGATCGACGACCTGTTCGCCCGGCTCACCGCCAAGGGCTATAAGATCATCGTCTCGCTCTCCTTCGAGATATTGAACCGCTTCATGCCGGCGGCCTGGATGCAGCGCGACCACGCCGGCAATCCGGGGCTCACCGGCTGGCAGCCGCCCTCGTCGCTGATCGCGCCCACGGTGGTGGCGGCGCTCGCCTATCTGCGCGCCGTCTATCTCGACTTGCTCGGCCGCGTGGCGGTCGCGGGCGGCGAGCCCGCCTTCCAGATCGGCGAGCCCTGGTGGTGGGACGGCAGCTTCGGCAGCGAGGCGCCGCATATCTATGACGCCACCACCATGGCGGCCTACACGACGGCGACCGGCGCGGCGGTGCCCGAGCCCAAGCTCACCACCATCTTCGGCCAGCCGGCGGCGCAGCATCTGCCCTATATCCAATGGTGCCGCGACCGGCTGGGCGCCGCGACCGCCTGGCTGGTCGCCGAAATTCGCGCCGTGTTTCCTGCGGCGGTGTCGCACATCCTCCTATTCTCGCCCCAACTGCTGCGCGAGGGGGCGCCGCTTCTGAAGATGCTGAACCTGCCGGTCGAGGACTGGAAATCTCCCGCCTTCGATATCCTCCAGATCGAGGAGTACGACCGCGTCATCGAGGGCGACTTCGCCTTCTCCCGGAAAACCTGGGGGCTGGCGACCGCAATCCTCGGCTACCCGAAGGACCGCATCCATTATTTTGCCGGGTTCAATCTGCTCGCTGCCACCAGCTGGACCTGGTTCAACATCGACCAGGCGATCTGGCGGGCCTTCGCGCAAGGACCGGCGGAGGTCTTCGTCTGGTCGCGCGAGCAGGTGATGCGCGACGGCTGGCTGTTCGACAAGCAGTCCTGGAAGCTCTATCCCGGCCTCACCCATCTCGCCACCTGCTGGCGGATCGCCCGCACCGATGGGGTGGTCCTCGGGTTCACATCGCACGACCGGCCGCTTGAGGTCGACGGGGTCACCTACCGGCCCGCCAACGGCTTCACCGCCTCGGCGCTCGCCTCCGACACCGAGATGGCGGCGGCCGATGCCGAGATGCTGGGCGCTATCGACGCCGACGAGATCACCGCCACCGACCTCTTGGCCGGCCTTTACGACCATGCCGAGGTCGAGCTGTTCCTCGTGGACTGGTCCGATATCACCATCCCGAAGACCATCCTCAGGCGCGGCACCATCGGCACCGTCAGCCAGTCCGACGCCGCCTTCACCGCCGAGCTCCGCGGCCTCGCCCAGCGCATCCAGCAGCCGGTGATCGACAGCTATTCGCCGGAATGCCGGGTCGACCTGTTCTCGGCCCCCTGCGGCATCGACCGCGAGGCATTCCAGATCTTCGCCACGGTGTCGGCGGTGACCGATGGCACGCTCGGCGCCGTCTCCGACAACCGCGTGTTTTTTACGAACGATCTGGCCCAGGAGGACGGCTGGTTCGACTATGGCGAGCTGCTGTGGCTGACGGGCGCCAATGCCGGCAGGAGGACCGAAATCCGCACCTGGACCGCGCCGACGGCCGACAGCCTTGGCCGCCTCGAGCTCTGGGAACCGATGGGCCGCGACATCGCCGTCGGTGACACGTTCCGCATCTGGCCCGGCTGCGACAAGCGGCTCTCCACCTGCCGGGACAAGTTCTCCAACGTCGTCAACTTCCGCGGCGAGCCCCATGTCCCAGGAACCGACGCCATGCTGCGGATACCGGATCCCAAAGCGTGACCAGTAATCAGTGACCGGTGATCAGTGATCGGAACCATATGATGGCAGATGAAATTGTCACTGCCGCACGGCGCTGGCTCGGCACGCCGTTTCATCACCAGGGCCGTGTCCGCGGCGTCGGCGTCGACTGCGCCGGGCTCGTCATTGGCGTCGCTCGGGAGCTGGACCTCATGTGCATCGACGTCACCGGCTACGGCCACCGGCCCGACGACACGGAAATGGAGCGCCTGGTCCGTGCCCATCTTACCGAGATCCCGCTCGCCGAAGCCGGACTCGGCGACGTGCTGCTGCTCTTGATCGACGGCCGGCCACAGCATCTCGCGATCAGGACGGATATCGGCATGATCCACGCCTACGCCCCGGCGCGGAAAGTCGTCGAGCACCGCATCGACGATTCCTGGGCGTCCCGCATCGTGGCCGCCTTCCGTTTCCCGATCACCGATCACCGATCACTGATCACCGGTCACTGAACATGGCCACTCTCGTCCTCACCGCCGTCGGCACCGCCTTCGCGGGGCCCTTGGGCGCCTTCGCGGGCGCGCTGGTCGGCTCGCGCATCGATGCGGCGCTCTTTGGCCCGGTGAGCAAATCCGAGGGCCCGCGGCTCGACGACCTCTCGGTCCAGGCCTCGACCTACGGCCAGCCGGTGCCGCGCCTCTATGGCACGGTGCGGGTCGCCGGCAATCTGATCTGGTCGTCGGGCCTGGTCGAGACCGAGACCACCAAGGTGCAGGGTGGCAAGGGCGGCGGCGGCAAGACCAAGACCACCACCTTCACCTGGCACGTCGACTGCGCCATCGCGCTCGGCAAAGGCCCGATCACGTCCGTTCGCCGCATCTGGGCCGACGGCAAGCTCTTTCGCGACGAGGCGGGCGTGCAGAAACATGCCTCCGCCCTGCGGGTCTATCCGGGTTCGGAGACCCAGCTTCCCGATCCCGTCATCCAGGCGGCCTTGGGCCCGGCCGACACCCCGGCCTTCCGGGGCATGGCTTATATCGTCTTCGAGCATCTGGAACTGGGCGACTTCGGCAACCGCATCCCCAACTTCACCTTCGAGGTGGTGAAGGGCGAGACGGCGACGGTCGCGACCGTGATCGAGGATCTGTTTTCCGACGCCGATATCCCGTTCCTCGATGCCGCGCGCACCGAGCGGATCGACCTTCAGGGCTACGCCATCGCCCGTCCGACGACGCTGCGCTCGGCCCTCGACCCCCTGCGATCGGCCTTCTTTTTCGACATGGCCGAGATCGAGGGCGTGCTCGAGGTCTTCCCGGTCGACGGCACGCCCACCGCCAAGGTGCCGGGCGGGCATCTGGCTGCTCATCCTTTCGGTACCGACCGGCCGCGGACCTTCGAGGCGAAGCGCACCGCCGACCTCGAGCTGCCGCGCCAGGTGACGGTGCAGCATCTCGACCCGGCGCGGGACTTCCAGGCCAATAGTCAGCGGGCGCGGCGCTCGACCTTGAACTCCACGGCCGACATCACGGTCGACCTGCCGCTCATCCTCGGCGCGGCCGAGGCCAAGGCGATCGCCGAGCGCATGCTGTCGATCGCCTGGGCGCGCCGCGATGCGGTGACACTCCAATTGCCGATGCTCTACCTCCATGTCGAGCCGGGCATGAAACTGGTTACCAGCCTCGAGGAGGGACGGGAACGACTGCTGCGGGTGACGCGCAAGGAATTGCGCCCGCCGGGCACCGTCCTGCTCGAATGCGAGACCGATGGGTCGAGCGTGCTGACCAAGGGGGCGCTGGCCGCGGGAGCCGCCGTGCCGGCCCAGAAGGTCCTGCTGCCGGGCGTGACCGTCGCCCATCTTCTCGACCTTCCGATGCTGCGCGACGCCGACGACGATGCCGGTTTCTATGTCGCCGGCAACGGCGCGTCCGCCGGCTGGGCCGGAGCGGTCCTGTTCCGCTCGCGCGACGGCGGCATCAATTACGATCCCTTCCTCGATTTGCCGACCGGCGCGGTGATCGGGACGACGCTCGATGCCCTGACGCCAGGGCCGGCCGACTATTGGGATCGGGAGGCGAGTGTCACGGTCGCCCTCCTGGACCCGGGCGACACGCTCGCCTCGGTCATGGAGGCGGACGTGCTGAACGGCGCCAATGCGGCGCTGATCGGCGAGGAGATCGTGCAGTTCACCAGCGCGACGTTGACGGCACCCGGCCAATATCGGCTCTCCGGATTCCTGCGCGGGAGGAAGGGCACGGAGGGCGCGATCGCCACGCATCAGACGGGCGAGCGCTTCGTGTTTCTCATCGGCGGCGGCGTTCTGCGGCCGGTGGTCGAGACTTCGGAGATCGGCGTCGCGCGCCACTTCAAAGCGGCTTCGGTCGGCACACTCGTATCGGACGCCGAGTCCGTCGAGTTCACCGACACCGGCCGGGCCTTGCGGCCCTATGCCCCGGTGCATTTGGCCGGACGCCGCGATGGCGACGACCTCGTCGTCACCTGGATTCGCCGCACCCGCCTCGATGCCTCCTGGCTCGACGGCGTCGATGCGCCGCTCGGCGAGGAAGCCGAGGCCTATGAGGTCGACATCCTCGATGCCGCGGACACCGTGGTGCGAACCCTGTCCGCGACCACGTCCACCGTCACCTATTTGGCCGCCGACCAGATCGCCGATTTCGGCGCCGTGCCGGTGTCGGTTCGTGTCCGAGTCCATCAACTGAGCGCCCGTGTCGGGCGCGGAATGCCTACGGAGGGAATTCTCTGATGCCGTCTCCCAATCTCGCGCTGCCCTATATCGTCCAATCCCAAGCCCAGAAGGAGGTGACCCACAACGAAGCCCTGAACCGCCTCGACGTGCTGGTCATGCCTTCGGTGCTCGACGCCGACCGCACCGTACCGCCCGCCGCCCCGGCCGAAGGCGACCGCCATCTCGTCGCCTCCGGCGCCACGGGGGCTTGGGCGGGGCATGACGGCGCCATCGCGGCGTGGTTCGCGGGCTGGCGGTTCCATGTGCCCGCCACAGGCTGGCGGACCTTCAACCGGGCCGACGGCAAGACCTGGGTCTTCGATGGCGCCGGCTGGCTGGAAGACGTACCCGACTTGAGCCCGGGCGCGTGGCAGATCCCGTCCCTCAACATGAACTGGATCGGCCTCGGGGGCAGCTGGCAAAACCCGCGATACCGTATCGACAAGTCCGGTCTCGTGACGATCGAGGGCGCCATCCAGAACGGCACGGCGTCGGAAGATGGCGTGATCTTCACCCTGCTCGCCGGCTACCGGCCGGAGAGCGATCTCATCTTCCCCGGCTACTCGGCCGGGGGCCTCAGCCGCTGGAACATCCACGCCAATGGTGACGTCGAGGTGGCCGCCTCGAACATGTTCTTCACCAGCCTGTCCGGCATCCGGTTCTATGCCGCTTGAAACCGATCAAGGAGGTCGGAAAATGAACGACACCGATCAACATCTCGAAGCGGTGATCGCCCGCGCCGTCGAGCAGGGCGTCGCCCGGGCGCTGGCCGAGATCGGCCTCGAGAATGGCAAGGCGCGCGAGGACATCCGCGATCTCAGGGCTCTCCTCCACGCCCTGCGTCTCGCGCAGCGCACGGCTTGGCAGACCATGGTGCGGCTCGTCACCACCGCCGTCTTCGCCCTGCTCTTGGCCGGCCTCGCCTGGAAGCTTCACCTCTTCAATGGAGGCAATTGATGGAAAGGATCGAGAAACTGCTCGACGAGGTGCTCGCCCGCGAGGGCGGCTATGTCCATCACCCGGCCGACCGCGGCGGGCCGACCAAGTTCGGGATCACGCGGGCGACGCTCTCGGAATGGCTCGGCCGGCCGGCGAGCATCGACGAGGTGCGTCAGCTCGACGAGGAAACGGCGCGCGAGATTTATACCGCCCGCTATCTCGCCGGCCCGCGCATCGACACGCTGCCGGACGAGATCGTGGACCAGGTGTTCGACATGGCCGTCAACCACGGCCCGCGGCGCGCCGTGCGCATCCTGCAGGAGATATTGGGGCTTGCCGGCTGGCGGGTCGATGTCGACGGCACGGTCGGGCCCGAGACGCGCCGGGCTGCGGCCGAGGCACAAGAACAGATGGGTCCGTTCCTCGCCAATGCCATCGCCGACCAGCGGGCGAACTTCTACCGCCGCCTCGTCGCCGCCGACCCGGCGCAGAGGGTGTTCCTGCGCGGCTGGTTGAAGCGCGCCGAATCCTTCAAACAACCCGTCGAGGAGTCCGTGGCATGATCGGAAAACTGCTTTCCATGCTCACCGGTGGCGGCGCGCAGCGCCTCGTGGAGACCGTCTTCGGCGACCGTGCCGCCCGCGACCGCTACGCCGCCGAGGAGCAGATGGCCGTGCAGACCGGCTTCCAGGCCGAGTTCTCGCACCGCGAGCGCCGCACATGGTGGGACAGCTTTGTGGACGGCCTCAACCGCCTGCCGCGGCCGCTGATGACCTTCGGCGTCATCGCCCTCTTCGTCTGGGCGGTGATCGACCCGCCGGCCTTTTCGCTTGCCATGCTGGCGCTCCAGAACGTGCCGGAGATGCTCTGGTACATCATGCTTTCCGTCATCGGCTTCTGGTTCGGCACCAAGATGATCGAGAAAGCCCCGCGCCGCATCGAGGGGCCGAGCGTCGAGGACGTGAAGCGCGTCCACGACCTCGAGGCCGAGCGGCGCTACCAGGAGGAGATTGCCGACACCTCGAAGCCGCTCTCGAACGCTGCGATTCTGGAATGGAATAGGCGGAGGAAAGCAACGGAGTGACGGTCCAGCTTTCCCGTGAGAGGCATTCGCTTAGCTTTATTTGTCGTCCCTCGGCACTGTGCCGTGGCTTCAAGTCCACAGCGGGATATCTGTAGGCTGATGCAGGTTGATCAGGGGTTCCCAAATTGCTCCATTTGTGATTCTCTACCTCCGTCGCTTAACGGTTGTACCATCGTTGGCGGATCGGTGTGATCGCTACGTCAAGGCGGCGAAGGGGGAGTTCGGCTCAGGGGAATGGGGGAAATCAGTTGGCGACAGCCGACGAAATCAGGCTTATTCGCTCACAGCTTGGGCTGTTTCCTGATGCCGAAACGCCCGTCAGCCTAGACGAATACCAACAGTTCACCACCAAAACCGACAAAAACAAGCGGCCGGGTGTCGCCGGATTGGGGTTCGTGCTTCTCGGACTGTTTGGTGAAGTTGGCAGCCTTCTGAGCGAGCTAAAGAAGAAGCAGAGGGATAGGGACTCCTATGTCGCCTACCGTGACGCCGTCATCGAGGAGTTCGGAGATGTGCTTTGGTATTTTGCCAATGCGGCCCTCCGTGCGAACCTCTCTCTTTCCGCGATAGCCAAGCTCGTTCCTGCCGATCTTGCCAACTGGGAATATCACGGGCGCGAGGGGGCATCGACCTTCGTCGATCTCCAGACAACAAAGGCAGAATTTTCAGGGCCGCGCTCCACAATGCGGGTTGAAAGGCGGCTGCTGGCGCTGGCCGGAAAGGTCGGTCAGCTCATGGAGAATTTCAGCAACAAGAAATTCAAACTAAATCGGGACGCACTCTCTGCCAATCTCGTAGAAATTTTCCGCGCGCTGATTGCAGCAGCCGATGATGCCGATGTCAGTCTCGAGGAAGCCGCATGCCGGAATATCGCGAAAGCGTTCAGCCGCTGGCCCTTAGAACGAAAGTGGGGGGCCCTCTATGACGAAAGTGAGCGCTTTGACGAAGACGAACGCCTGCCTCGCCGAATCAAAGTGGTGTTCAAGGAGAAGGACGTTGATGGGAAGAAATACGTCTTTCAGCAATGCAACGGTATCAACATCGGCGATCGGTTGACGGACAATCGGTTCGAGCCGGATGACTATCGATTCCACGACGTGTTTCACCTCGCATATGCGGCGATCCTCGGCTGGTCCCCGGTTATGCGTGCCCTGTTCAAGGTCAAGCGCAAGAGCTGTCCTAAGATCGATGAGAATGAGGACGGTGCACGCGCCATCCTGATTGAGGAAGGCGTTTCAACATGGGTTTTCAACCACGGCCTTCGGAATCATCATTTTCGTAGCATCAAGTCCCTTGACTATTCACTCCTGAAGGCTATCCGCGAACTGGTGAAGGGGTATGAAGTCGAGGACCGTCCACTCTGGCAATGGGAGCGCGCGATTTTGGAAGGATTTCGTGTGTTCAGAAAATTACAGGAACACCGTGGCGGCACGGTCATTGCCGATTTGAACAAGCACACCCTCACTTTTAGAGCACCGAAATGAATGAGATTGGAAACTCGCCGGTTCTCGCCTTCTTAGAGCACCTATCGTCGTTACGATTCAATAATGCCTTCAATCCTTATGCCGACACATGCCCGGACTGCGACGAGGGTGACGCACCGGCGACTCGTCGACGCAACCTTGAATTGGTTCTTGAGGCCGCCCTTTCGAAGGGGGTGGATTCAATCTGGATCGCTCGGGACCTCGGGTATCGAGGCGGGCGCCGGACAGGTCTTGCCTTGACGGACGAGGTACATTTGTCATTTCATGCAGCACTCTTCGGCACGCCGCCGCTTTTGCGCGCCACCAAAGGGCCTGCGCTCGCTGAGAGGACTGCGACGGTTGTTTGGCGCATGCTTCGAGTGATCGAGCGCCCGATCTTTCTGTGGAACGTCTTTCCGCTCCATCCACATGAGCCGGGTGATCCGATGTCGAACCGCAGTCACACCCGGTCGGAACGGGAGGCCTGTCAACCCTTGTTGGCTTGGCTCTTGGAAAAGCTGAAGCCAAACAATATTGTCGCCATCGGCCGCGATGCGCACGGCGCTCTTCAAAGCATGGGCGTGAAAGCGACCGCGGTGCGACACCCAAGCTATGGCGGCCAGGCGGAGTTCATCAGTGGGCTCACCACTATTTATGATTTGAACTCTCGCAGTGGTAACGGGCTCCCGCAGCTTCCTTTATTCCACTGAGAGGGCCTCCATGGCTTCCGCATCAGGGGGACAGCGCCCAGTCAAGTGGAGTCCCGACGTATCCATGCTCGCCCTGAGACCTGATCCATTCGATGAACCCCTGAACAAACAGGTCGGGGAAACGGTTCTTGTGCCCTCGACCGGCACATAAATCCGTGCCCCGACTGCCGCGAAAGCGTTCGGGAATTTCGGGCCCGCTACCGCCCCAATAGATGTAGTCATCGCTTATGAGAACGCGATCCGTCTGTGTGTCATTAGCAATATTCTTCTGGTTTGCGCACCCGTCCGCGTAGCTGTGGTGCGAATTTTCCTGGCACCAAGCGCCTAACACTGGATCGCGATGATAGATATTGTCGCCGAAAGCTTGTTTCTTGCTTCCTGCCAAGTTCGGCCTCTTGAGAAAGAATCGGGGATCGCCCCAGAACTCGTCAAAGGTCATTGTCTCCGTCACGCGCATCGCGAACACCATATGGCCGTGACGACGACGGGTCTTGGAACCAGTTCCTACCACCCAGTCGCCGATTTGAGCCATGCGTCTGATGATCGGTTTACACGTGGCGAGAGTGCAGAAGCCGTAGAACGGATTCGGCGCGAAGCCAAAGTCCCGGGCGACTACATACGAGTGCAGCTTCACGCTTCGATCTCCATCAGCAGCTATAGCGGGTGATTGGTCGGTCCGTCCGCAAATCCCCTTCTGGCGTTCTCCAGTCGTTAACATGGCCGGTGATGGCATCGATGATGCGGTCGCTATTCCAGCCGACGACAGCGTCCGCATACTGATCCAGGGCGTCGGGAACGTCACACTGGGCGGCGCCATGCGCCCAAACGCCGACAATGCGCTTGCCGAGCCTGTGCGCATATTCGATTTCCCAATTGACCCAAGGGCTGTTGCGGGTCTCCGGGGAAATATAGACGATCATGGTCCCAGCCCACTGAATGCGGGGGGCCAGAATTTGGGATTTGATGTACTCGGGGCTAGTCGCGTTATTCGGCTTCTCCGCGTTGATGGAGCCATCCCGTATATTGAAGCCCCTCTTTCCAAGGAGCTCCTTCATTTTCCCGAGGCCATCATCGTCCTCGTGGACGTGGCTAATGAAGACGTTTCGAGTTTCTTCGGCCATGAGAAGTTCCTCCATCATGTTGTCCCCGCCCAATTCGGGCGAAGGTCACGTTGACCGATTACCGATCTATCACCCTCTCACTCCGTCATGACCAAGCGACGCATGTTTTCTCGATAGCTAATCAGGCGCCGATTGACCTGCTCCATGTCGGCCTTCAACTCATCGTACTTTGGGAATTTTTGTTGTATTTCCTGCGGGTCGATCACCAGATCGCCGTCCTTCTTTTCCAATTCGTTCTCGTACCACCGCCGAAAGCGTGCCTGCCATGTCGTCAAATGGGGTCGCAGCCCCTCGTTCAGGACTTCTATCGACAGCTTGATGATCTTCTGCGTGCTTTTGTGGCGTACCTTGTTGACCGGGATTGATTTCACGAGCTCCCGGGTGACGCCGAAGAAATCGTGCCAGCTGTTGTAGATTTCGGCGATCACGTCATGCTCGAAATCGATGGGCAAGCCGATCTTCCGTGTGCTGAGTTCCACCCAGATCGCATAGGCGACTTGTCGATCGGTCATATTGGGCTTGAGCCGGAGTTTCCCGGTGCCCGTGCCAATCTCGGCCTGATCGATCTCGAATTCCTTCCAGCTCGATCCACCGGAAATCCATCGCCAAATGGCATAGATCGCGACCGGGACCAGAAGCGCACCGACGACCCAGACACTGACTTGGATTGCGAGCGACCAATCCGACAGAAATCGGACGGACAAGAGGTCGATATTCGATTGTTCTATGGTGTCCATCGGTTCACCCACATTGCCGGTTGTAGCCAAAGCGGTCTCGGGGATTGTCGATCCATCGAGCGTGCGTCCTGCGGTGCTGAAAGGCCTCCTCAATCGCGGCCCACAGCGCATCCGAAGATTGCGGATACGACAACCAACGAGCATAGCAGTCATATCCCGCATTCTTCTTTTCGAGACTCAGAAGGTTTGTGTTTAGACGTTCGGGAAATATGCCGTTCTCGGGAAAGGTCGGTAGTTTGATGGCGAGCAGCCCGTTGGGTAATCCGCCTTGTGGCGCTCGCAGGGACGCCTGGATTTCCCAGTCGACATAGCGCCGTGCCCATGTGCACCTGCCGAGCATCACCAAGGTGACGGTGGAGTCCGAGATGTATAGTTCCCGGATGCGCCGCATGACGTAATCGGGATTCGTGCTATCGATGATGTCTTGCGCCATCGTCTGCCCCAGCCCGCGCGCGATGAAGAGATTTCGACCATGATCGAAGGTATTCAAGAATTGATCAACCCACGCTTGATCAGCATGGTGGTATGAAATGAAGCACTTTCGGCGAACCAATCTCATCTTTTCCCGTTTCCTCCCGTTCGTCCCGCCTCAATGCGCCGATCTGGGGGCATTCGGATCCGGCTTGACGATAAATCAAATATAACAGATATAGCAAACATGACAAAAAGACAGGACATCCCCTCCATCCTTCGCGCCATCCGCGCCAACCTCAACCTGACGCAGGAGCAGCTCGCCGAGCGGCTCGGCGTGTCGTTCGCGACCGTCAACCGCTGGGAGGGCGGCGCCAACATGCCGCAGAAAGCCGCGCGCGCGACCATCGCCGCTCTTGCCAACGAGGCTGGCGTCGACATGGAAGAGTCTAGCGCGGATTCGACCGAGGCGGCAGCGAAAGTGACCCGCCGCCGCACCGGCACGCGCTCCGCCACGCCCTCCACGAAATCCATGGAGCAGATGCTGTGGGATGCGGCCTGCTCGATCCGCGGCGAGAAGGACGCGGCCAAGTTCAAGGACTACCTGCTGCCGCTCCTCTTCCTCAAGCGCCTGTCAGATGTCTTCGACGACGAGATCGCGCGGCTGGCGGAGGAATATGGCGACCGCGAAACGGCGCTGGAGATCGCGGAGGAGGACCACGCTCTCCTGCGCTTCTACCTGCCGCCGGAAGCGCGCTGGGCGGTGATCAGCGGCCGGCAACCCTATGAATGGCCCAGCGACGAACAGGGTCGCCCCACGCGCCCGAGGGACATTGGCGAGCACCTGACCAGGGCGGTGCGCGCGGTTGTTCGTCATAACCCGTCCCTGTCCGGTGTCATCGACGTGGTAGACTTCGCCGCCGAGCGGAACGGCGAGCGAGACATCAATCCGGCCAAGCTGCGCGAGGTGGTCGAGACCTTCTCCGATCCGCGCTATCGCCTCGGCCTCGCCGACGTGCAGCCTGATTTCCTCGGCCGCGCCTACGAGTATCTGCTGCGGAAGTTCGCGGAAGGCTCGGGCCAGAGCGCCGGGGAGTTCTTCACGCCGACCGAGGTGGGATTCCTGATGGCGCACATCATGCGCCCGAAGCCCGGCGAAGAATGCCACGACTATGCCTGCGGCTCGGCGGGGCTCCTCGTGAAGCTCCAACTCGTCGCGCGCGAGCTCGACCCCACCAGCAAGGTTCCCCTCAAGCTCTACGGCCAGGAGCTGACCGCCGAGAGCTACGCCGTCGCCCAGATGAATGCAATCATCCACGACATGAGCGTCGAAATGGCGCGCGGCGACACGATGATCAATCCGAAGTTCAAGACGGCGGACAGCAAGATCCGCACCTACGACATTGTCGTCGCCAATCCGATGTGGAACCAGCCGTTCAACCCGGACATCTTCGCCGATGATCCGTTCGACCGGTTCCGAACGGCTGGCGGCGCCACCACCGGCAAGGGCGATTGGGCCTGGCTCCAGCACACGCTCGCCTGTCTGAACGATCGCGGCCGGGCAGCGGTGGTGCTCGACACCGGGGCGGTGACGCGCGGCTCAGGGAGCAAGAACGAGGACAAGGAACGCAACATCCGCAAGTGGTTCGTCGAGCACGATCTGATCGACGGCGTGATTCTGCTGCCCGACAACCTGTTTTACAACACCACGGCCGCCGGCGTGATCGTGGTGTTGCGCAAATCGAAGCCCGCCGACCGTAAGGGCAAGATCGTGCTGATGAACGCCTCGCGCTGCGTGCAGAAGGGGCGGCCGAAGAACTTCATCCCCGAGGAGGACATCCGCCCGCTGGCCGCCGCCTACCTGAAGGGCGAGCCGGTTGACGGCGAGATCGCCGTGATTACCCGCGAGCAGGCGGCAGAGGCGGATTATAACCTGAGCCCGAGCCGGTGGGTAGGCGAATCCAGCTCTGTGGAAGTCGGCTCGGTAAGTGAGCTGGTCCGCGAACTCGGCAAACTCGACAATGAGGCGCATCAGCTTTCGGCCATGATTTCCAAGATGCTAGCGGGGGTCGTCGATGAGCCTGCTTGATGCCGATCTTGGAGAAGGCCGTGGTTGGACGAAGGTCGGTGACGGCTATGCGGTGACCAAAAAGCCGCGGGGCCTGGACCGTACCAAGTTTGCGACGGTCCCCTTTGCCGCGATGGAGGCTATTCCTCAGGGCGGGGCCTACTCGCCCGATTTCGTCATGAAGCCGGGCGATGCCATCGCCAGCGGCACTTACTTCGAGCGCGGCGATGTCCTTGTAGGCAAGATCACGCCGTCATTCGAGAACGGAAAGCAGGCTCTGATACAGGAACTGCCCGCGCCATTCGGCTATGCGACGACCGAGGTGATCCCGCTTCATCCGATCTCGGACCGCCACGATCCTCGATTCCTGTTCTTCTACCTCCTCCACCCCGACGTCAGGCACTACGTTGCGGAACGGATGGAAGGATCGACTGGGCGCAAACGGGTCCCGGAGCATGTCCTGCTCGACCTTGCCATCCCGGACCTTTCGCAAGTCGAACAGAAGGCCGTCGCGGACGGGCTCGAGACGCTTCACAGAGCGATTACAGCTGAGGGGTACTGCGAAAGAACAGCCCAGGACCTCAAGCGCGCGGCGATGCGGGCGCTGTTCACCAAGGGCCTGCGCGGCGAGGCGCAGAAGGAAACCGAGATCGGCCTGGTGCCGGAGAGCTGGGAACTTCGCTCGCTCCTCGATCTTTGCGATATCCGGAGCGGCGGCACACCACGGAAGTCTGTTCCTGAGTACTGGAACGGAGAGATTCCGTGGGTTTCGGGGAAAGACCTGAAGGCGCCCACGCTTGACGATGCAATTGACCATGTGTCTGCCGAAGGGGTCGAGGCAGGCAGTCGATTGGCTCCTGCCGGGACAGTTCTCGTCCTGGTGCGAGGAATGGGTCTGGCGAAGGATCTCCCGGTCGCGGTCATTACTCGCCCCATGGCCTTCAACCAGGACATCAAGGCTCTCGTGTCGCGTGGGAAATTCAGCGGCAAGTTCCTTCGCTCCGCAATCTATGTCCACAAGGATCGGTTGCTGGCGAGAATTGTGCCGTCGGCGCACGGGACGATGACTTTGAACCTGAATGATATCGAGACGTTCATGGTGCCTTGCCCCGCAGATCCCACCGAAGCTGATGAGATCGTCGCCATCCTCGACGCCATCGATCGGAAGATCGACCTGCACCGCCGCAAGCGCGCCGTGCTCGACGAGCTTTTCAAGGCGCTCTTGCACAAGCTGATGACCGGCGAGATCCGCGTCGCCGACCTCGACCTCTCGGCGCCGGATGCGAAGCCGGTTGCGGAGGTGGCGGCATGATCGATGCCGGCATCGCCAATTCCCGTTTCATCGCCTTCTTCGACGAATGCGGCGACCATTCGCTCGTCAAGATCAACCCGCAGCTTCCCGTCTTCGTGCTGTGCACGCTCATCGTCGAGCGCGAGGTGTATGCGCGGAGGATCGTCCCGGAAATCGCGGCGTTCAAGCTGCGCTACTTCCCTCATGAAGGCGTCAATCTCCATAGCCGGGATATCCGTAAAGCCGAGGGGCCTTTTTCCATCCTCCAGAACGCGGAAGTGCGTGAGCGTTTCATGGACGAATTGACGGCGCTGATGGAAAGTTTGCCCTTCACGCTGTTCGCCACGGTGATCCGGAAGGATGCGCATTTGAAGCGGTATGGAGACGAGGCCGCGAACCCCTATAACGTCGCGCTGGAATATAGTTTCGAGCGGATACTCCATTTCATGGAGGCCAATCGCGCCACCGACTTGCCGGTGATCGCCGAAGCGCGCGGCAAGAATGAAGACAATGAATTGCGCGCCAGCTTTCACCGCCTGATGACACGGGGGACCTATTACAATGAAGCGGAACGGTTCCGCCGCCTCGTGTGCCCGCTGGCGTTCCGCCGCAAGCACGACAATATCGCAGGGATTCAGTTGGCGGATCTGTGCGCCCATCCGATCGCGCGTAGGATCATCAAACCCAACCAACCCAATCGCGCCTTCTCCGCGATCGAGGGCCATTTCTATGCGGCCGGCAGGGTGAAGGGCCTGAAGGTGTTTCCCTAATGAAAACGAGCGCCTCCGGTATTACCAGACGACGCCCGCCGATCGGGCATTCCCGATCCCACGATCCATATATGCATTTTGGCCCCAAAAGTCAAAGGAAATGTGCCCGCAGGGCTTCGGCAGCGAGTGCTGCCATCGAATGGAAATCATTATATTTCAACATGTTATATCGTCTGTCAGCGCCTCTGGCGGGCACGCGGGAGGTGTCGCCATGACCGATCTCTCGATCAGCGAGGCCGGCACCGTCCAGTTCCCGATGGTGGCCCACGCCGCCAGCATCGGCTGGACGCCGATCACGCCCGAGGTCGCCAAGCAGAAGCGCGGCGGCGAGGCGGGCATGATGCTGCGCGACGAGCTGGAGGCGGCGCTGGCCAAATTCAATCCGTGGATGACGGCCGATGCCATCCGCCAGGTGATCGAGAAACTGGAGGCGATCCCGCCCACCATCGAGGGCAACCGCGAGGTTCTGTCTTGGCTGCGGGGCGAGCGGCAATGGTACGACGAGAGTGAGAAGCGCCACCGCCATGTTCAGCTCATCGACTTCGAGACGCCGGGCGAGAATGTCTTTCACGTCACCTGGGAATGGAAGCTGAAGCCGCCGGCGCGCAAGGGCAACCGGGCGGATGTGATGTTCGTCATCAACGGCGTGCCCGTGTGCATCGTCGAACACAAGAACCCCAAGGATGGCGGCGCCATCGACCGGGGCGTGACCCAGCTCAAGCGCTATGAGAAGGAGACGCCAGAGCTGATCGGCGCGCCCCAGCTCTTCAACGTCACCCATCTGCTGGATTACTGGTACGGCGTGACCTGGAACGCCAATCGCCGCTTCATGGCCCGCTGGAAGCAGCAGCCCGAAGAGACCTACAAGTTCGCGGTGCAGGCGTTCTTCGAGCCCACCGACTTCCTGCGTACGCTCCGCGACTGGATCCTGTTCTATGTCGAGGACGGCGAGACCCGCAAATCCATCCTGCGCCAGCACCAGCGCATCGCCATCGACAAGATCGTTGCGCGCTGCGAGGACAAGGCCAAGAAGCGCGGCCTCGTCTGGCACACGCAGGGCTCGGGCAAGACCTTCACCTTGCTCACCGCCGCGAAGCTGATCCTGGAAGACAAGGCGCGGTTCCAGAACGCCACCGTCATCCTGGTGGTGGACCGCACCGAGCTCGAGGGTCAGCTCAAGGGCTGGGTCGAGAAATTGCTCGGCGAGATGCAGAGCCAGGACATCCCGGTCTGGCGGGCCAACTCCAAGGCCGAGGTGCAGGAGCTGCTCAAGACCGACAAGCGCGGCCTGATCATCTCGATGATCCACAAGTTCGAGGGCATCGACAAGGACGCCAACACCCGCGAGAACATCTACGTCTTCATAGACGAGGCGCACCGCTCCGTCGCCAGGGACCTCGGCACCTACATGATGGCGGCCGTGCCGAACGCGACCATCATCGGCTTCACCGGCACGCCGATCGCCAAGACGGCGCAGGGCGAAGGCACCTTCAAGATCTTCGGCACCGAGGACGAGCAGGGCTATCTCGACAAATACTCGATTTGCGAGTCGATCGAGGACGAGACCACGCTGCCCATCCGCCACACCATGGCGCCGAGCGAGATGACAGTGCCGGCCGAACGGCTGGACAAGGAATTCTTCGAGCTCGCCGCCGCCGAGGGCGTGACGGATGTCGAGGAACTGAACAAGGTGCTCGACCGCGCGGTCGGCCTGCGCACCTTCCTCACCGCTGACGACCGCATCGAGAAGGTCGCCGCCTTTGTCGCCGAGCACTTCAAGGAAAACGTGCTGCCGCTCGGCTACAAGGCGTTTCTGGTCGGCGTGAACCGCGAGGCCTGCGCCAAATACAAGCGGGCGCTCGACAAGCTGCTGCCACCTGAATGGTCAGAGGCCGTCTACACCGAGAACGCGGCGGACATCGTCGACCGCCCGCTGGTGGCCGAGGTTCAGCTCTCGCCCGAGCGCGAGGCCGATGTGCGCTTGCTGTTCAAGAAACCGAACGAGGCCCCGAAGATCCTCATCGTCACCGACAAGCTGCTCACCGGCTACGACGCACCGCTGCTCTATTGCATGTATCTCGACAAGCCGATGCGGGATCATGTGCTGCTCCAGGCCATCGCCCGCGTGAACCGGCCTTATGTCGACGCCAATGGCGTGCAGAAGCGCGTCGGTCTCGTTGTCGATTTCGTCGGCGTGCTGCGAGAGCTGAAGAAGGCGTTGCAGTTCGACAGCTCCGACGTCAGCGGCGTGATCGAGGATCTGGACCTCCTTCTCAAGGATTTCCTCGGCAAGATCGAAAAAGCCAAGGACGATTACCTCGACGCCGGCGATGAGGGCAGCGCCGACGAGAAGCTGGAGAGGCTGATCTATGGCCGCTTCCTCGATCCCGAGCCGCGCAAGGCGTTTTTCGAGGCCTACAAGGAGATCGAAGCCTTGTGGGAAATCCTTTCGCCTTCGCCCGAACTGCGCGATTACATCACGACCTTCAAGCGGTTGGCGCAGCTCTATGCCGCCGTGCGGAACGCCTATGCGGACCATGTCGGCTACGTCGCCGACCTCGCCTACAAAACTCGCCGCCTGGTCGAGGAGAGCGCGACGCAGGAGGGCCTCGGCCGGCTGACCAAGACGGTCACCTTCGATGTCAAGACTCTCGAAGGGCTGCGCGGCGAGCGGGGGTCGGACGAGGGCAAGGTGTTCAACCTCGTGCGCGGGCTCCAGAAGGAGATCGAGGACGAGGCCGACACCGCTCCGGTCCTGCAATCCCTGAAGGACCGTGCGGAGAGGATCCTGAAGGATCTGGAGAACCGGAACACCACCGGCCTCGCCGCCATGGACATGCTGGCCGCGCTGGCAAAGGAAAAGGAAGAGGCGATCAAGGCCGCGAAGGATAGCGGGCTGTCGACGCGGGCGTTCGGGGTCTACTGGGCCTTGAAAGACGACGAGGCCCTTCAAAAAGCGGGCGTTTCGGCAATGGAACTGGCCCAGGAGGCGGAAACGCAGATCGTTCGCTTCCCCAATGCGAGGGTCAACGACGATGAGCGCCGCAAGCTTCGGGCTGCGCTCTACCGCCCGCTGCTGGGGCTCGGCAAAGAGGAGCGAGGCCGTGTAGTCGATACCGTCCTCGCGATCCTGCTCGATGGCGATCACGATGCGAACGCGTGAAGATCGGCGCGAACACCTTCGTCAACGCGTCGAGTACTGGTCTGAGCGGCTCAAAGCCGAACCCCGGATCGTACGCGTGCAGTGCATGACGCGGAAATGGGGTTCGTGCTCGACCAGCGGCATCGTCACGCTTGCCGACGATCTGGCCGGTCAGGACCCGGAATTCCAGGATTTCGTGATTGTGCATGAACTCCTGCATTTGCGGGTGCCCAGCCACGGCCGCCTGTTCAAGGCACTGATGACGGCACACGTGCCAGGATGGCGGAGCCTTGAAGTCGCGCGGCGCCAATATCGAGATGTCTCAGCTGCATTCGAGGCTTGAAGGCGGTAGAAATGCGGATCAACACAGCAATCTCTCCGCCGCAACGGGAGTTCGCGGTAACGTTTGTCCCTGCGTCACCGGGCTGGTCGAACGTTAAGCCGGCGCAGGGCTTGTGCCCCGCCGTCAAATTTCGATAACCGCTTCCTCAACAGGAACGCCGATCTCCTGCGCCACGGGCGTCCATATATCCACGCCTTCCGCCTCAGTCTCTATCGCGACAATCAGCGCATAGCGCGCACCGAATTTGCTGCGGTCGCGCTTGGGCTGGTCCTTCCACCATCCGGAGACAGGGTAAATCCCTACCACGCCTCGTTCCGCCAGATCTGCGGCCGTTCCGACCCATAAATCGGAGTGGATCGAGCCCTTGTTGCGCGCCATTTCGCCGAGGAACCAACCAGCCGTGTCGCCAGTGTCCGGCCTGTCTTCATCCTCGTCGAGCGCTCGTTGGTTGAGGCGCTTGCGGAATTCGTCGATCGACTCGGTCGGGGTCTTCAGATCGAACCGCAAACCATGCGAAGCATATCGATGACGCTTTTTCCACCCGCGGCGCCCCGGATTGGGCTCGATGAAATACGACAAGGTTACACGAAGGCGGACCGGAGTCTGACCCAGCTCTTCCAGGACTTCCTTGGGCCATGGGAGTTCATGGACGTGCATCTCCCGCATCTTACCTTCGGAAAAGGGCCGGATGGTTGCCTGCGCGACCAGGGTCAGGGCATCGTTTGCACTGCGCAGTGCACGATCGAGGTGTGGCACACCGAAGCCGTAGCGACGGACCAGTTTTGCCCGTGCACGCTTTCCCCCTGCACCGCGCAGGTGGGCCTGCATGGCTCTTGTCCATACGGCGGAATGAACGACCAGTGCCCGCACGGTCTCAGGCCAGTACTCCGGGTAATCCGCCCTTATAATTGCGGCAATACGGGCAACTTGTGCGGTCGCCGCACTCGTCGCCCACGACAGGACGAACGCCTTCTGGTTTGGTTGATAATAGGTCGACAAGAGGCAGAGATCGGGGACAGCATTGTCGAACGACCCTCCATCCGTGGCGACGTTACCACCTTCGCAAACGACATCTGGCTTGATTGGCCAGCGCTCCTGAAACGTGACGGACGTCGTGCTCCACGGCGACAGATCGCCGGGCGGTGCCAAGGGTGACCAACCGTTCAAGGCGGGGTCGCCGATGGCGGACTTCTCGGTGAAAGCCCCCACGGTCAGCGCGTTCCAGGCGTGGGCCGGGTCGTGCACGGCCTCCACATCGCTGCGACCGAGGTGGTCATCCTGCAAATGGTCAGGAGCGACGTTTCCCGCACTCAATATGAATAGCCGGCGTGCGCCTTCGTCGGCCTCGTCCAGATAGATGAGGCCTTGGGTGGCCGGATCGAAGGTGCGCCCCGCCGCAAGTGCATCAACGGCAGCAGACCATGATGTTGGCTGACCACGGTCGCGCTCGTCCGTCGCCGTCACCGCCATCGAGAAGATACGAGGGCGCTGAGGCGCGTTGATCTCGGGGCGTGTGACCGCCTGCGCCGTGATTGCCCCATAGAGCTCGGGAGGATTGGCCCCTCTGGGCGGAAGGATTTTCACCGACTCAAGACGATGCCGCATCTGTACGGGCGCCCGGGAGGCGAGGTGAGGTGCCAAGTCGCCGAAAGCGGCAAGGCCGGCCATTTCGGTTCCGTGCCCCATGTTGCCCGGGCCGCCGCCGTCATCATGTCCACCCCAGGCCGGGTCCACCGCCATCGCGTCGGCAGCTGCAATATGATCCACGAGCAGGGGGTGCGCACGCGTGACGCCGGTATCGAGGATGCAGACTGTCGGCGCATTTTTGGCGGCGGGAATTATCCGTTGTCTGAAATCGTCAAGCCACTCCGCTTGTTCCTCGGGTGACACATCGACAAAGAATGCGGCGCTTTCCTTGGCTTTGCGAACCTCCGCAAGATCGTTGAGCACATCCAGTGACGCTGAGATCTGGCTGGCCGTGCCCCGCACGAGGATCACGATTCGATCATCGAAACCCAGCCGACGTTCGCCAACATCGAGACCAGCCTGTCCTGCAAATTCCAAGAGCCGCTGGAGCTCATTTCCGTCATGTCGGCGGAGCCAGACCTCCCACCAGATTGCATCATCATCGTCGGGATAGGCTTCGGCGTCGTCGGTCCACAGCGCTTGCAGGGTTGCCTTTCGTAGGGCGGCAATGCGGTCCACCATATCCTTGTGGCGGGGCTGGTCTTTCTTGGTTCTTTCTTCCGTATACTGCCGGAAGCGATCGAAAAAATGCTTCAGGGCACCGTCCGGCACGAATACCGTGGCGAGTTGGGTGGTGGGCTCGTCGGGTGCGGCTGGAGATCGACGAACGGCCACCAGCTCAATGCCGCGGCGCCGGTCCTCAAGAGATTCGAGCTTGAGATCGACGTCTGGCGGGCTTTCAAACTCGACATAGAGGCCTGGCTCGGCGCCGTGCACGGCGATGTCTGCGGCTTCACGGTTTGCTTCGCCTTCTTGCTGGGCCGCTGTCAATGCATCGCGAAGAGCCGCGGCATGACGCCGCCGGTCCGGAGGAGCAGGAATAATTGGCGGCGGAATCTTTCGATCGTGCGGCCTGTACACCTCAGAGGAAGGCGCCGCCCGAACGAGGAGGTGTTTGCGATTTCGCGGGGCCGGCATCGGTCAGCTCCCCCGAAAACTATTGGTGGGCGGCGCGTCGTTCGATCAGAGCTTCTACGAGCTCGGCCGTATCGATGCGCGTGTGGTGTTGCAGAATGGCATTCTTGGCCGCGTGCTCGCACGCGCGCGTGATATCCGAATGGCTCAATCCCTTAGCAGCATCGAGGGCTTCACTCCAATTGACCTCCGAGGCGTCGAGAAGCGAAAGCCGGGCGCGCATCACCTCCTCGGCGACGTTCTCCGACGGCAGACGATATTCGATGACGGAATCGAACCTCCGAAACAGCGCCCGGTCGAGGATTTGCGGATGATTGGTGGCGGCGACGATGATGCTGTCTGAGTCGTCCTGTTCGAGAAACTGGAGGAACGAGTTCAGAACGCGCCGTATCTCTCCCACCTCGTTCCTGGCCGCGCGTTCGCCCCCAAGCGCATCAAATTCATCAAACAGATACACCGCCCTGGTCTGCTGAATCGCCTCGAAAATCAGGCGGAGCTTGGCCGCGGTTTCGCCCAGATATTTCGTGATCAACCCGTCAAGCTGGATCGTGAAGAGAGGGGTGCTCAATTCGCCGGCCAGCGCCGCAGCGGTCGTAGTCTTGCCGGTGCCCGGCGGTCCGACCAGGAGCAACTTGCGGAGCGGCGACATGCCATGCGCGCGAATGGTCTCGCGCTGCCGCTGTTCGAGGAGGATACGATCGATCCGAGCGCGGAGCGCATCGTCCAGTGCCATATCCGCTATGCGGCTTTTCGGGAAAGCCGCGCTAAGAAGCCCGGCGAGTTCCCCGCGCGGCTGAATAATCGGAACAGGCTTCGTCCGCTGCCCCGAAGGCTCTGCTTTCGCACGAAGCTTCGCCTGATCGACCAAGTTGCGAAGTTCCTGGGCGAACTTCGTGTGCCCCTGTCTGGCAGCCTGGGCGGCGACTTGCATTGCAATTGCGTAAAAACGCTCGTCGTCGCCCTCGGCGTGACTTCGGATCAGGGCCTTGACATGATCCGCTGTCGCCATTTTCTATTTCCCTCCGGGTTCGACATCAATCTTTTGCTTTATCATTACTCCTTGGGGAGTGGCGTCTTTCTTTGGGGCGTGTGCAACGTCACCTCGACCGAGACAGCTTGATAAGCTTTTACCCCATGGCGATTCCGCCGTCGAGGCGCAAATCGACACTGAGGCACGACGTGCCGGTGCGAAACATTGCCAATGGCACCGGCACGCCCTCGACATCGTGACCGGCGGCTTATCTGCAGGTCACGCAGCCGGCGCTATGTCGGCCGGCCTGGCGGGCTCCGAGAGGAATCGTTATTCATGCGGTGCCGGCGATTGTGCTGGGTCCGCGATCTCCCCCACCAATCGGCTTAGCCAGCTCCAGATACCGGCAGAAGGCGTTGGCAAGCTGTATTTGGCGCGGTGTCCGGCATTCGGCTTCGAAAATCGCCGGCGAACTGACAAGGATCGAGATGCATTTGGCGCGCGAAGTCGCCACGTTGAGCCGGTTCAGGCTGTAGAGAAACTCCATGACGCGCGGGGCGTCGGCATGGCTTGAGGTCGCGGTCGAGTAAATCGCAATCGGTGCCTGCTGTCCCTGGAATTTATCGACTGTGCCGACCCGCGCGCCGGGCAGGCGCTCCTGGATTTCGAAGACCTGCGCGTTGTAGGGCGTGATGATGACGATATCATGCCGCGTCACCGGCTTTTCGATCCCGTCACGGTCAACCCAGGTCGCCTTGCTTTCGAGGATGCAAGTCACGAGCGCGGCGACCGCTTCCGCCTCCTCGGGGGAGCTGTTCTGGTTGCCGTGATGCGCGACCGGGAGGAAGCGCAGCCCGGCGCCGCTGACCGGCGATGCCGCACCCTTGATCACCTGAACTTCAAGGCCAGGCTTCGAGCGGAGCTTGCCTTCGTAGAACAGCTCGGAGGTGTAGGCGCAGACTGCCGGGTGCAGCCGCCAGCTCTCCTCGAGGAACAGGCCCTTGTCCGGCGGGATAGTCTGCTCGCCGGCGAGGATATGATCGAGCGCCGAGACATCCGTGCCGTCCGGGTGAGAACCTTGCCGCGGCTGGTCGAGCTGCTGCGGATCGCCGATCAGCACCAGCGTCTTCGCTGCTTGCGATACGGCCACCACATCAGCCAAGGACATCTGCGCCGCCTCGTCCACAAACAGCACATCAACGCTCCCGGCCGCCTCTTCGCGAGCCCAGTGCCACGCCGTACCGCCGCCGACTTGCGCCGTGGTCCCGAGCGCAGCGTCGAGGTCTTTGCTTCGTTTCGTGAAACACAGTCGGGGCTGCGGCTCTTCGATCTCGTCGGGTTTCTGGCAGCAATGCAGATCGATGCCCTGTTCGTCGGCGAGCTTGATCACCTCGTCGATCAAGTTGCGGATGACCTTGTGGCTGTTCGCCGTAATGCCGACTGTCTTGCCGAGCCGAACCAGCTCGCAGATCATGTGCGCTCCGGTAAAGGTCTTGCCCGCGCCGGGCGGCCCCTGGATCGGCAGCACGCCGCCTTCCAAATACGCGCATAGGCGCACGGCGGCATCGACGGTGGTTTCGCCTTCATGATGCAGCGCCTGTCCATCGACCCGCGGCGGCAGTCTTAGCAGCAGATCGCGCGCGGCCTGGTACGGCCCGTCGCCGCCAAGGCCGTGATCCACGACATGCTGCGCAATGCGCACCAAGGCGTTCTTGATGACGTCCTTACCCACGAACTTATGGGCGAAGACGGCCTGAGGATGGATGTCGGCGCCGTCGCGCCGCTTTTTGATGTCCACCGTGCAATCATCGAGCGACAGGGCTGCGATCTGACCAAGTTTCGCTCCGCCGAGATTGTGCAGGTCTTCACCGCCGCGCAGCTCGGTTTCCTGCGGCGGAAAGCTGTAGCGGTGGATCGGGGCCTTCGCCGTGCCGCCGGCATCACCGATATAGGTCAGGCCTGAGAGCCCGGCGCGTTCATCCAGCAGGTCTTCGGCTGACAGGTCGGACAGGCGAAAGAGTTCTCACCAGACCGATTTTTCCTCGCGCCGGTGGTAGTCGAGCAGGTTGGCCAGAATCCAGCGGGCCTGCTGATCGTCATTGCGCTCTTCATGGTCGGGCGGAATATCGGCGGTGAGCTTTTCAAACAATGGCCCGATCAGTGCGAGCCATGCACTGATCTTTTCGTTCGGCGCCCCTTCGCCCGGTTCGGGGCGGGGCACATCGGTTCCGCCGGCGACCAATTCGCCGCGCAGTTTCTCCAGCCAGTCGCGCAAGCCGGCTGCGGCAGCGCAGTCATCGCGATTATAAGCCCGCACTGCTTCCTTGCTCTCGTCGGGAATCGAAGTCGGATCACCCAGTTCCAGGTTGGCTTGAAGCGCGGCGAGCGCGACATTGGCCTCAGTCAGCGGTGTTTCGCGCTCAAAGCCGAAAAACGATTCGAGCTGCTTGATGGAATAGCTTTCCACGCTTGCGCGCACGGCGTGCCGGACGACCTGGTACAGATCGACGAACAGCGTTGCCCGGAGCATCCGGTCGATCTCGTCTTCCCGGCTTGCATAGTGGCCCATCAGGCGCTTCAGCGCCGCCGGCTCATAGGGCGCATAATGGTAGATGTGCAGATCGGGGAAGACTTCCCAGCGGGCCATCACGAAATCGACGAAGCGCTCGAACGCCTGCTTTTCATCGGCGCGGGTGAAGGCCCATTCGCCCCGGTAGGTAGTCTCACCATCTGCGCCCGCGAACAGATAGCCGAAGAGATACTCGAGGCCATGCTCGCCGACAAAGGGATCGCCTTCCAAATCAAGGAAGATGTCGCCTTCGGAGGGCGCAGGCAAGCGCGTCAGGCCGAAGCCGTGCTCCACCGGCATCAGCTCGAATTTGCGCGCGCCGGACGCGCGCGCCTCGTACTGAATTCGTGCCTGCTCGCACACGCGAATGAGCGCCTCGGGCGAACCACGACCCGGCTTCCATGCGAGCGGGAGTGACATTGCAGCGAGGTCCTGCAGCGTCGCGACGCCATGCGCCTTCAGCTCGTTAATCTGGAGTTTAGAGATACCGGCGACGAGGCAAATATGATCGTCATCACGCCGGCGCTTCTCGCAATCCTCGCGCCACCTGCAGATATCGCAGTGCGCGATGGGATCGGGGTAGGTCCGTTCCCCATCGCCCGCGGCAAGGCTCGCCGCGAGGCCGGTCTTCACCTGCCGGTAATAGGCCCCGTAATCGGCGAAGCGATAGCATTGGGGTTCGAAATCCGACCACGGCACGACCACGTACATCCATTCCGGCGCTACCCCCTGGACTGCGTGGAGCAGGTCCGAGTAAAGACAGAGCTGGAGCACCGTACCCGCCTTGGTCTCCCGCGCGAGCTTCGTATCGATCGCTTCATAGGACCACGCACCGAGAGCGCTCGGGGTCTCAACGCGGCGCAAAATGTCGGCGCGGCCTGCCCAGCCGTCATGCGCCAGCGCGCCCTGCACGATCACTTCCGCCCCGTCTTTCATGGCGACCGATGTCTCGGCAATCCCGGAGTCGGTCACATCAATGCCGTCGATTCTAACGACTTTCAGGCCCGCATTCGCCAAGTGATCGACGTACTTCTGTTCGTGGATCGCGCCCCGCTCCCGGAGAATCTCGAGCAGCGGGTCCCAGACCTTGGGCTTCGCGCGCGTTCCTTCAGCGACCGCGCGGTCAAGTGCGGTCAAATGGCGGCAATTCAGATAGCCGACGAGATCGCTGGCACTGAGCCGAAAAGAGCCCCCGATCTTCTCCATGGGAGAAGGATAGCGAAGCATTCTTGCATTGGCCAAACGGAAATCGGGCGCTCCCTACATCATCCAGGCCAAAAATGACGAGGCTCGTGCCTAGGACGAAGGCTTCGACTTCGAGCCCAGCCCCACCGACCCCTGCCATCTCTTCTTGCTGATGAAAGACCTTCGGGCACTACTTGGCGATTGACGAAAAGGGGGCTTCAAGAGACACCTACACCGCTCTTCGCACCAGTACGCAACAATAGCACGCAACTACTTGGAGAGGGTTGGATGCCGGGTCCACTCCCTCCGCCATTATTACCATTGCGAACCAGTGACACTGCCCTGACGGGCACTGATTTTTTTGTGTTTTCAAAGGGGTTTGCGGAAACCGACTGAACCTCATAGATGCGCCGCCACGTCGACTGTGGGCTCAGAATGGCCCTCAGTCTCAGTTTGGGCGATCCTCGTCCAAACCCCGCCAAAACCAAACACGTATTCCGAACGATATCGGTGGTAACATAGACCGAACGCGCGGTAAGCGCGTTGATCGGGATGCCAGCGCAGCACAACATCCCCAAGCGACCGTTTACGGCATGGCGATCCACCCCGCGAGTCCCCCGATAATGATCGCGCCAAGAATTCCCAATCCCGTACTAATTTCCGTTCTTCGTTATTTTGATCCCTTTTGGGATAACTGCGAGGAGGACCAGAAATCGCATGTAGGTTTTTGTATGCAGCTTTGATAAACCGGTAAAGTTACGATAAACAAGCTGGCACCATGGCGGGCCGGTTGACGTCATGATGGCTCATGCCGCGCGTCCCGTCTCAACTTGACCGCAGAAACCTGTTGAAGAAGCCGGTACTCGCTCTCGGTCAAGGCGTTCTGAGCCCTTGACAGGGCATCCGCGGCCATGTCGGAGGCCGGATCCGCGAACACGCAGGGCGCGATTTTCGCAAGCGCATTCAACGCCTTCTGGACACGAAGTTGGACCTCTACCGAGGACGCACCGTCCCGGACGATGGGCCGGAAAGCATCGACGATTACGTCGGCAGGCATTACTCCCGGCACAAACACCGACCGATGGTCAATTTTCGCATCCGGGTTTTCTTTCCAGCGGGCCAGGATCCGCACCAACCGTCCAACGACGCTGATGGCCGTCCCGGGATCGTTCACCGCTGGCGACAGCGCGCGGGAGGCGATTTCAGAAATCACAATCAATCCGAAACGTGGGTCCTGCTCGAAGCTACGTTCCGCCCCGATTGTAAATGCAGTCCTAAGCTTCTGCAGCGCTTCATCGTCGTTTATTTCTCGCTCTACATGCAATAGCGGGCCTGCCTGGTGCACGAATGATCCGGGCAAGGCATTGAGCCAAACCTTGATCTTCAAACTCTCGGCAACAGAGTCGAGTTTGCCGACATCGACATGCAGAACATATCCGGCCTCTCTGGAAAGCACGGGAAGGCAGGTGTTCGGGATTCCGGCAGTAATTGGTCGCCCCCCGAGAAACGGATTGTTGAGCCGGTTCTCGAGGGATGTGATGGCAGCCGCTTCCACCCTATCCAATGTGTCGCCCATTCTGCCGAAGGTCATCAGGTGGCTGATCCACCGCAGCAGCGCCAAGACGACCAGCGCGATCACTGAGGCGGTTGCCACGAACAGGACGAGGCGACCAGCGCTGTCGTAATACCCCGCTTGGAGCGCGATGATACCAACCAAACTGAACAAGAACGCGCCCAGGAAAGTAGCAAGAACATTCTGTGCGGTTGGGTCTTCCTGAAGAAGTGCCGTCGCCCTCGGTGTCGCCGTGCTGGCGGCCGCCGAAAAAGCGGAGATGGCAATCGCCAACGAGAAGGTTGTCACGGCAAGCATCGAGGATGCGACGATATTAAGGACCTGATCCACTGAATCGGCGCCGATCTTCACTGTCCATGCGGAGGGAATAAGAGGCGCAACCAATTGGGAAACGCCTGCCGTCACAATCGCCAACACTGCAAAAGAGGCGACGCGGACCCACACATTGCGCAGTTGTCGCAATAGATGCCATGTGATTTTTGAAGACATTGAACAAACTCGCTGCGTTCCGCCTAGCGCAACCCCAGTCCGACGTTTTACGAATACGCGATCGACGACAGCCAGAGCCTGAAGGTAGACACTCGATCTTTATACTAGAGTAACTTACGTCATGCCAGCGCGGTCACCACACCGGACCCGCAGGCGTCAAAAATGGTCCGCTATGTGAACGCTAACCGTTGCACGAGCTTTGCAGATCCTGCCGTCACTCCGATGGCTTTCGGGGCGGCGGTTTTTATTTCAGGAAATTGGACTGTTCTGTTGTGATAACTCGCAAAAACTCTTGTCCAAATTGTTGTCCACCAATCTGACAACGTTGATTCGTAAATTATTGTTTTACTTGAGTTATTTTGACGTTCTGTGAGACGGAGGCGGACTGTCTCTTCGTCATTATCTTGATGGGATCAATGAAATGCGGGGACGATGCGACAGCTTCCCGCTGAATTGTCCTTAATTACGCTTCGCTTTGCGCCAGCAGAATTTCTTCCAGCCAGCATTAACAAAACGATTTCCCGATGGCGGCATCAAGGCACGCCACACCCAGCCAGACTGCGTGGGAGGGTGCCGAAAGGCCTAATGGCTTTTTAATATCACTGCACCTAGGGTTGAGGGTAAGATTGCCCTACAGCCGGTCATCGGTCTGATTGAGGTCGTTAAGATTAAGGGGGGGGCAAGGCCAGAATCTGTTTTTCGAGCATTTAGCCTTATCTGCCGAAGATTGCCCTGTGGATCGCCGCATATGGTGCAATGCGGCAAATTGCCTGTTTATCTTTCTATAATGATGTTTTATATATCATTTCTACCATATTAACAGTAATACGGGTGTGAAATGATAACTTCGGCGCAGATGCGGGCCGCGCGGGCTTTGTTGGGCATTGACCAAAAAGAACTGGCGGTGCGGGCCGGGCTTTCCGTGCCCACCATCCAACGGATGGAGGCCAGCGAAGGCTTGGTGCGCGGCGTTGTGGATTCTCTGAGCAAAGTTGTGGAAGCCCTTGAAGCATCGGGCATTGAACTGATCGCTGAAGGCATGGTCAGTGCATCGGGAGGGCGGGGCGTTCGCCTGAATTCAAGAGAAGGAGACGCCTGATGACCACAGATTCTACCGCTCAAAAATCGGGGAAACCCAGCTTCATTCCGCAATTCACACCCAAGCTGGTTACGGTTTTGAAGGATGGCTATAGCTTGTCCCATTTGCGGGCCGATGCCATCGCAGGGTTGACGGTGGCCGTTGTCGCCTTGCCTTTGTCCATGGCCATCGCCATTGCTTCCGGCGCAACGCCGGCTCAAGGCTTGTACACCGCCATTGTGGGGGGCTTTCTGGTGTCGCTTTTGGGGGGAAGCCGCTTTCAAATCGGCGGGCCTGCCGGGGCGTTTATCGTGTTGGTGGCGGCCACGGCCCATACCCACGGGATGGAGGGCTTGTTGCTGGCCACCATGATGTCTGGTGCCATGCTGATGCTGGCCGGCTTCTTCCGCCTTGGAACCTATGTCAAATTTGTGCCCTATCCGGTGACTGTCGGCTTTACGGCGGGCATTGCGGTGATCATTTTCGCAAGCCAGATCAAGGATATTTTCGGGCTGAGCCTATCAATGCCCGAGCCGGGGCCCTTATTGGAGAAATTGCCGGTTTTGGTTGAGGCTTTGCCCAGCGCCAGCCCGGCATCGATGGTTCTGGCGGGGGCGACCATCCTTGCGATCCAAGGGTTGAAACGCCTGAATCCGCATCTGCCGGGCATGTTGATCGCTGTGGCCAGCGCCGCCATCATCGCTGCAGTGGCCGGATTGCCGGTGGAAACCATTGGCTCGAAATTTGGCGGGATTCCGACCAGCTTTCCCCTGCCGCATCTGCCCAATTTCAGCATGGAGAAAGTCCAGGCTGTTTTCCCCAGCGCTGTGGCTTTTACACTTTTGGGGGCGATTGAATCGCTGTTGTCTGCCGTTGTGGCCGATGGCATGACAGGGCGGCGGCATCGCTCTAATTGTGAATTGGTGGCGCAGGGCGTTGCGAATATGGGATCGGCTTTGTTCGGCGGTATTTGCGTAACGGGCACCATTGCACGCACCGCAACCAATGTGCGGGCAGGGGCGCATGGCCCGGTTGCCGGCATGCTACATGCGGTGTTTTTGCTCGGCTTTATTTTGGTTGCCGCGCCCTTGGCTGCGTTTATTCCCTTGGCCAGCCTTGCGGGCGTGTTGGCCATTGTTGCGTGGAATATGGTGGAAAAACCAGCCTTTGCGACATTGCTTCGGGCTTCACGCGGGGATGCATTGGTGCTTTTGGCCACATTTGGGCTGACCATTTTCCGCGACCTGACCGAGGCGATCATTGTAGGCTTTGCTTTGGGGTCTGTGCTGTTCATCCACCGCATGTCGCAAATCACCAAGGTGGAAACCGCCGTTCCCTTCGTTGCCGAAGACAGGGCAGATGATGATGAAGGCGCGCGGCAGCCCTATGATGAAAAACGGATGAATGTCCCCGATATTGTGATTTACCGCATATCCGGCGCGTTTTTCTTTGGGGCTGCGGCCTCGGTTGGTTCGGTTCTTGACCGTATCAATGACCAGCATAAAGCCTTGATCATTGATTTTTCCGCCGTCCCCTTTGCCGATGCAACGGCGGCCAATGTTATCGAGCTATTGGCCCATAAGGCGCAAAAGCGCAATATCGCGGTGTTTCTTGCGGGCGCGGCGCCAGAGGTGCGGCGAGAGCTTTCCCGCCATGGCTTGAGACCCCCGCATGTGCGCTATGAGGCATCGATCGAAAGTGCCGTGGCACACGCACAACAAGGCTGATATCAGCAGTCGAGGGACAGAAGGTTATGTTGACAATCCGCTTGGCCACCATGGCCGATTTGGAGCCTCTGACAGATCTGATGGACCGGGCCATTAACGAACTGCAAAAAGGCTTTCTTAACGCACAGCAGATCGCCGCCAGCCGCGCCATTATGGGGATCGATACCCAGCTTATCCGGGATGAAACCTATTTTGTCGTGCTGTGGAACGGAGCTTTGGCGGGCTGTGGCGGCTGGAGCTTTCGTAAAACCCTTTATGGCGGCGACCACAGCAAAGATTTGCGCGATCGTGGCAGGCTTGATCTATCCTGTGACGCGGCAAAAATCCGTGCCATGTACACCCATCCCGATTTCACGCGGCGCGGGGTGGGGCGGGCGATTTTGAAGGCTTCGGAAGATGCCGCACGGGCGGCAGGGTTCAAAAGGGCGGAAATGATGGCCACCCTTGCAGGGGTGCCGCTTTATGAACGCTGCGGCTATCAGGTGATCGAGAAAGTCCAGTCGCCCCTCGCGGGCGGTGTTGATGGCATGTCAGTGCCGCTTTTGCGTATGGGAAAGGCCCTATAAAGGGCCTGTTCCCAAGCAGAGCCGCCTCAAAAGCCGATGGTGATGCCGGCTGTCAGTTCAAACTGATGCATGTCCAGCCGGATCTGTTGCGCGGGGTTCAGCGGATTGGCGCCGCTGACAGATGATTCCGGCGCATACATACCACCCAGATGTCCGGTGACAGAGCCGAACAATGTGCGTGATAGTCCCGCAGTCACATGATGGCGGACAACTCCGGGGGCGAGGATATTGAACAGCACTTCCGAAGGCTGAACAGGCTGGTCATTATAGGCATAGCCTGCACGCAAGGCCCATTGGTCGTTTATGGTCCATTCCGCGCCAAAGCGGGCCACGTCCACATCGCGCCAGCCAAATCCCGGCCCGTCTTGTGCGCCAAGGGGCTGTGTGCTGGCAAACGGATTGCCGATGGACCGGATATTGGAATACCAGATGCGTTGATAATCCCCATAGAGCGTTAGATGGTCGCTCGCTTTAAAGGCAAGACCTGCCGTTAAGGCCGGAGGGATATCAAACCCTCCTTGATCTGCAAACAAGCCGCTGAATTTTTCAAATTTGTCCATATAAATGCGGCTGACATAGGAGATGCCAAACTCCAGCCTGTCGGTCAGCGCCATTTGCGCCCCAAGGCGAAAGCCCGCGCCAAAGGCATAATCGGCGCTTTGATTGGACAAACGGTCCGGTGCGCTGGAAAGGGCGGCAAATGATCCGATGCCCTCTGCTTCAAAGCGCTGGACGGAAAAAATCGGGCTGATGCCAATGGAAATCCGGTCGGTCACTTGATGGGCATAGCCGGGGGCAAAGAAAAGCTGGATCAGATCCACGCCGGCGGCTCCGGCGCAAAACAATCCCGAGCCCGGCCCGACAGCACCGGAGGCGGGGTCCGGGCATTGTCGATCAAAGGCAGGAAATTCCGTGTTCATGCCACCATTTCCGTAAATGGCAAAGCCCACGCTGTTTTTATCATCCAACCGGTAAGAGACACCAAAATGCGGAATGACGAACAGTTCATTGCCGCTTTCTACCCGTCCGTCCGGAGGAAAGCCGAAATCGCCGCCGCCTGTGGCCGTTACCGCGCGGTGGGGGCTGAACATGGAAAACCCAAGATCCAAACCATTGTCGAGCTTTGTCAGCCCTGCGGGATTGAGGGCCAGAGTGAGGGCATCTTGCCCCGCGGCCACACCGGCTCCGCCCAGCGCTTTTGTTTTCGCCCCATATCCATTTTGGAAATATCCATTGGTGGCCAAGGCGGGGCTTATGGAAAGAAAACCGCAGCCAAGGGCAAAAAGACATGTCAATTGTTTGGTACGCATAAAACCGCCTGCTTATAAAATCGCGTGTATCGCGGACTGGACATATCAGCGAGAGCCGAAACATAAGCAGTGGCGTATGGGCGACAAACGACCTCTTCTGATGTGGTGCGTTAGCAGGGCTTGTTCATCGCCTTATATTGATATGCAAGGATGCTTTTGGATGTTGATCCTTGTAAACTTCTGACCGTTTTATAAAAGATCAGGAACGATTTGCCCTTTAACAAACAAGCGGGAGGACGCGGTGGTTCACTTCACGGTCAATGGACAATCTGTCACGGTGGATGCGCCGGACGACACGCCGTTTTTGTGGGTTTTGCGTGATAAGCTTGGCCTTATGGGCACCAAATTCGGCTGCGGCATCGCCCAATGCGGCGCCTGCACTGTCCATCAAGATGGCATTGCCATTCGATCTTGCGTGACACAGTTGTCCGATCTTGAAGGGGCCGAGATCACCACCATCGAGGGCTTGTCGGAAACGGGCGAACATCCCTTGCAGCAGGCCTGGGTGGAAGAACAGGTGCCGCAGTGCGGTTATTGTCAATCGGGGCAGATCATGCAGGCCGCTCAATTGCTTGATGAGGTGGAAAACCCCACCGACGATGACATCGACAACTATATGAGCGGAAATCTATGTCGCTGTATGGCCTATATCCGGATCAGAAAAGCCATCAAACGCGCTGCCCAAATCCAAACTGGTGGCCAAATCCAAACCGGGGGCCAAAACCATGACTAAAACAAAAAGCACGCCCGATGCTGTGATGGCCGCCACCCGTCGGCAATTTCTGGTGGGCTCCGTTGCCGGTGGTTTGATGATGGCTTTTGCCGTCAACCACACGGCCTTGGGGGCGGCGCGGACATTGGGGGCAGGGGCTTATGAGCCGAGCATCTGGTTCCAGATTGGCCCTGATGGCCGTATTCTCGTGAATATCGCCAAGGCGGAAATGGGGCAGCATGTGGGAACCGCTTTGGCCCGTGTGGTGGCCGAGGAACTGGAAGCGGATTGGGCCGATATCGAGATCGTTCATGTGGATAGCGATCCCAAATGGGGCTATATGGTTACCGGCGGGTCATGGTCTGTTCACACCAGTTTCGATCAATTGTCGCGTGCAGGGGCCGCCGGTCGCATCGCCCTTTTGGAAGCCGGTGCACAGATGCTTGGTGTGGCGCCGGACCAGTGCCGTGCCCGCAATAGTATGGTGATGTGTGGCGATGTTTCTGTCAGCTATGGCGAGATTGTCGCTGCAGGGAAAATAGACCGGACGTTCACGGACAAAGAGCTGGCGGCTCTTGGCTTGAAGCCGGCCTCTGCGCGGCGGGTATTGGGGGGCGCTGTAAAGGCGCTGGACATCCCCACAAAAACCACGGGCGAGGCGCGCTATGGGTTGGATGCGCAGGTAGAAGGCATGCTGTATGCTCGACCTGTTTTGCCGCCCACCCGCTATGGTTCAAAGGTTCTTTCGGTAGATGAACGCGCCGCCAAAGCAGTGAAGGGATACCGCCAGACCGTGGCTTTAGAGGACCCGTCCGGTGTTTGCCAAGGCTGGCTTGCCGTGGTGGCCGACAGCACTCACGCAGCCATTAAAGCCGCCGATGCCTTGAAGGTCGATTGGCAGGCCGGGCCACGGGCCACTATGGATGAGGCCGGGATTTTGGCAGAAGGCGAACGCCTTGTGAATGATGCCCGGGCCGGGGCCTTGTGGGTACAGGAAGGCGATGTGGATGCCGCCTTCCAATCTGCCGATAAAATTGTTGAAACCACCTACCGAACCCATTCGGTTCTGCATTTTCAATTGGAACCGGTGAATGCGCTGGCTTTTGAAAAAGACGGCCATTGGCACATTCATTCGGGCAATCAGTGGCAATCCCTGATCTTGCCGGTTCTGGCGCAGGCACTGGCGGTGGAGGAAAGCCGCATCACCCTTCACCAATATTATCTGGGCGGTGGGTTTGGCCGGCGGCTTTATGGGGATTATATGATTCCCGCCGCCCTTACGGCGAAAGCCATCAAGAAGCCGGTGAAGATGATCTTCACCCGATCCGATGATACGGGCTTTGATTGTGTGCGCTCGCCTTCGGTGCAGAAAGTCAGAAGTGCGCTGGATGCCAATGGTATGCCGATTGCTTATGATCATGCGGCGGCGGCGGGATGGCCCACAGCCTCTATGGCTCCGGGATTTCTGGCGGAAAAAGTGGAAGGCGGGGGAAAGGCTGACAGCTTTTCCATCAGTGGGTCCGACCATTGGTATTCCATCCCCAATCAACGGGTGCGTGCCATCAAAAATACGGTGGCGCAGGAAACCTTTTTGCCCGGCTGGCTGCGCTCTGTGGGGCCGGGATGGATCGGTTGGGCCGTTGAGCAGCACATGGATGAACTGGCCCATGCGGCCGGGAAAGATCCGGTGGCCTTCCGGCTTGCCTTGCTTGATGGTAAGGGCCGCAATGCGGGCGAAGCACCAGCCAGTACAGGTGGGGCTTTGCGGTTGAAGGCTGTGTTGGCGCGGGCGGCGGAAAAAGCCGGATGGGCGAAGCGCGATGCGCTGCCTAAAGGCGAGGGCATGGGCGTTGCCACCTGTTTCGGGCAGGAGCGGGGCATGCCCACATGGGTTGCCTGTATCGCCCATGTGGCGGTGGATCAAGACAAAGGGGATGTGCGTGTGAAACGGCTTACATCTGTTGTGGATGTGGGGACCGTGGTGCATCCCGATGGGGCATTGGCGCAGATGGAAGGCTCGACCCTTTGGGGCCTGTCTATGGCGCTTTATGAAAGCACGGCCATTGAAAATGGCATGGTTTCAGATCGCAATCTGGATACATATTCTCCGCTGCGCATGGATCAGGTGCCCGAATTGGATATCGAATTCATACAGAATGATCACATGCCTTCGGGCTTGGGGGAGCCGGGTGTAATCGTGGTTGCTCCGGCCATTGCGAATGCCATTTTCCATGCGACGGGTCTTCGCGTGCGGGATTTGCCGATCAAGCTCAAGGCCTAGGATATGGGGGGTGTTTTGGGCATGGCGCCTGCCTTGCTATCCAGACTGTGATCGGTTTTTTCTTGCTGCAAAAGGCAAGGATCATGATCCAGCATAAACCGGCCGCGGTGCGATTCTTCCAATGTGAAATCGATGAAGGATCGCACCCTTAAAGGCAGGTTTTTCCGCCCCGGATAACAAACATAAAGCGTGTGGATGGTTGCCCGGTAATCGACCAGAACGGGGACAAGAGACCCATCTCGTAATTGTTGCTGCACGAAATGGATGGGCGCTTGAAAAAGCCCCAATCCTGCAAGACCCGCAGCAATCACCGCATCCGCTTCATTGGCGATGAAATGGGCATGGGGGGTGATGCGGCGAACGGTATCGTTTATCCGAAAGGCCCAGGCATAAAGCGCGCGGCTGTCCGTTAGCCGGTAATTGATACATTGATGATGCTCCAGATCATCGGGCGTTTGGGGCACACCATGGGCTTCAAAATAGCTGGGCGCCGCCAGAGTGACCAATGTCATATCCAGAAGCGGACGGGCCACCATGGATGTATCGCTCAGTTCTGTTGCCAGCCGGAAGGCCACATCCACCTGATCGTCAATGAAGCTGCGGATACTGTCGGAAATATCCAGTTCGATGGTCACAAGCGGATGGCGCTTGTTGAAGTCGGCAACCAGTGGCACAAGTTTTTTGCGGCCAAATTCCGTGGGGGCTGCAATGCGCAAGGCCCCGGATGCAATGCCCCGGCTTTCCTGGATTACATGGCCCACTTGTTCCAGCTCGGCCAAGGGTTGCCGCACACGGTCCAGAAGCAATTCACCTTCCAGGGTGAGGGCCATTTTTCTCGTGGTGCGTGTGAATAATTTGACCCCGTAATCGTCTTCCAATCTGCGGATGGCTTGTCCAACGGCGGCAGGGGAAACACCAATGGCCCGTGCGGCTGCAGCAAAGCTTCCCAAACGGGCCGTATAAACAAAAGCATGGAGTGCCGTGGACAGATGCGGTAACATTATAAATCCATTCTTCATTCTTTGCTGGGCATTGTCGTTTGAAAAGCCCGGCCATACTCCATTATAAGGGGGAATGGGATGGCTGTGAATGTGTATGAATTCTGCGATTGTATTTCACTTTTCTGTGAAATGGTGTCTGTAATCGCGTGGCTGTGAATGTCCTTGGCCCTGTTTTCCTTGGGATTGGGGTATGAGGCCCATTCGAAAATTTATGTTTTGAATGTAACAAGCTGTCGCGGTCTAATGTTGCGACGCAAAAGACGCCAGATAGTGGGCTCTTAAAAAGAGGGCCATGCGCTTTGCCATGCTCCGAATTCCAATATTGCCCGCCATCAAGGTCGTCGGGCGGTCTTGGCCTGTATATTAAAGAGGAAAGAATGTCTTTTAATCCGACTGAGCCTTTGTCGCGCCTTCGTTCGCATAAGCGTCGTCGTTTTCCGATGATTGCTGTTTCTGCCATTGCCTTTTTGGCGCTGGGTGGCGTGTTTTATAAGGGCTGGCATTCTGAAAGCGCCGTGGCACAGGCCCAGAACGGGGCGGAGCAACCTGCGCTTGCCGTAACGGTCAGTCATCCGGCGGTGCGTGATCTGGTGGAGTGGGATGAATATACGGGCCGGTTTGAAGCCATCGACTCCGTGGAAATCCGGGCGCGTGTTTCGGGCTATCTGACAGAGATCGCGTTTGAAGACGGGGCGCGGGTGGAAAAAGGCGACCTGTTGTTTCGTGTTGATCCCCGGCCTTTTGAAGCGGCGCTTGATCGGGCGAAGGCAGATCTGGCCTCGGCCAAGGCGACCCTTGCCAATGCCACACGCGATGTAGAACGTGGTGAGGAATTGGTGAAAACAGCCGCCCTGAGCCGTGAGGTTTTGGATCGCCGCAAGCGCGATGAAGATGTGGCCCGTGCACAAGTGGCGGCGGCGCAAGCCTCTTTGTTATCGGCCCAGATCAATCTGGACTACACATCCATCCGGGCCCCCATTACCGGTCGGGTGAGCGATGAACGGGTGTCTTTGGGCAATTTGGTGACGGGGGATCAAACGATCCTCACCACGCTGGTCTCGGAAGATCCCATCTATTTCGAGTTTACCATCTCTGAAGCGGATTATCTGGATTATGCGCGGATGATGGCTGAACGCGGCCCCGATCAGGTGATCCCGGTTCAGGTGCGCTTGATGGATGAAGATGACTTTGCCCATGAAGGCCGCTTGAGCTTTGTGGACAACCAGTTGGACCGGTCCACCGGCACCATGCGCGTACGCGCCACTTTGGATAATCCCCAAGGGCTTCTTTTGCCGCAAATGTTCGGGCGGGTGCGCCTTGCCGCTTTAGACAGCCATGAAACCCTTTTGATTACCGATAGCGCCATTCAAAGCGATCAGGGATCGAAATATGTCTGGGCGGTGGATGCCAATGACACGATTGTGCAAAAGCGCGTGGTTCTGGGCCCCTTGATGGGGGATTGGCGCGTTGTGCGTGCCGGTGTGACTTCGCAAGACCGTATCGTGACCCAAGGCGTGCAGTTCGTGAATTCGGGCATGAAAGTGCGCCCTGATCTTCATCAGGTCGATCCACAGATCGTGCAGGCCTTTGAAGCACCGACGCCTGTTGATGAAAGGGGCTGATCGGTGAGATTTGCACATTTCTTTATTAACCGCCCAATTTTTGCCAGCGCAATTTGGGTGCTCACCATATTGGTGGGGCTGATCGCCTATCTGAATTTGCCGGTTGCGCAATATCCCGATGTGGCGCCGCCCACCATTCAGGTTACGGCAAGCTTCCCCGGTGCTTCGGCTCAAACGGTGTCGGAAACGGTGGCATCCGTCATTGAAGAAGAAATCAATGGCGTCGAAAATATGCTGTATATCAGTTCGCAATCCACCAATGCGGGCACGGCAACCATTCAGGTGGTGTTCAATCAGGGTACGGATCTCGATATTGCGCAGGTTTTGGTGCAAAACCGTGTTGCTTTGGCTGAGCCGCGCCTGCCGGCGGAGGTGCGCCAGCTTGGCGTGAGCACCGTCAAATCCAATCCCGATGCGCTGATGGTGGTGCATCTTTATTCCCCCGATCAAAGCCGCAACCAGCTTTATATCTCCAACTATTACCGCTTGCAGATGCGCGATGAATTGCAGCGTCTCAATGGGGTGGGGCAGGTGCAGGCTTTTGGTCTGCGCGAATATGCCATGCGTGTGTGGATCGACCCTGACCGGGCGGCGCGTTTTGACCTGAATGCAGGGGATATTGTTGCCGCACTTCGGGGCCAGAATCTTGAGGTTGCCAGTGGCACCTTGGGCCAACAGCCCATGGATAATCCCGGTGCGTTTGAAATTTCGGTACAAACGCAAGGGCGGTTGCGCACAGCAGATGAATTTGGTGATGTGGTGTTGAAATCCAGCCCCACCGGCGCCCTTGTGCGGCTTAAGGATGTGGCCCGTTTGGAGCTGGGTGCACAGGATTATGCCACCAATGCTTCTTTGGATGGCAAGCCGGCCCTGGCTTTGCTGTTCAATCAAGAGCCCGGTGCCAATGCTTTGGAAACGGCGGAGACCATTCTGGAAACGGTGGCGACCATGTCCAAGCGTTTCCCCGAAGGTTTATCCTATGATGTGGTGTTCAACCCCACGCAATATGTGGCGAAATCCGTTGAAAAGGTTCAGGAAACCATTTTTGAAGCGGTAATTTTGGTCGCACTTGTGGTGTTTGTGTTTTTGCAAAGCGTGCGCGCCGCCATCATTCCCATCGTGGCCATTCCGATCTCGCTGATCGGGACCTTTGCAATGATGCAGGCCTTTGGCTTTTCGCTCAACAATTTGTCCTTGTTCGGATTGGTTCTGTCCATCGGGATCGTGGTGGATGATGCCATTGTTGTGGTGGAAAATGTCGAACGCAATATGAAGGAAGGGATGTCGGCACGGGACGCCGCGCACAAAACCATTGATGAAGTGGGTGGGGCCTTGATTGCCATCGCGCTTGTGCTGTCGGCCGTGTTTATCCCAACGGCATTCCTGACGGGCATTTCCGGTGAATTCTATCGCCAGTTTGCCATCACCATTGCCAGCGCGACGATCATTTCTGCGGGCGTATCGCTTACCTTGTCGCCTGCTTTATCGGCAATCTTGCTAAAACAGCACAGCAAGGAAGATCATAGCATACGGTGGTGGCAGCGCCCGATAAACGGGTTCTTTTCCCGGTTCGAGCGGTTTTTCGATCGGGTATCCCACGGCTATTCTGCCCTGACCGGAAAGCTGATCCGCATGAGCATTCTTGTCTTGACGGTTTATGTGGGCCTTATGGCTTTGACGGGGGTGCAGTTCGGGCGGGCTCCGACGGGCTTTATTCCTGCCTCGGACCAATCCTATCTGATTACCGTTGTGCAAATGCCTGCGGGTACATCTTTAAAGCGTACGGAAGAGATGCTTCAACGGGTTGTAGCAACGGCGCTGGATCATCCCGATGTGGCCCATGCCGCAGCCTTTGCCGGGCTTGACGGGGCAACCTTTACCACCGCATCCAATTCGGGAACCGTGTTCCTGCCCTTGAAGAATATCGGGGACAGAATGGATCGTGGGCGCACGCTTGATATGACCCTTTCCGATCTGCGCCAAACCTTCGGGCAATGGCGTGAGGCGCGTATTCTGGTCATTCCGCCGCCACCGGTACGCGGCATTGGCAATTCCGGCGGCTTCAAGATGTATGTGCAAGACCGGTCTGGCGCTGGATATCCGGCCCTGGAAGGGGCCACATGGTCCGTTGCCGGTCCGGCCAATCAACTGGCACCTACGGAATCCGTTTTCACGGTATTCAATACGGCTTCGCCAGAGATTTATGCGGATATCGACCGCATCAAGGCCGAACAACTTGGTATTCCCGTGGAAGATGTGCTGGATACTTTGGCTGTTTATATGGGCTCAAGCTATGTGAACGACTTTACCCTGTTTGGCCGTTCTTATCGGGTGACGGCGCAAGCCGATGCGCCTTTCCGGAAAACGCCGGAAGATATTGCACGGCTGCGGGTGCGCAATGCAGATGGCAATATGACCCCCATCGGGTCGGTTGCCACCTTTGAAGATCGCATCGGGCCATACCGTGTGGCGCGCTATAATCTTTATCCGGCAGCGGCGGTGCAGGGGGATGTGACCGCTGGTTATTCGACCGGTGAAGCGCTTGATGCCATGGAGCGGCTGGCTTCGGAAAAGCTGGGTGAAGATTTCAGCTTTGAATGGACGGAACTGGCGCTTCAGCAAAAGCTGGCGGGCAATACAGCGGCCATCGCCTTCTCTTTGGCTGTTGTGTTCGTGTTCATTTTGCTGGCTGCGCAATATGAAAGCGTGACCCTGCCTTTGGCGGTGATCCTGATCGTTCCCATGTCGCTTTTATCGGCCGTATCGGGTGTTTTGATGCGCGGAATGGATGTGAATATTCTGGTTCAGATCGGCTTTATCGTGCTGATTGGTCTGGCCGCCAAGAATGCCATCCTGATCGTTGAATTCGCCAAACAGGCGCAGGACAAGGGCATGTCGGCTGAGGATGCCGCAGTGGAAGCCGCGCATTTGCGCTTGCGGCCCATCATCATGACCTCTTTTGCCTTCATTCTTGGGGTTCTGCCTTTGGTGATCGCAAGCGGGGCAGGCTTTGAAATGCGCCAATCTCTTGGAACGGCGGTGTTTTTTGGGATGCTGGGGGTGACGGGCTTTGGCTTGTTGTTCACGCCGGTGTTTTATGTCACCACCCGAAAGGCAGCCGACTGGATGGCGCATCGGCTTTTAAAACGTCCCATATCCGCCCCCGTATCTGCGAAATAGGGCGGTCAAGAAACAGAACGGCGGCAGGGTTTTGAAAGACCTTGTCGCCGTTTCAATTGGTGATGCATTCTTTGAGCGGGATGTCAGGATCGGCCAGCGCTTCTTTATTTGGTCGGGCGCCTGATGCAATCAGCCTTTTTGCCTGCACAAAATCCTTCATGCGGTTGATGGCTTCCACCGCCACAAGCTGGCCATTGCGCAGATGCACAACACTGATGGCTGTGCCATCCTTGGCTGTGCGGGGGATTGCTTCATCGCCGGGGGCAAACAGTCCGGCGCTTTGCAGCTTCAGATCATATTGGTCGGACCAAAACCACGGCACGGCATCATAGGCCTTCGGGCTGCCAAGGATTGCACTGGCCACAGCCTTTGCTTGATCGATGGCATTTTGTACCGATTCCAGCCGGATGGCTTCCAAGGCCAAAGGGTGGTGAAAGCGCGTGCAATCGCCCGCCGCATAAATGCCTTTGGCGGATGTTTCGCCATAAGCGTTCACAAGGATACCGTGATCGGTTTGAAGGCCAATGTCTTGGACAAGGGCGGTTTCCGGTTCCACCCCGATACCCACCAGCAATAGATCGGCCTTTATGCTGCGTCCATCGGCCAGTGTTACGGCCCCGAGACGCCCATTGGCCCCTTCGATGGAAACAAGCGCCGATCGGGTAAGGATGTCCACCCCTTCTTTTTCATGTCTGCGGCGAAAAAAATCCGCGATCGGGGCCGAAGCCGTGCGCGGCATCAGGCGGGGAGCCTGTTCTAAAACGCAGACATCTTTGCCCATCCGCCGGGCAGCGGAGGCCACCTCTAGCCCGATATAGCCGCCACCGACAATGACAAGCCGCTGCATATGTTCAAGGGCTGTGCGCAGGTGGATGCTGTCCTCCAGACTGCGCAGGCTGTGAATGCCTTGCAGGTCTGCACCGGGGCAGGCAAGGGTTTTGACCCGCGCCCCCGTTGCCAGTACCAGATGGTCATAGGGATGACGTGCGTTATCTGATGTTTTGACGGTTTTGCTGTCGGGATCAATATGGGTGGCGGTTATGCCTGTTTTCAAATCAATCTGCTTTTGCGCATAAAATTGTTCGGCGCGTAGCAAAAGCTGGTCTTTTGAAACGGCCCCCAGCAAATATCCTTTGGATAAAGGGGGGCGTTCATAAGGCGGTGTGCGTTCCGATCCAAGCAGGGTGATCGTCCCTTCAAATCCGCCATTGGCAAGGCTTGAAGCGACCTGACAGCCCGCCTGACCCGCGCCGATGATCACGACATGTTGTGCCATTGATATATCCGTATGCCCGTATGTTTGAATTGTGGCTCTATGAACCAACTTTCAGAAGGGTTAGCATAGCAAATGCCGGGGCAACCATAACAATCATCGGATGAAATGGACCAACGCACAGAAAACACGGCAAGCATGGACGATCCGCAGGCTAAAACCAATGGCGGAGCACACCGGGAACGGGAATTGCGGTTGGCGCTGGTATGTTATGGCGGTGTGTCTTTGGCCGTTTATATGCACGGCATCACCAAGGAAATCCTGAAACTGGTGCGGGCGTCGCGGGCTTGTCAGGATGCTTCCATGCGATCTGACGGCACGGCGTGCAGCTATGAAGAAACCGGCGCAAAAGAATCCGAAGAAGTGGATAGCGAGCGCATCTATTTCGATATGCTGTGCCACATAAGAGAGCAGGTGGATTTGCGCGTGGTGGTGGATGTGCTGGCCGGGGCTTCGGCTGGCGGGATCAATGCGGTAATGCTGGCCCGCGCTTTGGCATATGACCTTTCTTTGGATGAACATCGGGATTTATGGCTCAATCTTGCGGATGTCTCGGAATTGCTGGAGCCAAAGGGCCGCGCCAAGCTGTGGTCGAAACCCTATATGCGCTGGTTTTTCTGGGGCCTGACCCAATGGCACAAAAACCGGGAAGAAGCTTTGGGCGATTTAAGCCGGAACCGCGAAGTTCTGGAAAAACTGTCTTTGTTTACCCGCTCCAAATGGTTTGAGCCGCCGTTTTCCGGAACCCGCATGAGCGAAATGATGCTGGATGCGGTGACAAAGATGGGGAAAGTCGGCAACAATCCGTCTTCGTTGTTGCCAAAAGGGCAAGTGCTTGATCTGCTGGTGACAGCCACCGATTTTTGGGGGCATAGGGAAGCCATTTTATTGCATGATCCGCCCATTATTGATGAGCGGGAACACCGGCATATCCTGCAATTTTCCTATGTGCAAAAGGTGGATGGCAGCATCAAAAGCCAGTTGGGTGATGACGATCAGGCCTCTTTGGCTTTTGCGGCCCGCGCCACAAGTTGTTTCCCCGGTGCTTTTCCTCCGGCGCGATTGGCGGAAATGGATGACGTGGTGGCGCGGCGCAAGGTGGATTGGAAAGGCCGGCCGGCTTTTGTGAGCGAAAATTTTGCCGCTCTTATCGATGCGGGAGAAGATCCCGAAGAGGCCGCCTTCATTGACGGCAGTGTGTTGATGAACAAGCCCATTTCCCTGGCCATCGAAGCGGTGCAAAGCAAAGCGGCCCACCGCGAAGTGGATCGCAGGCTGGTGTATATCGAGCCGAACCCGGAGGTGAGGCGCAGCTCAGAACGCGAGGTGCCGGGCTTTTTCAAAACCGTCAAAGGGGCGATGTCCGATATCCCGCGCAATCAACCGATCCGTGACGATCTGGAATTTCTCGCGGATTTCAACAGCCATGTGCGGACCCAAAGACAGGTTATTCAAGCCGTTCGCCCCACGGTGATGCGCATGATTACCGAATTGATGGGCGATCGGCTGGATGCGGCACCTGATGTTGGCAGCCTTATCACATGGCGCGGTACGGCCAATGAATGTGCCGCTCGTGATGCTTCTTATACCTATGATGGCTATGCGCGGATCAAGGTTTTGTCAGTGCTGTCCGATGTGGCAGGAAGGTTACAACAATGCGCGCGCTTGCGGGATCGGTTGGAATCGGAAGCTGTGGTGGATGCCTGGGCGTGGCGTGTGGGTGTTCGCCCCGTGGGCAATGCTTCCGAACAGGCTGTGCGCAACGAAGGGGTGGCGTGGATTCATTTTCTGCGCCGCTTTGATATACGCTATCGGGTGCGGCGCTTGCGCTTTGTGATCCGCCGCATAAACGAACTTTATGGCGAGCTGACTGCCGACAGCAAGGGAGGCATCCGCTTGGCGCGGGCATGGCTGAACAGCTTGAAATCCAGCCTGTATCAGCAGATCGACGATCTTCGCAACCGCGCAACATGGCCCCGTTGCCCTGACCGGATAAAAGAGGAGGCCATCGAAGAGCTTCTGGAAAGCATGGCCTTGCAAATGGGGCTGGTGGATGCCGATATCGGTGTGGATCAATTGCTGGCCCATGCGGGGGAACATTGCCCCGATAAAACCTTATGGCGCGAGATTGTCATCGCCTATCTGGGCTTTGCCTATTATGACGTTTTGATCTTTCCCATGGCCCAGTGGAAAACCTTGGACGAACTGGATGAAATCAAGGTGGACCGTATTTCCGTTAATGATGCCAATACCTTACGCAAAGGCAGCTCGCGGGAGATTTTGAAAGGCGTGGAACTGGGCAATTTCGGTGCGTTTTTTTCGCGGCAATTCCGTGAAAATGATTATCTGTGGGGGCGCTTGACCGGTGCGGAACGGCTGGTGGATATTCTGGCCAGTGCCGCACCGGAAGCAGTTCAATCCGGGGATTTCAATGTTTTGGAATCGAAAAAGCGCCTGTTTTTGGCGATTTTGGATGCCGAAGCTCCGCATCTCACCAAATTACGCGCCCAGATCAAATCCTTGAAGGCCGAGGCCGAGGCCCTTTAGCCATCGGCTTTTTATGGGACGAAATCCTTTCGGTGCAGCCCTGCCGGTCTTCTGGATTGATTGGCACGAGGGATGCTTGGCCTTACCAGCCTTCCACGACGATTTTTCCCTTTGCCTTGCCTGTTTCGATCAACGCATGGGCAGCGCGGATATTTTCGGCATTGATGGGAGAAAATACCGTGTCGAGCGTGGTGCGGATATGTCCGGCATCGATTTCATCTGCAACATAATTCAGCAGATTATGCTGCTCGATCATGTCTGGCGTTTGGTGCATGGCGCGGGCGAACATGAACTCCCAATGCAGGCTGGCGGCCTTCATCTTCATGCCATCCATGGGCATTGGCAGATCGGTATCATCGATGGAAACAATCCCGCCTTGCGGGCGGATCAGTTCCACCGCCGTCTCCCAATGGCGCATGTCGTTGAATATGGCGATATGGTCCATATGCTGAAAGCCTAAAGCGCGCACCTGTTCCACCATGGGTTTGCGGTGGTTGACCACATGATCGGCCCCCAATTCCCGAACCCAGCTCTCGGTTTCCGGTCGCGAGGCCGTGGCAATCACAACAAGACCGGCGGCTTTCGCCAGTTGGATGCCGATAGAGCCAACACCGCCGCCAGCGCCGATGATAAGGATCGACTGGCCTTTGTCTGCGCCGTCACGGTCGATGCGCAGCCTGTCGAAAAGCGCTTCATAGGCGGTGAGCGTGGTCAAAGGCAGGGCTGCGGCTTCGGCAAAGCCGAGGCTTTTTGGCTTCGCACCCACAATGCGTTCGTCGATCAACTGGAATTCCGCATTGGAGCCGGACCGGGTGATGTCGCCCGCATAATAAACCGCGTCACCGGGCTTGAACAAGGACGCATCCGGGCCGACGGCGTCGACAATTCCGCTGGCATCCCAGCCAAGAACGCGGGGTGTTTTTTCGATGATGTCTTTGGGAGCGCGTATTTTGGTATCCACCGGATTTACGGAGATAGCCTTCACAGAAACCAGAAGGTCATGGCCATCAGGCGTGGGGCGGGGAAGGTCCACATCAAGTAAGGCTGAGGGGTTTTTAATCGGCAAATAATGGGTAAGGGCAACAGCTTTCATTTTGAAGTCTCCGCATGTTCAGGGAAGGGGGCAAAATAGGATGTCGGGGCAGGGGATTAGGTTTAGCATGGATAGGAGGCAATGTTGGTCAGGTGGATCGGTGTTCAAGCAAATTGATTATGCCGGATGAACGAGAATTTCTTGTCCATACGGGCCATTATCGGATGGAAGAAGGGGCGTGCTGGCTGGCAAAGGGCGCGTGGCGTGCTAAGCAGGGGCGGATTTATATGATGTCCTGTCCTTTAGATGGTGGTTTATGCCGGAATTAAGCACTGATTTGTTGAGTATGATTGCCATGTTGGCGGCGGCGGCAGCCATTGCGGGCTTATTGGCGGGGTTGTTGGGCATTGGCGGCGGGATCATCATGACGCCGGTGCTGTTTCAGATATTCGTTTGGCAAGATGCCGCTCAGGATTGGCGCATGCATATGGCGGTGGCCACGTCCTTGGCGATCATTGCGCCCACCACTTTATCTTCTGCCCGTGCCCATACCCGTCTTGGCTCGGTCGATAAAAAACTGGCACGGCTTTGGGTGCCCGCGGTGGCTATTGGTGCTGTTATGGGGGCTATTTTGGCGCGGTTTTTGTCGAGCGAGGTCTTGATGATCGTCTTTGCCGGATTTGCGCTTTTGATGGCCGTGAAGATGCTGCTTCCTCTTGATCAATACCGCATTGGCGGGGATGTGCCGCGCGGAAGTCTTGGCACCATTGCGCCGGTGTTGATCGGTGGACTGGCCAGCTTGATGGGTATTGGCGGCTCCACCTTTACGGTGCCTTATCTGACACTTTTCGGTATGCCGGTGCATCGGGCCTTGGGCACGGCGGCGCTGGTGGGATCGCTTGTCAGCATTGTGGGGGCCATAGGATTTATGCTGAGTGGCTGGTCGGTGGAAACCAATCTGCCCATGATGCTGGGGTTTGTGAATGTCCCTGCGGTGTTGCTTGTGGCGCCCATTGCGGTGTTTGTGGCCCCTTTTGGCGCAAAGCTGGCCCATAAAATGAAACGGCGGACTTTATCGGTGTTGTTTGGCGGGTTTTTGATCCTGACAGCGGCCCGCCTGATTTCCAGCCTGATTTAACAAAGATAGCAAACACAAAGGCTTGTGGTGTTGTGACTTGTCTTGACCCTTGCCTTGGCCCCGGAATAGGGCCTAAATCCCTCCTGATGTTTTACTGATCCAAGGGGTCCGGAATGCCTGATAGCACGCTCAATCTAGCCGCAGGGTTTGATGCCCCCAGCTATGAAGACTGGAAAACGCTGGTTGAAAGCGGTTTGAAAGGCCGGTCATTCGATCGTGCCATGATGTCTGATGCGCCGGATGGCTTTCGCATCAAGCCTCTTTATACCAGTGCGGATTTATCTCCGGCCCCCGATGCCGCCGGCTTTCCCGGTTTTTCGCCTTTTGTCCGCGGGATGACGGTGGATGGGCGGGGCTGGCAGGTGCATCAGCGCCATGATCACCCCGATCCAAAGCGTGCCAATTCGCAAATTTTGAAAGATCTGGAACGGGGGGCAAGCGGGATCACGCTGGTGATCGACCCGACGGCACAAAAGGGCGTGGCCATCCATGATCTAAAGGATTTGGATCAGGCGCTTCTGGATATGGATCTTGCCATTGCGCCCCTGCATCTGGAGGCAGGCCGTTTCGGTATTCCGGCGGCAGCGCTGCTGATGGCGCTTTGGGACAAGCGCGGCTTGGCTTTCAATGCGATATCTGGCCATTTCGGCGTGGACCCTTTGGGGGCTTTGGCAGCGGAGGGATCATTATTGTCGTCTTTGCCTGATGCCTTGCGCGAAGCCGGGGCTCTGGCGGCCCAATGCCATGACCGTTTTCCCAAGATGACAGCGCTTTCTGTATCCAGTGAAGCGGCCCATTCCGCGGGCGCGACCGAGGCGCAGGAACTGGCTATCGCCTTAGCCACCGGACTTGCATATTTGCGGGCATCGGAACAGGCGGGGTTGGCTTTGGACGATGCGGCCAGGCAGATCCGTTTTCGCTTGATGGCGGATACGGATGTCACCTTGACCATTGCCAAATTCCGCGCCATGCGGTGCCTTTGGAGCCGCGTGCTTATGGCGTGCGGGGTCGCGCAGCCGGTTATGGCTTTGGACGCGCAAACGGCACCGCGCATGATGAGCCGGCGCGATCCCATGGTGAATGTGCTGCGGGCCACGATGGCCTGTTTCGGCGCGTCTATTGGTGGGGCGGATGCCCTCATGATTGCCCCCCATACGGATGCCATCGGCATAGCAGATGATTTTGCCCGCAGGATCGCCCGCAATGTGCAGATCATTTTGGCTGAAGAAAGCCATTTGGGGCGGGTGATGGATCCGGCAGGGGGGTCTTTTACCATGGAAGCCCAAAGCAATCAGTTGGCGGAAAAGGCATGGGATATTTTCCAGTCCATTGAAGCGCATGGCGGGATGGAAGCCGCTTTGATGGATGGTAAAATCGCCGCCATGTTGGAAAAAAGCTGGTCGAAGCTGCAAAAAGATGTGGCAACCCGGCGTGTTCCGCTGATTGGCGTGTCGGAATTTCCCAATATCCATGAAATGGCAGTGGCGGTGGAAAGCGTAGATCGGGCCGCCTTGGCAAAAGAGTCCCTGAAAGGCGTGGACATTGCCGCCAATGCCGCAATGCTTCCGCCTTTGCCACGGTATCGGCTGGGGCAGGATTTTGAAGCGCTGCGCGATCGGGCCGATGCCCATGCGGTGCGCCCAAAGGTGTTTTTGGCAACTGTGGGCCGTGTGGCCGATTTTACCGCACGGGCCACATGGACGCGGCATGTGTTTGAAACCGGTGGCTTTGATGTGGTGATTGGCGAGGGCGGCTTTGATGCCGGGTGCATTGCCGGTCAGTGGCAATCCCTTGGCGCATCAGAGGTGGTGCTCTGCGGTGCGGATAAGGATTATGCCGACCATGGTATGGACATCGCCAAGACGCTGAAAGCGGCGGGGGCACCGCATCTGATGCTGGCAGGAAAAGGGGGCGATCAGGAAAGCGCATGGCGCGATGCGGGCGTGGAGGGTTTTCTCCATATGGGCGTTGATATCGTTGCATTATTAGGCGCGGCCCATGATCGGGCAGATGCAGCACAAGGAGCAGGCCAATGAGCCATATTCCCGATTTCACAAAAATTGGCTTCAAAAGCGATAGCAAGGCTGCCAACCGTGCCGCATGGGACAAGGCCTTTGCCCAAACCACTGGCAAGCCGGTAAACAAGGCCCATTGGACGACGCCCGAAGGCATTGATGTGCCGCCGCTTTATAGCCAAAGCGATGTGGCCGGACTGGATTTTATAGATGGCAAGCCGGGTTTTGCGCCTTTTTTGCGCGGGCCTTATCCGTCCATGTATGTGGAACGCCCCTGGACCATCCGTCAATATGCGGGGTTTTCTACAGCAGAAGAGTCCAATGCCTTTTACCGGCGCAATCTGGCGGCCGGGCAAAAAGGGCTTTCGGTGGCGTTCGATCTGCCCACCCATCGCGGCTATGACAGTGATGATGAACGGGTGGCGGCGGATGTGGGCATGGCCGGTGTTGCTATCGATTCCATCTATGATATGCGGCAATTATTCGATGGAATCCCGCTTGATAAAATGAGCGTGTCCATGACCATGAATGGTGCGGTGCTACCTATTTTGGCGCTGTATATCGTGGCGGGTGAGGAACAAGGCGTGTCGCCTGAACAGCTTTCCGGCACCATTCAAAACGATATTCTCAAAGAATTCATGGTCCGCAACACCTATATCTATCCGCCGGCCCCTTCCATGCGGATTATCTCCGATATTTTCGCCTATACGTCCCAGCATATGCCGCGCTTCAATTCCATTTCCATCAGCGGCTATCATATGCAGGAAGCTGGTGCGACGGCGGATCTGGAACTGGCCTATACGCTGGCCGATGGCATTGATTATGCCCGCGCCGGGATCAAGGCCGGGCTGGAGATCGACCGCTTTGCGCCGCGCTTGTCGTTCTTTTGGGCCATTGGCATGAACTTCTTTATGGAAGTGGCCAAAATGCGGGCCGCCCGGTTGCTATGGGCCAAGCTGATCCGCGACAATTTCCAGCCCAAAAACCCGAAATCCCTTTCCTTACGCACCCATTGCCAAACCTCCGGCTGGTCGCTTACGGCGCAAGATGTTTATAATAATGTGACCCGCACGTGTATCGAGGCAATGGCCGCCACCATGGGCCATACCCAGTCTTTGCATACCAACAGCTTTGATGAAGCCTTGGCCCTTCCCACGGATTTTTCCGCACGTATTGCCCGGAATACCCAGCTTGTGATCGCCCATGAATCCGGCATTACCCGCAGCATCGATCCGTGGGGCGGCAGCTATTATGTGGAAAAGCTGACCCATGATCTGGCGGCCAAAGCGCTGGCCCATATTGAAGAAGTGGAAGCCGAAGGCGGCATGGCCAAGGCCATTGAAGCGGGTATTCCCAAAATGCGGATCGAAGAGGCTGCCGCGCGCACACAGGCGCGGATCGACGGAGGCCGCCAAGCGGTGATCGGCGTCAATAAATATCCTTTGGATGAAACCGAAGAGGTGGATGTTCTGAAGGTGGACAATGCCGCCGTGCGCCGTGGCCAGATCGAAAAACTGCAAAAATTGCGGGCCGAACGAAGCGAGGACGGGGTGAATGAAGCGCTTGCAGCTCTTACCCATGCGGCGCACTCTGGTTCTGGAAATCTTTTGGAACTGGCGGTGAATGCCGCACGGGCCAAGGCTACGGTGGGGGAAATCTCGCTGGCTTTGGAAAAGGAATTCGGACGCCATAAAGCGCAGATCAGGGCCATTGAAGGGGTGTATAAAAGCGAAGTGGGTAAAAACAGCGAGATATTGTCCAAAGTGCATGAAAAGGTTGAAGCCTTTGAAGCACGCGAAGGGCGCAGGCCGCGTATTTTGATCGCCAAAATGGGTCAGGATGGCCATGATCGCGGCCAAAAGGTGATTGCCACGGCCTTTGCCGATCTGGGCTTTGATGTGGATATCGGCCCGTTGTTCCAGACACCGAAGGAAGCTGCCCGTCAGGCCGTGGAAAATGATGTGCATATCGTCGGCGCAAGCTCGCTGGCAGCGGGGCATTTAAGCCTTGTGCCGGCCTTGCGAAAAGCGCTTCAGGATTTGGGGCGCGAGGATATCATGATCGTGGTGGGGGGCGTGGTGCCGCCACAGGATTATGATGAACTGAAAGCCGCCGGGGCCAAGGCCATTTTCGGCCCCGGTACGGTGATTGCCGATGCCGCATTGAAGCTTTTGGATGATCTCGCCCCAGCGGATCAAGGGGCGGATTGCAGATAGATTAGCGTCCGCCGACGACCGGCAGGGCATTGGGACGATAGAACAGGCCGAGACGAAAGCTATCCGCGATCGTTTCGGCTTTTTCAATGAACAGCTCCGCAATATCCTTGGGACATATCTGATGGGCTGTTTGGCGGAATAAGCCCAGCCAGATATCAAAATCCGGCTCGGTGATGCCGGTGATACGGGCATGGGTGGCCATGGGCCGTCCTTTGAACCGTGCTGTTTTCAGCATCACCGACGACCAGAAATCGCACATTTTCTCAAGATGCACCGGCCAAGGCTCGCTTATGGCTCCGTCGAACAACGGACCAAGCCGATCATCGGCGCGCACTTTGTCGTAAAATCCATGCACAAGCCTTTTGATCATCTCCTCGTCTATATCGGGATGAAGCGCAAGGCGTGGAGAGCGGGTATCTGGCGAATGGGCCATGGACATGATCCTGAAGGGCTGTTTTTGTGCATATGGCTGGGTTAGTGTTCATATGCCAGTCTATCAGGCCGGTTTGTTGCTTTCCATCTTCCTGTCAAAAGGAAAGTCGCAAAGGATCAACGCATTGCTTTTGCGCTTCTATGCGGTGCGTCTGGATTGAAAAAGGTGATCAAATTCGTGCGTATTATTGGGTTTCTGGGTTTGTTATTTTGGTTTTCCATTGGTGCCGGTGAAGCACAAGAAACAGGCGAACAAGAACAAAGCGGACAGGATCAGGAACAATTGACCCCGGATGCGCCGCAAACCGCCGAAACAACCGATTTCGTTGAGGCATATGCGGCAGGGAAATTCGATCTGGCTGCCCGATTGGCGCAGCAAGGCATCGATGGTGGCGATCTGCCACGGGACAGGCGTGGACGGGCTTATCTGGCTGTGGGGAAAGCCCATGTTCTTGCCAATCGTTTCGATCCGGCCCGTGAGGCACTGGATCAGGCGCTGGCTTTGCTTGATGCGCCCGCAGAGGCCCATTATGAGCGGTTCAAGCTCGCTTATATGGACCGGGATTGGGTAACGGCGGCGCGGGATCTCAAGGCCTTGGCCGAACAGCGTCCGGATCTGGCGCGTCCGGTGCATTTGTCTGCGGTGCAGGCCATCCAATATGGGGCGCTTGGCATGGGCGAAGATGCGCTGGTGTTCGATCTGCTGATCGCCTTGCGCAATGCTCGCTATTCCGGTGCGCCCAATGATGCCCGGCCAGATAGATTATACCGCGATCTGGTGCAAATGTTGGGGGAGCGGGGGCGGCTGTTTGAAGCGGAAGCGTTGATTGATTTGATCCATGATGTGGATCTTATGGCCGGAATGATGGTGGACCGTCGTTTTGCGCCGCTTTGGCGGGTTCTGGATACGAAATTCGGCACGTCGGCTTCTTCGCTTACGATACGGGAATTGGAATTTATCAACCGGACGCGCCAAAATAATCGCAGTTCTTTGGGGATGGTGCGTCAGCATATGAAGGATTTGCGCCGCCACGGCTTGCCACAACAGGCCGCACAACTTGGCGGTGCGGTGATGAACAGCGTTGAAAGCGGTGCCATTGGTCAGGTGGGCGGCAGCGATCTTCTATGGGTGGCCAATGAACTGGCCTATGCGCTTTTGGATATGGAAGAAGTGGATGCTGCCATCAGCCTTTTGGGGCAATTGGCGGGGCTTGATCCCAAACAGGTGCCGGGACTGGTCAATCAGCAGATCAATTATGCGGGAATTTTGATGGGGCTGGGGCGCTTTGAAAGTGCGCTCAATGCGGCACCCTTGGCAGAAATGGGGGCTGTGTCACGCTATGGGCAGTTTTTTATTCGCCAGATTGCGGTGTGTTCCTATGAAGCACTGGGCGAACATGAAAAAGCGCTGGCCGCCTTGGGGCCTTTGCAAGACCAACCCCTGATCAATCCACGGGCCACGCAAATTGCGCTTTTGTGCCTTGATAGGGCCGATGAAGGGGCGGATCAGTTGGTGCGCCGTTTGGAAAACGAGCGGATCCGTGAAGATGCCTTATTGGCGCTTTTGACGCCGGATCTGTCTTTCGTACAGGAGCCGTTTTTCCTTGTCTTGCAAGACCGTTTCGATGTTTTGCGGAAAAATCCCAAGGTGATTTCGGCACGGGATAAGGTTGGCCGGGATTTGTCGCTGTCCTTGCGCCCCATCTATTGGGCAGCCTTCTAAGGCTTGTCTATGTCCATATTGCATACACAAGATGTGAACAGGGGAGGCCATATGCCTGACATTGCGGCATTGGAGACGGGGATAAAAAAAGGTGATCGCGCCATGCTGGGGCGGGCTATTACATTGGTGGAAAGCCGCCGGTCTGACCATCTGGCGCAAGCCCAGGAACTGCTGAGCCGCCTTTTACCCTTCACCGGCAAAGCCCGCAGGGTCGGTATCACCGGCGTTCCGGGAGTGGGGAAGTCTACCTTTATCGACGCCTTCGGTAGCAATCTGACAAAGCTTGGAAAGCGGGTGGCGGTGCTGGCGGTGGACCCGTCATCGGGGCGCAGCGGCGGGTCTATTCTGGGGGACAAAACCCGTATGGAACGGCTGGCCGTTGATGAACAGGCATTTATCCGTCCGTCACCATCGGCCGGGGTTTTGGGCGGTGTGGGCCGCGCCACCCGCGAAACCATGCTGCTATGTGAAGCGGCGGGCTATGATGTTATTCTGGTGGAAACAGTCGGGGCCGGGCAATCGGAATATATGGTTGCCGATATGGTGGATGTGTTTCTGGTTCTGATGCTGCCCGGTGCGGGGGATGAACTTCAGGGGATCAAGAAAGGCATTCTGGAAATCGCGGATATCCTTGCCGTCAATAAAGCGGATCAGGATGCCGGAAAAGCGCGCCGCGCTGCCCGCGACTATGCCTCGGCCCTGCATATCATGACGGCGGGGGATGCGGCGTGGAAACTGCCGGTTCTCACGGTTTCCGGTCTGCAAAACCAAGGTCTTGATGCACTTTGGGAGACAATGGAAAAACACCGTCATGTGATGGTCGAGGCCGGGTTGTTCGATCAGCGCCGGCAAGATCAGCGGGTGAAGTGGATGTGGGCGATGGTGGAAGACCGGCTGCTTACGCGCTTTCGCAATCATGAAAAGGTGTGCCGTATATTGCCGGGTTTGGAGAGCGATGTGCGCAACGATTGCAAAACCGCAACCCAGGCGGCGGAAGATCTGTTGTCGGCCTTTGGTATGGGGGATTTGGAGTAGGGTTTTTGTTCAGGATTTATGACGTTTCAGCATAGTAAATATCTTTGGTTTCTATCCAGACTATAGTCTTGGGTTTAAGCTGGGGTGTGCTGAGCTTGTCTTGATAAGAAAAGGAAGAGGGCTGCCATGAGCGTTCTTATGATTATATTGCTGGTTAATCTGGCGTGCGTCGTGTTGTTGGCGCTTTATGTGGCCAGCGCCTATAACAGCTTTATTCGCCTGCGGACCCATGCTTCAGAAGCATGGAGCGATATCGATGTGCAGATGAAGCGGCGCTATAATCTGATCCCCAATCTGGTGGAAACGGTAAAAGGCTATGCCAGCCATGAAAAAGACACTCTGGAACGGGTGATCGCGGCGCGTAATTCCGCCATGGGCAATCAGGGATCGCCGGGGGAGCAGGCGGCTTCGGAAAATATGCTCAGCGGTGCGTTGAAATCGCTCTTTGCGCTTTCGGAAGCCTATCCGGACTTGAAAGCCAACACCAACTTCATGCGTTTGGCTGAAGAATTGTCGGAGGTGGAAGACCATATCCAGAAAGCACGGCGCTATTACAATGGCAATGTGCGGGAACTGAACACGAAAATAGAGTCTTTTCCGTCCAATATTGTGGCGCGCGCCTTTGATATCAAACAGCGCGACTTTTTCGAACTGGATGAAGCGTCGCCGGCGCGCGAAGCTGTGAAGGTCAGCTTTTAAAGGAAAAGACATATGCGTAACGCGCTTTTCGTCTTTGGTATTTTTTTCGGCCTATTTGGTATGGCTGCCTCGGCGTTGTCTCAAGAACAGATCGTCCGCTATGATAGCCAGATCACGGTCCTTCCTTCGGGGCGTCTGGATGTGGTGGAAACCATTATCGTGGATGCGGAAGGCGAGCGGATCAAGCGGGGGATTTTCCGGGATTTTCAAACGGATTATCAGGGCGACCATGGCCGGTCTACTGTCGATTTCGATATAGGCGAGGTGTTGCTTGATGGTGCCCCCGTTCCGTGGAAAATGATCAAGGCCGGGGCTGGAAAGCGCCTGCGGATCGGTGATGGGGAAAAGACCTTGGAACCGGGGCGTTACCGCTATGAGATCCATTTCCAGACAGACCGGCAATTGATCTTTTTCCCCGAGCGCGATGAACTGGTTTACCAGCCCATTTCCTATGGCTGGGAATTTCCCATTCAATCCGCCCGTGCCACGGTGATTCTGCCCGAAAATGCAGCGCCCATGGCCTTGCGCGTTTCCGCCGGATCTTCGGGAGCGTCAGAAGGCGGGGCAGAAATCACGCAACCGCAGCCCAATAGGGTGGTGTTTGAAACCGATGGTCCACTGGCTGCGCGTCACGGAATGACGGTGGCGCTTACCTGGCCGGCAGGTTTTGTGGCGCGTCCTACAGAGATGGAGAGTGTGAGCCATTATCTGGGTGATAATATCGGTGTGCTTTTGGCCCTTGCGGGTGTGCTTGTGGTGCTTTGTTATTATCTTTGGGCTTGGCATCGGGTGGGGCGCGATCCCAAGGGCGGGGTGATTATCGCGCAATATGGCCCGCCAAAGAGTTTGTCCCCTGCAGCCGCGCGTTATTTGGTGAAACAGGGCTGGGATGATGCAGGCTTTTCTGCAGCCATTGTCAGTCTGGCGGTGAAGGGAGCCTTGGATATTAATGAAGACCAGAAGAAGGTTTTTACCTTGAGCCGTCGTCACGGGGCGTGGCGTCCGAATAATTTGTCGGCGGGGGAGGTGGCCATTCTTGATGCGCTCTTTGCGCAATTTGATCATATTCTGGTGGACAAGAAAAATCACAAACGCCTGGCAACAGCGCGCACAGCCCATCGTCGGGCCTTGGCGCGGGAACATCTGGGTACGCATTTCAAGCGCAATCTGGGGCATTTTGTGCTTGGTGTAGGCTTAAGCCTTGGCTTTGCGATCCCGTCCCTGATGCTGGCCAAAAGCGCACCATTGTTGATGATTATCGCTTTGGTGGTGCTGTTTTTGCTCAATCCATTGTTTTTCTGGCTCTTGCATGCTCCCACTTTGAAGGGCCGGAAATTGCTGGATGAAATCGAAGGCTTCAAACGCTATTTGTCGGTAGCGGAAAAAGACCGGCTGAATTTCCATAATCCACCAGAGAAAACCCCAAAATTGTTTGAAGCCTATCTGCCCTATGCCATGGCTTTGGGCGTGGGGCAGGAATGGGGAGATCAATTCGATGATGTTCTAAAAGCAGCAAAAGATCCCGAGACTGGCCATCCATGGCATCCAGCCTGGTATCATGGGCAGGTTCTTTATCTGCAGCACGGTGGTTTTCAGGCTGGCAATTTTTCCTCTGCCCTTGGCCGTGGCATGGCCAGTTCATTTGCGGCGGCGGCAAGCCCGCCATCTTCCTCATCCGGTTCGGCTTTTGGTGGTGGTGGATTTTCCGGCGGCATGGGTGGCGGTGGCGGCGGCGGTGGCGGCTGGTAAATCAACGGGGCTTGCCAAGCCTTTTGACGCGATGCATTGTATCGCGACATTAAAATAGAAAATGGGGACCGTTATGCGCACTGCTATTTTTGCTGCCGGCATTTTATTGGCGGCTGGCACATCACATGCTGAAGATTTGACCATTGAACGGTTGGTAGGAAGCCCTTCTCTGGATGGTCCCAGAGTGGCGGGCCTGAAACTCGCCCCCGATGGCAGTCGAGTGACTTTTTTGAAAGGCAAAGACCGGGATTTCCGCATTCTGGATCTGTGGGAATATCATATTGCCAGCGGTGAAACGCGCATGCTGGTCGATAGCGACGATATTCTCGGCGGCGAAGAAGAAGAGCTGAGCGAAGTGGAAAAGGCTCGCCGTGAACGCCAGCGGATTAGATCCAGCGGCATTGTGGAATATCACTATTCCAAAGATGGCAAGCGCCTTCTGTTCCCCCTTGGCGGTGATCTTTATGTGCTGGAAATCGGTGCAGATGAGGCCAAAAGGCTTACAGAAACCGATGCTTTTGAAACAGACGCTAAATTCTCCCCCAAGGGAAACTATGTGTCGTTCATCCGCGATCAGAATTTGTTTGTGGTTGATGTGGAAACCGGTACGGAAATTCAGCTCAGCAGTGAAGGCGGCGATACCATCCTGATCGGGATGGCGGAATTTGTGGCGCAAGAAGAAATGGGCCGGGACACCGGCTATTGGTGGGCGCCAGATGAAAGCCGCATCGCTTTTACCCGTGTGGATGAAAGCCCGGTGAAGCTGGTCAATCGTTATGAGCTGTCCGGCGATGGCGGTGTGACTACTATTGAGCAGCGTTATCCTTTCGCCGGAACGCCCAATGTCACCGTGGATCTGGGTGTTGTGACACTTGAAGATCAAAAGACCCAATGGATTGATCTGGGCGATGAGGAAGATATCTATCTAGCCCGGGTGAATTGGCTACCAGATAGCCGCCATGTGGCCTTTCAGCGCGAAAGCCGCGATCAAAAGCAACTGGATCTGGTATTTGCCGATCTGGAAAGCTGCACAAACCGCACTGTCCTTACGGAAAGGGCGGAAACATGGTTGAATCTGCACAATAATCTGCGGTTTTTGAAAAACAGCGACCGGTTCATCTGGTCATCGGAAAAAAGCGGCTATCGCCATCTTTATCTTTATGACCTGTCGGGCAAGGAACTTGCACCCCTAACCGCCGGCGATTGGGTGGTTTCCGGTATCAAGCAAGTGGATGAAAAGGGCGGGAAACTCTATTTCACCGGCTTTCATGAAACGCCCATTGAAAGCCATCTTTATTCCGTGTCTTTGACACCTGATCCAAAGTCTCTCACACGCCTGACGGTGGAAAAGGGCTCGCACAATGTGAGCGTAAGCCGGGATGCCTCGGTATTCGTGGATAATTATTCCGCGCCTAAGGTGCCACCCCGGGCTGCTCTCAAGAAAATAGATGGCACGCTCATTACATGGATTGAAGAAAATCCGTTGGATGGCGACCATCCCTATGCCCCTTATCTGGATAAGCATGTGGAGCCGGAATTCGGGACATTAAAAGCGGAAGATGGCACTATTCTTCATTATTCGCTGATGAAGCCTGCCGATTTCGATGCGAAAAAAACCTATCCGGCGGTGGTGAATGTTTATGGCGGCCCCGGTGTGCAAAGGGTGCGCAATAGCTGGTCCATCGATTTCGACCAGATCCTTGCGCGGAATGGTTATGTGGTGTTCAAACTGGACAATCGCGGCTCTACCAATCGGGGCAAGGCCTTTGAAGATGTGATTTATCACAATATGGGGTCGGCGGAAGTCAGCGATCAGGTGACAGGGGCTGCGTTTTTGGCGAGCCTTGAGTATGTGGATGCGGACCGGATCGGCGTTTATGGCTGGTCTTATGGCGGTTATATGACCATCGAACTGCTGTCGAAAGCGTCGGAGATTTTCAAGGCGGGCATGTCGGTGGCGCCGGTGACCGATTGGCGGCTTTATGACACCCATTATACCGAACGATTCCTTGGCATGCCCGATGAGGGTGATGCTTATGAAATTTCTTCGGTTTTTCCATATATCGAAGGCATCAAGCCCAACAGCCTGCGGCTTGTGCATGGTATGGCCGATGATAATGTGTTCTTTGATAATGCGGTGAAGCTGATGAGCCATTTGCAAGAAAAAGGCGTGCCTTTCGAGCTGATGACGTATCCGGGCAAACGCCATGGCATTAGCGGACAGGCAACGCGGAAGCATCTGTGGACTGACACGCTCGATTTCTTCGATCGGAAGCTGAGCGCAGATTAAAGCCTTCTGACGAAAGAGCGATTAAAAAGCGGCGCGGGATATTTCATCTCGCGCCGCTTTTGTGGTTACAGATGTTCAGGTCTGGTCTGGCCGTTACAGCGCCTTCACCTTCACATAGCGACCCGGTGCGTCTTCAATGGCTGGAAAGTCACCGGACCCCGCTGTGCGGGCGGGGACTTTTTTCCCGCTGTGTTTTTCAATCCATTTTATCCAGTCCGGCCACCAGGACCCGGGTGTTTCTTTGGCTTTCGAGACAAAGCTTTCCAAAGTATTTGGCAACCGTCCGCTGCGTGTCCAATACTGATATTTCTTGGCGGATGGCGGGTTTACCACACCAGCGATATGGCCCGATCCTGCCAGCACGAAGCGTTTGGGGCCCGAGAGAATTTTGGTCATTTTATAGACCGATTCCGGCGGCGCGATATGGTCTTCTTTCCCTGCCTGAATATAGGCCGGTGTTTTGATGGATGTGAGATCTATTTTCTCGCCGGCAAGGGTCATCTGATTGGGTTTGACCAGCGCATTTTCATAATACATGCAGCGCAGATATTGCTCATGCACGCCTGCAGGCAGATTGGTGCTGTCGGAATTCCAATAGAGCAGGTCAAAGGGGAAGGGTTCTTTCCCTAAAAGATAATTGTTTACGGCAAAAGACCAGATCAGATCGTTGGACCGTAACAGATTAAAGGTGCTGAACATGGATCGTGCGTCCAGATACCCTTTTTTCCGCATACGCTTGGAAAGAACTTCCAACTGGTCTTCATCCACAAAAACCTTCAATTCACCGGCATCTTCAAAATCCACCTGTGCGGTGAAAAAGGTAACGGAATTCACTCTGTCCTCTTCGCCCTTTGCATGAAGCCATGCAAGGGTGGCCGCCAGCAGGGTTCCGGCCACGCAATAGCCGATCACATTGGCCCCGCGCACGCCGGTGATCTTTTCCACCATCTCTAAAGCGCGCACCTGACCGTCCTTGAGATAATCATCCAGGGTTTTGTCGCGCAGATTGGGGCCGGGATTGACCCAGGACACGATGAATACGGTCAACCCCTGATCCACGCACCATTTGACGAAGCTTTTTTCTGCCGTCAGATCGAGAATGTAGAATTTGTTGATCCATGGCGGGAAGATCAGCAAGGGCGTTTCATAAACCTGCTCCGTGCTGGGGCTATATTGCAAAAGCTGGAACAGCTCACATTCATAGACCACCTTGCCCGGTGTTATGGCCACATTGCGCCCCACTTCGAAGGCGTCTTTGTCGGTCATGGAAATGTTGAGTTCACCTTCACCGTGCTCCAGATCGCGCAGCAGGTTTTCCATGCCCTTCACCAGATTTTCACCCCGGCTTTCCACGGTGGCTTTCAAAACATCCGGATTGGTCATGGCGAAATTGGTGGGTGAGAGAGCGTCCACGAATTGACGGGTGTAAAATTCCGTTTTGCGTTCGTCTTCGGGGTCCAGCCCTTCGGTTTCGCTAACAATCTTGTTCACATGGCGCGATGCCAAAAGATAGGACTGCTTGATGAAATCGAACAATTGGTTGTCCGACCATTCCGGGCTTTTAAAGCGCTTGTCGCCTTTTTCGGGCGTGATCACAGGGTCGGCCTTTTCGCCCATCATGTTCAGGGTCGTATTGTGCCAAAGCTGCATATAATCCTGAAACAAAGCCATTTGCTGTTCGGCTAGGCGTGTTGGATCGCTCATCATTTTTGACGTTAACTCGAAAAAAGAGTCGCCAATATTGAGCGGGTCCAGATCGGGATCTTCTGCCTGCTGTTTTTCCAGCCAATCCTGAACCAGCTTTTGGGTTTGTGCTGCGACCTTGGCCATATTGTCAGAATAAGCTTGCCAATCGGCGGGAGAGAAGATGTTTTCCTGTGGGGATTCTTCGCCATTATCCGGTTTGGTCATCATCGTCTCCTGACAGGCTTGCGGCTTCATTTTATAACGACATCAAGATGTAAGATATGTTGGTGTCTTCTGCAATCATGTGGTCATTTTTGCCGCTTGATTTGCATCCACAAGGGCGTTTGATTATGGGAAATGGCGCGGCATCAAGATTGCGGTTTAATGTCGGGATCAAGATGATGCTATAGCTGGGCGTGGGCTTCGGTTTTTCAGAATGTCTTGGGCGAAAGGAACGGGAATGGAACGAAAGAGCACGCTTGATCGCATGTTGGTGCTGGAAATGGTGCGGGTCACGGAAGCCGCGGCCATTGCAGCCTCTAAATGGTGTGGGCTTGGCCGGGAAAAAGAAGCGGATCACGCAGCGGTGGAATCCATGCGGACAGCGTTCAATCGCCTGCATATTGATGGCACAGTGGTGATTGGCGAAGGCGAGCGTGATGAAGCGCCCATGTTGTTTATCGGCGAAAAAGTGGGATTGGGCGGCCCGGCGGTGGATATTGCTCTTGATCCCCTTGAAGGCACCGGATTAACGGCGCGCTTTGCTCCCGATTCCATGGCGGTTTTGGCAATTGCCGAAGAAGGCAAGCTGTTGAATGCCCCGGATGTCTATATGGACAAGATTGCCATTGGCGGCGGTTATCCCGATGCTTTGGTGGATCTGGATAAAAGCCCGACAGAAAATGTCATGGCCCTTGCCAAGGCAAAAGGTGTCACCCCGCAAGACATTACCGTCTGTGTGCTGGATCGGGTCCGCCATGAAAAATTGATCGGGGAATTGCGCAATATAGGGGCGCGGATCAAGCTGATCCCAGATGGCGATATCGCGGGCATCATTGCCACCACGGACCCGGAAACCGGTGTCGATATGTATATGGGCGAGGGCGGTGCTCCCGAAGGGGTTTTGGCAGCCGCAGCGCTCAACTGCGTGGGTGGCCAGATGCAAGGCCGTCTGGTTTTCCGCAATGATGATGAACGCAGCCGCGCCCAGCGCTGGGGCATTACGGATCTGAACCGCAAATATGCACTGCACGATCTGGCCAGCGGTGATACCATTTTCGCAGCGACCGGTGTGACAGATGGCTCCATGCTGAAAGGTGTGTTCCGTTCTCGTACAGGATGGCGCACGGATTCCCTGGTGATGCGCGCCTCCACCCGCACCGTGCGTCATGTTCGTACTGATCATCTTTTAGAGGACCCACCCCGCTCTTGACGGATCATCCCATTACCGACGATTTTGCTTTGGATGTGCAGCACTCTTTGGGTGGCAGGGCATGGCGTTTGCGCCCCTGCGATGAACGATTGGCTGTGCATCTGAGCCAGCAATTCGAGCTGGAGGATATGGTGGGCCGGGTTTTGGCCGGGCGAGGGGTCACCCCTGAAGACGCGCCCGTCTTCCTCAGTCCGTCCTTGCGTTCCAGCTTGCCCGATCCGTCTGTCCTCAAGGATATGGACGTGGCGGCGGACCGCATCGCCGCAGCCATTGCGGGCGGTGAACAATTGGCGGTTTTTGGGGATTATGATGTGGATGGGGCCACCTCGTCTGCATTGCTGAAAAAATTTATGGATGCGGTGGGGGGCCGCCTGCGCATCTATATTCCCGACCGTATCACCGAAGGGTATGGCCCCAACAGCACAGCGCTGGCCCAGCTTGCCTCGGAAGGGGTTGGCCTTGTCATCACGGTGGATTGCGGCACCTTGTCTTATGAGCCGTTGGCTGCCGCCGCAAAGATGGGGCTGGAGGTGATCGTGGTGGATCACCATAAGGCGGAATCAGAGCTGCCAACCGCTTTGGCCGTGGTCAATCCCAATCGGCTGGATGAAGACGGCAATCTGGGGCAGTTGGCGGCTGTCGGGGTGACATTCTTGCTGGTGGTGGCCGTCAATCGCGCTTTGCGTCGGGCCGGATGGTATACTGCCGACCGTTTAGAGCCTGATTTGCTGGCATGGCTGGATGTGGTGGCGCTGGGAACCGTATGTGATGTGGTGCCACTTACCGGCCCCAATCGGGCGCTGGTGGCGCAAGGGCTGAAGGTGATGGCCCGCCGTGACAATATAGGGCTGGCGGCGCTGGCCGATGTGGCCCGCATGGATGCCGCTCCGGCTGTGTATCATTTGGGGTTTTTATTGGGGCCACGGGTGAATGCCGGGGGCCGCGTGGGGGAGGCGGACCTTGGGGCGCGTTTGCTTACCACCCATGATCCGGCATTGGCCCGCAGCCTGGCAGAACAACTGGATCTTTATAATTCCGAGCGCCAAGCCCTCGAAGCGGATGTTCAGGCTCAGGCTTTGGCTTCGGTTTTATCGGAAAAAAATGGCGAAGACCCGCATCCCGTCGTCTTCGCCTCTGGTGAGGGATGGCATCCCGGCGTGATCGGCATTGTGGCGTCAAGGCTGACGGACCGGTTCGGCAGGCCCAGCGTGGTGATTGCCATTGATGAAGCGGGGGATGCCAAAGGATCTGCCCGGTCTATTCCCGGTGTGGATATCGGGGCCGCCATTATCGAAGCGGCGCGGCGCGGGCATATTACGAAAGGCGGAGGCCATGCCATGGCAGCAGGGTTGAGCGCCCGTGCCGATCAATTGCCTGCCTTGCGGGCTTTTTTGGAAGAGTGGCTGGAGGCCAGAGTGGAAAAGGCGCGCGCCGGACGCGTGCTGGATCTGGATGGTGTTCTGAGCCTGAAGGGCTGTACGCTCGATCTTGTAAAGGCGCTGGAGGCGCTGGCCCCCTTCGGCATGGGTAATCCCGCCCCGCGCTTTGCCTTGCCGTCTGTGGAGCTTGTGCGCTGCGATATGGTGGGGCGTGGCCATGTGCGGTGCATTTTTGCCGGCAGTGGTGGTGGACGATTGAAGGCTGTGGCCTTTCGCGTTGCGGATCAGGAGTTGGGTGAAGCGCTTTTGAAAGGAATTGGAAAGCGGTTTCATGTGGCCGGGCGTTTGAAGATCGATGATTGGGGGGCAAAACCCCGCGTGGAAATGACCATTGACGACGCCGTTTTGGCTTAAAACAGGGGCTTTCAAATATTTTCGTGATTTTTCTACAAAGTGTGCTTGACGGGGCCGCCATCCATTGGCTAAACACCCCTCCACGCGAGCAGCACGGCCCCTTCGTCTAGCGGTCTAGGACGTCGCCCTTTCACGGCGAAAACACGGGTTCGAGTCCCGTAGGGGTCACCAGCCTTTTATATCAAAGGCTTGGCGGTGATCAGAACAATCTGAAAATCAAATGAAACATCCACCCCCTTCGGGGGGGGCGGTGATGGTTTTTATCGCCTTTTGGCAATATCCCGATCATGCTTTGCGCAGTTCAAGATATCGCATCATTTAAACACGATGGTTGACCCGCTCAATTTGGTATGGGTCATATGGGGAATATGGATATATCAGCGGCGGCAGACGACCCGCACAATGCTTTCATTGTCCAAAGGTGATTTTGCATGGCCGCTCATCTCAACAGCGGTGTCGTCGGGGGCGGTGTCTCTCTCCGCCCTTGGATATGTGGCCAGATGGAGGCCGCTTTCTTTTAAGAAACGGTCAAGGCTTTCATTGGCGATGGCAAAGGCCATATTCCGTACACGTGAGCCAGAGGCTTGAAAAATCGCCACGCTATTGGCTTTGGCAATCACCATCCCCACCAGCGCCCCCTGATCATCGAAAAGCGGGCCACCGCTATTGCCGCCGCGAACCGGCGCTTTGAAGGCAAGAAAGCGCGCGGTACCATCATCGAAGCTGATATCTTGCAAGACCCCGTCAATGCTGCCGGGGCGGATGCGCGGCAGGCCCTGTTCGGGATATCCGATCGCCGTCACGCTATCGCCGCGTGCGGGATGATCCGGGCGTGCCAAAAGGGGCGGAAGCTGAAGTGCGGGGGCAAAAAGCAGGGCAATATCTTGATCGGGGGACCGCATAAGGATCGTGGCTTCAAAGCCTGTGCCATCGGCAAGATTCAGATTGGGCGTATCGCAATGATCCACCACATGCCGGGCGGTCAGGAAATATCCCCGTTCATCAATGGAAAAGGCGGTTCCGAAGGCGACAATTCTAGCGCGGGACGGGGCTTTTTCCGCAGCGCTATTATCGTCATTCCCGCTATGAGGCATAGCGGGAAGAATTCGTGACAGCCGTTCGCGTTTTATGCGGTCGCGGATTATTTGTGCTTCTTCGGCGGTTACCACGTCGCCTTCACAGGTGCCGTTCAAAACCGATTGAACGATGTCGCGCTCTTTATCGTAGCAGAGTGCTATGGGAGAAAAAGACCGGGCTGCACCGCTGAACAAGAGCGCTAAAAGCCCCGCAAAGATCACGGGATAGAATCGTAATTTTGCGGGGCTTCTGGTCATGGTCTAACCTGCGGTTCCGGCCTTAAGACCGTTGGGAATAGGGCTGGGTCATGTTGTTTCTGGATACCACCATCATGCCGACAGGGAACAAGGTGATAGGCACCAGCTTGAAATGGATATAGGCAAAGGGCAGGCCGATAATGGTGATGGCCAAAAACAAGCCGATAACAATATGGCCCAAAGCCAGCCACCAACCGGCCAGCAAGACCCAGATGATATTGCCCAACAGCCCCAAAGCACCGGTGCCGATATCTTCTTGGCCCAAAGCCGTATCCCGCCGCACTGCGTCAGAGCCAAAAGGCCATAATGTATAAAGCCCGATATTAAAAGCGGCCCGCGCCCAAGGGATGCCGATGATGGAAATAGCGAAAATCAGGGCGATAAACCACCAGGCAAGCGCCAGCTCCAATCCGCCAAGGATAACCCATAACACATTGAAAATAAGCCGAAACATTGCAAATCCCCTCATGGATGGATGCTGAAAGCATCAAATTGATATATCTCACTTATATATATCTACGATCGTGTCATGCAATCACCTATGGCCCGCTCATCCGGCATTTTTGAGGGCCGTTTTTTATCAGGCGGTCATTTGCCTATTAATCACCAGTCTTTGGATATCCGACGTCCCTTCGTAAATCTGACAGACTCTGACATCCCGGTAAATACGTTCAACCGGATAATCTTGTAAATATCCATATCCGCCCAATGTCTGGATCGCGGCGGAGCACACCTTTTCCGCCGCTTCCGAGGCAAACAGCTTGGCCATGCAGGCTTCTTTGAGGCACGGCTCGCCTGAATCTTTCAGGCTGGCTGCGTGGAGCACAAGCTGACGGGCGGCTTCCAGCTGTGTTGCCATATCGGCCAACCGGAACCCGACAGCCTGATGGGCTATGATCGGTTTTCCGAAGCTTTCCCGTTCGGTGGCATAGGCCGTGGCATAATCAAGGGCGGCCTGTGCCATGCCCACGGATTGCGCGGCAATGCCAATGCGCCCCGCTTCCAGATTCATCAGGGCCAACCGGTAACCATCACCTTCCTTGCCCAACAGGCAGCTTGCGGGAATGGCCATATCCTCGAACACGATCTGCGCCGTGTCCGATGATTTTTGCCCCAGCTTTTCTTCAATGCGGGCCACTTTATAGCCCGCTGTATCGGTGGGCACCAGAAAGGCGGAGATGCCGCGTTTTCCCGCATCGGGGTCGGTTACGGCAAACACGATGGCCACGCTGGCAATGCGTCCCGATGTGATGAATTGTTTGGTGCCATTCAGCACCCAGCCGGAGTTGTTTTTCCGGGCGCGGGTCTTGATTGCCGAGGCATCGGACCCTGCTTGCGGTTCAGTCAGGCAAAAGGCTCCGATGGCTTTTCCAGTGGCAAGCTGCGTAAGCCATTGCGCTTTCTGCTCTTCGTTTCCGGCCCCTTCAATGGCGGCGCAAACCGGGGAGTTATTGACGCTCATCAGGGTGGACAAGCCCCCGTCTCCCGCGGCGATTTCCATCAGAGCCAAGGCATAAGACACATAATCGGTGGCCGCCCCTTGATAGTCTTCGCTGACGGTCATTCCCAAAAGGCCAAGAGCGCCCATTTCGCGCAAAACGCTTTCGGGAATGACGCCATCGCGTTCCCATTGGGCGGCATAGGGGGCCACTTGATTGGTGGCAAAGGCCTTTGCCATGTCGCGGATCATGCGTTGTTCTTCACTAAGAATCATGGGTGATCGTCTCTTGTCTTTGGTTGAAAGGCGGACAGAAGGAAAAATATCATAAAAGGCCGTCATATTGGCAAAAGATCAGGCGGGCAGAAGATACGCTTCCATCACGCCAAGCGGGGATAATGCCTCGCTCACGATCTTCTGGTCTTTTGGGCTCAGGCTGTGAAAGTCCTTGGCGGTTTCTATGCGGGTTTTCTCCGTATAGGGCCGGGCAATGATCGTGCGCGGTCCGTATCCCAGATCGACATCCACCATCGCGCGGCCCGCTTTCAAAGCCTTTTGATTGCCTGCCAGATAGGCATGAAAGCCCATGGCGATATGCTGCAAAACCGGGGCCAGCGTTTCGGGAACGGTGGTCATCATTGGCCAGTCTTCTCCCAATCGGGAGGCTTTTGCAGCCTTCATGCGCTGCTGATAGGCCACAACGGCGGGGGCAATTTTCTCTGTAAGCTTGCGCGGCGTGGGATCGAACAGAAAATGCGCCGTCAAGGCACCTTGAAGGGCAAAATCCGCAAGGCAGGGCTTGGACCCCAGCAGAAAATCCGAGGCGGCAAAATGCTGGTCGAGCAAGGTCATGAGCCGGCTATATTCGCCAATGATTTCCCCATGTGCGTTATTATGCGCATCCAGCTTTTCAATGGTCTTGCGGGCCCATGTTTCAATCATATCCCGCGCTTGGCGCACCAGCTTTTCGCCCGTGGCATCAAGGGGGGTGTCTTGCGGAATACCGACGGCATCGCGGGCAAGGCTATCGCCGGAATGGGCAATATCTTCAGGGCTGCTCCAGCGGAAAAATATGGCCGCTCTTGTGGTCCATTCATCGAAGAAATCTTCCAGAATACGGGCGATGATGCGGGCAAGAGGGGCAGGGGGAAGAGTGGCGCTTTTTGGAAAACGCTTGTCCAACTCGAAAGCGATGGGCGTTGTATCCCACATCCATTCGTCTTGCGGGGTCACCATGACCGGCATCATATGCGTGCCGGATTTTTGCTCTACCTCGGCACGAATGGCGATGGATTTCTTGCGGAAATCGGTGGGGATTTCCTTGTAAGAAAGCAGACTTAGCGCTTTTTGTGTGAAATAGGAAGCGTCCATGCCATAGATAATATAAGGCGCGCTCATAAAGATGCTCTCCGGGACTGTATCAACCCCAAATAGCGGGGCGGGAGGGTGAAACTGCGCCACAGCAACAGATGCGTCAAGCCACCGGTTGCGGTGTCTATGGATGCGGCGCTAGGGTGCGGCCCATCTTTGATGAACGAGGCCCCTTATGTCCCAAACATGTCGCCCTGCCGCCCCGCCGCTTCAACAAGCGCCCGATACAATCGAGCGGTTGCTGGAAATTATGAGCCGCTTGCGCGCCCCTGAAGGTGGCTGCCCATGGGATATTGCGCAAAATTTTGAAACGGTGGCTCCTTATACCATCGAAGAAGCCTATGAAGTGGCTGACGCTATTGCCCGTAAGGATATGGACGATCTGTGCGATGAATTGGGCGATTTGCTGTTTCAGGTGGTGTTTCATGCCCAAATGGGCAAAGAACGCGGAGCCTTCGATTTTTCAAAGGTGGTGGCGGCCATTTGCGACAAGATGGAGCGCCGTCATCCCCATGTCTTTGGGGATGCAACGGTTGCCGATGCCGATGCGCAGGTCCGCGCATGGGAAGAGCAAAAAGCCAAAGAACGCGCAGCCCGCGCACAATCCGAAGGTCGGACACCCAGCGCGCTGGAGGGGGTGGCACGGGGGTTGCCTGCCTTGATGCGGGCGGTGAAATTGCAAAAGCGGGCCGCGCGCGTTGGGTTTGACTGGGACAATCCCAAAGATGTGATCGCCAAAATCCGTGAAGAACTGGACGAGGTGGAAGAGGTGCTTGAGAAAAAAGAAGCACCGGAACGTCGCTTGGAAGAAATGGGCGATCTGCTGTTCAGCTGCGCCAATCTGGCACGGTTCATAAAAAGCGATCCCGAAGATGCACTTGTTGCTGCCAATGCGAAATTTGAGCGCCGTTTCAAATATATAGAAGACTCTCTGGCGGCAAAGGGCCGCAACATCATTGGTGCCGGTCTTGCGGAAATGGAAGCTCTTTGGGTGCAGGCAAAATCCACAGGCTTGTGACGGCGGCTGCGCAAATCAACAAAGCGGCTTCTTGACATCTCGGCCTCAATCTCGCCGGATCTATGGGATTTATGATCGATATGATCTCGATGCCTTGGGTAAATAGAGATCTGAGCTTTTTCCTCTATTGCATTGATAAAAGGCGATTCGTATCATTCGGGCTATGGTTGGGTTAAGGGAATTCGCTGGACGATGGATGCTGCCGGCCTTGCTGTCGGTGGCTGTGTCTGGCTGTTATGCGGGTGCGAACCGCCCCTATTGGGCTATTGCGCCGGTTTATGATGTGCGAAATTCGCCCATTCCCGTACCGCGTCCAGCCTTTCGCCCCAAGCCACCGAGCCGTTATGCGTCTGTTGCTCCCCCCACACGCACCGTTCGTGCAAGCCCCAAAGCGACCTCGCGGCCCGCGTCCAAAGCCACATCAACGGCCCGAACCGTAACGGTGCAGCGCGGCGATACGGTTTATGGCATCGCCAGAAAGCGTGGTGTGCCGCTTCCTCAATTGGTGGCGTTGAATAATCTGGAACCGCCCTATTTATTGGCTGTGGGCCAGCGCTTGAAAATACCCGGACAACGCACCCATGTGGTGCGGCGCGGCGATACGGCTTTCTCCATCGCCCAGCGCCATGATCTGGAGGTCAGCCAGCTTGCACAGGTCAATCGTCTGGCACCGCCTTATATGCTGAAAGTGGGGCAAACCCTTGTGGTGCCTTCGGGGCGGACAGAGGAAATGACCGTAGCCGCGCGGCCATCGCGCAGCCTGGCTGCCCCGCCGCCGCGCACCGGCAATGGCTTTGATTGGCCGGTTGCAGGCACGGTGATTTCCAAATTCGGCCCCAAGCAGGGCGGTTTGCGCAATGATGGCATCAATATCCGTGCGCCGAATGGGGCCCCTGTACGGGTGGCGGAAAGTGGAATTGTCGCCTATGCCGGATCGGGGCTGCGCGGCTTCGGGAATTTGGTTCTGGTGCGTCATTCCGATGATTGGGTTACCGCCTATGCCCATAATGAGGATGTGCTGGTGAAACGGGGAGAGGCGGTCAAGCGCGGGCAGATGATAGCCCGGGTTGGCTCTTCAGGCGGGGTAACCGATCCGCAATTGCATTTTGAAGTGCGGCGGGGCACCAAGGCCGTGGATCCCCTGAGCGTGCTTCCACGCCTATCGGCAAATGCTCGATAAGACGGTGTAAGGGGCCTATAAAGAGCAATGATATGGTCGTATCTCGACCAACGATGTTGCAATCACCCCATGGGCCATTATATTCCGCCTCAATACGGTCATAATCCCTCAGGGTTTGGTTTAATCAAAAAAGAATTGAGAATTTTATGCTGATTTCTCCCGCATATGCACAAGCAGCCGGTGGCGGTGCCGCAGGTGGTGGCCTTTTGGAGATGCTCTTACCGCTCGCCTTGATCATGCTGATCTTTTATTTTTTGCTGATCCGTCCTCAGCAAAAACGGATGAAAGAGCATCGGGCCTTGATCGAAGCCATCCGCCGGGGCGATACGGTGGTGACATCGGGGGGCTTGATCGGCAAGGTTACGAAAGTGGCCGATGATGAACTTCAGGTGGAAGTGGCCGATGGCATGCGGGTGCGTGTGGTACGCGGCACCATTGCCGAAGTGCGCGGTAAAAGCGAACCCGCCGATAGTTGATCTGCAAAGCTTTGGGTGTGCCAACCGGGCGCACCCATTTTTTCTCTTCGTGCCTGCTGGCTGAACGGCCCGCTGTCTCAATGGAATTGATCTCCCATGCTTGACTTTCCTCCGTGGAAAATTGCCGTCGTCCTTCTTCTCAGTTTTGTGGGATTGGTGGCGGCCGTTCCGAATTTCCTGTCCGATGACCAGATAGAGTCTTTGCCGGGCTTCCTTCCCGATAATCGCATCACCTTGGGGCTGGATCTGCAAGGCGGGGCGCATATGCTTTTGGAAGTGGATGCGGACGCCATTGTGTCTGAACGTTTGGCCAATCTGGAGGCGGAAATCCGCGAGGCACTGCGCGACAAACGCATCCTTGGCACCATCGAAACCCGCGGTGACCGCGTATATGTGCGGGTGCGCGATGAATCACAACGCAGTGCGGCTTTGGAAGCCGTGCGCGATCTGGCAACGCCTGTCACCGATGGTGTCGGGCTTGGTGGGGCCTTGTCTCGCAATATCGAAGTTGCAAGTCAGGGGGATGGCCAAATTGTGGTCGCCATGACCGAAGCGGCGATCCGGGCACGGATTTCCGGTGCTGTGGATCAGTCGCTGGAAATCGTGCGGCGACGCATTGATGAAATGGGTACACGCGAGCCAACCATCCAGCGTCAGGGCGCAGACCGTATTCTGGTGCAGGTGCCGGGGCTGCAAGACAGCCAACAATTGCGGTCCCTGCTGGAAACCACTGCAAAATTGACCTTTCATATGGTCAATGCGGCGGCAGATCCCAATCGTCCACCGCCCGGCTTTATGGCGCTTCCTTCTGTGGATACGGGGGAAATGCTTGTGCTGGAGCGTCGGGCGCGGCTGACCGGTGAAAATCTTGTGGATGCGTCTGTCGGATTTGATGAATCCAGCCGTCCGGTGGTGAATTTCCGCTTTGATTCCACGGGCGGACGCCGCTTTGCCGATATTACCCGGGAAAATGTCAACCGGCGCTTTGCCATTGTTCTGGATGACGAGATCATCTCTGCCCCCAATATTCAGGAACCGATTCTGGGTGGTGCCGGGCGGATTTTTGGTAATTTCACCATGGAAGGCGCCAATAATCTGGCCATTTTGCTTCGGGCCGGTGCCTTGCCCGCACCCTTGACCATCATGGAAGAGCGTACAGTGGGCCCTGATCTTGGTCAGGATTCCATTGAAGCCGGCGAAATTGCCGGAATTCTGGGTCTGGCTGCGGTGGTTGTGTTCATGCTGTTGGTCTATGGCCTGTTTGGCGCTGTGGCCAATATCGCCCTTTTGGTGAATATCGGCCTGTTGATGGGTGCTTTGTCCGTTCTTGGGGCCACGCTAACCCTTCCGGGGATTGCCGGGATCGTGCTCACCGTGGGCATGGCGGTGGATGCCAATGTGCTGGTGTTTGAACGCATCAAAGAAGAAGTGGCCGATGGGCGTGGTCCCTTGCGGGCTATCGAGGCAGGCTATCAGCAGGCGCTGAGCACCATTCTGGATGCCAATATCACCACCTTCATCGCCGCTTTCTTGCTGTTCCAATTCGGCTCTGGTCCGGTACGCGGCTTTGCCGTGACATTGGGGATCGGCATTCTTACATCCATGTTCACCGCATTGATGCTCACACGACTTATCCTCGTTTTGTGGCTTCGCCGTCGGCGTCCGCAGCGTTTGCCCATTTGATCGGGGAAGGAATTCACTATGCTTTTGCGGCTTATACCGAAAGATACCCACATCCCTTTCATGAAAATGCGCAATGTGGCTTATGCCATTTCGCTGGTGATGGTGGTGGCGTCTGTGGCCCTGTTCTTCATGCGCGGCCTTAATCTGGGCATTGATTTTGTTGGTGGCTCCACTATCGAGATTCAAACGCCAGAAGCAGCCGATGTGGGCAAGATCCGCACGATGCTGGGGGAGCTGGATCTGGGTGATGTCAGCGTGCAGGAATTTGGCGCCGATACGGAAGTTCTGATCCGCTTTGAAGAACAAGAAGGGGGCGAGGAAGCGCAAAAGGCGGCGCAAATCCGGGTGGAACAGAAGCTTCAGGCGGATATTCCCGGTGTGTCTATCCGCTCTACCAGCTTTATCGGGCCAAAGGTGTCTTCGGAACTGGCGCGGGATGGTTTCCTGGCCGTCAGCCTGTCTGTTGTGGCGGTGCTGATTTATATCTGGTTCCGCTTTGAATGGCAGTTCGGGCTGGGCGCTGTGGTGGCGCTGGTCCATGATGTGTTCTTGACGGTCGGGTTCTTCTCGATCACCCAGTTGGATTTCAATCTGTCGATCATCGCCGCCATTCTCACCATTGTTGGCTATTCTCTGAATGATACGGTGGTGGTGTATGACCGGGTGCGCGAAAATATGCGTAAATTCCGGAAGATGCCTTTGCCGGAGCTGATTGACCAATCGGTGAACGACACGCTGTCGCGTACGATCATGACATCGCTGACCACTTTGTTGGCCTTGGCGGCGCTGTTCTTCTTTGGCGGCACTGTGATTCGCGGGTTCACAGCGGCGATGATCTGGGGGATCGTGGTGGGGACCTATTCCTCGATCTTTATCGCTTCGCCGGTATTGTTGTTGCTGAATTTGCGCAGCACGACCTTTGATGAAACCGATGGCGATAACCCCAATGTGGAAAGCACCTCTTTGTCTTGAGGGCGTGATCTTTTCTCTTGGAAACACATCGGATGGTGGCCCATGGAAATCAGAGAAATAAGCGGCGCCGGGAAGCCTTTTATCGAAGCCTATGGCCCGGGCCGTTTTACCATTGGCGACCGGGTGATCAATGGTGCTTTATTGGTGCTTCCCGACCGCTGGGTTCCTTTGGATGTGGCCGGGTTCGATCATCTTGATGAAGATATATTGACCGCGATCAAACCGCTGATGGATGGGCTTGATATCTTGTTGATCGGCACCGGGGCCAGCATGGCGCTGGTTCCGGGCTATGTGCGGGAATGGGCGCTGGAGGCTCATATGTCTATAGACCCTATGGACAGCGGCGCCGCTGCGCGGACATTTAATGTGCTGTTATCGGAAGAACGGCGCGTGGCGGCCCTTTTATTTCCCGTTTGATTGCAGGTCAGGCGCGATATAGGGCGTTATCTTTTTGAACCGATGGGTGCGTCCCTTCCTGTTTGGGATGCTGAAAGACCTTGAAAGATTTGGGAGTTTGGCATGTTAACGAATACAGTCGTTTTGAAAAACCGCGGGCTTTTGCGTCAGCAAGCGTTTGTTAATGGCCAGTGGATCGATGCCTCCAATAAAGACACCTATGAGGTTTTGAACCCCGCCACCGGGGCGGTGATCGCAACGGTGCCCAGCCTGTCTGCGGATGAGGTGGAGTTGGCCATTCACGGAGCCGCTAAAGCGCAGAAAGACTGGGCGGCCAAAACGGCTCAGGAACGGTCCAGAATTCTGCGACGCTGGTTTGAACTGATGCATGAAAATGCCGAAGATCTGGCGCTTTTGATGACCACAGAGCAGGGCAAGCCCTTAGCCGAAGCCCGTGGCGAGGTGGCTTATGCGGCCAGTTTCATTGAATGGTTTTCTGAAGAGGCGCGGCGGGTTTATGGCCGGATCATTCCGCAGCCAAGCAATGACCGGCGCCTGATGGTTATGAAACAGCCAATCGGGGTTGTGGGCGCGATCACACCGTGGAACTTCCCTGCAGCGATGTTGACCCGCAAGGCTGGTCCGGCTTTGGCCGCTGGCTGTGCGATGGTGGCAAAACCGGCCGAGGATACGCCGCTTACCGCCCTTGCCCTTGGGGTTCTGGCCGCCGAAGCCGGGGTGCCCGACGGCGTTTTGAATATCGTGACCGGCAAGCCCGATGTGGTCGGCCCGGCCTTGATGGGCAGCTCCATCGTGCGCAAAGTCAGCTTCACCGGCTCGACAGCGGTGGGGAAATTGCTGATGCGGCAAGCCGCCGACACGGTGAAAAAACTCAGCCTGGAATTGGGCGGGAATGCGCCCTTCATCGTGTTTGACGATGCGGATGTGGATGCCGCTGTGGATGGAGTTATGGCCTCGAAATACCGCAATACCGGTCAGACTTGCGTCTGCGCTAACCGTATTTTTGTGCAATCCGGCATCTATGACAGCTTCACTCAAAAATTGGCGGAAAAGGTTTCGACCATGAAAGTGGGCGCCGGCACCGAAGATGGCGTGGTGCAAGGTCCGTTGATCAACAAGGCTGCCCTTGAAAAGGTGAAGCGCCATGTGGCGGATGCAAAAGCCAAGGGCGGTCGGGTTCTCACCGGCGGTGATGTGCATGAACGGGGAGGCTCTTTCTTCCAGCCCACCGTGATTGCCGATGCAACGCCGGACATGCAGGTTTTTGTGGAAGAAACCTTTGGCCCCGTTGCGCCGATTTTCCGATTTGAAACGGAAGATGAAGCGGTGGCGCTGGCCAATGACACGCCTTTCGGTTTGGCGTCTTATTTCTTTAGCCGCGATCTTGCGCGGATATTCCGTGCGGCAGAGGCGTTGGAAAGCGGCATTGTTGCGGTGAATAGCGGGGTGTTCTCTACAGAAGTGGCTCCCTTTGGCGGCGTCAAGGAATCTGGCTTGGGCCGGGAAGGCGGACAGGAAGGGATTGAAGAATATCTTGAAACCAAATTCCTGTGCCTTGGTCTTTAAAGCCGTCGGGGCCTTTAGCTCTGGCGTTCGGTTTAGGCCGGATTCGTGAGGGTTTTTGATTTTTCGGGGTTTTTATGTGGTTTTTTTGTGCGCTGCACAAAAAGCGCCTTGACAAACCGCTGGGTGACCGTCATATAGGCTGTGTTGTTGCAGCGCAGCAATTTAGATTTTTATGATTGGAGCAGAGAAAATGGCAACCACCAGCAAAACTGACACCGTCGAGAACGGCATTGCCGCTCTCTTCAAGACCCCGAATTTTGACATGAGCGCCATCATGGATGCGCAACGCAAAAATGTTGAAGCCTTGATCGAAGCCAATCGCGTGGCTTTCGAAGGTTACAAAACGGTTTCTGAAAAGAATGTCGCTTTGGTGCGCACCATGTTTGAAGATGCGTCCGGCGTCGCCACCGATGTCCTGAACGGCAAAACCCCTGAAGCCAATGCCGGTAAACAAGCCGAATTTGCTCAGGACGTAGCCCGCAAAGGTTTGGAAGGCTTCCGCGAAGTGTCAGAACTGGCGCTGAATGTGAACCGCGATGCCTTTGGTGTGGTCCAAAAGCGCTTCACACAAAGCATGGACGAATTGAAGGCTGTCAAAGCCAAATAAGACGGCTCTAACCCCCGTCTATATAAAAGAACCCGGTCCGCATCATGCAGGCCGGGTTTTTTCTATTGATGTGATCTGCTCCGGTAAACCGGCTTATCGTCCTTCGCGGCGGTTGAGAAAAGCAAGGCGTTCGAACAGGGCAATATCTTGTTCGTTTTTCAAAAGAGCGCCATGCAGCGGCGGGATCACAGTTTTGCTGTCCTTGCTGCGCAGGGCCTGGGGCGGCATATCTTCGGCCATCAACAGCTTCAACCAATCCAGCAATTCCGAAGTGGATGGTTTCTTTTTCAGCCCCGGCACCTCACGCAATTCGTAAAAAACGGTCAGTGCTTCGTGCACCAATCGTTTTTGGAGATCGGGGAAATGCACATTGATGATGTCCAGCATCGTCTCCCGATCCGGGAATTTGATATAGTGAAAGAAGCAACGCCGCAAAAAAGCATCTGGCAGTTCTTTTTCATTGTTCGAGGTAATGATCACGATAGGGCGTTGCTCGGCGCGGATGGTTTCGCCGGTTTCATAAACAAAGAACTCCATCCGGTCCAATTCCAACAGCAGGTCATTGGGGAATTCGATATCCGCTTTGTCGATCTCGTCGATCAGCAAAATAGGCGGCACATCGGCAACAAATGCCTCCCATAATTTTCCGCGTTTGATGTAATTGCCGATGTCATGCACCCGCTCATCACCGAGCTGGCTATCCCGAAGGCGGGACACGGCATCATATTCATAAAGACCCTGTTGCGCTTTTGTGGTGGATTTTACATGCCATTCGATCAAGGGGCGGTCGAAGGCGCGGGCCACTTCCTGGGCCAGCACCGTTTTCCCTGTTCCCGGTTCGCCTTTAATCAGCAAAGGGCGGCGCAAGGTGGCGGCTGCATTGACTGCAATGGTCAAATCATCGGTGGCCACATAGCGATCGGTTCCGGAAAATTTCATGGAGGATGCCTTCTTTTGTCTCGAATTCTTGGGGGCACGCTAATGGGCGCGCTTCTTTGTGGCAAGCCCTTGTGCTTTATTGATGTATCGGCTGGTCGGGCTGTTGATTGTGTTCTTGGCCAGCTTTTGGCATGGTGATTGCTTATATTCTGAATGGTATGTGCATATATTTGCAATTCGGCGATGCTCATGCTTGACGAATAAGAGGGTATTTGACCGGCTTTTGGAAAAAAATCCACAGATCCGGTGCAAACCTTAAGAGACGGGAAACAACTTATGCCTAGCTTGAGAATCGAGCGGGCCGATCTGGAGAGACTCTTATGGCGCTCAAGCTGTCGCTAAAGCCGGGTGAAAAATTCGTGGTCAATGGAGCGGTGATCGCCAATGGCGACCGACGGTCCAGTTTGGTGATTCAAAACAAGGTGTCGATCCTGCGTGAGAAAGACATCATGCGTCAGGAAGATGTGAACACACCGGCTCGCCGGATCTATTTTCCGATCATGCTGTGCTATCTCGATCCTGACAGCCGAGCGAAATATATTGAGGAATTCATGACCCGTATGACCGAGTTCATGTCGGTTGTCGAAGATCCTGAGGCAAAGGCCCGCTGTATCGAAATCAGTGCGGATGTGATGAACAGCAATTATTACCGGGCTTTGATGACCTGTAAGAAGCTGTTCGATTATGAGAAGAAAAGGCTTGAATATGTCCCTTGATGCCTATCATCAGCGTCAGGTGGCTGCAGAGTCACCCAGACAAACCGAGTATCGCCTGTTTGGCCGGGTAACCGGTGCTTTGATTGATGCGAAAGAGCAGGCTCTTAAAGGGGCCGCCTTGATGAAGGCGCTGGATTGGAACCGCAGGCTTTGGTCCACCTTGGCCGCCGATTGCTCGGTCGATGATAATGACCTGCCGCAAGCCACCCGGGCGCAGATTATTTCCCTGTCGATCTATGTGTCGAAAAGCACAAGCAAGGTGATGCGCGGCGAAGCATCGATCGACGATCTGATCGGCATCAACAAAATTATCATGGAAGGGCTGGCCCTGCAGGTGCGCAATGAACGCGAGGCGGCCGAACGCGCGGAAAATCAGCAAGCAACGCCGCCGCCGTCTTTACCCCTTGGTGGGCTGGTGGGGTAGGTGGAAAGATTTGTCCATCACCATCAATAAACTGTCACGGTGCTATTTGCTTTGCGCGCAATCTTATAAAGGGTTGCGTGCATTTTTGTATTCGGGGCGTGTTTTTAAGGGGTATACGGCAAATTTTGCCGTATTTTGAGGGGTAAAGCAGGAAAATTTTGCCCACTAGGCAAAATATGCCACCCATTCAAGACCAATAGATGTGATGCGGTATTTTAGAATTTGTGTTTATTTTCAATTGTTTGATGTAATTTTCGCATAGAATTCCAAACTTGGCATCACTGTTGCATTGGATAGTGCGAGGCAAAACGCCTCGAGAGCAAAATGCTCGGTAAAACCCCAGAATGGAGATGCCAAAATGGCTTTTTCTGTGAATACGAACCAAGGTGCCTTTCTGGCCCTTCAATCCCTTTCCAGCACCAACAGCCAGCTTGCAACCACGCAGAACCGGATTTCTACCGGTCTTGAAGTGGCCAGTGTGCGTGATGATTCTGCTACCTTCTTGATTGCGCAAAATCAGCGTTCCGATTTGGCCGGCATCAGTGCGGCCCGGTCGAGCCTGGATCGTGCGCAAAGCACGTTGGATGTGGCGACCGATGCTGCTGAAGCTATTGATGACCTTCTGATCGAAGCGCGTGAAATTGCAGTTCAGGTGCAAGATAGTGGTCTTGATAGTGCCTCTGTTTCTTCTTTGAACAATGACTTTGGTGCGATCGTTTCTCAGATCGACTCCATCGTTGGTCAGGCTGAATTTAACGGCACCAATCTGATCAATGGCAGTGGCCAAAATCTTGATGCCATCACCGGCGTCAATCGGTCTGGAACTATCAGCCGGATTTCCGTGGGTGGTCAGGATTTGACCACTGCAGGAGCCACAGCAACTGCTGCCAGTGTAACTGTGGATGGTGATGTCACCATCAACTCAGGCGGTGGCGCAACGGACGTGGTGGATGAAACCGATTCCGGTACGTCGGTTACCAGCTTCGATGCCAATGTCCGTAATAACACCGACTTCTTGCAAGGCATCGTGGATGCAGGGCTTGATACCAATGGTGTGATCGCGGTCGACGCCAATGGCAATGCCACAGGTCTCGATTTTGCCAATTCCGCCGCGACCTTCACTGATGGTGGTGCAGGTGTCAATGATACGATTGCCTTTGACTTCGGTACGACCACCTTCACCCTGACGACCAACGACACGACTGTAGCTCCGAGTGGTGGTCTTGCTGATGCCGACACGGCCGGCAATATCACTGATGTTGCAGTGACCGGTACGGCGCAGGTGGTTGCGGATGTGGCCAATGGTGTCACGCTGACGGATGTCACCTTGAACTCCATTGATTTCAATACCTCTGACAGCCGCAATGCCGCAGTGCAGGTTGTGGATAATTTCCGCAGTCAGCTTTCCACGGTTCTGAGTACGCTGGGGTCTTCCTCGCAGCAGATTTCGTTGCAATCTGAATTTGCATCCAATCTGTCTGACTCGATCGAGGTTGGAATCGGGAACTTGGTGGATGCGGATCTGTCGCGCGAAGCGGCAAGCCTACAGGCCCTTCAGGTGCAGCAGCAGCTTGGTCTTCAGGCCGCTGGTATCGCCAATCAGGCCCCGGGCTCGATCCTCGCCCTGTTCCGTTAAAAATATCCTTGAAGGGCGGCTCTCAGAAGGAGCGCTGCCCTTCTTCCTCTTTCCGCATAGGCTTGCCAGCCAAGCCCATGAAAGGCGGGAATTGAATGATGATTAGGTTTGAAACACAGAATATTCCTCCACAATCTGCCGATGGAACACCGCGTGTGATCCAGCGGGTTGATGCCGTTTCAGCGGATAATGCTGGCCTGGCTGGTGATCGCCAGACTGTTGGGCTTGTGCAATCCGGGGCGGTTTTTTCCGGCCCGCTTGATGACAGAAGCCTTGATGCGCAGGTGGAAGAGGCCATTTCCCAATTGATTGGGGAAGATATTGGGTCTGCCCGATTGCGTATCGATCAGGACGAAGAGTCCGGGCGCGTGGTGTTTCAATCGGTGGACCGCGATAGCGGCGAAGTGATCAACCAGTTTCCGCCGGAAACCATTTTGAAACTGATCGCATCTATCCGTGAGGCGGAAGGGATTGTGCTGGATACCAGCGTTTGACCGGTTTCGCGCGGGTCGCTTTTTAAAAATATTTTCCAGATTGGGCCGAACCTTGCCGTTCGGCCCTTTTTTATGGCGCAAGGTCTATATCAATACGCGTAAGGGAAAATACCCGGGCTAAAAGAAGCGGGCCCTGATATGGAATGCTCATATAACCCGGCAAGTTTGCCATAAGGGGATGTGGAAACTTCTGCCGCTTTGGGGGACAGTTGTTACCCTGTTGGGATGCCATTTTTTCTTTTTGAGTAGTGTTTATCCTGAAATTCCTAAAAATATCTGATTAATATCAATGCCTTAATCATAAAAATAAAAACTGGCACGGTTCTCGCATTGTGGTGTTCGATTGCAGGAACATTTGGCGGCATTCGTCGTCTTCACAAAGCGAGGGAGGGGCAGCATGGCCTTTTCAGTAAATACGAATGCTGGCGCATTAGAAGCCTTGCGTCAGCTGGTTGGTACAAATCAAAGTCTGGATGTCACCCAAAGCCGGATCAATACCGGCCTGAAGGTGCAGTCCGCTGCCGATGATCCGGCGAATTTTTCCATTGCGCAGAATTTGCGTGGCCAGGTGAAAGGGTTCGATGCCGTTCGTTCGAGCCTTGATCGGGCAACCAGCACGGTGGATGTGGCCATTGCCGCAGCGGAAACCATTTCGGATCTGCTGATCGATATGCGGGAAACCACGATTGCCGCGGCAGATTCAGGCATTGACAGTGCCTCTCGGCGCGCGCTGAGTGATGAATTCAGCCGGCTGCTGCAACAGATCGATTCGGTGGTTAGCCAAGCCAATTTCAATGGCACAAATATCGTTGATCCGTCACTCACCCGCATCACAGCGCTTACTGGCACAGAAGTCACCGTCAATGATCTGAATGCCGATAGCATTGTCGATCCGGGCGAGGCCAGCCTGTCCAATGTGATCGCCATCAATGGCCGCGACCTGACCACCTCCGGTCTTGGTATTCAGGTGAACAGCTTCGAGATCGACCCGGCTGTGGGTTATGATATCGATGTGGATAGCCTTGATGTTGTTGCGGAAAATCTTGGGGATCGGGATTTCGTGAATGCCCTTGTGGCGTCGGGAAATCCGACCGGGATTGTGGATGTTGCTACAAATCCGGCCTCTTTCGATTTTTCTAGCGCCACCTTCAATCTGGGGGGCGGAGGGGCCAGCTCTGGCGATGAAACCCTCAGCTTTTCTTTGGGGGGGCAAACCTTTACCGTAACAGGTAATTTTGCCGATCAGGCCGCCGCCACAGCGGCGCTGGAAGCTGACTTTTCTTTGGCCACCCCGGCAGCACCTTTTACAGTCACGTCCATACCGGCGGATAATTTCAGCTCGAACATCCGAGCCGAGCAGGCCTTGGTGGATGTGGATAATGCACTGGATTCGGTGAACAGTGTTCTGGCGGAATTCGGGGCAGCGGCTCGCCAGCTTGAATTGTCTTCCAACTTCACCACAAGACTGTCTGATGAACTGCAAGTTGGCATCGGCAATCTTGTGGATGCGGATTTGGCGCGGGAATCTGCCAGCCTTCAGGCCTTGCAGGTGAAGCAGCAGCTTGGTCTTCAGGCGCTCAGCATTGCCAACAGCAACCCGCAGTCCATCCTTGCTCTATTCGGGAACTGATCCCGCAAAGCTCTAGACCTTCCTCGCTTTTGGAAAGGGTCGGCAAAATGCCGGCCCTTTTTAGTGCCTTTTTTGAAGAGCGGTTCCATAGGCCACCACTTCAATACCCAAAGAGCGGCCGCTGCCGGTGCCTATATTATGGCTTGTGAACCGTAAATTGATTAAAAGATCCGCATGGCGGGCGGTGATTTCCTCTTCCAGTCTTAAAATTGCTTCGCGGCGGGCGCGATTGACCATCCGTTCCAGAATGGGGATATTTCCGCCGATCATGCGTCGCCACAAAATGGCAAATACGCGGGTTTTTGAATGGGAAATGACCACATTGGCACTGACAATCACCGGATTGCCATATCCTTCGGGCGGGTGCTTCAAGGTGGTGAGGTGGGGCCGTGGTGTCATGGCCTCACGCACCGCCAAAGACCGTGCATGGCGATAAGACATCACCCGTGCAATGATCCAAAAGATAAAGGCGGGCAAAAGTGTCAGAAAAAGCCAGTTCTGGAGGATGGACCACAGATTGATCTTGTCCAATGTCCAGGGCATGAAGGTTGTCTGGATAAACTCCCACCAACCGGATTGGAAAAACTTACCGTCCATCAAGACGAACGGCCGTGCCATAGGCAAGAATTTCCGCGGCCCCTCCCGTGACAGACGCGGTTGCCAAACGCACATTCAAAACGGCATCCGCTCCCAGCTTTTCTGCTTCCTTAGCCATTCGGTTGATGGCTTCTTCCCGGGCTTCTTGCATCAATTCCGTATAACCGTGCAGTTCACCGCCCACAATATTTTTGAGGCCCGCCATGATATCGCGCCCCAGATGCTTGGCCCGTACGGTGGAACCTTGCACAACGCCCAAAATTTCGCGCACCTCTTGGCCGGGAACTGTATCTGTGGTGATGATGATCATAGTGCTGCGCTGCCTTTGAAAAGCTCGACAATAAGATTAGCGGGACTGTTTCCAGTGGGAAAACAGGGCATAGCCAAGACCAATGCTCGCGCCAATCAAGGCACCGGGCACCGGGGCGTAAAAGATAAAGCCGCCTATGGAGGCTCCAATCATCAGCCCGGCAAATAACAAAACCCCGATCAACGTAAAATCGCCACCTTGAGGGGTGTTGTCATGCATTTTGGATGGCTCATCAGGGTCAGGGGAGGCCATGTGCCACAGTCCTTTAGAATAGGTGGATAGGGGAAAATCGGTGCCTATATGATTTACTCTTCCTGTTTGTCTGGCACAAGAGGCCTTGCGCAGGGCAGGGAGGGGCGCCTATTTGATGGTTTAAGCGCGGTGGCCCATTTGCGCATCAAGGACCCAAGGGCCTTACAAGAAAGAAGGAGTGTTTTTCATGGCAACATCAGATCCCGTTGTTATCGTTTCCATGGCGCGGACCCCCATGGGGGGATTTCAGGGCGATTTGTCGCCGCTCATGGCATCAGAGCTAGGCGCCACTGCAATCAAAGCCGCGCTGGAACGGGGCGGCGTGTCGCCCGATGATGTGGATGAAACCATCATGGGCTGTGTGTTGCCCGCAGGGCAAGGGCAGGCTCCCGCCCGTCAGGCATCCAAAAAAGCAGGAATTCCCAATAAAACCGGGGCGGTGACGCTGAACAAGATGTGCGGTTCGGGCATGAAGGCCATGATGGTGGGGCATGATTCCTTGCTGGCCGGAACCAATGATATCGTTGTGGCCGGTGGCATGGAAAGCATGACCAATGCGCCTTATCTTTTGCCCAAGGCCCGGGGCGGTATGCGCCTTGGCCATGGTGATGTAAAAGATCATATGTTCCTTGACGGGCTGGAAGATGCCTATGATCCGGGCCGTTTGATGGGCACCTTTGCTGAAGAAACCGCACAGCATTACCAGTTCACCCGTGATGCACAGGATGCCTATGCCATTGAAAGCCTGAAACGGGCGCAAAAGGCGGGCGAGGATGGCACTTTTGCCGATGAGATCGCGCCGATCCGGATCGTCACACGCAAAGGTGAGACGACCATTTCCATCGACGAGCAACCCGGTAAAGCGCGCTTTGATAAAATTCCCCAGCTGAAACCTGCCTTTGCCAAAGATGGCACGGTAACAGCCGCCAATTCTTCCTCTATTTCCGATGGTGCCGCCGCACTTATCCTGATGCGCCGGTCCGAAGCGGAAAAGCGCGGGCTGCCTGTTTTGGCGGAAATCAAGGGCCATGCCACCCATGCGCAAGAGCCGCAATGGTTCACCACCGCCCCCATCGGAGCCATCAAATCAGTTTTGGAAAAATGCGGCTGGACCACGCAAGATGTGGATTTGTGGGAAGTGAATGAAGCCTTCGCCGTTGTCGCCATGGCGGCCATGCGCGATCTGGATCTTCCCCATGATGCGGTGAATGTTTATGGCGGGGCTTGCGCTTTGGGCCACCCCATCGGGGCATCTGGCGCACGCATTGTGGTGACCTTGATCAATGCGCTTCAAAAGCGCGGCAAAAAGCGCGGCGTTGCCACCTTGTGTATCGGTGGTGGGGAGGCCACGGCGTTGGCCTTGGAACTTGTAAGCTAATTTAAAAGACCGTTCAGGCGGCTCCGTCCTCGTCTTTGGAGGTGCGGGCGGGGTCACCGAATGTTTCCAGCGACAAGCCTTCCAGCCGGTCCAGCAATCGGTTCAGTTCGGCTGTTTCCTGTTTGCCGAGATGGCTTAACAATTCCGCCTCATAAGACAAAGCCAAGGGCATGATCTTGGCATGGATTCTGACGCCTTCCGGGGACAAGGCCAACACCGAACGCCGCCGATCCTGCGGTGAAAAATGCCGTTCCAGCCGTTTCTTCGCCAATAAGCGCGAAACCGCCCGGCTTACTGCCACTTTATCCATGGCTGTGCGGTGGGCCACCTCACTGGCACTCAGATCGCTTTCATCCCCCAAAACCGCCATCACCCGCCATTCTGGAATGGTAAGATCATAGCGGTCCGAATAAAGCCGCGAAATGGTGCGGGATATCCGGTTCGAGATCGTTGCCAGCCGATAGGGCAGAAAATGGGGCAATTTCAGGCGATTTGGCACTGTGTTTTCGGTCATGGACTACTCGTTTTCTGTCTGTCGGGCCCATCATGCCAAGCCTTGTTCAAAAGTGCCATGGCGCTGTGGGATGCGCGAGGATTCTTGTAAACGCGGCAAAGTGTAACTTGCAAAGAGCCGGACGACCGCTTATTTGGTTACATATGAAACCATTTTGCGGCCATCCTGATATGGTGGGGATGGACAGGCGTGTTTTGTCATCAATAGCTAGGCACAGGTGCATGAATGTTGGGCTTCAATATTGATAGCAAACCGGAAAACCCCATGGGGACGGACGGGTTTGAATTTGTCGAATATGCGGCTCCCGATCCGGTTCTGTTACGGGATTTGTTTGAAAAACTGGGCTTTCCCGCCATAGGAAAGCATAAAAGCCGCGATATCAGCTTGCACCGTCAGGGTGATATAAATTTCGTTATTAATGCGGAAAAAACTGGCTTCGCTGCTGATTTCGTTAAAAAACATGGCCCTTGCGCTTGTTCTATGGGGTTTCGCGTAAAAGATGCCAAAGCGGCCCTTGATCGCGCCAAAAGCCTTGATGCGGTCTCCATCGATGATGAAGACCGGATTTTATCGAAACCGGCCATTGAAGGTATTGGCGGATCGCGGCTTTATCTGGTGGATGGCTATGGCGGGGTCAATGCGTGGGAAAGCGATTATGAACTTTTCCCCGATGCGGAAGAGCGCATGGACCGTTGGGGCGCGGGGCTTTCCTATATCGACCATCTGACCCATAATGTATATTGGGGTAATATGGATAAATGGCGCGACTTTTATGGCCGCCTGTTCAATTTTGGCCAGATCCGCTATTTCGATATCAAGGGCAAGCTTACCGGCCTTGTAAGCCGTGCTTTGGCCAGCCCATGCGGCAAAATTCGTATTCCTTTGAACGAATCGGAAGACGAAAAAAGCCAGATCAATGAATATCTGGAAGCCTATAGAGGCGAAGGCATACAACATATCGCTTTGGGCACCCATCAGATATATGATTCTGTAGACAAGCTGCGGGCGAACGGGATCGCGTTTCAGGAAACGCCCGATCCCTATTATGAAAAGCTGGATACGCGCCTGCCGGGGCATGGGGAATCCGTGCCGGACATGCAAAAACGTCATATTTTGATGGATGGTGGAGAATCGCAGGGTGGCGGGCTGTTGTTGCAGATTTTCACAAAAAATGTGATCGGGCCGATTTTCTATGAGATTATCCAGCGCAAGGGCAATGAAGGTTTTGGCGAAGGCAATTTCAGAGCATTGTTTGAATCGATCGAAGAAGACCAGATCCGTCGGGGATATCTGAAGCCGGATACGGCGGCGGAGTAATCAGCATCGGCCAAAGATGGCCTTGATAGTATCATGCGGGAGACGAACCCATGCGCAACTGGATCAGCTTTCCACGGCTTGAGGGAGAGGCGTCACGCCAAGCCCATGCGGATTTCCCCGAAGGGGCCTATGAGCGTGAGATGGGGAAAGAGGGGTTTTTCGGACCCGCAGCCCATCTGTACCACCGCCATGCTCCCACCGATTGGGTGGGCTTTGAAGGCCCGTTGAAGCCCCGCGCTTTTGATACAAACAGGTTCGCCGATTATGGCCCAAGCCCATGGGATGCCAAAAAACTGTTGAGCAATGCCCATGTGGCCGTGCGTTTTTGGTCATTGGATGGGGCGATGGATCATTTGGTTCGCAATGGCGATGGCGATGAGCTGTTGTTCATCCATGAAGGTTCTGGCGATCTTTATTGCGATTTTGGCCATATGCCATACCGGGATGGGGATTATGTGGTGTTGCCACGTGGCTCCATGTGGCGGCTGGATGCACAGTCTCCCACCCGCCTGATGATGGTGGAAGCGACCAATTCCAGCTATCAGTTGCCGGATAAAGGGCTGGTTGGGCCGCACGCTATTTTCGATCCGGCGATTCTGGATACCCCCAGGATCGACGAGGCCTTCAAAGCCCAGCAAACCGAGGATGAGTGGCGCGTTTTGGTGAAGCGGCGCAACCAATTGACCACCATCACCTATCCCTTCAACCCGCTGGATGCCATGGGTTGGAAAGGGGATCTGATGCCGATGCGGCTGAATTGGCGCGATATTCGTCCCTTGATGAGCCATCGCTATCATTTGCCGCCCAGCGCCCATACCACTTTTGTGGCCAATCGATTTGTGGTGTGCAGCTTTGTGCCGCGCCCCATCGAAAGCGATCCCGGGGCGCTGAAGGTGCCATTTTATCATAATAATGACGATTATGATGAATTCATCTTTTACCATCGCGGTGAATTTTTCAGCCGCGACAATATCCATCCCGGCATGACCAGCTTGCACCCTTGCGGCTTTACCCACGGCCCGCATCCCAAGGCATTTGAAGCGGGGATGAAGGCGGCCAAAAAAGAAACCGATGAAGTGGCGGTCATGATCGATACCCGCGATCCTTTGGATGTGAGCGAAGAAGCGGTTGGTATTGAATGGAAAGACTATTATCTAAGCTGGGGTGGACAGGCACGGTACGGGTCTGCCGCGGAATAAGCACGTAAACGACGGATCAAGGAGCATTTATGCGTTTAGCATCTCTCAAGCAGGGGCGGGATGGCCAGTTGGTCGTCGTTAGCAAAGACCGCAAAAGCATGGCATTGGCGGCAGAGGTTGCTCCCACATTGCAAGCAGCACTGGATGACTGGGATGCGGTTGCGCCCCGTTTGCAGGCCTTAAGCGATGATCTGGATGCTGGGCGCGTGGATGCAAAACCCTTCGATGAAACGGCCTGTGCGTCACCTTTGCCGCGCGCATATCAATGGGCCGATGGCTCGGCCTATGTCAATCATGTGGAATTGGTGCGAAAGGCGCGCGGGGCAGAGGTTCCGGCAAGCTTTTGGGAAGACCCCTTGATGTATCAGGGCGGCTCTGACAGCTTTTTGGCACCTTATGACCCCATCCAAATGGCCGACGATGCGTGGGGGATCGATTTCGAGGCGGAAATCGCCATCATCACCGGCGATGTGCCTATGGGGGTCAGCGTTGAAGAGGCCGGGCGCTATATCCGGCTGGTGATGCTGGTCAATGATGTGTCGCTGCGCAATCTGATCCCCGGCGAATTGGCTAAAGGCTTCGGATTTTTCCAGTCCAAACCGTCTTCGGCATTTTCCCCCCTTGCCCTGACACTGGATGAACTGAACGCCCATTGGCGCGACAACAAAATGCACCTGCCATTATTGTCGTTCCTGAATGATGCGCCTTTTGGCAAGCCCAATGCCGGTCAGGATATGACCTTCGATTTCGCACAATTGGTGGCCCATGCCGCGAAATCGCGGCCTTTGGCTGCAGGCACCATCATTGGTTCGGGAACGGTATCGAACAAGCTGGATGGCGGGCCGGGAAAACCCATCGCGGAAGGTGGTGCAGGCTATAGCTGTATTGCGGAAATCCGGATGATCGAAAAAATCCAGAGCGGGGCGATGAAAACGCCGTTCATGACCTTTGACGATCGGATCCGCATTGAAATGCGCGATGATGACGGGCACTCCCTGTTTGGGACCATTAACCAGTCGGTGGTAAAATACGGGGATGCTTGACCCCGCTTCGGGGCTTGAATGTGCGTTCGGGCAGCGCATGTTTTATGTATCCGGCGACGGTTTTTATCGCCGGAGCGGATTTGCCTTTATCAGCGTAGAAGGAGAGGCGCCATGTTGATCACCACAAGGCTTGGCCGAGAGGTTGAGGTCAATGAAGATTACACGGTGGATCAGAATTGGGCGCATTATACTGCCGACGAACATGCCCGTTGGGATCGGCTTTATGATCGCCAACGCGAGATTTTGAAGGGCCGGGCCTGTCAGGAATTTCTTGACGGTCTGGAAGCCTTGAAACTTTCTGATGGCGGCATCCCGAATTTTGAAGAACTGTCCGAAAGATTGATGGCGCGGACGGGCTGGAAAGTGGTGGCGGTGCCGGACCTTGTGCCCGACGAGGTGTTTTTCGACCATTTGGCCAATCGGCGCTTTCCTGCGGGTAATTTTATCCGCCGCGAGGACCAGTTCAATTACATTCAGGAACCGGATGTATTCCATGATGTATTCGGCCATGTGCCCATGCTGAGCCATCCGGTGTTTGCCGATTATATGGAAGCCTATGGCAAGGGCGGGCTGGCGGCAGCGGGCAAGGGCGTGCTGCAAAATCTGGCACGGCTTTATTGGTATACGGTGGAGTTTGGCTTGATCAACACACCGGACGGCATGCGCCTTTATGGAGCAGGCATTGTGTCCAGCCCTGCGGAATCGGTATTCGCTTTGGAAGATCCATCGCCCAACCGTATCCATTTTGATCTGGAACGGGTGATGTGCACCAATTACCGCATTGATGATTTCCAGCAGAGCTATTTCGTGATCGATAGCTTTGATGAATTGCTGGATGCCACCTATCAGCCCTTTGGCCCCGTTTATGATCGGGTGCGTGGCCGTGCGGATTATGCCGTGGATACGGTTTTGGCATCGGATCTTTTGCACCATCGGGGCAGTCAGGCCTATGCCCGTGAAAAAACGAAGGCGTCATAATTATTAGCCACCAGATGGGGCTTTGTGTGCAGCTATGAACGCGCTATAGGCTGGCTGCATGTCTGATCCTGTGATTTCTGTGATTATTCCCGTTCGCCCCAATGAGGCGGCCTTGCCGGCATTGCTTTCCCAATTGGAAGGCCATCGGGCCATTTGTGATATCCATGTGATGAGCGAAGGCAGCCGTGCCAAAAGCCTGAATGCGGGCACAAAAAAAGCGCGCGGAACGCTGCTGTGGTTTTTGCATGCCGATAGCGTTTTGACTGACGATAGCATCGACCATCTGTTGGCCGCTTTTGCAAAAAGCCCCAGGAGCCTGTTGTATTTTGATCTGGCCTTTGCCCGCGATGCTGTGGGGCTGGTGAAGCTCAATCAATGGGGCGCCAATCTGCGCTCCCGGCTATTGGGCATTCCATTTGGCGATCAAGGGCTGGCATGTCATCGCGATATATTCAAAGCGGTCGGTCCATATGATGAACAATGTGCTTATGGCGAAGACCATTTGTTTGTGTGGCAGGCCCGGCAGGGCGGGGTGAAACTTTTCCCCATTGGCGCACCGCTTTTGACCAGTGCCAGAACCTATCGCCAAACCGGTTGGCTGAAACTGACCATATTGTACCAATATCGCTGGATCAGGCAGGCCCTGCCAGAGGCGTGGAAACTGATGCGGAGACGTGGCTTATGACCGGTGCTGTTGCTGTTTTTGTAAAAACTCCGGGCCTGACAGCACCCAAAACCCGCCTTGCCGCCAGCATTGGCCCTGATGCGGCGGGGGAATTTTATCATCATAGCCTTGATGCGGTGGAAGAAACGGTCAGCCGGTTTTTGAAGCCCCGTGCCGATTGGATCGCCCGCTGGGCGGTGGCGGAAGAAGAGGGCGTGTCCCATCCGCGCTGGCAATCTTTCGGGGCGCGGCACACCGGACCAGGCGATCTGGGCGCGCGCATGTGGCGTATTTATGAAGGCTTGCGCCGGGTGCATGGCCGGGTGTTTTTAATCGGTGCCGATGCGCCGCAATTAACGGCACAGCATCTGAAAGCGGCAGAAAAAGTCTTGGACAGCCACGATTTTGTATTCGGTCCGGCATCGGATGGGGGATTCTGGTTGTTTGGCGGCCGGCGCGTGGTTCCCAAAGAGGTGTGGACGGTACCGCGCTATAGCACGGCCCATGCCCGAAGTGATCTGGAACAGGCCATGATAGAGGCAGGGCTTCAAAAACCGGCCCATTTACTGCCGCTGACGGATGTGGATGAAGTGGCGGATCTGGCGGCCTTGGCGCAGGAAATGCCCAAAAGCCGCACCGTCAGCCAGCGAAAAATCATGGGTTGGGTGAAGAGGATGGAACAGGCATGACGCTGCCATAGGTTTCGACAGTCTATCGCCCGCCTTGCCATTCTGTTTTGCGCTCTATAATCCTAGGTGAGCATTTATGCGCTGCATAGTAAGGAGAGCACTGTGGCTCTGGAACGGATCGGTCTTTATCCGGGAACCTTTGATCCCATCACCTATGGACATCTGGACATCATCCGCCGGGGACTGAAACTGGTGGATAAGCTGGTGATTGGTGTTGCGACCAATCCATCAAAAGATCCGTTGTTCAGTTTGGACGAGCGCGTCACCATGGTCCGTGCAGAAACGGCAGAGCTTGCGCAGTCTTTGGGCGTGGATATCTCGGTGATGCCCTTCGATGAATTGCTGATGAGCTTTGCAGAGAAAATCGGCGCCTCGATCATTGTGCGCGGCCTTCGGGCTGTCTCGGATTTTGAATATGAGTTCCAGATGGCGGGAATGAATGCGTTTCTCAATCCCGAAGTGGAAACCGTGTTCTTGATGGCCGATGCCAAATATCAGCCCATTGCATCAAAGCTGGTGAAAGAAATCGCCACTTATGGCGGCAATATTGATGGGTTCATCCCAAAGCGTGTTGCCCATGCTGTGCGCGCGCAAATGGCCTATAAACGCCAGCATAAAAGCGATTGAACAAGAGATCGGGTGTGTTCAATACGGCCCGAAATGACGGAGACGACTTGGTATGATGAAGAAACTTCTTGCAGGCGTGTTGGCTTTTGGCCTTGCAGGGCCAGCAGTATCTGAGCAATCGCTAGACCTGAAAGACCCGGAAAACACACTCTATCTGGATTTGCCCACGGGCCGGGTGGTGATACAGATGCGTCCCGATAAAGCCCCGAACAATGTGGAGCGTATCAAGACACTGGTGCGTCAGGGGTTTTATGATGGTTTGACCTTCCATCGTGTAATCCCCAATTTTATGGCGCAAGGGGGCGACCCGGCGGGCAATGGATCGGGTGGGTCCGATTTGCCGGACCTGAAAGCCGAGTTTAACGATCTTCTGCATTTGCGCGGCACCATGTCTATGGCGCGGTCCGATTCGCCCGATAGCGCCAACAGCCAGTTTTTTATCATGTTTAGCCGTATGTCGGTGCTTGATGGGGAATATACCATTGTCGGGCGCGTGACATCGGGCATGGAATTTGTGGACGCGATCGCCCCGGGCGAGCCTCCGGCCGAGCCGACAAAAATCGTCAAAATGACATTGGCATCGGATGTGGACAATCCGGTGAACTGACACAACGACGCCATGACGTATAAACGCCATGGCGTCAAAATCTTAGCTGTCGGCCTTTTCCTGTGTCGCAAGGCCGTTGATCCAGGCATCCAATGCTTCAAGAGCGCGCCGGCTCATGGCTGGTTTGCGCTCTTTCTTTTTGACCTTCCCCGCAAGTGGCGGGAACAGGCCGAAATTCACATTCATCGGCTGAAAGCTGTCTGGCCGCGCGCCGCCGGTGATATGCGAAAGAACAGCACCGAAGGCGGTTACATCGGGCGGCGGCGTCAGGGAATGCCCCAAAGCATCGGCAGCGGCAAAGCGTCCGGCCATCAACCCCACAGCGGCGGATTCGATATAGCCTTCGACCCCGGTGATCTGACCGGCGAAGCGCAAGCGCGGATCGGCTTTCAGGCGCAGGCTTTCGTCCAGCAAGCGGGGTGAATTGATGAAAGTATTGCGGTGCAGGCCGCCCAAGCGTGCAAAAACGGCCTTTTCCAGACCGGGAATGGTCCGGAAAATCTCGTTTTGGGCACCATATTTCAACTTGGTCTGGAACCCGACGATATTATACAGCGTTCCCAATTGGTTATCTTGTCGAAGCTGAATAACGGCATGAGGTTGTTTTCCTGTTCGGGGGTCGGTCAGCCCTACCGGCTTCATTGGCCCGAAGCGCAAGGTTTCACGGCCCCGTTCCGCCATGACTTCAATGGGCATACAGCCTTCAAAATAGGGGGTGTTTTCCTCCCATTCCTTGAAGCTGGTTTTTTCGCCTTCCAAAAGGGCGGTGATAAAGGACTCATATTGAGCTTCATCAAGGGGGCAGTTGATATAATCGGCCCCTTCGCCTTTATCATAACGGGATTGATACCAAGCCACATCCATATTGATGCTGTCTTTATGCACGATGGGGGCAATGGCATCGAAAAAAGCGAGGCTGTCTTCGCCGGTCAGATCGAGAATGGCGTGGCTCAGGCCATCGGAGGTCAAAGGCCCGGTGGCGATGATCACATTGGCCCAGTCTTTGGGGGGCAAGCCATCGATACAATCACGCTCGATGGTAATTAATGGATGCTCGGCCAGTGTTTTGGTGACCATCTGCGAAAATTGATCGCGGTCGACCGCCAAAGCTGATCCGGCGGGAACTTTTGCGGCATCGCCGCAGCGCATGATCAAGGAATTGAGACGGCGCATTTCTTCATGCAGCAGGCCAACGGCATTGTTTTGTGCATCATCGGAACGAAAAGAATTGGAACAGACCAGTTCCGCCAATCCGTCCGTATGATGGGCCGCCGTGTTTTGCACGGGGCGCATTTCGTGCAACACCACCGCAATGCCTGCCTGCGCGATTTGCCATGCAGCTTCAGACCCTGCAAGACCGCCGCCGATGATATGGACACAATTGGACATGGGAAAAACCTGTTCTTGCTTTAGGAAAAAAGGGTCTGCCTGCGCGCATTATCGCTGGAGCAATGTCCAAGGCTAACGCTATTGTGCGGACTCTATTTCAAATCCGCAGCAAGGACGCAAGAGAGATCATGACCAATCAAGACGGCAGGGTGACTTTTTGGCAGGCATTAAGGATGAAGCCGGTGGTGCACCGTGCCGGGCGGGTGGCGCTGATCGTGGGGACGGTTTTGGTCTTGATCAATCAGGGCGAGCTTTTTCTTACCGGTGAAATGCCGCCCTTATGGAAGATAGTGCTGACCTTTGTGGTGCCTTATTGCGTCTCAAGCTATTCCAGCGCTGCGCATATTGCCGAGAAAAGCCGCCAAGAAGACGCACAAGTCTAAAGCGTTTTAGAACGCTTTATCCGCAGACACGGTTCCTATTTAAGATTTGCGCCTTTAATTCATGCTGATGGATTTCAGGCTGTAACGCCCGCCATCAAAACTATCGAACAGATCGTCGATATCGGGATGGCGGCAGGGCCCCCCTGAATCCGGCTCCAGATTCTGTTGGCTCACATAGGCGAAATAGGTGGACGTGTCGTTTTCGGCCAGAACATGATAAAAGGGTTGCTCTTTTTTGGGACGTGCCTCTTCAGGGATGGATTCCCACCATTCTTCATTATTGTCGAATTCGGGATCGACATCGAAGATCACGCCGCGAAAGGAGAACAAGCGGTGCTTGACCACCTGGCCGATGCAAAACTGTCCTTTGCCTAATTTAGGCATTGCTCTCATCCTGTTGTTACGCACGTTCAATACAGAGTTGTTTGATAGATAAAACCTCTATCCCATTGGTTAAGCAGGATAAAGTCTGGTTTAGAGCTAGGTTTGTGGCAAGCGTCCCCGTAAGCTGGAAATTTTGGAATCCAGAGATATCAAAATGATGGTCATGGTTTCCAGAATGCTGTCGAAATCGGTTGGCGCGTCAAATATGGTCGCGCTTTCCAGGGAAATATGCCCCGTTTTATCGAGCAAGATATGGTCATGGGTGCGAAATTTTGATCGTTCCGTTTCGGCAATGGCCGTTTTGCGGGCGTCAGGGTCCTGCGCAGAAAAGGGAAGGACGCCCAATTGTGCGCGCAAATTCAAGGTGCATTGCCCGAAATGGGGCTTGCCAAGATGGGCCTGAAAGACAATGCCATCCCATGTGAAGCTGAAATCCAGAGGCAGGCCTATGGTGGGATTGTCCAAGTGCTCCTGTGCCTGCATCAGAATATGATGCAATTGCGGCAATTGGTCAGTCTCGCTATGTGACATGGTCTGCATCATATATATCGCCCGGTTTCGTGGTCACAGCGGTGGCGGGATAAAGATTTTTGCGTGCCAGAGTCTACGGCCATGGTTTTAATGAAGCGTAAAATTTGAATGACTATTTGCCATGAAAGGGCAATTGATGCCGAAAGGCCTGAAACACGATCCTTTACAAAACAGCCCTTCGGCAGGCCATTGGCCGGTGATCAAGCGGTTAAGCCCCTATCTTTGGCCCAAAGGGCGTCCGGATCTTCGTTGGCGCATTGCTTTATCGCTGCTATTGCTTGTGGCCGCAAAGGTGGTGACGGTTTACACGCCGTTTTTCTACAAAGCAGCCATTGACGGATTGTCCAACCCTGCGCAACAAGCCGTGGCGTTGCCCCTTTTGTTGCTTGTGGCTTATGGGGTGGCCCGTTTTGGCTCGGTGGCTTTGGCGCAGATCCGCGATGCGATTTTTGCCAAAGCGTCCCAGCATGCCTTGCGGTCTGTGGCATTGGAAACATTTTGGCATCTGCATGCGCTGTCCTTGCGCTTTCATCTGGAACGCCAGACCGGCGGGCTTTCCAGAGCCATAGAGCGCGGCACCCGCGCCATTGATTTCCTGTTGCGGTTCATGACCTTCAACATCGTTCCAACCATATTGGAACTGCTGTTTGTCGGAGGCGTTTTTTATGTTCATTTCGGCTGGCACTTTGCCGTTGTTTTGCTGATATCCGTTGCCGCTTATATCGGGTTTTCAGTGATGATAACCGAATGGCGCACCCGTTTTCGTCGCACCATGAATGCACAAGACAGAAAAGCCAACAGCCGGGCGGTGGATAGCCTGCTGAATTTTGAAACGGTAAAATATTTCGGCAATGAAGCCCATGAAGCCGCACGCTACGACAAGGCCTTGGCCAGCTATCAGGAGGCGGCGGTCAAAAGCCAATCGTCTTTGTCGGCCCTGAATGCGGGGCAGGCGTTGATCATCAATGCCGCTTTGGCCAGTGTGATGGTGATGACAGCGCAAGGCTATTTGGCCGATCGCCTGACATTGGGGGATGTGGTTTTGGCCAATGCCTTGCTGATCCAGCTTTTTGTGCCGCTTAATCTGTTGGGATTCGTGTACCGCGAAATCAAGCAATCGCTGATTGATATGGAATATCTGTTCGGGCTTTTGGATGCGGACCGCGAAGTGGCGGATAAGCCCGACGCCAAAGCCTTGGTGGTGAATGGCGCGCGCTTGTCCTTTCGTAATATGTGCTTTGGCTATGATGCGCGCCGGCAGGTTTTGCACGATATATCCTTCGAGGTTCCCGCGGGGAAAACCGTTGCCATTGTAGGGCCCAGTGGCGCGGGAAAATCCACTTTGTCGCGGATATTGTACCGTTTTTACGATATTGAATCCGGCCATGTGGAGATCGACGGGCAAGATATCCGGGATGTGACCCAAGCCAGTTTACGCGCTGCCATCGGGATCGTTCCCCAAGATACCGTCCTGTTCAATGACAGCATTGCCTATAATATTCGCTATGGGCGCCCTGATGCCCGTGAAGACGAGGTTTATGAGGCGGCAAAACTGGCCCGTATTGACGATTTTATCGCGCGTTTGCCCGATGGATATGAAACACGGGTTGGGGAGCGCGGGTTGAAATTGTCGGGCGGGGAAAAGCAGCGGGTGGCCATTGCCCGAACCATTTTGAAAGACCCGCCCATTTTGCTGTTGGATGAAGCGACAAGCGCCTTGGACACCCGCACAGAACGGGAAATACAGGATGCCATTGAACGTGTGGCGCGCAATCGCACAACGCTGGTGATTGCCCATCGGCTGTCCACTGTGGTCAATGCCGATGAAATTTTGGTGCTGGATGAGGGGAAAATCATCGAGCGGGGCCGCCATGAGACATTGTTGCAAGCAGGCGGGGCCTATGCCGCCATGTGGCAACGTCAGCAAGAAAACGCAGGATAGGGGACGGGGGAGGAACCGTTCTTTTCGCTTGCTCAAGCACAGCAAACCAAAGTTGAAATGCCCTGATCTGTCTCTTTCGTGCAGGCTCTATTTGACCTTTGCATGGGAATTGGTCAAATTCCGCGCAATCTGTCATACATCGGGGCGCAATGGCCCTGAACAAGAACTGGAAAGGCTCGCTTTCATGGACCCGTTTCGCTCTGCCTTCAACCGCGTGCACCGCGAGGGCGTCCCCTTCGTATTGATTGCCTTCGCTTTGGCCGCCCTTTCCATGGTGTTTATCAGCGAGGTGCTGGGCTGGATATTGATCGTTCTGGGCCTTTATATCGTTTATTTCTTCCGCGATCCTGTGCGGATGACGCCCATTCTGGATACGGCATTGGTCAGCCCCGCCGATGGTGTGGTGTCGAAAATCGAACAGGCTGTGCCGCCTGTGGAATTGGAAATGGGCGAGGGCGCCCGCACGCGAATCTCTATTTTCCTGTCGGTGCTGAATGTGCACGTGAACCGGGTTCCATCCGATGGCACCATCACAAAACTCAATTATATTCCCGGTAAATTCATCAATGCCACTCTGGATAAGGCCAGCGATGAAAATGAACGCCAGCTTGTGCGGCTGGATCGGGCTGATGGCCGGTCGGTGGCCTTTGTGCAGATTGCCGGCCTGATTGCCCGGCGCATTGTGTGCAATTTGGAAGTGGGCCAGACAGTGGAAGCTGGCGAGCGCTTTGGGATTATTCGTTTTGGCAGCCGCATGGATGTCTATTGCCCTGAAGGCATGGAGCCGGTGATCGCTGTCGGCCAAACGGTGGTCGGTGGTGAAACGGTGATCGCCGATGACAAACCGTCCCATAAAAATATTCAGGGGCGCGCTTCCTGATGGTCAAACGCGCCTCCCGCAATTCCAGCGGCAATGGACGCCGCACCTTCACGGCGCGTATGATGGCGGCCAATGTGGTTACCACCCTTGCGCTATGCTCGGGCATGACCGCCATTCGCTTTGCCATTGAAGGCCGGTTTCAACTGGCTGTGGTGTTTGTTGTTGCAGCGGCGGTTCTGGATGCCATGGACGGGGCCATTGCGCGTTTATTGAAAAGCACCAGCCGGTTCGGGGCCGAGCTTGATTCATTGTCCGATGTGGTGGCATTCGGCATGGCTCCGGCCTTTTTGCTTTATGCCTGGGGCTTGGGCGATATGGGGCGCATTGGGTGGATTGTGGCTTTGGCCTTCGGGGTTTCTGTGGCTCTGAGACTGGCACGTTATAACGCATCCATAGATGAGGCGGACGATCCCTATAAAGCCATGGGATTCTTCACCGGCGTGCCTGCGCCGGCGGGGGCCATGCTGGTTTTGTTGCCGATGTTGCTGGATTTCGCTTTTGAATCGGCGTTGTTTCAAAAATCGTTCGTTCTGGTGGGATATGTGGCGATCATTGCAACGCTGGTGGTATCGCGGGTACCCACCTTTTCATTGAAACAATTGCGGGTGCGCCGAGAAGCGATGGTGCCCAGCCTGTTTGTGATCGCCTTGTTTGCCGCATCTGTCACGGTTTATCGCTGGGCCGCCATAGCCATTGTTGCCATTGCCTATTTGGCCTCGATTCTTTTGTCTTGGCGGGTTTATCGCCGCAAGCTCAAAATTGCCGATAAAAACGCCGCGCAGGATTGACAAAAAAGTGCTAGCGGTTATTCCGCCGCTTGCGTTACATCTTTGATTTCTTTGATTGTTTTGTCTTCAATGCCCGCTTTTTTGGCTTTACGGGCTGCTTTCTTTTCCTTGCGGATAATGCGCCAAGCCAGCATGGACGGGGTGACAATCAATGTCAGAACGGTGGCAAAGCTTAGCCCGAACACAATAGCCAAAGCCAGATCCACCCAGATAAAGCTGGTGGGGGAACCGATTTCCACCGCGCGGGAAACGAAATCCACATTGAACTGGAACACCATGGGCAGCAGCCCGATCACAGTGGTGATGGTGGTCAGCAAAACCGGGCGCAAGCGTTGGGCGCCGGTGCGGACCACAGCTTCCAAAGGCGGGATGCCCTGTTTGACCAAACGGGCATAGGTATCGATCAGAACGATATTGTTGTTCACCACAATCCCTGCCAGCGCGATGATGCCCACCCCTGTCATCACGATCACAAAGGGCCGGTCTGTCAGCCACAGGCCGAACACCGCGCCCACCGTTGATAACAGCACGGCGGTCAGGATCAGCCCCGCCTGATAAAAGCTGTTGAACTGCGCCAGCAAAATCAGTCCCATGCCGAACAATGCAATAACGAAGGCATTAAGCAAAAAGCTGCCCGATTCCTTTTCCACTTCATCCTGGCCCGCAAAACGGATCGAGACGCGCGGATCGAAATTCTGGTCGGCAATCCATTTTTTGATTTCGATCACCTTGGCCGCAGGCTGCACGCCTTCAGCCACATCGCTGGCAAGGGTCATGACCCGCTGTCCATCGATGCGTTCAATATCGCCGGTTTTGGGGCGGGCATTGCGCTCCACGAAATTTCCGATGGGCACCGAGCCGAACTCTGTAGGAATACGCAAGGTATCAAGGGCGAGAATGCCGCGTTGGTCGACCGGAAAGCGCACCCGGATATCCACCTCGTCATCGGCTTCATCGGGGCGATAGCGTCCAACCAATGCGCCATTGGTGACAAGCTGGATGAAACTGCCAACGGTGGTAAGATCGGTGCCAAAGCGGCCTGCTTCGGCGCGATCCACCTCTAACCGCCATTCAATTCCGGCCACGGGGCGGCTGTCCTCCTGATCCACCAGCCCGTCCATATTGTCGATGAACTCGCGAATACGTTCTACCGTGGGGGTGATCAGGCTGGGGATGGCGCTGGCCACCTCGATCTCGATGGCTTTTCCTTGCACCGGCCCTTGTTGTTCTTCGGAAAACTCCACTTTGACGCCGGCCACATCAGCAACCCGTTCGCGGATTTCTTGTTCAATTTCCGTTGCAGGGCGGCGCTCGTCCCAATCCTTGAACAGCAAGGTCACGCGGCCAATGGTATCTTCCGCATCGCCCGAACCCGCGCCGATGCGGGTATAGCGGTTTTCCACCCCATCGATATCCAGAAGGCGGCTTTCCACATCGGAAACCAGCGTATTCATTTCCGTGATGGAAAAATTGCCGCGTGCATGGACAAGCACGCGGGCGCTGTTAGGCTCGCCATCGGGAAACAGGATCTGTCCGTTATTATCGGTGATGAACAGCCCCCATGCGCCGATCAGGGCCACAAGGGTCAGGGCCATGATCTTGCCGGGATGATGGATCAGAACCGATAAAAGCCGCGTGTACCAACCGGTGATGCCGCTCAGAGACTTGGGATCGAAGGTCTGGTCCCCCGCCAGATGTTCCATCAGGTCGGGATCTGCCTGGCCGGGTTTGCCGATCAAGGCGCCAAGGGTGGGCAAAAAGATCAAGGCCATCAACAGCGACCCGATCAGGGTGAAGATCAGTGTCAGCGGCAGATAGCTCATGAAATCGCCGATGATACCGGGCCAGAAAAGCAAGGGCGCAAAGGCAACCAACGTGGTCGCGGTCGAGGCAATAATAGGCCATGACATGCGCTGGGCGGCCAATCGGAAGGCCTCTTTCCGGTGGTGGCCCTCCAGCATCTTCCGGTCGGCATATTCCGTTACCACAATGGCCCCGTCCACCAGCAGCCCCACAGCCAGGATCAGGCCGAACAACACCACGGTATTGATGGTGTAGCCCAAGGCATAAAGCACCAAAATCCCGAAGAGGAACGCGCCGGGAATGGACACGCTGACAAGGGTGGCCGAGCGCCAGCCAAGAGCCGCAACAACAACGATGGAAACCAGCGCCACCGCAGACAGAACGGAATTGCGCAAAGTGCTCAGGAAGTCGGTCACATAAACCGATGTATCGCCCAAAAATTCGTATTGCATGCTGCCGGGCCAGCTTTTGGCCGCGAATTCTGTCATGGCTTTGGCGGCCTGCGCCGTTTCAACGGTGTTGGTGCCCACACGTTTGATCACTTCGATGGTGATGGCGGGGCGGCCATTGAAGCGGGCCAGAGATGTGGCATCCTTGAAGGTGCGGCGCGCCTCGCCAAGATCGGCAAGGGTGACAACCCCGTCGCGGGATGTCTTGACCGGGAGGTTGGCCACATCGCGGGCGTCTTCAAACAGCCCGGGAACTTTTACGGAAAACCGCCCGTCACCCGCATCAAGGGCGCCAGCGGCGATCAGGCGGTTGTTGTTTTGCACCACCGTCAAAAGCTCGTTCAAGGACACATCATAGGTTTCGATCCGGGTGGGATCGACCACCACTTCCAAAACCTCTTCGCGCTTGCCGCCGACCTGGGCTTCCAAAACGCTGGGAATGGTTTCCAGCTGGTCTTTCAGGGTTTCCGCAATGCGGACCATGGTGCGTTCGGGCGCATCGCCAAACAAGACCACCGTTATGATGGGTTGCTTGCCTGCGGAATATTCCGCGACAACCGGCTCTTCGCTTTCATTGGGCAGATCGGCCTTGGCCATATCCACCGCTTCCCGCACATCCAAAAGCGCCTGATCCGCATCCACATCGGATTGGAATTCCAGCACGATGCTGGCCCCGCCCACAAACCCGTTGGCGGTCATTTCCTTAACGCCTTCAATGGTCTGGAGCTGACGTTCCATGGGTTTGATGATCATCCGTTCGGCATCTTCGGGGGAGATGCCGTCATGGCTGATGCTGACGGAAAAGAAGGGGAACTGGACGTCTGGATTGTCTTCTTTCGGGATGGCGTAATAGGCATAGCCGCCAGCCAGCAAGATCATCATCAAAAGCGATAAAATCAACCGCTTGTGATCGACCGCGCTTTTGATGATCGAATTCATTGGCTTATTCCCGGCTGTATGGCAGCCTGAGGCTGTAATACGGTTCGGACTTTTTGACCGGCTGTGACAAATTCTTGCCCAACGGTGATGACCTCTATCTGATCGGGCAATCCACCCACCCAGATTTTATCCCCCGCATCGCTCAGGATGGTCACAGGATAAAACACAACCAGCCCATCTTGATCTGCGGCCCGAATGCCCAAACGTCCATCGGCATCCAGAACCAGCGCGGTCGGGGGCAGGGGATGGGCGCGGATGATTTCCAAAGGCACATGAATGGTTGCCGTCATGCCATCACGCAAGGAGCGGTCTTCATTGGGGATGGCCACTTCGACCCGGAAGGTACGGGTGCGTTCGGATGCCGTGGCGGAAATAAAACGGATGGTGCCGGTCTGTTCTTCAATACCGTCAATTTGTACCCGTGCTTTGGTTCCCAAAGACAGGGCTCCCACATCGCGCTCCGATACTTCGCCCACAATAAGGAACGGCGTTTCATCAATGAGGCGCGCGCAGACGCCGCCTTGTTGCAGATAATCGCCAATTTCTGCGGGTCTGTCATCGACCAGACCGGCAAAAGGTGCTCGGATTTCTGTATTGTCCAAGGCGATCTGCATTTGGCTGAGCTGCGCTTGGGCCGCTTCGAATTCCGCTTTGGATTGTGCAAGCTGCGTGGCGGAGCGATGGCCTTTTTTCACCAATTCAAGGGCTGCATCATATTCCAGTTTTCGCTGGTCGCGGAGAGCCTTGGCCTGCGCCAAATTGGCTTTTCTATCTTCGGTGGACAGGCGGCAGATAACGGTGCCGAGTTCCACACGTTGGCCTTTTTCCACCGGTGTTTCCACCACACGGCCGGTGATTTCCGCCTGAAGTTCTACCGAGCGAATGGCTTCGGTGCGGCCTCTTATTTCCAGATCCCGTTGAAATTCGGTGGCAATGCTTTTTTTTGTCCGGACCGAAAACGCGGTCTGCGCGGGCGTTTGGGATTTTTGCTCGTTTGTTTCGGTTTCCGGTGCTTTAAAAAGCATGCCGGACAAAACCCAGATCACAAGCACGACCGTAATCAACGCGGCAAGAAGAAAGGACTTTTTCATAGGGTGGTCGATCCTGATAGATATCGTTTTTATCAAAGCCAATCAGACGATTGAACGTTTTTTGAAGATGACGTCGACATCCCCGTTTTCGGTGCCGTGATAGAAATTACTCGGCCGCCTCGCCAGAATTGGTGATCTGGGCAAGAAGGTCGTCTTGGTGGTTCTGTAAATAAGACAAAGCGGCCTTTTGCATTGCGACACCATATTCCAGAACAAAGCGCGAGGCCGGCGACATATCATCCGCCAACAAAGCCTCTAAAGACCGGATGCGTGTATCATGGTCTTCGATACGTTCATTGACCAGATCGCTAACCCGGTCGGGGGAAACGGCTTCGGCAAACAAAAGCGCGGCCAGAAATTCGGAGCGGTTTTTATCAGGGCCGGGGGCTTTGCGCAATTGATCTGTCAAGGCGCGCTGGCCTTTTTCCGTCAGGCTGTAAACCTTTTTGTCGGGCCGCTTGTTTTGCGACATGGCACGGCAGGTGACAAACCCTTCATCGGTCAATTTTGTCAAAGCCGGGTAGATGGAGCCATAGCTGGCTTCGCTAAAAAAGCTGAAACTTCCTTCTGCGACCATCTTTTTGATTTCATAGCCGCTTGCATCACCCAAAGCGAGAATTCCAAGACAGAGTGTGCGTACATCCATGATTATTCTTCCCGATAGCCAGCATTAATAAGATACTATCGGCATGATATAGTCATTCCCGTGCCGCACTGCAATGGAATTGCAAAGAGCGCGTCTTCCGGAATGTGTTTTTCTCTTTGCCCCTTGCGCCTTTCTTTACGAAGCGGAAAGAAGCGGCTGATAGGGTTGTTGTTTATGCTGTTTCGAGGCTTTTGGATGATGCGTCACTTTTATTTGATCCGCGGTTTGATGCCTGCTTCACCATTCTGTTTGGCCGTGTCGTTGTTATGTGGCTTGTCGGCTTGCGCCTCAGCTCCCCAAACCGGGCCTGCTCCCATCGGGCTTTATCATCCATCGGCGCCAATAGAGCCAGAAAGCGCTGTTGATACAGAGCTTGCATCCTCTTTGACCTATCGGGTGGAGCAACAAGCCCGGCAGTTGAAAGCGATTGATGACGCGCTTGTGGATATTACCGGAAAGCTGGGCGGTGCCGGTGGAGATCCGGCGGCTGATATTGCGGCCATACAGCAGGATGTAAGGGGCTTGTCCGATAAGGTGGATGGCCTGATGGCGCAGTTGAATGAAACGGACAGGACTGTTGCCACCATAATGCGCCGTTTGGATATGATCGAGGCGGCAACGGTGGGCGCGGTGAAAGAGGCTGCTGCTGCGCGGGATCTTGTGAATCGCGTCGAGGGGGTAAAGGCTGCGCAAGAAGGCTATGAGCTTGAAGCCGGGCCGGGCCAATCCTATGCCATTCATCTTGCGTCTTACCAAAGCCCCGACGCTGCCAAAGAGGGATGGGACGTGCTGAAAGGCCAATATCCGGCGGTGTTGGAGCATTTATCGCCGCGTCTTGATCCTTTGCGCTTGGATCAGGCGGGCGGGCAGTTTCTGCGCCTGATTGCCGGGCCGTTTGCGGATATTCCACCGGCCAGGGAAGCCTGCGAAAGCCTGCGCCAGCACGGGGCGTTTTGCCAACTTTCCTTATTCAGGGGAGAGGGGCTTTAACCGCCTTGCTATCCCGAAAAAACCGCCGGCGTCTTTGCGCAACAGGCTTTGGCCCTTGATCAAATGGTCATCAAAGAAGCCATTCCATCCGCTCATATCACAGCGTTTTCACGCGATGCGGTATGGAGCATATTTTGCTTTTGTGCAGCACACCGCTTTGCGTGGGCGAAGGGGGCGCGCAGAGGGCGCGATGGATTTACGGTAGGCTGCCAGACTTTGAAGCATGTCTTCCAGCCCCACCCAGGCCCAAATCCCCAACAAGCCGAAAAAGAATAACCCGCCGATATGTGCGAACATCTCCATAGCGCCCTCCGTTCTTGATATGTTCTTATACCTATGGGCAAGTCATCAATCAAGAACAAAATAAGAACGAAATGGAAAATTCAGAAAAACCCATGGAAAAGCACAGGCATTCAGCATGATTTTCAGATTTTAACAGGGAGGATGATCCGGAATCCAAAGGCGAAGGGACGATTTTCGGGCCATATGCAATGGCTTTTATCGTCCGTTCCTGATCGGTTTTTAAAAGAATGGATGCCCCGGGAGGACTCGAACCCCCACTGACGGAATCAGAATCCGCTGTCCTACCATTAGACGACGGGGCAATGGTTGGATCGGCGCGGCTTATAGGGGGCGGTCGGGCTGTCTGTCAAGGGCTGTTGGAAAACTCTGTGTCGATTGCCGGCTTGGCGGGAAAGGGGAAAGCTTCTTTAAGGGAACGCAGTTTGAGACTGGCACCGCCTTTGGAAAAGGTGTTAAAGCTTAAAGCAAGTTGCGGGGTTCATGATCCTCGCTTGTGATGAGTATCAGTCGATTATGTCAGTTATTGAGGATAAAAGCCTTGCGCGGCCTGTTTCGGCCGATGAGGCAAGGCCCCGAAGGGCCGGGCCCGTTTATGGTGGCCGCGCCGTTTACAGCGCGATCGATTTGGGCACCAATAATTGCCGCTTGCTGGTGGCAAAACCGACCCGAAATGGCTTCCGTGTTATTGATGCCTTTTCCCGTATCGTCCGTTTGGGGGAGGGGCTCGAACTGTCGGGCCGCTTGTCCGATGCGGCCATGGATCGCGCTGTCGGCGCGCTGAAAATATGTGCCCAGAAAATCAAGAGCAGGAAAGTGACCTGTATGCGCTCGGTTGCGACAGAAGCCTGTCGGGCGGCGGTCAACTGCTCTGATTTCGTGGCGCGGGTGAAGCGTGAAACCGGCCTGAATCTGGATGTGATTTCCCCGGCAGAAGAAGCGCGCCTTGCGGTTGTCGGCTGTCAATCATTGATGGATCAGCGGTATAGCCATGCCTTGGTGTTTGATATTGGTGGTGGCAGCACCGAGCTTATTTTTATTGAAAAGCGGACGGGCGGGCAATTTTCCATCCTTGCCTGGACATCCGTGCCTTTTGGGGTGACGACCATTGCCGAACGCTTTGATTGCCATTCGCTGAGCTCCGAAACCTACAAAGAAATGGTTGCCCTGATTGCCAATCATCTGGCGGATTTCGAGGAGCTGGGCAAACTTGTTGGCTATGTAAAACGTGGCAAGGTCCAGCTTTTAGGCACATCGGGCACCATCACAACGCTTGCCAGTGTGCAATTGGGCTTGAAACGATATGATCGCAGCCGGATTGACGGGGCTTGGCTTCGGGCGGGTTCTGTTCATGCCCTTGCGCGGGCGGTGGCGCTGATGCCATATGAGGAACGCTTGGCCCAGCCCTGTATCGGGGAGGATCGGGTGGATTATGTGGTGGCCGGATGTGCCATTCTGGATGCTATTTTGACGCAATGGCCCTTCACACGGATACGGGTGGCTGACCGCGGGATTCGCGAGGGTGTGCTGCGCGGCCTGATGAATGAAGGCGTGGCCTTTGATACCGGACATAACAGGGAACGATAAGATGGCGCGACCGCCGGAAAAAAGAGGAGCGCGGGGGCGCAGCGGGTTGAAAGTGCGGGTGCGCACGGCGCGTGGGCGCAAATTGTCCTCGACCCGTTGGCTTCAACGTCAGCTGAATGATCCTTATGTGGAAGAAGCCCGCAGGCAGGGCTATCGCTCTCGTGCGGCGTTCAAATTGCTGGAGCTGGATGAAAAGTTCCAGCTTTTGAAGGGCGCCCGTCGGGTGGTGGATCTGGGCGCCGCGCCCGGTGGCTGGACACAAGTTCTTGTGGAGCGGTTCACCCGTTCGGGACAAAAAGACAACAAGATCGTCGGCATCGATATTCTGCCCATGGACCCGATTTCCGGGGCGGATCTGATCGAAATGGATTTTTTGGCACCCCAGGCCCCCGCTGAATTGAAGGCCCTGTTGGGCGGCCCTGCGGATATTGTCCTGTCGGATATGGCTGCCCCCACCACGGGGCATAAGCAGACCGACCATATCCGGACCATGGGATTATGCGAGGCAGCGCTGGATTTCGCCATGGATGTTTTGGAACCGGGCGGAACATTTGTCGCCAAAGTGCTGCGCGGCGGCACCGATGACGATCTGTTGCGGCGGATGAAGCTGCATTTTTCCACTGTTCGCCATGCCAAGCCTCCTGCCAGCCGCCCTGAGTCGGTGGAATGGTATGTGATTGCCAGTGGCTTTACCGGAAAATCGCAGGCTTTAAACGATCAATCCGCCCCATAGTTCGGCGGCGTCCAAGAAATCCATTGGACAGAGCGGGCCACAATGTCATATAGGCCCCAATCTTTTCTTTCGGATCGGTTAATAGGAGTGTCGGAAATCATGGGTATTCGTCTGGGTCTTACATTTGATGATGTCCTGTTGGTGCCCGGCGAATCCGATGTGATGCCCGCACAGGTAGATGTGGGCACTTATGTCACCAATGCGATCCGGCTGAATATCCCCCTGATGTCGGCGGCCATGGATACGGTTACGGAAACCGATCTGGCCATCGCTATGGCGCAGGTGGGCGGCATTGGCGTTCTGCACCGGAACAATTCCGTTGATGAACAGGCGCAGATGGTGCGGCAGGTGAAAAAGTTCGAGGCGGGCATGGTGGTCAATCCTGTCACCATGCACCCCGATGAAACGCTGGCTGATGCCCTTGATCTGATGGCGCGGCATAAAATCTCCGGTATTCCTGTGGTGGAACGTTGCGAAAGAGCCGGACCGGGAAAATTGGTGGGGATCGTTACCAACCGCGATGTGCGCTTTGCCAGCAATCCCCAGCAACCGGTGTCGGAATTGATGACCCGTGAAGGGCTGGTGACGGTTCATGCGGGCGTGTCCAGTTCGGAAGCCAAGCGTTTGTTCCATCAGCACCGTATCGAAAAGCTGTTGGTCGTGGATGAAGAATTCCGCTGCACGGGCCTGATCACGGTCAGGGATATGGAAAAGGCCGTTGCCTATCCCAATGCGGCCAAGGATGAAATCGGGCGCTTGCGGGTGGCTGCGGCCACAACCGTGGGCGATACTGGCTTTGAACGCTCATTGGCCTTGATCGATGCCGAATGTGATCTGGTGGTTCTTGATACCGCCCATGGCCATTCGGCACGGGTGATCGAAGCGGTGTCGCGCATCAAACGCGAAAGCAATTCCGTGCAGCTTCTTGCGGGCAATGTGGCCACCGCCGATGCCGCCAATGCGCTGATCGATGCCGGGGCGGACGCCATCAAGGTGGGGATCGGGCCGGGATCTATCTGCACCACCCGCGTGGTGGCCGGTGTGGGCGTTCCGCAATTGACCGCCATCATGGATGTGGTGGATGCGGCCCGGAAGAAAAATATTCCGGTGATTGCCGATGGCGGTTTGCGCACATCGGGGGATATCTCCAAAGCCATTGCCGCCGGGGCCAATGCCTGCATGGTGGGCTCGTTACTGGCGGGTACGCAAGAAGCGCCGGGTGAAGAATTTTTGTATCAGGGCCGCGCCTATAAAGCCTATCGGGGCATGGGCTCGGTTGGGGCGATGGCACGGGGCTCGGCGGACCGTTATTTCCAGGAAGATATCAAAGATGCCCTGAAGCTGGTTCCCGAAGGTGTGGAGGGGCAGGTGCCGTTCAAGGGCCCTGTGAAGAATGTCCTGCATCAGCTTGTGGGCGGGCTGCGGGCCGGTATGGGCTATTCCGGGGCGCGCACCATTCCTGATATGCATGAACGGGGCAGCTTCATACGCATTACAAATTCCGGCTTGCGTGAAAGCCATGTGCATGATGTGGCCATTACACGGGAATCACCAAATTACCCGTCCAATTGATCGAGTCTTCGGCGTGATCGGGCGATCACCAGCCTTTTACGCCGGCCATTTTATTTTTGAAAGAAAGAGGCGTTCATGACCCCTTCTGCACGCCTTGCTGCGGCGGTTGAAATTCTCGGACAGATCGATGATGCCTTGGCCCATCGCGGGGCGGCCGCCGATGTGTTGATCAAACGCTATTTTCAAAAGCGTCGCTATGCCGGATCGAAAGATCGTGCGGCAATTATAAATCTTGTTTATGGCGTGCTTCGCCGTCGCGGTGAATATGGCTGGCGTTTGATGTCGGCGGGATTGCCTATCACGCCGCTTATGCTGGCTTTGATGCATCTGCGAATGGATGGGCCTTTGGCGGCAGATCTGTTTGAAGGCACCTATGCGCCGGAAGCGCCCGGTGATGATGCCATTAGCCGGTTTGATCGGGCCGTTGGCTTGAAAAACCCGCCCTTGGCGGCGCGATTGAATGTGCCGCAATGGCTGTCTGACCGGTTGGAAGCCCGCTATGGCGATGATATAACGGCGCAGATTGATGCGCTTTCTGGGCGGGCGCCCACCGATTTGCGTGTCAATACGCTCAAGACCTCCCGCGAGGATGCCTTGGCGGCCCTTGCCGATGCGGGCATCAATGCCGAGCCGACCCCCTATAGCCCTGTTGGCATTCGTTTGGAAAAAGATAGCCAGATTAAAGGTTTGGATCTTTTTTCAAAAGGGTTGGTCGAGGTGCAGGACGAAGCCTCGCAGATTGCAGTGCAGCTCTGTGGTGCGGCTCCGAAAGCGCAAGTGCTGGAATTATGTGCGGGCGCTGGCGGTAAAACGCTGGCTTTGGGTGCACAGATGAACAATTCTGGCCAAATCTATGCCCTTGATACGGACAAGCGCCGGCTGGATGAATTGAAGATACGCACCGACCGGGCGCGTCAGACTAATTTGCAAATTCATCGTCTGACCTCCGGTGAGGACAAACGCGCCGATCAGCTATACCGCTTCCTTGGTCAAATGGATCTGGTGATTGTGGATGCGCCTTGTTCGGGCAGTGGCACATGGCGGCGCAACCCCGAATTGCGTTGGCGGCTGGATGAAGACGCGCTGGCCGAAGCCGTTGCTATCCAGCGGGCTTTGCTGCGTGAAGCCATGACGCTGGCAGGGCCGAACGGGCGGATCGCTTATATGACATGTTCGATCCTTCAAGAAGAAAACGAGAATGTGATCGACCATGCCTTGTCTGAATCCGAAGACTGGGAGTTGGCGGATTATCACCGCAAGCTGGAAGATCTTGGCTTGGAGCATTTGCCCGAAAGCGTGTCCAGTGCTCCGGAAATGCTGCAAATGACCCCCCTGCAGCATGGCACCGACGGGTTTTTCCTCGCCTTGCTGCAAAAAGTGCCGGACTAATCATAAGGGTGGCTATGGAGTGGACGGTCGATAAAATGCGCAGGGATTTTCGTGGCGTGCTATCTTGCATCCTGGCATTGCAATCACACATAAATCCTGCAGCGAACCCCTGTCCTTCATATGGAACGGCGTGATGATGTTTATGTCTTTGAAAGAAATCCGCACTTTGGGTTCCATTCTGGTTTTGAGCGGCGCGGCCTTGATGGCCGCACCGGCATCCTCCTTTGCCTATCAAGGCACAGCCCCGGCCTATCGATCTGCTTCGCAACATCTGATGATGGAAGGGCAGGCGGCGATGGAGGCGGCGGACTATAAAACCGCGCTGACCAAATTTGAAACGGCATTGGTGGCGGACCCGAACAATCTTGCAGCCCTTGTGGCCATTGGCCGGGCCCATGAAGCTTTGGGCGACCGCAGTGCCGGGATTGCCTATTATCGGCGTGTTCTGACCATCGAACCGGATAATCGTGCGGCTTTGGCCGCCGAATCACTGGCCTATCTTGCGGATTTCGGTCTTGTGAAAGCCCGGCAGAATCTGGACCTTTTGAAGCGCCTTTGCGGGACGGAGGGCTGTGAGGAGGTGGACGAGGTTCGTGCAGCCATTGCAGCGTTCGAGGCGGAAAGCCCCGAAGACAGCCCCGCGGATCAAGGAAAAAGTTGACGATTGGGCCTTAAACAGGCTCATGCAGTCCGCTTTTGGTGCGTTCGATGATAGACAGAGCCTTTCAGCAAAGCTAAAAGCGCGTCATGTCAGATCATATCCTCATTCTCGACTTCGGCAGTCAGGTCACCCAACTCATTGCGCGGCGTGTGCGTGAGGCCGGTGTGTACTGCGAAATCGTGCCGTTCAACGCGGCCCAAGATATCCTCGACCAGTTTGATCCGAAGGGCATTATCCTGTCCGGTGGTCCGGCGTCCGTCACATGGGACGATGCGCCACGCGCTCCCGATCGGGTGTTTGATATGGGTGTGCCGGTGCTTGGCATTTGTTATGGCCAGCAAACCATGGTCCAGCAACTTGGTGGGGCGGTTCAGCCGTCTGACCATCAGGAATTTGGCCGCGCCTTCATTGATTTGGTCGCCGATTGCCGATTGTTTGAAGGCATGTGGCAAGCCGGTTCCCGCGAGCAGGTCTGGATGAGCCATGGCGATCGGGTCGAGGCATTGCCGGACAATTTCTCTGTGGTGGCCACATCGGAAGGGGCGCCTTTTGCCGCCATAGCCGATGATGAACGCGGCTTTTACGGTGTGCAGTTCCATCCCGAAGTTGTGCACACGCCCCATGGCGCGCAATTGATCCGTAATTTTGTCCATGATGTTTGCGGCTGTCAGGCCGATTGGTCGATGGCGGCATTCCGGGATGCCAAAATCGCCGAGATTCGCGCGCAAGTGGGCGACGGCAAGGTGATTTGCGGCCTGTCGGGCGGGGTGGATAGCTCGGTGGTGGCGGTCTTGCTGCATGAAGCCATTGGCGATCAGTTGACCTGCGTGTTCGTTGATACCGGGCTGTTGCGCATGAACGAGGCGCAACAGGTGGTCGAGCTGTTCCGTGGCCATTATAATATTCCGTTGATCCACCGCGATGCCAGCGAACTGTTCATGGGTGAATTGGCCGGCGTCACTGACCCCGAACAAAAGCGCAAGATCATCGGCGGCTTGTTCATTGATGTGTTTCAGGAAGAAGCAGGCAAAATCGGTGATGCGCAATTTTTGGCGCAAGGCACGCTTTATCCCGATGTGATCGAGAGCGTGTCATTTTCCGGCGGCCCATCGGTGACCATCAAATCGCATCATAATGTGGGCGGGCTGCCCGAAAAGATGAACCTGAAGCTGGTGGAGCCTTTGCGCGAATTGTTCAAGGACGAAGTGCGCAATCTGGGCCGCGAACTGGGCTTGCCGGATGCCTTTGTGGATCGGCATCCTTTCCCGGGGCCGGGGCTGGCCATCCGTATTCCGGGGGCCGTCTCTACCGAAGCGGCGGATATCTTGCGCAAGGCCGATGCCATTTATCTGGAAGAAATCCGCAATGCCGGGCTTTATGACAGTATCTGGCAGGCGTTCGCCGTGCTCTTGCCTGTAAAAACCGTGGGCGTGATGGGCGATGCCCGCACCTATGACCATGTGTTGGCGTTGCGGGCTGTGACGTCCGTCGATGGCATGACGGCAGACAGCTATCCCTTCGATCATGGCTTCCTGTCACGGGTGGCGACGCGCATCATCAATGAAGTGCGCGGCATCAATCGGGTGGTTTATGACGTGACCTCGAAACCGCCCGGCACCATCGAGTGGGAATGATTGTCACTGGGTGGTAACTGCAATCAATAGCGATCTCAACGGTACTTGTTGCGAATCGAGCGGGGGTTAAATTTGTCAGCAATTTACACTGACTGGCAGTGCCGACTTTTAGCAGTATGAGAGATTGTTCGAGAGTGCACAGCACTATCGTTCATTAAAGGGTTATGTCTGGTTGTTTTAGATAATATTGTAATGCGTGGCGGCCACGCAGGACACGGGTAATTTTAACCCTGTTGGCGATCACACGGTAAAATAGGGTATGGCTTTCTACAGGGAGGCTTCTGGTGTCGGGGAGGAACTCGGGGCGCTCTGTATCCATAAGTAACTGCTGGGTCAGCAACCAGAATTGATTCTTTATAGCGGACAGATAGCTTTTGGATTGTGCTCTTCCCCACTGTTGCAGGCCATATTGGTAAATGTCCTTGAGGTCATTTTTAGCGGCAGGCGCAACGCACTAATCCTTGTATTTGTCCTTGATTGCCTGAGTCTCGCGCTCCAATTTGGTCCGTATCCGCGCCGTTTCATTGTTGAATTCGCGCAACATCTCCAGCCGTTTCGCGTCAGTACCCGCCTTTTGCATGTCCGCCTGAAAATTGACGTTCATGACGTTGATTTCGGCAAGGAAGGCGTCTGAAAGTGTCTTTATCTCGGCATTCATTTTCGCGTAGCGCTCTGCAGTACTCAGTGTGCTTGTGGACGATTTGGCCGGTGCCGCCATGGGGGCTGCTTGACGGGCCTCGTCAGGTACCTGCTGCACCGGAACTTCTGTCGACTGTGCGGGTGATGCAGTTTGTGTCGGTTGTACTTGTTTCGTAACGCCAACCGCGGGAACTGATAGCACCCGCAAAGGCTGTCCGTTCAGATCGTCTTCTGCCAGGGCAATCAGATTCCGCTCAAAGCGGGCGACTTCCGGGCTGGTGCAATCGTAGTTATTCTTCATCTGTACCAGCCCCTGCAGCACCAGGCGCTGTGCTTTGTTGAGCAGGGGGGAGGTGCTGTCCTGTGCGCCGTAGTGAGAGCCGACCCGCTCCAGTAGTGGGAAAAACTCCGGATTGATTGTGTATTCGGCCTCATAGGTTTGCCCGGGCTCATAGTCTGTGCTGCCGTCGAAATTGATGGTTTCGGTGCCGGATGTGGTATGCACGAAAGTGCGGGTCTTGGCACCTGATTTGAGGCACTGGGCTCCCCAGGCGGCGTAGGCGTACATGTACTTGTTAGCGGCACCAACAATGAGCCCGTCATCTGCTTCGATCATACCGGAAAGCAGCTGTGTGATCGGATTCTCTGTCATGTTGACCTGGGCCATCTGACGGCTGAGCATCTCATTCACTTCCGCTCGCTGGAGCTGATCCATCTCCTGTACCAAATCGCCACGGCCGTTGTAGATTGCGTTGAGGTAACGTCCGCCTGGCAACTCACAGAATGGTGCGTCGCTGCAGGCAGGCCCGAGATGATTCGCGTTCAGATATTCCAGATGGGCTTGTGCCCGTTCGCTCAGATGTTGGTCGAGCAGCTTCAGGTAACCCTTGTCATTGCCGAACGCGGAAGCCTGAATAGGCCGGAACTGGAAAGACATGCGATCCCATGGGGTCTCGTCTCCTTCGCGGTAGTTTGAGACGCTGGCCGTCAGCGCGTCGCCGCAATACTCGTTGACCACCTGCCTGGCCCGTTCGCCTAGCGCCTTGGCGTAGTTGCCGCCGAACGCCTGGTTTCGATCTTCGCTGGGTACCGTGTAGTAAGCGTCCATCCGCCGGTTCATGCACCAGTTGTCCTGGGCCGGATAGAGCGTGAGCTTCTGGCTCTTATAGAGAGCTTTGCGGGTGCGGATGAAAGTCTGCAGATCGTCTGCGGTGTCGAGGTCCAGATCAGCAAGCTGTTTGTGGAGCGAATCCGTGAACTTGACCCACTCAATACCCCAGAGCCGCTTGAACCCGGAAGGAGAAGGGGGGGACAGGTAAAGCTCATCGCTGTGACCCTTCTCGCCGGCTTCAGCGCAGAATTTCCGAATCATCTGGACATTGGAATGGCCGCGGTTGATCACCATGGTGAACGAGCCCCAGAGTGCATAACCATCGCGGCTGGCTGTGCATTGGCCGTTCGGCCGCTCGCTGCCCAGTTCGTACCAGTGCCCGGAAATGGTGTGATGAGACACCCGCGGTGGCGATGTGCCTTCCTGCATATGGCGCTCGATGTCTGTTCCAACCAGGTGGGATCTGAGCATTTTCCCGTAGATGGCTTCGAAGCGCCCGTCCTGGAATCGAACCAGCCCATTATGATAGCCCATTTCTGCCGGTAGATAACCTTGGGCGAGGGTGTCACGGACGAGATCACTGTACCAAAGCGCATTCTGTGCCACCCATCCTGCATTCCGGTGCATTTCGAATTGGTAGACCGGCCGTGGATTGGCCGGTCGTCCTGGCACATTCACTTGGATGATGTTTGCCTGCGGGCATTGGCTGAGTACATGAGGTACCGCTCCGCGCACGTAGTCGGTTACCCGAGGCAGCATATTCTGTATTTCGGAATGCCCCGTGTAGCCGATCTCGATGCCAACCCGCTCCGCGCAAGCACCTGACCAGTGTGTGGACCACGCCTCCGAAGTCGGCCCGTAACCGGTCTTAATAGCGGCTTCCGGGATAAAGACGGTACCTCGAGCACCACCGCCAGCGAGGAGCATGAGCAGACTTAGGATGATGCGAATAGACACGAATTTGGCTCCAGAGCGACTTGGGAAAGTGTCCAAATGTAGCACGACGACTGTCGTAGGTAAAATTGTCAGCGGCTTGAGATGGTATAAAGTCGAACGCATACGGAGTAATGTGATGTATTGGACTGCACTAAATGCCCGATAAATCATTTCGTTTTTCGCTGGGATAATTTGATCAGAGTCTCCGGTTATTACGCCAAGTCATTTTTATTGACAGTCCAGCACATTGGCCAGCAACATATCAACGATATTAGACGACACCAGTTCATCCTCAGCTGCCGTTAGTGTGGATTTGGCTTATCAAAAGCGGCTGCATCACCCTGCGTTTCAACCTTTTGGATTTATGCTCGGCAGATGATAATTGGCATCACCGCATCCTCGGCCAGCCAGTTTTTTAACATTCCAATGACAATGGTTATCAGCTATTTCCTTAAATGTAGTACGTAACGGGTCAGCAACATTTACGGGCAGTTTTCGAATAGCTTTAATTGTTTTCCTTCTGTAATGCGCTGTAAACATATGTAAAATTTAGTATTATGCTATTTTTATTCAGGTAGTAAATATTGCTGAGCGTTATTGGGTCGGGCAGCAAGGCGGCCTGCGAACTTCCGGGCAAGAAGGTGACCGGGTTTTGTGAGATTTTTTGAAGATGGTATTTTCCATGCTATCAGCCAAATATGAAATCATAAATCACTGAAAATACGGTGAAAAATTCACTCATTGACAATCGAGTGGGAATGACCCTCAAGGGTCGGTGAAAGGAGTTCTCATGAGCGTTCAACCACCCTCGGAGACAACAGCATCCGCGCCCATAAAGCGTTTGACGGTGCCGAACTTGATCAAGCGTAAACAGGCCGGAGAGCCCTTGGTGACGCTGACGGCCTATACGGCCCCTATGGCCCGGCTTCTGGACCCCCATTGCGAGCTTTTGCTGGTGGGCGACAGCATGGGCATGGCGCTGTACGGCATGGACTCCACCTTGGGCGTAACCATCGACATGATTATCAATCATGGTCGGGCCGTGGTGCGTGGATCAAAGCGGGCTTTGGTGGCTCTGGATATGCCCTTTGGCAGCTTTGAAGCATCAAAGCAGGTGGCCTTCACCAATGCGGCCAGAATGTTAAGCGAAACCGGTGCGCAGGCGGTGAAGCTGGAAGGCGGCAAGGAAATGGCGGAAACTGTGCACTTTTTAGTGGAACGCGGTATTCCGGTGATCGGCCATGTGGGGCTTCGTCCGCAATCGGTGCATGTGATCGGGGGCTATGCCGCCCAAGGCCGCGATGAAGATGCGTGGGAACCGATTATCGAGGATGCCAAAGCCATCGAAGCGGCCGGTGCCTTTGCCACTGTGGTGGAGGGAGTGGCGGAACCCTTGGCGGCCAAAATCACCGAAAGCGTGAACAATGTGGTGATCGGCATCGGGGCCTCGGCGGCCTGTGATGGCCAGATCCTTGTTACCGAAGATATGCTGGGGCTGTTCGATTGGGCGCCGCGTTTTGTAAAGCATTATGCAAGCCTTGGCCCCACCATATCGGATGCGGTGGCGCGTTATGCCGATGATGTACGGGCACGACGGTTTCCATCAACTGACGAGACGTATAAAATGCGGCGTCCGAAAAAATAAAGATAACCGGCGCGCCATCGCTGTGAATGTGATGGATTGCCTTTTGCGCTGGCGATATGGGGTGCTATGTGTTAGCGCCATGCAGATAAGACATGCAGGATAGACCGTCAGCAATCTGAAGGAGTGACGACAATCGTGGCTGAAGAATCCGATAGCATTTTTCGTGAAGTCGATGAAGACGTGCGCCGCGACCAGATGTTGGCGCTATGGCGCCGGCATGGGGTTTCCTTCGTTTCCGCTACGGTGGTTGTGTTGCTGGCCGCCGTTGGTTGGCAAATATGGACCGATATGCGCGAATCTTCGCTGAATGATCTGTCGGACCGTTATGCCGCGGCACAAGAAGCCGCCGCAGGGGAAACGCCTGAGACTGCGGCCGGTCTTTATGCGCAATTGGCGAAAGATCTGGATGGCGGCTATGGTCTTTTGGCTGGTTTGCGCCAAGGGGCGACACTTTTGGAAGACGGCGATGCTGCCGCTGCAGCAGCAGCTTATGATCGGGTTGTTGCAAAGGCCGGTGACAGCCGCGTCAAAGCCTTTGCCGGTTATCTGGCAGCCTCGGCCAAGGTGAAAGCGGGCGATGCGGATGGTGCCATTGCCCAATTGCAGGGGCTCGCGCTTCCCAGTGAGCCGCTTTACTACAGCGCCACCGAGCTTTTGGCGGCAATCTATACCGCACAAGGTGATATCGAGGAAGCACGTAGCCGTTTCGGTGCCTTGGTCGAAGACCCTGCGGCTCCCGCGGCTTTGGTGGCGCGGGCGCGCGATATGTTGGCGCTGTTTGATGCGGAGTCCCCCGGTGTGGATGCCGATAACAGCGTAGGTGAGACTGAAAGCGGGAGCGCAGCACAGTGAGCATGCGGCGGAGATTTCTGCTTGCCGTTCCGGCTATGGCGGCGGCTGTTCTGGCTGGATGTTCCAGTGGTGAAGATATCAGCGAGCCTGATGTGGGCGGCGGCTATGATGCCGATAACCGCGAACGGATTGCCGTTTTGACATTCGAACAGGAACTGGCGGCTGATCCGGCCATTGCCGATGTTCGAGTGATCTTGCCGCGCCCTTATAGGAACAAAAACTGGCCGCAATCGGGCGGCACAGCGGCCAATACGGCGCAGCATCTTGAAATCGCTCCCACCTTGAAACGGGCGTGGCGTACCAGCATCGGGCGCGGGTCAGATATTCTCACACGGCTGGATATGGAGCCGGTGGTTGAAGATGGCACCGTGTTTGCCATTGATACGCGGGGCTTGGTGTCTGCCATCGATACGGAAACAGGGCGCAAACGCTGGCAGGTGCGGCTGGAACGGAAAAAAGAGAAAAAGGCGCTGGCTTTCGGCGGTGGTTTGGCCGTGCAGGGCGGTGTTTTATATGTGGCCACGGGGTATGGCTTTCTCTCGGCACTGGATACGGATACGGGACGCGAGATCTGGCGGCATGACGGCATTGTGCCTTTGCGCGGCGCACCAAGCATTTCCGAGGGGCGGATTTTCACTCTGACCCAAGACAATCAGCTTTTGGCGCTCAATGCAAAAGACGGCAGCCTGATCTGGACCCAATCGGGCTTACCGGAAGATGCCGGGCTTTTGGGAGCGGCTTCGCCTGCTGTGGCGGGGGACACGGTGGTCGCTGCGATGTCTTCGGGTGAATTGATGGCTATGCGCGTCGAAAATGGGCGCTTGGCCTGGCAAGATACATTGTCGCGCACCCGCCGCTTGACGCCCCTTGCCACCTTGGCCGATATCGACGGAAATCCGGTGATTTCGCGCAATCGGGTATACGCTGTGGGGCATGCGGGCCGTATGGTGGCCATTGATATGCGTAGTGGCGAGCGAGTGTGGGAAAGTAATGTGCCGTCCGTCCATACCCCTTGGATTGGCGGCGATTATCTTTATGTACTGAGTGTCGATGCGGAAATCGCAGCAATTTCTGTCGCTGATGGTCGGGTGCGTTGGGTGACACGGTTGCAGCGCTTTAAAGACCCCGAAGACCGGGATACCCCTTTGTCATGGACTGGCCCTGTCCTGGCTGGTGACCGCTTGATCATTGCCTCGTCCCATGGCTATGTCTTGTCCATATCGCCTTATACGGGCGACTTCCTTGGGGCAGAGAAACTGCCTGATGGCGCACTGGCATCGCCGGTGGTTGCCGATGGTACCGTATATTTTCTGACTGAGGGTGCGGACCTCGTCGCATATCGCTGATAGGAAAAAGGCGTGTCGAAACATGCTCTAACGATAGCCATCATTGGGCGCCCCAATGTGGGGAAGTCGACTCTGTTCAATCGCTTGGTGGGCAGACGCCTTGCCCTTGTGGACGATACCCCCGGTGTTACGCGGGATCGCCGTGCAGGTATTGGCCGCTTGGCGGATCTTACCTTCCATATTGTTGATACGGCTGGTCTTGAGGAAGGCGATTCTGAAAGCCTTGCCGGGCGCATGCGGTTGCAAACGGAATCCGCTCTAAACGGGGCAACGATGGTGCTGTTCATGGTGGATGCCCGTTCTGGCATTACCCCGATGGACCGGCATTTTGCCAGTTGGCTGCGGGTGCAAAAAATTCCGGTGGTGTTGGTTGCCAACAAGGCCGAAGGCACGCGCGGGATGGAAGGCGCCTATGAAGCCTATTCGCTGGGTTTTGGTGATCCGGTGGCCTTGTCTGCGGAACATGCGGAAGGCTTGGGCGATCTGTACGAATCCATTACGGAAACGGCGCGCATTTTGGGCGTGGATCCTCGCGCCGAGATTGAAGAAGAAAAGCCCGACGAAGACGAGACTCTGGATGGGCCGCAAGAAGGCGATCTGGATTACGACTTTGAAGACCCTGAAGAAGAACCGGAATTCACCGACGACCGGCCATTGCGCTTGGCCGTGGTGGGGCGGCCCAATGCGGGAAAATCCACGCTTATCAACCATCTGGTGGGTGAAGAGCGGCTGATCACCGGGCCGGAAGCGGGCCTGACGCGGGATTCCATTTCCGTTGATTGGGATTATGACGATATTCCTGTGCGCTTGTTTGATACGGCCGGATTGCGCCGCCGCGCCCGTGTGCAGGAAAAGCTGGAAAAACTGTCCGTTGCCGATACATTGCGGGCAGTGCGCTTTGCCGAAGTCGTGGTGCTGATGGTGGATGCCGATCGCGGCGTTGATAAGCAGGATATCAAGATCGCGTCTTTGGTGGTCAATGAAGGCCGGGCTTTGGTGATTGCCCTTAACAAGTGGGACACTGTAGACGACCGTCTAAGCGCCCAACGGGCTGTAAATGACGTGCTTACCCGATCTTTGCCGCAATTGAAGGGCGTGACCACGGTGCCTATTTCCGCCCTTACCGGCCAAGGAACAGACCGCATCATGCCGTCTGTTCTGGCCGCTTATGAATTGTGGAATTCGCGCATCCGCACAGCAGAATTCAATCGCTGGCTTTCCGCTGTAACGGAAGCGCATCCGCCGCCTGCTGTGCAGGGTCGGGCAACGCGCATGCGTTATGGGGCGCAGATCAAATCCCGTCCGCCCACCTTTACCATTTTCACGAACCATCCGCGGGGCGTTCCCGATAGCTATATGCGGTATCTGGAAAATGAAATGCGGCGCGATTTCTCATTGGCCGGAGTGCCTTTGCGCTTGTATCTGCGTGCGTCCAAAAATCCTTATGTGGACGGGCGGAAAACCAAAAAGCAACGCCTGACGGAACGCAATAACCGCCGTTAAGGGCCGCAAGACAATCCTGTGGGTGTTATTTTCCGGTAAATGTGGCCGCGCTTTTGGTGAGAAAAGCGCGGACGCCTTCCATGAAATCCTGCGTAAAGCCCAGACGTTTTTGCGTTTCGGCTTCCAGTTCCAATTGATCGTCCAGCCCGTTTTCAAGCGAGGCCCGCACAAGCGCCCGAATACCGCCATAAGCAATGGTCGGGCCCGTGGCCAAGCCTTGCGCCAGTGTGTCCACCTCGGCCATAAGGTGATCGTCTTCAACGGCTTTGTGGATCAGACCCCAGTTTTGGGCTTTGGTGGCGGGTAATTTCTCCCCCAGCATCATCAAACGGCGGGCGCGGGCAGGGCCGATAAGGCGCGGCAAAAACCAACTGGCTCCGGCATCGGGGGCAAGGCCGATATTCACAAAGGCTTGCAAAAAATAGGCAGATCGGGCGGCCAGAACAAAATCCGCACAAAGGGCAAGGCTCATGCCTGCCCCTGCAGCCGGGCCATTGACTGCCGCAATCACCGGGATGGGAAGGGCCATCAGCTTTTTCACAACAGGATTATAACGTTCTCGTAAGCTGATCGACAGGTCGGGCATGCCCGATCCGTTTGTTGGTTTTTCGCTTAGATCGGCGCCAGAGGAAAAGGCACGCCCCGCCCCTGTGATAATCAAACAGCGCGTTGCCTGGCTGTCAGAAGAAAGATCGTCCAAAGCCGTTGCAAGTTCGGCCAATAAATCGGCGGACAATGCATTTAACCGTTCGGGCCGGTTCAATGTCAGCCGTGCAATCGGACCCTCTTTCTCAAGAGATATGGAACGGTATGACATGAAAGCCCCCTATGCGGTGTTATGACCGGTTCAGGCTAGTGCCGGGGGGCGTATGAGAAAAGCACAAACCGGCAAGGGACGGTTTGCTTCGCTCCGATATATGTTTCGGGGCAGGTCTTTACCCGTTTCGCACCATAAAAAATTGGCGACGCCGAAGCATCGCCAATCCAAGCCTGCGCGGGATCAGGATAGATGTAGGTTATCCGCGCTTGGGAACGGGGCGCATCAAAAAGGCGGGGACATGGGAGCCCATGCCCACCACAGGGGTGTCATCTTCATGGTGATGCCGCCCATTGCCATTATTGTTGCGACGATTGCCCGTCGATGTGTTGGAGCGGGATTTTCTATCATCCGTTGACCGGTCTTTGGCCTTTTTGTCTTCGGACTTTTCCGCCTCTTTGGGTTTGGACCGGCTTCTGGATTGCTTTTGAGGAGCCGCTTTTGTTTGCTGTTTTGTTGCTGCAGATTCGCTTGGCGCATCTTCTTTGGCCGTGGCGTCTGTCTTTTCTTCAGAATTGGTGCTTTGGGTTTTGGCCTGTGCAGCTTTGCCACGGGGTTTGCGTGCCGGGCGGCTACCGCTTTTCTTCGGTGCTTCCTCGTCGCTTTCCAGCTCGCGGGTTTTCACCTCTTTAAGCGGTTGGCGATCGATGGGACGCCCGATAAGCGCTTCGATTTCCAAAACAGCCTTGGTGTCGGACGGCATGGCAAGGGTTACGGAACAGCCCTTGCGACCAGCGCGGCCCGTTCTGCCGATGCGGTGTACATAATCTTCGGAATTACGGGGCACATCATAGTTGAACACATGGCTGACACTGGGAATATCAAGCCCACGTGCGGCCACATCGCTGGCCACCAGAATACGCACATCGCCAGATTTGAAACGGGTCAAAGTATCCATTCGATCAGGCTGGGCCATATCGCCATGAAGTTGCCCAACAGCCAGACCAGCCCGCTTGAGGCTGGTATAAACCGATTTTACTTCAACCTTGCGATTACAAAAGACAATGGCGCTGTCGATGTCATCGGACGCAATCAATTCCCGCAGGGCTTTGCTTTTTTCACGCGCCCCCACAATCGCAATGCTTTGACTGACTGTGGCAGCCGTAGAGGCGGGCGGGGCCACTTCTATCAGTTTGGGATCATTGAGAAACTTATCCGTTAGGCGTTTGATTTCCTTGGACAGGGTGGCCGAGAAGAACAACGTTTGATGCGCTTGCGGGATTTTCTGGCAAATGTTTTCCACATCGGGAATGAAGCCCATATCCAGCATGCGGTCACATTCATCGACAACCAGCACCTGAACGCCATTGAGCATCACATTGCCACGGGTGGCATGGTCCATCAATCGTCCCGGCGTGGCGATAAGAACATCAACGCCGCGTTCCAGCTTGGATTCCTGGTCGCCAAAAGAGACGCCACCGATCAGCAAAGCCATGGAGAGCTTGGAATGTTTTCCGTATTTTTCAAAACTTTCCGCCACTTGTGCAGCAAGCTCGCGGGTGGGCTCCAAGATCAAGGTGCGCGGCATACGGGCCTTGGCACGGCCTTGCGAAAGAATGTCGATCATAGGCAGAGTGAAACTGGCGGTTTTCCCTGTGCCGGTCTGGGCAATACCAATGACATCCCTGCCTTGCAAAATAGCGGGAATCGCCTGACGCTGAATTGGCGTCGGTGTGTCATATCCTGCGTCCCGAACCGCTGTTAACAGTTCATCGCTTAGTCCGAGATATTCAAAGCTCATGGGCGGATCGACTGTCCTCGCCTTTGTGAAATGCTGTGCCTGCGTGCATCAGCCATTTCGATGATCAAAATTTGGCGCAACAATAGGGAATTACACTTCAAAGTCAATGAAATGAGCCATGGTCGCGGATTGTTCTGGATTGTCCGTGTTTTAAGGTGGCAATATAAGACACCTTATGGGACATCCTGCTATAGGATGCACGATAAGAGTGCCGAATCCAAGGCGCAGGATATGACGGGCTTTTTCTGTTGGGTTTTACGGCACTTTAACCTTTTTGCGCCTAGGGTTTTTCTATGGGTCGATCCTGATTTTCGGCCTTGCCAGCTTTGAGGATGTTGCAATTTGAGCACGCAGTCGAATCTTTCCCAAGCAGATGTCCTGAAACTCCTGTCCGAACCTTCGGCAGAAAACCGTGCGGAAGCTGCGCGGAAAGTCGGGACATATTTTACAGAAACGTCTCCCACCGGGGCCGAACGGGCGCTGGCAGAAGACATTTTCCGTGCCTTGGTGAAGGATGCGGAAGTTCGGGTTCGCAAGGCTCTTTCCGAAACGCTGAAAGAAAATCCCTCCATTCCGGCGGATGTGGCGCGCACGCTGGCCAGCGATGTGAGCGAAGTGGCACTGCCGGTGATCGAATTTTCATCGGTCCTGACCGACAAGGATCTGCTGGATATCATCGGGACCAATGATCCTGAGCGGCAGGTGGCTGTGGCCAAACGTGCCACGGTTTCGCCCGATATTGCCGATGCTTTGGCGGAGTCGGGTGATGAAGCGGTCGTCTCCACCCTTGTGGGCAATGATGGCGCACAAATTAAAGATGCGACCTTTGCACGGGTGCTGGATAAATATTCCGGAAGTGATGCGGTCAAAACGCCCCTTACCAAGCGGGAAAAACTGCCCTTGGCGGTGGCCGAACGGCTTGTGACCATGGTCACGGAAAGCCTGCGTGACCATCTGGTGACGCATCATGAGCTGTCGCCCTCGATGGCGACGGATTTGCTGTTGGAAAGCCGGGAACGGGCAACGGTCAGCCTGCTCACACCGGGTATTAATGCGCCGGATGTGCTTAGCTTAGTGGACCAGCTTCATAAAAACGGGCGGTTATCGCCAACATTGATCATCCGCGCCTTGTGCATGGGCGACATGACCTTTTTTGAAGCGGCTTTGGCAAAACGGGCCGGAATATCGGTGGCCAATGCGTGGCAGCTTGTGCATGACAAAGGGCAATTGGGGCTTACCAAATTGTTTGATCGGGCTGAAATGCCCGCAGCGCTTTTGCATGTGGCGCGTATCGGGACAGCCATTAGCGAAGAAATGCGCCTGACCAGTGGTGATGATCGTGATTTGTTCCGGAATGTGATGATCGAACGGGTTTTGACCCAGATCGATCAGGATCTAGATAGTGACAATCTGGACTATCTGATCGGAAAGTTGGGCCGGAAGGCCGCTTGAGCCCAAGCGTTTTCAATGACTTTGGTGCCGATATCCTGATATTGCCCTTTGCCGGGCGGAGCCATGGCGTTTTTTCTTGTTTTTAAACAAGTTTAAGGCGAGGCCGAGCTTGCACCGGATGGGGCCAGTTGGTATCTAAAGACACCATTTCTGTCACTGGTGATCCTGGGCTGACATAAATGTCTGATACCCAGCAGCCGTTATACGAAATCCTGTAGAAAAGGGTGATTCGCCTGTGGTTGATACCGCCGATACATCTACGCCCGCCAATCCGACTTCCAGCATTGCCATCGAAGAGGAAATGAAATCCTCTTATCTTGATTACGCAATGAGCGTGATCGTGAGCCGTGCACTTCCTGATGTGCGTGATGGCTTGAAGCCAGTGCATCGCCGCATTCTTTATTCGATGCACGAAAACGGCTATGAATGGAACAAGCCTTATCGTAAATCGGCACGCATCGTCGGGGATGTGATGGGTAAATATCACCCCCATGGCGATAGTGCGATTTATGACGCCCTTGTCCGTATGGCGCAGGATTTTTCCATGCGCCTGCCACTGATCGACGGGCAGGGCAATTTCGGCTCTATGGATGGCGATCCGGCTGCCGCCATGCGGTATACCGAAGCGCGTATGGCGAAGGTGTCCACCACACTTTTGACCGACATTGAAAAAGACACGGTCAATTTCGCTGACAATTATGATGGATCGGAAAGCGAACCCGTGGTTCTGCCCGCCCGCTTCCCCAATCTTTTGGTGAATGGGGCCGCCGGTATTGCGGTGGGTATGGCGACCAATATTCCGCCCCATAATCTGGGCGAAGTGATTGATGCGACTTTGGCGCTGATCGATAATCCGGCGGCCACGAACGCAGACCTGCAAAACTATGTAAAAGGGCCGGATTTCCCCACAGGCGGGATTATTCTTGGCCGGTCGGGGGTTGTTTCTGCCCTTGAAACCGGACGTGGCTCTATCGTTATCCGGTCGCGCACACATTATGAAGAAATCCGCGGCCGGGAAGCGATCATCATCACGGAAACGCCGTTTCAGGTGAACAAATCAGCGATGATCGAAAAGATCGCTGAGGCTGTGAAAACCAAGCGGATCGAAGGGATCGCCGATCTGCGCGATGAATCCGACCGCGATGGCGTACGGGTGGTGATAGAACTGAAGCGCGATGCGGTTGGTGATGTGATTCTGAACCAGCTTTATCGCTTTACTCCGGTTCAAACCCATTTCGGCATCAATATGCTGGCGCTCAATCACGGGCGGCCCGAGCAATTGTCCTTGAAGGATGTTCTGTCTTCTTTCATCACCTTCCGCGAAGAGGTGATCACAAGACGCACCAAATTCGAGCTGGGGAAAGCCCGTGACCGGGCGCATCTGGCCGTGGGCCTTGTGGTGGCGGTGTCCAATATCGATGAGGTGGTTTCGATCATCCGCGGCGCACCCAGCCCGGCTGTTGCGCGCCAGACATTGCTGGAGCGGGAATGGGATGCTGGCGATATTCTGCCCTACCTGGACCTGATCGGCGAACCGCCTATGCCGGGATCAAAGGGGGCTGTTTACCGCCTGACCGAAATACAGGTGAAAGCCATTCTTGATCTGCGCTTGCACCGTTTGACAGCGCTTGGCCGTGACGAGATCGGCAAGGAACTGGAAGAACTGGCTGAAAAAATCCGCGGATTTCTTGAGATTTTGCGGTCTCGCACCCGTCTATATGAGGTGCTGCGTGGGGAAATCGTTGATGTGCGTGAGAATTTCGCCACGCCGCGTCGCACGGAAATCAGCATGCTGGAGGCATCCGGCGTCAATGAAGAAGATCTGATTGCCCGTGAAGACATGGTGGTGACCGTTACCCATGGCGGCTATATCAAGCGTGTGGCGCTGGATAGCTACCGGGAGCAGCGTCGGGGTGGAAAAGGCCGGTCAGGCATGGCCACCCGCGAAGAAGACGTTTTGACCACGGTGTTTGTGGCCAACACCCATCAACCGGTGCTGTTTTTCTCCAATTATGGTCAGGTCTATAAGCTGAAGGTTTGGCGCCTGCCATTGGGAACGCCGCAAAGTCGCGGCAAGGCACTGGTGAATCTGTTCCCGCTGGCCGAAGGGGAAGTCATCACCAATTTGATGGCACTGCCTGAAGATGAGGATAGCTGGGGCGAACTGAATGTGATGTTCGCCACCCGCACCGGCAATGTGCGCCGCAATCTGTTGTCCGATTTCACCAATGTGCCGTCCAATGGCAAAATCGCCATCCGCTTTGACGAGGGGGCGGATGATCGTCTGGTGGGGGTCCGCGTTGCCCATGAAGATGATGATGTTTTGCTGGCGGCCCAATCCGGCAAATGTATTCGCTTCCCCGTGCGTGATGTGCGGGTATTCAAGGGCCGCACGGCAACCGGGGTACGCGGTATGCGCCTTGCCGCCGGTGATCAGGTGATGGCCATCTCCATCTTGAATGGACAGGATGCCACCGTTGAGGAACGCGATTCCTATCTGAAGGTGGCTCCATGGAAAAATGCCGATGGGACTGAGTCTTCTCTGTCGCAAGAGCGTATAGACCAGATGGCCGAGCGGGAGCAGTTTATCCTGACCATAACGGAAAACGGATATGGCAAGCGCACCAGTTCCTATGAATACCGCACCACAGGCCGGGGCGGGCAGGGCATTGTCAATATCGTTACCAGCGAGCGTAATGGGGCCGTGGTTGGTTCCGGCCCGGTTTCGGAAAGCGATCAGCTTATGCTGTTGACCAATGCGGGCAAAATCATCCGCATTGGCGTGCAAGATATCCGCATTGCCGGACGAAATACCCAAGGCGTTACGCTGTTCCGCGTCGATCAAGAGGAACAGGTTGTCAGCGTTGCCAAGGTGCCTGAGCCAGATGAAGGTGAGGAAGAATTGGATGCGGAAGAGACCGCCGCTATGGACGGCGATTCCGCAAGCGGCGCTTCTGGATCATCTGAAGGGGAAGGCGAAGAGGCGCAGGCCCCGCAATCTTTGGAAGACGATGCTGGTGACACAGACCCAGACGCTTGAGACCCATAAATAAAACAATGCGATGCGGGGGGTGTGTTTAACACCTCCCGTTTTTTATTTTTTGCCGCAAATTATGCTGGTGGCCGCAATTATTTCTTTTGTTTGGGGGCGCGGTTTGGTTTTTCCCGCACTGTTGGTTTCAGATGGGGAGGATGCCCTTTTATCGGATAAGCGGGACACAGCTCAGGCTCAGGCTTATTGACCGGTTCTAGGCCGTTTCCCCTACGAAGCCATTTTCTTGCGATTGGTCCTTTGGCTGATACAAAGGCAGGGTGATGACGACCAGAGTCCCCGCCCCCGGATTGCTGCTCAGTGTCAGACTGCCGCCATGGAGCTCGATTATGCGTTTGGCCAAGGGCAATCCCAAACCAGACCCTTCAAAACGCCGGTTAAAGGTGCTGTCTGCTTGCGAGAAGGGTTCCATGATCCGCTCAACATCATCGGGATGAATACCGATCCCTTCGTCCTTGAAGCAGATCTTGTAAAAAGCGCCGTCTGCATAGCCGGTAATTGTTACGGTGCTTGGCCCGGGCGTGAATTTTACCGCATTGCACAATATATTGGTCAGCGCGCGCACAATCATATTGCGCTCCACATAAAGCGGCAGATCATCTTCGGAAAGATCGCGCACAATATCGATTTGCTTGTCTTGTGCTTTGGCCAAAGTCGGTTTCATCACATCATCCATCAGACCGGGGATGGCTTCCGGATGGCGATCAATATCTTCGATTTTATTGCCGATTTTGGTGAGATCCAAAATGGTTTCAACCAGATCCAGCAAGGTGTTTCCGGCGCTTGAAATGATGTCCATATAGGGCAAAAGAAGTTTTGGCTCGGCACCATTGTCGATCTTGTTTTTTATCAGCTCCGAAAAACCCAGAACCGCATTTAAAGGCGTCCTTAGTTCATGGCTCATATGGGCAAGAAAGTTCGATTTGGCCGAACTGGCCAATTCGATAGCTTGCAGGGCCTTCTTCAAGTCGATTTCGGCTGCGGTGCGCTTTTCGATTTCATGGCGCAGGGCATCATTGCTGTCCCCCAGCTCGCGGGTGCGTTCCTGCACCTTGCGGTCCAGCATTTCCATGGCGCGGGCGGTGGCTTCCACCTGATCGTTCAGCCGTGCGGTTTCGGCTTCCCGAAGGCGCTTTTCCGCTTCATTCTGGGCGCGTTCCATGCGCCGCTGGTTTTCATAAATCTCGCGGAAAACCTCTAGCGCATTGGCCATATCGCCGATTTCATCCCGGCGTTCACGCTCGGGGACAGACACATTGATATTGCCATCGGCAAGGGAACGCATGGCCTTTCGCAGCCGCCCCAAAGGCCGTGTGATGGAACTGTTCACCATGAGACCGGCGACACTTATGATCGTGGCCCCTAACAGAATGGCGAAGATCAGCTTGAATTTGATATCTTTGCGCATGCTTTGCGCTTCATCACGAAAGGCGATGGAGCGGGCGCGGGCAAATTCATGGATGGCGTTGATTTTTTCGGTTAGATCGCGAACCAGTTTGATATTTTCGGTGGCAGTTAGCTGTTGCGCCTGCGTTTGGTCCCCTTCGATCAAATGTCCGGCAATGGTCAGATTAAGCTCGGAAAATTGCTTGAAAAGCGTGAAGGCGTCTTGTGCATCTTCTTGGTTCCCAAGGAACCGTTCTCGAATGATGGTGAAATTTTGTCGTGCTCTTTTATGAGCGTTTTCCAAGGCTTCATATTTTACCAGCTTTTCATTGGTGCTTGCCGCCGATGCCATGGCCGAAAGATTGAGCTGCGCTTCTGTAATGTCGGCCCGGATTGCCATGGTGGCATTGCTGACCAGAAAGGGGTGCTGATAAGCTTGGTCCGTTATTTTTGAAAGCGCCTGAACTCCGAAATAGGTTGCAAACGATAACCAGCCGAAAGCCAAAATGCCCAAGCCGTACCCAAGAAAAATGCGATGAATAATCCTCAAGTGAAAAGAATTGCTCGGTTTGCTGATCGCAGGGCTTGTCTGGGCTTGGGCGCTTGACTCTGCCTCGCTATTTTCTTGCGAGGCAGGGGGCGCGGTATTTTTAGGTGCCGTGGTCACTTAGTGTGTCTCCGTTCAAGCGGCCCCCGACGAGACGCGAATACAAGACTTCCCCACAAAGTCTTTATGCTCCTCTACAGATTATTCTTTGTCCTTCATATGCTTAAAATCTTAACAATCCGGCAAAATTCCTTCATATCGGCCCGTGTCGATATATTCATTAAATTTGAAAAATAATGTGACATATATTTATAGCATGGCTCAATCATAGTTTTGTATTGAAAATGGGGATAATCGTCCTGTCGTACGGGAATTTTAGCATTTTCAAGACGATTGGACCCGACATGATCCCGCCATATCGGCTATAATAGCCCTTCCGGTTTTTCATTTCCCTGATGTGGCTGGCCATGCTCTTGCGATCTTTCCCACCGCCATAGAATGCCCGTATTTGATAGATAAGCGACGCCCATGAATCTGGATTTCAACCGTCTGAGGCGTCGGATGCCCAAGTCGCGCTCCATGAGAATCGCCGTGGGCGGTCTTCTCATGCTTGGTGGTGTGGGTGGAGTCTTGCCTATTTTGGGATTTTGGATGCTCCCCGCGGGTGTTTTTGTTTTATCTGTTGATTTTCCCCGAGTTCGCCGCTGGCGACGGCGGGTAACCATTAAATTTTTGCGCAAAAGTCGGCGCTGAAAAGGTGTCTCTCTTTATGACAGCACTTGCTCAATGCACCTGTGCCGCTTATGAGGGTTCATGATTGCTTTTCCTGACAGTATCGGCCCGAAATCTGGAATATTGATCCATGGTCTTGAGTCTATGCTGTGGACCCGAATTTTTCCTGTAATTTCTCGATTGATGCGGAGCTGAGATCTGTGAGTGTAAAAGCCGGTACGACGACCCCCGATCATCAAAATACTGTCGCTTTAGGTGTGCGCCTGTCGCGGTATCTGTCGGTTCCTATGGCGAGCACAGCCTTGGGGCTTGTCATGTCGCTTCCTGCCTTTGCCCAAGAGGTGACCATTGATGACGATCGCACCAGCACGGTGCGGACCTCGACAGCCGATGGCGGCTCTCCCGGTGATGTGACCATAAGCCCCAGCGGATCGATCACCGTCGAGGACGGGACTGCTGTGGTCATTGATAGCTCCAATTTGTTGGTTATTAACGGGGTTGTGGAATCCACCGACCGGGTGGGCGGTGTTGGCATTGATGTCTTGACCGGTGACAACGGGATCACATCGGGGATCGAACTTTCCGGTATTATCGCGCTGGACGGTGATTTCCAGGACAATGAGGAAGTGGTGGGCGGCCCCAATGTCGGGATCAGACTGGGCGGGGCCGGAACATTCACTGGCAATATCACCAGCAATAGTGGCAGTGAGATTGTTGTATTTGGCACGGACAGTGTGGGGCTGGACCTTGGGTCTGCGGTGGACGGCTCCATAAGCCTTGGTGGCACATTGGCGGTTCAAGGTGAAAATTCCATTGGCCTTGCCGTGCGCTCCAGCGTCAGTGGTGACATTGAAAATTCCGGTTCTATTCAGGGGGTTTCCTTTGGGGGTGAAACCGGGATGTTGATTGAAGGTGCCGTTTCAGGCAGTGTTTTAAATCTTGGCGCGATCACCACTGGGCGCAATCAGATTTTCGATAATGATTTTAATGTTTTGCCGCAGGAATCCGGCGGCCCCGGCGTGTTTATTGCCGCCGATGTGGCGCGGGGCTTTGTGAATGGCCCGCCGGTGATTCCCGAAGATCCCGACGAGGATGGTGATGGCATTGTCGATCTGATTCCGGGCACCGGTGCTACGATTGCTGCCCGTGGAGATGGCAAGGCCGTTGTGATTTCTGCGACCCGCAGCGATGGCAGTATGGGGGATGTCACCCTTGGGGCTTTCGGGACAGGCGATGAAGCTTTCGGGTTTATCAATCGCGGCACGCTTCAAGCCGATAGTCAGGAAACCAACTTTGTTGTCAATACCGTTCGCATTGAAGGGGCGCAATCCGGGTCCGATATTTTCCAGACCACACTGGAAGGCGGCTTTTTAAACGATACGGCCGGGGTTATTCGCTCGGATTCTATCGATCAATCAGCGACCTCCATCAGCGTGGGCAGCCACACTATTTTGCCGCTGTTCCAAAATAATGGCACGATTACCGCTCAATCCACGCGCACCAGTGATGATAGCAATTCCGATGGGGTACAAGATACATTCGGCCCCGGTGGTGACGCCTTTGGCATTGTGTTTGAAGAAAATGTCTCTGTCGATCGCATCGTCAATACAGGGTCGATTTTGGTTTCTGCCGCCGGTGAGACCAGTGTGGCGCGCGCTATTCTCGATTTGTCGGGCAATGTGACGGTGTTCGAAAATAGCGGCATCCTTTCCGCCAATACGCCAAGCAATCCGTCGGGATTGCGGATTGCTGCCGATTTCTCCCGATCCACATCGGATATGACGCTGACCAATAGTGGAACGATCTTTGGTGATGTGTTGTTGGGGGCGGGGAACGATATTTTCTCTATGGATGGCGGAACGCTGACGGGTGCTCTTGACTTTGGAGCCGGGCAGAACCGCTTTACTCTGGCCAATGAAGCGCTTTTCTCCGGCGCTTTATCGGGAGAAGATATCGATCTTGTCGTCTCGAACTCGAGCTTTGCCACCACCAATATCGGCACAACCAATGTCCGCACAGCACGATTCGAAGATGGCTCGGAATTGATCCTATCCTTGCAAGGAAATGCCCTCAATGAAGGTGCGCTGATTGCATCGGGCGATGTGACCATTGGCGCGGATACGATGATCGACCCGAATTTCTTTGCCTTTCCTGCCACGGGCACGCCTTTGGTGCTTATTTCCGCCGATCAGTTGATTTTGGGCGATAGTCTGGAAAATCTGAATCTGCAGCTTGGCCTTTCTTCGATCATTTTCGAACAATCCTTGGGATTGCAATCCGGTGATCGGGATGAATTGGTTGTCAATTTGCGGCGTCGCACAGCTGAGGAAATTGGGTTGAGCAGGCGGCGTGGGGCACTTTTTGAAGCCTCGATTGCCGGTCTGCAGGGCGATAACGAACTGGGCGGGGCCATTGCCAATCTGGAGACGAAAGAATCTCTGGAAAGTGTTCTGGATCAGGTCGCGCCGGAAGCAGGTGAAATGCCGCGTTATTCCGCTGTCACCAACCAATCCATGGCCTTGGGGATTTTGTCGCAGCGCTTTTCTTCCTTGCGGAAAGATGATGGGGTGGAATTTGCCAATTCTGCCCGTTTGGCGCGGGCGTCGGCCCGTCGTTCCCGCGAGGTGTCTACCAATGGGCTGAATGTCTGGCTGCAAGAAATCGGCTATGTGGCAAACCGCGATACGGTGGATGATGTCACGGGTTTTGATGGTGAAACGGTGGGCTTTGCGGCCGGCATCGACAAGCCGCTTTTTAATCTGGATGCGCTTGGCTTCAGCATCATGCAAACGGTGGGTGATTATAGCGATGATCTTGCCGGGAAAGACGAGTTCGACGTTTTATCCACCCAGTTCAATGTCTATGGCAGCTATTCCACGGGAGGGTTTTTCGTGGACGCCATCGGCACTTTCGCATTCATGAGCTTTGACCGGACGCGGTTGATTGAATTCGATGATTTAAGCCGCGAATTGGAATCCGATTGGAATGCCACGCAGTTCGGTGCCAGCGCCCAGGCCGGTTATCGTATGAAATTTGGCCGCTATGGGCTGACCGCTGCGGGGAATATCAATTATGTGAAGCTGGATGAAGATGGCTATACGGAAGTGGCCACCAGCGGATCAGGGTTCGAGGTGGACGATCGCAAGACCACATCCTTCCGTGCCGGAGCCACGCTGGCTTTGGATGCGCTGTTCGCCATGGGCGATGACCTGAAGATAATGCCCACCATTCGCGCCGGTTATCTGACAGAACTCAGCGATGACGAGATTGAAACCCGTGCCCGCTTTGCAGCAGGTGGCGACAGTTTCCTGAGCACAACGCCGGTGGCGCTGGATGATACGGTGATCGGGGGTGTTGGGCTGGTGTTTTTGACAGACAGCATCAATGTGTCGTTCAACTATGATCAGGAAAGAGCCAGCGATTTCATTTCGCACACAGGATCCTTGACGGTCCGGATCAAATTCTGATCCGAAAACCGACATGCGGGTCGGGTTCAGGGTTTCATCAGCTGCGATGATCCGCTAAACAACGGGATGAACCTCGATTTTTGATTGTCGCACGAATGCGGTACAGGAGTTTGCAATGGACACTGAAGAGCACGAACGGACATTTGATGGCTTTGTCAAACTAAGTAAGTGGGTGGCCATAGCTTCGGTCATCGTTCTTTCCGCCATGGCAATTTTTCTGGTCTGAGCGGCTGTTCTGACGGTTGGGAAAAGGCTCCCTTTTTCCCGGACTATCCGTCTTTGAATTGAACATTTGACGATCGAACACAGTTTTTAAAATCCTTGAAAAGGGGGCATCATGGCATCCAGTTTGAATAAGGTCATGCTGATCGGAAATCTTGGGCGCGATCCTGAGGTTCGTACGCTAAACGATGGATCACCGGTGGTTAATCTGGCCATTGCCACATCGGAAACATGGCGTGATAAATCGAGCGGTGAACGCCGGGAGCGCACGGAGTGGCACCGGGTTGTGATCTTCAATGAAAATCTTGCCAAGGTGGCGCAAAATTATCTGCGCAAAGGCAGCAAGGTCTATATTGAAGGCCAGCTGCAAACGAGGAAATGGCAAGATCGCGACGGGGTGGAAAAATATACCACTGAAATCGTTTTGCAGCGTTTCCGTGGTGAGTTGACCATGCTGGATAGCCGTGGTGGTGGTGAAGGCGGCGGTCGCTCTTCGGGCGGTGATTATGGTGCTGGCGCTTATGGCGGGGGCGGCAATGATTATGGCTCAGCGGGCGACCAAACCGGTCAAGCTGGCCAAAGCGGCCCATCTGGCGATCTGGATGACGATATCCCGTTCTAATCGGGCAAGAAATTTAATCTGAGAGCGGTTTATAAAGACCGTCGAACCACGGGGACCAGCCTGTGTTCGGCGGTCCGTTTTTTATTTCGAAAAACTGACAAACGCTGCCATCCTTATTGGCGGTCCAGGTGCCGCGAAAAGGCGATTTTATGCCTGAATAGGGCTGTAAAAACCCTTCCAATTGCATCACTCCGGGTTTTATCAAGCTGCCGGATATGTCGATCAGGTAGCCCGGAGCCGCGATCCAGATTTGTCGCCATTTGCGACTGGTAGGGTCATAATAAGTGAGGCTTTCTCCGCTGCCGCCACTTTGTGCTGTCCAATGCTCCAAAAGCGCACAGCCCCCCTTGAGTTTTTCAATGTGATTTGTACCGGCAAGGATGTGATCATTGGCACGGTCCAAAACCTGCCAATGACCCAGCCAGAAATCGAATTGGGAAAACTCCGGCGCGTCGCAGATATTTTGCACAGGGGCAGGCACGGTAGATGAAGGAGATACGTTTTTCTGTCCCGTATTGATTTCCGAGGCGCCCATGAGGAAAAACACAGATCCAAATATCGCCCCGGCCATGCGAGAAAAAGCCATACTGCCCATGATCCGGTCTCCATTGTTTTCAGCCGCGCGATGATCAGTGTCTCGCTATGACTTGCTCATGTCCAGTTCATCCTGCCATTGTCATAGTAAGGCAAAGGAACAGGAGAATGGGAATGAAACGCAGTCTTTTGATATCAGTGGCCCTGACAATGCTAACGCCGGCGGTGCTGGCAAACCCGGACCACCGGACAATAGATGCCGATAGCCGTACCGACCTGTCCCTGACCATTTATAACAATAATTTGGCGCTTGTTCGTGATGAGCGGGACATCACAGTGACGTCCGGCCAAACGCAGCTGGAATTTTCAGGGATTTCCACACAAATTCAGCCCCAAACCGTTCTTTTCTATGGCCGCGATTTGCAGGTGATGGAACAAAATTTTGATGCCAATCTTCTGACCCCGCAATCCTTGTTGGAAAATGCTGTGGGTGAAAGGGTGAAAATTTACCGTTCCCATCCTGAAACCGGGGAAGATAAAGTGCTGGATGCCCGCATCTTGTCGGCAAGGGGTGGCGTGGTGCTTGAGGTGGATGGACGCATTGAATTTCTCAATGAATTGCCCGGTCGGGTGGTGTTTCAAAATATCCCAAACTATTTGCATGTGGAGCCGGTTCTTTCCCTGCTGATTAACAGCAAAAAGTCCGGCGATCGCACAGTGGCCCTTAATTATCTGAGTGGCGGCATGTCCTGGTCGGCGGATTATGTGGGGATCTTGTCGGAGGATGAACGCAGCCTTGACCTTCAAGGCTGGGCTAGCATCGTCAATAGTAGTGGCGTGGATTTCACAGAAGCCTCCATTCAGCTTGCCGCAGGCGAGATCAACCGGATCAATCGCGGAAATAATGTGGGCCGCTTTTTGGCAGCAAAGACAATGGAAAGCCGGGCGCAGATGGATATGGTCCAGATGGAACAAAGCGCTTTGGCCGATATGCATCTTTATGAGGTGCCGCAAAAAACCACTTTGGTGGATCAACAGACAAAGCAAATTGCCTTGATCCAAAAGCCAAAAATATCGGCCAGAAAAACCTACCGCTATGTGACATCCAATTTCCAAAGCATGGACAAAGCCGTTTCCGTGGATATGGCCTTGCACTTTGATAATGCAAAAGCATCAGGGGCAGGGGAGCCATTACCCGCCGGCGTTTTGCGGATTTACACCAGGGATGCGGATGGGCGGTTACAGTTCATTGGCGAAGATAATCTTAACCACACACCCGTTGACGGGGAGGTGGTCGCCCAATTGGGAAAAGCCTTTGATGTGACCATTCAGCCAACCACTGTGGACCACAAAGTGTTGGAAAACACCCGTGACCGCAGCGTTCACAGCTACACCCAGCGCTATCTTGTAAAAAACAGGAAAGACAAAGCCGTAACGGTGGAGATTGACCAGAAAATCTATGCGACTGGCTGGAAAATCCTGAAAGAATCGCAAGCTCATAGCGAGAAAACAGCGCAAAAGATTCTATGGAAACTGGACGTTCCGGCATCGGGTGAAGCCATATTGGAATTTATGGTGGAGGTTGAGGCGCGTTAAAAGCGGACCGCTTTTATAAAGGTATGTCTTTCTCGAATGTCTCCATATAGGGGCGTGTATATGGCAAGCTGTGAGGGTTTTGACAGAGCTGCCATTGCGCCACCACATGCCCGCCATCGCGAAATGAGAGTTCAGAGCCCGCCAGATAAAATTCCCACATCCGGCAAAACCGCTCATCCAGAAGAGTCGCGACTTTGTGCCGGTTTTTTGAAAATCTTTGCCGCCAATGGCGCAATGTCTCGGCATAGTGGTGTCGCAAAATCTCGAGATCTGTCAGCATCAATCCCGAGCGTTCAATATGGGGCAGCACTTCAGACAATGCAGGCGAATATCCACCGGGAAAAATATATTTGGTCATCCACGGATTGGTCGCTCCCGGCCCTTGTGACCGGGCGATATGATGGATCAAAGCCACGCCATCGGGGGTGAGCAGATTATGTATCTTTTGAAAAAAGGCGCCATAAAAGGGCAAGCCGACATGTTCGAACATGCCAATGGAAACAATGCGGTCAAAGGCCGGTTCAATGGCGCGATAATCTTGCAGGTGAATGGAAACCCGGTCCGATAGCCCCGCCTGTTCGACCCGATCCTTGGCAAGTTGTGCCTGCTGCGTGGATAAGGTGATGCCGGTCACCTGCACATCGCAATGGTGCGCCAGCCATAAGGCCATGCTGCCCCATCCGCAACCGATATCCAGAACGCGCATGCCCGGTTTCAAGGCCAGCTTTGCTGCGATATGGCGCAATTTCTGATTTTGGGCCGTCTCCAGGTCATCATCGGGGGATTCAAAATAGGCGCAGGAATAATTTAGTCCGCGATCCAGAAACAGTCGGTAAAGCGTATTGGACAGATCATAATGATGGGCGACATTACGCTTTGCGCGTCGTGCGGGATTATATTGCGCCGCGAATCGTATGGACTGCCGCCATCCGCGCTGGATTTTTTGTAAAAGAGGATCGGAATCGTCTCCTGCACCAAGATTGCGGGTTAGCAAGGACAGGAAATCGAACACCGTGGCATTCTCGATGGTCAAGGCCCCATTCATATAGGCTTCCCCTAATTTCAGATAAGGGTTGAGGCCGATGGCCAGGGCTGTTCTGTGGTTTTTCACATGCACATGGATGGCGGGGCCGCTGCCATCGCCATACTGGCTGAATGATCCTTTGCCGATCTGTAAGCGAAGAGAGCCCTTTTTGACGATATGTGAAAAAAGTGCATTGAGAAGCATCACTGGTCCCCACAAATCTTCTTGCCATAAAGAAAGTGGTAAACAACATATTCTTTTTGTCAAACATATGAAAAAGGCGGCCCTTGTGGGACCGCCTTTCCATGAACTTACAGAGAAAAGAGACCGCCTTAGGCGTTGTCTTCATCCTCGGATTCAGAGGACATATCAGCGTCATCGGCATCTTCGTCTTCAAGAAGATCCTGCACAAGCTGTTCGGTGTCCATATCCGCTTCGTCTTCCAGATCATCGGCATCGTCACCAAGAACGGCGCCACCGATTTTCCACTGCTGCTCGGCTTCCGTTTCGGAGCGGGCAACATTGGCGGTCACATCAACAGACACTTCCGGATGCAAGCGAACCAGAACCGTATGAAGTCCCAGTTCCTTGATCGGTTTTTGCAGCTCAACCTGCGAACGGACAACCTGGAAGCCCAATTCACCAAGGGCATCGGCAACATCACGGGCCGTGACCGACCCATAAAGCTGACCGGATTCCCCAGCCTGACGCACTAGAACGAAACGCGCACCGGTCATTTTACCGGCAACGGCTTCGGCTTCTTCACGGCGGGCAAGATTCTGAGCTTCAATATCCTTGCGACGGGCTTCAAACGCTTTGCGATTGGCAACCGTTGCACGGAGGGCTTTGCTGCGCGGCAAAAGGAAATTGCGTGCAAAACCCGGCTTCACGTTAACTTCATCGCCCATTTGGCCGAGATTTGGAACGCGTTCGAGAAGGATGACTTTCATCGATCGGCTCCTTATTTCACAACAAATGGCAGAAGAGCGATATTACGGGCGCGTTTGATAGCGCGGGCAAGCTCTCGCTGCTTCTTGGCGGAAACGGCCGTGATACGGCTGGGGACGATCTTCCCACGCTCAGAGATATAGCGTGACAGAAGTTTCGTATCTTTATAGTCGATCTTCTGCGCATCCGGGCCCGAGAAGGGGCAGGTTTTGCGACGGCGGAAGAAGGGGCGGCGTGCGCCGGGGGCTTTGCTGGCCATGATCAATCCCTCCTGTCACGTTGTTCACGACCGCCATCGCGGCCACCGCCATCACGACCACCGGGGCGGCCGCCACGACGATCAGAACGTTCGGGCTTGCTGCGCAGGAAAATCGACGGACCTTCTTCCAGCTCATCCACGCGGATGGTCATGAAACGCAAAATGTCTTCGTTAAGACCTGCCTGACGCTCCATTTCGGCAACCGCAGGATAAGGGGCATCGATGTTCAAAAGAACATAATGGCCTTTGCGGTTTTTCCGGACTTTGTAAGCAAGCGGGCGAAGGCCCCAATATTCGTTCTTGGCGACGCGTCCGCCAAGGTCTTCGACAATTTTCGTCAGCTCCCCGGTCAGGCTTTCAACCTGAGCGGTGCTCACGTCTTGCCGAGCAATGAAGATATGCTCGTAATACGGCATCTGGTGCTCCTTGCTGATCGTACGCGCAGGCAAATGCCTTTGCGCCTCCAGCTTTCTTCAAGATAAAAAGCCGGGAAATCCCCGGCAGATTGGGGGCTATAGCGCGCAAAGCCGCATGATGCAAGGGCTAAGGCCGGTTTCAAGCCGCAAAAGACCAGTCTGTTCCCAACATATTGCCAGAGCTAATTGAAAGGTCTATGCCCATCAAGGTGATAAAGGCACAAAAACGTAAGGGCAGCTTTTGGCCCATGCGGAATGATAGAGTGCACGATACTTCAGGAACAAACCCGGATCGGGAGCTTTTTTCATATGACACGCGCCGTTCTTTTCCCCGGGCAGGGAAGCCAATATGTGGGCATGGGAAAATCCCTTGCCGAAGTTTATCCCGTTGCACGGGCGGTTTTTGAAGAAGTCAACGATGCCTTGGGTCAAAATTTAAGCCGCTTGATGTTTGAAGGCGACGAGGCCGAATTGCGGCTGACAGAAAATGCCCAGCCCGCCTTGATGGCGGCCAGCATGGCCGTGGTGCGGGTTCTGGCCGATGGCGGGGTTGCCATCAGCGATTGCGCAAGCCATGTGGCGGGCCATTCGCTTGGGGAATATTCAGCGCTTTGTGCCGCCGGTGCTTTATCGCTTACCGATGCGGCGCGCCTGTTGAAACATCGCGGTCAAGCCATGCAACGTGCGGTTCCCCTGAATGAAGGGGCCATGGCCGCCATTTTAGGGCTGGAAATCGATTCCGTGGAAGAGGTGGTGAAAGAAGCCGCCACCGATGATCAGGTTTGCGCCTGCGCCAATGACAATGCGCCGGGGCAGGTTGTTATCTCTGGTCATACGGCTGCTGTGGAGGCGGCCATTGCTTTGGCCAAAGAGCGTGGGGCAAAACGCGGCTTGCTTTTGCCCGTTTCGGCCCCTTTCCACTGCTCCTTGATGGCTCCTGCTGCCGATGAAATGCGCGAAGCGTTGAAAACTGCCAGCATCGCAAGCCCCGTGGTGCCGGTCATCACCAATATCACCGCCGCACCGGAAACCGACCCCGAAGCCCTGCGCCGCTTGTTGGTGGAACAGGTTACAGGGCGGGTGCGCTGGCGTGAAACGGTGCTGGCCTTTTCCGGTTTGGGGATTGATCAAATGGTGGAACTGGGAGCAGGGAAGGTCTTGTCCGGACTTGTCAAAAGAATCGATCGGTCCATTGCTACGGCGAACATTCAGGACCCGTCGGATCTGGATGCCTTCATTGCCACGCTTTAGCATGTGAAACTGTGTCTTTGTATTTGGAACGAGCCTTCGATGGTCAAGAATGGAACAGGTGGGAGACTTTGATATATGTTTGATCTGACGGGAAAACGCGCTCTGGTCACCGGCGCATCCGGTGGCATTGGCGGGGCCATAGCAACCGCGCTTCACGCACAAGGGGCCGTGGTGGCGCTTTCCGGCACCCGCCAAGAGGCATTGAGCGCCGTTGCGGAAAAACTGGCGGATAGAACATATGTGATCCCGGCCAATCTATCGGATCCGGAAAGTGTCGAGGCCTTGGCCAAATCCGCTCTGGAGGCCATGGGCGGTGTGGATATCCTTATCAACAATGCAGGCATCACCCGTGATCAGCTTTTGATGCGCATGAAAGATGCGGATTGGGCCGATGTGATGCGGGTCAATCTGGAATCGGCTTTTCGCCTGTCACGCGCCATGATGCGCCCGATGATGAAAGCCCGCTATGGCCGAATCATTTCCATCACCAGTGTGGTTGGCGTGACGGGGAATGCAGGGCAGGCCAATTATGCCGCCTCGAAAGCGGGCATGATCGGCTTTTCCAAATCTTTGGCACAGGAAGTGGCTTCGCGTGGGATCACGGTGAATTGCATTGCGCCGGGCTTTATCACATCGCCGATGACCGATGCCTTGGGGGAAGATCAGCGCACGCGTTTGCTTGGCGGAATTCCTGCGGGCCGGTTTGGTGAAGGGGATGATATCGCCTCCGCAGCCGTTTATCTTTCCAGCGCCGAAGCCGGATATGTGACCGGCCAGACCTTGCATGTGAACGGCGGCATGGCAATGATATAGAGATAGATCGTGTTTTTAGCGAAAAGTCCCATGGAAATTGGCCATAAAGGTAAAAAATGACGAACAGGTCGGCTTTGATTTATGGATAATCTATGATAGAGCCGAGCCGCTTTCACCAAATAGCCTTTGACTGCTTATAATGGTCGGTTATTGATCGGGTGAAAAAAATCGTTGTGTTCGATGGGATGGAGGACTTACTACACCCGGGAACAAACCCTGCCCTAAGGGATCGAGCCCACAGCATAAGGATATTGGGAATGAGCGATACAGCCGAACGCGTAAAGAAAATTGTTGTTGAGCATCTTGGCGTTGAAGAAGCCAAAGTGACTGAAAATGCAAGCTTCATTGACGATCTTGGCGCCGACAGCCTTGATACCGTTGAGCTGGTGATGGCTTTTGAAGAAGAATTTGGTGTGGAAATTCCCGACGATGCCGCCGAGAAGATCCAGACTGTGAAAGACGCAATCGATTTTATTGATGCGAACAGCTAAGACCTGTGGTCTTGTTGAGCTAAGCTGATACGGCGGCGGGGGCTTTCCTGGCTCTCGTCGCCGTTTGCCTTTCAATGCCAAAGACGAATAGGTGCTGAGATGAGACGTGTCGTTGTAACGGGCCTGGGAATGGTGACACCGCTTGGGGATGGGGTCGAGACCAGTTGGTCGCGCATCCTGTCGGGCCAATCCGGTGCGGGTGAAATCACACGCTTCGATGCGTCAAACAGTGTGGCTCGGGTGGTCTGCGAAGTGCCTGTTGGCGATGGCAGCAATGGCACCTTCAATGCCGACCGTTATATGGAACCCAAGGACCGCCGCCGGGTGGACGATTTCATCGTTTATGGCATCGCTGCCGCACAGCAAGCCATCGAAGATGCCGGCTGGACAAACCCGCAAGGGGAAGAAGCCGAACGCTCCGGCGTGATGATCGGTTCTGGCATTGGCGGTTTGCCCGGTATCGAGGAATCCTCCGTTTTGATGCATGAGCGCGGTCCGCGCCGGGTTTCTCCGCATTTCATTCCGGGGCGGCTGATCAATCTGGTGTCGGGGCAGGTGTCGATCCGTTATGGCCTGAAAGGCCCCAATCATGCGGTGGTAACGGCTTGTTCTACCGGAGCCCATGCCATTGGTGATGCGGCCCGGCTGATCATGCTTGATGATGCGGATGTGATGGTGGCCGGTGGTGCCGAAGCAGCCATTTGCCCTGTGGGCGTTGCGGGCTTTGCGCAGGCAAAAGCGCTGTCTACCCGTTATAATGATACGCCGGAAAAAGCCTCCCGTCCGTGGGATGAAGGCCGTGATGGCTTTGTCATGGGGGAAGGCGCGGGCATTGTGGTTCTGGAAGAACTGGAACATGCCAAAAAACGCGGCGCGAAAATCTATGGGGAAATCGTCGGTTACGGGATGTCGGGCGATGCCTATCATGTCACCGCTCCTGCACCCGATGGCGATGGGGCTTTCCGGGCCATGCGCGCTGCCTTGAAACGTGCCGGGATGGCTCCTTCGGATATTGATTATATCAATGCCCATGGCACATCCACTCCGCTGGGAGACGAGATCGAATTGGGGGCGGTGAAGCGCCTGTTCGGTGATGCGGTTTCGCAGCTTTCCATGTCGTCCACCAAATCGTCGATCGGGCATTTGCTGGGCGCTGCCGGTGCTGTGGAAGCGATTTTCTCCATGTTGGCCATGCAGCAAAATATTGCACCGCCGACCCTTAATCTGGAAAATCCAAGCCCAAGCTGTGAAGGCATTGATCTGGTGCCATTGAAAGCGAAAGAGCGCCCCATTCGCGCGATTCTCTCGAACTCTTTTGGCTTTGGCGGAACCAATGCCTCTTTGATTATCAAAGAGTTCACTGAATAAGCAGCTTTCGCGTCAAATAGGGCCAGGACATGACCCGAGGCCGCGTGACGATAAGCATTTTTGCCCTGCTGCTGATCCTGACGGGATTGGCGGGAGGGCTTTTTTATCATCAGATCAGCCGCCCCGGCCCGTTAACCGCCCCCCAGCGCATTTTGGTGGAGCGCGGCAAGGGGCTCGGGGCCATTGCCCATATGCTGGAACAGCGTGGCTTGCTGCGTGACCGACTGAGCTTTCGCCTGACGGCGCGGTTGTTGAAAGCGGACCGGGATGTGCGGGCCGGTGAATTCGAAATCAAGCCATATGCCAGCGTTCTGGAAATTCTGGATGAATTGCGCTTTGGCGATGCGGTCTTGCGCCGCGTGACCATTCCAGAAGGGCTCAGTAGTGCCCAAATTGTCGCTTTGTTATCCGAAACCGAAGGTTTGGTGGGCGAGATAGACCGCATCCCTGCGGAAGGAACATTGCTTCCTGAAACCTATTATTTCTCTTATGGCGATGAAAGACAGACGATCCTGAAACGCATGGAGCGTGCGCAATTGGATTTGCTGGCTTTGCTATGGCCCGACAGAGAACCGGATCTGCCTTTTTCCACCGAATTGGAGGCCATCACCTTGGCATCCATCATCGAAAAGGAAACCGCCAACCATGCGGAGAAACCGCTGGTGGCCAGTGTGTTTGTCAATCGCTTGCGACGCAATATGCGGCTGCAATCGGACCCTACGGTGATTTATGGGGTGACAGGCGGAGAGCCTCTTGGCCGCCCGATCTTGCGCAGTGAACTGGACCGCGAAACGCCCTTCAATACCTATCGCATAAAGGGGCTGCCGCCTCATCCCATCGCCAATCCCGGTGCGGCCTCGATTGCCGCCGCCCTTCATCCGGCGGATAGCGACTATCTTTATTTTGTGGCCGACGGGAAGGGCGGGCATGCCTTTGCGACCCGGCTTTTTGAACATAATGCCAATGTGGCGCGTTGGCGGCGCCTGCTGAAAGAGCGTGCTACTTCTTCGGAGACTGTCTTAAAATAGCGTCGCTAAGGGCTTGTGGCAGCAGCGTCAGAAAGCGCATGGCAAAGGCCGTGGGGAAGGGGAAGGCGATCACTCCCTTATTACGGGCCAAGCCTTTGGCGATGATCTTTGCGGCTTTTTCGGATGTCATCAGGAACGGCATGGGAAAGCGATTTTTTTCCGTCATGCGGCTTTCCACAAAGCCGGGGCAGATCACATTGATCTTTACCCGCCCCCAATAGGCTCCGCGCAAAGCATCGCCATAGCTTTTAACGGCCACCTTGCTGGCGGAATAAGAGGCAGCCCCCGGCATGCCGCGAAATCCGGCGATAGAAGCCATGATGGCAATCTGGCCCTGTTTGCGCTCTTTCATCCGCTCTAATGCCGGGTGAATGGTGTTGAACACGCCGGTTACATTGACATCGAAGGTCTGTTTTGTGGTTTCGTGCAAAGAACGCTCTTTGCTGGTGCTCAAGCCAATCCCTGCATTGGCAATGACCAGATCCAGCGCTTTGCGGTCGTCCAGGTCTTCAACCCATTGCATCATGGCGGCTTCATCGGCCACATCAATGCCCCGTTCTTCAACCTCGGCCCCTTGGCTTCGGCAGGCTTCGGCTACGCTATGCAGCCTTTCCGCATTGCGGCCGGAAAGCGCCAAGAAGACACCCTTTGCCGCATAATGAAGGGCCAATGCCTCTCCTATACCGCTGGAAGCGCCAGTAATCAGGAGGGAGTTTGGCATTTTATCGGTCATGGGCTGGCTTTCGATTCATTGTTTCCATGCGCGGCGTTGATCGCGCCGACTCTTGTCTTTATAGTCCGCGCCATCTTGAAAGCTTTGACCTTTCTTTGCCAGAGCATGAAAAAATAAGCAAAAACAGGCATCGAACGGGAGGGGGAGACGGGCGGCAATGACAGTTCTGAGTATGACCGGGTTTTCCCGTCTCGAAGAAGAAATCGGCAAGTTTCGCTGCGCTGTAGAGCTGAAAAGCGTCAATGGGCGCGGCCTTGATATCCGCGTGCGGCTGCCGTCTTTTTTGGATGGCTTCGATCTTGTCTTGAAAAAGCAAATTTCGGCGGTGATCGATCGGGGATCGGTCGGGTTGTCCCTTATGATCACGCCCATTGCCGTCAATTCCCAATTGGCCATCAATGAAGAAAAGCTGAACCAGCTTGTTGCCTTGGGCCGCCAATTTGTTGGGGATATTGGTGTTTCGGCCCCTCGGCTGGATGGTCTGTTGGCGCTGCCCGGTGTGATGGAAAGCCAAAGCCTTCGTCTTGAAGAGCAAGACCGCACAGAATTGGAAGCGGGGCTTGGGCTGTTGGTGCAAAAAGCCCTCGCGGCCTTGAATACGGCCCGCAAAGCCGAAGGCGCGGCGCTGGCGACTTTATTGCATGCCCAGATCGATCAAATCGAAGCGCTGGTCAAGGCGGCGCAAGACCATGACAGCACCCGCCTTTCCGCCATCAAAGACCGCTTGTCCCAGCAGATCGACGCGTTATTGGGCGATAAAACCCATCTTTCGCCTGAGCGTTTGGAGCAAGAAATTGCCCTGTTGGCGGTGAAGCAGGATGTGCGCGAAGAAATTGACCGTTTGCACGCCCATGTGGCCCAGGCCCGCAGCCTCTTGGCTGGTGGCAGCCCTGTGGGGCGGAAGCTGGATTTTCTGGCGCAGGAATTTAACCGGGAAGCCAATACCCTGTGTTCAAAATCCGCAAAAACAGATTTGACCCGGTTGGGGCTGGATATGAAGGCCGTGATCGATCAGTTCCGTGAACAATGTCAAAATGTGGAATAAACCGTGAAAAGACAAGGCCTTCTGCTCATTATCTCATCTCCTTCAGGTGCTGGAAAGTCCACACTTTGCAGCTATTTGCGCCGTGAAGAAGGGGATAAGATCTGGACATCTGTATCCACAACAACGCGGGCCCGGCGTAAGAATGAAGTGGAAGGGCAGGATTATAATTTTGTTTCCACAGAGAAATTCCAGCGCATGGTGAAGGGCGGAGACTTTCTGGAACACGCCGAAGTGTTCGGGAATTTTTATGGCACGCCGGGGGAGCCGGTAAAAACCCGTCTGCAGCAGGGCACCGATGTTCTGTTCGATATTGATTGGCAAGGAGCGCGGCAAATCAAGGCCAATGTGCCGCCTGAACAGGTGGTTTCGATCTTCATTTTGCCGCCCACACTTGCGGCGCTGGAAGAACGGCTTTTGCACCGCGCACAAGATACCACCGAGACGGTAAAATACCGGATGTCCCGTGCCCGCGAGGAAATATCGCATTGGTCGGATTATGATTATGTGTTGGTTAATGATGATCTTGATGCGTGTTTCCAACGCTTGCGTGCGATCATCGAAGCCGAGCGGGTAAAGGCGGAAAAAGAGCATTCCATCAAGGAATTGGCGGAAAATTTATTGGCGGAATAAGGCAAGAGGGCTTCAGGCTTTGTCGTTCATGGCCTGCCATGCCAGCGCCAATTTGCAAAATCCGACAATATCCACAGTTTCAGCCCTTTGGGTGGGGGTGATGCCGGCCCGCTCCAGCAGTTCTTCCGTTTTGGGCGTCAGGGTTTTCAGGCTGGCGCGCAACATTTTCCGGCGTTGCCCGAAAGCTGCTTCTGTCACACGCTCCATGGATTTTGGGTCGATCCCTTCCATGCGGGGGGCGCGCGGCGTTACGTGAATGATGGCGCTGGCCACTTTGGGCGGCGGGGTAAAGGCCGAGGCAGGGACATTGAACAAAATGCGCGGGTCGGCGCGCCATTGTGAAAGCACCGATAACCGCCCATAGGTCTTGCTGTCTGGCTGGGCCACAATGCGTTCGGCCACTTCCCGTTGGAACATCAGGGTCAGGCTTTGCCACCATGGCTGCCAATCGGCGGTCATCCAGCGGACAAAGAGCGCGGTTCCAACATTATAGGGAAGGTTGGAGACAATTTTCACCGGACGCCCGGCGAAAAGGGCTTTTTCATCCAAAGCCATGGCATCATCGGCGATCACTTCAAGGCGGTTTGGCCATGCGGCTTTGATTTCTTCCAAAGCGGGCAGGGTCCGGCTATCGCGCTCCACCGCCACCAAACGGGTCGCCCCTTCCATCAGCAGGGCGCGGGTCAAGCCACCCGGACCAGGGCCAACTTCATAGACCACACACTCATCGAACGGTGCCGCCGCTCTGGCAATGCGCCGTGTAAGATTGAGATCCAGAATAAAATTCTGCCCCAAGGCTTTGGAAGCCCGCAATCCGTGTCGGGCAATCACATCGCGCAAAGGGGGAAGGGGATCATGGGTCATCGGGTCATCTCGGCGGCCATATGGATGGCGGCAATCAGGCTATCTGGGCGGGCCTTGTTTTGGCCTGCAATGTTTAAAGCGGTGCCATGGTCGGGCGATGTGCGCACAAAAGGCAGCCCGAGAGTGATATTGACACCACGATGAAAATCTATTGTTTTCAATGGAATAAGGGCTTGATCATGATACATGCACAGCACCGCATCATAGTGTGTGCGGGCTTCTTCGTGAAACAATGTATCGGCGGGATATGGCCCGCTTATCTCGATGCCTTCATCCTTCAAAGTGGCAAGGGCGGGGGCGATGATGCTTTGCTCTTCCTGCCCAATGCCGCCAGCTTCCCCCGCATGGGGATTCAGGCCTGCAACAGCCAAGCGCGGGCGGTCGATGCCGAAACGGTCCCGCAATTCTTGATGGGCGATCAAGGACACATGGCGGATGGCTTGCTCGGTAATAAGGGCGGGAACCGCCTTTAAAGGTACATGAATGGTCAAGGGGATCACCCGCAAGCCCGGAACTGCCAGCATCATCACGGAATATGAGGGCGGTTTTCCAGCCAAACGTGCCAGAAACTCCGTATGGCCGGGATCTTGAAACCCTGCCGCATAAAGGGCGCTTTTCTGGATCGGGTTGGTAACAATGCCGCGCACCAATCCTTGCTGTGCCAAGGCCACCGCTTGTGTGATGGCCTCAATCACAAAGGGAGCTGTAGTCGCAAGCGCCTTACCGGGGGTGATGTGTTCGGGAAATCCCGGCAGTTCCAGAACCGGCAGACCATGCTGGAATTGCGCGGTCGCTTCATGCGGCGCGTTGATGGGAAGCAGCGGGCAGGCAATGGACTGCGCCCTGAATGCTTGCACCGATCCCAGTAAAAAGAACGGTGGCAAGCCGGCGTCCTGCCGTGCAAGCCATGCCTTTGCCGTGATTTCCGGTGCGATACCCGCAGGCTCGCCCATGGTGATGCAGAGCGGAGCCGGAGGCTGTTCCATAAGGCTTACCGATAATCGACGATGGCATCACGGCGCAGATCGCGCAGATACCGCCGCGCCATCATGGCCAGTTTTTGTCGTTCCAGCTGATCGATGATCTGGTCAAATTCCGGCATGGCCACTTCCGGAACCGTGCGGTCACAAACAAAAAACACCCGATAGCCATCTTCCATTCGGGCCGGTTGGCTGGGGGTTTGCATTTCCAGCTCTTCCAAAATGGTGCGCAGGCTGCCCGGCAGATCACGCAGACGCAATTTTCCCAGCGGCCCTGCATCGGGAACACCCAGCTTGCTGGCATAAGTGGGGATGTCGTCGCAGGATGTCATTTCAGGACGCATGCTATCCAATGTGTCGAAAAATGCCAGTTGCTGATCTTCCGTGGTTTCCGCTGTGACCGGCATGAAAATCTGCCGCACATCCAGTTCCATATCCAAAGGATCGGCCTCCAAGACGCGGCGGCGATCCTTCAAAAGCAGAATATAATATCCCCCCGCAAGGCGAATTGGTTCGCTTACCCCCTCGACAGAGAGATTGGCCACGGCTTCGGCAAGAACCGGGCTAAGCTGGTCCGGTGTGACCCAGCCCATATCGCCCCCGGCAGCCGCCGTAGAGGATTGCGAGAATTGTTGGGCAAAACCGGCGAAGTTCGCGCCTTCGCGGATCTGTTCCACGATGCGCTCGGCCGATTGGCGAACATCCGCTTCACGGGACGGATTATCAACGATCAGATAAATTTCCGATAGATTATATTCCGGTTGCCCCGCGCTGGATTCGATGCGGGCAAGTTCTTGCTCCACTTCTTCCTGCGCCACATTGGCAAAGCGTCCCAGCCGGCCATTGACCAATTCGCCCCAAGCAATTTCCGGCTTCATCTGATCCAGATAGGCTTGTTTGGTAATGCCGAGCCTTGCCAGATAATCTTCAAATTGCTGTGTCGTCTGGTTGAAGCTGGCGGCTTGCCGGGCAAAGGCGGATTCCGCTTCCTCATCGGAAATAATCAGCTCAAATCCGGCAGCTTCTTGAAGCTTGAGCTTATCATCCACCATATTGCGCACCACCTGTTCTTGCAGGCGGGCCAGCTGCTCTTCATCTTCGATGCCACCGATAGAGGCGATGGTCAGGCGCAATCTTTGCACCACATCATAGGCCGAGATCGGTTCGTCATTCACCAGAACGACGATCCTTTGCGGAACCACAAGATTGGATTCTTGCGTACTGATTTGCTGTGCTTGAAGGCTGGGAGAAACAAATCCGAGGCATAGTGCGGACAAACATCCCAGGAAATATTTGGGCAGCCGAAAGCGAGTCCGCCCCATAGTGGCAGACCGCATGGCAAATGCCTTCAAAGAACCAGCGAAATCAAAATTATGAATGGTCATCGCACGCAAGCATCTACTCTTGAACATGTCTCTCGCTTCTTGCTCTGGGAGCAATGACTGGGTCAGCAATAAGGCAGCAATGGGGCAAACCTGTCGGCCTGCATTATCCCAAGCTACGCAATCTTATCCGGAGCCCAACAGATGTGCCGCGCTGGATATCACGGTCTTCCGTGAATCGTTTGCGCACATTGATGCCGAGTTCCATACATTCGTTTTCGTAAAGCACTCCGGTTTCATATTCAATGGGCTGGGAGTCTTTTCCCAATCCGTGAATGAGTCCGCCAAAGATACGCCAATTCTCCGTTGCTTGAAAAGTGGCGTCGAAACGGATTTCTTCACGATTGGACCGTTCTGTGATTTCCAGATCGCGATCAATCCGAAGATACCCCAAATTGACGCGAAAAACATCCGTTCCGATGGTTGAGACGATTTCATGTCTGCGCGGATCGAACGAAGATTTGTCCAACTGGAATTGATAGCTGAGATTTAACCAGTTCTGAATACTGAGATCGACCGCACCGACATAGTCCGAGCGCTTGGTTCCCAGTCCTGTGCCTTCGGGCATGACTTCGGTCAGATCGGTGCTGCGATAGGACTGGCCTGCCACGGCCGCCAGAGTGATATCCGACATATCAAGGCTGTATTTCAAGCCATAGCTGGCGCGGCTGCCCCCTTCCCAGATATCGAATCCCGGTGCGCGGTTCAGCGAAAACAGATTATGCGCCGTCAATTCGATGGTGCGGCTGTCTTCATTGGGAATCGCTGTGGACCGGCCACTTTCAGGAATGGCGGCCAGTTGAATGATCGGCTCGATGGTTTGGCTGATGCCCCCTTGGTGGCTGGCAAAGGGCCAGGACATGGTGGCAGAGACGCGCCCCAAAGCGCGGGTTTTGGTCCCCGATTCTCCGGCGAACAGTGCAACATCGGTCCGTGAAGCCTGAGAGGTGTCATAAAGATCGGTTCGGGCAAAGGCATCAAATGTGATTTTCTGCCCCAAGGGCGTGATGACGGGGGCTTGCCATTGCACGGATGTGGAGGCCCGTGCTGTATCGGCCCCATCGAAGCGGACCAATTGGATCGAATTGAATTGCGCTTCAACCGTTCCGCCCAAAAAGCCGGGGGGGGACACATAGTGCATATCGATCCATGGCAAGGCCTGTGCCGTTAGGCCGCCTTCATCTTCTAGCCGCAGGCCACGAAAGCCAATCAGTTCTCCGCTTATATAGCTGCGACCGTAAAAACCTTCCAACTGATAGTTGCTGGTCAGCGTATCGGCATCGGAGAAATCATAAAGCCGCAGAAATGTATCATCGCTAACGATCTGGGCATTATAGGTGGATTGCCAGTGATCAGTGTGAACGAAGCGGCCTTTTGAAAAGAAATGCCCACGGAAACCATTATCATCTATGCCTGTTACGGCTTCTGATGGTTGGTCCCCATGGCTGATAGAGCCATCCATATCGAAATACCCACTTCCGAAATGTTGGCGGTATTTCACTCCGAGCACCGGCGACTCTTTGGTGGTCAAAATCGGTGTAATGGTAAGATCACGGCTGGGGCTTAAAGCGATATGATAGGGAAGTTCGACCACCACGCCTAATTCCTGGCGGCTTTTAATCTCCGGCACCAGCAACCCGCTGTCGCGCTCTACCGTAGGATCGGGATGCGACAAATAGGGGAGCCAGAATACGGGCACCCCAAGAATTTCAAAAAAGGCGCTTTCATAATAAAGGCGGCGTTCTTTTTTGTTATGAACAACCTTGAGCGCCTTGATCTGCCACAATGGCTGTTTGTCTGGATCGGTGTCGCATACCGGGCAGGGGGAAAACACCGCATCGCGCAATTCGCTATTGCCATCTTCAAAGCGTTCGCCGCGATTGGCCGCAACGCGCGATCCATCGGTCAGAATAAGGCGGGCATTTTCAATCACTCCCGCCCGTAAAGCCCCGCTCAAGCGCACCGAACTGGCCTTCAGGATCATGCCGTCGGGATTGGTGATCCGCACACCCCCTTCGGCCTGGGCAATGCCCGTTTTATCATTATAACGCAGCAGACCCGCTTCCAGCCGATAACCATCATGGATCACCACCACATTACCGCGTGCGATGATTTCACTGGTTTCGGGATCGATGGAGCTTTGATCGGCTGAAAATACCACGTCGCGCTCATTTAAAATGGGGGCGGCGGCGGTTTGCTTTTGCTCTGGCCGGTCGGCAAGCGGTGTTTCAACCAAGCCTTGCGTGTCGGGCACGGTTTGAGAAAGGGCCTGCGGGGCGGCAGAGCACAAAAGCGCGGCATAAAGGGTGGTACGCATAAAAGGCACGGGGCGGGGCAACTTTCGATCTTCAGGCGAACAGAATAGCCAAGTCCGTCTTGATACAGCCTGTTTCTTTTTGCCGCAATGAACGAGATGATATCCACTGCGGCTTTTCACCGGCTCCAATGGAGCCTATGTATACATCAATATCACCGGCGGACATTTCTGCCAGCCGGTCTTGGTGACGTCTCAGGAGTATAATGCATGAAAATCAGCTTTTCCGCACCCAAAGTCCCGACATCCGATGCCCTTGTGGTTTTTTCGGAAAAATCCAGCGCGTTCAAAGGCCAAACGGCGCAGATAGATGCTGCGATGAGCGGTGCCTTGTCCAAGGCCGCAAAGACCGGACGGTTTGAAGGCGAAACAGGCGATTTGGTCGAGGTTCTGGCCCCGGCAGGGCTGGAGGTGAGCCGGGTCATTTTGATGGGCGTGGGAGAGGCTGCCAAGCTGACCGCCACGGATTATGAAGGCTTGGGCGGCAAGATCGTGAAACAATTGCAGGCCAGTGGCGAAGCCCATGTCACCATTGCACTGGATGCCATGGGAGATCTGGCGCAAGAAGACGCCGCAGCGCATCTGGCCGCGGGTATTATGCTGCGTTCTTATCGTTTTGATAAATACCGCACCAAAGAATCAGAGAAAAAGAAGCCAACGCTTCATGGCGCCACCATTGCCTGTGATGCCCATAAGGCGGCTGCCGAGCAATTCAAACGCCATGAAGCTGTTATTTCCGGCGTGTTCCTGACCCGTGATCTGGTGTCTGAACCGGCCAATATCATTTATCCCGAAAGCTTCGCCGCCATCGCCAAGTCCTTGGAGGAATTGGGCGTCGAGGTGGATATTCTCACCGAAGAGGACATGCAAAAGCTGGGTATGAATGCCTTGCTTGGCGTGGGTCAAGGCAGCGCGCGCGATTCCCGTTTGGTGGTGATGCGCTGGAATGGCGGCGAGGCGTCTCAAAAGCCTTTGGCCTTTGTGGGCAAGGGCGTCACCTTCGATACCGGCGGCATTTCTTTGAAGCCGGGCGAGGGCATGGAGCAGATGAAGTGGGATATGGGCGGGGCCGGTATCGTTACGGGCCTTATGAAGGCGCTGGCCGCACGAAAAGCCAAAGCCAATATTGTGGGCGTGATCGGCTTGGTTGAAAATATGCCGTCAGGAAAGGCGCAACGGCCCGGTGATGTGGTGACATCCATGTCCGGTCAAACCATCGAAGTGATCAACACCGATGCGGAAGGCCGCTTGGTTTTGGCCGATGCGCTCTGGTACACGCAAGCCACCTTCAATCCACAACAGATCATTGATCTGGCCACTCTGACCGGTGCCATCATCATTTCTCTGGGTCATGAATATGCCGGTTGCTTCACCGATAGCGATGATATCGCTGAGGGCCTATCCAAAGCCGGGGCAAAAACCGGTGACAAAGTGTGGCGCCTGCCGATCAACGATGCCTATGACAAGCTGATCAATTGCGATGTGGCCGATATGAAGAATGTGGGCGGCCGGGCTGCTGGCTCTATCACAGCGGCGCAGTTCTTGAAGCGCTTCACCAATAATGTGCCTTGGGCCCATATTGATGTGGCGGGCATGGTTTGGTCGGAAAAAGATGCAGATCTTTATGAAAAAGGGGCCACTGGCTATGGTGTTCGGCTGCTGGATACCTATGTATCATCTGTGATGGAATAATAACCGACGGTTTTTTCGGTGGCAGGCGGTTCCAAAAATAATTTTGGAGCCGTCTGTCGTTAGATTTTCACAGTTCATCATCAGCATGAAACAGACGGGGAAGGAAATACCCGCAAAAGACAACGATAAAACAAGGCAGCACGATAATGACAAACTTTACAGATGAATGCGGCATTGCGCGATTAGCCGCTCTAAAACTCGCCGCCGACCGCCCTCATTCCGCGCAAGATGCAATGAAGCAGCTTAAAGGCTGGCTGGGTGTTTATGTGCGCGATGGTGAAACACTGGCAACCGCCGTAGAACACCATTTCAAATCGGCCGGATAATCCACAAAGCTAAAAGACCGGACGGCGTATCTGCCTGAAAAGGGCGGTTCCTTTTCTGTGCGCAGATGCCGTCCACTTGGCTGCTTATGCCCATAATGCTTATGCCCATAAAAGGGCATGGAATCTTATTTCAGGGTCGGTTCCAGCAAGCGGTGCAAATGCACGATCACATATTTTTTCATGGCATCATCCACATTGGCTTGGCTCACACCGCGCCATGCTTTTTCTGCTTCCCGATAACTGGGGAAAATGCCAACCACTTCCACTTTGTCCAGATTTTCAAAGTCTAATCCCTGAGGGTCCGTAACGCGGCCACCAAAGACCAGGTGCAAGAGCGGTTTTTCAGAGCCCGTATCGGAGCTGTTGGTCATCTTTATTTTCCTGTGCGTGAAAAGGACGGAGCGAATCAATTGTGCCGCTCGGATAGCATGGCTTGGCCTGTGATTGAAGGCGTTATGGAAAGCCCCACAAGCCAGATCGAGAGACTTTGATCACACCGTCCTCGATCGTGAGGCCATTGGCCCGGTCTTTGGCCAATAAAAGCGGGCCATCCAGATCAACCCAGCGGGCCAGAGGCGATAAGTGAAGCGCTGGCATCATGGCCAGCGATGATCCGACCATACAGCCGATAAATATATCCATCCCGGCCGATTGCACAGTGCGGCATTGGCGAATCGCGGCGCTTAGCCCACCGATTTTGTCCAACTTGATATTTACGGCGCTATAGCGCTTGGCCAATGTGGCGATGGATATCGTTCCGTGGAAAGATTCGTCGGCACAAAGGGGAACCGGCGCATGATAGCCTTCCAGAATTCCATCTTCACCAGCCGGCAATGGCTGCTCGATCAGTTCCACCCCGCAGGCTGCGGCGACGGGTGCTAATTCCTGCAGGGCATCAAAGGTCCATCCTTCATTGGCATCAACGATCAGGCGGGCATTCGGGGCCGCTTTATGGATTGCCCGCAAGCGTTCGGCATCATGGGGCGCATCCCCCAATTTGATCTTGAGCAAAGGCATATGAGCGGCCTTGGCTGCCTGTTGCGCCATGATGTCCGAACGATCAAGGCTGATGGTAAAGGCGGTGATCACATCAGCTAATGGCGGCAAACCTGCTAAATCCGATACTGTCTGGCCGGTTTTTTTCGCTTTCCAATCCCATAAGGCACAATCCAGCGCATTACGGGCCGCCCCGGCGGGCATCAGCTGTTCAAGATCGGAGTGCCGCATTGGCTGTACGAACGTGCGAGCCACCTTACGAACGTCCTCTACGGACTGTGCGATGGTTTCACCATAGCGGGGATAAGGCACCGCCTCGCCAAGACCTTGATGGCCTTCGGCCTGAACCGTCGCGACAATCACATCCGCTTTTGTCTTGCTGCCCCTTGAAATGCGAAAGGGACGGAGAAGCGTGAAGCTCTCCATCCCTATATCGATGGTCAAAGGGGGCAGGGCATCATGATCAAAATGCACTGGCCTGATCCATTATTAGCCTTCTGTTGAAATGAGCGCCCCTTTGCGCAAGGTATCGAGCAAGCCATCAAAGCCTTTGCGTTCGATAATCGAAGAAAATTCATCACGCTGGGTTACGGCCAGAGAAATGCCTTCAACCTTGATATCGACGATTTGTAGCTTGCCGTTTACAGAGCGCATGCGCCAATCGGCAGAAATCGGCTCACCGCCGGGGCGAACGATTTTCGAACGCACGAACAGATCGCGCGATCCGGCAGGGGTTGTGCCTTCAACTTCCAGTTTTTCATCGCCATAATTGCCGATGCGACGGGCAAAATTGTTCACGATATAAGCCGGAAACAGCTCTTGATATTCGCGCAACTGTTCTTTGGAAGCCGTACGCATATGCCGACCCAGAACCAGCTTGGCAATGAAATCCACATCGAAGCCTTCATATAAAAGGTCGCGGAATGCTTCTTCGCGCTCCGCTTCCGTACGCGAGGCATCGCTCCAGACGGCGACGGCGTCATTTGAAAGCTTATTGATGAATTCTTCCGCAGCTTTCGGGTCCTGGGCCGCTTGATCTTGCGCAAATGTGGATGTGGAAACCAACCCCATAAGAAAGACAAGACCGGAAAGCAGCAGGTTCCGATATGTGGCAAGCGTTGAATAACGTCGTGACATGGTGGGCGGTATCCTCATTTGTTATCGTGTTCTGGCTAGTCTTTTGCCCGATATATATAAAAAAATCAGGCTGTTTAAAGTCATATCACCGGAAATTCATCGCAGCGCGAGCCGGTGAGAAACAAAGGGCCACTTGCCGCATGGCATTATTTTTGCCGCAAATAGGCCAAAAGGTCATAACGGTCTTGTTCTTTTCTGATGCCGGAAAAAGCCATTTTGTTTCCCACAAGCATGCTGTTAGGGGATTTCATCCATCGATCGAGACGTTTTTCTGTCCAGATAAAATCCGCATCCTTCAAAGCGGCGGAATAGGATGGAAAGTCAGGCAATCCGCCGGCCTTGCGTCCGAATATACTGGAAAGATTCGGGGCAATTTCTGGATTGATTGTGCTGGATGCTTTGTTCTTCTCCAGAGAATGGCATGCCTTGCATTTGAAAAAGACCCTGCGCCCACGGTCCGCATCGCCTTTTGCGGACAGGCTTGTGTCCGCAGCATCGTCTTCTGGCTCTGCAAGGGCTGCAGGTCCGGTCATATGGCCCAAAAGCAATATGGCTAAAAACGCCAACCCTACCGGTTTCATATTCTGTTCCATGGTTTCGTGCAAACGGGCTGCCGTAAGGTCTGACAGCCCGTTTTACAATATATTTCAGTCAAGCTGAATGCCGACTGAATCCTTATATGCTTTTGCTTTATTCCGCAGGCTGGGTCTGTTCACGGTCAGCATTGGTCTGGATTGCCCCGGAACGAATTCGCGCCAGATAATCATCCAGCATCCGCTTGACCTCGCCAGAAAGCAGATACAGCCCGATCATATTGGGCAGAGCCATGCCCAATATCATAGCGTCGGCAAAATCCATCACGCTGGTCAGCTTCATGGAAGACCCGATGATCAGCACTCCAAGGAAGGTAACTTTGAACACCGTCAATGGCATTTGCTTGTCGCCGCCCAGCAAATAAACGAAGGCGCGTTCGCCATAATAGTACCACGTAATGGACGTGGAAAAGGCGAACAGCAATACCGCAAGGGACAACACATAAGGGAACCAGTTGAAGGCCGAGGCAAAGGCCGCCGAGGTGAGGGCGATGCCATCGGAAATTTCCGCTTCCAGATGCATATCGGTGATGATGATCACCAAAGCGGTCATGGTGCACACCACAACGGTATCGACGAATGGCTCCAACAAGGCCACCAGACCTTCGGAAACAGGTTCTTTGGTTTTGGCCGCGGAATGGGCAATCGCCGCAGAACCGACACCCGCTTCATTTGAAAAGGCAGCGCGGCGCAGTCCTTGAACCAGAACGCCGATAAAGCCACCAGCGATCCCCATGGGCGCAAATGCCCCATGCATGATCGCGCTAAAGGCAGCCGGAATATGCCCGGCATTCATGCCCAGAATAACAAGGGCTGCCGAAACATATAAAATCCCCATCATCGGGACCAACCGTTCGGTAACGCGGGTAATGGACCGGATGCCTCCGATAATCACCATGCCAACGGCGACCGCATATAAACCGCCGATAATCCACGGCTTGCCGCTGAGAAAGCTGTTTTCCCCGAACAGGGCAGGAACCATCACGTCCATAAATTGCTGGGTGGACTGGTTTACTTGGAACATATTGCCCGCACCAAAGGCGCCACCAATACACAAGATCGCAAAAACAATCGCCAGAACACGGCCCAACCCGCCCAGTCCGCGCTGTTTCAGCCCTTCTGACAAATAATACATCGGACCACCGGAAACGACGCCATTTTCGTCGATCTTGCGGTATTTCAGGCCTAGCGTACATTCGGTGAATTTCGAGGCCATGCCAAACAGCCCGGCCATGATCATCCAGAAGGTGGCGCCGGGGCCGCCAATAGAAATGGCGATGGCCACGCCGGCAATATTGCCAAGCCCGACAGTTCCCGACAGAGCCGCAGTCAGGGCCTGAAAATGGGTGACTTCGCCGGGATCTTTGGGATTGTCATATTTGCCACTGACAATGCGCAAGGATTGGGCGAAGCCGCGAAAATTGATGAAGCGCATTTTCAAGGTGAAATAAATCGCACCGATCAAAAGCCACAAAACGATAAAGGGCAAGCCGAGGGCCCCGTCATCAAGCGCCTTGATAAAAATGCCGGCAGCTTTGGGGGTGAAGTCCGCATCGGTCTTGCTGCTGACAGCGACCTTTATCACATTGTCTTCGCGGCTGGTCTGAAGGGCTGTTGCGCCGAAATCCCGCTGCATATGGGCATCGAGAGTGGCTGCGGTTTCTGTTCCATCCACGCCCATTTGCACCGGCGTATGGCTGGGGCAAACAACACCGTCACGATCCATTTCATAAATGATAGATGTGCCGTTGATGGAAACGGAAAGAACATCTCCTTCAACGAGGCGGGTATCGCTGACGCGGATGGCTCCGCGGGCAATGTCGCTGCCGCCTTTGAGGGGAATGGGATAGAAAATGAAATCTGAAACGGCATCTGTGACCGGGCTGACAAACCGGTTGATTTTTTCAGCAACGGTATAGGTTGTTGGTCCACATTGTGCTGTGCTTTGCGCTTTGGCTACAGTGGAGCCGCCCATAAGCAGCATTGGAACGGCCAGGGCGGAGATAAGTCGTTTCAGCATGTACTTCTCTCATTTTTCCAGATTCGGCGATTTGGACATAAACAGCGTTTCACAATGATCCGGTCCAAAGGATGGGGGCAGTCCCAAGCTGCACTTTCATCGCTCAAATCCATTGCTTTGATTGCGGGCATGCTAGTCTTATGTATAAGCCAGCACAACAAGCCCAACACAAAATTGCCACATTATGGCCAGCTTGGCCCGGTTTTTGATAGATTATAGTAAGAATACCGACATATCCCTGTGCTTTGGTGATGTTCTGTGCCGTCTGCACCGGAAGAACTGGATCTTGTTACAAAAATGCCACCGCATCCCTTTATCGGGGCGGTGGCATGGTCGCGGCGTTTCCATTTGAAAGCCAAAAAGCGGTGAACGCATATGGTCGTCATGTGCTGGACAGGGCTTTTTCGGTGCGGGTGGCCGCATGGGCCTGCTTGGCGTTGCTTTCTTTATCAACGCCGGGTTTGGTAGAAGACATGGGGTTTTCGGCATGGATGATATTGCCCGACAAACGCGCACCGGCTTCAACCGATAAGGTTTGATGCATGATATCGCCGCTAATGCGGGCCGTTTTTTCAAGCCGGACCACAGTGCCGATCACTTCACCTTCCACCTGCCCACGAAGAGTGATGGAATTGGCAACGACCTTGCCAAGAATACTGCCGGTTTCCCCCAATGTTAAAGAGGCACAATGGACATTGCCTTTGATGTCTCCATCCAGTTGAATTTCGCCGGGGCTTTCAATATCGCCGGTTATTAAGACCGACGCACTGATAATCGACGGCGCATCCGATGCCGAATCGCGCTTGCTAGTTGGTGCCTGTTCAGCTTTTTTCATATCTGCCTTGTTGGAGCTTTTGAACATCCTGAGACGCCTTGATAAAGGGGAGGGGATCGACCAGTTCGTCATTGAACCAGACCTCCCAATGTAAATGGGTGCTAGTGGATCGACCAGTGGACCCCATTTCGCCAATATGGTCGCCAGAAGTCACCGTCTGTCCAGTTTTCACCAGTAATTTGCGCATATGGCCATATCGTGTTCGCAAACCATTTCCGTGATCGATTTCCACCATCAGGCCATAAGCGGGTCTGCGGCCGGCGGCGATCACCTTGCCCGGTGCAGCGGCCAGAATTGCCTCGCCGGGCCAGCCAGCAAGATCGACACCGGAATGGGTCGCCCAGCTTTTGCGAAAGGGATCGCGCCGGGGGCCAAAATGGCTTGAAACATAATAGTTCTTGGCAGGGATATGGCTGGGGATGCGGGCTAAAGACTGATCCAGAAAATCCCGTTGCTGGGCGATCTCGCTCAATTCCTGAAAGGGTTTCGACAAAAAGGCGGGCGGTGTTTCCAAGAGAGGGCCACCAGTGCCGCTGTCTGCCTGAACAGAAGCAATCAAAAGATCGACGGGCAGCCCCAAACGCTCAATCATGGCGCGGCGCTCGGTCAGCTTTTCTTGTTCGCTTGTCGCCAATAGACGGGCCATGGCGTCTTGCTTGTCGGATACCCGTTCCAGAATTTCGAAGACGGTATCAACGCCTGTGGAAAGCGCATGAACGGAGATATCGCGGGAGGTGAGAGCCGAAGCGGGTTTGATGCCCAAAAGCGAAAACAGAACGCCTGTGTCCTGAAGATTGGCTTCTTCACCCAAGGCCGAGCCGGAAGCTGTCCCGGAAGACGAATTATCGTCCTGGGCCGCAGGTGCTTTGTCTGCTTCATTGTCTGAGCCGGGTTCCACAGCAGCGGGCTGATGGCTGTCCGCGTGAAGCGCGCCCATCGTGCCGCTGACACGTTCAAGCAATTTCTGCCGTGCTTCAAGGCGCTGGGTGCGGATCAGGGCATCGCTTTGCAAGCGTTCCAGTTCCGATACCAAAGAATCCAGTTCGCCAGATACATAGTCCAGTTCATGCTGTTTGGCAGCCACACGGCTGTCTTCGCTCACATAAGCAATGGAGGCCGAAAGGGTCCATCCCACAATGCCAAGGGCAATGCTGGCGGTAAAAGCCTGTGACCGTGGCGACAAACGCACAAAACGGACTTCTCCCCGAGAGCGGAAGAAGATCTGGCGTTCGGGAAACATCTTATGAAAAAAATGTGCCACTTGCCGCCGAATATGATGCCTGTGAAACCTCAAAAGCCTGACTTTTCCTGCGTGATAAACTGCATGGTGGTTGATCTGATCCTATCACCAAGGCTTTTCCAATATCTTAATAACAATTAAGAATAAAGCGACCTTGATGAACGGCTTTGCTAAGAAACTGGGAATGCACGCGAAAATCAAGGATTTTTAAGGGCATTTTTGGGCCAAAGGCTCATAAAAATCACGGGGCAGGCCCGCTTTTGATCGGGCCTCGGTGTTGAAAGGCGGCTTCAATGCGCCACGGAAATAATTGGTTACCTGTGTTTGGAAATGCAGTTGCGGCTCTTTTCCATCCCGTGCGCACAGCCAATGAAACCATTTCTGTCCGGCAGCCACATGTCCCACTTCATCAGCATAAATCACCGATAATGCATCGGCGCTTTGCGAATCGCCCATGGCCTTTAGCCGGTTTATCATGGACGGCGTGACATCAAGGCCCCGTGCTTCCAAAACCATGGGAACCACCGCCAGACGCGCCCCTAAATCCTTGGCAGTGGCTTGGGAGGCTTCCCACAAGCCATCATGGGCGGGCAGATCGCCATAGCATGCTCCCAGATCGGTCAGACGGTCGGCAATCATCATGAAATGGCGCGCTTCATCATCGGCCACCTGCACCCAATCATCCAGAAAATCACGCGGCATTTCGGCCCCGAAACGCGCCACCAGATCCCATGCCAAATCAATGGCATTCAATTCGATATGCGCAACGGCATGCAATAAGGCGATCCGGGTTTGCACACTGCCGCCCTTGCGTCGGCGCGGCATTTGGCCGGGCGAAAGCAATTGGGGCGCCGCGGGCCGGGCGGGCCGGTCCGGCGGGCAGTTTTCGATCGCCTCCCCAAGTGCGCCCGATTGCCAAAGCCGTGCGGCCGTGCGGCTGTTGGAAGCCTTTTCCTGAGCGTCCGACGTGGTCAAGACCCACAGAGCTGCAGCGCCCAATGAGGAAAGATCCTCTCCGGCGGATGCGGGGATCTCTGATCCGGTCATGCCAGCGCCTGTGCCGCGGCCAGCACTTCGTCCGCATGGCCTTTCACCCGTACTTTGGGCCAGATATGGGCAATGCGCCCCTCCCGATCGATCAAAAAGGTTGCGCGAACAATGCCCATATAGCGCCGCCCATACATATTTTTTTCCTGCCACACCCCATAGCGTTCGCATAGATCGCCATTTTCATCGGAAACCAGCGTTACTTTAAGATCATGCTTGGCGATGAAATTCTCATGCTTGCGGACGGAATCTTTCGATACCCCCACTATCGCGGTATCGCTGTTTGTGAAGGCCTCTATCTGTGCGCTGAAATCCTTGGCTTCGGTGGTGCAGCCGGGGGTGTTGTCTTTAGGATAAAAATATAAAACGACCTTTTTGCCCTTCAGATCATCAAGACGAAAATCCACCCCACCATTGGCGGGCTGAGCAATTTCCGGGGCCATATCTCCAATGGCGGGCATGGTCATAGCGATCTCCTTCATGTCCTACCCCAATGATCTACCGGGGTGCATCTATATATATATTTTATGCGATATTTCTCTCGATTATCTTATGATAGAGAGCAAAAACACGCGCCTGCATATCCAGCATGGATTGCCGCATATCCTCAAATCGTTCAAAAGCCGTCGCTCGCGCCAAGGCCGCCCGCAATTCCGGTACGAATCCGTCTTCATCAGGATTATCGCCCAAGGTCAAGCGTAACAGGCTTTGTACCGCGTGATACAAACTATGGGCCTGTTTGAGAACCCGTCCATCATCTGGATCAAGAGCCTTTGCCGTGACCAGGTGATCAAGACAATCATCCAGACGAGGCGTGAAGATTTGTGGATGGCGCGCCCCTTCGCGCAGGAGTAAATATTGCACGATGAATTCCAGATCCATCAGCCCGCCCCGCACATGCTTCAGGCTCCATGGGTTGGTAACAGGAAATTCTTGCGCCAATCGTTGCCGCATTTCAGCCACGGCAGGCAGCAGGGCTTTTTGATCGCGCTCAGAGGTCAGCGTTCGGGTAATGGCCTGCTGAACCTTTTGCGCAAGATCGTCGGGTGTTGCGGTTACACGGGCGCGGGTGAGCGCCATATGTTCCCATGTCCAGGCGGCTTCGCGGTAATAATCGACGAAGGTTTGCAAGGTCACCACCAATGGCCCTGCAGATCCAGAGGGGCGCAAGCGGGTATCCACCTCCCATAAGCGCCCTTCCAAAGTGAGAACCGTAATGGCAGTGACCAAAGCCTGCCCAAGCCCACTATAATAGCGCGACGGACTGACGGCCTTGGGGCCGCTTGAAAGGGTGGCCCCTTCCTCTACGGAATAAAGAAAAACGAGATCCAGATCCGATCCGAATGATAATTCCCGGCTACCGAATTTTCCCATAGAAACAATGCATAAGGCACCTTCTTTGAAAGTCCCGTGGCGCTTTTGATAATCGGCTTCGACCAAAGGCAACAATTCGGCAAGTACCGCATCGGCAAGATCGGTCATGGACAGGCTGGTTTCGCGTACATCAGAGATGGCCTCCAACGCCTGCACACCAAGCTGGAATTTACGCTCGTCCGTCCAGCGGCGCACCATATCCAGAACATCCTGATAATCCCGCGCCCGCTTTAATGTGCGGCGCAAATCGTCGCGCAGCTCTTCGCGGGATGGAAGCGGCGCGAAAAAGGTGGGGTCCAACAAGGCATCAACCAATTGTGGACGCTTGGCCAGATTTTCCGCCAGAGCCGGAGCGATCCCCATGATGCGGGCGATCAGACGAAACAGTGATGGATTGGAATGGAATAATGAAAAAAGCTGAATGCCAGCAGGGAGTTGTGACAAGAAGCTATCAAACCGTGTGAGCGAGCGGTCCGGCTGTGCGGTTTTGGAAAAAGCCTCCAATAAGGGCTTGAGTGTCTTTTCCAAAAGCCCGCGTGCCCGTGCTGTACGCAAAGAGCGATAGCGGCCCCGCCGCCAGCCTTCAATCAGCGCAGCCATCGTGGTTGGTGCTTCAAAGCCAAGTTGTTCCAGCAAGGCAATAAGCTGCGCTTCATTAAGGGTTGTATTCCCATCCGGGCTATCGGGGAGAAGCTGGTCATAATGGGTGCTTACCCGATCAAGATGCGCCTTCAAGCTGCGTGTCAATGCCTCGACACTGTCGAAACCGGCAAAACAGGCAATGCGCTTTTGTCCGTCATCCTGTTCGGGCAGGGCATGGGTTTGGGCATCGTCAACCATCTGCAAGCGATGCTCAAGCTGACGCAAAAAACGATAAGCAGCCGCCAGATCATTACGGACGGGTTCAGAGATGCGCCCCATCTCCAAAAGCGCATCCAAAGCCCCCAATGTTTGGGGAATGCGGAGAAAAGGCTCGCGGCCCGCTGCGATCAATTGGTGGATTTGCGTGTAAAATTCCACCTCCCGGATGCCTCCATATCCCAGCTTCACATCAAACCCCGCCAGCTTGAAGGCTCCATGATGATGATGGCGGTGGATTTGATTCTTGATACCGTGAATATCTTCTATGGCCGCAAAATCCATTGATCTGCGCCAGATGAAAGGACGCAAGCGCTCCAGATAGGCGGCACCGGCACGATGATCTCCGGCGCAGACCCGCGCTTTGATCATGGCGGCGCGTTCCCAGCTTTGGGCGGTGCTTTGATAATAAGATTCGGCGGCCCCCACCGACAAAGCCAGTGGCGTTGCACCGGGGTCCGGGCGCAAGCGCAAATCCGTGCGGAAAACATAGCCATCTGCAGTGCGGCGTTCCAGAATGGTCACCAGATCCCGCGTCATTTTGATCATACAATCGGAAAGCGTGCGCTTGCCTGTATAGTGCACCACGTCTTCATCATAGAGAACGATCAGGTCGATATCGCTGGAATAATTCAGCTCATAAGCCCCTAATTTCCCCATAGCGAGCACGAAATATCCCGAATTGTTTGTCTGGTTTAGCGCAGTTTCGCTTTCCCATGATGCAAGCTCACCTTGTACAACCCGTTGCGATAAAAGATGCTCTACTGCCAGATTGATACAGCGATCTGCAAAGCGCGAAAGGGCAGAGGTAACATCTTCAAGACCCCAGTATTTTCCGATATCTGCTGCCGCAATCAAAAATGAAACACGGATTTTAGACTTACGTAAATGGGTCATGAGCTGATCCATAGATATGGATCTGTCACAGGCTTCTAGAGCCTCCATTTCCTGCTCGAACAGGGCATCGGCAGATTTCAGCATCAAATCGGCCATTATATCCGGCGCAAGATGCAAAGATCGCGCAAGATACGGGCTGTTTCCGGCCAGTGCATAGACCAAGGATTTGGCCTTGGGCGTGCACAGGGCGTCTAACTGTTCTTCGGTCAGTTGGGCGTTCAAAAGTGCGTCATATTCGTCTGCCGCTTTGCCCACATCAAAAGGCAGTGCTATGCCTGACATTGCGTATCCTGTTTTTTTGAAGACTATTCATGTGTGATGCCCAATCCTCGTCATAATCCACACGCAAAGCCATGGGCGAGAGCGATTAGAATGCGCGGTCCCCTCTCTTGAGGTCAAGACATGTGCAGGATGGGGAAACTCTGTACGGGCGATAAGGACAAAATCGTGCGACGTTGGCTGAAACGCTGTGCCTATCTGATATGTATCGTGGCAGCCCTGGTGGTGTTGGCAACGGGCCTGTTGCTTGCCCGCTTGGCCATGAAACCCTTGTCTTTAGAACTTTTTGCTGGCCGCCTCTCTCAATATACCGACGATCTGATGCCCGGAATCGACTTCGATTTTGCAAAAATCAGCCTTTATTGGGATAGGTCAACCAATCGGCTCGAGATCGTTTTGAACGATGTGGCGCTGGATATGGATGGTGCCGCGGACAAGACGGGACTGAAGGATGATATCAAAGGCAATGAGGCCCGTCTTCCACGAGTTTATCTGGTGTTGAAGGCAAAGGCCCTGTTAAAGCGGCAAGTGCGCCTGACCCAAATCGTGATCACCCGGCCTGATGTGCGCGTTCGCTGGTCGGCCAAAGCGATTGAAACGCTGTTGGAAGGACCATCGGGCAACAGCACCCTTGATCTTGAACTGGATGCACCGGGTTTGCTTACCGAGATCATCAATGCGCTTTTAGCCCCCGATGCGCTGGCTTCAACCTTTTCGACCCTCGATCATGTGGCCGTGGATGGCGCTCATGTCACTTTGGTGGAAGACGCCTCGGGGACCACTTGGCTGATGCCGGAAACGCAGCTGCAATTCCGCCGCGCCCAATCCCAGGCCCTGCATGTTTCCGGGCGCGGCACCTTGATGACGCAAGGGGATTCTCAAGCGGGCCAGCTCGATTTTGATGCAACGGTGTTTGGGCAGAAAGGCCGGCGACAACTTGACGTCAAGCTGTCGGACTTGCGATTGCCTTTGCTGGTTGACGGGCTGGATATCCTGCCTGTTCTGGCTGGCATAGATATGCCGCTTGATGGCGATATGCGCATTGATCTATCGGCAAAACCGGACCGATCTTTGGTATTTCTTCTGGATGCCCATGCCAAAAAAGGGCAGGTGGCATTGGCCCCTTGGTATCCGGAACCCCGGCCTTTTGATGAAATTTCCACTTCGGTCTTGTTCGATAGTACGCAAAGAGCGCTTGAAATAACCGGCCTGTCTGCCCGGTTTGCCGATACGGAAATGTTTGTTTCCGGCACCATCTTCCCGCAGCAGGACCGGCTGTCCTTCATTGCCCTTAAAGGTGGGTTTTCTGCCCTTGGTGTGGATGATCTGAGCCATTATTGGCCCCGCACGGTTTCAAATGGCGGGCGCGAATGGATCGAACGCAATTTGGAAAGCGGCCGGATTTCTAATGGGGAATTGACGTTTCTCCATGATGAAGAAGCACATGCCGACGAGAAAGCCGGGCTGCAACTGGATTTTCAGTTCGATCAATTGGTCGCCCATGTGTTGCGCCCCATGCCGCCCATCTTAGGAGCCAAAGGGCGCGGCCGTTTGACGGATCGGGGGCTGACCCTGCATATCGAAGGGGGAGAGGCCGATGGCCTTCCGGTGGCGGGATCGCAAGTGGTACTGTCAGGCTTTGGAAAATCCGAACCCACTGCCGCTGATATCCAGCTGAAGATGTCCGGGGCACTTCCCCAAATCTTGCGGCTGATCGATTATGAACCATTGGGGTACACCACAGCCTTTGGGCTTGACCCCGATAGTTTGAGCGGCAGAGGGGATCTTGTTGCCTATTTGACATTCCCACTGGTGAAAAGTCTCTCGCTGAATGATGTGGGCATTGCCATTGATGCCACCGTGGGCGACTTGATGTTGCCCGATATTTTTGCCGCCACTCCTTTGACCGAGGGGCAGCTTGCTCTCAAAATCGACCGTGAGGGGTTGCAGGCATCCGGTACGGGCACTTTGGGTCCGGCATCCCTGCATATCGATTGGGATGAACGCTTTTCCCCGCCACCGGGTGACTTATCCTCGCGCTTTGATATTTCCACGGTGCTAACGCCCGAAAGCCTGAAAGCTCTGCTTTTCGATCCCGATCCGTATCTTGAAGGCCCGATTCCCGCCAGCATCCAGCTAATGGGCCGTGGACCGGATATTCAGCGGGGGCATATTGATCTGGCATTGGATAAGGCACGCCTTTCCCTTGCGCTGATGGACTGGGAAAAACGACCCGATAACAAAGCCACGATGGGATTTGATCTGGATCTCTCCCAAGATGGCAAGGTGCTGATCAACCAGATGAAAATTCAGGCTGCCAACGACCATTTGTTCGGGTCCATGCAATTTGATGAAGACGGGGTTTTTCAATCGGCGCGTTTTGACGAGATTGTGCTGGGTGAAAACCGCCTTTCTGCCGATCTGAAGGCGCAGAATGATGGCTTTACCGCCCAAATCAAAGGGCCTGTGTTTGATCTGCGCCCCGCCTTGTCCACTTTGGGGGAAAAGCTGGAAGCGAGCGGTGCTCCGGCGATGGGTGGCCGCCCGCCCATTGTCTTTTCCGCAGACTTCGAGAGTGTCTTGTCCTTATCGGATATCACCTTCTCCAATGTACGGATCGATGCCCGGCATACAGGGATGAACTGGGCCAAATTCCATCTGGATGCGGAATTGGGGGCGGATGACGCCGTAAAATTACGGCTCGACAGCGCGGGTGAAGGAAAAGAACGCAGCTTTGGGCTGGAAGCGCAAAATGCGGGGTATGTCTTGGCGGGCATGGGGCTGTTTGACAATGCCGAGGGTGGGGCCTTTACACTGGATGCCACATTAACGGCAGCGGGCACTCCTCTTGCCGCAAAAGGGCGGGCGGATCTTCGCAATTTCCGGATTGTCCGAGGGGAAACCTCGGATGTCACAATTGAAGAGGGCGCCGCAAGTCAGCTTGACCAATATATCGGCAAGAATGGCTTGTTGTTCAATCAGATGCGCGTGCCTTTTACCCTAAGCAACGGCATTGTGGATATTGAAGGTGCGCGCGCCAGTGGCCCAAGCCTTGGGCTGACGCTTGAAGGCCAGATTGATGAAAAACTGGAGCGGGTGAATATGAACGGTATCATCGTTCCCGCTTATCGTTTGAACGCGTTGCTTGGAAATATTCCGCTCTTGGGGGGATTGTTTACCGGCGGTAAGGGAGGCGGCATGTTTGCGCTCTCTTACCGGATCAAGGGGAGGGTGGCCGACCCCACAATTTCTGTGAATGCGCTCACGGCCATTATTCCGGGGATTTTAAGGAAGCCCTTTGAAGGCAGCAAAGGCACCCTGGATAAGGTAGAGCCAGATGAAGAAGAGCCTTCACCAGAACCCGATATTGAGTCTGATGAAGGCCTTGATGCGGATTTGGAAGAGCCGCCTTTATTTCATTGATAATATGGGTATTTTATACGCTTATGTCAGGACTTCATCACCAAAGCATGGCGCTTTTTTCCTGCCGATAATTTCACCACATCGCCATCGAAATCCGATGCCGTGATCTGATAGGCTTCGTCGGAAATCGGCACATCATTGAGGCGCGCCCCATTTTGCGCAATCAAGCGCCGCACTTCTTTGCGGGATGCAGCAAGACCCGCATCCACAAATAGATCAAGCACGCCCAAGCCCGTATCAACGCGTGCCCCATCAATATGCACGGTTGGCAATCCTTGCGAGCTTGCCCCTTGTTCAAAGGTTTCTGTCGCTGTTTTGCCAGCCTGCTTTGCGGCCTCTTCCCCGCGCGCCAAGCGGGTTGCTTCAAAGGCGAGGATTTTCTTGGCCTCGTTGATTTCTGCGCCGTTCAAGGCTTCCAATTTGGCAATTTCACCAAGATCCAATTCCGTGAACAGACGCAAAAACCGCCCCACATCCGCATCCGGCGTGTTGCGCCAGAATTGATAATAATCATAGGCGGGCAGGGCTTCTTCATTCAGCCATACAGCACCAGAGGCCGTTTTGCCCATTTTCGAGCCATCGGATTTGGTGATTAGCGGGCTGGTAAAGCCCAGCAATTCCCGGCCTTCCATGCGGCGGCCAAGCTCGATCCCATTGATGATATTGCCCCATTGATCCGAGCCGCCAAGCTGCACACGGCAGCCATATCGGCGGGCCAATTCAACGAAATCATAGGCTTGCAAGATCATATAATTGAATTCGAGGAACGTCATGGGGGTTTCACGTTCCAGCCGCAGCTTTACCGAATCGAAAGTCAGCATACGGTTGATGGTGAAATGGCGGCCCACATCGCGCAGGAAGGGTACATATTCCAAGCCATCCAGCCAATCGGCATTGTTCACCATGATGCCGCCGGTTTCACTGTCATTGAAATCAATCAACCGGGAGAAGATGGTTTTGATCCCTGCCATATTCCGGGCGATATCATCATCCGTCAGCAGTTTTCGGGCATCATCGCGGCCTGTGGGGTCACCGATACGGGTGGTGCCACCGCCCATCAAAGCGATGGGCTTATGCCCGGTTTTCTGCACCCAGCGCAGCATCATGATCTGCACCAGCGACCCAACATGCAAAGAAGGGGCGGTGCAATCAAAGCCGATATAGCACGGCAGTATTTGTTTTTGCGCCAAGGCATCAAGGGCTTCGGCATCGGTTGCCTGAAACAAAAAGCCACGTTCATCAAGAACGCGCATGAGATCTGATTTAAAACTCGCCATCGGGTGTCGATCTTGCCAAATATTGTGGGGGTAAAAAACGTGCAGCCATCTAACATGGTCTGCAGCCCCGAGGCAATGAAAGGACATCACATGGCAGACAGAGCAGGCAGGGCGAAGCCTTATCTGGCTCTTGGATTAATGAGCGGCACCTCCCGCGATGGGATTGATGCGGCTCTTGTCCGGACCGATGGCCGTCATTTTGTCGAGCCGGGGGAAACGCTTTTTTTGCCTTATGATTCTGCCTTTCGTGCGCAATTGGCACAGGCTGTGGAAAAAGCCCGTCTTTATGGAATGGAAGCCGCAGCAGATCTGCGTGATGTTGAAAAATCCCTTACGGATTTTCATGCCAAAGCCGTTGATGCATTGATAGAAAAAGCTGTTCTAAACCCCGAAGCTATCGACCTTATCGGCTTTCACGGTCATACGGTTTATCATGCCCCCCAGCAGCAATTGACATGGCAATTGGGTGATGGCCAAGCTCTTTGTGACACTACAGGAATTGCGGTGGTGGGTGATTTCAGGAGCAATGATGTGGCCCAAGGCGGAGAGGGTGCGCCTTTGGCACCCGCTTATCATAAAGCCCGACTGAGCAATGATGACCGCTGCTGCCCGGCTGTGGTTCTCAATATTGGCGGGGTATCCAATGTCACATGGATCGGGGCAGATGAAGAACCGCTTTTGTCTTTTGATTGCGGCCCCGGAAATGCCCTGATCGACGATTGGATTCTTGCCGAAACAGGATACGCCTTTGATGAAGGCGGGAAGATCGCCGGAGCCGGAGATGTGGATGAAAATATCGTCCTGCAATTGATGTCGGATTCGTTTTTCATGCAAAATCCGCCAAAATCTTTGGATCGGGATGCCTTCGCATCGGAAGGGGTGCGCGGATTATCCACGGAAGACGGGGCCGCAACATTGACCGCTTTCACGCTTGAGGCCATCAAGGCGGCCCAAGAGCATTTCCCCAGACCGCCGCAATGCTGGTATGTTACCGGCGGAGGACGCTTTAACGAAACACTGATGGACGGCTTGCGTCAGCAGCTTCATGGGCATGTGACGACGGTGGAAAGCCTTGGCTGGAATGGTGATTTTTTAGAGGCCGAAGCCTTCGCCTATCTGGCGGTGCGCAGCGTTGAAAATCTGCCACTAAGTTGGCCCGGCACCACCGGCGTTTCAAAACCCGTAACTGGCGGGCAGCTTTTCAGACCGCGTCTGAAATAAAGAATGAAAGGCCATCCGGGGGCATTGGCTATCCCCCGGATGATAATGGTTTTATTCAGCCTAGGCGCTTGTCGAGATAGGCGTTCACCTCGCCGATCATTTCTTCCAGTTTTCCTTCGAAGAAATGGTCGCCACCTTCGATGATGGATTGATCGATGGTGATGGCTTTTTGCTGTTTCAGTTTTTCAATCAGCTTTTGTACCGAAGCCGGTGCGACGATATCATCTGCCGTGCCCTGAACCATAAGGCCCGAGGACGGGCAAGGGGCCAGGAACGTGAAATCATATTTATCCGCAGGGGGGGCAACAGAAATAAAGCCCTGAATTTCAGGACGACGCATCAGCAATTGCATGGAAATCCATGCCCCGAAGGAAAAGCCGGCAACCCAAGTGGCGGGGGCATCGGTGTTGAAGGTTTGCAGCCAATCCAGCGCGGCCGCGGCATCAGATAGTTCGCCAATGCCATTGTCGAATTCGCCTTGCGACCGGCCTACGCCTCGGAAATTGAAGCGCAGCGTTGCAAAACCGCGTTGGGCAAAGGCATGAAACAGGTGGTACACCACTTTATTGTTCATGGTGCCGCCAAATTGCGGATGAGGATGCAAAATCAACGCAACCGGGGCATTGGGGGTTTTACCGGGCTGGTAACGGCCTTCAAGACGGCCTTCGGGGCCGTTAAAAATCACGTCAGGCATAAGGGGGTGGACTCTCTCCAGTAGGGGCTAATTCGGGGAATCGCCCCAAAATTCCGGGCAAAGGGGCAAATGCCCCTGATCAGGCCTTTATATAGCCCCAAACAGCCCCTGCGCAAGTAATCGGCTTATTTTGTCACTGAAATCGGATATTTGCCTTTGAAATATGGCCATGGGCGTGCCATTTCAAACCCATGACAAAAGATCGCCTCTATCTTGATTATAACGCCACTGCTCCGGTTACAGCTGCGGCGCGGGCCGCTGCTTTGGATGCCATGATGCTTATGGGCAATCCGTCATCCGTGCATCAGGAAGGGCGCGCGGCAAAGGCGTTGGTTGAAAATGCCCGTGCAGAGGTGGCAAGCCTTCTGGCTGCCCGACCGCGCGATATCGTTTTTACATCTGGCGGGACGGAAGCCAATGGTCTTGCCCTCAAGGGGCTTTATGCCGGGTCGAAAACATATCGGCGGCTGATTGTTTCCGCCATCGAGCATGACAGCGTTCTGGCTTCAGCACGTGCGATAAATTCAAATGTGCAGATATGTCCGGTGCATACCACTGGGGTGGTAGACCTCGCAGCCCTTGAGGAGCTTTTGGCGCAATCGTCAGAGCCGGCCATTGTTTCGATCATGCTGGCCAATAATGAAACCGGCATCATTCAACCTATTGCCGATATTGCCGAGAAAGTGCAGGCTTCTGGTGGGGTGCTGCATTGTGATGCGGTGCAGGCAGCAGGGCGTATTGCCCTTGATTGCATGGCCTTGGGTGCGGATTGCATCAGCCTTTCGGGGCATAAACTTGGTGCCATGAAGGGCGTGGGAGCCTTATGGGTGCGCCCCGGCCTTGCGATTGCGGCGCAAGCGGTTGGTGGCGGGCAGGAATTAGGGCGGCGGTCCGGCACGGAAAACCTTCCCGGCATTGCCAGCTTTGGCGCAGCGGCCCGTGAAGCCTTGGCGCATCTTGACACAAATAGCGCCATTGAAAAACGCCGCAATGATCTGGAAGCGGCCATCATTGAAAATGCACCGGATGCTCTTGTTTTCGGGCAATCGGTGCCGCGTATTGCCAATACCAGCGCCATATATATGCCCGGCATGTCGGCAGAAACGCAGGTGATGACCTTTGACCTTGAAGGGATCGCCATCAGTTCCGGCTCTGCTTGTTCATCGGGAAAGGTGCGGGCAAGCCATGTGCTCAAGGCGATGGGCTGTGATGATACGCTTTCCAGCCAAGTGATCCGCGTTAGCCTTGGCCGCAACACCAGCGATGCAGATGTGGCGCGTTTTGTATCTTGCTGGTGCAGGCTTTACCAGCGCAGTCAACGCCGGTTGGGGACTTTGGTTTAATCTTTCACGCAAAGAGATGGTATCATGGCACCCAAAACCCCTGTCTATATGGACTATCAGGCCACCACGCCCCTGGACCCCAAGGTGTTCACAGCCATGCAACGCTGGTTTGTCGAGGGCTTTGGTAATCCTCATTCCAGCACCCATCGCTATGGGTGGGAGGCAGAGGCCGCGGTTGAAGAAGCGCGTAAATCTGTAGCCGGGCTTATCAATGCAGATGCAAAATCGGTTTTCTTCACATCGGGAGCAACGGAATCCAATAATTTGGCCATCAAAGGTGTGATGGAGGCGTTAAGCACGCAAAAACCTCATCTGATCATACCGGTGACAGAGCATAAATGCGTGGTGGAATCCGCGCAGGCCGCCGCCCGCCATGGAGCGCGGATCACCTGGTTGCCGGTGAAACCCGATGGGCTTATCGATCTGGATCTTTTGGCTCAGGCATTAAGCGACGATACGGCGCTTGTGTCTGTGATGGCGGTCAATAATGAAATTGGCGTGATCCAACCGGTGGCCGAGATCGGGGCGCTGTGCCGCAAGGCCGGGGTCTATTTCCATTGTGATGCGGCGCAGGCATATGGAAAAATCCCGCTGGATGTGGACGGGATGAATATCGATTTGATGAGTATTTCGGGCCATAAAATTTATGGTCCCAAGGGTATCGGGGCCATTTATCTGCGTCGGGCGCGGCCACGGGTGCGCTTTGTGCCGCAAATGTCGGGTGGTGGGCAGGAAGGGGGCGTGCGCTCCGGAACCTTGTCTCCGGCTTTATGTGTGGGACTGGGGCAGGCTGCCAGCATAGCCAAAACCCGGATGCAGGCCGATCAAGCGCATATCGATCATTTGGCCAAGCGCTTTCTTGATCCCATTGAACAGGCGTTCCCGCAGGTGATTTTGAACGGTGATCGCCACGCGCGTTTTTGGGGCAATATCAATCTCAGCTTTCCCGGGGTGGACGGGGACCTTTTATTATCCTCGTTACGCGATCTGGCTGTGTCGTCGGGGGCGGCCTGTGCCTCGGCCACTTCTGGCCCGTCCTATGTATTGGAAGCCATTGGCCGCAGCCGCAAAGATGCCTTGTCCTCCATCCGTTTCGGAATCGGGCGCTTCACCACGCCGGAAGACATTGATTTCGCCGCTCGAACGGTTATCACAGCCCTTACGGAACTGGGGTGGGACAAGTAGGAACATGGGTAGGCGCATGGTAACACTCACCTTCGTTTCCAGCGACGGCAAGGAAAGCCGGACTGTGAACGCCCCCATTGGCATATCGCTGATGAAGCTGGCGCATTTTGAAGGCATCGATGTGGAAGGCGCATGCGGCGGCAATCTGGCCTGTTCCACCTGTCATATGATTTTTTCCGAGGCGGATTTTGCCCGCCTGCCACAAATGGGCGCCGATGAAGATGATCTGCTGGATCTTGCCCCCAATGTTACCGCAACATCTCGCTTGGGGTGCCAGATCACTGTCAGCCCCGAGCTTGATGGTTTGACCATTCATTTACCCCCGGCATCCTAGAACGACAGGCGCATTATGGCCGTTTCATCGGAGTTTTTAGAGCTGTTGAAAGAACGGATGGAGCCTTTGGGCATCATTCGCAGCAAGCGCATGTTTGGCGGCGTTGGCTTTTATTGCGATGATCTGTTTTTTGCCATCGCCATTGATGATGCGCTCTATTTGAAAGTGGATGATGAAAACCGCGACCGGTTTGAAGCCGAAGATCTAAAGGCATTTCACTATCCCAAGAAGGACGGCACCTTTGCAACCATGTCTTATTATCAGGCACCGGAAAGTGTTTTGGACGATGCGGATGATATGGAAGAGTGGGGCCGTTTGGCGCTGGATGCTGCCTTGCGGGCACGTGCATAAGCGCGCATGATGCTTGGCATTTCCAGAAATCTTCCCAAAAACCTTCCCTCAAAATCATAAAAGGTCAGGCACATATGATTACGCTTCATCATTTAAGCGATTCCCGCTCGCAACGCATTTTGTGGCTGCTGGAAGAACTGGGTGTTCATTATGAAGTGGTGCGCTATGAACGTGATGCGCAAACCCGCTTTGCACCAATTGAACTGGCCGCCATTCATCCGCTGGGGAAATCGCCGGTTATTGTGGATAATGGCACGGTGATCGCAGAATCCGGTGCCATTGTGGATTATTTGACGCAGCTTTATGGCAAGGGCGCTCTGACCCCACCTCAAAACAGCGCGGCCTATTGGGAGCATCAGCAATGGATGCATTTTGCCGAGGGCTCGGCCATGCTGCCATTTTTGCTGGGACTTTATTGTGGAAAACTGGGTGAGGCTGCAGCCCCTTTACAGCCGCGCATCGCGGGCGAGATGGACAAGATGCTGGGCTATTTGAATCAGGCCCTTGAGGGGAAAGACTGGATCATGGGCGACAGGCTCAGCGCCGCTGATTTCATGCTCAGCTTTATTGGGGAAATCGCCGCCAGCAGCACAGGCCTTGGCAGCTATCCCCATATTGCCGCTTATTTGAAACGTATTCATGCCCGCCCGGCCTTTAAACGCGCCTTAAAAGCCGGTGGTCCGTATATATTCGCCGCCAGCAGCAACGACGCTTAAGAGGCTTTGGCCCAATCCTTATAATGAACGATTGTGCCGTTTTTCGTATAATCCGGGCAGGCCATTTCCACGAAAAGCGGTGCAATATCGGCGGGCTTTGCCAAAATATCCGGATCTTCTCCGGGGAAGGCTTTGGCGCGCATGCCGGTGCGGATGGGGCCGGGATTGATCAGATTCACCCGAACATTGGTTTTTGCACATTCTGCCGCATAAATTTCGGCCATTTTTTCCAAAGCGGCTTTGCTGGTGGCATAAAGCCCCCAATAAGGAACCGCTTTATGGGCCGCCCCAGAGGTTACAAACAGGGCCCGTCCGGCATCGGATTGGCGCAATAGCGGATCAAGGCTGCGGATCAGCCGCCAATTGGCTGTCACATTCACCGCCATCACCTTGTTCCATTCCTTGATATCCAAATGCCCAAGGGGGGAAAGCGATCCCAGCAAGCCTGCATTGCCCACCAAAATATCCAATTTTCCCCAGCGTTCATAAATGGCGGCACCCAGCCGGTCGATGGCGTCATAATCGGTCAGGTCCACCGGCGTCAGGGTGGCTTCCCCGCCCAAAGCGCGGATGTCATCGTCCAGTTCTTCCAAAGCGCCAACGCTGCGGGGGCGGGCAATGGCAATAATATGCGCCCCTTCCGATGCCAGCGCCTTGGCCACGGCATATCCAATACCCCGCGAAGCGCCAGTGACTACGGCAAGGCGGCCTGTCAATCGTCCCATAAAGATATTCCCGTTAGTTTAAAGCGGTGATTTCTGCCCTTTGTTTTAAATCGGGCTCTTGATCTTGATCAGTCAAATGCGTCGGATAATCGCCCGTAAAGCAGGCGTCACAATAGCTTGGCCGGTCCATTTGCCGGCCATTTTCCTGCTGGCAGGCGCGGTAAAGCCCATCAATGGAGACAAAGGCCAAACTGTCCGCATGGATATAGCGACACATCTCGTCGATATCCATACGGGCAGCCAACAGCTTTGACCGTTCCGGCGTATCGACACCATAAAAGCAGCTATGTCGGGTTGGGGGGCTGGCGATGCGCATATGCACTTCGCGCGCGCCCGCTTGCCGCATCATATCGACAATCTTCAAGGATGTGGTGCCACGCACGATGGAATCATCCACCAAAATGATGCGCTTTCCATCAATCTGCCAGCGATTGGCATTGTGTTTGAGACGGACACCCAAATGGCGGATTTGGTCCGATGGTTCGATGAAGGTACGGCCCACATAGTGATTGCGAATAATCCCTAATTCAAAGGGAATACCGGATTCGGCTGCATAGCCGATGGCTCCGGGAACGCCTGAATCGGGGACGGGGATCACCACATCCGCGTCAACAGCCGCTTCGCGGGCCAGTTCCGCGCCAATGCGCTTACGCACATCATAAACGGACAGACCATCCACAAGGCTGTCGGGGCGGGCAAAATAGACATGCTCGAAGATACAAGGGCGCGGATTGCACTGCTCGAACGGTTTGATAGAACGGATTGTTGGCACCCCGGCATTATTATTGATGATGACAATTTCGCCCGGTTCCACATCGCGTTCATAGCGGGCGCCCAAAATATCCAGCGCACAGGTTTCCGAGCACAGGATATAGGCATCGCCCAGTTTCCCCAGCACCAAAGGCCGTACACCCAATGGATCGCGCACCCCCATAAGCCCTTCGCGGGTAAGGGTGACAAGAGAATAAGCCCCTTCAATCTTGTGGAGGGCATCGATCAATTTGTCCAATAAGGTATGACAGCCCGAGGTGGCCACAAGATGAATGATGACTTCGCTATCGGATGTGGATTGGAAAATAGAGCCATGCTTTACGAGCTGGCGGCGCAAATGCCACGCATTGGTGAGATTGCCATTATGGGAAACGGCAAAGCCGCCTGTTGCCAGATCCGCGAACAAGGGCTGCACGTTGCGTATGGAACTGCCACCCGCCGTGGAATAGCGCACATGGCCAATGGCCGCGTCGCCCTTCAAGGTTCCGATCAGCTTTTCACTGGTGAAATTATCGGCCACAAGGCCCAATTGTCGCTGGGTGACAAATTGCTTGCCATCGAATGCGGTGATACCGGCGGCTTCTTGCCCGCGATGCTGCAAGGCGTGCAGCCCTAAAACGGAATGAGCGGCGGCATCTTCTGTGCCATAAATTCCGAAAACGCCACATTCTTCATGGAGCTTATCATCATCGAAAGGATGCGTAGAAAGCGGACGACATTGCGATTGGTGGCTCATGTCCGGTGCGGCCCCTGATTTGGTTGGAGGGTCCAAAGTCTGCCTTCATATAGCTTTTGAGTGCGCTTGTGGAAAGGTGTTTTCCCCATATGGCCGATCAGTCGCCGCCATCTTCCTCATTTTGTTCTTTTGTTTTCAAAAGTTCTTCGAATTTTTGATTCATCAAACGCCGCTGTGCCTCTTCATAGGCGGGCTCGGCTGCATCGCGCAGCCGGTCTTTTGACTGATCATAGCTTTCCCGCATCTGATCCAGCAGCGCATCGCCGGTCGGATCGTCTTTTACCGCGCGGAATATATCCGGCCCGGTTTTGGCAAGCATGCTTGCCCCATAAGCCACCAAGGGTTTCAATCGCGCATCTTGCACCCATTGGGGATAGCGTTTTTCCCCCACAACAGACGAAAAGAACAAATATGTGGCAGACACCAGAACAGCCCCCAAAAACAGCCCCAAAGCCGCCCCCAGGGATCGATCGAGAAAACCGGCAGGGCCTGAGCGCACCTTTGATCCGATAAATCCGGCGATCAATTTTAAAAGCACCAGACTGACAATAAACAATAAGGGCAGGGCGATGAAATCCGCCAATGTGGCCGGCGTGATCCAATCGCGGGCAAAACCGGACGCATAGGGCATGCCATAAAGCGTGATCACCACCGCTCCGAACCATGCGACAACCGTTAATAACATGGTGGTAAAGCCGCGAAACACCGCATAGAGCACCGTACCGCCCACAAACAGCAGTACAATCACATCAAAGGCTGTCAAACTTTCGCTCATGCTCTTCCTCGCGGAGATCAATAAACATGCCGGACTGGCCGGCCCCGATGGCACAGACTAACGCATAATTCTGTTCTGGCACCCATTTAGCCGCCGATGCCAGTTCATAAGCTTACACCATTTCACCGTCTGCAAACACCGACACCAGATCTTGCAATCGCCCACAGCTGTTCAGCTTTAGATTATTGCCACCGGCTTTGGTGTTGGCTGGCACCAAAGCGCGGGAAAAGCCAAGCTTGGCAGCTTCTTTCAGCCGGGCTTCTGCCTGTGTAACGGGGCGGACATCGCCCGATAGGCTGATTTCCCCGAAAATAACGGTTTCAGCGGGGACAGGAACACCGGAAAGTGACGATACAAGGGCAGCGGCAACGGCCAAATCCGCCGCAGGTTCCCCCACCTTTAAGCCGCCTGCCACATTGAGATAAATATCCGAAGAGGACAGCCCAAGGCCGCATCGGGCATCCAAAACCGCCAGGACCATGGCCAAGCGACCGGAATCCCAGCCCACAACGGCACGGCGCGGATTGGCCGCCGAACTGGCCGCCACCAGCGCTTGGATTTCCACCAGAACGGGGCGCGATCCTTCAATTCCCGCAAACACAGCCGACCCCGCCACTTCGGCCGATCGGTCCGATAAGAACAGTTGGGAAGGGTTGGATACTTCGGCCAAGCCCATGCCGGTCATTTCAAAAACGCCAATTTCATCGGTGCCGCCAAAGCGGTTCTTGACGCTTCTTAAAATGCGATATTGGTGGCCGCGTTCGCCTTCAAAATAGAGCACCGTATCAACCATATGCTCCAAAACGCGGGGGCCGGCGATCTGGCCGTCTTTGGTCACATGGCCGACAATCAATATGATCGTGCCGCGGGATTTGGCAAAGGAGATCAATTCCGCAGCACATGCCCGCACTTGCGCCACGGTGCCAGGGGCTGAATCGAGGCTATCCACAAACACGGTCTGGATGGAATCGATCACAAGCACCGCAGGCGGTTTGGCCCCATCCACGGTGGTAAGGATATCCCGCAAATTGGTGGCCGCGCCCAAAGCCAATGGCGCTTTGCTCAGCCCCAAACGATCGGCGCGCATCTGCACCTGTGCCGTGGCTTCTTCGCCAGAAATATAGACGCAAGAATGTCCGGCATTGGAAAGCGCCGCCATGGCTTGCAACAATAATGTGGATTTGCCGATTCCCGGATCTCCGCCGATCAGCAGCGCCGAGCCCGGCACAAGACCGCCGCCCGTAGCGCGATCGAATTCCGCCAGACCGCTTTGCAGGCGGGGCGGATTGTCCGCCGGTTGGCCAAGATCCACCAGATCCACTTTGCGCCCCCGGCTGCCGCCCAGACCTTTGGGCCGCCCGGATGCACCAAGGCTGACTTCTTCCGTGATGGAGTTCCATTCGCCGCAATCGTCGCAGCGACCTTGCCATTTGCGATAAACCGCCCCGCAAGATTGGCAGATAAATTGTGTCTGTGTTTTCGCCATAGTCTGGATGTTAGCGTTTTGTTCTTATATCGCAAGTGTATTTTGGCCAATCGCAGCACTTTATCCGGCGAGAGGGGAAATCAATCGAAGCCGCCGCCCTAGGCCGACCGAACAGCCATTTTGATCGGTCCATCAGCGCGCCCGTGGATGAATTGATCCACATAGGCGTTGTTGCTGTTATCCACCTGTTCCTTGGCGCCTTGCCAGATGATCTTGCCCTGATAAAGCATGGCCACCTGATCGGCGATTTTCCGCGCACTGGCCATATCATGGGTAATGGTAACGGTGGTGACCCCCAGATCCCTTACACATTCGACAATCAGATCATTGATCACATCGGCCATGATGGGATCAAGCCCGGTGGTTGGCTCGTCAAAAAAGATAATGTCCGGTTCGGTGGCAATGGCCCGCGCCAATCCCACCCGCTTTTTCATCCCGCCGGACAGTTCATCGGGGTGCAAATTGGCCACATCCGCAGCAAGGCCAACCCGCTGCAGCTTTTCAATGGCGATCTCTTTGGCTTCATTGCGCTTCATGCCGCGTGCCTTCATCAAGCCGAAGGACACATTTTCCCAGACGGGCAGGGAATCGAACAGCGCCGCCCCTTGGAACAGCATCCCGAATTTGGCCATTTGGGCTTTGCGTTCCTTATGGGACTGGCGAAGCACATCTTTGCCATCAATACGGATCATGCCGCTTTCCGGGCGCAAAAGCCCCAGAATACATTTTAGCAAAACGGATTTTCCGGTGCCCGATCCGCCAATGACCACAAGGCTTTCGCCTTTGAGGACCGTCAGATCGACACCATCCAGAACCACTTTGGAGCCAAAGCGCTTTTTGACACCGGCTAATTCAATTTTGGGAGTTTGCGTCATGATTGAAACACCGTGATGGTGATGATCAGATTGGCCAGCAAAATCAGGATAAAGGCCGACACAACCGCATTGGTGGTGGCCCGTCCCACGCCTTGCGCGCCACCGGAAGAATGATAGCCGTGATAACAGCCCATCAGCGAAATGATCACCCCGAAAACCCCGGCTTTTACCAAGGACGATACAATGTCGGTGGTTTCCAGAAAATTCATGGTGGCCACCAGATAATTACCCGGATTAAAGCCAAGCCGTTGTGTCGCCACCAGAAAACCGCCGAACACGCCGATGGTATTGGCAACGATCACCAGAAGGGGCAGGGTGACGAGCCCGGCCAGAAGGCGCGGCACCACCAGATATTTATAGGGATCGGTGGAGAGTGTCACCAAAGCGTCGATCTGTTCCGTCACCCGCATGGTGCCGATTTCGGCGGCCATGGCAGACGATACCCGCCCCGCGACCATCAGCCCCCCCAATACCGGCCCAAGCTCGCGCACAATGGCGATCACCACAACGGCCGCCATGGTGCTTTCAGCATTGAATCGCTCGGAGCCAACATAGATTTGCTGGGCCAAAGCGGCGCCGGTGAATAAGGCGGTCAGCCCCACAACAGGTAAGGAATAATATCCGATGACCATCATTTGTTGGCCGATATTCTTCAAAAAGAACGGCGGTTGCAGCACATGACGGACCGAATTGGCGGCGAAAATGGCAAGACGGCCCAATGCCGCCAGCGCTTCAAGAGTGAAGCGACCAACAGTGGCAAAAAAATTCACAGCACATCCTTTTCATGAAGTGTGCGGTGCAAGCCATTGAATGAAAGGCCAGACCTGGCGACAGAGATAAGATACATAAGCCGTAAAAATCCGAAGATAGGGCCGACATGCGGACAGAATTCGATCATAAGTGCGCGCGACCTTAGAGGACCGCTTGGCATGGGTCAATTCACGCAAGCGTGCCTTTTTTGTGCAGCATGCTATCCTTATTCAAATCTGTCGGCGGTATATTCGGGAACCGCTTCATCGGTGAAGCGCGTGGTTTCCTTGGCAAAGCGCAGGCGCACGGTGCCGGTGGGGCCATGTCTTTGTTTGCCCACGATCACCTCGGCCAATCCCCGTGACCGCTCCATCATATCCACCCATTCGGCGAATTTTTTCTCATCGCCCTCATCGGGCTTTTGCTGCTCTTTATAATATTCATCACGATAGACGAACATCACGATATCAGCATCCTGCTCAATGGAGCCGGATTCACGCAAATCCGAAAGCTGTGGGCGTTTGTTTTCGCGGCTTTCCACTGTACGGCTAAGCTGAGACAGCGCCATCACCGGCACCTCCAGCTTTTTCGCCAAGGCCTTCAGGCCACGGGTGATCTCCGAGATTTCCTGTACCCGGCTTTCCGATCGGGTCGAGCCGCTTAGAAGTTGCAGATAATCGACAATCACCAGACCGATATTGTGCAGCCGCTTCAATCGCCGCGCACGGGTGTAAACCCCGGCAATGGAAAGGGCGGCGGTATCATCCACATAAAGCGGCAAATTTTCGATATCCCGCACGGCGCGGGCCAGATCTTCAAATTGGGAATCGGTCAAACGGCCCCGGCGCATTTCTTCGGATTTGATATTGGCGCGGTCGGCAACCACACGGGCTGCAAGCTGATCCGCCGACATTTCCAACGAGAAAAAGGCCACCGCCGCACCGCGTGTGCGCTTCATATCCACCCCGGCTTCCCTATCATCAAGCCAGCGTTTGGCAGCATTGAAGGCGATATTGGTTGCCAGCGAGGTTTTCCCCATGGCCGGACGCCCGGCCAGGATCAGCAAGTCGGTGGGATGCAGGCCGCCAATTTGCGCATCCAAAGCTTTCAGCCCTGTGGACACGCCGGAAATTTTATCCGGATCTTTATACGCGGCTTCCGCCGCTTCCAGGGCTTTATAAACAGCGGTCCGGAAAGGCGTGAAAGAGGTGCCGGCACTTCCGGTTTGCGCCAGATCGAACAGTTTCGATTCCGCCGCCTCCAATTGCCCTTCGCCCGAATCCGCAGGGTCGGCGTCATAAGCACTGACCACCATTTCGTTGCCGACTGAAATCAATGAGCGGCGAAGCGCCAGATCCCGCAAGGTGCGGCCATAATCCACCGCATTGATGATGGTGGCGGCCGATGCGGCCAGACGCGCCAGATACGCGCCGCCGCCCATATCGGCAAGGGCTTCATCTTTATCGAAAAATGGCCGCAGCTTGATGGGGTCTGCCGTATGATCGCGGTCAATGAGCCGCAGAATCATTTCATAGATGCGCCCATGCACCGGTTCAAAAAAATGTTCCGGATGCAGATATTCGCGCACCTGTTCGGCGGCTTCATTGTTTACCAGCATGGCGCCAAGCAGCGCTTGCTCGACCTCCAGATTGCTGGGAGGCCGGCGATAATCCAATGTGTCATCAGCGGCGCTGTCTCGTGCGTCACTGTGGGTCATGTTTTGAGTATATTCGGTCATAGACATGACAGATGCCATGAAGCATCGAAACAGTGAAGATAAATTGAGCCCTTTTGCGCTTTGTCCCCGTTATTCTTATCCACAGCTGTGAACTCTGGGGATAAGTTGTCGGTATCGGATTGTGACAGAACGGCCCTTCATTGGTGCGATTTCCCTTGCAATCCGAGGCGGACCGATATAGGCCACGCTTATTCCACACATGGGCCGCAAGGCAGGGTGACCCGCAGGTCATTTCCCGCCATCCGGTGTTTCTGAATGTTCAGAGATATTTTGGCTCATGGAGGACGAACCGGTAAAGGAGAGAGACCTATGGCGCTGCCAGAATTCAGCATGCGTCAGCTTTTGGAAGCTGGCGTTCATTTCGGCCATCAAACCCATCGTTGGAATCCCAAGATGGGGCCGTATATTTTCGGTGATCGTAACGGCATTCATGTCGTTGATCTGTCGAAAACCGTTCCCCTGCTTGCCCGTGCAATGAAAGAAGTCCGCGATGTTGTCGCCGGTGGCGGCCGCGTGCTTTTCGTTGGCACCAAGCGTCAGGCATCCCCGATCGTGGCCGATGCGGCCCGTCGCTCCGGGCAATATTATGTGAACCACCGTTGGCTTGGCGGCATGCTGACCAACTGGCGGACCATTTCCCAGTCGATCAAGCGTTTGAAGCAACTTGATGAGCGTTTGGCCGATACGACCACCGGCTTCACCAAGAAAGAACGCCTGCAATTGACCCGCCAGCGCGATAAGCTCGAGCTGTCTTTGGGCGGTATCCGCGATATGGGTGGTTTGCCTGATCTCATTTTCATCATCGATACCAATCGTGAAGAAATTGCCATTCAGGAAGCCAATCGCCTTGGCATCCCCGTGGTGGCTGTGGTTGATACCAATTCCAATCCCGATGGTGTGTCTTTCCCTGTTCCCGGGAATGATGATGCCACCCGCGCCATCAAACTTTATTGCGACCTGATGGCCCTTTCCATCCTTGATGGGATTTCCGAGCAGCTTGGTGCAAGCGGGGCCGATATTGGCGCCATGGATGAAGCGCCGGTTGAAGAAGCCCTTATCGAAAGCGCGCAGCCTTCCGAAGAAAATGCTGCTCCGGCAAGCGCCGAATAAGGCTCCATTCGGGGCGCGCATGAAAACCGTGCCGCCCCTTCGACCCTATCAGGATAAGACTCGAGGAAGAGAACATGGCTGGAATTACAGCTGCAATGGTGAAAGAGCTTCGCACCAAAACCGGTGCGGGCATGATGGATTGCAAAAAAGCGCTGGGTGAAAATGACGGCGATGTAGAAGCCGCCATTGATTGGCTGCGCAAAAAAGGTCTGGCGGCCGCTGCCAAGAAATCCGGTCGCGTGGCCTCTGAAGGCCTGATCGGCGTTGTCACAAACGGCACGCGCGGTGCAATGGTTGAAGTGAACTCGGAAACCGATTTCGTTGCCCGTAACGACCAGTTCCAGGGCTTTGTGAGCGAAGTTGCCAAAATTGCGCTTGCTGCGGGCTCCGATGTGGATGCTATCAAAGCCAGCGATTTCCCGGGGGCAGGCCGCACAGTGGAAGAGCAGGTCACACATCTGATCGCCACGATTGGCGAGAATATGTCCTTCCGGCGCGCTGTTGCACTTGAAGTCTCCGAAGGCTATGTGGGCAGCTATGTCCATGGCGCGGTTTCCGATGGTATTGGCAAGATCGGCGTTCTTGTGGCGCTGCAATCAAGTGCTTCGGAAGATGTTTTGGCGCCCTTGGCCAAGCATATCGCCATGCATGTGGCGGCAACGGCTCCGCAATCCCTGACGGTGGAAGATCTTGATCCCCAGTTGATCGAGCGTGAAAAAACCATTTTCAGCGATCAGGCGCGCGCTTCCGGCAAGCCGGACAATATCATCGAAAAGATGATCGAAGGCCGTATGCGCAAATACTATGAAGAAGTGGTGTTGCTGCGTCAGGCTTCCGTTGTGGATGGTGAAAACCGTATCGAACAGGTTGTGGAAGCAGCTGCCAAAGCAGCTGGAACTCCCATCACACTGACCGCATTCAGCCGTTTTGCGCTGGGTGAGGGCGTGGAAAAAGAAGAAACCGATTTCGCTGCAGAAGTGAAAGCGGCCGCCGGCGTCTGATTTTCAGACCAAGGGCATGAAACAATCCAGCCCGGTGGCATATTTGCCTCCGGGTTTTTTTCGGAAAAAAATCATCAGGATTGCTGTTTTCGCTGGTGGCAAGACACCGAAACTACGGTTAAGCTGCTGATCCGATATTCAGTCGATCCATATATCCCCCAGGCAGATGGAAGTGCGTATAATGGCCTCTCCCAAATATAAGCGTGTGTTGCTTAAACTGTCCGGCGAGGCGCTGATGGGTGATAATGCATATGGCATTGACCCTTCGGTGATCGACCGTGTAGCCGAGGATATTAGTGAAGCGCGCGATCTGGGCGCCGAGATTTGTCTGGTGGTTGGCGGAGGAAATATTTTTCGCGGGCTTTCCGCTGCCGCCAGTGGGTTTGACCGTGCTTCGGCCGATTATATGGGCATGCTGGCCACGGTGATGAATGCCTTGGCCGTTCAGAACGGCCTTGAAAAACAAGGGATTCACACCCGTGTTTTGTCTGCCATTCCCATGTCTAGCGTGTGCGAGCCTTATATTCGCCGCCGCGCCATTCGGCATATGGAAAAGGGCCGGGTGGTTATTTTCGCGGCCGGCACCGGTAATCCATTCTTCACCACAGACACAGCCGCCGCCTTGCGGGCCGCCGAAATGTCGTGCGATGCCTTATTGAAAGGCACGCAGGTGGATGGTGTTTATACAGCAGACCCGAAAAAAGATCCCACGGCAGAGCGATATGAAAGCCTGAGCTTTATGGATGTCTTGCGGCAGGATTTGCAGGTCATGGATGCTTCGGCTGTCAGCTTGTGTCGTGAGAACAACATTCCTATTTTGGTTTTTTCAATTCAAAGCAAGGGAGAGCTGGCGCGCGTTTTAGACGGGTCAGGCACTTGCACGATTGTTGGTGAGGAGGACGGAACCAATGGCTGAGCCCGATATCAAAGATCTCGAACGTCGGATGAATGGCGCAGTTGAAACCTTGCGTCAGGACTTTGCAGGATTGCGCACCGGGCGCGCCAATACAGCCATGCTGGACCCTGTTATGGTGGATGTTTATGGCGCGGCCATGCCCATCAATCAGGTTGCGACCATATCAACACCGGAAGCGCGTTTGCTTAGCGTGCAGGTGTGGGACCGCAGCAATGTGAGCGCTGTAGAAAAGGCGATTCGCAATTCCGGACTGGGCCTCAATCCCATGACCGAAGGATCGACTTTGCGGATTCCCGTTCCTGAATTGAATGAAGAACGTCGGCGGGAAATGTCGAAAGTGGCTTCGAAATATGCCGAGCAATCCAAAGTTGCCATTCGCAATGTGCGCCGCGATGGTATGGATGGTGTGAAAAAGAGCGAAAAGAACGGTGATTTGGCACAAGATGATGCCAAGAAATGGTCTGAGCGCATCCAGAAGCTGACAGACGATCATATCGCGCAGGTGGATGAGATTCTCAGCCATAAGGAAAAGGAGATCATGCAGGTCTGATGGCCTCTGTTCAGCCGACAATAGACAGTGCCAGTGCGGTCATTCCGCGCCATGTCGCCATTATCATGGACGGCAATGGCCGATGGGCGTCTGCGCACCATCTTCCCCGCGCCATGGGGCATCGGCGCGGCGCCGAAGCTGTGCGCCGGGCCGTGAAGGGCTGCATTTCGCAAGGGGTGTCCGTTCTTACGCTTTATGCGTTTTCTTCGGAAAACTGGAAACGGCCCGCCGACGAGATCGAAGACCTTATGGGGCTTTTGCGCCTTTATTTGCGGCGCGAAATAGATGATCTGCATAAAAACGATGTGCGTTTGCGGTTTATGGGGGATGTGTCCAAACTCTCTCCGGATTTGCAAAAAATGATCTCGGCTGCCGAAACCCTGACAGCCCGGAACCAGACCCTGACCCTTGTGATTGCATTGAATTACGGATCGCAGTCGGAAATCGTTGCGGCCTGCCAGACTTTGGCAGCGAAAGTGGCAAAGGGCGATTTGACCCCTGATGACATAACCGATGACCTTTTGGCGTCGCATCTACAATTGTCTGATCTGCCGCATCCTGATCTGGTTATCCGCACCAGCGGCGAGCGACGTCTGAGCAATTTTTTGCTTTGGCAATCGGCTTATGCGGAATTGCTGTTTCTCGATGTGCTCTGGCCTGATTTTAACGAGCAGACCCTTAAGGATGCCATTGCGGATTATCAAAGACGGGAGCGACGTTTTGGTGGACGGTAGCAGCGACGAGCAAAGCCTTGAGGGGCAGGCCATCCCCGTACAAAGTGCCCCATCGCATTTGATGACGCGGGTGGCGTCTGCCCTGATTTTGATCCCCTTGGCGTTGGCGGCGGTTTGGCTTGGCGGAGACTGGTTCGCAGGGCTTTTAAGCCTTGTGGGGATTTTGATGATCCTGGAATGGGGGCAGATCATTGGATTGCCAAAACGGGATCTGGGGCTTTTTCTTGCGCTTAATCTGATGCTTGTTGTGGGCTTTATCCTGCTGCCAGTTGATATGTTGTTGCCACAATGGGCCGGGGTAACTGTTGGATTGTCCCTGTATTTTCTGTTGTTCGGTGCCTTTTTTAAATCAGCACGTCCGGTTATCTGGCTGGGGCTGGCGACCCTTTATTGCTGGACACCGCTTTATGCCCTTTATTGGCTGCGCGGGGCTGAAAACGGCTTATGGCTTGTGGCGTGGGTGCTTTTGGTGGTGTGGGGCACGGATATCGGCGGCTATTTTGTTGGCCGATCCGTGGGGGGTGCCAAACTCGTGCCACAAATTAGCCCCAACAAGACATGGTCTGGCCTTATTGGTGGTATGGCGCTTGCCGCATTGGCTGGGTTTATCGGGGCCATATGGTTCGACCTTGGTTCAATCGTGCTTTTGGCCAGTCTGGGAGCCTTGTTGGCCATTGTGGGGCAGGCCGGTGATATTGTGGAAAGCGCGTTGAAACGGCGATTTGGGGTAAAAGATTCTGGCCGAATCATCCCCGGGCACGGGGGTGTGCTTGATCGGGTTGATGGTTTGGTTTTCGTGGCTCCAGTGGTGGCGCTGGCTGTCGCGCTTTATAATTAAAAGATAGGCACTTTAATGAACGAGACGCGCAGTATTACAATTTTGGGGTCCACCGGATCGATCGGGTGCAATACCCTTGATCTGATTGAAGCGAACCCCGATCAGTGGCGCGTTGTGGCGCTTACAGCCAACAAAAATGTGGCCAAATTGGCTGAACAGGCGCGGCGCGTTGGTGCCGAGCATGCAGTGATTGCTGATCCGGATCACTATACGGCGCTCAAAGAGGCATTGGCAGGCAGTGGCATCAAGGTGTCCGCTGGGCCGCAGGCTTTGGTGGATGCCGCACAAGAGCCCGCCGATTGGGTGATGGCCGGGATTGTCGGTGCAGCGGGCCTTGCCCCCACATTGGCAGCGGTCAAACGTGGGGCGATGGTTGGCCTTGCCAATAAGGAATGTCTGGTTTGTGCCGGTGATCTGGTGATGAAAGCCGTGAAAGAGTGCGGCGCAACCATTTTACCCGTCGATTCCGAACATAATGCGATTTTTCAGGTCTTTGATTTTGTCCGCTCAGAAGGCGTTTCGAAAATTATCCTCACCGCTTCCGGAGGGCCATTCCGCACCCGCCCGCGCCACAGCTTGGCAACGGTCACACCAGAAGAGGCGGTGAAGCATCCCAATTGGGCCATGGGCGCGAAGATCTCTATCGATTCTGCCACGATGATGAACAAAGGGCTGGAACTGATTGAAGCTTATCATCTTTTCCCACTTCCCGAAGATAAGATAGAAATCCTTGTCCACCCGCAATCGGTGATCCATTCCATGGTGGAATATGTTGATGGATCGGTTTTGGCGCAGCTTGGCAGCCCGGATATGCGCACGCCCATCGCTTATTCTTTGGCATGGCCAGCGCGGATGCCAGCCCCTGTGAAGCGGCTTGATCTGGCACAAATTTCGCGGCTGGATTTCGAGGCTCCCGATGACACGCAATTCCCGGCCTTGCGCATGGCTCGTGAGGCTTTGCGTCAGGGGGGATTCGCACCGACAATCCTGAATGCCGCCAACGAAATCGCCGTTGCGGCTTTTCTGGATCGGCGCATCGGCTTTTTGGATATCACATCTGTGGTCGAGGATTGTTTAGCCGCGTTTCCGCATAGCGAGCCGGACAGCCTGGAAGGCATCTATGATATGGATGCCCGCGCCCGCGCCCAAGCGGATATATGCATCAAAGCGTTGGCATAGGGACATAGACGATGGAAACCGATGGCCCCGGTCTGATTTTTACGATTCTCAGCTTTCTGTTGGCGCTCACCATATTGGTTTTCGTACATGAATGGGGCCATTATATCGTCGCGCGCTTTTTCAAAGTGCGGGTCGAGGTGTTTTCCATTGGATTTGGACGGGAAATTTACGGCTGGACGGCGAAAAGCGGGACCCGCTGGAAAATCAGCCTTCTCCCTTTGGGCGGCTATGTGCGGTTTTTCGGTGATGCCGATGCGGCCAGCAAGGGAGCGGCCAATCTGGACAGCACCCTAAGCGCTGAAGAGCGTGCCGTGTGTTTTCACTTCAAGCCCGTGGGGCAACGGGCGGCGATCGTTGCCGCCGGTCCGCTGATCAATTTCCTGTTTGCCATTCTCATCTATTTCGGCCTGTTCATGAGCTATGGACAGCCGGTGCAGCCCCCCATTGTTGCCGGGCTTGCGCCAGATATGCCTGCGCAAGCTGCAGGCCTGCAGGAAGGGGACCGCATCCTTTCCGTAGCGGGGCATAAAATCGAAGATGTGCGTGATCTGGTGCGCACAGTGTCACTTTACCCAAAAATGGCCGTGGATATCACGTTTCAACGGCACGGGCAGCGCATGGATAGCCGCGTGACCCTTGCTGAAGACCTGCAAGTCGACCGTTTCGGGAATGAATATCGGCGCGGATTGCTAGGGGTGCAGCTGGATGCGCCAACAGAGATTCGCACAGTCGGGCCCATCGAAGCCTTTGGTGATTCCGTTTCGGAAACCCTGACCATGGCCCGAATGATGCTGACGGCGACCGGGCAGGTGATTATGGGGATTCGCTCTCTTGACGATCTTGGCGGTCCGGTGAAAATTGCTAAAGTGACGGGTGAGCAAGCGTCATTGGGGTGGTTGGCCTTTATCGAGTTTGTGGCGCTGATTTCCATCAATTTGGGGCTTGTGAACCTGTTTCCCATTCCTATGCTGGATGGTGGACATCTGTTGTTTCATCTGTTCGAGGCCATCAAAGGATCGCCGGTTAATGCCCGAATTCAGGAGATGGGATATATGGTCGGCTTTGCCCTTATTATCGGGCTAATGCTTTTTCTGACCTTGAACGACTTGCAATCTTTGTAGCCTTACGACAGTGTGCGCACGCATCCGTTATGAATTTCAATTATTATAAAAGGTCTGTGAAATTGCGTTCGATCTTGCTTGTCCGGGTGCTTGCGTTTCTGTTTGTGATTGGCTGCTTAGGGCCTTTGGCCGTGCCAGCCTCCGTCAAAGCGCAAGGGTCTGCTCCTTTTCCTTCGGGGGAAGGGCGGATTGAAGGAATCGCGGTTTCCGGGATTCAACGTATTGAGCCAGCCACGGTTGTCTCATATCTTTCGGTTCGGGTCGGTGACCCATTTGATCCCGAAAGATTGGATGACAGCCTGAAACGGTTGTTTGCAACCGGGCTGTTCGCGGACGTTTCCTTCGACCGCAACGGCAATACGTTGGTGATTCAGGTCACGGAAAATCCCATTATCAACCGCATTATTTTCGACGGAAATAAACGGCTGGATAATGAAGAACTGAGTGCCGAGGTGCAATTGCGCCCGCGTATTGTTTTCACCCGTGCCAAAGTGCAGGCCGACGTACAGCGCATGCTGGACCTTTACCAACGGTCCGGGCGCTTTGCTGCTGTGATCGAACCAAAGGTGGTGCAGCTTCCGCAAAACCGCGTCGATTTGATCTTCGAAATTTCGGAAGGGCCGAAAAGTAAGATCCGGCGGATCAATTTTATCGGAAATACGGCCTTTTCCGACAAGGATTTGCGCGAACAGCTTGCCACCACGGAAGCGCGTTGGTGGCGGCTTTTTGGATCGAACGATACCTATGATCCCGATCGTCAGGCCTTTGACCGCGAACAGCTTCGCCGGTTTTACTTCAATAATGGCTATGCGGATTTCCGGGTGATTTCTGCTACGGCCGAGCTGACCCCGGACAGGGAAGATTTTATCGTCACCTTCGTTGTGGAAGAAGGCGAGATTTATCATTTCGGCACCGTCGATGTGGAAAGTGAAATCCGCGACATCGATGAAGGGCTGTTCCGTGTTTTTCTCGGGATGCGCGAAGGCCAGCTTTATAATCTGGACAGAATCACCGACACGGTGGATCGGCTGACCAATGCGGCCGGTGTGTTGGGGTATGCTTTTGTCAATGTGCGGCCCATGCCGCGCAAAAACCGGGAAACCAGAACGCTGGATATCACCTTCAGGGTGCTGGACGCGCCGCGCGTTTATGTGGAGCGTATTGCTGTGCATGGCAATGTGCGTACCCGTGATGAAGTGGTTCGCCGTGAATTCCGCCTTGTGGAAGGCGATGCGTTCAATCTTTCAAAGATGGAACGCTCTCGTCAGCGCATCCAGTCTTTGGGATTCTTCCGTGAGTCAGAGGTGGAACAGCTTCCCGGGAGCCGCGAAGACCGTTTGGTCCTTGATGTGAGCTTGCAAGAAGATGCAACCGGTGAATTGTCCCTTGGTGCTGCTTTTTCCAGTCTGGAAAACTTCATTTTCGAGTTCAGCATTCGGGAACGGAATCTTTTGGGACGTGCGCAGGAATTGCGGTTGAATTTCTCGCTGTCCAGCTTGCGTCAGCAGATTGATGTCGGTTTTACAGAACCGCGCTTCTTGGGACGCAATATTTCGGCAGGGATCGATCTGTTCCAGATCAATCTTGAACAGAGCCAATTCAGTAGCTTCCAGACCACCACCACCGGTATTTCCTTCCGCCTTGGTCTTCCCATTGCAGAACGTGCGGTCTTGGCCTTGCGTTATTCCATCCGGCGCGATTTGGTGGATATTGGCAATATCGATCCGAACAGAACGTCCCGTTTCATTCGTGATCAGCTTGGCGATAATATTACGTCCTTGTTCGGCTATAGCCTGATCTATGACAGCCTCAACCATCCCTTGCGGCCCACCCGTGGCCAACGGGCCGTATTCAGTCAGGATCTTGCTGGTTTGGGCGGCGATATCTTTTATCTTCGGACCCGCCTGGATTATGATAAATTCGTTCCGCTGATCTGGGGCTTCTACGGGCGCTTGGGCGCAGAAGGTGGCTATATCCGGGGGCTTGGTCAGGATATTCGCATCAATGACCGTTTCTTCCTCGGCGGCCCCAAAGTGCGTGGCTTTGATACGGCTGGTCTTGGCCCTGCGGCTGTTCTTCTGGATGATGATGGTAACCCGATCGCCGGCCTTCGCCCCGATTTCATCGGGGGTGAGGCTTTCTATCAGGGAACGGCCGAATTGTTCCTTCCTTTGGGTGAAGCCGCGCGTGAAATGGGCGTTCAGGCCAGCCTGTATCTGGATGCCGCATCTTTGTTCGAATTGAGCAATGATTTCGACTTCGAAGGTGAGGCAGTGTTTGGTGACACTGCGGAACCACGCGTTTCGGTTGGTCTTGGTGTTGCGTGGGAATCGCCTTTCGGGCCGTTCCGTATCGATTTTGCCAAGATTTTGAAGAGCCAACCATTTGATGACACAAAATCGTTTCAATTTAATGTTGGAACTAGCTTCTAATGTATAAGGGAGGACCTATCGTGCTTCGTAATCTGTTTCTTACCATCGGCTTGCTGTTCCTTGTGGGATCGGCCCATGCGCAATCCGTTCCCAATTCGAAAATCATTGTGGTTGATTTCGATCGGGTGTCGCGGGAATCGCTCGTAGGCAAGGACATTGCTGCTCAGACGCAATCTTTCCGCGTTGATCTGGAAGGCCGGGCCCGTGCGGTTCAGCAAGAATTGTCAACGGAAGAAGAAGAGCTGGCTAAACAGCGGTCCATCATCAGCCAGGATGCCTTTAACGAGCGCGTTCGTGCATTCCAGCAAAAGGCGCAACAGCGCCAGGCTGAATTGCAGCAGATTGACCGCCAAAGCGGCCAGGCCATGCAACAGGCCAATCTGGAAGTTCAGCGCTCTTTGCGCCCCATCGTGCGAGAAATCATGGAAGCCAAAGGGGCCAATATGGTTCTGGATAAAGCCTTGGTTTCGCATCATGCATCGGGCCTTGATGTGACGACAGAAGTGATCGAGAAGCTGGACGAAACCATGCCGAGCTTTGATGTTTCTCTTCCCAAAACCGCGTCCGCTACGTCCAACTGACCGGCGAAGACCATCACTTTTTATGCTGTCTCTCACAAATAAGGTAAGAGCTTAGGATGGATACGCTTGATACGCTTGAGATCGGTGACATCGTTCGCAAGATTCCACACCGGTTCCCCTTCCTGCTGGTGGATCGTGTGCGCGATATTGAACCGGGTGAGCGTGCAACTGGCATCAAGAATGTCACCATCAACGAACCGTTTTTCCCCGGCCACTTTCCCGAACGCCCGGTTATGCCTGGTGTTTTGATCATTGAGGCCATGGCGCAAACCTGCGGCATTCTCGTGGTTCACACCATGGGAGAAGAAGGGGAAGGGCGGCTTGTTTATTTCATGAGCATCGACAATGCCCGCTTCCGTAAACCGGTGGTTCCCGGGGATGTTTTGCATCTGGAGGTGAGTAAAGACCGGGCACGCGGCAATGTTTGGCGCTTTAATTGCGTGGCGAAGGTAGAAGGCGCGGTTGTCGCGCAGGCGACAATTGCGGCGATGCTTTTGGAGAAAGAGAAAGAAAACTAAAACGACCGTTCTTGTTTTTAACCTAAATAATAAGCCGTCGATCAACAGGATCGGCGGCTTATTTATGCGATGTGTTTTGAAAGAACAATCAATGGCGAAGCCAATTTTCCGGCTTTGCCACCATCTTCAGGATTATTTGCGCTCCTTTAAGACAAGACAGCCGGCGATCATGTCGTGAAGGCCTTGTTTGCGCTTTGTAAACAAGATCACCACATAATCGATCATCAATATAATCGTGCTGAGTATTTTTCCGAAATGCCGCCCTATGGCGCGTAGGAAAGAAATCCGCTGGCCATTCATATCGGTTACTTTAATGCCGATGGCCGCCTTGCCGAGCGTGGCCTGCTTTTCCGAGCTTTCCATGAGGGCAAAATAAAGCCAGCCAACAACACCCCCAACGATATTCGAATATAGCTCAATGGCTTCTTGCTCGCTTCCCAAGATACTCAAAACGACACCAAAAACGAGGCCAATAAGAAGACTGATGAAAAGCAAAATAATAAAATCGATGATTGGCGCCATCAACTGGCATAGATGTATCCTGCTGGAGGTTGAAGTGCATGATCCTGATGAATCTTTTTCATAAGAATATCCCCATTTTTATTTGTATAATGAGGCGTTTACCTACGCTCTGATACAGATCATCGGAATGGCCGGTGCTCTGTCCATAAAAAAACACCGGCCATTCATGACAGCCGGTGTTTTCATTATTGCAATCGACGCAGAACGCTTCAGCGTTTGTCCATGGGGATATAATCCCGCCGCGTTGCGCCTGTATAAAGCTGACGTGGGCGGCCAATGCGCTGAACCGGGTCCGAAATCATTTCGTTCCACTGCGCCACCCAGCCAACGGTGCGGGCTACGGCGAACAAGACCGTGAACATGGAGGTCGGGAAGCCCATGGCCGATAGAATGATGCCTGAATAGAAATCCACATTGGGGTAGAGTTTCTTTTCGACGAAATATTCGTCTTCCAGAGCAATTTTCTCAAGTTCTCGTGCTACATCAAAAAGTGGGTTCTTGATGTTAAGTTCATTGAGAACCTCATGGGCGGTTTTACGCAAAACCGTCGCCCGCGGATCGTAATTCTTATAAACCCGATGACCAAAGCCCATCAGGCGGAAGGGATCGTTCTTGTCTTTGGCACGTTCAATATATTCCGGGATACGGTCTGGCGTACCAATTTCTTCCAGCATTTTCAGAGCAGCTTCATTGGCGCCACCATGAGCGGGGCCCCAAAGGCAGGCGCAGCCGGCAGAAATACAGGCAAAGGGATTGGCGCCAGAAGAACCGGCCAACCGGACCGTGGAGGTGGAGGCATTTTGTTCATGATCCGCATGCAGCGTGAAGATCATATCCATTGCCCGTTCCAAGGTTGGGCTGACTTTGTATGTTTCACATGGCACGGAGAACATCATATGCAGGAAATTGCCCGCATAAGACAAATCGTTCCGGGGATAGCTAAAGGGTTGGCCCACAGAATATTTATAGGCCATCGCCGCAATGGTCGGAATTTTTGCGATCATGCGATAGCTGGCAATAATCCGCTGACGCTCGTCGGAGATGTCTGTGCTGTCATGATAGAAGGCCGCCAGGGCGCCAACCACGCCCACCATGATGGCCATTGGATGGGCATCGCGGCGGAAGCCACTGAAAAAGTGGTTCAACTGCTCATGCACCATCGTGTGATAGGTGATGTCGTGCATGAATGTGTCTTTTTGCTCTTTCGTTGGCAATTCGCCATTCAAAAGCAGATAAGACACTTCCATGAAATCGCTGTTCTGGGCCAATTGCTCGATCGGATATCCACGATAGAGCAATTCACCTTTGTCCCCGTCGATATAGGTGATCTTTGATTCGCAGCTCGCCGTTGAGGTGAAAGCCGGATCATAGGTGAACTTCCCGGTTTTGGCGTACAGCTTCCTGATATCAATGACCTCTGGGCCGACTGTCCCGGACTTGAGCGGCAGTTCGATGCCCACACCTTCACCATTCAGCGAAAGAGAGGGGCCTTGTGTGCCTTGAGCGGAATTCTTGCTCATAGGGAATTTCTCCTTACCCTAGACTGCTACCGATTTGGAGCGTTGCGATTTTGGCAGAATTGCCAATCGACACATGGTCTTCTCTTAAAGAGACGACTGGTCGTGCAAACGCCCCAAACTTTCATCACGCCCAAGCACTTCCAAAACGTCGAAAATGCCGGGCGAAACATTGCTTCCCGTAAGTGCTGCGCGCATGGGCTGCGCAACCTTACCCAATTTTATATCTGCGGATCGTGCGAAGTCTTGAACGGCACTTTCCAGGCTTGATGCCGTCCAATCCTCTACAGCTTCCAATCGTTGTGCGACAGATGCGAGAACGGCCCGTGAGGCGTCATCCAGAATTTTTGTCGCCTTGTCATTCATTTCAAGCGGACGGGACTTGAAAAGGAAGTGAGCGCTTTCACCCAACTCGACGAGTGTTTTGGCCCGCTCTTTCAATCCCGGCATGGCTTTGGTCAGCACAGCCTTGTCCGCATCATCAAATGCGCGGTTAAAATGCGCGGCAAGCAATGGCTCTGTCAATTCAACAAGATGTTCATTGTTTGCTTCACGGATATAGTGTCCATTGAAGTTTGCCAACTTCTTGAAATCGAAGCGCGCTGCCCCTTTGCCGATGCCTTCAAGGGAAAACAGGCGAATGGCTTCTTCGGTGGACAAAAGCTCCGTGTCCCCATGGCCCCAGCCAAGGCGCAGCAGATAATTTCTCAAGGCTTCGGGCAGATACCCCATATCGCGGTACGCATCGACGCCCAAGGCTCCATGACGTTTGGACAGCTTTTTACCGTCCGCGCCATGAATCAGCGGAATATGCGCATAAATCGGTGGCTCCCAGCCCATAGCGCGAACAAGCTGAACCTGTCGGAAGGCATTGGTGAGATGGTCGTCACCACGAATGACATGGGTAACACCCATATCGAAGTCATCCACAACCACCGACAACATATAGGTGGGCGAACCGTCTGAGCGCAAAAGCACCATGTCGTCCAATTCATCGTTGGAAACACGCACGCGCCCTTGAACCTGGTCTTCAATCACTGTTTCGCCAGCGCGCGGCGCCTTGAAACGCACCACAAAGCTGCCATCTTGCGGAGCATCGTCCGGTTGTTTATCGCGCCACGGACTATCAAAGCGCAAAGACTTACCCGCAGCCCGGGCGGCTTCGCGGGCGGCTTGCACCTCTTCCTGGCTGGCAAAGCAGCGATAGGCATGGCCCGATTCCAGCAAGCTCTTGGCGACCTCGCGGTGGCGGTCGGCCCGTGAGGCCTGAGATACCGCATCCCCATCCCAATCAAGGCCCAGCCATTTCATGCCATCAAGGATCGCTTCTATGGCTTCATCGGTGGAGCGTTTGCGGTCGGTATCTTCGATTCGCAACAAGAATTTGCCCTGATGATGGCGGGCAAATAACCAGTTAAACAATGCGGTTCTGGCACCACCAATATGCAAAAAGCCGGTGGGAGACGGCGCAAAACGAGTCACAACAGGCGTGGAGGGGGAACCCATGCTCTTCAAAATCTCTCATATTTGGTTAGACTAACAGACAGATACGTTGCAGGCTGCACAGATCCGCATCCACCCCAAGGCTGAACGCTGACATGCGACCGCGTGGCCTTCTAGCACATTGATTGCAAAGTGACAAAGAGCCCTGTCCATATCGCTGTATCGCGCGCCGTCGATCACGTGGCAGGCTTCTCTCATCCACTTGAAATTAAAAGAATTTTAGAAGAATCCATTCTTTCGGAACGAGAGCATTGGCTGTTATGGACGCCGGTGTTTTTGGCTTTGGGAATCGGCGGATATTTCCTTTTGCCCATTGAACCGCCCGGTTTGGTCGTCATTTTGGGCCTGTGCGTGGCATTTGCCGCTGTGGTTTTAAGCCAATCCGGCATCAGGCTCTCCTTCATTGCCCTTATGATCTTTATGAGCGGCCTTGGCCTTGCCCAATGGCGCAATGACAGGGTTGCTGCCCCGCAAATCATTGATGGATCACATCGTTTTTCGGTGGAAGGCACTGTGAAAGCCGTGGAGCCACAAGATAATGGCCATGTGCGGATTTTGTTGGACGCCTTAAAGATAAAAACGCTGGCTCTTGAGGACACGCCGCAGCGCGTGCGCATTACGGTTCGCACAGATAGCCATGATGTGACCGCAGGGGACCGCGTTTCCCTGCGGGCGATTTTGTCCCCTCCGCCTGATCCCGTTGCCCCTTATGCCTTCGATTTTGCCCGCGATTCGTGGTTCAAGCGCATTGGTGGCGTGGGGTTTGCCGTTACGGATCTTGCGATTCTGGAAAGGCCCAACACGCGTAGCCTCACCAATTGGGTGAATGGATTGCGTCAATATATCGCCCATCGGACCACAATGCGGCTGGACAATGGGGCAGGGGGAATTGCGGCAGCTTTGCTTACCGGCTTGCGCGGCTATATGGCGGAAGATGATGTGGAAGCTATGCGTATAGCGGGATTGGCTCATCTTTTGGCCATTTCCGGCTTGCATCTTGGGCTTGTGGCCAGCACGGCCTTTTTTCTGATTCGTCTGGGTGCCGCCGCCATTCCGGCCATCGCCCTGCGCTTTGATACAAGGAAGGCCGCCGCCATGATGGCGTGGCTGGTGGCTTTTGCGTATTTTTGGCTGGCCGGGGCCACCATTCCCACCCAACGCGCGTTCTTGATGATCAGCATTGTTTTGCTGGCTTTGCTGATAGGACGGCAGCCCATTTCTTTGCGTGTGGTGGCGTTATCGGCCTTGGTGATTTTAGTCGCTACGCCAGAGGCATTGCTGTCGGTCAGTTTTCAAATGTCTTTTGCTGCCGTCACCGCCCTTGTGGCGGCTTATGAGGTGCTGGCTCCCAAGCTTGCCCCTTGGCGTCGACGGGCAGGGCTTGGCAAGCGGATGGCTTTGTATTTTCTTGGAGTGGTTTTAACGACCCTGATTGCCGAAGCCGCTATTGCTCCTTTTTCCGCCTATCATTTCAATCAGCTGACCAGCTATGGCCTGATTGCCAATCTGGTAGCCGTTCCGTTGATGGCCTTTGTGGTGATGCCTTTGGGATTATTGGCTTTGTTGCTGATGCCCTTTGGGGTGGATGGGCCGGTATTGGACCTTATGGGCCTTGCCATTTCCGGGATTTTGAGCACCGCTCATCAGGTTTCAGGCTTTCCCGGCGCGGAAATCGTCGTGCGGAGCGTTCCAGCCTTTGTCCCGATGCTTTTCACCCTTGGTGTCTTATGCCTAGCATTATGGAAGACACGGCCTCTTCGGCTGCTGGCCGTGCCGTTTTTTTGTGGCGCGGTGGCCATTCTGGCCGCCAGCAAGCCCCCCGATCTGTTGATCAGCCGCGATGCGGATTTGTTCGCCGCCCGTACATCTGATGGTCTGGCGGTTTCAACCATGAGCAAAGCCCGATATAGCCGCGAGCAATGGACGGCGATGATCGGTGCCTCATCGGTTTATTTGTGGAGCACCAGCACCATGAACAAGCCCCCGCCGGTTCGTTGCGATCGATTTGGGTGTAGCCTTGGGGAGGCGCCACACAGGATCAGCTTTGCATTTACCCCTGAAGCACTGCGCGAAGACTGCCAAACCGCAACGCTTTTAATTGCGGCCATTCCGGTGCGCCAGAATTGCCCCGCACCATCCAAAATCATCGACCGCTTCGATGTGTGGCGCGATGGAGCTTATGCCCTGTGGATTAATGGCGATGACATCAAAAGCCGGTCCGTTCGCCAAGTGCGCGGCCAACGCCCTTGGGTGCAAAACCGGTGATTTTTATAGCCTATAGGCCAAGTCCGTGTGGCGGGAAAGATTTGGTGCGTTGCAAAGAAGCATTGAAGTCAGGGCATATAAGCCCTGATGCCACATTATGATCGCTTAATATCGGCGCAAAAGACCCACAAGGCGGCCTTGGATTTTCACCCGCTCTGCCGCTAAACGCTGGGTTTTATGGCTGGCATTCGAGGGGATCAATTCCACATCGCGGCCAGCGCGGCGCAAGGTTTTGAGCGTGGCTTCCTGATCGTCCACCAAGGCAACCACGATTTCACCATCCTGAGCGCTTTCACAGCCCTTGATCACCACCGTATCGCCATCCATGATACCGCTTTCGATCATGCTGTCGCCATCGACGGTCAGTGCGAAATGGTCGCCGGTTCCGAACATGCTTTGCGGTACGGTGATATAGCTGTCTACAGCCTCTAATGCCTCGATGGGTGTTCCTGCAGCGATGCGCCCATGAAGGGGAATATCCACCTGATCCGATGCGGGCGACTGATCCCGGCCATGGGAAGGCTGTGCTTCCGGCTTTGCAGGAGCACTAAACGGCACCACATTGGCCGATGTCTGTGTATTGCCAGCATCGCCAATGCCATCGGGCATGCGCACAATGTCCAATGCGCGAGCTTTGTTGGGTAAACGACGGATAAAACCGCGCTCTTCCAATGCGGTAATCAGGCGATGAATGCCGGATTTCGATTTCAGGCCCAAAGCATCCTTCATTTCATCGAAAGAAGGCGAAACGCCATCCGCCGACAAGCGGCTATGGATGAACAAAAGAAGCTGGTGCTGTTTGGCTGTAAGCATTGGATGCGCCCCGTGTTTCTGTTATGTTCTATATTAGTTCACGGGAACATCCTGTCAAGAACCAATGCTTGCATCCAAAAGCAGGGCTTCTGCCTTGTCTCCAGCTTGGGACTTTGGGGCAAAAGGTGGGCGGATAATCAGGGCATCGGCATTGGCAAACCCGCTCAATATGCTGCTGTCTTGCTGAGGGAAAGGGGTGGCACACAGGCCATTATTTCCAGCTTCCAAACTGGCGCGCAAATAGGCTTCACGGGGGCCGTTTTCCGGTAAAGCTGCGCCCAATATTGCCGGCAAACGCAGGGGCATACGGGGCGAGCGGCCCGATAGCCGGTCAATGGCAGGTCCCATGAACAACAATGCGCACACAAGGGCGGACACCGGGTTTCCCGGAAGCCCCAGCATAGCCGTCGCACCAAGCCGCCCAAAAATCATCGGCTTGCCGGGACGCATGGCAATCTTCCAGAAATCGAGCGCCAAGCCTTCTTTGCCAAAGGCATCGCGCACCAGATCATAATCCCCGACGCTGGCCCCGCCTATGGTCACCAGCATATCGCAGCCTTTGGCCGCATTTGCTGCGGCTTTCAATGCCTCGTGCCGATCCTTGGCGATGTCCAGAGAGTGCACAACGCCGCCGCGCGCACGGATCATGGCGGAAAGCGCCGGGCCCACGGCATCGATAATGCCGTCACGCCCCAAAGGCTCACCGGGTCGCACCAGTTCATCGCCCGTGGAAAGAAGGGCAATCCGCGGTTTTCGTACCACCGATAGCCAAGGCACATTGGCCGCAGCGGCAAGGGCGATATGACGTGGCTCCAGGCCTGTCCCTGCCTCAAGCACCCTGTCGCCTTCGTTAAAATCGATCCCGGCCCGGCGGATATGGTCGCCCATGGCCACCTTATGCAGCACCTGCACCGACTGGTCTGTCTTCTTTTCGGTATTTTCCTGAATGACCACCGCATCGGCCCCTTCAGGCAGGGGAGCACCGGTGAAAATCCGCACAGCTTGTCCGGGTTCCACGGCTTTATCATAGCCCAATCCGGCACGGGATTCCCCAATGACTGTCAGGCTTGCTGGCAGCACCGCACATTCTGTACTGCGGACGGCATAACCGTCCATGGCGGAAAAATCTGCGGGCGGCTGGGTGCGGCGGGCAATCACAGGTGCGGATAATACACGTCCTGCCGCTGCACTGAGTGCCACCACTTCTTCTCCCACAGGGGAAAGGGCGGAAAGAATACGGGTGCGCGCGTCTTCAACGGATAACATCAGGCTGTCTCGTGATAATCGCCAGAAGCCCCGCCTTCTTTGCTGACAAGGCGGATTTGGCCAATATGCATGCTGCGTTCCACAGCCTTCGCCATATCATAAAGGGTCAGGGCCGCAACGCTTACCGCTGTCAGGGCTTCCATTTCAACACCGGTCCGCTCGCATGTGGAGACAGTCGCGGTAATGTCGATCCCTTCGGCGCATGCTTTGAAGTCTACGCGAATAGCGCTTAAGGACAAAGGATGGCACAGCGGCACCAGATCCGCCGTGCGCTTTGCAGCCATGATCCCCGCGATCCGGGCGGTGGCCAACGCATCGCCTTTTTTTAAGGCCGAGGCCATCACCAGATCCCGTGTGGCTGCCGTCATTTCAATCACACCTTTGGCCGTGGCCTTGCGGGTTGTGACCGGTTTTTGCGACACGTCCACCATATGGGCGGCGCCTTTTTCATCCAGATGGGTCAAGCGCGTCCCTTTGCCTTTGGGGCTTTGTGGGTCTGTGCTCATGCGGTTTCCCCAAGCAATTGGCGGGTGGCGACAGTCACATCCTGTTGCCGCATCAAGGATTCACCGATCAGGAAAGTGTTTACCCCCACATCCGCGCAGCGATCCAGATCATCTTTGGTGAAGAGGCCGGATTCCGCGACCACCAGCCGGTCTTCTGGAATATCCTGAGCCAAATCGATCGTTGTCTGAAGATCCACCTTCAAGGTCTTGAGATTGCGGTTGTTTATCCCGATCATCCTAGACGGAATATTCAAGGCCATTTCCAGTTCCGAGCGGTCATGAATCTCGACCAGAATATCCATATCCAAAGATAAGGCCGCCTGTGCCAAATCGTCGGCCTGGGCAGGATCAAGCGCCGCCATGATCAGCAAGATACAATCCGCCCCCAAGGCCCGTGCCTCTGTTACCTGATAGGGATCAAGCATGAAATCTTTGCGCAAGACCGGCAAGCTGCAGGCATTACGGGCGCTGACGAGATAGTCATCGCAGCCCATGAAATATGGTTCGTCCGTCAAGACCGACAGGCAGCTTGCGCCTCCGGCCTGATAAGCACGGGCAAGCTGGGCCGGATCGAAATCGGCGCGGATCAGGCCCTTGGAAGGGCTGGCCATTTTTATTTCGCAAATCAGGCCGGTGCGGCCAGCGCTATAGGTGCTCATCAAGGCATCGAAAAAGCCCCGGGGCGGCAAGCCATTACGGATGCGGGCTTCCAGATCGGCCAAAGAAACCGTTTCCTTACAACGCGCAATATGCTGGCGTTTATCCTTGCAAATGCGGGTCAAGACATCAGACATGCGCGGTTTCGCCCTTTGTAAAAGCTGCCCATTGAGCAAGACGGTCTTGCGCCTTTCCGCTATCGATTACGGAGGCCGCGAGAGCCACACCCTCTGCCAAAGTGTCAACGTGATCGCCCACCAGCAAAGCAGCGCCTGCATTGAGCAAAACAATATCACGATAGGCCGATGGCTCCCCACGCAAAACGGTGTGCAAGGCCTGTGCGTTATAAGCGGCATTGCCGCCCTTCAAGGCATCAAGGGAATGGCGGCGTAGCCCCACATCTTCGGGGCGCACAGTAAAGCGGCTGAGCGTACCATCTTTGAAACAGGCCACCATGCTTTCGCCGGTGACGGTCAGTTCATCAAGGCCATCGCTGCCATGCACCACCCACACATGGTGCGAGCCCAAAAGGCCCAAGGTTTTGGCCATGGGCTCCAGCCAGCGAGCATCATAAACGCCGATCAACTGCCGTTTCGCCCCGGCAGGGTTGGTCAATGGCCCCAAAATATTAAAGATGGTGCGCATGCCCAAGGCTTTGCGAACCGGAGCCACATGGCGCATGGCCCCGTGATGGCGTGGGGCCAGCAAGAAACAGATGCCTAGCTGGTCAAGGGATTCCTGAACCCGCTCCACAGGGCCGTCCACACACACCCCAAGCTGTTCCAGCACATCGCAAGAGCCGGATTTGGACGACACCGCCCGATTGCCATGCTTTGCCACAGGAATACCCGCCGCCGCCGCAACGATCGCCGCCGCCGTGGAAATATTATAGGTGCCAAGACCATCACCCCCGGTGCCACAGGTATCCACCGCCTTGTCTGGTGCCGATAAGGGCAGGGCATGGGCGCGCATGGCATCGGCCCCGCCAGCAATTTCCTCGACACTTTCGCCGCGCGTTTTCAAGGCCACCAGAAAAGCCGCGATCTCGATATCGCTGGCTGCTCCCGACATGATGAACAAGAACGCCTCGCGTGCCTCTTCCCGGTTAAGAGACTGCCCTTCGGCAACTCTCTCGATATATGATTTAAACATCGTCATGGTCACGCAATTTGTAGGGCGGCATAAGCATTTGCAAGGGTGAGAAAATTCTCGAGAATTTTATGCCCATGCTCCGATGCGATGCTTTCAGGGTGAAATTGCACCCCGTGAACCGGATGCGTTTTGTGCTGTAAACCCATGATCAAGCCATCATCGGACCGCGCTGTGATCTCCAGATCTTCGGGGAAGCCATCTTCGGCAATCACCAAAGAATGATAGCGCGTGGCATTGAAAGGCGAGGGTAGGTCTTTGAATACGCCCGCACCATCATGGCGCATGGCGCTTACCTTGCCGTGCATCACCTTTGGTGCCCGCACCACCTTCCCGCCGAAGACTTCGCCAATGGCCTGATGGCCCAGACACACGCCCAAAATCGGAAGGCATGCTGCAGATTGGCGGATCAGGGCTTCGGTGATGCCCGCATCTTTTGGCTCGCCGGGGCCGGGAGAGATAATAACGCCTTGCGGGCGGATTTTATCCAGAACATCCGAAACCGTCAGCGCATCATTGCGCACCACCTCGACATCGGCCCCCAATTCACCAAGATAATGATACAAATTGAACGTGAAGCTGTCGTAATTATCGATCAAAAGATACATTAATCTGACACTCTCTTTACGATGAGCAGGGCCATCCTGCATGCCTTGCCGGCATATTTTGACAAAGCTATTCTATGGGCTGGTGCTTTACCAACGAAGTCTTTACCAGTCTCGGGTCAAATGAACCAGTAGGAAGAACGGCTGTTTTTCTCTTCCAAAAAATGGAAATTGTGTGAAAGCCAAGCGCAACAATAAGGGAAAGGCCAAAACCCCGTCCAGGCAGGCCGGGTTCGGGCGAAGGACATCCCGGCCATCTGGCAGCAGGGCAAAGCCTGCGCGTCGTGCTTGGTGGCCCCATTTTGCGCAGCGCCTTCGGGCGATCTCGCAGCATGGGCAGAACTTTACCGGGCGTCTGGCACAATGGGCCGGCGTTTTCGGGGCTTTGCTGGTTCTGGGCCTTATTTTGGTCGCCTTGTCCCAACTGACCGGCGTACATCCCCCCCGTGAAACCGAAATAGGGATGGAAAGGGAAACGCGCCCCGCGCCTTCGCTCATCACGCCTCCGCAAATGGTTTTCGATGATAGCCCGCAAGGCGACAGCCGGATTGCCAACCGATCAAATGCAAGCCCGCATATCACACCGCTTGATCCGCCACCCACACGGCCCGCATGGAGGCGTTTTGCGGCGCCCCCCCCGAAAGATGCGGATTCAAAACCGGCCATTGTACTGGTGATTGATGATGTGGGGCTCAACCATTCGGCCACCAAAAAGTTGATCAAATTGGACGGGGCTTTGACATTATCCTTCTTGCCCTATGCCGATCATTTGCCTGAACAAACCGCTGCGGCCCGAAAAGCTGGCCATGAGCTGATGGTGCATTTGCCTATGGAACCGCAAGGCGATAGCGCAGATCCGGGGCCAATGGCTTTGTTGGGGGCGCTGAATGAGCAAGAGTTTCAAAGCCGCTTGCAGTGGAATCTGGAGCGCTTCACAGACTTTGTCGGGGTCAATAACCATATGGGCAGCCGGTTGACGGAAAACCCGAAAGCCATGGAAATGGTGATGCAAAACCTACAGGAGCGAGGCTTGCTCTTTCTCGATTCCCGCACCACCGCCAACACGGTTGCCCAGAAAAAAGCCGCGGAAATGGGCGTTCCCAATATCGCCCGTGATGTGTTTTTGGATAATGAGCAAACCGCACAAAGCGTGATCCAGAATCTCGACGATATGGAACGCCTTGCAAGACGAACAGGTCTGGCCATCGGAATCGGTCATCCGCATCCGCAAACCATCAAGGCCATTGCCCGTTGGTTGCCCGATGCGAAAAAGCGGGGGCTGGTTCTTTTGCCCTTGAGCGCGGCTGTGACACGCATGGAAAATCGCCAAAAACGATTTGCCGCCACCCCAAATCACGGCACCGGCATGGCAACACCCTGATTTTTATGAAAAGCGAGGCTCAGCTCAGCTTTGGGCCGCGCCCCGGCTTGGCGGCGAAATGTACGGCCTCTTCAGCGGCGCGGAACAAGGCACGCGCCTTGTTTTCACATTCCAGATGTTCCGATTCCGGCACGCTATCGGCCACAAGCCCGGCGCCCGCATGAACATGCATGGTGCCATCTTTTACCACCGCCGTTCTTAAGACAATGCAGGTGTCCATGCTGCCATTTGCCGCGAAATAGCCAACAGCACCGGCATAGGGGCCGCGACCTTCGCTTTCCAGTTCATCGATGATTTCCATGGCACGGATTTTAGGCGCTCCGGAAACCGTTCCCGCAGGAAATCCTGCTTCCAGGGCGGCCACGGCATCATAATGATCGGAATCCAGTGTGCCGGTTACATTGGACACGATATGCATCACATGGGAATATTTCTCGACGAGATTGCGTTGTGTCACCTGAACACTGCCGGGAATCGACACCCGCCCCACATCATTGCGCCCCAGATCGAGCAACATCAAATGCTCGGACAGTTCTTTGGGGTCGGCCAACAGATCGGCGGCCAGTGCCTCATCTTCTTGTGTGTCTTTCCCGCGCGGACGGGTGCCGGCAATGGGGCGAATAGTGACCTCATTATCCCGCAACCGCACCAGAATTTCCGGGGACGACCCCACCAAGGCGGCTTCATCGAAATTCAGGAAATAAAGAAATGGCGACGGGTTCAAGCGCCGCAAAGTGCGATACAGGGCAAAGGGCGGCAGGGTGAAGGGCACGGAAAAGCGCTGGGCCAGAACCACCTGAAAAATATCGCCAGCAGCCATATGCTCCTTGGCAGAGGCCACCATCTCCCGATAGCGCTCAAGCCCAGTATGGCTGGTGATATCCGCCGGTCCATCCGATGCGGGCTGATCTTCGGCCACATCCATCATGGGGAGGGGCCGTTCCAGGGCCGTGACTGCGGATTGAAGCCGCTCGACACCGCGTTCATAAGCCTCGGTCGCCGATATACCGGCCTTGGGGCGGATTGGCGTGACAAGGGTGATGCGATCGGTAACGGAATCGAAAATCGCCATCACGGTGGGGCGCACGAACAATGCGGTGGGAAGGCCATAGGGATCGGGATTACCCGGCCCAAGGTCTTCCATCAGGCGTACCATGTCATAGCCCATATAACCCACAAGGCCCGCAGCCATGGGCGGCAGATCTTCGGGCAGATCGATCAGCGAACTGCGTAAAAGCTGGCGCAAGGCGGGCAGGGCATCCAGATCTTGTGTTTCAAACACAGCGTCCTTGGCTGCCAGACCTTCCTGAAGATGGGCGATCTCTGCCTTGTTGCCCGTGCACCGCCACAGAATATCGGGGGAAAAACCGATGATGGTATAGCGGCCCCGCACAGCACCGCCTTCCACCGATTCCAGCAAGAAACTGCCCGATTGTCCGCCTGTCAGCTTCAAATAGGCGGAAATCGGTGTTTCAAGATCTGCAACCAACCGGGTGGAAAGAACCTGTGCGGTGCCGTTGTCGTAAAGCGTTTGTGCCTTTGGCTGCGACGGAAAGACATCAAGCACCTAGAGCGCCCCTTGCGGATTGATCACTTGTTGCAATAAATTGGTATTCACCTCAACGCCATAGTCTTTGCGTAAGGCGCTTTCATATTGCACCAGTGCATCATTGAGCATGGCTGTGCTCAGGCTATCCAGAAGGGCTTCATATTCAGCAGCATCGGTTTGCGGATTGCCCGGTTTTTTATCATCAAGGCGCACCACCACATAGCCATCGCCCGATGCGGCGCGTTCCACAGCCACATCACCCACGGGCATCTGGAACATCAAGCGACCCACAATCGGCGCCACCTGATTGGACCGGCCAATGCCGGAGCGGGTGATCCAATCGGTTTCCAACAGATCCGCACCTGCCGTTTCGGCCAAAGTCGCAATCGGTTCGCCCGACCGCAAGGATTGGGCAAGCTCTTCAGCCTTTTCCCCTGCCTTGGCAAGCTGGCGCTCAGCGATCAAATTCTCACGGAGCTGATCTTGCACCTCGATAAAGGGGCGCTGCTGCGGTGGGATTTCATCAGTGACATCCATCAAGGTAAAGCCGCCATCATCGGTTGGCTCCAGCATGACGGGTTCGTCGATTTCAAGCGCCCAGACATCCGACAAATGGCGGGAAATCGCCCCTTGTACAACGCCGCCCGTCTGCAACAGACCTTCTCTCGAAACAGTGGCCTGTTCAAAAACAAGCTGAAGATTGGTGGCGATTTCTTGCAAGCCCGCACCACGTGCCAACATTTCTTCTGCCTCAACGGAGACATCATAAACCGCATCAAGGGCTTTTTCTTCGGCAATTTCCTGACGCAAGATATTGGCCACCTGATCCAACGGACGGTTGACCGGCTCGGTAATTGAGCGAACACGGAAGATATGCCAGCCAAACACACTTTGGGCGGGCGCGCTGAGGCCCGGTTCTGTCAGGGCAAACACCGCATCGGCCACTTTGGTATTATAATCTTGCTCGATATCGCTATGGCTCATATCGCCAAGCGCGATTTCATCCGGCTGAAAATCCGTCATATCGCTCAAAACAGTGTCGAAGGGCTCGCCTGCTTCAATGCGGGATACGAATGTTTCAGCCAATTCCTTGTCGTTCACGCCAAAGGAAACCAGATCGACATCGCGCAGTTCCGGCGTCTGAAATTCGGCCAAACGGGCCGCATAGCCCTCTTCCAGTTCCTCGTCCGTCACCTCATCGGGCTTGGCGACAGAAGCGGGAGAAATTTCCGCCACGGCCACCACTTTATAAGCCGGGGTCATGAAACGCCCTTTTTCAACATCGAAAGCGGCGCGCAGCTCATCTTCTGTGGGCAAATCTACGGTTCCCACCTCTTGCGCAGATACGCTCAGGATCGTCGCTTTGCGGCTTTCATTGCGATAGCGGAACAAGGACTTGGCAAGGGCATCAGGGGCCGGCTTGGCAGCCACCAAAGCCTCGACCAACTGACGACGCATCAGATCATTGCGCAAGGATGTCTCAAATTCACCGGGTGTCACACCGGCTTGGGCCAATTGGTTTTCATAGGCCGTGCGGTCAAAGCGCCCGTCAAAGCCCTCAAAAGCTTCCACCTCGTGTATGGTGGTCACCACCTGCCGATTGCTGCCCCGCAAACCAAGCTCTTTGGCATGCATATTGAAACTGCGTTCGGATACCAGTTGTTGCAGCACCTGCTGAGGGATGCCAATGGCCGCCGCCTGTTCACGGTCGATCACCTGCCCGAACTGCGCTTCCATCTGGCGAAGACGCTGGCCATAGGCCCGATCGAATTCAACCACATCGATTTCTTGATCGCCAATGGTGACCACCGCGCGTCCGCCGGTATTGGAAAATAGGTCGGGAATGCCCCAAAGGGCGAAACTGGCGATCAAAAGCCCCAAAAGTGTCAGGACGACAAATGAACCCAAAGTGCCTCGAATTGCGCTGAGCATGAACTGTATCTCGCTCCGAAATGAATATGTCGCACATCTGCCACAAGAGCAGGCGGCGGCGCATCTTATCGCTTGCCGCCATAAAAGCAAATGTGCACCGATCTTGGCGTTTTCTTATGGTGCTGCTAGAGGTATCCGCAAGGATAATCTGCCAAAATATGCTCTTAATCGTGAATTCCACTCTGAAATCGGGAAAGAACGACCATGGCCTTGCCAATAATTACGCCGCTTGTCGCCGGAAACTGGAAAATGCACGGTCTTTTGAAAGATCTGGAGGAAGCCCGGCATTTGCAAGCCTTGTTAACGGAGAACCCGGCGCAGGCCGAGGTGCTTTTATGCCCGCCCGCCACGCTGATTCACCCGATGACTGCCATATTGCGCGGCGGCCTCGTAAGTGTTGGGGCCCAGGATTGCCATTCTCTTGAAAAAGGCGCGCATACCGGCGACATTTCGGCGAAAATGTTGGCGGATCTCGGCGCACGCTATGTGATCGTTGGACATTCCGAACGCCGCGAGGATCATAATGAAACCAGCGAACAGGTACGTGAAAAGGCCCTTGCTGCCCACAATGCGACTCTGTGCGCCATCATCTGTGTGGGGGAAACCTTATCGCAGCGCGATGCAGGCTGGGCAGAAAAGATTGTGCTCGACCAATTGGCCCATTCCGTTCCCGATGGTGCCACGGCGTCCAATACTGTCATTGCCTATGAGCCTATCTGGGCCATTGGCACCGGGCGCATCCCGAAACCCGAAGATGTGGCCGTGATGCACCAGACCATCCGTGACCATCTGGCAGACCGCTTTGCTTTGGGTGATCAAATGCGCATTCTTTATGGAGGGTCGGTGAAGGCCAGCAACGCGCATATATTGATGGCGGTTCCCAATGTGAATGGGGCCCTTGTCGGAGGATCAAGCCTTAAAGCCTTGGATTTCAATGGGATTCTTGATGCCTATCGCAGCAAATAAAGGACAGTTTTCCCCAAGTGTAAACTTCGCACTGGTCATTTTGGGGCGGCTGCGCTAGACAGGCCATCAACGCACCGACGGGCAACATCCTGGGACGGTGCCTTTCGCATTCAATCCGTATGGTAACGATAAGATGCAAGTTGTTCTTCTCATTATCCATTTGGCCATCGCCATCGCCCTTGTGGGCGTAATCTTGCTGCAGCGTTCCGAAGGGGGCGGTCTGGGCATGGGGGGCAATGCTGGTGGAATGATGTCGGCCCGCGGTGCCGCCGACCTTCTCACAAAAGCCACGTCTTTTCTTGCCGCAGGTTTCCTGCTCACCAGCTTGACGCTGGCGATTTTGGCCGGGCAAGGGCGTGAAAGCAGTTCGGTGCTCGATGAAACCAATATCGAAGCGCCGCAGCCGGAAACCCCAACGGTTCCGATTCCCGATTGAGGGACAAAGCAATGGTGCGCTCTTGATGGAAAATCCGGAGCGGACGACCAGTGTTACCCAAAATCATCTGAAATCCAAGACTGTTGCTTTGCCAATAGTCAACTATAGTGCATGTCCATGACCCGGTATATTTTCATCACCGGCGGTGTGGTTTCCTCGCTTGGCAAGGGGCTGCTATCCGCTGCATTGGGAACACTGCTTCAGGCGCGCGGTTATACTGTGCGGCTGCGCAAGCTCGATCCATATTTGAATGTGGATCCGGGCACCATGAGCCCTTATCAGCATGGCGAGGTTTATGTCACCGATGATGGGGCAGAAACCGATCTGGATTTGGGCCATTATGAGCGTTTTACCGGTGTGCCTTCACGCACCACTGATAATGTCACATCGGGCCGAATCTATCAGGATATTCTGACGAAAGAGCGACGCGGGGATTATTTGGGCGGCACCGTGCAGGTGATTCCCCATGTGACCGACGCCATCAAGGATTTCGTGCTCGCACAAACCGATGGCATTGATTTCGTGCTATGTGAAATCGGCGGTACGGTGGGGGATATCGAAAGCCTTCCATTCATGGAGGCGATCCGCCAATTGGGCACCGATCTGGATCGCGGCCAAAGCTGCTTCATTCATTTGACATTGGTGCCGTTCATCAAAGCGGCGGGCGAGCTGAAAACCAAACCGACCCAACATTCCGTGAAGGAATTGCGCGGCATTGGTATCTCGCCGGATATTCTGGTGTGCCGGGCGGAACAACCGATTCCACTGGGCGAGCGCCACAAGATCGCGCTGTTTTGTAATGTTGCGAAATCGGCGGTGATCCAGGCCCTTGATGTCTCGTCCATTTATGAAGTCCCCATCGCTTATCATGGGGAAGGGCTGGATGATGAAGTTCTGAAAGTGTTCGGCTTGCCCGCTGAACAGCCTGTGGATCTGAGCCGCTGGAACGACATCGTCAAAAACCTTAAAAACCCCGAAGGCGAAGTGAAAATCGCCATCGTCGGGAAATATACCGGCCTTAAAGATGCCTATAAGTCTTTAAGCGAATCTCTGGTGCATGGCGGCATAGCCAATCGTGTCAATGTGAAGATCGAATGGATTGAAGCCGAGCTGTTTGAACAGCCCGATGCCATCCATCGTCTGGAAGACGTGCACGGTATTTTGGTACCCGGCGGATTTGGCCAACGCGGCACCGAAGGAAAAATTGCGGCAGCCCGTTTTGCCCGTGAACATAATATCCCCTTCTTTGGCATTTGCCTCGGGATGCAAATGGCCGTGGTGGAAGCCGCCCGGAATATGGCCGGACTGGAAGGGGCAGGGTCCACAGAATTCGGCACGCCAAAGGTTCCGGTTGTGGGCTTGCTAACAGAATGGGCCACGGAGGCGGGGATCGAAATCCGCGAATCCGATATGGATTTAGGCGGAACCATGCGTTTGGGTGCTTATCCCGCAAAACTCACCACCGGCAGCCATGTTCAAAAGATCTATGGCACAGACCGGATTTCCGAGCGCCATCGCCACCGTTATGAAGTAAACATTTCCTATCGCAGCCAGCTTGAAGAAGCTGGATTGGTGTTCTCTGGCTTGTCACCGGACAGCAATCTGCCGGAAATTATCGAGCTGCCGGATCACCCTTGGTATATTGGTGTACAGTTCCATCCAGAGCTGAAATCAAAGCCTTTTGATCCGCATCCGCTGTTTGCCAGCTTTATCGGCGCTGCCTTGAAGCAAAGCCGGCTGGTCTAAAAGCCGATGGACGCTCAGATAAAACCGGGGAGATCTCCCCGGTTTTTTTATGTCTGATCTTTCGGGCTGCTCAGAAGCCTTCATTGGGCATATCAAGAACCGTCGTGTCCAACGAAGCCAGCAAAGCGGCTTGTGGGCCGGTCTTGGGTAATTCATGGGTGAAGAAATACCGCGTCGCCATTAATTTCCCAGCAAAAAAGCTCCGGTCATCGCCCACCGCATCGGTGATTTTTGCCGCAGCAACCGTTGCTTGGCGCAACCACATCCATGCCATCACCACATGGCCCATCAGCAAAAGATATTCATGGGAATTGGCAAGAAAGGCTTCGGTTTTTCCTTCATGGGCGGCGGTCACCAGTTTCACCGTCACCCGGGACAGCAGATCCACAGCCCCTTGCATGGCCGCAACTTGTTCTTCCAGAACCGGATAGGCCTTGGCCTCGCCAATGGCGTCTCCGATGCGTTCCATCATCAACCGAAAGGCCAGTCCCTTTTCCGCCATAACCTTGCGGCCCAAAAGATCAAGGCTCTGGATACCATTGGTGCCTTCATGGATGGGGTTGAGGCGATTGTCGCGGTAAAGCCGCTCCAAAGGATAATCGCGGGTATAGCCATAGCCCCCCAGAATCTGGATCCCCAGCTTATTGGCTTCCAGACAAAATTCCGAAGGCCATGCCTTGGCAATGGGGGTCAAGAGATCAAGCAGCAAGAGATTGCGTTTTTTTGTGTCGGCATCTTCGGTTTGCTGCGCTTCATCCAGCAACCGTGCGCAATAAAGGCACAGCGACAGCGCCCCTTCCACATAGGATTTTTGTGCCAGCAACATGCGCCGCACATCCGCATGGGCAATGATGGGAACCGGCGGGCTTGCGGGATCTTTGGCATCCACCGGACGGCCTTGTGGACGCTGTTTCGCGTAATCCAGCGATGCCAGATACCCCGCATAGCCCATCATCGTCGCCCCGAGGCCAACGCCGATGCGGGCTTCATTCATCATATGGAACATATAGCCAAGACCATGATGCACAACGCCCACCAGATAGCCACGGCAGGCATCGTTCTCACCAAAATTCAGCATGCAATTGGTGGTGCCGCGATAGCCCATCTTGTGATTGAGGCCCGCCAAAGCCACATCATTGCTATCCCCCACACGGTCTTCATCATCCACTTGGTATTTGGGCACGATGAAGAGCGAAATACCTTTCACCCCTTCCGGTCCCCCGGGGATTTTCGCCAAGACCAGATGCACGATATTTTCTGCCAGATCATGGTCGCCAGCAGAAATCCACATCTTGGTGCCCTTAATGGCGTAGCTGCCATCGGGTAACGGCGTGGCCTTGGTGCGAATATCCGCCAAAGACGATCCGGCCTGCGGTTCCGATAGGCACATGGTGCCGAAAAAGCGGCCTTCCAGCATGGGTTTTAAGAATTTCTCTTTCTGGGCATCAGAGCCATAGGCGCTCAAAAGATTGGCCGCAGCGATGGTCAGAAACGGATAGGCCGTGGTGGATGCGTTGGCTCCGGTGAAGATCGCTGCGATCGCCTGGCTTATAACCAAAGGTAACTGCATCCCGCCTTCGGATTCATCGCGGTGGGCCAGATGGAAGCCACCGGCCAGATAATGGGAGAGCGCCTCTTTCACTTCCGGGATCATTACCACCCGACCATTTTCATATTGAGGCTCGTTCTCATCGGCCTTGTGGGCGTGATCGGCGAATTTATCCATGGCCAACCGTTCGGCAGCATCGATCACGGCTTCATAGCTGGCTTTGTCATGCTCCGAAAAACGCGGATAGGCCGACAAGGAAGCCACATCAAGCACGTCATAAAGCTGAAACGAAAGGTCGCGGCGGTTGATCACACGCTCCATCAGGGAACTCCTTGTCTTTTGCGGAAAGAACGGATGAGCCTTATAGGCAAAGTGCGAAGGCGCGCACAGGGCGTATTTTACCCTATTGCATGCGAGAGGGCAGCCATAAGGCAATATCGGGCCACGCCATCACCGCCCCAAGAGCCAAAATCTGCAAGATGATGAAGGGGATAACGCCTTTATAAATATGCTGGATGCGCACCGATCCGGGGGCCACACCTTTCAGGTAAAACAGTGCAAAACCAAAAGGTGGCGTCAAAAAGCTGGTCTGCAAATTCACCGCAACCAGCACCGCGAACCATGTAATGGTCAGTTCGGGGAAGGGGACATGGCCTGCAAAATCCAGCGCCTTGATCACCGGCGCAAACACAGGCAGCACAATCAAGGTGATCTCGATCCAATCGAAAAAGAATCCCAAAAAGAACACGATGGCCATCAGTACAAACAGAATACCCCATGGCCCGACATCAAGACTATCCACAAATCCGATGATCAGGTCATGGCCGCCCAACAGGGCAAAGACATAAGAAAAGGCTGTGGCCCCTACAAAAATTCCAAACAGCATGGCGCTTGTAAGCGTGGACTGATCAAGGCTTTCCAGAAAAGTTTTCCACCGGAAATTTTTCCGCAAAAGAGCCAGAACCAAGGCCCCCGCTGCGCCGATTCCGCTGGCTTCGGTTGGCGTGGCATAGCCGCCAAATATGGAGCCGAGCACAAGGGCAATCAGCAAAACCGGCGGCAAAAAACTGCGGATCATCAAACCCGACAGTGCCAGCAATGAGCGCGGCCCTTCGGATTTGGGCAGAGCAGGGGCAAGCTGCGGGGAAATCGCCGTACGTGCAATTATCCACAGCAGATACAGCGTGGATAACAACAAGCCGGGCAACAAGGCTGCCATAAATAGCCCGCCGACAGAGGTGGATAGCAAGTCCGCCATAACCACCAGCATGATCGATGGCGGCACAAGAATACCCAGCGTCCCCGAAGCGGCAATGGTGCCACTGGCCAGCGCTTTGTCATAGCCACGGTCGATCATCACCGGCAAGGCTAGAACGGTCATCATCACCACACTTGCGCCGATAATTCCGGTGGTTGCCGCCATCACAACCCCGATCAGGGTAACGGACAGCGCAAGCCCGCCGGGGATTCTCCGCGTCAGCACCTGCAAGGCTGATAACAGATCGCGGGCCACTCCGCTTTTTTCCAAAAGGGTGCCCATAAAAATGAACATGGGAATGGCGACCAAGGTGAGATTATTCACCACACCGCCGAAGATCCGGCCCACCACCAGAAAAAAGCTCAAGGGGTTTTCAATCCCCAAAGCCACCGCCAACAGCCAGAAAGCAAGCCCCACGCCGCCCAGAACAAAGGCCACGGGAAAGCCCGTGAACAGCAAGGCGGCCAGCACTAAAAACATCAACAAAGGCAGGATTTCGATGATCATGGCCGCGCATCTTCGGTCTGGAGATCGGTTTCATCATAAGGGCCAGCCCCTTCATCGGGAAAACCGCAATGCTGGGCCAAGGATTTCGGGCCGAATAAAAACACCATCAGAGTCAATCCGCGAGAAATGCCCGCAAGGCCAAGCACCGCAAATCCCAGAACCAGAATGGATTTGATGATCCATCTATCGGGCAAACCGGCAGGCGAGGGGCTGGATTCCCCCACAAGAAACGCCCGGGCTGCATAATCGGAGGCAAACCACAAAATGGCCGCACAATAGGGCAACATCATCAATATGAGTCCCCAAAGCTCGACCCATGCCTGTGTTCTGACGGGCCACCGTTCGTAGAAAATTTCGATCCGCACATGGGCGTTTTTGAAATAGGCATATCCCAAGGCCAATAAAAACAAGGCGCCATGAAGATGCCATTCCAGTTCTTGTAGTGCGGTAGAGCCGATCACGAACCAGTGCCGCAACACCACATCCATCACGATCACGATCATCAATGCGGGGATCAACCAGCCCGCCGTCCGACCAATGATCGTGACGATATATTCAAGGGATCGGGCAATCCGCAAAGTGCGTTCCATCCCCGTCATTTCTTTAGATATCCGCGTTCACGCCACACCCGATGTCCGGCGCGGAACTGGCGCAAGCTGTCCCATCCGGTAGCGAAATCGGCATTGGACGCCGAGAGCTCGTCGGCAACCTCGCCCCAGGCTGTTTCCAGAGCCTCCAGAATTTCCGGCGAGAATTTATGAAATTCCACGCCCTTTTCGCTCAGTTCGCGCATGGCGTCGATCTGCAAAGCCTCCCCTTGTGAAAGGCCATAGCGGATATTGCTGGAGCAAACGGCTTCGATTTGCGCTTGTTGGGTGGCGTTCAGCGCGTTCCACTGGTCCAGATTGATCATCAGCTCAAAAAATGTGCTCTGCTGATGCCAACCGGGGAAATAATAATGTTTCGCCGCTTGATAAAAGCCCATCTTCAGATCAACGGCGGGAACGGAAAATTCTGTGCCGTCAATAGTCCCAAGCTCCAATGCCGGGAAAATATCGCCGCCGGATAAAAGCTGCACAGAAGCGCCAAGTTTTTCCAGAACCTTGCCGCCCAATCCGAAAAACCGGATTTTAAGGCCCTTGAAATCTTCGACCTTGTTGATCGGCTTTTTATACCAGCCCGCAGCTTCAGGCGGAGAAATCCCGCAAATCAGTCCGTGGATATTGTGACGGTGATAGAGTTTTTCATAAAGAGCGCGGCCACCGCCATAATCGAACCATGCCAGATATTCTTCCGCAGATGGGCCAAAGGGCAGGGCCGAGAATAATTGCAAGGCCGGTTCGCGCCCGGCCCAATATCCCGGTGTGGACCATCCCGCTTCCAAAGCTCCATAAGATATGGCGTCAAAAATTTCAAAAGGCGGGGCCAGCGCCCCCGGCTCATAAAAGCGTATATCAATGCTGCCGCCAGAAATATCACGGGCAAGGCTTTCCACCCGCTTTCCCATGGTGCCCAAAATAATCAGGCTTGAAGGATAGGTGGAGGCCATCCGCCATTGAACAAGTGGCCTGTCCGATAGTGCCAAGGATGCTTTATCCGTTTCCGGTGATTGCTCGGAGGAGCAGGCCCCCAACATCCCCGCCAAAATGGCCCCAAGCCAGAACGGTCTGGCAATGATCCCCATAAATTTACTCTCTTATAAAGACTTACTGGATTTTCTTCAAAGATTGGGCAAGCAAAACATACAGCTTTCCCATCTCTGACGAAATAAGAGTGACAGACAACGCACTATGCTTGTCGCGGCTTCCGACCTGTTCCATCAAGGCTTCAAAATCCCGGAAGAATTTCAAGACCGTATCGCGGAATTCCCGATCCGTTTCAAACATCCTTATGATGCGTTGGCGGGTGGTGCGGTCGGCCAAACGAACGGTGCGCCGCGAAAAGATAGACCGATCGCCCGACAGATATTTTTGCCATACATCGTCGGGCACTTCGGCTTCCAGAATTTTATCAATATCCACAGAGGCAGATTGGAGGCTTTCGATCAGCAAGGAAGATGTGCGCACGAATTCATCACGTGATGAGGCCAGAATACGCCGCTCCACCTCTTCGGATTTGCTGAGAAAGCTATTGGCCTTGTGAATCAGTTTGTCCGACTGTTCGGCAAGGCGGTGCGCCATACGCTCGCTTTCATCGCCCGCCTGAGCCGAAGCCTCGCGAAGGGCATTGACCGTTTTATTGATGGTCTGGGTGATGTGGCTTTCCAGATCGCGCACTTCCTCATCAAACATGGTGTTGAGCGTATCCATGGATTGCCCCACTTCCCGAAGCCCGCGGGTAATGGCGACGGACAAGATTTGCTCGAACTCCTGACCGGATGTTTTGGCGCTGGTCTCGGCGGCGCGGGCCGCTTCCATGATTTTCTCCGCCGCGCCAGAAAAGCGGCTTGCGATGGCGTTCAGATGGTCGCCGGTTTCTCCCCCTGCTGTGCGGATATCTTCGGCTTTTTGCCCCACTTTTTCCGCGGCTTCGTGCAAATTCTTGGCGGCATCTGCGGTATCGTTCAGGATACGCTCTCGTTCGCCACCAAACGCTGTGGCCGCTTGCCCCAAGGAGTCTGAAGACCGTTCCAGCGTTTCCATCAGGCCGCTGCCTTCGGCTTTCAGGCTTTGTAATGATTGCGCCAAGGCCTGCACTGCGCCGCGCCCTTGTTGATCGATACGTGCGATTTCCGTCGAAAGATTTTCGCTGCTGGCCAAAACCTGTTCGGATGTGGCTTCGGCATGGCGGCTCAAATCGTCGGATTGCGTGCGGAAGCGGTCTGCGGCCTCCAAAACGGTATTGGCGCTGGCCTCTGAAGTGGCGGCCAAGGCCCCACGCTCTTCTTCCAGACGGGCGGTAACTTCATCAATGCGTTGGCGCATATCTTCCAGCACCTGCCCAAGATTGGCGGTGCGTTCATCCATGCGTTCTCCCGCTTCGCCCATATTTTGCGCCGCATCTCCTGCGGCAGAGGCAACCATTTCCGCCTGATCCGCAAGCATCGCAGCAAGGCGGTTCAATTCTTCCACACTGCGGGCGGCGCGATGTTCGACGGCCCCCGCTTCATCATCGAAATTGGATTTCAGATGCGAAATCCGCTCGGCAATGCGCATTCCCGCTTCATTGGCTTTGTCGTCAAATGTGGCAAGTTGCGCTTCAAAGCCCGATAGAGCGGCTTTCACCCGATCCAAAGCCTCATCGGCTTGTTGTTTGGAAATCGTGTCCGCTTCGTGGGCTTGCAGGGCCAGATTTTCCGAAAGTCCCCGGAAACTTTCCTGCGCCCGTTCCAATGTGCTGCCAATGATGCGATCCAGTTCCTGGGCTTGGCGCTCGATCTCGCGGCCCGCATCTTCGCTGCGGTTCAACGCCTCTTGCGCCCTGTCGTTCAAAAGATCGCTGCTTTTCTCCAATGCCTGGGTCACACGATGGGCATCGCTTTCAGAGGATTCCGCAAGATAGGCAAGGCGGCTATGGCGCTCTTCCAATGTTTGCGTAAGCTGTCCATCAAGTTGATCCAGTTCAGCCATGCGCTGTTTGAAGCGGTCAAGCTGGGTGGAAATATCGTGGCTCATGCCGTTGAAGCGGGCATCAAGCAAGCGGGACAGATCATCCAGTGCTGTCAACCGCTCCCCAAGGGCGGCTTCGGCTTCTTTCAAATCGGCCGCCGCCTGTTCGGCTGAAGCAATCAGGGACTGGCCGCGATCATCCAAAGTCCCGGACGCTTTATCCACAGCATCTCCGGCGGCACCGGCTGCCTTTATGACCCGTTCGGAAAAGCTGTCCGCCGTTTCTTCCGATTGACGCAAGCGTTGCGTTACCTGTTCATCCAATTGGTTAAGAGCTTCCCGTTCGCGCCGGAACATATCCTGAATGGACGCCGCTTTTGCTTCGGCATCTGCCGTGACGGAAAACAGATCGGCAATCTCGCTTTTGAAGCGACCTTCAAGGCTATCAATGCGGCTGGCCGCCAAATCTACAGCGGCTTCCACATGATCCATATCATGGCGAACCCGGGCCAAAAGCTGGTCGAGACGCTTTTCCGCATGTTCAATGGGGGCAAGGGCGCGGTCCATATTTTGTGCAATTTCCAGACGCCGTTCAAGCAAGGGATCGGTCCGTTGGAACACCAAGGCAATCAGCCATACAACGGCCAAGGGCGTAAGAACCCCCGCGATCAAAGCGGCAAGGTCTACCAATTGTAGCGGGTTATCCGGATTGAAAAGCCCGGCGCGCATGGCCGCAAAGCCCGCCGCGAGCACCCATAAGCTGCTCAACACAGCAGCAAAAGCAAAAGGCCAAAGCCGTCTGCCAAAAGACACCGCTGGCCCTGTTGTTTGCAGGGGCGCAGTTGTTTCTTCTTGTGGCGGCGGTTGAAAATCCAGTTTAGCGTTCATTAGACTTCCCGACAAACCCTTGCAGGCGCATCAAATATAGCACGGTATCATGGTCAGCATTTACACGAAGACATATGAAGGTCAGGTTATCATCGAACCAACGCTTCGGCGTATATCTGGAAATTGACCCCATGCCACATCATCCCTCTCCCATCGACCACACCCATCTTGACAATTTTACTGGCGGTGACAAGGCGTTGCAGGATGAAGTCATAGATATTTTCATAAAAAATACGCCGGATTATTTTGCAGCCCTTGAAACATCCTCCCCGCAAGACTGGCGAACGGCCCTTCACCGGCTGAAAGGGGCGGCACGATCCATCGGGGCCAAGCCTTTCGCCTTGCTTGCACAAAAGGCGGAAAAGGCCGAGCCCAAGGATTATGAAGCCCATCGATGCGCCTTACGGGAGGAATTTGCACGACTCAAAGCGACAATCACAAGATAACCCTTTGCTTTTTTATTGAAAAATTTACCTTATCGCGGTCTTTATACACATCTGGAGATCACTGAAGAGACTGAAATGGCGGACTATGATTTCGAAAAATTGAGCGTTCTGATTGTCGAAGACAGTTTGTTCATTCGATCCTTATTGATCAATTCCTTGAGAATTCTTGGCGTTGGAAAAGTGTTTGCCGTTGAAGATGGCGGCGAAGCCATCAATTTTTTAAAGCAGGTCAAAGAAGACCCGATGAAGGTTGGCACGCAAGAAGTCGATATCGTCATGTCCAACTGGCAGATGTCGCCGGTTGATGGCATGATCTTGCTGCGCTGGGCACGCCGTCATAAGGAAAGCCCGGATCGCTTCATCCCGTTCATCATGATTACCGGCTTTTCCGAACCAAAACGGGTTCAAGAAGCCCGCGACATGGGTGTTACCGAATTTCTGGCCAAGCCCTTTACCATACAGGCTATCGGAAATAAGCTGATTTCCATCATTGAGCGCCAACGGCAATTTGTGCATACGCGCAGTTATTTCGGGCCGGACAGACGCCGCAGACAGGCAGATATCGATTTCGAGGACCGGCGTGTGTTGACGGATAAAAGCCCCGGCGTGGAGATTGTGCGTGGCTAATGAAGAAAAAAAAGCCCCCACGATCGTGCGCTTTTATCGGTTCAGAAACCGGTTGAAGGAAAAAACCCATGGCTTGGGTGGCGGCAAGGGGGGCATTTCTCCGGAAGCCTTGGAAAAGGCGGAAAAAGCGTTGGAAACGCTTTCCGAAGATTATCCCGATTGGGTATCCGGCCTTATCACAAAACTGGCGGAACAACATGTCCGTTGCGTTGATACACCGGAAGACCGCAAGGATTTCTTCGAAGAAATCCACCGCATTGCCCATGATATGAAGGGGCAGGGCGGCACCTTCGGTTATCCTCTTATCACCAATTTCGCGGATTCCCTTTCCAACTTCACATCCATCAAAACCGATATCGACGACAAAATGGTCGAATTGGTGAAATCCCATGTGGATGCCATGCGCGCCGTGATCAAAGGGCGAGTAAAGGGCGAAGGGGGCGAGATTGGCCAGCAACTTCGGAAATCGCTACAAAAGGCCATTGAAACCTATAAGAAAAGCTGATCGGCGGCCCCCGTTCAGAAATTATATCGCCTTAAGATTCTGGGCAGAGGTGCGTGATGGATCTTTGCGATCGGGCTCTGCGTCAAATTCCACCATTTGCCCTTCTTCCAGTGTTTCAAGCCCTGCATTTTTGACGGCGGTAATGTGCACGAACACATCTTTTGGAAAGTCTTGAGACGCAATAAAACCGAAGCCTTTTGATGCGTTGAACCATTTTACCGTTCCGGTCGCCATCGTCTTATATCCTGTTTTCCTGAATATGCCGGACCCATGCTCCGGCGGCATGTGCAGAGTTTGCACCCCCGATTATGGCAAGGAACATGCCATGAGCCAAGCCCTTGCTCTTGCCGAAGGCGCTCTCTAATGTGGCGCCCTTGTTCTTCTTGATGATTAAAACAGGTGCCTTCATGCCGCTGGATCATGCCCAACCACAGACCATTTTTCTGAAAGATTATGAGGCGCCTGCTTTTGCGGTCGAGAGCATCGCGCTTTGCTTTGATCTTCGAGAGAAAGGCACGCGGGTTCTATCCACCATGACAGTGGTCCGGCAGTCGGAAAATATGCCGAATCTTGTTTTGGACGGCGATCCCCAGATGGATTTGCTTTCGATCAAGCTGGATGGCACCCCGCTTCCGGCCGGACGCATAAGCCGGGCTGGTGAGCAGCTTACCATCAAGGATATGCCCGCATCCGGCGTTTTGGAAATCGAAGTCGAAATCGAGCCGCAGAATAATGCACGGCTGGAAGGGCTTTATAAATCGGGCGGAAATTTCTGCACCCAATGCGAAGCGCAAGGATTTCGCAATATCACCTTTTTCCCCGACCGCCCCGATGTGATGACCCGCTTCACGGTGCGTATCGAGGCAGACAAGGCAGCCTATCCGGTTTTGCTGTCCAACGGGAACCGGATCGAACAGGGCGATCTGGGGGCGGGGCGTCATTTCGCTGTATGGGAAGATCCGTTTAAAAAACCGGCCTATCTGTTTGCTTTGGTGGCCGGTGATCTTGGTGTGTTGAGCGACCAGTTCACGACCCGGTCCGGCCGCACGGTGGCGCTCCATATCTATGCAAAGGCCCGCGATCTTCCCAAATGCCAGCATGCCATGGACAGCCTGAAGCGCGCCATGCGCTGGGACGAAGAGGTGTATGGGCTGGAATATGATCTGGATATCTACAATATCGTTGCCGTTTCGGATTTCAATATGGGGGCGATGGAGAACAAAAGCCTCAATATTTTCAATACCAAATATGTTCTAGCCGATCCCCAGATCGCCACGGATACAGACTTTGATAATGTGGAAGGGGTGATCGCCCATGAATATTTCCATAACTGGACGGGCAACCGAGTGACGTGCCGGGATTGGTTCCAGCTTTCTTTGAAAGAGGGGCTGACAGTATTCCGCGATCAGGAATATTCCGCAGATCAGGCCAGCCGGTCCATCAAACGTATCCATGATGTAAAAACCTTGCGGGCGTTCCAGTTTCCGGAAGATGCAGGCCCTCTGGCGCATCCCATTCGCCCCGATAGCTATATAGAAATCAATAACTTCTATACTGTCACGGTGTATAATAAGGGGGCCGAGGTCATCCGTATGATGCACCGGCTTTTGGGCGTGGAAGGCTTTCGGCGGGGCATGGATCTTTATTTCCAGCGTCATGATGGCCAAGCGGTGACCTGTGATGATTTCGTAGCGGCCATGGAAGATGCCAATGGAGCCGATCTGGGGCAATTCCGCCTGTGGTATGCGCAGGCTGGCACACCCGAATTGACCATCGAGGATCATTGGGAGGAAAGCACTGGACGTTACGAGCTGCACATCAAGCAATCGGTTCCACAAACGCCGGGGCAAACCGAAAAAGCACCCATGCACATGCCTTTTCTTTTGGGATTGATTGGTCCCAATGGGCAAGAAATGGATGCAGAGCTTGTGGCGGGTGAAGGGACACGTCATGACGCCGGTTGGTTGTTGCATATACGCCAATCGGATAATCGCTATCAATTCAGCGGCCTTGGCTCCCGGCCCATTCCCAGCTTGCTCCGCGGTTTTTCTGCGCCGGTCACCATTAAGGCCAGCCTCAACCGGGCCGATAAACTGTTTCTGACCGCCCATGACAGCGACCCCTTCGCCCGCTGGGAAGCCTGTCAGGATGTTATGATTGAGACATTGCTTGATCTTGTTAAAGCGGTGGACGCGGGGCAGCCTTTAGACGTCGGCCAGGACTTGATCGACGCCTGCGAAAAAATTCTGGAAGACGCGCAATCCGATCCGGCTTTTGCAGCAGAATTGATGACACTCCCCGGCGAGGCCTATATCGGGCAGATGATGGATGTGGTGGCCGTGGATGCCATCCATCATGCACGCATCCATTTGCGCCATGTTTTGGCACATGCTTTGGAAAGCCACTGGCGCAGGCTGTATCGGGAAATGACAGACACCGTTTTCGGGCTTTCTCCCGAGCAGAAATCCCGCCGCGCCCTTAAAAATGTTGCGCTTATCTATCTTGCCGCCCTTGGAGATAACGAGACGGCGCGCACCCATTATGCCCAATCCAATAATATGACGGACCGCTTGGCTGCTTTGCAGGTGCTTGTGAACGGTTCGGACGATGCCGCACGCGATGCGGCTTTTGCAGATTTTTATGATCGCTTCGAAATGGAAGATCTGGCCATCGACAAATGGTTTGCCTTGCAAGCTTTGTCCGACAAGCCCGACACTTTGAAAACTGTAAGAACCCTAAGAAATCATAGTGCTTTTTCGCTGCGCAACCCCAATCGCCTGCGGGCTTTGGTGGGCAGTTTTGCATCCGGCAATCAACTGCGTTTTCATGCCGTCAGCGGAGAGGGCTATGCGTTTCTAAGCGATATTGTGAAGCACGTGGACCAATTGAACCCGCAAACCGCTGCCCGGCTGGTTTTACCGCTGATCCGCCATGAACGCTATGACCCGGTGCGGGCAGGGCTGATGCGTAAACAGCTACAAGCCCTATTGAATGTCGATGGTCTTTCCAAAGATGTTTATGAGATCGTTTCGAAAAGCTTGATGACCAAAGAAATCTCCTAGAGGGAGGGGCTCTATTTCTAATGGAGCCCTACAATTTCTATATATTACATGATGTTTCATTTCCATAAACACTACCTTTACTGATTATGTGCATAATTTCCCCTGAAACTGATCATGGGGGATCATATGGCGGTGCAATCCAAAGGGATAAAATCAGCAGTTTTTGGGAATAGAGGGCCGTCTTCACTTGCCGATGCGCTGTCGCGGACACGGCCAGTCCGCTATCTTAACCGGCCCGCCGGCCCGGTTGTGGCGCGTCCATCTTATGAATCACGGCAGGATGGCGGGGAACCTCCACAAGACACACAAGAAGATATATCCGCTTTTTCTCCATCCGAAACTTCAGACATGGCGACCAACGCTCCTTCCGCCCCTGAGGAACAGACGGCGAAAGACCATGAAACCGCCAATCGCAGCCCCCGGATACAGCAGACACAGGTTCCAGCCAAAAAGCCCGGTCTGGCGCCGGATAAAGAGCGTGTGACGGAACTTTATAACACCGATAATCTCACCAAGATCAAAGACGAAATTCTCCCTGTGGTTTTGGATCAGATCGATGGAAAAGCCTTGGTGGGCTTAACGCGGGAAGAATTGCTAGAGGCCTTGGAGCCCATCGTTTTATCCACCACCGCCGAACGCAAAATCATGCTCAACAACAAAGAATTGGGCTATCTGCGGCGCGCTCTTTTGGATGAAATTGTCGGATTTGGCCCCTTGGAACCGCTTTTGGCCGATTCCAAGGTCAATGATATTTTGGTCAATGCACCGGATCAGGTCTATGCGGAGCGAGAAGGGAAGCTGGAAATATCCGACGTTACCTTCCGCGATAACGAGCATATTCTTCAAATCGCCAACAAGATCTGTAACTGGGTGGGCCGTCGGGTGGATATGACCACCCCCATGGCAGATGCCCGCTTGCCCGATGGCAGTCGTGTCAATGTGATTGTGCCACCTTTGGCCTTACGCGGGCCATCCATTTCCATCCGGAAATTTAGCAAAAACCGTATGGAATTACCGGATCTGGTGGCGCGGGGAAGCTTGTCTGAGGCCATGGCCCGGTTCATGCAGATTGCCACCCATGCCCGGCTCAATATCGTTATTTCAGGCGGTACGGGGTCGGGAAAAACCACCATGCTCAATGCCTTGTCGCAATATATCGATCCCGGCGAACGCATTGTAACCATCGAAGATGCCGCAGAATTACAACTGCGCCAGCCCCATGTGGTGCCTTTGGAAACACGGCCGGCCAATCTTGAAGGTGCAGGTCAGGTGACCATCAGCGATCTTTTGGTGAATGCCCTGCGAATGCGGCCAGACCGTATCATTCTTGGCGAGGTTCGCGGGAAAGAGTGCTTTGATATGCTTCAGGCCTTTAATACCGGCCATGATGGCGGCATGTGCACCTTGCACGCCAACCGTCCGCGTGAAGCCATTTCCCGTATGGAAAATCTGGTGGCCATGGGCAATCCGAATTTTCCTACGCGGGCAGTTCGCCAGCAAATCAGCGAAACCATCGATATCGTTATTCAGGTGAAACGGATGCGTGATGGAAAGCGGCGCGTCACAGATATTGTGGAAGTGATTGGCATGGAAGGGGACGTGATCACCACACAATCCCTTTATAATTTTGAATATTCAGAAAACGAGCAATCGAATTCGGTATCAGGCACATATGAATATAGCGGCCTGCCTTTCCGCTGCGCCAAGCGGGTGCGTGAAGCCGGCCTCGGCCGAAATTTAGAAGAGCTTTTGCAATGACCGTCACAGATTTTGATCCGACACAAGAAGCCCGGCAGCGTAAGAGCATCTCCAAAGCGGCGATGGATGTGGAACTGGTTTTGGCCGATGGCTCCCAATTAAGTGGCCATGTGTTTTTGGGTCGCGGCGAGCGTGTCTCCGACCTGTTGAACGACGACAAGCTGTTCTTGCCTTTCCGCGTGGAGAATGGCGAACTTTTGTTAATCGCGAAAAGCTCTATCGCCTTGTGCAAGCCGCTGGATCGGCCCAATTAAAAGCAGCTGACCTGATCCAAAGGGGCTATTCCTGCCCCGGATAAAAGCAGGCCGGATCAATAACAGGATAATCAATGGCTTGAATAATCTCATGGCAGCGCGCCAAGGGCAGGGGCGGCATGGACGATAAACCGGCCCCTAAGCTTTGCGGAGAAAGGCCGAGAAGATATCTTATCTCGTCGGAAGAAATATGTTGTTTTTGAAGAGCTTCTGTCACTGTTTTACGAAAAGACTGGAAGCTTCTTTGGCGAGAAACAAAACCACGCTCGCGCTTATGTCCGCCAAATGCTTTGGACAAAAGAGCGCCTTTTCCTGAAAACTCCGGCCAGATCAATGCGTCCTGCTTTTGCCTTGGGGCCTGTTCCCAAAGCCATTGCAATCGCGGATGCAACGGTATGATACGCTCATGCGTCTTGGGCTTCAGCGAACGGATATGCAGCACGGGCATATCATTCACCCATTGCAGGTCTTGCCAAAGCAAAGCGGCAATTTCCATTGCACGCAGACCACTGAATAAGGCCAAAATAATTGCCCCATTCAGGGCCAAGGACGCAGGCGGCGGCGATAAAAGTGTGGTAATATCCTGATCACGCCATGCCAATTGCGGAAGGCCCGCATTGCGAAAATGCGATAGAAATCCATGAAACGGATTGTGACTGGCGCACAAACCCTGCCCATCGGCCCAGGTCCATATCGTAGATAATATCCGCAAATGCTGCCGCACAACACGGTCTGTCAGACGATTTTCTGCATGGGCGAAGCGCGTTTTCAAATCCCAGAAATTCAACTGGCTTACGCCGCGCGACCGCCCCCAGTTCCGGTCGAATGTCTGTAAAATATCCACATAGTAACTCACATCCTCCCGGGTGATCTGCCGCATTGTTTTGGGGCCGATAAAGCCCGCAAACAGCCGAATGGCCGGTGCATATTGTTGAGCGGTTTGTGTGGACCGTCCTGCTGACCGAGCCGTTTTCTCCCAATATTTGAGCCAGCTTTCACCTAGGGCCCCAAAATTCGGCTCATATGCTTCGGCATTTTTGGGCACCTGCCCACGCAAAGACCGCCGCGCATCTTCTAATGCATCAAGCCGTGCTTTCAGATCCGGCGGCAAGCGATCATAGCTTTCCAGCTCGCGGCGATCGATTTCCTGTTGCAGGGCCAGCGCTTCTTGTTTCAGCGCTGCTTGGCGTTCTTCAAGGGGTTTTTCTTCTGCAGCAACCTCATTAGGCCCCGCGAGATAAGCCGTGAGGCTTTCCTCATAAAGCCGATCCGGGGAAAGGGGATCGCTATATGGCTGTTCGCGCAATCGAGAGAATTCCGCTTTCCACCGCAAAGCCATCGCTTCGGCTTTTTTTAGCGCAAGCTGATAATCCCGTGTTCCCAAGCCAAGGGTGATATGAGATTTCGGCCGCCCCGTTTTGGCGGGGAAATGATGGGCAATATCGCGCGGAATTTTGATGTTGAATGCAAAACCGCCCCCCGCCCGTTTTTTTACATGTGTCCCATGACCCACATTAGCCCCCCTTCTGTTACGCGACCCAATCGCATCAAGAAGACATGAGAGTAGGACAGACTTTTTTAAAAAGTCTTTATAAGATAGGCAGTTATTTTTTTATTCGTGGAACGCCCATAAAGAAAATCTGATAGCCATCCGGGCCTTTCCGGAACGGGAAGACACCCCGGGCCAAAATCCAGTCCCGGCCATCCACCGTTAATTTTCCCTCGCTGAATTGGGGGCGTTCCTCTTGCAAGGCTGTCTCGAATTCGGCGATGCGGTGGACAAAAATTTCGGGGCTCAGTTGCTCGGATAAACGCTCATTACTCCAATGATGTTTCATGATCGAGCTGATGCCGCTTCCCTTCAAGCGAAGGGAGTAATCCAGCGAGCCATCAGCGCCCGGTTCCCGCTCAAAAATGACCACCCAGGGCAGGGCATCCGGAACCCGGACTGGATTAAAGTCGGCCCGGGTGGGAATGGTCCCCTTTCCGATCTCTTTCCAATATTGATAGAACTGCCTCATTGGGCAGCATTCATCCAGATTTTCTGCAGAAACCGGATCTATCGCCAAAGAAAGGGAGAACTTCTTAAAACCTTGATAAAAGGGGCCTTTCAACATAAATTCGACGCCATTTTATTGCGTTTGTGATCAACCCACCTATGCTTTTGTAGCGTAAACAGAAATAAAACAAAAGAAAAAGTATTTTATAATTTTCAAGGCATATCCTGATTTTGTTTGGGAACAATTTTGCTCAGGATTCAAGAGTTTGGACGACTGGTCTTTCGTTTTGGCAGGCTCCATCCAAACCAGATGGCCAAGGCCCGGATCATAAATCCTGCGGCAAAGCCAAATCCTGCAGCCCAGATAAAGTCAAAACCCGCCAATGTGAGGGCCATATAGACGAACGCACCGCAAAAAGCCGCAGTGGCATAGACCTCTTGTTGTAAGATCAAAGGAATTTCATTGGCGATGATGTCCCGGATAATTCCGCCTGCCACAGCGGTCGCAACGCCCATCATCACAGAAATCAGTGGATCGCCAGTCTCCAGATAGGCTTTTTGCGCTCCAGCAACAGCGAAAAGGGCAAGTCCTACAGCATCGGCCCACACAATCACCTTGCGACGGCTGTTCAAGAAATTTTCCCCGAAATAGACCGCTAGAACGCCCACGCCGGTGATCCAGATTGGCCGCGTATCATCCACCCAAAAAACAGGAACATCCAAAACCAGGTCGCGCAATGTGCCGCCGCCAACGGCTGGCATCAGGGCAAGAACCGCAAATCCGAAGATATCCATATCTTTACGCGCGGCAGAAAGTGCGCCCGATAGGGAAAATGCAAGAATCCCCACGGATTCAATCATGATAAACAAAGGGCTCATCGGCCTTTATCCTTGATGGATTTTCAGAGCTTTCCTCTGACAGCTGATACAAAACACGCACATACGATCTCACGCCGCGTGATAACCGATCCGTGCCGCCTCCAAAAGCCGTAAGTTCTAAATATGGCCGTCAATTTACAGGGGATTGGCAAATATCACAAACCCGCCAGTAATATCTTCAGAATCACCTTAACTTGTGATTTTTTCTTCAAGGTGCAGAAATAAACCATAGTTTAAGTACAATCTCTGACTATCTAATGGTTAACAGATATAAATTAAATAAATATAACAACATTGCACTATAGTTATTTATATTATTCTTTCATCAGATCAAATCAAGATAAATTATTTGATGTTATTTGGCGTTTTTGCCAGACAATTACACATCTACATTAACATACGTTAATCATAATACCTCCCGTCACGCTTGCTTTTTCTGGATAAATTTGCAGAAATATTGTGTGCAATAATGCACCCCACGATCGTGGGATAACAAAGGAGCAAGGTTTTGATATCAGGAGATCCCGTTGATACTTATGTTGGACGTCGCATTCGGGAGCGACGAAAAATCGTCGGATTGACGCAACAAAAACTGGCCGAAAAGCTGGGTCTTAGCTTTCAACAAGTCCAGAAATATGAAAAAGGCCTCAACAGAGTAGGGGTTAGCCGTCTGGTTAAGCTTTCTGCTGCTTTAGAGGTTCCAATCTCATATTTTTTCGAGGATTTGGAACAAACGGGGCAGGAAGCGCAGCTAAGGGGAAACCCGGCCATTGATCCGCACATCTTATCCCATGCGCAAGTTCTTGCCGTGGTGAAGAACCTTATCGGGATAAGGAATGACCGCGTGCGTCGCCGGATTATGGATCTGATCCAATCAGTTCATGATTCACAAAAGGCGGCCTGAGATGTTTGAGACAAACACGATCTGACGATTAAAGACACGAACTATCCTAACCTTGCATGCTTCATGATATCTCGACGGCGCATTCTGATTTTGGAATGCGCCGTTTTTTATGCGCTGCTCAAGCCATTGAAACAGAATATAGAATTCTGCAAGAGGGCCAAATCGAGGGTTGGCCGGGATTCTGACGAAATCCGCCATATAAGCCCATAACTGGCTGATTTAAAACACAAAA
>NZ_BMOV01000007.1 GCF_014647255.1 Iodidimonas muriae
ATACATTTTTTTCTGCAATCTGTATTGCTGCTATCGTAATTTGGTGGCTTTAATGAGTCCTGAACCTAAGCCAAAAACGCTGAACGGCAAGAACCGCTCTTCTTGACCGCCCTTGTTAAAATCTGCACTTTGACTCTTAGTCCTCCTCCCAAAAAGGCCGCAAGTCCAAGCCATGATGTCTCAAATCCCCAATCTATTAACCCTGTCGCGCATCGTTGCCATCCCTGTACTCGTGGCCGCTTTTTATCTGGACCAGCCATTGGGAAGTTGGGTTGCCTTTATCGTCTTCACACTTGCGGGCATCACCGATTATTTCGATGGCATGCTGGCGCGCAAACTGAATGTGGTCAGCCCCATTGGCCGTTTCCTTGACCCCATCGCCGATAAGCTGATGATCGGCGCCGCAATCGTAATGCTGGTGGCCATCCAATGGGTGGACGGCATACATGTGATTGCCGCCGTAATTATTTTGCTGCGGGAAATTCTTGTCTCCGGCCTGCGTGAATATCTGGCCGAACTCAGCGTCTCCATGCCGGTTACCAAATTGGCAAAATGGAAAACCACCGTCCAAATGGTGGCATTGGGGGCCTTGACCTGGACAACCGGTGGCGCGGAAATTGGCCTGCCCGCACAAGAAGTGGGCTTGGTAGGCCTGTGGATCGCCGCCATTCTGACCATGATTACAGGTTATGATTATCTGCGTGCCGGCCTTGCCCATATCCGCAAAGACAATGCGGGCGCGGATGGAGCATGAGCAATGATCACATGCCTTTATTTCGCCTGGGTGCGTGAGCGTATCGGCTGCGATGAAGAATCGCTCAGCCCCCCTTCAGAGGTTGGAAATTTGCATCAGTTTCTGGATTGGTTGAGCCGGAAAAGCGCCGCCCATGCCCATGCCTTGTCAGACCCGACAATCCTGCGTTTTGCCATCAATCAAGACTATGCCACAATGGATAGCCCCATAAAAAAGGGCGATGAAGTGGCGATTTTCCCACCCGTAACCGGTGGATGAAATGGCCCATATCCGCGTACAAAAAGACCCGTTCGATGTGGCACAGGAACTGGCTGCCCTTCAAAAAAAGGGCGCAGATATGGGCGCTCTTGTCAGCTTCACCGGATTGGTGCGGGAATTTGACGATGACCGGCGCATCACCAAGCTGACCCTTGAGCATTATCCCGCCATGACCAAGCGCCAGCTTCACGCCATCGCGGCAGAGGCAGAGGCACGCTTTTCTTTGGTGCACTGCCGGGTGATACACCGTTTTGGCCCCCTTCATCCCGGCGATCCAATCGTTTTGGTTATCACCGCCGCCCGCCACCGCAAAGCGGCCTTTGAAGGCGCGGAATTTTTGATGGACTGGCTGAAAACCAAAGCCCCTTTCTGGAAAAAAGAAGAAAGCAGCAATGGATCGCAATGGGTTGCCGCGCAGGAAAGCGACGATCTTGCTGCCCAAAAATGGACAGCCCCAACCGTAAAACCGAACGGTCAGTAGGCCATGCCTATGCCTCCGCCCCATTCACCATCCGGCGTGCCCAGCCCCAGCCTGTTTCTGCGCGAAGATGCCCTAAAACGCGGCGTGGAACTGATCTTGCGTGCCCAAGCGGCATTGGGCGATGCCGCCAACGATCTTTTGGCAAAGCACGAATTGGGAAAGGCCCATCACCGCGCCTTGATCATGATTGCCCGCAATCCCGGCCTGTCACTAACCGATTTACAGCATTTGCTAAGGGTACGGAAACAAAGCCTTGCCCCGATAACGGACCATCTTGTGGCAAAAGGATTGCTGGATCTGCGCCCGGCCAGCCGTGACCGGCGCATGCGTCTTGCCACCCTGACCGAAAAGGGCCGCGATCTGGAACAACTGGTCTTTGCAACGATCCGCGACCGCATGGCCAATGCCTATCGCCATGCGGGGCCGAAAGCCGTTGGTGGATTTTGGGATGTTTTAACTGCTTTGGCCGGCGAAGACCCCATCGATCATGAAGGGTGATGAACAGCCGCCGGCTGGTAAGTCTCTAAAAACACATCCAGACCCTGCCGGCTCATCGGTTTTGCAATCACATAGCCCTGCACCCGATCACAGCCTTCTTCAATCAAGGCCGCCAATGTGGCTTCATCTTCCGCCCCTTCCGCCACCACGAGAAGCCCCAGATCATGGGCCAGCTTTACCGTGGAATGGATGATTGCCCGATCTTTCTGGCTATCCAGCATACGTGAAACGAAATGCCGGTCGATCTTCACTTCATCGGCAGGAAAGCTGCTGAGATAAGACAGAGATGAAAAGCCGGTACCAAAATCATCAATGGAAATCCGCATACCTTTTTTCTGCAAAAGCGTAAGCGCCGTTTTCAATATCTCCGGATCGGTAGCAAATGCCGTTTCCGTTAGTTCGGCCACAATCTTTTCCGGCTTTATGCCATAACGGGCAAAATATCGGCTGAACTTTGACGGCGTATCAGGGTCGGACAAATCCTGCACAGAAAAATTGATGCTAATGGTTAAATGCGCCCAACGCGGCGGCATGGATGCAATCATCGCGCATATTTCGGAAAGCATTTTATCGGCCACCCGGTAGCTGAGCCCCGCTTGTTCCAATAGGGGGATGAATTTTGCGGGCGGCACCGACCCAAATTCGGGATGATCCCATCGGGCCAAGGCTTCCAGCCCTATAATGCACCCGGACTTCAAATCTATCTGCGGCTGATAAACGGCCCTTAGACCTTCGATCTCATCGCGACGAAAGGCCCGCACGATTTTCGCATCCATGGGGTCGGGGGCCATATCGGCATGGTACATCAGCCATGTTCTGCGGCGAACCAGACTTTGGGCCAGGGCCGTTTCCGCCTGTTGCACAATCTCGTCCAGATTGAAAGAGGCCGCGGGTACAATGTTAAGGCCGCACTGAATTGAAGACCCGACATCATGTTCATCAAGGTCTACAGGGTCCAAAAGGGCCTGACGTCCAAGGCGGAGGATCGGCCGGTCGGACAGCACGGAAAAAATGCCTCTGCCATAATAGCCATAGGCCTTAAATGATCCGGCAAGCAGCCGATTGGCCAATTTATAGACCAGATGCTCTGCCACCTTGCCACCATGAAGCCGGGACACATCTTCGTAGTCAACCAGCTTCAAAAGGGCGAGTTCCCAACAGTCTTCAGAATGGTCACGATTGGCCAAAGCACGTTCAGCTTCGATCAAAAATTCAGGTCGTAACGGGAAGTTGGAAGTAAATTTTGCCCCATCAAGCTCCCTAAGTCGTGGCTTAACGGTCGCCTCCCCGGTGTCGGTAATTTTGTCGGCTCCATCAATTTCCCCTCCCCTTTGCGGCACAACAAAATCCGCGGCCTGCCGGAAGGAATTATGCTGATGTCGCCAGAAAAAAGCCCCGATAACAAAGGCCAAAGCTGCGCCGATTAAGAACGCGGTGAAAGCCATTTGATCGCTGATACGGCTGCCATTGCTCCAGGCTGTGGAAGGATCGAGATAGCTGCCCCAATTCAGGTAAATCTTGTTATAATGTCCTTCGGATAAGGTTTCGGAAAAGGCCAAGTTGAACCATTGGGCCAGATCATGCCGATCCTTTCGCATGGCAAAGGCATAATCCACAGGCCAAAAGGGTGTCCCATAGCTTTTCAAATCAAGCTCATATTTAGCCAGTAAAAACATGCCCACGGCCGATGTCACCATGGCCACATCGGCATGCCCGTCCGGCACCGCTTCCAGCGCTTCCAACGTCCCTTCCGTTTCAAAAATCGTGACGGAAAAATCGGATTCAAGCAGCAAATCATGGGCATAAGAGCGCTTTTCTACGGCGACCACATGGCCCGCAATATCCCGGATATCCGTTAAGCCCTGCAGGCCCGGTGCGGCAAAAAGACTATGTGTCAGATAGTAGAAAGGGCGCGAAAATTGAAATCGTTCAGCGCGGGATTTCGATACCAGCATGGGAAGAATATCAATATCGCCCTGTTCGAGCCTGCCCACCAATCCAGGCCATGTATCGGTGACATACTGTGCTTCCCGCCCTCCATTTTCCACCACAGCGCGGCCTAAATCGACAAAGAACCCCCGCGGCTGCCCGGTTTCATCCTGCCATTCAAAAGGTGCATAGTTGCGGTCAAAGCCAATCACAACGGGTGCCGACGGCTCTTCAGCTTTCCCGAAAATAGGGAAAAGGGTCAGTGCGAAAAATGCACCGACACAAAACAAAAAGAGCGTGCTTGGTCGCACCTGTTTCCCCATCCAGCCATTTCACAACCTTCAGTAGGATAATCTCATATTATTAAATAGCACTTAATATCCGAGAATTGAAAATACAAACAATGCGTGCATGCGCCATAAAGGGAAAAAATGCTTCCCGCCTTAGGGCTGCATGATTATTTTATTACCTATTGGCCGGAGGCCGCCGCATTTTCAGTCTTATTTACTGGCTTTGGCGACGAAACAGGCGCGGGCTCTGCAGATGATGCTGATCCCCCGAAAGGTGTGCAAAATGGCCTTGAATAGTCCATCAACCGTTCCGCACGATCAAGCGCCTCATTAAGTGCCGCCATGGTCTTGGAAAGATCGGCACTTTCATCTTGAAGCCAAATACGTGCGGTGGGCAATAGCACGGCCAGCATGAAGCCATTAACCCGCGCAAAGCCGAAAGGCCCTGAGACACGCACCCCCGCAAGGCGCAAAGCCCGCGCCGACATGGTCATCAAAGCCTGCCCTGCCGTTGCCGCCAAAACAGGATTGGTGGGGGCCGAGCGCGCCAGTTCACGAATGGCAGCGCGCCATGGTGTGGCGGCATCAAAGCGGGCCATCACCAAGGCAAACAGCCTTTCGCGCGTGCTATCATCCTCTTCAAAATCGGCAATGGCATCCATCATGGCGGCATTCAAATGCCGCGATGCCGCCACCAGAACAGACAGCAACCCATCGAATTCATGATAAAACTCGGCCTCTGTCACGCCGCAGGCTTTGATCACGTCTTCTACTAAGGTGGCGCGAAAGCCTTTTTCGGCAATCAGGGACAAGGTGGTTTCGATCACACGATCACGAATCGTGCTCTTCTTCCCGGATGAACTGCGCTTTGCCATATCCTCACCCCATATTTTACAACACTGAAAACGGGCCATCCTTTTCACGATTTGAAGAAGTCCGGCCCTCTTCGTTTTATCCTACCACCATTATACGGCTTTATTTTGCCAAATCCTGCGATCTGCGCGTTGCAGCCCCGATCGCCTTTTCAAGCAAAGGTCCAAACCCTTCTTCTCCGCGCAAAATATCCAAAGCCGCAGCGGTGGTGCCGCCGGGGCTTGTGACCTGCTCGCGCAATTCCGATGCGGTCATATGGGGAGATTGTTCCATCAGACAGGCGGCCCCGATCACTGTTTGCCGCGCCAATCGCGATGCCACATCATGGGGCAGACCATGGGTCACCCCTGCGGCGGCCATGGCTTCGGTCAGGGCAAAGATATAAGCCGGACCGCTGCCGGAAACGCCGGTCACCGCATCCATCATGCTTTCATCATCCACCCACAAGACATCGCCTGCCGCCGCCATCAAATCCGACGCCAAAGCCTTTTTGGCTTGGCTCACAGCATTGGCCGCCACCGCCACCATCATGCCCTTGCCAATGGCCGCAGGGGTATTGGGCATCACCCGTACGCTGCTTTCAAAGACCGCCTCCAAAGACGCCAGTTGAATACCCGCCGCCACAGAAATGACCAGCGGATCTTTTTCCGCCAGCTGGGCAAGCTGCCCAACCGCCTGCTCCACCATATAAGGTTTAACCGCCAAGATGACCGCCGCCGGGGCAAGATCACGCGGCATCTTATCGATGGACGGAAACTGGCGCACATCCGGCGCAAAATCCGGAGCGCCCGCCGGATCAATGACCACAAATGCCTCAGGGGCAAGCCCGCGTTCCAGCCAGCCCCGCGCCATTGCCCCACCCATGCGGCCACAGCCTACAAGGACAAGGGGATGTTGAGGGTCGAATGCTTTCGATAAATCCATAAAATACCTCCGCCTTTCGCATATCATGTTCCAAAGGACTTGTGATGGACAGAGACAAAAAAAGCGGACCCGAAAGGGCCCGCTAAAGTCACTATAGGGAGGTATCAAATGCCAACAATAAAGGCACAGATTTTAGAATGGTGACTAGGGGAGGACACACATTCCGAACCAACGGCCCTAAAAAGCGCCGTTGCCAGTCAAGCGCTGCACTGCAGCGTTCGAGAGGAAACTAAGAAATATCCGGCACCGCGTCGAGACAGAGAGTCAGCAAGGGAGTTATGCGCAAAACGCATAGCTATCTCCATGCGCTCGGTTCACATGATATTACCGGCCTTGCGCACCTGCTCGAAAATAAAATCCCGAAACAGCCCCACCCGTTTCGATCCCCTTAGTTCCTGGGGATAAACGAAATAGGTTTCAAAGGCTGGGCCATCAATATCGGGGAGCAGCCGCACCAGACCCTTTCTGTGACTGACCAGATAATCGGGAATAGCCGCCATGCCAATGCCCGCCTCAATGGCTTGCAACACCGCATAGGTGTTGTTCACCTGCAAAACCGGCCGGCGTTGCCTCCCATGGGCGCCCAGGGTCAAGGTCCAGTTGATATCCTTGATGGCTTCGGGCGGCGTCGGACCATAAGTGATGATATCATGGTGATCCAGATCTTCCGGCGTTTTGGGCACGCCTTTGCGCTTCAGATAGTCGGTAGACGCATAAATATGATGATTGATCTTCGCAAAAGGACGCTGGATCAGGTCCGCCTGATGCGGGGCGTGAAAGCGGATCGCCACATCGGCATCGCGCTTGGCCAGATCCAGATCTTCATCGGCAAGATTAAGCTGCAGATCAATTTCAGGATAGCGCCGCACGAATTCCGTCAAATGCGGGGTTAGCCACACGGCCCCAAAGCTGATCATTGTGGTGACCACCAATGTGCCGCGCGGCGCGCCTTTGGCTTCCAGCAAACTTTGCTCTGCTGTTTCCAGCTTTTGCATCACTTCCCGCGCGGTGCGGAAAAGCTGCTCGCCTTCCTGTGTAAGCACAAGGCCCCGCGCATGGCGATTGAACAGAACAACATTCAGCGATTCTTCCAGCGCTCTCACCTGCCGGCTGGCGGCAGACTGGCTCACATGGAGCTTTTTGGCTGCCGTGGTAAAGCTGCCCGCTTCGGCAACGATATGAAAGATTCGCAATCTGTCCCAATCCATCGCCTTGCCCCATCTGATCGCGCCACCCTGCGGAGGCTATCACCCTTTTTATGCCCGACCAAAGCCCGGCCCCCTTATGAAAGGGCAGCGCAGGCCTTCTGGATCCGCGTGCAAGCCTCGGTCAAAATCGCCACACTGGTGGCATAGGACACCCGAAAATGCGGCGAGAGCCCAAAGGCTTCTCCGTGCACAGCGGCCACCGATTGATGCTCCAGAAGGAAGGTGGAAAAGTCCAGATCGCTTTCGATCACTTTCCCTTCGGGGGTGCGTTTTCCGATCACGCCGGCAATGGACGGATAAACATAGAACGCCCCGTCAGGCATTGGACAGGTAATGCCATCCGCCTCATTGAGCATCCCCACAACCAGATCACGGCGCTCTTCAAAGGCGCGGGCGCGTTCGGCGATAAAATCCTGCGGGCCGGACAGGGCTTCCAAAGCCGCCGCCTGACTAATGGAACATGGGTTGGAGGTGGTCTGGCTTTGCAGCTTGGCCATGGTGCGCACAATGGTTTTGGGACCACCAGCATATCCGATGCGCCATCCGGTCATGGCATAGGCTTTCGACACACCGTTCATGGTCAGCACCCGATCATAAAGTTCGGGTGCCACCTGCGCCAAAGTGGTGAATTCAAAGCCGCCATAGGTGATATGCTCGTACATATCATCAGACATCACATAAACATGGGGATGGCGCACCAGAACATCGGCCAGAGCGCGGATTTCATCCCGGCTATAGGCAGCCCCCGAAGGATTGGAGGGGCTGTTGAAGATCAGCCATTTGGTTTTTGGCGTGATCGCCGCTTCCAATGCCTGCGGCGTTACCTTCAGGCCGCTTTCCAGCGTGCTGTCGATAAAGCGCGGCACACCGCCAGCAATGATCACCATATCGGGATAAGACACCCAATAAGGCCGCGGGATCAATACCTCGTCGCCGGGATTGATGGTGGACATGAGGGCATTGATGATCACATGCTTGCCGCCATTGGAAATGATCACCTGATCCGGGGTATAGTCCAACCCGTTTTCACGTTTGAACTTCTCGATCACCGCCGCTTTCAGTTCCGGCGTGCCATCGGCCTTTGTATATTTGGTATCACCGCGCCTTATGGCGGCGATTGCCGCTTCCTTGATATGATCGGGCGTATCGAAATCCGGCTCGCCCGCCCCCAGACCGATGACATCACGGCCTTCGGCCCGCAACTCGGCGGCTTTGGCAATAATCGCAAGAGTGGGAGACGGCTTGACGGAGCGAAGGGCGCGTGAAAGTAAGTCCATGACTGGCTCGTAATTTCGAGGGGTTAAGCCGGGTCGACCCGGCACGATAAATAACGCAGGCAACCTAATCTGTGTGTCATATGCTGACAAGATCACAATAGCGCTGTGCATCAACATAAGGTAATTATTTATCACCTGACCTTGATGGATTGACTTTTTCACCCCCAATTGGCACCCCAATAAACAATCATTGCAAAGCGATCTTTGCTCAAGCGGCCCCACGAAGCGCATCCTGCCCCAGCCTTGAGGATTTTATGAACAGCGTCGCCCCAAATCGTCTCGGTTTTTTTGGCCCTGCAGGCACCTTTACCCACCGCGCCGCCCTTCTATGCGCCAATCCCGATGACGACTTGCTGCCCTTCGATCCCATCGACAAGGTTTATGATGCGGTTCTGGACGGCCATGTGGACCGCGCTGTTGCCCCCATCGAAAACAGTGCCGAAGGCTATGTGCCGCCTTCGGTTGCACAATTATGGCGCTTGCGCGGGAAAATATTTGCGGTGGATCATGTGTCGATCCCGGTCACCTTTTCGCTTTATCGCAAAATCGGGGATCTCACCCAGATGACCCGCCTCGCTGGCCATCCCATGGCCCTGCGGCAGATAGCGCACTGGATCGAGGCGAAGGCCGTCCCCACGCGGGAGGCCAGTTCCAGCGCACGGGGCCTTGAAATTGCAGCAAAAGGAGAGCCGGGACTTTATGCGCTTGGCCCGCCAGATGTGGGCGAGATGTTTTCTCTGGAAGAAGTTGAAACCCATCTGGAGGGAAAAACCGCCAACCGCACACGGTTTCTGGCTTTGGCCGCTGCCCCCGCGCCCCTCTCCGGCACGCGCTTATGCACCCTGTGCCTTGATCCCGTTTCCCAATCCCAAATGCTGATGCGTGCCGGGCTGACACTGCGCAATTTTCAATGCAGCCCCACCAAAACCGAAAATAGTTTGGGAGGATATGCCTATTTCTGCGAATGGGATCTTGGTACGCCCATAAGCCCGGATCATGCCAGCGCCCTTGATTATGGCACCGATGGCTGGTTCATTGGTGTCTTGGGGAATATCCGGGGATAAGGATCATGGCCATCGCAGTGAAGCATGTGGATACATTCGCTGCCTTTGCCATGTCACTTGTGGCCACTGTCACGCTGATGTTTGTGGCCCCGCTCCTTGAAACGCTTGGCATTACAGGAAAAATTCTTGCAAGCCTTGTGTCGCTGATTTCGTTTTATGCAGTGTTTGCACTGATGCGGCGGCTGTTATTGAAGCTGGCCTTGAAACATATTTTGGGGGACTGGATGTATGTCACCTATCCCCACCGCACCGATCAAGGCGAAGATTGCGATCCGGCCAAAGCCAATATCGATCCGGACAGCCTCGGTTTTGGCTATATGCGCTTTAGCACCGATGAAACGGGCCAGATCCGCTATTGCGTCGATCTGTTCAACAGCTTTCAATCCCTGTGCGATTATGTGTACCGCGATAAAGGCGGCGAAGATGCCACCGGCGATGCCATCAGTTTGGCCGCAGAGCTCAACACCAACGGGCAGCGCATCCATCTTTTATATCATGCGCGCTTCATCGAAGCCGCAAAGCGCGACCGATATGGGCGGCTGTTTTTGAATGTCCGCCGCGATGGCTCCATGACCGGCACATGGAGTTCCGACATCGATGGCGCGCAAATCCTGTCTGTTGGACAAATGCGCGCCACACGTCCGGAACGTTTCTCCAGCTTTGCCAAAAATACATTCGGGGTTACAGTAAGTTGAGACAAAGCATACTTACCGGCACATGATATAAAAAGCTGTGCATGACCATCAATGGAAAGACACCACAGCATGACCGATCATAATCTCACATTATTCACTTTGTTCGGCTTTCGCGTGCGCGCCAATCCCAGCTGGCTTTTATTGGCAGCCCTTATCACCTGGTCTTTGGCGGAAGGATTGTTTCCCCAAGAATTTCCGGATCTTCCCGCATCTTTGCATTGGTCATTGGGTATTGTCGGAATGATCGGATTGTTCTTTTCGTTGCTGTTCCATGAATTTTCCCATTCCCTTGTGGCCCGCAGACGGGGCATGAAAATCGGCGGCATCACCTTGTTCTTATTCGGCGGTGTAGCCGAACTGACCGACGAGCCCCCCACGCCGCGCATCGAATTTGAAGTGGCGGCGGCAGGTCCGATCGCCAGCGTGTTTCTGGCCCTTATCTTCGGTCTTTTGTCTTTGATGGCGGCAGGTCTGGGCGCCCCCGATTATTGGGCCGGGCTTTTGGGATATCTTGGAACCATCAATATGGTTCTAGCGGTGTTTAATCTGGTGCCGGGCTATCCTCTGGATGGCGGCAGGCTGTTGCGGGCCTGGCTGTGGCACCGGCGCGGTGACCAGCTTTCCGCCACCCGCACCGCCTCCCGCTTTGGCAAGGGCTTTGGTTTGTTTTTGATCATTCTGGGCATCTGGAGCTTTTTAAGCGTGGGGGCGCTGGGCGGCATGTGGTGGATTTTGATCGGCTTTTTCATCATGAGCGCCGCCAAGGCATCTTATGACCAATTATTGGCCCGTTCTTTGTTTCACCATGTCCCGTTGGAGGGATTTGTCGTCAAAGCTCCGGTCTGTGTCGAGGCAGATATGTCCATTGACCATTTCGTCAAAGACTATGCCTATCATCACCATTTCAGCCTTTATCCGGTGATGAAAAACCGCAAACTCGTGGGCTGCGTTCGCACCAGAGACGTGCAAACCATCCACCGCGACGAATGGGCCACATCCCCGCTATCCGATATCATGCTTCCCTTGACGGAAAAGAACAGCACCCCGCTTGAAAGTGATGCGGAACAGGTGTTGCAAGCCATGCAACGCCACAATAGCGGTCAAATGATCGTCCTCGACGGGGATCGTTTGGCCGGAATCATCACCCTGCGCGATCTGCTAGGGGCCCTTGAACTGCGGCGTCAAATCGAAGGGCAAGGCTGACAAACACGCGCCTCCGGTTTATCTAGGGGCACTTATGCCCAATTAAGGGGCTGGCGCAGAAAAGAAAAGGCAGCATCCATGGATCTTCATTTGAAAGGCAAGCGCGCGCTGATCACCGGAGCCACGCGCGGCATTGGCCGGGCAACGGCAGAGCTTTTGGCGCAGGAAGGCTGCCATATCGCCTTTTGCGCCCGCAGCAAAGAGGCGGTGACTGAAGCCGTTTCGGCCCTTCAAAGCCACGGCGTGCGGGCTTATGGCACGGCTGTCGATATTTCCAATGTCGCGTACTATCGCGCCTGGCTGGCTGAAGCGGTCAATGATTTGGGCGGGCTGGATATTTTCGTCCCCAATGTGTCCGCTGGCGGTGCTGGCGGTACCGGAGATGAGCCTTGGATCGCCAATTTCGAAGCGGATCTGATGCATACGGTGCGCGGCTGTGAGGCTTTGATGCCGCATCTGGCGAAATCCGAAAGCCCTGCCATCGTGATGATGGGCACCATTGCCGCCGTAGAAACCTTTGTCGCACCTAGCTCATATGGGGCCATCAAGGCGGCGCTGATGACCTATGCCAAGCAGCTTGGGCAAGCGGTCGCCCCGCATGGCGTGCGCATCAACACCGTCTCGCCCGGCCCGGTTTATTTTGAAGGCGGCGATTGGGACCGCGTTAAAACCGAGATGCCTGATTTTTTCAAACAAATGGAAGCCAATTGTGTGCTTGGCCGCATGGCATCGCCCGTTGATGTTGCCCGCGCCGTGGCCTTTCTTGCAAGCCCCATGGCTGCCATGATCACCGGCACCAATCTGATCGTGGATGGTGGCTTTACCAAAAGGGTTCAATTCTAAGATGCAACTGCCCCGCGATACCCTGCTTCGCTTATGGCGCACCATGGTGCGTATCCGCGCCTTTGAAGAGCGTTTGATCCTTGAAAACCGTAAAGGAGGCATTGCCGGGCATTTGCATCTCTATATCGGCCAAGAGGCCATCGCCACCGGCGTCTGTGCGCATTTGGCCGATGAGGATGCCATCACCTCCACCCATCGCGGCCACGGCCATGCCTTGGCCAAAGGATGCGATGCCACCGGCATGATGGCGGAAATCTTTGGCCGCGCCACAGGCAGTTGTGCAGGCAAAGGCGGCTCCATGCATATCGCCGATCCAAAACGCGGTCATTTGGGAGCCAATGGCATTGTGGGGGCCAATGCGCCCCTCGCCTTGGGGGCGGCCTTAAGCGCCAAAACCCTTGGGACACACGGGGTATCCGTGGCGTTCATCGGTGATGGCGCATCCAATCAAGGCGCGGTGTTTGAATCCATGAATATGGCCGCCGCCATGGCGCTGCCTGTCCTGTTCGTGATCGAACAAAATGGATATGGCGAATATACCCGCACCGATGCGGTCACCGGCACGGCCGATCTGGCCGCACGCGCTGCCAGCTTCGGGATGCCCGCCCAACAGATCGATGGCACCGATATATTTGCCGTTTATGATGCTACACAAAGCGCCATCCATCACGCCCGCACCGGCCTTGGCCCCACCACATTGGTGGCAACGGCCCCGCGATTTGGCGGCCATTATGAAGGCGACAATCAGGCATATCGCTCGGCGTCCGACATGCAGAAAGCCCGCGACCAACAAGATTGTCTGGCCCTTTATCGCAACCGCATTCTGGAAGCGGGCCTGTTGGAAGCGCGTGATCTGGATGCGATCGTTCATGCGGCCCATTCGGATATGGAACAAGCCGCCCGACAAGCCCGTGCAGATGCCCCGCCCGCGCCGGCCGCCTTGCTTACCGATATTTATGCGAAAGCTTTGTGACATGCGGATCAAGTCTTATAGCGAAGCTCTGCGCGATGCTTTGGATCAGGAAATGGCGCGCGATCCTCGCGTGATCATTATGGGCGAAGATGTGCGCCCCGGCGTGATGGGTGTGACACAAGGGCTTTATGATACATATGGCCCGACCCGTGTGATCGATACGCCGATTTCCGAAACCGCCTTCATCGGGGCCGCAATCGGGGCCGCCATGACCGGCTTGCGCCCGGTGGTGGAATTGATGTTTTGCGATTTCGCTGGCGTTTGCTTCGACCAAATTCTCAATCAGGCGGCAAAATTGCGCTATATGACCGGCGGGCAGATTAGTTTGCCTTTGGTAATCCGCACCACCATGGGCGCAGGCGAGCGCGCCGCCGCCCAACATAGCCAATCCCTGCATCATTTGTTCACCGCGATTCCCGGCTTGAAAATCGTGGTGCCCGCCACAGCGGAAGATGCCGCCGGACTGTTGCTCACCGCCATCCGCGACCCCGATCCCGTGATCTTTTTTGAAAACAAAATGCTCTATGACAGCCAAATGTCTGTCTCTGATCCGGCCATCGCGCTTCCTTTCGGTAAGGCCCATCTTTTGCGCGAAGGCGATGATCTGACCATTGTGGCGCTCTCACGCATGGTCGGCTTTGCACGCACAGCCTGCGACGAACTTGCGCAAAAAGGCATATCAGCCGATCTGATCGATCCCCGCACAACCCAGCCTTTGGATGAAGCGGCCATCCTTGGCTCTTTGCACAAAACCGGGCATTTGCTTGTGGTGGATGAAGGCTCGGCCCGCTGCGGCATGGCTGCCGATATCGCAAGCCTTGCTGCCAGCAAAGGCTTTCACAGTCTCAAGGCTCCGGTGCAGATGCTGACACCGCCACAGACCCCTATCCCTTTTGCACCGGAACTGGAAGATGCGTGGCTGCCCTCTTCTGGCGACATCGAAAAAGCAGCCTATACCCTTCTCCAGAAGGTCTGATGATCTGCTTGTGGCACAAACCTTGGCAAGCGCCTCATTTTAAGGGACACTGTTTACAGCAGGGGGACGGGATAAAATAAAATGAAAACAAAGCCCCCCTTTTTGACGTGAATCTTTTGGGAGGTTTGTCATGAATGCGATTGGCGCACAGTCCTCATCCGGCCCGCCACGGCCCGTGATTGTTAAAATCGGCTCTGAAGCCCCGTGGACATGGCTGACCAAGGCATGGACACAGATACAGCAGGCCCCCGGCATCACACTTGCTTATGGATTGGGCTTTGCCCTTATTTCCATGGGCTTGGCTGCCTTGCTTGTGCTGGCGGATCTGGGGGTTTTGATCCTGCCTTTGGTGGGTGGGTTTCTATTGCTGGGACCGATGCTGGCTGTGGGCCTTTATGAAACTGCGCGGCGATTATCGGCGGGCAAACCCATTACATTCAAGCAAGCTTTGTTTGTAAAAACCGCCGCCCCATCGCAACTTGCCTTCATCGGCGTTTTATTGCTTCTGGCCTATTTTGCGTGGATCCGTATCGCCATGCTGCTCTTTGCCTTTTTCTCTGGCATTGGCGGCGAATTCCCGCCCCTTGACCTGTTCATTTCCAATCTGTTTTTCACCTTTGATGGCATCGGGCTTTTGGCCAGCGGCACCATCGCAGGCGGGATCATCGCCTTTATCATCTTTGCCATGAGCGCCATTTCCATCCCCCTTTTGCTGGAGCGCGATCTGGATGCCATCACCGCCGTTCTGGCCAGCATCGAAGCCGTGCGTGAAAATTTCGCGGCAATGCTGCTATGGGCATGGCTCATTTTGTTGCTGATCGCCTTTGGTGTGGCCACCGGCTTCATTGGCCTGATTCTCACCTTTCCACTGGTGGGCCTTGCCACATGGCACGCTTATAAAGACCTGATAAAAGAACCGGATAGCCCGCAATAACCCGCCGCCATAATCAAAAAAGACCGTAATAAGAATAAAGGACCGTACCATGCGCAGACTGGTTAGCCTGATTGCCCTTTTGGCACTCCCTATAAGCGCCGTTGCTCAGGAAAAAGACACAGATAAAACATCCGAAAAATGGGATGTGCAGAACCCGCCCGGCACCCATAAGGACGTGCAGATCGATGTGCAGGAAGGCACATGGATGAGTCTGGATGTCAGCCCCGATGGAAAAACCATCGCTTTCGATCTTTTAGGCGATATCTACACCATGCCCAGTACCGGCGGCGAAGCCACCGCCATTGCTTCGGGTCTGGCGTGGGAAATACAGCCGCGCTTCTCTCCCGATGGCAGCAAGATCGCCTTTATTTCTGATCGCGCTGGCGGTGAAAATGTGTGGATCATGGATGTTGATGGCGAAAATCCCCGGCAACTCACCAAAGAAAGCTTCCACCTTTTAAACAATCCATCCTGGAGCCCGGACGGCCAATATATCACCGCCCGCAAGCACTTCACCACACGCCGGTCCTTGGGCACCGGCGAGGTGTGGCTTTATCATGTAAAAGGCGGCACGGGCCTCAAGCTGGTGAAGCGCCCCAATGATCAGTTCCAAAAGGAACAGGGCGAGCCGATTTTCTCCCCCGATGGCCGGTATATTTATTTCACCCGCAATGCGTCGTCGGGCAACCGCTTCATCTATGCCCAGGACAGCAACACCGCTATTTTCGAAATCCGCCGCTATGATATGGAAACCGGCGAGGTGGACACCATCGTTTCCGGCCCCGGCGGGGCTGTGCGGCCCACGCCTTCACCGGATGGGAACTATCTGGCCTTTGTGCGCCGTATCCAGACCCGCTCGGCCTTGTTTTTAAAGGATCTGCAATCCGGGGCGGAATATCCGATCCATGATGATCTGGATCAGGATATGCAGGAAACCTGGGCGACCCAAGGCGTTTATCCCAATATGGACTGGATGCCGGACAGCCGGTCCTTGCTGTTTTGGGCCGGTGGCAAGATCAACCGCATCGATATGGAAAGCCGCACTGTTTCGCAGATTCCCTTCCATGTGGCGGACAGCCGGTCGGTGGTTGCCCCGCCGCGCTTCAAGGTCGAGGTAGCCCCCGATCAAGTAGTCGCAAAAATGGTCCGCTTTGCTGCCCAATCCCCCGATGGCAAGCAGGTGGTATATGAAGCCTTTGGCAAGCTGTGGATCAAGAACGGCGATAATCCACCCCAAAGACTGACCCGCGATGAAGGTGCGCAGTTCGAGCTGTTCCCTGCCTTTTCCCGCGATGGCAAAAACATCGCCTTCGTCACATGGGATGATACGGAACTGGGCCGGGTGCGCATGGTGAAGGCATCGGGCGGAAAATCGAAAATCCTGAATGACCAGCCAGGCCATTATCGCCGTCCGGTATTTTCACCCGATGGGTCCATGCTGGTGGTGGAACGCGGCAAAGGCGGCTATCTCACCGCCGATACATGGTCGATGGAACCGGGGCTTTACCGCCTGTCCATCAAGGGCGGCGAAATGGTGAAAATCACCGATAAAGGCCGCAACGCCCATTTCGGGAAAAGGGGCGACCGTTTGTTCTTCACCACAGACGGCAAAAACCATGAACTGGTCAGCACCACATTGGATGGCCGTGACAAACGCGTCCATGCCAGCGCCAAATATGGCACCGGCTTTGCCGTATCGCCCGATGGCCAATGGCTGGCCTATAGCGAAGGATACCAGATTTACGCCATGCCCTTCCCGCCTTCGGGGAAATTGACGCTTTCGCCGAAAGCAAAAGCAGTCCCCATGACCCGCGTCACCAAATCCGGTGGGGCGTTCATGACATGGTCGGCCGGCAATCAATTGGGCTGGAGCATCGGGCCAAAGTTCCAATCTGTTGACATGACCGATGTGTTTGCCGATGATTTTGCACCATCGGACGACGGGGTGGCACTCGGCATCACAAAGCCCGCCGATAAGCCGCAAGGCATGGTGGCCTTAACCGGCGCGCGCATCATCACCATGAACAAAGACGATGCGGTGATCGAAAATGGCACGATCCTGATTGAAGAAAACCGTATCAAAGCCATTGGCCCGAACGACGATATAAACATTCCCGCAGATGCCAAACGCGTCGATGTTTCAGGCAAAACCATTCTGCCCGGTTTTGTGGACATCCATGCCCATGGCTCCCAAGGCGTGGATGGCATCATCCCGCAACAGAATTGGGATCAGCTTGCCCATCTGGGCTTGGGTGTGACCACGGTGCACGATCCCTCCAACTCAGCCCAACATGTATTTGCAGCCAGCGAATATCAAAAGGCTGGCCTGATCCTTAGCCCCCGCACCTTTTCAACGGGGGAAATCCTTTATGGCGCCAAAAGCGAATATCATGTGGACATCAAAAGCGCCGAAGATGCCCGCAATGCGGTGAAGCGCCTGAAAGCACAAGGGGCGATTTCCGTTAAAAACTATAACCAGCCGCGCCGTGAACAACGCCAGATGGTGGTGGATGCCGCCCGTCAAGAAGGGCTGATGGTGGTCGCTGAAGGCGGCTCACTTTACCATATGGATCTGTCCATGGTTGCCGATGGCAATACAGGCATCGAGCATAATGTGCCCGGCGAGCGCTTTTATGAGGATGTCTTGCAATTCTGGAGCCAGACAGAAGTGGGCAACACGCCCACATTGGTGGTCACCTATGGCGGCTTATCGGCGGAAACCTTGTTCTACCAGCGCGACGATGTATGGACGCACCCGTTATTGAGCAAATATGTGCCGCCCCATGTTTTGGAGCCGCGCAGCATTCGTCGCACCAAAGCGCCCATGCGCGATTATCAAACGCTGTTTGATAGTGTCGCCAATGCCAAACGCCTGATGGATCGCGGTGTCTCCATCCATTCCGGCGCCCATGGCCAACGTGAAGGCATGGGCACCCATTGGGAAATCTGGACCTTCGCGAAGGGCGGCATGACCAATATGGACGCGCTGAAGGCCGCAACCATCAACCCGGCGCGTTATATGGGCATGGATGGGGATATCGGTTCGCTGGAAAGCAACAAGCTGGCGGACCTGATTATTCTGGATAACAACCCCTTAGAGGACATCGAAGCCACCGACGATCTGAATATGATCATGCTCAATGGCAGGCTTTATGATGCTGAAACGCTGGATGAAACCATCACCGGAGACCATGATACAAAGCCGTTTTATTGGCAGAACTAAAAAAGAAGCGGCCATCCCCCGGATCTTATCCGGGGGATGGCGCATAAAAAGCGGGATCGGCACCCAGGCCGCGCCCCTTAGCCCTCGATCTTCGAAAAGTCCGCCACCTGATCCACCGCCGTGCGGATTTGCGCCAGCAAAGCCAGGCGATTTCGGCGCAGTTCGGGATCGTCGGCATTCACCGTTACATCATCGAAGAACGCATCAATGGGGGCACGCAAAGACGCCAAAGCCCGCATGGCTGCGGCGAAATCTTCCAATTCCAGCGCTTTGGCGGCTTCCTTACCGGCAGCACCCAGTTTTTCGAACAATGTCTTTTCATCCAAGCCGTCAAACAATGCCGGGTCTACCGTACCCCAATCGGCGGTTTTGTCTTTCTTGCCCTCGATTTTAAGGATATTGGCGGCGCGTTTATATCCGGCCAGCAAATTGGCTCCGTCATCGGATTTCAAGAACGCATCCAGCGCCGAAACCCGTGCCAAAAGCCGCACCAGATCATCTTCGCCGCCCAATGAGAACACCGCATCGATCAGATCGTGCCGCATGCCCTTTTCGCGCTGCTGCACTTTCAAACGATCCGCGAAAAATTCAAGCAAGCCGTTCGAGGCATCCAGATAATCACCCAGCTTCAACCGTAGCCCGTTTTCCACGATCAGGCGGATCACGCCAAGGGCCGCCCGTCTTAATGCAAACGGGTCTTTGGACCCCGTGGGTTTTTCATCAATGGCGAAGAACCCGGTCAGGGTATCGAGCTTTTCCGCCAATGCCACGCAGATGGAAACCGGATCCTGCGGGCAGCGATCCTCTGGCCCTCTAGGGGCATAATGCTCTTCAATGGCGCGGGCGACATCGGCATGTTCCCCCTGCGCTTCGGCAATTCTGCGGCCCACAAGGCCCTGCAATTCAGGGAATTCCCCCACCATGCCCGTGGTGAGATCGGCTTTCGCAAGAACAGCCGCGCGGCGCACCTGATCGTCCGGGGCTTTCACCGCCATCTGTGCCAAGCGTACAGCCAAAGCCTCGATACGCCCAACCCGTTCGGCCAGCGTGCCCAGCTTTTCATGGAAAATAATGTCGGACAAGGCATCAACACGGTCTTCAAGTGGCCGTTTCAGATCCTGTTCCCAGAAAAACCGCGCATCCGATAAACGGGCCGATAAAACCCGTTCATTGCCCGCCACAATCATCGCGCCATCATCGCTGGCTTCGGTATTGGCCACACAAATGAAGTTGGGGGCCAGTTTGCCGCTTTTCGGATCACGCAAGGAAAAGAACTTCTGATGCACCTTCATAGAGGTAATCAGCACCTCGGCAGGTACAGATAAAAAGGCCGCATCAAAGCGCCCCAAATAAGGGACCGGCCATTCGGTCAAGCCTGCATTTTCATCCAGAAGCGCCGCATCTTCCACCAGTTCCAGCCCGTATTGTGAAGCCAGCGCCTGCGCCCTGTCCTGAATGACCTTCCTGCGATCCTGAGCATCCAAAAGCACATGGGCTGCGTTCAATTTGCTTTGGTAATCTGCAAAATTTTCAACGGAAATGGTGCCTTGGGACAAGAAACGATGGCCACGGGTTTCTTTGCCGCTTTTGATATTTTCCATGGTCACAGGCACCACCTGCCCGTCCAGCAATGCCAATATGGACAAAAGCGGACGCACCCAACGTAGTTCGGATGTTCCGGCACGCATGGATTTGGGCCACGGGAAATTGCGGATGATATCGGGCACGATATCGGCCAATACATCCGCCGTCTTCCGGCCTTTCTGTTCGATTTTGGCGAACAAGAATGTGCCTTTTTTCTCGACACGGTCTTCGATCACCGCCCCTTCGGGCAAAGAGCCCTTGAAGCCGGCAATGGCCCGTTCCGGTGCATCGGCCCGAGGGCCGCGGCGCTCTTCAACCATATCGGGCTGCGTTTCGGGCAATCCTTCCACCACCAGCACCAACCGGCGCGGCGTCACATGGCTGTGCATCGCCACAATCTGCAAATTCGCCGCCTTCAAGGCATCGGCCATCAAGCGCTCAAGATCACCGGCAGCCCGCGCCTGCATGCGCGCAGGAATTTCTTCCGAGAACAGTTCCAGCAAAAACTCAGACATGGGCGGCCTCCTCATGCGCGGCCCAGCCTTCGGCGCACATTTTTGCCAATGCGCGCACACGCCCGATATAGGCCTGTCGTTCCGTTACCGAAATGACCCCGCGTGCATCGAGAAGATTGAAGCTGTGGCTGGCCTTGATACACTGGTCATAAGCAGGCAACACCAAATTCTGCGCAACCAGTGCCGCACATTCCGCTTCCGCATCGCGGAAATGCTGCAACAAAATATCGGTGGACGCATGCTCGAAATTATAAGCGGAAAACTGCTTTTCGTTTTCCAAGAACACCTCGCCATAGCTGACGCCATGCCCATTGAAATCAAGGTCATAGACATTGTCCACGCCTTGCACATACATGGCCAGGCGCTCCAGCCCGTAGGTCAGTTCGCCAGAAACCGGGCGACAATCGATCCCGCCTACCTGCTGGAAATAGGTGTATTGTGTCACTTCCATGCCATCGCACCACACTTCCCAGCCCAGGCCCCATGCCCCCAATGTCGGGCTTTCCCAATCATCTTCCACAAAGCGGATATCATGGCGGTCCATATCAATGCCGATGGCGGCCAAAGACCCCAGATAAAGATCCTGCATATCCGCGGGATTGGGCTTCAAGATCACCTGATACTGATAATAATGCTGCAGCCGGTTGGGGTTTTCCCCATAGCGCCCGTCGGTCGGTCGGCGGCACGGCTGCACATAAGCGGCGCGCCAAGGCTTGGGGCCAAGGCTGCGCAAGGTGGTTGCCGGATGAAAGGTGCCTGCCCCCACTTCCAGATCATAAGGCTGCAAAATCACACAGCCATGTTCTGCCCAATAGCGGTGCAAGGTCAGGATCAGTCCCTGAAAGCTGCGTTTCGGATCGGTGGGATCTAAGGTCATGGAACGGTTCTCGGATATAGTCTAAAGGCGCGCGGACAGTAGGGAGCGCTGCGCTTTGGGTCAAGTCAACGCGAACATGCCAGTTTATAGGCCGAAGCGGTTCCACATCAAACGCGCTTCGATGGCGGCTAAAAGATCATTGGCATAGCCCCCGGCATCCGCATCCGATGCCTGGCTTCCGCCACCGCCAAAGACCCCGGACAACAAGCCTTTACGCGCCGTGATGGTGCGAAATTTCACTTTCTTTCCAAAGCGCTGGCGCAATAATGTGCGCATATCTGCCACCGCATCCACAAGCCCCAATGCCACCGCCTGACGGCCCAGCCAGACATCGCCGCTAAACAGCCCCGGCGCATCCGCTTTCAAGCGACGCCCTCTCCTGTCAATGACGATCTCTTTGAAATAATCATGGATTTGCGCCTGCAGATTTTCGATCCACGTCACATCTTCGGGCTTTTGTGGAGAAAAAGAATCAAGCCGCGCCTTGTTTTCCCCTGCAGTATAAAGCCGCCGGTCAATACCCACTTTTTCCATCAAGCCGGTAAAGCCGAACCCGGCAGCCACCACGCCAATCGAGCCGATGATGGATGCTTCATTTACGAAAATCTCGTCTCCGGCGAGGGCCAGCATATAGCCGCCCGATGCCGCTACATCTTCGGTAAAGGCCAATACGGGCACATCTTTTTCCCGCGCCAGATCACGGATCCGTTGCAGAATCTGGGCTGATTGCACCGGCGATCCGCCCGGCGAATTGATCACCAATGCCACCGCTTTCAATCCGCTTTGGGAAAAGGCCTCGTCAATCTGCGGGGCGGCAGAAGAAAATGTAACGCCGGGCTTGAAGCGGCTGTTCATGCCGATCGGCCCCGTGAAGCGCAAAACGCTGACAACGGGCCGCCCGCGTCCGATCAATCTGCCGAAAAAGCTCACCTTTATACACTCCCTATTGGCCATAACAGTGCCCAAAGGCAGTCATAGCCCGTTCGGGACATGCAAATAAAGGGGCATCGCATATCCGGCAGGGATTGAACGCCCTAACGCTGGGGGTGCATCAACCGCGACCAACCGGCCCGGCTCAAATCAATATTCCGGGCATCGCGCAACACCGCTTCTGTCTGCTCTGAAAACGCCCCGCCGGGATCGTGCAACACCAGACCCGGCATGTGCATCGCCGTGCCTTTCATGGCTTTTCTGGCTTGTACGATCACCCGTTTGGCGGGCAATCCGGCTTTCGGCCATAAGGGGAAAACAGCCATTTCCCCCGCCCGCCCATAAAGCAGCGCAATCAGTTCATCCAGCCGGTCCGCCCGATGAATAAAGCTGACGGTGCCTTTATCGCACACCATATCAAGGCAAAAGTGCACCCAATCGCCCAAGACTGCATCCTGATCGATAAAAGCGCGGGCGCGGGTTTTTGTGGGCGGCGCAAAACACGTACGCTCTTCAAAATACGGGGGATTGGCCATGGCATGGTGAAATTGCCCCCGTCCAAGAATGGCCGGCCGGTCGGTCACATTGGCGTTTAGAAAGGCCACCCGATCTTCAAAGCCATTCAACGCCGCATTGCGCTTTGCCAAATCCACCATATCAGGATCGATATCTATGCCGGTAAGTGCCACATCGGGGCAGCGTGCCGCCACGCAAAGGGCCGCGCCGCCGCTTCCCGCCCCGGCTTCGATCACCCGCTCCCCGGGCCGAGGAGCCATCACGGACGCCAGCAAAACCGTATCGATACTAACCCGAACGCCGCGATGAGGCTGCAACAGACGCACGCGCCCACCAAGCAAAAGATCTTCCGTCAGCCCTTCGGCATTGACCTTATGGAGCGCCATATATGGTCCGTTTGCCCCCTTTGATCCGGATTCGCCACATCATCCATGGTGCCAGGATGCCAGACATCTTATGCCTCTTCCTTCCCCAGGTCCTTTTCCAGACCGGCCTCCACCAGCAAGTCCCGCGCTTTTTTGTAATCCCCGTCCATCACCATCAACCGACGCGGAATCGCCCCGATACTGCCTTCAATGATGCTGACATTGCGATCAAACAGATCACAATCGATTTTGGCATCCTTCAACAAAGATTGAGCATAAGAGAGAAGAACGGGGTTTGTCGTCGTCAACAAGGTGCGCACAGAACCTCCTGATGGGCAAAAGACAGGCATGAAGGAACGAATAGCCCGCCGGTTTCGTTCAAAAAACAAGGGCTTGAACAGTCACCATTATAGCCAGATTCGCCGCCCCCGGCAAAGCTGTGATCTAAATTGAAATGGAAAGCACTTGTTTTGCACGGCCACCCCCTCCTATTTTGCCTGCACGTGCTATGACTTTCCTGCACATACTGTCATAAGATGCATCCAGCATCACCGATATATCAGCGGATCAGCCCAAGGAGACACCGTGGCTCATATTGCGTCAATCGATAAGCACAGAAAAGGTCATGGTGCCACATCTGTCGATGAGGCGCTCGACAGCTTGCAAGCGCTGGTCACCGAAGATATGGCGCGGGTCAATGAAACCATCCTCGCACGGATGCACAGCCCCGTTGCCCTTATTCCGCAACTGGCCGGTCATCTGATCGCTTCGGGTGGCAAACGCCTGCGCCCCATGCTCACGCTCGCGGGCGCACGGCTTATTGGCTATGAAGGCACCCGCCACACCAAACTCGCCGCCTGTGTGGAGTTCATCCATACCGCCACCTTGCTGCATGATGATGTGGTGGATGACAGCGATCTGCGGCGCGGCAAGGATTCGGCCAATGTGCTGTGGGGCAACAAGCCCAGCGTTTTGGTGGGGGACTTTTTGTTCTCCCGCGCGTTTGAACTGATGGTGGAAGATGGCTCTTTGAAGGTCTTGCGCCTGCTTAGCCATGCCTCTTCGGTGATTGCCGAAGGCGAAGTGCTGCAATTGTCCATCTCGAATGATCTGGAGACACCGGAAGAATCCTATCTTCAAGTGATCGAAGCCAAAACCGCAGCCCTGTTCGAAGCAGCAACCCAAATCGCCGCCGTGGTGGGGGAACGCCCGGAAAATGAAGAAATGGCGCTGGCAAGCTTTGGCCGCAATTTCGGCATCGCCTTTCAGCTTGTGGATGATGCCCTTGATTATTCCGCCCATCAGGCAACCCTTGGCAAATCTGTGGGCGATGATTTCCGCGAAGGCAAAATTACCCTGCCGGTGATCTTAGCGTATCGTCGGGGCTCGGAAGAAGAACGGGTCTTTTGGAAACGCACCATCGAGGATATGGATCAAAAAGACGGTGATCTGGGCCATGCCTTGGCCCTGATGGACAAGCACGGGGCCATCACCGACACCATCGAGCGTGCCCGGCATTATGGGGCCATTGCCCGCGATGCACTGGCCATTTTCCAGGATAGCAAAACCCGGCAATTGCTGAATGATATTGTGCGCTTCTGTGTGGAGCGTGCCTATTAAACTCCAGCATCCGGACCCTATGCTGAAAACAAATAAACGCGAGGGCTTGCATCGACCTTAAAGCCCCGCTATATAGCCGATCCTGCGTTTCTGTCGGGGAGTAGCTCAGCCTGGTAGAGCACTGTGTTCGGGACGCAGGGGCCGGAGGTTCGAATCCTCTCTCCCCGACCAAATCAAGAAAAGGCTCAGCCAGATATGGCTGAGCCTTTTCTTTTACATCCTGCCCAAAGCCAGCGAAAGAATGCATATTGCGGGGATATATCAGCCCCTTCATGCGGATCTCGCGCAAAGGTCACTTATCCGGCAATACAGCCAGTAACAAAAAAAACCGCCCTTTTGATGGGCGGTCAAAGTGAGGGGATTGTGGTCAGTTTTTAACGGTGGCGATCTTTATATTTCCGTTCGAACTCTTCGAGTTCATGCTCGGCCTGTAGTTTGGACCGCCCATATTTTTCCTGAATTTTACCGGCCAATTTTTGGCGATTGCCTTCAATCTGATCCAATTCATCGTTGGTGATCTCGCCCCATTTGGCCTGTACATCACCTTTGATCTGTTTCCATTTTCCCTCAAAGATATTCTTTTCCATAACAGCCTCCATCACTGAGAACGCGGATACTTCATCTAACGCTTAGGTGAATGATAAGTTCCGGTGACTGCCAAAAATAATTACGACTTATTTCTGGAAATATGTGAAGGCCATCTTGTTTTTAAGGGAATAATCGAAGAGCGCGTTCGCCTAGCGGAACATCAAAAGCGGTACGAGACAAGTGCGGATCAACGCTGTGGTGGTCGAGCCGACGATCAATTGGCGCACGCGGGAATGGCCATAAGCCCCCACCACCAGAAGGTCGATGCCATCCTTGGCTACGGTTTTGGAAATGACCGTTTCCGCATCACCCGCTTCAAGACTGGCCGCCACATTCACTCCGGCAGCCTTCAGCTTTTCCTGTGCGGCGTGCAAAGAGGACAGGTGCGCGTCCGTATTGGCGCCCACCATCAAAAGATGCACAGACAAGCCCTTCAGCAAGGGCTTTTCAATGGCATGGCTGATGGCCTTTTCCGCGCTGGGGCTGCCATCATAGGCAATCAGCACCCGTTTGATGGGCTTGAAAGCGCGCGAGGCCACCAGAACCGGACGGGCGCTGGCGCGAATAACCCGTTCCAGCTTTCCCCCCAGATGAAGATGATCGAAATCGGCAGAATGGCCGCGCTTGCCGATCACAATCAACCGCGTATGCGCCTCCAGATCGTGCAGGGCTTCCACCAAGGTGCCGTGGCGCAGAGTGCTTTGAACATCCGCCACACCCTTGTCACGCAAATACTGAACCGCATGATCGAGAATGGCCCGGCCCTGTATTTGCGCCACTTTTGCCTGTGCCGCGTCCAGATCCGCCAGATGGGTAAGCAAGTCTTCACGCTCGTCCACCCGCATGGCACCACTGAAATCCACGCTGCCTGATGCCGGACGCTTTTGATCCAGAACATGGAGCGCCTCGACCCCCGCCTCGATCCGCCTTGATGCCCATGCGGCATGGTCGTAAACGCTGGTGGCATAGCCTGATCCGTCGGTGCAGGCGATGATATGGGGGGTCTGGTTTGTCATAGGATGGATCTCACCGGCTTATGAGCTTCAATGGGCAGAAAGGTCGTCGGCGACACCGGGCTTATCATGCACCGCCAAACTATCCACCAGCGTTGTGCTGGCCTCATTCAGCCCGACAACCGACACATCGGTGCCTTCACGGCGGAATTTCAAGACCACCTTATCAAGCGCGGCGACCCCGCTCAAATCCCACATATGGGCGCCAGTCAGATCAATGGTCACCCGTTCCAGCACTTCGGTAAAATCAAAGGCTTTTTGAAAACTGTCAGCAGAGGCGAAAAACACCTGTCCTGTCACCTTATAGCGGCGATGGCGACCATCGGCATCAAGCAGCGAAGTCACATGAAACAAGCGCGATACCTTGCGGGCAAAAAACAGCGCCGACATCAACACACCGGCCATAACACCCTTTGCCAGATCATGGGTCGCCACCACAACCGCCACCGTTGTCAGCATCACAAGGCTGGAGCTTTTGGGATGCACCCGCAAATTCCGGAATGACGACCAGGAAAAGGTGCCGATAGAAACCATGATCATCACCGCAACCAAGGCCGCCATGGGAATACGGCGCACCCAATCCCCCAAAAGCAGGATCAGAATCAGCAAGAACACGCCGGCCACAAGCGTAGAAAGACGCCCGCGCCCACCGGATTTTACATTGATCACCGATTGGCCGATCATCGCACAGCCGGCCATGCCGCCAAAAAGTCCGGAAACGATATTGGCAATGCCCTGCCCCGCCGCTTCACGGTTTTTATCGCTGCCGGTGTCGGTAAATTCATCCACAATGCTGGCGGTCATCAAGGATTCCAGCAAGCCCACCACTGCCAATGTCAGCGATACGGGAAGAATGATCTGCACGGTTTCCCAATCAAGCGGAATATCGGGCAGCAAAAAGACCGGCAAGCTATCGGGCAATTCCCCCATATCGCCCACTGTGCGCACATCAAGGCCCATCACCGCTACAAAACCGGTGATGACGATGATACACACCAAAGGCGATGGCACAGCCCGCGTCAGATAAGGAAACAGATAGATAATGCCCAATCCGGCAGCCAATAAAATATAGGTCATGGGCGGCACATCAATCAGTTCGGGCAATTGCGCCATGAAAATCAGAATGGCCAGCGCATTCACAAAGCCCGTCATCACCGAACGGGAGACGAATTTCATATAACCGCCCAGCTTCAAGGCACCGAAAACAATCTGGATAACGCCCGTCAGAATCGTGGCCGCCAGCAGATATTGCAGTCCGTGATCCGCCACCAGATCCACCATCACCAAAGCCATAGCCCCGGTGGCGGCAGAGATCATCCCCGGACGCCCGCCGGCAAAAGCGATCACAACGGCGATACAGAAAGAGGCATAAAGCCCCACCTTCGGGTCCACACCGGCAATGATGGAAAAGGCAATGGCTTCAGGAATCAGGGCCAAAGCCACCACCAGCCCGGCAAGACTATCTGCGCGAATATTATCGAACCAATCTGCCTTCAGGCGATCCAGCATAAGCGTCTCTTGTTCCATATGATGATCTGTTCATGCGCGCTTTATGAAAAAAGCACCCCGAAAGGGGTGCGTCATATGGGCGGCATGCTAAAGATATTGCACTGCAACATAACCCGTGCAGCCCGCTTCCCTAGGCGCTTGCGGCCAAAAACGCAAGGACGAATTTCTTATCCCCAAGGACCACCCTTCAAGATTGCGTCACATGGCCGCTTGGCTGGCCAGCCATAGCGCAAGCTCTGCTTTTTCCGCATCACTCATAAACAGGCCCCGCTTGGTTCTGCGCCATAAGATGTCTTCTGCCGTAACGGCCCATTCCTCTGACCGCAGATAAACGACTTCCGCCTCATAAAGCCCGGCACCGAAATCGCGGCCCATATCAGACAAGGCGGATTTATCGCCCAGAAACCGCCAAACAAGCGTGCCATAACTGCGCACATAGCGCTGCGCGACATCCGCAGGCAGCCACGGGCAGCGCTCTTCGATTTCGGCACGCAATATGGCCTGTGTTTCAAAATCCCCACCGGGAAGCAAAGCGGTGGCGGTGGAAGACTCTGGCAAATTGGGAAATAGAGCCTCCAGCATGTCCACTGCCGTGCTGGATAATTCGCGATAGGTGGTGATCTTGCCGCCAAACACCGACAATAATGCCGGCGCCCCATCGTCATGTTCAAAAGCCAGATAATATTCCCGCGTCACCGCCGATGGATTGTCGCTCTCATCATCCAGCAAGGGCCGCACGCCGCTATAGCTCCACACGATATCGGAAACCGCCATTTGCTTTTTAAAATAGCGGTTGACCACCCCGATCAGATAGCTCCGTTCCGTATCGTCGATGGCGGCGTCTTCCGGGCAGCAAAAGATTTCCTGATCGGTGGTTCCAATCAAGGTGAACATCCCTTCATAGGGGATGGCGAAGATCACCCGTCCATCATCATTTTGCAGGATATAGCATTGCGCCCCCTCAAACAGACGCGGCACCACAATATGGCTGCCCTTTACCAGACGGATATGTTTGGGCGGTGTTTGGTGCAAACTATCTTCGATAAAACTTTGCACCCAAGGACCGGCAGCATTGACCATAGCCCGTGCCTGAATCTCGGTTTTGGTGTCGTGCGCCTGATCATGCAGCACCGCTTGCCACAGATCGCCTTGCCGCACGGCCTGCACGCAACGGGTCCGGGTCAGGATGGTGGCCCCGTGTTCACGGGCGGCCATCGCATTCAGCACCACAAGCCGTGCATCATCCACCCAGCAATCGGAATATTCAAAGCCCTTTTTGATCTCTGGCTTCAAGGGGCTATCAGGCCCAAAGCGCAGCCCTTTCGAGCCGGGAAGTGTCGCCCGCCGCGCCAGATGGTCATAAAGAAACAAGCCGATACGGATCATCCATGCCGGACGCAAAGACGGCAGATGTGGCAAGCGAAAGCGCATGGGCCAGATGATGTGCGGGGCGGCCTTCAAAAGCACTTCACGCTCGCGCAGGGATTTGGCCACAAGCCCGAAATCATAGTGCTCCAGATAGCGGATGCCGCCATGAATCAACTTGGAACTGGAAGATGATGTGGCACTGGCCAGATCGTCTTGCTCGCACAACAACACCGACAAACCCCGCCGGGCAGCATCGGCAGCGATGCCCGCGCCATTGACACCGCCCCCCACCACAAGAAGGTCAACAGTCTCCATGGATTTGTTCATCCTTCTCCGCCCTTCATTCAGCCGCTTGGAAATAATTCTAGATCCAGACTACAGCCCCGATGGCACATCCCATAAGGAACACCGTTTGCCCCACCACCAACGCTAGATGGCGCGCGCCCAATGCTGTCATGGCCTTGATCGAGGTTTTCACCCCAAGTGCTGCGATAGCCGCCACAAGCAGCCAGCGCGATGCTTCTGTCATGGTTTCAGCCAGAACAACGGGCACGAATCCAAGGCTGTTCAAGGCTAAAATCACGCCAAAGGCAATGGCAAACCCCGGAACAGCCATGCGCCCCCTGCGGCCGGTGCCTTGATTGCGATAGGCAAAGGCAATGGCCAGAACCACAATCGGCAACAGGCTGACACGCAACATCTTCACATAAGTTGCCACATCGCCGGCTTCTTCGGAAACCGCATAGCCCGCCCCCACCACTTGGGCCACATCATGGATGGTCGCCCCCAGCAAAATCCCCATATCGGTATCCGACAGCCCCAATGCCGCAAACAGGATCGGATAAACGATCATGGCCATGGTAGAAAGCGTCGTCACCGCAATCACCGTAAACAGCGTGTCTTGCTCGCTGTCTTTTGGAGGTAACACGGCGGCAATGGCCAAGGCTGCAGACGCCCCGCAAATCGCCACCGCCCCACCGGTGAGAATACCCAAGCGCAGGCTGCGCCCCATCAGCCGCGAAAACACCAGGCCAAAAAGAATGGTGCCAAGCACCAGAACCGGCACAGTGATCACCGGAGCAATGCCAAGGCTGGTGATCTGCCCCGCCGTTACCCGTGCGCCCAAAAGCGCCACACCGATACGCAACAGCCGTTTGGCCGTAAAATCAATTCCGGCAATGCATTTTCCATCTTCTGCCAGAAAATGGAAGGCCATGCCCAACAACAAGGCAAACAACATCACCGGCGCGCCATAATGCTCGGATAAAAAGGTCGCCGCCGCCGCAATGGTGAAACACAGAGCCAAACCGGGCAAAAGCTGTTTGAAGCGATCCACGCCCCCGCCCATCGCGCCCGCCAGTTTCATCCATTCACCCCTTCCGGTTGTTTTCTGGGGTGGCCATGTCCTCTTGCCCCCAACAGTCCCACAGACTGACGATAAAATCGTTTTTTCTCAAGGCCAAAGCTGCGCCGCACACGCTCATTATAAATAAGGAGCCTCCTCAATGCCGGACGTCAGAATAGCGTGATCCCTGTTCAGGGCCCAAACGAGAATATGGTTATGATTTTTTGATGTTGGTCATGGCTTTGGCCAAGGGTTTCTCTTTACGATACACTGTCGCCCAAGGAGGCTTCCGTGGAAATTGATGAAGTCATTTCTTTTCTAAAACGACATGCGCCCTTTGATGCCCAGTCGGCGGATCATATCGCCTCCCTCGCCCGCAAAATCGAGGTGCGCTATTTTCCGCGCGGAACGGTGATTATTGATGTCGGTAAAGAAAACCGGGCATTGAGTATCGTGCGATCTGGCGCGGTCGAGCTGCGATTGGGCGGAACGGACCTCAATCACCGATTGGGCGAAGGCGGTGTCTTTGGATATTTATCGCTCCTGCACCATGAACTCACCCGCAATAAGGTGATCGCTCTGGAAGATTGCCTGATCTATCAGCTTCCCAAAGAGGATTTCCTGAAATGGCTGAAACATCATGAATCACTAAGGATATTTTTCGCCAAAGACGATGCCGAACGGCTGCACCGGGCGGTGGAAGGTCTGCACCGGACGGAAAATGGCTATGGCGATGCGGGAATGATTGCGGTGAAGCTTGAAACCCTGCTACGCCGCAAGGACGTGGTGACCGCAAGCCCGAACGACACGATCCGTGATGCGGCAAAGCGGATGGCGCAAGCGGATGTTTCCACTTTACCGATAACCCATCAGGGCAAGCTGGTGGGGATAATGACAGACAAGGATCTGCGCCGCCGTGTCCTGGGTCAGGAAATTCCTTTGGACGAGCCGGTGTCCAGCGTGATGACACCCGATCCGATCACGATGACATTGGACGATGGCTTGCTGTCTGCGATGCTCGTTATGTCCCAGAAAAATATCCACCATTTTCCCATTGTCGATAGTGCAAACCAGATTGTCGGTGTGATCAGCTCCAGCGATCTGCTCAATCGCTTCGGCATGAATGCCCTTCAGGTGGTGGCAGAGATTAAAGCAGCCCCCGATGCCGCCACTGTCGCCATAGCGGCCCAGCGCGTGGGAGCGGTTTTAACCAATTTGATCGAATCCGGCGTTGATGCCGATCATATCGCGCGCTTCGTTTCCAATATCGGAGAGACAACCCATCGTCAGTTGCTCAAATTGGCGGAAGACCAATTGGGGCCGCCTCCGGTTCCTTATGCTCTTGTTGTTTTCGGATCGCTTGCCCGCCAAGAACAAGCGGGCGGATCAGATCAGGACAACGGCTTTGTTCTTGATGATCGCTATAATCCTGCCGAGCACGCGCCCTATTTCGAGCAGCTTGCGACCCTTTTGTGCGACGGGCTGAACAGTGCAGGCTATATCTATTGCCCCGGCGATATTATGGCGACCAACGAGAAATGGCGGCAACCGCTGGCCGTCTGGAAAGACCGTTACCGCAACTGGATCGAAAAACCCGATCCCGAAAATGTCCTCAACACCACGATTTTCTTCGACATGCGGTGTGTGGCCGGTGAAGAGGGGCTTGTGGATATTCTCCGTGCCCAAATTTTTGAATGGAGCAGCGCAAACAGGATTTTTCTGTCTTTCATCGCGCGGGCAGCATCGAACACAAAAGTCCCCTTGGGGTTTTTCCGCAATTTCCTTTTGCAACATGATGAAAAGGAAGGCCATGTGCTTGATCTGAAGCATCAGGCCATCGCACCGGTGGTGGACATTGCCCGCGTTTATGCGCTCGCGCTTGGACTGGCAGATGTGAACAGCAAAGAGCGCCTGAAAATGGCGGTCGAGCGGGGAAGTCTGGGTCCGGAAGAAGCCTCTAACCTCATTGATTGCTTTGAATTTATCCACAGCGTCCGCTTTCGGCACCAATCCAATCAGATCAAACGCGGCGAGCCCCTCACAAACAATCTTTCCCCCACGTCACTGTCCCGGTTCGAGCGGGAGCATCTGAAAGATGCATTCCGCATAATCCGTAATCATATGGACAGAATCAGTCGCACATATGCGGGTGGAATCCAGTGAAGCTGGATTGGCAAAACTGGTTTTATAAAAAGCATTTTGCGCAGCATTGGGAGCGCGCAAAAAAGGCGGCAAAATCCACGCCCATGGACCATTATTATGATGCCCTATTGCCAGAGGACATGTTGCTTGATGACACGCCGCTGGTGGCGCTTGATTTTGAAAGTGACGGGCTGAAAAAAGACGCCCAGTTGCTGGAAGCCGGCTGGGTACGCATCATTGATCGGGCGGTAAAGCTGAAAACGGCGCAGCAGCTCCGAATTCAGGCAGGAAGCCGGTTACAGGAAGCCGCTGTCATCATTCACCGCATTACCGACGATGCCGCAGCAAAAGGACAACAGGAAGCAGATGTTCTGGCCTTGCTGCTGGAAACGCTAAAAGGATCTGCGATCGTTGCTCATGGGGCAGCGGTCGAGCATGCATTTCTGAATACCGCCTGTTTGCGCAATTTTGGCGTTCCCTTTGTCGGGCGGTTTATTTGCACCATGCACCTTGAGAAACGGTGGTTCCCGAAACAGCGAACAGCCGATGGCCTGCGTCTGGGCAAATTGCGCGCGCAATATGGTCTCCCTTCATACCGCGCCCATGATGGCCTGACCGATGCCATTGCTTGTGGTGAATTGTTTCTTGCCCAATGCGCGCGCCGCAAAGTTGAAAATCTGTTGCTCAAAGACGTTCTTATGAAGGGCTAAAGCCTTCTTCATGCGCATATTAGACGAAAGTCGCTCTATGAAATTTCTCTATCCTCTTTAGCCTCATAAGAGACTGGCCAGAACCCGGCCATGATGTGAAGCAAGATAGGGGAGGATCGCATGACGGACAATGACACACCCATGCCGGAACCGAATGGTCATCCGGACCAGGGCAATGAAACCAATGCAAATGAAAAGGCCTATTGGTCAGAAAATATTAGGCTGCTTTGGACACTCATGGCGGTCTGGTTCGTCGTCTCATTCGGCGCAGGCATCCTGTTCCGCGGCTTTCTCGATCAGTTCTCGCTTGGCGGTTACCCTCTGGGCTTCTGGTTTGCCCAACAGGGATCCATCTACGTCTTCGTCCTTCTCATTTTCTACTACACTTGGAAAATGAAGAGGATCGAACGCAAATATGATCTCGATGATTGAGGGACGCTGACATGAGCACGCAAACATTAATCTATCTTTTCGTCGGCCTCTCTTTCTCTCTCTATATCGGCATTGCGATATGGACGCGGGCCGGATCAACCAAAGAATTTTATATTGCTGGCGGCGGGGTACACCCGATCTTTAATGGTATGGCAACGGCGGCTGACTGGATGTCGGCGGCCAGCTTTATCTCGATGGCGGGGATCATCGCCTTCGCCGGTTATGATGGCTCGGTCTATTTGATGGGCTGGACCGGCGGCTATGTGGTGCTGGCGCTCTTGCTTGCGCCCTATCTGCGCAAATTCGGGCAATTTACGGTGCCCGATTTTATCGGCACACGGTATTATTCAAAAACAGCGCGCGTGGTTGCGGTTATCTGCCTGATCTTTATCAGTTTCACCTATATCGCAGGGCAGATGCGCGGTGTCGGGATCGTCTTTTCCCGCTTTCTCGATGTACCGATTACCCTTGGCGTGATCATCGGAATGGCGATCGTATTCTTTTACGCTGTGCTCGGCGGGATGAAGGGCGTCACCTATACGCAGGTCGCACAATATTGCGTGCTTATCTTTGCCTATATGGTGCCCGCATTTTTCATCAGCTTTCTGATTACCGGCAATCCGATCCCCCAATTGGGGCTGGGATCGACGGTCAATGATGGCTCTGGATTATACGTGCTGCAAAAACTTGATCTGGTGCTCCAGGATATGGGCTTTGGTGCCTATACCGATGGCTCCAAATCAATGATCGATGTGTTCTGCATCACGGCCGCTTTGATGGTCGGCACCGCTGGGTTGCCGCATGTGATTGTACGGTTTTTCACCGTTCCCAAGGCATCGGATGCCCGTAAATCGGCAGGCTGGGCCCTGATCTTCATTGCGCTGCTTTATACCACGGCCCCTGCGATTGGCGCATTTGCGCGGATCAACTTCGTCGAAACGGTCGATCAGACCGCCTATGCAGAAGCGCCGGAATGGTTCAAAAACTGGGAAACCAATGACCTGATTGCCTGGGTCGATAAAAATGACGATGGCAAGATGGAATACCGGTCCGGCGATGCCTTTGCCGGCAGCCCCGACTTTACCGGCGAAACCGGCAAAAGCGGAGAACGCTTGATTGCCAACGAGATCAATACAGCAAGCGAGAATGAGGTCTATGTCGATAAGGACATCATGGTGCTCGCCAATCCGGAAATTGCGAATCTTCCCGGTTGGGTCATCGCTTTGGTGGCAGCCGGTGGCCTGGCCGCAGCGCTATCGACAGCAGCAGGTTTGTTGTTGGTGATTTCATCCTCGATCAGCCATGATTTGCTAAAGCAAACCTTCCGTCCGAAAATTACCGAAAAAGGCGAGCTGATGGCTGCGCGTATTGCAGCAACGGCGGCCATCGTCGTGGCGGGGTATCTCGGCATCTATCCTCCGGGCTGGGTGGCTCAGGTGGTGGCCTTTGCCTTTGGTCTGGCGGCAGCATCGCTCTTCCCGGCCATCTTCATGGGGATCTTTTGGAAATCCATGAACAAGGAAGGCGCGATTGCCGGCATGATCAGCGGGCTGGTGTTTACCTTCTCCTACATCGCCTATTTCAAGCTGATCTCTCCGGAAACCAATATTGCCGCCAATTGGCTGTTTGGTATCTCTCCAGAGGGTGTTGGGGTCATAGGGATGATCATCAATTTCGCTGTCGCAATTGGTGTATCGAAAATGACAGCCTCACCGCCACTGGAAGTGCTCAAGATGATCGACTCGATCCGCGTCCCACGCGGTGCCGGAGATGCGTCTGTGCACTAGAGCTCTAACATATCGGGAAAAAGGGCAGCGCTTGGCGTTGCCCTTTTTTTTGCTTAAAAAGAAGTGGGGAGAACAAAATGATCTTGTGGATCGCGCTCACCACTTCGGTGCTCTATGCCGCTGGCCTCTTCTGGCTTGCGCTAAAGGGAGATAGTGGGCGCTTTCCTTTGGGGCCGCGTGCACAATCGTGCATTTACGGGCTTTCTCTCGGTGTTTATTGCACCAGTTGGACATTCTACAGCGCCGTGGGAACCGCCGTGTCCAATGGCTGGCATTTTCTGCCAATCTATCTGGGGCCGATCTTATTGTTCACCATCGGCTATGGTCTGGTCTCACGCATCTTGCAACTGGGCAAAGCGCAGCACACCACCTCGATCGCCGACTTTCTATCGACCCGATACGGCAAAAGCGGTTCGGTGGCCGCTCTGATCACGATCATCGCCACCATCGGAATTTTGCCCTATGTCGCCTTGCAATTAAAATCCGTCGGCCAGACCTTGTCGGCGCTCTCACCCAATATTGGTGGGGTGATCCATTCCGAAGGTGTGGTGTTGGGCGTGGCCGTTGTCATGGCCATGTTCGCCATATTGTTCGGTGCCCGGCAGGTTGATCTTACCCAACATAACAGGGGGCTGGTGCTTACCATTGCGGTCGAGGCCATTGTGAAAATGTTCGCCCTGCTCGCTATCACCATGTTCGTGATTCTCATACTAGCGGGAACAGATACCGCACAAATCAATACTGCACGCAGCTTTGGCGAGATTTTCAAAGTGGAGCAGTTTGATGCCCGCTTTGTCGTATTGACGTTCATATCTGCCTGTGCGGCCTTATGTTTGCCGCGGCAATTCCATATGACGATCGTCGAGGCACAAAAAGATCGCCCCGACCGGCTGATGCGCTTTGTCTTTCCAGCCTATCTTGTTGTCATTGCCCTTGTTGTTTTCCCGATAACCATTGGCGGGACATCGATATTATCGGCGGGCCAGACAAGCCCCGATATGCTGATGCTTGCCCTTCCGCTAAGCACAGGGGCCGATTGGCTGGCCATACTGGTCTTCATTGGCGGATTTTCGGCGGCCACCGGCATGGTGATTGTGACCACCGTGGCGCTTTCCGGCATGATCACCAATGACCTGATTATTCCGCTCTTCTACCGCCGCCGGATCAATCACGCCAGATTAAGCCAATCGCTGCTATGGATCCGGCGTCTGACCATCATCGGTGTGCTGTTCTTCGCCTATCTTTATTCCCGCACGATCGACAGCACCGAGACACTGGCAGGCGTAGGCATCATCTCTTTTGCAGCCGTGTCGCAATTCGCTCCGGCGCTTATTGGCGGACTGTTCTGGAAAACGGGCAATCGAAAAGGGGTCAATGCGGGGCTTTCATTGGGATTTGCCGCCTGGCTGGCCCTATTGATCATACCAACCTATCTGGACACATATCCGGTTTTCCAGATTGCCGATGATATGCTGGTATCGGCTGTGATTATCAGCCTGTCCCTTAATATCGCCGCCTATATCATCGTCTCCATAAACACACAGGCCAATATCATCGACAAGGCGCAGTCGGCCGCCTTTGTCAGCATGGAATATCGTACGATTGGCAGCGACCGTGCGCTGAAAAAAATGCGTGTGGCGGATTATCGTCTGCTATTGCGGCAATTTGTAGGGGACGAGCGCAGTCGCGCCGCGATGAAGCAGCTCGGTGCGCAGCTTAATGGCCGCACCTACACCGATTTGGATGTTGCAGATGATGCCCTGATCGAAATGGTCGAACGGCAGCTTTCCGGCGTGCTTGGTGCATCATCGGCAAGGGCGATTATCGGGTCCACCATGGAAGGCGACCCCATACCATTGGAACAAGTTGTTGCAATGTTTGATGAAACGTCGCAACGCTTGCAGTTTAGCGGAGAATTATTGCAAACGGCGATCGAGAATATCGATCAGGGCGTTGCCGTTGTCGACAATGATATGCGGCTGGTGGCCTGGAACAGCCGCTATGTGGAGATGTTTGATCTGAGCGCTGATCTGATCGTCGTCGGGCGTTCGATTGCTGACCTGATCGGCCACAATTTGCGCCGCAACGGTTTGGATGAAAATCAAATAGAAGCGGAAGTCTCGAAACGGCTCAATCATATGCGGGCTGGCCGTAAACATGGCCAGGAGCGCGAACAGGCAGATGGCCGGATATTGCGTATATTGGGAAACCCGACCGCAACCGGCGGTTATGTGACCAGCTATACCGATATCACCGCAGACCGGCGCTCCGGGCGGGCATTGGAGGCAAAGGTTGCCGAACGCACCCGACAGCTGACCGAAGTGAATAGTGCGCTGGAAAAGGCAACCCGCTCGAAAACCCGTTTTCTGGCAGCCGCCAGCCATGATCTCGTCCAGCCACTGAACGCCGCAAGACTCTTCACATCGGCTCTCCATGAAGAAATCGGGAACAAACTGCCCAAGGCGAAAAAGCTGGCGAACGATATTGACCGGTCCATTGAAATGGCGGACCGACTGTTACGCGCCTTGCTTGACATATCCAAGCTGGATGGGGGCGGTCTGCAACCTGAAATTACCATTTTCCCATTGGCCCCCATATTCGATGATCTGCGTTCGGAATTTTACCGGGCCACCCAGAAAAAGGGGCTCACCCTGAATGTGCAGATGACGGATATCTGGGTTGAAACGGACCGTAATCTGCTCCTGAGCGTTCTCCAGAATCTGGTTTCCAATGCTGTGCGTTATACCGAAACGGGATCGGTTTCACTTGGGGTGGAAAACGAGTCCGGCAAAGCGCATATTCGGATCGACGATACGGGACCCGGCATCGATCCCAAGCACCATCAACGTATTTTTGAAGAATTCCAGCAAGTCGGCACCCAAACCAAAAGGGAAGGCGCGGGATTGGGTTTGTCCATATCCCAGCGGATTGCCCGCTTGCTCGAAACCGAGATTACGGTGGTCTCGGCTCTTGGGGAGGGAAGCCGTTTCTCGCTCTCCCTCAAACAGGGACAACCAAAAATAGATGACAGGGAAGCCCCCAAAGCACGCCAATCGCGCACGTCCGATCTGGTGAACAAAACCGTGCTCTATATCGATAATGATCAAAGTGCATTGGATAGCCTGTCCGCCCTGTTGGAAGGCTGGGGTTGCGATATCCGGACAGCCTTATCGCCCGAGCAAGCCCTTAGCGCTTTTCCAACACCGCCTGAATTGGTTATTTTTGATTATCAATTGGATGATGGCTGGACCGGCGATCAGCTTTTTGAAAAACTTTGTAAAAACTGGGGCCAGCGCCCGGCCGGTATATTGGTAACCGCAGAGGATACGGGCCGGACAAAAGATGCGGCGATCCGGTTATCCGTGGAGCGTTTGCTCAAGCCCGTGCCGCCCGCGGCTCTTCGTGCACTGGTGAGCCAAACATTCAGAAAAGCCTGATCTCAGACCGATTTAACCTCTGGCATATCTACATCCAGCTGTTTGGCGACTAAAACCGCTTGTGTGCGGCTGATGACATCCAATTTGCGGAAAATAGCGGTGATATGGGCTTTGACGGTCGCCTCGCTAATCTCCATTTGATAGGCAATCTGTTTGTTGAGCATCCCTTGGCTGATCAGATTCAATATGCGTCGTTGAGCCGGTGTCAAACTGGCCAGCTTATCGAACAATGCCGTATCATCTTCGCTTTCGGTAACATTTGTATCGAACCATATATCGCCATCACGAATTTGAGTGAGGGCTTCGCGCATCACATCCAGATTAACCGATTTGGGAATGAAACCCGATGCGCCAAGGCTTTGACATGCGCGCACGACCCGGCCTTCTTCACTGGCAGAAACAACCACAACAGGAAGCGCGGGAAATTCGTGACGCAAATCAAGCAGCGCAGTAAGCCCATCGCTGTCCTTCATATGCAGATCAAGGAGCAAAAGGTCGGCAGGGCCAGCTGTGGCGGCGATCGTCGCCTCCGCCACAGTCTCGGCCTCCACAATATCAGCTTGCGGCCAGACTTTCTGCACCGCCTGACATAATGCACCCCTGAATAGCGGATGGTCATCAGCGATGATGATACGGGCCATAGCTACCTGTTCAACCTTCCTTCGATCAGACTATCAACAACACCGGGATCTGCAAGTGTGGATGTATCACCCAGCGCCCCATAATCATTCTCGGCAATCTTGCGCAAAATCCGCCGCATGATTTTACCTGAACGGGTTTTGGGAAGCGCCGGCGTCAGATGAAGGTGATCGGGCGTGGCGATGGGGCCGATCTCTATGCGGACATGGCCGCGCAGTTCGGTGATCAATTCTTCCGATGTTTCCACGCCGGCATTCAAGGTCACATAGCAATAAATGCCCTGCCCCTTTATGTCATGCGGATAGCCAACAACCGCCGCCTCGGCGACTTTGGGATGGGAAACCAGTGCCGATTCCACCTCTGCCGTGCCCATGCGATGGCCGGAGACATTGATCACATCATCAACGCGACCGGTGATCCAGTAATAATCGTCCTCATCGCGCTTACAGCCATCACCCGTGAAATATTTCCCCTTATAGGTGGAAAAATACGTGTGGATGAAGCGTTCATGATCGCCATAAACTGATCGTGCCTGCCCCGGCCAGCTGGCAATGATGCACAGATTTCCACTGGTCGCGCCTTCAAGAACAGTCCCTTCATTATCAACCAGTTGCGGTTGAATACCAAAGAACGGCTTTCCGGCACTTCCGGGTTTCATCCCATGTGCGCCCGGCAAAGTGGTGATCATCGTTCCACCGGTTTCGGTCTGCCACCATGTGTCGATAATGGGCGATTTTCCTTCGCCAACCACATCATAATACCAGCGCCACGCTTCGGGATTGATCGGTTCCCCGACAGTCCCCAGCAAGCGAATGGACGAACGGTCATGCGCTTTCACCGGCGCCTCGCCTTCGCGCATCAGCGCACGGATCGCGGTGGGCGCCGTATAGAAAATATTGACCTTGTATTTGGCAACGATTTCCCAGAAACGGCCAAAATCAGGATAATTCGGAATACCTTCGAACATCACTTCCGTCGCGCCGTTCAAAAGCGGGCCATAGACAATATAACTATGTCCGGTGACCCAACCAATGTCGGCGCTGCACCAGAATACTTCGCCCAGCTTATAATCAAACACATAATGAAAGGTGGTTGCCACCCAGACGGCATAGCCGCCGGTCGTGTGCAACACCCCTTTCGGGGTTCCCGTTGATCCCGATGTATAGAGTATGAATAACGGGTCCTCGGCATTCATCGGCTCGCAGGGGCAATCGGCGTCCACATCTGCGCCAATCTCGTGATACCAGTGATCGCGGCCTTCGGTTATGGCCACATCAATACCGGCATGGTTCACAACCAGCACCGCCGCCACATCCACACCATCATGGTCCAGCGCGGCATCCACATTGGCTTTAAGGGGAACAGTCTTTCCCCCACGCAGACCGGCATCTACCGTAATGACATAGTTGCTTTTGCAATCCTTGATCCGCCCTGCCAGCGCTTCGGGAGAGAAGCCGCCAAACACCACGGAATGGATCGCGCCGATCCTGGAACAGGCCAGCATGGCAACCGCGCCCTCGACAATCATCGGCATATAGATGGTAACCCGGTCGCCCTTTTTGACACCCAGTTTTTTCAGAGTGCCCGCCATTTTGACAACGTCGGCAAGAAGCTCGGCATAGGTCAGTGTGCGGCCGCCCTGCTCCGGATCATCCGGCTCAAAAATCAGCGCCGTCACATCGCCTCTACCCGCCTCCACATGGCGATCGAGGGCATTATAACAGATGTTCAGACAGCCATCTTCATACCATTTGATATCGACAGGATCGAAGGACCAGTTGGATATTTTGGTCGGCTTGGAAATCCAGTCCAGCCGTTGCGCCTGCTTCGCCCAGAATGCATCGGGATTGGATATGCTTTCCGCATAGAGACGATCATACTCTTCGGCAGTGCAATGCGTTGGGGCCCCTTCCTGCGGTGAGGGAATGATCGTTTTATCACCGGCCCTGGCTTTTATATCTAAGCGATCCAACATGCTCGTCTCCCCATCTCTTACAAGTTCAAAGCCAGTCTATCCAAAAGGTTCATGCGCTTTGAATGCGACATTGGTCGTATAGACCATTGGCTAATTTCCCCGCGCCAGATCGCCTGTCACCCTTGCTGGATATAAGCGAAGGGGAGGATGAGGCATGGCCAAGGCAGCAAGACTTCTAATCAAGGGATTTCTACTATCCGCGACAATGCTGAGCACATCCCAAGCACTGGCCCAAGATAGCGATGTCGATGCCCGGTTGGACCGGTTGGAAGCTTTGGTAACCAGTTTGATCAATCGCATGGATGCAAAAGAGAGTGCGCCGGCAGCAAGCGATATCGCCGTTGCACAACAGGCCCAACAAGCAATTTCAGAGACACGCGCTCTCGCTGAAAGAACGGCAGCGGTAGAAACCAAAGTGGCCGAACAATCCGCAGACGATAATAGCTTCGCTGTCGGAAAAACGCGTGTGACTTACGGCGGCTATGTAAAAATAGATGCCATCTCGCAACGAAGCAGCGGCGGTCAGGTTGAAACGGGGAGCATCGTGCGGGACTTTTTAATTCCCGGCGCCATCCCCGTTGGCGGAACATCGTCCGGATTTGATACTGATTTCAGTGCGCGCCAAAGCCGCATCATTCTTGAAACCAAAACCAATGTGGGTAGCGGACATAAGCTGGGCTCGAAAATCGAGATGGATTTCATGGTCACCAACGGCGGTGACGAGCGGGTTTCCAATAGCTATACACCGCGTTTGCGGCAAGCCTATATCACCTTCGACAATTGGTTATTCGGTCAGGCATGGTCCACCTTTCAAGATGTAGGGGCATTGCCCGAAGCGCTCGACTTTATTGGACCGACACCCGGCACCATTTTCAACCGCCAACCAATGGTCCGGTACAGCTATGGCGGACTTCAGATCGCTGTTGAACAGCCCGAAACAACCGTTACCAGCCCCACGGGTGGCCGCGTTGTGACAGGGGATGACAGCCTGCCGGATGTGGTTTTGCGCTACAATCTTAAAAGCGATATGGGTCATCTGACAGCCGCCGCCATCGGTCGGGTGCTTCGCGTGAAACCCGATGATTTTGGCCGGATTTCCGATGATGCCATTGGCTATGGCCTTAGCCTGTCGGGCAAGTTGAATCTGGGTGCCCGTGATGATGTTCGCTTCATGGCAACAGCCGGTCAGGGATTGGGGCGCTATATTGGCCTCAATATCGTCAATGATGCCGCTTTGCGCACCGATGGCAGCCTTGATCCGATCGCCACCTACTCCGGCTTCCTTGCCTATCGCCATATGTGGACAGACACTCTCCGGTCCACGCTTTCCGGCAGCTATTTCAAAGCCGATAACCCCGTAACACTCACGACAGGAAGCGTGACAGATGAAAGCTGGAATATCTTTGGAAATATAATCTATTCGCCTGTCCCGCCGCTGGATCTGGGAATAGAATATATGTACGCCAATCGTGAACTGGAAAATGGCGCGGCCGACAATCTGCAAAAGATTCAGGTATCCGCCAAATATAAATTCTGAATATTGATCAGCCTTGGATTAGCGGAGTCCGCCCAAGGGCTGCCCAAGGCCCTTGGCATATCTTCATGCCGCAATAAGGAAATTGTTTTCTAAAGCCGACATATGACATCTGCTGGCGTACAGCCAAGCACATAGATACGGGAAATCGACGGGGACTATGCCGCACAGCCCATAATTTATTGATTTTATTTGGTAAGTGGCGGAGAGGAAGGGATTCGAACCCTCGATGAGCTTTTGACCCATACTCCCTTAGCAGGGGAGCGCCTTCGACCACTCGGCCACCTCTCCGCCGCTGGGTCTAATCGCCATGACCATTTCTGTCAACGCCCTAAACAAAACTTCTGTGAATTTTGCAAAAACAGCCCATTGAAACGGGCTCTTAATGGTGTGCCAACCACTCCCGCGCGGCCTTTTGGGCGGCGGCAATTTGAGCCGTACTCATCTCGCGGGCCAGTTCAGCGCGGTCATCCGCAGCCCGGCCAACGCCGTTCATCGCTGCCAGATTGAACCACTTATGCGCCGACACATAATCCGGTGCCCCGCTGGCCCCGGTGGCATAAGAAAGGCCCAGGGCATAAAGCGCCTGCGCATCGCCGGTTTTCGCCCGTGCCAAATATCTTTTCAGGGCTTTTGAGCGACCTTTGTCAACCTCACCCATTTGATCCTCTCCCTATCGGATAGTCCGCGGTGCCGGATGGTCCGCGCGTCCGTGAAACAAGGATCCCCCTCAATGATTTGAAAAATGGTTAACGTTATCCATACCACACTATATTTTCGCGGTACAGGACGGCCCTTACACTGGCGTCAATAAGAGCGCCCCACTTTACAAAAAAGCACTTAGCAGGCTTGGGTCAGTCAAAGCCCTTTACCGCCGCGGCATCCAAAGCGACCACCCGTTCGGCGGGCAAAAACACCTCAGCACAAGTGCCCTGCCCCAATGTGCTTGTGAGTCGGAATTCGCCCCCATGTGCTTCGGTCAGGGCTTTGCACAGGGGAAGGCCAAGCCCTGTGCCCTCAGCCTTCCGCGAGAGATAGCCCTCAACCTGTCCGAACGGTTCCATCACCCGGCTCAAATCGGCCCGGGCAATCCCGACGCCAAAATCTTCCACCGCAAAGAAGAAACGGCCATCCTTGCCCACACCCAGACGCACATAGACTTTGGTCGAGCCGCCTGAAAATTTCAGGGCATTGGACACCAGATTGAGCAAAATCTGGCGCAACAGCTGGCCATCGGCATAAATATCGGGGATATGCCCTTTGGCTTCGATCACAAGAGACACGCCATATTGCTTGGCCGTGTCCTCCATCATCCGCACCACCACAGCCACCACCTCTTCAGGGTCTACTGTATCTTCCTTGAGGTCCAGCTGCTTTGCCTCCACCTTCGACATATCAAGAATGGCATTGATCACATTCAGTAAATGCTTGCCGCTCTCGTTCACATCATTGATGTAATCGGCATATTGTCTTGGCTCGATACGGCCCAGCGTTTCTGACTGAATGAAATCGGTAAAACCAATGATGGCATTCAAGGGCGTGCGCAATTCATGGCTCATATTGGCCAGAAACATGGATTTTGCCTGATTGGCATTTTCTGCGATGGCCCGTGCGCGTTCCAGTTCTTCCGTGCGTTTCTTTGCCCGGTCCAAGCCTACTTGCAGCATGGAGAGCGGCGTTCCAATGCCCAGATAGCGCCCTTCTTTGACAAGAATAAACCCGTCTGTCATGGCCGAGGGATGATGTGTAAGGACAAACTCGCTAAAGTCTTCTATGTCTTCCCGCGCCTCGACGATCAACGGATCGGGGTCCATCAAATGCGAGATAGGCTTGTTTTCAAATAAGGGACGGCCAAAACGGTCTGCCAGTTTCAGGATCAGGGTATGGCGGTTCACCAAGCCTATGGGGATATGGTCTTCCACCACGGCAATGGCCAATAAAGCCGGATTGGACGAAAATATTTCATAAACGTCAGCGCACACCACACCCGCTTGCACGGTTGGCGCAAATGTCGCCAATGCCTCAATCCCGTCCATTTTTTCTCTGCTCCTTCCAAGAAAAAAGGACCTCATAAGAAATGACCGCACCCTGACATTATGAGTCCGGCGCGGTCACATCAATATCTCACCTGCGGTCTATACAATGATCGCCGGTCAAACGCCGATCACTCAGCCAATTTGCGCATCAAAATTTCATTGACCACCGCAGGATTGGCCTGTCCGCGGCTTTCCTTCATCACTTGCCCGACGAAAAAGCCCACGACCTTGGTTTTCCCGGCTTTAAATTGCTCGACCTGAGCCGGATTGGCAGCCAGAATCTTGTCCACCATGGCCTCCAGAGCACCGGTATCCGATACCTGCTTGAGCCCTTTTTCCTCGACGATGTCCGCCGGATTACGGCCGCTTTGCAGCATCTCTTCCAAAACCTCTTTCGAGGCCGAACCGGAAATGGTGCCATCAAAAACCAGCTTCAAAAGCTCGGCCCCTTGAGTGGGGGTAATGGGGCAATCGGACAAGGATTTTCCGGCCTTGTTCAACTGGCCATAAAGATCCGACAACATCCAGTTGGAAGCCTTGGGCGCCAATTTTTCCACCGGGCTATCCACGCCTTTTCTCAGGGCATCCAGCAAGGTTTCAAACCAGTCGGCGCTTTCCTTTTCCCCCACAAGGGTGGCGGCATTATAATCGGGAAGCCCCCAATCCTTGACGAAGCGCGCCTTTTTGGCGTCCGGCAGTTCTGGCAAGCTCGCACGGGCTTCTTCGATATACGCATCGTCGAATTCAAGCGGCAACAAATCAGGATCAGGGAAATAGCGATAATCATGCGCTTCTTCCTTCGAGCGCATGGACCGCGTTTCCCCCTTATTGGGATCGAACAGACGGGTTTCCTGATCGATGCTGCCGCCAGCTTCCAGAATATCCACCTGACGGCGGGCTTCGTATTCGATGGCCTGCATCACAAAGCGCACGGAATTGACATTCTTGATCTCGCAACGCGTGCCAAAAGGCTCACCGGGGCGACGCACCGACACATTCACATCGGCACGCATGGAGCCCTGTTCCATATTGCCATCGCACGAGCCGATATAGCGCAGCATGGTGCGCAATTTCCGCACATAAGCCCCAGCCTCTTCCGGCGACCGCATATCCGGTTTCGAGACAATCTCCATCAAAGCCACGCCAGAGCGGTTGAGATCGACCAGCGTATAGCGCGGGTGCTGATCATGGATGGATTTCCCCGCATCCTGTTCCAGATGCAGCCGTTCGATACCGATGCTTTTGGTCGCGCCATCCTCAAGCTCCACCAGCATTTCGCCTTCGCCCACAATGGGGTGCGCGAACTGGCTGATCTGATAGCCTTGCGGCAAATCGGCATAGAAATAGTTTTTACGATCAAAGCGCGAGAATTTGTTGATCTGCGCATCCAGAGCCAACCCGGTGCGCACGGCCTGACGCACACATTCCCCATTGATCACCGGCAACATACCGGGGAAGGCGGCATCCACAAGGCTGACATTGCTATTGGGTTCCGAGCCGAACTGGGTCGATGCCCCGGAGAACAGCTTGGCCTGAGAGGTCACCTGTGCATGAACCTCAAGTCCGACAACGATTTCCCAATCGCCGGTGGCCCCATGCACGATATAGTTTTTTGCTTCTTTGCTCATTGCGGTCAGCTCCACCATGTCTTGGGCTTGGCCGTAAAGGCAGCGGCATCTTCCATCACGCCAGCCACCTTCAGAACGGTTTCTTCATCAAAGGCACGCCCAAGGATTTGCAGACCCAAAGGCAGACCTTCCGCCGACAAAGCCGCCGGGATCGAAATACCCGGCAGCCCTGCAAGGGACGCGGGCACCGTGAACACATCGTTCATATACATGGCCAAAGGATCCTGCTTTGCCCCAAAGCCAAAAGCCGCACTGGGAGCCGTGGGGGTGAGGATCGCATCCACTTTTTTATAAGCGCGACGGAAATCATCGGCGATCAGCGTGCGGATTTTCTGCGCCTTCAGATAATAGGCATCATAATATCCCGCCGACAGCACATAGGTACCGATCAGGATACGGCGTTTCACCTCCTCACCAAAACCTTCGGCGCGGGTTTCTTCATACATCTCGGTCAAGCCATCGCCGGACTTGAGCTGCGCCCGATGGCCATAGCGCACACCATCATAGCGGGCCAGATTGGACGACGCTTCCGCCGGTGCCACGATATAATAGGTAGGCAAGGCATATTTGGTGTGCGGCAAGGAAATATCGACGATCTGCGCCCCCGCATCGCGCAACCACGCCATGCCCTGCTGCCACATATCTTCGATTTCGCGGGGCATATCTGCGGAATGATATTCTTTGGGAATGCCGATTTTCAGGCCGCGAATATCCCCCGTAAGGGCCGCTTCATAATCGGGCACCGGCACATCCACGCATGTGCTGTCTTTCACATCATGCCCGGCCATGGCTCCCAGCATGATCGCCGCATCGCGCACCGACCGGGTGATCGGCCCCGCTTGATCCAAAGACGATGCAAAGGCCACCATGCCATAGCGCGAACAACGCCCATAGGTAGGCTTCAAACCCACCGTGCCGGTAAAGGCCGCGGGCTGACGAATCGAGCCGCCGGTATCACTGCCGGTGGCACATGGGGCGATGCGGCCCGCAACAGCGGCCACAGATCCGCCTGAAGATCCACCGGGAACCGTGTCCGTTTCTCCAAGCCGCCACGGATTTTTCACCGGACCATAAGCACTGGTTTCATTGGACGATCCCATGGCGAATTCATCCATATTCACCTTGCCCAGCATCACGGCGCCATTGTCCCACAAATTCGCGGTCACGGTGCTTTCATAAGGCGGCGTGAACGACTCGAGCATATGGCTACCGGCGGTGGTGCACACATCCTTGGTGCAAAACAGGTCTTTCACCGCCACGGGGATGCCGGTCATGGGCTTTGCGTCACCGGCCTTGAGGCGTGCATCGGCCGCATCGGCCATTTCCAACGCCCGCTCGGGAGTTTCGGTGACAAAAATATTCAACGGCTTTGCCGCTTCCATTGCTGCGATGGAAGCCTGCACAAGCTCACGGGCGGATAGATCGCGGGCCGCCAGCCGGTCGCGGGCCTCTGCGATGCTCAATTCATTGAGATCGGACATATTATTCAATCACTTTTGGAACTGCAAAAAAGCCGAATTCGGCATCGGGCGCATTGGACAGCACATCGTCGCGCTTATTGCCATCGGTTACCTCATCGGCCCGCCAATGCAGACAATGATCCACCACACTGGTCATGGGTTTCACGCCGTCGGTATCCACCGCAGACAATTGTTCAACCCAATCAAGGATATTGTTCAACTCGCCCGCCATTGGGTCCAGTCTGTCTTCATCGATGCGAATGCGCGCAAGTTTGGCGATCCGCTTTACCGTCGCTTTGTCAACCGACATCGTCTTCCCATTTTTTCATGACCGCGTGGCAGCCCCACGCAATTGCGGCGAAAACTACACGCTGACAGCCCCCCACGCAAGGCAAGCTGAACGGCTTTTGCTGCTTGCGTCATTGTGGCGATGGCGCAACAAAGAAGAAGATGCGTGTATCGACGGCTCAGGCGTCTATAAGTCAATGGTCAAAAACACCGGACAAGCGGGCGGCAGACGACCGAACAGGCTGGGGAAACAGAAAGGCGAACTCATGGCGCGGCTATTTCTATATATCGTTTCAGGGCTTATGGGGCTCACCATTCTAGGCGGAGCGCTGCTTTATGTATTTTGGGACGAGGCACAAATGGTGGCCTTGGCACAAATGAAGCCGGAAACATCGCTGGCAGACGCCCCCAAAGCCCCCGCCCCCGATTATGCGAAGTCCGAAAGCTGGGCAGCGCGGCCCGGTGCCGATGACAATGCCCGTGTCACACCACAAGGCGTAGAGCCGCTGTCGCCTATGGAAGCGGATGTATTTTTCATCCATCCCACCAGCTATCTGGGCACCAGCTATTGGAATGCTCCCATCGATGAACCGCAGGCCACGGCCAGTCTGCCGTCGATTTTAAAGGCGCAAGCCAGCCCCTTTGCCGCATCGGCCCGTATTTTTGCCCCGCGCTACCGCCAAGCCTCTTTCGGCGCCTTTCTGGCCGCCAATAGCGATACGGTTGCCACTTTGATGCTGGCTTATTCCGATGTGGAAGCTGCGTTCGACCACTATCTGCGCGAAGACAATAAAGGGCGGCCATTCATTCTGGCCGGCCACAGCCAAGGCGCCCTTTTGGGGAGCTTTTTGCTAAAAAATCGCATCAATGGCACGGATCTGGCGGACCGGATGGTGGCCGCCTATTTGCCCGGCTGGACATTTTCTTCCGTGCAGGATCTGGGCGCACTTCCCGATATTGGCGCCTGCGAAACTGCTTTAGATACCGGCTGCATGATCAGTTGGCAGACCTTTGGCGAAGAGGGTGATCCATCCTATCTGGTTGATGCCTATAACCAACAATTCGGTTTGAGCGGGTTGATGAAAGCCGGAACGCCCATGCTGTGCCAAAATCCCGTTAGCTGGGAACGGGATGGGACGGCCCCGGCTTCTCGGCATATGGGCGCTGTTCCCCCTGCCCCAACACCCGACGCCACCTTGCCCGCGCCGATAAATCCGGGACTGGAAAGCCGCTGCGGCGACGATGGATTCCTTTATATCACCCCCGCACCGGGCGAGCCTTTCACGCGGTTTTTGCTGCCGGGGCAGAATTACCATGTGTACGACATTCACCTGTTCTCCATGAATGTGCGGGCCAATGTGCGTGACCGCATCGCCGCATGGTATGAAAGCCACCCAAGCGCCGCTCTGGATGCCGCTAGATGATTGGGGAACTGCACCAACTTTCCGCGACACTTTCTCATGGGCAGCGGGTTTTGGGCTTTGATGTGGGCACAAAAACCATTGGCCTTGCCTTGTCCGACCGGTCGCTGACCATCGCCAGCCCTTTGGAAACCATTCGGCGTACCAAATTCAGCGCCGATGTGGAGCGGTTACGCGCCATCATCGCCGAGCACAAGATCGCCGGATATATCATCGGCCTACCGGTGAATATGGACGGAACGGAAGGCCCACGCTGCCAAGGGGTGCGGCAATTTGCCAAAAATCTCGATGAAAAACTTCCCCTCCCCGCGGCCTTTTGGGACGAGCGCCTGTCAACTGTGGCTGTGGAACGCATGTTGATCGACGCGGACAGAAGCCGCAAACGCCGTGCCGAATTGGTGGATAAGCTGGCCGCCACCTATATCCTGCAAGGCGCGCTGGACGCCCTTCGCAATCAAGGCCCACGGCTTTAAACGCCAAAATCTCGCAGCAATAACCAAAAATCCGCACAGCCTTTCATAGGGGGAGCACGGCTCTCCCTATGAGGGACATGCCTATGGGCAGGCATTTGGTAATAAGCCAAATTATTCCGATATAGAATGACAGATAATACAATCTTTTGGGGTTTTATTTTGGAAATATTCGCGCGTTATTTTTTTATTAATCTCTTGTCGGGAGGATACCGCAGGTTGAACCACCTCACAGAAGGCGGCCTATCGCATGGGAAAAACACCGCATTCTAGCCGGATAAAAGCGCGGATATCAGATCTTCGCTATGCTCTGGTTGCTGCCTTTGCGGTTCTGGGTGCCATTATTTTCACAGTCTGGACAGTGCATAACACCTACCGCGATGCACATGTCCGAATGCGCTATGATATAGCGGCAACCGCATCCTCTATCACCCATGGATTGCGCGCCCTCGAGCTTGTGATAAGCACGGTGGCCGAGCATGTGGCGGCCTCAGGCAGAACGCAGGACCGGCAACCCTATCTTCAAGCCGTTGTGGCACGTTTGCCGCAAATGCGCACCATCGCCATCATACGGCCCGATGGAGTGATCGACACAGATCTCAGGCCCGGCCAACCCGCCAAGGGCATGATGGTTCTGGACCGCGATTATGTTCAGGCGCATCTCAACGGATTTGACGGCCCGTATTTCTACTCTCCCCCCATCCACAGCCGTCTGGATGGCCTCACACAAATCACTATTTCCCGTGCGGCACGCGCTGCCGATGGCCGCTTGGTGGCCGTCATAGCCGCAAGCATCGACGATCATTTCTTCTCACAATGGCACGGACAATTTGGCCAAGGGAAACTGTATCAGGCCCGCATTTTATATCGGGACGGACGTACCCTTTACAATTTTGCCACTCAAAAGAAAGCCCAGCCCCATCAAAAGGGAATTTTCTATCAAATCGCGCGTCTGGCCGATCCGCCACATAATCTCGACAGCCAGCGCATTCCCATTCTCTATACAGATCTCAGCATCGAACTGCATTTATCCGAACAGTCCTATCTACAGGCTGCGGCTCTCAAATTGCCAAGCGGATATATGGTCATCGGGATGGTTACACTTTTGCTGTTTGCCATGATGCGTTTTCGCGCCTTTGCAATGCAGCAAAGAAGAAAAGCGCGGGAAGAAAACAGGCTTTTAGGGGCGCGCCTTCGGGCCCTTTACAACACCGCGCCCGATGCCATCATCACGGTGGACAGCCAGTTGAAAATCATCGAATTCAACAAGACGGCCGAAGAGATGTTTGGCTGGAAAGCCAGCGAAATTCTGGACCTGCGTTTGAAAGATCTGCTGCCGATCAACAGCAAAGACAACCATGATGATGTGGCGCGCAATTTCATGCACACCCACACCGGCACTCATCGTTTCGTTCTGGACCGCACGGTGGAAGCCCGCCACCGGGACGGGCACCTTTTCAAAGTGCGCATCAGCCTGTCGCGGGTCATTCTGGATACCGGGCCGGTTGTTATGGCCATCATCCGTGATGTTTATGAAATCGAAAAAATGAACAGCCGCCTTTTGGAGCTCTCGCGGGATCTGCAAAAACAAACCCGTGCTGCAGAAGAGGCCAATGAAGCGAAATCCCAATTCCTCGCCACCATGAGCCATGAACTGCGCACGCCCTTGAATGCCATTATCGGCTTTTCACAGATGATCGAAGAAGAGGTCTTCGGCCCCGTTGGCCATGAAAAATACAAAAGCTATGTGGGCGACATCCACAAAAGCGGCCAGCATCTGCTGTCCTTGATCAATGATGTTCTGGATCTGGCCCGGCTCGAACATGGAGAAGACTCCCTTAACATGGAGCCGGTCGATCTGCGCCCCGCCATTGCCAAGGCACTTATCCAGATGCGCCCCTTGGCCATCCAGAAAAAACTGCGCTTACGGGTCAAGATCGACAGGAATCTTGCACCGATACAGGGTAATCGTCGCGCCATTCACCAGATTTTGCTGAATCTGCTGTCCAATGCCATCAAATTTTCGGCCAAAGGCAAGCGTATTCTGGTGAGCGCCAAACGCGAAGGCGCCCACATCACACTTAGTGTGGAAGATCAGGGCTGCGGTATTCCAGAGCATAAAATTGCCCTGCTTGGCCGGCCCTTTCAACGGCTCGAGAAAAACAGCCACCATGCCAATGAAAACGGGCTGGGCCTTGGCCTTGCCATTTGCAAACGCCTCGCCAGCGATATGGGCGGAACTCTTGTGATCTTCAGCCAGGAAGGAAAGCAAACGCGGGTTCAACTGACCCTCAATCCCGCGTCTTCAAATATGGAACAGTCCCAGTCTCAGGACATCCATATGGACCATATTCCAAGCCGACACGCCCCCAAGATTGCATTGTAAAGCTTGCATTAAACCCACTGGCGCACCAATCTGGCTCCGTCTTGCCATCATCCAGAATAAAGACAGAACAGATGAGCGTCATTACTCCTCATTCAACGCGGGGGCAAGCCACGCCGGAAGCATCACAGCCCCGCGCAATCGGTACGGGGGTTGTTCGTGTAAGGGCAGATGATAAAGGCCGCACACGATTGATGACCTTGCATCAGGCGGGGTCATTGAAAATGGTTTTTCCCAACACCCATCGCCGCCATATGAATGCTGTTTTGATCAATACGGCAGGCGGCATCACCGGGGGAGACCGGTTCGACATCAGGGCTCAAGCCGATGCGGGGGCAAGCCTGACACTGACAACGCAGGCTTCGGAAAAAGCCTATCGTGCTCAAATTGGCGAGATCGCCCAACTCACCACAACATTAACCATAGAAAACGACGCCCGGTTGAACTGGCTGCCTCAAGAAATGATCCTGTTCAATCATTGCGCCTTGCACCGACGCCTTATGATCAACATGACACAATCGGCGCGGTTGCTGATGGTTGAACCATTGATATTCGGACGGACGGCCATGGGGGAACGATTGACCGATTGTATTTTCCGGGACAGAATTACCGTTACCCGCGACCGCCGACCGATCTATCTCGATGGGATGGACCTCTCCGGTGACGCCGCTGCCCGACTTGCGCGTCCGGCTATTGCAAATGGGGCCGGGGCGATGGCCAGCCTGTTGTTTGTTGCGCCCGAGGCTTCCGCCAAATTGAGCCAGATACGCGCAATGCTACCCATTACCGCAGGGGCCAGCATGATTGCCGAAGATATTTTGGTGATGCGCCTGCTTGCGGCAGACGGCTATGAAATGCGAAGATCTTTGATACCTGTCCTTGACTATCTGTCCCAATCCACCCTGCCCTTGTCATGGAGACTATGAGACATGCAATTGACCCCCCGTGAGAAAGACAAATTGCTGATTGCCATGGCCGCAGAAGTCGCCCGCAAACGTCTGGCTCGCGGTGTGAAACTGAACCATCCCGAAGCCATTGCCCTGATCACCGATGCCGTTGTGGAAGGGGCGCGCGACGGGCGCTCCGTTGCCGATATGATGGAAGCGGGTGGGCAGGTGGTCCGCCGCGATCAATGCATGGAGGGCGTCGCCGAGATGATCCCGGATGTGCAGGTGGAGGCCACTTTTCCCGATGGCACCAAGCTGGTCACCGTGCACAATCCAATCCGATAAGGCCATAAAAGGAGATTCTCGATGAAGCACCGATTGATGTATAAAAGCGCCGCTCTTCCTTTTATCGCTTGGGGATCCACGGCCTTTGCCCATGATGGTGCGCATATGCACCCCCACGGGATCGATCTGCTGTGGATTCTGGTGGGCGCGGGGATCTGTGCATTCCTTGCCGCAGCAGGCTATAAAAGGATGCGCAAATGATCCCCGGTGAAATCTTTCCTGCCCCGGGAGAGATTATCCTGAATGCCGATCGCCCGGCCATCACCTTGATGGTCGCCAATAAAGGGGACCGCCCCATTCAGGTGGGCAGCCATTATCATTTTAGCGAAACAAATCCGGCATTGGATTTCGACCGGTCTGCCGCCAAAGGCATGCGCCTTGATATTGCGGCGGGGACCGCCATCCGCTTTGAACCGGGGCAGCGCCGCGAGGTGCAACTGATCCCCTATGGCGGGGGGCGCCGGGTTTTTGGTTTCAATGGTCAAGTCATGGGAGATCTGTGATGCCGACGGCCATTCCACGCGCGCAATATGCGGCCATTTATGGCCCCACCACCGGCGACCGCATCCGTCTTGCCGATACCGACCTGATCATCGAGGTGGAACGGGATCTGACCCTTTATGGCGAAGAGGTGAAATTCGGCGGTGGTAAGGTGATCCGCGATGGTATGGGGCAATCCCAGTTCAGCCGGGCCGATGGTGCGGTGGATACGGTCATCACCAATGCACTGATTGTCGATCACTCGGGGATTTACAAAGCCGATATTGCCCTGAAAGACGGGCTGATCCACGCCATCGGCAAGGCGGGCAATCCCGACACCCAATCGGCTGTGGATATCATCATCGGCCCCGGCACCGAGATCATTGCCGGAGAAGGCCGTATATTGACCGCCGGTGGGATCGATAGCCATATCCATTTCATTTGCCCACAGCAGATGGAAGAGTCGCTGCATTCCGGTGTAACCACCTGTTTCGGCGGCGGGACCGGCCCGGCCCATGGCACGCTGGCCACCACCTGCACCCCGGGCCCATGGCATATCGGGCGGATGTTGCAGGCGTTGGACGGCATTCCAATGAATGTCGGTCTGGCCGGCAAAGGCAATGCAAGCCAGCCCGCCGCGCTGGTGGAAATGGTACAAGGCGGGGCCTGCGCATTGAAGCTGCACGAAGACTGGGGCACCACCCCCAAAGCCATCGATTGTTGCCTGTCTGTGGCCGACCATATGGATGTGCAGGTGATGATCCATACGGACACGCTGAATGAAAGCGGCTTTGTTGAAGATACCGTCGCCGCCATGAAAGGGCGGACGATCCATGCCTTCCACACCGAAGGGGCGGGTGGCGGTCATGCGCCCGACATCATCAAAATCTGCGGTGAAGACTATGTCTTGCCGTCCTCGACCAATCCGACCCGTCCTTTCACGGTAAACACGCTGGAAGAACATCTGGATATGCTAATGGTGTGCCATCATCTGGATAAATCGATCCCCGAAGATGTGGCCTTCGCCGAAAGCCGCATTCGCCGCGAAACCATCGCCGCCGAAGATATTTTGCATGATATGGGGGCATTTTCGATCATCGCGTCCGACAGTCAGGCCATGGGACGTGTAGGGGAAGTCCTGATCCGCACATGGCAAACCGCAGACAAGATGAAAAAGCAGCGTGGGCGTTTGCCGGACGAAACCGGTGACAATGACAATCTCCGCGTCCGGCGCTATATTGCGAAATACACCATCAATCCCGCCATTGCCCAAGGTGTGGGACATGTGCTTGGCAGTATTGCTGTGGGCAAACGCGCCGATCTGGCTTTATGGTCCCCGGCCTTTTTCGGTGTAAAACCGGAGATGGTTTTGCTTGCGGGCACGATTGCGGTGGCGCAAATGGGTGATCCCAATGCTTCAATCCCAACGCCGCAACCGGTTTATTCACGGCCTATGTTCGGGGCTTGTGGGCGGTCTTTGGAGCAATCCAGCATCAGCTTTGTATCGGAAGCGGCGCAGGCAAGCGGTGTTCGTGAGCGTCTTGGATTAACCAAGCAAACCGTCGCTGTTACGAACACGCGCACAATCGGTAAAAAGGATATGCGCCTTAATGATGCCACCCCACATATAGAGGTGCATCCCGAGACCTATGAGGTGCGCGCCGATGGGGAATTGCTGACCTGCCAACCCGCTGACACCCTGCCCATGGCGCAACGCTATTTCCTGTTTTGAGGACCCGATGACAAAGAGAGCACTCGCCCAGATTTTACACCGTGCGGGCCAATGGTCCGGCGCTGCGGCACGGTGCGAATTGGATTATGCAGCCCGTTTTGTGCGCCGCAAACAACTGGTCACCACAGATGGCCAGTCGTTTCTGGTTGATCTGGCGCACACCAATTCACTTGATCAGGGCGATGCGCTGGAGCTTGAAGATGGCCGTCTTGTCGAGATCATTGCCGCACAGGAGGACTTGTTACAGGTCAGCGGCCCAGATCTGCCGCGCCTTGCATGGCATATCGGCAACCGCCATACGCCCTGCCAGATCAATAGCGACCACCTGCTGATCCAGAATGACCCCGTTATCGGCCATATGCTAACGCATCTCGGCGCAGAGATTACCCCTGTCACCGCCCCCTTCACCCCCGAAGGCGGCGCCTATGGACATGGCCGCACCCATTCCCACAGCCATGGGGCCACCGCCCATGATCTGTGATGCCCTGACATTGGCACAGTGGCTTTCACCCAGCTTTCCTGTTGGCGCATTCGCTTATTCCCATGGTCTGGAAACGGCCATACAGGATAAGCGTATCCGCACGCCCAAAGATCTTGAGGACTGGCTTGTGGATATTTTGTTGCAGGGCAGCGGACGCAATGACTGCATCCTTTTGCGCATGGCCTATGCCTGCGACCATCCGGCGGATCTGGAGCATGTGGATGCCACCGCACGGGCCTTTGCGCCCAGCGCCGAGCGTCTGCGCGAAACGCATTTACAGGGAACGGCCTTTAGCAAAACCGTCCGGGCGGTCTGGCCGGGCGAACAACCCGATCTGTGCTATCCCGTCGCCATTGGCTATGCGGCGCGGCGCATGGGCCTCGACCTGTCCTTGACGGCGGCACTTTATCTGCAAGCCATTATCGGCAATCTGGTTTCCGCCGCCATTCGCCTCGTGCCCCTGGGCCAAACCGATGGTCAGGCGGTTCTGGCCGCCCTGACCCCTTTATGCCGCGATATTGCCGCACAAACCGAAGGCAAAACACAAGACGACATGCACAGCATGGCATTTCTTTCCGACATTGCGGCGATGACCCATGAAACGCTGCCCCATAGGATTTTCCGCTCATGACTACATTGAATGGCCCTTTGCGTTTGGGGATTGGCGGCCCCGTTGGCGCAGGGAAAACCTCCTTGACCGCCGCCATCGCAAAAGCCCTGCACCCTGCCCTGTCACTGGGCGTCATTACCAATGACATCTACACACAGGAAGATGCTGAAGCGCTGATGCGGTTACAGATTTTGCCGCAAAATCGCATTATCGGTGTGGAAACCGGCGGTTGCCCCCATACGGCGATCCGCGAGGATGCCTCGATCAATCTTGCCGCCATTGCTGAAATGCGTGCCCGTCACCCCGATGTGGAGCTGGTGCTGATCGAAAGCGGTGGCGACAATCTATCCGCTACATTCAGCCCGGAATTGGCAGATGTGACCCTCTATGTGATCGATGTGGCGGCAGGCGAAGATATTCCACGCAAGGGCGGGCCGGCCATCACAAAATCCGATCTGTTGGTCATCAATAAAACGGATCTTGCGCCGCATGTGGGGGCATCGCTTGAAATCATGCGCCGCGATTGCCTGAAAATGCGCGGCGAAAAGCCTTTTGTTTTCTGTTCCTTGCGCTCCGGCGACGGCGTTGCAGAGATTTTAGAACAGATCGCCAAGATTGGTGGACTATCTCCGGTCCAAGCAGAATGACGGTGTCTTTTGCACGATAAAACGCCAGAAACGGACCATGCGAATTGGTCAGTCAATGCCCACATATTTATGGGTTTGCAGACATAGCCGCCATTGGGGATGGCGCATGCAATAATCCACCGCTGCGTTTGTATTGGCTTCACGGTGCGGGCTGTCCATGGGCTGCAAAAAGAAATGCGTAAACGCCAGCGCGGCATAGCGTTCCGGCTCGCCCCCTTTTTGCGGATACACCAATTTCAGTTCATCCCCCGATTGCAGCACCAGCTCCGCCCCTACCTTAGGGCTGACGCAAATCCAGTCCAACCCCTCGGGTGCTGCTTGCGTGCCATTGGTTTCCACCGCAATCTCGAACCCGGCCTGGTGCAGCGCGTCGATCAGGAGCGCATCAAGCTGCAACAAAGGCTCGCCACCGGTACAAACCACCAAAGGCCGCACATTGGGCTGTTCTTGATGGGGCCATATTTTGGCAACCGCGTCCGCCAAATCTTGCGCCGTTTTAAATTTGCCGCCTCCCGAACCATCGGTTCCCACAAAATCCGTATCGCAAAACTGACAGATGGCGTTTGTGCGGTCCTTTTCCCGTCCGGTCCACAGATTGCAGCCGGAAAAACGGCAGAACACTGCCGCGCGACCAGAGTTTGCCCCCTCGCCTTGCAGGGTATAGAAAATTTCCTTGACGCTGTAGGTCATATGTCCCTGTAGCGTGTGGGGTCGCTGATCCTCGCGGATTCAAAACCTTCACGGCGCAACAGGCACGCATCGCAACCGCCACAGGCCCGCCCTTGATCATCGGGATCATAGCAGCTTGTGGTTTGTGCATAATCCACATCCAGCCTTGTGCCTGCCAACACAATCTCGGCTTTCGACATATGAAGAAGCGGCGTCCGGATTTCAATGCGCCCCTCACCGGACCGTCCAAGCGATGTGGCCAGATTGGCCATCTCTTGAAAGGCTTTGATATAATCGGGCCGACAATCGGGATAGCCGGAAAAATCCACCGCATTCACACCGATGAATATATGCCGGGCCTTGCGCACCTCGGCAAAAGCGAGGGCATAGGACAGGAAGATCGTATTGCGGGCAGGCACATAGGTAATGGGGATGCCTGTATCCATTTCCTTGGTGGAGCGCCCTTTGGGAACATCGATATCCGCTGTCAGCGCACTGCCGCCAAACAGCGCCAGATCAATATGCGCGACTTTATGTTCCACCACATCAAGGCTTTTCGCCACCCGGTCGGCGGCTTGCAACTCGGCTTTGTGGCGTTGTCCATAATCGAAGGACAACGCATGAAGAGCAAAACCATCGGCGCGCGCCATGGCACCAACGGTTGCAGAATCCAGGCCGCCCGAAAGCAACAGGATCGCAGGGGGGGATACTGTATCGTTTGTCATGGCCGGTCAGTATCCCATGCCGGCAGCGCGATCAAGAGACATCGCCACCGACATGGGAATCCTGCGCCTATGCCCTGCCGTTAAAAACGGCCAACGATGGTGAAGCGCGCGTTGATAGGCTCGCCGGTCGAAATATTGGTGTTGCTATGGGCGTCGGGGAAATAAGTCTCGTCCAGAAGGTTCTCTACATTCACCTGAAGACGGAGATTGTCACTCAGTTCATAATAGAGCGCGGCATCGACGCGGATGAAATCCGGCACTTTCACCGCATTGTCCTCCCGCACGAAATAGCTGTCTTGATAGGTCGCACCAAAACCAATGCCGAATTTGTCCGTGATAGAGACATCGTTCCAGAGCGAGATCATGTTTTCAGGCGTCTGCCGGGTTTTGTTGCCATTATTGCCCCCGCCATCTGCCTGCTGCACCTTGCCATCGAGATAGCTATAGCCCGCCGCGATCGTCCACCGGTCGGTAAGTTTGCCATTGAGCTGAAGTTCAAAGCCCTGTGTCTGTGAGCCTTCGACCACGATAACCTGCCCTGGATCATCGGGATCGACCGAGGTGAAGCTGGAACGGTCAAGGTCGAACAGCGCCGCCGTGATGCTCAGATCGGGCCGGATATCCCACTTCAAGCCCAGTTCCGTGTTCTTGAAAGATTGCGGGCGCGTGCTTTCCGTATCCAGATCAAGCGTCAGGAACTGGTCCCCCGACCGCGGCAAAAAGGTTTCGCTATAACTGGCATAGGCCGAGATATTTTCGGCAGGCTTCAAGATCGCCCCCAAGCGCGGCGTGAATTTCTCGTCCACCCGTGAAAAATCGCCATTTACCCCATCACCGTCATTCTGCTCGATGATATCAAGCACATCGATGTCGAAACGGTCATAGCGAACGCCGCCCACCAATATCAGCCAGTCGGTCACGTCGATCTGGTCTTGCAGATAAACGGACGCGAACTGAACCTGCGATTTCCGATCCCGCACCTGATTGGAAAAAGAGAACTCCGGAATATCAAGCGGGTCTGTGAAAGCGATGGTGATCTGGTCATCGCCATTGGCGGCAAACACATTGTCGTTCCGCGAATTGTCCGTATCCTGATCACCGAATTCCCCACCGAACAGAACCGTATGGCCGAATGGTCCGGTCTTGAATTCGCTGACCAAATTCGTCTGGATTATGAGATTTTGCCGGTCGGTGAAATCCTGATAACCATCCAGTTGAACCTGTAGCGGCAAACCGGAGCCGACCGCTATGGCGCTATTGGCGAACAGATTCTGATAGAGCTTGTCATAATCGGCATATTGCACGGTCAGATTTCCGCGCAGGGAATCGGTGAATGTGTGATCGACCCGCGCCTTCGCAATATGGGCCTGAAGCGTTGTGCGATTCCCGTCCGGCGACCCGAAAAAGGTCTTCTTGAAGCCTTTCAATGGCACATTCGGGCCGTTCTCCACCACCTGAGATGTGACACCGCGATCAACGACCCGATCATCATCCACATATTCATAAGACAGCAAAACATTGGTGTCAGACGATGCCTTGAAGGCGAACGTCGGATTGATGGCAAAGCGCTCACCGCCAAAGAAATCCCGGTGATTGTCCAACTCTTCATAGAAGCCATTCAAGCGCAGGGCTGCGGTTTCACTGACCGCCATATTAACATCGCCGGAAATATTATAAGACCCGAAAGTGTCGAGGCTGGAGGAAAACCCGGCGAACTGATCGTCGAATTCGGGGCTCTTGGTGACGCGGTTAACCACCCCGCCGCCGCCGCCGCGCCCGAAAAGAAGCGCATTGGAGCCACGCAAAATCTCCACACGTTCCAGATTATAAAGCGGACGGAAATACTGGACATCATCACGCAAGCCATCGATGAAAAAGTCCGCCGTTGTTTCAATACCGCGAATAATGATCGCATCCCGATGCCCTTCGCCTTGGCTGATGGACAAGCCCGGCGTATAGCGCAGCACATCGCCCAGATTGGTGAAAGACTGCTTCTCTATCTGATCGGCGGAAATGATCGACAGGCTTTGGGGGATGTCGATGATCGGGGTCGGCGTCTTGACGGAATCGAGCTTGTCCAAAGAGAGATATTTTCCATTGACGACAATCTCTTCGATTTTGGTTTCGGCCTCTTCAGCCAAAGCTGTGCTTGCACAGATGAGCACGGCGAGGCTGGCGCCCCCAAGACGACGATATACAGGCATTAAGGAAGACTCCAACTTGCGAATAATTATTAACTGCAGGCAGGGATATGTCTTCTAAGAGTGAGTGTCAATCTTAAATTTGGCCGGATCAGATAAAAAATCGCGCTTTTATAGGACAATCGAAGCGCTTTGCCGGTTTCCATACATAGGGATGGCTTGCAAATTGCCACGAGGACAGTAGTGTTTTAAAACCTGCGCCACGATGCAGCTGCAAATAGCAATCTGAGGATAAAGTAATGACAATAAGAGCACTCTTGCTCGCCGGGGTCTGTCTGGGAACTTTGACCGCCTGCGATAACAAGCCCGCCAGCGAGAACAGGGAAACCACAGCCGTTGAACACACGACCGCAACGGCAGAGCTAGGCACATGGGGCGTCGATCTGGAAGCCCGCAACACCGAGATCGATCCCGGTGATGATTTCTTCCACTATGCCAATGGCACCTGGCTTGATAATTTCGAAATTCCGGCTGACAAAACCAGCTATGGCGCCTTCACCGTTCTGCGTGACCGTTCTGAAGAGCGTGTCAAAACCATTATCGAGCAGCTGGCATCGGAAACCTTCGAACAAGGCACCATCGAGCAAAAAATTGCCGATTATTATGCCAGCTACATGGATCAGGATACGGTGAATGCCAAAGGCATCACGCCCTTGCAGCCATTGCTGGACGAGATTGCCGCCATCGAAACCAAAGACGATCTGATCAAGATGTTCGGACGCGCTGGCCGTGAAGGCCTTGCCGCCCCCATTGATGGCGGGATCGGCATCGATCGGGTGAACCCGGATCGCTATATGGTCAATATCGGCCAAAGCGGCCTGACCTTGCCTGATCGTGATTATTATCTGGCCGATGACGAGCGCTTCCAGACCATTCGTGCAGCCTATGAAAGCCATGTCGCCGAGATGCTGGCCTTCACAGGAACAGACGATACAGAGGAAAAAGCCAAAAACATCCTGGCGCTGGAAACCGAAATCGCCACCCATCATTGGCCCCGCACTGAATTGCGCAACCGCGACAAGACATACAATGTCTATACGCTGGCCAAGCTGGATGAAGACTATCCCGGCATGGATTGGAAAGCCTTTTTTGAAGCGGGCGGCATCACCGGTCTCAAAGAACTGAATGTCACCACCCCCAGCGCTATCCAGCCGCTGATTGATGTGATCGACAACACCCCCATCGACACATGGAAAGCATGGCTCACCTATAAAGCCGTTACCGGTCATGCCCATTTGTTGTCCAAAGAAATCGACGACGCGGATTTTGCCTTCTTCGGCAAAGTGCTCTCCGGGCAACCCGAACAGCGTCCGCGCTGGAGCCGTGGCGTCAATCTCGTTGGTGGCGGACAAGGTCTGGGCGAAGCCATCGGCCAAGTCTATGTGGAGCGTTATTTCCCCGAAGATTCCAAGACCAAAATGGTCCAATTGGTGGAAAATCTGCGCGAAGCCTATCGTCGCCGTATCGAACAAATCGACTGGATGGGCGAAGACACCAAGAAAGAAGCTTTTGACAAGCTGGCCTCTTTCAATCCCAAAATCGGCTATCCCGACAAATGGCGCGATTTCTCGGATGTCAATATTGTCCCGGGCGAACTGTTCAAAAACGCCAAGGCCGTCTCTGACTTTTTCTACGATGACCAGATTGCCCATCTCAATGAACCCACCGATAAAGATCGTTGGTTCATGACCCCGCAAACGGTCAACGCCTATTATAATTCATCATGGAACGAGATCGTGTTCCCGGCAGCCATTTTGCAACCTCCGTTCTTTGATCCCAATGCGGATCTGGCGGTGAATTATGGCGGCATTGGCGGTGTGATCGGCCATGAAATGGGCCATGGTTTTGATGACCAGGGATCGAAATCCGATGCCAAAGGGGTTCAACGCAATTGGTGGACTGATGAAGATCGCGCCAATTTCGATGCCCGCACCAAATCGCTTGGCAGCCAATATGATTCCTATGAGCCTTTGGAAGGCCAGTTCGTCAATGGCTCTTTGACCATGGGCGAGAATATCGGCGATCTGGGCGGTCTTTCGGTTGCTTATGAAGCGTATAAAATCGCCACCGAAGGCCAGGATATCCCGGTGATCGACGGCTTGACCGGCGACCAGCGCTTCTTCCTTGGCTGGGCACAGGTTTGGCGCGCCAAAGACCGTGATGAATCCATGCTGCGCCGTATTAAATCCGATCCGCATTCTCCTGCGGAATTCCGCGTCAATGGCGTGGTGCGCAATATGGATGTTTGGTACGACGCCTTTGGTGTGACCGAAGACGACGATCTGTATCTTCCACCGGAAGAGCGCGTCGGCATCTGGTAAGCACCAGCGACGTAACGAGACATAGAAAAAGGGGCCGCTTTGGCCCCTTTTTTGCTGCTTGAAAAGCGTTTGTGGCCTTTAGCCGATGGCGGTCCGCACAGCATCCAGCGTGGGGGCGACCACATCAAAGCGCTCTTCACGCTCAAACAGATCCCGCAAGGGAGCGGGAACGGGCGGCGCAAAGCCAAGAGCACGCTCGACCGCTTCAGGGAACTTTGCCGGATGCGCCGTTGAGATGGATATAATCTCAAGTTCCCTTGCGTGTTTGGCATAGTGTGCGGCATGAACCGCCACCGCCGTATGGGGATCAATGATGCGATCGGTCTTGACGTAGGTTTCGGCAATGGTAGACAGGATCGTCTCGTCATCCACCGACATAGCCTCCAAGGTCAAAGGCAAAGCCTCCCGCCATTTTTCAGGCAAGGATAGATGCCCGCTTGTGGCCGCTGTCTCCATTTGTTGCGCTGTTCGCGCAGCATCGCACCCATTTAGCAGATAGAGCAACCGTTCCAGATTGCTGGGAATCTGAATATCCATGGCCGGGCTCAGGGTATGGCGCACATCGCCGCGATCCGTTTCACCCGTCGAGAAAATCCGGCTCAGGGCATCATTGGCATTGGTGGCGACAATCAAATGCTTGATCGGCACCCCCATTTTGGCGGCAATAATCGCTGATAATGCATTCCCGAAATTGCCGCTGGGCACAGAAACCGCAAAGGGGCGGCCCATTCTGGCCCCCATATGCACATAATAGGCGGTTTGGAACAGCAAGCGCCCCCAATTGATGGAGTTCACCGACAAGACCGATTGATCCTTGTGTGCCGATCGCTCTGCCAAAAGCGCCTTGGCGATCCGCTGGCAATCATCAAAACTGCCTTTCAAGGCGATATTTTGCACCCCCTCATCGTCGATTGTGGTCATCTGCCTGCGTTGCACAGGAGACACCCGACCATCAGGATGCAAGATCACAATTCTTGTGTTGGGCTTGCCACTAAAAGCGGCAATGGCAGCGGAACCGGTATCGCCCGATGTTGCCCCCAGAATGAACAATTTTTTCCCGCTATGGGCCGATAGCTCTGCCAAAAGCTGCGATAAGGGCTGCAGGCCATAATCTTTAAAAGAAAGCGTTGGCCCGTGATACAGCTCTAAAAGCCACTGCTTTGGCCCCAATTGATTAAGGGGGGCAATGGCCGGATGGCGAAACCCCGCCAATGCCTTTTCGGCAATGCGGCCCCAACTGTCGGCGCTCACCTCATCATCGGCGAAAAGTGCCCCCACATGCTGCAGCGTGTCGCCATAACTGCCTGAAGCGAGCGCCGCCAAATCAGCAGAAGAAAGCCGCGGCCATTCTGTTGGCAGATAAAGCCCGCCATCAGGGGCAAGCCCGCTGGCCACCACCTGTGAAAAGCCACAATCCAGATCGGCACGGGTGCTGGTATAGCGCATCAGAAAATCCCTTTTCCAGCGGTTGTCATCTCAAAAAACAGGTCCATGCGGGAGGCGAATTCCTCCGGGTCTTTTTCAAGAACGATGGCCCCCTCCTGCGGATAAAGGCGGTCATAAAGTCGGGTCAGGGTAAAGCGCACAGACGCGCCTAGACACAAAAGCGGTAAAGACGCCCGCTCATCAGCGGACAGCGGATGTACGGCGCTATATCCGGCAATCATTGCCTCTGCGCGCTTGGGGATGAAGCGGTTTTGCCGATCAAAGCACCAAGACGTCAGGCACACCGCCAGATCATAGGCACGCAGTTCATCGCATGAAAAATAGAAATCGATAAGCCCGCTCAGCTTTCCTTCATGAAAGAACACATTGTCCGGGAACAGATCAGTATGGCACGAGCCTTTGGGCAGATGATAAGGCCAAAATTCGGTCAACCAATCAAGGGCGCGCAAAATATCCGCCAAGCGCTCGCGGGCGGCCTGATCCGCCGCCTGTTCGCAATTTTCCGCCAAGCTGCCCCAACTGGACAAGCCATAGGGATTGGGTCTAAAGCCACCATAGCCTTGTGCCCCCTTGTGCAATTCGGCCAGCCCTTTTCCCGCTTCCTTGCAGGCCTCTACACCGGGGTCTGTCAAAGAACGCCCTTTCAAAAAGCTTACAATCAGGGCCGGCCGGTCGCACAAAAGTTTCAAATATGTGCCTGTACGATCCGCGATAGGGCTGGGCACGGCAACACCCCGCGCATCAAGCTGCCGCATCAGGCCCACCACATAAGGCAAGGCATCGGCAGGGGTACGCCGCTCGAACAATGTCAAAACAAACAGCCCCTGCGTGGTTTCCAATTTGTAATTGGTGTTTTCCACGCCTTCAGCAATGGGCGACAGGCACACAGCCTCGCCCAGATCATAATCTGCGAGAAACTGCGAGAGGTCCTGATCTGAGACTTTGGTGAAGACAGCCATGAATGCTCGAATACAATGAGAATATGGGCAGCATAATGGACATAAAATTAGGCAATGACGCAAGGGGGCAGATGGAATATTGCGAAAAATGAGGGAGAAAAATGACAACTTGCTACAATCTGATAAAGATTGTCATGAACTGAAACGAGAAAGGTCATACTGCCAATCTTTTTTTAACTCTGCTCTGTCACAAAGATGTAGAGGAAATGCTTCGGGGACCCCTTATGACTGCGGACGGCCTGGATCAAGCAAATGAATTCGCACAAAGTGCACTTCAGCTTATGGAGCGTTTCCACATTCCGCCAACGCCCCAAAATTATCAGATCTGGTATAACTATGCTGCCGGTCGCGACCCGGAATTGAATTCCGCCATCAATATCCTCATCAGCAACAAGCGGGACTTTACCGAAACCCGTTGCGCTGAAATTGCCGAACAATTCTTTGGTATCGGCCGGGGCAGCAAAGAAGTCCATGAAGCAACGGAACGCTTGCACGAACTGGCCACCACCATCATCAAGCATGTGAGCACTGCGAAAAAAGGCAGCGCGCATTTTGGCAAGCAGGTGGCCACGATTTCATCGGATGCAAAGAATGTATCAACCACCGAAGAGATCGAGCGTCTGGCATTGGGGCTGATAAAAGAAGCCCGTGTCATCACCGAAATGAGCGCCACGATCGAAAAAAACCTCAACACCACCGGGGGAGAAATCACGGCTCTGCGGCGCTCTTTGACCAGAATGCGGAAAGAGGCCACCACCGATCCCCTCACCGGCCTTGCCAATCGGCGTGAATTCAACAATTTCCTGCAAACATCGGCGGTGATTTCCGGCGAAACCGGCGCACCCATGTCGCTGATTATGTTTGATATCGACCATTTCAAACACTTCAACGACCAATATGGCCATCGCATCGGTGATGAGGCTCTAAAAATCGTCGCGTCCAAGCTCAAGCTGGTTCTAAAAGGCAAGGACCTCCCCGTGCGCTATGGCGGTGAGGAATTCATCGCGGTTCTGCCTGAAACCCCTTTGGAAGATGCGCAAACCGTGGCGGAGCATATCCGCACAGCCCTGTCGGGAAGCAACCTTAAAAACCGGGTCACGGGCGAACATTACGGAAAAATCACCGCGTCCTTTGGTATCGCGGCTTTTTCCCCCGGAGAATCTCTGGAAGATTTTGTGCAACGGGCCGATGAAGCCCTGTACCGCGCCAAGCGGGATGGCCGCAATCGGGTCGAAATCGCCACGGATTCCGATCTGCAGCACCACAACACCGATAGCATCAGCGCCTGAAACGGATTGTCCAAAGCCGTTTGGCCTCTCCGCCTAGAACCGGCGCGCCCCAAAAAAGCAAAGCCGGGCGCAAACCCGGCTCTGCATGATGTTCAAGACCCGATTTTAGAAATTGAATTCGAAACGGGCATAATAAAATCCGCCATTCAGGCCATAAGCAAGCCCACGCAGCGGGAATTTGATATTGCCAAATTCACCGCTTGGATCGCCGACAATAAACCGCAAGGGAGAATTGTCCGCCAGCTTGTTGGGTTTTTGATCCAAAAGATTATTGGCACCCAAAGCAAATTGCGCCCAATCTGTCAGCTTGTAGCGCAGTTCCAGATCAACCAGCACGGCAGATCCGGGCCGCAAGCGCTCTTCATCGGCAAGTCCCAGCGCATCAATGGCTGGAGGCGGGAAGCCCAAGCCTGCTGCCGTAAAGAAGCTGGTTTCCGTGCTGCCGAAATAGTTGAACCGCAAGACGCCGCCCCAGCGATCCTTTTCATAGTTGAAATTGGCGTTGGCACGCACACGGGGCTGTCCGCGTTCGATGAACACTTCGGAAGGATCAGGCAACAAGAAGGCCGGGTCCACACCGGTTGGGGCCGTTACCTTTTCCACGGTCGTTTTATTATAGTTAAAGGCAAAGGTCGAAGCGAGAGATCCACCGGCAATTTGCGCCGTATGGTTCAGCACCACATCAATGCCCTTGGTTTCCGTATCGATGGCATTGGAGAAGAAATTGGCCTGTCCGATACCACGATCAAGCAGGAATTGCTGGGCATCAGGCACCGCATCCAGATCGGCCGGACGCAAAGGATTTCCCAAAACGATCCGGTCATCGATCTGGATCAGGAAGGCATCCACGGTCACTGTCAGATCATCCATGGGCTCCCACACGAACCCGGCGCTATAGCTGTCTGATTCTTCAAGCTCCAGATTATCAATCCCGAAAAATCCCGGGAAATCCGTTCCCACAGCAGCCAGCAATGTTTCCGTAAGACCGGCCGCGCTGGCATTGGTGGCCACCTGCGTAAAGCCAATTTGTTGCAAGGAGGGTGCCCTGAAGCCGGTGGCAATGGCGCCGCGCACGGCGAAATCTTCAGAGATTTCAACGCGAGAACTGACCTTCCATGTCAGCTTGTCGCCCACTTCCCCATAATCCTCGAACCGCGCGGCAGCCCCCAATGTCCAGATGTCACCGAAGGTCGTTTCAAGATCGGCGTAGATGGCATAATTGTCCCGCCCCGAAGTTCCTGCCGTTTCGGGCCGGAAACCGGGAAAGGCCTGGAAGCCGCAGGTTGCTGCCGTATTGGGATCAACGATCGACGGAATGAAGCGGTTTTCCGGGCTAAGTCCGCACGAAAAGCTGTCCAGCTCCCCTTCTGTGATGCGGAAGGTTTCATCACGATACTCCGCACCAACCGCCACATAAAGCGTATCGGGCAGCAAATCGTTGATTTCACCGGCAATATCCGCATTGAAGGTGGCTTGCTCAAACTCCAACCCGCCGGAAAAGCCCGAAGTGGGGCCGACATTGGCAATGATTTCCGCATCGGTAGCGCCGGGATTGTTGTTAAAAAAGTCTGCGGCGATAGACACATTGGGGGCATCGCGCACCCGCAAATCATAGCTGTTCTTGCCATAAACGGCCGACACATCCCACGACCATCCACCGGCCAGTTCACCCCTGAAGCCGCCAGCAGCCGAGAGATCTTCGGATTCATTCAAATCACGCGGCAAAAATCCTTCAGGGAAGGCTTGCGGAATGGCGCGGGCCGGATTGTTGGTAAAGCGATAGAAGCCTGCGCCCAGGGCTTCATTATAAGAATAGCCGCCAAAGCTATAAATCTCGACACTATCCGAGATGGGGGCCGCCATATTATACCACAGCATATAGCCTTCGCTATCCGATTCCCCCATCTGGAAACGGCGATCCCCGAAGAACGGGCTGATATCGGCACGGTTGGTGGGCTCCCCATTGCGGTATTCCGCCGTGAAGTTGATGAAACCGCTATCGCCCAGAGAAAAGCCGCCATTGCCCTGGAATTGATAGCTTTCCCCGTCACCTGCATAGGTTTGGCCCACCTGCGCCGACAGGTAAAATTCTTCAACACTGTCTTGCAGTTCCACATTGATCACACCGGCAATGGCATCAGAACCATATTGCGCCGCCGCGCCATCACGCAGAATTTCGACACGCTTGATGCCGGCAGTGGGAATGGCATTAAAGTCGGTGCCGGTTGCCCCTTCCCCCACGGTGCCCGACAGACCCAGAAGCGACCGCTGATGACGCCGCTTGCCATTCACCAGAACCAGTACCTGATCGGGGCCAAGCCCGCGCAAGGTGGCGGGACGGAACAGATCGCTGCCATCGGAAATCTGTGTCCGCGAGAAATTAAACGAGGGGGCAAGAGCTTGCAGCATCGGCCCGAATTCGGTGAAGCCGTTTTGTCGGATGCTTTCCACATTGATCACATCCACAGGAACCGCCGTATCGGTCGCCGAGCGCCCTTTCACACGGGTTCCCAGTGTTACGATTTCCTCGATATGTTCGGAAACGGCCTCTGTACTATCATCGGTTTGGGCCACCGCATTGCTCGCCATCAGGGCGATAAACGGGGCCAAAGCCACCGTAGATAGCAACTTACTTTGTTGCATATTTTTCACTTTTCGCTCCTCCGATTATTTTCTTTTCCTGCCGCGTCAGATTTTTTGATGTTTCCCCGCACGGCAATACGCAACAACCGTAATACTTTCAGTGAAATAACGCGATTATAAACGCACATTTTTGGAAAAAATCGCATAAGTGTTGCGCAATGCGCACTTTGCTTTTCATCTGCCTCACAAGAGGCTACATGCGGGTAGGAACAAGACCATTCCTGCTTAAAGGATGACCGCATGACCGACGCCGTTCACTCAACACATTCTGCACCCCGCACATTGCATGATGCGCGTCTTGCCCTGCGTGTGGCTGGCTATGCCAACGAAGTGGAAGAAAACCGCGCTCTTTTGGCCGCCACACCGCTAACCCATGACGAACGGGAACGGGTGTTTGAACGGGCAAAAGCAATGGTCGAGCGCTCCCGCGATCTCAGCTCCGAACAAGGCACCCTTGATGCCTTCATGCAGGAATTTGGCCTGTCCAATCAGGAAGGTGTGGCCTTGATGTGTTTGGCGGAAGCGTTGTTGCGCATCCCCGATCCGGATACACAAGATGCCCTGATCGCGGAAAAAATCCGCACGGGCGATTGGTCCAGCCATTTGGGAAAGTCCAATAGTCCGTTTGTGAATGCCAGTGTTTGGGCTTTGATGCTGACCGGACGGGTGATCAAGGTGGACCCTGCCATCCGCAAAGATCCCGGCGATTTTATCGATAAGCTCGTGAAGCGCGCCGGGGAACCGGTTATCCGGCAAGCCGTGAATCAGGCCATGCGAATCATGGGACGGCAATTCGTGTTCGGGCGCTCCATCAAGGAAGCGCTGAAACGCATGGCCAAAATGCCAGAACAAAAGCAGTTGATGAGCTTCGACATGCTGGGCGAAGGCGCTCGCACATCGGAAACGGCGGATCGCTATTTCCAGCTTTATAAAGATGCCATCACCGCTGTGGGCAAGCAGGAAAGCACCAAGCTTGGCGGCCCCAATACGCGATCATCCGTGTCCATCAAGATTTCGGCGCTGCATCCGCGCTATGAGCAAACCAATGCCAAGGCCGTGATCGACGATATTCTGCCGCGCCTCCATGATCTGGCGCTTTTGGCGAAAGAATTCGACATCCAGCTTACCATTGATGCAGAGGAAGCCGACAGGCTCGATCTGTCTCTTGATCTGTTCGAAGCTCTGGCCCGCTCGCCGGAGCTGTTGGGCTGGTCGGGTCTTGGCCTTGCCCTTCAGGCTTATCAAAAACGCGCCCGCTATGTGGTGGACTGGCTGGAAATTCTGGCCCACGAAACCCACCGCCGGATTCCGGTCCGGTTGGTGAAAGGGGCTTATTGGGACACGGAAATCAAGCATGCCCAAGAACTGGGAATGCCCGATTACGCCGTGTGGACCCGCAAAATGGCCACCGATATGTCTTATCTGCTGTGCGCGCGGAAACTGATCAAGGGGGGCGATGCCTTTTACCCCATGTTCGCCACCCATAACGCCCATACCATCGCCGCCATCGAAGAAATGGGACAGGATGCAGATTATGAATTCCAGCGCCTGCATGGCATGGGCGACCTTTTATATCGCGCTGTGCGACAGGTAATCGGCCGTCCAGTCAAAACCCGCACCTATGCCCCCGTTGGCGCCCATCGGGATCTGCTGCCATATCTGGTGCGACGCTTGCTGGAAAACGGTGCCAATTCCAGCTTCGTCAATCGCTTTATGGATAATAAAGTACCGGTAGAGGATGTGGCCCGCGACCCCATTCTGGGCATGGAAGAAGACACCCATGGGCGGCATCCGGACATTCCGCTTCCCCATGATCTTTATGGAACGGCACGCGCCAATTCCAAGGGGATCAATCTGAATGACCGGCCACAACTGGACGCACTGACCCAAGCCCTTGCGCAACAACAAGGCAAAACATGGGATCTCGCCTGCCTTGTCTGTGGCGCCCGCACTGGCGGCGACCCTATGGCTGTAAAATCACCGGCAGACCGCACTGAAACGGTGGGCACCATCCGCCCGGCCCTTGTGACAGACCGGGAAGCAGCCCTTAAGGCCGCTTTAAAAGCGCAGCAGAGCTGGAACCGCCTTGGCGGCAAGGCCCGCGCCGATATCTTGCGCAAAATGGGGGACGCGCTGGAAAACGAAATGGAGGTGCTGATCGGGCTGATGGTGCGAGAAGCGGGAAAAACCTTGTCCGATGGCATCGCCGAAGTCCGCGAAGCCGTGGATTTCTGCCGTTATTACGCCATGCAGGCAGAAGCACAATTTGCCGATCCCACGCAGCTTCCCGGCCCCACCGGCGAACGCAATGAGCTGATGCTGGAAGGCCGCGGGGTCTTTCTTTCCATCTCGCCATGGAATTTCCCTCTGGCGATCTTTACCGGACAATTGGCCGCCGCCCTTGCCGCTGGCAATGCGGTGATCGCCAAACCCGCAGAGCAAACCTCTCTTATCGCCGCTTATGCCACCGAGCTGTTCCATCAGGCCGGTGTTCCCGGCGATGTGCTGCATTTGCTGGTCGGCACCGGACCAGAGGTGGCTGCCCCATTGGTAGAAGATGAACGCATCGCCGGCGTGGTGTTCACCGGCTCGACAGAAACCGCCAAGATAATCAATCGCAGCCTGGCCGCCCGCGACGGAGCCATTGTGCCGCTGATTGCCGAAACCGGCGGGCAAAATGCCATGATCGTCGATACCACCGCCCTTACCGAACAGGTCACCGATGCTGTGATGGATAGCGCCTTCGGCTCTGCCGGGCAGCGCTGTTCGGCCTTACGTATCCTGTGTATCCAGGATGATGTCGCCGATGATGTGATCCATATGGTGAAGGGGGCACTGTCCCAACGCGCCGTGAGCCATCCCGGCGATCCTGTTACCGATATTGGCCCCATCATTGATGAGCAGGCCCGCGCGGGATTGGAAAAACATATAGCACGCATGGACAAGGAAGCCCGGTTCATCGCCCGCGCCGATCTGCCGTCCGATCTTCAAAACGGCACCTATTTCGCGCCATGTATTTATGAAATTAACAGCATAAGCCAGCTTGACCGCGAGATCTTCGGGCCGGTTCTGCATATCCTGCGTTATAAGGCCGAAGCGTTGGACAGCTTGATGGATCAATTGGCCGCCACCGGATACGGCCTGACCTGCGGTATTCATTCCCGCCTTGAAGGCCGCTGGAACAGCTTGTTTGAAAAGTCCATGGCCGGAAATGTGTATGTGAACCGCAATATGGTGGGCGCCGTGGTGGGTGTGCAGCCTTTCGGTGGACGCGGCCTATCCGGCACCGGCTTCAAGGCTGGTGGCCCGCACTATCTGTTACGTTTTGCCATTGAACGGGTGCGCACCGTGAACACGGCCGCCATTGGCGGCAATACAGATCTGTTCCGGTTGATCAGCTAGGCCGATACTCGGGCAATCAAGCCGGGTCGGGGATATGCCCCGGCCCTTTAGCTGCCTTCGCCTTGTTCCACATTCGGTGCCACATCCACCAAATGTGACGAGGCGCGGCTCCAGCTTTGATCGCCGCAGAAAATAAGCCAGCAGCCCTTCACACGCAATTGGTCGGAACTTATCAATTCCAGTTTGGCGCGATATTCCTTACCGGAGCGCGGATCGCGGATACGCCCGCCATCAAGGCGCGCGCCATCAAATGCAAAATCGCGGAGAATGGTTTCCCCCAAGCGCTTACCGCTATCGGTCCAGACAAGGCTGCCGCACAGGCGCGTTTCATCCACACAAGGGTGGATCAGCACATGGGATTTGCCGCCCTTGGTTTTCCAGACCCCCATGATCTTCGTAGGATCAGGCACTAAATCGGACTGCAAATCCATCCCCTGGATAGGTCCGGCCAACGAAGGCCCCACCAAGACCGGCCCGGCCAATACCGGAGAAGCGATCAAAGGAGCCACCAAACCAAGCAGGCCCACCATCGCAGCAATTTTTTGCGCCATTATCTTCATCGAAAGAGAGCCTTGTTTTACGCACACATATCTCACAGGGGTGCGACGCACCCAACGGCACGACACACATAATTTCTCGATAGATATGAATTAAGACCGTAATTTGGCAATAAAGGCCTTGATGCGCCAGCTCACGAATTGTTGATAAAAACGTTGTTTTTCAGCACCATATTCACTTATATCCCGCGGGGAATTGCTAATTTCCGGTTGAGAGATATAGAGAAAATCAATCCAAAGGCCACAAGCATGGTCAGCATGGCCGACCCACCATAAGAAACCATCGGCAAAGGTACCCCCACAACGGGAAGCAGACCCATCACCATGCCCACATTGATAAACACATAAAGAAACAGGCTAAAGGTCAGGCCCGCCGCCAACAACCGCCCGAACTGATTGCGGCAGGTGGCTGCAACATACATCCCATAAGATAAAACCAGCAAATAAAGGCCGATCACAGACAGCCCCCCCACAAGGCCAAATTCTTCCGCTAAAACGGTGAAAATAAAATCGGTTTTCATCTCTGGCAAAAAATTCAGATGGCTTTGCGTTCCCAACAAAAAGCCTTTGCCCGTCATCCCCCCCGATCCCAGCGCAATTTTAGACTGCATGATCTGGTAACCGGCCCCCAAAGGATCGCTTTCCGGATTGAAAAATGTCAGAACCCGCTGCTTTTGATAATCGTGCAAAAATCCCCAAGCCAGCGGGATGGCCCCGGCGGTGGCCGCAGCCCCGCCAATAAACAGCCATTTGGATGCTCCGGCGAGAAAGATCACCGACACACCGCCCGCCGCCAAAAGCAAAGAGGTTCCCAAATCCGGTTGCCGCATGATCAGGATCATCGGAATGGCAACCATCAAGAAGGGGGGGATCAAACGCAATATCTGGCTTGATTGCGTCACATTCAGCCCGTGATAATAGCGGGCAACGGCCATCACCAACGCAATTTTCATCAGCTCCGAAGGCTGCAAGCGCATGAAGCCGATATCAAGCCAGCGCTGCCCCCCCATGCCCACAACACCAATGAACTCAACGGCCAAAAGCAAGATCAGCGCGCCGATATAGGCTGGATAGGCAAGCTGGAACCAGACGCGCAAATCCACCAGCGCAATGACCAGCATCAGGATGAAAATCGCTCCGAACCGAATGGCCTGTTGCCGTGCCCAAGGGTCAAAGCTGCCACCGCCCACCGAATACAGCATGGCAAACCCCACACAAGCGATGGCCACAAGCAACAAAACGAACAGCCAGTTCAATTCCATCAATTTTTGCGGCAGCGTTTTTTTCACACGGCGCGGAGCAAACAGGCTGGTGTCGTTCATGACCCGCCCCCGCCATTATGAATCGGGCCATCACTGGCCGCCATAAGCTGATCCAGCGCCGGGCGGTTGGCCGGGTCCCGTTTCAGGGTTTGTGCCATCACATCCCGCGCCACGGGGGCCGCAGCGCTGGACCCTCCACCGCCATGTTCAATCAAAACGCAAGCGGCATAGCGGGGCTTTTCCAATGGGGCATAAGCCACGAACCAGGCATGATGGCGGGCCTGCCACGGCAATTCATCCTGCTTGGTTTCATTATCGCGTTGTTCCTGGGTGATCCGGCGCACCTGTGCCGTGCCTGTTTTCCCAGCCATTTTTACGCCATCAAGATCCAGACGTGATAAATAAGCCGTGCCGCGATATTCCAATACTTTTTCCATGCCGCGCTTAATGACCGCCAGATGGTCGGCACTGAAATCCAGACGCGGCCAGCCATTTTCCGGAGCCGTGGCCTGTGCCCGCACGCCTTCGCCCACGGTCCGCACCAGCCTTGGCCGCACCATATGGCCTCCATTGGCAAGGCGGGATGTCATCACCGCCAATTGCAAAGGCGTGGCCAGCAAAGCCCCCTGGCCGATCCCCACATTCAGGGTCTCTCCGCCCACCCAGGGCTTGCCTGTCATGGCCATTTTCCAGCCCGGCGTTGGCACCAATCCTTTGGATTCACCCCCTATTTCCAGATCGAAGACTTGTCCCAGCCCAAAGCTTTTGGCCCATTGGGCAATGCGTTCGATCCCCAGTTCATAAGCCACCTGATAGAAATACACATCGCATGACCGGGCCAGAGCATCTTCCATATTCATGGCCCCATGACCGCCGCGCCGCCAGCAATGCCACACATTGTCGCCCAAGCGATGGCGCCCGTTACAATAAATGGTTTTCTCCGGTGTGATGATGCCATGATGAAGCGCCGCCAGTGCCACCACCATTTTGAAAACCGACCCCGGCGGATATTGTCCCGATGTGCATTTATCCACCAGCGGCTTGCGGGGATCATGCAGCAATGCCTGCCAGTTTTCCCGGCTAATCCCCAGATTAAAGCTGTTGGGATCATAGGCCGGCGTGGACACATAGGCATAAATATCGCCCATTTCCACATCCATCACCACAACACCGGCCGCTTCTTCTCCCAATCTTTGATAAATAGCCCGCTGCAAGCCCATATCCAGCGTCAGGGCGATGCGCTCCCCCGATTGCCCTTCGGTGCGGGCCAGTTCACGGATGGTGCGCCCATAGGCATTCACTTCCACCCGGCTGGACCCGGCCCGTCCCCGCAATGTCCGGTCGTAACTGCGCTCGATCCCGCGCTTGCCCAATTTAAAACCGGGCAAGGACAAAAGCGGATCGCCATCCAGTTCATCTTCATTGGCCGTGCCCACATAGCCCACCACCTGGCTTGCCACAGGGCCATCGGGATACCAACGGGTCAGGCCGCTATCGGGCTGGATGCCCGCCAAATCCGCTGCCGATACATTGATCTTTGCAAAATCTTCCCAGGCCAAGCCTTGCGCCACCGTAACCGGCAAGAATTTGCGTTGGCGGGAAATCTGGCGTTCGATCCGCTGATGATCCCGTTCGTTCAATGAAATAATCCGGCCCAACCGGGTCAGTGTGGCGCGAATATCTTCGGCCTGTTCGGGGATCAGGAACACCCGATAATCCTGCTGATTGCTGGCCACCTGTTCGCCAAAGCGGTCCACGATCTCGCCCCGTTGCGGCGCCAGCAAACGGATCGCAATGCGATTGTCTTCCGCCAACATTTCATATTGATCCGCTTCAATCACGCCAAGATAATAAAGCCGTCCGGCCAAGGCCATCGACAGCAATCCCTGCGCACCGGCCAAAAGCGCGGCACGGCGGGAAAAAACCTTAAAGCGCGACATGTCGGACGCCATATTATGCTCCGATCAATCGGGTTTCATAAACCGGTCAAAACGACCGAACAGCCAGCCCAGCAAAGGATAGGCGGCCAAGGTAACAAGCCCATGCCCCACCAAAGGCAACATGGACACCAGCATCCCATAATACAGACAGACAATCAGCCATGTCAGCCCCATGGCCAGAAACACCACCGGAACAAAACCCGCCCAGCCCACGCCAAAGGACTGGCGCACAAACAAGGCTTGCTGATTGGATAAAATAACACGCGCCACCAGCAACACGATCATATTCAGCCCCGGCGGGCCGCCCCACAGCAAATCCTGAAACAAGCCGATCGCCGCCACCGCAGGCACGGACAGCAATTCCGGCCGGTGGATCGACCAGTAATAAACCAGCATCAAGGTCAGATGCGGCACCGGCACATTGCCTGTGCCATCACCAATGGGCAATTGCATCATCATCGTCAAAAACAAAGCCAGAAGAAACGGCAAAAGCCCTTTCAGCAGCGTAATCACCAGACTGCTGCGTTCGCTCATAGCGCACCACTCCGGGGTCCGCTTTGCGGCACGGCCTCGGGGCCTTTTGGCTCAGCATCTTTGGCCTGCGGGTCCGTGTTGACCGCAGGGGCATTGCCGCCTTGTTCCTCTGGCCGGATTTTCAACAAAGACGATACCGGCTCGATCACTTGCACAAATTCCAGCCGGTCCAGCAAGGCAATGGGGCGTACACCAACCCCTTGTCCGTCCACCCGATCCACATGGCCCAATAAAATATCGGGAGGAAAAATACCGCCTTCGCCAGTTGTCACCACCGCATCATTCAAGCGTGGTTCCGCACCGGGTGGTAAGAACACCAATTCCAGACTTGCATCATTGCGCCCGCGGGCAATCGCCGGATCACCCGTTCTTTGCAACCGCACCGGCACACGGCTATTAAGATCCGTAACAAGCAGCACACGGGCTGCCACCCGCCCCGCCGCGAATACCCGGCCCACAAGCCCCAGTTCATCCACAACCACCTGATCGCGGGCCACGCCATTCACGCGTCCTGCATTGATCATCACGCTGCGCACGAAAGGCCCGCCCGAAACCCCCACCACCCGCGGCGTTGCCACCCGTTTGCTTGCCAGTTCCGGTGCATTCAGCAAGGCACGCAGGCGCAGATTTTCCCGTTCCAAAGCAAGGGCTGCCGACTGCCATTGCAAAAGGCGTTCGTTTTCCGCACGCAAGCGGGTGTTTTCCGCCACTAAAGACGTCAGCGATCCGGCCCATTCAAAGGCCGCATCCATACGATCCACAGGCCGGGATAAAAAGCCGAGAATAGGGCTGGAAAAATCGCTGGCAACCGCCCGCATTTTATCAATGGCAGGATGGTTTACCCGCCCCAAAATCAGGAGAATAAACGCGAAAAACAGCAGCCCCGCAAAAACCCACCGCCCTGCACGGCTCGCCAACAGCCCTTTTGACGTTTTGGCGATCGGAGCTTTCAAAGCGATGGGCCTCTCTGGACTTCAAAATCAAAAAACAGCGCGATCAATCATCGGACAAAAGAACATGCTTGAGCACTTCTTCTTCCAAAGAACGGCCGGTTCCCAAGGCAACACAGGTTAGCGGCTCATCGGCAACGGATACAGGCAATCCTGTGGCTTCCCGCAAAACCTTTTCCAGATCCGCCAGCAAAGCACCGCCGCCGGTAAGCACGATGCCCTGATCCACAATATCGGCGGCCAGTTCCGGTGCGGTTTGTTCCAAGGCCACCTTCACCCCTTCGATAATGGCGCCCACCGGTTCTGTCAGTGCCTCGGCAATCTGAAGCTGGTTGATGGTGATTTCCTTAGGCACACCATTCATCAGATCGCGGCCCTTGATTTCCAAAGACAGGCCAACCCCGTCTTGTGGTTCGTGGGCCGTACCGATTTCTTTCTTGATGCGCTCTGCGGTGCTTTCCCCGATCAACAGATTATGGTTGCGGCGAATATAGCCGATAATGGCCTCGTCCATTTTATCGCCGCCCACACGCACGCTGGTGGAAAACACAATACCGCCAAGCGAAAGCACCGCCACTTCTGTTGTGCCACCGCCAATATCCACCACCATCGAGCCTTGCGGTTCAGTAACGGGAAGGCCCGCGCCGATCGCTGCGGCCATCGGCTCTTCAATCAGATACACTTTCGAGGCCCCGGCTTCTTCCGCCGCTTCACGAATGGCGCGGCGCTCCACCGCTGTAGAGCCGGAAGGCACGCAGATCACCACCTGCGGGCTGGCAAAAGACCGGTTATGCACCTTTTTGATGAAATGCCGGATCATATGCTGGGCGATTTCAAAATCAGCGATCACCCCGTCACGCAACGGGCGGATGGCTTCAATATTCCCCGGCGTGCGGCCCAACATCATCTTGGCTTCATTACCAACAGCCAAAACCTGACGACGGCCGGACGATGATTTCATCGCAACCACCGAGGGTTCATTAAGAACGATGCCACGCCCCTTCACATACACAAGGGTGTTGGCCGTCCCCAGATCGATGGCCATATCCGAAGAAAACATGCCGAGAATTTTTGAGAACATTCCTGCCCGAACCTTTTCGATTATTCGCCCATAGATGGCTCTGTTCCAATGGCGCGGCCCTGCCCATAAGCGCACCGCTCACAAGCGTTTGAGCACAGTTAACGCAAGGCCGCAAGGCCCCAATGGCCTGCGCGTTCAACTCAAGTAAAACTGGCCGTTAATCCTTAATATTTTGCTGGCATTTACCAGGTTTTCCGCCAAAAAAGATCATCTTGTTCATCTTTTGGGGGAAAGCCACGGCATCAAACCACGCACCCGCACCCCCACAGCTTCCAGATCCGGCTTGTGGTAGCGTTCACGCAATTGATCGAGATGCGGGCTTTTGCGGGCGGTATCGTCCATCAATTTTTGGGCAAAGGCTCCCGATTGAATATCGGACAGAATGTCCTTCATCCGGGCGCGGGTCTCTTCTGTGACCAGTGTTTCGCCGGCCAGATAACCGCCATATTCCGCTGTGTTGGAGATGGCTTTCCGCATGGCTTGTGGCCCTGCTTCAAACATCAGGTCCACAATCAGCTTGGCTTCATGCAAACATTCGAAATAGGCCACTTCAGGGCTATATCCCGCCTCCACCAAGGTATCATAACCCGCTTCGATCAAATCGGGAATACCGCCGCACAACACCGCCTGCTCGCCAAACAGATCGGTTTCACATTCTTCCCTGAAGCTGGTTTCCACCATTCCCGCACGTCCGCAGCCAAGGCCGGACGCATAAGCAAGGGCGATGGATTTGGCGTGCCCCGTGGCATCATTTTCCACCGCCACAAGGCAGGCAAGACCGCGCCCGGCTTCATATTCCGCGCGCAACCAGCGCCCTGCCCCCTTTGGCCCGATCAGGAACAGATCCACATCATCGGACGGGGTGATATGCCCGAAATGCACCGCCAAACCATGCGCGAAACCAAGGGCTGCCCCGCGCTTCAAATGGGGCGCCACATGATCTTTATAAACCGAAGGAATATGTTCATCGGGCAAGGTCATCATCACCACATCCGCTGCCATCGTCGCCTCGGCATAAGACAGTACCTCGAACCCTGCCTGTTTGGCCCGCGCCCCGCTGGGAGACATCTGGTCCCGTGCGCCAATAATCACATCGACACCGCTGTCCCGCAGATTAAGCGCATGGGCATGGCCCTGATTGCCATAGCCCAAAATAGCCACCCGACGTTCCTTCAAAACGCCCATATCCACATCTTTATCGGTGTAAACTGTCAGAGCCACGGGCTTTTTCCCTTTGTTCGATCCAGTGATCCACATCCGCCAGACTATGCGCCCGGTCTTGCCCGTCAAAGCGCTGCCAGCCGACGCATTGAGTGCGTAGCCATGTCATTTGCCGTTTGGCGTAATTACGGGTTTGCCGCTGCGCCAGATCAATAGCCGTGGCTTTGTCGATGCTTCCCGCAAGATAATCCACCAGAGCCGAAACCCCTAACGCCTTCATCACCGGAAGCGCCGGGTCCAGCCCACGTTGCGCCAACTTGCGCACTTCATCCAAAGCCCCTTGCGCCATCATCTCGATAAACCGCTGGTCCGTGCGGGCATAAAGCGTCGCCCGTTCCGGCATCAAAGCCAGTTTCAGCACATGGCCGGCTTTATCCGCATCGCTCAATCCGCCGGGAATACGGGTTTTCTGAAAATCCGAAAGGGATTGTCCAGTAGCCCTGACCACCTCCAAAGCGCGGGCGATTCTTTGGCTATCGCCGGGTTCCAGCTTTTGCGCCATCGCCGGATCGAGAGCGGCCAGATCTTCGTGCAAGGACTGTGGTCCGCGTGCCGCCATATCTGCCCGCACGGCATCCCGCACGGCATCGGGAATATCCGGCACAGGGGCCAAGCCTTCCAACAATGTGCGTATATAAAGCCCGGTGCCGCCAACAAGAATGGGCAAGCAGCCCTGTTCCCATGCACGGGAAACTTCAGCCATGGCCAAATCATGCCAGCGGGCCGCAGAGCAAAGCTCTGCCCCATCCAGCACCCCGAACAGCTTGTGGGGAACGCCACCTTGATCGGATTCGCTTGGGCGCGCACTCAGCAAATGCAAGTCCTTATAAACCTGCATGGAATCCGCATTGATCACCACGCCCTTATGGCGCTGTGCGATGGCCACCGCCAGTGACGACTTGCCGCTGGCGGTCGGCCCTGCAATAAGGACCGCAGATGTACTCACTGATGGATTCCTTTTGCCATGCCCAATCATTCGGCCACACCGATGTGCGATGCCCCCATCAATAGCGTTGCAACCCTGATCGTCAAGCCGCAGGACACGGATCTTGGCCGGGTTTCGCACCAGGCACGACAGGCATTGGCGCCTCTTTGCCCCATCATCAAGGAAACGGTGCTGGCCACCAATGAGGCGATGGACCTTTATTTCTCGGCACCCGACCCCAATTCTTTCCTTCCAAAAGCGCGGCAAGCCCTGAAAACGGCTTTGGCGGATATGGCAGCGGATTTTGTGGTGCAACCCACGAAAAACCGCCAGAAACGCCTGCTGGTGGCGGATATGGATTCCACCATGATTACCGCAGAATGTGTGGATGAACTGGCGGACTATGCGGGGCTGAAAGACAAAGTGGCGGCCATCACCGAAGCGGCCATGCGCGGAGAACTGGATTTTGAACGCGCCTTGCGCGAACGGGTCTTGCTTTTGAAAGGGCTGGATGAGGCAACGCTGTTGCGCTGTTACCAAAACCGGGTCATCCCCATGGCAGGAGCGGAAACCCTGATCCGCACCATGGGGGCCTTTGGGGCATTTACCATGCTTGTCTCTGGCGGTTTTACCTTTTTCACCCAGCGGGTGGCCAAGCGTCTGGGCTTTCAAGGCCAGCGTGCCAACCGCCTGTCCATGATCGATGGTGTGCTCACCGGCGACGTGGAAAGCCCCATCGTTGACGCCACCACCAAGCGCGAAACATTAAAAGACCTGTTGCGTGAAAAAGACATTGCACGCGCCGACAGCATGGCGGTGGGGGATGGCGCCAATGATATATTGATGCTCAAGGCAGCGGGCTTAGGCGTTGCCTATCACGCCAAGCCCAAAGCGGCTTTGGCGGCGGATATGGTGGTGTCCCACACCGATCTCACCGCCCTTTTATTCGCCCAGGGCTATAAGAAAAGCGCCTTTATCACCGCTCAATGAAAATAGCTGGCCCCATTGATATCGATGGTGGCACCCGTGGCGTGATGGGCCAGACCGGACAGCAAAAATGCCACCAGATTGCCCACTTCCTCTGGCGGGGCCGCTGCCCCCATGGGGATTTCCGCCAAGGCCGTGGGGCTTTCATCAATACGGCTGGCCACCCGATCCGTGCGCACCCAGCCCGGTGCCACGCAATAAGCGCGGATACCGTCTTGCGCATAGCCCTTGGCCAAAGACCGTGTAAGCGCCACCACCGCGCCTTTTGATGCGGCATAATGCATGGCATCGGGCATATCGCCCCGAAAGGCGGCCCGGCTGGCAATATTAACGATCATGCCGCCCGCCGGACGGCTTCCATCCGGGCCGGTTTCCTTGAAATGCAAAACGGCTTCACGGCACAGATCGGCCACGGCGCGCACATTCACCCGCCACACCTGATCCCAATCCGCATCCCAGTCGGCGCGCGCATCTTCCGGCCCGCTATAGGGCATGGTGGCGGCATTATTGACAATCCCATCCAGACGGCCTGCCCCATGAAGCAATTGCGCCCATTTAACCGCATCGGCAAACAGCCCCCGCACGGCCTGTTGATCCCCCAGATCGGCACGGAATAAATGCGTACGGTCCGGCCCGAATGTCTCTGCCAGAATTGCGGCCTGCGCCTCATCATTGTGCCAATGCAATGCCACATTGGCACCGGCCTTTAAAAGCACATGGGCGGTGGCGGCCCCGATGCCTTTTGATGCGCCGGTAACCAGAAAATTTTTGCCTTCAAATGTGATCATCATCGCCCCCGCGCGCAAATATCTGCGCCTTATTCTTGAAGGTTTTAAACTCAAGCGCATTGCCCGATGGGTCGCGGATAAAAAATGTCCCCTGCTCTCCGGGCTTGCCCTTGAACCGGATCTTGGGGGCCAGCAAAAAGCTTATTTCTTCGGCCTGAAGCCGGTCAGCCAGAGCCTGCCAACGATCCCAAGGCAAGATCGCCCCGAAATGACGCACCGGCACCGCATCACCATCCACAGCATTGCTGGCAGGCTGTTGGCACTCTTCAGGGCGCAAATGGGCGGTGATCTGGTGGCCGAAGAAATCAAAATCGATCCACAGCAAGGAGCGCCGTCCAATGACACAGCCCAAAAGCTGGCCATAAAACTGCTCGGCTTTTTCCAGATCATGCACCGGAAAAGCCAGATGAAAGGGTGTGTCTGTTGTCATGAAGGGCACAGTGCCACGCAAATGATCCGGCTTCAATCCGGCGATTGCAAGCGACCGGTCGGCACCAGCCACCCATCGCCGCGGGCCACCCGAATACCATAGGCACGTCCCAGCAGGTCATCGCTCAACACCGTTTGCGCGGCCCCATCGGCCAGGATCGCGCCTTCGGCCATCAGCACCACCCGATGGGCAAAACGCGCAGCCAGATTAAGATCATGCAACACCACCAGAACGCCGCGACCGGCCTGTGCTTCATGGCGCAACAATTCCATCATCTGGAAGGCATGATAGGGATCAAGGGCTGCCGCCGGTTCATCGGCCAGAATAAACGGCGCCTGGGTGGCAAAGGCCCGCGCCAGCAACACCCGCGCCCGCTCCCCCGCCGAAAGATGCGTTGCAGGGCGCCGGGCAAAGGCCAAACAATCGGTGGCGGCCATGGCTTTTTGGATGGCCTCTCTATCGGTGGGGGCGGCACGGTGGAAAGCATCCAGATGCGGCAAACGCCCCAAAGACACCAGCCGCTCCACCGTCACCGGCCAGTGAATGGCCGCATCCTGCCCCAGCCATGCCCGTAAACGCGCCCGTTCCTTGACAGAGACATCGGGCAAGATGTGCCCTTCATCGACCGGCAATAATCCGGCCAAGGCTTTCAATAGGGTGGATTTCCCCGCCCCATTGGGACCAATGAGCGCCACCAGTTCACCGGGGGCCACATGCAAGGATGCCTGACGCACCACTTTTCGCCCGCCCAAAGAAATGTCCACATGGTCGGCACGCAGGGTCATCGCATTTGCCTCCGTGTTGTCCATACCATATGCAAAAAGGCCGGTGCACCGATCAAGGCTGTCACCACGCCCAGCTTCAGTTCGGTGCCACCGGGCAAAATCCGAACAAGGCTATCGGCGGCAACAAGCAAAACGGCCCCTGCCAAAGCGCTGGGCAGCAACAGGCGCGCCGGATCATGCCCCACCAGCGGGCGCAATAAATGCGGCACCACCAGCCCCACAAAACCGATAGCCCCCGAAACCGCAACACCTGCCCCCACGCACAAAGCCGCGCCGATTGTGACCAGCAAGCGCAATTTTAACAGCCCGATGCCCAAAGAGGCGGCGGTTTCCTCACCCAAAACCAAAGCCCGCAGCCCCGGCCCCGAAAGCAGCAGTAAAGCCATACCCAAAAGAATGAAAGGAGCCGCCAAAGCCACATCCTCAAGGCTGCGATCGGCAAAGCTGCCCATCAGCCAATGCACCATATCCGCCAAAGCAAAAGGATTGGGCGACAGATTAAGCGCCAAAGCCGTCAAGGCTCCGGCCAAGGAATTGATGGCCACCCCTGCTAAAATCAATGTCAGCACGCTGGCATCGCGGCTGGCCAACAAGATCAGCAAGGCCGTTGCCACGCCCGCCCCGGCCATAGCGGAAAACGGCACCGAAAGGGTCATGCCCGCAGCGGAAAAATAAAGCGCCAATACCGCGCCAAATCCGGCACTTGCCGATACGCCGATAATCCCCGGTTCCGCCAAAGGGTTGCGCAACAGCCCTTGAAGCGCCGCACCGGACAAGCCCAGCGATCCCCCCACAAGCAATCCCAATAACAGCCGCGGCAGGCGGATCTGCCACAGGATCGCCGCCTCCATGCTATCCTCTCCGGCCCCCAAGGCATGAAACGCCTCGGCAAAGCCGATCTTCGCCGGACCAAGCGACAAGGAGACACCAGACAGCACAAGAACCAGCACCATCAACACCCAAAGCAGACGGGCATATCCGGTCATTTTCCCGCCCCTTTTATAAAAGCGGTTTCGGCCAATTGCGGTCCTTCATCATGGATGCGGGCAGCAATCAGGGTTTCCACGGCCTCTACCAGAAAAAAGCCGCCGCACCCCCATTGGTTTGCCGGCACTTCAACACGGCGTGCCCGATCCATGATGCGTTTCGCCAGCGGATGATGGGAAAAGCGCCAGGCATTGTTCCAGCCCGAACGGCCCTGAAAAAAGCTGGTAATCACCATGGCAGGCGGTTTTGCGGCCAAGGCTTCCAGCCCCACCGAAGACCAGCCATCAACCCCGCGCTCTGCCAGTTGATTGTCGATCCCCGCCAACGCCATCACTTCATCAATATAGGTGCCGCGGCCGGTGGTGATGCCCGATGGGGTCAGATAAAGCGCACGGGGCCGCTTATGGGTTTTCTCCAGCGCCGCCACCTGTTTTTGGGCCGCCATCAAACGCCCATCGATGGACGCCAGCATATGGCGAGCCTTTTTGTCTTCCCCCAAGGCCGCACCCACTTTCAAAAGCGCTTTCCGGCCATGATCGAGACTTTGGGAATAGCCGATATCAATAATTTCGATACCGAAACGATCCAGCATATGAACAGATTTAAGATGCCCAAGTCCCGAATGGATCACCAGATCCGGTTTCAGATCAAGGATCGCTTCAGCACTGCCATCATGCTGGGCGATCCCCGCCATCCGCTCCCGCCCCCACGCATAGGGGCGGGCGGCATCGGCGGATAAGGCAAGGATATGATCCGGTTCTGCCAAGGCCAGAACATAAGCATCGGCACAATAATCAAGGCTGACAATGCGGGTCGGATCCGCAGCCGCCGATATGCCCCCCCCAAGAAACAGCGCACAGAGCCCCAATGCCCATGATCTTATATGCGTGCACGGCCGCATCAAAACCGTGCCCTTAGGCCCGCATAGGCCCCGATACCCGGCGTATTGAACCCTAAAACCGCTTGATATGTGTCATCCAGCAGATTTTCCACCCGCGCCACCGCATCCAGCCCTTCAAACAAAGTCACCCGTCCGGCCAGCGACACCAGAACATAGGATTGAAGGGTTACACGGGTGGCGGGGAAGCTGGAAAAATCCTGATCGTCCTGATCGCCATTATACTGCACGGCAAAGGTCAGATCCGCACGATCTTGCGCCACGTGCCATGTGCCAGACAGACTGGCCTGATGGCGGGCGCGGCGGATTTCCGTGCTGCCATCCGGTTCATCCGCATCCAGCCACGTATAGGATGCAAATAATTCCAGCACCGATGACAGCCGGTAATCAAGGCTCAGTTCCACCCCTTTGCGGTCGCTTTTCCCCAATTGATTTTCCACCGACGACAAAAAAGTGGTGGCATCAAAGGTGCCGACAATTTCATCGCGCAGATGCGACGAAAACCATGTGGCATCCAGCACAAGCGCCCCATCCAGAAGGGAATATTCAACGCCCAAATCCCAGCCCCGCGCTTTTTCCGGGGTCAGTTTGTCATTGCCGATGAATTGGCCGGGGAAAAACCCGAACCGGTCAAAGAATGTGGGGTCGGAAACGCCGGTGCCGTAGCTGCCATGCAACCGTGTCGCCTGCGATAAAATGATAGACCCTGTGGCGCGCCATGTGGTGGCATCGTCGAAGCGGTCATTCATATCATGGCGCACGCCCAAAGTCAGAAACCAGCCCGGCGCAAAATCGCTACGCACTTCCCCGATGAACGAGGTTTGATCGTCATTGGCCTTTTGATTGGAAGGGTCTTGTGCATTGGCATTGATGGCTTTGAAATCCAGCTCTTCATGCTCGACAGCCAAAGTAAAATCACTGGCGGCATAATGAACGGTGCTTTGATAGCCAAATTTCAGCCGCTCACCTTCAAAAGAATTGGTAAAGCTACCACCTGCACCGAAATTATCGCTGTCGGTATCGGTCAGCGTTACCCATAATTGCTGCCGCCAATCATCATCAAACAAATTTAAAGCCGCATCTGCCCGGCCATAAAAAGCCGCAAAGTCGCGCTCCAGATCCGCATCCACCACCTGTCCGGTGAAAAAATCCTGCGCATCGAATTCACTGGTGGCCGATACATAACGCGCCGTTACGCCCAAGCGCAAAGCATCGAACGGATTGGCCCGCAGCTTTCCCGACAAGGTGAGATTTTCATAGCCGTCTTTTTCATCACCGGACGGGCTTGCGGAAATGCCATCGCTTTCAAGATAACCCGCAGAAAATGTCCCGCCCATGCGCTTTGTGCCGCCCGAAACGGTGGTGCCAAAACGGGCTGTGCCGAACGATCCGCCTTCGCCCAAGGCTTCCCATTCAAAACCCTCTACCGGATTGCGGGTCAAAATACTGATCACGCCGCCAATGGCTTCCGATCCATAAAGCGCGCTTTGCGCTCCCTTGATCACCTCGACCCGCTCTATCCCGGTGCTCAAAACATCAGCGAAATTCAATTCGAAATTGCCCACCGGATCGGTGGCTTCAATGCCATCAATCAGCACCAGCGTCTGGTTGCCTTCGGCACCGCGGATACGGATCTGGACCTGATTGCCCAAAGGCCCCGTGGGGCTAACGGACACCCCCGCAACATCGCGGAGCAAATCGGATAAAATCGGGCTTTGGCGGGCATCGATCCGCGCTTGGTCAATCACCGATACCGATGCCCCCAATTGTGTGGCCGACAAAGGTTCGCGCGCCCCGGTGATGATCATTTCTTCAAGATCCTCGCGGGTACTTTGGGCGCTTGCCGCCCCCGCACAAAGGATCGAGCCACAGACACAGCCCAAAAGCGCTTTCACGCCAAGAATAGTTTCAGCCACGGACATGCTCCCCGTTTGGCATTCAAAACGGGCGATCGGCGCATGGATTATGTGAACATTCCCCGCACGGCCAGTCACCCATGATGTCGCCGCGGCGGTTGTCCGCTCCTCATGGCTAATCCCGGCCGGAGGAAGACGACGGGGTGGCAGGTCTCCTGGCTTGCGGGTGATCGGTTCTTTGCGCAGCCTTCCCGAAACAAATCTGCTTCAGTGGCATATTTTGCGCGAACCTATCCGCTTACAGTTGCGGGCACAGCCACGGCTTTTACCGTGTTCCCTTTTGGCCCGCGATCACTCACGGGCACCACCGCAGCGCAGCATAAAGAGGAGAGAGGAAAGGCGCAAGCATCATCGTCCGCATCATGCAGAAGGCGGGGCATTGCCTTCATCACTCTGGTTCTCGTCATCGTCATCATCATCGAGCAAGATGCGCTCGGCGGCCCCGTCCAGATCGTCATATTGTCCGCTTTTCAGCGCCCATAAAAACGCCAAAAGGCCAAGCCCGCCTAAAAACAATGCAATGGGGATCAAAAACAGCAGCACCGTCATGGCTGCCCTCCGGACCCTGTGCGCAACCGCAAGGCATTCAACGTCACAAGGATAGAGGAAGACGACATGGCCACCGCCGCGATCAATGGTGTCACAAACCCCAAGACCGCCAAAGGCACCGCCACAAGATTATAACTAAAAGCCAGGCCGAAATTTTCCAGAACCCTGTTCCGCGCCTTATGGGCGATGATGATGCTATGCAAAACCGGACGCAGGCTTTCGCTTTGAAACACGAAATCTGCCGCCGTTTGGGAAATATCTGCGGCACTGGCCGGCGACATGGACACATGGGCTGCGCGCAAGGCCGGGGCATCATTCAAGCCATCGCCCACCATCAGCACCCGCTTTCCGCTTTCGGACAAGGCATTCAGTGCCGCAATTTTATCCGCAGGGCTGCATCGGGCTTGCCAATGGGTTATGCCAAGCTGTGCTGCGGTTTGCGCCACCACCGCCTCGCGGTCTCCGGACAAAAGCCGCACGGTTTTTCCTGATGCCAAAAGCGCCGCCACCACATCTTGCGCATCCGAGCGCAGCCGGTCATGGAACAAAAAGCGGCGGGCCGAGCCATCAAGGCCCGAAAGCCACAAATCCGGACCGGAATGGCTGTCATCCTCGCGCGCCGCTATCGATTGATCCTGCACAACCCAATCCCGACGGCCAAGGCGCACTTTACGGCTTTCCAGTATTCCTTCCACCCCATAACCCGGCACCTCATGGATTTGCTCAAGCTTCGGCATGGGCAGCCCCGCCCCCGCTACCGCAACCGCCTGCGACAATGGATGGCGCGATTGACTGGCAAGCGCCGCCGCCAATGCCAGATCAGCAATCGGGATAGCATCACCATTCACAAGATCAGGCACACCCGATGTAAGCGTGCCCGTTTTATCGAACACCACCTCGTCGATCTGCCCCAAGCGTTCCAGCCCATCGGCGGATTTCACCAGAACCCCAAGACGCAACAACACCCCCGATGCCACCACTTGCACCACCGGCACCGCAAGGCCAAGGGCACAGGGGCAGGTGATAATCAGTACCGAAACCGCCGTCATCAAAGCCGGATGCCAGCCCGCCCCGATCAACATCCAGCCCACAAATGTGCCTGCGGCCAAAAGATGCACCATTGGTGCATAAAACCGCGCAATGCGATCGGCCAGGCGCACGAATCCGGCGCGGCCTTGCTCGGCGGCTTCCATCAGGCGGGCAATTTGCGCCAATAGGGTATCCTCGCTGGCGGCTTTGATATCCACCAGCAAAGGGCCGGAAAGATTGAGAGTTCCGGCATAGACATTATCGCCCGCCAAAGCCCGCTCCGGCACGCTTTCGCCGCTGAGCAGGCTCATATCCACATCCGATGCCCCTTCGGCCACAGCCCCGTCGGCAGGCACCCTCATCCCCGGAGCCACAAACACCCGATCCCCCGGCATCAGGGCTTCAACAGGAACGGACCGCCGTTCCCCGTCTTCATCGATGCGGATCGCCGCAACAGAACGAATGGCCAGCAAATTCCGCGCCGCTTCTCCGGCACGGCTGCGCATGGCGCTTTCCAGATAGCGGCCGATCAAAAGAAAAAACACCAAGCTGATGGCCGCATCGAAATAGACATGCTCGGCCCCGCGCATGGTTTCCAGAAGGCTTGCCCCCGAAGCCAAAATCACCCCCAGCGAAATCGGCACATCCATATTCATCTGCCCAACCTTCAAGGCAGAGGCAGCGGAACGAAAAAACGGCTGGCCTGCATAAGCCACGGCAGGCAAGGCAATCAGCGCGGAAATCCAATGAAATAACTGGCGTGTCACCCCATCCATATCGGAAAACAGACCAGCCCACACCGAAACGGACAACAGCATCACATTGGCAGCCGCAAAGCCCGATATGGCAATGCCGCGCAACAGGCTGCGGGAGCGGGCATTATCCCCCTGATCGGCCAAACGGGCATCAAAAGGGGCAGCATCAAAGCCCAGGGATTCAATGGCGGCGCGGATATTTTCCACATTTTTTGCGCCTGTTTGCCAGCGCACCCGCACCCGACGGGTGGATAGATTGGCCCGGGCATCGGTTACAGCATCAAGCGCCGACAAGCCCCCCTCGATCTTGCGCATACAGCCAGCGCAATGCATACCCGGCACCAGAAAGTCCATTTCAGACAAGCCATTCTCAAGGCTGCGGACCTGACCGCTCCACGCATCGATGGCGGGGCTATGAGACGCCATGCTTGTCATGGTTTGATGAAGATGTTTTTGCGCAGGAAATAATTCTCGGCCCCAGCGCCATCGGCAAACAAGCGCAATTCCCACCGCCCGGCACGGGGCAATCGCGCCACGCCTTCATAGCGCCCGTCGCCCAATCCGGCCAGCCCGATGCGCTCGTCATGGTCCGCTTCCACCTGCGAGAAAAACAGCGCCGAAACCGTCAAGCCATCCAGCGGATTTCCCTGTTTATCCATAAAGCGGGCCGTGACTTTCTGCTCAAGGGCCGATCCAAGCTGTTCATGGTCAAACGCCACCTGCCAGCCCAGATCATGCTGCTGCCGGGCCTGCGCCAGAATATCATTATAATCACGGCCTTTCCGGTAGGCGTCTTCTTCTTGCACCCCGTCATATGTTTTGGCGGCAAAGGTCATCATGATCAGATTTGCGCCGAAAACCAGGCCGAAAAACCCGAAAAAGATGGCGGCCACTTTGCGCCCTGTCAGTTCTTTTGCCATTCCCGCACTTCCTTATTCATCAGCGGCGGCCCTGCGAACGGCTCTGGGGCCCGCGAAACACCGTATTGCGAGAGGCAACGGCCCCGCTTTCCATATCGCGGATGGCAATATTTATGGCCTTTTCCCCATCGGCCAAAACCGGCGACCGCACGATATCGGCCGGGGCGGTCACATAAAGCCGGACCGATTGCACATCATCGGGGGCAACCGTCACCCGATCCGGGCTATCTACCGCATTGGGGCGGCTTAATGCCAATCCTTCCATCCCCGAAAGCTCGATGGAAAAATTGCGGGTTTCATGGGCTTTATTAAGGATCTTTATCGTATAACCATTGCGTACCGAGCCATCGGACAAAGGCACGAACAGCGGGTTGCGATCCCGCAAAACGCTCATCTCCAGATCGCCGCGCGTCAACAAGCCATAGCCCATCACCGCTGCCGTCAACAAGATCGACAGGCTGTAGATAATGGTGCGCCCACGCACCAATCTTATTTTGGGCTTTTCACCCTTTGCCCGCGCATCCGGCATGGCCAGCGTTTCATAATCGATCAATCCACGCGGGCGGTCGATCTTGTCCATGATCTCGTTGCAGGCATCGATGCACAAAGCGCACTGAATACATTCAAGCTGCGGGCCATTGCGGATATCGATCCCCACAGGACAAACCGCAACACAGGCCTGACAATCGATGCAATCGCCCCGCCCGTCCCAGCTTTCCCCTTTTTTATGCGGCCCGCGCGGTTCGCCCCGATCAGGCTTATAAGACACTAGAAACGTATCCGCATCGAACATGGCCCCCTGAATACGTGGCCATGGGCACATATAGGTGCACACCTGTTCACGCATCAGCCCGCCAAGGCTATAGGTGGTAAAGGTCAATCCGGCGATTGCCAGATAAGCCGCCAAGGGAGCCTCGCCGGTCAAAAGCCCGGTCATCAGGCTTGGCGCATCGGCAAAATAAAACACCCATGCGCCGCCAGTGGCCACAGAAAGCACCAGCCAGATAAAATGGGTCAGCGACTTCTTGGCAATTTTCGTCGCCGTCCACGGGGATTTATCCAGCTTCATGCGCTTGTTGCGGTCTCCCTGCACAAGGCGCTCAACCCAGATAAACAGATCTGTCCATACCGTTTGCGGACAGGCATAGCCGCACCAAACGCGCCCGAAAAGGGATGTGAACAAAAACAACAGCAAAGCGGCAAGGATCAACAGGCCCGTGAGATAATAAACCTCTTGCGGCCAGATCTCGATAAAGAAGAAATAAAACCGCCGATGGGGCAGATCCAGCAACACTGCTTGGTCCGGAGCGGTTGCTCCCCGATCCCAACGCAGCCACGGGGTCACATAATACACCCCCAGTGTCACGATCATCACCAGCCATTTCAGATTACGAAAGGTGCCTGAAACGCGCTTGGGATAGATTTTCACGCGCGATTGATAAAGCGGCCCCTCCTCGCCACCGGGTTGCGGTGGCTCGGGGGCTTTGGCCTTATTATGTCCGCTTGTGATTGACGCTGTCATAGGTCCTGCTTTTCTCGCACATCATTCGGGCATATGCCCGTTTAAGGCTGCGGTTCTTCCCCGCCACCAAGGCTGTGCACATAAAGGGCAAGCTGCTTGATGGTGGCATCATCCAACCGACCCGCCCATGCGGGCATCACGCCGCCCCGACCATTGGCGACAGTTTCATAGATCGTGTCTTTGTCGCCGCCATAAAGCCAAATGGCATCGGTCAGATCGGGGGCACCCAATTCATGCATGCCCGTGCCATCTTCCATATGGCAGGCAGAGCAAATCTCCGCAAAGGTGGTGGCCCCACGCCGGGCGGCCTCGTTATCATCTTCACGTCCTGAGAAACCCAGCACATATTGCACCACATCGCTCACTTCGCTGCGTGACAAAATGCCGTCCTTCAAATAGCCCTGCATCATGGACAGGCGGGTATCCATATCCGCTTCCCAGCGAATACCGTGGCGCAAAGTGGTGTGGATATCATCCAATGTACCGCCCCAAAGCCAGGCATCGTCATTCAGATTGGGAAAGCCCGCAAAGCCCTGTGCGCCAGAGCCGTGGCACGGGGCACAATTATCGCCAAAGGCTGCAGCACCGCCCGCAAGGCTGACCTGCAAAAGTTCGGGATCGGTGCGGATATCTTCCAGACTTTGCGCACGGATCTGCTTGAAATAGACCTCGCGCCCGGCTTCGATCTCTGCCAGTTCCCGGCTCACTTCGGCGCGTTTGGAGAATCCGGCCACCCCCTTCAAATAGGTCCATTCCCCCATCCATACCGGCCAGCTTGGATACCAGATCCAGCCGAGAACCGACAAACCGATGCAGGCATAAAAGATATAGAGCCACCATTTGGGCAGGGGATTATCAAGCTCGGTGATGCCGTCCCAATCATGGCCCGTGGTTTCCACCCCGGTCAATTCGTCGCGTTTTGGTGCGTCACTCATGGCCGCCCCTCCCCTTTTTCATCCTCTGGGCTGTTTTCGTGAAGGCTGTCCTCAAGCGGGCCGTCATCCTCAAGCGGTAAATTACGCGCATGATCGAATGTCTTTTTATTGGACGGCCACAAGGCATAGGCCACAGCCGCCACAAACAGCACCAAGAGGAACAAAAGCCCCCAAGTTCCGGCGATTTTTGAAATGGCTTCATACATGGCGCTTATCTTTCATTGCCCGCGGCCTGTTCGTTATAGGCATTGAAATCAACGAACGTTCCGAGCACCTGCAAATAAGCAATCAGGGCATCCAGCTCCGATACCATGCGCGGATTGCCATCGAAATCGCGGATGGCAACATTGTCGCCATAGCGTTCCATCAAGCCGTCGATATCGCCATAAGGGTCAAGCTGCGCCAAAAGATCGGCCGCAGCATTTTCGATCATTGCCTCGTCATAGGGCACACCCACCTTTGCATTGGCGGCGATCACCTCTTTGACGGTGCGCATGTCCAAGGGTGTTTTCGCTAGGAACGGATAGCCGGGCATAACCGATTCCGGCACCACGGACCGGGGGGCTGCCATATGCAGCCGGTGCCATTCATCGGAATATTTATTGCCAAGCCGGGCAAGGTCCGGGCCGGTGCGTTTGGAGCCCCACTGGAACGGATGGTCGTACATGCTTTCCGCAGCCAGTGAATAATGGCCATAGCGGTCCACTTCGGACCGCAAGGACCGAACCATCTGGCTGTGGCAATTATAACAGCCTTCCCGCACATAAATATTGCGGCCCGCCAGTTCCAAAGGCGTGTAAGGACGCACGCCGTCCACCTCTTCGATGGTGCTCTTGATCCAGAACAGCGGCACGATTTCTACCAATCCGCCGATAGAGACCACAATCAAGGTCAACACCAACAAAAGGATCGAGTTTTTCTCGATGGTTTTATGGGAAAATTTCGCCATCAGATCGCTCCCCCTCACTCAGCCGGCTGGGCAAGAGTATCGAGAGGAACATCCTCCGACCCACGCACCCGACCCTTGGCGGTCATATAAACATTATAGGCCATGATCAGAGCCCCCGCGAGGAACAGCACCCCGCCCAAGCCCCGGATCACATAATAAGGGTGCATGGCTTCCACCGTTTCCGCGAAGGAAAACTCCAAAAAGCCCAGAGCATCATAAGCCCGCCACATCAGCCCTTGCATGATCCCCGAAACCCACATGGCGGTGATGTATAAAAGGATGCCGAAGGTGGCGACCCAGAAATGCCACTCCACCAGAACCAGTGAATACAGCCGTTTTACATTGAAGACTGCCGGTGCCATGCAATAGATCGCGCCAAAAGACACAAAGCCTACCCAGCCCAGCGCCCCGGAATGCACATGGCCGATGGTCCAGTCGGTATAATGGGACAAGCCATTCACCCAGTGCATCGACATCACCGGACCTTCAAAGGTGCTCATGCCGTAAAACGCTACCGACACCACCAGCATGCGGATCACCGGATCGGTGCGCAATTTGTCCCATGCGCCTTTCAGGGTCAGCAAGCCGTTCAACATGCCGCCCCAGCTTGGCATCCACAGCATCAGGGAGAAGGTGGCCCCCAAAGTCTGCGCCCATAAGGGCAGCGCCGTATAATGGAGATGATGCGGTCCGGCCCAGATATAAAGGAAGATCAGCGCCCAGAAATGGATGATCGACAAGCGATAGGAATAAACCGGCCGCTCGGCGCGTTTGGGAACGAAATAATACATGATCCCAAGGAAGCCGGCGGTCAGGAAAAAGCCTACCGCATTATGGCCGTACCACCATTGGATCAGGGCATCTTGCGTACCGGAAAACAGCGCCACGGATTTCGACGAGAATATCGACACCGGCACCGACATATTATTGCCCAGATGCAGCATGGCGATGGTCACGATAAAGGCCAGATAGAACCAGTTGGCCACATAGATATGCGGCTCGCGGCGCTTGGCCAGCGTGCCAAGAAACACCAGAAGATAGGTCACCCACACAATGGTCAGCCAAATATCCGCATACCATTCCGGTTCGGCATATTCGCGTGATTGCGTCACCCCCATCAGATAACCGGTGGCGGCAATGACAATGAACAGCTGATAGCCCCAGAACACGAACCATGGGGCAATATCGCCCGCAAGACGCGCCCGGCTGGTGCGTTGAACCACCCAAAAGCTGGTGGCGATCAACACATTGCCACCAAAGGCAAAAATCACCGCCGAGGTGTGCAAGGGCCGCATTCGGCCAAAATTGAGAAAGCTGGTATCGAAATTCAGTTGCGGGAAGGCAAGCTGGAAGGCAATCACCACGCCGACAAGAAATCCGACAACGCCCCAGAATACCGAGGCCACGACGCCATATTTCACGATTTGGTTATTATAACCGCGTTTATCCGCTTTGCCGTTGGATGCGGTGTCCCCTAAAACAGCGATCCCCGCAATAAAGGCTGCGGCGAATAACAAGGCGTGAAAGCGCATGGGTGTATCCAGCGCATAAATGGCGATGATAATCCAATAAAGGCTGCCTGCGCCAAGGGCTACGATCATGCCCCAAGCGCTCAATGGCATCTTTGTTTGTGCCTCTGTTTGATGTCCGGCCATGGTCGTCTCTCCCTTGGTCCTTGCGCTTCAGGCGCTTCAGGCTCTTCTGGCACCCCTTGGGCCCCACGAATTTGATCCAGATCAAATTGCTGGATGTGCTGATTGTCGCATGATCCGTTTCTGCTTTTTTCATGGTGGAACCCAAGCCTTGACGAAGCCGATGGCAGCCTTGCGCCATAAAAGGCCCACCACCCCACCGGTCGCAGACACACATGCAAATTCGAATGCAGATCCGGGCGCGAATCCGTCGCGCAGATCGGGGGCCGCCAAAGAAAATGCCTGCTCGCGGGTGATCCCCGCATGGCATGGGGCAAAGCCGCTGACCGGTGCATCATCGGTCATACCGCGACAAATCAGATCGGCCGTATAATCGGAAATGGGTGCAAGAATTTCGGCAAGGCTTGCCAGCAAAAACAAGCCACCCACAAGCAGCGCCAAAGTTTCGCCGCGTTGTCGGGCCGTGATGAGCACACCATTTGGCTGCACGTTTCCATCCCCCATTGATTTAAAAGTCATACATAAAGACAAGGGGGGGTCAATCTTTGATGCACATCAAAAAAGCGCCCGGAGCAAACCGGACGCTTTCAAGAAGGCTTATAAAAACAGGCGTCTGATTATTTCTTTCGCCAGCGCCCTGCCGCATCCTTGAAATACTGGCCTTTGGGCAAAGACTGGATAATCTGCCGGCCGGCGCGGGCCTGCACCGCAGCAAGGGGCGCCGATGTATCGGCAGCGATCTTGCGGTATTCTGCCATGCGCTGCTCATTCACAGTTCGCACCAAGGCAGACAAAGCCGCATCGGGGGTCGCCACTGCTTCCACCAACCCGTCAGGCCGTTCGCCAAGCAATCCATTGGCCTTGGCCTGGCTCAACCCCTGTTGCGCTTGGGCCAGAGGGGCCATCAGCACAAGGGCCAGAACCAAAATGGCTTTTTTCCATAGAGTCATTACATGTCACTCCCTTGTGGCTCTTGGGGCTGTATGGCAGGCAGATCTTCCGCTTTCACCCCAAATAATTCAGGATTACGCCGGATCAGATCCAGCAATTCCCGGTCAATTTCGAGCCGCTTTTGTTCCGTGATATTGATATTCACATCAAAGCGGATCGGTTCATCCGGGGCTTCCAGCTTCACCGTGGGTGAACAGGCCCCGGCCAAAGCCACCGCCCCACAAATAAGCGGCAACGCAGTAAATTTGCGCGATCTGGATCTCATGGCATTATCTCCACGGCTTCATGTTCAGGGCCCTTCATTGGGGACTATCGGCAGGTTTGTCTTTTTGCGTACGCTTGAAAAGGCTTTCAAGGCTTTGCGAACGGCCCGCCCCCATGGCGCTTTCCACAGCTCCCACCAACGCCCCTTGTAAATTAAAGTTCAATTCGATGGGATGGCCATTGAGAAAATCCGGATTGGCTCCGCGCGCCGCCAGTTGCATGCTTTGGCTGCCTGCAAAATCCCCTGCAAAACTTAAGCTCAGCACATTATAGTGAAAGTTCTGCAAGGCTTGGCGCAACATTTGAGAGCGCATATCCTCCCCTTGTAAAAAGCCGGGAACGTCACCGGGATTATACCGCAAAACGCCATTGTCTGTGGCTTCAAGCCGCGCATCTTCTACCTTCAGCCCGCCAGCAGCAAGGGTAACCGGCACGCGCCCATTGAGCAATCCATCCCCTGTCAACCCATCCACACCACCCATCATCATCACCTCTGTCACCCGTACACCTTCGGCGTTCAAGACCACCACAAGATCACCCGGCCGGGATAAATCCATGATGAACGAGTCCGTATAGAGCCGCCCACCGGCCAATGAAAAATGCAGATCAGAGATGGAAAGCTGCGTATTATCCGTTAACTGGAAGGCCGCTCCCCCTTTTTGCAACGGCACGCCCGCCATCAATTGGTCGATGGTCAATCGTTGATCCGGTGCCGTATCCAGCGGCCATAAAGACCGGAGCGCGATCTCGCTATTCAGGCCTGACACCGCCATCCCCGATGTTTCAAAGGCCACATCCGTCAAGGAGACATGCCCCGACGAGCGTATGTCACCATCCTCCCCCCAAGACAAATCGCCCGTAAAGCCCAAAAGGCCGGATACATTGGTGAAAACATCCCCATAGGCAGGGGCGATATCGCCGATTTGCGCCACATCGGGCAAAAACTGCACAGGATATAACGTCAAATGGGCCGCGCCCCCCACAAGCCCGGCTTCGCCCGAAGCTTCCAGCACAAAAATGCCAAGCAGGTCCGATGCCCAGCCTTCAAAGGCAAAAACCCCGTCCTGCTTCCCGGGCGTTGCCTTCAAATCCAGCGATACCGGTGCCCAGACCGGCATGGGGTCAAGGCTGGCCAGCTTTTCCAGCGCCAAAGCCGCACGGTGCAGACCCTTGTCTGTCACCACAATCTGCCCCGACAGCCCGCTGGCCACCAGCGCCAAATCGTCGGAAATCACCTGCCCGTCAAAAAGATCGATAGAGGCCGTCAGCCCGTTTTCCACGCCCCCATTGGCGGCGACAATGATCTGCGGCAGCGCGCCTTCCAGAGCTTGGCTTTCCCCCGCTTTGTTCTTGATGTCCAGTGCAAACGCATGGCCCGGCACAATCATGTCCAGCCTGCCGCTCTGATCGTCCATATTCCAAACCAATAAGGGGTCGCTTCCCTGTGTTTTGAAACACATATCCTGCAATGGACCGGCCCCATAACCGCTGATGTCCATATATGTGATGCGGCCCAGCATACATCCTTCATGCCACAGACGTAGGGAAGCGCGGTTTGCCTCTATGGCAATGGCCGGAGCATCCAGATGCAGGCCATCAAGACGCAGATCCGGCAATACAGCCTTCGCGTCCAGCATAAGCGCCCCGTCAAGGCGCAGACCCTGTTGGCTGCCCACCATACGGCCTTTATAGGATAAAGTCGGGATATGCATGCCTTCAAAGCCGAGATCGCGCAATCGGGCGGAGAGCGCGTCCATACGGACTATCGGGGACTCCTCCGCCCAATCCAGCACGAACTCTCCCGCCATCTCGCCGCCCCCCGCCAGCATCGGTGACAAAAGGGCCAGATCCGTGCTTGAGGCTTCTAATCGGCCGGTGGCTTGCTGTTCCCCCACCTTATTGGACATCCGCAACGTGGCATGGGCCGATGGCGCATCAAATCGAAGGTCCGCCTCGATTCGTGAGTGCGGCACATCCAGCATGGCCCAGCCCTTGACACGCCCTTCCACGCCGTCTTGCGCCTGCATTGCCCCTTGCGCCAGATCAAAACGCAGGGTTTGAAGCGCCCCTGTTGGCGACAAATCCGCCAAAAGGCCGCCCTCTATCACGGCCAAATCATGCTGGGCATGGATCGCAGCGGTCAGATGCGCGCCTTTGGCCGTTTGTTCCAGCGCCGCATCATCCACCGTCACCTCCACCGGCCCCGTTCCGGTGAGAGACAACGCAATATGCGCCGTCCCGATGGTCAGACGATCCAGCGGCAAGAGAAACGGTTGGTCCGATTGGCCTTGCATAGCAAGGTGATAGCCCGCCACATTGAGCGATCCTTCCGCATCGGCCGCCACATCCGCCTGAATCCGCCGGATATCAAGGGATTGCACGCGCCCCTCCACTATATCGGATAGATCAAATCGCGCCGTACTATCGAAAAGCAGCGCTTCATCCGCACGGCCCAAAGCAATCCGGCCAATCCGCACGCCTTCGCCCCACTGGATCTGCACCCGCTGGATATCAACCTGTTCAAACCCTGCACGCAGCAATGCCTGTGTCAGCCCCATGCGCAGCAAAAAAGAACTGGCCAGAAAACCCGCCACCAAAAACAGGATCAGGCAGCCGCCCGCCCATAAGGCCGCCCGATAGACGCGTTTTCGTGCCGATTGTGCCATTGCTTTTTCTGGGCTTTCTTCAGATCTTTCGTCAGATATTTCTTTTAGGCTTATGGCAAGGCATTGCCGCAAAAACCTCGCCTGATCGCCAGCCTATTCCACAGCACCTAAAAGGCAATAGAGAGATTGATCGATCCAAAGGCCTGGGCCTCGCTTTGAAGCTCGAATTCACGGGACCGATGCACATAGCTATATGACAGGGCAAAGCGGTCATAACTCAGCGCAATTCCGGCACTGATCTCGTTCACGAACTGTCTTTTGGCAACCGTGTGGCCATTATCGAAAATACCCCCATCCAGAAACATATTGCGGGCCACCGCCCGTGTTTCAAAACCACCGAAAATATACCAGCCAACGCCTGTTTTCTTGGCCCTTAAAATTTTACCGGTACCGGTGGCGCTGGGATTGATGCGCGGCGGAAAAGCATGGGGAAGAAAATTCCCGATTCTGCCGATAACGCCCGCATTGGCATCAATAAACACCGATCCCAGATTGGCGCCAAAACGCGGCGAAACATCCATAGAAACCGGGCCGAACAGATCCGCCACTTCATAAAACCACGCCCGCTCATAGAAAATTTGCAAGGTCGGTTCCGCATCAATCTGAAACTCCCAGCCTTGAGGTTCAGGCGAGCCCGTAAGCGTATGCACGAATTTCTGGCTGCGCTCCGCCAAGGCAGGCGGCCCCGTCACCCCAACGGACAATGTGAGGGTTTCTTGCATATTCCCCACCTGCCCTGACGCCCCGACTTCAAAATACAGCCAGCCCGCATAAGGCCGATCATCCAAAATCCTTTCTTTAATGGTGATATCTGCAGGCGCGAACATGCTTTGCCCCACAGCCATGAACAGGTCCGTATCCTCGTTTTTCGCCCCGGAAGGCAAAAGACCGGATACAAAAGAAAAGGATTTGGGGCGGTCTTGCGGGGCCAGCGCCACCGCCAGCCTGAAACCGTTGGTATACCAACGGTCTTCACCGTCACCATAAAGGTCGTTTTCACTTTGGAAGGAAATTACCGAACGCGCTTGTTCGCGCTTGATCGGGGACTCTTGGGCATCCGCTCGCCCCGAAGCACAGGACATCGCAATAAAAAATGTAAGGAGCACCGCCCTCAGCGCGATTTTAAAAAGCGACGAGATTTCCGAGCATGTCATACCCAGACAACACAATCTGTCAGCATCTATATTTACAGGCGAATTCCCCGACACATCTGCTCCTCATCTAGAATTGCGCATCTCGCTTCGTTTCATGCTTTTCTTGGGCATATTTTTTCAAAAAATATCATATATTACATATAGATAATATTTTTATTTCAAATTTGAAGAATTTGAAAAAACACTTCCAAATTGGACATTTATTGCAACCATCCTCTTTGTGAAGCTCCCTCACTATTTGGTGACCCGTTTTTTTATTAAATTTTTTTAAACATTTGCAGGCCTTTATAGGCACATAAATACGACAACTGGAGGGGCTCCACGTGACGACGAAAACAAGAATATTCTCTTTGCTTAAAGGAGAGAATGATTATTTCAAACGACATCTACTGACAACCAGCGCTTTATTATCCATTGTGCTCACGGCTATGCCAGCATGGGCACAAGAGAGCCCCGATGATGCACAAGCGCGGATTGATGCCTTGGAGCAACAGCTCGAACGCGTTCTCGGCGTGGTACAAGATCTGAGCGCCGAGATCAAATCATTGAAGAACAGCACTCAGGCTGTGGCCCCGGCGCCCAGCCCTGCCACGGCGGATGGATTAACACCCATCGACTTGTCAGAACGCCTTGATGCCGTGGCGGCATCCGTCGAAGAAGCCAATACCCGCATCGATGATGTGGAAGATATTGCCTTCGATATTGACGAGCGTGTCGGCAGCCGCGCCCTTGTGCGCGCCTTCGATGCCAAAAGCTTCGATCTGGGTGGCTTCATCCATACGGCGGCCACCTTTGTAGACGGCCAGGAAAATGACGAATTCGCAGTGAACCGGCTGTTTTTCGGTTTGCTGGCCAGCGCCCAGCTTAGTGACAAATGGTCTTTGTTCGTAGGCCAGGCCTTCATGCGCGACTCTGATGTCAATTATGGTGATCCCGGCAACCGGCTGGACCCGAATTTCAGCATCGTCAACAAAACACCTTTGATGCTGGCCTATGCCACCTATGAACATAGCGATGCCCTGACCGTTGATGTGGGACGTTTCCTGACACCTCATGGCATTATCAATATCGAGCATTTCCCGGCCATTTTGCTGGACCCTGAACAGCCACAATTCCTGCGCCCCTTCAGCGGCCAGACGATCTTTTCCAATTTCATCAATGGCGCAAAAGTCAGCGGGCAAGTGTATAAGCCCAACGGCATTAACGGCACATTGGGATATTCCGTATATGCCGGCACCTACACAGAAAACAGCGACAGCGTGAATTATGGTGGTCGCGCATTCTGGAGCTTTGGCGATACAGGTGTCACCATAGGGGCCAATCTGGGCGGCGGCCGCCGGGACGGGGCCGATAGTGATTATGTGCTCTATGGCGCCGACCTGCTTTATGATAAGGGAGCCTTCCAGTGGAAAAACGAGCTCTTCATCACCGATGAAGACTTGGGTGGCGATCGACTGGCTTTCTATTCCCAGCCTGCATGGCGTTTCGCCGAAGGCTGGACAGCGTTTTATCGCTTTGATTTCCTGGATGATGGCACCGATGAAGGAGACCGCAAAGAACATGCCGTGGGACTTACCTTCAAGCCCGTTCCGCAAGTGCATCTGCGCGCCATCGCCCGTCTCAACCGCTTCGACGCCGGCGGAGGGTTTGAACAGGCCAATGCTGAGAACTATCAGCTTTCCGCAACATTCTCATTTTAAGGGGGCAAGGATATGAAACGACTTTCTTCTCAAATCCTGCGCTCTTTGAGCCTTGTTGCCGCATTGGGCCTTGGTGGCACCATGGCAACAAAGGGATGGGCGGCCGATTATGTGGTGTTGGTCAATAAGGCCAACCCCACGGAATTGAGCGGTGATGCAGCGGTGGACACCATTCGCCAGCTTTATCTAAAAGAGCTGTCAAACTGGCCCAACGGGCTGCATGCGGACCCCTTCGCCCGTGAAGGGGGATCGCCTGCGCAAACGGCCTTTATAAATAACATTCTGAAAATGAGCCCGACGGCGGTAACCGACCATTGGACCCGCGTGAAGCAAACCAAAGGGGAAACACCGCCCCGGGAAGTGGGCTCGGAACGCATCCTGTTTCGTCTGATTGGCAAATTCGAGGGGGGCTTTGCCATCGTTAGCGCAGAAGAAGCGGCCTCGGCACCCGATACTGTAAAAGTTTTGCTGACCTTCAGCGATTAATTCGACATGGAGATTTGAGATGTTAACCCGGCTCTCACGCGCCCTCTCCTCCCTTTCCATCAAAGGAAAGACCCTTCTCCTTGTCGGTGTCTTGGCAGCGTTTTCCACAGGCGGCTTGTTGGTGGTGCAATTCCAAATTGCATCAAGCCGCACAGCCATTACCGAACAAATGTCCTATCTGGATATTCTGGATCGCACAAACCGCGTGCATCAGGCCTTCAGCGACATGAAATACTGGTTCGCAGATTTGGCCAATAGCTTGTCCAGTGAAGCGGAAGAAAATGCCAGCACCAGCCTGGCAACCTTCCGCGAGGGCGTGCAAACGCTCGATGCGTTGAAAGGCGACGACAGAGACACCCTGATCGCCAATGCCATGCAGATCGAAAAGCTCTCTCTTGATGCTTTGATGGAATATATGACGGAGGAACGTGCAGCTGGTGATGCCTTGATGGCACAGGCCCGCACGCTGATTTCGGAAAATGACCAAATCATCCGCGATGTGCTGGAAAGCAGCCGGGCCTTTGCTGCCGAAGCCGCTTTGAAGGTTGATGCGGATAGCCGTCTGGCATCTGTTCTGAGCCTGGTCACCTTGGCGGTGGTTTTGTCCTGCGCAGGGCTGATTCTGGTCACAACCTTAAAAGCGATCGTTACGCCCATCCGGAACATCACCACTGCGATGATGGCCTTGGCTCAGGGCAATAACGACGACGACATTCCTTATCGAAACAATCCCGGTGAACTGGGCGATATGGCCCGCACCGTGATGATTTTCAAAGAGAATGCCATCAAGATCGAACAGATGAACACCGAACGCGAAGCCCAGCGCGAAGCCCGCGAAGCCGAACGTCGGCGGGCAGAAGCGGAGCGCCGGGCCGCAGAAGAACGCCAACAAGCCGAGCTGGCCCAACAGGCAGAACAGCAACGCCAAATGGCCGAAGCGGTGATCGATCTGTTGCAAGGCCGGGTGTTTTCCTCTTTGGATCAGGTTGTGGCCTCTGCCCATGAATTGGAAGATGCCTCCACCACTATGAATAATGCGGTCACCACATCGCAAAACACGGCTTCCGATGTATCCAATTCCTCGGAAACCGCGTCGTCCCATGCCCAAAGCGTTGCATCGGCTGCAGCGCAAATGGCGGCCTCGGTTCAAGAAATTGCTTCCCAGATCGCTGCGGCAACCCGTGTCACCAGTGAAGCCGTGGCCCAACAAGGCCGCGTCAAACAAACCGCCATGCGGATGGTGGATCTGGTTGCCGAAGTGACCCGCGTTGTGGGACTGATCGACGAAATTGCCGATATGACTAATCTTTTGGCGCTCAATGCCACCATCGAAGCGGCCCGCGCCGGCGAAGCAGGGCGCGGCTTCTCCGTTGTGGCGGCGGAAGTGCGTACTTTGGCCGGCGAAACGCAAAAAGCCACGGAAAGCATCTCCCGCCAGATTGACGAGATCCATTCCGCCAGCCGGGAAACCGCCTCTGCGGTGGATGAAATCGGGTCCTCCATCGGGCGGATCGACGAAGTGTCTACGGCCGTGGCCGCCGCTATCGAAGAGCAACAAGCCTCTACCGATGAAATCAGCCGCTCCATTGCGGAAGCCGCCGACAGTACATCGGGCATTTCCGAAATGATCGTCAGTGTGGTGCGCGAAATCCAGCAATCGGGCAGCAGCGCCTCGCATGTATCGGAACTGTCGCAAGCGCTTATTTCCATTGCTTCGGGCTTGCGCGGCGAGGTGGAAAGCTATCTCAATACGCTGAATAACAACAAAAACGCGGCCTAGGCGACCATCTTCTTAAAAGACCAATCGGAGCCTCGACTGTCATGAGCATTGACAGTCGGGGCTCCGCCCTGCATATAGGGGGCGTATTTCTCGCGATCACGCGAACCGTCGCCTTTGTTTTGCGACCATTCATCCCGAGATTTTTTCATAATAATTTCCATAGCCCGGATGCGTGTGGGCTACGGCAGAGCGCCGTACGTCCGCCATTGATGGCGGGGCGTTTGGTGTAGAAAGTATATCTACGTGACGAACACGACTTTTTTTGACCTTGGCATTGCCAAAGGTATCGCGACCAATCTTGAAAAACTTAACATCACCTCCCCCACTCCTATTCAGGCTCAGGCCATTCCTTCGCTTCTGGAGCGGCGCGATGTTCTGGGGATTGCCCAGACGGGCACCGGCAAAACCGCCGCCTTCTCCCTGCCTCTTGTGCATTTACTGACCGAAGAGCCCGCCGCCTTGAAACCGGGTCGCACACGGGCGCTTGTTTTGGCCCCGACCCGCGAACTGGCCCAGCAGATTTCCGAAGCCATTCGGCAATTTTCCAAGGGCCGCCGGATTTCCCAAGCCGTTGTGGTGGGCGGTGTGCCCATTGGCCGTCAGGTGCGCGATGTATCGCGCGGGCTGGATATCCTGATTGCAACGCCGGGCCGCTTGCTTGATCTGATCAACCAAAAGCATGTGCGCCTTGATGCGTGTAACTTCCTTGTTCTGGATGAAGCGGACCGCATGCTGGATATGGGCTTCATCAACGACATTCGCAAAATTGTCGCCCTTTTGCCCAAGCAACGGCAATCCTTGCTGTTTTCCGCCACCATGCCCACCACCATCCAGCGCTTTGCCGACGAGATCCTGAAAGATCCGGTGCGTGTGGAAGTGACCCCGGAAACGATAACGGTGGACCGCATCGACCAGCGGGTCCATCATGTGGCGCAGAACGAAAAGCGCGCCTATCTCACCAAGATGCTGGCAGATCCGGACATGCAGCGGGTGATTGTCTTCAGCCGCACCAAACATGGTGCCGACAGAATCGCCACACAGCTTGAACGCGCTGGCATTTCCGCTGAATCCATTCATGGCAACAAATCCCAAGGCGCACGCCAGCGGGCTTTATCCAGCTTCCGTAATGGCCGTGCCCGTATTCTGGTGGCCACCGATATTGCCGCCCGCGGCATTGATGTGGACAATATCACCCATGTGGTGAATTTCGATCTGCCCCATGAACCGGAAAGCTATGTGCATCGTATTGGACGCACGGCCCGCGCCGGAACCCAAGGCATTGCCATCAGCTTTTGCGATGCGTCGGAATATCCCTTGCTCAAGGATATCGAGCATCTGACCAAGCGTCCGCTGACACTGGCCGGTGGCACGCCTCCCGCTTTGGCGGATATCCCGCGCAAAGCCAAATCAGGCCGTGGTGGCGGTGGCCGCAAGAAAACCGGTTGGCGCCCCAATACCGGCCCTTCGCAAAGCCGTGCGAAACCCCGTGGCCCAGCCAATCGGCGCAGTGCACCGCGCAGAGCCGCCTCGGCCCACTGATCGCTTTTTAAAACATCCGGTGGCCTTGCCCTTTTAGCGCAGGGCCACCGTTTCACGATAATCGGGAACATGGGTTTTCCAACCCAACGTCTCTTCGATCCGGTGACGCAAGGCATCTGCCGCCGCCGGCTCTCCATGGGTGATGAACGTACATTTCGGTGGCGCTTTGAAATGCCCAAGCCACACCATCAGTTCATCGGCATCCGCATGGGCCGATAGCATGGACAAAACATTCACTTCAGCTTCGACCGGAATATAAGATCCGTGGATTTTGATGCTCCGCGCGCCGGAAACCAATGAATCCCCCCGGGTTCCCCCGGCCTGAAAGCCCGTGAACAAAACGCTGTTCCGTGGATCGGGCAGATAATGCTTCAAATGGTGCAAGACCCGCCCACCCGTTGCCATGCCACTGGCAGACAAAATGACCTTGGGCATGCTATCCTTGTTTAAAGATTTCGACTCCTCCGCTTCCCGCACATAATGGGCTGTGGAAAAAATGCGTTGGCAATCCTGTGCCGACAATGTGTGCTCCCCGATATGGCGACAGAACAGCTCTGTGGCATTGATGGCCATGGGGCTATCAAGATAAATTGGCAAATCGGGGATACGCTTTTGTTCCTTGAGCCGCGCCAGATAAAAAAGCAATGTCTGCGCACGCCCCACAGCGAATGACGGAACCACAACCGTTCCGCCACGCGCCGCAGTGCGTGCGATCACATCGGCCAGGGTCTGTTCCGCATCGCCACCATCATGCAAGCGATTGCCATAGGTGGATTCCACCAACAGATAATCCGCATGGCTTATAGGCGTGGGAGGAAGCATGGTCGGGCTTTCCTGACGTCCCAAATCTCCGGAAAATACCAAAACACGACCGGCTATGGTCAGCTCGACAATGGCGGCGCCCAAAATATGCCCCGCAGGGTAAAACACCACGGAGATATCGTCTTCCACCAATTGCGGCCTATGAAAAGCGACCGGATGCAAATGATCGAGCGCCTTTCTCGCATCCATCCGGGTATATAAAGGCTTGACGGATTTGTGTTTTGAATAGCCATGACGGGCAGCAAATTCCGCATCTTTTTCCTGCAAGAAACCGCTATCCGGAAGCAATATCTTGCACAGATCGCATGTTCCCGGCGTTGCATAAACCCGCCCCTTGAAACCATTTTTGACCAGCAAGGGCAAATAGCCGGAATGATCGATATGGGCATGAGTGAGAATCACCAGATCAATGCTTTTGGGAGATACCGGCAAACGGGCCCAGTTACGCAAGCGCAATTGTTTATAGCCTTGGAACAACCCGCAATCGATCAGGATGCGCTTGCCACCGGCCTCCAAAAGATATTTGGACCCGGTAACCGTACCAACCGCCCCAAGAAATGTCAGGTCCATATGCCCCCCTTGCTTCAGATCATCGCCAACCCCGAATCTACAGATAAAGAGAGTGGTTGTACGATTGTTTTTCCAAAGCGCGAGGCTGCAAACCCATAATGGCCGCCATTACGGGTTTGCGCCCTAGAACCGGCCTGCCTGATAATCCTGCACAGCCTGTACCAATTCAGCGCGGCTGTTCATCACAAAGGGGCCATGCCGTGCGATGGGTTCATGCCAAGGCTGCGCGGCCAAAAGCAAGGCTTGCGTTCCGGCCTCTGCCTCAAGATGCACCCCGTCGCCTGCGCTTAGAACCGCAAGATCACCCTTCGGCACCCTATCGCCCGCCACCAACAGGCTGCCTTCACAAACAATGCACAAGGCGCTGTGATCATGGGGCAAAGCTATCTCCAATGCGCCTTTTGCCTCCCAGGATAAATCCAGATACAAAGGTTTCGCGACAATGCCCGTAACCGCACCGACAAGGCCATTGAATTGCCCGGCAATCACCCGCGCCTTTATGCCCGGCACCGGCTCTGTCACCGGAATGTCGTCGCTTTTGATATCCTGATAACGCGGCGCGCACAGTTTATCCTTGGCGGGTAGATTGACCCAAATCTGAAAGCCACGCATCAGGCCATTTTCCTGTTGCGACATTTCCGAATGGATAATGCCCCGTCCGGCTGTCATCCATTGCACATCGCCCGGCCCCAAATCGCCAGAGCGGCCCTGATTGTCTTGATGCTGCATATGGCCCGCCAGCATATAGGTAACGGTTTCAATGCCGCGATGGGGGTGTGGGGGGAAGCCCTTGATATAATCGGCCCCGTCTTCCGACCCGAATTCATCCACCAGCAAAAACGGATCCACATGATCCAGATCCGGCGTACCGATCAGGCGCTTGATGCGCACCCCTGCGCCATCGCTCACAGGTCTTGGGCGAATATGTTTGAAAACGGTGCGGTAAGCCATGTTTCAATCTCCGGCCGGGGCTTCATTTACAGCAAGAGATAATATAATCGGTTCAATCAGTGCTTAGGAGAGCCAATATCCGCACAAACAATTTCCCACAGGGAAACAATAAGCCGCGAAGTGCAGCCTGTTCCGCTTGAAGCAACGGCCTTAGCTGGCCGGTGCCATCAGATTCTGGTCGGCATCAGATGGCAGATACATGCCGCGCTGCCCCCGTACCGGACGGAATTTATCGGTAATCCCCAAAACCGTTTCCGCAGCGCCAAGGAACAAGGCCCCATCATCGGGCAAGATTTTCCGCATCCGTTCCAGCACATTGGATTTGGTGGACTGATCGAAATAAATCAGCACATTCCGGCAATAGATCACGTCAAACTTCCCAAGGGCAGCGAAATTATCCAGAAGATTGAATTCGCGGAAGGTGACCATTTTGCGAATATCTTCCGACAAGCGCCACACATCCCCTTCCTGCTTGAAATGCTTCATCAAAAGCTGGATCGGCAGCCCTCTTTGCACCTCGAATTGGGAATAGATGCCCTCTTTGGCTTTTTGCAGAACCGGACGCGCGATATCGGTACCGATAATCTCGAATTTCCAATCGCGCCATTGCGCCTCTTGCTGCTTCAACACAAAGGCAAGGGAATAAGGTTCCTGGCCCGTTGAACAGGCAGCACACCAGATCCGCACCTTTTTGGTCGCCGCACGGCGCTGACGCAACATGGGAAGCACCTGATCCCGAAACAAATCAAACGGCGTGCGGTCCCGAAAGAAGAAGGACTCATTGGTGGTCATCGCTTCGGTCACATCACGCATAAGCTGTTCAGATGCGGATTTCCGCAACTCTGCGATCAGACCATCGAGGCTTTCCATGCCCGAACGACGCGCCAAAGGCGTCAAGCGGGATTCCAGCAAATACACCTTGTCCGGGTTTAAAGTCAGGCCAGACCGGCGCCGCAATAAACTACTCAGGAAATCGAAATCTTGCGGTTTCATAGGCCGCCTCCGAGGCTTTTGACGATGACCCCCGCCATGTCCGATAGCGGCACCACTGCGCTGCACAATCCTGCCGTTGCCACGGCTCCCGGCATTCCCCATACAACGCTCGATGCTTCATCTTGTGCAATCAGCGTGGCACCAGACCCGACGAGATCACGCGCTCCGCGTAAACCATCATGTCCCATACCTGTCAAAACCACCGCCAATGCCCGTGCCCCAAATATACCAGCCACGCTGCGGAACATGGGGTCCACAGCCGGCCGACAGAAATTCTCTTGCGGGTTTTGATCAAGCCCCAAAACCGTCCGGGCTCCATCACGCCGCACTGTCATATGATAATCGCCCGGCGCCACATAAACACGCCCCGGCAGCAAAGGGTCGCCATCTTGCGCCTCCGAGGATGGAAGGCCCGATGCCCGTCCTAAATGATCCGCCAGAATGGATGTGAAGGTGGCCGGCATATGCTGCACCACCAAAATCGGGGTGTACCGGACCGCATCCTTGATGCCACCGATCAGCTTGATCAAAGCCTGCGGACCGCCGGTGGAAGACCCGATCACCAGAATATCGGGTTTGCTTTTGGAAGGTGGCCGCAAAACAATTTGCCGCTCCCCATTCGGGGCAGCCATCCGCACGGGCTTTGGGGCCGCATCCTCGCTGCGCCGTGCAACCACCGTATAATTGGCCCGCGCCCGCGGTGCCGGTGCTTTCGCCGCCCCTTCCCGCAAAGACGGAACACCGCCGGGAACTTTGCCGCCGGGCATATCCTCTCGCCGCGTCCGCCGCCGTGCCGCCGCATAAACCTTTACCTTTTCCACCAGCTCCTGGCGGAAATCGATATTGGCATTCACCGCCCGCGTGGTTTCCGGCTTGGGCACATAATCGGCGGCCCCCATCTGCAAGGCACGCAGGGACACTTCCGCATTCTTGCGGGTCAGCGTGGACGCCATCACCACTTTCACCTGTGGGTCGGCTTCCAAAATTTTGGGTAAGGCCGTCATGCCGTCCATCACCGGCATTTCAATATCGAGGACGACCACTTCCGGTTTCGCCGTTTCCAAAGATCGCAGCGCCATCAAACCGTTTGATGCGGTTGCAACCACTTTAATCGTGCCGTCTTCTTCCAGATACCGCGTTAAAAAACCGCGGATAACGGCACTGTCGTCCACCACCATAACACGAAAGGGCGCAGCCGTTTCACCGGCTTTCGAAGAACGAACAGAACTATTCAACGATACTGACACAGGCAGACATCCGGCTGGCTCACATCAATCCGACTTGAGCAAATTTGGCTTCGATAATTTCACGATCGAAAGGCTTCATGATGTATTCATCAGCCCCGGCTTCCATCGCTAGGCGAATATGGTTCATATCGTTTTCAGTGGTGCAAAATACAATCACAGGCTGACGAAGATCCGACCGCCCCCGAATTTGCTTCAGAAATTCCAAGCCATCCATGACCGGCATATTCCAATCCAGCAAAACCACATCGGGCGACATCCGTTCGCAGGCCCCCAAAGCATCCTTGCCATCCACGGCCTCTTCGATGGAAAAATCCAGTTCTTCAAGAATACGCCGTGCGACTCGACGAATGACTTTCGAGTCATCAACCACGAGGCAGGATTTCATAGACCAGCTCCGTTTCCATAAAATGCCGACATAATCATGCCGCCACCGCGCCTTCTGCGCTGCCCAAAACCCTTTCAACGTCAAGGATTGCGAGCAATTCCCCATCAAGACGATAAATTCCCCGGCTGACCTCTCTCCACCGCTGGTCCATGGTTACCGGATTTTTTTCCATCGTCTCATTTTCCAGATTCAGCACATCGCCAACTCTGTCGATCTGTAAGCTATATGGCTCGCCGTGGAATTCCACAACAATGCTCATATCCTTACCACCATTGGCACGCGGCCCAAAGCCCATGCGTTCCCGCATATTGATGGCCGTGACGATACGCCCGCGCAGGTTCAAAACACCAGCCACCCAGCCCGGAGCCAAAGGAATGCTCGTAATCTTTTGCGCGCTCAACACATCCTGAACAGCCAATACGGGAATCCCCAAAAGCTGCCCCTCAAGGCGCATCGTGACAAATTCATGCCCAAGGGAAGAAGCCATTCTCAGTCCTCCTTGTAATGTAATTCAATTCAGGCCGCATCGTCATGCAGCTTGATCTGCTGAGACAGGCTTTCCAAAAGCGCCTTCCGATCGAATTTCGCAATATAATCGTTGAAGCCTGCAGCCCGTCCGCGCTCAAGATGTTTGGGGCTTGAGAAACTGGACAAGGCAACCAACGGGGTATCGGCCCAACGGCCATCCTTTTTCAGAATATGCGCCAGTTCAAACCCGTCCATGCCCGGCATATCGATATCGGAAATGATCAGATCGAATGTTTCGCCCTCTTCCCGCAAATCCAAAGCCGCTTGCGCATGATCCACACAAACAAGGCTATAGCCCGCCACCTTCAGCAAGGGCTTCAACATATTTCTAAAGAAGGCACTGTCGTCGATCAGCAAGACACGGGTGCCGCGCGTGGGGGCAACATCGGTGTTCTGATCCCGCGATTTCAGCCAATCATCAAAAGCTTGCGCCAGATAATAGGCCACATCGATCACTTCTGTGGCCTTTTCGCCAATGATCGCCGATCCGATCATGCCCGGCTTGCCCGAAACGATTTTGATTTCCGCGTGGTCTTCCACGATGTCGAGGATCTCGTCCACCGCCAGACCCATGGTATAATCGCCATCGGTAAAGACCAGAACCGCCTGACGGCCTTCCGTGCGAAGCCCGGTCAAACCATCGGCCAAAACGATCGGCATCAAGGCCCCGCGATATTGCACCACATGGCGGCCATCGGACATTTCGATCTTGTCCACCTCGATGTCTTCCAAACGCGCCACCAGCGGCAAAGGAACAGCCTTGCGGCTATTTTCGCCAGCCCGGAACAACAGCAAGGATTCCGATTCATCATTGATGGTCAGATTTTCCACCATCGTTTTTTCTTCGACCGCATTGTTTTCGCCAGCCACACTGGAGCTGGCATTTTCGGCAATACCATTGGGGTCAAGGATCATGATCACAGAGCCATCGCCCAGAATGGTATTCCCTGAATAGATCGACAGATCCTTCAAGATCGGCGCAACAGGCTTCACCACGATTTCTTCGGTATCAAACACCTGATCGACAACGATCCCGAAGGTGAAGGCGCCAACCTGAGAGACAATGATGAAATCATCGGACGCGGCGTCTTCGCCTTTCCCTTCCGATGAATCGAAGCCGAGGATTTTGTTGAGATAGACCAGCGGCAACAGCCGGTTACGCAAGCGCAGAACCGGCGTATCCTTGATCCGCTCGATCTTGTGGTCGCTGCCATCCGCGGCCCGCACAAGCTCCAGAACGCTGATTTGCGGAATGGCAAAACGCTCGCTGGAGGCTTCGACAATCAGGGCCGACACAATGGCCAAGGTCAACGGGATCTTGATCTGGAACGTGGTCCCTTTGCCCTCTACCGAGGTCATATCAATGGTGCCGCCAATCTTTTCGATATTGGTTCGCACCACATCCATGCCAACGCCACGCCCCGACACACTGGTAACAGCCGCAGCGGTGGAAAAGCCCGCATGGAACACGAATTTCTGGATCTGCGCTTCGGACATATCGTCCAGCTCGGCGTCCGTTGCCAGCCCTTTTTCCAACGCTTTCTTGCGAATTTTGTTGGCGGCAATGCCACGGCCATCATCACGAATTTCGATGATGATATGCCCGCCTTCATGGAACGCATTCAAAACGATGGTGCCATGATCCGGCTTGCCCATCGCCACGCGCTCGGCAGGGGTTTCGATGCCATGATCTGCGGAATTGCGCACCATATGAGTGAGCGGATCCTTGATCAGTTCCAGCACTTGCCGGTCAAGCTCGGTTTCCGCGCCACGCATATCCAGCTCGATCTTTTTATCCAGATCGACGGCCAAATCGCGCACGATACGCGGCAGCTTCGCCCAGGCATTGCCAATGGGCTGCATGCGGGTTTTCATCACCCCTTCTTGCAATTCGGTGGTGGTTTGCGACAGGCGCTGGATGGGGACGGTAAATTCGTTGTCTTCCTTTTCGCGCACCATCTGCAAAAGCTGATTGCGGGTCAGCACCAGTTCGCTGACCATATTCATCAGATCTTCCAAAAGATCCACCGACACACGAATGGATTGCGACGTGCGTTTTTCCACGGAACCGCCACGGGCCGCATCTTCATTCGCGGCCCCTGCAGCGGCTTTGGTCTCTTTTTGGGACGGCGCATTCTTACGCGATCCTTCAAGGGCAGCATCGCGGATCAATTCCAGACACATGGCCGCATCGTCGCGCACATCATTGGCCAGCCGCACTTCTTCAAAAACGGCTTTGGCTTCTGCAGCGAACAGATCGAATTCTTCATGCCCGAAGCCCGGCACCGATATGATCGAAGCCATCACATTGTTGGCCGCGTTTTCATCGTCTTTGAACAAAGAGGTCAAAAGGCCGGAAAATTTCGCTTGGCGCAAATTGTCATCAATGCCTTCAAAAAAGCTGCCCAGCTTTGCATGGCGGGGCAAACGCTTGGCTAAAAGATGTGCCATAACGGCAATGGTATCATCGCCCCCTGCCCGTTCATAAAGGCGACCGCCAGCGCTTTCATTGCCCGCAGAAACCGCCTGCCCGTCATCATTGGCCGCCACATCATCATCGGGGCCGGGCGCCTCCATGAAGGCGCGTTCCAATTCATCCAGCGCCACTTCGCCCGGCTTCAAGGCCCGACCAAGGGTTGGCACGATTTCCAGATCCGGTTCGGATGCCGGCTTTGCCGCTGCTTCCGGCTCTCCGCCTTCGGCAATTTGATCCAGCTTGCCAATCAGCGGCCCATCATCGCCTTCCGGTTCTTGCTCTGTGGCTTCAAGCCCGCTGAGGATTTCCTTGATCCGGTCCAGACTTTCCAAAACCACCGTCACCGCAGACGGGGTAACGCTCAGCTCGCCATCGCGGAACTTCCCAAGAACATTTTCCGATGCATGGGCAACAGATTCAAGCCGTGGCAACCCCAGGAAACCACAGGTCCCCTTGATGGTGTGCACAAGACGGAAAATATTATCCAAGACCTCCTTGTTATTTGGATCCTGCTCCAATTTCACCAATTCCACATCAACAACATCAATGCTTTCTGCGGTTTCGGTCAGGAACTCATTAAGAAGATCATCCATACGGCATATCCTTGCGACGAGAAGACGAGCGATCCTTGGTGCTCTCCCCCACCATGACAGGGAAAGGAGAGATTTTCAGCGTTCTTCAAAATCGCCGCAAACAATTAAAAAGCTGTAAAATATTAGACATAAACCAGACAAAAATCACGAATCCGTGAAAACACGAAATCGGGCAGACCAAGCCGGAACGCCGGTCTTGTGCCCTGCCCGATTTCACAAAAAAACAGCCTTAAAAGCCGTCTTTTAGATAAAGGAAGCGCGAAAGATAATCTTTTCCGCTGTCGGCATTTCAACATCCAGCTTCGTGGGCAACTCTTTTGCCACAATTCCCGCCAAATAGGCCGGTGCCGTGCGTGGTTCCAGCGCGTCTTCATCAAGACGCCCTTCCAAAGCGGCACGACAGGCATCGGAAAAGATGAGCCGCGGGCCAGATGCGGTGATTTCCAGCAAATGCCCGTTTTCATGCGGCGAACTCTCCACCCGGATCACCCCGCCGCGAATAAGCCCTTCTCCGGCCAAAAGGGCCAAATTAAGAAGCAGCTTCAACGCATTTTTCGGCATATTCTGAAGGCCGAGATTCCATTCCAATGTAATTTTGGAATCTTGCAAAAAGGCATTTAACGCCTTTTCCCCTTCTTTGGGATCGACAACTTGTCCAAATCCGCCGCCAGCCCCAAAGGCCAGGCGGAAAAATTGCAGTCGGTTGGCCGTTTGGCGGGCGCTTTGATCCAAAAGCGACAGCACCTGATCGCGCATCGCATCATCATGCTCGTCGGCTAAAATCTCGAGACCATTGGACAAAGCCCCCACAGGGCTGACAAGATCATGGCACAAACGTGAACATAACAATGCCGCAAAACTGACCGACGACATTCCACTCTCCCCCGAAATAAACTGGCACGCATCGCGTAAAATTATCTGGTTGTTGCATCTTGGAACAAGATTCTACAACACTCCATCCACTTTCATAGCCAATTTCAATCATTCGACAGCCTTCAAGGACTTCGCCATGCAAAAAACTGCCCTGACAAATCCCCTCATTGATGTGTGTATCAAAGCCGGGCATGAAATCATGGCCGTGGCCCGCGCCGGGATCACCGTACGCACCAAAGACGATAAATCTCCGGTAACCTTGGCGGATGAACGCGCCGAACGGGTGATTCTGGCTGTTCTTAAAGAACTAACACCCGATGTGATGATCATCGCCGAAGAACAAGCCGCAGCGGGGGGGCTACCCGACCAGGTAGATGGCCCCTTCTGGCTGGTGGACCCGCTGGATGGCACCAAAGAATTTTTGAAGGGCGGGCAGGATTTTACGGTCAATATCGCCCTGATTGAAAATGGCGCTCCCACCTTTGGCATCGTTTATTGCCCGGCCAATGGACGGCTGTTTGTGGGCGAACAAGACAAAGGCGCATGGCAGGCGGTCATATCCGGCGAGGACCAGATCACCGAAAAACGCGCCATCAGCACCCGCCCCTGCCCTTCGCAACCGAAAATCGTCGCCAGCAAGTCCCACCGCAATGCCGAAACCGATGCCTATCTGGCGAAATATCCCGATGCGGAGCTGGTTTCCATCGGCAGCTCCTTGAAATTCTGTCTGGTGGCCACCGGAGAGGCGGATATTTATCCGCGCCTTGGCCCCACCATGGAATGGGATACCGCCGCGGGCCATGCCGTGCTTTTGGCGGCAGGTGGCCGTATGGTTGATGAACAAGGTGCCGATTTCGGCTATTACAAGCCCGGCTTCAAAAACGGTTTCTTCCTGGCCTGGGGCGATAAAAACACCCGGCCCGAAGCCCTGTAAGCTTCAAGCCCGTTTCATAAGTGCTTCATCACCTTGCGGGCGGATCGTTTCCTGAAAGCGGACAGGACGGCCGCCCGCTGTCCCCACAAGCTCGTCTTCACGCATCACGATCCGGCCGCGCACAATGGTGGCTGTGGGCTTGCCGGTCATCTGCATGCCGGTGAAAGGGCTCCACCCGCACCGGGCGGCAAGCCAGGTTTCTTCCACTGTCCAGCTTTTCTTGAGATCCACCAGCGTGAAATCCCCGTCAAAACCGACCGCCAGACGGCCTTTATCGCGCAGATTGAACAACCGGTTGGCCCCATGGCTGGTCAGATCCACCAGCCGTTCCAAACTTAACCGGCCTTGCGCCACATGGGTCAGAAGCAAAGGCAAAAGCGTTTGCACGCCGGGCATGCCCGATGGTGATGCCGGATAGGCTTTGGCCTTTTCTTCCCGCGTATGGGGCGCATGGTCCGAGCCGATCACATCCACCCGACCATCGGCCACCGCCTCCCATAAGGCGTCGCGGTGCCGTGCCTCACGAATGGGCGGGTTCATCTGGGCATAGGTCCCAAGTTGCTTATAACAGTCTTCCCCTGCCAAAGTGAGATGCTGGGGTGTGGCTTCGATGCTGGCGATGTCCTTGTTTTCAGCAAGAAACGCCATTTCTTCTGCCGTGGTCACATGCAGTACATGGATGCGCCGCCCGGCCCGGCGCGCCAAGCCCACAATACGCTTTGTCGCCAAAAGTGCCGTTTGCACATCGCGCCAATCCGGATGGCTGGAAGGATCATCGGCCCGACACACGGATTTCCGTGCATTCAGCCGCTCTTCATCTTCTGCATGGATGGCCACCCGCCGGCGCCCCGATTGCAGGACCCGCAGCAAAGCCGCATCGTCGCTGACCAGAAGATCGCCGGTGGACGAGCCCATGAACACCTTGACGCCACAGCACCCCTCTTCTTGCTCCAAAGCGGCCAGTGCCGCTGCATTGTCGCCGGTTGCCCCCACATAAAAGGCGAAATCGCAAAACATGCGGTCACGGGCGCGCGATACCTTATCCGCCAAGGCCTCTGCCGTAGAGGTGGACGGCTTGGTATTGGGCATTTCAAATACCGCCGTCACCCCGCCCATCACGGCGGCGATGCTGCCACTTTCCAGATCTTCTTTATGTTCATTGCCCGGTTCACGGAAATGCACCTGGGTATCGATCACGCCGGGCAGAAGATGAAGCCCGGTTGCATCCATATCCTGCGCGGCCAAAGTGCCTTTCAGATCACCAATGGCGACGATACGGCCATCGCGCACCGCCACATCCGCCTTCCCGATCCCGTTATGCGATACGAGCGTTGCATTGCGGATACATAAATCGACGGTCTGGCTCATGGGCTGTTCCCTTAATCTCCGACGCGGTTGTCCTTGGGTCTAGCCTGATCGCCCTTTTGCCTCAAGCAAGGATATTTTCGCCCCTTCACATCGCCCCGACGAAGGCTTAACTGTGAGCCCCAACCGAAAACCCCAAGGAAGCCCCCATGCCCACGCCCATTGCCGCTTGTAAATTGCACAATCGCGCTGTTTTGAGCATCACAGGCCCCGATAGCCGGGATTTTCTGCAAGGCATTTTAACCAATACGATCTTTGCCGTAGGGCCGGATCGCGCCCTTTATGCAGCTCTTTTAACGCCGCAAGGTAAAATGCTGTTCGATTTTTTCATCACAGCCCATCAAGACGCCCTGTTGTTCGATTGTGAATCGAGCCGCAAAACCGACCTGATCAGGCGATTGATGATGTACCGGCTGCGGGCAAAAGCCGAAATCACCGACCGGTCCGACGATTTTTCCCTATGGGCCATTCCCCGCACCGAGCGCGATGATTCCGTTTTTGGCGATTTGGCAAAGGCAGGCGCTGCGAAAGCCTTTGAAGACGGGGTTCTTTATTGCGATCCGCGCGATCAGGGAATGGGCTGGCGCGCCATTCTTCCCCAAAAGGCAACGATCTTCACCGATCAAGGCATGGAGCCATATGAAAGCCTCCGCCTGAGCCGGGGCATGACCGACGGCAGCCGCGACTTTGTGCCGGAAAAAACTTTGGCATTGGAAGCCAATCTGGATGTGTTCAATGGCGTTGATTTTTCCAAGGGCTGTTATGTGGGACAAGAACTGACCGCCCGCACCAAACACCGCGGCAAGGTGCGCAAACGCCTTGTGCCCATCGAAATAGACGGCGACGCACCACAAAGCGGCACGGCCATCGAACAGGATGGCAAAACCGTAGGAGACATCCGGTCCAGCCATAAAAATGCAGCCATTGCCCTCTTGCGCATGGAGGCTCTTGAAGGCCCCGCATTGATGGCCGATGGCAAGGCGGTAACGGTGCGGCACCCATCATGGCTGGACGGGCTTTGAAACACCGCCTAGACTTCGCCCCATAACAGGCATCTGTTTTGGGGAAGCATTATGACAAACAAAAAAGCCCGCAAAGACGCCATGCGAAAAGGCGATAAACGGCTGCTTATCATGGCCGTCATTGCTGTATTGGTGATCCTGAGCATTTATGTGCTCATGGATTAACCAGTCTCAAAACGAACGTCTATATTGTACGTAAAGTTGACGTTCAAATAAAAATATGATCCACTTCACCTTTATGGGGAAAGGGGTCGGTCATGTCTCATGATATCAATCTGAAAACATTTCTGTCTTTCGACCGGATGATCGCGCCAACGGTTATCAAGGTGGTTTACTGGATCGGGCTGGCGTTCATCAGCCTTGGCTCCCTGATCACCTTCTTTACCAGCTTTGTGGTCATGGGCCACAATGTGGGTGCCGGCTTTGGACAAATGCTGTTAAGCGTTATCGGCTTTGTTCTTGGGGTGCTTTTTTGGCGCATTATCATGGAAATCTATATTGTATTTTTCAGCATCCATGATCGGCTGTCGGAAATCCGCGACCGCTTGCCACCGCCTGTGGATCAGCCATAAGGCCAGCCCCTAATCCGGGGAAGAAGGCGTTTCACGGCTTTGAAACTGCACCGAAATCCGCAATTGATAAAGACTTTGGAACGGCGTTTCGCCGTCCAGCTGCCTGAGCGACTTTTCCGAAAGAGCAGCCAGACCATCGCGCCCAATATGCAAAAGCAAATTGGTATGGCCCCAGCTTCTCATTTGATCGCGGCGTTTAAGATCCCGCCGTCCTTGCGTCTTTAGCCAATGTTCATGGGCATCAAGCGCGGCGATCAAGGGGCCGATACCCAGACCCGGATCAAGAGTCGAGACTTGCAACACCTTTGCATCCCAATCGCCGGGATGCAGCCGCAAAGACAAAGCCCCTTCCAGATCCGCCACCGCCTTGGCCGCCATGTCCCCCAGATCCGCCTTGGTAACCACGAACATATCTGGCACCTCCATAATGCCGGATTTCATGAATTGCAGGCTATCCCCCGAACCGGGCTGAACGCAAAACACCACGCTATCCGCCACGCCGGATATATCGGTTTCCGATTGCCCGACCCCCACCGTTTCCACCAGCACCCGATCAAACAAGGCGCGCATCAGGATAATGGCGGGAAACGCACTTTCCGATAATCCGCCCAACTGCCCGCCAGCAGCCATGGACCGGATGAAAAGATTTTGATCTTCGGGATTTGCGGCCATGCGCATCCGGTCGCCCAACAGCGATCCGCCACCAATTTTCGACGATGGATCAACCGCGACAACCCCCACGCTTTCGCCCATAGAGCGCCAATGGCGCACAAGGGCTGCGGCCAAGGTGGATTTTCCAACGCCGGGCGGGCCGGTCAGCCCGATGACATGGCCCTTCGGCGCATGATAGGCCGCATCCAGAAGCGATAAGGTAGCACGGGCATCCGGGGCGCTTTCCAGATCGGAAAGCGCCTGCGCCAAGGCCACTTTACCTCCCCGGCGCACGGCATCAAGAGACGCCGCCCCGGCCATGGATCAGCGCCCTGCCTTCAAGGCCGCCTGCGCTGCCGCCAAACGGGCGATGGGCACGCGGAACGGCGAACAGGATACATAATCCAGCCCTGCACTTTGGCAAAAAGTGATGGAATCGGGATCGCCACCATGCTCACCGCAAATACCCAATTTCAGGTCCGGCGTGGTTTCGCGCCCGCGCTCGGCCCCGATCCGCACCAATTCGCCAACGCCTTTTTGGTCGATGGATACAAACGGATCGCGGGTGATGATCCCGTGCTCCACATAAAGCGGCAGGAATCCGCCCGCATCATCGCGGCTGATACCAAAGGTGGTCTGGGTCAGATCATTGGTGCCAAAGCTGAAGAAATCTGCCTTGCGGGCAATTTCATTGGCGGTCAGGGCCGCACGCGGCAATTCGATCATGCTTCCCACCAAATATGTGAGACGCTGGCCTTTTTCTTCAAACACGGTTTCCGCAACGGCTTCGATCCGCTCGCGCAGAAAAGCCAGTTCGGATTCCGTGGCCACCAGCGGCACCATGATTTCCGGTGTAATGGTGGCCCCGAATTCCTCGCCCACGGCCAGTGCCGCCTCGAAAATCGCCCGCGCCTGCATTTCATAGATTTCCGGATAGGCAATGCCCAAACGGCAACCGCGATGGCCCAGCATCGGATTGGCTTCCGTCAGATCCAGCGCTCGGCGGCGCAAATGCTCCGCATTCACATGCATGGCCATGGCCACTTCGGAAAATTCTTTTTCCTCTCGCGGCAAGAATTCATGCAAGGGCGGGTCCAGCAAGCGGATGGTGACCGGCAGGCCGCGCATGATGCGGAAAATCTCGCTGAAATCCTGTCGTTGATAAGGCAGCAATTTATCCAATGCCCGGCGGCGACCCTCTTCATCCTCGGCCAGAATCATCTGGCGCACGGCAATGATGCGGTCCCCCTCAAAGAACATATGCTCGGTCCGGCACAGGCCAATGCCTTCCGCACCGAAATTACGCGCCGTTTCCGTATCATGGGGAGTGTCCGCATTGGTGCGCACCGCCATGGTGCGATAACGGTCGGCCCATTCCATCAGAGACGCGAAATCGCCGGTCAGCTCCGCTTTCAAGGTGGGCACATGCCCGGCCATCACCTCGCCTGTACCACCATCGATGGTAATGGTATCGCCGCGATAAATGGTGCGGCCACCCACGGTCATTTCACCGGCTTTCACATCGATCCGCAAAGAACCGGCACCCGAAACGCAGGCACGCCCCATACCACGCGCCACCACGGCCGCATGGCTGGTCATCCCCCCGCGTGAGGTCAGGATACCGCGCGCGGCGTGCATGCCATGAATATCTTCCGGGCTGGTTTCCACACGCACCAAAATCACCGCCTCGCCTTCTTTGGCGCGGGCTTCCGCTTCATCGGCGGTGAAAGCCACCGTGCCCGATGCCGCCCCCGGGGACGCCGGCAAACCAATGGCAATCACATCGCGCTGGGCACTGGGATCCAGGGTGGGATGCAGCAATTGATCCAGAGCCGCCGGATCAACGCGCATCACCGCTTCTTCTTCGGTAATCAGCCCTTCCGCCACCATATCCACGGCGATTTTCAAAGCGGCATTGGCCGTGCGTTTGCCCGACCGGGTTTGCAGCATCCACAATTTGCCGTTCTGGACGGTAAATTCGATATCCTGCATATCCCGATAATGGGTTTCCAGCGTTTGGAACACGCCCTTCAATTGCGCAAACACCTCTGGCATGGCTTCTTCCATAGAGGGTTTGGCGCTATTGCCATTTTCGCGGGCTTCACGGGTCAGATATTGCGGGGTACGAATACCCGCCACCACATCCTCGCCCTGCGCATTGATCAGGAATTCGCCGTATATCATCCGCTCGCCGGTGGAAGGATTACGGGTAAAAGCAACCCCCGTGGCCGATGTTTCGCCCATATTGCCAAACACCATGGCCTGTACATTCACCGCGGTGCCCCAATCTTCGGGGATATTGTGCAAACGGCGATATACTTTGGCGCGGTCGATCTTCCACGACCCGAAAACGGCGGAAATTGCCCCCCAAAGCTGCTCTTGCGGGTCTTGCGGGAAGGGCCTGCCCAGATGGGTTTTCACTTCCTGTTTGTAAATCTCTACCAGATCGCGCCAATCATTCGCATCCAGATCGGTATCCAGATCCACGCCTTTATCGAGTTTCAGATTTTCAAGGGCTTCTTCGAACAGGTGATGCGCCACCCCTAGCACCACATCGCCATACATCTGGATGAAGCGGCGATAGCTATCCCACGCAAAGCGCGGATCGCCAGAGCGTTTGGCCAAGCCCTCCACCGTTTTATCATTAAGGCCCAGATTGAGCACCGTATCCATCATGCCGGGCATGGACACCCGGGCACCGGACCGGACCGATACCAGCAAAGGATTTTCCGCATCGCCAAAGCGCGCGCCAACGCTGTTTTCAATCCGGGAAAGGGCCTTGGAGATCTGTTCGTCAAGCGTATCGGGATAGCGCCCGCCATGGTCATAATACCAACCACACATCTCGGTGGTGATGGTAAATCCCGGCGGTACCGGCAACCCTATGGATGACATTTCGGCCAGATTGGCCCCCTTGCCCCCCAGAAGATTTTTCATATCGCGCGTGCCTTCAGCCGCGCCATCCCCGAATGAATAAACCCATTGTGTCATGGCAATCGCGTTCCCGTTCTGCACCGAAACTCCACCCTGCATTTGTCACAGGGCTGTGACTTCCATAGCGCGTTCAAGGCGCTCTGTCCCCACCTTCGACAAAGAAAATTGCCGCAATGCAGAAATTGTCGGGAAAAAACGCGATTTCCTAGCCAAATCGACCGGTGACATAGGCCCGGGTCTGTTCTTTTTGTGGCTTCACAAAAATACGGCTGGCCAGATCGAATTCCACCATTTCGCCCAGATGCATATAGCCCACATGATCGGAAATCCGGGCTGCCTGCTGCATATTATGGGTAACGATCAAAATGGTGATAGTATCCGCCAGCTTTTCGATCAGATCTTCCACCTTGGCGGTGGCGATGGGATCAAGCGCCGATGTGGGCTCATCCAAAAGCAACAATTCAGGCTCAGGGGCCAGGGCGCGGGCAATGCACAAACGCTGTTGCTGACCACCCGAAAGACCATAGGCGCTTTCCCCCAAGCGGTCTTTCACTTCTGTCCACAAGGCCGCACCGGTAAGAGCAGCTTCCACCTTGTCATCCAGCACAGACCGCTTGTTGATGCCGCGAATACGCAAGCCGGCAGCAACATTTTCGTAAATGGATTTGGGGAAAGGATTGGGCTTTTGGAACACCATCCCCACCCGCAGGCGAATCAGCATGGGATCGGTTTTCGGGCCAACGATATTATCGCCTTCCGGATACAGATTGATGGCCCCGTCATAGCGGTTGTTGCGATACAGGTCGTGCATTCGGTTAAAGCAGCGCAAGAGCGTGCTTTTACCACAGCCCGAAGCCCCAATCAGAGCGGTGACCTTTTTGTCATGCACCGGCAGATTGATGCCTTTCAACGCCTGAAAATCGCCGTACCAGAAATTCAGATTCTGCACATCGGCGCGCAAGGCGTTTCCTGTTTCGGCCTGCGCATCACCACGGCCTTCCACAAGCTGGCTCAGATTCAAATCGTTCATGCTGCCTCTCTGGCTCTCGGAAGTTGTGGGGCTCTTGGGATCTACGGTCATCACAGCACCTTACGCAAGCGATAGCGGATATAAATGGCTACGGAATTCATCAATAACGTCATGCTTAGCAGCACAAGACCCGCCGCCGCCGCATTCACATGGAACGATGCCTGAGGCCGGGAAATCCAGTTGAACATCTGAATGGGCAACAAGGAGAACGGGCTTTCCAGCCAATCGAAATTGATGAACGGGATCGTGTCTTGCACCGGCGAAGGGGGCAAGAAAGCGATGAAGGTCAAGGCCCCGATCGTGATCACCGGCGCGGTTTCCCCGATGGCGCGAGACAGGCCCACAATGGCCCCCGTGAGGATGGCCGGACGGGCGCTTGGCAAAATATGGCGCGACACCGTTTGCCACTGATCCGCACCCAAAGCATAAGAGCCTTCCCGCATGGACTGGGGCAAGCTGCGAATCCCTTCACGGGTGGCCACGATCACAATGGGCAGAATAAGCAAGGCCAAAACCATGCCTGCCACCAGAACGGTTTGCCCCATATTCAGGCCATAAACAAACAGTCCCAGCGCCAAAAGCCCATAGATGATCGAGGGCACACCGGCCAAATTGGTGACATTGATTTCGATAACATCCGTCACCCAGTTTTTGGGAGCATATTCTTCCAGATACACACCGGCGGCCACACCGAGGGGAATGGCCAGAGCGGCGGTCACGATCATCACCAAACTGGTACCCACCCAGGACGATAAAATACCGGCCCGGGCTGCTCTGCGGGATGGAAAATTCGTAAGAAAATCCCAGCTAAGGCGGGGGATCCCCTGAGATGCCAGATCAAAAATCAGTGCCAACAGCGTCAGCATGGCAATCAGCAGCAGAACCAGACCAGCGGCCACAAAGGTCGCATCCGTCCGTTTGTTGCCCTGTACAATCTGCGAATAGCTTTTCATGGCCATTATCCTCTGGCGATCTCTTGGTGAACCCGCATGGATCAGTAAACCTCACGGAAGCGGCGACGAAGCCAGAAACCGGCGATATTGAACAGCAAGGTGATCAGGAACAAGGTCAGCCCAACGGCAAAAATGGTTTGATACCCGATGGAGCCATGGGGCAAATCCCCCAAGCTGACCTGCACGATATAAGCGGTCATGGTGGCGGCCCCTTCGGTGGGATCAAGGGTGAAATTCGGGTTCTGTCCGGCTGCAATGGCAACCACCATGGTTTCCCCCACGGCCCGCGACATGCCCAGAATATAAGCCGCCGTAATCCCGGAAAGTGCTCCGGGGATTACCACCCGAACGGCCGTATGAAAACGGGAAAAGCCCAAGGCATAAGCCCCTTCCCGCAAGGTATCGGGCACCGCACGCATGGCATCTTCGCTCACCGATACCACATAGGGCAGGATCATCACCCCCATCACCAGCCCCGGCGCCAGCATATTGAAGCCGTTCAGTCCCGGCATGAATGTTTGCAGCATGGGGGTTACGAACAACAGCGCGAAATACCCGTAAATCACCGTGGGAACACCGCCCAAAAGCTCCAGAACAGGCTTCAGCCCTTCACGCAATTTCGGGGGGGCATATTCACTCAGATATACCGCCAGAACGGTTCCCGCAGGCACCGCCACCAACAATGCGATGCCAGAAACAATCAGGGTCGCCGACAGCAAGGGCAAAATACCGTAATGGGCATCGGTGAACAAAGGTGTCCATTGGGTATCGGTCAGAAAATCCCAGATGGATACCACTTCAAAAAAGCTCAGGGATTCAGAGATCAGGATATAAACGATCGCCGCACTTACGAACACCGAAACGCTGGCAGAAAGAAACAGAATGAACCGCGCCAGCAAATCCTTGACGCGTCGGCGCATCAAAAAGCCGGGGTCGATGCGCACGCCCCCCGCATCCAGCGCTCCATTTGTCGCCACAGTTTGATCAGCCATTGAAAAGATCCTGCCCCCATTCATACCAAACAGATAAAGGGCGAGGCAGCGTACCTCGACCCTTTTCGTCACTCTTTGCCGACTGTCTTAACGAGATCGTTCGCTTCGAAGCAAGTCTTCGATGGAAATACCGATTTGCGATCCATTCTCGAAAACCGTTCCGGTAACACGATCATCAAAGGCTTTCCGCGCCAGATCATAGGCTTCGGCGGGCAACGGAACATAGCCGACTTCAGACACAAGTTCGGGAGCCAGTTCAGGGTCGAGGAAATAATCCACGAACTTTTGTACCACTTCGCGGTTATCCGCCGCCGTCTTGCTTACATAAACAAAAAGCGGGCGAGACAACGGCTGATAGGTGGCGTTTTTCGCTGTTTCAATGGATGGCAGAACCGGATCGGCATCTTTATATTTGATGGGAACCGGCTTCAGCTTGTCGGTATTCTCGCTCAGATAAGCGAAACCGAAAAAGCCCAAACCGCCAAGCGTATTGGCAACGCCCATCACCAGAACATTGTCATCCTCGCTGGCGGTATAATCGCCCCGGCTTGCATGTTCTTTGCCGACAATGGCCTGCGTAAAATAATCATAGGTGCCCGAATCGGCCCCGGCGCCGAACAGATCCAAAGATTTATCGGGGAAGCCTTCGCGGATCTGCGACCAATTATTGATTTTCCGCTGTGCGTCGGGCTCCCACATCTTTTTCAGCTCATCCACCGTCAGATAATCCACCCAATCGTTTTTGGGATTGATCACCACGGCAAGGGCGTCCAGCGCCACTGGAAGTTCCATGAATTCGATACCGTTTTCGCGGCATTGCTCGACTTCAGATGGTCGGATAGGGCGTGAGGCATTGGTCACATCCACTTCCCCGCGGCAGAATTTCTTGAAGCCCCCGCCGCTGCCCGAAACCCCTACCGTCACGCGGTATTTGCCGCGATATTCGATCTGAAATTCTTCGGCCATCGCTTCCGTGATGGGAAAGACCGTGCTTGATCCATCCACTTTCACCAGATTCTGGGCCGAAGCGCCCCCGGACATCGTGGCAAGAACAGCCGCACCCAAAGCGATTGCACCATATTTCATAGCCATAATCCTTATTTGATCAGGAATCGCTGACGATCTTCCGCATGTCGCCATCCCTTTCCATGTGGAAGGAACGTTGCCGGTGGCATATGTCATGAACTTTACGATTATATTTCAGATTTGTGACAGTGCGATTGGACTTCATGCCCCAATAGCGTAAAGATAGACTGATATTCGTGACTTAGCGTGACCATGGCGATGACAGATGCGCTGTCGCTCACCGGATCATTTTATGAAAGGCTAGGGAAACTCTATGCGGCACACCGTTCAGGCATATGATCAGGAACTCAATCATTTGCAGGCGATTCTCACCCAGATGGGCGGGCTGGCCGAACAGGAGCTGGCCAAAGCCATCGAAGCCCTGTCCGCCCGCGACCCGGAGGCTGCGGCCTTGGTGATCGCGATGGATAAAAAGCTGGATGCTTTGGAACTGGAAGCCGATGACCATGTGATTCAAATGATCGCGCGGCGCAGCCCGGTTGCCGATGATCTGCGCGATATTGTCTCGGCGCTCAAAATTGCCAGCATGCTGGAACGGATCGGCGATTTTGCCAAAAACATCGCCAAGCGCGTCACGGTAATTTCGGAAGCCGCGCCGGTAAAGCCTGCCCTGACAATCCCGCGCATGGCGCAAGAAGCCCAGACCATGGTGCGCGAGGTTTTGGAAGCCTATGTGGAAAGAGACACTGCAAAGGCCGTGAAGGTATGGCGCTCCGATGATCGGGTGGATGCGCTTTATAACAGCCTGTTCCGCGAACTGCTGACCTATATGATGGAGTCGCCCTCTTCCATTACCCAAAGCACACATCTGCTGTTTATCGCCAAAAATATCGAACGCATTGGCGATCAGGCCACCAATATTGCAGAAGTGATTTATTTCGCGGTGGAAGGAAAGGCTTTGGAGGACACCCGCCCCAAAGGCGACATGACCTCTTTTGCATCTGTGGGGGACAGTGAGAGCCCTTCGGCCGTTGCCGATCCCGAGCACAGCAAAGACAGCCCCCAATAAGACCGCCCGAATTTCGGGCTCCTTGCCCTTTCACGGGCTTTTAAAAATGGCTGTGGTCCATAAACACGAAAAAGCGCGCCCCATCATGCAGGCGCGCTTTTGCGGTTAAGCCTTCTCAATCGTCGTCTTTATCCGAGGCGCGCTCGATAAAGGCGATCACATTGTCGCGGTCTTCTTCCTTGCGCAAACCGGGGAAAGCCATCTTGTTTCCCGGAATATATTGTCTGGGATTTTCCAGATAAGCGGACAGGGTGTCTTCCGTCCAGGTGATCCCTGATGAGGTCATGGCATCGGAATAGCGCGTAAAGCCTTCCGCACTGCCTGCCTTGCGCCCGACCACATCATAAAGCGACGGCCCAACCCGATGCTGCCCTTCATTCACCGTATGACAGGCCTGACAGCGACGAAAAATCTTGGCACCAATATCGGCATCCCCATCGGCCAAAGCCGGTCCGGGCAAAGCCCCTAAAAAACCAAGAGACAAAGCAATCGGTGCCAGAGCTGCAGTCCGCTTCCATTCAAACACAGGTTCTTCTCCTTTGACGTTTCGTTCAGACGCGTTCTGACACACCTTGTCCTTAAGGCGCCATAGAGGCAAGGTCATGGCATGGAAACCGCACGATATTAAGGCGGTGTATTGTCGCGCGGCCCGCTGGAAAGAGCAATTTTCCAAGCTGAGCCATCAGCGCGAAAAAGGAGCAGATACCATGGACCGGCAAGAATTCTATGAGCAAATGGCTGGAACAGGAACGTTGGATTACGAATTATATCTCAACACCCCCACCATTTTGACAGCACAAAAAACCTTCGAAGATTTTTGCAATAAAGATGAATTGCAGTTCCAGATCGTTCATCAGGTGGAAGAACTGTGGATGAAACTGATGGCCTACACGCTTTTGGACATTGATGACTATCTGGCCGAATGCAACACCAACCGTGTGCTTACATTGTTTCGCAGGGTGCATCTGTTGATGCAGATGATGACCGACCAATTGGCCCTTCTGGAAACCATGTCGCCCAAGGAATATCAGGAAATCCGCCTGCAATTGGGCAATGGGTCCGGTCAGGAATCCCCGGGGTTCCGCACGCTTTTAAAAATGCCCCGGCATTTATGGAACAGCTTCAAAAGCGCCTATCTGGATAAAAAAGGCCTAAGCGTGGAAGCCATTTATAACAGCGGCTACGACCATGGGGATGCCTATATGGTGGCGGAAGCCTTCACCGAATTCGATGAATTGTTCCAGAAATTCCGCTATCATCATATCCAGTTGATCCACCGGTCCATCGGCATGGATGCCAAATCTTTGAAAGGACGATCCGTGGAACTGCTCAAAGACGGATTACGCACCCGCTTTTTCCCCGAGCTATGGCAAATCCGCAATGAAATGACCGATAGCTGGGGCGGCAGCTATGGAGTGATCAGGGACAGCATTTCCGGTCACTGACACCCCTAAGCAAAAATCAGTTCCCTATTTTCTCTTTCAAAAGGGGAATCAGCGGTCGAACAATGTCGATATGCGCTTGCGGCACTTGTTTGACCGCGTCCAACACAACCCGCATGCCTTCAATCTGCTCGCGCACACCATGGGGCATTTGCGCCAGCATCTCTGGCGAGACCTGCTCGGCCATGCGGCGGCTTTCGGGGGACATGGTTTCAATTTCCGTTGCCATGAACGCCGCCATCACCTGATCGCCGGTCCGCGCCCAGCTTTGCACATCGGAAAAGCCGTTCGATTCCACCAGCTCCATCATGGCGTTGAAATTTTCAGGACTGTTGTTTTCCAGCCACGCCGCCCCGCGACTATAAGGGGTAAAGCCGCTTTCCGGTGTGGGCCGCAAGGCATCTTGAAAGCCTGCTGCCTGACCGGATTCTTGCAGATTTTGCCCCAAGGCAATGATGCCGGGCAGGCTTTCAATAAAGCGCTCCACCATATCTGTGTTCAAATCCTGCGCCCGGGCCGTGTGCCCCCAGCCACCTGTACCAATGGCGACCAGCATCACGAACATCATCACATACCGCATCATCACGTCCACTTTTACAAAGGTCTCTTACGCCCGGACAAAAAAGGCAGAGCATATTTCCATAGTTGAGAATCTTTACCGCAATACGCCCAATTCGTCCACCGGCCAATCCAGTTGCCCGCTCCATAGACCAAAGACCAAAGCGATGGCACTATAATGGCGGCAGCCGTGATGGATTGTCGCGCCCTTGCGGTTGCTCTCTGTCTTTTTACCACCATATCTTATATAAAGTAGATGAACCGTAAGGAGGCTGTTTTATGATCACTCTCCCTTCGGGCCGCTAAAAGGCGTGGCAACCGATGCCCGCCCCTTCGAAAGAGTATCGATAATCAATGACAGTTTCCCAGTATCCCGGTGCACCGGAGCGCTCCATTAACAAGCCTCAGGCCGAAATTGAATGGGCGTCAACCATTCCCTTCATTCTGGCACATCTTGCGTGTTTTGCCGCCATCTGGACCGGCGTGCATCTGAACGATATTCTGATCGCCATCAGCCTTTATGCCGTGCGTATGTTCGGCGTAACCGGCGGCTATCACCGCTATTTTTCACACCGCACCTATAAAACAGGGCGGGTGTTCCAGTTCATTCTGGCCTTCATCGCCCAAAGCTCGGCGCAACGCGGTGCCTTATGGTGGGCCGGAACGCACCGTCATCATCATCGCTTTTCCGATACCGAAAACGACGTACATTCGCCGGTGCGCCGCAGTTTTCTCTATTCCCATATGGGCTGGATTTTCGATCGCAAACACCGCGATACGGATCTTGCCGCCGTGCCGGATCTGGCAAAATTCCCCGAACTGGTATGGCTGGATCGTTTCCGCTATCTGCCGCCCATCACTCTTGGGGTTGCTGTATGGCTATTTGCCGGCTGGTCGGGCCTTGTGGTCGGGTTTTTCTGGAGCACCGTTGCTCTTTGGCATGCCACCTTCTCTATCAATTCCCTCGCCCATGTGCATGGCAGCCGCCGCTATCTGACCGGCGATCAATCGCGCAACAACTGGTGGCTGGCCCTGCTGACCTTTGGCGAAGGCTGGCACAACAATCACCATCATTATCAAAGCGCCGCCTGTCAGGGCTTTCGCTGGTACGAGATTGACATCAGCTTTTATATCCTGAAAGGCTTGGCCGCTTTCGGCATCGTCCATGAGCTGAAAACGCCCCCCAAAGCCGTTGTGCATAATGAACAGCGCCTTGGCCGCGCCGTGGTGGAAAAAGCCGCTACCGAACTGGCGGAAAGCTTTCAGGTGGATCGCATCGCCCAGGAATTGCGTCAGGCATTCATGGATAAGCGGGCCAGCTTCGATGCCTCTATGGAAGATTTCTCCCATAAGGTGGAAAACTGGCAGCACGAGATGAATGCTCTGCTCGACCGCTGGCATCAGCAGCTTGATTACAAGATGGAACATGCCCGGCAGGAACTGGATGATCTGGTGCATCGCACCCATCTTCCCAATCTGCCTGCCTTGCCCACGGGGGTAGACTTGCGCAGCCGGGCCAGCGCCATGTTTGTTCACACACCATCAATGAACGACATTCTGGACCGCGCCCGCCAGATTATGGTGGAAACCGTGCGGGATGTGGCTTTGAAAGCCCAAACGCAGCCCATACCCATAGGCGCCAAGGGCTGAAACATCACCATATAAGGATGGCCTAAAAAAGGGGCACCGCAATCCGGCGGTGCCTCTTTTGTTTTAAACATCCGTCCGCGCCTTCCTAGAAAGACACACCAACGGAAAACACCACCGTTGCATCCAGAAGGTCACCGGTTTTGCTGGTGTCGATATAACTTGCGGAGAAATCCAGGCTTTTCCAGGATGCACTGAGCCCTAAGCTCCAGTCCACTTTATCATCGCCGAAGGCCCCGTCCTCCCACCCGATGGAACCGATCAGGGAAAAGGGTGTGTCGCCAATGGCCAAAGCGCTGGAATTATAGAGATAGATATTGTCGGTGCTGCCGATATTGCCCTGATCGGGGGCATAGGCGGCGCCGAAACTGGTGCTGAAAGCGCCGAAACTGCGCCCCACGGAGATATAAGGCTCCACATAATCGGTATCCGTTCCGCCGGGAAACAGATAGGCGGTCACACCGGCGCTCAGATCAAAGCCTTCCCATGAGGTTCCATAGCCAAAATTCACATCCACTTCGGTTTCCGAGCCATTGAAGCTCTCGATGCTTGATCCCCACACGCCAAGATAAAATCCCGGCTCTGTATCGACGGTGAAGCCGCCCTGAATGGCGATATCCTCATCGCTTAAAGAGACGCCCCGAAAGCGGTAATCCGAAACCAGTGCCGCATTGCCGCTAAAAGTGAAAAAGGGCGTTTCATCTTCGCTTTGCGCCAGACTGGCCGATGCTGAAAACAAAAAGGCTATGGGAACAAAAGCAAGGCAGGACCGGCGCAGGATATGATCGTTCAAAAGGCCGGGCTTCAGGCAAAGGGGGACTGTGCGTTCCATAAGGCTCTCCATGGACGGTTAAGGTCGTTGGGAAATGTTCAAGTCTGGGTGTCGGCGTCTTTGTTATGGCCGACAGATCTTCCGCCCCGTCTGGGGAGCGGTGGGGCGGGAACGTCAAGGCTGCTCAAAACCCCGTTCCCACCCCCAAAGCCGGTTCAGCCGCCGCGCAGCTTTTGTGAACCGCCTCCGAACTCGGGATAAGCTTCAAGCCCAAGCTCTGCGATATCGGATCCCATGGTTTCGGATTCAGCATCCAGCCGGATGCCCATGCTGTATTTCAGCGCAAACCATAGAGCCGTGCTGGTTATGATGACAAAAGCCCCGATGGAAACCACGCCCACAATCTGTGTGATGAAGCTGGCGTCCCCATTGGTCAATGGCACCGCCAAGGTTCCCCAGATGCCGCCCACCAAATGAACGGAAACGGCCCCCACCACATCATCGATCTTCATCCGGTCAATAAACGGCACGGCAAACACCACAAGCGCAGACCCAACCGCCCCGATCAGAATGGCCTGTCCCACCGTGGGTGTTAATGGTTCAGCGGTGATCGCCACCAATCCGGCCAATGCGCCATTCAGGCTCATGGTCAAATCCACCTTGCCATATATCCAGCGGGTCAAAGTTACCGCCGTCACCACGCCGCCTGCGGCTGCCATATTGGTATTGGCAAAAATCTGGCTGATGGCGATGGAATCCGCCGCCGAGCCCAAGGCAAGCTGCGAAGCCCCATTGAAGCCGAACCATCCGAACCACAAAACGAATGTGCCAAGGGTTGCTAAAGGCAGGCTGGAGCCGGGAATGGCCCGCGGACGGCCCTGCGCATCATATTTCCCAAGACGCGGCCCCAGGATGATAGCCCCGGTAAGCGCAGCCCAACCGCCGGTCGAATGTACAAGGGTGGAGCCTGCAAAATCGGCAAAGCCCCGTTCGGCCAGCCAGCCGCCCCCCCAATGCCACGAGCCCTGAATGGGATAGACCAATCCGGTCAAAAGGGCGGTGAACACCAAAAATGGCACCAGCTTCACCCGTTCGGCCACTGTTCCTGACACGATAGAGGCGGCGGTTGCCACAAAGACCATCTGGAAAAACCAGTCCGATGCCGCTGCATAACCGGCAGAAAAATCGCCGTCCTCTGCCAAGGCTGCGCCATCATCGGGCGACCAAAGGCCAAAGCTGCCCAGCAATCCGCCATCCACACCGTCATACATCAGACGATAGCCGATGAGGAAATACATGATCCCGGCAACGGAATAGAGCGAGATATTCTTAAGGCAAATATCCGCCACATTTTTCGACCGCACCAAACCCGCTTCCAGCATACAAAAGCCGGCGGCCATCCACATCACCAGAAATCCACCGATCAGGAACAGCAATGTATTGAAAACAAAGGCTGTTTCTTCACTTACGGCGGCAAAGGCAGGCACCGGAGCCATAAGCACGGCACCGGCCAAAGCCACTCCGCCAACCCAGTGTAGCGTTTTTCTTCTTAATAAGGACTTATAAAGCGGCATCATCAGCTTCCTCTGTTCTGATACGCATGGCAAATTCAACGGGCAGGACGAAAATCTTTCCGTCTCCCATTCTTCCGGTCTGCGCGGCTTTTTTGATTTCCTCGATCGCCGCCTCACATTGATCCGAGGCAACAACGGTTTCGATCTTGATCTTGGGCACGAAGCTGATGGCATATTCCGCCCCGCGATAGATCTCTGTATGGCCTTTCTGGCGGCCATAGCCCTGCACTTCGCTGACGGTCATTCCCTCTACCCCGATGGCGGAAAGGGCATCCTTGACCGCCTCCAGACGCGAGGGCCGCAGCACAGCAACAATCATTTTCATCGGCGCATCCTTTGCATGTCTTTATGTCGTTAAGGCCGGACGAATTATCCGATTATTGTGCGCTGCAAAATTATGGTTTATAGTCCCCAAACGGGTGACAAGCCGCAGATCTTCTAAATACCTGTTTTTTATGGTGGATTTCAGATGCGGCCGGAATCCGGTGTTTTGTTGCGGCGCGAAATTGCCGGGACACACATTTTTTGCAGGGGAGGCGCATGTCAAAAAAGCAGGCAGACGATTCCCGAAACATGCATATGGAATCCCTGATCGAAGCCATTGGTCTGCCGCGTTTCGATGCGGCTTTGCTGGCCTGTGCCGCCGCCCTTTCGGGAAGCCATGTGGTTCTTGGCTTTTTGCGCCTGCATAAAACTGTGGTGTCCCTTGTCGCCAAGGGTGGGCAGGGCTGCGAGGAAACAGCCACATTGGCGGCCTTGCGCTATGGCACGCGGCTTTGGCACGAAGATGCTTGCCTGCAAAGCGGCCTGCGGCATTTACCCGAAAGGCAAACGCGCTTGCAGATTGTCACACGCGACAGCATGGCTCACGACCCCATGGGGCCGCGTATTCTGGATTTTCTGGATGCGGGGGTGCAGATCTCATTTTACCGCCGTTTGGACGGCGGGCTTTATATCCTGCGCTTTTATGCGGCGGACCCCATTGCCCCTAGGGCGCAAAAAGCGCTGGAAGCAATGGGGGGGCTGATGATGTCGGCCATGGTCCGGCACGGGGAATTGCGCAAACGCAGCCGTCGCGCAGTGCTGAAACAAAATGCCCGGACCATGATTTCCGACAGCCTGACCCGCGAAGACAGAAATCTGACACCCCGTGAAACCGCTGTGTGCACCGCAACCCTTCTGGGGCAATCGGTCGAAGCCATCAGTCTGGAGCTATCCATCACCGAAAACAGCGTTCGGACCTATAAAAAGCGGGCTTATAAGCGTTTGGGCATTTCCTCTCAGGCGCAGCTTTTTGCCCTGTGCTTCAATGATGCAACAGAGCGCTGACCCTATTTCACTGTGGCCCGATAAATATGCCATGTGGCATGGCCAAGAATGGGGAAAATCACCGCCAAGCCCACGGCCAGCGGCAAGAATCCCAAAAACAGCCCGGCGGTAATCACAAAACCCCAATAAGCCATGGCGCGCGGATTGGCTGCCACCACTTTCAAAGAAAGGGCCACCGCCGTTGGCGTATCCACATGCCGATCCAAAAGCATGGGAAAAGACACGGCGCTAATGGCAAACACCAGAACCGAGAACACGGCCCCCAAGGCATTCCCCGCCATAATCATTGTCCAGCCTTCCGACGTTGTGAACAAGCCCGCAAGCGGCGCTTCGGGGGTGGCAATCGTCCCCAATGTGTAGGTATAGAGCAGCAAAGCCGTCAAAATCCAAAGCGAGAACAAAAGCAGCAGCAGCATACCCAGAACAAGGATTTGGCTGAACGCTGCGGCGCGAAACACCCCAAAGGCATCGCGCCAGTGCATTTCCCCCGTTTCCTCGCGCTTGCGGCTCATTTCATAAAGCCCCAATGCTGCAAATGGCCCCACAAGACTGAAACCCGCGATCAAGGGATAAATAAGCGGCAATAAATCCCGCCCGGTGACCGCCGCCAGCAAAACAAAGCATAGCAAAGGATAAAGCAGCCCCAAAAACACCGCATGGGATGGGCGCTGGCTGAAATCGTCATATCCGGCTTGCAAGGCCGCTTTTACATCCCCGACAGATATTTTTTTGATCTGCCCCCCTTCAGACGTTGCGTTCCCTTCATGGAAAATTGGCTGTGTCTGTGCGTGAACCATCTCTATCTCCTTCGCTGATTGCAAAAGATCACCATCTCACTCTGCGTCATAATGCCGCATTTTGATCGCCCCGTCACTAAGGATGCCATCAAAATACCAACACGAGCGCGTGAAATTTTCATCCTGGCAAAACAACAAGGCTTCCCAAGCGTAGATGTCCGTATCAGGGGTGCGTTTCTTCACAGGCCCTCCCCCTCTCATAACGAGACAGCACAGGGAAACGCAGAAAGCACGGAGCCAAGGAAAGGACAGCCATCATGTCGATAGCCCGCATCACCGAGATTTCAGCAACCTCGGCAAAAAGCTTTGAAGACGCCACGCAGAAAGGAATTGCGCGCGCTGTAAATTCCTTACGCAATGTGAAAAGCGCATGGATCAAGGATCAGATAGCCACCATCGAGAATGATAAAATCTCGGAATATAAAGTGCATATGATGGTGAGCTTCGTTCTCGACGATTGAACAGGAGCAGCAGCCCGATTTTAAGGGGCGGCAGATGTATGATCGGATAAAATACGCCAATCCTTGCCAAAACGCTTCATGGTCAGGGTGAACAATCCTTCAGAACGGCCGCCCTTACGCTCCAGATGAAAACGCCCGAACACGATACCTGCCTCTTCGGATAATACCGTCGTTTCCAGATCGGTGAAGCGCAGCTCTCCCATGCTGTCTTTTGTCTCGCCATAGGCGGCAAGATACCGCTGCAAGGTGCTGTCCCAACCGCGTGTGACAGTATTTCCCGAAGCAAATCGCAAGCGATCACTGTTCCAATAGCTGTGCATGAAGCCTCGAATATCGCCCTTGTTCCATGCCTCGGCACTGCGCATCACTTCGGCGATCATCCCTGCTTCAATCTCCTGATGCCCTTTGGTCTCTCCCTTTTCCTTTTGCTGGGAAAAAGCCGGGGCGGCGATCATTGCCAAAGCAAAAACCGTAAAAAGCCAAATTCTATGGATCATCATGTTTTCCTTTAAAAGCGTGAGCCGATATGTCGCTTGTCATCAAAACCGTGTTGGCCTTGGGGAAAAGCCCCCGATAATCGAACAATATCAACGGACGGTAAGCGCCCCTTAATATATTTAGACCTAAGACAAAGAAGGGAACAAAATAGCAGGATGGGGTCCATGCCAACAGAATACCGTGAAATCGGCTTTTCCATGTCGGAATTAGCAAAAGCGCTCCATAGCCATGCCACAACCCAGAACCCGGAACTGACCCTTGATCCCCCAAGTTCCATCCGCATCAATGGCAAGGATGAACTGGTGGTGGCCATTCGCTTTGGCGATCAAGAAGAAGACCGCTTTTCCGCATTGGAAGTAACGGCGGCCCTTATCCGCCATGCCAAAGCCATTGGCGTTCCCGTGGCACGCAAAGCCCGTAAGGCGCTGGCAACCAAAAACAACATGCTGATCCTGAAATTGTGGATGGGCTGATCTCAATCGATAGGATAACGCTCCAGAACCGGCCCCAATGCTTTTTTCAAGGCCCCCAGATGCGGCTCGAAATGCCGCCATTGCTCTAGCCCTTTTGTGCTGATGGGGCGGCGCACCTGCTCGGAACTGGCGGTGCGTACAGAGCGGTTGGTCTTGTAGAATTCCACACAGGCCGGCTCAAAATCCAACCCGCAAAAATCCAGTATCCGGCGCACTTGCCCGTCCAGATCCTCTACCACATCTTCATGCTGCACCCGCAAGATCTTGCCGGGCAACACCCGGTCCCAATGATCCATCAGATCCACATAGCCGCGGTAATAATGGCCGACTTCTTCAAGGCCATAGGTAAATTCCTGCCCTTCCGCAAATAATTGCTTGAAGCCGGAAAAGCAGCAGGCCATGGGATGGCGTCGCGCATCGATAATCTTGGCATTGGGCAAGATCAGCGCAATCAGCCCGATATGGCGGAAATTATTGGGCATCTTATCGGTGAAAAACGGGGCGCCCCGCCGATGGATGCGGGTATCATCCAGATAGGCCTGCCCTAGGTCTTTCAGCTTTTCGGCGCTCAAATCATGCAGATTCAAAGGATAGGCTGAAAAATTCCCGATGCGTTTGCGCCCCCGCAGCCGATGCGACAAAGCCAGAATATTGGGCAGCTCCAACGTGCCGTCCACTTGGCTGTGGGACGCAAGAATCTGCTCTAATAATGTAGAGCCAGCACGCGGAAGCCCAACAATGAAAATCGGATCGGGAGCCGGACACCCCCTGCCCCCTTGTTTTTCAAACAGCTCTTTGGAACAAATTTCGGCCTGCGCGCGCAGCTCTTCCAGCATTTGATCCGTCCGATAGGTGCTTTGGCGACGCTTTAGTGCATTGCCCCGTTCATAATATGCAAAGGCCGCATCATAAGCCTCGCGGTCCTCATAGGCTTTGCCCAGGGAAAAACAAAAATGCACCCGTTCATAAAGCCCCATGGACGGCGACTGTTCGAGACGCTCCATCATCGCAAGATCGTCGTCCTTAAACCCGTAGGTTTTAAGATTGGCCAGCGCATACCAGGCATCGGCATGATCGGGTTTTACCGCAAGAGCCGCGCGATATGACGCCACCGCTTCATCCTGACGACCATAAGTTTTCAGCGCATGGCCGCGCGATGTCAGGGTTGCGGGATCATGGGGCAAAATCTCCAGCACCTGATCGAACAGGGCCAAGGCCCGCTCATAATCCCCCACTTGCAAGGATTCGATGGCATAGTTCGACAAGAACACCGGATTTTTGGGGTCTTCTTCATAAAGCTGTTTGGCCTGTGCAAGGGCCGCTGCGAATTTTTGCCGCTTGCGCAGCACCTGAATATAATCCAGCCGCACCTGCTTGTTATCCGGGTCCAGCGCCAAGGCGCTTTCCAGCAAAAAATCCGCATCTTCCAGAACGCCCATGCGCACACCGATCTCGGCCAGCAACCGCATTGCTTCGATATGATGGGGATTGTTTTGCAAGAAATGACGGCACAGCGTTTCCGCCTTTCGTATTTTCCCTTCATAGATCAAATGTGAAACGCTCAACAATTCAGGTGGGAGCTTGGCCAGATATGCCGCCTGCGCCTGCGCATGTTTGGCCGCCACATGATCGCCTTTTGCCGCCAATATCTCGGCCTGCGCCGTCCAACTGGCGGATAAGGCGGGATTGAACCGACACGCCCGCCCATAGGCATGAAGGGCCGCATCCATTTGCCCCATGGCCCGCAGCAAATGCCCTTCTTCTTGAAAGCCCCGGCCAAAATCCGGCGCATTCTCGTTCAGAGCGCGTAAATGGGCCTGCGCCTCATCATAACGTTTCAGATAGCGGCAGCATACGGCGCGCATATACAGCCTGTCGATGAACTCCGGCGTTGCGCCCCCGTCTTCCGGAAGCGCCCCCAATGTTGATAAGGCATCCTCGAAGGCACCCTTCATCATCTGGGCACGCGCCTGTTTCAAAGCCGCTTGCACATCGGTTTTCTGATCATGGTCTTGCTGCATCATATGTCCAATAAAACGGCCGCCCCCTTCGAAAAGGGAGCGGCAGTCTATCCTTGGTTTTGGCTCGCCGTCAAAAAGTGTCAGATCTGGAAGCCAACCCGAAGGCCGATGGTGCGCGGGCGAATGGGCGTGATGCGCTCCCGGTCGAATACAAAACTATTCGACAATTGCCCGACCGTATCATTGAGATTTTCACCGTAAATCTCGACAGACCAGTTGGCTGCCGTAATCCCTGCCGACAGACCAAGCGTGGTATAGCTGTCAATGCGGGCTTTGTTGATCTCGATGATGTCGCTCCATGATGCGCCGGAATAAACAAGTTTCGGCATCACATGGGCGGTGTAATCGTCCATCACCGTCCATTCATAACGCGCCCGGAGATTTCCCTGGAAACCGGGAGCAAAGGCCAGTTCCGAGCCTTCCACCACATCATTGGTGGGGGTAAGAACATCGGTGATTTCCGTATCCAGAACCGAGAAGCCGCCATAGAGCGACAGCCCCGGAATGGCTGCCGGGAACCATGTCACATCGCCCTCAACCCCGAAAATCTCGGCATTTGCGGCATTATCGGAGAAGAACAGATTGGTGATGCTGGGATCGAAAATGGTGGTTTGCAGACGATCCACCTTCACATAGAAGGCGTTGCCATTGAACCGCACAGAGCGATCGAACAGGTCCATTTTCCAACCCAGTTCGTAATTCTCCACATCATCGGTATCCAGCGCGAAGGGCACGGTGAAATTATTCGGCCCGACAGCCCCACCGGGCCGGTTCAAAAGCCCCGGACGGAAGCCTTCGGAATAGGTGGCGTAAAACAACAGATTGTCTGTGGGCGTCCAATTCAGAGTGGCCTTGAAGATCACACCATCGGTGGCCGCCTTATCGGGAGCCGACAAAGCATTCAGGACCTGCTGTGCTTGTGCTTCGCTCAGGCCCGCCGCCATGATCTCATCCAGCGTTTGGCCTTGCGTGAAGGTTTGATGCAGGCTTGTATCGCAACTGCCGCGGAAAGTGAACTGGCCATCGCCATTGAACTGGTCGCTGATATCGGTGCCAAAAGCGTTAATATCGGGCTGGAAGCTGTTACAGAACGAGCCATTGGCCCCGCCTTCCAGATCCACTTCGATGTCGTAATAACGCGCTCCCAAAACAACAGACAGCGTATCGGGAATGGCAACGAACGTGGCTTCACCAAAGAACCCGTATTGCTCATCGGTGCGCTTTACATCATTGCGGAAGATCACCCCATCGGGGAATGGGCCGGGATCAGACGTAAAGCCCGTGGTGAACGGGAAATTGGGGAAAAAGCCCGGCGATCCGAAAATATCGGCATTCACTGAATTCACATAAGTGAAATCATTGCGCTCTTTCAAAGTCAGATCGCTGTAGAACCCACCCACCGTGGCATAAATGCGTTGATCGTCCGGTGTGGTGAAGCGCAGTTCATGGGTTTGAACCGTGGTATCGGTTTCGGAATCCACAAACAGATTGGGCGGCTGGCAGGTTCCCGACGGTGCGGCACTGCCCGGATAGGTTACGGAAGAATCGCAGATATAATAAGGCAGATACTGGCCGGCAAACAGATAGTCGGAATAATCGACGCGCTGCTCGGTATCGCGGTCCGTATAGGCCCCGGTATAGACCACATCCAGCATGGCCAGGCGGCCTTCAATCGTCCAGGAGGTGTTGTGGAAATCGTCTTCCAGCTCATCCTCTTCAAAGCGCTGGATTTCCATGTCGCCCAATTCGGGATCGGTGAAGAACACCCCGTCGCTTTCAAGGCTTTGGCGGGCATGGGCCACGGTCAAAGACCAGTCTTCATTGATCGCCCAATAAGCGCTGGTGCGGAAACCGGTATAGGAGGTGTCGTTGAAATCTTCTTCCACAAGGCCGGAATTATCGGCTTCAAGGAAAGTCACATTCGACAAATCCGCTTGCGACTGGAACCCGGCACGGTTGGCCGATACCGGCACACCATTGGCGCGCACAGTCCCTTCCGGACGGAAACGCGCTGATTCCGAAGCATCGCGCGTGCCCAGAACATTATCGATATAGCCGCCGCGATTGTCATTATAGAACACCGCACGCACGGCCAATGTGTCATCGATCAGCGGAATGTTGATCACCCTTCCGCCTTGTTGCTCATTTCACCACCTTTGGTGAAAGACACACCCATATTGGCTGAAGCCTCGAACTCGTTCAGAACCGGCTTGTTGGTGATCATCCGTACCGTACCGGCCTGCGAACTGGCACCAAACAAGGTGCCTTGCGGACCGGGCAGCACTTCCACCCGCTCCAGATCAACCGCATAAACATCCAGATTACGACCCGGCTGCGCCAAGGGCTGTTCATCCAGATAAAAGGCCACATTAGGTGCAAGACCCGCAACACCAGCGGTGGTCAGATTCGGCGTGGTAGAGGCAAGGCCGCGAATATAGATGGTGTTCTGCCCCGGCCCGCTGCCGCCCGCCGTAACACCCGGCAGTTCCTGCAGATAATCGGTGAACACATCCACATTCAAGCGGTCCAACTCGCCACCGGTCAAGGCGCTGACAGCCACCGGAATGTCCTGGCTGCTCTGGGCACGTTTCGTTGCAGTAACGACGATTTCTTCGATCTGGGCATAGGCGCGTCCTTCGGTTTGCGCATAAGCATGCAGGCTTCCGAAAGTTGCAGTCAATGTTGACAGAAGTGCCACATTCAATTTGCTGGCTCGAAGACTCATCGGCAATTTCCCCGGTTTTCAATTGTTGAAGGGACATATAACGACATGATCGGGTAATTGCACGTATTTTTTTATATTATATATTTATTTAAGTGATATTTATTTTCTTAGTAAAAATATTTGAATAGATCATTTATATTCATAAAAATAACTTATTAAGTATTTTTTGTGGGATACAAACCCAAATTTTCAATACAGATAAAAACCACATCAAAAGGCCGGATTTGGCCTGCCAAATCCCCTTTTTTAAATAAAAGAGCCGAATAACATCAAAACCGGGAAGATATGCGCCAAACACCCTGTGAATGTGACACGCGCAGCCAATGACAGGCTGTATCCATCATTTTGCCGCGGGCAAAAAAAAGGGCCATGACAACTGCCACGGCCCAAGTTCAGGGAGGAAACGCCCACGAGGGGCGGTGGAAAGGGGGGAAACCAGTTCCACACCCTGAGAATTAAGCACAATTTCCCAGAATTCAAGCATAGCGACGTCACTTTCTAGTTAAACGCCTGTGACAATTTGGGCCGCTTCTTGCCCGCATATCTGGAAAAAATGATGAAATCACTGGCTTTTTCGCTCTTATAACGCGAACACAAAGTCGCAAGCACAGGCCGCTTTAGGGCCTCTTCTTATAAGCTTTTCATCTCATCGGACGGAGATTTCTTGTAAGGCGGGCAATCGGGCGCTTTCAAATAGAAAGCCAAGGAAAGCCCGAGAGATCCCCCTAAAAACGCAAACACAGCCCGATAGGACGGCTCTCCCATCGCCCCGGTTGCGCCATCGGTAAAAAGACCCGCCACCAGCCCGCTCATGGGCTGCAAAAGCCCCACGCCGCCCATCACCAGCATATTGCTGACCGTCATCCCGCGCCCCAGTGCATGGTCGGGATAAAGCGATCGCGCATGGGCCATGGAAACACTGAAATAGCCATTCCCTGCACTGATCAGGAACAACAGGATCGGCAGCAGCCAAAAGGGTGGACGCCCCCAGATGGCCAGCAAGCCAAAGATGCCCATCACCAATGCGCAGCCCGGCACCACAACCCATTTCCGCGTGTTGAACCGCCGATCCAAAGGCGCATAACATATTGGCCCTAGAATAGAGCCGACAGCCATCAGCAACAGCACATTGCCGCGATCAATAGGGTTCAGCCCGTAGATATCGGCCAGATACGGCCCGCCCCATAATGCCGTCATGGCGGCAACAGAGCCATAGCCTGTGAACAACATGGGCATTAATGGCCATAAGCGGCGGTCGGCAATCACACGGCCCACCCCCATAAGGCTTTGGGTAATCCCTTCAGAGCGGCCCGAAGACAAAGGCTTGCCCCTGATCTGTTCAGGCAAGGTCACCACCATCAGCACCGCAAAAAGGCCCGCAAGCAGCCCTGCTCCAAAAAAGGTTCCCCGCCAATCGATCAAGTCCGCCATCATGGCCAATGGGCTGGTGGCCAGCAAAATCCCGGTATTGCCGATGGCCAGATGCATGGCAGTCAATGACGCAAAGCGTTCTGGCGCAAAGGCCCGCGCAAACACCACCATCGCCCCCATCAATAAAGGGGCGCATCCAATTCCCATCAAAATCCGCCCCAAAAGCAATACAGGCGCACTATCGGCAAGGGCAAAGACCACACAACCCGCCCCCACCACGGCCAACAGACTGGCCATCACCCGCCTTGGGCCAAAGCGATCCAAGGCCATGCCCACCGGCAATTGCATGAAGGCAAAGCTGAGAAAAAAAGCCCCCGTCAAAGTGCCAAGCCCCGCCGATCCTATGCCCAGATCCTGCGAGAGATTGGGGGCCAAAACGGCAACGGAATTGCGCAAAAACTGCGACAGAATATAAGCTGGAGCCAGAACCACCAATAATCGAAGCAGCATGACCGCACTCCCAGAAATATTTTTGCGCGCCGAATATAAATGGTTTCAAAAGCAGGCATGTACAATTTGCCAAAGCCCATCAACTACCATAAAGAAAACGGGCATACACTCTCTTGATCCATTAGTCTGAAAAGCCCCACAGTGATCGAATTCCTGCTTTCCCGAACGGCGCTTGATGCCCTTTACTTGCCTGCCGCCATTTGCGCCGCGTTCATTGCCTTTGCCCCTACCCGCGAAAAGCCGCATCCAACGGGGCTTGCCATTAGCCTTGCCTTTTTGATGGGGCTTTTGATGGTGCGCCCCCTGCCCGTCTGGCCACCGGTAGGAGGCATTGGTTATCTACCCTTTTTGGGCCTTTTGGGGCTGGGCTTTGGATTGGCCGCCGACCGGCCGCGCTATCGCCTTTTTGCCTGTGCGTTGTTCGTGCTGTGCCTTCCCGTTCTCACCGCGCTTTTTGTGGGATCGCAGGAATATGGCGGCAGACTTCGCGGTAATGTCTGGCTGATCTATCCGCTTTTGATCATCGCCGGGATGATTGTTTTTGGCCGCCTGATCGGCACCGGATCGCGCCCGAGTGCCGGGCGGGCGCTGTTTTTTGCCAGTTTGGCGCTGGGCGTTGTGGCATGGCTTTATGGATCACGCATCAGCCTTCATGCTCTGGGACTGGCCGCCGTCATTCTAAGCGCCCTTCTGGTGCTGCCCCGCCTGGGATTGAAATGGCCGCTATCCGCCAGCTTTGCAGCCGGCAGCTTTTATTTCACCATCGCCGCCACCTTGATCCTGTCGCGGGATTTGCTGGCTCTGCCTGTGGCCATCAGTTTCTTTGCCTTTTTCATCCCCGGCATGGGGCCGTTCCTGGGCATAAAGCACAAGAACCACCGGTCGATGCTCGAATTGGCAGCGGGCAGTCTCATCGTGCTGGCAGCAGGCTTGAGCTATCTTTACGCCCCTTGACGCCGCGATTTTATCGGGGCGCTCAATCGGCACCCATTGTCACAACCACCTTGCCGGTGGACCGGCGCTCTTCCAAGGCCCGCAAGGCTTCAACCGCATTTGAAAGCGGTTCTGCATGGGAAATATGGGGGGTGATTTTGCCCTCGCCCAGCCATGTCATCAATTGATGCATGGAGCCCATCAGAATCTCGGGGCGTTTTTTGGCATAGGACCCCCAATAAAGCCCCACCACCGATATATTTTTCACCAATAAAAGATTGGCCGGTATTTGCGGAATGGTTCCCGATGCAAACCCGATCACAATGATCCGGCCTTCAAACGCGATGCAGCGCAAAGACTGGTCAAAACTGGCACCGCCCACTGGATCATAAATCACATCGGCCCCGCGCCCGTTGGTGATTTCCTTCACCCGTTCACGCAGATTCTCGGTTTTTGAATTGATCAGATGATCCGCACCTTTGCTTTTGGCCACATCCAGTTTTTCGCGGGTGGATGCCACCGCAATCACCGTCGCCCCCATCAGCTTGCCGATCTCCACCGCCGTCAGCCCCACGCCACCGGCCGCCCCGTGCACCAGAAGCGTTTCACCCGATTTCAGGCCCGCCCGATGGGCCAAAGCCACATGGCTGGTGCCATAAGCCACGGAAAAAGCCGCCGCCGCTTCGAAAGACACGGATTTGGGAATGGGCAGCGCCATATCCGCCGCAACCAGCGCTTCTTCCGCCAAACCGCCGGTGCCGATCATCGACATCACCCGATCTCCGGGCTTGATACCTTTCACATCGGGAGCAACCTCCAGCACCTCGCCCGCCACTTCGCCACCCGGCGTGAACGGCATAGGCGGTTTTTCCTGGTACAGCCCCTTAACGATCAGAATATCGGCAAAATTGATCCCACAGGCCCGCACCCCGATGCGGATATGCCCCGGTTTCATCTGTGGGCTGGCCACCTCTTCCACCTTCAGCATGTCCAGTTCGCCCGGCTCATGAACTCTGATCGCCTTCATTGGCTGTGTCCTTTATCAAATTCGGGGTGGCACCGATGCATCGCCGCCAAGGCTAGGCGCAAGGACAAGGCGGCGCAAGAACAAGAAGACTCATGAACGCACGCAAAAATTTCCCCAAAAATATTGCAATGCAATATAAACATCCCACTTACCAGATACGGCGCATTTCACATTTTTTGCGCAAGATCCCACCATTGCCGTCTGCAATGCTTGTAATTGCGCGCTTTCTCCTTATAGTCCGCGCGCCCGTTCTTTAAGAGAGTCGAAAGTTCATGACCCTGCGAAATATCGCCATCATCGCCCATGTCGATCATGGCAAGACCACGCTCGTTGACCAGATGTTCCGTCAATCCGGCGCCGTGCGCGACAACCAACGTGTTGCTGAACGCGCTATGGATTCCAATGCTCTGGAGCGGGAACGCGGGATCACCATCCTTGCCAAATGCACCTCCGTTATCTGGAAAGATACACGCATCAACATCGTGGACACCCCGGGCCATGCCGATTTCGGCGGCGAGGTGGAGCGTATCCTGTCGATGGTGGATGGCGTGGTGCTGCTGGTGGATGCGGCCGAAGGGCCGATGCCACAAACCAAATTCGTTACCCAAAAGGCACTGGCCCTTGGCCTGCGCCCCATCGTTGTAGTGAACAAAGTGGACAAGCCCGATGGCCGCCCCGATGGCGCCCATGAAGAGGTGTTCGATCTGTTTGCCGCCCTTGATGCCAATGACGATCAACTGGACTTTCCCACTCTTTATGCGTCAGGCCGCGACGGATGGGCTGTTGAATCGCTGGAGGACGAGCGCAAGGATCTATCTCCCCTCTTCGATTTGATCGTGCACCATATTCCCACACCGGCCCCCGTGCGGGACAACACCGCCGACAAACCCTTTGCCATGCTGGCAAGCCTGATGGAGCGCGACCAGTTTCTGGGTCGCATCCTGACAGGCCGAATCGAGCAAGGCACGGTGCGTGCCGGCACAACGGTGAAAGCAATGAACCGTGATGGCAAGCTCATCGAGCAAGGCCGCATCAGCAAGGTGTTCAGCTTTCAGGGTTTGGAGCGGGTGGCGGTAACAGAAGCCCATGCGGGTGACATTGTTGCCATTGCCGGTCTGGAAACCGCCACCGTGTCCGACACACTGGCCGATCCGACCGTAGAAGACGCATTGCCATCCTTGCCCATTGATCCCCCCACCCTTGCCATGACCTTCTCGGTCAATGACAGCCCGCTTGCGGGCCGTGAAGGCGATAAGGTGACCAGCCGGGTGATCGGAGAACGCCTGATGCGGGAAGCGGAAGGCAATGTGGCCATTCGCATTTCTCAAAGCGCCGACCGCGATGCCTTTGAAGTGGCCGGTCGCGGTGAATTGCAGCTCGGGGTCTTGATCGAAACCATGCGCCGCGAAGGATATGAACTGTCCGTTTCGCGCCCCCGCGTTCTTTATAAAACCGATGAAAACGGCAAACGCCTTGAACCCATGGAAACCGTGATGGTGGATGTGGACGAAGCCTATCAAGGCACTGTTGTCGAGAAAATGAGCCTGCGCAAAGCGGAATTGACCGACATGCGGCCTTCAGGTGGCGGCAAAGTTCGTCTGACATTCTCGGCTCCGGCCCGCGGGCTGATCGGCTATCATGGCGAGTTTCTTACCGATACCCGTGGCACCGGCATCATGAACCGGCTGTTCGACAGCTATGGCCCCTATAAAGGTGCCATCGCCGGACGTCGCAATGGTGTGCTGATTTCCATGGAAACCGGCAAGGCAGTCACCTATGCGCTGTGGAATCTGGAAGAACGCGGCGTGATCATGATTGACGGCGGCGAACCGGTTTATGTGGGGATGATCATCGGCGAGCACAGCCGCGGTCAGGATCTGGAAGTGAACCCGCTGAAAGCCAAAAAGCTCACCAATATCCGCGCAGCGGGCAAGGACGAAGCCGTGGCTCTGACCACGCCGCGCCGTCTCAGCCTTGAAGAAGCACTGGCTTATATCGGCGATGATGAATTGGTTGAAGTCACGCCCAAAGCCATTCGCTTGCGCAAGCGCTTCCTGGATCCCCATGAGCGCAAACGCGAATCCCGCAAGGCCGAAGCCGTCGGCTGAACAAACGAATACAGCGATAAATAAACCGGGCGCGGGATCAATTTCCGTGCCCGTTTTCTATCGTATCAGCGCCCATCCGATCATCATATCCGCCGTCCCCTTTCGTCACTACCGGACGCCATTTTTCATCACTCCCGGATTTGATCCGGGAGTCCACACCGGCGTTAGAGCTGCGCACCATCAGAAAAGGCTGGATGTCTCTCCTGAGTGGCAAGGGGAAGAAAAGGCACCGCCCCTAAAGGCCACAACTTTGATACGTCATATTCACATTATTTCTCGTGATTTATGCGCTAACATGCCATAAACCTTGTTTGGGTTTTAACGACAGGGAACGGAGCGAATTCGTGGATCAGGAACAAATCAAACATCTTTGGGAAACAGCTTTGGGGCTGATAACCACATATGGCATCTCGGTTATCGGTGCCATTGTCATTCTTGTTATCGGTTTGTGGGTAGCAGGCATTGCCAGCCGCGCGGTAACCCGGATGATGGGCCGCTCCAAAAAAATCGACCCCACATTGACCGGTTTTTTTGCCAGCTTGGTAAAATATGCCATCATTCTTTTCACCATCATCGCGGTGCTGCAAAAATTCGGCGTGCAAACCACCAGCCTCGTGGCGGTTGTTGGTGCCTTGGGTCTTGCCGTTGGCCTGGCCTTGCAAGGCACATTGGCCAATTTCGCCGCCGGTGTGATGCTGCTGCTGTTCCGGCCTTTTCGGGTGGGGCAATATGTAGATGCGGGCGGCATTGCCGGCACCGTACAGGGCATCAGCCTCTTTTCAACGGAAATGGATACGCCGGATAATGTGCGTATCATCGTGCCAAACGGGCAGATTTGGGGCCAGTCCATCCGCAATTTCAGCCATCATGCAACGCGGCGGATGGATGTGCCATGCGGCATCTCTTATTCCGATGATGTGGATAAGGCGATGGAGATCATGAAAAGCACTGTCACGGCCGACAGCCGCGTTCTGGGTGATCCGGCACCGACTGTTTTTGTGGATAGCCTTGGCGACAATTCGGTCAATCTGTCGGCGCGCTTCTGGTGCAATGCGTCAGATTACTGGCAGCTCAAATGGGATACCACAAAAGCCGTGAAGCAGGCGTTCGACAAAGCCGGGATCGACATCCCCTTTCCCCAACGGATGCTTCATGTGGCAGGCGGTGTTGTCTCTGTTGATCAAAAACAGAAAAAAGAAACCAAAACTGCATAAGGATTCCCTAGCATGAGTCTACTTTATTTCCTCCTTATCGGCCTTGCGGCAGGGTTTATCGCCGGCAAGCTAATGCGTGGCGCAGGCTTTGGCCTTTTGGGCAATCTTTTGGTGGGCATCGTCGGTGCGTTGATTGGCGGGTTCTTATTCGGGCTTTTGGGGCTGCACGCCTATGGCCTGATCGGCAATCTGGTAACGGCCACTCTTGGGGCAATTATCTTGCTGTGGATTGCCTCGAAAGCCAAAAAATAAAAGTACGTTTCAACGTCACAATCTAAACCGCGCCGGGGCATATCGCTCCGGCGCAACGTCATGGGCCGCAAGCCAATCGGGCAAATCCTCGCCCAAGGTCACCGCTTTTGTCAGTGCCGCCATAGCAGGGGCCGTCTGAATACCGTAGCCGCCCTGCCCGGCGCACCATATGAACCCCGCACAATCCGGGTCGCGCCCCACCACCGGAACACGGTCCGGCGCAAAGCTGCGCAAGCCCGCCCATTTACGCCCCACAGAAGGCACATCCAGCGTGCTGATCCGTTCGATCCGATCAATGGTTTTGGCAATGTCCAGATCTTCAGGCTGCACATCGCAGGGATTCATGGGTGTTTCATCAGCGGGGGACGCCAGCATCTGTCCGGCTTCCGGCTTGAAATAAAGGGTTTCATCAATATCGATCACCAAAGGCCAATCCGGTGAAATCGCAACGGTTCTCGGCTTGAATACCATGGCCGTTCTGCGCATGGGCTGCAGACCGACAGGAGCCACCCCCGCCATCCGCGCCACATCGTCCGCCCAGGCACCTGCCGCATTCACCACCATCGCCGCTTTGATGGTTCCCTTTGAGCTATAGGCCATAAAACCCGAAGAAATCTGCTCCAGCCTTTGCAATCTGGCATCACATAGCAACCGCCCGCCCTTGCGGCGCAGTTGCTTCAGATATCCTTGATGGATCGCCCCCACATCCAGATCACAACAATCCGGATCGTCCATCGCCCCGCTGATACCCTCCGGCCTTAGAACAGGCACACGGGCGAGCGCCTCATCGGAGGAAACCAGACCGATAGACGGCACCGTCTTTGCCAATTCCTCTGCGCGGCGCAGGGCCCTGTCGCGGTTATGCGCCCCATAGATATGCAAGCAGCCACGACCGGTCATCAGCGGTGCATCGGAAAAGACTTTGGGCGGCTGGAGATAGAAAGCCTGAGACGCATTGGTCAGGGGCAAAATCGCGGGCCCGCCATAGCTTTGCGCATAAAAGGCAGCCGATCGGCCCGTGGTATGATAGCCGGGCATATTTTCGGCTTCGATCACCAGAATATCAGCGGTGTCCACCAATTGCGCCGCCGCCGAAGCGCCGCCGATACCGGCACCGATCACAAGGATATCGCATTGATAATCAGGATGAAGACTTGGCATAATGCGCTGCAATGTGGTCAAAACATCGGCTCGGCACAAGAAAAACAATCAAAGGATCAGCCATGAGCTCACCGCATACATCGTCCCCCTTGCCCGCCGATAGGCTGGAAGAGCTGGCTGAATTCGCCCGAACACTGGCGCAAGCGGCGGCCAAAGCCACTTTACCGTATTTCCGCCAGCCCATGGCGGTGGAGGACAAAGAAGGAAAGGCCGGCTTCGATCCGGTAACAATCGCTGACCGCAACGCGGAACAGGCCATGCGGGCGCTGATTGAAGAACAATATCCAGATCACGGCATCATTGGCGAGGAATTCGGCACCAAGCCCAGCCGCTCCGGCCCTTATTGGGTGCTGGATCCTATCGACGGCACCCGGGCCTTTGTGGCGGGTTTGCCAAGTTGGGGCACCTTGATTGCCTTCAATGACGGGACGCGGCCCGTTATCGGCGTGGTTGCGCAACCCTATATTGGCGAAGTGTTCCTGGGCATAAATGGATCGGGGATTTGCCGTTCCAGCCTGAATGGCCAGATCATCAAAACCCGCTCCTGTGGGGCGCTTGGCCGGGCCACCCTGTCCACCACCGGATTGAATTTTTTCACCGACCCCGAGCGAGAGGCATTTTTAACGCTGGAAAAAGAAGCCCCCATCACCCGCTATGGATTTGATTGCTATGCCTATGCGATTCTGGCCACCGGCAATATTGATCTGGTGGTAGAAGCCGGGCTGGAGCCTTATGACATACAGGCGCTGATTCCATTGATTGAAGGCGCAGGCGGGTGCATTACCACATGGCGCGGCGGCGATGCCCAACAGGGCGGGCGCGTGATTGCGGCTGGCGACAGCACCCTTCATGCGCAAATTCTTGAACGACTCCGCACAGTGGAACAGAAGTAACCCTCCCAATATAAAGGGCCGCCGCTATCCCATATATCTGACAGCACATATTGGCGCTCCGCAAATAGAAAGCGCCGGCGCCAATCAACACCAAAGCCCGTCCTGACCAGCCAGACCTTTCAATCGGCCCCAAATCCGGCTTGGGGTAGCGGGATATGCTGTGTTTGAACCTACTTGGCCTGACGGCAAGAACGGCTACCTCCCCTGACAAGACCCGTTAAAGAGACGGAAAACACCGCTTGCAAAAGGATGGTTAAGGACATTTGGCCAACCAAGGGGAATGCCCCTGTGCTGAATAGACCAACAGACTCACAAAACATTAACTTCTTTTTTCTATGACTGGATTGAATAAAGAAAACAAACGTCAGGCAAAATGTTGGTTATCTTTAATATAATTTTAGTCGTTTTACTGATCTGGGCGGCTGTCCATGATCTGCGCACGCGGTTGATTCCCAATCGCATCCCTGCGCTGATTGTCTTATTGTTTCTGCCCGCAGCACTTTTGGGTTATGTGCCCCAATGGTCCACGCATCTGCTGGTATTCGGCATTGTCTTTGCCATCACGGCCACGGCCTTTGCCCTTGGCTGGATGGGCGGTGGTGATGCCAAGCTGATCCCGGCAATCACGCTTTGGGCCGGGCCACAGCATCTGGTTCTTTTTCTTCTGGCCATGGCATTGGCGGGCGGCCTGGTCGCCGCAACCATGCTGGTCTTGCGCAAGAAATCCCAAAATACCCCCCTTGGCCCCACCGGAGGCCAAGACCCCGCAGCCGCTCAAGATGGCTCTGCCGCAGCATATACGCCCAGCGTACCTTATGCCGTGGCCATTGCCATTGGCGGTGGCGTTTTCCTTATCCAACCAGTTCTTAACGCTTTTGGCGCAGTCTTATGGCCAGTCATCGGGAACGGAGTGTAGCCAATGCCTATGCGATCCATCATTCTTGTTATTGTGGCGATTGTTCTGGCCGGGGCCACAGCGCTTCTGGCCCGCAGCTTGTTGAGCTCCAATGGGGCCGATCAGCAAACCGCCATCGAAAAACCCGCTGAAAGCACAAAGGTTCTGGTGGCTACCACCCAGCTTGGTATCGGCAAGATCATCACCCGCGAAGATTTCCAATGGCAATCCTGGCCCGATGAACGGTTGCACGACAGCTATTTGGTGAACGGCCTTGTGAATGCGGAAGAATTTGTCGGCCATGTGGTGCGCACGGCTGTGCGGCCCGGTGAACCGATCACCCGCGCCCAGCTTGTTGCCCCCGGTGCGCAAGGATTTTTGGCCGCAGCGTTAACGCCGGGTATGCGGGCTGTCACCGTTCCCATCAATAATATCAGCGGTGTTGCGGGCTTTATCTTCCCCGGTGATCGGGTGGATTTGATCATGAATCATGAAATCACCGATTCGGAAGGCAATAACCGCACGGCCAGCGAAACGGTGATGGAAAATCTGCGTATTCTGGCCATTGATACCCGCACGAACAACGCCCCTTCCGAAGATGGCACTGCCCCAAGCCCGCAAGTGGGCAGCACAGCCACCTTGGAAGTAACACCCAAAATCGCTGAAAAAATCACCGTCGTCACCAGCATTGGCAGCCTGACCCTGAGCCTGCGTAGCCTTGCAGCCGATTCGGAAGATGGCACCTTGGCCTCTTTTGCGCCCAATGACGCGGTGAAATCCCATACATGGGATGCGGATGTCAGCCATCTGCTGCCCACCGTTGATCCCAACAAAGATAAAAATATGGTCCATCTCAGCCGTGGCGAAGAGATCTCGGTCCTCACATTTCCCAAGGAGTCTGGCCAATGATCGGTCTGCGGTCCATTGCCATCGCATCCGCGCTTGTTGCGGCAAGCCTTGCGGTCCCCTTTGACGCCAGCCATGCACAAAATGATGCACAACGCCTTGATACCAATGGCGAAATTTTGGCGCTTGAAACCAATAAAGGCGTGTTGCTGCGCCTTGATCGCCCGGCCAGCGATATCTTTATCGCCAATCCCGAAATTGCCGATGTGCAGGTAAAATCGCCCCGGCTGATCTATGTCTTCGGGGTGTCTCCGGGGGAAACCACCTTATATGCGCTGGGGGCCGATGAGCAGCCGATCTATTCCGCCAGCCTGCAAGTCACCACCAATCTCACCCGCCTTGATGAGCTTTATGAACAGCTTTTGCCCGATTCGTCGGTGCAGGTACGCATGGTGAACGGCATGGGCCTACTGGAAGGCGTTGCCCCTACGGCAGCCTCGGCGGAAGCGGCGGAGCGCTATGCCCGCACCTTTTTGAAAATGGATGTGGTCAATCATATCAGCGTTGTGCAGCCCACACAGGTCAATCTGCGGGTGAAATTCGCTGAAGTGGGCCGCTCCACCCTGAAGCAGCTTGGAGTGAACTGGGAATCGCTGTTCGATATCGGCGATGGCACCATTGGCCTGCTGACCGGTCGTAATGTTGTGGAAACCATTGCCGATCCAATCACGGGGCTTCCTACCAATGTCTTTTTGGGCGACGATTCGGCCGACAGTATTCTGGGCAGTGTCAGCACTGGCAATATACAACTGAACGCAGTGCTGGATGCCTTGGAAACCGAAGGGCTGATTTCTGTATTGGCGGAACCCAATCTCACCGCCGTCACCGGGCAAACGGCCACCTTCCTTGCGGGCGGCGAATTCCCCGTCCCCATTCCCGATGAGGATGGCATTGCCATTGAATTCCGCGAATTCGGGGTGCGCCTTGCCTTTACGCCTTTTGTGGAATCCAGCGACCGCATCACATTGCGCGTCGCCCCCGAAGTAAGCGAACTGACCAATACCGGGGCCATCAATATCAGTGGCATTGCCGTACCGGCCCTATCGACACGCCGGGTAGAAACCACTGTGGAACTGGGATCGGGGCAAAGTTTTGCCGTGGCGGGCCTGATGCAAAACAATCTCAACCAAGATGTGCGGAAATTCCCCGGCTTGGGCGATATCCCCATTCTTGGGGCGCTGTTCCGCTCCGATGCCTTCCGGCAGCGCGAAACGGAACTGGTGGTGATCGTCACCCCTTATCTGGTGAAACCCACCGATGCCCGCAATCTGGCGCTTCCCATGGACGGGGAGAAAATTCCCAATGATGTGGAACGCTATCTGCACAATGAAATGATCAGCTATGCCCCACGCACCCTTGATGCGCCGGGCGCGGGTCGCTCTGGCCCCAGCCTTGTTGGCCGTGCCGGTTTTCGGCTGAAATAACACGAAGGACTTAAGGCATGAGACAGTCTGTTCGGAAATTGGCACGGGTTTCGGCGGCAAGCATCGCTCTTGCTCTTCTTGGTGCCTGTCAGTCTTCTTTGCCGGCCCATTATGACGGCATCGAGCAAGAGGCCCGCAATGAAGTGCATATGGTGCGCCTTGCCCATAAAATCGATTCGGCAGCCGATGACGGGCTGGCCGACAGCCAGAAAACAAGCATCATCCGCTTTCTGGCCGAACTGGATGCGGGCTATGGCGATAGCGTAACGCTGGTCTCCGGCACCCGGTTCCCCGAAACAGCTTTCGCCGATGTGGGCCGGATCATCAGGGCGCATGGGCTGGCCTTGGGGGCCGATGCCGCCAGCATTGGCGAAGAACCCGACAGCAATGGGGCCATTCTGGTTGTGGATCGCTATATCGTCACCTCGCCACAATGCCCCAATTCGGTGCTGCAAATGTCGAAGAATTATACCAATGCAAGCTCTCCGCAATTCGGCTGCGCCAATGTGATCAATCTGGGGCAAATGGTGGCCAATCCGCGCGATTTGCTGACAGGCAATGGCAATGGCCGCACCTCTACCGGAAAAGCGGTGCAATCCTTGCGCGCATGGCGAGAAGAAGTGCCGATTATTCTGGTGCCGCAAGGGGCCGATAACGGGGCTAGCGGCTTTGGTGGCAGTGGTGGATTCTAGGAGAAGTTGAATGGCGTCTACAGCTGCAATGCATGATCGGGCAAATGAAGAACGCGAAGTCTTCGGTGCCTATATTTGTGACGAAGAAACCGCGGCCTTGCTGGCTCCGCTGGCCGAAGAGCATGGCTGGCTTCCCGAGCGTATCCACAAAGGCGGTGTGGCCAATGCAGTGCGTTCTTTGTCGGTGATGCGGTCGCCGGAATTTCTGATCGTCGATTTATCGGAATCGGGCGATCCCCGCGCCGATATTGGTGCTTTGGCCGATGTGTGCGAACCGGGAACGCTGGTTCTGGCCATTGGTGTGATGAACGATGTGCATCTCTATCGTGATCTTTTGGCCTCGGGCATCCATGATTATCTTTTGAAGCCCGTGGATTTTGGCGATCTGCGCGAATCTGTGGCTTTGGCCCTCTCTGCCATGGTCGAGCCAGAAATCCAGACCCCGAAAAAAGAAACAACCAAGCGCATGGTTACGGTGATCGGGGCACGCGGCGGCGTGGGCGCCAGCGGGCTTTCTTCCGGGCTTGCGTGGATTTTGGCCGATGAATTCGATACCCATGTGGGCTTGCTGGATCTGGATCTGAATTTCGGCACCGATGCCATGACCTTTGATCTGGAGCCGGGCCGTGGCTTGAGCGATGCTTTGGAAAATCCCAACCGCGTCGATTCGCTGTTCATCGAGCGGGCCATGCTCAAGGTCTCTGACAAATTGTCTATCCTTGGCTCTGAAGCGCCATTGGGCGATCCCATGACACCCGATCCGGCAGCCTTGCAAAATTTACAGGAAGAACTGGCCGAGAATTTCGATGTGGTGCTGGTGGATCTGCCGCGCTCCATTGCCAGCAGTTATCCTCTGACCCTTGCCAATGCCTCCGATGTGGTGCTGGTGACGGATCTATCTCTTGCTGCCACCCGCGATACCATCCGGCTTTTGAGCCTTATCAAGGCCAATGCCCCCACCGCTACGGTGCATCTGGTGGCCAATAAAGTCCCGCCGGTTATCCAACAGGAAGTGTCGCAAAAGGATTTCGAGGCATCCATCGAACGCGCGGTGGATTTTTTAATCCCTGCCGATCCGAAAAGCGTCGTTTTGGCTGCAAAACAGGGCAAGCCCTTGCCGCAAGCCCTGCCCTCATCGAAGCCTGTGGCGCAAATCCGTGCCTTGGCGCAGCGCCTTGCTGGCGACGATGCCAAGCCATCCAAATCGTCCTTCTGGTCCAAGCTGGTGCGTAAACAGTCATGAAGCAAAGCACGCCCTTTTCCCGCCGATCCACGTCCGCGCGTCGCAGCCTGGCAGGATTTGGCCGTGCAAACGGCGAGGCTGCCAATGGGGCAACTGGTGCCGCTACAGGCAATGACGTGTTGGAAGCCCAAAAACCAATGGCGCCGTCCGCCCCTGCGCCGGAGCCAAAGCCCGCAGATGCGGTGCCAAATTCCCCGCGAAATATCGACGATCTCAGCGATCTGATCGAATCGAAAATCGGCAAACATATCACCCCGGAAGAGGTGCGCATGTCGTCGCGCGCCGATCTGGCTTTGGCGGTGGAAGAATATGTGCGCCAAATCGCGGGCGAAACCGGGATCGAGATCACGGATGCGGAAGTGCGCGACCTTGCCACCTATCTTCTAAACGATCTGATCGAACGGGCAGGCGGCATCGAAGACCCATTATCAAGCCTGACACCGCCCAAATCCGCCAGCACCGATACGGTTTTGCATGCCAAAGAAACCGTCCAGCCGCTTTTGATGGAGCATATCGACCCACAAGCCGCCAGCGAACTGCCCCGGTCGGAACTGGCCGAACAGGTGGGCGATGTGGTGGGCGAATTGCTGGTTCAGGAGAAAATCAACCTGAATTTGAAAGAACAGCGCGATCTGGTGACGCTGCTGCTCAATGACATGCTGGGCCTTGGACCATTGGAGCCGTTGCTGGCCGATGATGCCATCAGCGATATCATGGTCAACGGCCCCAATCAGGTTTATGTGGAACGGGGCGGCAAGCTGGATCTGACCGATGTCACCTTCCGCGACAATCGCCATCTTCTGAATATCGCCCAACGGATCGTAACCGCCGTGGGCCGCCGGGTAGATGAAACATCCCCCATTTGCGATGCGCGCTTGGCCGATGGCAGCCGCGTCAATGTGATTATCCCGCCGCTGGCCATTGATGGGGCCTCCATTTCCATCCGCAAGTTCGCCAAGCAAAAGATCACGCTGGAGAAAATGCTGGATTTCGGCTCCATGTCGCCCAATGTGGCGCAAGTGCTGAAAATCGCTGGGGCCTGTCGGCTGAATATCTTGATTTCCGGCGGGACGGGATCGGGGAAAACCACCATGCTCAATGCCGTGTCCCGATTGATTGATCGCGGCGAACGGGTGGTCACCATTGAAGATGCGGCCGAATTGCAGATGCAGCAACCCCATGTGGTGCGCCTTGAAACCCGCCCCGCCAATCTGGAAGGCAAGGGCGAAATCACCATGCGCGATCTGGTGAAAAACGCCCTGCGCATGCGTCCGGACAGGATCATTCTGGGCGAAATCCGCGGCGGCGAAGCCATTGACATGCTGCAAGCCATGAACACCGGCCATGATGGTTCTATGGGAACCATCCACGCAAACCGGCCACGTGAAGCGCTTACCCGCCTTGAAAATATGGTGAATATGGCGGGCTTGAACCTGCCAACAAAAGCCATCCGCGAACAGATCGCCGCGGCCCTTGACCTGATCATTCAGGTCAGCCGTATGCGCGATGGCGGGCGCCGGACCGTCTATGTCACCGAAGTGGTCGGCATGGAAGGCGATGTGATCACAACGCAAGACCTGTTCCGCTTTGAATGGAAGGGACAGGATGAAAGCGGCAAGCTTATTGGCGACTGGGTGTCCTCCGGGGTGCGCCCGCATTTTATGGCGCGCGCCGAATATTTCGGACTGGGCCGGGCCTTGATGCAGGCGATGGGGTAAAAATTATGGCAAGTGGAAACGATACGCTTCTTATCGCCCTTATCTTCGGAGCCAGCTTGCTGATCTTCGGTACATTGGCGGCGGCCTTTTTGTTTTCCGGAACATCGGATAAGCGGGTGCGGGCGCGTCTGACCCGCTATCGCGCCAAATATGGCCCCTCTGGCGGGGTATCCCGGGCACGGTCCATCCTTGCCGACCAGGACAACTCCTCCCCATTCGAAGCCATGCTGGCGCGATTCGTGCCACGCCCCGAGAGCTTCCGCAAGCGCCTGCAAAAAACAGGAAAAGACATTCCCGTTGGCCGCTATGCGATCATTTGCGCGGTGGTTTTATTGGTTTCATCCCTTGTGATGATGCTGTTTTTCTCTTTGCCCTTTGCCTTGTCTTTGCTGCTGGGGGTGGTGATAGGGATCGGCCTGCCGCATTTCATCGTCTCGCGCATGATCGCCAAACGGGAAAAACAGTTCCTCGCACTATTCCCCGAAGCCATTGAACTGATCGTGCGTGGTCTGAAATCGGGCCTGCCCATCAATGAAACCATCAGCATCGTCGGGTCGGAAGTCGAAGACCCTGTGGGCACGGAGTTTCGCAAGATCGCCGATCAGGTACGCTTTGGGAAAACGCTGGAAGATGCCATGTGGCGGGCGGCCGACCGTCTGGATTTCCCCGATTTCAAATTCTTCGTCATCAGCCTTGCCATTCAGCGCGAAACCGGCGGCAATCTGGCGGAAACTTTGGGGAATTTGTCCAATATCCTGCGCTCGCGCCACCAAATGAAGCTCAAGATCAAAGCCCTGTCTTCGGAAGGACGTGCCAGCGCCATGATCATCGGCTGTCTGCCTTTCATCATGTTTGCCATCATCTACGCTATGAATGCGGACTATGCCTCCACATTCTTTACCGACCCGCGCGCCATGATCGTGCTTTTCGGGGCCTTGATCTGGATGGGTCTTGGCGGATTCATTATCTCCAAAATGATCAGTTTTGAAATATGAGCAATTTTCTCCCCTTTGGCCTGACCCTGATCGATCTCATTACCCTGCTTGTGGGAGCAACGGCTTTTGTCGCCGTGATTGCTGTGTGGCAATCTGGCATCGTGGCGCGCGATCCCATGAAAGGGCGGATAAAATCCTTGCAAGACCGCCGTCAGGCCCTGCGTGCCGGGCTGATCACCGAACCAAAGCGTCGCGCCAGCCCCGTAAAGCAGCCTCAAGGCGTGAATGTCATGCGCGAGGTGGTCAAAAAGCTGAAGCTGGCGCAAAATGAGACCACGCAAAAAGTTTCGAAAAAAATGATGCAAGCCGGTTGGCGGCAAAAGGATGCGGTCGTCATCTATCTGTTTTTCAAGATGGTCTTGCCCATTCTGATCGCCGTGACAGCCGTTGTTTTCGTCTATGGTCTGGGGGTTTTGAGTGGCAAACCCATGATGGAAATGCTGGTGCCACCCGGAGCCATTCTCCTGGCATTTATGGCCCCCGATCTGGTGGTGAAAAACCAAACCCAAAAGCGTATGGATGCTATCAGAAAAGGTCTGCCCGATGCGCTGGACCTTATGGTTATTTGCGCAGAAGCGGGGCTCACTCTTGATACGGCGCTGAACCGCGTCACACAGGAAATGGGCAAAAGCGCCCCGGAACTGGCCGATGAGTTCGGCCTTGCCTCCATTGAACTTGGTTTTCTGCCCGACCGCCGTCAGGCGCTGGCCAATCTGGCGGAACGCGTGCCTTTGCCTTCGGTGCGCGGCGTTGTGACCACCTTGGTGCAAACCGAACGCTACGGCACGCCCCTTGCCATGTCCTTGCGGGTTTTATCGGCGGAATTTCGCAATGAACGCATGATGAAAGCGGAAGAAAAAGCCGCCCGCCTGCCCGCCACCATGACAGTGCCCCTGATCCTGTTCATTCTGCCCACTTTGTTTGTGGTGCTGCTTGGTCCTGCGGCGTGCCAGATCAGCGACGAACTGATCAACCGCTAAGGCATCGGGCAATCCATAAAGGGCTGATTCGACCACTGGCCTGTCTATTTACGACTCGGCCGCCAAGGCATCCCACTCGGGATCGCTGCCCATGACAATGGGAAGGCCCACGATCTCTCCGTCCCCAAAAAGTGCATAAATGCCGCACTTTAAGAAGCAGATTATTATAGATCCTGCGTTTCTCTTGATATTGAAGGTCGTTTGGGGAAGAATGGTCGGGAACACTTGGCCAAGCCTTTTGGTGCGTGCCGGTGTTCATGTGTGGCTATTTTATAGCCGCATATCCTCGCTGTCGTGACTCGGGCCGGGTACCATTGGAACCCGGCCTCTTTTTTCGCCAGTGCACGCATATCAAGCATGCCGAAAGCGACTTTGGCCGGAGCATCGAAATTTAAGGCCACAAATGGTCAGAAAAAAGGCAACCCGGCCTTTTTATGGTTTTCTGGCCCAAGATTGCAGCACCAACCTTATTGCAAAAGCGTTGCGGGGGCTGTTCATACCTTAAGCCAGCGCTTCTTCTCCATCCAATGTCCGCGCCACCGCATGCAAGACCGAAGCAATGCGCACAGCCGCCTGCACCGCTTCCGCACTCAATCCCCCCTTACGCAGCACCTTGTCATGGCTGTCGATGCACATGCCGCAGCCATTGATCGCTGAAACAGCCAATGAAAACAGCTCGAAATCCAGCTTGTCGATCCCCGGATTGTTGATCACATTCATCCGCAATTTGGCGGGCATGGTTTTGTAATCCGCATGGGAGGCCAGATGCACGAACCGGTAATAGATATTGTTCATGGCCATAAGTGAGGCCGCCGCTTTGGCCGCATTCTGGGCCTCGTCGCTGAGTTTCCCGGCCACTTCTTGCTGCACATGACTGATCACCGCCTTGTTGGAAGATGCCAACGCGCAAGCCAGCATGGTTCCATATAGCTGCTGCTCATTAAGAAGCGTCTCGCGCGCAAGACTGGACAGATTCAGCTTCAGGTCTTTGGCATAATCAGGGATCAGCCCCTTTAACTCTTCAAGCGCCATCTTGGTTCACTCCGTTTAGAATAAAGGGAAAAGTCGCGGAAAAAAAAGCCCGGCCAAAGGATACCCCATGGCCGAGCCCCCTGTTTTCAACGCAAAAAAGCGTTAGGCGACTTCTTTAGCCACATCGATGGTTTCTTCGCCGCTATGCCAGTTGCACGGGCACAGCTCATCGGTTTGCAGCGCGTCAAGAACACGCAGCACTTCTTCAGGGTTCCGGCCAACGCTCAGATCGTTTGCCTGCACCATGCGGATGATCCCGTCCGGGTCCACAAGGAAGCTGGCACGCAAGGCCACGGCTTCGTCTTTTTCCAGAATGCCCAGAGCGCTGGACAGTTCTTTCTTGTTATCGGCAAGCCACGGGAATTTCACCGCACCCAGATCTTCACGGCTGTTGCGCCATGCGAAATGCACGAAATCCGTATCGGTGCTGGCCCCGAGCACAACGCAATCGCGGTCTGCAAATTCATCGGCCAAAGCATCAAAAGCCAGAATTTCCGTGGGGCAGATGAAGGTGAAATCTTTCGGCCAGAAGAACACCAGCTTCCATTTGCCGGAAAAGCTCTGGTCGGTCAGGCGCTCGAAATCGCCATCGGGAAGGTCGGTGTTGGACACAGCCTTCAGATTGAAGGCAGGAAATTTATCACCAATGGTCAGCATAGGATGTCCTCGCTTTTGGGTTAGGGGAAACTGTTTGAACGACTCTTATGTGACATTGTTGCTTTTATTGATCAAACAGATATTTTGAATATCATTAATCGATAGAGGCGATCATGATCACACCCACATTGAAACAGCTTCGTTATCTGGTGGCGCTGCACGATCAAATGCATTTTGGTCGCGCCGCCGAAAGCTGCCATGTGACCCAATCTACCCTGTCTTCAGGCATTGCCGAACTGGAAACGCTTTTGGATGCGGATTTGGTGGAGCGCACCCGCCGTGCCTTGTGGTTCACCCCCTTGGGGGAAGATGTGGTGAAAAAAGCCCGCAAGATTCTGCGAGAGGTGGATGAGCTGGTGGACCTGACCCAAGCGGCGTCCGAGCCACTGAGCGGCACCATCCGCATTGGCATCATCCCCACCATCGCGCCTTTTCTTTTGCCGCAGGCCATGCCGCAATTGCGCATCGCCTATCCAAAGCTAAAACTGCAATTCCGTGAACAATTATCCGATATTTTGTGCCATGAATTACTGTCCGGCGAACTGGATATCATCCTTTATGCGTTGCCTTATCGGTGCGGCGATGTGCATGAAGAACCATTGTTCCAAGACCCTTTTCTAGCCGCCTATCCCCCCGATCATACGCCCCTGCCCGATATGATAAGCACCGAGGATCTTGACGGCGAAACCCTGTTATTGCTGGAAGAGGGCCATTGCCTGCGTGATCATGCCCTCGCCGCCTGTTCTTTGCCGGGGGTCGATCCTTCGCGCTCCATATTGGGAACCAGCCTGCACACCTTGGTGCAAATGGTGGAAAGCGGCATGGGCATGACCCTGATCCCGCAAATGGCGCTGGACGGCGGCATCCTGAACGGCACCCATGTGCGCACCGTCCCGCTTTCCGGCGATGCGCCTGCCCGCACCATCGGCCTTGTCTGGCGCAAAAATTCAGCCCGCCAATCGGACTATCTGCTGTTGGCAGACATGCTCAGAAGCTGGCACCAGAAAAGGAATCAATGATTTCTATTCACGCTTATCCTCTGGGGCGGACCAACATCAGCGATCGGCGCGGATGAACAAATAATCACCGTCCTTGTGGCTGTATGATCGGATAATGTCATAAATAGCACCGCTCTTGATATCCTTGCCAAGTTGGTCAAGTCCGTGCGCCACCTCTCCTGCATCGGCGAGATTGGCAAAGCTCGAAATGCCTGCGCGGAACCCTGCATCCAGATAAAGCTGCGGGCGATGTTTGCCGCTATATAAAAACAGATCCTCAAGCGCTTCGGTCACCTCATAGGGCTCGGCAACAATATGCGAAAAACCTGCCACATGCAGGGCTTTGGTCAGATTTTCCATATCAGGCATCTGTTCCCATGATCTACGCAACATGGTTGGAAAATAGCGACAAAGCCAATAGCGTTTCATTTGCAAAGGCAAAGCGGTAAGGAGCACCAATCGCCCGCTCACGGGATCGACAAGGCGGCCGATTTCACAAAAGGCTGCCATCAAGTCGGGGAAATGATGAATGGCAAGGGTACAGACGGCCCCGTTGAAAGCGGCCGTTCTGAAAGGCGTTTGGCCCACATCCGCCAGCACGAACCCCTGATGCAAGGAAGGGCGGTCTTTTTGCAGAGCCCTGGTAATCATCCGGGCCGAAGCATCAAAGCCGACAATCCGTATGCCAGCTTTAGCAAGGCTGAGGGTGTAATTGCCGGTGCCGCAGGCCACATCCACATAGCGGCCCCCTTCAATCGGGCTCAAAAGCGCCTTTAGCCTGTCGCGGATATGGGGATCGGGCCGACGCGTTGCATCATATCCCGATTCGATCCGGTCATAGAGAGTATCCATAGTCACCTCCCATCGAAAAAAGGCCGGGACGCAAGCGCCCCGGCCTTTGATTTTCAAAGCCAAGCCTAGACCTTAATGGCGATAGGCAAAGGGTTGATCGCCGCCCAGATCCATATAGCGGTCACGCAATTCGGTCTGGCGTGAAACAAGGTCCATTTCCTGACCAGCGATAAAGACGGCATCGGGGCTGGACATCACTTCCAAAGGATCGCCGTCCCAAACCACCAGATCGGCGGTTTTTCCGGTCTCCAAAGACCCAAGATCATCGGCCACGCCATAAAGCTTTGCCGGGTTCAGGGTGATGGCCGCCAGCGCCTTGTCCCATGCCATGCCATTGGCCACCGCATTGCCCGCATATTGCAAGACCAGCCGCGCATTGTGGCTATCGCCGCCCGTATCGCCGATCACCACCAGAACCCCGGCATCCGCCAAACGGGCCGCATTCTGTTGTGTGGCTGCCAGCATCGAGAAATCGCCGGGCAGATTATCGAAAGGCTGCACAATCACCGGAATCTTGGCGGCGGCCAATTTATCCGCCACCATCCAGCCTTCAGCAGCACCCACAATGGCCAGATCCAGCTTTGGCATATCCTGCTTCAAGCGGATGATCTGTAACAGATCACTGGCCCGTTGGGCATGGATCAGCAATTTTTGCTTGCCCGTCACCACCTGTTCCAACGCTTCGGCATCCATCGCGCTGACCACACCATCCCAATCAGACGGATTGGGAGATTTGGCATAGCGCTGCGCATCCTTTAGGGCATTGATCAGAGTAATCACAGCACCCGCGCGCGAGCCGCCCGCATCGCCGCTTCCCGCCTCGCCCAAAGAGGCGGTCATGAAGGCACGCGAGGTTGTCACCAGATCGAAGCCTTCGCCCAGATGGATCAACGCCCCTTGCCCTGCAAAAATGCTGTCCCCACCCGATGCGGTCACAGCGGCGCGGGTAATCCCTTCAATGCGGCTGACGGGAATAGTGGTGGCCAGCGGATTGATGGCATAGCTGATATCGAACGCCGCATGAAACGGGCTCTCCCCGGAAATGGAGCCATCGCGGGTGCCGCCAACGGCGTTTACCTCTACAGCACCAAGCTGGGTGAAAGCGGCGAAGATACCCGGCGTGACCACCTTATCAGAGGCATCGATTTCGCGGTAACCGGACGGGATATCAAGCCCGCGCCCCACCGCTTCCACTTTGCCGTCGCGGATCAGAACCGTGGCATTTTCAAGGGTGCCGGCAGGCCCCATGCTGTGAACGGTTCCGCCGGTAATGGCGACCGTTTGCGCCAAAGCCGAGCCTGTGAGCATCGCCATGCCTGCGATGAAAGAGGTTGCAAGAGTCTTCATTTCGCATCTCCTTCACCGGGTTGGCCCAGTTCAAAATCCATCACCGGCTGATGGGCTGGATCTGTCATATCCCAGACAAGCGCCCCGTCCACATACACTTTCTCCGCCTTGCTATAGCTGGAGAAGGGATCGCCAGACCATAAAACCACATCGGCATTCTTACCCGGCTCCAGGCTGCCGGTCTGATCGGCAATGCCCAGCGACCGCGCCGGATTAAGGCTTAGCCATGTCCAGGCCACTTCCTTGGAAATATCGACGCCGACTTTTTTGGCATCGGCCAAGGATTTGGCAGCTTCTTGATTCAGCCTTTGAATGCCCACATCCGAATCGGAATGAACGATGGCGCAGGCTCCGGCTTTGTGAACGAAGGGGATATTTTCACGGATGCCGTCATAGGCTTCCATTTTAAAGCCCCACCAATCGGCCCACATGGCTGCGCAGGTTTCATTGTCTGCCAGCAGATCACCGATTTTATAAGCCTCCACCGCATGATGGAAAGCTGTCACTTTATAGCCAAATTCCTTTGACATATCAATGACCTGAGCCATTTCATCAGCCCGGTAGCAATGCATATGCACAAGGATATCGCCATCCAGAACGCCTTTCAGCGTATCCATTTCAAGATCGCGGCTGGGGGCCTTTGCCTCTTTTCCAGACGCTTTTTTCGATTCGTAGTCGTCCCATTTTTCTTTATAGGCTGCCGCTTTGATCCAACTGGCGCGATAACCTGCAAAATTGCCCATACGTGTGGAAGGCGCACGACCCTTTCCGCCATAAACCCGCTTTGGATTTTCACCACAGGCCATTTTCAGGCCATAAGGGGCGTCGGGGAATTTCATGCCCTGCACGGTGCGCGACGGAACGTTTTTCAAGGTCACACCACGGCCACCAATCAAATTGGCAGAACCGGGCAACACCTGCAGCGCCGTAACACCGCCCGCAAGGGCGCGCACAAAGCCGGGGTCTTGCGGCCAAACGGAGTGTTCGGCCCACACTTCTGCCGTCACCGGAGCCGTGATTTCATTGCCATCGGAATGGGCCCGCACGCCCGGAGAAGGATAGACGCCCAAATGGCTGTGCACATCAATAATGCCCGGTGTCACCCATTTGCCTTTGGCATCGATCACCACGGCATCTGCCGGTGCGTCCAAATTGCGGCCAATAGCGACCACTTTTCCGCCCTGCATAAGAACCGCGCCATCATCAATGCGCTTTCCTGCGCCATCCAGCACCACCGCATTGCGGATCAGCGTGGGGCGCGACGGTAACGCATGATAGGTCGAAGGATAAGGGCCGGATTTTGATGGTTCGGCCTTCACCACCCCACTTGCTGCGTCCCCATTGGCTATGGCGCGTTTGGGGTCCGCCCCATCCGCACTGGCGCAACCGGCAAGGAACAGGGCTGCCGCCGCTGTCGCCGCAAAAACGGCCTGTTTATTATGAGCCATGATGCCTCCTTGAGCATTCTTGTTGTCCCGATGGTGACAACGCTAGCAGGCAATAGGCACCTTTGTCATGCCCTGAAGAAAACAATGGCGATCTTCCCCGCATCGCCCGTCATTTTTCCAAAAAAAAGAGCACCGCCCACTCAGGACGATGCTCTTTTCTTCTGCTTATAACAAAATCTTATGGCTGCGATGGCCGAGGCTTTGTTTCAAGCTCGGGATGCATCCCCGGGCTTTGCGCCTCTCCCATTTCTTCATAACCAGCCAATTCGCTATCTTTCAGCGTATCAAGATGCATCAGGCGCTTCACAAGCGGCGCGATAACCATCACAGCCACCCCGACCCCGATGGCCACAAGCCCGATGGTCGTATAAACCTGCAAAACGCTTTCCTTGGCCAGATCCGTACCGCCCGCATGGCCGCCACCGGTAGCCTGCGCAATAAGACCGCCAACGAAATTACCGCCCGCCGTAGCAAAGAACCACGCGCCCATGATCAGGCTGGCCATATGCTTTGGTGCCAAACGGTTCATTGCCGAAAGTCCCACCGGGGACAGGCACAGCTCACCCGTGGTGTGCAACAGATAGATCAGGAAGATGAACACAACCGGCGTTGCCATATTGAGGCCCACCATATGCGCGCCACCCACCAGAACCAAAAAGCCCAGGCCAAGCTGCACAATGCCAATGCCGAATTTGGCTGGTGTGGAAGGCTCCAGCCCACGCTTGCCAAGGAACACCCAAAGCCATGCAAACACCGGCCCAAACAGCACGATATAAATGGGATTGAGCGACTGGAAAATCGAAGCAGGCACGCCGGCGCGATCCACATAACGATCTGTAAACAGATTGAGCGACGATCCCGCCTGTTCAAACAATCCCCAGAACAAGGGCTGCAAAGCAATCAGGAACACCACGGCAAAGATTCGATCGCGTTCTTGCGGTGTCAATTTCGTGATGGCGACAACAAGCACATAGCCCAGCAACACAACGCCGGACCCCATCAACAACCAACCGACCACGCCTTGATATTGGATCAAGGTCCAAATCAGGCCGACAGACGCCACAGAAAGCAGATAAAGAAGCCATTCCAGCTTCAGCACGCCGCCAATCCGTTGCGCAAGTTTTTCGGGATTGGGCGATTCGCCACGGCCCATAAGCAAAGGTGTTTTCCAGATAAACACCAACAAACCAAGGAACATGCCAAATCCGGCGGCTCCAAAGCCGTATTTCCAGCCATAGGTCTGGCCCAGATAACCGGCGACGAGTGTGCCGATGGCCGCACCCACATTGATGCCCATATAAAAGATCGTATAAGCACCGTCGCGGCGTACATCGGTAAGGGAATAAAGCTGCCCCACGATCACCGAAATATTGGCTTTCAAAAAGCCCGATCCGACAATGATGAAGGACAAAGCCAACCAGAAGATATTGATGGTCGGATCGCCTTGGCCGCCGGTTCCTTCAAAGGCCATCAGAATATGGCCGCACGTCAACAGGATCGCGCCGAACAAAACCGCTTTTCGCTGGCCTAGATATTTATCGGCCAGATACCCGCCCAAAACCGGCGTGATATAAACAAGGGATGTATAGGCCCCATAAATGATGGACGCCTTGCCATCGGAAAAAAGCCAATGCTGTGTCAGATAGAAAATCAAAAGCGCCCGCATCCCGTAATAGGAAAAGCGCTCCCACATTTCGGTCATGAACAGGACATAAAGCCCCTTGGGATGACCGAGGAATTCCCCTTGAGATCCCCCTGCGGCAGGCGCCGCATGTCTGTTGTCAGCCATGTATCAATTCTCCACTTCCCAAAACGCCTGCGCTTTGGGGTGCTGCAACCTTGTCATTATGATCTTCTGGATCATCCAAAAGAACTTTGTGGCACTCAAAAAACCACAGAATAAACCATTTGCACAGCCCCGCTGAAAGCAACACGGAAAATTCGCCGCCACATTATGTATTGTTTCTTTATATTTCACGCTCTTGTGAACAGCAGCGAGCACGCTGTGACAAGACATATATGAAAAATTTGGTGTTATTTGTGAGCAATGAACGCGTAATGTTTGTTCAACGCGGTCGCGGAGCGCACGACGTTCCCCCTGTTCCGACCCACTTGCCTTGGGCTTCGCGATCCCTAAGATCACCCCCGCAGCACCCTCTGCGGGGGTTTTCCTTTTCCGGCCCTTTCTCATATGGCTATGCTTGTCATCGCCCCCGTTGGCGGTCATATAGTTGAGCCTTCCCGGAACATAGCGAGACGTCATGACCACCATATCCGCCCAAACGCCCCCGACCGCCGATATTATTGCCGATCTGATCCGCCGTGCTAAAGCTTTGGGGGCCGATGCCGCGGACGCTCTCGCGCTTTCCAGCAAATCTGTCGCCATCAGCTACCGCATGGGCACATTGGAAGATGCGGAACGATCGGAAAGCATGGCTTATGGCCTGCGGGTGATGATCGGCCAGAGCAGCGCCACCGTTTCCACATCCGATCCGGGAAAAGATGCGCGGCAAACCCTTGTAGAGCGTGCCATTGCCATGGCCAAGGTAACGCCTCAAGACCCCTTTATCGGCCTTGCGGACCCTTCTTTGTTTGCCACCAACCGCGATGCACGGGGCATGGATCTGTTTGACGGGCATGTGTTCGATGAAGCGGAACTGACCGACCTTGCCCGCACAGCCGAAGAAGCCGCCCGCGCCGTTGATGGTGTCACCAATAGCGGCGGAGCCGGAGCCAATGCGGCCCATATGCGTATGGATTTGATGACCAGCAACGGATTTTCCGGCGGTTATGAAGGCAGCAGCTATTCCATATCGGCCTCTGTTCTGGCGGGCACCGGAACCCAAATGGAACGGGATTACGACTATAGTGCCGCGCGCCATTTCGCGGATCTGGACCCGGCTGACATCATTGGAAAACGGGCCGGAGAGCGGGCCGTGCGCAGGCTGGGAGCAGAACGCCTGCCAACGGCAAAGCTACCGGTAATCTTCGATCCACGCGTTTCCAACAGCCTGCTTGGACATTTTGCACAAGGGGTCAATGGCGCGTCCATTGCGCGGGGAAGCAGCTTTTTGCGTGATAAAATGGGAGAACAGGTGTTTGCACCCGGCATATCCGTGATTGATGCCCCCACGCGCAAACGCGGCCTGCGATCCCGGCCCTTCGATGCCGAAGGCGTTATGGTCCGCGACCTGCCCCTTATCGAAGATGGCATCTTGCAAAGCTGGGTGCTCGATTGCGCAACAGCGCGCAAATTGGGCATGCAAACCACCGGCAGTGCCATGCGGGGGCTTTCCAGCGCGCCTTCGCCCGGCACCAGCAATCTGTATATGGCGGCAGGAACCACCCCGGTGGCCGATCTGATCGGCTCGGTTTCGCGCGGCTTTTATGTCACGGAACTGATCGGCATGGGCGTCAATCCTGTCACCGGCGATTACAGCCGGGGAGCTGCCGGTTTCCTGATTGAAAATGGTGCCCTGACCCATCCTGTCAATGAAATGACCATTGCGGGCAATCTTGTCGATATGCTGGCGCGGGCCGTACCGGCGGACGATCTTTCATTCCGCTATGCCATAAATGCCCCAACCCTTCTGATCGACCAGATGACAGTCGCCGGCACATAAGGGCAGAAATTCGCCAAAATCCATCGATCAGAAATAAATCCGCAGCGCTCCTACAAACCGGGCGCTGCCGATATCGGCATCCGAATCACTGTCTTCATAGCCCATCGACAGTTCAAAGACCTTATACCCCGCCGCAAAACCCATCCCCCAATCGGTTTTGTTTTTGGCATTATCAATGGCTTCATAACCCACATGCGCCGTGCCCGTTAGCCAAGGCAGGCCAGGGATCGGCACTTCGGTTTCCACATAGCCATAAAGCGTTTGTTCATTGCGCACAGCCCACCGGCCATCAGGGGCATAGCTCAGGCCCGCTGCGGCATAGAACAACCCCAAATCCCGCGACAGCCGGGCCCGCATTTCCGGATAGACAAAGTCATCCCCGCCCAGAAACCCATCAACAGAAACCGAAAGGTCAAGCTCATAGGCATCCAGCGGCATGACCATACCCAGAATTCCGCCGGTACGCACATCCGCACCAAACGCATCCACATGAGCCACATTGGCTCCTGCATAGAATTTCTCGCCAAAGTCAAAAAACAGCGCCGCCGAAGCGCTTGGGTCCTCATCCGACAAAGACAAGCCCCGATCCACAAGATCGCTCATCCCCGCCACGGTGCCCGACAATCCCGACGACATCTGCTGCGCCATGGCTACCGGAGCAAGGCCAAAGCCCAGAAGTGCGCCGAAACATGCGCCTTTTATGTTCATGGCGCACCTGCGGCATCAGCGGTCTCTTCCAACACCAAGGCGGGGTCCACACGCACATCGAACCAATTGATGCGCCAATCCACATGGGGGCCGCTGGCCCGCCCCGTTGCGCCAAGGCTTGCCACTTTCTGCCCCTGCTCCACATGATCGCCCACCGCCACATCAAGGCTTTGCAGATGCATCAGGGTCGAACTGACACCGAAACCATGATCGATGATCAAAATTCCGCCTTCCAATAAAAAATCCGGTTCTGCCAAGCGCACAATACCCGAAGCCGGAGCCAGAACCGGCGTCCCTTTGGGGGCGGCCACATCCAGCCCGTAATGGGGCGAACGGGGCTTGCCGTTCAAAATACGCTGCGATCCATAAACACCGGAAATCCGCCCCTCAGCGGGAAGTTGGAAGCCATGTTCCCAGAACAACTGTTCGCTGATCTCGCCCCGGGCTTTGCGTACCATGCCGGTTTCACGCTTGCGGCGGTCATAATATTCAGGCGGCGGCGTGACGGTTTTTGGTGGCAGTCCATCAACCCGTTCAATTTTGAACGTCCGGTCTTCCAGCTGCAGCAATTGCACCTGCGGCGTCCCATCGGGAGCGATGGTTTCCAGCCTTTGTTCCAAAGGGGCATCCCGGCCAAATCCAATGACGAACCGGCCATCGGCGGCCACCATCACCGGCTTATCATTCAGGCGCACACGAGAGCCCGGCGCGGCCAGACCGAAGACCAGCCCACCTTGCGCCAACCGGCCTTTCAGCTCTGCCGCCTGCAAAACAGGGGCAAACGCAACCAGACAAACCAATATACCAAGAAACCGCCGCATCTTATGATCCTCTGCCTTCTTTTCGCTCAGAATAGGCAAGAGTGCGGCGAGAGCATGGCAGGTGCAAGCGGGTGTTTCAGCTTTTAACGGGTCGAGCGATCATGCAGGCGGATGAAGTCTCTCACCTTGGGCGCGATCACCTCACGCCAGCGGCGACCATTGAAAATACCGTAATGGCCAACCTTGGGGGCCATGAAATAGGATTTCCTGGCCGGGTCCAGATTGGTGGCAAGGGTGAGCGCGGCTTTGGTCTGGCCGATGCCGGAAATATCATCGCGCTCGCCTTCCACGCACAAAATCGCGGTTTTCTTGATGGCAGACGGGTCAACCGGCTGGTCCCGGTGCATCATTTCACCCTTGGGCAACGCATGGGTTTGAAACACGGTTTCAATGGTTTGGAGATAGAATTCCGCCGTCATGTCCATCACCGAACGGTATTCCTCATAGAAGGAACGGGTCGCTTCCGCATTTTCCCCGTCGCCTTCCACCAGATGATTGAAGAATTCATGGTGCTTCATCACATGGTCTCCCAGATTCATGCTCATGAATCCGGCAAGCTGCAAAAATCCCGGATAAACCTTGCGCCACATCCCCGCATTGGGCGGCGGCACATGGGTGATCACATTGCGCTCAAACCAGCTCAAAGGACGGGTGGTGGCCAAATCATTCACGGCCGTCGGGTTGGCGCGGGTATCGATGGGCCCCCCCATCAAGGTCATGGACAAAGGTGCGGCGCGGTTTCCTTCCGCTTCCATCCGCGCAATGGCCGCATAAACCGGCACCGCAGGCTGACAGACCGCCATCACATGACAGTTCGAGCCAAGATCTTCCAGCCAGCCAATGACATAATCAATATAATCATCCAGATCGAACCGGCCCTCGAACACCGGAATATCCCGGGCATCGCGCCAATCGGTGATGTACACATCATGGTCGGGCAACAAAGCCTCCACGGTGCCCCGCAGCAGCGTTGCAAAATGCCCGGACATGGGGGCCACAAGCAGTAATTTCGGATCATCGGGGCGGCGCGCATCGCGGGTGAAGCGTCTCAGCTGCCCGAACGGGCGGCGAAACATGGTTTCTTCCGATATCTTGACCTTCCGGCCATCAATCTCGGTCCAATCCAGATCGAAGCGCGGTTTGCCATAGCGGCGTGTCGTATGCTCGAACAAATCCAGCGCCGCCGAAGCCACGCGGCCCGCGGGGGTGTAGCTCAGTGGATTATAAGGATTGCGGAAAAAAATCTGTCCATTATCGGCGGCGAATCGCAAAGGAGCAACAGCGGTGTGCTGGAGTTCATATAGAGAATAAAGCATAGGCTTGAGACACTCCTTGTTACCCATTTTGCGGCAGTGCAGAAAATATCCACTCCACACCTTCGCACATGCAACGTTAAATTATGCAAAAGAATATAACAATGCCTCTTTATTTATCATTTTCATGGTTACCAGCTCATTAACAAGCAAGAAACACAAAGATTATCCAGAAATTTGAGCCGGTTAAATTATTATCCCCCCTTGGCAAAGGGATTTTGCGCTGCAATATCAACGGGCTTTCAAGGCAGGCCCTGCGCAATGATATTGTCAAATTCCCATGCCGTGCCCAATTGACAGCCCTCTTTCACAAACTCATAATTATGAAATATTATTTTGATATTGGCCTATATAAATTATGATAGATAAATTTAATTTTTCAAAAATAGATAAAGATAAATCGCGTCAATTAATAAATAAAACCTATGAATCCATAATATCGTATGGGTTTTCTGGGTATTATTATTACCATATATCTTCTGGAAAAATACACAGACATGTTGATAGCCGGACGCAAGAATGGATTAATACATACAGACGAAACAACTATTTATTATGTGACCCTGTGGTCTTGCGTTGCTTTTCCAGCACAGAGCCTTTCACATGGGCAGAAGCGATCGCGGGAATAAAATTGACCCGCCGTCAACAAGAATTGTTCCGACATGCAGAAGATAGCGGGATCACCGCCGGATTCTGTATTCCCATTCCACTGGGTGCATTGGATTTTGCTGTTTTCGGAATACTTGGAAAAGCAGGGCCGCAATTCGACGCAATTTTACAGTCAAAGCGTGAAATTCTGGAAAGTCTTGGGCACCAATTTCACCAGGCTATAAATCAGCATTCTAGGTTCAGGACTCATTAAAGCCACCAAATTACGATAGCAGCAATACAGATTGCAGAAAAAAATG
>NZ_BMOV01000008.1 GCF_014647255.1 Iodidimonas muriae
CCTTTGCCATGGTGAATCACGTATTACAACAAATGGGAATCCCCGAATTTAATAGGTCCTGACCCTAGATTGTTATGAATTGAAGGGTCAATCATGATGATGGGTTCGGAACGCATTCTTGCTCAGGATGAAATCATCGTTTCCAAAACGGATACCAAGGGGCGCATCCTGTATGCGAACCGGACATTTTTAAGCATAGCGGATTATGAGGAGCGGGAACTGCTTGATAAACCTCATAATATTATCCGGCATCCGGATATGCCGCGCACCATTTTCAAAGTGCTATGGGATCATATCCGTGACGGGAAAGAGGTGTTCTCATATATCAAGAACAGCGCCAAAAACGGCGATTATTACTGGGTGTTTGCCCATGTAACGCCAACATTTGGCGAGGCTGGCCGGGTGGTTGGTTATCATTCCAACCGCCGCGCCCCCGAACGTGCGGCCATCACCGATATGACCAGACTGTACCGGGAATTATGCACCGTTGAAGCGGCGCAAGGCGGGCGGAAAGAAGGGCTTGCCGCCGGTGAAGGGCTTTTGAACGACAAATTGAAGGCCGCCGGTATGACGCTGGACGAGTTTGTCTTTTCCTATGCGTCCGATGAACGGGCGGTTGGATGAGTCTTTCCAAGCGCCCGGAAAAATATTCGGGATAGGCGGGGCGGGCTTTGGAGTTTGATCCTGAATCCTTTGTATTTAACCTTTCTTAAGCCTGTTTGCTGATAGTGGTGACGGCAGGAACCACTCTTGGAAGGTGGCTCTCGGTCATCTTCTGATAGGCATCTTTAAGGCAGATTCGGGCATGTTTCTTATTATCGGTTTTGTGGTCGTGCTCTTCATGGTGTTCGGCGGCTATGTGTTTGCCGGCGGCAAGATGGAGATCATCGTTCACGCACTGCCATTCGAATTGATGATTATTCTCGGCGGGTCGCTCGGGGCGTTTGTGATCGCCAATTCCATGGGCGTGATCAAGAAATCTCTCAGCGGGATGGGGCGGGCCTTCAAAGGCGCAAAATGGAAACGTCAGGATTATGTGGACCTGCTCAGCCTGTTGTTCGTTTTGATCAAAACCATGCGTTCCAAAGGCGTGGTGGCCATTGAGCAGCATATCGAAAAGCCAGAAGAATCAAAGATCTTCAATAACTTTCCCAGAATCGCTGCGGATCATCATGTGGTGGCGTTTATCGCCGATTATTTGCGCATGATGACCATGAATTTCGAAGATCCTCATCAGATGGAAGATGCCATGGATCAGGATCTGGAGCGCCATCATGCAGAAGAGCATGAACCTCAACATGCGCTTCAAACCATGGCCGATGGCTTGCCCGCCGTGGGGATCGTGGCGGCGGTGTTGGGGATCATCAAAACCATGGCCGCCATTAACGAGCCGGTCGAAGTGCTCGGGCGGATGGTGGGGGGCGCTTTGGTTGGCACCTTCTTGGGAATTTTCCTGTCTTATTTGATGGTTGCGCCCATTGCGGGGCGTTTCGGGCAGGTGCTTAATGAAGAAAGCCAGTTCTTCAATATCATCAAAACAGTGCTGATTTCGCATTTGCATGGGAATGCCCCACAGATTTCCGTTGAAATCGGGCGGCGCAATGTACCTGCCCAGCATCAGCCAGACTTTGCTGAACTGGAAGATGCGCTGGCCGAATTGCCGCCAGATCTTTAAACTGGGCTTTTGGGTGCAGGCCAACGCAACCACGCCATGATATGCGACTGGGGAAAAAAGCGCGCAGGGCTTGCGCTTTCCCTTGTCCAAATCGCTGCAGCGCAATAGTCTGCACGGCATGAGCACACAGACATTCCGTATCGGTATTTTGGGCGCATCGGGCTATACCGGTGCCGACCTTGTTCGCATTCTTTCCGTCCATCCCAATATAGAGATTTCGTTGCTGGTGGCGGGCCGCAGTGCCGGGCGCCCATTGGGCGACGTGTTCCCCCATCTTGGGCATCTGGGGTTGCCGGATCTGATTGGTCTGGATGAGGTGGAATGGCCAGCGCTGGATCTGGATCTGGTATTTTGCGCCTTGCCGCATGCCACCACGCAAGAAGTGGTGAAGGGCTTGCTGCATGCAACCGGCCACAGCTTGCTGGATGAAATGCTGATTGAACGGCGCGAAGATCTGGTGTCGGCAGTGCGCCGGGATATCAAGATTGTTGATCTGTCGGCTGATTTCCGCCTTGAAGATCCCGATAGCTACGAAACATGGTATGGCCGCGCCCATCAGGCTCCGGAATTTCAAAGCGCCGCTGTTTATGGGCTGACGGAATTTAACCGCGATGCGGTACGTGGGGCGGCGCTTGTTGCCTGTCCGGGCTGTTATCCCACCGCGGCCTTGCTGGCTTTGTTACCGATTGTGGGGGCACAAGCCATCGACGCATCTGACATTATTATCGATGCCAAATCGGGGGTTACAGGGGGCGGACGCAGCTTGAAGGAATCGATGCTGTTTTGCGAGGTGGCGGAAGCCATGCACCCCTACGGTATCGGTCATCATCGCCATATGCCGGAAATGGAACAGGAACTGGCAAAACGGGCAGGCCAAGAGGTGGGGCTGAGCTTTACACCGCATTTGGTTCCGATGAATCGCGGCGAGCTGGAAACCATTTATGTGCGCTTGGCCAAGGGGCAAAGCGCGGATAATTTGCGCGATATTTTGGCAGACCGTTATGCCAAGGAACCCTTTGTCCGAGTGCTGGACCCCGGTGTTGCGCCGGCCACGCGCCATGTGCGCGGGTCGAATTTATGCGTGCTCAATGTATTTGAAGACCGTATTCCGGGCCGCGCGATCATTGTGGCTGCCATTGATAATCTGGTGAAGGGATCATCGGGGCAGGCGGTGCAGAATATGAATTTGATGCTGGGTCTGCCGGAAACCACCGGTTTGATGCAGGCACCGCTTTTCCCTTGATCCTCTTAAGAACGGGACTGTTTTGCAGATGACCAATCATGGTGGTGGCACGCTTTTGCCGTTTCGGGGCATCTGCCCACAGCTTGCCGATGATGTCTATGTGGCACCGGGGGCGCGGATCATTGGTGATGTGGAAATTGGCGCAGGGTCGTCTATCTGGTTCAATTGCGTTTTACGGGGGGATGTGAACAGCATTCGCGTGGGGCAAGGCAGCAATATTCAAGATGGCACGGTGGTGCATGTGTCGCGCAAAACCCATCCCACCCATATCGGCAATGATGTGTTGATCGGGCATATGGCGATGATCCATGGGTGCAGCTTGCAAGATCGCAGCTTTGTCGGGCTGTCATCCATTGTGATGGATGGCTGCGTGATTGAGGAAGATGGCATGCTGGCGGCGGGGTCGTTGCTCTCGCCGGGTAAATATATTGGCGCAAAAGAATTATGGATGGGCCGTCCGGCGCGTCGGGTTCGGGTGCTGGAAGATGCGGAAATCGCCGCTTATCGCCAAGGAGTTCTGGGCTATGCGGAATTGGCGCAGGTCTATTTGTCCGAAGCGCAGCGACGGGATGGCAAGGACGCACAATGACCGAAGCCGTGCCGCAAGCCAAAACGCAAGGCCTGAGCGCTTGTGCTGAAATTGTGCGTGACCACGATCATGATCGCTGGCTGACATTGCTGTTCGCCGCGCCCCATATGCGCGAGGATCTGGCGGCGCTTTATGCCTTCGCCCATGAAATCGGCAAAACCCGCGAACGGGTGTCCGAGCCGATGATGGGAGAAATCCGCCTGCAATGGTGGCGCGAAAGCATTGAAGGAATTTATGACGGCCTTGCGCGTAAACATCCGGTGGTGGCGGGCTTGGCAGATTTGGTGGCACGCCATAAGCCGGACCGGTCGGTGTTTATCGACCTGATCGATGCCCGCGCCGCTGAACTTTATGATGAAGGCCCGGTGGATTTTGACGGGCTTTTGGCCTATGCGGATCAAACCGGCGGGGCGTTGAACCGGATGGCCGCTTTTTTGTGCGGTGCGCGGGACGATGCGCATTTATCGGCAGCCCATGCTGTGGGGCGGGCCTGGGCTTTGACCGGAATTTTGCGGGCGCTGGCTTTTCAGGCGGCCATGCAGCGCATTACGCTTCCCAAAGATGCGCTGGAAGAGGCGGGCATTGCTCCTGAAAGTCTTTATCGCGGCCAGTTCTCACCGGACATGATCCCCATCATTCGGCGTATTGCCAATGCGGCGCAAAAAGCCATTCGTAAAGCCCAAATACAAAATGGCAGCTATCCTGCCCAGGCGCGTAGCCCCATGCTGCTGGCGGTGCTGGCCCGCGATTATCTTGATCGTTTGGCCCATGCGGGGGATGATCCTTTTGCGGCGCCTTTCGATCGCGGGGCGTTGACCCGTCAACTCAAGCTGTTCTGGGCCGTGTTGCGGGGCCGGTTTTAGGGGCTTTGTCGCCCATATTACGGATTTGGAAAAATTGCTTGAGAGATATGATTCTTAGGCTGTCGCAATGCGCTTTGAGGCTGTTATAGTTGGCATATGAGTACAGAACCCACATCCGATCATATCATTGAAACCTCGTTCGACACCGCATTGTCAGAGCGTTATCTGGCCTATGCTTTGTCAACGATCATGTCCCGCTCATTGCCCGATGTGCGCGATGGCTTGAAGCCTGTGCATCGCCGCTTGCTATATGCCATGCGGCTTTTGAAGCTGGACCCCGGCACCGGTTATAAAAAATGCGCCCGCGTGGTGGGGGATGTGATCGGTAAATATCATCCCCATGGGGATCAGGCGGTTTATGATGCGCTGGTGCGGCTGGCCCAGCATTTTGCGGTGCGTTATCCGCTGATCGACGGGCAGGGCAATTTCGGCAATGTGGATGGCGATAATCCCGCTGCCATGCGTTATACCGAAGCCCGCATGACCGCTATTGCCGCCACCTTGATGGAGGGGCTGGACGAAGATGCCGTTGATTTTCGCCGTACCTATGACGGGGAAGAAGAAGAGCCGGTGGTGTTCCCCGGTGCCTTTCCCAATCTGTTGGCCAATGGGGCGGCGGGGATTGCGGTGGGCATGGCCACATCCATTCCCCCGCATAATGCCGGTGAACTGATCGATGCCCTGCAATTGCTGATAGAAGCACGGTTGGGGCGGCGCGGTCCGGTGACGGATGAAGAATTGGTGGATCGGGTGCCCGGCCCGGATTTTCCCACCGGCGGTATCATTGTGGAACCCCGTGAAAGCATCGCCCAGGCCTATCGCACGGGGCGTGGCGCTTTTCGTACCCGTGCCCGCTGGGAACGGGAAGATATCGGCCACGGAACATGGCAGATCGTGGTCACGGAAATTCCGTATCAGGTGGCAAAGTCCAAGCTGATCGAGAAAATCGCCGAATTGATCAATGACAAGAAATTGCCCATTCTGGCGGATGTGCGCGATGAATCCACCGAAGATATCCGGCTGGTTCTAGAACCGAAAAGCCGCAATGTGGAACCGCAGATTCTGATGGAGAGCTTGTTCAAGCTCACCGATCTGGAGGTGCGCGCCTCGCTCAATCTCAATGTCATTGATCTGGATGGTGCGCCGCGTGTTCTTTCCTTGGGGCAGGCGCTGGAAGCGTTTTTGGATCATCAGCTGGATGTTTTGAAACGCCGTACGCGCTATCGTCTGGAAAAAATCGCCCATAGGCTTGAGGTGCTGGATGGCTATCTCAAGGCCTATCTCAATCTGGATGAAGTGATCCGCATTATCCGCGAAGAAGACCATCCCAAAGCGGAGTTGATGCGCACATTTTCTCTTAATGATGTGCAGGCAGAAGCCATTTTGAATATGCGGCTGCGGTCTTTGCGCAAGCTGGAAGAAATGGAAATCCGTACCGAGCATGAAAAGCTCAGCGCGGAACAGGCGCAGCTCAATGGCTTGTTGGCTTCATCGGAACGCCAATGGATATCGGTTGGGGAAAAACTCTCAGGCATAAAAGATCGTTTCGGTTCCGATACAATTGAAGGCCGCCGCCGCTCCGGCTTTGGTGAAGCTCCGATATTGGATGTGGTGCCCATGGAAGCGATGATCGAACGCGAGCCGGTGACGGTGGTGTGTTCGCGTCGTGGCTGGTTGCGGGCATTGAAAGGGCATATGGCGCCCGATAGCGTGCTGAATTTCAAGGAAGGCGATGAAGAACGCTTCCGCTTCCATGCCTATACCACCGATAAGATTTTCGCCTTCACGTCCCTTGGCCGGATGCACACGCTGCCTGCGGACAAACTGCCCGGCGGGCGCGGCCATGGAGAGGCCTTGCGGCTTTTGGTGGATCTGGATGGGGAAGAAGAGATCGTTGCCCTGATGCCCTATAAAGCGGGAAGCGAATTGCTGCTGGCCTCATCGGAAGGGCGGGGCTTTCGGGCCGAGGCGGATAAGGCTGTGGCCTCTACCCGTAGCGGCAAGCAATTGATGAATGTGGGCAAGGGCGCGCGGGCCACCCATTGTCTGGTTGTTGAAGGCGATACCGTTGCCATTATTGGCGAGAACCGTAAGCTTTTGCTGTTCCCTGTGGAAGAACTGCCGGTGATGGCACGCGGACGCGGTGTGATGCTGCAACGTTATAAGGATGGCGGCATGGCCGACATTCGGTTGCTGAATGCTGCGGAAGGGCTGAGCTGGCCTATGGGGGGGACGCAAGGCCGCACCCGCACGGAGCCGGATATCGCCTTGTGGCTTGGAAAACGCGCAGGCTCCGGCCGCCTGCCGCCCACAGGCTTCCCAAGAAGCAATCGTTTTAGTGGCTAGGAAAGATATGGGCCCCGGCGGTTTCGTCGGGGCTTTTTAAAGCCAAGGCTCAGGCAAGCGAAATGGCGCTGCCATGCTCTAGATCAAGCATATGTGCGGCACTTCCCTGGGTGACAGCGATTTCTGCCAAACCGCAGGAATTGGCGTACCAAAAGGCCATGCCGGGGGGATGATCCGTAAAGGTGCGCCCCCGCGGCAAGCGCTTGCCCCCCACCATCAGACAGCGATCCCCCAACCGGTCCGCATTGATGCCGGTCATGGCATTTCCATAATGGTCAATATAAATGATGCGGCCCAGATCATCGGGCCAATCGCCGCCGGGCATGGGATCTTTCAATTCCTCTAGGGGCAGCGTTTCCCCCATGGCCAAAGTGGCGGCGGCAGGGGCAAATAGATCGCGGCCATGAAAGGATGCGGACAGCCGCACCGGCGCGCGGGTCAGGCGATAGACCGCACGATGTTCCTGCGCGCGGCGGAGCACCATTTCAAATAATCCATTGCCGGGGCCGATAAATTTCCGTCCATCGGCTTCCACCATCACCGGCGGGCGTGGGCCGCCCACACCGGGGTCCACCACCGCGCAGATGACGGCATCCCACGCCAGATCGTCCACAAGGCTTGCCAAAAGATAGGAGGCGGCTTGCGGAGAAAAGGTGGGGGCATCATGCATCAGGTCGATAATGGGAATATTCGGGGCGCGCTGGGCAAGAACCGCTTTCATCTGCCCCACATAAGGGCCATTCCAGCCGAAATCGGTAAAAAGAACGATCATAAGGCACTGCCGAATAGTGGTTTAAGCCTTGAAATATCCAAAGGGAAACGGGCGCTCGCAAAGCCAAAGACGCAAAGGAGCATTCCCATGTTCCGATAGGTTTCCCAAGGCCGCGTCTTCAAGCGACGCTGCGCGCTGCCCGCACCATATCAAGCGATGGGCGGTCAGATGCTGTGCCGCTTGGTTGTAAAAGCGCCTCGGCTTCCACAGCCGTGAGTCCCGAACGGATCACGATGTCCGTCAGGCTATCGCCGCCTTCCAGGGCGTCGGTTGGTTCTGTGACCGGATCTGTGTGCTTGCGTCGAAAGATTTTGAGCATTTTTGCCTCCCTATATGCTCATATTATCGCGTATTTGTGACAAATAGGTGTCAAAAATATCACGCAGCCACAATATCTTGGGTTAATTGTTGTAAAGCATAGCGGGAAGCCAGGTGGCCAATTCCGGGATCAGGGCCAAAAGCAATAAGCCGATGATCTGGATAGCGACAAAGGGCAATGCCCCGCGGTAAATTTCACCGGTCTTGACGGAATCGGGGGCCACACCGCGCAGATAGAATAAGGCAAATCCAAAGGGCGGCGTGAGAAAACTGGTTTGCAAATTCATGGCCATCATAACCCCCAGCCATACCGGATCTACCCCCATGACAAACAGCACAGGGGCAACGATGGGCACCACCACAAAGGTGATTTCAATGAAATCGAGGAAGAAGCCAAGGACGAACATCACCAGCATAACGGTGATCAGGGCACCTGTGGTCCCACCGGGCAGATTGGCCAAGGCGGCTTCAATGCTGTGATCGCCTCCCAAACCGCGAAACACCAGGGAAAACAACGCAGCGCCCACCAAAATGGTGTAAATCATCACCGTCACCCGAACGGTGGACTGCATCACAGGGGCCAAAATTTTGGCTTTCCACAAGCGCCATAGGGCCAAAAGCAGGCCAAATCCGGCAATGGCACACAGCCCAAAAGCAAAGATCAGGGGCATGCCTTGGGTGGCGGGGCCAATTAGAGCGCTTTGCCCCAATACCAAAATCAGGGCGGCGATGGCGGAAATCAAGGGCCAGTTCCGGCCAGATCCAAGGCGGGCGGCCCCAAGGAAAATTGCTCCCACAGCGCCGAGGGACGCCGCTTCGGTGGGGGTAGCAATGCCGCCAAGAATAGAGCCAAGCACAGCAATGATCAGAAGAACCGGTGGCAACAAGGCACCCAAAAGACGCCCGACCATTTGGCGATTGAACAGCTCACCATCGGCAGGCGGCATGGCAGGGCTGGATTTGGGACGAAAAACCGCCTGTGCGATCAGATAGAGCAAATAAAGACCAACCAGCCCCAAGCCGGGCAATAAAGCCCCTGCAAACAACTCTCCCACAGAGACGGCATCGGGCGCGGTGATGCCCATATCCCTTTGTGCCTCTTGATAGGCAGAGGACAGCACATCACCAAGCAAAATCAAAACGATTGAAGGCGGAATGATCTGTCCCAATGTGCCCGCCGCAGCGATGGACCCGGTGGCAAGGGCGGGATCATAGCCGCGCTTGAGCATCACCGGCAGCGACATCATTCCCATGGTGACAACCGTGGCCCCCACAATGCCGGTGGAGGCCGCCAAGAGCGCGCCCACAATCATCACCGAAAAGCCCAGTCCGCCGCGCACCGGCCCAAAAAGCCGTCCCATGGAATCCAGCAAATCTTCTGCCACGCGCGATTTTTCCAGCATCACGCCCATGGCGATGAACAAAGGCACCGCCAACAACAACTCGTTCTGGATCAGGCCATAGATGCGGTCCGGCATCAACAAGATGAAGCCCGGTTCCAAAAGCCCGAACACAAGGCCGATGACCGCAAAAACCAGCGCCACGCCCCCCAGCACAAAGGCGACGGGAAAGCCGGTAAGCAAAAAGCCGAGCAGGGCCAGAAACATAAAGCCGACAAGGGCGGTACCGGCGTTGCTCATAGGGTGGCCTTTTTGTCATCAAACAGGTGCAGGCCCGCCCGCAAAATCAAGGCAATGCTTTGTAGGCTCAGGGTGGTGGCAAACATCAGGATCAGAGCTTTTTTAAGATACACAAAGGGCAGCCCGCCAGTTTCCAAAGACCCTTCATTACTGATGATGCTTTCAAAAACATAAGGAAGGCCGGCCCACCAGATAAGAAACAGGAAAGGCATCAGAAAGATAAAGCTGCCCAGAAAATCCACCCATGAACGGGCGACGGGGTCGGCTGTCCGATAGAACAGATCTACCCGCACATGATCTTCATGCAAAAGCGCATAGCCCGCACCGCCAAGAAAAATCAGGGCATTGATATAAAGGCGTGATTCCTGAAGCCAGATAGAGCCTTGTGCAAAAACAGCGGTGCTTAGAACCAATATGAATTGCACCAGAACCAAAGCCAGCGCCGCCCAGCCCAAAGCATGACCGATGGCTTCATTGAAACGGTCAAGCAACCTGATGACGGCATGGAGCCGGGGATATGGTTCTTTTCTGGTCATCTATTGGTGGAAAAAGCACGGGCGGCGGCAAAGGCTTGTTCGGAAATTTCTCCCCAGCGCGCCCCTCTGCGCCGGGCGGTTTTGAAGCTGTCATAAACCTCTGCGGTGAAGGAATCAGAGGCGGCCACTTCGGCCAAGACCTGTTCGCTGATTTCGGCCATTCGCTTTAAAACGGGATCGGAAAAGCGGCGTAATTTGACATCGGTTGTTTCAATCAACCGTTCCAAAGCCATCGCGTTGTTATGTTCGAATTCCGACCGCATGGTCAGGGATTCTGCCGTTGCAGACTCCTGGATGATCGCCCGTTCCCGATCGTCCAGATCATTCCATAATGATAGATTGACCCCCATGGATAATGTGGTTCCGGGTTCGTGGATGCCGGGATAATAATAGGATTTGGCGATGGTGTGGAAGGCAAAGGCCATATCGTTCCACGGGCCAACCCATTCCGTTGCATCGATGTTGCCCTGATCCAATGCCTGGAACAGTTCACCACCCGCCTTGGTGACGGGGGTGGCGCCCAGACGTTGCATCACTTCACCGCCCAGCCCCGGCATCCGGATGCGCAAGCCGCGGAAATCTTCCAGAGTATCGACGGGGCGCTTGAACCAGCCGCCCATTTGCACGCCGGTATTCCCGGCAATGAATGGCTTGATATTGAACCGCGCCGAGAGGCGATCCCACAAGGCTTGCCCGCCGCCAAAACGGATCCATGCTTCCATCTCGCTGGCGGTCAGCCCCATGGGAACGGCGGCGAAAAAATTGAAGGCCGGCGAGCGGCCCTGCCAATAATATTCCGCGCCATGATAAAGATCCGCTTTGCCTTGGCTTACCGCATCAAAGGCCGACAGGGCCGGGACCAATTCCCCCGCAGCATAAACCTGCACCGCCAATGTGCCGCCCGAAACATCGCTGATACGTTGGGCTAGCCGCGCAGCTCCGGTACCAAGGCCGGGGAAATTCTTGGGCCATGTGGTGACCATACGCAAGGTGCGGGATGCCTGACCGAGAAGGGCAGGGCCCGAGCGGCTGATGTTTTTGGATTGTCCGGACAAGACCAGTCCGGCCGCCAAGCCCGCACCTGTGGCCGCAGCGCCCAAGCCTGCCGCCGATTTAAGCGCCGTGCGGCGGTTTATGCCTTTGTTTGCAGAATCACCCATCAAAAAAGTTGCGCCCCTATGCTGGCAAAAACAGATTTGACTATAAGCAGGTGAGCGTCGGGTGCAAGGGATGTGAAAGGCCGTTCAAGACAGAAAAGTCTTGTCCTGTCACATGGATTTCCAGCCTTCCGCCCCCAGTTTTTCAAGGGGATGGAACGCGCATTTATAGGCCATTTTCGGGCTTTTTTCGATCCAGTAGCCCAGATACACATTACGAAGACCGCGCCTTTTCGCGCGCTGGATATGATCGAGAATGATAAAGGTGCCAAGGGACCGGCGGGCCATATCGGTGTTGAAAAAGCTGTAAACCATCGACAGGCCATCGGACAAAATATCGGTCAGAGCCACGCCAACCAGCTGTCCGCGATTTTCGGTGTTTTCAGGATCATCTGCTTTGGGCGGAAGGCGGTATTCCACCAGCATGGTTTCGATGGGGCTGTTTTCTACCATTTCGGCAAATTCCTGCTGATCCATAGACGCCATGCCGCCATCCCCGTGCCGGTCTTGTAGATAGGTTTTCAAAAGCTGGAATTGTTCGTCGGTGATTTTGGCCGGTTCTTCGAACATCTGAAGATCCGCATTGCGGTTTCTGGTGCGGCGCATGCTTTTGGATGGAAGAAACGCATTGGCTACAACCCGAACGGAAATGCAGGCATTGCAATGATCGCAGGCCGGACGATAGACCACGGACTGGCTGCGGCGAAACCCCACCCTCGACAGGGCTTCATTCAGGGCGTGGGCGTTCGTTCCGGAGAGTTCGGTGAAGACTTTTCGTTCTTCATGGCCGTCCAGATACGGGCAGGGCGATGATGCCGTTACGTAAAAGCGGGGGAACTGCATGGACTGGTCGGTCATGAATGCTCCCTTTTGCCGGACGAGGACACAGGATCAAAAGCCATAATAGAATGCCGCAATGGCGGTGAAGGTCAACCACATGATCACGGTCAGCGGCAGGCCCGCCCTTACGAAATCCAGAAAACGATAATGCCCCGGTCCCATCACCAGCAGATTGGTTTGATAGCCAAAGGGGGTGGCAAAAGAGCATTTCGACGCGAAAATCAGGGCAATCACAAAGACTTCCGGCTCCACACCAATGCGCTGTGCCACGGAAATGGCGATGGGGGTGAACAATACCGCTGTGGCATTGTTCGACAAAACGTTGGTCAAGACCGCCACCAGCAGGAAAAAGCCGGAAATCACCACCAGCGCCGAGGCATCACCCAAAAGCGCAATGACAGTATCGGCGATAAAATTTGCCCCGCCGGTCACCGCCATCGCATGGCCCATGGCAAGGGCTGCGGCGATGATCATGATGATTTTTTGATCGATGGCTCTGGAGGCTTGCCGTATATTGATACAGCTTGACCCGATCATGGCCAGCGCCCCGCCCATTGCTGCTACGGCGATCGGCAGAATACCGAATGCGGCCAGCGCAATGGTTATGGCAAAGATGGCAATGGCCACGCCGCTATTGCGTTCGGCAGGGAAATCCGAGGCAGACCATTCCAGCAACAAAAGATCGCGGTTGCCGCGCAAAGCATGAATGTCGTTCCGACTGCCGAGCAAAAGCAAAACATCGCCCGGCTCCAACACCAATTGCGCCGTATGCGACCGGATCATCCGCGATCGTCTCTGGATGCCAAGAACAACGCAATTGGTCAAAGAGCGAAATCCCACCTGTTCCAGCGTACGGCCTTGCAACCGCGAGGCCGGGGCGATCATCACTTCGGCCATCATGCTTTCCCGACCGGGCAACGGTCCTTCGCCACTATCGGAAGCACCGCCCACGCCGCCGGTATGCCACGCCCCGCTTAAAAGCTCTGGCGATTTCAGCATCATCTGGGTCAGGCTTTGTCGAGTGGCCGCCGCCACCAGCGTATCGCCAGCCAATAAGGACATATCGTGAAAGGGCGGCAACAGCACTTCATCATCGCGGCGGATGCAGCGGATGGTCACATCGGTCAGGCCGGGGAACAGGCCGGAGGTGGCCTTCAGCCCTTCCAGTGCGCCGCCATAGGTGACTTCCAATTGCACCAGAAATTGCTTGGAGGACCCGCCGAATTGCGAGGACATGGTGGCTCTGTCTGTCAGCAAACGGGGCGCGATGAAGGCCACATAAATAAAGCCGACAACCCCAAGCATCAGGCCGGGAAGAAAGATGGTGAAAAAGCCCAGATTTTCTCCGGTGATATGGGCATAGCTGCTGGCCACCAACAGGTTGGCGCTGGAGCCGATAAGGGTGAGATTGCCGCCCAGAATGGCTGCATAGGAAAGCGGGATCATCACCCGGCTGGGGTTCATGTTCATCTTGCCGGCAAGGGCATTCAGGATGGGGATGAAAATGGCCACCACCGGCGTGTTGTTCAAAAAGCCGGAAAACAGCAAGACAATAGCCAGAACACTAAACAGGACCAAACGCGGTGAAGATGTCGCGGGCCCCACCAATCGGCGCACCGGTTCATCCAATGCGCCTGAAACCACCAATGCCTGCCCCATGACCAAAAGGCTGAGAATGGCCATCAGGGCGGGGTCGGCAAATCCGGCGATCAAGGCTTTGACAGAGCCAGCCTGGTCGCCGGATGCGGGATCGGCAATCGGGAAAATCTGGAACACGATCAGCAAGGCGACAATGATCGCCAGCGATGACAGTTCCATGGAAATTCGATCAATGGCGTAAAGCACCATGCCGAAGGCGATCACCGCAAAGGTGATCCACATTTGTATGGATGGATCGGCTGCGATCATAAGACGAAAAAAGGCTCCCCGTTTTTGCCCTCAAGAAAGGCAGACGCACAGTATAGCGTCACAACGGGCTGGCACCAGAGAGTTGTTTTTAAGGGAGGGGCAAGTTTTTAACGACCACCACTGGCTCTGGGGGAAACCACAGGGGCTTCGCGGAGCACCAAAATGGTGATGCGACGATTTTCCGCACGAAACGTGTCTGTTGGATAGAGCGGTTCCGTTGCGGCTTTTCCGGTGACTTCGGAAAACCGATCAGAGCTGACACCGGTGCGCGATAGCACCCGCCGTGCGGAATTGGCACGGTCGGCGGATAATTCCCAGTTGGTGTAATCGCTGCCCGCGCCATATGTCCCGCCATCGGTATGGCCCATAATGGCAATGCGGTTGGGCAAGGTGGACACAATGGCCCCGATTTCCCGTATCAGGCGCTGGGCATAGCCAAACAGATCCGCGGTGCTATCGCGGAACATGGACCGGCCATCCTTGTCGGTGATCTGGATTCGCACGCCTTCCGGTGTTTGTTCGATCAATACCTGGTCTTTATGCTGGGCCAGTTCGGGGGAATCCTGAATGGCTTGGCGCAGGGTTTCTTCCAGGGCATTCATCGCCCCGTCTTGCAGTTTATCTGCAAAATCTGCCTTGGGCGTTTCGGAGCTGTCTTCTGCTTGCGATTGGTCGTCCGCATCGGTTTGCGCCGAAGGCGGCGGCCCTTGGATCTGGGTGATGGATGAACTGGCATCTAAAGCGCCCTGAGATCCAATGACCGTGCCAGCCAAAGGCTTACCGGAGCCGGAGGTGCCGCTCACGCTGGCAGAGGAGGGCGAAAAATAGTCCGCCAACCCCTCGAGCGTTTCCTTATCAGACACATTGAGCAGCCATAAAAGCATGAAAAAGGCCATCATTGCCGTGACGAAATCCGCATAGGCGACTTTCCATGCCCCCCCATGATGACCGCCGCCGCCCCCTTTCTTGACCTTTTTGATCACGATGGGTCTTTGATCGTCTTTTTTCGCCACGAAATGCTCCGCCAACACTGCTCACGAAGCGCAAGCATCCGCCTTTAGCCTTAATATTCCCTTTATGATCAAGGGGCGGTCACGGCAAAGCCCCGCCCGTTTCACCGGAAGATTGCCGCTTCAAAACCAGCTTGTCGCCCGATTGATATGTTTCGGGATTTGTTGAAATTTCGACGAAATCCCCATGAAGCCATTTGTCCATCATGTCGGAATAATGCTTTGAAAAGGGAATGCCCGATTGTCCGGTGGGAATGATGTAGGACGAGCGATCCAGATCGGCCAGATCATAAACCACCCGATAGCTGGGGCCATGGGTGAAGCCATAGGGATCAGGGGCCGAAAAGCTCGGTCCGGCCACATTCACCGTATAGGTACCGCCCGGCGCCGGCGTGGATGTTTCGAAAAACCGGGCAAGAACCGGCACCTGGGAGAAGGGGCGGTGTTCCTGCACGCCCCGATGAAGGCTGCCCCATTGCCAGTCGCGCCATGATCTGGGGGTGCGATCCAGCCGCGATGAAAGATCCTCAAGGGCATCGTTAAAGGCCAGATGCACCCTGTCTGCGCAGCTTTCATCATCTGATGTACCGATATCATCACACCAATTTGCCTTGGTGGTGCCTAGCAAGGCCATCTTCAGGAAATCCACTTTCGCCCCCCAATAGCGGTCGAACTTGTCGCCCAATTCGTCGGCATAGAGTCGTTTGGCCAGAGCACGGTGCCATGCGGTGAAAATCATGGGTTCGGGTCGGTCGGCGGCCATCTCGAAATCCCATGCACCCAAGGCGTCCAGAATATCCTTTTGTGTTTCATCCAACGCTTTTTGCTCTTGGTCCATAAGGCCCAGCATCAGGGGCAGAAGATCGGCAGCAACGGTGGATTTCACATCCATCTGGATGCGGGCCATGCTGGCTTTGTCATGAGGGCCGGTGTCGGCGATCAGTTCACGGATGCGGTCGCCGCGATAGGGAAGCGCCCAACCGCTGGTAAGAAAATGCGGATAATCCGGTCCGACGATTTTTTCATTGGCGGTAACGATCACGCCATTGGCGGGATTTTCACGCTCGGGCATGTCCTCATAAGGGATCGTGCTTTCCCAGTCATAATCAGCCTTCCAGCCCGGTGCGGGTACCAGACCATGGGTGTCGTTTTTTGCCCCGCGGATGGGCACACGCCCCGGTGCATAATATCCGATATTCCCGTCGATATCCGCATATACAATATTCTGGGCCGGTGCCGTATAAAGACGGAGGGCGGTTTTGAACTGCTCATAATTCTTTACGCTGGAAAGGGTCGCCGCAGCGCTCCCCGAAGTGTCCTCTTCATCCAGCGCGGTCCAACGCAAAGCCAGCACGGCGTTTTTTGGCATTTTTTCTGCCAGATCGGCGCGGCCATCGGAAATCACCGGTCCGTGGCGTGTTTCGCGGACAAGAATGGCTTTCGGTTCGGCATCTTTGATATGGATGGTTTCTTCCCGGGTGATGAAGGGGGCCGGGCCGTCCGGGGTCAGATAGGCGGTGCCGTCATCCACCAGCTTTTCCACATATAAATCCTGCACATCCGGATTGACATTGGTGAAGCCCCAGGCGATCCGGTCATTGCGCCCCAAAATCACAAAGGGAATGCCGGGCATGGTGGCCCCGATCACATTTTCTCCGCCGATATTCATATGGGCCAGATACCAAAGAGACGGTGTGGTCAGGCCCAGATGCGGATCATTGGCCAGCAAAGGCATGCCGGTTTTGCTGTGATCGCCGGAAATAACCCAATTATTGGACCCCAGCCCTCTGGGCTTTCCGATATCCGTTTGCGCGGTTTTAATATGGGCAAGGTCCAACCCATCATAAAGTGTGTCCAGATCGGGCAGGGGGAGGGCTTCTTCACCGGGATAGGGCGGGAAGAAATCCATAAGCTGGTCGGTATCAAGGCGGCTGGCCAGATCAAGGCGGGCCAGCTCGCTCCAATAATTACCGCCCAGATCAAGCGCCATCACCTTGAGCCAGCTCAAGCTGTCAATGGGTGTCCAGGGCTCCGGCTCTGTGCCTGTAAGCAGGAATTCCGGCGGCAGCGCCCCTTTGCGGCTGTTCAAAAAGGCATTCACGCCATTGGAATAGGAAACCATCCCGGCGCGGGCTTGTGGTGTTTGATGAGCCCATGCTTTTCGCGCCCGGTCGTAAAGCGATAAGGTGCGCAGGAAGACATCGGTGGAAAGGGTGGCTTCTCCGGCGATTTCAGACAAGCGTCCGGCGGCAATGCGGCGGTGCATGCTCATTTGCCATAGCCGATCCTGTGCATGGGCATAGCCCAAGGCAAAGAACGCATCTTCGGGCGTTTGCGCAACAATATGTGGTACGCCGTGGCGGTCGCGGGTGATGCTGACCTCGGCCTTAAGCCCCTCCAAGGTGACCGTGCCCGATATTTGGGGCAATGCACTTCTAAGATAAACCCAGCCAAAAATCGCACATAGAATGGCCAAAATACCAATGGCGGCGGCTATTTTCCCTATCAGTCGCATGGTCTTTCCTCCCCGGTCTCTTGCTTTTTGCCCCTCACGGGTCTGGACAGTATGTGTCACAGCCCGTTAGCCTGCGCCGATCCGATTATGCTGTGCAACCAGCTTTAACCGAATGGCAAACTGATGACCGATAAGCTGACATTTTTAGGGTTGGGTGTCATGGGCTTTCCTATGGCAGGCCATCTGGCGCAGGCGGGCTATGCCGTCACCGTTTATAACCGCACAGCACAAAAAGCGGAAAAATGGCTGGAAACATATGGGCAGGCCCGATGTGCTCTGGCGGCAACGCCGGCCCAAGCGGTTTGTGAGGCCGATCTGGTTTTTGCCTGCGTGGGGGCGGATAAAGATGTGGAAGACATCTGCGTGGGCGAGGCCGGCGCATTTGCGGCTATGAAGCCCGGCGCGGTCTTCGTCGATCACACCACGGCGTCTGCGCAAGTGGCGCGGGCCATGTATGACAAAGCCAAAGCGCTGGGACTCGGATTTTTGGATGCGCCGGTTTCGGGCGGAGAGGCCGGGGCGCAGGCGGGGCAACTGACCGTGATGTGTGGCGGCGATCAGGCGGATTTCGATCAGGCGCGTCCGGTTATGGAAAATTACGCTAAAATGATGCGCCTGCTCGGCCCTGCGGGGTCGGGACAGACGGCGAAAATGGTCAATCAGATCTGCATCGCCGGAACGCTTCAAGGGCTGTCGGAAGCCCTGCATTTTTGCCAAAGCGCCGGACTTGATGTGGCGGCGGTGGTGGATGTGATCTCAAAAGGGGCGGCGCAAAGCTGGCAAATGGAGAATCGGGCGGCCAGCATGGCTGCAGGGTCTTTTGATTTCGGATTCGCGGTGGATTGGATGCGGAAGGATTTGGCCATCGTTTTAAAAGAAGCGCGCCGCATGGGCGTGTCTTTGCCGTCCACAGCGTTGATCGATCAATTCTATGCGGATGTGCAGGCCATGGGCGGCGGGCGGCAAGATACGTCCAGCCTGATCCGCCGTTTGCGCCACTGATTAAAACGGCCAGCCGCTGAGCGGTTCATAGGGCGGCTTCAGGGCTTGACCTTTTGTCGCGCATGGCTATAGTCCGCGCACTTCGAACGGGCGGCAGATTATGTCCGTCGCCCGCGTGGGCACCTGTTCGTTCTGGATATCGGTTGATCCGCTGAACGGATCTTTCGATGGATGAGCGGCAGGGGGCGATTGGCGTCCGGCCCATGGCGCAATGAAAGGACGCGGTTCGACATGAGCAAGCGTATCTCTGCCAAGCATAAAATCGATCGCCGTATGGGCGAAAATATCTGGGGTCGTGCGAAAAGCCCCGTGAACACCCGCCAATATGGCCCCGGTGAACATGGTCAGCGCCGGAAGGGCAAATTGTCCGATTTCGGTATTCAGCTGCGTGCCAAGCAAAAGCTGAAAGGCTATTACGGCTCGATCACCGAAAAGCAGTTCAATCGCTATTATAAAGAAGCCGCTGGTAAAAAAGGCGATACCGGCGAGCATCTGATCGGCATTCTGGAGCGTCGTTTGGATGCGGTTGTGTACCGCGCCAAATTTGTTCCGACCGTTTTTGCCGCCCGTCAGTTCGTCAGCCACGGCCATGTTCTGGTGAACGGCAAGCGCGCCAATGTTCCCAGCTATATGGTGAAAGAAGGCGATGTGATCGAAGTGCGTGAAAAATCGCGCCAGATGCCGATGGTTCTGGAAGCAGGCCAAAGCCCCGAGCGTGATGTACCGGAATACATCACGGTTGAAGGGACGAAAGCCACCTTCATGCGGGTTCCGACCTTGGATGAAGTGCCTTATCCGGTTCAGATGGAACCGAATCTGGTGGTGGAATTCTATTCGCGTTAATGCGCGATTCGGATTGCCGTTCAAAGCGCCGCAGGGGAAACCTTGCGGCGTTTTTTATGGCGTCTCCCTTTATTGGCGGGATGGCCTGATTTGCGCATAATCCATGCTGTTGTTATTGTTTGACAGCGATAGATTTTTTGCGCTTCGGCCCAGACAAAGATAGCAAAAATGGATCGGACATACGCCCCATGGATGATGCGCACACCTCTTTTATGACTGAAGGTCCGGCGAATATTATCATCCGGGATGGTGCACCCGAAGATACGGATCAGGTGATTGGCCTGATTGGCAGATGCTTTGCCGCTTATCCCGGTTGCGTTCTCGATCTTCCCGGTCTGGATGCGGACCTACCCCGGATCTGTGACACTTTCGCCCGTCAAAATGGGCGCTTTTGGGTGGCGGAGCGGGCTGGAACAGTGCTTGGCTGTATCGGCTATGTGCCATGCGGACAGGATGTGGTTGAATTGAAGCGGCTTTATGTGGATGCGTCTAGCCGCCGGTCTGGGCTGGCCACTGCGTTATTGAATCGGGTGCTGCACGCTGCGCAATCAGTGCACGCCACGCGCATTGATCTGTGGTCTGATACCCGTTTCGTTGAGGCCCATGCCTTTTATCACAAGCACGGGTTTGTCATGCCCGGCGAAATGCGAGACTTGCACGATCCTTCCAACACAACGGAATATTTGTTTCAGAAAAGGCTTTAAGGGACCGCCTTGAATTTTAATCATTCTCATTTCGTTAAAAATTTATTAAAGTCTGCTTTGAGGGTCGATCGAAACAGGTGACATATGATTTCTCTTTTTGCTGCAGCATCTATTGCATTGTTTTCCGCGCCGGAGCAGGCGGATCGCCCCGTGGATATTCCCGTTGAACACTGCGCTTTTTCAGAAATTTCCAAAGCGCTTGCGGGGCATGAGCAGTGGCATGATCTTGCCGGGCTTTTCTACACAGACCCCGAATTGGCTGCAGAATTTTCAGAAATGATGCCGGGTTTCAAAATGGCTTATTTCCATGCCGATAGCACTGGCGTGCTGTTGGTTGGAGGAGAACGGTTAAGCCGCAGCCCGTCAGAGCCGCAACAAAACCATGGCTATTGGGTGCAGGCCGTCGATGAAACGCAAGAAGCGTGCGCCCAAGAAGGGGTAGCCTGTGATGTTGAAGCCTTTTCCGAGGCTCCTTTCGGGCTGTCTGCCAGCACCTATATCCAATCCGATGCGGATCGGACACGCCGCGAAACGCTGGCCTTTGTCGGTGGGAACCAATGCGTCTATTCCATCCAGTTTTCAGGCCCGGAATCCGCCATCAGCGATGACGGGTGGCATGACCTGAAAGTCGCCTTGCTGGATTTGCGGGCTCTTGTGAAGCTGGCTCCGGTTGGCCCCCGTTGAGTGCGATTGTGATCGCGTCAATCGGGATAGGATATTGAAACATCTCTGGATACGGCTACTGTAAAGGGTGATCCTTTTATGGAAGGGATGCGATGTTCTTTCGGCGGAAACTGTTGCGTTTATCTGTAATCTGCTTTGGGACAATGGGCGCCAGCCTGGTGTCCCTTGCGCAGGAAAACGCTGATCTGCCTGACCTGCGCCGCGCCTATGATCTGGGGGAGCCGGGGGCTGCCTTGGCCTTGGGCACAGCCTTATTGGAAAGCGATGAAGACGCACAATGGGCCCAAGCCATTGCCTTATTGGAGCAGGCCGCGTCTCAGGGTGCGCCGGTTTATCTGCTGATCGCCGATGCATATCGGGACGGTTTGGGCGTGCCGGTGAATTTGGAAAAGGCGGCAAACTGGTATCGAATCGGAGCGGAAACCGGCGACGGATTGGCGCAGTTCGAGCTGGGCCGCATGTATCTGGAAGGATTGGGGCTGACCCGTGATATGGTGCAGGCAGCGCTTTATCTGCAATTGGCCAGTGACCGCTTGACCGATCCGCGCTTGAAAGAGGACGCCGAAGCTGCCTTGGCCCATGCCAAATGGGGCGCAGACTGGAAGGATTGGCAGGAAGTGAAGCTGCTTTTGCAATCCTGGAAGCCAAAGCGCTTGTCTGATCTTTTGAATTGATCCCGTGCCGATGACCAAGAACCTCAACAGAGCCACCCCATAAAGAAAGCGGCGCTGTCATATGACAAACGCCGCTTCAAGGGTGCGAGATGTTTCAGGCAAAACATCTCGCGAGTCGCACCTTAAGTCTCAGGCTCGCTTAAGGACGACACACCCCCTTAGAAGCACAGCCCGTGCCAAAGCAGGCGATGCTGTGGATTCAATGGCTTATGGATTTGAGTGGGCAGGGCGGGGCGGCCTATGTGCCAAAACCTGACAAGGGAGGCCCCCGTTTTGGCACGCCTGTCCCTATTCGGGGCAGGCTATTTCTTTATGAAAGGTCGGCGTCTGCCAGCGATTGCAGTTGATCCAGATCGAGGATTTCGATCTGGTTGACCGCTTTGATCCGAATGATCTGGCTGGATTTCAAGCGAGAAAGAATACGGCTCACGGTTTCAATGGTCAGGCCAAGATAATCGGCAATGTCGCTGCGGGTCATGGCAAGATGCACATGTAAGGCGGGATCATCGCAGCCCCCCTGCTTGTGGGACAAGCCGATCAGGAAAGAAGCCACCCGTTCCTGTGCGGTTTTGCGGCCAAGGGCAAATACCAGATCCAGCATCGCATCCATGGCGGCGGCGCCCATACGGCGTAATTGCCGGTCCATTTCAGGGAAGCGTTCCACCAGTTCATCCAAAGACCGGCGATCAAAGCGGCAGAGCTTTGCATCCGAGAGCGCCTCGGCAGAGAAGCTGTAGTTTTCCGACAAGGTTAAACCGACAAAATCGCCCTTGGACAAAAAGCCCAGAATTTGCCGTCGTCCATCGGAGGACACGCGGGATACAGCAACGTCGCCGCTGATGATATTATACACATTGTCGGTCGGGTCGCCTTCAAGGATCAGGTTTTTCCCCCGCATCAATTCAAAGCGGGAGGCCCGTGCGGCCAGATGTTGAAGCTGGTGATCGTCTAGGCCGGAACAGAGAAAGCTCTGGCGGGCCGGACAGCTAAGGCACATGACCTTCGGGGCCGTCCGGTCGAAAGGGGCAGGCCGATTTGTCATCAAAGCTCCCCCTGAATGTGGGTGGTTCATGAAAAAGACTGTGCTTCGGGATCAGGCGGCTTTGCTGTCCACGCCATCTTTGAAGCGATAAAAGAGAGACTCGCCATCCTTGGTTAGAAGGTGGGCCTTGATCAGATAGCCATCATCATCTATCCAGAATTCATGGCTCAAGGCGTCTTTTTCCAGATTGACGATGCGGTAATAACGCGCATCCTGAATCTGGCCATTCAATTCCACCTTCACCCGATCATGGCATTCCAGACGGGACGGGCGCATCAGGCCGGTTAGGGTGTCGAGCAGCATGAAATCCTTTTGCCCCTCGTCGATCCAGAAATCTGTTTTTGTGAAGCTGCTGGGGACCAGATCCAAAGGCGCGGTTTGGGTGGCCTCATCGGTGGTGAGCATATAATGATCGTCTGTCGCCTCAAGCGCGACTTCTTCGCGGTCATTGTTGCGGCGGGTTTTGCTGGTCATTTCGACAAGCTGCCCATTCCGCCAGATTTCCTGTGCCTTATGGTCCATTTTAAAGACCGTGATAAAGGCCATTTTCACACGTATGCGGGCTTCGATATCGACGGAAACGCCGTTATCATTGGTGAAGTCATAAGAAACGCTGTGGGTCCCGATTTCAGACCCTTTGCGATCAATAGCATAGGTCAGCGTTGTTTTTTCGGGAGCCTTATTCACGGCGCTCGCCGGAGCAATATAAGCTGTTGTGATGGCGAGCAGGACGAGTGAAAAACGTTTTTTTAATGTCAAAACATACGCCTCATTTTATAAGCATAAACCGCGAAGCGCTTGTCGCGCGCTCATGTCAAGCACAAGCAAAGTTGATTGCGAAGCTTATGATAAACAACTCTTCACGAAGATTCCATAACTTATAATGTTAAATTGAGGCGAAAAAGGGCCGGATCATACGTTTACACGGAATAATTGTCTTCAAGTTGTTATTACAATTAAACAAAATACAATTTATTTTTGTTTAATTGTTTCGGAAAAGCACTGTTCATCTTGTTCGTCAATCCAGAGATGCGGAGCGATTCGCAGCCAATCGCCGCGAACGCTGACATAGACATTCCGGCTTTTCCAGTCTGCGGCCACGTCTGCTGCGGCTTTATGGGGATGGCGGGCCGCGATCATATGGGGGCTACGCCAGCTTTCGGGAGTAACGGCATATCCCGCATCAAGAAGGTGATCGACCAAGCGGTGGTTCAATGCGGACAGACTTTCGGCGATGGCCGCGATCTTCCAATCCAGAATCATCTGCAAGGCATCGCGTGCCAAGGGCATCAACTGGAAATTTGACCGTTCGCCCATATCAAAGCGCCGCGACCCGGGTTGGTAAGCATCCTGATAATCCACAAGGCGGCTGAAATCTTCCGATCCGGCGCGCAAGATCCAGTTTTCTTCCAAAGGACGCCCGTCCCGCCAGCGCGGGCTTACATACATATAGCCCAGTGCATAAGGGCCAAAGAGCCATTTATAGCCCGCCGCCACGGCAAAATCCGGATCGATTTCCGCCAAGGACACCGGAAGTGCGCCCAAGGACTGGGTCAGATCGAGAAACAAAGCCGCGCCCACCGCACGGGTTGCTTTGCGAATGGCCACAAGATCCAGCATTGCGCCGGTTGACCAATGCACATGGGGAATCGCCACTAAGGATATCTGCGACCCCAATTGGTCGATCTGGTCTAAAAGTGCGGCTGTCCAATCCTGTTCCGCAGGGCCGGGAACGGCAAGAACGGTTGCCCCATGTTCGGCAGCAAGCCGCGTCCAACCATAATAATTGGAGGGAAATTCCTCGGCCAATGTCAGGATGACCGAGCCTTTTTCCGGCGTTAAATTGCGCGCCGCCGTTGCCACGGCATAGCTTGCAGAGGGGACAAGGGCGACCGCATCGCTGTCGCAGGCCATTATCCGTGCGGCCAGTGCACGCACCTCTTCGCTTTGGGTGAAGAAATCTTGCGGTGTGACCTGCCATGGCCGTTGCCGAAGAGCGACGGTGCGATCATTGGTGGCGGCAAAGGCTTTCGGTGCCGGTGTCATATAGGCGGCATTGAGATAGCACAGCTCTCTGGGCAGGTCGAAGCGATCTCTTTGTGGTGCGATCATGGCTTAGAGCTTTTTTTGTGCAAAGGGCTTTGGGGGCTTGGGGGGCTTGGGCGTTTTCCCCCATATGGTGGACCGGGCAGCCAGACGGGCGGCATCGAAATCTTCTAAACGATTGCCGGAAATGATGGATTGTAGATCCTGCACATAGGCTTCCCGTCGCTCGGAATACTGGATCAATCCGGGGGTAAGGGGGCGTCCTGTCACCGGCTGGTCATTGGCCCGCAACGTTTGGCGGATGGTCCGGAGATGCGTATAGGCACGGTTGCGGTTGATATTGCGTATATAGCCACGCACCGAATCGATCAGGAAGTCAAAGGCTTTGATCCGGTGGGTTTTGCCGCTTCCCCGGCGGGTGGGAACGATGCCGTTGTCTTCGTCATTCCATGTCCATTGGCCATAAAGGGCATTGCCGGTTTGGGCAAAGCGCGATGTGCCCCAGCCGCTTTCAATGGCTGCCTGTGCCAAGGCCAAAGACGGCGGGACAATATCCACCCGTTTTGCCAGACGCTTCAGGCTGTCATCCCTGATTTTAAAGTCGGACCCCAAGCCGTAGGTGCGGGCAAGCCGATGCAGCCAGCGTTTGTTAAGGGTGCTCAGGCGCGCTTCTTTTGCCCTTTGTTCCATAAGGGTCAAAAGCCGTTTTCTGTCTTCCAATACCAGTTCATTCACCCGCAAGATCAGTGGCAGCATTGTGGCAATGAAAGCCCGTTTGCGGTCGGTGGCGCGGGGGATATCTTGCAATCCATCGGGCAAAGACGCGAAAAATATGCGGGGAACGGCGTGGGCGCCTTTCCGGATATCAGGCAAGCGATATCCAAGTTTTTGATAAAGCTGGTCAAGAGCATCCGGCGGTGCAAGATGGCGTGCATAGACCACCCGATCGGCTGAAAACGCCCGTTCCCGTGCCATATTCCCCTGAAAAACGGCCATCGCAAGAATGGCAACAAAAAGCAGGGCTGGCGTTAAGAAAAGAAAGAGTTTGCGCATATATAAGGCTCATTGACCGTTTCTATCGCGTGTCACATGACGGGAATGATCGGGGGCTGTCAATGTTTCACAAGATGGCCCGGCAGATATTGAAAGCAGGATGGACAGCCTTGCAAGATCTGGTAACAAAGAGGCCGAAACGCGGCAATTTGGAGAAATTTGCGTGCAAAATATGACGAACGGACAGGGGCGGACCTTGAAGCGCGGGGCCCATATCCTTGTGCTTGGGAATGAAAAGGGCGGTTCGGGGAAATCCACAACGGCGATGCATTTGCTGATGGCCTTGGCGGCTCAGGGGCGGCGTGTGGCGGCGATTGATCTGGATTCCCGTCAGCGCAGCCTGTCGCGTTATCTGGAGAATCGCAGCCGCTTCATTGCGGACAATTCGGTTTCTCTCGAGGTGCCTGTGGTGCATACTATCGCCCGGTCGGAATTGAATTCGGTTGATGCGGCCAAAGCGGAAGAAAAAGAGCGCCTGATGGCGGCACTTTCGGAATTGCGATCTTTGTGCGATGTGGTGGTGATTGATTCTCCGGGCAGCGATACCAATCTGGCCCGCTTGGCCCATGCGCAGGCCGATACCATCGTGACGCCTTTGAACGATAGCTTTGTCGATCTGGACCTTTTGGCCCGCGTGAACAGCACCAGTTATGAGATCGAAGGCCCCAGCCATTATGCGGAAATGGTGTGGGAGGCCCGCAAGCACCGGGCCATTGCGGACCGCTCGCAAATCGACTGGATCGTGATGCGCAACCGTGTTTCTTCCTTGAACGCCCGCAATAAGGCGCGTGTAGAAAAGGTGTTGGCGGCCTTGGCAAAGCGGGTTGGTTTTCGCTTTATCCCCGGCCTGAATGAGCGGGTGATCTATCGCGAGTTGTTTTTAAAGGGCCTGACGCTGGTGGATCTGAAAAAAACCGCGGGGCTAGGCGTGAGCCAATCGCTGACCATGAGCCAGGTGGCGGCCCGGAATGAACTGCGTCGGGTGGTGGAAGCGTTGAATTTACCGCCGGTGGCAGAGACGGCTTCCGCTGCGGAATAACCTTTAAAGCCATCACATAAAAAGCCTGCGGCGAGTGATCGCCGCAGGCTTTTTCTATGGGAGTTGTTTGTCGCCTGGTCTTGGTTCAGACTTTCACACGCTCTCGCTTGTTCATCACCACAAGGCCGGTGAGACCCATAAGGCAGATCAGGAACAGAGCAAGGGTATGGGGTTCCGCAACGGCGACCAGATTGGTGGACACCACATCAAGTTCAATCCGGAAGTCCCACGCGCCACCAAAGCCTGTGCGACTCATATTCCAGAGTGACCGATAGGTGCCGGAGCCAAGTACAATATCGGAGAAAGCATGTGTGGCCGTGCCCCCAAGCCAATTTTCGCGAGGACCACCGAGAGTGTCGCCCGTGACAATATTCCGTAGAAAGGAGGTGCTTTGCCAATAAATTGTGGGGCCGACAAGGGACAAATCTTCCAGAATGAAGCGATAGCCCACAAGCTGTGTGTCTTCGGCGATTTCAAAGGAAAAATCATTTACCTTCAGGCAAGAGTTAAAGGCGCCCCCCACCCAACAGCCGCGTCCCTCAACCACATTGGTTCCCACACCCATGGTCAGGGGGGCATTGAAGCGCAAAAGCCCGTCGATGGCCTCATCATAGTGAATTGGCGTTGCTTTCGCTTCCAGAGAAGCTGTGAAAAGCGTGACAAGGCTGATTAAAAAAAGAATGGGTCTCATGGGATATCCTATGGTCATAGTGCTCATATAAATTATAGCAATTTGAATCTATGTCAGCATTTTTTATGCCAAATGCTGTTTCCTTTTGATTTTATTGGGTTTTATTTTGTTGCGTTGCAATAAGATCTGAAAAACTGTCAAAGATTCAGACAGGGCTTTCCCATTTTGAAACAGTATAAAAAGGCCCGCCTTTTCACCGGGCCGATTTACGGTGCCGTCCGGGCTTGGCTTTTCCTTTCCCTCCCGGTTTTCTTTTAGCCTTGTCGCGGCCGGCCTTTGGTGTTGTGCCGGATTTATGTGGTCCTGCGCTGTGCTTTTTATAGGGGCGGCCGGATGATGGTTTGCCGTTTCGGTTCGGTTCGTTCACCAGTTCCAGTTTCAACCCACCAGAGATGGGTTGCGCTTCAGAAAGCCGCACATCCACCACATCGCCGAGCCGGTAAACCTGGCCATGGCGTTGCCCCACCAAGGCATGTTGGTGTTCTTCATATTGGTAGAAATCCGATCCCATGGTGGAGACAGGAACCAGCCCGTCGCCGCCCGAAGGCATCAGGGTGACAAACAGGCCAAAGCGGGTGACGCCGGAAATACGGCCTTTGAAACTGTGCCCGATACGCCCTGCAAGGAAGGCGGCCAGATAGCGGTCCACACTATCGCGTTCCGCTGCCATGGCGCGGCGTTCGGTTTGGGAAATGGCTTCTCCCAAGTCTCCCATCGCATCGATTTCGCTATCGAGCAGGCCATCATCGCCAAAGCCAAGTGCGCGAATAAGCCCGCGATGCACCAATAGATCGGCATAGCGCCGGATCGGTGAGGTGAAATGTGCATAGCGCGTAAGGGCAAGGCCGAAATGGCCTTTGTTTTCAGGGCTATAATAGGCTTGGGTTTGGGAGCGCAGCACCACTTGATTGATCAATATGGCATGGGGGGTATCGCGGAATTTTTCCAATACCTTATTGAACATGCGCGGGCTTAGGATTTGGGAACGGGCCAGCTTATAATCCAATGTGCCAAGGAAATCGCGCAGGGCTTCCACCTTGTCCATGGCCGGTTCTTCATGCACGCGGTACATGCAGGCCATACGCTTTTGCTCCAGCGTTTCGGCGGCACATACATTGGCCCAGACCATCAGATCTTCGATCACCCGATGGGCACGCAGCGGCACGCGGGGCACGATCTCGGCAATTTCCCCATCTTTGTCCAACAGGATCTTCTTTTCGTCCGATTGGATTTCCAGGGGGGAACGCTCAGTCCGGGCTTCGGTGATGGCATCATGGGCGGCATAAAGCGGCTTCAGGACAGGGTCCAGCAAAGGGGCCGCTTTGGAGGATGGATTGCCGTCCATTGCGCCTTGCACTTCTTCATAGGAAATATTGGCGGCAGAGCGCATCACGCCGCGCACAAAGCGGTGGCGCTGCTTTTGTCCATGGGCATCAAACCACATATGCACCGCCATGCAGGGGCGGTCCTCACCGGGCCTCAAGGAACATAGATCCGTTGACAGTTCTTCGGGCAGCATGGGCACAACCCGGTCAGGGAAATAGGCGGAATTGCCGCGCAGGCGGGCATCCCGATCCAAAGCGCTATTGGGGCGCACATAATAGGCCACATCGGCAATGGCGACGATCACATGCCAGCCGCCCGGATTGGCCGGGTCCGTATCAGGTTCGGCAAATACCGCGTCATCATGGTCGCGGGCATCCGCAGGGTCGATGGTGATCAGCGAAATAGCCCGCAGATCTTCGCGGCCATCAAAAGGGGCAGGGCGGGCCGCTCGGGCTTCGGCCAGGGCTTCTTCGGAAAATTCCGTCGGCAGATCATATTGATGGATAGCAATCAGCGAGATTTGCTTTGTTTGCGATACATCACCATGCCGTTCCACGATGCGGGCGGGCTTCAGGCCCCTTTGCTGGTTGTGGCGGCGGGGCAACAAATCCGCGGTCACCAGTTCACCATCCAGCGCGCCGGCCACATCGCCTTGATCAATCAGCAATTCATCCCGGGCCTTTTTATCAATGGGCACCACGCGCCCGCCCAGATCACTGCCGTGGAAAACACCCAGCATTTGCTTGGTCGAGCCTTCCAGAACCTTGATGATGCTGGCGCTATAGCTTTGCTGGTCTTCCAAAAGTGTGAGCCGCACCAAAGCGCGATCTCCACGGCCCAAGGCCTTGGTTTTGCCGCGCATCTTGCCGTCGGAGAGATAGATTTTTGGGGCAGGTGCATCGCTGTGCCAATTGGCTGGCCGGGCCAGCACATCGCCAAAGGCATCGGGGCCAGTGATGTCCACCACGGTCACGCTGGGCAGCCGCCCCGCAGGACGCAAGGTTTTTGAAGAATCGCGCTCGATCACACCGTCTTCCACCATTTCGCGCAGGCGGTGCTTCAATTCAATGCGATCAGACCCCTTCACCGAAAAGGCGCGGGCGATTTCCCGCTTGGTGATCTTTTCGTCGCTGCTTTCCAAAAATTGCAGAATGTCTGCCTTTGATGGAAGGGTCGATTTTCGGTCAGTCGGGGCCTTGCTCACGTCGTTTCTTTCTAAACAAGGCTGCCCATTTTTCAGGTTTTTTCAGGGACGGCCTTTTTTTGCGTTTTGCTGCTTTTCGCGGGGGCTTTCTTTGCAGAGCCTGCGGCTTTTGCAGCGGGTTTCTTGGCGGCAGTTGCTTTCTTCGTTGTTGTTTTTTTAGCCGCCGGCTTCTTCTTTGCCGCCGGTTTCTTCTTTGCTGCCGTTTTTTTCGCGGCGGGCTTGCCCCCCTTGGCTTCCTTTGCTGCCAATAGTGCCAGCGCTTCATCCAATGTCAGCGCTTGCGGGTCCGTGTCTTTGGGCAGGGTTGCATTGGTCTTTTGATGGTTCACATAAGGGCCATAACGACCGTCCATAACACGGATTGGCTTGCCCGTCTCGGGGTGATCGCCAAGGGCTTTGAGCTCGCTTTTGGCAGCGGTCCGGCCTTTGGCATTTTCCGCCAAGGCAGCGATGGCCCTGTTCATGCCGACAGTAAACACCTCTTCGGTGGAACTGAGCTTTCCATAGCTTTTTTCATGCTGAACATAAGGACCATAACGCCCGATATTGGCGATGATCGGCTGGCCGCTTTCGGGATGTTTGCCCACTTCGCGGGGAAGGGACAGCAGCTTTAAAGCGGTGGGGAGGTCTATATCATCGGCGGACATATCGCGCGGGATCGAAGCGCGGGGCGGCTTTTCGCCTTTTTCCACCGCTTCCCCGCGCTGCAAATAGGCTCCGAAACGGCCTGAACGCAAGGTGATCTCTTCGCCGCTTTCAGGGTCGGTTCCCAATATTTTTGGTCCGTCTGCCGCCGCTGTGGCACCGGCATCCGCGCCGCTTTCCGAGAATTGTCGGGTATAGCGGCAGTCCGGATAATTGGAGCAGCCGATGAAAGCTCCGAACTTCCCTGTTTTCAAAGACAGGCGGCCATCTTCACAAGACGGACATTTGCGCGGGTCGGTTTCGCCATCCGTGGATTTGAAGATATAAGGGCCAAGAAAATCGTTCAGCTTTTCCAGAATATCCGTGTTGCGAATGGCCAGAACATCTTCGGTGCGCGGTTTGAATTCACTCCAGAACGCACGCAGAACCGCTTTCCAATCGGCTTCCCCCGCGGAAATATCATCCAGCTGGTCTTCCAGCTTGGCGGTGAAATCATATTCCACATAGCGTGCGAAAAAGCTTTCAAGGAAGGCCGTGACCAGCCGCCCTTTATCATCGGGAATGAAGCGCTTTTTCTCCAGACGCACATAATTGCGGGCCGCCAGCACTTCCAGAATCGAGGCATAGGTGGACGGGCGCCCGATCCCCAGTTCTTCCAGCTTTTTCACAAGGCTGGCTTCAGTAAAGCGGGGCGGCGGTTCGGTGAAATGCTGGGCCGGATTGACCTTTTCCGTGGTCACATCTTCGCCTTCCTCTACGCGGGGCAGGCGGGCTTCGGCCTCATCTTCTTCATCGTCGCGGCCTTCTTGATATAGCGTCAAAAAGCCATCGAAGGTGATCACGGTGCCGGTGGCGCGCAAGCCCACATCGCCGGAGCGCGATGTCAGATCTATGCTGGTGCGTTCCACATCGGCGCTTTGCATCTGGCTGGCCAGTGTGCGCTTCCAGATCAGTTCATAGAGTTTATATTCATCATCATTCAGGGCCGCCCGCAGCTTTTGCGGCAACAAGCCGGGGTCGGTGGGGCGGATGGCCTCATGGGCTTCCTGAGCGTTTTTCGCTTTGGATTTATAGGCCCGGGGCGCATTGGGCAGATAGGCCTCGCCATAGCGGGCGGCAATGGTTTGACGGGCGCTGGCAATGGCTTCGGCGGCGATGGAAACCCCGTCGGTTCGCATATAGGTGATCAAGCCGGTGGTTTCACCGCCCACGGTTTTGCCTTCATAAAGCGTTTGTGCCAACCGCATGGTGCGCGAGGCACCAAATCCCAGTTTGCGCGCGGCTTCCTGTTGCAATGTGGAGGTGGTGAAAGGCGGCTGCGGATGGCGCTTGCCGGGTTTTTTCTCCACCGATGACACAGAGAAGTCGCGGTTTTTGATGGCCTCAACAGCACGCATGGCGCTTTGTTCATCGCCAAGGCTGTAGCGATCGAGCTTTTCCCCTTCCAATGTGACCAGCCGGGCCGTAAAGCCATTGCCCGCCAGCGTTTTTACGGCGGTTTCGACGGTCCAATATTCGCGGGGGACAAATTGTTCGATCTGCAGTTCCCGCTCGCAGATCAGCCGCAATGCCACCGATTGCACCCGCCCTGCGGAGCGTGCACCGGGCAGTTTGCGCCACAAGACCGGAGACAAGGTAAAGCCCACCAGATAATCCAGCGCCCGGCGCGCCAGATAGGCATCCACCAGTTCCTGATCGATATCGCGGGGCGTATTGATCCCCGCCTGAACCGCGCGTTTGGTGATTTCGTTGAACACCACGCGCTTTACTGTCACGCCCTTTAGAACGCGTTTTTTCTTTAAAACATCCAGAACATGCCAGGAAATGGCCTCACCCTCGCGGTCGGGGTCAGTGGCCAGATACAGATGGTCAGCCCCTTTTACGGCAGCGGCAATTTCGGTGAGGCGCTTTTGCGAAGCGCGCTCCACTTCCCATTGCATGGCGAAATCCTCGTCAGGGAGCACCGACCCGTCCTTTGACGGAAGGTCGCGTACATGCCCATAGGACGCGAGAACTTTGAAAGTGCTGCCAAGATATTTGTTGATCGTTTTTGCCTTGGCGGGCGACTCGACGATAACGACATCCATATTGTGCTTTCCGTCGGTTTCGGCCTTACTCTTATGGGGGCAGGAGCTAAAGGCGTGTTGGGCTGCTGTCAATAAGCAGTGTTAGAAGCTCGCGCCGCAAAGAGCGACTTTTGAACCGGGCAGGCGTTCCACGGTGCCTGCCAGTTCAAGCTCTAAAAGCGCGGTTAAAACGATGCCAATGTCAAGCCCTGCATCGCGGGCCAGATCATCTATGCGGGTTGGTGTCGGGGATAAAAGATCGCGCAATGTTTGTCGGTCCTGTGCGGAAATGTCTTCGGTGACGGGCAGGCTTTGTCGGCCATATGCGGGCCCTTCCGGCTCGGCCAGAGGGGTTTGCAGGCCGGCCAAGGCATCCAGAATATCGGCTGAACTTTCCACCAAAGTGGCACCGGATTTAATTAAGGCATTGGCCCCTTTTGCCCGTGGGTCCAGTGGCGAGCCGGGGATGGCAAACACCTCGCGGCCCTGTTCGCCCGCCAAACGTGCGGTGATCAAGGAGCCTGATCTTTGTGCGGCTTCCACCACCAATATTCCAAGGGACAGGCCGGAAATGATCCGGTTGCGCTTGGGGAAGTGACGGGCTTGTGGTTGCACGCCCAAAGGCTCGTCGCTGACCAGAAGCCCTTGTTCCGAAATAGATTTTTGTAGCTCCTCATTTTCGCGCGGATAATAGATATCCAGCCCCCCTGCCACCACGGCAATGGTGCCGCCCATGAGGGCGCCTTGATGAGCGGCGGTATCCACGCCCCGCGCCAAACCCGACACCACCGCTACACCGGCTTCGGCCAGATCTTTGGCAATTTTATAGGCTTGTTGGCGGCCAATGCTGCTGGCATTGCGCGCCCCCACTATGCCGATGGTGGGCTGGTCTGCCAGATGGCGTGCGCCTTTGGCGATCAAGACCGGTGGGGCATCTTCGGTGGCGGCAAGGCGTTCGGGATAATCGCAATCCCCTAAAATGAGGGCCGTAGCACCAAAGGCATCGATCCGCGCCAGTTCTTTTTCAATCACAGATTTGGACGGGATGCTGAGCGGCTTTTTCCGGCCACCTCTTCGGGCCAGATCGGGGATGGCCTCGATGGCCTTCACCGCCGTTTTGAATTGCGAAATCAGGGCGCGAAATGTGGTTGGCCCGATACTTTCGGTGCGAATCAGGCGCATACGGGCGATTTTTTCCGCACTATTCAAAGCGGGCACGGTTGATCCGGGGCCAAAGGGCAGGGGAGGCTGTGTGTTCATGCCAGCATGGTCTTCATGGCAGCGGCGATGGTCAATTAAAAGTTGAATATTTTCGGGAAAATCTCCGGGTAAGAAGAGATTTCCATCAGGATTCGGATGTGTCGGATTTGCCTTTTTTACCGATCCGGGGCTCTGTTCCTGCAAGGATACGGCGGATATTGGCCTCATGCTTTATGAAGATCGCAATGGCCAAGGCGCCGGTCAGGATAACCGTGGGGCTATCGGCAAATATCCATGCATAAAAGGGAGACAACGCAGCAGACATAAGCCCCGCAAGGGACGACATGCGGAACAAGGCCAGCACAAGAAGCCATGTGCCCCCCCAAAGCAGCCCCACAGGCCATGCCAAAGCGCATAAAAGGCCGCCGAATGTGGCCACGCCCTTGCCGCCCTTGAAGCCCAGATAAACGGGATAAAGATGGCCAAGAAAGGCCGCCGCCCCCGCCAGCGGGGCAACATCGGGGGCCAATTTCAAAGCGATCAGATAAGCCAGAGCTCCTTTGCCGCCATCCAGAAGCAATGTGGCCAATGCAATGGGCTTGTTTCCGGTGCGCAAAACATTGGTGGCGCCGATATTGCCCGATCCGATTTTGCGCACATCGCCCAATCCGGCCGCTTTGGAAAGCACCAGACCAAAAGGGATAGACCCCAGCAAATAGCCCAGAACAAGGGCCAATAGGCTGTGGACTGTCGGGTCGTTCATGGCTTGCCTCCCATAAAAACGGTTTCGCCGGCGATCACCGTGCGTGAAAGCTTGCCTTGAACCGGTTGGCCCTCAAACGGGGTATTTTGGGTTTCCGACAGGAAGTCTTCGGGATTGATGCGCCAAGGGCGGTTGAGATCGAACAGGATGAAATCGGCACGGGCACCGGGGGCCAATGTTCCTGCATCCAGCCCTAAAATGCGGGCGGGATTGGTGCTCAACATGGCCAGAATATGCATCAGATCCACATCATAGCCATGATAAAGCGACAGGCTCAAGGCCAGCAGGGTTTGGTATCCCACCGCCCCATGCGCTGCTTCGGTAAAGGGCAGGCGCTTGTTTTCCTGATCCTGCGGATCATGGGCCGAGCAGATCACATCGATCAACCCTTCGCGGATTGCTTCAACGATGGCCGCGCGGTCGGCTTCCGAGCGTAGGGGCGGCGACAGCTTGGCAAAGGTGCGGTAATCGGCAACGGCGGTTTCATTGAGAATGAAATGCTGTGGCGATACTCCGCAACTCATGGGCAATTCCCGCGCTTTATTTCGCCGGATCGCATCCAGACTAGCAGCGGTGGAAATCTGCGCATGGTGCAGTCGCCCGCCAGTCAGCTCCACAAGGCGTGCATCGCGTTCGATCATCATCACTTCGGCGGCGGCAGGAATGCCCGCAAGTCCCAAACGGGTGGCGGTTTCGCCTTCGGTCATCACACCGTTTTTCGCCAAAGACGGATCTTGTGCATGCTGTATGATGGGGCGATTGAACAGGCGGGCATATTCCAAAAGGCGGCGCATCATTTGCGAATCGGCAATGGCCTGTCGCCCGTCGCCAAAGCCGATAGCGCCGGCCTCGCTCATCAGGCCCAGTTCCGCCATGGAGCGTCCTTGCAAACCTTTCGTTGCCGCGCCCAGCGGATGCACCATGACGCCATTGTTGCCGCTGTGCGCCACTTGGGCGATTTTTGCGGCATCATCAAGCGGGACCGATTGGTCGGGTATCAAGACAAGGCGGGTGATGCCTCCGGCCGCGGCGGCGTTAAAATCCGGCTGGAAGCTGTGCATATCCACAAGGCCCGGTGCCAGAATTTGGCCTTTGCAATCGATGATTTCCGTTTCGGGCGGGATAGGAAGATCGGCACCAATGGCGTCGATGCACCCATCCACCACCAACAGCGATCCGGTTTCGTCGCGGCCACAGGACGGGTCCATCAGGCGGGCATTCACATAGGCGGTGCGGCTCATCGGGCGTCCCCTTCATCGCAACCACCGCGCAGATGGCGGGTGAGCACATCCATGCACCCCATGCGCACCGCCACGCCCATTTCCACCTGTTCCTCGATGGCGGAATGTTGGAGATCGTCAGCGACCGATGTGGCGATTTCCACGCCCCGGTTCATGGGGCCGGGATGCATCACCAAAACATCGGGCCTGGCGGCTTTCAGCTTGCTTTTTGTCAGGCCGTAGAAATGGAAAAACTCTCGCTCGCTGGGAACGAAGGCTCCTTGCATACGCTCTTTTTGCAAGCGCAGCATCATCACCACATCGCAATCGCGCAGGCCTTCGCTCATTTGATTATGCACTTCAACACCCAAGCGTTCGCAGGCTTGCGGGATCAGTGTTGGCGGGGCCACCACACGCACCCGCGCCCCCATGGCATTAAGCAGATGGATATTGGAACGGGCCACGCGGGAATGGGTGATATCGCCACAAATGGCAATGGTCAGCCCGTGTATGCGGCCTTTGCGGCGACGAATGGTGAGCGCATCCAAAAGCGCTTGTGTGGGATGTTCGTGACGGCCGTCTCCGGCATTGATGACCGCACAATTGACCTTTTGCGACAATAGCGACACCGCTCCGGACTGGGCATGTCGGACCACCAGAACATCGGGCCGCATGGCGTTCAGCGTTTGGGCCGTATCCAGCAGGGTTTCCCCTTTTTTGATGGAAGACGCGCCCACTGAAAAAGACACGGTGTCCATCCCCAATCGCTTTCCGGCGATTTCAAAAGACATCAAAGTGCGGGTAGACGATTCGAAAAACAGATTGATCTGCGTTAATCCGCGTAAAGGCGCATGCTGATGCTGGCGCTTTCTTTGGGCGTCGGCATATTCTTGGGCAATATCCAGAAGATATTGAATCTGTTCCGGGGCCAGCCCTTCAATTCCAAGAAGATGGCGGTGGGGGAACGGGTCGCCGCCGGGCGGATCGATCATCGCCCGAAGATATGGCTCACGCTCAGGCTTTGGTTCATGTGTCATGTTGCGTCCTGATCCTCGCCGGTGGCTTATAAAAGCGCATGCGTTCAAGAGCAAGGGCCGTTGAAGATGAACAGCAGATAACGCGCAGCTTCAGAACCGGTTCAGCGCCGGTCCGTCATGGTGTGTCTCATGGAAATCGCCGAGCACAAAAGGAGACGGGCAATGACACACTCAGCAGGTATCCGGGGTGTTTTCAAAAAAAGCGCCCTTGTGGCCGGGCTTTTCGCCTTCCCGGCTTTGGTAGGGCTGCAAGCAGGCACAGCATATGCAGGGCCAAGCCATAGCCATAGCGAACGGGTAAGCATAAAGGGCGCACAGGCCGGTTATCACCGCACGGCTTATAAAGAGCGCTCTTCCGCCTATGCTTATAGCAAGGCGCAGCACAAGGCGGAAAAGCGGGCTTATAAGGCCAAGAAAAAGGCCCATAAAAAGGCCAAAAAATATAGCAAGAACCGGCGTCATTACCCTGTGAATGCGGGGCGGGGGTATAAAGATCCGCATGGGGCAAACTATGACCAACGGCGCTCGTCTGCCCGTGGGTATTATGCCTCGGCTCCCCATCACGGGCGGCATGTGGCGCATAATCATGGCCACAAGCAACGGTTCTATGATGCCCGTCGCGGCGCGTGGTTTTATCGCACCGTACCGTGCAACCATTATCGTTAAGCGATGAAATGCGATGCCGTTGCAGGTGTAAAGGCCTGCAACGGTTTTCTTGTTCGGGTGTAAATTTCCCTCAGTTAAGGTCTTGACGCAGGCCTCAGGACTTCACTATATGAGCGCGCCTGTTCGGTATCGCCCTCAAGGGGGCGCGTTGGCTGTGCCATTATGTGCAAGCCGATGCAGATCGGGGCGGAGTAGCTCAGCTGGTTAGAGCACCGGAATCATAATCCGGGTGTCGGGGGTTCAAGTCCCTCCTCCGCTACCAACAATCACTGTTTAATCCGGGCCAGCCATTTCACGTTATTCATGTTGGTTTGAAGTAAGCCTGCGTTGAAGCTGCGCTAGCTTCTGCGGTTCATTCTTTGTTTGCTTTTCTTTTTTGCTGCTTGCGGATGTGCATGTGCATGTGCATGGGCATGGGCATGGGGGGCGCGTTGGGGCTGCCTGATGGGCTTTTTCCAAATTTTATCAACGGTTGAAAATCGTATTTTTATGCCGGATGATACGCGCGTCCTCGCTCTGGCGTGAATTTTGGAAAAAGGCTTGGCTGATGAAAGCATCCGATCTTCTTGTGAAATGTCTGGAGCGGGAAGGGATCGAACTGATTTTCGGTGTCCCCGGCGAGGAAAATGCCGATTTTATGATGAGCCTGCGCGATAGTTCGATCCGCTTTGTGCTCACCCGCCATGAACAGGGCGCGGCATTCATGGCAGAGGTTTATGGGCGGCTGACAGGCAATCCCGCAGGATGCTTGGGGACATTGGGTCCGGGCGCCACCAATCTGATCACGGGCGTTGCAGATGGCAATATGGACCGTGCGCCTATGCTGGTGCTGACAGGGCAGGCCGCCACCACCCGCCAGCATAAGGAAAGCCATCAGGTGATGGATGTGGTGGATATGTATGAAGCGGTGACCAAATGGGCCGTGTCGGTACAGCATCCCGATAATATCCCCGAAATGGTGCGTAAGGCGGTGCGCATGGCGCGCGGCGAAAAGCCCGGTGCGGTGCTTATTGAACTGGCCGAAGATATGGCCAAGCGTGAGGCGGGCGAGGGATGCAAACCCATGGAGCCGCGCCGGTTCCGCCGTCCGGCCCCCGATGACAAAATCATGGACAATGCGTGGAGGCTGATCCGCGCCGCCAAGCACCCCATCATCATTGCGGGGAATGGCACCATTCGCAAACGTGCCTCCAAGCAGCTGCGCCAGTTTTGCGACGCCACCGGCATTGGCGTGCTCTCTACGTTTATGGCCAAGGGCGCGGTGGACCGGGATGCAGAACACTGCCTGTTCACCATTGGCTTGCAGCAAAAGGATTATCCTTCCTTTGCCATTGAAGAAGCGGATCTGGTGATTACGCTGGGTTATGATCTGGTGGAATATCCGCCGCGCTTGTGGAATCCCGATGGGGACAAATGTATTGTCCATCTGGATTTCCTGCCTGCCGAGATCGACATCCATTATCATCCGCGTGTGGAATGTGTGGGCGATCTGGCCCATGCCTTGTGGATGCTTAATGAACGGGTTGCCCGCGATGGTCCCGGCGATCATGATTTCAGCTTGCAGCGCCATATGCGGGCCAAAATGCTCGACGATTTCGCCGTTCATAAAGATGATGATACCGAAGGCCTTATTCGCCCGCAAAAAGCTCTGTGGGATGTGCGGGAAGCCCTGGGCCCCAATGATCTTTTGCTATCGGGTGTGGGGGCGCACAAAATGTGGATCGGTCGTTACTACCAGTGCAATGAACCCAATAGCTGCATCATTCCCAATGGCTTTTGTTCTATGGGCCTGCCTTTGCCCGGTGCCATTGCCGCCTCCCTGATACAAATAGACCGCAAGGTGCTCGGCATCGCAGGGGACGGTGATTTCATGATGAATGTACAGGAAATGGAAACCGCGCGGCGGCTGGATTGCGATTTGACCATGTTGGTGTGGGAAGATGGCGGTTATGGGCTGATTTCATGGAAACAGGAAAACGAATTTGGCACGCATACGGACCTTTCCTTCAACAATCCGGATTGGATGACCCTGGCCAATGCTTTTGGCTGGCAAGGGCAATATGTGAAAAATGCGCGCGATCTGCGCCCGGCGCTGGATAAAGCCTTGGCGCATGAGGGACCGTCTTTGGTGGTGATGCCGGTGGATTACCGCGAAAACAGGCTTCTGACAAAACGGCTAGGCGAGATTGAAATCACCATATAGGAGCGTGTCATGTTGAAAGACAGCTACCCCCTTTATCTCGCCAATGAACCCGTAATGACGGATGAGTCTCTAAAGGTTCTGGATAAATACTCCGGCAAGGTGGCAACGAAAGTGGCACTGGCTGGCCCCAAAGAAATCGAGGCGGCGATCCAGGCAGCCCATGATGCTGCCCCCGCCATGGCTGCCCTTAAAAGCTATCAGCGTCGTGCTGTTCTGGAGCATTGTGTGGCGCGCTTTCGGGAGCGGGCGGAAGAACTGGCCGAGGCATTGTGTATCGAGGCGGGGAAACCCATCAAGGATTCCAGAGGCGAAGTGGTGCGCCTTATTGAAACCTTCCGCGTCGCTGCCGCAGAAGCCGAACGTATTGAAGGGCGGGTTCTGTCCCTTGATAATCACGAACGGGCGGCGGCCTATTTCGGTATGACCAAACGGGTGCCTATCGGCCCTGTATCCTTGATTACGCCATTCAATTTCCCTCTTAATCTCACCGCTCATAAGGTGGCTCCGGCCATTGCTGCGGGTTGTCCTTTTGTGTTGAAACCGGCTGAGAAAACCCCCATCGGTGCGCTGATTATCGGTGAAATTCTGGCCGAAACGGATCTTCCCAAGGGCGCGTTTTCGGTGCTCACCTGTATGGTGGAAAATGCCGGTCCGTTCACGAAGGATGATCGCTTGAAGCTGTTGAGCTTTACAGGGTCCGACAAGGTGGGGTGGATGCTGAAAGGGCAGGCGGGCAAGAAGAAAGTGGTGTTGGAACTGGGTGGCAATGCTGCCTGTATCGTTGATGAAACGGCGGACATTGCCGATGCTGCCGAGCGCATTGTTTTTGGTGCTTATTATCAATCGGGGCAAAGCTGTATCAGCGTGCAGCGTATCCTTGCCCACAAAGATATCTATGCGGACTTGCGCCAAGCACTGGCTTCCAAGGTGAAGGATCTGGTGGCGGGCGATCCGCGGGATGAAAAAACCTTCATCGGTCCGGTGATTTCCGAAGGCGATGGCGAGCGGCTGAAATCATGGATTGATGCGGCGGTAAAAGGCGGGGCTAAAATATTGGCGGGCGGTAAGCGCGATGGTGTGATGGTCGATGCGACCTTACTGGAAAACCTGCCCAAAGACTGTGATCTATATCGCAAGGAGGCCTTTGGCCCGGTGGCGGCTATGGAAGAATTTGCGGATTTCGACGAGGCTTTGACCCGCGCCAATGACAGCCGTTATGGCCTGCAGGCGGGCGTATTTACCCGCGATATTTTGCGTGCCCATCGGGCTTGGGATCGTCTGGAGGTGGGGGGCGTGATCATCAATGATGTACCGTCATGGCGGGTGGACCATATGCCCTATGGCGGGGTGAAGGACAGCGGCATTGGCCGTGAAGGGCTGACTTGGGCCATCGAAGATATGACGGAACTGCGCTTGATGGTGCTGCGTCGCACCGACGAGGATTAAGGCGAGGCCCCTAACATCGCGGTGCGAAGCTGTTTGCATCGGCCATCGACCACCAACGGGCATAAGGTGTGTCCTTTGGTGCATCGAGAAGGCTGTTGGGCGCGATAAAATCGTAAATCTTATCGGCGGAATTCACGAGATTTTCACTGACCCGTACCCGCAAATGATGCGGGCGAAGCTGGGACGGATGATCCAGCCCGGCAGAGGCTACATAATGGGCAAGGGCATGGATGGTGTTCTTGTGGAATTGATAGCAGCGCGGGCCTTTGTGGGCGACCACAAGCCCGGCCTGTCGCCAGTGATTTTGTGTTGCAATGCCGGTGGGGCAGCGGTCGGTGTGGCATTTTCGGGTTTGAACGCAACCCAAAGAGAACATGAAGCCTCTTGCGGCATTACACCAATCGGCCCCAAGGGCGAGATTGGCCGCCATCATATGTCCATTGGTGATTTTTCCGGCAACGCCGATGCGGATTTTATCGCGCAAGCCGGTGCCGATCAGGGCATTGACCACGAAAACCAGCCCCTCACGCAAGGGGGTGCCCACATGGTCCGATAATTCAATGGGGGCGGCGCCGGTTCCGCCTTCTGCTCCATCCACAACGATAAAATCCGGGGTGATGCCGGTTTCCAACATGGCTTTGGTGAGCGCCAGAAACTCCCAGCGATGCCCCAGACACATCTTGAATCCCACCGGCTTTCCGCCCGATAAGTCCCGTAATTGGGTCAGCCAGTGCATCATGCTTTTGGGGGTATCGAATGCTGTGTGGCTGGGCGGCGAAATCACTTCTTTCCACGGCTCCACCCCGCGTGTCTGGGCGATTTCCGGCGTTACCTTGGGGCCGGGCAGCACGCCGCCATGGCCGGGCTTGGCCCCTTGGTTCAGCTTTACCTCGATCATCTTTACCTGATCGTTTTGCGCCTTTTTGGCAAAGGCATGCGGATCGAAATGCCCGTCTTTGGTGCGGCAGCCAAAATAGCCGGTGCCGATTTCCCACACCAGATCGCCCCCGTGCTTCTGGTGATAAGGGGAGAGCCCGCCTTCGCCGGTATCGTGGTAAAACCCGCCCATTTTCGCGCCAAGATTAAGTGCTTCGATCGCATGGGCTCCCAAAGACCCAAAGCTCATGGCCGAGATATTGAGAAGCGAAGCGCGATATGGTTTTTTGCAGGCCTCTCCGCCGATATTCACGCGGAAACAGTCCGGATCGGGATGCTTTGCATTGATGGCGTGATTGATCCATTCATAGCTCGGTGAATAGAGATCCATCTTGGTGCCAAAAGCCTGCAGCGCTTCGATATTTTTTGAGCGTTGATAAACCAGCGCCCGTTCGTCATGGCTGAAAGGGCGGCCTTCATCATCGGCGATGAACAGATATTCCCGCAGATAAGGGCGCAGCCATTCAAAGAACCAACGGATATGGGCGCTGACAGGATAAAGCCGCAAAAGGGAATGATCCCTTTGCAGCAGATCCCAAAGCCCCAAAATCATCAAAGGCCCCAATGCGATCAACGGCCATAGCCAATGGGGAGAGAGCAGCCATCCCAAAACAGCGCAGGCCAGTGCGCCCAGAAAAATCAGCACCAAGGGAAGATAGCGCATGATGTTCAGCCTTTCCGATCCATTGCCCCTTTGTGTAGGGAACAATCAAGATGTCGGAAAGGCAAGCCCTTCTTGGGAGCGGTTTTTATTCCGCGTCGAAATCGGTGAATGTTTTGCCTTCTTGCGCCAGTTTTTGAAGCAAGGGGGCGGGCGTCCACCAGCGTGTGCCCACCGTTTCTCCAAACTGTTTGATCCTGTCGCAAATCTTGTCAAGGCCGCGCTGGCTGGCATAAAACATCGGGCCGCCGCGCCAACGGGGAAAGCCATAGCCATAAAGATAGGTCACATCGATATCCGATGCGCGCATGGCGATGCGGTCTTCCAGAATACGCGCCCCTTCATTCACCAAAGACAAGATGCAGCGATCAATGATTTCCTCATCGGATATGGTCCGCCGTGTGATGCCTGCCTTTTGTGCCTCTTCTTCGGTAATCTTATCGACAGCCGAATCAGGGAGAGGGGTGCGGTTGCCGGCTTCATAGCGATAGATTCCGGCGCCGGTTTTCTGGCCCTTCCGGTCCATTTCCACCAAGCGGTTCATCACCCGGTAAGCATTGGGATCAAAGCGGCTTGCGGGGAATTGTTTGCGCAGCATATAGCCGATATCCATCCCCGCCATGTCGATCATTTGTAATGGTCCCATGGGATAGCCGAAATCGCGGATGGCTTTATCAATCTGCTGTGGGGCCGCGCCTTCCAGCATCAACAGCCCCGCTTCACGCAAATAACCTTCCAGCATCCGGTTGCCGATAAAGCCGTGGCACACACGGGCGATCACCGCGATCTTGCGGATTTTCTTGGCCAGAAGCATGGCCGTTGCCAGCACATCCGGAGCGGTTTTTTTGGCCTCCACCACTTCCAAAAGTTTCATGATATTGGCCGGTGAAAAGAAATGCAGGCCTAAAATATCGGCCGGACGACCGGTGACGGAAGCGATGTCATCCACATTCAGATAGCTGGTATTGGTGGCCAGTATCGCGCCCTTTTTCGCCACCTTGTCAAGGTCGCGGAAAATGGACTTTTTGACCTCCATCTTTTCAAACACCGCTTCGATGATGATATCGGCTTTAGAAAGGGCGGTCATATCCGTTGTGATAGAAAACAGCGCTTCTTGTGTGGTGTGGGCGGCCTTATCAATGCGTCCGCGTGCCAGATTTTCATCAAGGCTTTTATGGATGCTGTTCCGGGCGCGTTTCAACGCCTCTGCATCCCGCTCGATCATGGTGACATAAAGGCCTGCACCAAGGCACGCCAAAGCAATGCCGCAGCCCATGGTGCCCCCGCCGATAATGCCAATCTGGTTGAAAGGGCGCGGCGTGGCGTTTTGGGCGTGCTTTGGCAAGCGGGCGGCCTTGCGCTCGGCGAAAAAGGCATGTTGCAAGGCTTTGGATTGAGGGCTTGCCATACAGGCAATAAGGATTGACCGCTCTTTGGCCGCGCCATCTTCAAAGGGCAGGGTCAGTGCCGCTTCCAACGCATCAATGGCCTTTTGTGGCGCCAGCATGCCGCGCATTTTTTTGGTGGCGTCTGCCCGTGCCTTGGCCAACAGATCCGCTTCCGATCCGTTTTGAGCCACTTCCATCTGCGATAGACGGCGCGGCGCTGTGCCGTCTGATATGATCTTGTCTGCATAAGCGATGGCGGCCCGGGGCAAGGCATCGGCTTCGCCTTTCACCAGACCGTCCACAAGGCCCGCCTGATGGGCTTTTTGGGCGGTGATGGGCTTGCCAGACACAATCATGTCCAAGGCCAATGGCAAACCCACAAGGCGGGGCAGGCGTTGGGTGCCTTGGGCGCCGGGAATGATGCCCAAGGTTACTTCTGGCAGCCCGAGTTTTGCGCCTTCATGGGCGATGCGGAAATGACAGGCCAGCGCCAGTTCCAGCCCGCCGCCTAATGCGGTGCCGTGAATGGCGGCAATCACGGGCTTGGGGCTTTGTTCCAAAGCGTCGATGACCTGAGGAAAGCCGGGAGATTTTGGAGGGAGGCCGAATTCGGTGATGTCGGCACCGGCCATGAAGGTACGGCCCTTGGCGATCAGAACAATGGCGGCAATATGATCGTCGGCATTGGCGGCGTTTATCTGTGTAATAATGCCTTCACGCACTGCTTGGGAGATGGCATTGACCGGCGGATGATCCACCGCGATGACGCCAATACGGCCTTGTTTATGCAGTGATACGGTTGACATGACAGTCTCCAATCTTTCAGGCAAGCAAGGATCTGTTGTCCTTGAGCGCCGACATCAAAGCGTCGAAATCCGCATGGGAATTATAAAAATGTGGCGATACCCGCAGATTGCCGTCCCGGCACGAGGTGATCACATTGCGTTCGGCCAATGCCGCCACCAGCTTATGGTCGTCGGTGGATTTTACGGCGATCATCGCTCCGTGTCGATCGGGGCTTTCCGGGGTCATCAGCGTGCCGCCCATGGCTTTGACCTCGTCGATGAATCGTGATGTCAATTCCCGCACATGGCTTTGGATATTGCCGACACCCGCTTCAAGGATCATTTGCAACCCCGCTTGGGCCGCATAAAGCGCCGGAATGGGCGGGGTCCCACTTTCAAAGCGCCGGGCATTATGGGCGGGGATATGATGATGCATGTCCATGGCGTGCACATCTTCCTGCGCAAACCAGCCGGTGGCATAGGGGTTGAGCGTTTTTAGATGATCTTTGCGCACATATAAAAAGCCGACACCCGCGCTGGATAGCAGATATTTTAACACGCCCGAGATCAGGATATCCACATTCAGCGCCCGCACATCGATGGGGATGGCCCCTGCAGCCTGAGAAGAATCGAGGATGACCATGGCGCCTCGATCATGGGCAAGGCGGATGATCCGTTCCACCTCGTTCATGGCCCCGTTTCGGTAACATATATGGGCGATGGAAACGATTTGGGTTCGGTCGTCGATCAAGCGTTCATATTCGGAAAAGGGTATGGTTGCGCCCTGTTGGCGGGCATGAACCACGTCATAGCCGCGCCCTTCCTGCGCCAGCCAGATCTGGCCAACGGTGGGAAATTCAAAGTCGCTCAGCACCACCTTGTTGCGTGTGGATGTTGGTTGCATGGCGCTGATCACCGCATTCAGCCCCGCCGAGGCCGAGGTGGTGACGGCGATTTCATCGGGTTCGGCATGGATCAGCTGTGCACAAAGATCGCGTACGGCTTCGTTCTTGCCAACGAATTCCTCCCAATCCGCCCCTTTGCTAAAGCGGCTATCGAGATAAGCCTGATAGGACGCCGCCACTTCAAGCGACAGCGCGCCATAAGAGCAGCTATTGATATAGGCTTTGTGCTCAAAAATCGGGAAATGGCTGCGGATGTCATCAAACATGGCTTATCCCAAAATCAAAATGGCAAGAATGGCGATGGGCGCAATGATGCGCAAAAAGAACCGCCACAGGGTGATCAGATGTTTGGAGCGGGCCAGATCGGCACCGATCAGGCTGAGCGGCAAGGCCCAACCCACAAAAAGCGCGATCAACAGGCCGTTGATGGGCAATAACAGATTGGAAATGCTGTAATCCAATATGCCGAAAATCGTGCGCGTTTCCCAGCCGGGAAGGAAAGATAGCAGATACACGCTTTCCCAATCATTGAAGGATAACGCCGCAGCCGCCCCTACAAGCCACGCGGCAAAGCCTGCAAGAATGGCGCCTTTCCGGCGGGTAAGGCCGCGGCCTTCTAGCCATGAAACGACAGGCTCCAAAGTGGCGATGCCGGTGGTAAAGGCGGCGAAGAACAACAAGATGAAAAAAGCACTTCCGACAAAATACCCGCCGGTCATTTGGCCGAATGCGGTGGGCAGGGCCACAAAGACCAGGCCTTCACCGCCCGCGGTTTCCAGCCCGAAGCTGAACACGATGGGGAAGATGGCCAACCCTGCCAAAATGGCCACGGCGGTATCGGCGATGCAGATTTGCGCCGCCGCCAAGGGCAGATTGGCTTTTTCGTCCAGATAGGCCCCGAAGGTCATTAAGGCGCCAATCCCTACCGCCAGCGAGAAAAAGGCCTGCCCAACGGCAGCCAGCACACTTTCTCCTGTCAGTTTTGAAAAATCTGGAGCCAGCAAAAACTGTGCACCTTTTTGGAAATCGCCTTCCAAAAAGCCATAAAGCACCAGCCCGATCAGCAGGATAAACAAAGCGGGCATCATGATTTTGGCCACCCGTTCGATGCCGGAACGGATGTTGAACGACACCACATAGGTAACAGCCAGCATGAACAGAAAATGCAGGCCCAAAAGCCGCGCCGGCGAGGCCATCAGATCATCAAAGCGCTGTTGATATTGGGCAGGGTTATCATAGCCGAAACCGCCGCTTGCGATAAAAGACAGCAGATAATCCACCACCCATCCCGCCACCACGGAATAATAGCCGATGCCGATGAAGGGGATGAAAATGCTCAAGGCCCCGATGATGCGCCACGCCTTGTTTGCCCCTGCTTCGCCAATGACGCGGGCAATGGACAGTTCGGCATTGGACCGTCCGTGCCGTCCAATGGCCAGTTCCGCCAGCATGATGGGAAAACCGATCCCCGCCACGGCCAAAAGATAGATCACCACAAAGGCACCGCCGCCATTGTCTGCGGCAACAAAGGGAAACCGCCATAAATTTCCCAAACCCACAGCCGCGCCGGCGGCGGCCAAAACAAATGTCATGCGCGAAGACCAGCGCTGCGCGGCGACGGCATTGATGGGCGCATCCTTAGACATGCGCGCGCTCTTGCTTGCGGTTTGGCGTTATCATCGTCTGGCCCCCATAAATAAAGCTGTTCAGTAATTGATAGCCGGGCTGCCTGCGGGATAAAAGGCTCCCATCAGCCGCATACCGCTTTCGCTGGTACATTCCAGCGAATGAAGCTGTTTTTTGGGCAGGAAAATCACATCGCCGGGCTTTACAGCGGCGCGGGCATTTTCTGTCCACATAAAGCCCTCGCCACTGAGAATCGTGATGGCTTCTTCATAAAGATGCCGGTGGGCTGCCGCCCGTGACCGAGGGATCTCGCCGATAAACTGTGTCACCTGCTTTGATCCCATATCTTCGCCCACAAGCACCTGATAAAACCGGTCGGCCATGGTCTGTCTTTTGGCCGGGTCCATGGCCATCATGCGCTGGGGAATGCGGTCATCAAATATGTCCGGCATGGTATCAAGCGGCGTTGGTTCGGGGCCGGTGGGGCATATCACGCAGGAAAGTTCGATGGGGGTATCGGATAAGGAGCGAGCATGAAACCCTTCGCCGGGGCGCACATAAAACCCGGTTTGCGGTCCTGCCTTGAATATTTTCCCGCCGATGGTGATGTGGGCCGATCCCTGATTCAAAAACAGGACCATTTCACTGCCTTCGACCATCAAGGCCTGGGCATCGGCGCCGGGTTGGAGCAAAAACTGCGATAAAAATCTGGCCCCGTCACGGCCTGCAATCACCGGTCGTATCTGCCAGCCCCCCACATGATGGGCTGTGGTCTTTGTTGGCGTTACCACATAGCAGCCGCCATCAAGCACCGCCTTGCCCTTTTCATCGGGCGGTATGATGGGCAGGGACGCGCTGGCGGCAATGTCTTCTTGGCTGGCTTCTTCATAGCTATCGTCCAGAGCATTGTGCGAGCCATCGCAAAAAGGTGGGTTTCTGGTTTGCTTACAGGCGCAAAACAGCACCTCTTCGCCATCTTTTTTCGCTTTATAGATCAAGGGTTCAAAGCCGGTGCCTTTATGGGAGCCATCACAAAAGGGCTGGGATTTGCTGAGGCCGCATTGGCACCAGAAATAGGCTTTTCCCTTCCGTTTCAAGGTAACGAGACAGGGTTTCTTGGCGGCGATATGGGGCGTACTCATCGGATTGCCTTTATTATAGGAAGGCACCGCCGGTTGGCGAGACATGCCTGTGGGCGGTGCCAGATACCATGGGGGCTGTGGTCAGAAACGGTAGGCCACATGACCTCCGAATGTGAAGGGGCGGACGGTGACAAAAGAAAGGGGGTCTTGCGCCGAATTGATGGCATCCACCTGCGCCCGTTTATCGAACAGGTTTTTCGCAAAGACCGAGAGATCCCAATGGTCGTTGGTTATCCCCGCTTTCAGATTGACGATGGTGTAGCTGTCAAGCGGCACATTAAAGGGACTGGTTTCGCGGAATTGCGTATCAACGCTGCCGCGATAGCTGATGTCGATCCGGACGAGCCCATCAAGATCGCTGGTGAGGGGGCGTTCATATTGTGCCGCGGCAAAGCCTTGGAAATCCGGCACATTGGGCAATTGATCGCCCTTCAGTCCGGCATTGGGATCAAAGCTGGGGGATAAAGGATCGGACAAGGGCTGGCTTTCGGTGATGCGGGCATCTTGCCATGAGCCACCAAAGCTGAGATCCAGCCCTGCAATGGGGCGGATGGTAACATCGAATTCGATGCCGTCGATTTCCGCTTCACCGGCATTGGTGATGATGGGAAAGGCTCCGGATGGATCAAGGCCTTCCACCTGAATATTATCCCACAAGATCACGAAGGCGGCAGCATTCACCACAAGACGATTATCAAAAAATCCGCCTTTCCAGCCGATTTCATAATTCCACAGGCTGTCGGGATCGAAGCCTTCCGGCACGGGCACACCGGTGGGGTTGATGGCGGCATCATTGGTGCCACCGACGCGAAAGCCTTCCGCTGCGGTGAAATAGACCAGATGGTCGTCATTCACTTTATAAGAGGCATTGCCCTTGATCTGGAAGGTGTCGGAGCCGGAAGAAATATCAACGGCGCGGGTTTCATTATTGAAGCCGACAAAAGGCTTTGTTTCCAAACCGCTAGAGACAATATCGAAATTGAAGTACCGCCCGCCAAAGGTCAATGACAGCTTGTTTGTGGCCTCTAAGGTTACTTCGCCAAACAGGGCTTCTTGATCCAGTTCATCGGATTTGGTGCGCCCGAAAATGGCGGCATTGGGCGGGCCATCAAGGAAGAAATCCTTGGTGATGTCGAACGGCCCAAGGGGAAGTCCCAATTCATTGGTGGCCACCACTTCCACATCGAAATCCTTGTCTTCGCGGGATAAAAATCCGCCGATGACGAAATTGACAGGACCATCAAGGCTGGAGGCGAAGCGTAGTTCATGGCTCCATAATTCGCGCTTTTGCGGCTGCCTTGTAAGAGCCGCTGCGGGGGCGCCGAAAAACAGCAAGACAGGCGTTGAATCGAAGCGGAAGGTGACATCGCGCTCGAAATAATTAGAGGTGGCGAAAAAGCTGCCAAAGCCCGCATCATATTGAGCTTTTACGCTATAAAGCTCGATGCTTTCATCCCAATCATTGACGGTGAAATCCTGATTGGTGAGATCCCCCAAAGCGGGCGCATCAAAGCCAAAGGCTTGCAGATTTTCCAGATAGGCGGGTTGGTAGCTGGTGGAAAAACGCGAACTGCCGCCTACATCGCGGTTCTGAATGAGGGCGGCAACGCTTAGTTCCAGCCGATCGGTGGGCAGCCAGCGCACAGACACTCTGCCGCCTTCCACATTATTGGAATTGATGTCTTTCAGGCCAAGGCGCACATTGTCGATATAACCCGCTTCATCACTGATCCAGCCGACAGCCCGCACCGCCAGCTTGTCTTTGATGATGGGCAGGTTCAGCATGCCATTGGTGCGGTAATTGGTGCCGCCATTATCGGTGGTGGAAATTTCACCTTCCACATTGAAATCAACAGCCGAAGGATCGGCTTCATTGGGGATGAAGCGGATGGTGCCGCTCATGGAGCTGGCCCCATAAAGGGTGCCTTGCGGGCCTTTCAGCACTTCGATGCGGGCCAGATCATGCAGTTCGATATCTGCTTGCCGGCCGCCGCCATCCTGTTTGTTACGCGCGGTGATGACCGCTTCATCATAATAAACGCCAACGGTTGCGGTGCCCGAGCTGTTGACGCCGCGGATGATATATTCCTTGTCGCCGGGGCCGAGATCTTGAAATTGCAGGCTGGGGATCATCCCCGCCAGATCAGAGAATTCCGTGGCCAACATATCGTCGATGGTATTGCCGCCGATGGCCTGAATGGCGGCGGGCACATCACGCACCCGTTGCGGGCCACGCTTTTGGCCGGTGACGGTGATTTCCTCGATAGCATCGCGCCCGCCAGAGGGATTTTGTGCAGGATCGGTTTGCGCGAGAGCGCCGGGGGCAGGTGTCGTGGTTAAAACTACGGCCATGGCAAATGCGCTGGCGCAGGTTGCTTTATGGCGAACAGGCTTCGCTTGGTAACAAATAAGCCGTGACATCGTGTCCTCCCATTTTTCCAGTCCCTTGCCGAGACTCTGAGAGGATATTTTATGCATGAAACGTATGTGGATAAAACAAATATTTTAAAAATAAAGCATTAATCTTGAAGGCGGCAGCAATAAGCGCTTCAGGCTCAAAGAAAAGCCCCGGACTTTAAAGCTTTTCAATCGGGCACAATGGCCGTGGTTTCGATTTCCAAAAGGGCATCAGGCTCCACCAGCCCCGCCACCTGTACCGCTGTCATGGTGGGATAATGTGCGCCGATCAGAGTGCGGTAAATGGCGCCGATATCCGGCAAAGACGACCGGTAGCCATCTATGTCCACAATATACCATGTCATGCGGACAATATGATGGGGGGCCGCATCGCCTGCTTTCAAAACCGCCAGGGTATTTTCAAGAATTTGGCGGAACTGCCCGGCGAAATCGGGCGGGAAGCGCCCTTGGGTATCCCAACCCACTTGGCCCGCAACGAAAATCTGTCGGCCACGGGTGGAAAGGCCATTGGAATAGCCTTTGGGGCGCGGCCAGCCATCCGGCAATAAAATATCCATAGTTTCTTTCCTTCGAGGCGTTGGAGCGTTCAAATGGCTCCATTCATTTTATGTTTAAACTAATGGCGTTCTAGCGTACTCTACGCCCATGTACAAGCCACGACAAAGAATTGCTTATCCGTCAAGCGCCGGTTCCTGGCCCGATGAAGTGCAAGCGAAAGCCGCTCGGTTGTTCTCTCCACTTGAAGCGGGGCCGCTGTTTCTCAAGGAGCGCAGCTGGGTTCCGGCCATGGTGCCGTGGCGTGCCAGCGCAGATGGGTTCGTCACCGACGAGGTGTTGGATTGGTACGGGCGATTTGCGCAAAGCCGCCCCGGCGCTATCGTTGTGGAGGCGACGGGTATCCGTGATATTCCCAGCGGTCCCTTATTGCGCATCGGGGATGATCGCTTTTTACCCGGCCTTCAAAAACTGGTGAAACGGGTGCACGAAGAAAGCGGCGGGCAGACGCGGCTGTTGATTCAATTGATCGATTTTTTGGCCATTCGCCGTCGTCCAAAGCCCGAAACATATTTCGATCGTTATCTGGAGCTGACCGACCGGCACCGTGATGTGCTGAATATGGCCCATGCCTCAGACGCCGATATACGCGCATATCTGAAAACACTGGATGATGAAGCGCTGAAAAGGGTTTTAAGCCCCCGCGAATGGGAAGCGCTTGAAATGGGCTATCGGGAGCGGGTGACAGATACCCATCTCCCCCATATCCGCGATCTGCCGCAGACTTTGCCCGGCCTTTTTGCCGATGCGGCCCGCAGAACCAAAGAAGCCGGTTTTGACGGGGTGGAGCTGCATTATGCCCATGCCTATACAATGGCATCGTTCCTATCCGCGCTTAATACCAGAACCGATGGCTATGGAGGCGTGCCGGAGCATCGGCTTCGCTTGCCTTTGGACGTGTATTTTGCTGTGCGTGATGCGGTGGGGAAGGGCTATGCGGTGGGCTGCCGTTTTTTGACGGAAGATTGTATCAAGGGCGGCACCGGATTGTCTGAATCCACCCGGTTCGGGGTGGCCTTTGCCCGCGCCGGAATGGATTTCCTTTCCACTTCGCGTGGGGGGAAATTTGAAGATGCGATGCAGCCAAAGCCCGGTGCTGCGGCCTATCCCTATACCGGGCCAAGCGGTTATGAATGTATGCCGCAATTCTTGTCCGACGAACGGGGGCCTTATGGGCGTAATATCGGCCCCACAGCCCAAATCCGTATGGCCATCAGGGAGGCTGGCTTTGAAACGCCGGTGGTGGTGACCGGCGGCATCCATAATTTCCAGCAGGCGGAAGGGATTTTGGCTGCGGGTCAAGCGGATATCATCGGCGCGGCGCGGCAATCGCTGGCGGACCCTGATTGGTGGCGTAAAATGCGCATGGGGCTGGGTGATGCCGTGCGCCTGTGCGAATATACCAATTATTGCGAAGGGCTGGATCAAAAGCACAAGCAAGTGACATGCAAGCTTTGGGATCGTCTGGATCTGGATGACCCGACTGTGCGTTTGAGCCGGGATGGGCGGCGTCGTCTCACGGCACCCCGATGGCGCGATGGGGACGAAACCTGAAAATACGCTTTATTGTTCCAGAACCTGTCGGGCGATGATCAGCTTTTGCACTTCCGATGCGCCTTCATAAATGCGCAGGGCGCGGATTTCGCGGTAGAGCTTTTCCACCGGATGGCCAGAGCGCACACCAAGGCCGCCAAAAATCTGTACGGCCTTGTCGATGCTGTTTTGGGCATGGTCGGTGGCATAAAGTTTGGCCATGGCGGCTTCCCGCGTTACCCGCGTTTTCTTGACATCTTTTGTCCAAGCGGCGCGGTAGATTAAAAGCGCGCTGGCATCAATATCCAAAGCCATGTCGGCGATTTGCGCCTGCACCAGTTGCAACGCGGCCATGGGGGCACCGAACAAATGCCGGTTGGTGACGCGGTGGCTGGATTCTTCCAAAGCGCGGCGGGCAAATCCAAGGGCGGCGGCCCCCACGGTGGAGCGGAAAATATCCAGCGTTGCCATGGCCGCCTTGAAGCCCGATCCGGCTTCATGCAGGCGGTTTTCCTGTGGCACCATCATATCTTTAAATGACAAACGCGCCAAAGGATGCGGGGCGATCACCGGAATACGTTCGGCAATGGATAGTCCCGGCGTTTGGGCATCCACCACAAAGGCGGAAATGCCGCGCGCCCCCGGCGCTTCCCCCGTGCGGGCAAACAGAGTGTAGAAATCCGCGATCCCGCCATTGGAGATCCATGTTTTCTCGCCATTGACCAGATAACCGTCCGATATGGGGGTGGCGGTGGTGCGCATGGCTGCCACATCCGATCCTGCATCCGGCTCCGATAGTGCAAAGGCCGCCACTTTTTTGCCCTTGGCCACTTCGGGGAGGTAACGGGCTTGTAGGTCGGGGCTGCCAAACAGGCTGATGGTGCCGCTTCCCAGCCCTTGCATGGCAAATACGAAATCCGCCAATCCCGAATGGCGGGCCAGCGTTTCGCGGATCAGGCACAATGACCGCACATCCAGCGTATCAAACATCCCACCATGGGCTTTCGGCACCACATAACGCAGCCATCCGGCCGCGGCGAGGCGGCCCAGAATGGTGCCGCATAACGCGTCCACCGCCGCTTGATTTTCATGGGCGGCTTCTTCTAAAGGCGCGATCTCCTGTTTCGCCCAGACATCCAGATCATGGGCAAGGCTGCGGTGGTGATCGTCAAAAAACGGCCAATCGAGAAAACTTTTATCTGCCATCAATCGCCCTCGAAAATCGGGGTTTCCTTTTTGACGAACGCCTCATAGGCACGCACGAAATCTTTGGTTTGCATGCAGATGGCCTGAGCCTGTGCTTCGGCCTCGATGGCGGCATCCAGGCTCATGTCCCATTCCATATTCAACTGGTTCTTGGTGACGCCATGGGCAAATGTGGGGCCATGGGCCAGCATATGAGCGGTTTTTTGCGCTTCGGCCAAAAGATCGGTTGCAGGCACAAGGCGATTGTAAAAGCCCCAGCGTTCGCCTTCCTCTGCGCGCATTATCCGGCCGGAAAACAACAGGTCCGAGGCGCGTCCTTGTCCGATGATGCGGGGCAGAATGGCGCAGGCTCCCATATCGCAGCCCGCAAGACCCACGCGGGTAAACAGAAACGCCGTTTTGCAATCCGGCGTGCCATAACGCAGATCGGACGCCATGGCGATGATGGCCCCGGCGCCCACACAAATGCCGTCCACCGCGGCGATTACGGGCTGCGGGCAGCCGCGAATGGCCTTTACCAGATCTCCGGTCATGCGGGTGAATTCAAGCAAATGCGGCATGTCCATCTTTGTCAAAGGACCGATGATTTCATGCACATCGCCGCCGGAAGAAAAATTTCCGCCCGCGCCGGTTATAACCACGGCCTTGATCTGGTCGTCATAGGCCAGCGCCCGGAAGCGGTCGCGCAGATCGGCATAAATCCCGAAGGTCAGGGGATTTTTACGGTCGGGACGGTTCAGGGTCACGGTGACCACCCGGCCTTTGATGTCCCACAGGATTTGGCCCGGCTCTGCTTTTTGCGATGTCATGACGGGTTTTTCTCCGGATTGCTGCGGATGACGGAATTTTGCACCTGCCGCAGATCGTCCATCAAACGGTTTTCTTCCTCCACCGATATGCTGGCGAACATTTCATCGATCCAGTTTTCATGCACATGGGCCATGGCCTTGAATTGTTCCATGCCTTTATCGGTCAGCTTCACATAATGGGTGCGGCGGTCTTTGGGGGCGCGGCTACGGACCACGAAACCGTCCGCTTCAAGCCGGGATACAAGGCCGGTGACATTGCCATTGGAAACCATCAGGAAACGTGACAATTCTCCCATGGTCAGCCCATCGGGGTGGCGCTCCAAGGCGGACAGCACATCAAAGCGCGGCAAGGTGGTGCTGAATTGCTCTGCCAGCCGGTTGCGAATGGTGTTTTCGATCAGGATGGTGCAACTCAGCATCCGCAACCACAGCCTCAAAGACTGCTTGCTATGGGGCGCGCCCCCCAGCTTTTCAGGAAAAGTCTTTGGTAGATGGGTCATTCACATTACCTCACCTCCGGCAATCGCAAGGGCTTGCCCCGTTATCGAACCTGCGTCAGACGAACAGAGCCACAGTGCTTGTGCGGCGATTTCGTCCGGTGTGATCAACCGCTTTTGCGGATTGTCCTTTGCGAGTTCGGCTAGGGCTTCGGTTTCCGTGCGGCCGGTTTTCTTCATTATGATGTCAACAGAGCGCCTTACGATATCCGTATCGGTAAAGCCGGGGCAAATAGAATTCACCGTGATGGATGTGCGGGCAAGTTCCAGCGCCATGGCCCGTGTCAGCCCAATGACCCCGTGTTTGGCAGCCACATAGGCGCTGACATAAGGATAGCCCTTCAATCCGGCGGTGCTGGCAATATTGATGATGCGCCCAAAACCGTGCTCTTTCATGCCGGCAAGGACAGCCATGCTGCACAAGAACACGCCGTCAAGATTGACCGCCATCACCTTGCGCCACATTTCGAAGCTGGTTTTGGATAAGGGCGCACTGGGAGCAATGCCCGCATTGTTCACCAAAATGGTCACCGGACCAAAGCGTTTGGCCGCCTGCTCGAATGCAGTGGCGACAGCGGCTTCATCGCAAATGTCCACCGCGATTGCCTGAGCCTTTGGGAGCTTAGTCGCCAAGGCCTGAAGCCGCTCTTCATCGCGGGCCATCAAGGTGATGGCCGCCCCCGCATCGGCCAAGCGCTTTGCAATCGCTTTCCCGATGCCGGTCCCGCCGCCGGTGACGACCGCATGCTGTTTGGCAAGGTCGGTCATGCTTTTATCTCGAGCATATCGGCGGCCATTTCCGCAGCCCGCGCGAGATTGCGTTCAAGCTGGCTAAATCCCGAAAGATAGGGTTTGGGGGTGGCAACGCCGTGATAGCCTTGTTCCGCTGCGGCGCGGAGGGCCCAGTTCGGGTCCAGCAGATGCGGCCGACCAAGGGCGCAAAGATCGGCCCGGCCAGAGGCCAGAATCGAATTGACATGATCGATCTCGTAAATATTGCCCACGGCCATGGTGGCCACATGCGCTTCATTGCGGATCTGATCGGAAAATGGCGTCTGGAACATGCGGCCATAAACCGGCTTGGCTTTGGGGGAGGTTTGCCCCGCCGATACATCGATCAGGTCGGCCCCTGCCTCGGCAAATGCGCGGCTGATTGCCAGAATATCTTCCGGACTGATGCCATCGCCTTCGACCCAATCACAGGCGGAAATACGCACGGCCATGGGTTTATGGTCGGGCCACACGGCACGTATGGCGCGGAAGACTTCCAGCGGATAGCGCAAGCGATTTTCCACCGGCCCACCATAGCTGTCGGTGCGGGTGTTCATCAGCGGGGTGAGAAAGCTGGATATCAAATAGCCGTGGGCGGCATGCAGTTCGATCATATCGAACCCGGCTTCATCGGCCATTTTGGCGGCCCGAACATGGTCATCGCGGACCCGGTCCATATCGGCACGATCCATGGGCTTTGGCGTTTGGTTTTGGGGGCTCCATGGCACGTCTGACGCGGCGATGATCGGCCAGGCTCCTTCGTCTAGCGGTACATCATAACCGTCCCAACCGACTTTCGTTGCGCCCTTGGGACCTGCATGGCCAAGCTGCATGCAGATGCGCGCCTCGCTATGGCTATGGACAAAATCCACCACCCGTTTCCATGCTGCAAGATGGTCCGGCTTATACATGCCTGCACAGCCCGGCGAAATGCGCCCGTCACGGGAAACATCGGTCATTTCTGTATAAACAAGGCCCGCGCCACCCATGGCCCGAGCCCCATAATGGACCAGGTGGAAATCATTGATGGTGCCATCATCGGCGCTATACATGGACATGGGCGAGACGACGATACGGTTTTTCAGTTCCATGGACCGCAGTTTGAACGGCGTGAACATGGGGGGAATGGCCTCGTTCTTATCGGCGCCAGCAGCCTTGCAGGCATACCAGCGCTCGACATTTTCCAGCCAATCCCGGTCACGCAAGCGCAGATTTTCATGGCTCACCCGCTGCGACCGGGTCAGCATGGAATAGGCGAATTGCATGGGATCAAAGTGCGTATAGCGTTCCACATGCTCAAACCATTCGGTGGAATTGCGTGCTGCACTTTGCAGCTTCAAAACCTCCACTTCGCGTTCTTCTTGATACCGGGCCAAAGCATCCGGCACGGACAGATCGTTGCTGTTTAAAACATTGGCCAGACTTATGGCATCTTCGAAAGCCAGCTTGGTGCCCGATCCGATGGAAAAATGCGCCGTATGGGCGGCATCGCCCAGCAGAACCACTTTGTCATGGTACCATTTTTTGCACAGAATACGGGGGAAGTTGATCCATGCCGAGCCGCGAATATGTCGGGCATTGCTCATCAGTGCATGGCCATCCAGATGGTCGGCAAACAGCGCTTCCAGGGCCCGGCAGTTTTCATCCTGGCTCATCCGGTCAAAACCGAAGGCTTCATAGGTTTCATTGGAACATTCAACAATGAAGGTGGAGGTGTCTTTATCGAAGCGATAAGCATGGACCCAGATCCAGCCATGCTCGGTTTTCTTGAAGATAAAGGTAAAGGAATCAAACAGCTTATGGGTGCCCAGCCAAACAAATTTATTGGCCCGTATATCCACATCGGGTTTGAAATATTGCGCATAAGCGGTGCGGACTTTTGAATTCAATCCGTCAGAGGCAATGATAAGATCCGCGTCCTTGAACTGCTCCAGATCCGGCGACATATCCCGCTCGAACACCAGTTCCACACCTACTTCGCGGCAACGGTCTTGCAAAATATTGAGCAGACGCTTGCGGCCAATACCGCAAAAGCCATGCCCGCCCGATGTGATGCACTGGTCTTTGAAATGAACGTCGATATCGTCCCAATGGGCCAATTCATCAAGGATGGTCTGTGCGGACTGGGGATCATTGTCGCGCAGATTTTGCATGGTCTGGTCTGAAAACACCACGCCCCAGCCAAAGGTATCGCCGGGCTTGTTGCGCTCATAAACCGTGATCTGGTGATCCGGGTTGTGGATTTTCATGGACAAGGCAAAGTAAAGGCCAGCAGGGCCGCCCCCCAAGCAGATGATATTCATCCCATCCCTCCGATTTGCATTAGGTCCTGATGGTATGGGGGCGGGGGCATCGGGTCAAATAAAAAACTTTATGTTTAAAATAAAATCGACAAAGAGAGTGCTCCCGCAAAGAGCGCAAGATAATTGCGCAAAACGGGGTATTTGCTGCGCTGCACCTATATATTTTACATATAAACTTTGACAGATAAATAATTTTGAACTTAAAATAAATTTCGATGGCGCCCATAAGCACAGAAAATGTGCGGCACCAAAAGATGAGGCCGATGACGCGGCCCGGATCAACGACTCTTTGGGTGAGGAAGGGGAAAATGCAGATGATAAATAAAGAGCAGACGTGCCAGAATCCTAGGGGCAGGGGGAAGGGCCGCTTTTTATGCAAGGCTTCGGCTGTGGCCGTTTTGGCGGCGACGATCGCACCCTTGAATATGGGCTGGGCCCAAGCCATTTCATCCGATGACCAGCAATCCATAGCGCCTGAAGAACAACAAAAACGCGGCGGATTGTTGGAAGAAATTGTCATCACCGCCCAGAAACGCGAACAAAGCCTGCAATCGGTGGGCATTGCCGTTACAGCCATTTCGGGCGAGCAAATGCGCGAATATGGCGTTGAAAAAAGCTATGATATCGCCGCCATGACGCCGGGGGTTCATATTTCGGGGAATCTGGCGGGGCAGAATACCCAATTTACCATCCGCGGTGTGACCCAGAATGATTTCAACGATATCGTTGAAGCCCCCAATGCCGCCTATTTGGATGAGGGTTATATTGCTATTTCCCAAGCCCAGACCTTCGCGGTATTCGATATTGATCGGGTGGAAATCCTGAAAGGCCCGCAAGGCACATTGTTTGGCCGCAATGCCACCGGTGGTCTTGTGCACTATCTCAGCAACCAGCCGACCTTCGATTCCGTTGAAGGCTATGTGGATGCGGAATACGGCTTTTTCGATTCGCCCGCCCATGCCAATGGCGGACGCATCGAAGCCGCCCTTGGCGGTCCTTTGGGCGAGCATTTGGCCGCACGCGGTGCTGTGATGTTTTCAAAGCATGGGGGATATTTGAAAAACAATTATCCCGATGGAGCCGTTGGCGGCTCACCGGGGCCGGGGGCAGGCGTCAATCTGGGGGATGATGATACGCTGGCCGGGCGATTCACGGTCGTATATCAGCCCACAGACAGTTTTTATTGGCGGGTTTCAGCCAATGTGGAGCGCAGCCGACTGAGCACCGGGCCGTTCCAATCCAAGCCCACCATTGCGGTGTTTGAAGATGTGAATGGCACCAATGAATTGGTCAATGTGATTGATGTGCCCCCTGGGGAAAGCCGTGCCTCCATCGGGCCGGGTGGGGTGGATCTTGGCACCGATCTGGATAATAACGGGCTGTTCGGTGGCGATGATGCGCCGGGCGCGGAATTTTTCGGACGGTTTGCGCCCGGTGGCGATTTCTTTGGCTATCTTGATCCCGATGGCAAAGGCTTCAGCTTTTCGGGCGATTTCGCTTTCGATGATGCCAATTCCACGGATACATGGGGTGTGAATAACAATATCCAGTGGGATATCAGCGACAGCATCACCCTTACATCCATCAGCGATTATAAAGACTATGAAAAGCTGTTGTTCATTGATGTGGATTCAGCGCCAGTCAATCAATCTGCGAATTTCGCGGGTGTTGATGCCACCAGTTTCACGCAGGAACTGCGCCTGAACGGCACCACCGAAAAGGCCAATTGGGTGCTTGGGGCATTTTATCTCAATATCGACAATCGCTCCGATAACGGGTTGAAATTCCCCGTCAATAGTGTGGTTCCCGGTGCACCTTTCGATCTGAGCTCCCTTGCTGATCTGGACACCGACAGCTATTCCGCCTTTGCCCATCTGGACTATCAGATTTCCGAGAAATTTGCGTTTATTCTGGGCGGGAGGATCATTCAGGAAGAAAAGGATTACCGCTTTCAGCAGGCCATTTTCCCGACGCAGGATTCACGCAAGATCAATCAAGGCACCCCGATCCCCATTGGCCCGGTATTCGGGCCAAACGGGCCGGAAGCCTTCACGGATGATAGCAGCGATACCTTATGGGCGGGGACCGTTCGCGGCGAATATACCCCGAATGAGGATCTGTTGATTTATGCTGCGGTGAAACGCGGGGTGAAAGCAGGCAGCTTCAATGCCCAATTGGCCGGCGGTATTCCCGTTCCCACCAGCGCCATTCCCTATGATGAAGAGGTGTTGTGGAGCTATGAAGCCGGTTTCAAAGCCCAGCTTCTGGATAACAGCGCCCGGCTGAACGCCAATCTGTTCTATTATGATTATAACGACTATCAGGCGTTCTTGTTTACCGGCGTGTCCGGTGTGGTGATCAATGCCGATGCCGAATATTATGGGGCCGATGTGGAGTTCGTGGCCTCGCCCTTTGAAGGCTTTGATTTCCGTCTCGCAGGCTCGTGGCTCGATGCCACGGTGAAAGATGTGCCTTTGCGGGTGGATGGTCCGATCTCTATTAATGCCAAGCCCAATTATGCACCGGAATTCCAGTTTTCCAGTATGGCCCGTTATGAATGGGCGGCCTTTGGCGGCATGTTGTCGGTGATGGGCGATCTTAGCTGGTCGGACAGCTATTTCTATAATTTGCGCAATTTTGATGCCGATAAGTTCGACAGCTTTTTCTTCGCCAATGCCCGGCTTGCCTGGGCCAGTGATGATGGCCATTGGGAGGCGGCTTTGAAAGTGGAAAATCTCACCAATGCCAAGGCGGGAATTCAGGGCTTCGATCTGGCCACATTGTGCGGTTGTAATGAAATTTCCTTCCGGCCCCCGCGTTGGATCGGATTGAGCGTGCGCTATGCGCTGTGACCGGTAAGGGGGCATAACATGGCACGGGCAATCAACCGTTTGCTCTTGAACGACCATTTCAAGCTGGGCACGTTTTCGGCCAATTGTTCTTCGGGTATGGCGGTAACGAAAGTGCCCGAACGCTGGGATAATTCATGGGAGAATAACCGAAAACTGGTCGAGATGTGCGATGCGGCGGGTCTTGATTTCATGCTGCCCATCGCGCGCTGGATCGGTTATGGCGGCGAAACGAACTTTCATTTCAATGTGTTGGAAACCATGACATGGGCGGCAGGGCTTTTGGCCTTGTCCAAGCGAATTTCCGTGATTGCCACCTTGCACACGGCTTTCAATCATCCGGTGGTGGCGGCAAAGCAAATCGCCACCATCGACCATATCGGCAAGGGACGCGCGGGGTTGAATATCGTCGCCGGGTGGAACGAGCCGGAATATAAAGCCATGGGGTTAAGCCTGCCTGATGACCATGAAACCCGTTATGGCTATGGGCAGGAATGGTATGACATCGTGCATAAATTGTGGAGCGAAGCCGGGGCTTTTGACTGGGACGGGCGCTATTTCCACTTGAAGGGCGTTCATTCTGACCCCAAACCCTGGGCCGGTATTCCTCCCATTATCAATGCCGCAGGGTCCGAACAAGGCCGGGCTTTTGCCATCCGCAATGCCAATTTCCTTTTCACCCCGGCCATTGATCTTGATCGGTCGAAAAAGGAAATCGCCGAATTAAAGGACATGGCGCAGCAAAAAGGCAGGGATGTGGATGTGCTGACCTTTTCCTATGTGGTGTGCCGCCCAACGGAAAAGGACGCGCAGGATTATCATGAGTATTATGCCAAAACCCATGCAGACTGGGCGGCGGTAGACAATCTGATCCGCTTGCAATTCGCCCATGCGCAAAGCTTCCCCCATGATTTGTTGAAGCTGATCCGTGACCGGATGGCGGCAGGGCATGGGGGCTATCCACTTGTGGGGACGCCCGAACAGGTGGCGGACAAGATATGTATGCTTCATGAAACGGGCTTTGGCGGCACCACATTGGCCTTTGTGAATTATACGGAAGAGTTTCCGTATTTCCGCGATACTGTGTTGCCCATCCTGGAAGAGCGCGGTTTGCGCCTTCCAAATGTTTCGCCATAAGGCCATATCAGAAAAATAGTTTAACTTTAAAATTGCAGCATTGGCGGTGATGCCGTTAATCTGTTTATGTGGATGGGGTGGGTGATGTGCGCCAATCCTTTCGTCCATAAAGGACCATAAAAGGGAGATGCCTTGTGTCGCAACAAACGCTTATGGATCTGGCAAAAGGACTTTCAGAGTGCCGTATCACCGTGGTCGATTTGACGCAGCCTTTGGAGCCGCAAACGCCGACCCTGCAATTGCCCTCCCAATTTGCCGCATCGCCCGGCTTCAGCATTGATGTGATCAGCGAATATGATGATCGTGGACCGGCGTGGTATTGGAATAAATTCGCATGCGGTGAACATACCGGCACCCATTTCGACGCCCCGATCCATTGGGTGACAGGGAAGGATTATGAAAACAATGCCACCGATACCATTCCGGTGGAGCGGTTCATCGGTCCGGCCTTTGTGATTGATGTGGTGGCGGAGGTAGAGCGGGATGAGGATTTTCTGCTGACACCGGATTTTGTGAAAGAGTGGGAGAAAACCCATGGCCGGATCAGCAAGGATTCCTGGGTTCTGGTGCGATCCGGCTGGTCGAAAAGGCGCAATCCGAAAGCCTTTTTGAACACGCATGAAGACGGCCCCCATACGCCGGGTTTCCATCCCGAAACGCCGAAATTTCTGGCCCAGGAACGCGATATTCTAGGCGTGGGTGTGGAAACGGTGGGAACCGATGCGGGGCAAGCGGCCAATTTTGACCCCATGTTTCCGTGCCATAGCCTGATGCACGGGGCGAATAAATTTGGATTGGCCAGCCTTACCAATCTGGACAAACTTCCGCCCACGGGCGCTGTGGTGATTGCCCCGCCTTTGAAGATTGTGCGTGGCTCTGGCTCGCCGGTGCGGGTGCTGGCTTTGGTCCCCAAAAGCTGAAACCATAAGGCCGGAAAGGCAAATCATGGCGGAACGGTCATTTGCAAAAGAGGTCGAAACCCTCCGGATCGGGGACGGCGAGATCTTCCATGGTGAAGGTATTCTGGCTGTTACCAAGGCGCTGTTGCAATCCGGCGTATCTTATGTGGGAGGCTATCAGGGGGCTCCCATATCGCATCTGATGGATGTGCTGGCCGATGCCGAACCCTTGATGCGGGAATTGGGCATCCATTTTGAAGCCAGCGCTTCTGAAGCGTCCGCTGCGGCGATGCTTGCGGCATCGGTGAATTATCCCTTGCGCGGCGCGGTAACGTGGAAATCCACCGTTGGCACCAATGTGGCGTCCGATGCTTTGGCCAATGTGTCATCGGGTGGGGTCACCGGTGGCGCATTGGTGATTATCGGCGAGGATTATGGTGAAGGCTCGTCGATCATGCAGGAGCGCAGCCATGCCTTTGCCATGAAATCTCAGATGTGGCTATTGGACCCGCGCCCCAATCTTACCAGCATTGTGGATATGGTGGAATTGGGCTTCCAATTGTCCGAGGCCTCCAATACGCCGGTGATGCTGGAACTGCGTATCCGCACCTGCCATGTTTATGGATCATTCACCGCCAAAGATAATCGCGCCGCCACCTTTAGCTTGCGCGATGCCATGGAAAATCCGGTGCGCGATACGGGCCGTATCGTATTGCCACCCGCCAATTTTTCCCATGAACAGGAAAAAGTGACCAAGCGCTGGCCCGCGGCGATCGACTTTATCAAATCCCGACGGATGAACGAATTTTTGGGCGCCGCCACCGGTGATGTGGGCATCATCGTTCAGGGAGGGCTTTATAATAATCTGATCCGCGCTTTGGAGGTGGAAGGCCTGTCCGATATTTTTGGCAAGGCGCGGTTGCCAATTTATGTGCTCAATGTTACGTATCCCTTGATTACGGAAGAAATTGTCGGATTTTGCGCTGACAAGAAAGCGGTGCTTTTGATCGAGGAAGGCCAGCCGGATTATATCGAGCAGGCGGTCAATAGCATTTTACGCAAACAAGATCTGGAAACGCGGATCGTGGGCAAGGACGTGCTGCCCATGGCCGGGGAATATACCGGCGCGGTTCTGCGCGCAGGCATTGCGGCTTTCATAAAGGCGCATGGAGAAAGCCTCGGGGCTGCCGGTTCTCTGGGCCATAACCTTCCCAAACAGCCAGACAGTCCGGCGTTGGACGATTTGAATGCGCTTTTGCCGCCCCGTCCGGCGGGATTTTGCACCGGATGCCCGGAACGGCCGGTTTTTTCCGCCATGAAGCTTTTGGAGCGGGAGATGGGGCCGTTTCATGTGTCATGCGATATTGGCTGTCATTTGTTTTCAATCCTGCCGCCGTTCAATATCGGCAATACCACCATGGGCTATGGCCTTGGCTGGGCGGGGGCCTCCGCCTTCAACACCCAATCGGACAAGCGCACCATTTCAGTGATGGGGGACGGCGGATTCTGGCATAATGGCCTGTCTAGCGGCGTGGGCAATGCGGTGTTCAACAAGAACGACAATGTGTTGCTGATTGTTGACAATAACTATGCAGCCGCCACCGGCGGGCAGGATATTTTATCAAGCCGTGGCAAGCGTGAAAGCAAATCCACCGGCCACAGCATCCAAAGTGCCGTGCGCGGCGTGGGGGTGACATGGCTGAAAACCGTGGGCAGCTATGATGTGGCAAAAATGCGCGATACCTTGCGCGATGCCCTTACGACACCGGAAAAAGGCCCCAAGGTGATCGTGGCGGAAGGCGAATGTATGCTGAACCGCCAGCGCCGTGAAAATCCACTGCTGGCGAAAAAGCTGAAAAGCGGCGAGCGCCTTGTGCGCACCCGTTTTGGCATCGATCCCGATAGCTGCACCGGCGATCATAGCTGCATCCGTTTGTCCGGCTGCCCTTCTCTGACTATCCGCGAAAATCCCGATCCCTTGCGGGAAGATCCGGTCGCCGCCGTGGATAATAGCTGTGTGGGCTGCGGTTTGTGTGGCGAGGTGGCTCATGCCGCCGTGTTGTGCCCCAGCTTTTACCGCGCCGATGTGATCCAGAATCCCGGCCGTTGGGATCGTTTTATGGCGAAAATGCGGGCGCGGATCATCCAGTGGGTGGACCGCCGTTCTGAAAAGGGGCGAAGCCGTCATGCCTTTTGATCCTATGAAAAACGGGCCGCGTCCCATCACTTTGGCTATTTCAGCCCTTGGCGGGCAAGGCGGCGGTGTGCTGTCTGGCTGGATCGTTAAAATGGCCGAACGCTGCGGGTATCTGGCGCAATATACCTCTGTTCCCGGCGTCGCGCAGCGCACGGGCGCGACCATTTATTATCTTGAGCTGTTTTTGCACGAAGAAGCCAAAAAAGCAGGGCGCCCGCCGGTTCTGGCTTTGATGCCCATGCCCGGTGATGTGGATATTGTGATTGCATCGGAGCTGATGGAAGCAGGCCGGGCCGTAAGCCGGGGCTTTGTGACCGCGGATCGTACCACGCTCATTGCATCGACCCATCGGGACTATGCCATCAGCGAAAAAGCGGCCATGGGAGACGGGACCGCCGATGCGCAAACGGTGCTGGAAGCCACACGCGCCCATGCCAAACATCTGGTGGCCTTTGATATGAAGGCAAGCGCCGAAGCGGTGGGAAGCGTGATTAGTTCGTCGCTTTTTGGGGCCTTGGCAGGGTCCGGCGCATTGCCTTTCCCCCGCGAGGCGTATGAAGACACCCTCCGCGAAGGGGGGCGGATGCTGGAAGCCAATCTGGCTGCCTTTGGCGCAGCCTATGATCTGGCCCGAAAGAATGTGGCTGGCGACGCACATGGGGCAGAGCCTTCGCCATCATCGCCCTTGCCGCATCAATCACAGCTTCAATCGGCGTCTTTGGCCTTGGCGGAAGGAAAGCCGGCAGCCGTGCGCGATATGCTGAACCGTATTCCCGCTGAATTGCCGCCTGCGGTGCATGAGCTGGCGGTGGAAGGCACACGTCGCTGCGTTGATTATCAAGATCTTGCTTATGCGGGGCTTTATCTGGACCGATTGGCTTTAGTGGCGCGATTGGATGATGGGGCGCGCGGCTTTCAACTGAGTGGGGTGGTGGCCCGGCAATTGGCCTTGTGGATGAGCTATGAAGACACCATCCGTGTTGCCGATCTGAAAACCCGGGGCAGCCGCTTTGCCCGCGCCCGCAAGGAAGTTCGCGCCAAGCCGGACCAGATTGTTTATCTGACGGAATTTATGCACCCAAGGGTGCGCGAAATAGCCGATAGCTTGCCAGCCCCTTTGGGTCATATGGTTCTTGATACACCATGGATAAACAAGTTTGTGGGGTGGTTCTGCCGAAAGGGGCGGACTATCCACAGCACCAAGCTGGGCGGCTTTTTTCTTTTGAAAAGCCTGTCTGCCTTGCGCCGTATCCGCCGATCCACCCTGCGTTATCAAGAGGAACAGGCCCGCATCGAACGCTGGCTGGCGCGCATCGAAGATTTGGCCGGATCGCATTATGATCTGGCACTGGAAATTGGCCGCTGCCAAACTCTGGTAAAGGGCTATGGCGATACGCATGCGCGCGGATTGGGAAATTTCAATCGCCTGATGGGGGCTGTGGACATGCTCAAATCCCGCGCTGACGGGGCGGCTCTTTTGGCCGAATTGCGCGCCGCCGCTTTGGCCGACGATCAGGGGCAGGCTTTGGAGGAAAAAATGGCCGGTCTTTCCCGGTCGCCGGAAAAAGAGCGCAAGACATGACCTATCCCCGCCGCGCCTTACTGAAAGCAACGGCGAGCGGGGCCATGCTGTTTGCCGTCGCCGGGCGCACACACTTGCTGACACCAAGACAAGCGCGGGCCAAAGGGGCTGCGTTCCGGTTGCTCAAAGATGCGGAAATCCGGTGTCTGGATGCGATGGGAGAGGCTCTGGTGCCGGGGTCCGCCAGTGCGGGCCTTGCCCATTTTGTGGATGCACAGCTGAGCTGTTCTTTTGCGGAAAGTCTTTTGACTGTGCGCTATCTGGATATAGCGCCGCCTTGGGAGCTTTTCTATCGCTCCGCGCTGGCAGCCACCGACAAAGCCGCTCAGGCACGCTATGGCGGGGCCTTTCACACAGTATCGTCTGAACAGGCGACAAAACTAGTGGAGGCAATGGCGAATAATGCCATTCCCGATTGGGCCGGACCACCATCGGCGTTGGTGCTGTTTGTCCTGCGCGCCGATGCGGTGGATGTGCGCTATGGCACCATGGCAGGGTTTGACGGGCTGGATATCCCTTATCTTGCCCATCTCGAGCCGGAGGACCGCTGGTGAGTGCGGCACAAAAACATGAGGCGGTAGACGCGCTGATTGTTGGCGCGGGTGCGGCGGGATCGTTTTATGCGCGGCTGTTGGCACAGGCTGGAAAATCGGTGGTGGTTCTGGATGCCGGCCCCGGATGGGAAATGGCGGATCTGATCAGTAGCCAGATCTGGTCGCGGCGCTTGCGCTGGGGTGGCGAACCTGTTGCGTCTACCGGTACGCATCCCTTTGGTTATGGCTTTAATGCAGGCTGGGGTTTGGGAGGCGCAGCACTTCATCATTATGGCACCTGGCCGCGCTTTGACGAGAGCGATTTCAAGGTTAAAAGCCTTTATGGCCGGGCGGTGGACTGGCCGCTGGATTATGCGGAACTGCGCCCCTTTTATGATCGTATTCAAGAAGATGTGGGCCTTTCAGGTGATGCGGAAACGGAAATCTGGCGGCCTGAAGGTGATCCTTATCCCATGCCGCCCTTGGCCCGTTTTGGGCAGGCGGATGTGTTGGAACGTGGGTTCAAAGCCTTGGGGATGCACACCGCCCCCATGCCCATGGCGATCAATTCCACATGGTATAAGGGGCGCGCGCCCTGCATCTATGATGGCTGGTGTGATGCAGGCTGCCCCATTGGTGCGCTTTATAACCCGCTTGTGCGTGATATTCCCGAAGCGAAAAGGGCAGGCGCGGACTTTCGCAGCCAATCGGATGTGATCCGAGTGTTGGCCCATAAGGGCAGGGCGACCGGCGTGGTCTATGCCGATGATTCTCGAAATCTGCACGAGCAACGGGCCGATCTGGTGATATTGGCCGCTTCGGCGGTGCATAATCCGGCGATCTTGCTCAATTCCGCTTCTGCCGATTGGCCTTTGGGTCTTGGCAATTCCAATGGGCTGGTGGGGCAGGGATTCATGACCCATTCATTGGGGGGGATATATGGCCTGTTTGATGAGGAAACAGACCCGCATCTGGGGGTATCGGGCGCGCAGCTTTCTTGCCGCGATGGTTATGAAAAAGACAGTCGGGAAAAAGGTTTTGGCAGCTATCAATGGCTGATTGCCCCGGCCATGAAGCCCAATGATCTGGCGGGTATTGCCACCAGCCGCGCCGATCTTTTCGGCCAGGATCTGTCATATTTCATGGAACGGGCCAGCAAACATATGGCCAATATTCTGGCCATGGGCGAAGACCTGCCGCGCCCTGAAAACCGCATCACGCTTTTTGATGACCGTGATCGCCATAACCGGCGGCGGGTGCGCATTATCCACAGCTTTGACGAGGATGCTTTGGCGGTGCGCGACCATGCGCGGCGCGAAGGGCTGGCGGTTATGGAAGCTGCCGGTGCGCGCGATTATTGGGCGGGGCCTTTGGCAACAGCGCATATGATGGGCGGCACCCCCATGGGAGACGATCCGCAGCGCTCGGTGGTTGATCGCTATGGCCGCAGCCATGACGTGCCTAATCTGGTGCTGGCGGGAACCGGACTTTATCCCACGGCCGGGGCGGTGAATCCCACCTTCACGCTTTATGCGCTGTCTTTGCGCAACGGAGAGCATTTATTGGCCCATTGGTCGGATTATGTGGCGGGCTGACGGCAGGACGGCAAGGCGCATCGCTCTTATCCGATTTGATCTACATCAAGGTTTTGTTGTAGCTTTTCTATAGAATGAATTGGGAATTCAGAAAGGGTCGGACAATGCAGAAACGGGTTTTATCGGGCTTGTTGAGTGCTTTTTTAGTGACGGGTTCCGCACAGGCTGCCGACGATCTGATGGCCACGGCTCAGGATTTTTTCAAACCGATCCCGGCCAAGCCGCCCGCCTTGGAGGGCAATCCGGCAAGTGCTGCGAAGATTGAATTGGGCAAAATGCTCTATTTCGATACGCGTCTGTCCGAATCCCATAATATCAGTTGTAATTCCTGCCATGTGGTGGGCATGGGCGGTGTTGATTTGCAAGAAACCTCTTTGGGGCAGAGCTGGCAAACCGGGGCGCGCAATTCACCCACCGTGTTTAATGCCGTGTTCAATCTCGCGCAATTCTGGGATGGCCGGGCAGCGGATTTGGAAGAACAGGCTGCCGGACCGTTGGTCAATCCCGTTGAAATGGCCACCACAGAGGGGCATGTGGTCGAGCAATTGGACGGTATCCCCGGCTATCATGAAGCCTTCAGGGCCGCTTTCCCCGATGACACAGACCCCATCCGGATCGAGAATGTGCAAAAAGCCATCGCCGTGTTCGAGGCGACGCTGATTACCCCCAATGCACCATTTGATCAGTATCTGGAAGGGGATGAAACGGCGCTTAATGCCCAGCAAAAAGCCGGGCTTCAGGCGTTCATGGATAATGGCTGCGTGGCTTGCCATAGCGGCATCAATCTGGGGGGCGAGCAGTTCCAGCCCTTTGGTGTGGTTGAAAATCCGGGGGAAGATCTGTTGCCACCCGGTGATAAGGGCCGGTTCGATGTGTCCCAATTGCCGGAAGATGAATTCGTCTTCAAGGTGCCGGGATTGCGCAATATCGCGCTGACCCCGCCGTATTTTCATACGGGGAAAGTGTGGGATCTTAAGCAGGCCGTGCGGGTGATGGGCACAGCACAGATGGGTATCGATTTAAGTGCGGAAGATGTGGAGAATATTACCGCGTTTCTGCACAGCCTGACCGGTGATCAGCCCCGGATTGTCTATCCTGTTTTGCCGCCAAGCACAGCCGAAACGCCGCGTCCCAATCCATAGACGGCGGCTTTGAAACCGGAGATGGTGTTACTCAAGGTGAGGAAAGGCTTGCTATGCCCAAGGGTGATCTGAAGGAATATCGTGTTTGGGACAAGCCGACACGGTGGTTTCACTGGATTAATGCCATCTCTGTTTTGGGGCTTATCGGTCTTGGGTTGATTATCTTATATGCCAAGGAATTCCAGATTGGACCTGCGGGCAAGATCCTTTTGAAAGAGGTTCATATATGGTTTGGCTATGTGTTCGCTATCAATCTGTTCATTCGCCTGATTTGGGCATTTTTCGGCAATCGCTATAGCAGTTGGCGGGGAATTCTTCCGGGCGGAAAAGGCTATGTGCGGGCGGTGCAAGATTATATCGGTGGGGTTTCCCACGGGCAGCCCAAGCATTATCTGGGCCATAATCCTCTTGGCCGTTTAAGTGTCACTCTTTTATTCGTGTTGCTTTTTGCACAGGCCGTCACCGGTTTGGTGCTGGCCGGAACGGATATTTTCTTTGCGCCTTTTGGTCATTGGATTGCGCAATGGATTGCCGCTGATGGCGTTGATCCGTCCAGCCTGTTGCCCGGCGCAAAAGAGATGTACGACCCCGTTGCCTATGACGAAATGCGGGCCTTCAGAAAGCCTTTCATCACCACCCATTATTATGCGTTTTACGCCATTTCAGCGATGGTCGTTTTGCATATTCTGGCCGTGGTGGTTACCGAGATCCGAAGCGGTGGCGCGCTGGTGTCTGCCATGTTTACCGGTCGTAAGATCCTTTCGGGGCCGGTCGAAGATGGTGACATCTCTGATGGCAAAGAATAGGGGCGGCCTCGATATCCGCCTCAAGCGGGCTTATGACGATCCGGCAGATGGGGATGGCTGCCGTATTCTGGTGGATCGGATCTGGCCGCGCGGTGTGTCAAAGGATGATCTGGCGCTGGATCATTGGTTGAAGGATCTGGCTCCAAGTACTGATTTGCGTAAATGGTTCGGCCATGATCCGCAAAAATGGGATGGGTTCAAGGAGCGCTATTTCAAGGAACTGGATGGGTGTTCCGGTGCCATTGACCAGCTTCTGGAATGGGGCCGCCAAGGCCGCATCACCTTGATTTATGGCGCAAAAGACACCGGGCATAATAATGCGGTGGCGCTAAAAGCATATCTGGAGAAAAAAATCGCCGGGAAGCTTTAGCGGACCAATGAAGCGGTGTCCCTATCAGCGATAGCGTCCGAACAGGACGATCCGTTGTTAAATTTCCCCATCGGCCGGTTTTATCGCTGTTTTTACCCTTCAATATGCTTGAGGTGATTGAAAAGGATGCATTTTTATTTTGCTCCTTTCTCACGATAACTCATAGGGGTATGATGGTTTGAATATTGTACCGTGGATCGGGCGTTATGAGTAAGAAGAACCGCGTGTCTGTTTTTTTGGCTGTGGCTGTGGCTATGGCGCTGGTGCTGGTGCCTGTCTGGTGCCCCGGCCCGATGGTCATGTCTGGTGTTCCGGGCAATGGGGCTAACCCGATCGCCCATAGCGATATATCGGAGCAGGGTGGGGCCTGTCATGACGCCTCGCAAAAGCCGTGTTCTGCGCATCTTGACAAAGTAGACGTACTGGCTGCACCGCCGATAAAAGCGTCCGACACTCTGCTTTTGACTCTTGATACGGTATTTTTACGAACAGTCAGTCATGTGTTGGCTTTGGATCACCCGGTGCACCATCCTTTGGTCGCGCCTGTCCGACAAAGTCCTTATCTTCCCCAAACGCTGGTTTCTCTCTTTATTCTTCTTCTGAATTGAAGCCTTCAAGCCGCTGTCGCTGACCGACGAATGTGCCGGAACCATCGGTGCATGGCGGTCGTGTTTTTTATTGCTTGAAGGACGTTCCATGATCACGAGGCGCAATTTGATCCGATCCGCCACCATGTTGGGTGGTGGGTTTTTGATGCAGGGTTTCATTCCCGTATGGGCGAAAGGCGGTCCCGGCTATGTGCCTGGAGCCACCCCCCGCACAGATTCGCGGTCCGGCACCCACGACGTCGATCTGTTCATTGCCGAAACGCCGGTGCGGATCGATGGCCAGCACGGCACTGCGGTGACCTTGAATGGCGGCGTTCCCGGTCCCTTGCTGCGCTTTACGGAGGGCGAAACGGTGACCATCCGGGTGCATAATCGCTTGCGGGAAATGACCTCGATTCATTGGCACGGCATCTTGTTGCCATTTGAAATGGACGGTGTGCCCGGCGTTGCTTTTCCCGGGATCAAGGCGGGGGAGACCTTCGCCTACCGTTATTTGGTTCGGCAAAGCGGAACCTATTGGTATCACAGCCATTCCGGGCTTCAAGAGCAGCTTGGCCATTATGGTCCACTGGTGATCGATCCCAAAGAACCCGATATCGTGGGCCATGATCGCGAGCATATTCTGATATTGTCGGACTGGATGTTCGATAATCCCTACAAAGTGATGGCGAAGCTCAAAAAGCGCAGCGATTATCTCAATTTCCAGCAACGCACGGTGGGCGACTTTTTCAAGGACGCAAGTAAGACTGGGTTGGGCGCTGCGATCAGCGACCGTATGGCGTGGGGGCGGATGCGTATGTCGCCCGCCGATATCGCCGATGTGACCGGACATATTTATTCCTATCTGATCAATGGGGCAGGGCCGGATGATAATTGGACTGGCTTGTTCCAGCCCGGTGAACGGCTGCGCCTGCGCATCATCAATGCCGCCTCCATGAGCTATTTCAATCTGCGCATTCCCGGTTTGGTGATGACCGTGGTTGCCGCCGATGGCCAACCGGTCCAGCCGGTGGAGGCCGATGAATTCCAGATCGCGCCCGCAGAAACCTATGATGTGATCGTAACTCCAAAAGACGATCGCGCCTATACGGTGATAGCAGAGGCCATGGATCGTAGCGGTTATGCACGCGGCACTCTTGCTCCGAGATCTGGAATGTCCGCGGCCATACCGGCATTGCGCGATCAGCCTCTTCGCACCATGGCCGATATGGGCATGGATATGGACGCGATGCCGGCCGGTCATGGGCATGGGAAAAATCATGGCAGCATGGCTATGGGCGGTCCGATTGTCGCCCGACATGGACCGTCTGGACACGGACCGGGCAATGCGGATGTCGCCGCCGTGCAGCGCAGCCGCCTTGGCGATCCGGGCACAGGGCTGGAGACTATAGACCATCGGGTGCTTGTCTATACCGATCTGAAGGCGCGCACGGTTTATAATGACCGTCCGCCCGAGCGAGAACTGGAACTGCATCTCACCGGTAATATGGAGCGCTATATGTGGTCCTTTGACGGGGAGAAATTCAGCGAGGTGGATGGCCCGATCCCCTTTGCATTGGGCGAGCGTCTGCGGCTGATTTTGGTGAATGACACTATGATGGAACATCCAATCCATCTGCATGGCATGTGGATGGAACTGGAAAACGGCCATGGCGATCTTATCCCGCGCAAGCATACCATTAGCGTTAAGCCCGGTGAACGGCTGTCGGCTTTGATCCATGTGGATGCGCCTGGGCGCTGGGCGTTTCATTGCCATCTTCTTTATCATATGGAGGCGGGCATGTTCCGCGTTGTAGAGGTGACCCCCTATGATGGAGAAGAGGCATGAGAGCGCTTTATTCTGTCGTTCTCACATGCCTTTCAACCTTGCCCGCCAGCGCACAGGACGCGCGCCAGACCGGTGCCCCGGCCGATTGGCCGCTCCCCATTCACGATACGCCGGCGATGTTGTTTTTGCAGGCCGATCGGGTGGAATATCGGGTAATGGACGGCGACGACGCTTATCTTTGGGATATGCAGGGCTGGTTCGGTAGTGACCGCCATAAATTCTGGACCAAGATGGAAGGGGAAGGCACCATCGAAGATGGCGTGGATGACGCGGAGCTTCAAGCGTTATACAGCCGCATGATCACACCGTTTTTCGACCTTCAAATGGGTGTGCGTCAAGATGTGGGGCCGGGGCCTTCACGCAGCTATGCGGTGCTGGGGCTTCAGGGACTGATGCCTTATTGGTTCGAGTTGGATGGAGCCTTGTTTTTCAGCGATAAGGGCGACCTTACGGCACGGGTGGAGACGGAATACGAGCTGATGCTTACCCAAAGGCTTGTGGCGCAACCTCGGATCGAGCTTAATTTCGCGGTGCAGGATATCGGGGAATCGGGCATCGGTGCCGGTCTTTCCAGTGCTGAAGTGGGGCTGCGCCTGCGCTATGAGGTGCGACGCCAATTTGCCCCCTATATCGGGATCTCATGGGAACGCCTTGTGGGCGACAGTGCCGATTTCGCCCGCGCCCGGGGGAGCGACCCGGGAGAGACGTCGGTGGTGTTCGGGCTGCGATTCTGGTTTTGAAAAAAAACAGGGTGCAATGGGTTGTTTAGAAGGCTTTTCCGATGCCTTTGTTCATGAAAGTACCGCCCAATAGAAATATCATGTCGGACATGGAACAGGGCTTTGAATTTTTGGAAAATTAGATTATGTTGTGGCCAATGTCGCAATCAATGATTCGGCATTCTCTAACTGCGGAATGTCGTCCGGCGTGTTTCGATATTCCACATAGCAGGAAATAGGCGGTCGGGATGTCCCGAACGTACACGTCGAATAACCTGCGACTGATCTGATTTTGGTTTCGCGCGATTACGACGCTACCGACTTCTGAGACATCGCGTGAAAGGATACGAGCATGGCTAAAGGTACAGTTAAGTGGTTCAATTCCACCAAAGGTTTCGGCTTCATTCAGCCTGAGACAGGCGGCAAAGATGTGTTCGTTCACATTTCTGCTGTTGAACGCGCCGGTCTTTCCGGTCTGGATGATAATCAGCAGGTCACCTATGACCTCGAAGAAGACCGTCGCGGCCGCACATCTGCCGTGAATCTTCAACTCGCCTGATTGGGCCGATTGATTTTTGAACCACTTAAGGGGAGGCCGCGGCCTCCCTTTTGCGTTTTAAGAGCACTGCTTTTCAAAGCTTAGACATCCCCATCAATGATGGAGCGGATGATGCCTGATGATAAGGTGCGGTTTCCAGACCCCGCATCCCCTGATCCTTTGCCCCATGCCCCGCGGGTTCAATGGCTGAAGCCTTTGATCAGCCGTGCCAATATCCATGTGGGCGATTATAGCTATTATGATGATCCGATAGCGCCTGAGCGGTTTGAAACAGACAATGTTTTGTATCATTTCGACCATGTGGGCGATCTGTTGCGCATTGGTCGTTTTTGTGCCCTTGCCGCTGGCACCACCTTCATTATGAACGGGGCCAATCACAAAACAAATGGTATCTCGACCTTCCCGTTTCCTATCTTTGGCGCGGATTGGGAACAGCATATGGCTTTGTTGCATGATAATCCCTCACGCGGGGACACGGTTTTGGGCCATGATGTGTGGTGCGGTTATCAAAGCCTGATCATGCCCGGTGTGACCATCGGTCATGGGGCGGTGATTGCCAGCCGGTCTGTGGTAACGGCCGATGTGCCGCCTTTTGCCATTGTGGCGGGCAATCCGGCACGTATCGTGAAAATGCGTTTCTCGCCAGAAGAGTGCGCCCGTCTTTTGGCGCTGGCCTGGTGGGATTGGCCCATTGAGCAGATCAGCCGCTATATTCCCCTGATCATGGAGGGGAGCATCACGGCTTTGGAAGACGCAGCCGCAAAAATGGAGGCGCGCACGCCTTGATTGAAAAAATATAAAGAATAAGAGTATTAAGAGAAAGGTAGGTTTTTATACGCAGTGTTGATGTGCCGTGATCGGGGGGGGCGCTGGTGCCCGGATCGCAAGAGCAGATTATCGAGGGAAAAATGTCGAAATTATTAGATTTTATGGCGAAGCTTGGGGAAGATGCAGAATACCGGGCGCACTATATCGCCGATCCTGATGGGACTATGAAAGCCTTTGGGTTGACGGACGCAGAGTGCAAAATGATTTGCACCTGCGATATGGAGGGCATCAAGAAGGCATCGGGTGTAAAGGATGTTTATTTGAATGTTCATGTTCCATTCTACAATGACAATAATAGCAAATAACTAGCATGACCAAACAGGGCGAGTGCAGATTGGGGGTGTTGGCAGCGGGTTTTGCCATAACCATCTGGCTTGCCCTGATGCCTGTGGCGATGGCTGCGGACTCTGCTGAAATCGATGCAATGTTGGCCAGAGCCAACGATTTGGTGAGTAGCGACCCCAATCAGGGTGAGGTGCTGTTGGATCAGATTGCCGCGCTTTCCGACAGCCTTTCAAATCAGCAGCGCTATCGGCTTCAAATCGTTCAGGCTAAATTATTGGTGATACACGGGGAATATACCGATGCTTTGAAAATGCTTGAGAGTTTGTCGGGAGAGGATCTGTCGGTTAATTCGCTTGCTCTTTCCAATTCCATAGAATCGACCATCTATAATGCTTTGGGCGATTATGATCAGATGTTCGCCATAATTCAGAAAAATTTGGCGCTTGTGGATGAGATTACGGATATTAGCTTGAAAGCAGGTTTTATGCATCCGGCCATCGTGGCGTTCCGGGATGCCGGTGCGTATGAACAATCCGTGTCTCAGGGCCTGCAGATGCTGCAATTAGCGGCAGAAAACAATTACGCCCGATCGGAATGCTTTGCCCTTGTGGAACTTGGTATTACCGAGCGTATGGCAGGCAATAGGAATGCGGCCCTGGACTGGCTGAAAGATGCCGAGGCCTTTTGTTCGAACATTGGCAATAAGCTGATCGTTAATTCCGCCCGCGCCAATCTGGCGGCTTTGGCCCTTGATGACGGGGATGCAGAGCAAGCCATCGCCATTGCCTTACGCACTTTGCCCGATGCGGAAGAGGTGGGCTATGCCTATCATATTGCTGAATTGAAATCGGTCTTGGCCGCGGCTTATCTGGCAGTGGGCGATCTGGACGCGAGTTTTCATATGGGGGAAGAGGCTTTAAGCCTTGCTCGGCAGAGTGGGCTCAAATTGTTCGTGCGTCATGCCAGCAAAACATTGGCGGATATCCATGAACGCCGTGGCAACTTGTCCGCGGCGCTGGCTATGTTCAAGATCTATGTGGAAGCCAGCCAATTTTTGACTGATGATCGCAGCGCCATGGCTTTGGCCTATTATCAGAATCTTTATGAAACGCAGGATAAAGAGCGGCAAATACAAATTCTAAACCAGCAAAACGAATTGCTCACTTTGTCTCGGGCATTGAGCGAAAAGCAGCGGCAGAATTTGCAGCTTTCATTGGTTATTGGCTTCCTTTTGATCGTGGCGCTGATTGGCTGGTTGGTGTCCGTCAATATGCAACGCCATCGCTTTCGCAATCTGGCTCAGCGAGATGGCCTGACCGGTATTGCCAATCGCAGTCATTTCAATCAAGCAGTTGATAAAATGGTGAAAGATGCCTTTGTCAATGGCGATGATCTGGGCTTGATTTTGCTGGATCTGGATAATTTCAAAGCCATCAATGATAGCTATGGCCATGGGGCGGGCGATTGGGTTTTGAAAAATGTTGTGGAAACCTGCCGCCATAAAATTCGCAAGAACGATCTGTTTGGGCGGATCGGGGGGGAGGAATTTGCCATTTGCCTTCCCGGTGCCGGGCTTGAAGAAAGCCTGCGCGTGGCCGAAATTTGCCGGAAGGCCATCAAGGCGGTGGATAAAAGCGCCTTGGGTCAAAGCTTTGAAGTTTCGGGCAGTTTTGGCGTGGCCATACGCCATCCCCATGAAACGAAGCTGGAACCGATTTTCACCCGGGCCGATAATTGCCTTTATGATGCCAAGCACGCTGGTCGTGATCAGGTGCGTTATGAAGGCGATCACCTTTAAAAGGAGGCTTTATGCCTGACGAGTGTGGGCGGCTGGTGGTCGTTGGCACCGGCATGGTTCTGGGAGGCCAGATTACGGCGATCGCCAAAAGCGAGATTGTGAACGCGGATCATGTATTCTGCCTGGTGGATGGCTTATGTGAACAATGGTTGTCGGGGCTCAACCCATCTTTGACCAGTCTGCAAACGCATTATGCGCAAGGCAAATATCGTCCGCAAAGCTACCGCGATATGGTGGATGCTGTAATAAAGGCGGTACGCGCCGGACAATCGGTGTGTCTGGTGGCTTATGGCCATCCCGGTATTTTTGCCTGCGTTCCCCATTGGGCAATCAAGGCGGCGCGTGATGAAGGGTTTGAGGCGCGTATGGAGCCGGGCATTTCTACACAGGATTGTCTTTATGCCGATCTTGGGCTGGACCCCGGCACCCATGGCAGCCAAAGCATGGAAGCGACACAATATCTGATCTACTGCAACCGCATCGATCCGGCAAAACTCCTGATATTGTGGCAGGTGGGCCTGGCCGGTGAAATCAGCCTTACGCACTTTGAAACCGACAGGGCGCGTCTGTCTTTGTTGGTGGAAAAGTTGATGGCCGATGGCTATGGCATGGATCACGAGGTGATCATTTATGAAGCGGCCATGTTGGCCATGATGCCGGTACGGATGGAGCGGATTGCACTGTCCCGATTGCCCGATTCCCGGCTGAACGGCATTTCCACGCTGGTGATCCCGCCTGCTTTTGAATTGAAACCGGATCAGGCGATGCAGGCGCGGCTTCGTGCTTTGGGGCCTTTAAAGACAGACGATATGGATGCCGCTGGTTCTTGATCAGGAGCGATTATTGTCGGCGGGATGCTTGGCCCTTGGCTAGCGCCATTGGCTCATTTGCTTTCAAATATTCGCGGCGCACCTGAATGGCTTTTGTGGCCAGAAAAATTTCCACCAAAAACAGCACAAGTCCTCCGATCAAAAGACTCATGGCCAGAATGAACAGGGGCGCAACCGTATTTGCGAAATCAAGGGTCAGGAGATTGGAAATGAACAAAACCATCACCACCACACAGACAAAAAGCGCCGAGGTGGTGCACAGGCTGATGGCCCCCTGAACCACGCGCATACGCCGGTCCAATGTTCGCAATTCTCTGCGGCTGCGGGTTTTTTCCTCATCATCAAGGGTGGGAAAGGCAGCTTCCAAAACCCGGGCGCGATCAATCACGCGGGCAAGGCGCAAAGCCAGAACATTGAGTATGGCCCCGATCCCCGCGAGCAAAAACACAGGGGCCACCGCCAGTTGAATGATACTGGCAATTCCGAGAATATCTTGTGGGTGGTCCATTCTGGTCCCTAGTCGCAACGCCTGTTGATCCGGCACTCTTTAAGAGAATGAATGTTATTCATCCAAGGTCTTGGGAAGGTCGGGCACGCCGCTCCCCAAGTCAATCGGCGTGACGATCATCTGTTCCATTTCAATATTGGATTCATGGACAGTCGCGGAATAGCCTTCAAGTGCGGTTGCCCGATGATAGGCCAAAAGAAAACGAAGGGTGCCTTCTTTATCTGCAAGCGGCAGATATAGAGAGGACATGGTCCGCTTCAACCCCGTCGGGTACCGCGCGACATAGTGGCAATGGGCCGCGCAGGGAAGATGAAAAATGGCTTCAAGCCAGTCGCTGATAAATGTTGCGCTATTTGGATCAAGACGATCGAAAAGATTGATCCCGGATGAAAGTGTTGTGAACCTTTGCAAGATATCCGAGCCGATGAGCCGGTATATATAATTCTCTTTTCCGGTGCGTTCCAAAATGGAAACATCGGACAAAACGGTTTTGAACTTCACCGGATTAAGGTGGCTCTTTTGTGGGATTCCACCATCGGCCCCCCGCAAGGACATCCAGTAATTGAAAAGAACATCAAGGGGGGATTGTAGCCAAGGAGCCATGATCAGTACTTAAAAAAGAGAGGGCGCATTATTATCGGTTAAGTTTTTGTCCAGAAAGTGCAGTATTACGGTTCGCGGCTAATATTAGCATCGGTTGGGCACTATGTCAGAAGGCTATGTTGTTGTCTAGAGAGCGTTTCTTGCCAGTTTGGTCATGAAGCCTTTATGTTTGTTGACTGTCAATTTTATAGGGGGTTGGAATGATTAAAAAATGGGCTATGGCCGGGCTTTTGCTTTGTTTGGTGGCGCAGACAGGCTGGGCGCAAAAACGTGCATCGGATGAGTCTGACAAGGCCAATATGGCTGCGCCAAAGCAGTTTGTGACCGAACATAGCGGCCGGTTCAATGGCAAGAGCATCAGCTATCAGGTGGTGGCCGGGGAAACCTATATCCGCGATGATGAAGGCCAGCCGACGGCCTCTTTTTTCAATGTGGCCTATCTGGCAAAAGGGGGGGCTGCCTCTAAAAAACGGCCCGTAACCTTTTTGTTCAATGGCGGGCCCGGCTCTGCTTCTTTATGGCTGCATATGGGGGCTTTTGGTCCCAAGCGGGTGGTGGTGCCAAGTGATGCAAAAGATGATGGTGCGCCGCCTTATCCGGTTGTCGATAATCCCGATACCATTCTTGATGTATCGGATATGGTGTTTATCGATCCGGTGGGCACCGGCTATAGCCGCGCTTTGGGTGAGAAAAGCAACGCGGATTTTTACGGCGTTCGTCAGGATGCCGACTCCATCGCCGCCTTTATCCATCAATGGATTTCCGATAATGGCCGTTGGAATTCACCAATTTATATCGCGGGCGAAAGCTATGGCACCTTGCGCATGGGGCCGCTTCTGGATGCTTTGGGCGGGCGCCGGCACCAGATTGGCGTGAATGGCGTGATGCTGATTTCCGCTGTTCTGCATTATCAGAACAGCCGGTTCAATCAGGGAAATATCATGTCTTATGTGAGCTTCTTGCCCACCTATGCCGCCACCGCCTGGTATCATGATCAATTGCCGCAAAAGCCGGAAAACCTTGAAGAATTTCTGGATGAGGTGCGTGATTTCGCCCGCAATGATTATGCAACGGCATTGATCGCCGGCACGCGGCTGGACCCGCAAGAGCGCCAGCGGATTATTTCGAAGCTTCATGCTTATACCGGGCTGAAAACCGATTGGCTGGATAAGGCGAATATGCGGATTCAGGTGTTCCGGTTCTTCAAAGAACTGATGCGCGATGATCGTCAGGTGGTGGGGCGCCTTGATAGCCGCTATCTGGGGGAAGAGCCCGATGCTGTGGGGGAATTTTATGAAACGGACCCAGCATCGGCCAGCATTGGCAATGCTTATGTTGCGGCTATCAGCGATTATTTCCAGACGGATCTTGGGGTGCGCATGGACCGGCCCTATTTTGCCTCTAGCCCCGATGCCTTCCGCAAATGGGATTGGAAATTGGGGGATCGCGCTCCCAATGGCGGGCGGTTCATCAATGTGGTGCCGCAGATCGGCCAAGCCATGCGCTATAACAAGGATATGCGTGTGCTGGTAAGTGCGGGATATTTCGATTTCGCCACGCCGTTCTTCGGCGCGGAGAATGCCTTATCGGAAGTCGGGCTGGTGCCTGAACGCATTCACTATGACTATTATCGCGCGGGCCATATGATGTATCTTCACGATGAATCCCGCGATCAGTTTCTCAAGGATATCCGGGCCTTTATCGAAGAAGGCGCACATTAAAACCGGATCGTGAAAGAGACCGGTCATCCTCTGCCTGCCTTTTCCATCAGTGATGCGAAGGGGCGGGCGGGGGCGACATATGGAAAGAGACGTTTATGCGCCACACCCTTTTAAAGTTGTTTCGGCGCCTTGTGACTGTGGCCGTTGCCCTTAATATTATTTTCGGGTCGCTTTATCCGGTCACGTCTTCCCTTGAGCTTAATATTTCCGACAAGCTTCAGCATTTTGTTGCTTATTTCATTCTGGCTTTTGTTCTGGGGCTTTCTTCACGGCCACTTACATGGCGTCTTTTTTATCTGGCGTGCGCGGCGGGCCTTGGCGCTTTGATTGAAATTATCCAACCCTTTGTGGGCCGCCAGATGGCCCTTGACGATTTCCTGGTCGATCTTCTGGGCGTGGCTGTGGGCGGCGTTCTGGGTGTTTTGGTCCGGCCCGTTTTGGTGCGTTGGCTGGAACCGGATGCTGTATAAACGCAGGATTGGTTGTGTGTGGCACGTATCACAACAGATGGCGGCAAATGCACAGGGTATGGTCGCTTCATCCATTTGATTGCGAGGAGAGAATTTATGAAAAAGACCTATAAAGGGCTGATTTTGGGCGGCATCGGGCTGGTTTTTGCCAGCGGTGTTTCCTTGGCTGCCCACCATGGCGACAAGGGTCACGGCATGAAAAAAGACATGGCTGCGGCGATGTTGAAAAAACTGGATGCCGATAAAAATGGCAGCGTTGAATGGGCCGAAATGGAAGCCTTTCACAAGAAACGCTTTGAAGCGGGTGATAAAGACGGCAATGGCAGCCTGACTCTGGAAGAAATGAAGGCGGGCCATAAAGCGATGCGCGAACAACAGCGCAAGGATCGTCAAGACCGCATGTTTGATAAGCTGGATGCTGATGGCGACGGGGTGTTGAGCCGGGAAGAAATGCGCACATTCCAAAAACGCGGCGATATGGACCGCGATCATAAGAATATGCGCAAGCACCATAAGGATGATGACGGGCGTGGCAAGCGCTAAGCCTTGAATTTATTCACAAGGCAATGCGGCGTAAAATCCTGACCCATATTCGGGCGGTCGGGATGCTCTAGGGGCTGGCGTTCAAATATGAGCGCCAGACTGGAAGGTCAACCGCCGGGCATGGTGGGGGCGGTTTCATTGGACAGCGGCATGATGAAGGGCAATTCGGGCAAAGGCTTGGGCCGGGGCATATATCCATCCGGTCCGGCCTTTCGTCCACGCTGGAGAAAAGATGTCAGCGTGATTGCCTTGTCCCCACCATCGCTTTCGGCCACCTTATCGCTCAAGCGCAGGGCATAAACCGGTGCAGCTTCCAGAACCCGCTGAACATAATTGCGGGTTTCGCTATAGGGGATCATTTCGATCCAATCGATGGGATCAATCGTCTGAATACGGGGATCTCCATAATCGTTCAGCCAACGCGATACCGATCCCGCTCCGGCATTATAGGCAGCCAAAGCCAGCATGGGAGCGCCATCATAGCGCTTTAAAAGCTGTACAAAATAGGCGCTACCCAATTCCAGATTATAAGCGGGATCGCTGAGCAGCCTTTCCCGGGAATAAGGTTTTTGAAGCTGGCGGGACATACGGTTGGCGGTGGCCGGCATCAATTGCATCAACCCAAGCGCCCCCACATGGCTGATGGCTTTGGGGTTGAACTGGCTTTCCTGGCGGGCAATGGAAAGAATAAGGCTGTGGCTGTCTGGTCGGGCATCGGCAAGGGCAATCACCGGATATCCGTTTTCCACCATGATGGCACCGTCCTTCACGGAGGCTTTGGCGGCAATCACCCCCATTTGCGGCCGTTCCAGTTCTTGGCCAAGTTTGGCTGCCAAAATATTCTGTTCCGGGGTGTCGGCCTGCTGTGCCAAATGGCGCACAAACAAACCCAATAGATACTCTTGCTCCATTTTGGCCAAAATGCGGGCAGCTTTTACCAAAGGATTTTGCTCGAACAGGGTGCGGGCCTGTGGGCTTGGCTCAAGAGGGCGGGTCTTGAGTGCGTTCAAATCATCGCCCAAACGGTCTACCGCCAATTGGCCGTAAAACACGGTGGGATAAAGGGCCGCCGTTTCATACCAGCGTCGCGCCAAAGCTGGATCGTTCATCGCTTCGGCGGCGCGGGCCGACCAATAGGCACCACGTGCCAAACTGACAGGAAGGGTCACAACGGAATTCAGGGTCTGGAAATGTTCCAAAGCCTGTGCCGGACGGTCTTTGAAGCGCAGGGCAATCCATCCTGCCAGCCATTCTGCTTCGGCAATCTGGGCGCGGGTCCGGCGGGGCAGTTCATCGGATAGGTCGGTTTCCTGTTGCCCGTCTGCCTGTTTATCATAGCCATCCAATAGGCCATGCTCTGCAGCCAGACGATAAGCGGCATCATACCGCCCTTCCTTCATGGCACGGCGGGCCTGAAAATGTCGCTCCCGCCACCAGCGATCCGCGCGTCCGATATTTCGGCCATCCACTTCGGTTTCCAGCAAAAGCTGCTCGGCCCCTTCATTCTTGCCCTTGATGCGCCGCCAATATGCGCGATCATAAACCAGCCCCGCATTGGATTTCAGATGGTCGGGCACCGCCGCAACCGCACGATCAACATTATAGGCAAAGGCCATCAAGGCATTGCGGGCCTTTGCCAATGCCTGATAGTCGGGCGGCAACAGCTTCACCAGCCGCATGGCCTGTTGGCGGGCGCGTTGCCACAGCAGATGATCCACTCGGGCAATATGGTCTTCGGTGCTTAGAAGGGCTCCGTGGCGGGACAGAATCTGGCGCTCTTCCGGGCTGGAAAGATTGGCCGTGCGCCATCCGGTTTTCAGATGGTGTATGCCTTCCTTTTGCCGTCCGGCCCGCAAAAGGGCCTTGGCATAGTGGATATGGGCCTTTCCCGATTGGGGCGGATGGGCGTTGAACCATGTCAGAATGTCTTTGTCTGCTGTGGTGGAGCGGATGGTATCCTCAACAGCGCGGCTCAAGGTGTCTGGCAAAGGCCAATCGCTATGGGTTTGGTAAAACTGCCGCATCTGCGCAAAATCACCGCGGCCACCTTTGATGATGGCAGACCATAAAATCAAGTCGCGCTCAAGATCGTCGGCGCTTTTTGGCAAGGCAGCCAAGGCTTTATCAATCCGGCCTTTTGACGCCTGATCGAAGGCCGTGATATAGGCTTGGCCTGTGGCGCCGCGAAGGAAATGGGCGGGCGGTTCGGGCTTGTCTCTGGGAATGACGGTGGTGGTGGCAGCAGCGGACCGGTGCGCATGGGACAGGGGCAGGATAAAGGCTGAAACCAGCAGGATCACCCCGAAGCTGTGCAAGCTGGAGGAAAGGATGTGAAAAATCTGCCTTGTCATTGAGCCCATGCCTGTTGAATTTACTCGCTGTTCCTTAACAGAGCTTTTAAAGAGATGCAGAATGAAGCACTGCCCTTGAGAAAAACCCAAGCATGGATGATGTCATGCTGACTTTGGTCAATTGCAACAGCATGGTCCAATTTTAACCATAACAGGTCAAGAGGCGGCTGTGGATCACAAGATGAAGAAGCCCCTTCAGTTTCGGGAGACTGCACAGATGTTCACCGGTTCAATGACAGCGCTGATCACGCCTTTTTGCGAGGACCGTGTGGATTATAAAGCCTTTGAAGCCTTTTGTGACTGGCAGATCGCCCAAGGGACATCCGGGCTTGTTCCGTGCGGCACAACAGGCGAAGCGCCCACCTTATCGGCATCGGAACACTATGATGTCATTGCCGCTTGCGTGTCGGTGGCCAAAGGGCGGGCTCCGGTGATTGCAGGTGTGGGCACAAACGCCACGGCGCTAACCATTGAACGGGCCAAAGCCGCACAAAAAGCCGGAGCCGATGGGCTGCTTGTGGTGGTGCCTTATTATAACAAGCCCAGTCAGGAAGGGATGGTCTTGCACATCACGGCCATCCATGATGCCTGCGATCTTCCATTGATTATTTATAATATTCCGGGCCGGTCGGCGGCGGATATGCATGTGGAAACGCTGGCGGCCTTATCAAAGCTCGATCGGGTTGTGGGGCTAAAGGATGCCACGGGCGATCTGGCGCGGGTGGCCCGTCAAAGGCTTTTGTGCAAGAAGGGCTTTGCCCAGCTTTCCGGTGAAGACGCAACGGCGGTGGGCTTTAATGCCATGGGTGGTGTGGGCTGCATTTCGGTGACTTCGAATATCGCCCCCGCTTTATGCGCGCAACTGCAAGCAGCCTGTGCGGCCAATGATTATGAAACGGCGCTTTTGTTACAAGATCGGCTGAGCGACCTGCATCAAGCGATGTTTTGTGAAACCAGCCCGGCACCGGTGAAATATGCGGCGCATCGTTTAGGCCTTAGTAAGCCCGACCTGCGTTTACCCCTTGCTCCTTTGTCCGAGGCAGGAAAACACGTGGTGATACAGGCAATGGACAATCTGGGGCTTTCACTGGAAGGACATTCGTCCTAAATAGGTTTGATGGTAAAGCAAGATCTTAATGGGCGTCACGTGGCGGAAAACCGCAAGGCGCGCTATAATTATGCGGTGGAAGACACCTTTGAAGCGGGCATTGTCCTCACGGGGACGGAAGTGAAGGCGCTGCGCAAAGGGACGGCCAATATTGCCGAATCTTATGCTGAAGAGAAAAATGGCGAGATATGGCTGATCAACGCCCATATCGACGAATTTTCCCACGGCAATATCCATAATCACGAGCCGCGCCGCCCCCGCAAACTGCTTTTGCACCGCAAAGAGATCAACAAAATTACCGGCGCATTGCAACGGGCAGGCATGACTCTTGTGCCGTTGAAAGTCTATTTCGATAATAATGGACGCGCCAAAATTCTTGTGGGGCTGGCCAAAGGGAAAAAGGCCCATGACAAGCGCGAAGATATCAAGCAGCGCGATTGGGATCGGCAAAAGCAGCGGTTGTTGAAGGACTTTGGATAAGATTTGCGGGCGGCATAGTGGCGGATATGCGCTTTAGCCACGTTCATCCCTGTCGCCGGTATCCAGCAACTGCTCCGATAAATCCTGTGCGGTTTCCAGCAAACGCAGGCTGGCTTTATAGCCGGCTTCCGCTGATTTCATCTCTACAATTTCACCGATCAACGACACATTGGGCGCTTTTACCAACCCGGCTTCATTGGCATCGGGGCTGTCGGGCTGAAATGCAGGGAATGAAGCCGGAGAGACAGGGCTTGTAAGGGCAACCACACCGGATCCATTGGGGGCTGGCGATAAAACCGTACGCCGGGGCTGGAACACCGTGTCCCGATTTCCGGTGCTGTTGGCATTGACGATATTTTGTGCCGATGTTTCAAGGCGTTGTTGGTTTGCCATCAGGCCGCTTAGGGCTGTTGTAACGATTTTCATCCCCGGATCCTTTCTGCCAGAATCCGGATTATAATGCCTTGAGATCAACAGCATCTAAAGAAAGATGGTTAAATATGTGGCGATGCTTGTGCCAATGCGCAGAGGGGGCTAGATTCGCCACATTACGTTTAGGATAATTGGATGCGCATGGCGGATACAGAACGGCCACTTTCGCAGATCGATTGTCTTCTGATCACAGGGCGAGATGTTGATCAGTGGATGGCATTGCTCGCCTCTTCGCAAGTTGATGTGCGGCATGTAAGCATGACGGCCGCGTCCCGGATGGTCGATCGACAAGCGCCGCAAGTGGTGTTCATCGACATCGAGACATTTACGGCTCACCGGTCGGTCTGCAGCCAATTATTGTCCAAATGGGGCCATCCGCGTCCGCTGGTGATTGCCTTGATCTCCAGTCAAGACAATCAGGTATCGCCTGAGCTTTTGAAGGTGGCCTGTGATCCTTTGGTGGATGATATTATTCTGAGCGAAAGCAATCCGAAATTATTATCGGCGCGGGTTTTCTATTTGCTGATGCGGCACCATGACCGCATGGTGGCTCCCCTTCATCTGGAATGGGCGGCTGCCGATGCGATGCCGGTGGAGCAGGCGGTTGAACAGAATAATGATTTGGAGAAAAGCCTTTTAGGCAGTTCTGTTCTGGGTCAACGGGCCTTCCGGAACAGAATCCGGGCTGCCGTTGAAATGGCAGAAGCCGATCATCCCTTATGTCTGGTTATTATCAATGTGGATCGTTTCAAGCGCGTGCTGAGCCAATATGGGCGTGATAATGGCGATTTGGTATTGCGTGCCAGCCTGAACCGTATCCGCGCCGCGGTGGCGGCGTTGACACATTATGTAAAGGCCCGTGCGGGGGAGCAAGAAGCTCGCCGTTTACATCATATGCCCCTTGTGGGGCAGCTTAGCGGTGAAGAATTTGCGATCCTGCTTCCGGGTTTGCGGGGGAAGGCCAATATCACCCAGGCTGTGCAAAGCCTTTTGCAGCGCGTGTCGGCCCCGCTTCGCGTTGATGAGCGGTCGGTCTATCTATCGGCCAGTGCCGGAATTGCTGTCGCTCCCACCGATGCACTTACCGCGGATGATTTGCTGAAAGCGGCACATTCCGCCGTCACCTCCGCCAAGCAAAGGCCGGGCAATTCCGTTGCGTTTTATTCGCAGCATCTGGCTGCCAGCGAAGCCCAGAAGATGGAGGTGGAGGGGCGCTTGCGCGATGCCATGGCCTTGGGGGAACTGGAAATGTATTTCCAACCGCAGGCCAGCGTGCGCAGTGGCGATGTGGTGGGGGTCGAGGCACTGGTGCGCTGGAACCATCCCGATCTGGGTCTTGTCAGCCCGGAAAGTTTCATCCCCATCGCCGAAGAGGCCGGGATCACCGTGGATCTGGGGTGCTGGGTGATTGAATCCGCTCTTGCGGGCCTTGGACGGCTGGAAGCGTCCGGCCTGCCGGCTTTGCAGCTTTCCATCAATGTGTCGGCGGATATGTTCACGGACTATGTGGGGTCCCGTTTGGTGCATGTGGTGCGCGACAGCTTGAAAAAATCGGGTATTCCGCCGCGCCGTTTGACGTTGGAAATCACCGAACGCACCATCATTGATGAAAGCGGCAATGCCCCCCAAGTGATCGACGATCTGAAAGCCTTGGGTGTGCGTTTGGCGCTGGATGATTTCGGCACGGGCTATTCCTCTTTGGGCTATTTAAAAGCCTTGCCCATTGATGAACTGAAGATCGACCGCACCTTTATCATGGGCCAGGACAAGGAAGACCGGGCCTTTTTGCGGGCCATTATTTCAATGGCGAAAACACTGAATATGTTCGTGGTGGCTGAAGGCGTTGAAACGCAAGAGCAGTTGGTGCGCCTTTATGAAGAAGGCTGCGATATATATCAGGGATATTTATGTTCGCCGCCAGTGCAGGAAAACGCACTGCCAGCCCTTGTAAAAACCACATTCCCTGCCACATTTCCTGCCACATCCGATTGAAAGGGGGCATTGGCTATGGCTGACAGCATCAAAATCGACATCATATCCGACACGGTTTGTCCCTGGTGCCTGATTGGAAAACGGCGGTTGGAACAGGCTTTGGCCCAGCGCCCGGGTCTGGTGGCGGATATTCACTGGCGGCCTTATCAATTGCATCCCGAATTGCCATTGGAAGGGGCGGATAAGGCGGCACTTTTGGCATCGAAATTCGGCTCGGCAGAGCGGGCGCGGGAAATCTTCGATCATATTGCTGCGGAAGGGGCCAAAGAAGGCATCGCTTTTGCTTTTGATCGCATCACGCGCGCCCCCAATACCCTTGATAGTCACCGTTTGATCCATTGGTCGGCTGCGGCGGGGGTGCAAAATGATGTGGTTGAAGCCCTGTTTCGCGCTTATTTCATGGACGGCGAGGATATTTCCAATCGGGATCTTTTGGCTTCCATTGCCGAAAAATGCGGAATGGAAGAGGGAGTGGTTCGTGACCTTTTGGACACGGATCGGGATCGTCAGGCTGTGATGAGCCAGATCGACAGCGTGCGGAAAATGGGCATCACTGGCGTTCCAACATTCGTCTTTGACGGGCGGTTGGCTGTGAATGGCGCCCATCCCGCCAGCGCTTTGCTTGAGGTGATCGACAAGGCAAAACAGGCTGCTTGACGCTTCGGCCCCATTCACCATAGCTGTGCATTATCTGTGGCCGGTTTTGTAAGTTTTCTTCTGGACCTGAGCGACAAGCAGATATAGCAAGCAAGGGAGAGGCTTTTGTCCAGTGGGATGGTTCTGCGGCAAACGCGCCTGTTCCTTGATGTCATCCTGCTTTGAAAGCCGCAGCCATGCCCGAAACACGTCAATATCGCTATTATGATTTCGCCATGGCGGCGTTTGTGGCGGTTCTTATCTGCTCCAATTTGATCGGTGCGGCGAAGGTGGCCGACCTTGGCGGCTTTGAATTTGGCGCCGGCGTTTTGTTTTTCCCCATTTCCTATGTTCTGGGCGATGTGCTGACCGAAGTATATGGCTATGCACGCACCCGACGGGTGGTCTGGGCCGGATTTGCGGCGATTTTGTTCATGGCCTTTATGAGCTTTGTGGTGGTGTCTTTGCCGCCAGCTTCCGGCTGGTTGGGGCAAGGCGCTTATGAACAGGTGTTCGGGCAAACACCGCGCATTGTTCTTGCGTCGATCACCGCGTTCTGGTTGGGGGAATTCGCCAATGCCTTTGTGATGGCGCGGATGAAGATCTGGACCAAAGGCAAATATCTATGGACCCGGACCATTGGATCAACGGTGGTGGGGCAGGGCATCGATAGCATGGTTTTCTATCCGGTGGCCTTTTTGGGTATTTGGCCCACCGATCTGGTGCTGATGATTATGGCTTCAAATTTCGCGCTGAAAGTGGGTTGGGAAGCGGTGTTGACGCCAATCACCTATAAGATTGTGGGATGGCTCAAACGGGTCGAACATGAAGATTATTTCGACAAAGACACCGATTTCACGCCCTTTTCTATCAAGCGCTAAGAGCTGCCCTGTTTTGAGGGGCGTATTTCATCAGACCACAGCATCCGCCTGTGGCGAATGATGTGGCCTGCGCATATCAATCAGACAATGTAACCCACACGGGCACATGATCGCTGGCTTTTTCCTTGCCACGCTGGGCGCGGTCGATACCGGCATCTTGCAGCCGGTCGGCGGCTTGGGGCGACAACAGAAAATGGTCGATACGGATGCCATGATCTTTTTCCCAGGAACCGCGCTGATAATCCCAAAAGGTGAAGCAATCGCCTTGCGGGTGAATCTGCCTTATGGCATCGGTCCAGCCTTGATATAACAGGGTTTGGAAAGCGGCGCGGGTTTGCGGCAAGAACAGCGCATCATTGAGCCAGGCTGCTGGATCATAACAGTCTTTTTCCATAGGGATCACATTGAAATCCCCGGTGATTACCGTTGGCTGTTCGCTATCAAGCAGCTCGGCGGCCCGTTTTCTCAGACGCTCCATCCAGGCCAGTTTATAGTCGTATTTCGGCCCCGGTGCCGGATTGCCATTGGGCAGATAAAGACATGCAATACGCACGCCTTTATGGGTGCCTTCAATATAACGCGCCTGTTCATCACTGTCGTCGCCGGGCAGGCCGCGCCTTACATCCTGAAGCGGCTCGCGGCTAAACAGGGCCACGCCGTTAAAGCCCTTTTGCCCGTGGGTTTCCAAATGCCAGCCCCGACCTTCAAATTCCAGACGGGGGAAGCTGTCGTCCATGGATTTCAGCTCTTGCAGGCACACCACATCCGCTTCGCAGATGTCGAGCCATTCCAAAAGGCGGGGCAGGCGGGCTTTGACGCCATTGATATTGAAACTGGCGATTTTCATGGGGTGCCCCTTTTATTCAACAGGATCGGCATTGAAACGATCCATATCCAATTCCCCTTCGGATTTGGCAACCAGAACGGAAATCGTGGCGTCGCCTGTTACATTGGTAACGGTACGCATCATGTCCATCAGCCGGTCGATGGGGAAAAACAGAATGATCGCCCCAAGCGGCAGGCCAACGGAGGATAGAACCACAGGCATCAAGATCAAGCCGGCGCTGGGAATACTTGCGGCCCCGATAGACGCCAAAGTGCCTGTCAAAATAATCGTTATATATTGGGCCATGCTCAGATCAACACCAATGGCTTGCGCCGTAAACATGGCGGCAATGCCCATATAAATCGCCGTCCCATCCATATTCATGGTGGCCCCAAGGGGCAGCACAAAGCTGGATATTCTTTTGGGAACGCCCAGATTATCTTCCACATTGGACATGGTGACAGGAAGAGTTCCGGCGCTGGTGGCGGTGGAAAATGCCACGGCTTGGGCATCGATTATGCCGCGGAAAAACTTCACGGGATGCAAGCGCCCGCCAAGTGTTAAAAGCCCTGTATAAACAAGGCCGATCTGCACAAAACAGGCAAGATAAAGCGCCACGACAATCCATAGAAGGCTGACCAGTTCATCGACCGCCAATGCGCCAATCACCCAGATGATCAGGGCGAAAATGCCAAAGGGAGCCAGTTCCATAATCATATGAACCAGCTTGAAAATCACTTCCGTTGCGGAGTCGAAAAAGGCTTTGACAGGCGCGCCTTTTTTTCCGGCCAGATTGATGGACAGGCCGATGAAAATGGCAAAAACGATGATTTGCAGCACATTGCCATCAGCCATGGCGGCAACGGGATTGGCGGGGATCAGCCCTATCAGAAGATCGCGCACACTGATGGCCGCATTCGGATCTGGTGCATTTTGCCCACTGCTTGCCGCATCGGGCAAGGTGATCCCGGCTCCCGGTTCAATGATGCCGCCAACAATAAGGCCGATCAGCACGGCAAATGCGGTTGTCAGGAAATAAAACCCCAGTGTTTTGCCGCCCATGCGGCCCAGCTTGCGGCCGTCTTGTAAGGAGGTAATGCCCGAAACGATGGTCGTGAACACGATGGGCACCATGAGCATTTTGATGGCATTGATAAAGACAAGGCCGACCGGTTGAATTGCAATGGCAATATCGGACAGACCGGCAGCCTTCAGGCCCGCGCCGAAAATGATGGCTAGAGAGAAAGCGATAAGAATCCGCTTCCATAATTTCATACTTTTCCAGCCGTTCCACATGGTGCATCCATCCCTTTTGTGCTTTTTTATGTTGTAGAAGTATCTTTTAGGCCATATGCCTATATGCTTGTTTCGTTACCGGAACATTCTTTAAGGATCAATCTCTCCCCCTTTTAACGCACGGCGCTAGGCGGTAAAAAGGCATTTCTTTTCTATGACAAACGATTGAGCCATGAAACGCAAGCTGACCTTTTTGAGTGTGCTTTTGGTCTGGTCCTTTCAGACAGTGGGTGCCGTGGCGCAAAATCTGGGCGACGGGATCGCGGCCTTTAGCCTGCAAGACTATGAGGCGGCCCGTACGATCTTCGAGCCTTTGGCTGAAAATGGTGATGGAGATGCCGCCTTCCGGTTGGGCTGGATCTATGAAGGTGGCTTTGGCGTGGCACGTGATCCGGTGCAGGCGCAGACATGGTATCGCCGCGCCGCACAACACGGCCATAGTGAAGCAAAACTGCGCTTGCTGGAGCTTCAGATGGCCGACCCCAAGGCCATGTCCGTTGCCCGATTGGAAGAGGCTGCGGCGGAAGGGTCTGTTAAGGCAAAAATTGAGTTGGCGCGGCTTTATGCGGCGGGAGACGGTGTGGCCTTGGATAAGGACCGCGCCCGATCCTTGCTTTTATCCTTATGCCAAGAGCAAATTTCAGACAATATTCGGGCTTATGTTCAGGTTGCACTTGAAGCATTTGGTGACAAAACGCATGTTTGCGTAGAACAATGATGGCCTGTGGAAGAGAGAGGCGGCTTTAAACACTTCTCTTTTTGTGCATTCTCGATTAGTCTGAATTTGTCTCTGCTTGAGCCGCAATGGGGGGCGGTAAAGGCATATCCGATTAAAAAAAACAACGGAGACCAAAGTGGTTCGTGGACCTAACCCCATTGATGTGCATGTCGGATCTCGTGTCCGGTTGCGCAGAACTTTGCTTGGGATGAGTCAGGAGAAACTTGCGCAAGCACTGGATCTGACCTTTCAACAAGTGCAAAAATATGAGCGCGGGTTGAACAGGATCGGTTCCAGCAATCTTTACAAAATCAGCCAGGTTCTTGATGTTCCTATCGAGTTCTTTTTCGATGATATGAGCGAAGATCTGGCGACAAAGCTCATCCCGCCCAAGCCTGAAGATACCTTTGATATGCGGCAAGTTGGTAAGCGCGAGACCGTTCGGTTCGTGCGCGGATTTTATGCAATCAAAGATTCCCAGACGCGTCATCAGATTTTCGAATTGATGAAACGCTTGGGTGGCGAAGGCGAAAAAACCAGTAATTGATGAGAGTATGAAAATGGGGTTGTTGTCTTCCAACAGGAGGCATGGCCCCATTTTTACCATTCCTTGCCGGCTCATACCGTGAAAATGGCCGCATTTCCATTAGCCATTTGGGCAATCGTCGGATTGTCTGGTTTGTGGTTTAATATAGGCTGTTTTTATTGCATGAAGCCGATATGCCCACTGATCCTTTACATAATCGCCTGACGCGGGTGCGCGATGCACTTGAAACGCTGAGCCATGAAGAGCGCGAGCATATGGTCAGGCTGGCAGAGAGGGCGGGGATGCTTTCTGAAATGCGCGATAATGGAACCTTGGGGGAAGAGCGGATTGAAGATCTGCTGGCCCGTTTTCATCCTATGGCATCCGCTCGCTTATAAAGCCGATCTCCGGCTATGCCGATTTGCGACTATGGGGCCATTGGCGCCACGCAGCAGAGGGCAATTTCACTTACTATAAGAGGCACATCGTCTTTTCTTTGAAGGAAAGGCGGCTGGTTTTTATGCGCTGTGTTTATTTTTTGGTGTGTGATTTCTGTGGTTCAATAATTCACGATTGTCGCCTTTTAGTTGTAAAAATATATTATTTTGCTCGGATATTTTGTGCTGTTCGAAATGGCTTTTTTGAAAAAGTTTTTATAAATAGTTAGTTATGGAAATTTTGCATCTAAAGTTTATCTATTAAAACAAGAGTATTATATGATATTAATCAATTTTTACGGGAAAAATATATTGCAATAGCGCGCACCAAATTCAGCATGGGACCATCGACAACACGCACTTTAGGGAGTGTCTCATGAAAAAAGAAATTGGTCTCGCTTCACTGATTGCCATTGCGGCATCCGCCGGTATGGCTTTGGCGCAAGAGGGCGAACGCCCTGTGCAATATGGTATTTCTGCCGATCTTCAGCAAAAAGTGGACGGCAATTATATCTTTGTTTTGAATGATGAAATTCCGGCAAATCGCGTTCGCGGTGTGGTGCGGCGCATGGCGGCCCGTGCCGGTGTCAAGGTTGGTCATATTTACGAACATTCGATCAAGGGCTTTTCCGCCAAAATGCCCGCCGAAACGGCTGCGGCCATGGAAGAAGATCCGATGGTTTCTTATTACAGCCATGACGGGGTTGCCTTTATAAATGATGCAGAGGTGGGCACTGCAGCGACCGGCGATGTGTCGGCACAGGCCCAAAGCACACCTTGGGGAATTACCCGTGTCGGTGGTCCGGCTGATGGCAGCAATCTTGGAAAATATGCCTTTGTTATTGATACCGGCATCGACCTCGATCACCCGGATCTCAATGTGGCCGTGTCCCTAAGCCGTAATTTTGTCAGCGGGCTGAGCTCTCCTGATGATCAGAATGGCCATGGTACCCATGTGGCCGGCACGATTGCCGCCTTGGATAACGGCATTGGCGTTGTCGGTGTTGCCGCCGGTGCAAAAGTTGTTGCCGTTCGGGTGCTGGACGCCCAGGGCAATGGCTCTTTTGCCGATATTATCGCTGGTGTGGATTATGTGGCGCAGGTGGGCCTTGCTGGCGAAGTGGCGAATATGAGCCTTGGCGGTCCGGCAAATTCCGCGTTGGATAATGCGGTTCGCAATGCGGCAGCCAAGGGCATCTTTTTCTCGCTTGCTGCGGGCAATGAAGCACAGAATGCCAATAATGTGTCACCGGCACGCACCAATGCCGCCAATGTTTACACGATTTCGGCCCATGATAGTCAGGATCGCTTTGCCAGCTTTTCCAATTTTGGCAATCCGCCGATCGATTGCGCCGATCCGGGGGTGAATATCCAATCCACATGGCTGAATGGTGGCTATAACACCATTTCCGGCACGTCTATGGCGGCTCCCCATGCGGCAGGAATTTTCCTGATCAATAACGGAACGGCCTTCAATGGTGGGCTTGTGTCTGGCGATCCTGATGGCAATCCCGATCCCATCTGCCATCTCTAAGACTTTGCTTGAAACCATAAGGGGCGGTCCATCCTGATCGCCTTTGATGCCGTACTCCGTGCTTCATGCCGGGGTGCGGTTTGCTTAAGTTTGATTTGCGGTCCCTTGCGATTTTTGATGGAAAAGGTGCGTTTATTTATATATTTTTATAATATTATGCCTTTGATCTGCAGATAAATTGCCTTAAAGATCCCAGCCTCATCCTTTGGACGATATGATTTTCTCAAGCTGGAGCGGGTTTCTTTTATGGATAATGAATTCGTCTTGCTTATGCGTTGTGCGGATCAACCGGGAATTCTGGCGCGGGTGACGGGCTTTTTATATGACCGGGAAGGGGATGTGCGCGATGCGGCGCAATTTGGCGATCCGTCTACAGGACTGTTTTTTGTGCGCATTCACTTTCGGTTGCCCGATGGCGCGGAAAGTTCCGCGGTGCGGCGGGATTTTGAAGCCTTTGCAAAGCCGTTGGGTATTCAATGGGTGATCCGCCGCTGGGAGCGGCGATTGCCGGTGATGATCGCGGTTTCAAAGGCTGGGCATTGCCTGAACGATCTGCTGCACCGGTGGCGCATTGGTGCCTTGCCTATCAAGGTGATGGGGGTGATCTCGAACCATGAAACCATGCGGCCTTTGGTGGAATGGCACGATGTTCCATTCCATTATGTGCCGGTGCAGGCGGACACCAAGCGGGAACAAGAAGCCGCCATGCTGGATTTGTTTGAAAGCAGCGGGGCAGAGCTTATGGTTCTGGCGCGTTATATGCAGATTTTATCCCCCGAGATGTGCACGGCATTGTCGGGGCGGTGCATCAATATTCATCATTCCTTTTTGCCCAGTTTCAAAGGCGCGCACCCCTATCACCGCGCCCATGAATTGGGGGTGAAATTGATCGGTGCAACGGCGCATTATGTGACCCCAGATCTGGATGAAGGCCCGATCATTGAACAAGATGTGCGCCGGGTTTCCCACGCCCATTCACCCCAAGATCTTGTGGCCATTGGGCGGGATACCGAAGCCAGTGTGCTGGCACGGGCTGTGAAATGGCATGCGGAACGCCGGATCATGCTGAATGGCCGCAAAACGGTGGTGTTTACCTAAAAGCAAGTGAAGAACGGCCATGTGACCCGCTGATGACGACCTAAGGCTTCACGATAATCATATTTAACAATTTATTAATGTGTTATATTGCGCGTGGGGCCAGAACAGCTAAGGGTAGTCATATGTCGTTACAGGTCAAATATGTCGGTGTTGCTGGCATCGGGGCGCTCTGTTTTGCGATTTTGGCACCAGATGCCGAGGCGCGTTTGATCCGCTCGGGGGGGCTTTCCACCGGTAGCGCCATTTGCGATTATACTGGCCCCACTTTGGGCCCCTTTGTCGGGCTTTGGGCCTTGGATGAAAATGGCGCACCCACTGGTCGGGCGGTCAGCTTTTTCAATAATGGCGTGGCCGATGTGCTCAACACCATTCCCACTTTCGAGGACTGCGAAGGGCAATCTTACGAGTTTTTTACCAGCGAAACTTTGGAGTTTTTCACCATTGTCGATCCGGGCGTGTTCCTTTTTGCGCAAAATCCCGATGTGGACTTTGTCTTTACCTGGACGCTGGGCGGTTTCACCTTTGAAAGCAAAGACCCAACGCCGACTTTCGCTATGCCAGAGGCGTTGAAAGCGCTGAGCGAAGGCTTTGGCGGTGGCGGAGCTGCGCGCGCCGCCGGTCCTGCGGCTTTTGGAAATCTTGCCGCTAGCGGGGCACGGGCGGCGGCAAATATCACACTGGACCTTACCGTTCGCCTGAGCATCAATGCCAATGAGAATTTCGGATTTTTTGATTGCGCCGGCCCATTATTGGACCCTTGCGGCACCGTTGGCGGGAATTTGGGGGCGGGATTGAATTTCGATGGCTTGGCAACTACCAAGGTGCTGATCCGTGATGTGCCTTTGGCCCCCACCATATCGTTCTTTTTGCTGGGGATCGGGGCGCTTGGCTTAGGGCTCGGCAGACCAATTTGCGGCAATAGGCGTTAGGCTCTGACGCTGGCTGTCCAGATCCGCGGTGATTTTCCCCATGATGTCTTGATAACCGGATAGATCGCGCAGGCCGAACAATAAGGGATCGCGGGGCGTCCAATCCTCGCGCCAGCCATGGTCATAGGCGGTGTTCAAGGCGGCGATGGCCTCGTCATTGCGGCCTTCGAGGGCATTGATCCGGGCCGAAAGATAATCAAGCTCTGCCGAAACCAGACCGTATTTCCGTTCTTCATAAAGCAACTCTGTGCAGTGTTGAAGGCGGCTTTGGGCTTCATCTTGCGCCCCCCGCACTTGATAAATATAGGCAGCTTCAATGGCCGGCGAGCAATAGGGCATGTAAAAGCGCTCTTCTTCAGGCAATGCGCTGTCGGCTGCCAGCAAGAAGTCTGCGGCTTGTTCTTGTGCGCCATAAAGCAACGTATACCAGCCTGCTTCCAGCGCTACATAGCTATCATCGGGATTGGCCTCGACAGCAAAATCGAGCGCGGCCAAGGCTTCTTTGAACTGATCACGGGCGAGCATCAAATTGATGCTGAAATCCTGCGATGCGTAAAGCCCGGCCATATCGGGCATCCCCAATGCCAGCAATGTTGCCGTGAGGCTTTCGCGATATTGAGTGCTTTCGGGGGAGGCAGCCAAAGCCTGTTTCCAGAATTGTGCACTTTCGGCCAGATTGCCTTCACGCCGCGCAATATCGGCCAAACCGCGAAGGCCAAGGGGCGAGCCGGGAGACAGTTCCAAAAGGGCGTTGAAATGCTTGCGGGCTTCTTGCGGATGGCCGCGCAGGCCTTTTTGGAAGCCGATATTATACAGAACCACCGGCGACAGGGGATCAAGGCTGAAGGCGGTTTCCAGACTGTCCATCGCCTCTTTGTGGCGGGATTGACGGGCCAATAATAAGGACTGCCATAAATAGGCATCGGCATAGCTGGGGTTAAGGGCAATGGCTTTGGCATAAGCCTCCAGCGCCGCCGGGGCATTGCCTTCCATATCCTCGATCCGGCCCAAAACCGCATGGGCTTCTGCCATATTGGGATCGCGCATCAGGGTTTTTTCCACATTATTGCGGGCAATGGTGGCGGCAATGGCAGGGTCCAGCGTGCCAAAATTCTCTGATCCTTCCCCAAGCAGTAAAATGGTTGCGGCAAGCCCGGTATAGGCAGCGGCATTTTCCCCGTCAGCCGAGATGGCCTGATCGAAAAAAGTACGGGCTTCACGTAGGCTATCCACCGTGCGCTTGCGCATGGCGGCGCGCCCCCGCAAATAAAGATCATAGGAATCGCCAGCCACCGGCTTTCCCAGCAAATCATTGTCGTCGTCCAAAAAGCGATCGAGCATGATGCCAAGAATGGTGCGGGCAATTTGTTCTTCTACCGTCATCACATCGGTCAGGGTGCGGCTGAAGGCATCGGTCCAGATGGTCAGGCCATCGGCGGCATTGACCAAGGCGGCCGTTACCCGCAAACGATCGCCAGAGGAGCGCACGCTGCCTTGCAAAATGGCTGCCACGCCCAATTGTTTGCCAATGGCGCGGTTATCTGCGCCAGATATGGCAGCACGGAAGGCCGATTGGGGGGCAGCGATACGAATACCGCCAAGCTTTCCCAAAGCAACGGTGACCTCTTCGGCAATGCCTTGTGCCAGATAGCCAAGATCCTGCGCCGGACTCAGATCATCAAAGGGCAACACGGCGATAGATTTATCTTCGGGAAGGGCCGCCATACGCGCTGTGTCATTGCGATTTTGGCCATCGATCATCAGGCCGACCGCGATATAGCTGGCGGCAAGAGCCAGCGTTACGGTTGCGCCAAATCCCAACCAGCGGGCCATGCCCAGCTTATGCACGGGGTGGCTTTCATCAACCTTGGGTGTCCGGATCAATCCTTGCGGCGTGATGTCGAAAAACCATGCCACATAAAGCACTATCGGAAAACCGGCGATGGACAAGATCACCACAAGGGACGAAACCCAATGGGGCATGGCCAAAGCCGGGCCGATGGTCGCTGTGATCTGAATCACCAGCCATGCAATGACTGCATAAGGTGCCATCAGGCGCAGAACACGGCGTCGCCTGATTTCGGATAACAAGCGAGCGGCCATTCTTATTTCCCCTAAATTTGATGTGAAATAATAGAGGGATCAAAGCCATAAAGCAATGGGAGCCTATGGCTATTCTGCGCCTCTTGTTCGGGCTGTGTTTCAACGCACCAGCAGCCGCGCCCGGCTTTTTATGATGAAGGCTTGTTCCATATGGGGGGCGCAAGCCTTTCCCGCCGCGGCCCTTTCCAGCGCTTGCGGGGCATAAAGTGCTACGCTCATGAATTTCATCAAAGCGGTCGGAGAGGGGGAAGGCATGTGTTCGCGCCCTTTCCCCTCCTTTTTGTGGCCTTCAAAGGTCGGGTTTATGACCAGTTTGATCTTTACTCCTTGGAGCGCGCAGCTTGCATGCATTTGCTGGCGATTTTTTCCGTTTTTTCAAGTGCATCCAACAGCTTGGGATTGCCAAAGGCCCCCATGGCCATCACGCTGCGGGCTGCTTCGTCCTTTTCTTTCACTATGGATTCATGGAATTTCACCAGTTCGGAAAATGAGTCCTCGTCGAGTTCGGCGTGCAGTGTATCGCTTGCGCAGGTGCAATTGGCTTTACTATAGCCACCGGCAACACAGGCGGCGATGTACCTGTCCTGATTCGAGTTCCCTTCGCCGCAGGCAGCCAGAGCCATCAGAGCGGAGATGGCCGCCAGTTTCATAATCTGTTTCATAACATCGCTCCTTTCCATCATATCGGTCAGGCGTGTGCGGCATTTCTTTTTGAATGTGCAATGAAGGCGACAACCCCAGCCGCAATGAGCAGCGCGGTGAAAATAAAGGTCTGTGGCGCGAAAAGCGGGGGAAGAATACCTGCGCCCAGCATCAAGCCGCCAGCGAGGGCATAGCGTTCCTTGAGCGACATGAAGACGCCCGCAAGGCCCACGAAAAATCCGGCGATCATAATGAAAGAGGCCGTGATCATTTTGTCGAGCGAGCCGCCTTGAGCCGCGAGCTGGGCCTGCGCGGCAAGACGCTCCATTTCGTTGAGCGAGCCGAAATCGGACATCCATTTCATGCCCAGAAAGCCGACGGCCAATGCGCCGAGAACACCGAGAATGATGCTTGCCATTTTCATCGTTCCATCTCCTGTCTATTTGCATCCTCCCGAGGGATTCAGGGGGATTGCCAACCGACAAGGAGCATTGCATCCGCGCAGGCGGAACTCTTCACGCAGATCTAACGAATTCCTAACGCTATGGATTCGCATGGTTAATCAGATGGTTGATATAAACATTCAATCATTGTAAAATTTGTTTCGGTCTTGTTCGGCCCGGGCTTGTGGTCGGGAATACAAGGGGGTGCAGATGAGCGACTCGGCTTTGTCGCAATCTGGTAACTTATATCTCTATCGTTTCGGTTCGGCGGAGTTCGACGAGGCGCGTTTCGAGCTGCGCATGGGTGGGCAGCCGGTGGAGATGGAGCGCCGCCCGCTGGAGGTGTTGCGCGCGCTCTTGCACCATGCGGGCGAAGTCGTCACCAAGGAAGAACTGTTCGAGACGGTCTGGGCCGGGCGCATCACCGTTGAAAATGTGCTGGCCAATGCCGTGGCCAAGCTGCGCAAGGCGCTGGGCGAGGGGAATGCCGCCTTCATCGTCACACAAGCGCGGGTGGGCTATCGCTTTGATGGCGAGCTGGAGCGCATCGCCGCAGGGCGACGACTGATCAGCCGCCTTGAACTCAAGCCCGGCGAGGCCGTGCCCGGCCGTTCGCATTTCCGGCTTCTGGAGCAGCTTTCCATTACCGGCGGCAGCGAGGTCTGGCTGGCGCAACATGAAAAGACCGGTGAGCGCCGTGTCTATAAATTCAGCCCCGATGGCGAGCGTCTGGCGGCGCTGAAGCGCGAGGCCACGCTCTCGCGTTTGATGCGGGAATCGCTGGGGGAGCGCCCGGACATCAGCCGCATCATCGACTGGAATTTCGAAGCCGAGCCCTTCTTCCTTGAATGTGCCTATGGCGGGCAGAGCCTGCCGGACTGGGCGGAGGAGAAGGAACGGCTGGCCGCCATGTCAGCAAGCGAGCGGTTGGAACTGGCTTTGCAGGTGATCGACGCCATCGCCGCTGCCCATAGCGTGGGGGTGCTGCACAAGGATTTGAAGCCTGCCAATGTTCTGGTGGATGCAGATGGCCAAGGTGGCTGGCAGGTGCGGGTCACCGATTTTGGCAGTGGCCGCCTGATGGAGCCTGCCGTGCTGGCGGAACTGGGCATCACCCCGCTTGGCCAGACCATCGCGGATGATTCATCAAGCAATTCGAGTTATGGCACGCCCCTTTATATCGCGCCTGAGGTGATAGCCGGTGCGGTCCCCACAGCACGCAGCGATATTTATGCATTGGGCGTTCTTAGCTATCAGATCTTGGCGGGTGATCTGAAAAAGCCGCTGACAACCGGCTGGGAGGATGATCTGGAAGGCGCCCTGTTGCGCGAGGATATTGCGCAGGCAACGGCGGGTGATCCCACGCGGCGCATGGCTTCGGCGGCTGAACTGGCCCAACGCCTGCGTTCTTTGGAAGAGCGGCATCTTGAACGGCGACGGCTGGCGGCGGTGAAACAGCGCGCATTAAAAGCACAGGCAGCTCTTCAACGCAGCCGGGCGCGGCGGCCTTGGCTTATCGGGGTGATTTCCCTTTTGGCGTTGGGCGTGGCAGCCAGCACCGGGCTGTTCTTGCGTGCCAGCGAGGCGTGGCACAGTGCACAGCAGCAAGCAACGCGCGCCGAAGCCACCGCCGCCTTCTTGCGTGATATCATGATCAATGCCGACCCGCGCGAATCCGGTGCGGGCCATGATGCCAGCCTGCGCGATGCACTGACACAGGCCACAAAGCGCATCGAAGCGCGTTTTGCTGCCGATCCTGCCATGGAGGCCTCGGTCCGCTTGACGGCGGGGGAAATCTATACCGGCCTTCAGGATTTCCCAACCGCCGTTCTGCATCATCGCCGCGCTGCTTTGCTTCTGGCCCATATGCTGGGCGAAAGCCATCCGCGCACGCTGGAGGCTCGCTATCGCTTGGGCGAAGCGCTTAGCAATGCCTCGCTTTATGACGAAGCGGGCGAGGTGCTTGAGGCCGCCGACGGAGATGCGGGCGCGCGACTCGACGAGGATGACGCACTAGGGCTGGCCGCTGCCCGGGCGCATGGGCGCTTTGAGCTTCTTCAGGCCAAAAGCGAAACGGCAACAGACCATTATGAAGAGGCATTGCGGCGTCTTGCCCGTGTTGCGCCGGATGATGCGCGCAACTTCCATGCACTCAGCCTTGATCTGGCGCAGGGCTATGTCCGTATCGGTCGGCAGGAAGAGGCGGTGGTCCTTCTGGAAAAATTGCAAGAAGAGGCGCGCTTTGCCGATGCAGGCGTCAGCGATGCACGCCGCGCCACCGCAAAATTGCATTATGGTGCCGCCCTTCTTCATTCGGGGCGGCTGGAAAAGGCGGAAAGCGTGCTGGCCGAGGCCTTGCCGGCATTGGCCGCCGCCTTCGGGCCGGAATCGACCCAATTGGCCGAAGGGCGCGGGGTATTGGGCAATCTTTATGCCGCCAGCGGACGCTGGGCCGAAGCTGCGCCCTTGATTGCCCACGTGCGCGAGACGACCTGCGCCTCCCTTGGCCTTGAGCATCTCAATTGCCTGATGGCGGGCGGCAATGAAGGCGTCATTCTGGTGCAATTGGGAAAGGCCATGGAGGCGATTCCCCGGCTGACAGCGGCGCGCGATGCTTTCGACCGCCTGATGGGGCCAGCCTCACCCGGTGTGCATGTGTTGAATTATTATCTGGCGCAGGCCCTGCTGGATATGGGCGATGGCGGTGCCGCTGCGCCGATCGTGGAGGGGCTTGATCCCGCCTTGCTTGCCGCCGGTAGCCCGGGAGATGAATGGTCGGTACGACTGGACGCGCTGCGCGGCTGGGCAATGATTTTGAACGGCGAACCTGAAAAGGGGCGTCGCCTGATCGAGGCTGCCTTGGCGCAAATGAAAGGTGCGGCGATGCAGAGCTGGATCATTGATCCCTTCCGCCGGGTGCTTTCCTCTGAAAATCTTTGAATGAAGCGTCAATGAGGCTGCGGCGTGCCGCTGGTCTGGGAAGGCGTTTTGTCGCCAAAATCTGTGCGGCGCGGGCTGGTTTCGGGGCGATATGGGGACGGGGCAAAAGAAAACCCGACAGATGCTGTGCATCTGTCGGGTGATTGGCTCCCCGGGCCGGACTCGAACCAGCGACAAAGCGGTTAACAGCCGCTCGCTCTACCAACTGAGCTACCGGGGATCAGGGCCTGCTGTGTGCATATTCGTGTCTGAACACAGCCGGTCCGGAAACCGTATATCGTGCGACCGTGGCCGCGGGCGGATCGTATAGGACGAAAAATTCATCCTGCCAAGTCCTTCTTGCGAATATTTTCGCAAAATGATGACAATCCGCCGAAAGTCACCGAAAATCTGGAGGCCCGGGCCGGAATCGAACCGGCGTGCAAGGATTTGCAGTCCTCTGCGTAACCACTCCGCCACCGGGCCGCAGGTCGGTGTGGGCGGCGTAATAGCAAAGCCTTGGCTGATGTGCAACGCAATAGTTGCGATTTGTCATTTGCTTCGATTTTGTTCAAAGACGTGGCTCAAATGATATTTGAAGGCTTTGGGTGCGTCTGGCCGTTGTCAGCAGGGATTGCCATGGTTATAAGTCCAGCCTGAAATAGCTTTATCAAGGGACTGAACTGTGATGAGAAACGCAGCCATGAGCAAGGCCGGGACCGAGGATTCTTCAAAGGCTGTGCGCCTTGCCATGATTGAAGGGCAGATTCGCCCCAATCGGGTTTCCGACGAACGCGTGCTTGATGCGATCAGGACTGTCCCGCGTGAACAGTTCGTGCCCAAGTTTTTGCGTGGCGTCGCTTATCTGGATGAAGATCTGGAAATTGCCGAAGGCCGCTATCTGATGGAGCCGATGGTTTTCGCACGCCTTGTGATGGCTGCGGACATCAAAGCGGATGATGTGGTGCTCGATATTGGCGCTGCCACTGGCTATTCCACCGCTGTTTTGTCGCGTTTGGCGGAAACGGTTGTCGCTGTTGAGGAAGATGCGGATCTGGCAAGCAAAGCCTCGGCCAAGCTATCAGAGCAGGGCTGCGACAATGCCGTGGTGATCGAAGGCAAGTTGGTGGTTGGTGCTCCCGATCATGGTCCGTTTGATGTGATTGTCATCAATGGCGCGGTGGAGATGATCCCCAATGGCCTGATGACACAACTTGCCGATCATGGCCGTTTGGTCTGTGTGCGCCAGCAAGACGGGGTAAGCCGGGGCGTGGTTTTCACCAAAACAAGTGCAGGCGACGGAGCGGAAAAGGCTGTGGGCGCGCGGGAATTGTTTGATGCGTTTACACCGGTCCTGCCCGGATTTTCTAAAAAAGAGACATTCCGTTTCTGATTTTTGTGGCAAAAATGCAGAACTTTGAGGTGAATTTCTGAAAGTATGCTTGTTTATCTATATCTCTTACCGATATGGTTGAGCCACAAAAGGGCGCCCTTGATTATGGGGCGTTTCGACAACAAACATGACAGCGAGACGGCCCGTAAAAACAAGGGCCATACGAAGGATAGACAGGATATGAAACGCGCACGATTTTTATTGGCCACAACGGCCCTTGGCTTGAACGTGAGCTTTGCAGGGGCCGTTCACGCAGAAACCCTGCGGGAGGCTTTGGCCGCAGCATATTACAGCAATCCCGATCTGGCCGCAGCCCGGGCGGAACAACGCTCGGTGGATGAAGCAGTCCCGGCGGCGGTTTCCAACTGGCGTCCAAACATTTCCGGTCAGGTTCAATTGTTTGAATCGGATATTTCTTCCACCACCGTTCGCGGAACCGACGGCACGATCGTTAATGACAATGATTTCAGCGGCAGCAATGAAGTGTATTCTGCTCGCGTGGATCAGCAGATCTTTCGCGGTATGCGGAATTTCAACCAATATAAGGGTGCCAAATCCGAAGTGATGGCCGGACGGGCCAATTTGCTGTCAACGGAACAGCAGGTGCTTTTGGATGCGGTGACCGCATATATGGATGTGCTGCGGGATATGGCCGTTGTGCGGCTCAATGATAACAATGTGCAGGTTCTCACCCGTCAATTGGAAGCGACTCAAGATCGCTTCCGGGTGGGCGAGGTGACGCGCACCGATGTGGCGCAGGCGGAAGCGGCCTTGGCGGGTTCCCGCTCCACACGTATTCAGGCGCAGGCAACCCTTGAAACCAGCCGCGCTGTTTATCGCCGGATCATCGGCATGTATCCGGGCACTTTGGAAGATGCGCCCGAATTGCCGCCGCTGCCGCAAAGCGAAGATATGGCTGTCGAGGTGGCTTTGGATGAAAATCCGTTGGTGGTCTCTGCCCGCCATGTGGAACAAGCGGCAAAATATGATGTAAAGGAAGCCAAGGGGGGCATTCTCCCCACGGTTAGCGCCTTTGCAGATTGGTCGCGGCGTGAAAGCCCGACACTGACTTTTGACCCGGTTCCCAATAGCTTCGTGAATGCCAGCAATGTGGGCGAATCGACCCGTTATGGTATCACCATCGATATTCCGCTTTACCAATCCGGTGCGGAATATTCCACCGTGCGGCGTGCCAAGCAGATCAACAGCCAGCGGCGCTTGCAGATCGTATCGGCGGAACGCCAGGTGATGCAGAATGTACGGGTGGCGTGGGAAAATTATCGGGCGGCTCAGGCCAGCATCGAGGCCACATCAGCCCAGGTGCGTGCCAACGAGATCGCCCTTGAAGGGGTGCGCCAAGAAGCCTCTGTCGGATCGCGCACCACTTTGGACGTTTTGGATGCGGAACAGATCCTGCTGGATAGCCGGGTGAATCTGGTAACAGCACGCCGTAATGAATATGTGGCGGGTTTTTCGGTTTTGGAAGCGGTTGGCCGGTTGAATGCCGCATCGCTTAATCTGCCGGTTGAATTGTATCAGCCGGAAGAATACTACAAGTCTGTGAAATGGAAGCTCGTGGGATGGGGAACGGGTGATAAAGACGATTCTGAATAACAAAAGGGCTTTGTCCTTGGTGTTGACAGAAATTTTTGTCACAATTAACCATCTCTAAGGATATTTCGCGGCTATTCTATAGCGTAACAACAAACAGCCGCAGGGCCGGTGATTGTCGCCTATGACTGAGACGGTCGAAAAAGAACCAACGATGGAGGAGATTCTTGCCTCCATCCGCCGCATCATTTCAGAAGATTCGGCGGATGAGGGTGAGTCATCTTCCGATGAGTCGCGTCCGGTTGAAGAAACGCAACCAAAGGCAGACAGTGCGCTGGATCAGGCCGATATGGAGCCGGAGCCAGCGCCCGAACCTGAGCCCGAACCCGAACCGGCCTTTGAGCCGGAGCCAGAGCCGGAAGACGATGTTCTGGAGCTGACCGACTTTGTGGAAGCAGAGTCAGAGCCAGAGCCGGACTTTGACGAGCCGGATAGTCTTGTTGATGATCTGGCTGATAAAATCACCGAAGAAGCTTTGGTTTCCAGCAGCACCGAAGAACGGTCTAGCGCCTCTTTCGCGGAATTGTCAGCCATGTTGGTTGGTGGGTATGAAGGGGCTGGCAATACCTTGGAAGGCTTGGTGCGGGAAATGCTCAAGCCGATGTTGCGGGCCTGGCTGGATGAAAATCTGCCCCGTATCGTCGAGGATATGGTGGAGCGGGAAGTGGCGCGCATCGCGGCGCGTGGCGGGCGTAAATAAGCGACAGCCCGGTATTCTTACACTCTGTTTTTAAAGCTTGTCTTTTTGCATGGATTAGAGCCAGTGCAGCCGTTAGAGTGCGCCAAACCCCTTTGACGCCCTTGGCAAACCTATTGAGCTGGATACATGGACAAGCATTACGACCCGTCGGATATCGAGAAAAAATGGTTCCCGCATTGGGAAAATAGCGGTGCCTTCAAAGGCGGCCGCCGCCCCGATGCCCAGCCTTATTGCATCGTGATTCCGCCGCCCAATGTCACTGGCTCATTGCATGTGGGACATGCGCTCAACAACACCTTGCAAGACGTGCTGTGCCGTTTCGAGCGGCTTCGCGGCAAGGATGTGTTGTGGCAACCCGGTGTGGATCATGCGGGGATCGCCACCCAAATGGTGGTGGAACGCCAATTGGCCGCCGAGGGGCTGGACCGCCGCGATATGGGGCGTGAAGCCTTTTTGGAGCGGGTCTGGAAGTGGAAAGAAGAGTCTGGCGGGACCATTGAAAATCAATTGAAGCGCCTTGGTTCATCGGCGGATTGGTCGCGCTCGCGATTCACCATGGATGAGGGTTTGTCCAAAGCGGTTGTAAAGGTGTTCGTGCAATATCACCGCGAGGGACTGATCTACCGCGACAAACGGCTGGTAAACTGGGACCCGAAATTCCGCACCGCCATTTCCGATCTGGAAGTGGAACAGCGCGAGGTAGACGGCAATTTCTGGCATTTGGCCTATCCGGTGGATGGCAGCGATGAACGCATCATTGTCGCCACCACGCGCCCTGAAACCATGCTGGGCGATACGGCTGTTGCCGTGCATCCGGAAGATGATCGCTACCGCCATCTGGTGGGTAAAATGGTGCGCCTGCCGTTGACGGATCGCCTGATCCCCATCATCGCCGATGAGCATGCGGATCCCGAACAAGGCTCGGGCGCGGTGAAGATCACGCCCGCCCATGATTTTAACGATTTCGAGGTGGGCAAGCGCAATGATCTGGAGATGATCAATATCTTCGATCAGCATGCTGCCATCAACGAAAACGCCCCGGAAAAATATCGTGGCATGAGCCGGGAAGAGGCGCGCAAAGCGGTGGTGGCCGATCTGGATGCCTTGGGCGTTTTGGTGAAAATCGAGCCCAAGCGCATCATGATGCCTTATGGTGACCGGTCTGGCGTGGTGATCGAGCCATGGTTGACCGACCAATGGTATGTGGATGCGAAAACGCTGGCTGGGCCTGCCATTGAAGCGGTGCGTTCTGGAAAAACAAAGTTCGTGCCGGGTAATTGGGAAAAAACCTATTATCAATGGATGGAGAATATCCAGCCCTGGTGCATTTCGCGGCAACTTTGGTGGGGCCATCAGATCCCGGCATGGTATGGCCCGGATGGGACCGTTTATGTGGCGGAATCCGAAGAAGAAGCACAGGCACAAGCGGGAGAGGGCGTTGCGCTTACCCGCGATGAAGATGTGCTTGATACATGGTTCTCTTCGGCTTTGTGGCCGTTTTCCACGCTGGGCTGGCCTGAAGATACGCCGGATGTGAAGCGTTTTTACCCCACGGCAACACTGGTCACGGCTTTTGACATTATCTTCTTTTGGGTTGCCCGGATGATGATGTCTGGCCTGCATTTCATGAATGAAGTGCCGTTCAAAGATGTCTATATCACTTCTTTGGTCCGCGACGAAAAAGGGGACAAGATGTCGAAATCCAAGGGGAATGTGATTGATCCCCTTGATTTCATTAATAAATACGGGGCCGATGCCCTGCGCTTCACCATGGCGTCTTTGGAAACACAGGGCCGCGATATCAAGCTGTCGGAAAGCCGTGTGGAAGGCTACCGGAATTTCGGCACCAAGCTTTGGAATGCGGCGCGTTTTTGTGAAATGAACGGTATTGGCGGCAGCCGGGATCTGACCCCGCCGCCGGCCACTTTGTCGGTCAATCGCTGGATTATCGGCGAGATTGGCAAGGCGGCAGAACTGGTGACAAAATCGCTGGAAGCGTTCCGGTTCGATGCGGCGGCAAATGCCATTTATCATTTCACATGGGGTACCTTCTGCGATTGGTATCTGGAACTGATCAAGCCCACTTTGATGGGGAAAGACGGCGCGGAAAAGGACGAAACCCGGGCGGTTGCCGGTTGGGTTCTGGATCAGATCCTGGTGCTGTTGCATCCTTTCATGCCCTTCATCACCGAAGAATTGTGGCATGCGCTTTATGAAGGCGACCGCGATGATCTGATCGAAGCCCGCTGGCCGGTGGTGCGCGCCGATGCGGTGGATGCCGAGGCCGATGCGGAACTGACATGGATCGTTGATCTGATCAGCGCCACGCGCTCGGCCCGGTCGGAAGCCAATATCCCCGCAGGAGCCAAGGTTTCTGTTTTGGTGCAGGAAACCCGCGAAGAACGGCTTTTGTGGCTCGCCCGTAATGGTGATCTGATCTTGCGGCTTGGGCGTTTGGCCAGCATCACCCCTACCGAGTATCTGCCGAATAAAGGCGCGGTGCAATTCGTGATGGACGGGGCTTCTTTCGCCATTCCGCTTGAGGGTGTGATCGATCTTGGGGAAGAACGGGCACGCTTGGACAAGGCCATTGCCAAGACCGAGAAGGAAATCAATGCCCTGTCAGGGCGGCTTTCCAACGAGAAATTTGTTGCCAATGCCCCTGATGAGGTGGTGGCGGAAGCCCGTAACCGCTTGGAGCAAGAGCGCGATCAACTTGAAAAACTGAAGGCGGCCAAGGCACGCCTTGGCTAAGTAAAACCGTAAAAAGGGGGCAAGTATATGAGACGGATGAGACGCATAGGGATTTTGGGTGCGGTCCTTTCGGTGACGATATTTGCCACTACTTGCGCGCGCGGTCAGGATGATGTGTGGCGCAGGCTGGACCCTGAAAATACACTTTATATCGAGATGGATCGGGGGCGGGTGATTGTGGAACTTGCCCCCGATCTTGCGCCGAAAAATGTCGCGCAGTTAAAGCGTTTGGTGCGCGAAGGGCGCTATACGAACACCAGCTTTTATCGGGTGATCGAGAATTTTGTCGCTCAAGGCGGGCTTGAGGTTGATGTGGAGGATATTCCCGCACTTCAAGCAGAATTTGAATGGGAGATGGGTCGGCTGGACGGAGTGACGCCGGTAGAGAGCAATGACCCCTTTGCCGCCCAAACCGGCCTTTATAACGGCTTTGCGCTGGGATATGACAACAAGGAAGGTCGGGAATGGGCGATCCATTGTCCCGGTGTTATGGCGTTGGCGCGGGAAAATGAAGCGGACTCCGCCACGTCGGATTTTTATTTCCCCATTGGTCAGGCGCCGCGACATCTGGACCGTAATCTCACCATCGTTGGTCGGGTGCTTCAAGGATTTCGCTTTATCCAGGGGGCATATCGCGGTGACCGGGATAGTGCAGGCGGGGTGATCGGTAGCAAAACCTTGCGCACAGCGATCAAATCCATGGCCATTGCCGCTGATCTTGATCCTGCCGATCGAACAAGGCTGGAAGTGATCAATACCAGCCATCCAAGATTCCTAGAACAGCTGGATGCGCAAAGAAATCGCAAGGGGGCTTTTTGGCATCACGGCCCCACGTCTTTTGTTGACGTTTGCACCGTGCCGGTTCCTGTCCGCCCCGGAAATTGATGGCCGATTCCGTGGTTATGCGGCCTGTTTGGCTTTTTGTGCCACTTTTGAAATGCCAAGAGCCAGTTGCTTGACCACCTTCAGGCGCCGTTCCACGCTGTCGATCCGCGCCAGATAGACCAATTTGTGATCGGGCCGCAATTTGGCGGTGACTTTTTGCTTGGAAATAAATTCCACCAGTCCGCCGGGATTGGCGAAGCGATCGCGGTGGAAACTTACCGTGATGCCCTTTGGTCCGGCATCGATCTTGGAAATTCCAGCGGCCATACAGGCGATCTTGATCTCGATCACCGATAGCAGTTGGTCCACTTCGGTGGGGATGGGGCCAAAGCGGTCAATCAATTCGGCTGCGAATCCTTCGATTTCCGATTTTGAGTCAAGATCCGCGATGCGCCGATAAAGGGCCATGCGCAGATTGAGATCTTCCACATATGTTTCGGGGATCAAGACGGTGGCCCCCACATTGATTTGCGGAGACAAGGCGCCTTCATCCTGCGCATCTTCGGCCCCGCCATCGCGGGCGGCGGCCACGGCTTCTTCCAGCATTTGCTGGTAAAGCTCTACCCCCACTTCCTTGATATGCCCCGATTGTTCGTCGCCCAAAAGATTGCCGGCCCCGCGGATGTCCATATCGTGGCTGGCAAGAGTGAAACCAGCCCCCAATGTGTCCAGTGATTGCAGCACTTCCAGCCGCTTTTGCGCACCAATGGTCATGATGCGGTTGGCGGGGTGGGTCATATAGGCATAGGCCCGCACCTTTGAGCGCCCGACGCGGCCCCGCAACTGATAAAGCTGGGCCAGCCCAAACATATCGGCGCGGTGAATGATCAGCGTATTGGCCCGTGGAATATCCAGCCCCGATTCCACAATGGTGGTGGATAAAAGCACATCATAACGCCCTTCGTAAAACGAGGTCATGGTGTCTTCGATCTGGGCGGGCGACATCTGCCCATGGGCGGTGATGACTTTCACTTCCGGAACGCTATCGCGCAGAAAGGCCTGAGCCTCTTCCAGATCAGCGATGCGCGGCACCACATAAAAGCTTTGCCCGCCCCGGAAATGTTCCCGCAACAAAGCTTCGCGGATCACCACATCGTCGAATGGCATAACAAAGGTCCGCACCGCCAAGCGATCCACCGGTGGCGTGGCGATTAAAGACAGGTCGCGGATGCCCGACATGGCCAATTGCAAGGTGCGCGGAATGGGGGTGGCGGTTAAGGTGAGCACATGCACATCGGCCTTCAATTGCTTGAGCTTTTCTTTATGGCCAACACCGAAATGCTGTTCTTCATCGATGATCAAAAGACCCAACCGTTTGAATTCGATTGATTTTCCCAATAATGCGTGGGTGCCCACCACAATATCCACGGTGCCATCGCGCAGGCCATCCTTGGTAACACGGGCTTCTTTGGGGCTGATCAGCCGCGAAAGCTGTTCGATACGCACCGGCAGGCCGCGGAACCGTTCGGTGAAATTTTGAGCATGCTGGCGGGCCAGAAGGGTTGTGGGGGCGACGACGGCCACCTGCTGCCCTGCCATCACCGCAATAAAGGCGGCACGCAGCGCCACTTCGGTTTTGCCAAAGCCCACATCGCCGCAGACCAGACGGTCCATGGGTTTCCCCGAAATCAGATCGTTTGACACATCTTCAATGGCACGCAATTGATCATCTGTTTCCGTATAGGGAAAGCGCGAGGCAAATTCATCATAAAGCCCGGCGGGGGCAGAAAATGTCTCGGCATGCTTTAAAGCGCGGGTGGCGGCGATTTTGATCAGCCCTTCCGCCATATCGCGGATGCGCTTTTTCATGCGGGCTTTTTTGGCCTGCCAGGCATGGCCGCCCAATTTGTCCAGATCGTTATCGGTGCCTTCCGAGCCATAGCGCGACAGAACGTCGATATTTTCGACCGGTACAAACAGCTTGTCGCCATCGCGGTAGGTGAGCGCCACACAATCATGGGGGGCACCGGATACCTCGATGGTTTCAAGGCCTTCAAAGCGGCCAACCCCGTGATCCACATGCACCACCAGATTGCCGGGTGACAAGGCAGAGGCATCGCGCAAGAAATCATCACCGCGCCGAGCTTTGCGGCCTTTGCGGATCAATCGGTCGCCCAAGATATCCTGTTCGGTGACCACCGCCAGATCAGGGGTGTCAAAGCCATGCTCCAAAGCCATGACAGCAAGGGCAACGGTTTGTTTGGGCAAAGCGCGGGCCTCGTCCCAGTTTTGCGCCGGGGCGGTCTTGTGCAATTTGTGGTCGGCCAACACCGTTTGCATGCGTTGGCGCGCCCCATCGGAATAGGTGGCTAAAACAACGCGCTTTTTGTCTTTTAAAAGGCCGGACACATATGTGCGCAGGGCATCATAGATATTGATGTCGCGGTTTTGCCGTTCCGGTGCGAAATTGCGGCCCACTTTTCCACCGAAATTCACCACGATGTCGGACGAAGGGGCGGCAAAGGGCGAGAAAGTACGGGCCGCTCTTTCTCCCAAAAGATCATCCCATTCATCATGGTCAAGATAAAGAGTGCCGGGCATCAAGGGTTTATAGGGGGAAGACAGCGCCGTTCTGGCCTTGGCCTTTGTGGCTTCCTTGCGCGTTTCATAATAATCGCAGATGGATTCAATGCGCTGGGTGGCGGCTTCCGATGCCTGATGGTCAAGGCTGACAAGGGCATTGGGCAGATAATCAAACAGGGTTTCCATGCGGTCATGGAATAAGGGCAGCCAATGCTCGGCCCCTTGATAGCGCCGCCCTTCGCTGATGGCTTCATAAAGCGGATCAGAGTCGGTCACCGCCCCGAATGTTTCCACATAAGCCTTACGGAAGCGGCGGATTGCGGTTTCATCCAGAGCGAACTCGCCAACCGGACGAAGGTCGATCCGGTCCAGTTTGCCCGTGGTGCGTTGGCTTAAAGGATCAAAACACCGCAGTTGATCCAGCTCATCGCCAAACAGGTCCAGCCGGATAGGGCTGCGCGCATCGGGTGGAAAAATGTCGATCAAACCGCCGCGCTGGGCAAATTCGCCGGGTTCGGTCACCTGGCTGGAACGGCTATAGCCGCCTTTGGTCAAGAAGGCGGTAAGGGCCGATATGTCGATGCTGTCACCGGGCTTTGCGCAAAAACTTTGCGAGGTGACAAAATCGCGCGCAGGAACCCGCTGCAGGGCGGCTGAAACGGTGGTCAGAACAATGCGCGGGCCAGATGGCTTCATGGTGGCAAGGCGGGTGAGCGCCGCCATGCGCCGGGCCATGATTTCGCCATTGGGAGAAACCCGGTCATAAGGCAGGCAATCCCATGCAGGAAGGGCGATCACCTCTATTTCCGGCGCGAAAAAGGCGATTTGCTCTGTCAGTTCACTGATGCGGCGATCTTCGCGGGCGATATGCAGCAAAGACACGGCGCCAAGGCGCGATTGGGCGGCCTGTGCAAGATCGCCAAGCACCAGCGCATCAAAGCCTTCCGGCACGCCCGCAAGGGTTTGAGGACGGTCGGCTTTCAATAATGCAGCCAAATCCGCCATGGCCTAATCCCCGATGCTCACATAATCCAGCTTTTGCATATCGTGAAGACAGGGGGTGTCAAAGATATCAGGCACCGGTTCGGATTTCATGATCCAGGCCAGAATATCACGGTCGCTTTCTTCCAAAAGCCGCTCAAACCATGCAATCTGTTCGTGATCCCAGCTTTCCACATGGGTGCGCACAAAGGTGCCGATGATGATATCGGCTTCCTTCACCCCCCGGTGCCAGGCACGAAAGACCAGCCGTTTGCGACGGTTTTCGAGATCGATATCGGCGGTTGGCAGATTTTCAGACATGGGGATCTCATCAAGAAAAGAAGGGGCCAAGGGCGAAGCGTCAGGGTCAAAGACGCGGCGGACTATAAAAGCGCGAAGGCCGCCGGTCCAGCGCCAAGGAGGCAATATGCTCTTGCGGCTTGCCAAGACGGGCATGGCGTTTCAGGATAGCCGCCAATTGCGGTACAGGCCGTTTGATCATTTGATGGGATAGGACACGCCATGACCACCCAAACGCCAACACTTGAAAAAAATGCCCGGCTGCTTTTACGGCCTCTGGATGACTGCGACATAGACGCTTTGGTGGCGGCCCGCACCGGGGTTGAGGCCAATCGCTATACCGGCTGGGAGAACCCCGATACCGAAGGGTGGGCGCGGGATGTGGTTTTGGAAATGAAAACGAAAAAACCCGGCGAACAAGGGCCGTCAGGCGGCTGGTATCAATATGCCATCGTCGATCGCCCCACAGGAAAAACGGCGGGAGACATAGGCGTGGGCTTTGGTGTTCCCGGCCCCCATCAAGCGGAAATCGGCTATCGGCTTTTGGATGAATTCCAAGGCCGTGGAATGGCGGGCGAAGCGGTGGGGATCATGGTGGATCATTTGTTCGGCGATCATGGCCTGCACCGCCTTGTGGCCACCATTGCCGCTCCCAACCGGGCATCGAGCCGACTTGTGGAAGCTTTGGGCTTTCGCCGCGAAGGCATCTTCAGAAAAAGTTTTCTATGCTATGGCGAATGGCTCGACGATCATTATTATGCGCTTCTTGAAGAAGAATGGCGTAATCGGCCGGGTCGTCGCTAAGCCACTATAGTCTTTGGATCGACCGCTCATGCGCCCCACCATCCTGTTTCCCTTGTTTGCCGATGTCACAACGCTGCCGGGCGTTGGCCCGCGCAATAAAGCTTTGTTCGAGCGCCTGACCGGCGGGCGGGTGGTGGATTTGTTGTGGCATTTGCCCACCGGCCTTGTGGACCGCCGCGCCCGGCCAAAAGTGGCGCAAGTGAAAGAAGGCGAGGTGGTCACATTATCGCTGGTGGTGGATCATCATCAGCCGCCCACACGGCACCGCGGGCCATATCGGGTCATCATGCGCGATGACAGCGGCTTTTTAACGCTGGTATTCTTTCATGCCCGCGCCGATTGGCTTGTCCGCACCTTGCCCGAAGGCAGCACCCGGTTGATTTCGGGGCGGGTGGAACTGTTTCAGGATCGCCCGCAGATCACCCATCCCGATTATATCGTCAAACCCGAAGAAGAAGACAGCCTCCCTGCTTTGGAGCCGCTTTATCCGCTCACGCAAGGATTGGGGCAAAAGCCGGTGCGTCGGGCGGTGGAAGGGGCGCTTTCTTTGGCACCGGATCTGCCGGAATGGTCGGACCCGGATCTGGTGGCACGGGAAGGTTTCTCTAACTGGAAACACGCTCTTGATGCCGTCCATGCGCCGCAATCACAAGCAGACCTTGAAGCAGTTACCGCCGCCCGCCGGCGCTTGGCCTATGATGAATTGCTGGCCAATCAATTGGCATTGGCGCTGGTGCGGCATCGGGCCCGTAAAAGCCGGGGGCGGTCTTTGCGGCCTTCGGGCAGATTGAAACGCGCTATTCTTGATGCCTTGCCATGGCAGCTGACCAATGATCAGGTCCATGTCATGGCAGAGATCGAAGCGGATATGGCCGATCCCTCTGCCATGTTGCGCTTGGTGCAAGGCGATGTGGGATCGGGCAAAACCATCCTTGCCTTGCTGGCGATGGCGGGGGCGGTAGAGGCAGGCGGGCAGGCGGCCTTTTTGGCTCCCACGGAAATTCTCGCCCGCCAGCATTTCGACACATTGAAATCCATGGCCGAGAAGGCGGGCCTGCGGATGGAGATTCTGACAGGGCGCATCAAGGGCCGGGCGCGCGCCGATATTCTGAGCCGCTTGGCAGGTGGCGAAATTGATATTTTGGTGGGCACCCATGCGCTGCTGACGGGGGATGTAGATTTTGCCGATCTGGCCTTTGTCGTGGTGGATGAACAGCACCGGTTCGGAGTGTTTCAAAGGCTGGCTTTGGCGGAAAAATCAAAGCGTGGGGCCGATGTTCTGGTGATGACGGCCACCCCCATTCCGCGCACCCTGACCATGACTATTTATGGCGATATGGATGTAAGCCGGATCATGGAAAAGCCGCCCGGCAGAAAGCCGATCGATACGCGGGTGGTGTCTTTGGACCGGTTGCCAGAGGTGGTCGAGGGCATTGTCCGCGCGGTGGGGTCCGGTGCGCAGATATACTGGGTGTGCCCTTTGGTGGAACTGACGGAAAAAAGCGATCTGGCCGCCGCTGAAGATCGCTTTGCCCATTTACAACAGCTTTTGGGGGCAAAAGTCGGGCTGGTGCATGGCCGCATGAAAAGCGCCGAAAAAGATGCCGTGATGGCGGCGTTCAAGGCGGGGGATTTGTCCGTTCTGGTGGCCACAACGGTGATCGAGGTGGGGGTGGATGTGCCCAATGCCACCATCATGGTGATCGAACATGCCGAGCGCTTCGGCCTTGCCCAATTGCATCAATTGCGGGGCCGGGTGGGGCGCGGGGCGGGATCGTCCACATGTATGCTGTTGCGCGCGGCAGATGCGGGGGACGTGGCGCGGTCACGGCTTAATATCATGCGCGAAACCGAAGATGGCTTTCTTATTGCGGAAGAAGATTTGCGGCTGCGCGGGGCGGGGGAAATGCTGGGGACCCGACAATCGGGGATGCCGGAATTCCGGCTGGCGGATCTGGAAGCTCATAGCGATCTGATGGAATTCGCCCGCGATGAAGCGCGTCTTGTGATTGCCCGCGATCCTGATCTGAAAGGCCCCCGCGCCGATGCTTTGCGGGTCTTGCTTTATTTATTCGAACGCGATGCGGCGGTGAAATATCTCAAAAGCGGCTGACGCTTTCCCGAAGGCACCTCAGCCGCTTTTCCTCGCTGCTATTCGTTTTCCTTATTCGATGCGCAGCACCTGATATCCTTTTTTCGCAAGCATTTTGGGCAGGGCATCTTTCCCCACCAGATGGCCAATTCCCACGGCGACAAGGGGCGTCCCTTGCTGGTTTTTCATGACGGCGTCGATCTGGTTGGCCCAATCCCTATTCCGCTGTACCACCATGGCCTGATATACTGCTTCATCGGACCACACACCGTTTTCGCCGTGAAGGTAGTCCGCCAAGGTTTCCATATCGCCTTTGGACCAAAGGTCGATGATCCTGTCATTTTGGAACTCGGTTTTGCGGATTTCTTCCACGCTGCGCATCAGCATGCCGATTTGAAGCGGCTCGGACAGATCCGCCAGAACATGTAATTGATCGCTAGCCTGTTCCAGAAATATCAGGGGTGTGTCAGCTTTTCCCGCCGCTTCCACGAGTGTTTCTGCCACGCCTTGTCGAGACATGTAACCGCGCTTCATTGCTGCCATGGAGCCAAGCTGGATGGAGGCCAGCCAGGGTTTCAATGGGTTCATGGCGGGCAAGGGAATAGAAAGCTCTGTGGCCAAGTCATAAACAGCCGCCGCCTGCTCTTCGCTCAACAGGTCAGTCAGGGTACGGCCATCCCTCAGCACGCCCAATTGGGGGATCAATTTTTGGAGGTCGCTACGGGCTTCTGGCCTTGGATCGCTTTCCAGAATCAGGCTGTCAGCAGTGCTTAGCGCATCATCAAAGGTGGCAGAGCGCCAGCTTAGATCTGGCGGCAAAAGCTGAACCGTACCTACCAGATAAAGCATTGTGTCGGCGTTTTTTACCGTCCAGATCGGGGGTGTTCCAGTACTTTGAGCCTCCTCGGCCTGGGCAGGCGCTGGATTGATAAAACCATAAACCAGAACAATGGCGCTCAAGATAAAAAGAGACATGAGGGCAAGAACAGCTGAGCCGTGCGGTGTAGACATAGTTCGGGCGTTGGGTGCCTTAAGCATGAGATTTATCCTTCTATGTCAAAGAGATCAGGCGCTTTGCAGCCGCGCTTTGCGCCATAGATGATAGGAATTGAGATAGACCACCAGCTTCAATCCAATGACCGTTCCTAAATGGACAAAGATCACCGTTTTTGGATCCATGAAGGCCAGTAAAACAAGGGCCAGAAAGGACATGACCACCAGCCCACGGCCCAAAATCCGGTGAGATTTCACCCAGACCTGCTCGCTTTTCATGGTCCATGGCGAGCGAAAGCCGATGCGGCTTTGCCATGTCACCGTGGTCATATAATTTCCCATGAACAAAAAGAACAGCACATCAAGGATGGCAAGGCCCATCATCATGCCATTTTTATCAATCAGATCAAATTGCTGAAGTCCTGAATAGGTTTGCAGCAATAAGGCGAGCAGCGGCCCGAACAATAAGCCCATCACCATAGGCATACGGGATTTGCTGACCCCGCGGGACAAGCCATCACCTTGTGGCCAACCAAGTTTCGACAGGCTGACAAGCAGCAGATAAAGGCCCCCGAACACCGGGAAAATATAAGGCCCGAAAGCAGGGGGAAGGCCCAACTTGGCGGCGCTTTTGGCTGCAATGCTGTCACCTGTGCCGGTGCTTAGCCACAGCCCTAGAATTAAGGCAACAACAACGATGGTCGCAGCAAGGCCTATGATGCGTTTCATATCTCATTCTCCGTTTCTTCGGGGGCAGGGGGCTGCTCTTGCACTGAAGGCATATGTTGGGTTCCGAACAAACCCATCAGCATGCCAATGGCTTCTTCAGCCACAGTGGCGTTCAGGCGATAATGGATCGTCACGCCGTCGCGCTCCGCCGTGATCAACCCAGCCTCTTTCAGGGCGGCGAAATGGGTCGACATGGTGGGTTTAGAGACATCGAATTTTTCGGCCAATGCACCCGCTGTCATGGAACCATTGCGCAGATAAGCAATGATAGCTCTGCGGATTGGGTGCGATAGGGCTTTGAGGACGTGGTTTATTTTCATATCTATCTAATTAGATAATCAGCTAATTAGAGTCAAGGCTAAATTAAAAAATGAAATATTATGGATTTTGAGTGCGAACTAATCACACATAAAAATCGTAGATATGGTGTGGAAACAGGATAAGGACTTTAAAATGACCTATACCGAGATGGTGCGCCGCTTTGGGATGCTTGCCGTTTTGACGGTGCTGGGTGGGCTGAGTGTAGCCGCATGCAACACTATCGAGGGTGCGGGGGAGGATATTGAATCCGTTGGTGAGGAAATCGAGGACGACGCAAGTTAAGTCATTTTACCCAAGAGTTTATTTTAAAGCTCTTGGGTCACCCTATCAGAAAGGAACCAAGATATGTTCGGCTGGGCTATTTTCTTTCTTCTTATTGCGTTGGTGGCCGCATTTTTCGGTTTTGGCGGCATCGCCGATCTTTCCGCAGACTTTGCGGTGATTATTTTGATCGTCGCGCTTGTGCTGGCGGTTGTGACAGGTGTTCTTGGCTGGCGTGGACGCGGACGCATGTAGCCTCGCCACTCCCATAAGGTGCGAGGCAGCCTGAAGCGTTTAACGCAGCGCGTATTCAAGAAGATGGGGAGTTGGCGACCCCGGCAGGACTCGAACCTGCAACAACCTGCTTAGAAGGCAGGTGCTCTATCCAATTGAGCTACGGGGCCTGTGGGGCGTGACCAAAGCGCGGCTTATTTGAAATTATCCGCATAGGGCTTGATGATACGCATTCTGCTGTGCTCGGGCAGAATTTCGGCAGCAATACCATATTTTTTGGCATAGGCCAGTGCCTCTTCCTTGGTGGGGAAGCGCAGCTTGATCTGCTTTTTGGTATCTTTGGTGCCTGTCCAACCCATCAGGGGGTCAATGACCTGTGGTGTCGTGGAGACGAATTCCAAAACCCATTTGTGGGTGTTGCGTTTGCCTGATGTCATGGCTGATTTTGAAGGGCGATAAATTCGGGCATGTTGCATAGTCATTCGTCTCCGCCAAAATCCGATCCACTGTCACGCACAGAGATGCGGTGTTCCTGCCGGTTCTATAACCGCCTAGGGCCCCTTCATGCAATCCCCCACAGATATGGGGCGGCACAAATAAAGCAGAAAGGCGAGGGGCCATGCACAGTCTCTATCCATTGTCCGGACGATGAGATGCACGGTGAGAGAGGCTTTTTGCAGGTTTATTTGTGTAGATAAAGTCAGTCTTGCGGCAATTGGTAATTGATCATCCAGTTGATGCCGAATTGGTCGGTCCACATGCCGAAATAAGCGCCCCAGAAGGTTTCATCGAGCGGCATTTTCACCTCACCACCCTTAGACAGCTTTGCAAATAGCGTGTCGCAATGGTCTTTGCTTTTGCCGGTGATGGAAATGGCGAAATCATTGCCTTTAACGAGAGCCGGACCACAGCCGGGAACATGGTCGCTGGCCATCAGGGTGCTGTCGCCAATGGCCAAAGACACATGCATCACCCGATTTTTATAGCTGTCCGGGACATTCATATCGGCGGGTGCCTCTTCAAAGGTGGCAAATTCGGAAAAGTCCCCCCGAAAACGGATTTGTAAAAGTCGAAGGCTGCTTTCGCATTGCCATCGAAGGTGAGATAGATGTTGAGCATGCCTGCCCTCCCAAGCTGTTGATAAGATAGAATATTCATTGAATGTTCGAATAATAATCTATGCGGCTTTGTCTGTCAGATTTTATGGCGGCAAATATATTATACAGAAAAAAATAGCGAAATAAGTGGTAATGCGATAAATTTATTGGGTTTTTCGATGATTGTCACAGGCAATGGGAGAGGGTCATGAGCGCGGGAAAACGTGGCTTGAAGCGGGTGGAGGATACAAAAAAAGAACTGGAGCGCATCAAGAAAAAAATCGAGATCGCTCAGGAGTTGAATCCCGATATCGATCTGGGGCAGGTGGATGATCGAATCGCGCGGCTTGATGATTTGATTGCCGAAGGAGCAAAAGAAGAGGCACGGCGCGAGGCGATCAATCTGGAGAAGGAAGCGCGTCGGCTTCGGGATGGTAAGAAAAAGCCCGGCGGTAATCATCCCGGCAATGATTGCGACGAGCCCGATGATAAGGACGATGACGACGACGATGATGATGGTGGCGGAAATGGCAATGGCGGAAATGGCAATGGGGGCGGCGGATCTTCAAAATGGTGCTGCTGTTGTTCCTCTGCGCCCGCCGCACCGGCCAGCGGATCAGGAGTGCCGGATGCCACCTGCGTTTATCTGCAAACCCGTACCACTGTTGCCGCATGGAACAGGGGCGGGCAGCGCTGGGAAGTGTTTGATGCCAAATCGGAAATCATCAAGGTAACCTTCATCACCGGCGGTATTCTGGCCATCGGCAAGGATAAGGGGGCACTTTTTGATTGCAAGCTGGGTACGTGGCTCAAAGCTTTCGATCCTGTCGAAAATCTCGTGGATGGCGATGGGCAGTAGTTGGTTGCATCTGTTTGGAGTGCGCGCATTGTCGCAATGGGCGGAGGGTGTTGACCAAAGCCTGCGCGGGCGTTACAGCCAAGGCTTCACCATTGGATATAGTGAGAATCAGATAAGGAACCGCCATGACGGATGCGGGCGATGGCGCCTATGTTTATGATGAAGCAACGGGGGAATGGCTTAGCCCTGAAGAGGCTGCTGAAAAAGCCGCCAAGGCCCGTGAAGTGCGCGATGCCGTGGGCAATGTGCTGGCCGATGGCGATAGCGTCACCCTGATCAAGGATCTGAAGGTAAAAGGCGCTGGCCAAACCTTAAAGCGCGGAACGGTGATCAAATCCATCCGCCTGACCGATGACAATCAGGAAATCGATTGCCGCCATGAAGGCATCAAGGGCCTCGTTCTGCGCGCCGAGTTTGTGCAAAAGCGATAAGCACAAAATTCGGCGATAGTGAAAGAAAAAACGGCAGGAAGCGCGATGCTCCCTGCCGTTTTTCGTTTTCTCCGTTTTATGCTGCGCTGAAATCAACCCTTGGTTTCAAGGTAAATTTCAGAGCCTTTCTTTTTGAATTCGGCCGACATTTCCTGCATTCCGGCCTGGGCATCTTTGATGCTTTCGCCGCTATCATTTTGCAGCTTGGCGAAATCGCGGATTTCTTGCGAAATGGCCATGGAACAGAATTTCGGCCCGCACATCGAACAGAAATGCGCTGTTTTATGCGCTTCTTTGGGCAGGGTCTGATCGTGGAATTCTCGCGCCCGTTCGGGATCAAGGCTGAGATTGAACTGATCTTCCCATCTGAATTCAAAGCGTGCCCGGCTTAGGGCATCGTCGCGGGCTTTGGCCGTGGGATGGCCTTTTGCCAGATCGGCAGCATGGGCGGCGATCTTATAGGTGATCACGCCTTCTTTCACATCATTGCGGTTTGGCAAGCCCAGATGCTCTTTCGGGGTCACATAACACAGCATGGCGGTGCCGAACCAACCGATCATCGCCGCCCCGATACCGGAGGTGATATGATCATAGCCCGGTGCAATATCTGTCGTGAGCGGCCCAAGCGTATAGAAAGGTGCGCCGTGGCAAGCCTCCAATTGCTTGTCCATATTTTCTTTGATTTTGTGCATCGGCACATGGCCGGGGCCTTCCACCATCACCTGACAGCCGTGTTTCCATGCCACTTCCGTCAGCTCGCCCAGTGTTTTCAGTTCGGCGAATTGGGCAGCATCATTTGCATCGGCAATGGAGCCGGGGCGCAGACCATCTCCCAATGAGAAAGAGACATCATAAGCCGCCATGATCTCGCAAATCTCTTCGAAATGCTCGTAAAGGAAGCTTTCCTTATGATGGGCCAGGCACCATTTGGCCATGATCGAGCCACCGCGCGATACAATACCGGTGACACGCTTTGCCGTGAGCGGAATATAGGGCAGCCGCACGCCCGCATGGATGGTAAAATAATCGACGCCCTGTTCGGCTTGTTCGATCAGGGTGTCGCGGAAGATTTCCCATGTCAGGTCCTCTGCCACGCCGCCGACTTTTTCCAAAGCCTGATAGATGGGCACCGTTCCCACCGGCACCGGCGAATTGCGGATAATCCATTCGCGGGTATTGTGGATATTGCGGCCCGTGGACAGATCCATGATGGTATCGGCACCCCAGCGGATGGCCCATACCATTTTGTCCACTTCCTCGGCGATAGAGGACGACACGGCGGAATTGCCGATATTGGCGTTGATTTTCACCAGAAAATTGCGGCCGATGATCATCGGCTCGGCTTCTGGATGGTTGATATTGGCGGGAATGATGGCACGGCCTGCCGCCACTTCCGAACGCACAAATTCCGGCGTGATAAAATCGGGAATATGGGCACCGAAGCCTTCGCCATTATCACGGTCGCCCGCTGGCATGGTTTCGGAACGGCCCAGATTTTCACGGATGGCGATATATTCCATTTCTTCCGTGATGATGCCCGCGCGGGCATATTCAAGCTGGGTCGGGCGCTTGCCGGAAAGCGCGCGCAAGGGGCTGTGTTTTTTAGGAAATTCCCGCGCCAGATGGCGTTCGGATACATTGCCATTGTCTTCGGGTTTTACTTCGCGTCCGGGATAATCTTCCACATCTTTGCGGGCGCGAATCCATGGCTCGCGGATGCGCGGTACGCCCGCTTCAATGTCGATGGATTGGTCGGGGTCGGTAAATGGGCCAGAGGTGTCATACACCATGACCGGCGGTTCTTTGGCGGTGGGGTGCAACGTGATTTCACGCATAGGCACGCGCACACCGTTTAGGGTGCCGTCCACATACACACGGCGCGAGGCTGGCAAAGGGCCAGTGGTTACCGTAATCGGGGCTTGGCTATCGGGCATCGCTCAGTCTCCAGGTCACAAGGCGCAGCATCGCTGCTTGGTTCGACGAGGGGACCAGGCGCTCAGGGAAGCATATGCGGGCAGTATTGGCCAAAACCTATGCTTGAAGCATATTGTTTCGGCCCCGTAACCGTCCGTTCCCTTCGCAGGTTTGAACCTGGTCAGGTTCGAAGGGTCGCCGTGCGGCCGCAAAATTTGCGGCTATCGGCCTCTCAGCTTCTAACGTGAAGCTCCCCCAGGAACGTGGGACGGAGTGTGGCCATTTGGCGCAGGTTTTTCAAGGGAAAGCGGCACACCGATGCGAATATTTCAAGAAATCGGCGGGAAGATCCGGTGGAAGTGGTGTTGAAGGGCGTTATCTACATCTTCCATGCTGGCTTTTACCCCCAGCGCGTGCAGGGATGTAACCCCGTGTTCCGTGATGCCGCAGGGCACGATACCGGAAAAATGCGTGAGATCAGGCGACACATTCAGCGAGATTCCGTGAAAGCTGACCCAGCGTCGCACGCGCACCCCGATGGCGGCGATTTTTTCTTCCCGCCCGTCGGGGCGGGTAACCCACACGCCAACACGGCCTTCGCGCACATCGCCCTGAACGCCAAATTCCGCCAGACTGTCAATGATCCAGTGTTCCAGATCTTTTATATAGCGCCGCAGATCGGCCCCGCGTTGTTTCAGGTCCAGCATCACATAGGCAATGCGTTGCCCCGGTCCGTGATAGGTATATTGTCCACCGCGCCCCGCTTGATAAACAGGGAAGCGTTTGGGGGCCAAAAGATCGCTCTCCCGTGCGCTGGTGCCTGCCGTATAAAGCGGTGGATGCTCTAGCAGCCACACCTGTTCCGGGGCGCTGCCCGCCCGAATGGCGGCCACGCGGTCTTCCATGGCGGCCAAGGCATCCGGATAGGGCACAAGGCCTGTATCGGTGCGCCACTCGATTTTGGTGGAAGCCATCGATTGGGGGCTTTTCACTTTGGTCTGTTCCATGGCATTTCGATACGCCTGAATGGGGGCGGGATGCAAGCCTTGGCGGCGCTCTTAACGGAATAGAAACCATGACCTGCAAATGTGGGGAAAACAAATGGAGCCAAGCACAAAGATGAGTGCCGTCAAACGCGTACAAGTGGATATATCGGTGGTTTTGGGTCGGGCGGAAATGCCGATCCGGCAATTGCTGAAAATGGGCCGCGGGGCGGTGATTGATCTGGATGCCAAGCATGAAGATGAATGCTGGATCTATGCCAATGGCGAGCTTGTGGCGCGGGGCGAGATCATGATGGTGGGTGAAAAAATCGGCGTCTCCATCACCCGTATGACCTCTGAAGCAGAGCTTTAATTGCCAGCGATCAGGCGCTTATATCACGCCTTTTTAAACGGGCTGTGCTCCCCCAGATAAGCGACGGTTTCCTCCACATCCATGCGTTCCGTTTCAAGATAACGCGCCACGGCCTGGCGGAATCCGGGGTCGGATATCCAATGGGCCGACCATGTTTTGACGGGGGTATAGCCCCGTGCCAGCTTATGCGGGCCTTGGGCGCCGGCTTCCACAAATTGCAAGCCATGGGCGATGGCATAGTCGATGGCCTGATAATAACAGGTTTCAAAATGCAAAAAGGGGTGATCTTCCAGACAGCCCCAATAACGGCCATAAAGCCGCTCCGGCCCTAGAAAATTCAGCGCACCGGCAATGATATTGCCCGCCTTATGGCAAAAAAACAGCACAATCTGTTCAGGCATCTTTTGGCCAATGGCAGAGAAAAACGCCCGATCAAGATAGGGCGTGCCCCATTTGCGGCTGCCGGTATCCATATAAAAGCGGTAAAAGACATCCCAATGGCTTTCGGTGATATCTTTGCCCTCTACCATCTGGATGCGGATGCCGCCCGCCAGCGCTTCGCGGCGTTCTTTGCGGATCTGCTTGCGCTTTCTTGAGGACAGATCCTTCAAAAAGTCTTCAAAGCTGTCATAGCCATTATTGGTCCAGTGGAACTGCTGGTCCGTGCGCAGCAAATAGCCCTGCGCTTCTGCCTTTTGTGCCTGTTCCTGCGGCAGAAAGGTCAGATGGGCGCTGGAAAACCCTTGTTGATCGGTAAGGGCGGCCAAGCCATCCAATAAATGTGCCTGAATGTTTTCAACCGGCTGTCCGGCTGCCACAAGCAATTTGGGCGCGGTGACTGGGGTGAAGGGAATGGAGACTTGATATTTAGGATAATAGTGCCCGCCAGCCCGTTGCCATGCATCGGCCCAAGCATGGTCAAACACATATTCGCCATATGAATGTCCCTTTATATAACAGGGCATGGCCCCCAAAAGCGTTGCGCCGCTTTCGTCATAAAGGCCCAGATGGCGGGGCAGCCAACCGGTTTCGGCGCGGACACATCCCGTCTCTTCGAGGGACGCTAAAAAAGCATGACGCAAAAAGGGATGACCATCCGTCATGCCATCCCAAAGGGCCGCATCAAAGTCCGTGATACGGCTATGCAGTTTAAGAGATGTGCCCGACATGCTCATCGCTTGATGGTCAGTCGATTTCTACCAAGGCGTCAATTTCCACAGGCACATTCAAGGGGAGAGCATTCACCCCCACAGCCGAGCGGGAATGGCGGCCTTTATCGCCAAACACTTCAACCATCAGATTCGAGGCACCATTGACGATTTGTGGCTGTTGATCGAAGCCGTCGGTGCAATTGACGAATCCGCCCAGCTTCACAATGCGTTTGACGCGCTCAAGATCGCCCCCGCAGGCGGCTTTCAGTTGGGCGATGATATTGATGGCGCACAGCCGTGCGGCCTGTTCGGCTTCTTCAACATCCAGATCGACGCCCACTTTTCCTTTTTTTGGTCCGTCGTTTGTCATGGGCAATTGGCCGGAAATGCTGACCAGATTGCCGCTCACCACGAAAGGCACATAATTGGCAACTGCCTTTGCGGGGGTAGGCAGGTCAATGCCCAGTTCCAAAAGCCGTTTTTCTATCGTCATCACAGCACTCCCTTTTAATCCGGAAAGAAGGTTCAGAGCAGTGATTAACAGGCAAAAGGCTGGTGAGCCAGAGTCTTCCTGTTTATGTGATAACGGCTTCAGGCTCGGCGGAGCAAATGCTTCAAACAGCTTGGCACAGGCTTTTGTTTGCCAGTTGTTTACGCATGCGCTTGTTTTGATACATGGCCCGGTCTGCTTGGAAAATCAGATCACGCAGGGTGCTTTTATGGTCAAAGACATGAAGACCAAGGCTGGCACCAACTGTCAGGCTGTGCCCGTTATAGGGGATGGATTGCTGTTCGATGGCATGTTGCAGCCTTTGTAAGGCGCGGGTGCCGCCCAATGGCTTGCATGGGCTTAAGAGAATCGCAAATTCATCGCCCCCGAGCCGCGCCGCGCAATCAATGGAGCGCACGCTGCTGGCCAGCAAATTGGCGATGGTTTTCAACACCAGATCACCGGCTTCATGGCCGTGCTGATCGTTTATTTCCTTGAAACCATCCAGATCAAACAGCGCAATGATGCCGTGTTGATCGAAGCGCTTGGCATGGCCAAGGGCCTGCTCCAGCGCGATTTCAAAGGCGCGGCGATTGGCCAGCTTTGTCAGTTCATCAGTGTGGGACAGGGCTTCCAGATAGGCGATGCGTTCTTCCTGTTCGGCCAGTTTTTGTTCGGTGGCCGCCGCATAGGTCAGGAATTCGGCAATCAAATCCACATTCTGGCTTTTCGCTTTCCTGTCAACTTTCGGCTGCGCTTTGCCCAATACCCGCTTTTGAAACAGGTTGGAGGCAAGGGGAGATGAGGCAATCTGACCCGCCAGATGATCTGTGATCGGGGCCGGGTTTTTGTCGATTTGTACATTTGCCATAAGTGCGTGGCTCATAATCGAATATCCTCAATCGGCAGTCTGTCCATCTTGTTTGGTTTACAAAGCAGCTTTCATGCCAATTCAATATTTCTGCACTTTCCATGGCCAAAATATTGAAAGACTGCCAAAAATTAACCGTGCTTTGGAAAGTTTTGCCGGGCGCAAGGCCAAGCTTGCCGAGGCAACCTGTGGGCTAGGGCTTTAAACGGAGCGGCCTTTTTTGACCATTTGGGTGCCAAAGCGCGCATTGATCTGGTCCATGGTTCGTTCGGCTTTGGCGTGGCGATCTTTTTCCGGCTGCAAAAAATCGGGGGTATCCCCCATTTGGGCCGGGGTAAAATTGGTGCCCGTTATGCCCAATAGGCGATAGGGGATCTGGTCTCGACATTCCGGCTTTAACAGGGCCTGACCCATTTCAAACAAGCGGTCGGCCAATTGACTGGGGCTGAACAGTGCACGCGACCGGGTGATTTGCCGGTGCTGCGCGGTTTTCAGTTTCAAGGTGACGGTGCCTGCGGCCAGATCCTTTTTCTTCAAGGCTTTGGACAAGCGTTCACATTGCTTCCAAAGGTGGATTTCCAATGTTTCATAGTCGGCTATATCATGCTCGAAAGTGGTTTCCGCAGAGACGCTTTTCGGGGCGGTTCCGGTAACGATCTGGCGGTCATCTATGCCCCGTGCCAGCCGCCAAAGCTTTCCGCCAAAGCTGCTATAGCGCCGCAACAAATCGGCTTCTTCCATCTGTTGTAATTGGCCGATATGGGTGATGCCATCATTGTGCAGCCGGTCGCACATGGCTTTGCCCACTCCCCAAATCAACGACACCTTCTGGCGGGCCAGAAAGTCCAGCGTTTCGGCCTTTCCAATGATGGAAAAGCCGCGCGGTTTTTTAAGATCGGAGGCGATTTTAGCGAGAAATTTATTGTGGCTAAGGCCTACGGATAAGGAAATCCCTATGGTTTTTTCAACATCGCTGGCAAGGCGCGCCAGTTGTTCGGCAGGGCTCAGGCCGTGCAGGGCTTCGGTTCCGGTCAGGTCCAGAAAGGCTTCATCCAGTGATAAAGGCTCCACCAAAGGGGTCAGCGCATCCATCAAATTACGCACGGCGCGGCTGGCAATGCGGTAGCGCTCCATATCCGGTTTCAAGATCACCGCATGGGGGCAGAGTTTACGTGCCTGAACCATCGGCATGGCGGAATGAACGCCATAGGTACGCGCAATATAGCAGGCGGTGGAAACCACACCGCGATCGCTGTTACCGCCAATGATCAGCGGTTTGTCTGCAAGGCTTGGATTGTCGCGTTTTTCCACAGCCGCATAAAACGCATCACAATCCACATGGGCAATCCCAAGACTGTCGATTTCTGGATGGTGGATATGCCGGGGGCTGCCGCAATCGGGGCACCGCCTTGCCGCGATAAACCGGTGATGGCAATCGCGGCATAGAGCCTTGTTTATGACTCCACCCATAGCCATGCCGCACCCCGCACCCCGGAGCTATCGCCGTGAACATTGGGTTTCAATTGGGTTTCCACATGATCGGAAAATACCCAATCCCCCCAATATTTCGGGACATTATCATATAACCGTTCGATATTGGAAAGCCCACCACCCAAGACAATCACCTGCGGGTCCACCAGATTGATCACCGAGGCCAAAGCCTTTGCCATGCGCTGTTCATAGCGCACCATCGTCTGTTCTTTCTGGGGAGTGTCGGCGGCAGCGATTTCCGGCGCTGTCAGCGTTTCGCCAAACACCCTTTTATAATCATGCACCAATCCGGCACCGCACAAAAACGCTTCGATGGTGCCTTCGCCGCCATCATAATGGGAAAAGCCCGCGCGCTCGCTGTCATCGGGGGCGGGCAGGGGATTGTGGCCCCATTCTCCGGCGATGGAATTGACCCCTTCCAGAACATGGCGATTGACCACAAGGCCGCCTCCGCAACCGGTTCCGACAATCACGCCAAAGACCACATCCGCATCCTTGCCCGCGCCATCAATGGCTTCGGAAAGCGCAAAGCAATTGCCGTCATTGGCCAGCTTGATGGGACGGCCCAGCATGGCTTCTATATCGGCTTTGAACGGGCGGTCATTGAGCGCTGTTGCATAGGCGTTTTTCATCAATCCCGTACGGCGTGAAACGGTTCCGGGCGTTCCGATGCCTACAGTGCCGGGGCGTTCCAGTTTTTGCTGCACTTCCCCTACCAGATCGGCAATGGTGCGCACCGTCTGGTCATAATCCCGCGACGGGGCAGGCTTGCGCATACGCAGCAGCTCTGTGCCATCAGGGGAAAGTGCGGCGATTTCGATTTTGGTTCCGCCAAGGTCGATACCAATATGCATGGTCATAGAATTTTACTGTCCGCTAAAAGTGAGATGGGTTTCGATATAATCAACACAGGCATCCCAACGGTCAATGCGGTGATGGCTGTCGAGTGCGGGGTCGATTATGCGGGCCAAACGCATATCGGCAACGAAATGGATGCGATGGGCGTGATTGGCGTATTTCGCCACCGAGCTGTGGTGGCCGGGCATATCATCAAGAAACAACACCGGGGCTTTGTGATCGTGGATCAGCTTGGCAACCATGGGGCCTTTTTCACCGACATTGGACAAGACGGGAAGGTCGATCCCGGCGGCTTTCATAGCCAGTTGCCGGCGATGGCGCAAATGATGGGGAATGTTGGTCAAAACCACCATAGAACAGGATTCCCGCAGGCGCCGGACCGCTGATGTTGCTCCCATTGTGGGCTTGGCACGATCCACCACATGGTCAAGAAAATCATCGACCAATATGCGAACCTCTTCTTTGGAAAGAGGGCTTTTGTCGTCAATGCGGCGGATATTGCCTTCAAGGGCAAAACTTTTCAGCTCCAGATAAAGCCCGCGGCCACGCAGCCAGATTTCAAGCGGTTTGGCAAATTCCAAAAGCACCTCGTCCGCATCGCAGATAATCAAAGGCTTATGGGGATCGTGCGCAAGGCGTTCGATCGGGCTTGGTTTGTTTGGGTTTTGCGAGGCGTGTGTGGTCATTTGATCGCTTTTGGGGCCGGAGTCATAAAAGACAGGTTTGCAACAGGCAGAAATGGGGCTCAAGCCTAATCCATCGATGGTGGCGATTAAAGCGCGATGCGTGCGTTTTTTTACTCACCGCCCATTAAAATATGGCGGGCATGGACCGCGGATTCCGGTGGCAGATTTTGCCCCTGTGCGAAGGCCAAAAGGTCTGGCTCGTGCCCCATCAGGAAATCAAGAACCGCACCCAAAAACCGTGGGTCCGCTATGCGGTCGCGCACATCACCGCCTTCAAGTCCGGTCAGATCCAGAAAGCGGAGACGCAAAGAGTCTTCGGACAAGATAAATGTTAAAGCATTCAAGGCGATAACAGACGCCTCCTCCTTATTGGCAGGTCGGGCGGTCTTGTAATGTTTCGGAATGGAAATTATGGGATAAACCTTTCTTTAGGATTGCACCACTAGTATAGAATATTGTCGTCCGGGGTCGGAATTATAATAGAATAATATGGGGGCGACGATATTTATGGTGCATATCATTGTAGCTTGATGGGATATTGATCGGAACGTAATGTCGAAAAAAATTCTCGTGGTCGAGGATAATGAGCTGAATATGAAGCTCTTTTGCGACCTGTTGGAAGCTCACAATTATGAGACGATCCAGACCCGCGATGGTATGGCGGCGCTTGAGCTTGCGAGGGAGCATGCGCCGGATCTGATTTTGATGGATATCCAGCTTCCTGAAGTATCCGGATTGGAAGTGACCAAGTGGATCAAGGAAGATGAAGATCTGCGCGGAATTCCTGTGGTCGCTGTAACGGCTTTTGCAATGAAGGGTGACGAGGAAAAGATCCGTGAAGGCGGATGCGAAGCCTATATTGCAAAACCCATTTCCGTTGAACAGTTTTTAGAGACGATCAAGCAGTTTACGGGTGGAAGTGAATGACAGCACGTGTGCTGGTTGTGGATGATGTTCTTCCGAATGTGAAACTTCTGGAAGCCAAGCTCACCAGTGAATATTTTGATGTCCTAAGTGCCACCTCCGGGCTTGAAGCTCTGGAGATCGTTCAGCGTGAGCAGCCGGATATCGTTTTGCTTGATGTGATGATGCCCGGCATGAACGGGTTCGAGGTGTGCCGGAAAATCAAGGAAGACCCTGTTACCAACCATATTCCGGTGATCATGGTCACAGCCCTGGATCAGATGAGCGATAAAATCGCCGGTTTGGAGGCGGGGGCCGAAGATTTTTTAACCAAGCCCATTGATGACATTTCCCTATTTGCCCGCGTGAAGTCGCTTGTCCGTTTGAAAGTGATGATGGATGAGCTGAAAAACCGTGAAAATACAGGGGCGATGCTGGGATGGAACAAATCCGAGGATGTGCCTGAGACATTTGTGCCGTCCAACACCTCGATCCTGTTGGTGGACGACAATGAAAAAGTCGCCAAGCGGGTGGGGCAGATGCTCTCTGAAATCGCCACTATCACCCATTCGACCGGCGGTGAAAATGTGGCGGAACGGGCGCGGGAGAAAAATTACGATCTGGTTATCGTGTCTTTATCCATGCGGGAAACCGACGGCTTGTGGATTTGCTCGAAATTGCGGTCCTTTGAAGAAACCCGCCATGTTCCCATTCTGGTGGTGGTGGATGATTGCGAGCGCGGTTCAAAGCAGCTTGTCCGGGCGCTTGAAATGGGCGTGAACGATTATCTGATCCCGCCTGTAGAGCGGTTGGAACTGACCGCCCGTGCCCGCACACAGGTGCGTCGAAAGCGCTATTCTGACCGTTTGTGGGAAAATTTCCATTTGTCCATGCAGCTTGCCACCACCGATGCGGTGACCGGGCTTTATAACCGCCATTATATGAACAGCCATCTGGAAACGCTGCTGCGCCATGCCCGGCAGGCATCAAAGCCGCTGTCTTTGGCGATGCTGGATATCGACCATTTCAAGCCCGTGAACGATACCTATGGCCATGCGGCGGGGGATGAAATCCTGCATGAATTTGCAAAAAGGATCGCGCGGAATGTGCGCGGCGTCGATTTGGCGGCGCGTTATGGCGGGGAAGAATTTGTGGTGGTGATGCCCGATACGGTGGAGTCGGACGCGGAGATGATTGCAGAGCGGTTGCGTCAAACAATCAGCAACACGCCCTTCACCCTTGCTGACGGGACGAACATCAATATCACCGTGAGTCTGGGGCTTGCCTGCATTACCGATGGTATTCTCACCACGGCAGATTTGCTGGAACGGGCCGATTCCGCCCTGTACCAAGCCAAGCATGACGGGCGCAACCGCGTGGTGATTGCCAACGCGGCCTGAGCGCTTTTGGCGCTTTTTTCCAGATATAAAAAAAGCCGGAACCCATTTAGGCTCCGGCTTTTTTTGCAGGATAAAGAAGACCTTATTTGATTTTGGCTTCTTTGAAATCCACATGCTTGCGGACGACTGGATCGTATTTCCGCAGAGTCAATTTTTCCGTCATTGTGCGTGGATTTTTCTTGGTCACATAAAAATAACCGGTTCCCGCACTGCTCAGAAGTTTGATTTTAATGCCATTTGGCTTGGCCATCGGGCGAACTCCAACGTCTTGTCAAAGGTGACGCCGGAGGGCCAAATCCCACCGGCAGAATCGAAGGCGCAAACATAGAGCCAGACAGCGAATTGTCAAGCACTGTGACGCATATCCTTGACGATGTTTCGTTAGAGTTTTTTTGACCCTTTGCTTCTATTCTCGGCTTTGGTTTCGTGACCGGCTTTGTACAGGAGTTAGATGACCTTATGACTTTGGACCTTCCCAGCCTTGAAGAGGCGGCGCAAGAAGCGCTGGATGCCATCGAGGATCGCTGCACACAAATGACATCCCTTATAAAGGATGTGCAGCACAAACGGCTTGAAGAGGCAACGGTACGTGCGGTGCTGCGCCAGCATGCCCATTCCATCAAGGGATTGGCGGCCAGCATTGGTGTGAACATGATCAAGGTTCTTGCCCACCGTTTTGAAGATTATCTGGAAAGTGCCAATCATCTGGAAGGTCGGGTTCTGGATGAATGTCAGGTGTTCATTGACCGGATCAGTGAGGCTTTGGAAGGCAATCTCAATGCCACGCCGCAGCAGATTGCGGCGTTCTGTCGCCGTTTGCCTGCGAAAGGATCGTTCGAGGTCGAGGATGTGGAAGTCCGTGATGTCGAACTGATGCTGGTGATGACCGAAGGGGCGGCGACACATTTTGTAACCAGAGAGCTGGCGGAATGTGGCTATCGGATCGTCAATGTGCGCTCCACGGTGGATGCGCTGGCATTGGCGGCGCAAATGCGGCCCGATCTGGTGATCGTCTCCAATTATATGCCAGAGCTTACGGGGATTGATTTTGCCTGTGCGCTTAGCGTTATGCCATCGACAAAAGGGATTCCCGTGGCGCTTTTGACCAGTGAAAAGCGCGGCCATCCCAAGCTGGATGGCTTGCCCGATACGGTTCCCATCGTGTCAAAATCCGCCCGTTTTGCCGATGATGTGGCGGATGTCTTTTCAAGCCTTGGTATTCTTTGATCGAGTACCGGAAGCCATGAAATATGTGCCTGCTCGAAGAGTTATCTTGGGGCGGGCACTTTGCTGTCTGGCAAGCCTCTCATCGGGGCGCCTTTTGTTTACAGGCCTTCTTCCTGCATCTCACCCTTTCCAAGATCATCACAAGCGTGCATTTAATGGGGCCTGACTCTGGATGCGTCACATGGGGGGGCGAAATCCGGGATGGATCAGGGCTGGTGTGACAGCAATGAGGCCCATGGATGAAAGGATGTCCGATGGAGCAAGAGGCTGAAAAGGAAGACGCTGTAGAGCCGCTGCAGAATCTGGAGGCCTGGTTGCGCAGCTGGTATTATGGGGAAACAGAGGCCGCCCAGCGCTTTCGCTTCACGCTATTGGGCTTTGATATCCTGACCATCGGTTTTTTTCTGGCCACCTCCATGATGCAGCCACAGCCCTGGATGCGCTTGATTGGCTATGGTGTCGCCGTTGTTTTGAGCCTTGATTATATTGCCCGGCTGATTATTGCCAATCGTGCATGGCGAGCGGCTTTGCGCATTGTATCCATGGCCGATCTGATTGTGATCGTGTCTTTGGTCGCGCCGATCATTATCGAGAATTTGGCTTTCATGCGGGTTCTCAGAATGTTGCGATTGCTGCGTTCTTATCATTTGCTGAAAGAACTGCGAAAGGAAGCCTTGTGGTTTCGCCGCAATGAAGATCTGATCGAATCGGCCATCAACTTGTTTGTCTTTTTGTTTGTGACCGCCGCCGTTGTTTATGTGGTGGAGGTGGGCCGCAATGAGGGAATCCGCACCTATATCGATGCGCTTTATTTTACCGTGGCAACGCTGACCACCACAGGATTTGGCGATATCACTCTGGAGGGGGCGTGGGGGCGGTTTTTATCCGTGTTGATCATGGTGTTTGGCGTGGCGTTGTTTTTGCGCTTGGTGCAAACCATTTTCCGGCCCGGCAAGGTCAATTATCCCTGCCCGAATTGCGGGCTGAGCAAGCATGATCCCGATGCGGTGCATTGCAAGCATTGCGGGGAGGTGCTGAAGATCCCGACCTTGGGTTATGTGGATTGAAGGGGGCGGGGCTGCCGCCCTCTTCACATTATTCCGGTTATTTTAAAGAATCGGCGCATGATCGGGGCAAGAGGCCGATAGGCGCAGGCCATAAAGATCAGGGCCGCTTTCTGTGCGCAAACGCCGCCAGCTATGTGCGGAAACAATCACACATTGCCGATCGCGCAATGACTGCATCATCCGATCCATTTCCGCCGCTGCTGCTCCGCGTGTGGGGGCGGGCTGTTCGATGGTGATGCGGGTTTCCCCCATTTCGATTCCGTTGCTGCTCTCTTTGTAGGCCATATGGCGCTCATAGCCGTTTTCATCCACCGAAATGGAACAGGCCGATAGGGCAAACGCAGAAAGGATAAGGGCAAGAACAGGGGCAGCTTTTGTCACGGTCGTCTCCATTTGGCATATTCTGAATATATGAAATAGCAATATATACTTATTCGATATGTATCAAGATGATATTTTTGCCGACGATCATTTGATGCCGGCCTTTGCTCCAAAGGCGCTAAGGGCGCAAAAATCAGCCCGCTGGATCATCTGTCCGGCGGGCTGATGGGGATAGTCGTGCTTGATAGAACAGGATTTTAAGGGGGGCTGGGGCCGTTTCCCTTTGATCGAAGGGTCAGGCTTTGGCGGTGATGCCTTTTTCTTCCAGCAATTCGCTCAATTCGCCATTTTCGAACATCTCACGGATGATGTCACAGCCGCCGACAAATTCACCCTTCACATAAAGCTGGGGAATGGTCGGCCAATCGGAAAATTCCTTGATCCCCTGACGCAATTCCTGATCGGAGAGCACGTCATAGGATTTGAACGGAACCCCTATATGCGACAGAATCTGGACCACGACAGAGGAAAATCCGCATTGCGGGAAAACCGGTGTGCCTTTCATGAACAGCACAACATCGTCGGCTTTCACATCATTGGCAATGCGGTCATGGGTGGTTTCGGTCATTATCGGACTCCATTCATAGGGTGGCATTGCACCGGATATGTGAAGCTGGACCGTTTTTGTCCAGTCTTGATTTTTCGATTGTCTTGCTCGTTATTCTTTCGGGGCCGATGTTTGTAACGCCAAAGCATGAAGAACACCGCCCATACGGCCTTGCAAGGCGTTATAGACCATCTGGTGCTGTTTGACGCGCGGCAATCCTCTAAAGCCTTCATAAACCACATGGGCTGCATAATGATCGCCATCGCCGCGCAAATCCTGAATGTCAACGCTGGCGCCGGGCAGGGCGTCTTTGATCATTGTTTCGATCTCGTTTGCGCTCATGGCCATGGGGAGATTTCCTCTTATTATAAAAACAGTCCACTCCCTCTATCTAATGAGAGTGGCACTATGTCTCAAGCGCTTTAGGGATATGGCCCGATGCGTGCGGTCTTTTAAAGGTCGGCACGGGCCATGAATTGGGGCATCCAGCCTTCATGGGCCTTACGCAAATCATCAAGAGGCACATCCAGAACATCCGCAATGTGAATGGACGATCCGCCCGTTTCCCCCAAATCCACCGCATCAATCCCGGCTTTTTCGGCCAAGGCCAGAATTTCTGCGAGGTTGTCCTTTGAGACGGCCAGCAAATACCGCGCCTGATCCTCGCCAAACAGGGCGGCATGGGCGGGCAAGGAAAGCGGGGCGAGATCGATGCGTGCTCCCATATTTCCGGCCAGCGCCATTTCGCAAAGGGAGGCGGCCAAACCGCCGCTGGACAGATCATGCACCGCATCCAGAAGGCCGGCTTCGATCTGGGATCGCACGAAATCGCCATTTTTACGTTCGGCAACCAGATCCACCGGCGGCGGCGTGCCATCTTCGCGGCCCAGACAGTCCATCATATATAGCGAACTGCCCAGATGGCCTTTTGTCTCGCCAATCAGGATCAGGCGGTCGCCTGTGCGGCGAAAGGCCAATCCTGCCATGCGCTGGGCGTTTTTCAACAGCCCCACACCACCGATGGCGGGCGTTGGCAAGATACCGGTGCCGTTGGTTTCATTATATAAAGACACATTGCCCGATACCACGGGATAGTCCAAAGCGTGGCAGGCTTCGGCCATGCCCTCGATGGCGCCAACGAACTGCCCCATGATCTGCGGCCGTTCGGGATTGCCGAAATTCAGACAATCGGTGATGGCAAGGGGGGTGGCGCCCACAGCGGTTAGATTGCGCCAGGTTTCTGCTACGGCCTGCTTGCCCCCTTCTTTCGGGTCGGCGGCCACATAGCGGGGGGTGCAGTCGGTGGAAATAGCCAGTGCCTTTTGGGTGCCATGCACCCGCACCACAGCGGCATCGCCGCCGGGCCGCTGGATGGTATCGGCCATGACCATATGGTCATATTGTTCCCATATCCACCGGCGCGACGATAGATTGGGCCCGCCCATCAATTGCAGCAAAGCCGCGCCATAATCATCGGGTCGGGCCACTTGATCGGGGCTAAGGGGGGCACGCCGGCTGGGCTGGACATGTGGGCGGTCATAAATGGGCGCATCATCGGTCAGGCTGGGCACGGGGATATCGGCAACGAGGTCCCCTTCGAATGTCAGGCTGAGATTGCCGCTGTCGGTGATCTGGCCGATCACCGCAAAATCCAGTTCCCATTTGCGGAAGATGGCCTGCGCCTCGGCCTCATGCCCCGGCTTTAGAACCATCAACATGCGTTCCTGGCTTTCCGACAGCATCATTTCATAGGGCTGCATGCCGTCTTCACGGCAGGGGACCTTCGACAGGTCCAGCGCAAAGCCCACGCCGCCTTTCGAGGCCATTTCCACAGAAGACGAGGTAAGCCCTGCGGCCCCCATATCCTGAATGGCGATGATGGCATCGGTGCTCATCAATTCAAGGCAGGCTTCGATCAGCCGTTTTTCCGTGAACGGATCGCCCACCTGCACCGTGGGGCGTTTTTCTTCCGTATCTTCGCTGAATTCCGTTGAGGCCATGGTGGCGCCGTGAATACCGTCGCGCCCGGTTCTGGACCCCACATAGACCACCGAATTTCCGATGCCTGCCGCCGCAGAATAGAAGATTTTGTCAATTTCGGCGACACCCACCGTCATGGCATTGACCAGAATATTGCCATTATAGCTGGGGTGGAAATCGGTTTCACCGCCCACAGTGGGCACACCCACGCAATTACCATAGCCGCCAATACCCGCCACCACGCCCGATAATAAATGCCGGGTTTTAAGATGTTCGGGCGCACCAAAGCGCAGGGCATTCATATTGGCCACCGGGCGCGCGCCCATGGTGAACACATCGCGCAATATGCCGCCAACACCGGTGGCAGCCCCCTGATAAGGTTCGATGAAGCTGGGGTGATTGTGACTTTCCATTTTGAAAATGGCGGCCTGCCCATCGCCGATATCCACGACGCCGGCATTTTCTCCCGGTCCGCAGATCACCCAAGGGGCTTTGGTCGGCAGTTTTTTGAGATGCAGGCGGGACGATTTATAGGAACAATGCTCGGACCACATCACCGAATAGATGCCCAGTTCCAAAAGATTTGGGGCGCGTCCCAATACCCGCTCGATACGGGCATATTCTTCTTCGTTCAGGCCGTGCTCCTGGATGATGGCAGGGGTGATAACATCAGACATAAGCGCGAGGGTCCATAAATCAAAAGGCAGATCAAAGAGTGGCGAGCATCGACAAGGCGCTTTCAAACAGCGGACGGCCATCGGTGCCGCCATGCGCGGATTCTATCATCCGTTCGGGATGGGGCATCATCCCCAGAATGGTGCGGCTTTCGTTCAACACACCGGCGATATTGCCCACCGATCCGTTGATATTGGCCTGGGGGGTCACCTCACCGGATTTGGTGCAATAGCGCCATGCAATGCGGTCTTCATCGTCCAGCCGCTTTTGTTGGTCGGGATCGACGAAATAATTGCCATCATGATGGGCGACCGGCATATGCACCACCGAGCCGGTGCGATATCCGCCGGTAAAAACGCTTTGGCTGGTTTCCACGCGCAAAGGCACGTCGCGGCAGATAAAATGAAGCCCGGCATTGCGCATCAGCGCCCCGGGCAAAAGACCAATTTCCGTAAGGATCTGGAAGCCATTGCATATCCCCAGAATCGGCACGCCGCGTTTGCCGGCGCGGATGATTTCCGGGATAATGCCCGACCGTGCGGCAATGGCCCCGCACCGCAAATAATCGCCATAAGAAAACCCGCCGGGCAATGCGATGAAATCCACGTCTCCCAACGTAGTTTCACTATGCCAAACAGCAATGGGAGCGCGTCCCGTGACCGATTTGATGGCCACAGCCATATCACGATCACAATTGGAGCCGGGAAAGGTGATCAGGGCGGCTTTCATGGCAAGGCTCCTTCGGGAATTAGTCCAGATCGATGGAAAAGCGTTCGATCACTGTGTTGGCGAGCAATTTCCGGCACATATCTTCAACATCGGCGCGGGCTTTTTCCCGGTCCGTTTCTTGAAGGTCCAGCTCGATATATTTGCCTTGGCGCACATCATCGACACCGGAAAACCCCAAACTGTCCAGCGCATGATGAATGGCTTTGCCCTGCGGGTCCAAAACCCCTGATTTGAGCGTGATATGAACGCGCGCCTTCATCTGGTTCATCCTTTTCGTTTTTTACGGTTTTCGCCTTCTGCAATGTCGCGGATATCGGCGCTGGGCAAGACGCCCATGCGTCGGGCCACTTCCTGATAAGCCTCGATCTCGCCGCCCAAATCCCGGCGAAAGCGGTCTTTATCCAGCTTTTCGTTGGTTTTCATATCCCAAAGGCGGCAGCCATCGGGGCTGATTTCATCGGCAAGAATGATCTGGACATGCTCTTCGGTGTAGAAGCGTCCGAATTCCAGCTTGAAATCCACCAGCTTGATGCCGATTCCGGTGAACAATCCGCTCAGGAAATCATTGATGCGCAAGGCCATATGGATGATTTCATCCATTTCGAAATCCTGCGCCCAGCCAAAGGCGGTGATATGTTCTTCGCCCACCATCGGATCGCCCAGCGCATCATCTTTATAATAATATTCGACAATGGCACGGGGGAGGGGCGTGCCTTCTTCCAGCCCAAGCCGTTTGCAGATGGACCCGGCGGCGATATTGCGGATCACCACTTCAACGGGAATGATTTCCACGGCGCGCACAAGCTGTTCACGCATGGAGAGGCTGCGCACAAAATGTGTGGGAATACCGATGGTGGCCAGTTGGGTGAACACATATTCTGAAATACGGTTGTTCAGAACCCCTTTGCCCTGCAAGGTGGCCCGCTTTTGTGCATTGAATGCGGTTGCGTCGTCTTTGAAATACTGGATCAGGGTTCCCGGATCGGGGCCTTCATACAGAATTTTGGCCTTGCCTTCATAGATTTTGTTGCGACGCGACATAACGGCTCCTGTCCGGCCCGCCCATGACGGCATGAACGAGTGCGCATCCCATCCGGATTAAAGAGGGGACGCGGCCCTTATTGAGAATCGCGCGGACAATAGCCCATGCCCTGCCCGCGTACAATTGCGCATTTGCATTTGTTTATTGGGCAGGGGTGGGGCTGACCAGCAAGCGCACAATTTCATCAATGCCATTGGCGGCATCTGTTTGCGGATGGCGTACCAAAAGCGGCACTTGATGGCGAATGGCATCGCGTACTTTGGTATCAAAGCGCACAATGGCCGCCAGCGGCGGATTGGTTTTCAAAAAAGTTTGGCACACCTTGCGGATGGCTTCATAGGTGCGTTCTCCTTCGCGCTTGTTGGTGGCTTGATTGACCACCACGCGGATATCCGCTTCCGGCGCGCGCTGCACTGTCAGTTTGATAAAGGCATAGGCATCGGTGAGAGAGGTGGGGTCGGGGCTCATGACCGTCAGGATCAGGCCCTTATGGCGCGACAGGATGGTGACAGACGGATCGATGCCAGCTGCCAGATCAAGGATGACGTGATCATAATCGGCGGCAATGGCGATCAAGCCGGCCCGCAAGGATAACAGCGTTTCGCGAGTAAGATTGCCCAAGGCGCCGGAGCCGGATTTGCCCGCCAAAACATGATAACAGCCGCGACCAAAATCTTCTTCGCCATAAACGGTGATCGCCTCGGCAATGCTACGGGTGCCATTGATCACATCGCCAATATCGCGCTCGGGCGTCAGCCCAAGCTGGATATCCACATTGGCCAATCCCAGATCGCCATCGAACAACAGCACACGGCGGCCAGAGCGGGCAAGAACATGCGCAAGGGTGGTGGACAGCCAGGTCTTTCCAACCCCGCCCTTACCCGATGCAACGGTGATCAGTTTTCGTTCCAGATGGTCTTTGGATATGGGCGTCATCTCAACTCATCCGCTCTTTTGCGCGTTTACGGGAAAGGGCCGTGGGCAGGGTGGCAAACAATCGCGCCAGCATCAAAGGTGCCGGCGTTTCCAAGGGTTCGGCCACAAAGGGGCTACGGCTAAGACCGGCCAGCGCCAAACGACCGCCGCGGGCAATGGTCAACAGGCTGGCATAGCGCCGCGCCCCGTCAAGGCGGGTGGCAATGAAGCGCCGTGCCCCCATTTGGGCAAAAATTTCACCGATATCGGCGCTTTCCGCAGGATCAAGGCCCGCAGGCAACACCAGAACCGGCTCCGCATCGGCGGCTTTCAACAAGCGCACCAGACGTTCCAGCTCATCCATGGAATAAGGATTGACGCCGCAGCTGTCGATCAAGGTCAATTCGGCGGGGCGATCCCGCTCGATCGTGGTTACAAGATCTTCGGCGGTTTGCGCCGTGCCGATATCCAGATCCATCAATTTGGCATAATGATCCAGTTGGTGCACGCCGCCGGATTTCACCATATCGGTGGTGATCAGTTTCACGGAATGGCCATGGACCCGCGCTTCCGCCGCCAATTTCGCTGCCGATACGGTTTTTCCGGCCCCCGGTGGCCCCACCAGCATGATGGGGCGCGGCAGAGAAAGCCCCAAGGGCGAAAAGCCGATCAGGCTGTCAAAAGCATGGGCCAGCGCATCGGCCAAAGAGGCGGCATCGAAGCTTTTTGCGGCATCCATCACCCGTTCCGCCAAATCATAAGGCAGGCCATGATGGCCGATGATGGCCTTCAGATCCGCTATATCGAATTCCGGGGTGATAAAAGACGGGCCGCGCTGATTGTCTTCCGTGGCGGGTGCGGGCCGGGTTTGCGGCGTCGTGACTTCGCGTGGCGGTGATTGATCGCCATCCACCGCGGCTGTCACGCGCACGCCGCCGCCTGTGGAGCTTTGCTCGACAGAGATGATGATGGCGTCCGGTCCCATGGCCTCGCGGACCTCGGCCATGACCTCTTTCATCGATTTGGCGCTGAATGATTTAAGACGCATGAACGTCCCTGTTCCTTATTTCTTCAATGCGTTTATGCGGCTTTATACCTGCCCCAAAGTGCGGATCTTCGCCTTTGGATGAATTTCACTTTGCGATAAAACGGTGGTGGCCGGGCGAACCCGTTCAATGATGGATCGTACATAAGGGCGAATGCCCGGACTTGTCAGCAAAACGGGTGTTTCTCCCCGCTGCGCCATTTTGTCATAAGCCTCTCTCAGATCGTTCATAAACTCTTGCAGTGCCGAAGGGGCCATGGCCAATTGACGTTCTTCCCCTTGGCCCACCAAGGATTCAGCATAGGCTTGCTCCCATTTCGGCGAGAGGGTCAAGAGTGGAATGAAGCCATTGTCTCCGGTATGGGAAGAAGACAATTGCCGGGCAAGGCGAGAGCGCACATGTTCGGTGATGAGGACGATATTTTGCGTGCCACCCGCCGTTTCGGCAATGCCTTCCAGAATGGTCGGCAGATCGCGGATAGACACCCGTTCGCTGAGCAAGGCTTGAAGAACCCGCTGGATAGTGGACACACTGACCATATTGGGCACCAGATCATTGACCAGCTTTTGCTGGGCGCTGGGCAGATCATCCAAAAGCTTTTGCGTTTCTGCATAGGATAGCAGATCAGGCATATTGTCTTTGATAACTTCGGTCAGATGGGTGGTCACCACGGTGGCCGCATCCACCACCGTATGGCCACGGAAGGACGCCTCTTCGCGCATGCTTTCTTCAACCCAGGTGGCGGGCAGTCCAAAGGCCGGTTCGGTTGTGCGTTCGCCGGGCATGTTTACAGGCTCGCCGCGCGGGTCCATCACCAGCAAAAAGCCGGGGCGTACTTCGCCGCGTGCCGCTTCGGTTTCCTTGATACGCAGGGAATAGCTGTTGGTGGGAAGCTGCATATTGTCCAGAATACGCACCGATGGCATCACAAAACCCATTTCACTAGCCATCTGGCGACGCAGGGCCTTGATCTGGTCTGTCAGCCGATATCCGCTGTTTTCATTAATTAATTGCAGCAATCCATAGCCCAGTTCCAGCCGCACCATATCAATGGCCAGTGCCGATGAAATGGGCTCTTCTTTTGGCTTTTCGGCTTTGCTTTCTTGCGCCTGCGTCAAATCCGTCTGTTCTTTTGCCACACGGGTTTTGCGGTCGATGGCAAAGGTGACATAGCCCAGACCGCCGCCCAAAAGGGCAAAGGGCAAAAAGGGAAGGCCGGGCATCAAGCCCAGCAAAACCAGCAAGGCTGCGGAAATGCCCAAAGCCTTGGGATAGGCGGTAAGCTGCTCTGTCAGGGCCTTGTCGGTAGAGCCTTCGGCCTTGGCCTTGGTCACCAGCATACCGGCGGCCACAGAAACGATCAGGGCGGGGATCTGGCTCACAAGACCATCGCCCACCGTTAGCACTGTATAGCGGTTGACGGCATCGGTGAACGACATGTCGTTGATGGCAATGCCCACCACCATGCCGCCAATCACATTGATGAAGGTAATCAGCAAGCCGGCGATGGCATCGCCGCGCACAAATTTCGCCGCCCCGTCCATGGAGCCGAAAAAGCCGCTTTCGTCTTCCAGTTCCTTGCGCCGGGCCTTGGCATCGGTTTCATTGATCAGGCCCGCCGACAGGTCAGCATCGATGGCCATTTGCTTGCCGGGCATGGCATCAAGGGAAAAACGCGCCGCCACTTCGGCGATGCGCCCCGAGCCTTTGGTAATCACCACGAAATTGACGATCACCAGAATGGCGAAAACGATCACGCCAATGACCACCGTGCCGCCCATCAAAAATTCGCCAAATGCCTGGATCACATGGCCCGCGGCATCGGTGCCTTCATGGCCTTTGGCCAATATCAACCGCGTCGAGGCCAGATTGAGCGACAGCCGCAACATGGTCGCGATCAGCAAAATGGTCGGGAAGGAGGAAAGCTGAAGCGGTTTTTCAATGAACAGGCTGGTCATCAAAACCATCACGGAAAAGGTGATGGAGGTGGCCAATGCAAAATCCAGCAGCCAAGACGGCATGGGCAGGATCAGCATCAAAATGATGCCCATAACCCCTACGGCCATGGCTACATCGGTGCCCCGCGCCGCCCCAAACAGAGAGCGCAAGCTGGCGGAGGCGCTGGCGGCTCCCTTGTCCGGTGATTTTGTGACGGCGTCACTCATGGATGGTGATCCCGATTTTTAAAACAGATTGGGGCGGTCAAAACGCGGCCCGCGCGCCTTCACCGGGCGCCGGTACCGGTACACCATCGGACTGATATTGATTGAGCTTGTTGCGCAAGGTGCGGATGGAAATGCCCAGAATATTGGCGGCATGGGTGCGGTTGCCCAGGCAATGCTTCAAGGTATCAATAATCAGATCCCGTTCCACATCGGCCACTGTGCGGCCCACCAAAGGCGCACCGCCCGTTGCGATCATCTCGCCGTCATTTTGCTGTGGCTGTTCTGCCGCCGCGGTCATCTGCGGACGGGTGCCATCGGGCAGGGAGATTGCTTCGGGGCCGATTTCATCGCCGCTGGCCAATAACACCGCGCGATGCAGGGTGTTTTCCAATTCGCGCACATTGCCTTTCCAGCTATAGGCGCGCAGCAAGGTCCGTGCGCCATCGGATAGCGGGCGGAACGGAATGGCATTCACATCGGAATATTTGCGGGCAAAATAATCTGCCAGTGCTTCAATATCTGCGGGCCGTTCGCGCAAGGGCGGCACCCGAAGATTGACCACATTGAGCCGGAACAGCAAATCTTCGCGGAAGGTACCTTTTTTCACTTCCTCGGCCAAATCGCGGTTCGATGTGGCGATGATGCGGATATTCACTTTGACCGGACGGGCGCCACCGACCCGGTCGATTTCCCGTTCCTGAATGGCGCGTAACAGCTTGGCTTGCAGGCGGATGTCCATTTCCGACACTTCGTCCAGCAAAAGCGTTCCGCCATCGGCTTCTTCAAATTTACCGATGCGCCGGGCAACCGCTCCGGTGAAGGCCCCTTTTTCATGGCCGAACAGTTCCGATTCCAAAAGATTTTCCGGAATGGCGGCGCAATTGACCGAAACGAAGGTTTGTTTGGCACGATTGGATTTGCGGTGCACAAGGCGGGCAAACACTTCTTTACCGGTGCCGGATTCTCCGGTGATCAGGATGCTGGCTTCTGACGGGGCGACCTGTTCGGCCAGTTGCACCACTTGCCGTGTCACCGCATCGCGCACGATGAAGGTATCGTTTTCATCGGCCACGGCTTCCAAAACGGCCGCGATCAATTCCGCATCGGGGGGCAAGGGGATATATTCCTTGGCGCCATCGCGGATGGCCTGGGCTGCCGCGCGGGCCTCGGTGCCGATACCGCAAGCGACGATGGGGATGGAGAAATGCTCGCTTTTAAGCTGCGCGGCAATGGCCTTGATATCCAAAGCAACATCCACCATCAACAGATCCGCCCCACGGCTTCGCAGGGTTTCAAGGGCGGTTTGTGCATCGGTTGCATGGGTGACGCGGGCTCCATTTTTCACGGCAATGGCCGAGGCATTCCCCAATTGGCCATCCAGTTTTCCCACGATCAGCAAGCGCATAGTCTGTCTCCTGTCCCTTGCCGCCAAAACCGGGCGGTCGGACGATTGGTCGTTATTTGAAGTACATGATTTTGTTCGAGGGCGGCAAAACGGTGTTGATCAGCATTTCCAGCCGACGCGGATTTTCCTTGCGGCTGATAGAGGTGGCCCCCATGGCATAAACGGTATTGAGCAACGTCTCGTCCGATGCGATGCGCTCTGCTTTGGCGGCCAAGGGGATGAACACCAGATGGGCCATGATCGCCCCGTAAAGGGTGGTGAGCAACGCCACGGCCATGGCCGGCCCAATGGAGCTGGGATCATCCAGCGAGCCAAGCATCTGCACAAGGCCGATCAAGGTGCCGATCAGGCCCATGGCCGGGGCCACTTCGCCCGCGCGGCGCAACACTTCGATGGAGCGCAGATAGCGATTGGCCACCGAATGGCTTTCCCGTTGCAAAATCGCTTCGGCTTCTTCCGCCGTGGAGCCATCAAGGATCAACTGGCAGGCATTGGCGAGAAAGGGTGTGTCGTCCATGGAGGGCAGAATTTTTTTCAGCACGATCATGCCATCTTTGCGTGCCCGTTCCGCCAGCTTCAAAACTGTCAGGGCCGCCAATGTCGGATCGCGCTGCGGTTCTGTGATCAGCCGCCATAGCGTACGCGGCATATCGGCCAGTTCGCGACTGGAAAAGCTGATGGCCGTAACCGCCATGGTGCCCAATAAAACGATCAGGATTCCCGCCCCGTTGATAAAGGCCGCAGGGGCCCCGCCCAGTGCTATAGCAGCACCAAGCAGACCAAAAGCGGACAGCAGCGCGATCAGGGCGGACATGGGCGTTACGTCCTTTCTGTCTTGATGATTTCGGTCATGGTGACGCCCAGATGGTCTTCCACCAAAACCACTTCGCCGCGGGCCACCAAGCGGTTGTTCACATAAATATCGATGGCTTCACCGATTTTCCGGTCCAGTTCCAGAACGGCACCGGGGGCCAGTTTCAAAAGCTGGCTCACTTCCAGATTGGCGCGGCCCAAAACGGCCTGAACGCGCACCGGCACATCGAACACCGGTTCCAGATCATGGGCGCTCCGTTGTTCCTGATCGTCATCGACACTGCCGCGCGGATTGTCCGATTGCAGATCATCAAGGGGAACCCCCTGAGCCGTTGTGCCATTTTCGTCTTCTAAACCGGCCATGTGCTGTCCTCTGTACGGCTTGTCATTGTTTGAAATTACGGGGCCGATGGATCGGGGGCGTCAGGATTTTCATAGGGCGAGAGAAATTTCTGTACCGCTTCGCCAATCTGTTTCTCAAGGGACTTCATATCCCGTTCCGCGCCGCCATCGGGCCATTCCACGCGACAGTCCTGCACCCCTAAATCCGGATCGGCCAACAAGATCACCTGACCGGCAAAGCCTCCTGTAAGCTTCAATGCGTCAAGGCGGCTCTGGATGGGGTCCAGCAGGCTTTCATGCACCCGCACCACAATGCGCGGTTCGCGGCGGCATCCATCCATACAGTCCGCCACCAGCGCTTCAATTTCCGAAAGCGGATGGGTGCGCATCAAAGACGGGGCCAATGTCATGGCAATGGCGTGGGCCAGTTTGGCTGCCTGCGCTTCCAGCGATTGTTCAATCTGGCGGGTTTGCTTGGCCATTTCGGCACAAGACGCCAAAATGCGGTCAAGAGTTTGCGCGATCCTGGCTTCCAGTTCGCCAAGCGCTTGTGTGCGCCCTGCGGCCATGCCTTCCCGGCGGCCTTCTTCACGCGCCTCGCCGATCTGGCGGCGCAAGGCATCCAGTTCTTCTTGAACGGCATCGGCCCGGCTGTCGCCAAAGCTGGTGTCAAAATTGTATTTTACCGGTGCCACATTAGCCTCATTCCCGATTTCACACGGTCTCTTTCATCCTTATGGAAGAAGGATGATATGTTGTTTTAATAGATGAGTTCGTCTTCGCCCTTGCTGTCGGTCAGCATGATTTCGCCTTCTTCCGCCAGATCCTTGGCCTTGTTGACCATGGTCATTTGCGCTTCATCCACATCGCGCAGACGCACAGGTCCCATGGCTTCCATATCTTCGCGCAAGATTTTTGCAGCGCGTTCCGACATGTTGGAAAAGAACAGATCGCGCAGGGTGTCGGATGCCCCTTTCAGCGCCAAAGCCAGCTTGCCCTTGTCCACATTGCGCAGCAGGGTTTGCACCCCGCCGGGATCGAGCTTTGCCAGATCTTCAAAGGTGAACATCAAGGCGCGGATGCGTTCGGCACTTTCCCGGTTACGATCTTCCAAAGCCGTCAGAAAGCGGGTTTCGGAATTGCGGTCGAGGAAATTGAAAATCTCCGCAATGGTTTCATGGCTGTCGCGGCGGCTGGTGCGCGCCAGATTGTTCATGAATTCGATACGCAGGGTTTGTTCCACTTTGTCGATGATGTCTTTTTGCACCGCTTCCATGCGCAGCATCCGCATCACCACTTCCATGGAGAAATCTTCGGGCAGAACCGACAGAACCCGCGCCGCATGTTCAGGTTTGATCTTGTTCAGAACCACCGCAACCGTTTGGGGATATTCGTTCTTCAGATAGGACGCGAGAACCATCTCGTTCACATTGCCCAGCTTGTCCCACATGGTGCGACCGGCAGGACCGCGAATTTCCTCCATGATGGTGCTGACCCGGTCACCGGGAAGGATCTTGGCCAGCAGCCGTTCGGTGGTATCGAAAGACCCGTTGAGAGAGCCGACGCCTGTGACTTCACCGGAAAAGCCGCTGAATAAAGTTTCCACGGTTTGGGCGCTCACCTGTCCAAGATTGGACATGGCAACGGACAATTCGCGCACTTCTTCTTCGCTCAACATTTCCCAGATCGGCTTGCCATAGTCATCCCCGATGGCAAGCATGAACGCCGCAGCTTTTTCCGGGCCGGACATTTTGGAAAGTTCTTTATCGTCAGACATGATGATGCGCGGTCCTTGAAAATTTATTGTTTCGCATAAAGCCAGCTACGAATGATCGCGGCGGCTTCTTCAGGGTGGGAGCGCACGATTTCCCCAACCTTCTTGATGCTGGAATCCTTCAAGCGGTTATCCACACCGGCCACATCGATCTCAGTGTTGGCAGGCGGGGGCAAGGTCCCTTGAGAACGAGCCAGATTAAGCTGCTCAATGGCTTGGGGGTCGCCCTGGGCTGCGGCATTTTCCAGTTCAGAGGTGATCCGGTAGCTTTGCGGCCCTGCCAAGGCCATATGTGCTTGCGCGCCTTCAAGTTGTGCTTGATTGGCCGTTGATGCATCGGGAATGGCCTGGATCAGCCGGTTCACCAAGGGGCGCACCACCAGCAGAAGAACCAGCAAAGACACAATGCCCAAGAGCAGCATTTCCAACAGATTATAAAGATCGTCTTTGTTCAGGCCCAATAGCGAGAAGGGCTCGGCTGCATCGGTGCCTTGCACCTCTTCCTGGACAAAAGGCAGATTGACCACTTCCACCACATCGCCGCGATTGGCATCATATCCGATGGCCGAGCGCACAAGAGTGGCCAATTGCTCGATTTGGGCCGCAGAGCGTTCCTGATAGACGCGGGTGCCATCGTCGTTTTCGGCATAGGTCCCATCCACCACCACAGCCACGGTCAGGCGCTTGATATCGCCACTTTCCTTGACCCGTGTGCGCACCGTGCGGGAAATCTCGAAATTGACCGTTTCATCCACTTTATCGGAGCGGTTGAGGGATGTTGCTTCTGCATTGTCCGCATCTCCGGCATCGGGAAGATTGTTGCCCACGCTGACATTGGCCGGGTCGCGGTCCTGATCCAGATTGCTTTCTTCGATGGTGCGGGTGGATCGGGCCACCTGGCTATCGGGATCATAGGATTCTTCATTGGTGGTTTCAGAGCTTAATTCCAGCTCAACGGCCACTTGTGTTCGGACCCGACCCACGCCAACGGTTTCTTCTAAAAGCGATTCAACGCGGGTGCGCAGTTGCTCTTCCATGCGGCGGCGCTTGTCATCAAGGCTGGAGGCCATGCCGGGCATGGCCATGCCTTCACCACTGCGGGCGAGCAGGGTGCCGTTTTGATCGACAATGGAGATATTGGAGGGGCTTAAGCCGGGCACCGCCGCCGCCACAAGTGATTGAACCGCCGCTACCTGATTTTGCCCTAAAGTGTTGCGGGTGCGTAAAACGATGGAGGCCGTGGGCTCGCGTTTTTCGCGAGAGAAAAGGGCGCGTTCCGGCATAACGATATGCACCCGCGCAGAATCGACAGAGCGGATTTCACGGATGGTGCGGGAAAGCTCTCCTTCGATGGCGCGTACCAGATTGATATTTTGTACAAAACTGGTGGTGCCCAATCCATCGGAGCGGTCGAAAATTTCATAGCCCATGATGTCGCCGCCCAGGCCTTGCCCTGCCAGCGATACGCGCAGTTCATTCACCTGGTTTGCGGGGGCCATTATGGTGCGGCCACCATCGGCCACGCGATATGGAATATTCTGGGCTTTCAACTGTTCGACAATCTGGCCGCTTTCCGACATGTCGAGATTGCTGAACAGCAATGTCATGTCCGGTTCGGACAGCCGCAAGGATATGAACAGGAAAAATCCGATGAGGGCGGCCCCGACAGCGCCCATTCCAATCAGGCGTGTGGCACCAAAACTGGCCAGCAATTGTATCAAGCGATTCACAGGCACCCCACCAAATTGACATATCGGTGCCGCTGCGACACCGTTTAACGTAGCGACGATAGGGGGATGACGGTAAAGAGCAGGTTAATAATAGGCATTTTTTGCCCAGTTAGGGCCGAAATTTTAAAGGCCCTAAACAAGAAAATAAGTGAATCGAGGCGCCTTTGCAAAAGGGCAGGCGGCGGTGCCTGCCCCGAAAAATGGCGGAAAGACGGGTGGTTAAGGTTGTGGAGACGAAATGGTTATGCCGCTCTTGATCTAATTTGTCAGAGGCTCTTCACGATATTGTTGGGCGCGGGTTACGCGCAGGCCGGGCAGGCCATTGCGGTCAATGGCCCGTTGCCATGAAAGAAATTCTTCCACGGATAAGGAATAGCGCCGGCAGGCATCTTCAAGGGTAATAAGCCCCCCTCTGACAGCCGCCACAACTTCCGCTTTCCGGCGGATTACCCAGCGTTTGGTGTTTTTTGGGGGAAGGTCGTCGAGCGTTAAAGGCTCGCCTGTCGGTCCGATTACTTGCCTCACATCTTCATTCCTTGGTCTGCGCCCTGGATTGCGCACATTGCCGATTGGGAAAAACGAGATTAGCGCAAGGCCGTTTAAAAAAGCGCTAAAGGGGAAAGTTAATGACGCGACAATATGGGTTAACGGCAGGTCGATAATCGTTCCAATTTATATGAAAAAGGGCGGGGAAACGATCTCCCCGCCCTTCAAAATAGAAGACTTGCCGTAAAATCTGCTAGATCCGGACCAGTTCTTCCAGAACTTCATCCGCCGCGGAAATAATCCGGGTCGATGCCGAAAAGGATCGTTGTGTGACGATCAAATCAGCAAATTCTTCGGCCAGATCCACCGTAGAGGCTTCTAAAGTAGAGGGCGCAATGGTGCCGGCGCCACCGGTTCCGGGTAAGACCACCGAGAAATTCCCCGAATTGTCGGAAACCCCGAAAGCATTGCCTTGAAGCCGGGTCAGCCCATCGGGATTGGGGAATGTCGCCACCGGAAGCTGGAACACATCGCGGGACAGGCCATTATCAAACAGGGCCGTGACCACGCCATCTTCCGAAATATTGGTGCCGATCACATTGCCAAACACCGCACCATTCACATTGGACGAAATAAGGGTCGATGTGCTGTCGAACTGGGTGATGCCATCATTGTCGCCTGCACGGCCAAAGTTGAAGGTGACCGTTTCGGTGGAAGCCCCACCCGCGAAATTAAGATTGGCTGTTGGGGAAATTTGTTGCCCGTTGGCCGGGTTGATCAGCACAGCGTTCGGGAATTCCTGATTGAAGCTGGTCAAAGACCCATCGGAATTGAAATTGATCTCGCCCGACATGACCAGGCCTGGCGGTGTTTCTGCCACATTGATTGCCGTGGGGTCTTGCGCAAAAATTTCAAAACGGAAGGTATTGGTGCCGGTTTTGACCGCTGCCAAAGTAAGGCCCTGACTGCTCCCTTGAGAGTCGAACACGGTAATGGTTTGTGCAAAATCCGGGGGAATGGTGCCGTCCGCCAGATCGCCCTGGGCCACCACGCCGCCCACACCGGAGCCGCCGGTCGTGGTCGCTGTCAGTGACGATTGAAGATTGGCGCGCAAGCTGACATTCGAGGTGGCTTCCGCCGTCCCTGTAAGGCCACTGACATTAATCGGTTCAAGGGTGCTCAGATCACCGATATTGGTGGGAATATTGCCCTGTGAATCAATGGGAAAGCCGAGAAGAAAATTTCCCGCCGTATTTTTGAGAAAGCCAGCGGAATCCGGTGTAAAGTTCCCGGCGCGGGTAAATTGAATTTCTCCATCCGGCGAATTGGCAGAAGGCGCTGCGCGGACGACGAAAAAGCCCGCGCCATCAACCCCCAAATCGGTTTGCGATGCGGTGGAACGCAACAAGCCTTGCTCGCTGATCAATGTTTGTGCCCGTGCAGCCACGCCGCCCGGTGAAAAGCGCGTTGTGGATTGGGTTTCGGTCACAAGGGTGGTGAAGCGGCTGCGGGTTTCTTTATAGCCCACTGTGTTCACATTGACGATATTATCGGAAATGATGCCGATGCCTTCAGTGAAAGCGGTCAAGCCTGATACGCCGGAAGACAATGCTGCAAAAGCCATGGTGCTCTCCTCTTTTATAAGGGGTAACGGGCTTGCCGTCCCTTATCTGTATTCGGCCCTAATGACCGGTTGAACCTTTTGAAAACAAAGGCTTCTGCCATGTTGGGCAACGATCTATGTGGCCCATTGGAAACGCGATTTTGCGTTCCTTGTAACTGAAACAGACTGTCTATGCTGCGACAGCGGCAATCTGGTGTAACGGGATTCGTTGCCCGCCAATGGTTAAAAGCGGTGTCAGGCCCGAGGTTTCCACCTCGTCTACGCGTGCCCTGACAAAGCTGTTGGTCTGGATGGCTTTGTTGTCCGCGTCTCTTGCGTCCACCCGAACAGAATATTGGCCCGCCGGGACGGGTGTTTCCCCATCAAAGGAGCTGAGATCAATGCGGTGGATACCGAAATTGGTTTCACCATCCTGCTCGAAGACCACATCGCCATCGGCATTGAGAATCTGGACCGTAACCTTGTCGGCGGTGACAGGAAGGTCATATTCAAACCCTAAAGGCGTGCTGCCATCATTGGTGATGGTATCGCCCGCGATGGTGACGGTTTTGCCCAGATAATTCACCGCCGCTGCGTTTTGGTTGAAAGCGGTAAGGGTAGAGAGATCCTGCAGATTTTCATTGGCCTGAATTTGCTGTTCCACACCGGCGAATGACACAAGCTGGCGGGTAAATTCATTGCTGTCCGTGGGTTCCAGCGGGTCCTGATTTTGCAATTGGGTGGTGAGCAGGGTGAGAAACGTGTCGAAATCCTGCGCAATACCATTGCTAACGGTTTCTGTCTGACCCGACAATCCGGCTGTGATGCTTGCTATATCCATGATCTGAATGTCCTAAAGCGTTTCAGACAACAATGTTCAGGCCATCATTGATGGCCAGGTTCATTTGAGTGTGTGGGTCGAAATCCGGGTCGTTATGGGCGAGGCCGAGATCGGTATTTTCAGGGGTTTGGCCCTGTTCTTGCCCGTGCCCGTGTTCGCCTGTGTCAAAGCCCGCAAAAGCGGCACCGGGATCTTTGCCACCCTGTTGATTGAACGAGAAATTCAGGCTGTTATTGTCGGTTTTCAGCCCTGCATCATTCAACAGGCGTTCCAGGGCGCGGCTATCCCGTTGCAGCATGTCATAAGCATCGCGGTTGTCGGCGGAAATGATCGCCTTCACGCCGCCATCCTTCATCAGATCCAGCTTTACTTCGATCTTGCCCAATTCTGGCGGGTCCATCCGGATGGTGAAACGGGTTTTGCCGTCCGATGCGGCTTTTGCGATGCCCATTGCCACTTGTGTCGCCGGGCTTTCGCTGTGTGTGCGGGCCAGGTGGCTGGCATTGTCTGTGCTGGCGCTACTGCCTTGCAAAGCCATGGTCCCGTCCGTTGGAACCCGCCCGCTTGCTTGGGCAGCCAAGGCTTCCAGACTGGACAAGGGGTTGATGGGCGCGTCGGCTGTGGTCACGGGATTGGCGGTGAGTGACGGGGACGTGTTTGCTGCGCGCGCGTCCGCTTGGGTAAGGAGCGTATCACCGCCTGCATCTTTGATGGCTTGCGAGAAGGCCGCAGGGTCATTGGCGGTTTGTCCCTGCGCGTGAGCCTGCGCTTGCCCCTGTGGAGGTGTCATGATTGCGGTTTGTGCGCTGCCTAAAGTTTGGCTGGCCTGATTTGCTTTTGAAGCACTGCGCGAAAAGACACCGACGCTGTTGATACTGGCATCCCCATCCAGCGCTTGCTTGACAGCCTTGTCGTCAACCCGCGCGCCACCTTCATTCAAGGCCGATGCGATAGCCGAAGGGGCGGAAGACGACATCAGGTCTTGTGTCAAAGACTGTGGATTCTGGGTGGTTTTGGCAAGGCTGTCCTTCACCGTCTCCGCTGTGGTGGCGGCGGCGGAAACGGGTGCCATTTCAGCCAGAATGGCGGGATCGGTGGTGGGGGCCGTGTTGACGGGAGCCTTTGTGGAAGGGGCCGCCATTTTCTGATCTATGGCAGTGGAGACCGATTGATCGGTCCCCGTGCCAAAGGCTTGATCGGCACCAACATTCAGGCTGGCCGCTTTTGTGGTTACGGATTGCGCTTGTGCGTCACCGGACTGGCCCGTGGCCTCATCGGCCGGGCCAGTGTTCGGGCCAGTATTAGGGCCAGTATTTGAGCCAGTATTTGAGCCAGCGTTCGGACCGGTCGCCGCAGCGGTTAGTATTGGCTGCTGCCCTGCCTGCCCAAGAGGGGCCGTGGCACCCGACGGTGCAGCGGTGTTCCTGCCTTGGGTGCGCAAACCGGCAGCGGCCATTATATCAGCTTTTTCAGCCAGATTGAGCGAGATATTCGGCGCGGCTGTGTTTTCGGCGGGAAGGCCGGTCTGGATGTTCCCGGCACTTGGGACCGTGCTGATATTTTGGACCAGAAGCGTGGGATCAGTTGCCACCACTGTATCCATATCGGGCGCATCGCCCTCTAAAGAAAGAGAAGCGCCAGACGATATGGTGGTCGTGGTTTGCCCAGAAGACAACAAGTCTGTGAGGCTCGCTGCTTGCGGATCAGGCGCATCATTGGTTTGGGCTGATGCGTCAAAATCAAGGCCGGGTTGAGGAGCAACCTCGGCTTCAGGTGCTGATGCAAGGACAGACGCGTTTTCCAAGGGCGTTATATTCGATGAAAGAACGGCGTCTTCGACCATATTGGTTATTTGTGTAGCCCCATTGGCAGGGGCTTGTCCGGCCAGAATGGTCTGCTGGCGCGCCAATAAAGAAGACTCTGTGGCCGGTGAAGCCTCCATGTTTGCGCTGCCAAAGGCCAGACTCAGTGCAGACGCAAAGCCTCCCGTCCCGCTTATGGAAAAGGGACCATTTGCAGAATCTCCTGCAAAGGGGGTGGGGCGGGTTTGTGCCAAACTGGGGTCAATAAAAGCCATTCTTTTGCGCTCTTCATTATGTCGCCACTACATATGTAAAGTGTTTCCACCCCATATGCGTTCTGTCGCCACCTCATATGCAAAGCGCGGGCCAGTTTTGGAAATCCGCTTAATTCATTGATTTTAAATATAAGTTTCTTCTCACCCTGCGCTGTATGTTTCCGCTTTCGCTGATGCACGGGTAAAGTCTGCCCATATGTTGGTCCCACCTTTGCCCACTGCCGTCGTCCATGCGGGGCGCTTTGTTTTTCCGCGTGTTGAGTTTCTCGGGATAATCCTTATATTGCCGCGGGTGAGCGCAATATTGGACAAATTGATCGCCGAGGCGGCCTCATGGACGCCTGGTAGCTGTAACAGCCTCGGTTTCGACCGAGCGCCGGGCGATACCCGTGTGGTGGTTGCCATGTCCGGTGGGGTGGACAGTTCTGTGACCGCGGCTCTATTGGCCCGGCAGGGCTATGAGGTGATCGGCATTACCTTGCAGCTTTATGATCACGGGCTGGCCGTTCAGAAAAAAGGGGCATGTTGCGCCGGGCAAGATATTCACGATGCCCGGACGGTTTCTGACTCTTTGGGCATCCCGCATTATGTTCTGGATTATGAAAGCCGCTTTTCCGAAGCGGTGATGGATGATTTTGCCGACAGCTATTTGCGCGGTGAAACGCCTATTCCCTGCATCCGCTGTAATGAACGGGTGAAATTTCGCGATTTGCTGCAAACAGCACGGGATTTGGGCGCCGATTGTCTGGCCACCGGCCATTATGTGCGTTCCATGCGGGATGGCGATCATTGGCAGATGTATAAAGCTGTCGATCAGCGCCGCGATCAAAGCTATTTCCTGTTTTCCACCACCCGCGAGCAACTGGATTTTTTGCGGTTCCCGCTGGGGGGACTTTTGAAGCCGGATGTGCGTGCTTTGGCGGAAGATTTTGGCCTGATCGTGGCCGACAAGCCCGACAGTCAGGACATTTGCTTTGTGCCTCAGGGCAATTATGCCAGCGTTATCGAGCGCTTGCGTCCCGGCGCGTGTGATCCCGGTGATATTGTTGATCTGAGTGGCCGTGTTTTGGGCCAGCATGACGGCATTGTGCATTATACCATTGGCCAGCGTCGGGGCATTGGTGTGGGCGGAACAGCGGACCCGCTTTATGTGATAAAGCTGGAACCGGAAGCCCGCCGGGTTGTTGTGGGGCCACGGTCTGCCTTGGAAACCGCCAGCTTTACCGTGCGTGAATTCAACTGGCTTGATGGCATGCTTGCCGCTGGCGAAGAACGGCCCGTCCAGGTGCGTATCCGCAATACCCAAGATCCCGTTGCCGCCTTGCTGCATCTTTCACCGGACCAAACAGCGCAGGTCAGCCTTTTGAAGCCGGAAACCGGCGTTTCACCGGGGCAGGCGGCTGTTTTTTATGAAGACGACAAGCTGTTGGGTGGCGGCTGGATTGATGGCACGAGAAGTGCCTATCAACGCCCGGCTGCTTAAAAACGCCCCAAGGCCCATTTTTCGGAAATTCTTTAAACAAAATTTACTCAAGAATGAGACGGTCCTTCTATGTGGATTTTCAGGGGGCGTCTTGATGCGTGTAAAGCAGGATCAGTCGGATAGATTGGCCTCATGGTCTGATACACACTCAGATATTTTTATTCCAAGATTGTTGCTTCGGCGCAGTCAATTTTCTCATCTTCTTGCCTTTGTGCCGATGATGGCGATCATGAGCATCATTGTGGCCTTTATGGTCACTTTTGTTCTGCGTGATCATGTCTCTGTATGGCTTCTTTCCCTCTGGATTTTGATGGTTGTGCTGCCTTCGCTCTATAGTTTGCGAAAAGCGCTTTCCATCCAGAAAAAACTCGACCTGAAAATGATGAAGGGCCGGTCTTTGCGGTCCTCTTTGGTCTTTACCCTATATATGGGGGCGATGTGGGGCTGCGTGGATCTTTTGTTCGTGGCGCCAGAAAACAGTTTCGGCCATACCTTCATGGCATTGGTGACAATGGGCCTGACCACCGGTGTTGTGGCCTCTCTCACCCCTTTGCCCATTCATTGCATCGGCTTTTCCATGCTGGCGCTGCCGCCGTCGATTGCCAGTCTTTTGGCGCAACCTTCCATGGAAAGCAAAGCGATCGGCTTTTTGCTCATCGCATTCGTACTGGCGCTGGGATATGTCGCCTTTCGCAATCATAGAACATTTCTAGGTTCAGGACTCATTAAAGCCACCAAATTACGATAGCAGCAATACAGATTGCAGAAAAAAATG
>NZ_BMOV01000009.1 GCF_014647255.1 Iodidimonas muriae
TACATTTTTTTCTGCAATCTGTATTGCTGCTATCGTAATTTGGTGGCTTTAATGAGTCCTGAACCTAGCCCCCCCCCTAAGAGCAGGATTGCAAAGCCCGGGTAACTAATTCCTTAAGAAATTATGAAACTTGATGGTATTTTCCGACAATTCAAGAAACACATGCCCCGATATAGGCGGCAAACCCAGCAACAAGAACCGCCGAAGACACATTGAAGGATAGGGGCCCCCGCGCTTAGGCCTTCTGGATCATACGTAGGAAATCCTGCGTACGGTCGCTGACATCGGTGGATTGCGCTTTTACTGCACGGGCGGCTTCCAAAACATCATTTGAACCAGCCCCTGCCGATTCTGTCGCCTTACGGATATCGGTGATGATCAAGGCCACTTCTTGAGAGCCTTCCGCCGCCTGCTGCAGATTTCCGCCAATTTCATCCGTTGCCAAAGATTGCTCATCCACCGCGCTATCAATCGCCCCGATCACCTCACCCAAGGAGCTGACCTGCGCCGCAATGGCCTGAATCGATTGGCTGGTGCTGGATGTGGCTTTCTGCATATCGTCAATCTGCCGAGCGATTTCCTCCGTTGCCTTGGCGGATTGGCTGGCCAACGCTTTCACCTCGCTGGCGACAACGGCAAATCCCTTCCCTGCCTCTCCGGCGCGGGCCGCTTCAATGGTGGCGTTCAGGGCCAGCAAATTGGTCTGATCGGCAATATCACGGATGAAGGACACCACCTTTTCCACACTGCCCGCAGCCTTTTCCAATCCTTGAACCGCCGTTTCTGCGGCTCTAACATCACCACCGACATTATCCACAACCGATGTGGAATTCTGGCTTTGGCGTTTGATTTCAGAAATAGACGCCGTCAATTGTTCGGAACTGGCGGCAATCATCTGGGCATTAGAGCTTGTTTCTTCCGCTGCCGCACTCACCGCAACGGTTTTCTCAAGCGCCTGGGAGGCCTCGTCAAACATCCGACGGGCCGTGTTTTCCATGGTTTCCGACAGGTCCAGCAAATTTGTAATGGCTGAAGACAATTGCGTTTCAAACCGCTTTGCCATGTCTTCTCTTTGCGCCTGGCTTGCCTCTTCCATGCGGGCCATTTCGGCGCGGGCATTGTCGATATCAACAGCCCCATCGCCAAAGGACCCCAGCATACCGCGGCGCATGAATCGCCGATAATAACGCCCTTCGCTTGCCGCCTTTAACGTGCCGCGGGCTTCACGCATGAAGGCATCGGTCATATCCAATAGATGGTTCAGGGCATGCATGGACTGTGCGCCCGGTCCATCTTCGGGGATATCAATCAAACGGGCTTCCAAATCCCCCGCAGCAGCAGCCAGACACACCTTTTCGATGCGCTGGATCGCCGCATCGGATTGCTGGCATTCCGCCTCTAATTCAGCAATACGGGCCTCCAGCTTTGCCACATCTGCCCCGCCGCCGATCGCCATTTTTCCCGCGCGTTTAAACAAGCTCATGCCGCAACCTTCTCATTGGATGCAAAAGAAAACACAAACTGGTCTATGGTTTGGCCGGCTGCCGCCAGTTTCTCATTCAAAAGCGCTTCGCCGGCGATCAATCCGGCCTTGCGATCGCCTTGCGATGATTCCCGTTTGGAAATCTCGCGGTACAATTGCTCCATCTCGGCAATCACAGGGCGATTGGGCGCACGTCTGTTTGAATGATAGCCTATGATTTGGCCATTGCTGTCGAATGTTGGCGTCACATGGGCGAGCACCCAGTAATAATCGCCATTTTTAGTGCCGTTCTTGATATAGGTGAACAGCTCATTGCCAGAACGGATACGATCCCAAAGCACTTTAAAAATCGTTCGCGGCATGTCGGGGTGTCGGATGATATTATGAGGTTTTTCAAGAACGTCCCGTTCCTCATAATCTGCTATGCTTAAAAACGTCCGGTTTGCATATTGAATGCGCCCCTTGGTGTCCGTTTTAGAAACGATAATATCGCCCTGAGCAAGAACGCGCTCTGCCCCCACCGCCATTGCACAAATTCCTTTGTGATAGACTACTGATATGTAGCGTGTTTCTAGATCTTAATTTTCACCGGAAATATCACGCAGTAATTTAATTTTTCCTTAAATCTCCCGCAAACATGCATATTTTACACGCAAAAATTGCATAAAAGTTACATATCAAGACCCGTATTTTACCGAACATCCATAAGGCTGGGACGAGGCTTTTGCCACCGGACGGCCCGCTTTCAAATCCTCATAAGCGGCCAGAAGATAGTTTGTCGCGCCTTCAACGCTGGAATGGCGGGCCGAAGGGCGATCATCGATCGCCCCCGCATAAGCAAGCGTGCCATCGCTGTCGATCAAGAACATCTCAGGCGTGGTGCGCGCTCCATAAAGCCGCCCCAAATCCCCATGAGGATCAAGGATGATATGATTCGTATAAGAACCATGCCGCGCGGCAATGGCATTGGCTTCATCAGCGGTGGCATAGCCCTGCTTGCCCGGAGCCGAAGAGATAATGGAAATCCACACCACATCGTCTTCGGTGAGCATCCGCTGGGTTTTTTGCATATTTCCGGTTTCATAATGCTTGGTCACGAAGGGGCAGCCATCATTGGTCCACTCCAGAACAACCCGTTTCCCCCGCAAATCTTCCAGAGAAATGACGTCCCCCACGGTTGTTTTGGCGGAAAATACAGGCGCTTCCTGCCCCGGCTCCGGAGCGGCGCGCACAGCCGTCATTGAAGCGAAAGCCAGCATAGAGGCAAGAGCCAAGCGTCCGAAAATATGTTTCATCATGTGTTCTCTTCAGGAATTTTCCATGGCAAAAATCGACAACAATGTGCCCGGCGTCAAGATCTGTGGCAAGACCTGCGGCTCGGCCATCGAGCCATCATAATAGACATAAAGCGGCACCCCATTGCGCCCGAATGATGCCAGCGCCTTTGCGATCGCATCATTCTGGTTGGTCCAGTCCGCCTTCAGCACCGCAATAGACTGTGCCTTCACAAAAGCAATCACATCAGGATCGGCCAAAGCCACCCGCTCGTTCACCTTGCAGGTGATGCACCAATCGGCGGTGAAATACACAAACACGGCTTGGTCATTCGCTTGCAGCTTAGCCACTTTTTCAGGGGACCAATCCGCAACGCCCATCGCCGTTTCATAAGAGGCGACATCTTGCCCGCCCTGTAGGCCAGCGACAGCCCCCGGTTGATGCTGCGCCAGATAGCCGAGCGACATCAGCATGACCGCCAACACCGCCAAACCGGCAACAAAGGACATGATCCGCGCCAAGCGCCCTGCAGGGCCAGCCACACGCCAAAGCCACAACAGAAAGCCAAGGGCCACCAGAAGCAAAAGCGCCAGCCCGATACTATCCGCGCCCCCTTGACGGGCCAGAACCCATAGCAGCCACACCACCGTCAAAAAGATAGGGAAGGCAAGCAATTGACGGAAAACAACCATCCACGGACCGGGACGCGGAAGCAACCGCCGCAGCGGCGGGAAGAAAGAAACCAGCAGATATGGCAAGCCCAATCCGGCCCCAAGGCTCAGGAAAATGGCCACAGCCACCGGCACTGGCTGGATCGCGGCAAAGCCCAAAGCCGGGGCCATGAAGGGCGCTGTGCAGGGCGTGGCAACGATGGTGGCCAGAACTCCTGTGAAAAAAGCACCACTGATGCCTTTTTTCTCGGTCAGGCTTTGGCCGATGCCGGAAAACCGTCCGCCAATGTCAAACACGCCCACAAGATTAAGCCCCAATGCAAACAGCACCATCACAACCAATGTAACGATAACGGGCGATTGCAACTGAAAGCCCCAGCCAATCGCGGTGCCAGTAGCGCGCAAAGCCAAAAACACAATGGCAATGCCCAGAAAGCTGACCAGAATTCCGGCCATATAGGCCAATCCGTCACGCCGGGCCGCAACATTTCCTTCGCCATGGGCTTTGATCAGGGAAAAGGCCTTCAAGGATAAAACCGGGAACACGCAAGGCATCAAATTGAGCACCATTCCCCCCAGAAGCGCGAACAGAATCGCTTGCCCCAAGCCCAATTCAAGGCCGGAAAATCCCCCCGCATCAGCGGGATCGGGAACGCTCAATGACGGGTCCATCACAATGGGCACATCAAGGGCAAAGCCTTCCCGTTGGCCCGCCGCGTTGGTCAGCATCAACACGCCGGCCGCGCTGTCCATCGAGGGTGCATGACCGGACCGCGCCACAGAAAGGGTCAGGCCATCGGGGCCGGAAGTGACAATCTGCGTCCCGGCATAATCAATCAGCCCGCTGGTAACAGGAAAGAAATAGGCGTCCGATGCCATGGACACATCATCCGGCGACATGGCGATTGTCACCGCAAAAGCATCCTGGCTCATCCGGGCCGATGCCTGCCAGGGCGCATCATGGGGCAAGGCAGCCCGCGCTTTGGCAAACAGCTCGGCCATGTCCGGCGTGACCGACCCCTTGCCGGGGATCATCTTGAAGGACAGATCCGCAAATTCAGGGATGCACACCTCTTCGCAAACCAGCCATTCAGCAGACAGCGCCAGATCAAAAGCCTGATCGGGCAAATCTGCGGGCGGCATGATCTTGACCAAAAGATCCTGCGGCGCTTCATAGCCATAGTTCATCAAGGGGCCCACAGGAATCCGGTGCGGCAAAGGATAAAGCGGGCTTTCCACCGTCCAGCCCGCAGGCAAGGTCCAATCGAATGTGGGGGCTTTTCCCGAATCGCCGTAATTCTGCCAATAGGTATGCCAGCCCTGCGCCGGAATGAAACGCAGGGACAGCCACAAGGGCTGGCCCGCCGCAACGGTGGTCCGCTCCGCATAAATCTCGAGCCGGGAATTGGGATTGCTGATCTCTGCCAGAGGTTGGGCGGCCATGGCCCGATCCAGAGGCACGAAAAGACTGGCCAGAGAAAGTCCCAGTATCGCCAACGCAAACAGGGTCGCCTGTACCCGCATCACCAACCGCATCATCACTTCTCACATATTGGCACAAGCTGTATCTCTAACACAGCCCATCACAACAGATAGTAACGAGTCCGTTAGAAGCCAGCCACCCGCACGTCTGATGCCACAGATCGTCGTTTTTTTGCATGCGACGCAACGCCGTCCCCTGCCCCATCACCACAAGCACGGCGTTTATCATACCATATAACAAAAAGGCCGCCCTCCAAGAGAGCGGCCCTTTTTGAAAGGCTTGGCGATGATCCTTGTAAGATCAGCGCTTGGAGAACTGGAAGCTACGACGGGCTTTGGCGCGGCCGTATTTCTTACGTTCAACCATACGCGCATCGCGGGTCAGGAAGCCTGCGGCCTTCAAGGCGCCACGCAATTCCGGCTCATAACGCTGAAGCGCCTGGGAAATGCCATGCTTCACCGCACCGGCCTGACCGGACAAACCGCCACCCTTGACGGTTGCGATCACATCAAACTGGCCTTTACGACCGGCCACATCGAAGGGCTGGTTCACCACAAGACGCAGCGTGGGACGTGCGAAATATTGCGCCTGATCGCGGCCATTGACCGTGATCTTGCCAGAACCCGGCTTCACCCAAACGCGGGCAACCGAATCTTTACGCCGACCCGTTGCATAAGCACGGCCCTGCGCATCAATTTCAGGCTTGCGCTCGATTGCGACATCCCCTGCAGACCCATCATCGCTTGCTGCGGCTGTGGTCATATCCTTCAGATCCTGAAGGCTTTGCTTTTCCGATGCCATGCTATTACCTCACGTTCTTTGGATTCATGCTGGCAACATCGATCACCTCGGGCTGTTGCGCCTCATGAGGATGATCGGTTCCGGCATAGACTTTGAGATTGCGCATCTGCTGGCGACCAAGAGGGCCACGCGGAATCATACGCTCCACAGCTTTTTCGATCACGCGCTCGGGAAAGCGGCCTTCGAGAATTTGCTTGGCTGTTGCCTGCTTGATACCGCCCGGATGGCCGGTATGGCGGTAATAGATTTTCTGATCGCGCTTGTTACCTGTCAGCTTCACCTTATCGGCGTTGATAACGATAACATTGTCGCCGCAATCGATATGCGGTGTGTACATTGGCTTGTGCTTGCCACGGAGGCGCATGGCAATCAGTGATGCAAGGCGGCCAAGTACAACCCCTTCCGCATCAACGATCAGCCATTTTTTCTCAACCTCACTCGGCTTTGCCGAATAGGTTTTCATACCCGGTGATCCTTTACGCTTGGAAAATAAACCTGTCTTTAGGCCGCCCGCACCCATGGCGAGGGAAACCCGAGATCATGGGTCGTGTAACGTCAGGATTTCGCAAGGTCAAGGGAAAACTGCTTGTTATCCTATATGCTTAAGATAACGGTATTATTTTACCGCTTTTTTGACCTCTGCAAAATGCACTAAGGCCGGTCGCTTTTCCGGTATATATGCAAAAAGGCCAGCACAGCAGCGAGAACCACCAGCGCCCCGCCTTGATGAACCGCGCCCAAAGCCACCGGCACCATATGTAGCAAGGTCAAAATCCCCACGGTGATCTGCACGCACAGAACCCCGAATAGCAGCGCCGCCATGGCCTGCGCCCGCCCCGGTTCGCGCCGGAGAATGGTCCGGACAAGCAAACTCAGAGAAAGCGCAAACAGCACATAGGCCCCAAGGCGGTGATCGAACTGCACCAAAGCCGTATTGTCGATGAAATTCCGCCAGAACGGGGCCATGTCCATAATGCTTGCAGGCACGAAGCGGCCATCCATCATGGGCCATGTATTATAAGTATAGCCGGCCTTCAGGCCGGCCACCAATCCGCCCATGATCACTTGCAGGAACACCAGCGCCAACAGCCATTTTCCAGAGCGATTCATCGCCTCATCGCGGATGGGACGCCTATGCGACAACAGGTTCATCGCCGTCCAGAAAAGGGCCGCAAAAATAATAAAGGCCAGTGTCAGATGGGCCGTCAGACGGTAATGGCTGACCTCGGGATGGTCCACCAACCCGGATTTAACCATGAACCAGCCCAACAATCCTTGCGCCCCGCCAAGAACCAGCAGCCCCAACAATCTCCCTTTATATCCGGTGGGGATGCGGCCCCGCAGCCAAAACCAGGCCAGCGGCAAAGCAAAGGCAAAACCGATCAGGCGCCCCAAAAGCCGGTGCAGATATTCCCACCAGAAAATATTTTTGAATTCGGCCAATGTCATGCCGCGATTCATGATCTTGTATTCGGGATATTGCTGATAGGCTTTGAAGGTTTCTTCCCATTGCGCTTGAGACAATGGCGGAAAAATCCCTTTTACCGGATGCCAATCCACCATGGACAAACCGGATTCGGTGAGCCGTGTGATGCCGCCGACGACAACCATCAAAAACACCAAAGCGGCAACAAGCAAAAGCCAGCGCCCGATGGCCCGTTCCTGTGCGGCGCGACCGAACCCGCCCGCCGACGACGATCCATAATGAAATGTAACAGTTTTCATAAGCACTTGCTAAACCGCTCTCGAATAAGGTGCAAGCGCGACAAGAGCGCGCAGACCCCTGGAATGTGGGCTCTCCCCGAAAAGGCTTGCTTTTCAGGCACGCCCACTATCTAATTTCACGACTTTGGGGCGATAATAAAACACAGGCATCCCGAAATATGGGACGGCGAAATACCGATACATTGGATCACTTGGTAAGAACTGGCAATAAACGTCTGGTGCGCCGGATCGTTGGCACCTTGAACAATCAACAAGATGCCGAAGATGTGACGCAAGATGCTTATGTACGATTCCTGCGCATCCGCGATCCCGGCCCGATCGGCAATCTGGCGGCCTTCATCGGCAAAAGTGCTCGCAATCTGGCCATCGACAAGCTCCGCCACCGGAAACGCCGCGCTCATGTCGAACCCGATATGGGAGATGCCAGCCCCGATGATCTGATGGCGGGCCCCGATGCCGATCCCGAACGCAGCCTTGCCGCCCGGCAACAATTGGATGCGGTGCGTGATGCCATCAACGCCCTGCCGCCCCGGTGCAGGCAGGCGTTTATTCTTCACAGATTTCACGGATTGTCTTATGACGCCATCGCAACAGAACTAGGCGTTTCCAAAAGCAGCGTGGAAAAATATATCATTCGCGCACTGACAGCCTGTCGGAAGCGCGTTCTTTGAGTAAATAATCACTGAGGGACTTCATCTTCCGAGCGTCATATAGATAGGGACGCATGGGGGGGGCAGCCTTCAAATATCGACCGAGACAGAGTTATGGCCCATAAAACACGCAGCAAAGCTTTGGACGAGGCAACCCAGTGGTTTGCCCGGCTGCGCGATGATGCCATATCCAGCGATGAGCGCCATGCCTTCCAGATATGGCAGACAGCCAATCTGGCCCACAGACGCGCTTTTGAAGAAATCAGCGCCTTATGGGACTCGATGGACGGGCTGGAGCCAGACACGGCAGAGATGCAGTCCACCACACGCGCCAATGCCCGCGCACCCTTTTTCAAGACACAGATTGCCGCCGCACTGATTATCGGATTTTCCGCGCTTTTGGTGGGGCTGACGCATTTCGAACTTACTCCGTGGTCACCCTTTTGGGGGGCAGAGCACTTCCAGACCGCCACTGGCGAACAACGCACCCTGTTTTTGGATGATGGCACCACCATTTATCTCAACACCCACAGCAAAGTGGCTGTTCGCCTGAAAGACAAAGAACGCCATGTGCGCCTGATCGAAGGGGAAGCCCTGTTCGATGTGCAGCGCGACCCGCAGCGTCCATTTATTGTGGATGCGGGAAATGGCCGTGTCCGGGTTTTGGGGACACGTTTTAATATCCGCATGCACCCGGACCGCTCCGCCGATGTGGCCGTGTTGGAAGGCCATGTGGATGTGGCCCCGCGCTCCGGCAAAGAAGTAGTGGCCTCCATTGATCTTTATCGTGGTGACGGGACCAGCATTTCCACTGACCGAATCGGCCCCGTGGAAAAAGTGGATGTGGCCCGCATCACCTCCTGGCGCGATGGCCGTATGATTTTCCGCGGCACGCCCCTGTCCACTGTGGTGGCTGATCTGAACCGGTATTTGACCGACGATGTGCGCATCGGCGATGACAGCCTTCAAGATATCACCGTTACCGCCGTGATCCGCATCGAAGACCGGGCAGCCATTCTGCGCGCTCTTGATATGTCTTTGCCCGTTGATGTGGTAACCCTGCCCAGTGGCGTCACCATGCTTTATGATGACCGGATCGATCAGGGGGCCCGCACGACACAAAAAAACGGGCCGTCAAAAAAACTTTGAGGGATTTGGGCGCTGGACCGTCTGATGAATCAGAGGCTGCAACCATAAGCGGCCACGGATTTATTTAGGGAGAGAACAGTGGCCCATACATATCGCCTGAAACGCACCATGCGTGCATCGCTTCTTGGCTCCGCACTTGCGGCCAGCACCGTGCTTGGCACTTTGCTGATCCCCGGCATGGGACTGCATGCGGCATCGGCTGCCGAAACAGCACGGTTCGATATTCCAGAACAGTCCCTTGATAATGCTTTGATCGATTTCAGCGTTCAGGCAGGCATGTCGGTATTGGTGTCCGACAATCTGGTGCGCGATCTTCGCTCCGTCGCAATTACAGGCACTCTGGACCGGGAAACCGCCCTCAAGACCCTGTTGGAAGGATCGGGCCTGACCTTTGAACTGGTGGACGACAGCACCATTTCCATCAAACAGGTCCCCGTTCAGAAAAGTGAAGTCGAGGGTCGCCGCCTTTATGCACAGGCGGCCCCCACCACCGATGCCAATCTGCGCACACCCGATGCGCGTCCCTCCGGCTTCTCTGTTGAGGAAATCGTTGTCACCGCCCGTCGCCGAACGGAAAGCCTGCAAGACGTGCCCATTGCCGTCAGTGCCTTTTCCGGCGATAGCCTCGACAGGATGGGTACCGTGGATATCACCGGCCTCAACCAGATGGTTCCCAATGTCACCATCGAGGTTTCGCGTGGCACCAACACCACCCTTACCCCGTTTATTCGCGGCGTTGGCCAGCAAGACCCGGTAGCCGGTTTCGAACAGGGCGTGGGGCTTTATGTGGATGATGTCTATCTCAACCGTCCGCAAGGGGCCGTGCTTGACCTTTATGATGTGGAGCGGGTTGAAGTGCTGCGCGGGCCGCAAGGCACGCTTTATGGTCGAAACACCATCGGCGGTGCCATCAAATATGTCACCAAGCGCATTGCCGACGAGCCGGAATTCCGGGTTCGAGCATCGGGCGGCAGCTATCGCCAGCGCGACTTTGTGGGCACATTCTCTCTGCCTTTGGCGGACGAATTCCGTATTGGCGGGACTGTTGCCAGCTTCCAGCGCGATGGCTTTGGCGACAATCTCAATCTGGAAGGCCTGGAGAATGGCAGCAAAGACATTCTTGGTGGCCGCCTGAGCATGGAATGGACGCCGACAGAGGATCTGTATATCCGCCTGTCTGGCGACTGGACCGATGACAATTCCGATCCGCGCCAAGGATCGCGGTTGACCCCGGGGCTGCTGAGCGGTGCGCCCGTTCTGGACGATGTGTTCGATACCCGCGCGGGCCTCAACAATCCGGAAGCCAATGTGGTCAATCGCGGGGCATCGATGCTGGTCGAATATACCCTGAACGACAAGATCCAACTGAAAAGCATCACCGCTTATCGGGATAACAAATCCGCCTTGCCCGAAGATTTCGACAGCTTGCCGGCGGTGGATGTGGATGTTGCTTTGGTCACAACCGATGACCAGTTCAGTGAAGAACTGCAATTGCTTTATAGCAGCTCGAAACTGAACGGGGTTTTGGGATTCTTCTATATGGACGCCAATGCGTTCAATGCCTTTGATGTTGTCCTTGGGACCACAGGCGAACTTCTGGGATTGCCGGGATTGAATGCCTTTACCCTGGGCGATGTGGATACCGAAACATGGTCGCTATTTGGCGATTTCACCTATGACATCACCGATACATTGGCCCTGTCTGTGGGTGGCCGCTTCACCACCGATAAACGGACGGCGAATATTGTCCGCCAGACCTTCCTGGGGGGCTTTTCCGAACTGCTGGGCGGCGAACCTCGCCTTCCCATTGCCACAGCCACCGATTTCAATGGCAGCGAGACTTTCCATGATTTCACGCCGCGCGCCAGCCTGAACTGGAAGCCGGTGGAAGATCATATGGTCTATTTCAGCTTTTCGCAGGGCTTCAAAGGCGGCGGATTTGATCCGCGCGGCTCGGCAACGGCGGCTCCCGATCTGGATGGTGATGGCATCGCAGGTGCAGCGGACCCGGACGATGTTCAGGAATTCCTGATGTTCAAGCCCGAAGAGATCACCACCTATGAGATCGGCCATAAAGGCAGTTTGTTTAATGGGCGGTTGAACAGCTCTTTGTCGGCCTTCTGGAGCTCTTATGATGATATTCAGATCCCCGGCTCCGTGGGCGTTGATGCCGATAATGACGGCGTTGCCGAAAGCTTTGTCGGGGTCACATCCAATGCGGGTGAAGCGCGCATCCGCGGGATCGAGCTTGAGATGACGGCCGCGATTGCGGAAAACATGATGGCCAATGGCGATAGCCTGGGCGCCACGGCTGCCGTGGGCTATATCGACGCCGAATTCCAGGAGTTCATCGACGCTTTCGGGCAGGATATCGCCGATCAGGCCACCTTCCAGAACACCCCGGAATGGACGGCGAATATCGCCCTTGATTACAACACGCCTTTGACACTGTTTGGAACGAGCGGGTCTCTTTCGTTCTTGCCCCTGGCCTCTTATCGCTCCACCACCAACCAGTTCGAAATTTCCAGCAACCAGCTGGATCAGGAAGGCTATATCCTGTTCGACCTCAGCATTGTCTGGACCTCGGACAATGAACGCTGGCAGATCGGGTTCCACGGAAAGAACCTGACCGATAAGGAATATATCGTGTCGGGCTTCGATTTTGTGAACGACGATACCTTCGCGCCAGAGCTTGGGCTTGAAAGTACGCTGACCGCCTTCTTCGGCAATCCGCGGACCTTTACCGGCACGGTATCGATGAAGTTCTGATTTTTGCCATGACTGTGCAAAATCATAAAAACCAATCCGGACCGGTGTCTTTCAAGGCACCGGCTCCGCTGCTTCCCGATTATCTCTCGCTTCATGCGCGGTGGCAGGCCGATCATCCGGCATTGATCACCAGCGACGGCTCTGTCAGTTGGGCAGACTTTGACAAAGCCACCAACCGCATTGCCAATGGCCTGAAAAAACAAGGGCTGGGACCGGGCGATCATGTGGCGGTGGTGATGAACAATGGCCGCGCCATGATGGAAGCCTTGTTCGGCATAATGAAAGCGGGCTGTTGTTCCGTGCCGCTCAATCTCTCTGTCAGTGATGATGCCCTAGCCGCCATGCTTGACGATTCCGGTGCGAAAGGGATCTTTGTCACCGATCAGCAACGCCCCCGGCTCGATGCCATTTTTCAAACGGCCAAAAGACCCGCTTTATGCGTCTGCGCCGATGAGGCCGCTGCCGAGTGGCTGTCCCTGTCCCAATGGATGGGCCGGTTTTTTGACACATCGCTTGCACTTGCCATTCCGCCCGATGCACCGTGCAATATCATTTATTCCTCTGGCACCACAGGCCTTCCAAAAGGCATTGTGCACAGCCATCAAGGCCGCCTGCACTGGGCCTATGATATTGCCCTTGCCTATGGCTATCGGGCCGGTGCCAAAAGTCTTTGCACCATCGGGCTTTATTCCAACATCATGTGGGCCGTGATGCTGGCCACCCTTTTGGGGGGCGGAACAGTGGTGGTCCATGATGCCTTTGATGCCAAACAGGCTCTTGACGATATCAAGCGCCTTCGCATTACCCACACCGCCATGGTGCCGGTGCAGTGGCAAAGGCTGGTGGATGCCGGGGCGGACACTCTAGGCCTTGCCAGCCTGCAATCGGCGATCACCGTTGGCTCTCCCATGCCCGTTGATCTTAAACGCCGGATATTGGCGCTGATGCCCACCGCATTTTTCGAGCTTTATGGCCTGACGGAAGGCATTTTGACGGTTCTGGCACCCGACGACATGACCAACCGCCTGACAAGTGTCGGCAGGCCCATTCCCGGATGCGACATTCGCCTGATTGACGATGAGGGCCATCCCTGCCCCCATGGAGAGGCAGGGGAAATTGTCAGCCGCGCCCGTTATGTGATGCCCGGTTATCTGAACCGGCCAGATGCCACCGAAGAAAGCCAGTGGCGTGATGAAAATGGCGATGTCTGGCTGCGAACCGGCGATGTGGGCCGTCTTGATGACAAGGGTTATCTGTATATTGTGGATCGTAAGAAAGACATGATCCTGTCCGGCGGCCAGAATATCTATCCCGCCGATATTGAAGCCATCTTGCTTCGCCATGATGCCGTAAGCGACTGTGCGGTGATCGGCGTGCCGGACGACCGTTGGGGAGAAACCCCCATTGCCATCGTGGTGGCGGCGGCCGCAATCACCGCTGAAGATTTGCAGCAATGGCTCAATGAACGGCTGGGCAAGCAACAACGGGTGCGGGCGATTGTGTTTGCCGATACGCTGCCCCGCAACCCCAATGGGAAAATTCTCAAGCGTGTTTTGCGCACGCAGCATCAGAAAGGGCGTCTATGACCGATTATCTGTCCCGCACTGTTATCAGCGCTGATGGTCTGCGTTTGCATTATCGTGACTATCCGAACGCAGAAACAACCGCCTTGCCCGTCCTGTGCTTGCACGGATTAACCCGCAACAGCGCCGACTTCCACGATCTGGCGCTGCATCTGGCCCCGCACTTTCGGGTGTTGGCAATGGATGTGCGTGGACGCGGCCTTTCCGAACATGACCCCAATCCTGAAAATTACCATCCCGGCACCTATGTCGCTGATGTCCTTGCCCTTTTGGCGCAAGAAAATATCTCGAAGCTGGTGGTGATCGGCACCTCCATGGGCGGATTGATCGGGATGGCACTGGCGGCGCAAAATCCGGACTTATTGTCGGGATTGGTGCTCAATGATATTGGTCCGGAGATCGATCCGGCGGGCCTTACGCGCATCAAGGGCTATGTGGGAGCGGTTGAACCCGCAAAAGATTGGGATGATGCCATCGCCCATATGAAGGCCATCAATGGCCAGGCCCTGCCCGGCTTGAGCCAGGCCCAATGGGAACGCTTCACACGCGGGCTTTACCATGAAAATGCCGATGGCCGGCCCGTTTTGGCCTATGATCCGGCCATCTCTATGGCGGTAAAGGCGGGAGAGGTGGCCCCGCCCTCCATGTGGGCACTTTATGAGGCCCTATCCGTCACGCCGGTCTTGGTGCTGCGCGGTACACAGTCGGATATTCTATCCACAAAAACCGTGCAAGACATGGTCCAGAAGCATCCGGATTGCACCGCCTGCAGCGTCCATAATCGCGGCCATGCGCCTTTATTGGATGAACCGGAAAGCCTTGCGGCCATCGATGCGTTTTTGAACCGCACGGCGCAATAGCCGTTTTGCACACAGGTCAAGCCTCTTATCCATGCTGTACGCCGCATGGATTTATATTCTTTTTCATCTTCTTATACGCCCAGATCATAAAACAGTGATATTGTGCCAAAAAGGCCGCAATGCATCACCTGCCGCTTGGCACAGGTGATGGATGAGGTGTAGGAAAAGAGTCACCAAATAAAACGCAGGGTTATCAGGGATGCGCTCGTATCAGAGTGCAAAGAGGGGGTGTGAAAGCGCCGATCACCCTTGGCCGCTTCTCCCCTGCGTCGCTAGTGTCTCGGATTTTTGTTACCCGTTCAAATGCATTGGGCCCGATATGTCACGTCTGATTTCCGTTATCCTTACCTTGTTCGCGCTAAGCATCCTTGGCGGAGGAATTTATTTATATGTCGCGCAAGGCGACATCGCAGACCAGCGCCGCTTTGGCGACAAAGCCATCCCCGTTCAGGCTGCTGAAATCACCACCCACCCCTTTGCCAACCGCATCGAGGCGATTGGCACCACCGAAGCCAATGAATCGGTGACCATCAGTGCCCGAGTCTCCGATACCATTGAAAGCGTGAATTTTTCCGATGGGGATATTGTGGAAAAAGGCGCCGTTCTGGTGCGCCTTAACCGGGCCGAACAAGAAGCATTACTGGCAGAAGCGGAAGCCACGATGCTGGAAGCCAAACAACAGCTGGAACGCACGCAGGATCTGGTGAAACGGGGCAATGCCTCGCTCGCCGTTCTGGACGAACGAGTGCGGCTGGTGGAATCGGCCACGGCCCAAGTGGCTGCAGCCAAAGCCCGCATCGCCGACCGTGTGGTGCGCGCGCCTTTTGCCGGTGTTCTGGGCGTCCGTCAGGTCAGCCCCGGCGCCCTTTTGTCACCGGGAACCCCCATCACCACTTTAGATGATGTGACCCCCATCAAGCTGGATTTCGCTGTTCCCGAACAGTTTATCTCCGCATTGAGCCGCGATCAAAGGGTGGTGGCCCGTGCTGCGGCCTATCCCGGCGAAACCTTCACAGGGAAAGTGACCAATGTCAGTTCCCGCGTTGATCCCGTTACCCGTGCCATCACCGTACGCGCAGAAATCGCCAATGAAGACAAACGCCTGCGCCCGGGCATGTTGCTTACCGTTGAAGTGATCAACAATGAACGCCTGGCTATTGCCGCACCGGAAGGGGCGATCATCCCAGTGGGTGAGGACCAGTTCGTCTTTGTTGTAAAATCCGACAATACGGTGGAACGTCGCCAAATCACTCTGGGGCTTCGCCGTCCCGGCGTGGTGGAAGTTTTATCCGGCTTGAAAGCGGGCGAATTTGTGGTCACTGCAGGAACCATGCGCTTGCGGCCCGGTATGACAGTAAAAGTACAAAATCGTGAGGCGCCCGTCGCCCGCCCCCAAGCCTGAGGTCTGGACATGATTCTCTCTGATATCTCTGTCAAGCGGCCTATTTTTGCCACGGTGATCAGCTTGTTGCTGGTGGCCTTCGGCATTATCAGCTTCACGCAATTGCCATTGCGCGAACTGCCCGATATCGACCCCCCGATTGTCAGTGTGAACACCAATTATCCCGGCGCTTCTGCTGCCGTGGTGGAATCGCGTGTCACACAGATTGTCGAGGATCGCATTGCCGGGATCGAGGGTATCAAATCCATCAGTTCCTCCAGTCGGGACGGCAGCTCGCGGGTGACTATCGAATTCACCCTGACCCGCGATATCGATGCCGCCGCCAATGATGTGCGCGACCGTGTCAGCCGCATTTTGAACAATTTGCCCGAAGAAGCCGATCCGCCGGAAATTTCAAAGGTGGACAGCGACACCGATGCCATCATGTGGTTTTCTCTGGTCAGCCCCGTACTGGATGTGATGCAGCTCACCGATTATGCGGATCGCTTCATTGTGGACCGTTTGTCTGTGGCTGATGGCGTTGCCACCGTTCGCATCGGTGGCCAACAGCGCTATTCCATGCGCGTTCATCTGGACCGGCAGGCCATGGCGGCGCGTAATCTTACAGCCACCGATATTGAAAACGCTTTGCGCAGTGAAAATGTCGAACTGCCTGCCGGACGGATTGAATCCACCGATCGTAATATTACCGTTCGGGTGGAGCGCGATTATAAAACCGCGCAGGATTTTTCCGAACTGGTTCTGGGGGTTGGTGATGATGGCCATCTGATCCGCTTGGGCGAAGTGGCCCGCGTGGAACTGGGGGCCGAAGACGACCAGAATTTTTTCCGGGGTAATGGTGCTGCCCGCGTGGGGTTGGGCATCATCCGCCAATCAACGGCCAACACGCTGGATGTGGCGAACGCCGTGCGTGCGGAAGTCGAGCGTATCCGCGAAACGCTGCCTGAAGGTATGGATCTGGATGAAAGCTTTGATGGATCAGTCTTTATCGCTGAAGCCATCGACGAGGTCTATGTAACCCTTGGCATCGCCATGGTTCTGGTGTTCCTTGTGCTTTATTCCTTCCTTGGCTCCTTGCGCACAGTGATCGTGCCTGCGGTAACGGTGCCGGTGTGCATTATTGCCGCCTTTACGGTGATGAGCCTGTTGGGGGTGACGCTCAATCTTTTGACCTTGCTTGCCCTTGTGCTGGCCATCGGGCTGGTGGTCGATGACGCGATTGTGGTTCTGGAAAATATCTATCGGCGCGTTGAAGCAGGTGAACCACGCCTTTTGGCGGCCTATCATGGGGCACGGCAGGTGGGCTTTGCGGTGATTGCCACCACCTTGGTGTTGATCGGCGTCTTTGTGCCCATCGCTTTTCTGGAAGGCAATGTGGGACGCCTGTTCTCGGAACTGGGCATCACATTGGCCACCACCGTCGCCTTCTCCAGTCTCGTCGCCCTGACCCTTACCCCCATGATGTGCTCAAAGCTGTTGCGCCGCACAGGCCCGAAGGGCTGGGTGAATGCCCATGTGGATGATGGCTTTGAAAAGCTGCGGCGTGGCTATCAAAACGCGCTCACCTATTGCTTTCACAACAAAGCCATTATCCTGTTGCTGTTCGCTGCGATCACGGCATCGATCGTGGGGCTTGTAAACGCCATTCCCAATGAGCTTGCCCCCCGCGAAGACCGTGGCTCTTTCTTCCTCGTTGCCCGTGGCCCTGAAGGGGCTGGCTTCAACTATATGCGCGAGCAAATGGATGAGGTCGAAAAGCGCGCCATGTATCTGGTGAACGAAACAAAAGAAGCGCGGATTGTGATTGTGCGCGCCGATGGCGACAATTCGGGCTTTGCGGTGATTGTGTTGAAGCCCTGGTCCGAACGGAAGCGCAGCGCTGATGAAATCATCGCCGAATTGCGTGGCCGGTTGGCCTCTATGACCGGAGTAAGCGTGTTCATCAATATGCGCCAAGGTATTTCTGCTGGCGGCGGACGCGATCCGGTGAATTTCGTGGTCGGCGGCAATACCTATGAAGAACTGGCGAAAATTCGCACCATTCTGGAAGAGGAAGCAGCAAAACTGCCCCTGATCGGCGTGGATACCGATTATCGGGAAACACAACCGCAAATACGCGTTGCCATTGACCGCGACCGTGCGGCGGATCTGGGTGTGTCAGTGTCCACCATCGGCCGCACTCTGGAAACCATGCTTGGCGGCCGCCGGGTCACCACCTTTGTGGAACGGGGCGAAGAATATGATGTGATCGTACGTGCCGATGACAGCAATCGCCGCGAGCCATCGGACCTGACCAATATCTATGTGCGGTCGGACCGGTCCGGGGATTTGATCCCTCTATCCAATGTGATCACCTTGCGTGAACAAGCGGCCAGCGCGACGCTCAATCGCTATAACCGGGTGCGCGCCCTGACGCTGACTGCACAGCTTGCCGATGGCTATTCGCTGGGCGAAGCCTTGGCGGATCTTGAAAATGTGGTGCGAGAAAGCCTCCCCGATGTGTCTTCCATTGATTACAAAGGGGAAAGCCGCGAACTCAAAGAAGCGGGCAATGCAGTTCTCTTCACATTCGCCATGGCCTTTCTGGTGGTGTTCCTGATTTTGGCAGCCCAGTTTGAAAGCTTCATCCATCCCTTCGTGATTATGCTGACGGTGCCTTTGGCAGCGGCCGGCGGGCTTTTGGGGCTCTATCTTTCGGGATCAACGCTGAATATCTACAGCCAGATCGGCCTTGTGATGCTGATCGGGCTGGCGGCAAAGAACGGTATTCTGATCGTGGAATTCGCCAATCAGCTTCGTGATGAAGGCCTTGAAATCCGCGATGCCGTTATTGAGGCGTCCCTGATCCGCTTGCGCCCGATCATCATGACCAGCCTGTCCACCGTGATGGGCGCGGTTCCCCTGATCATGGCAACCGGACCGGGCTCGGCCAGCCGTCTGACCATCGGCGTGGTGATTTTTGCAGGCGTCTCCATTTCCACCGTCCTGACGGTGTTCATGGTGCCCGTGTTCTATGATATGCTTGCGAAATATACACGCTCGCCCGGTTATGAAGCCGCGCGTCTTAAAAAGCAGCAAGAAGAACGTGCCCAAACCGGAACCATCGGGGCACAAGGCACGCCGGCCGAATAATCTGCGGGCTTGATCAGATCACGACAAAAAGGCGGGCATCTTGATCCCGCCTTTTTTCATTATATGTCTATAGGAATAACCAACCAACAGGAGACCGTTTTGGGCCGCTTGCGCGTTGCCAGCTATAATGTCCATAGCTGTATCGGTATTGATCGCCGCTTTGCCCCCGAACGCATTGCCGAGGCCCTGCTGGATATTGATGCCGATGTGGTGGCCTTGCAGGAATTGGGCTGGCATCATCGCGGATTGAGCAATTTTGACCAATTCGCCTATCTTGAAAAAATGACCGGCTATCACGTCATTCAAGGCCCAACGAAGCTCCATAACCGCGCCCATTATGGCAATGCGATTTTGATGCGCGAAGCGGCACATACCCATCAGCTTATGGATCTGTCCTGGCCGCTGCATATTCCACGGGGCTGCATCCTTGCCCATACCCACTGGAAAGGCGAGCCGCTGGTGGTCATCAATGTGCATTTGGGGCTAACCCCTTGGGACAGACGACGCCAGCTCAAACAATTGGTTCATGAAATTCAAGGCCATCGCAATAGCCATGTGGTGCTGATGGGCGATTTCAACAATTGGAAACCGGCTTCCATGATGTTCAAGCCGCTGTCGCAGCTTTTACCGGAATGTACCGACCAGCCCACCTTTCATACACGCAAGGCCCATGCACCGCTGGACCGCATTTATCTATCGCCGGGCCTGCATTTTGATACGGTCAATGTATGGCGCACCGCCGTTACCGCGAAAGCCTCGGATCATCTGCCCATCGTGGCCGATATCCGCTTTTAACCTTGAAAATGAAAGAGGCAGACCGCCTGTGCGCCCTGCCCCTTCGTCCCGTTTAACGATCGCCGGAAAAATCAGCCGCGCATGGCCATAGCGCCAGAGGTATCGGTCACTTCCAGACCGGCATCTTCCAAAGCCTTCACCAAGCGTTCGCCATGCATCCTGTCTTTGGTTTCCACAACCAATTCAATCTCGGTGTATTTCACCGGAGCCGTGGCAAATTGCCGTTGATGATACACTTCGGCGATATTTCCGCCCACCTTGCCGACGATCGCCGTCACCCGCGCCAAGGCGCCGGGCAAGTCCAGCGTCGTGACCTTCAGACGGGAAATGCGTCCATCGCGCACCATCCCGCGCATCACGCAAAAAGATAAGGTTCGCGGGTCGATATTGCCACCGCACAAAGGCAGCCCCACCTTTTTGCCCCTGAACAGATCGGGGAATTGCAACACCGCCGCCAAACCGGCAGCGCCTGCCCCTTCCACCACCACTTTTTCGATTTCCATCAGGGCATCAATGGCATCTTCGATCATCGATTCCTTGACGATCAGAATATCATCCACCAATTGTCGCACCACCTCGCGGGTGATTTGGCCGGGCTTTTTCACAGCGATCCCTTCGGCAATGGTGACCTTTGTGGGATGGATTTCGCGGCCTTCAAGCGCCGCCTTCATCGCCGGATAGGCTTCGGTCTGAACGCCCAGGATCTTGATATCGGGCTTGATATGCTTGGCCGCAACGGCAATCCCCGAAATCAGCCCGCCACCGCCAATGGGCACCACAAGAACATCCAGATCCGGAAAGGCCTGCAAGAATTCGACAGCCAATGTGCCTTGGCCAGCCATCACCAAAGGATCATCGAACGGGTGGATGAACACCTGCCCTTCCTTGGCTTCCAGTTCCCTTGCGGCATCGGTGGATTCCGCCAGCGTTTCCCCGCTTAATACCACGGTCGCTCCCAAGCGTTCGGTATTGCGCACCTTGGTAAAGGGTGTGCCTTCGGGCATAAAAATGGTGGCGGGGATACCCAGCCGGTTGGCATGATAAGCCACGCCTTGCGCGTGATTTCCCGCCGACATGGCAACAATGCCGCGCGCCCGCTCTTCCGGCGTCAAGGCCGTGAGACGGTTGAGCGCCCCACGCTCTTTAAAAGATGCGGTGAATTGGAAAATCTCGAACTTCAACGCGATATCCGCCCCCGTCAGCGCCGACAATGTTTCAGACCGCGTGGCCGGGGTGTTGAGAACAGCCCCCTGAATGGTGCGCGCAGCATCTTCGATATCGGAAAAAGAGATGGGCAAGGGAGGCAATGAACTGGCAGTCATAAACTTTACCTGATTTAGGATGTGGGAACGATCAAAGACACAGGGCAGACGGAAAGACAGACACAAAGAGAGTCACTCAAGATCCTGACGCGCACAGTGCGCGAACTGAAGGATAAAATCCGCTCCATATTGCAAGGATGGCGTGCGAAATCCAGCCAAGACATCGCCAGCCTCGATACGCCTTACAATCTCGAGCGTTGTCATGGCTGTCAGGCTGTATCCTTCCGGCGTGGTAAGAACCGTGCGTCTGGTTTCGCCCGTCGCATTTTTTACAATCCCAAGCATATGAGAGCGCCCTGCCATGCGTTCTTCAGTTGTCGGGCCTGCCGGGCGTTGACCAATTTTGCGCTTTAAAAAGCCTTGCGCCGGCGCTGTGGACAAGAGCCAACGCATCACCAACCCCATCTTTGCCATCTGCTTTAAGGCGCCGGTCTTTTCAAAAAATACGGTGATATCGGGAATCCCCGTTGAATGCCAAGCGGTAGACACATCGCCCCAAGAAACGGAAATCCCTTGCTTGGTGATGCCATCGGGGAAATGAAATACTTTTTCTTCCGGCTGGTCCAGATCAACGATGCGGTTATAACGGCGTGCCCGACGGCTTTTTTTCAGGCCCTCGATACCGGTTTTCGCCGTGCCCCGGGACATTTTATTAAGACCCGTGATCACCAGTTCCAAAGACGTGGCATCAGGCAAACGGGCTTTCATATGGGCAGCCAGACAATCAGAAGGCACCACATCGAAACCGCAACCGGGCATCAGCATCACGCCCACCGCTTTGGCTTCACAATTGCGGGCGGCCAGCGCTTCAAACACATCGATTTCACCGGTGATGTCCAGATAATGGGTGCCGGTTTTGATACAGGCATCGGCCATGGGTTTTGATGTGGCGGAAAACGGTCCGGCAAGATGCAGGACACTGTCCACATCCTGAAGAGCTGCGTGCAGCTTTTCCGTTTCATCCAGAGAAAAGGCTGTCCAGTCAAAGCCATGACGTTCGGCAATAGCCCGCGTTTTTTCTTCGTTCCGGCCTGCAACAATTGGCGACAAACCGGCTTTTGCGGCTTCTTCGGCAACAAGCTGCCCGGTATATCCCGTCACCCCATAGATCAGCACCGTCATCCCTTTTCTCCTGTCAAAAATTCGGCGCCGAAGACCGTCGATGCACGATATGAACCGACGGCACTCTCTTGTTGCCGCCGGTTTTCATATCGCTTTCGTCGATTAGTCGTTCAGCGTGGGGATGAAAAAATCCGCTCCGGCCCGCACGCCCGTGGGCCAACGGCTGGTGACTGTCTTGGTCTTGGTGTAAAAATGCACACCCGCCGTTCCATGCTGGTTGGTATCGCCAAAAGCCGATTGTTTCCAGCCGCCAAAGGTGTGGAAGGCCACCGGCACCGGGATCGGCACATTGATCCCGACCATGCCCACTTCCACCCGGTCGGCATATTCCCGCGCCGCATCACCATCACGGGTGAAGATGGATGTTCCATTGCCGTAACGGTGCTTGCTGGGCAATTCCATCGCTTCTTCAAAGGATTTGGCCCGAACGATCTGCAACACCGGACCGAAAATTTCATCCTGATAGCTTTGCATATCGGCGGTGACCTTATCGAACAGGCTGGCCCCCATGAAAAAGCCCTTTTCATAGCCTTGGGTTTGACAGCGATAATCGCGGCCATCCACAATCAGTTCGGCCCCTTCGCGTTCCCCCATATCAATATAGCTTTTCACTTTTGCATGATGCTCGGCAGAGACCAGCGGCCCCATTTCCATTGCCGGATCAAGGGACGGACCGATTTTCAATTCGGCAATGCGGGGTTTCAAACCTTCGATAATGGCATCGGCCACTTTATCGCCCACCGGCACCGCAACGGGATTGGCCATGCAGCGCTCTCCCGCCGAGCCATAGGCCGACCCAATCAGGCTATCCACCACCAGATCAATATCCGCATCGGGCATGACGATCATATGGTTTTTGGCACCGCCCATGGCCTGCACCCGTTTCCCGGCTTGTGTGCCGCGGGCATAAACATAATGGGCAATGGCCGTGGACCCCACAAAGCTGACAGCTTCAATATCGGCATGGTCAAGGATCGCATCCACCGCCACTTTATCGCCATTGACCACATTCAGAACGCCTGCGGGCGCACCGGCTTCCAGCATCAGTTCCGCCAAGCGCAGGGGCACCGACGGGTCTTTTTCCGATGGTTTCAAGACCACCGTATTGCCGCACGCAATGGCAATACCGAACATCCACATGGGGATCATGGCGGGGAAATTGAACGGCGTGATACAAGCCACAACGCCCAAAGGCTTGCGCATGGAATAGACATCCAGCCCCGAAGCCACGCCATTGGAATATTCGCCCTTCATGAAATGCGGAATACCACAGGCAAATTCGATCACCTCAAGGCCACGTTGCACATCGCCCTTGGCATCTTCAAAAACCTTGCCATGTTCCGACGCCAGCAGCCGCGCCAGATTATCCTTATCGGCCGTGGCCAGTTCCAGAAATTTGAACATCACGCGGGCACGGCGCACCACCGATGTTTGCGACCAGCCCGGAAAAGCGGCTTTGGCCGCAGCCACAGCGTCATTCACTTCCACGGCAGAGGCCAGCGGTGTCTTTCCCTGCACCTCGCCAGTTGAAGGGTTGAAGACATCGTGAAATTTTCCAGAACTGCCTTCTACCTTGTTTCCGGCAATGAAATGCGTATGAACTGCGGTCATATTGGTCCCCATCGAATGTGGTTGTTATATCTGTCGGGTTATACGCCTTTTGAACGACAAGGAAAAGCCGTGCGACCATATGCAGCCACACCCGATTATAATCTTTTCAAAAGCGCCGAACGGCTTCTCAAAACCCGTTTCCCGATGGTATGAAACAGCCACCCCTACCACAATCAACCCACAATCAACGAAGTTTGAAGGACCGCATGATGACCCAGCTTTTTCCCGGACGCTTTCCCGCCACCCGGCTCCGGCGGACACGCGCTGAAAGCTGGTCGCGCCGTCTTGTGGCCGAAACGGCCCTGTCCCCCAATGATTTGATCTGGCCCGTCTTTGTTACCCATGGCGACAGGAACGAACCGATCGCCTCCATGCCCGGTGTCGAACGCTACAGCCTTAAAAATATCGGACGCGCCGCAAAGGAGGCATATGATCTGGGTATTCCGCTGATCGCGCTGTTTCCTTATACCGAGCCCGACAAACGCAGCGATGATGGCCGCGAAGCCTGTAATATGGATAATCTGGTCTGTCGCGCCATTGGCGAAATCCGCAGCCATGCCCCGGATATCGGCGTGATGGCCGATGTGGCGCTGGACCCCTATACCAGCCACGGCCAAGACGGCCTTGTGGATGACATGGGCCGCATTCTCAATGATGAAACCGTCGCCGTACTGTGCCGCCAGGCTATCACACAGGCGCGGGCGGGCTGCCACATGATTGCCCCGTCCGACATGATGGATGGACGCATCGGCACGATCCGAAGCGCCCTTGACGAGGAAGGGTTCCAGGCGGTGCAGATCATGTCTTATGCCGCCAAATACGCATCGGCCTTTTACGGCCCGTTTCGGGATGCTGTGGGATCTCGCGGTGTTTTGAAGGGCGACAAGAAAACCTATCAGATGGACCCGGCAAACAGTGAAGAAGCCCTGCGCGAAGTGGCAATGGATCTGGCAGAAGGGGCCGATAGCGTGATCGTGAAGCCCGGCATGCCCTATCTGGATATTGTCAGCCGCGTCAAACAACAGTTCGGCGTGCCCACCTTCGCTTATCAAGTGTCGGGCGAATATGCCATGCTGGTTGCTGCGGCCCAAAGCGGCGCGCTGGAGCACGATGCTGCAATATTTGAATCGCTTTTGGCCTTCAAACGCGCCGGTGCCGACGGGATCTTGAGCTATTTTGCGCCCAAGGCCGCCCGGATTTTAATGCAGCACGACACCATCAAACCATAAAGCTAAGTTTCGCGCCCCTCCCTGTGCAATATAAAGAGACATGGGGAGGCCCTTCCCGAAAATTTGACCAAACAAAGAATAGACACATTTATATTTATAGATGATCAAACCATCTAATCTGGAACACATTGGGCACTAATTGAGCAAACGCGAAAAATTAACAAATCGTTAAATATACATTTTCATTTCTTGTTTTCTATATTTATGTAACAGAGCGTGGTCTTTCGTGTTGCGTAACAGGAGTTAGGATGAACATGCTGTTCGAAAAGCATATTGTGAGCTCTCCTGTACATCTTAGGCGCGACATGCTCCGCGAGCTTTTCACTTATTGGAATTCATTGCGGAACGGTCGCTTTGCCCCCTCGCGGAATGATATTTGCCCGTCCCATATTCCAAGGCTTTTGCGCCATATCCTGTTGGTGGACGTGGCCGAAGGTCAGCACAAACTACGGGTGCGTTTGATGGGAACACGCCTTGTCAATTGTTTTGACCGGGACCTTACGGGGCAAATCCTGCAAAATACGGGAAGCGATCCCTTGGGCAGTGTTTTGGCCGGATATTGCCGCTCTGCCTTGCAAGAACGCCATCCCGTGGCCTTCGGGCCAATGCAATGCCATATGCAAGACAATGATGTCTTGATCCATGAAACTTTGGCTTTGCCCTTATCCGCCGACATGATGCGCATCAATATGATTCTGATGGGTATTTCCAGCCAGCCCCGTTCGGCTATCGGCCCTCTGGCCGGGTGACCGCCTCTCTGATCCGCCGTCTTACCTCCTCACCCATCCTTGAATGATGATGGCTTGCACTGCGCCCACAAGGCTGCAAAAGTCCTGACGAAGTCGGGAATAATTGCAAGGGGGTCCGTTATGACAAAGCCAACCATTTCTTCCATCAGCCAACAGGTGTCTTCATCCGGTCAAACACGCCGCGCGGTTTTGTTTGGCGGCGCGGCGATGGGCCTTGCCGGGGCGACGGCCTCTCTTGCCCAACAATCGGGCCCGGCCAACCCGGATGCCAAAGCCGCAAAAATGAACGAAGGCATCGTCTCTCAATGCGAGCGCATGATGGATCTGGCCTATACGGACGAGGAACGCGCCCAGATTATTGCCACCATGGACGATCAGCTGGAAAATATTCGCGCGGTGCGGGATATCCATTTTGAAAATAGCGATGCGCCCGCAACCGTGTTCAATCCACGTCTGCCCGGCATCTCCTATCCCGAACAAGGATTTGGCGTGACCAATGCCATAACGCGCGACAAAGCCATACCGAACAGCGCCGAAGAAATCGCCTTTGCCCCGGTCACCGATCTCGCCCATTGGATCAAAACCGGTCAGATATCCTCAACGGATCTGACCCAGATTTATCTGGACCGTATCCAGCGTTACCGCCCAATGCTGGAAAATTTCATCACCGTCACAGCGGATCTGGCACTTGCACAAGCAAAACGGGCGGATGAGGAAACCGCCAATGGCACATGGCGCGGCCCCTTGCACGGCATTCCCTATGGCCTAAAAGACATCATCGACACCAAAGACATCCCCACCACCTGGGGCGCCACTCCCTTTTCCGAACGCGTGGCAAAACATGATGCCAGCATCGTTAAAATGCTGGAAAAAGCCGGTGCAGTTTTGTTGGGCAAAACCACCAATGGCGCATTGGCTTATGGGGATATCTGGTTTGATGGCGTCACCCGCAATCCGTGGAACCCACGTGAAGGCTCGTCCGGCTCCTCGGCCGGATCGGCCTCTGCCACGGCGGCGGGCTTATGCGCCTTTTCCATTGGCACCGAAACCCTTGGCTCCATCGTCAGCCCCTCGGCGCGCTGCGGAACAACAGGATTGCGCCCCAGCTTTGGCCGAGTGCCCCGCACGGGAGCCATGGCGCTGTGCTGGTCGCTGGATAAACTAGGGCCGATCTGCCGGTCTGTCGCGGATACGGCTTTGGTGCTGGATGCCATCAATGGCCATGATGCTGGCGATCCGGGGAACGTCCTTCACGGCTTTGAATGGGATGCCCAAACCCCCGTCGAAGGCATGCGGCTGGGCTATGATCCGAAATGGTTTGAAGCCGGAAATGCGATTGACCGGGAGGTGCTGGAAGCCGCCCGATCTTTGCCCATTACCCTTGTGGAAATGTCGCTTCCCGATTGGCCCTATGGGACTTTGCTGCCACAATTGGAAGCGGAAGCCGCCGCGGCCTTTCAAGAACTGACCCTAAGCAACCGCGATGACGAACTGGTTTGGCAAGAAGAAAACGCCTGGCCCAATAGCTGGCGGCGGGCACATTTCTTTTCCGCCGTGGATCTGGTGCAAGTGGATCGTTTCCGCAGGCGCGTCATGCATATGATGCATCAGAATTTTGCGGGTCTTGATGCCATTTTAAGCCCCAATTTCGCTGGTGGTCTTTTGGTGATTACCAATTATACCGGCCATCCTTGCCTGACATTGCGGGCCGGATTTGCCGATACGCTCACCCGCACGGCTTATGGCCAACCCAAGCCGGAGCAGCCTGAAAGCGTATCTGTTCCCCATAATGTCACCCTATGGGGGCCTTTGTTCGAAGAACGCAAACTCCTCACTTTAGGCGCTGCTTTGGAGAAAAAACTGGCGGTTGCTGCCAAGCGACCACCCTTGGAGACGTGGCGCGCCACATTGGACCTGTGACAGTGATCCGAACTGCATTGGGACAAATTCTGACGAAATTTACCAAAAAATTACAATTCTGCGTAAGCATTCCAATTATTCTGGATTGAACAAATGGTTGCATTTTATCTGCCCGTTTTTATGCCGTGAAAGACTGCTATGCTAAACACCAAAACCGCGCGAAGATCACGTCCTTGGGGCACGGTTTTGGTGGCGACCATTGTTGTTGTCAGCGCGGCCTTTTTCAGTTGGGAGCTTGAAAAAGAAGCGTCCCAACGACGCCATCAGCAAGAGCGCATGGCCACATCTGAGCAGCTGAATGCCATTGGCGCCCGCATTCAAGGCACCATACTGCATGATATTGCCCTTACCACAGGCCTTGCGGTTGAAATCGCCATCAATCCCGATAGTGCATCCGATGAATTTTCCCGCTACGCTGGTGTGTTGCTTAGCAATAGCGACACCACCATTGTCCACACCGCAGTGACGCAAAATTTAAAGATCACAAAAGTTTATCCGCTGGCTGGAAATGAGGAAATCCTGGGGGTGGATTATAGAGATTATCCCGTCCAGTTGAAAATCATCGAAACCACCATGAAATACCGGGCACCCTTTGTTTCCGGCCCGTACGACCTTATCCAAGGCGGGACCGCCTTTATTATCCGCATGCCAATCCTTGATGAATATGAAGGAGGAAACAGCTTCATTTCATCCGTATTGGATTATCAGTCCCTTCTCGACCGCACGGGGTTGTCCGACCAGAACCACCCTTTGGCGGTCACTATCTCGGCCATTAATCCAGATGAAAAAGAAGGCCGGCGTTTTTTTGGCGATGCCCAAATCCTTGACCAAGCGCCTGTTTATATGACGCTTCAATTTCCCGTAGGATCATGGGAAATCGCGGCACTTCCCAAAAACGGATGGGCCGAAACATCCCCCCGCTTCGCCAATATACTTCCTCTGCCGCTCCTGACCCTGATTGCCGCCATTGCAGTGTGCTATTTCAAAATACGACGGGACAAAGAAAGCGCAAAGGCAACCAGGATTCTGCAGCAATCCGTCAAGCGGTTCCGGTCATTATTTGAAAATGCCAGCGACGGTATTTTCATTATCGAACAAGACCGCGGCCATATCCTTAACGCCAATGAAAAAGCCGCCCAGCTGTTGGGGGCATCGCCCGAAGCTTTGAAAAACCGGCTCTTCAAGAACCAGTTTTCCACACAAAACGACAAAAGCATCGCAACCAATAAAAACGAGACAACCGACCTGAGCAACGATGCCACCTTGCCCGGCTTATTCCAGACACGCCTTATACGAGACGATGGCAAAACCATTCCCGTCGAAATCAGCACAGCCAAAATCGAAGATGGCGATACACCCTTGATTATCGCCCATATGCGCGACATCACCATACGATCACGCTATGAAGCGGAACTGGATTCAGCGCGTCTTGCGGCAGAACGTGCCAATGACCTGAAATCACGCTTTCTCGCCAATTTCAGCCATGAAATCCGCACACCGCTCAATGCCATTGTCGGTTTTTCGGAAATCATGCGTAAGGGCATGTTCGGAGAGATCAAACCCACGCGCTATGCGGAATATGCGGAAGACATCCACCATAGCGGCAAGCATCTTTTGGAGATCATCAACGACATTCTCGATCTCTCTCGTATTGAGGCCGGCGAAATGCCCCTTGCGATGGAATGGATCGATCTGTCGTCCTTTTTGGAAGACTGTAAAAGGATCACAGCGCAGCTTGCCAAAGAGAAAACCATTTCCTTCGCCTGCATCCCAACCACGGCGCCAGTGATGATCTATGCAGATCCGGGACGCCTGCGGCAAATTCTGATCAATCTGATCGGCAATGCCATAAAATTCACCCTCCCCGGTGGCTCGGTAGAGGTCAGCGGTATTGTTATGGAAAATGGCGGTGTTGATCTGATCGTACGCGATACCGGCATTGGCATGTCGGAGAAGCATCTCAAGGATGCGATGCGCCCCTTTGGCCAAATTGCTTCGAAGAAATCCGTCGATCAATCCGGCACCGGCCTTGGATTGACCCTTTCACGGGCTTTGTGCCAATTGCAAAATATTCAATTTTCGATCGAATCAGAGCAGGATGAAGGCACGATTGTGCGTCTGTGTGTGATGCCGGATCAAACAAAACTGACGGCCATGCCCCACGCCATCAGCAATTTGGCAAACACATAAGCCCCCCCTCACCCGCTTTGCCAGATCACTGACGCGTCAGGTATGTGCGCATCGGGTCTGTGTCTGGCCTTAAAACCGCCAGCGCAGGCTCGCTTCAACCTGGGCATCGAAGGGACTGCGGCCCGGCGTGTTCGGACGGTCATCCATCAAGCGCACTTCGACCCGCCCTTCGCCCCAATCGAAGGGAATTTGCGACCCCATTTCCACCAAATTGACCACTTCCCGGTTGCTGCTCACCTCGTTGCGCGGCCCATCCGAGCGGTTCACCTTGGCATAGCGATACCGTAGCCAATAATTGCGGCTTTGGCGGTCAATGGCCGTGGCTTCCAGCGTTATCAAGGTGCTGTCGGTGCTCAATGTATGACCGATGGTGCGGTCGAGAAACTCGAACCCATCGGTGAAAATGAAGTTACTGAAGGTCACATTATTCAACGGATCACCGCCCAGACCGAAAATATTGCCCGCCTTGGTATCCGCCGCTTCCGTACGCAACCGCCATTGAAGCTGCTGGCTTTCCCAATAGCCGCCAAGGGTTGCGCCCACCGACAGGCTGTATTTATCCACAATGGGCTGGTTTTCATCTTCAGCGATGGTTTCCGCATAAAGTCCATATGTCATGGAGCCGATCACCCCACTATAGCGAATATCCGCCCCGGCGATCTGGTTCCCCGGTTCATCGGTGGTTCCGGTATTGTCACGGTCACCCAGGCCAATCAGCGCGTCCGTCCAGTTGGAAAAGCCGCAGGACCGGCCTTGGCCACAGGTTTGGATGGCCCGACTAAAGCTGATATCCAGCCGGTCAATGGGCTGAAGAGACACCCGAATATGCGCCACCACCGGATGATTGATATCGGTGCGCGTTTCCCCACCATCCAGCCGACCAACCGTCAGATTGACATTCCAGTTGCCGAGCCAGCTGAGCCATTTCGTTTCAAAAGGTTTGGGGTCGAGCCTTTGAATACCAACTTTCGGATAGGGCCGCGCATTATTGGACAGGATCATACCGGAATCCCAGCCACCACCCCACCACTGATCGACCGTACCCGCATAGGCCACCCAATTTCCCAATGCGGCGGCAAAATAGCTGTTATCAAAGTTAATATCTTTGCCCGGTTGGCCATCGCGCCAGCCCACACTCAGCTTGGCATAGCTGGCACCCCAGTGCTTTTCAGCCGACACCCCCGCTTCGGCATTTTCACGCACACCGCCATCAAAGCCACGCACCATTTTTTCGCGGCTGGTGGCCCCCGCATGGGCTTCCATACCCATGGAACGATAATCTTTTGTGCTTGGTGCACCGGCGCGCACCCGCGCAAGCGCTGCCTCCACATGGGGGGGAAAGGCACGATCCGGCATCTCGGCTATGCTGCGCATCACCTGCGCCCAAGGCAGCGGCCACATGGTGGTTGGGCCATCAATGATGTTATAGGCTGCCAACAGCTCGATATCGGTGCGCATCCGGGCATCACCGGCCTCGATCCACGGTTCTGCCATTGCTTGCGACGCAAGCAGGGCCACCATAGCCCCGCCAGTCCAACCCCAAAACCGTTGCCGCGCACCCGCCATTTTCAAACCTTCCCACATCACTGTTTGAAGGCTTGATAGCACAGCCAGACAAACACGCCACAGGCTTTTGATTGCAAAGCAAAGGCCTTCCGCCAATGGCGGCCTTGTTCTAAGGAAGGTAATGGTTATCTCGCGGCCTTGGCCACTGTTCACTTATGGCCAAAACGCTACAAAATATTATTGCGGCGCAAACCTCTCCAATCCCTGACGCGCTATGGGTTGCAATGTCGGGTGGCCCTTTTCGGCAATTTTCCGCACCCATGCCACATAACGATCCTGTTCAGGATGTCCGCGCAGATTATAAATGGAACTGCCCAGCGCACCTTGGAAAAACCGTGTCCCCCATTGGCCGGTAATTTTATCATCCTTGGACAAGGCAATGGGGTCCATGAAGGCGATCCGCTCGGGGATGGGCAGCCTCTCGATGGATGCACGGCTGAAAAAAGTCTCCATCTGGGCTTGTGAGATACTGCTATCCAATGCCAGTTTTCCAATATTTTCGGAAACCGTCGTCGCTTCATCTCCCAAGGTTTCGGAAAAATTGCGCGCGACCATCCAGGTAGCCAGCCAATCAAACACACGGGAATTGGCCATATGCCCAGTATGTGCAAGGGATTGATCCACCACATTGGGTATCGCCAGTTCCTGCGGCAGTCGCCGGCTCCGCATGGCACTGTCGAAGGCTTTTACCACGCCATCGGCCACCGCATAGGCCCATTTATCTTCTGAAGGGCGGGCATATATGCTTTCGGCAAGCGCTTCGACCAGATCCGGATGCGCGTTATAATCAATGCGCGGCAGAACCCCTTTCAGACGCTGCACGATGGTGCCGATCACCACCTCTTGTTCTTCATTTTTCAAAAGCTGAAAAGCCGGTGTCATCAAACGCCGGGGTTCAAGGGGGTCCTGCACAGTTGCGTCTATCAAGGAGCCTGCGGCCAAAGCGCGTACCAATGGCAGATCATGGGCCATCAGATTTTGCAGCATGTCATGATAAGCGTCTTGTGCCTGTCGGTAATCAGCTTGGGCCTGTTCGCCCTGTGCGGAATTTCGCACTACAGCACTTGATTGTTTCAGCCGCGCCACCAGACCAGCCATTTCTCCAAAAAGACTTTGCAGGTCCTGTTCCGACTGACCCGTTTTTTCGATCAGGCCCCCATAGATTTTGATGGATTGTGCGGGTGGCATAGACCCGCTGAACGCTCGCAGCGTTTGCCTATAATCAGCCACGCTTGCCAACGGATACTCCGCCAACAGGGCCAGCGAGGCATCCAGAGCCTCTTGCCCGCCCATCCGTTGAAGGGTTTGCAAGGCAACCCGCAGATTGGGCATCTGCATATGGTGGTCTTTGATCCAGTCGATTTTGCGGGGATCGGGCAGATCCATATCGGGCATGACAATCATCAGTTTCTGGGTAGTGGATGGGGATACATCCCTATCCATCAACGCCACCCCGAACGCAGAGGCCGCGTCAGTGTTTACGGCGAGACTGAACAGCATTTCCGCATGTTCGGGATTGTCTTTAGTCACCTGCGCAGCGAAATCCTCCAGTTCTTCTTCCCCTAAAACCTCAGGGGCGCGGTTCACCAATTCCTGCCATGTGCGGGATTGGGCCGTATATTGAGGATCCGAGAGCAGCTTGGAAAAAAGATCGGGTAGTTGAGGGTCTTGCATTTGATGCAGGGTGGCCAATGCCCCGACCTTTACCCGATCATCTGTATCCTCTTGCGCCATGATCCGTATCTTTTCACGCGCAGGAAGGGCATTGACACCGAACTGCGCCACATCCCGCAATGTCAGCATCCGCCTTTCTGGATTGATATCGCTCAATCCCGGTGTCACCTCGGATAATGTCCGGCCATTATAGGTGGCATTCTCGTCATAATCAGGAAGGCCGCTTTCTCCGCAAGCGGACAGACTTAACCCCAAGGCAAGAAAAACACATATCCATAACAAATACTGATGAAATACAGCCATAACAGCCCCCCCCCAGACCACATCTCTAATCGATGCAGATTTCCACCATCAGATGCACTTTTACCATCTTGGCAGCATAATCTAAATTTACGATAAATTAAAGTAAAAATTCTTGTTCTTCCGGCCTCGGAACCAGCTTCTCCCTTCTCAAGGCTTGGTCCCTTATGACCTGGATCACCGCCCGCAAATCCTTCAACATCTTCGCCCAGCAAAAAGGCCTGCGGCATCAAGAATACCACAGGCCCCAAAGGCAATGCCCATCCGGGCGATCCTATGGTCAGTTTGGCTTATGGCGCATTTCCAAAGCCTTTTCCCGTTCGCGGGATAGCGCATCAAGGCGGCGCGATTGCTCTATCAGATCAGCCCGATAAAACTCCCGATCATGGAAGGCGGATGTTTTATAAGACTCTGTTTTATAAACATTTTCATAAACAGGCCCCAAGGCATTGGGGATGGCATTGGCGCTGGTTACTGTCACCGATCCCAATGTCAGCGGCCCTTTTGCGCCGGCTTCACGCAAGGCAAGGCCATAAAAGGTCAGATCCATCCATCTGGTGCCCGGCTCCAGATAAAGGGCATTTTGAGAACTGGCCAATGGCTCGCCCTGCGCATTATGCAAGATACCGGACAGATGAAAGCGGCCTTTGGCCTCTACCGATATTTCGGCGCGGATCACCAGATCGCCATCCACCATATGATGTTCATATTTTCCGGTCAGGTCTGCTGCGGGATGGCTGTAAAGAACGCCGGTGATGCCCTTCAGGCGATCGCCACGCCCATCACTGGCTGTAATGATCACCGCAAGGTTTTCCGCATATCCGATCATCGGCTCCCTATCGGCAGGCAGATCGAACCGTCCCGTATAAATCCCGTCTCCGGCCTTTTCATCGCCATTGGTTCCATTATCCGAGAATTTGAACGCGCCCAAAGGCCCGGAAACCGGACCTGTCACCTGCCCGACAATGGTCATCGGGCCGGTCATGGTGCCGTCTCTGGGCAGCACCAAAAGGTCTTCATCATTCGCCGCAGCACGGGTGACTTGCGCATAAATATAAACAGGCTCCCCCCGTTCATAACGAATACCAGAAGGCCAGACAGTCAATCCATCCCCATACTCACGCGGCAGGGTTTGGCGGGTCGGAATGCGCTGGGCCATCAAGGGGTCTGGCTGTCCCTTTGCCACCGGCTGGGACCATGCGGGAAAACGCGCTCGGTCTTGATAGCTGCGGGCAGCATGGGCGGCCAGATCGGGAACTGACGGTGGTCCGATTTTTTGCGCCTTGTCCCGATCGCTTTGGGCCGCGGCTGAAAGAGACCCGACAGCAACGGAAAAGCCGACAAAAAGTGCGGCGACGATCGATGTTTTGAATAGTGTCATCTTATCTCTCCATCGCACTTAATAAAGGCTGCTGATAAAACTGGCCGTGGTCATGCCACTGGCAACGACGGTATCGGGCGCACAGCTTGTTCCATTGCATGTCCATATCCCGTCGGGGATCTGCCTGCGGTCGTCTGCATCGCTGGCATCGCGTTCATCGCTATGATTTTCATGCGCCGCATCCAGATTGATGAAGCCAGATGCTTCCTGTTTGAAGGAATTTTTGCAAACGGTGCTGTTATTATAGCTGGCATCGGCATTGCCGCCACAGGCAAAAATCGAAGCATATTGAACGACACCGTCATCTTCTCCGGTCAAACAGGCACTGGCCCCGAAAATCGCTTCATAGCCACCCGTTAGGTAGACATTCCGCGCCGGTGCGCCGGAAAAGGTCCGCACCTGCACATCATCGGAACTGCGCAGCCAGAAAGTGGCATCGTCGCAATCCTGAATGAAGGATGCCACGAAATTGCACAAAGACGAGGCATCGCCGCACACCGCATCCGCCCCTTGCGAGCCGCGATGCGCTCCGCCAACAGACACAACCAGGCCCAAGCGCTGGGCCACCACATCATAAGATCCGTTCAGGTTGAAATTGGGATCGCTGGGTTGTGCATTGCCCAGAATGAAATCCATGACCGTGCCGCCCATGCTGTGGGCAATAACCCAAAAGCTGCCGCCCTGGCCCCATGAAGAGGCACACCGGTTTCCGCCACCATCGGCACCCCCATTGGTGGCATTAATGATTTCAGCCGCCGCTTCGCCCGCAGCATCGGGGTCCCAAAAAGGCCGGGTGCCATTATAGCCCACCACATAATAGGACGTGGCAAAATTGCGCGTGGCTTCGCGCACAAAATCATCAGAGCCATTGACCCAATAATTGCGAGCCGTGGCCCAACTGCTATGGGTGCCGGTGTCTGTCTGCTTGCCATGCAAGAATATCAAACAGGGCGCCGCCGCTGCGGCTGATGCCAAAAGCCCGAAATAGAGGCCCGCCAGCATCACTCCTATCATCTTGAAGCGTATCATGAAGACTCTCCCCAAATTTGAATCGAATTGATACCACGAGAGGAATTGAATTATTCTTATTCCCTCATAACGGGCATATTATCTTATTCGGGGAAAGAGTCTATAAACTTTCTAGTTATGCGATTGGTCGCGCAATAGCTCCCATCCTTGCGCCAGATCCTCGGCAAGATCCGCCAGACCTTTCCGGTCCGTGCCGCGATGGGCCTCGATTCTAAGGGCTGTGATATCCGATTGGTAACGCCGCGCCAGCCGGCCAGTCTCCATCTCCGGTGACAGCTCGCCACATGCTTTTGCCCGATCGAATATGGTGGCAATTTCCGCCTGTATCCGATCCAGATAACAGCGTGCCTGTTCAGCGATTTTGGCTTCTGAAGCCGTTGTATCCAGAAGGGTTTTTATCAGCATACAGGCGCGGCTATTGCAATCGCCGCCCTGATTTTGGCCAAGCCAGCGCAGATGGTCGCACAGCCCTTGCAGCGGTGAAGGACTGGCCGAAATCCTTTCATGCAGTTCCGCAATATTTTTCTGGAAATATCGCTCAAGCGCGGCACAAAACAGCGCTTCTTTATTTTTAAACGCCGCATAGATGCTCCCCGGCTTCATGGACAGGGCAGCTTCCAGATCCTTCAAAGATGTTGCGTGATAGCCTTTTGTCCAAAAAAGGCTCACTGCCGCATCCAATGCGGCCTCGCGGTCATATGGGCGGGCGCGTTTCATGATCCCTCTTAATAAAAGATGCGGCCCTGTTTGTCTTCTGCCCATCGCGTCTTATTGGTCAAGTTTGAGTGATCGCTCAAATTGTCTATTGAGCAATCGCTCAAGCATCCCCATTGTCCGATTAACCCGAAACGGGGAGCCGCCCCATACCCAACTCAGGAGAGAGCGATGACTGACTTCACCTTGTATGATGAAACCAACGCCCCCGAAGGCAGCAAGGAATTGCTGGCCAACTCGAAAAAATCTTTCGGAATGATCCCCAATCTGCATGCGGTGATGGCGGAAGCCCCCGGCCTTTTGGAAGCCTATCAAAAGCTGCACGAACTATTGCTGAACACCAGCTTCAATGCGGAAGAGCTTACCGTTGTATGGCAGACCATCAATGTGGAACATTCTTGCCATTATTGCGTGCCCGCACATACCGCCATCGCCAAAAGCATGAATGTGAGCGACGAAATCGGTGATGCGTTGCGCAATGAAACGCCCCTACCCGATGCCCGGTTGGAAGCCCTGCGCAGCTTCACCTTGTCTGTGGTGCGAAATCGGGGCAATGTGGATGATGAAACCGTACAGGCCTTTCTGGATGCGGGGTTCACCAAGCGCCATGTGCTTGAGGTGATCCTTGGACTCGCCCAGAAAGTGATGTCCAACTATACCAACCACATCACCAAAACGCCGGTTGATGCGCCATTCGCCAAATTCGGATGGACAAAAGCGGCCTGACCGGCCCCGAATTTCCGATCAGGGCAGTGCATGGATGCTGCCCTGATCAAAAAGCGAGCAAACAAGCCCCATGACCAAGCGCACAGCCATTTCGATCATCATATTCGATGTGAATGAAACGCTGCTGGATATCACCACGCTTGATCCTGTGTTCAAGCGGGTGTTTGGCAATAGCGCCGCCCTGCGGGACTGGTTTGCGCAGTTGATCCTCTATTCCCAAACGATGACGCTATCCGGCCTTTACACGCCATTCGGTGATTTGGCGGTGGGAAGCCTTAAAATGCTGGCCTCCATCCATAACCGGCCATTGAGCGACAGCGATATTGATGATCTGAAACAACAGATGGGCAGCATGCCCGCCCATCAAGATGCGGCACCCGCCCTCACCCGGCTGCGCGATGCGGGCTTTCGGCTTGTCACCTTGACAAATTCCGCCAGCACCGCCGCCCCCTCACCCCTGGAACGGGCAGGATTAGGCGATTTCTTCGAACGATCCTTTAGTATCGAGGCGGTTGTAAAGTTCAAACCGGCTCCGGAAACATACCGTTTTGTGGCAAAGGAAATGGGAGCCGAAATGGCGCAAATATGCCTTGTTGCCTGCCATTTATGGGATACCATCGGGGCGCAAGCCGCAGGCTGCCATGGCGCGTTCCTGACCCGCCCCCACAATGCCATCTTGCCTGCCTCCCATGTGCCCCGCCCGGATTTTTGCGCACCCGATCTCGTCAGCCTTGCCGATCAGATCATTGGCGGTGCTCAGCCTCGGTAAATTCGCCCCCATATTCCTTATCCCTGAAAAGCACCGGCTTTGGTGCTTTTGCTTGTCCGTAACATGCGCGATCTTCTTGTCCTTCCCCTTCGACAAGCAGGATATGGTGATCTAGGATCGACATATGAACGGCTGAACAAATTGGCGAGAGCCTTCAAACACCGGGAACGCAGCAATGACCAACACGGATGTCCATAATCCCCAAGACTTGAAAACAGAGGATTGGGCTGGCGATATGGGCGCCACATGGCTTGCCAATCTATCCGGTTTTGAAGGAATGATTGCCCCCATCGGCAAAGCTTTACTGGCCCGCGCCGATTATCAGGCCGGTGAAACGGTTCTTGATATCGGCTGTGGCGGGGGCGCCACCACCATTGCCATTGCCCAATCAGTTGCCCCTTCCGGCCATGTTTTGGGAATTGATATTTCACCGGACCTCAAGGCCGCAGCACTTGCACGGGCCGCAGCAGCCGGTGTGGAAAACGCACACTTCCTATGTACCGATGCCGCCACTGTCCGTTTGCAAGACGCGCCGTTTGACCGTCTTTTCTCCCGCTTTGGCTGTATGTTCTTTGAAGATCCGGTGGCCGCATTCTCCAATCTACATGGCCTGCTGCGCAAAAATGGCCGGGTCGATCTGGCGGTCTGGGCTGCCCCGCGCGACAATCCATGGATGATGGACATGATGGCCATTGTGAAAACATATATCGATGTGCCGCCCGCTATCCCGCGCGCGCCCGGACCGTTTGCCTTTGAAGATCTGGATTATGTGCGCGACATTTTAGACGCCAGCGGCTTCAAGGACATGGACGTGGCCCCCCATGAAGGCTTGCAACCGGTGGGCGGCGCAGGCGCATCCCCGCAGACCGCTGTTGACTTCGCCCTCAACTCCATCGCCCAAGGCCGGTTAGTAAAAACCACAGACGCCTCGATAACGCTGAAAGCCGGCCAGGATCTTCACGATCTTTTTGCGCGCCATCATGTGCCGCAAAAAGGGGTGATGATGCACGGAAAAGCATGGCTTGTCTCCGCCCGCGCTTAAATGATCGCGCCATCCGGATACACACGAAAAAACATAAAAACCGGGCCTAAACGAAAGAACTCTTTAGCTTTCCAAATCACCAACTAAAGTGTTCTTGATAAAGGGAGGCTTTCACATGCTGGAACTCAAGGCTGTCACACATATTTACCCCAATGGCACACGGGCACTGGACGCTGTATCATTGAGTATCCCCAAAGGCATGTACGGCCTTTTGGGCCCCAATGGGGCAGGGAAATCCACCTTGATGCGCACGGTGGCCACCTTGCAGACCCCCACCGAGGGCAGCATCCGGTTTGGCGATATCGATGTGATCGCCCAGCCCGAACTTTTGCGAGAACGGCTGGGGTATCTCCCGCAGGATTTCGGCGTTTATCCCCGTGTCTCGGCCTATGACATGCTGGACCATATGGCGGTCTTGAAGGGCATTGCCTCGGCCCGCGAGCGGAAAGAGACGGTGGAAACCCTTCTGAACCAGACAAATTTATGGGCCGTGCGAAAAAAGGCCATTGCCGGGTTTTCCGGCGGCATGCGCCAGCGCTTTGGCATCGCCCAGGCTCTGATCGGCAATCCCGAATTGATCATCGTCGATGAACCAACAGCCGGTCTTGATCCCGAAGAACGCAACCGCTTCCTTAATCTGTTGGCGGAAATCGGTGAAAATGTCGTTGTTATTCTGTCCACCCATATCGTGGATGATGTGGCCGATCTGTGCCCACGCATGGCCGTGCTGACGGCGGGGCGGATCCAGCTTGAAGGGGCGCCGCTCGACCTCATCCATCAAACCCGTGGCAGCATCTGGGCCAAAACAATCGAGCGCCATCAGCTCGACAGCTATTCCGACCGTTATGACGTTATCTCCACGCGGCTCTTTGCCGGACGCACCATTATTCATGTGCTGTCATCATCCGACCCTCAAAATGGTTTCACTGCTGTGGAAGGGGGGCTGGAGGATGTCTATTTCTCAGCGCTTGCCCATGCCCGGCGCGCCTCCACCGCAACAGCCGCCTGAAGAGGACGCCAAATCATGTTCGGAAAGATCGCCGCCTTCGAACTTCGCTATCAATTCCGCAATCCGGTGTTTTGGGTCGTTGTTATCCTGTTCTTTTTGCTGACCTATGGGTCCATCACCGTGGATCAGATACAGATCGGCAGCGGGGGGAATATTCACAAGAATTCGCCCAGCGCCATCATCCAGATCCACCAGATCTTTTCGCTTTTTTATATGTTTGTGACCACCGCATTTGTCGCCAATGTCATTGTCCGCGATGATGAAAGCGGCTTTGGCCCGATGGTGCGCTCCACGCAAGTATCAAAATTCAACTATCTCATTGGCCGCTTTCTTGGCGCATTTGGCGCGGCGGCCATATCCTTTCTGGCGATCCCTTTGGCCATCTGGTTTGGCTCGCTCATGCCATGGGTCGATCCGGAAACGCTGGGGCCAAACCGGCTGCATAATTATGTTTATGCCTATATGGTACTGGCACTGCCCAATTTGTTCCTCACCTCGGCTATTTTCTTCCTTGTCGCGGCGATGACCCGCTCCATGATGTATTCCTATCTGGGCGTTGTGGCGTTTCTGATTGCCTATCTTGTGGTCAACACCATCCTCCGCTCCAAGCCGGAACTGCGCGATATTGCCAGCTATATCGAGCCATTCGGGCTGGCTGCCGTGGGCAATGTGATCCGCTATTGGACCGCCAGCGAGCAAAACACGCTCACGCCCCCGATCATGGGCTTTATCCTGTTCAACCGGCTCATCTGGATCGGGGTCGGACTGGCGGCCTTGTTCCTGAGCTATGCCCGGTTCAGCTTTGCCGAACGGGGCATATCGAAGCGTGCGTTACGCAAACAAGCACGCAACACCGCCAAGCTCGCCGCCACAGCGCCGCTGCTTGTTGACAGGCTTCCCAAAGCGCGGCCCGCCAAAGCGATCCGGGCACGGCTGGTGTCCCAGTGCCGATTTGAAATGGGATTGGTGTTTAAAAGCCCGGCCTTTATCGTTCTTTTGCTGATCGGCCTGTTCAATTCACTGGGTGGCTTGCTTTTCTCCGGCGAGATTTACGGCACCCCGGCGCGCCCGCTCACCTTTTCCATGATCCAGGTTTTGCGCGGCAGCTTCAGCCTCTTCCCTTTGATTATTGCCATTTATTATGCCGGTGAATTGGTGTGGCGCGACCGTGAACGCAAAATGCACGAAATCATCGACGCCACCTCGCTGCCCAATTGGGCTTATATGATTCCGAAAACTCTGGCCGTGATGGGGGTGTTGTTCGCGGCGCTTGTGGCATCGGTTCTGGCAGCGATGGCCGTACAGCTTGTCCGTGGTCACTATGACGTACAATTGGACCAATATCTTGGCTGGTATGTCCTGCCGATGACGGTGGATATGGTCATTCTGGCGATCCTCGCTGTCTTTGTGCAAGCGCTTAGCCCCAATAAATATATCGGCTGGGGCATCATGGTCATCTATTTGGTGGCCACCATCACCCTCACCAATATCGGGTTCGAACATCCGCTCTATCAATATGGCGCTACCGGATCACAACTGTTCTCTGACATGAATGGCAGCGAGATCGGCGGGGCCGTGGGATGGTGGCTGCGCCTTTATTGGGGGGCCTTCGCAGCCATATTGGCCGTGCTGGCGCATCTTTTGTGGCGCCGGGGCACAGAAACCCGGCTGACGCCCCGCCTGAAGCAATTGCCGCAGCGACTGGCCAGCCCATCCGGGGCTGTCATGGCGGTGGCACTGGTGGTTTATACGGTAACCGGCGGCTGGTTATTCTGGAATATGAATGTCCTCAATGTGTATCGCACACAGGATGATCTCAACCGCATGCGGGCCGAATACGAGAAGAAATATCTCGCAAATGAACAGATCAAACAGCCATCGCTTACCCATATCACGCTGGATGTGTCGCTTTACCCTGCCAAGCGGCAAGCCATCACCGAAGGCCGCTACCAATTTATCAATGATACCGGTGCGCCCCTTCAAGAATTGCATGTGCGTCTGTCGGATTTCACCACCAAGCTGATCGCAACCGATCTGCCGGACGCCACATTGGAAATGAACGATACAGACCTGCAATACCGCATTTATCGTTTCACCACCCCCTTGGCCCCCAATGCCACTTCAGAATTAACCTTTAAAACCGAGCGCCATAATCAAGGATTGCCGGCCAATGGCGACGATACGCGACTGGTCAGGAATGGCACCTTTCTCAGCAATTTCCAGATTGCTCCGCAAATCGGTATGAGCCGGGATTCCCTGCTCAGCGATCCTGTCATACGCCGCAAACACGGGCTGCCATCCGAGCTGCGGGCAGCAAAGCTTGAAGACCTGTCGGCAACGGCACGAAACGGGATCAGCAATGCGTCCTGGGTTTATTCCGACATCACGATCACAACCGATGCGGATCAGGTGCCGGTGGCACCGGGGCGCGAGGTTATGACCAGCACCGAAAATGGCCGCCGCACCGCACGTTTTGTTTCATCGGCCCCTATTGTTGCCTTCTTCTCGATCCAGTCGGCAAATTACGCAATCAAGACAGAAGAAGCGGATGGCGTGCAGCTTTCGGTTTATTCCGACCCCAAGCATGTGTGGAATGTGGACCGCATGCTAGAGGCTATGAAAACCTCTCTGGCCTATTTTCAGCAAAATTTCGGCCCTTATCAGTTCGATCACGCCCGTATTCTTGAATTTCCCGGCTATGCCTCTTTTGCCCAGTCTTTTGCGGGCACCATTCCTTATTCCGAGCGTATCGGTTTCATCGCCAATACCAGCGATCCCGATAAGATCGACTATGTAACCTATGTGACAGCCCATGAAATCGCCCACCAATATTGGGCGCACCAGCTCAATGCGGCAGCCATGCAGGGCAACACCATGCTGATCGAATCTATGGCGCAATATTCGTCGCTGATGGTGATGAAACAGATCTATGGCGAGGATCAGATCCGGCGTTTCCTGAAATATGAACTGGACAATTATCTGCGCTCGAGGGGCAGCGAACGGATCGAGGAACTGCCGCTCGATCGCGTGGAAAACCAAGCCTATATCCATTATCGCAAGGGCGCGGTGGTGCTGTATCTTTTGCAAGACCGGCTGGGCGAAGATCGCGTGAACCAAATGCTTGCAAGCCTGTTGGACAAATACCGCTTCAAAGGAGCACCCTATGCCCGCTCCACAGAGCTTGTAGAAGGGTTCCTGTCCCTTACGCGCAATAGCGACGAGCATGATCTGGTGCTGGACCTTCTGGACCGCATCACCATCTATGACCTGAAGGCTGAAGACGCCACCGTGCGCGCCCTACCCGATGATACATTCGAGACGGTGATTACGGTTGCGGCACAGAAATTCTATGCCGATGGAGCCGGTGTGGAAGAACCAACCCCGCTCTCCGACCAGATCGACATCGGGCTGTTTGACCAGCGTCCGGGCATGGGAAGTTTCAAAGCCGAGGACGTGATTTCCATGAAACGGCTGCCGGTTATATCGGGAACGCAAACGATCCGGGTGATCACAAGGCGCAAGCCGGCCTTTGCGGGGATTGATCCTTATAACAAATATATTGATCGAAACAGCGATGATAATGTGGTGGCGGTAACAGAATAACCGCCCTCTCAGCTGTAGCTTTATCAGTTCATCCCCGCGCGTGCGGGGAACACTCCGTTGCCCCAACATCCAAAGTCATTTCCAGCGGTTCATCCCCGCGCGTGCGGGGAACACTGGCATGAGCCTCTCCCTAGCGGCGACATTTGCGGTTCATCCCCGCGCGTGCGGGGAACACTTGTCTATGAGAATGACGATTTTGAGCATGAGCGGTTCATCCCCGCGCGTGCGGGGAACACTGAACGAGAGAGTCCCAAGAGCCAGATCGGTTCGGTTCATCCCCGCGCGTGCGGGGAACACTGTCTAAATTAGTCATGGTGTGGGTGAACGTCCGGTTCATCCCCGCGCGTGCGGGGAACACGATTTCCGGGATAATACGGACAAGCTGTATATCGGTTCATCCCCGCGCGTGCGGGGAACACATCGCTTCCGCAAAGGCGCGGCTTTCAATACACGGTTCATCCCCGCGCGTGCAGGGAACACGCCACGTAGTCCGCAACAGTGACCGGCACCTGCGGTTCATCCCCGCGCGTGCGGGGAACACCGCGCGCTTTCATCCGCAAGAAACGTTTCGATCGGTTCATCCCCGCGCGTGCGGGGAACACCAGTCAATGAAGCTTCCGCCATCCTCATCCGTCGGTTCATCCCCGCGCGTGCGGGGAACACGCGGTCAAGTTCGGTGATGATTGGGTTAAGGACGGTTCATCCCCGCGCGTGCGGGGAACACGAAGCCGAAGGTATGGGCGAGCTTGAAGGCGACGGTTCATCCCCGCGCGTGCGGGGAACACGCGGTCAAGCTCGGAGATGACAGGGTTCAACACGGTTCATCCCCGCGCGTGCGGGGAACACACTGACCGGCGTTTTGGATCGCCTGGCAAAATCGGTTCATCCCCGCGCGTGCGGGGAACACTCTGTGCGTACCGCCAGAATGTCCTTAATCCCCGGTTCATCCCCGCGCGTGCGGGGAACACTCAATACAGCCTTGCCCCTGATGACAAGGAAGCGGTTCATCCCCGCGCGTGCGGGGAACACCGCGAACCACCGCGCGCGATGATCTTCTTGAGCGGTTCATCCCCGCGCGTGCGGGGAACACATGAGCGATGCAAATACGATGATTAAAAGCAGCGGTTCATCCCCGCGCGTGCGGGGAACACGAACGCTGCATCTGGCTTTCCTCGGATTTGGCCGGTTCATCCCCGCGCGTGCGGGGAACACCAACGCATGCCATGCTCGGCGATAGAACGCAGCGGTTCATCCCCGCGCGTGCGGGGAACACAATCTTGCAGGAGCTAACCTCCATCTCGCGAACGGTTCATCCCCGCGCGTGCGGGGAACACGGAGTCCGTGGTCTCGATTATGCGTTCGCAGACGGTTCATCCCCGCGCGTGCGGGGAACACATCGACTGCTTCTGCGGCTTCTTCACGGGCGCGGGTTCATCCCCGCGCGTGCGGGGAACACAGAGTTTATAAGCACGCACTCGGGTCGGGATGCGGTTCATCCCCGCGCGTGCGGGGAACACGCTTCGAGCGCCGCCACCTTTTGCTGGGTGTCCGGTTCATCCCCGCGCGTGCGGGGAACACTGATGAACTGTTTGGGATTTCCGAATAGTTGCCGGTTCATCCCCGCGCGTGCGGGGAACACCCGCAGGCACTGCAGCCCCTCGCTGTCCTCATCGGTTCATCCCCGCGCGTGCGGGGAACACAGACCTCATCCGCGGACTGGGCGGCACCCTCCCCGGTTCATCCCCGCGCGTGCGGGGAACACGGCCGACCAGAGTTCAATTTCTCAATAATATTGGGTTCATCCCCGCGCGTGCGGGGAACACGATCGGCAAGCGCGGGTGGGCAGATCCATAACCGGTTCATCCCCGCGCGTGCGGGGAACACATCGTGCCGATCGCGTTTGACTGCAAGGCGAGCGGTTCATCCCCGCGCGTGCGGGGAACACGGGATATCGCATCGGATCGCGCCCAGGCTGAGCGGTTCATCCCCGCGCGTGCGGGGAACACGCCATCACGCGCAGCGCAGCATCCGTCACCGGCGGTTCATCCCCGCGCGTGCGGGGAACACTGTTGCGGTGTTGCTCGAACTCGGTTCACCAGCGGTTCATCCCCGCGCGTGCGGGGAACACATCATCGAACGCGACGATCAGGTAAAATCGACCGGTTCATCCCCGCGCGTGCGGGGAACACTCTTCCTAGAAGCTATTGATAGTTCATAGTTTTTCACTTGTCAAAGATTCTACCACTGAATCAGCCGTTTTCAGCGTCGACAAACCATAACCCTTTTAATGGATCATAAGCCAGCCTTTGATCGCCCATTTCGCTTGTCACCACAGCATTCCAAGTGCCGCCATCTTTGCCTTCGCCCTCACGCATGATCACAAGTTGGATTGATCGCCGCGCCCAGCGGGGCCAGAACTGCTTGGCGGCTGCAACCTGATCTGTTTCCTGGTGATCTTCACAAGGTCCTCCCACTCTGGATGCCCGTACACTGATCTCACTCAGCGCCCAAAGCGCTCGCAATTGTTCAAACGGAACTGCATTTCCCGCTGCTCCACCATAGGCCCATGGCACCAGCAGGCCGCCATCTTCACGAGCCAGACGCAGGGTGGTTGTGGGTTCGCCTAATCTGGTTCGCGCCTGTGTATCGGATTCCCAAGGCGTATCCGTTCGGCTATAGCCTTTGCCGATATCCAGAACCGACATTTTGGCAAGGGTTCTCTCCGCGCCCTCCCGGCCTTCTTCGTGCAGTTCCGCATCCTCCAGACCGGCTGGCACGCCGCATTGTCGATCATCGGGATACACGGTTTCGATCAACACCGGCAAATCATTGGGCAATAAAAGCTGCGTCCTGTCGGACTCCCCAAACAGGGACCGGGCTGTCAACCACAGTCTGGCGGATGAGCGATAAACGGCTGCCGTACCCGGCATATGTGCCTTTAGCCACTTTGCATCAGGATTGTCTGGCGGTGGCGGCGAGAGGATGTGGAGACAAGGCACACCTTCGCGACCGGGTCGCATATGGCGCCACAAACGACCGGCGCGCTGGACCAACAGATCGATCGGCGCCAGATCGCTAATCATGGTGTCAAAATCCAGATCGAGCGATTGTTCAACCACCTGCGTTGCAATCAGTATCTGTCCGGCACGGTCCGCTGCCCCGCCCCGTGGCCCAAAGCGTTTCATCACCGTTTCCTGAATCCTCAGCCTGTCCACAAGGGCAAAGCGGGCGTGAAACAGGATCGATGAAAAACCCTGATCGCGTAATTGGTTCCAGGCCGATATGGCGTCATCGACGGTGTTGCGAATCCAGCAAACAGCGTCGCCGCGCCCCGCCGCCTCGATCACGGTCTCCAGTGCTGCCGCTTCCGTATCCAGTCTGGCAAGGTCAAGTTTTCGCTCTGCCCCTAATGCGGGCTTGGGGAGTCCATGAATATGAAGGCCATCCGCGCTGGCCAGAAATGCAGCCGGATAAGGGAGGTTGTCCGGCAGATTTTCGGGTGCCCCCGCGTCTGTCGCAAAGCCGGCAAGCAAACGCTTTCGCACAGTTTGCGGCAATGTTGCAGACAGCAGGATCGCATGCCCGCCCATACTGGCGTGGAATTCCAGCAATGTCTGGATTTCCTGCTGCATATAAGCGTCATAAGCATGGACTTCATCAAGGATCAGAACTTTTCCAGCAAGCCCCAACAGCCGCAAAGCCTGATAACGCGCCGGTAATATTGCCAGCAATGCCTGATCTACCGTCCCCACACCAATATCGGCAAGAAAGGCCTTGCGCCGGTCATCTGCAAGCCATGCAGTACAGACAGCCGAGGCTGTTTCTTCCTCGTCGCCATAGGTTTCGTCTTTTGCCGCGCCGCTTGAAAGACCAAGAGCACGAAAACCATCGCGCACCCCTGCCCGGCTATGGGCAAGGGTGAGTGCGGGCGGCTGTCCTTCCTCTGCAAACAGGCGGCGATACCCTTCCGCCACACGGTCGAACATTCCATCCGCCGTTGCCATCGTGGGCAATGCCAGAAAAATGCCTTCCGCCTGGCCCTGCGCCATCAGGCGATGAGCCAGCATAAGCGCGGCCTCGGTTTTCCCGCTTCCGGTCGAATCCTCTATCACCGCCAATATGGGCCCGCCCCCCGGATCAATCGTCTCTGCCCATTTCTGTGCCGGGCGGGCCTGCAATCCGGGAAACAGCTCTCCAAAATCCTGAGCCGAGGCTGTGATCGCCGGTAGCACACCCGCCTCCCGAACGGCTGCTTCGGCCTTCTCAAGGGAAAGCCGCCAGTAATCACCAAGAGACATGGTGGGCGGGGTATAGGGAAACCATCGCTGGTTAGAGCCAATCCAATCCGACAACACTGCCAAGCCAGCCAATGTCCAACTGACCCGCTTGGCAGATATTGCATCAAGCCCACAGGTAAGTGGCAGGCTCAGGCCGATGGCATCTGCTGCCATACCGACAAAAGCCTTCGCCGCATCAGCACCTAGCCCATAGGTTTTTAACAGATCGGCAGACTGACTACTGCCAACAGGCGCACCATGATGGGCGACAACTGCCCCCAACAGGGCTTCGGCTGCCCTTTCTTGTTTACGCGACAGGCATGACCCAAAAAGTGGCCCAAGAAGTCGGTCAATAAGCAGGTATCCGGCAGCATCGTGACGTGGGGACGCACTGGCGTCCTTAAGTTCGCCTAAAAACGGTGGCCAATGATCAGGAGAAAGTGCCTGAAACGGGCGCGAGAATTTTCCCAGATCATGTAAGGCGACAAGATACCCCACCAATTTCGGAACATGCAATTCATCGATAGCCAAACCACGTGCCAGTACGGCCTTCATCCGTGGCCGGCGCTCTAGCAGAATTGTGGCAACCGCACCGACATCAAGGCTATGATAGGCCAAAGGATGCCAGCTTGACCCGGCATGATCCTTTGGCTGGGCCTTACCCCAAAAACACAAAACTTGGTCTTGTTCCATCCCCTACCTTCTTGCGGTCAGTTCGGGATAGACGGAAGGGGGGAGATCGGGTTCTTTAAATCGAACGCGACACGGACTTTATATTCCGGACGTGTGAGGGCATATGCAAAAAATTCTTGCTCACCGATTTCAAGAGACCAGATATTTTGAAGTGACTGCTCCAATCCAGCAGCTGCAAAAATTTCTTTTGAATACGCATCCGCCGGAAATTCCTGACGCCATTCCGTCCCGTTTGAAGTCGCCATGCCACCGTAAAAACTCAGCTGTTCTGGCCTGCCGTTTTCATCCCGATGAATATGCTTCAATTGCAGCCCGGCATCCGTTCTTGAAACCACCCACGTTCTCGAACGGTTTTCTCCAACATGGAAGCCTATCTGTATTTCGGCGTCTGTACATTCCCGGACATGCATGAAAAGGCGCTCTTGGGCCAAAGACCTTGTGGCCTCTTCAACATCTGTAGCCCGACCGGCAAAAGACTGGCCACACAGAGCCGATAAATTCTGAAAAAAGCGGTGACTTGTGCTCTCTGCATCCCCTGCAGCAGCAAATCCGCCAAAGCCCAAAGCGATAGAAAACGCAGTTATAAAACGCATGCTAAATCCCCAACAAAATCCCTCATCGCCGGATAAAAAAGGGCAGTGAGACAATCAAACCAATGCGATCATTGGCCCATATGTTCTTTTCTTCAACCTCTATCGCCGCCTCAGCCATATCCCGTTTCAATTCATGAAACACCACATCTAAGGCTTGGACCGCCATGCCGACGCCGTGGGGGGGCGAGGAACAGGCGATTGCCAAGCGGACGTGGTTAGTGGGAGCTAGTGGATAGATTCAGACGGATGGGTCCCAGTGAGAATAGCGGAAATCCTGTGGATTCGAGGCGCTTTTATGGAACTCATCCGTTGCGCCCTTACCACTAGTCCCTTACCGGGGTGGGGACGTAGCGCCTGAAATACTCATTGGAGCGTTCCTGCGCTTTGATGAGATCAGAAGGAGAAAGTTTCTTTTCAATAAGAGATCGAGCTTCTTTCGCATGTTCGTCGCCTTGCTCCCCACTGATATTTATCCACGCATAGGCTTCTATATAATCCTTCGGAACTCCTTGCCCCTCAGCATAGGCCAACCCGAGAAAGAACTGTGCCTCAGCATGACCTTGCTCTGCGGCCTGTCGATACCAGCGAACCGCCTCGGCATCATCCTTCGGAACCCCTTGCCCCTCAGCATAGGCCAACCCGAGAAAGAACTGTGCCTCAGCATGACCTTGCTCTGCGGCCTGTCGATACCAGCGAACCGCCTCGGCATCATCCTTCGGAACCCCTCGCCCTGTAGCATACATACCCCCGAGACCGAACTGTGCCCACGCATGACCTTGCTCGGCGGCCTGTCGATACCAGCGAACCGCCTCGGCATCATCTTTCGGAACTCCCTGACCCAGAGAATACATCCCCCCGAGTTTGAACTGTGCCTCCGCAATACCCTGCTCGGCGGCCTGTCGATACCAGCGAGCCGCCTCGGCATCATCCTTCGGAACCCCTTGACCCAGAAAATACATCGCCCCGAGATTGAACTGTGCCCCAGCAACCCCCTGCTCTGCGGCCTGTCGAAGCCAGCGAACCGCCTCGGCATCGTCCTTCGGAACTCCTAGACCCAGAGCATAGGCCATCCCGAGACCGAACTGTGCCCCCGCAATACCCTGCTCGGCGGCCTGTTGAAACCAACGAACTGCCTTGGCATCGTCCATCGGAACACCTTGACCCTCTGCATAGGCCATCCCGAGTTTGAACTGTGCCTCCGCAATACCTTGCTCGGCGGCCTGTCGATACCAGCGAGCCGCCTCGGCATCATCCTTCGGAACCCCTTGACCCTCAGCATACATCGCCCCGAGATTGAACTGTGCCCCCGCAACCCCCTGCTCGGCGGCCTGTCGATACCAGTGAACCGCCTCAGCATCGTCCTTCGGAACCCATCGCCCCGCGTAATACATCAACCCGAGATTGAACTGTGCATCAGCATAGCCTTGCTCGGCGGCCTGTCGAAACCAGCGAACTGCCTTGGCACCATCCTTCGGTCCCCCTCGCCCCTTGTCATACATGAACCCGAGATTGAACTGTGCCCCCGCAATACCCTGCTCGGCGGCCTGTCGATACCAGTGAACCGCCTCGGCATCGTCCTTCGGAACTCCTTGCCCCTCAGCATAGGCCAACCCGAGACTGAACTGTGCCACAGCATGACCTTGCTCGGCGGCCTGTCGAAACCAGCGAACCGCCTTGGCACCATCCTTCGGAACCCCCCGCCCCTTGTCATACATGAACCCGAGAAAGAACTGTGCCTCAGCATGACCCCGCTCGGCGGCCTGTCGATACCAGCGAACCGCCTCGGCATCATCTTTCGGAACTCCTTGACCCTCAGCATACATCGCCCCGAGATTGAACTGTGCCCCCGCAATACCCTGCTCGGCGGCCTGTCGATACCAGTGAACCGCCTCGGCATCGTCCTTCGGAACTCCTCGCCCCCCGTAATACATCGCCCCGAGATTGCTTTGTGCCTCAGCATGACCTTGCTCGGCGGCCTGTCGAAACCAGCGAACCGCCTTGGCATAATCCTTCGGAACCCCTAGACCCTTAGCATACATCGCCCCGAGAGTGTTTTGTGCCTCAGCATGACCTTGCTCGGCGGCCTGTCGAAACCAGCGAACCGCCTTGGCATAATCCTTCGGAACCTCTCGCCCCTTGTAATACATGAACCCGAGAAAGAACTGTGCCTCAGCATGACCTCGCTCGGCGGCCTGTCGATACCAGTGAACCGCCTTGGCATCATCCTTCGGAACCTCTCGCCCCGTGTAATACATCGCCCCGAGATTGTTTTGTGCCTCAGCATGACCTTGCTCGGCGGCCTGTCGAAACCAGCGAACCGCCTTGGCATCATCCTTCGGAACCTCTCGCCCCGTGTTATACATCACCCCGAGATTGTTTTGTGCCTCAGCATGACCTTGCTCGGCGGCCTGTCGAAACCAGCGAACCGCCTTGGCATAATCCTTCGGCCCCCCTTGCCCCCCGTAATACATCACCCCGAGATTGTATTGTGCATCCGCAATACCCTGCTCGGCGGCCTGCCGAAACCATCGAACCGCCTTGGCATCATCCTTCGGAACTCCTTGACCCGCGTAATACATCCCCCCGAGTTCGAACTGTGCCTCAGCATCACCTTGCTCGGCGGCCATCCGGATTTCGTTTGCTGATTGATCAGATTGTTCGGCGCCTGATTTGCTTGGTGCGTCGTATGTTTGGCCGGATGCCGGGTTTTCTGCGCTATAAGGAACATCGATGGCCCAGCCATTATGCGGGAGCAACAAAGCGGAGATTGCGGTGATAAAAAATATTTCTCGTATCATCTTTATCATCTTTACGTTTTCAGGAAATATGTAGGAGTTCGTATAGTTATTCATATTTAACTACATCATAGTACAGTAATACAACTCTAATATTATTCTTTGTAATTCTATTTTCCTTACAGTTGTTTCGGCTCTTTCCCCCAAGATGCCCCCGATTGTTGTGGGCGTGTCCCGGCTAAGGCCGGGCCGGGCTCTATGTGCGCTTGGCGGCGCTCGGCCGTGCGGTGACGATCCCTCCCGGAAGATCAATCTCCCGAAACCGATAAATCAATAACATTCTCGTGAAGATTGTTACGCTATAATTCTTCGCCTTCCGTAAACACGCATTCAGCAGGAAAAATCTGGCCGTTCTCACACCCGCTTCCGCAGACTCAGCAGTGGCTCGAAGAGCCAGGCGATGAGGAAGCCAGTGAGAAGGGCAAAGCTCAAGGGCTGCGCAACGACCGCCTCGCCATGGAGACGCTGACGCCGGGATTCGATGGCCTCGGGGCGGAAGAGCGAAGAGATCATTGCACCTGGTGTTTCCCGACGGGACGCCGGCATATTCGCAAAGCGCAAACTCCTTTAAAAAGGCCCTGGGCTATCTGTCTTGTCGCTCAGCTTGGCGCTTCCGCGCAAGCTCGACACGTTCGCGCAACGAGGCTATGAGCAGAGCAGGAACCATGCTTTCCTCATGTGTCTTCTCAAGCACGGCAAGCCACTCCTCCTGAAACCAGGGCTGAAGGTCTGCATGCTGGATGATGAACCATAAAGGGCGATAAACGTCTGGAGACAACTTCCCCGCAGCATACAGTTCCAGAGCGTGGTGGTTCAAAAGGAACGCAACGTTCTCCGCTCTAAAAGAGGTGATCTGAAAAATAGGAAAGGTGCAATCCCGACCGTCAAATCTCCCGTAGAATGAGCGGCTCTCCATCGCAGCCTGCGTCAATTCCTGCTCCATCAACGAGCGGAATTCCAGTATGGCCTCATCAAGCTCTTGAAGGGCCTCGGCCTCCGGCTGCCCGGGGTCCGATGCCACTGGCTGCTGCATGCCGTCCGATGCTATATGAAACGCGTTTTCGAGCTTGGCGCGCCACGCCCTATGGCAGAGATCAAGTGCCTTGCTGTCGAGACCTTTGAGGGTGCGTCGCGGTCTCTTGACAGGTCCAAGAATATCTTGCTGAAGAGGGTGGCCGATAAATCGGCCCGCCTCACATTCGGCTTCGATTCCAACGAAGCTGGGCGTCTTCCAGTGGATATAGTTGCCCACGTTGGACATGCACTGCATCAAACGAACCCTTGCGGCTCCTTGATATCTGCTTTCCTCTTCTGAAGACAGGCTTACGCTGGCGGTAGAAACCGCCAAAAATACAATCAACGCAAAGAATACAAATGATCGTGCCCATTGGGTCCTCACCCCATCGGTTACGACAGTTCGCATGACATCTCTTCCAGCTTATATTTAAAGGCGTGGGCGAACGTATCTGAGATTGCTCCCTCGACGATCGAGTCGAGCCACGCCCACTGACCATCCTGATCGCATTCCAGGAACCAATATTCTCCCTGTGGGTCAACGATCATGTCTATGCTTCCACTGAACAGACCCATATTGTGCATGAATACCGTCAACTTCTCCCTAACGCTATCCGGAAGTTCGTATGGTATGAAATCGAGTATCTGATTGCTTCGGCGCCAATCTGTTGCATAATATTCATGTATTTGCGAATCAATACGAAACGCATAAAATACGCCATCAATATAAACGATTCTAAGTTCAAAATCTTTTTTGATATTTTCCTGAAAAAAATGAGGGCACAATTTGAATTCTTCACCAGATGCACACTTTATGTCTTCGAGCGAAACGCGCATCGTGTTGACGTTTATGGGATACCACCGCCACCCGGAGCGGGCCGCACCTTGGACGCGGAGAGAGATTTCAAAATGACGTCGCCATGGTCATGGTGAAAATCCAGAACCGACGACTTTCGTGTCGTCACGAGCGTGGATGGACATTTCAATCCAACACAGGACGCTAGACTTTGCTGGAATGGCTTTAGCATGCAATAGCGGAAGGATAGTGGATTCAAAACGCTTCCTTCGTGCATCCTGAAAATCAAATGATAAAATGCGCGCCACTCCTTTGAGCGAAGATCAGCAGTCTGGACTTGTTATAAAAAAGTGGACACGACCGTGCCCTTTAAGCGGCTAGTTTTTCGTACGCCATTGAGCTGATGTTGCCAAGGATCGAATGCTGTCGTTTCCGGTTATAAAAGTTCATGATGTACTCATTGATGGTCCTTTCTGCCTGTTCACGGCTTTCAAACTTCACCCGCCATACCAATTCGGCCTTCAAGGTCTTGAAGAAGGCTTTTACGACAGCATTGAAGCTCCTATATTCGTCAAGCGGCGATTTGGGCTCGTTTCGGGACGCACAGTTGGCCGTAAATTTCGCGAACGATGTAGCGTTTAAGGCAGCGAATGATCTCGCTTTTGCTCTTCCCGTCTTTCGTGCGTTTCTTGACATAGGCAAGTGTCGGTTCGTGGCTTCGCATCCTGACGATGGCCGCACGATAGAGTGCAGCGTTGGCTTGCCGGTTGCCGCCTCGGTTCAGTCGGAAGCGGTGTATTCTGCCACCGGAAGCGGGAATTTGGCAAACGCCACAGAGCTTTGCAAATGCCGCTTCTGACCGGATGCGCGTTGGATCATCGCCAACCAGGATCAATATTTCCGCAATTGTCAGGGTCGCTATTCCATGTGACGTCATCAAGTCTGGTGCCCGTTCGGTGACAAGGCGTTCCAGCTCCTTGTCATGTGCAATGATCTCCTCATGCAGCCATAGCCAGCGACGCGCCAATGCGCGCATGGCCGCTTTTGCTGAGGCCAATGGAGTGTCGATGTCTCCCGCTCGAAAGGCCGCGACACGCCGGATCAGCGCGATTTTTCCTCGAATCCGGTCCAGCATGTCACGACCGGCCTTCTTCACACATTCGTTCAGGGTCTGGGGGCACAGCCGATCTTGCTGGAGATGGAAACAATCGTCGCCCAGCGGGACGGATACTCGCCCTCATGGGAAAATACCCTGCGGACCGCGCGATCACAGACCTCAGGTGAAAACTTGTCCGTGGTCTTGCTCATTATGGCTCCTTCTACTCAGAAGTAGGAGCGTCCGGCAATTCCGAGGCGGTTCATTATTCGCGAAACCGATTTTAAGGAACTGAACGCACAGGCCTAAAGCTGGATCATAAACGGACATACCCGCTAAGTGCGCTCAATAATTTGCACCCCATTTGCGCCCAAGATGCCGAAGGAAGATCGGGCGATTTCGCCGTAACGGATGTCGTTGCCGTGGCCTCGGCCAACACCTTCCTTATGGGCATCCTTTTGCACCACCCGCAGCGATGCTGCCGTTAATCGCCCGTCCCTCGCTCGGCAGAGCACCCCCATAAACTGCTTTCCATAAAGGCCAATCTTGAATCGCGGATACCGGCAAGATTGACCCCCCTTATCAGCAGGGCCAATAGCTGAAAGTCATGCCATACAGTCCTGCTAATAAATGACCTGACTATCAGCGCCATCACCCCGCTGAATGACAATGGCTCCTGCTTCCGCAAGGTTTTTGGCTTTTTGCAGAATGGCATTTTTGGCCTGTTCCACATCCCGCGCCAGAACAGGCCCCATGGTTTCGATGGAATCGCGCAAAATAGCCCCGGCCCGTTCAGACATTTGGCCGATAAACGCATCCCTCACCTTATCTTTCGACCCTTTAAGGGCATATACAAGCGTGTCCGTATCGCAAGACCGCACCAAAACGCCAAGGGAAACTGTGTCCAGATCCACTAGATCGTCAAAGGTAAACATAAGCTGTTTCACAAGAGCGGCAGCATCGGGCATATCCGCTTCAAAATCTTCAATAAAGACATCCAGTGCCTTGGGATCGGTTCGATTGAATATCTCCGCCAGCTGTTCATGGCTGTCTGTGGTGGCTGCCAGCGCATAATTAAGCATCAGCTCTTTATGCATCACCTCTTCAATATCGCTCATCACCTCTTGCGGGATGGATTGCAGCTTCACTATGCGCCGCATCGCCGAACGGATCAACGACCGGGGCAGCAAAGGCAATACCTTGGCGGAATGTTCGGGATTCAGTTTTGAAAGAACCACGGCAACGGTTTGCGGATGCTCTCCCATCAGATATTTCGCCAACAGATGTTCATTCACACTGGACAGCTTTTCCCATGTCGTTCGCCCCGCCGGCCCCCGAATATAGGTCATGATCTCGCCGACCTTTTCGAGGGGCAGGAAAGCACGCAACATCCGCTCTGTGCTTTCATAGGACCCGACGACCGACCCACCGCGCGCAAATTGTTCGGTAAACCGGTTGATCAGTTCCTCAAGAACCGATGCGGTAATATTTCCCAACCCCGACATGGCCCGTGTCACCATGCGGATTTCATCTTCATCAAACCGCTCAAGAAGCGGTGCCGCGCGTTTCTCACCCAGTGCAAGAAACATGATCGAGGCCTTTTCCGGTCCGGTCAGCGCCATATAATTGTCTCGAACGATGGCATTACTGGCCATAGTTACCTCCCTATCGACAGAAGCTCAGGTTGCAAAAGACAGCACCAAACTGCCCGCCAGCAACTGCCAGCCATTGATCAGAACAAAAAAGATTACCTTGAAAGGCAATGAGACAATGGCTGGTGGCAACATCATCATGCCCATCGACATCAACAATGCCGCCACCACCAGATCGATAATCAGAAACGGCATAAAAATAAGAAAACCGATCTCAAAAGCCCGGCGTAATTCGGAAATCAAAAAGGCCGGTAACAAGATACGCAATGAAGGCTGTGCCTGATCACCACTTTCGGCATTGCCCCCTTCCATGCTTGCTGCCCGTTCGATCATCGCCAAAAGTTCCGCGCCCGAATTCGGCGCCTGCTGTTCAGTCTCTGCCGCAAGAGGCGGCCCTGTCGGTGATGGAGCAGATTGGCCGGCAGATGGGACCATATCTTCGGCCTCACCAAAACTCCGCGCGGCCAGCGCATCGAAAAATGCCAATTCGCCGCTTCCCACCTGCATCAGCATAAAGCGCTTGAACGGTGCGACCACATTCGCCACCCCTTGTTCTTGCGATATATCCTCGTTCATCATTGGCCGCACGCCCTCGCGCCAAGCTGTCTCAAAGCTTGGTGCCATCACAAATCCGGTCAAGAAGAGCGCCAGAGATATCATCACGATATTGGGCGGTGCCTGCTGCAATCCCAATGCCGACCGCAGAATAGACAGCACCACGACAATCCGCACGAAGCTGGTCACCATGATCAGAATACCCGGTGCAAGGCTGAGCACCGTGATCAGCAGGATCATCTGGAACAGCCTTGCAGCCAGCGTTCCTTCCGACGATGTTCCGAAATCGAGATTCAAGGACTGGGCATGGGCCTCACCGGCAACAAGCAAAACGCCCAGCACAGTGATCCAAAGCAACAGACACTTGGCAAACACCGCCAAGGGCTTGGAAAACCTCATATCCATAGGACCTATGAATTCAACATCTGGGCATCGACAATGTCAGTCAGCGTAACCCCCAACCGATCGTCTTCCACGATCACCACTTCGCCCCGCGCGACCAGATGATTGTTGATGTGGATATCCACAGCCTCCCCCACTTTGCGGTCGATTTCCACCACTGCGCCACGACCAAGCTTCAAAAGCTGGTTCACAGAAAGGCTTGCCGCGCCCAGGACCACCTTGATATTCACCGGCACATTATAAAGAGCCGAGAGAGGCGGTTTGGCCGCTTTTTCAGACGCATCAACCGATGCCGTCTCTTGATTCGGAGCGCTGCTTTTTGGCGTGTCCTGCCCCTGTTCATCAAAATCTTTCAGATCCATTTCATATCTCCATCAATGTCCAATAATATGAAAAACCACGGGTCTATTCTTTCGGTGTTTCCGGTTCTTCCGGCTTCAGCCGGGAAAGGATGATCTGATCGATCAACATTCCGATATGTGCGATGCGCTCATCGGGATCGAAGTCTACCGCACCTTGATCCCATGAAAGATGGACGGCGAAATCCGACAGGGAAGGCTCCACGACGATATCAAGGCCGGTAACCGGCGGCTTGCCTTCTTGCAGGGTGCGCCTCAAGGGATCGGCGATAAGGCGCCCGGCCTTTACCACCAGCGTTGGCGCATCTCGGTGTTGCTTCAAGACTTCTTGCACCAAGTCCACCGCAGCGGTTAACGCCCCTTCTTTGCTGAGATGGGGCGCAAGGCGACGCAGCAATTCAAGCAACGCCCGCGTTGCCTGCTTTTCCGTATCGCCCAGAATACTGTCCAACGCATTTCGGGCTTGCGGCAGTTCTTCGAGTATTTGATCAAGGGCCTCTATAACAAGCGCATCATGCTTTGCCGCATAGGCCTCACTCGCTGATTTTTCTCCGGCCAACCGCCCTTCTTCAAAGGCCTCCTGCCTCAATTCGGCACAGCGCCGCTCCATGTCTTCTTCCGAATATTTAGGAAAGGTCCGCGGATCCGGTGCCGCTGCCGGCACATCCGGTTCAGCAGCCTCGGCATCGAAATCCCGCAAATAAGTGAAAGGCCGGAGCATCAGGCCGCTTCCTCATAGATCCAGCTTCTAAGAATGGCCACCACCTCATCGGGGTTCTGTTCAACGATCTCACCCAGCTTGTGGAGAGAACTGGCCCGCACTTTCCCCTCAACAGCACGCAGTTCCATCATCTGTTCCAGCCGTTCATCCACACTTGGCTGAGGCAGGGCCTGTGTGCCTGCCTGTGCGGTTTGTGCCGGCCCCTCAATGCCCGCAGGCGCGTCTACAGCATCAAGGGCATCGGGCGCAGCACTGTCAGCCCCCGCCTCTTGGCGCGTGCCGATGGCCTTGATATCGCCCATAGCAGCGCCTGGATTTTGTGAAAAGATATGCGCCATCAAAGGGCGAAGAGCGAAAATGGAAATCACCGCGATCGCAATGATGATGGCAAGCCACCGCAAAATCGTCAGCAAATTTTCGGAAATAAAGCCCATAAGCGAAACGGAAGGTGCCGCCATATCTTCGGTAACGACTTCCAGAAATTCGAGATTTTCCACCGTGACCCGGTCGCCACGGCTCTCATCGAAACCGACGGCCGACCTTACCAGATTCTCGATCTGCGCCAGTTCCGCTTCGGAGCGCGGTCTGTATGTCCGGCTACCGTCTTCTGCCACTTCATAAGTCCCGTTTACCAGAATGGCCACGGACTGCCGCTTGATGGACCCGGGCTCTTCAACGCGCTGCAAAAGCCGTGACGACACCTCATAATTTGTCGTCTCTTCCAGACGCTCCAGATTATTGGCATTGACACCTTCATCGCCGGAGGTCACGTCCACTTGCGGCAAATTCTGTTGCACCGTCACCGGCTGAGTGCTGGACCCTTCCCGGCTGGTTTCCACCTCTTCCACAGATTGAGTGGACCGTATCGCCGTTGCCGACGGGTCATAGGTGGTTTCCCGAATGGTCTGCCGCTCGCGGTTGAATTCCACCGAAGCCTGCACCCGGACATTCTCCGCACCAAGACGCGGCGCAAGCATGGATTCAACGGCCCGGATGATACGCATCTCCGCTTCCGCACGGGCACCATTATCGCCCCCCATGACCGCAGTGTCGTCTTGTGCGAAAATCCGATCGCCTCGTGCATCCAGCACCGTAACAGCCGCGCTATCCAAACGTGGCACCGAGGCCGCAATCAAAGACTGAATGGCCCGCGCCTTGTCGGCGCTTAAAACACGGCCCGTCTTCAAGCGAACAACCACCGAAGCGGAAGGCGCGACTTGCTCTCGTGTGAAGGCATCGCGCTCGGGCAGCACCAAATGCACCCGCGCAGACTCCACATCGCCCAATGTATGAATTGTCCGCGCCAATTCCCCTTCAAGGGCCCGCAAACGATTAACCTGCTGCATGAAGCTGGTCAGCCCCAATGACCCCTGTTCATCAAAAAGCTCATAGCCCGGCACACCGCTGCTTGGCAGGCCTTCTTCTGCCAAGGACATGCGCGCCCGCGCCACTTTGGATTTGGGAACATAAATGGCCGTACCACCTTCATCGGCCCGGGCCTCGATATCCATCTGCTCCAGCATGCGCACAATGCGCCCGGATTCGGCCAGATCGAGACCGGAATATAAAAGCGACATGGGCGGCTTGGCTAATTGCGCCAAAAGCGCGACCAGAATTGCCAAAACCACAGCGACGCTGAGCCCTAGAAGTATCAAACGATTGCGGTCCAGCGCTCTTAAAGACGCAAAAAGCTTAGTCACGAGTTCCCTACCTTCGATCATGGTTCATATGGTCGATCCAGAAACGGAAAACCTAAGATACGACAGGCAGTTTAAACTCAGTTCAAAGTTATGGTGATAGATAAGCCATGAGAGACGGAAGTAATAACAAACATTAGATATATTATCTAAAATGCAAAATGAAATGTCAGAAATCAAAACCGAGCAAGATGTGCCTAAAGAAACCCGTACAGGGTGGGCCTTACGCGCCCCGTTCAACAAACGATTGGCGTTTACCGCGCTTTGGGTGATCGGTGGGCTGCCTATTGCCGCCTTGCTAGGGCTTATGGCCGCTAGCGGGCCGGAGCGCACGATGGCCTTGCTACATCAAGGCTGGGACCGGATCGGTCAGGCATTCGAAACCCGGCCCACCACCCGTCCTCCCGTTTATATCACCTTGCCGGATATTGTGGTCAATGCGGGACATGGCACCCATGCACGGCATTTGAAGACGCGAGTTGTTGTCAAAACCTCGTTTGAAAATGCCGAAAAGGTCGAACAGTACCAAGCTGAAATCATGGACATGCTGATCGAATTCTTTCGCACCAGCGGCGGCGAGGTAACACAGGGCAGTGCCGGGCTTTATCGCCTGCGGGCCGAAATGCTCCGCCGCATTAATCTGGTGGTGGGAGAGCCGGTGGTGGAACAGGCACTGATCGTCGAATTCTTGCAACAATGAGCATAAATAAAGACATAATGGGACGATGCAATGAGCAATAATGGCGATGCGACAGAAGGCGCGACCGATGAAGCCAATCTGGGTCAGGCCTATGCTGCGGCGGTGAACGTCGATCTTTCCAAGAACCAATTGGATCAAAGCGATATCGACCGGCTGATGAGCGACGAACCAAGCGCCCATGACAGTCCGCAATCGGTCATGCAGAAAATCGCCAATTCAACCATCGTGAATTATGAACGCCTGCCCATGCTGGATGTGGTGTTCGAACGCTTTGTCCGTCTGTTCGCAGAACGCCTGCGTCAATTGATGTCGGCCAATCTGGAAATCAGTATTGAACAGGTCTCCGCCATTCGATTTGGCGATTTCATTGATCAATTGCCACTGCCCTGCTTGGTGTCGATCATCGATGCGGTGGAATGGGAAGACAAATGCATCGCGGTGATGGATCAACGGCTGGTCTATACGGCGGTGGAAATCTTATTGGGCGGACGGGAAGTTCTGGGCAGCGATAATCTGGAAATCCGGTCCCTGACATCCATAGAACGCAGCCTGGTTTTACGCCTGATGAGGATTTTCTCATCAACCTTGAGTGAATCTTTTGCGCCGGTGTCCGAGATACAGTTTACCCCCGACCGGCTGGAAACCAACCCGCAACTTGCCATGATTACCCGCGCCACCAGCGCATCGATCCATGCACGCTTCTCGCTCGATATTGAAGGGCGCCCGGGATATCTGGATCTGGTGATGCCCTATTCCATGCTTGAACCCGTGCGCGCTTTGCTGTTGCAGATGTTCATGGGTGAAAGTTTCGGACGCGACAATGGCTGGAAAAACCATTTCCGCGACCAGCTTCAACGCACGGAAATCCAACTTGATGGTGTTCTTTCCGAACTGACACTGCCCTTGGCCGAAGCGTTGCAATGGAAGCCGGGCACCTTCATTGAATTGCATAAAGATCTGCAAGGGCGTGCCGACCTTTATTCCGACGATGTCTGCTTGTTGAGTGGACAAATCGGTCAAAGCAAAGGGCGCATTGCCATCCAGATTGATGAAAGCATCTTCGACACCGCCAAGGAAAAAGAGGAAGAAAAAGCGTGAGTCTCAGCATGATGATCATCAATGGCATTGTCATGATTGCGCTGATGGCAACGATGGCCTTTTCCGTGCGTCTCAACCGGAAAATCAAAGACATGCGCGGAGCCTTGGCAGACATGGAAGCCCTATTTGAAAATTTCTCTCGTCAGGTGGACCGGTCGCAATCACTCCTGACCGAAATGCGCGCTGCCGGCGATGCTCTGACCGAAGCGCTTGAAGACTCGGTTTTGGAGGCAGAAAAATCCAATAGCCGCCTGAGCATTACCATCAACCGGTCGCAATCACTTCAGGCCCGTCTGGAAGAGGCGAGCAGCCTGTCCCCGCGTCCGACAACACCAAACCAGCCTTCAAAACCCGACCAGGGCACAAAGACCTCCCCCGGCGCCGATGCACACACTGTGCAAACGCCCCTTGATGAGCATCCCGACACCGAATCCGTGCCCCGAAAACCAGAAGACGAGGCCGTGCGCAAGGTGTTCTGGCCCCCCGCAAATCCGGCAACGAAAGCGCCATGGCCACAAGCATCCGCATCACAAGAAGGGCAACGCGCTGCGGAAGAATTGTTGCGTATCTTAAACAAACAGCGGGGGAATAGCTGATATGCCGCGCCTCTTGCCTCTTACGATCATCTTGCTCAGCGCCGCTGCCGCCGTACAGGCATATCAAATTGCCCCGGCCGTGATAAATATGACCGCAGACAAAAGCGACAAAGCGGGAAAGCCCGAACGCAAGGCCGCATTTGGCGACCATGAACGTCCTTGGACGACTGATTTTTTGACCAGCGATGCTCCGGAGCAAACACCAGCCAAGACCGATCAGCCCGAAGCCATCTCCCCCTCAAAAAAAGACTATGAAGAAGAGTTGCGCACTCTGATGGGGCAAAGATCGCCCGTGCGCGCCCTGCGCCTATTACGGGAGCGTGAAACCGCGATCAAGGCGCAAGAGGCGCATCTGGCCGATGCGCGGGCCCTGATCGAAGCATCAAGACAAGCCCTGGCCGAAGATCTGGACGATTTGCAGCGACTGCATGATGAGACACGCCGCCTCCTGACACGTCTGGAAACCGCAGAAGAAGAAGATCTGGAGCGCATGTCGGTGCTTTATCAAAATATGAAATCCAAAGAAGCCGCCACAATTCTCAACGATCTTGATACGAATACCATTGCAGCCGTGATCGAACGCATGCCCGAGCGCATTGCAGCCCCCATTCTTGCGCGGATGGATGTCATCAAGGCGCGGGAGGTCATGCGCATTTTCGCTGATCGCAAAGCACAAGGCACTTCTGGATAAACCAACCCGCCATCAACGCATGACGGTACCGGACTATTCGAAAGTTTGACGGTGCTGTTTCCGCCGGTGCTGGCGGCGATCCTGCTTCATCACCACCGTCAGGATCTGCGCGATCTGGCGATAGAATTCCGGCGGAACAAGGCCTTTGATTTCCACCAATGGATAAAGCGCCCGCGCCAAACCCGGCGTTTCCACCACTGGAACGCCCGCCTCTTGCGCCACTTCACGAATTTTCAAAGCCACACGATCCACGCCCTTGGCCAAACAAAGCGGTGCTGGCGTTTTGCCCCGATCATAGCGCAGAGCGATGGCATAATGGGTGGGGTTCATCAAAACCACCGAAGCAGAAGGCACATCGGCCATCATCCGGCGTCTTGTCCGTTCACGACGGATTTCACGTAAGCGCGCCTTGATCTGGGGGTCCCCCTCCATCTGCTTATGCTCGTCTTTCACTTCTTTTCTGGTCATTCGCAATTGCCGTAGCCAATCAAAGCGACGCCACAAAACATCCAGAACCGCAATAACCACATAAACAAGGAGCACGGCAAAAAGCAGCCGCACTGTCATGGACAACATAAGACGCGCCATGTCATCGGGTGCATAACCCGTGGCATTGCCCGCACTGTCCAGTTCACTATAAATGATTACGGCCACTGTCAGGCCCACAGCCAACACCTTGCCGACACTTTTCAGGAACTCGACGATAGAGGATAAAGAAAACAGGCGCTTGAATCCGGCAATGGGCGAGACCCGCTCGACCTTCGGTGTGATCCGCTCGACCGCCGCCATCAAGCCATTTTGCATCCACACCGACAGGAACGCGGACACGGCAAAAAAAGCTGCAATAACCAAGAGCGGACCGGCAATCGCCAGCATGATCCCGACGGCCAAAGCACGCAGATCCCCTTGCGCCGTGTGCACATCGATATCATGGGCATTGACAATCAAGGTCGCCAGACTGTCGCTCATAATGGCGCTAAAACTTGACATATAAAACCCTGCGAGAACCACAGCCGCAAGGATCGACATGGCGCCTGTCACCTCACGGGAAAGCGGTAAATTTCCCTTTTTTCGCGCTTCATCCAGCTTTTTTTCCGTGGGTTCTTCGGTTTTTTGCGACTGATCCTGATTTTCCGCTGCCATTGCTTTGAGACCCTGATCAATAAATTTCGATAACGGTCAGCCAATCGGCATAAACGTCGCGGAACGTCATCAACATGCCGCTGATGACAAGGATCAGCATCAACACACCGCCCGCCACGGCAGCGGGAATGGACACAAAAAATACTGGCAATTGCTGCATCGCCTTATTCATCAATCCAAGCCCAAGATAATAGACAAAGCCCAGAACGAGAAATGGCGAAGCCAATTGCACTGCAAGGCGGAAGCCCGTAGCCACCACCGCGATAAAATTCTGAGTCATCGCCGTAATATCGGGAGGCTGGCCAAGCGGCATTCCCGCATAGCTGCGGGCCAGAGCATCAATGCTCAGCAAATGCAGTCCCGACGCGAAAATGAAGACCAGTCCGGCAAGCAACAAAAATCCGCCGATAACCGAACCCAACTGAATTGCAACATTCGGCATCACAAAGATGTTCGACAGCCCGATGATCTGGGAGATCATCTGGCCCGCAGAAATCAAGGCGGTGATGAACATTCGCGCCGAAAGCCCCAGAAACAGCCCCACAAGAACCTCGATGAAAACGTCTTGAAACAGCAAAAACGGCTCCGAAGGCAGGCGCAATGTCTCCGGTCTGACAATGGGAGCCAGCGCCCAAGTCAACACCAAAGCCGCAATCAAACGTATCCGGGTGGACAGGAAGCTTTCTCCGAAGCCGGGTATAAACATCAAAGCCGTGCCGATACGGGAAAAAACCAGCATCAGCAGATACAACTCACCGCTGAGAAAGGCTTGCACGGTCATGTTGCTGCCCCTTCCCGCACTATAATTGATCGATGCTGCTGACGGGGATGCGGGGATCCAACTCATTATGGGAAAGGATGGGCGTGGTGGGGCTAACCCGTTCCAGCAAAGACCGTACAAAAGGACGTGCGGCCGCCCCGACCAGAAGAGCGGGCCAACAGGTGGCGCTAGCATGTTGTTGGATACGCGAGCGAGCCGCCGTGACAAACTCGCTCACCAAAGAAGGCGGCATGGCGAAATTGCGATCCTCGCCATCACTGGAGATATGCTCCAAAAACGCCTGCTCCCATTTCGGGGACAAGGCAATAACCGGAATAAAACCGTCATTGCTTTTCAGCATAGCGGAAATCTGTGCCGCCAGTCTTGTGCGCACATGTTCGGTAATCAATGTGATATTGCGGGTCCAGCCCACAGCTTCGGAAATAGCTTCCAGAATAAGTGGGAAATTCCGGATCGACACCCGCTCTACCAATAAATTCTGCAACACCCGTTGAACGGCAGTGGCCGATAAATGCGTGGGCACGATATCCGCCATCAACTTTTCATAATCCGGATCGAGATTATCCAAAAGACGTTGGAACGCCGCATAATTCAACAAGCGATGAAGCTGCCCTTTCAGCACTTCCGCCAGATGCGTGATGATCACACTTTCCGGGTCCACCACCGTTAATCCACGGGCTTCCGCACTATCGGCAGTGGCATCGTCCACCCATTTTGCGGGCAAGCCGAAGGTCGGTTCCTGCGTGGCTTCACCGACAACATCCACCTCGCCGCCATTGGGATTGATCACCAATTTGCGCCCCATGCGCACTTCCCCGCGCGCCACTTCCACATCATGGACCAAAAGCACATATTGATTGGCCGCCACATACGCATCGTCGCGAATTCTGACCGACGGCAGCAAAAAACCCAATTCCCGCGCAAAGCGCAAGCGCAGGGATTTGACTTTGGGAGCCAGCCCCTTATCCGGACTAGCGATCAGCGGTAAAAGCTGGCTGCCGACCCGCACCTCCACATCGTCAACCTTCAACGAGGATTCCACACTGTCATCTTCCCGGGGCCGGGTTTGCTGCTCTTCTTGTAAATCCAAAGCCGCACGCTCTCGCGCCAGTCTTTTTTGCGTCATCCATCCCACACCGGCAGCCGCTCCGCCCATCAGAAAAAACGGCACAGACGGCAAGCCGGGCATCAAGGCAAACATCAACATCAAACCGCCCAACAGCATCAAAGCTTTTGGATAACCACCAAGTTGCGAAACAACGCTCACATGGGCACTGCCGATATTCGACCCTTTGGCAACCAACAGGCCGGCAGCCAAAGACACCACAAGCGCCGGAACCTGGCTTGCAAGACCATCGCCTACCGTTAAAATGGTATAGGATGCGGCGGCTTCGGACACATCCAGCCCCATTTGCACCACACCGATGATCATCCCGCCGATAATATTGATGGCGGTGATGATCAAGCCGGCAATGGCATCGCCGCGCACAAATTTCGACGCCCCGTCCATAGACCCGAAGAAAGAACTTTCATCTTCAAGCTGCTTACGGCGTGTGCGGGCGGTTTTGTCATCGATAAGCCCTGCCGAAAGGTCCGCATCGATGGCCATTTGCTTTCCGGGAATAGCATCAAGGGTAAAGCGCGCCCCCACTTCGGCAATGCGTGTCGCGCCTTTGGTAATCACCACAAAATTGACAGTGATCAAAATCGCAAAAACGATCAACCCGATGACAAAATTTCCGGAAATAATCAGGTTCGACAAACCTTCAATCACCCCGCCCGCTGCATCAGAGCCGGTATGCCCTTCACTTAAAATCAGGCGGGTCGAGGCGATGTTCAGCGCCAAACGGAACATGGTTGCAACAAGCAAAACAACGGGAAAACTGGAAAAATCCAGTGGTTTTTCAATCCACAGAGCCACCAGCAAAATCAAAAACGACAAAGCGATAGAAGCCGTCAGGCCCGCATCCAAAGCCCAGGATGGCATCGGCAGGAACAAAACCGCCAACACCCCCAAAATACCGATGGCAAAAGCCAGATCCTGATGGCGACGGGCATTCTCAAAAGAGGCGGTCATGGCCATGCTCAATATCCGTGAATCATCAGGTCAACGAGGAATTCCGTATATTGCGACATCACCTGATACATATAAGGGAGTGACAAAAGCACCGTGAAGAAGATGGCAAATATCTTCGGCACAAAAGTCAGGGTAATTTCCTGTATCTGCGTCAGGGCCTGAAAGAAGGCAATGGCCAGCCCCGAAAGCAAAGCCGCAATAAGTGCCGGACCTACCGCCATCAAACCAGCCCAAAGCCCTTCGCGGATAACCGTGATTACATCGGCCTCATTCACAGTGCTCTCCTGCGCTGCGCGCCTAGATCGGCATTCGCAGGATTTCCTGATAAGCGCTTACCAGCCGATCCCGCACTGCAACCACCGACTGAACGGTCAGATCCGCTGCCATCACCGATTGCACCACTTCGCGGACACTGGCCTTGCCGCGCATCGCGGCCGAGGTTACCGCTTCACTTTCACGCACCGTGGCAACAGCGTCCGCAACACCGGCCTTCATGAAGGCTTCGAAATCGCCCTCTTTGACACGTTCGATCGAACCGGGACCGTCAAGCCCCATATCCTGCCCGATGCGATACGCCCCGGCAGCTTGTCCAACGGGGAAAATGCCTGTCACCATGACTGAATTTCTTTCTAGCTGTATCTTTGTTTCATTCCGTGCCGCTCATCAGGCGCGGCGCAAAAGATCCACTGTGCTCATAAGCATTGTCCGCGCCTGCTCAATCACATTCAGATTGGCCTGATAGCTGCGCGAGGCTTCCCGCATATCCGACATTTCGATCAAAGGCTCCACATTGGGCATGCGCAAAATACCCTCTTCATCTGCGGCGGGGTGGCCGGGGCTGTACAGCTCGCGGAAATCCGACCGGTCAACACCCACATTGCGAATTGTCACCATCTCGGCTCCGGATGCCCGATCAAGCACGCTATCAAAAACAACCGTTTTACGCCGATAGGGATCACCGCCCGGAGCGTCTGCCGTTGATCCGGCATTGGCGATATTTTCAGACACAACCCGCAAGCGCATGCTTTGCGCTTCCAGCCCATGGGCGGCGATTTTCATCGTTGCTGCAAGTGGATCCATCACTCGTTTTCCCTTATTGAAAGCGCTTGCCCCAAATCCTCAGGGTCAGGCGCGGAAGCTCATGGCTGTGCGCATCATTTCGGATGTTTTGCCTAAAACCAGATTGGTCATTTCATAAGCACCGGAAATTTCGGTGGCTTTCATCATTTCCTGTTCCAGCAAAACGCTGTTGCCGCTTGGCGCGCGCTCCCAGCCATCAGCCCGACGGTCGGTTGCAAATTTCTGCTCGCCCGAGACCGGCATAAGATGACCGGGATCGGTACGCACCGCCGCCATATGGCGCCCGAAATTGCGGTCGATAACAGCGTCGAAAGGCTTCAGATCCTGCATCTTGAAGCCCGGCGTATCGGCATTCGCAACATTTTGAGCCACAAGCTGATGGCGCTCTTCCAAATAAGAAAGACGCATTTTTGACAGCGTAACCACTTCAATACCGTCCAACAGCATAAAACGACCCTCCTTGAACGCTTTCCTGCAGTATGTCGGCTTGATTTTAAGGGCTATTTAAAAGCAACAATTTTATATGTTTACCTGATTTTCAAATGGTGGTGACAAACTGGTCAGACGGCAAAGTAATCGTGAGAAAAAACCTAAATAAAATTATATGAAAATATTCGACGAATTCACTTCGGCAGTTCGCGCCTTGCCCGGACCGCGATGGCGGGGAACGGTGGTTTCAACCATTGGCCGTACCTTGATTGTTGCAGGTTTGGACACACAGCTTGCCGTTGGCGATATCTGCACGGTTATAAGGCGCGACGGATCAAAGCTGCCCTCTGAGGTGATCGGCTTTCGTGATGGCGAAACCATTATCATGCCGCTGGGAGAATTGGGCGGCATCGGCCATGGTGCTCCCGTCTATTTTGACGGGGTTTATTTCAGTGTCCGGCCCAGCGACGGATGGCTGGGTCGTATTGTCAATGGATTGGGTCAACCCATCGATGGTCTTGGCCCATTACCGCAAGGGGAATTCACTCTGCCCGTGCGGGGAACGCCGCCTCCGGCGCTGGACCGCAAGCCGGTGGGGCAAAGGCTCCATACAGGAATTCGCGCCGTCGACGTGTTCACCCCCTTATGTCGGGGACAAAGGCTTGGCATTTTCGCCGGGTCCGGCGTTGGAAAGTCCACCTTGCTCTCCATGCTGGCACGAAATTCCGAAAGTCGTGTCACAGTCATCGGCCTGATTGGAGAGCGGGGGCGCGAAGTTCGGGAGTTTGTCTCGAATTTGGGCAAGCACGGGCTTTCACGGTCCATCATTGTGGCGGCAACATCGGACGAAAGTCCTCTGATGCGCCGTCAGGCCAGCTATCTTACCTTGGCTCTTGCAGAAGATCAGCGCAAACGCGGACGGCAGGTTTTGTGCATGATGGATAGTGTAACCCGCTTTGCCATGGCATTACGGGAAATTGGCCTCGCGGCCATGGAGCCGCCCACGGCAAAAGGCTATCCTCCCTCGGTATTTTCAGAACTGCCCCGGCTTTTGGAACGGGCCGGCCCAGGCACCCGACAACAAGGCGATATCACCGGAATTTATACAGTTCTGGTGGATGGCGATGACCATAATGAACCGATCGCCGATGCCGTCCGCGGGATTTTGGATGGCCATGTCATCCTGTCGCGCTCCATTGCGGAACGCGGACGCTTTCCAGCCGTTGATATTCTCAAAAGCCTGTCGCGCATGCTGCCCGATTGCCATAGCGATTGGGAATATGCGGTATATCGCCAGGCACGCAAATGGATCGCCGTCTATGAAGAACGGGAAGAACTGATCAAGCTCGGTGCTTATCAACCGGGCAACGATCCTGAACTGGATCGTGCCATCGCGCTTTATCCGCAAATCGATGCCTTTCTCAGCCAGCAAAGCAATGACCAAGGCGAAGACATATCGACCTTCGAACAATTGGCAAAGATCATCGATTTCACACAAAAGCCGCCCCATGAAGACAGCTTGGGACATGACAACAAAAAGCCCAAAAGCCCGACGGACCAGCCGCCCATAGAAACGGCTTTGGCCCCCGCCCCGGCGCAGGTTATGAGCAATTTCAAATCCAATAGCTAAAACTGGGTACAACAGCGAAGACCGGGGCCGAAAAAAAAGCCCACATCTGCGAGCCTTTGTCGATCAACATATACGACAGCATCAGCGCAAGAAATTGATCAAAGAGAGATTGGCAATACGCGATGTCAAGGTGAATGCCGTTTCCAGCTGACCGATCAGTCCTTGCAACCGGATCTGTGTTTCAAACGGATCTGCAGATTCCAGTGTCACGACCCGCTCGTTAATCAGGCCGGACAGTGCGTCATTGCGGGTGCTGATATTTGCGGCCAACCGTTGATCGTTCCCCAATTGGCTTTGAGCCACTCGCAAATCATCAAGACCAGAGGTCAGGCTGTCAAAGGCCCCTTGCATGATGGTCCTATAGGCATCCGGGGCAAGACCTGCCGGATCAAAGCTGGCAAAAACCGCCAGTCCCTTGATGATGTCGCGCACCGCTCCATCATTGGCATCCATTCCCATCGACACCGTCACATCATCGGCAAGACGCGCCTCGACCCGCGGGCTACCGCTTGGCGCACCATTATAGAATGTCTCTTCAAAATTCTGCCCCGCTGGTCCGACATCATTGAAGATATCATCCAGGCTCGCCAGAAACGTCGTGGCCGACGCCGCATCAACGGGCGGATTGGCAAGAATGGCCGCATCGATCACGTCTTTGGGGGAAAATCCTGTAGCAGGGTTTACCGTGGCAAAATCCTGCAATGGAGAGCGGTCCCCCGCAACACCGCTGAACAAAAAGCGGCTTCCATCACTGACATTCAGTGCCGCCACCACTTCATCCAAAGCCCCCCGCGCCGCATTTTGCAGGCTGGCCCGGACAGTTTCATTCAGGTCGTCCAGTCCCGTTGCGGCAATGGTGACGACCTGCGTCAAAGGCGCATCGAGAGACTGCATCGCCTGCTGTTTCAAATCTGCGCGGCTTTGGAACAGATCAATAGACTGGCGGTCCGCCTCAATCCGCGAAAAGCGCGCCCGCAAATCCGTCAAGGTGGCCAAGACACCCGGCCCTTCCGAGGCAAGATCGGTTTTGCGCCCCGTAACGGATGCCTCCTGAAAGCGGGCAACGTCCCCCTCCAGGTTACGCACCTGATTGGCAGCTCGAAGCTGGGCACCAAGCGTTGACGGCGTAATCATTGCCATAAGACGTCCCCTATCTGATCCTGTTCAATTCATCGAACATCGTTTGAACCGCCGCAACGACACGGGCATTCGCAGAAAAAGCCTGCTCGATCACCAACAAGCGTTGTGCTTCCGCATCCACATTAACACCAGTTTGATCCACAAAACGCAGCGTCAGCGTATCACGGACAATGCTGCGACTGGCCACTTCCCCATCCGCATTTACCCGCATCGATTGCTGTGCATCCATCATAAGAGCGGAAAAACCAAGAAGCGAATCACTGGCACTCAACCCTGTCCCCGGCGGAAAGCTGGCCGTGCCTGTCAGTCCGTCCAGAAAGGCCGCCACTTGCGTGCTGTCGGCACTGTCTCCTGGGGTCGCCGCAGCAACACCATCGCGCAAACGGGATAAAACGCCGCCAGCGGCCGGGTCCACTTGTCCATCATTCACCGCGATACGCCCCGCAAGCCCGGCAGCGAAAGCGAGAGGGTCATGAACTGCACTCGCATCGGTGAACAACCCAGCTCCACCGGGCGGGAGCGAGGCATCGGCATTTTGAAACTGCACCAACACCCCACTGGCCAGACCATCCACCTGCGCTTGAAAGTCCGGGAACACGGTATCCCTGAGCGTAAACAGTCCCGCCAATTTTCCGCTTCCAACGGCCATGGCCCCACCACCGCCCGGCGTTATATCCGTCCCTTCAACACTTAAACCGCTAAGACCTGTGCCCAATGTGACAGACGGATCGACAAAACTGGCAGCGGTAAAATCAATTTGCCGCGCCCGCCCATCCACCAATGTCACGCCTTCGCTGCTAAGAACCACCATTTCGCCGTCTTCGCGTTCAAAACTGCGAATACCGACAATCTGAGACAAAGCCGATATTTGCCGATCCCGTTCATCCCGCAAATCACTTGCGTCTTCCCCCACCGCCTGTGCGCGCCTGATAGACCGGTTAAGATCTTCCACACGGTTCAGAGCTAAATTAGCTTCCTCCACTGCAAAACCGATGGCTTGTTCGGAGGCTTCCCTTTCCGAGGTGATCGCCGCCTGGATGGTCTGAAAACCGCCCACCAAATCATAGGCTGCATCGAGCACAGCATTTTGCGCCGTGGCGCTGGCCGGTTGATCGAAAAGCGTGCGGAAGCTATCGGCCAAACCCTCGATCATAAAAGAGATAGACCGTTCTTGTGCAGGATCGCCAAACACCTCCGCATAGCGCGACAAGGCCTCTGACCGTATCTGCGCATCGGCCAAACGCGCCTCTTCCAGGCGAATATCGCGCAAGAGGCGTTCATCGACGGCACTGCGTTCCTGACTGGTGACAACGCCGGAACCGGCCCCACCAAGAACAAGTGAACTCAGTGTGCTGTCCTTGCGGACAAAGCCCGCCGTGCTGGCATTGGCAATATTCACCGATGTAGTTGAAATCTGCTGCTGGGCAGACCGCAAACCCGATTGTGCATTGGACAGCGCCAGAGTAAGGCTCATGCTCATTCTCCCTTCAAGGCCGGATCACGGATTGCGTTAACGCTTCAACTGCGTGGCTTCTGCCAGCATTTCGTCCGCCGTCCGAATGACTGTGGCATTGGAAGAATAAGCGCGCTGCGTTTCAATGATGGAGGTGATTTCCGATGCGATCTCCACATTGGAGACTTCAAGGGCATTGGCCCGCAATTCCCCCGCAGGCCCTTCACCGGGATTGAACAGACGAAAGGTTCCGGAATCCCGGCTCAATTGAAAGGCATTCCCATCCACCGGTTGCAGCCCGTTCACATTTGTGACATCCGCGACCGGAATGATAAAAGTTGCCAAACGCGCCCCGGAATCAAACACTGCAAAAACGGTCCCGTCATCACCGATCTCGACACTGCGCAATTCACCGGCAGGGGTGCCATCCCGAACGGGAGCACGCACGGAATTATCCCCGACGAACTGGGTAATCCCCGACAGGGAATTGCTGGCGCCAAAAGAAATGCCCAATGTCTGCGTCCCGCCATTCACTGTCAAATTGAGGGTACCGGTGACATCATCGATCAAGGGAGCGCCGCTGAAATCCGGTGCCCCTGCAATGGTGCCAGCCACCGAGCCATCATTAAAGCTAATGGTTTGCGGCGGAATCGGAGGCGCCAAAGGCGCCCCGTTATCCAGAAAATCCACCGTGTAACTATTGGCGGCACCGGGCGTCCAGACCAAACTCAAGGTGCGCGATTCACCAAGAGCAGAGAAATATTCGACACTGGTTTCGAACGGTCCGCCCGGCGTCGGACCGGTCAATTGGGCCGGTAGATTGCCTTGCAATTCAATGTTCGTTGTTGGTGTGCCAATATTATTGAACGCATTCACATTAATCGGCTGCAAGCTGGCAAAGCTGTCCCTGTTCGGCACACCATTTGCGAAAGACCCGTCGGGATTAAGGGCAAAGCCTTGCAAGAACAGTCCTGCCGTATTGCGCAAAAAGCCATTTGCATCGGGAGAGAACTGCCCGGCTCTGGTCAGTGCGAAATTATCCACCCCCGTGCCATCGACCGCAGGCGTCACCACAAACATCCCGCGTCCATTGATCGCAAGATCCGTACTGTTGCTGGAGGTGGTAATTGTCCCGTTCAGGGAAATATCGGTCCGAACATTGGGAAGGGTTCCCGAGGCAGAAAAACTACTGTCATTGCCGCCAATGAACAAGGACGTGAAATCCACATCCGATCTTTTAAAACCAATCGTGGAAGAATTGGCAATATTATCGGAAATGGCGGCAAGCCGTGTTGACTGTCCCAAAAGACCACTCACACCGGCCTGCAATGCACTCGACAAGCTCATTTTCCAGTCTCCTCAAGAAACACGTTCCAATATTTCAAGAAGCATAGACTGCGGCAATTAAACCCTGATAAAATAATTACTTTTCTTATATAAATAGAAAAATTTTATACTTTTTTCCTGCCATATCCTCCCATGAAAGACCAATATATCCCCATCCATGACAAGCCCGTCTCAGCGGCGGTATTTTTCTGTCAGACTGGGAAGAAGATCGATGGCCAAAGGGGTGCTGCGCAAGACCTGAATGGCAATGCGGCGATTACGCGGATCGAGTGGCTGCTCCTTAATCAAGGGATCCCGGTCCGCCATGCCTTCAACCCGGGCGATCCGCCTGCTGTCCACCCCGCCCGTCTCAAGAAGTCGCCGCGCCGCATTGGCGCGGCCGGTGGACAATTCCCAATTCCCACGGGCTTGGTTGGCATATTTCGCGCCATCGGTATGGCCCTCGACAATAATGTCATTGGGAACGCGCATCAAGGCGGTCGCGACCAGAGACAAAAGACGGCGAGAGCGTTCCGACGGCTCTGCGCTGGCCGTTTCAAACATGGCAAAACCTTCCATGTCGCTAATCTGGATGCGCAAGCCTTCCGGCGTGCGTTCAAACATCAGGGCCGCGATCAAATTGGCCAGTTCTTGATCCTGGCTGATCGCATTGAGAAGTGTCGTCTCGAGCTCTTCAAAATTCCGGTCTTCCATAAGGCCGGTTTCCGTAATCATCTTAAAATCGCGTAGCGCCTCATGAGTCTCTTCTCCCACATCCCTCGCCGCTTCCACTCCCTCCGGCACGGACAGGTCATCGCCCAGATAAGGCGCACGCTTTTCCGATCCGATCGGTGCTTCTACGGGCGGTGCAGAAATAGGCAAGGATTGCGTCCCGCTGGCATTGGGGGATGTCAACGCTCCACGATCATCGGTGGAGCGCCCGCTCAACACCCCGTCACCGCCGGAATTGGATCGCGAAACCGAAACCGGATTGAAAAAATCCGTCAGCCCATCGCGTTGGCTTTCCGTTGTGATGGTGGCAAGCCAAAGCACCAGAAAAAAAGCCATCATGGCCGTGGTAAAATCCGCATAAGCGATTTTCCACACCCCGTCATGCTCCCCTTCATCATCATCAGAGAGCTTGGCGCGACGAATAATGATCAGTTTTTCTTTTTCGGGGCGCATCACACTTCCTCCCTAGGCCGGGCAAACATCAAGCAGCCGCTTGTTCATCGGCTTTTTTATTCACCGCAACAGCAAGCATGGTGGCTTTTTCCACTTCGTAAAAACTGGGGCGGATTTCCGTAAACAAGACCTTCCGCGCATATTCCACGCATATTTGCGGCGCATATCCATTCAAATAGGCAAGAAGACCCGCCTTGATACAGGTGAAGTAATTCAAGTCTTCTTCCCGTTGCGTCTTGATCACCACCGCCACCGGAGACGCAAATCCATAAGACAACATCACCCCCATAAAGGTTCCCACCAAGGCCCCGGCGATCAAACCACCCAGAATTTCAGGCGGTTGATTGATTGCACCCATTGCCTTGATCACCCCCAAAACAGCGGCAACAATTCCAAGCGCAGGCAAACTTTCGGCAACCCTATGCATGGCCTTGGGGGCCTGGGATTGTTCCCTTTGCATGGTTTCCATTTCCTCATTCATCAAGGCTTCCAACTCATGCGCCCGCTCCGATCCCAGAGAAATCAGGCGCAGATAATCCGTGATGAACAAAACACCCCGTTCATTGCGCAGAACTCCGGGGAAATTATTGAACAATTCAGATGAAAACGGGTCGTCAATATCCCGCTCCAAAGACATCATGCCCTTGGCTTTTGCCTGCTTGAACAATGCAAATTGTAAAGACAGCAATTCAACATAATCTTCGCGGCTATATTTGGAGTTTTTAGCCAACCCCATCAGGGCTTTTCCTGTGTCTTTCACCACCCGCCGCGGATTACCGATGATAAATGCACCAAAGGCCGATCCGGCGATAATAAGGATTTCAAAAGGCTGCCAGAGCAATTCCACATGGCCACCCAATGCGGCAAAACCGCCAAGGACGCTGGCCAGAACGACCACGGCTCCAATAATCATATTCATCGGTTTTCACCCCTTTTAGCGATCATATCCATCGCCATGGCTTCCCTTCCTTTCTGTCCTGCGCCCTAATTTCCGGCGGCCATGGCACGATCTTGAAACAGATCACCCCCGCCCCCTGTCATGACACGCGGCAAGGCATCATCAATAAGCCTGTGCAAGGCCGCGCTGTCGGGGAGACGCGATGCCGCAATAGCCCCCCCCTGATCCGGCGCCTGTGGTTTCCAGTGGCTGTCGATGGCCGGGATAGCGGCACAGTTTTGTGCCGATGGCCCGTTATTCCTGGTGGTTTTTCCGGTTTCCTGGCGGTGCAGAAAGCGGGAGAGACATCTGCGATACCGGACCTCATCCCGAGTGGGGTCAGACGAACGCCCTTCATCCACATAAGCCGACCAGTCTCCCAGCAGCCAGAGCAAACTCTTCGGCACATCGAAACCAAGAGCGCCCAGTGCTGCCAGTTCAGCACGTGCCTCTGTTTCGCGTCCAAGCTGTTGCAGCGCTTTCGCGCGCAATATCCCAAAATGGCGTCTATCCATGGAAGCCTTGGATGTGGTCAGCACATCCAAGGCCTGCTCCGGCTGTCTTGCCGCAATCCACATTTCGGCTTGATCTGCACTCAAAGACCGGGCTTCGGCAGGAGACACCGTCTCCCGATACTCCTCCAGCATTCGTGCCGCATGGCCAGCAAGACCGGCATTTCTTAAAAAACGGCCGTAATTGCGCACAAGATCGCGCCCGATCAGCCCGGGGTCCCAAAATGGACGGGAGGCCTCGGAAAAATCGATGATACTCAAAAGCTCTGCTTCATCGATATCCGCCTGCTGCTGCGAGACCACCAAAAGTCCATGCACCAGTTCATTCAGCGCTTCCCGCGCAACGCGCTGCCATAAATCATCGGTGGTCTGTTCGAGAAGCGACAAGAGAACAAAGCCGCTTTCAATCGGCGCGCCATATTCCCGATAGGCCGATGCCAATGTCAGCATCACCTGCCACGCCGTGGCATCACCATGCCAATCATATCGCAGATGTTCCAACCCCAAAATCACCGATGCCAAAGACTGGTGCCCTGTTCGCCATTCAAGCGTCAAACGCCGCAAGCGGGCATCAATTGCGGCGGCCCCCTCGCCATTTTCAGCTTGCCCATAAAGCTGCAAGGCGCGATTGAAATCCCCGGTTTCTTCCGCCAATCTTGCCCTTATGACAGAGATTGCCGTTTGATCCGCCGGAAAATCGCTTGGCAAGGACGCATCAAAATTACCGACCAGGCCTTGCACCTCACTGCGCCGACCGGTTTCCAGCAATGCCTCGGCGGTAATGGCGGTTACACGGGCTTCCACCCAATGGGGATAGTCTTTCAAGCGCGGCAAAACCGCTGCAAACCATCGATGCCCCGGCACCGGACCGCCAGCCAGCGCAAAACGGACCGCCGACCAAAGACAGGCATCCAGATCCCGCTCTTTTACCAAGGCCAACAACAAACCATCTTCGGCGCCACTCCCCGATAAAACGACACTTGCCATTCTGGTGGCTCTTGTCGCCTCCACATCGGATAGGCCGGACTGCCTTTGCGCCTCGTTTTGCTCGTCAATCAAGGCAAGAGTCTCCGGAAGCAATGCATGGGCGAACATCAGATCTGCCAGATCTCGCAAAAGCGTCACCGGCTTTGCCCCCTTGCTTCTTCTTTCGGATCTGTTTTCGCCTCGGCTTTGCGCCAATTGCCCGATCATGCGGTTCCTCACCGTCCAGAACCCTCCTTCGGACGCCGCCAGCGTCCATCTCGGCAAAGGCATGGACGACATGGCATCCCGATCGCGGCAATTCATGGCCGAGGCGGACCACAAGTCCCCAATAGGTTGCGCATCCCATTGTTCTTTCGAGGAGGAAGCCCGCATCACACCGAAGGAAGGCGGCACTAGAATTTGCGTAGAAATACCAAAAGCCCGCCCATCATTGTCATGTAATTCCGGCTTCAATCGCGGGACCGGCTGAGCAATAGCTTCCACACCTACAGTCAATAGAAAGAAAGCAATATATGCTATGATCGAAAATCCAACAGAAATACCAATTGCATCAAATTTTAATAAAAAAATAGATCGATATTTATTAAATCTATTTTTCATAACTATTTCTCGCTGCGGCAACTTCATTCAATAACGAAACGTGGATTTAAACTATCCTGTATAAATTAAATCGAGGTTCAAATGATGGAGGCCGCCGTTCAAGGCGGTGTGGGCAATGGATACATCCCTTTATGTTGGCCTTTCCCGGCAAGTGGCGCTGGCCCGCGAATTCGATATTGCGGCTCATAATATTGCCAATGCAGGAACAGTCGCGTTTCGCGGCGAGGCCACCTTGTTCGATTCGGTAATCGAACAAGCCGGGGCGGCGGACCCGGTATCTTTTGTTATCGACAAGGCAAGCTATCACGACACACGGCCAGGAACGCTGATCGAAACCCAAAATCCATTGGATGTCGCCATTCGCGGTGAAGGCTGGTTGACGGTGCAAACCGATCAAGGCGAGCGCTATACCCGGGACGGGCGCATGACCATTTCCGAAGCAGGCCAATTGGTAACCATCGCGGGCGGCCTGCCGGTGCTGGACGTTAACGGAACCCCGATCAATATCGACAATCTTGGCGGAGCGATCGAAATTTCCGCGGATGGCGTTGTTTCGCAAAAAATTGGGGAATTCGATGAACAGATTGGCCGCTTGGCCCTTGTAGAATTTGCCGAAACACAGCTTTTGACGCGGCAAGGCGATGGGCTTTTCGATAGCCCCGTTCCCGGTCAACCCGCCATTGATAGCCAGATCGTCCAAGGCACGATCGAACAATCGAATGTGGAGCCGATCATGGAATTGACCCGGCTGATGGATGTGTCTCGCGCCTTTCAGCAGGCCGCCGAATTCATCGAAAATGGCGACGAATTAAAACGCGAGGCCATTAGCCGCCTCGGTCGCCGCGTCTGATCACCATAGCCAAGGAAAAGCCATATGAGAGCGCTTAAAATTGCAGCCACTGGAATGATGGCGCAGCAAATGAATGTGGAAGTGATCGCCAATAATATCTCCAATGTGAACACCACTGCCTTCAAACGCAATCGGGCCGAATTTTCCGATCTGATGTATCAAACGGAAAACCGGCAAGGGGCCTTTTCATCGGATGCCGGAACCATCATTCCCGCAGGTGTCCAGCTTGGCCTTGGTGTGAAAGCATCTGCCGTTTCGCGTATCGGCGCTCAGGGAGCACTGATCCAAACATCCAATCCTTTGGATGTTGCAATCGAAGGGCGCGGCTTTTTTGCTGTCACGCTTCCCGATGGCGATACGGCCTATAGCCGGGCAGGTAATTTTCAACTTTCCGAAGAAGGCCAGATCGTCACCAATGAAGGCTTCCAGATCGATCCGGGCATCTTCATTCCCCAAGAAGCGACCGACATCATCATCAACGAGGTCGGTGAGGTTTTTGCGCAATTGGATGGGCAGACGGACCCGGTTTCACAAGGACAGATCACATTGGTGACCTTTCTGAATGAAGTCGGACTTGAAGCATTGGGAGACAATCTCTTCCGGGAAACCGCCGCGTCCGGTGATCCACAATTGGGCATCCCGGGTGAAGAAGGCTTCGGTACGATCAGACAGAGATTCGTCGAAGGCTCGAATGTCAATATTGTCGAGGAAATCACCAATCTCATTACCGTGCAACGGGCCTATGAAATGAATTCCAAGGTTATTGAAACCGCCGATGAAATGTCGCGCACAGTGACCAATCTCCGCTGATCCGCATGGCGGCTTCGCAGCAGAACAACGCAAAAGCCATATGGGAGCAGACAGCACCAATGCGCCATCTTGCACATTATATCCGTCACGACACGGCCAGGTCGGGCCCGAACAGATTGTGGCCAGTCCTTGCAGTCATCCTTGTGGCATATGCTCTTTTTGCGCAAAACCCGACAAAAGCAGCACCCGGCAGCCTTCAAACGCTGGAACAAAGACTGGCTGCAGAGATACACAGGCAACATCTGATCCGCCTTAGTGACGATGAGATACTCGTCATCGAACTTGATGCAACAAAGGTGCCCCCCAGCGCTGACATCATCAGTCTGCGCGTTGATCCCGCAACCGGCCGTCTTGCGGCCCTTTTGGCCACAAAGCCGCACCCTGTTCGCGTCAGCGGCCGCGTATCCCGTCGCGTTGAACTGGTGGTTCCCGGCCGCACCATCCATCCCGGCGAAATCATCACGCCGCAGGATTTGGTCCATACCCAGCTACAAAGCAGCAAAATTCTTCCCCAAAGCCTCACAAGTGCACAACAACTTATAGGAAAGGAAGCCCGTCGTGTTCTTGCCGCCGGTCGCGCCGTGGATGCACGCAAAGTGGGCCCACCCCTTCTGGTGGAAAAGAACTCCGAAGTCGATATCCATTTCGCAACCCCCACTCTTACCATCAAGGCCAAAGGGCGGGCACTTGAAGACGGCGGTTTGGGGGATGTCGTCAAGATCATGAATATCGAAAGCAGAAAGATCATAGACGCAAGGATTACCGGCCATGAAACGGTTACAATCGTCAATTAAATACGGCAGCCTGATTCTGGCTGCCATTGCCTTAAGTGGCTGTCATGGACGCTTTGGCCGCATCGGCGAAGATCCGCCCTTGGCACCTGTCGCCAATGAACAGGCGTGGCAAAATGATCGCGTGGTGAGTTATCCCTTGCCACCGGAACAGCAGGTATCCTTGCCGCCAAATGCACTTTGGGTAGACGGCAAAAAAACATTCTTTCGTGATCTGCGGGCCAAATCTGTGGGCGACCTTCTCACGGTGGTTATCGCTATTGATGATGAAGCAGAGCTATCGAACACCACCACGCAAAACCGCACGGCCACATCGAATCTCGGTCTGGATGGCTTTTTCGGGCTGCCAGGAGAATTGGATAGCGCCCTCCCCGACAGTTTCGATCCATCCGCAGCCGTTGATCTCAATAGCGGCAGCGGTCATAGCGGCTCCGGCGCCATTGATCGCGATGAAGAAATTCGCATTCGTATTGCGGCTATTATCGTACAAGAATTGCCCAATGGGAATTTTGTGATTTCAGGGCGGCAAGAGGTCCGCGTTAATGCGGAATTACGGGAAATCCGCATTGCCGGAATCATTCGCCCAGAAGACCTCGCTACAGACAATACCGTCCGTTATGATCAGGTTGCTGAAGCTCGGTTATCCTATGGCGGAAAAGGGGTTATTACGGATGTGCAACGACCTCGATATGGGCAGGAATTCCTTGATATCGTCCTTCCCTTTTAACCCTGTGAAAGAGTGAGCCCCATGTGGCAGACGATACGAAAATATGCGACTCAACCAATAACAATCGGCCTCCTGCTTGCCACGGCATCCGGCTATGCCGTGGGGCATCTGGCGATTATAACAGAAGAAGATCCTGCAACCGAACAGCCCGCTCCAGCCGATAAAACGGCCCAGCAGGAATCCGCAGCCAACAGTCTCTATATCGAAGTCGGGCAATTCGTTGTGCCAATCTATAATGCACAACGCGAGACGGCAGCCTATCTCTTGGCCGAATTAAGCGTATCGACCAAGGACCAGGCAGCGGAAACCTTTTTGCTGCGCAATTTGCCCCGACTTCACCATGAAATTCTCGCCAGTTTCATGGAGGCAGAGTCCGCCGGCTTGCTCTCCGTCACAGCTTCCCAGCAGCCGGATCTCATTGCCAATATGATTGTGCAGGAAATCAATGAACGGCTGCCGGAAAGCAAGCTGGATGCCGTACATTTCAGCCGATTGATGTTCCAGCCGCGCCCCCAAGGGCGTGGCTGAGACACTAAATACCGTTGGCTGAAAACCGATCTGGAACAGCGGCTCAAATAACAGAGGAAATACGGACGAGCTGATCCACACCCGTTTCTGCCCCGCTATCGAGAACGATGCGGCTTTCCCCCCCGTCCCCAATGCGCACCTGCGCCACATTGCCGGTTAACAAGGGCTGCACATTTTGCGCCACGCCAGCACGTTGGGCAGCGATCTCTATATTATAAACCCCATCTTGAACGCGCACGCCGTCCGTTCCGCGCCCATCCCATATCAAGGATTGCAATCCGGGCTGGGAGCCTGATGCCGCAATCGTCGCAACGACCTCGCCTGCCTGATCCAGAATGCGAATATCAACGCCATCAACCGGTTGGTCCAATCGATAGGCAATGGAGGCTCCAGAAGCTGTAAGAGCCGTTTGATCCACAGCAATTTCAACCTGATGCCCCATCAAGGAAACCGAATCCCGCAAGGATTGGCTGCGCATCACATCCAGCATCTGCCGAATCCCTTGATTGGTATCGATTTGCTGTTCCACTTGGCTGAATTGAGCAAGCTGGGCAACGAATTCGGTGTTATCCACCGGGTTAAGCGGATCCTGATTTCGCAGCTGTGTTGTCAGCAATTGCAAAAAGGTGTCGATATCACCGGACAGGGCATTGCCAGTCACGCCCGATACGCTTGTTGTCCCGCCAAAAGCCATGCCATTTTCCCTTTGTCATTCACAAAATCAATATATCCACATTATGGGCCGTCACAGCAGCACATCCGCATGTCCATTCATCGCCCATATATTGCCGTCTCTGGCACCTGTTGCCGCGCTATCCTGAAGCAAGGCGTTATCGGGAAATCCCTCACGCCCATCGCTTGACTCTGGTGCATTGTCCTTGTGTTGGGGCAAAGCATCCTGGCCGGTCCGCCCATCGCGCAAAGACAAATCGATGCGTGCCTCCGATTGCGAGGCTGACTGCGGCCCTGACTGGTCGAACAAGGCCCGTTCAAGATGACGTAGCTGGCCTGTCAAAAGCTCCAGCGTTTCAGGTCGATCAACGATCAAATGCGCCACTGTCCGGCCTTCACGCATGGACAGATGAAGATTTACCTGCCCCAATTCCGATGGATGCAATGATATGCGCACTGATGCGGCTTGTTGCGTTATCCGCATTTCGGCCAAGGCTCCATTGGCCTGAGCTGCTATCTGCTGGGCCAGATTGGGCGATGTGCCGGCAGCCGCGCTGGTGAATGCGGCGGAGAAAATAGTGCCATTGGCCAAGCCGGAAGTGCCAGACATCGCGGAAAACGCGGCATTAAACGGCCCATTCATGGCTCCGTCGCCAACCATATGAGAGGGAGACAGGGAGGGCGCAACACCGCTCGACACAGCCTTCCCGCTCTGATTTGCCAGATCTGAAGACGCCGTGTCCTTATGGGATATGACCCCTTGTGCTTCCTCGGACACAGATATGACGGATGGAGCGGACTCCTTGTCTCCCACGATGGAAAGACGACGCAGCTCCACAGATGCGCTATCAGCCCGCACGCCCCTTTGTGTCCCCAACGCCCCCTCTATCGTTCCGGATGCTGCCATCGTGGACAAGGCAGAATCCGGGGTTCCGGTGCTGGCAATGCTATGCTGCTGATTATGCGCGATCCCAGCTTGCGCACCCCTTTGTACATTTTGCGCCTGCTGCGCCCCTGCCACCATATTATCATCGACTGCCAAAATACGACCACTGGTCGGGTCTTGGACGGTCATTTGTACAGATTGTGACGTCTCTATAGATGAAGCATCCTCATCATTGGACAAAGGGGCATGGCCTGCCTCTATTGATTCTTCGGGAACGGCCCCGGCCAAGACGTTTACTGCAGGCATTTTAGGTGAATCATCTGCGGTTTGCTCCGGCTCGGCATTGGTCGTTTGCATCTGGATATCGCCACCGCCAAATTGAGACACCGGCAAAATCTTTTGCGATGCGGCCGACACAGCCGTGTTTGCGTCGCTTACAAACAGCATGATCGGCATCTGCGCGACATCCGAAATAAAAGGAGCGGGCTGCTCTGTGCTGCGCCCTGACAGATCGGGACGTTGCTGATCGGCCATCTCTTCATCGAAATCCGCTGCGATCCGCGCCTGCGCCTCTGCTGCGGCTTCACGTTCATCCAAAGTTTGCGCTTTAACAGCACCTGGCCCCGATCCCTGACCGAGAACAGGTGCACGCATATCCACAGACCCATTGGCGTTCATCTGCTCCGCTCCTTTGACAAAGGATGTCCAGCATAAATCAACGGAATTAAAGCCGGGGAAAATCTAAAATTTTAAAGGCTTGTTCCCTCACCACCCGGTGGCGGCACATCCGCATGAAAGCCAGCCTGCTTCACCCTGTCCATATCGGCCATGCGTGCGGAAAATCCGTCCTTTATTTTTATCCCCGATGCGATCTGGCGATCAAAATCGGAGCACGTTAAAATTGCCTCGCAACGCACAACGATATGCAATTCGGAGCCAAAAAAATAAAACTGCCCGCGCTTTTTCGCCAGATCTTCGGGGGCCAAGTTTTCCGGCCGGTTGCGACGACGAATGCGAAAAGTATAGCTCTGTATCTCTTGCGCCAAATACTGGCCACGCTCCCAAAGACGCGCTTCGTCTTCGTGCGTGCCCTTGCCCGCCTCAAAGCCTGCCGCAAAATATCCATCTTCCAGTCGGCACGCACCATAGTCCGCTTCCTGGGACAAACGTGCCCCGACAAAGCGCACCATATCCCGGCGAACATCTTCCGCCGGGTGCGTTTCATGATCGAGAATCCGAAACACCCCAATGCGGGCATGAGGGGCTTGTTTCAGCCGCACACGCAAACCGAAAATACTGAGAATACCGCTTTCAAAATCATAATGCCGCCGATCAAGCCACCAAAGAAGCCAACCGCTCATAACCAGAAAAAACGCAATAATCAGCTGCCATTGGAAGAGTGACGACAATGGATCAATGGCGATGGCCGATGCAGAAATGGTAACGGCCACAAATGGCACAAGCCGATATTCATGCAAATCATGCAACCGGTCTTGTGCAAACAATAATGCCGCAGCAGCAATCAACGCCACCGCAGCGCTATCGGGCAGTGGGGGCAAAAGATAATCAGCTCCGAAAAACGGCAAAGCCAGCAACCAAGCGATCAATTTTCCAAGCCATAAAGGCGGCAAAACCATCACGGAGAAAATAGACAAGCCAAGCAAGTGGGAGAAAAAAAGCCGAAGAGACGCTTTTCTGGTCGCAAATTCGACTCTTTGAAAAAGACGGAAACCCCAGGACCAGAAAACAACAAGCCCAAAGGGCAAAGCGGGCAGCATATTCTCTGCGTCCGAGGTCGTGGACGTCCATAAGGCCATCAAGACGAACAGCAGAATAATGCCCGCCGTCCAACCATAAAGCATCTGGCGAAAATACAAACAAACGCCAATCACAATAGTCAGGAAAGCCGCGACAGCCCATATAAGAAAACCAAAGGACAGCGCCCCGACATGGCCTGATCCCGCTCCCATATATGTTTCAAGGAAAACTGCGGTCATGGCCAACAGGCTCATGCCCAGTGCAATCCGGTTAAAAAATAGACGGCGCATCCTCATCTCTCTTTACGGGGGGCTGCCACATCTGGAAGGTTAAAAATGATCCAGAGCCGGACCCTGGACAAAACCATCGGCGCACCGGCTATAATTTGGTGCTTTTCCTCGGGGACGACAGGGTATCCGGACGCCGCCAGCGTCCATCTGCGGAATATGTTCCATCCGCCTGGTTTTTTTCCATCACCGAAAGATAAAGATCATGCAATTGCGTGCATGCATCTCTATGTGCCGCCAAAGTCTCCGCACAGGCACTGGCCTTTGCCTTGCATGCTTTGAGCTTTATCAGAAGAGACGATCCTGCCTGTGACTCTTCACCAAGAATGTCTCCCATATCCGGGTCCGACAAACCGTTGATCATGCGCGACAGATCGTGCAATGCTCGTTGTTGATCATCACATACCACCGGCAAGGCATCATAATCACGCGCTTCCAGACGCGCCTCGATCTCGGCAGTTGCCGCCATTACATCATCCAGACAGGCTTCAACGGCCCGGCTTTCCGATTTGGAATCATCCTCCTCCCCGATATCGCTCTCCGTCAGATCACGATCTTGATCAACAGGCGCCACATCTTTTGCATCGGATGATTTAAACTTGCGGAGAAACAGCTTCACATTTTTCACCGTCACACCTCCTTGCCTGCATTGACGGAATAAAGCGCCGCAATATCGGCATAGACAGCTTCGGCAATGCCCAGACCTCCGCTTTCAGATAAGGCCACGCCTAAATTCTGCCCCATCAGATCACGGGAAATAGATTCACCGAATCCTCCAGAAAACATGCCGTCTTCTGGCATTCCCTTGAACATGGCAGTGACCATTTCCCCAAGCATCAAAGCTTCGAATTCTTTTGCAACCTGCCAGCTTTTTGCATCGTGAAAAGACAGCCCTGCCATATCGGGCACCGGCGTATTGACCGCTGACAAGGGGCCCAGAGACGCAGATGACGGGTGCATTTGGGGGTCGAGAGGAGCCAAAGGGCTAGTAGAGACAGACGAAGATACTGACAGAGGAACGATCTTCATATTTTTTCCTATTCCACAACCAGTTCCGCATGTAAGGCACCAGCCGATTTGATGGCCTGAAGCACGGAAATAATCCCACGAGGCCCAACACCCAGGGCATTGAGGCCATTGATCAGTTCTTGAAGAGTTGGCGCTTCCGGCAAAAGTTGCAGACGTTGTTGTTCCGATGTGTCGACCGCAATATCCGTCCGCGGGACCACAACGGTTTCACCTTGCTCTGCAAAAGGCGCGGGCTGTGAGACTTGCGGCGTTTCTTGCACTTCAATGGTAATGCTGCCCAAGGTCACGGCCACTTCACTGATCCTGACATTCGCGCCGATCACGATCGCCCCGGAATTTTCGTCGATAACCACACGCGCCACTTGGTCCGGCTCAATGACCATGGAACCGATTTCCGCAAGAAATCGCGCCACTTGCCCCTGAAATTCCGTAGGCACAGTGATATTCACCGTCGTCAAATCATCAACCTTGGCAAGCAGAGCCCCAAAATTTTTGTTGATCGCTTCTTCGATCCGTAAAGCCGTTGTGAAATCGGGATTGCGCAAATGCATGCGCAAGCGGGAAAAATCATCCAGATCGAAACCCAATTCCCGCTCCACAATGGCGCCATTGGAGACGCTTGCCGACGTGGGGACACCGCTGGTTACACTGCCCGCCTGCCCCGATGCTGCAAATCCCGATACAGAAAGCGGCCCCTGTGCCACGGCATAAACTTCACCATCTGCCGCCATCAATGGGGTCACAAGCAATACACCACCACGCAAATCGGTCGCATCCCCCATGGCAGACACCGAAACATCGATGGCAGAGCCATTCCGGGCATAAGCAGGAAGATTTGCCGTCACCATCACGGCGGCAACATTACGCGTCCGCAAATTGTCGTCGGGAAGTGCAATTCCCAAACGTTGCAACATGCTGGTGATGCTGACTTCGGTAAAAGGGGTGTTGGTTAACCTGTCGCCGGTTCCGGCCAGCCCAACCACAAGGCCATAGCCGATCAAATGATTATAACGGACGGAATCAAAACTCGCGATATCCTTGACCCGCACCTGCGCAGCCATAACAGGCACGTTCAATGGCGCATAAATACAAAGAAACAGCAAGATAAAGAATTTCTTTTGGCGCGACATGGAAGCCCCCTGAGAATGATCGGAACCGTTATATTTCCGGATTCTTAAATCGTGATATAAAATTATATTTTTATATAAATTTTTAATGAATTAGCATTTTTCTTATATTTAAATTTTTTAACAATTCTATTTATTTATTTATATTTACTTATCATCTTCATGACTTTTATATACATTCTAGACTACATGATTCCGCGACATTCGCGTCTCGGTAGATCATTTAATCTGATGCCTTGATAAAAGGGGGTCTTATGCGAGCGATACTGTTTGACACCAATCTAGATGCTGCACGATCCATTGCTTCGGCCATGGAGCGTGCCAAATTCCCCACCGATTTAATGGAAGAAAAATTACTTCATCACAACCAGCCCTGCGACCTTGGTTTGGAGGCTTATGGTGCTATTTTATTAAGTGAAACCGCCTCCACACCCGAGATCATCAAATCACTCCGCGCCAGCAATCTGGAAGCGGCCATCATCCCCTTGCTTCCCCATCGCAACGCCAGAGCAACGGCCGCCATATTGGGAGCCGGGGCCGATGATGTGGTCATCAAACCGATCAATGGGGAAGAAATGGCCGCTCGAATCCGGGCCATACACCGGCGTGGATTTGCCGCCAACAACACGCTGATGACTGCCGGCGATCTGACCATTTATTTTGACGGTCGCGATCCGGAAGTCCGTGGAAAACGGCTTAAACTCAGCCACCGGGAACATGCCATTTTCATGTATCTTGCCCGGCATATGGGGCGCGTCATCACCAAAGAATCCGTTTATAATGCGGTATATGGATCAGTAGAGATCGCCCCACACGACAAAGTGATCGACGTCTATATCTGCAAAATCCGCAAAAAAATCGCCGATATGACCGGCAACCAACACTATATCGAAACGGTTTATGGCCGGGGATACAAATTCGATCTACCCAAAAACACCGCTCCCGGGCGTGTGCGCATTGGCCGGAAACCGAGAAAAGGACCGCAACCGCGCATAACCTATCCTGCTGCCATCGCCATTCAGGCCGCTGGCTAAGATATTCGACGATCTATATGTTCAACGGAAGAATCTTCGTTGACATGCACATCCTTCAGCCGCATCAGGCTGTTCAGCGGAAGCATCAGGCAGAGAGTCCGGACAAGACGCGCCCAAGCTTCAATTCGTAGCGAGAAAATCCGCGAATATCCGCTTTGGGTGCACACATTATCCATAAGAGACAACAGCGGATTGCCTTCAAGGCAGGCATATTCCCGCCCAAAGCCAAATCCTGTTGTCATATGGGGCATGAAGCGCACACCGACACATGCCATCGCAAAAATTCAATCAAAAAGCGAATGGCCCACGCGCGCCAATGGGAGGGATGAACACAGGCGCATTTGCCGGAGCCCCACCAAGAGATGGCAGCGGTCGAAACAGGCTCAAACGATCTTGCGCGATGCCAGGCAATCCTGTCCCTGTACCACCATTTTCCAAATCGTGAAGAATAGTGAACCGTTTAAGAAACTTATCCAATTCTTCCGGATCTTTGAGTTTGGCAAGATCGAAGCGTTCTGACAATTTCACTGCCAGACGATCAAGGTCTTGTGTAAAAATCTGTCGTGGCAAACGCAAAGCGACCCGAAACACTTCTTGCAACGCCGGATCGGCAAAAATATCGAAATAGCTGTTGATTCTTGGCGCTTGGCGCTGAAAGAACAGGGCAAGTTGCACGCCTTCATTCTGCTGCCCCTGCTCCTCTTCGATCTTTACTGAAAGAAACCGCTGAACGGCCGCTTGCGCAAATTCAAGCGTGGTATTGTTCGGCGTACCGGGGCCACCAAAATTAAATGCAGCGGCCAGATCCCGAAACCGGCGATCTGTCATGCGCGATGCCAGGGACCGGGAATCGGAAAGATCGCTTTCAAGCACTTCCTGCACCAAGGCCTTGGCGAAAAACTGGCTTTCAAGGCCAAAGGCCGTCAGGGTAAAGCGTAACAGCCTGCTATCTTGTACCAGCTCTTCCGCGCTGGAAATATTGGCGATTTCCGTTACGAAATTTTCAATTTCACGCTGCACATCGCCCCGCGAAGACATCAGATCCACTTGCCGCCCCATCGTGCGGTTGACAAGCGAAAATTGAGCAAATGTGCTGTTCATGGCTTCGTCACTTTTTTAAGGACAGGCTCGCCTTCCAAAAGGTCGCCAAGCAAATCGGAGGCGGGTTCCATCGGACGCAAGCCCGGCGGAATCTCGTAGATAACCTTGCCCGTTCCTGCGTCCAGAACCTCGGTGACAAGTCGCGTTTTATCCCGAAAGCGCATCCGCACTTGTTCGGACTTTTCCTTGCGGTCCCGGACATCATTGGCCTGCGCCGAACGAGTTACGGCCTGCGCATCCACCGTGGATTGGCGCCCTTGAGATCGAGAGGCAGCGGCCTGTTGATCAATCAAGGAACCCGTTTGCCCGGCAGGATTATGCTGAGTGCTCCCCAGCGGAGATATGGGTTTCATGCTCGTCTCCATCAATGCTGTAGGTGAACACGCTGCCGGTTTCTTTCCCTTGGCTACAGACGGACGCGCCTTGGTTCACACATTCCTCGCCCATCAAAGTGCGAATATAAACCAGGGCTTTGTAGAAATCGCCCATATGGATGAAATCAAGCGCTTTCATCAGGGCAGATCTTTCTTCCGCATTGGCCGCAGCCAGATATAGCTGTGACCCAAGCTTGTTAATTTCGTTGATATGAATATGCCCTTTTTGCGCTTCGATAAGCTGTGTCTGCACAAGGAAGTAAAACTTCCCGTAATCGCTTCGCACATCTTCGGGCTGCATAATGTCTTTGCTTTTGATCACATGTCCGAAATTCGACAATGTAATGGTGTTGCGGCGATTGCCGTTGGTAACGACGCAGCCATTGATTATGACCTTCTCAAAGGGCTTGAGCCGCAATCTAAGCGCCATGGAATCCTCCCGCCACCGACAAGGCCGCATCTGCTACGGACTGGGCCCTCCCCCCATCTCCTTCAAGACCTTTGATGATGGAACGGTTGAGGTTAATCAGCGGCTCCAAGGATGACTTTCCCTCCACAATATCGGGCGTAATCCGGTCGACGAAAAGCGCCAAACCGATTAGTTGCGCCCGCAAGGACTGCGGCAATGCATTGCCTTTGTCAGCGGCTTCGAACAACACAACGCCCCATAATTCCAGATTGTCCGCAAGGGCTTTATTGCGGTCCCGCATGACATCAGGTGCAAAAGGAGACTGTTCATCCACCAAGGCTTCCAGCGCCGCCGTTACTTTACTAAACAGCCGCCGTTCAATAGCCCTTGGACTTTCCGTTTCACGGATAGTTTGCTTATAAGCGGATGCGCCACCGCGCATGAGTCCGTACATGATCGCGTTCTCCTTGCCATTATACAAGGCTGCCTCTTCCCGCCGCGCCTTTTATTAGCTCTAGCCAAAACACGTCCGACGCGGCGCCCCAAACGCCCGGGGTGCATGGTGCACGCACCCCGAACATGGCTTCTCGACCCGCAATTACCGGAAGAGTGACAGAATGTTCTGCGGATTCTGGTTGGCGATCCCAAGGGCCTGAATGGCCAATTGCTGCTGCACTTGGAAAGCCTGCAAGCGGGTCGATTCTTCATCGAGATCCGCTTCCACCAGAGATGCGACACCCTGTTCAAGAGAATCGCTCAGATTCTGAAGGAAGTTCTGACGATTTTCGAGCGTCCGCTCGAATGTCCCCAAAGTGGAGGAAGACAGGTTCACCTGCCCCACAAGGGCATCGGCAACAACCAGACCAGCCTGCACATTGCCATTGGCACCATTCACCGTGATCGCCCGCAAGGCACCGGTAAATCCGGATTCCTGAATAGCGAACCGCAAAGCGCCATCACCAACAACCACATTATTGATGAAATCGCCCAACGTGTTCACATTTACTGTGCTGCCATCTTGCCCCGTAAAGCTGAAGGCTGTGCCCAAAGCAGCCGTTGCATCAAGCTCGAAAAGGCCATCGGCTGTACCCGTCCCGGCGGTGTCTTCCACATCGGTCAAGGCAAGCGCGCCTTCACCAAACGCGTTAAGAGCGTCATTGATGGCCTGCGCCACATCCGCGCTCACTTGGAAACCAGCTGCGCCATCAACAAGACCGTCAATATCGTCGGCCCCGCCATCGACAAAATCAAGCTGGCCATTGGCGCCGATACCAGTGGCATTCACCCCGTCAATCTGATTGAAAATACCAGGCTGGAAGGCCGCAAAGGCGCTATCAAGCGTGAAATTGGGGTTTGTCGCATCCACAAAGGTGCTGATATCACCCAGATTTTGCTCCACAAGCGTAAAGGTGGAAATATTGAAATTACCGCCATCCCGTGTGATTGTGGTGGTTACGGTCTGGGTGTTGTTGCCGGCCAAAAGATTGATGCCATTGAACGATGTTGCGTTCACGGTACCTTCAATTTCGCCCGCCAGATTATTGATCGTGAACTGCAACTCGTCTAGCGCCTGACCGGAATCAGCAGTGGTCAATGCTTGCTGGATTTCGTTGATGGTTCCAAAGATCGCAGTAATGCCGTTTGTTGCGGTTCGCGCCGCATTGACGGACAGCGTAAGATTGTCACGCAAGCCATTCAACACAGCATTATCGCCACGAACCTGTTGCGACACGAGGAAGAAGGAAGGATTGTCTCTGGCTGTACGCACTTCAAGACCGGTGGAAATCCGATCCTGTGTTTCATTCAAGCTGTTGGTAGCTGAACGAAGAGTTTGCAAAGCGACCTGCGCTTGCACATTGGTAAGAATACCAGCCATTTCAATTGTCCCGTTTTCTCAGGTTAATACGGGCGCCTTCTGACGCTGGGGCACGCTATGCTTTTGTTTCCTAAAAGCATCCTTGCGGCACAGTGAGACTTACATGAGACGTTTAATTTGAGATGAAATGCTAGATTTTAACATTTCAGGTTTTATGTAAATTTATAAACAATGAAATATTGTAGATTCTGCCACCAGCCGGACCATCGGCAGCACCATCCTTGCGCCAAGCGGCTTGACAGCGCGACTTCAAGAGGCACAAGCGGGAAAGACCAGATATTACCAACCAGTCCCGAATATTTATGTTTTGATGGTGGGCGCGGCAAGGATTGAACTTGCGACCCCTACGATGTCAACGTACGGATATATCCGGAATTTCGCAGAAACTAACAGTCTAAGGACAAAAAAAGCCGAGCACATATCGCGAACACTGGCATTTTGCACCCGAGATGCACCCGAGAGGCTTCACAAAATTCAAATCAATGTCTCTCAGCAAAGCCGGGTTAAAAATCACAACCGCCTTATGCATTTTCTTCAATTGCAAAAGGGGGAGAGAACATGAGCTCGTGCAATTTAACGACACCCCTAACCCGAACGAAACAAACCGATGAGGCATACTGGAAACGATTTGAACAACTTGTGCGACAATTTGAAAGAGCGCATGGGCGAGAACCAGATGAAGACAGTGAATTCGTCATGTGGCTGGTCGAGCATGTCCGCCCAACCCTCGCAAAAAGCTCCTGGCGACAATACAAAGCTTCGGTAAAAATGGTCCTCCAAGCCAATAGTAACTCGGGCCATCCCGACGCAATCTACGCACTAAGCATACTTAATCAAGCCGGTCAGCAAGAATGTATCAAAACGACCACTCGGACCTCGGCCGCGAAAGCGAAATGTCTGAATCTGTCGGACTATCAGCTTTTACTCGAAGGATTGTCTCGAACATCGTCGCGCTATGCAAATGTGGCAAAAGCCATTTTCATACTCGGCCTCATGACAGGCCTTCGACCCGGCGAATGGATTCATGCAGAATATGTTGTCGAAAACGGTATAAGCGGAATCCGCGTACGAAATGCGAAAGCGACAAATGGGCGCGCGACTGGCGAGTTCCGGTTTATTCCATTTCCTGTTGGTCCGCATGCCAGACTTGCGCAACGCCTGATCAGTACCTGCAGGCGCTGGCAAATTACCGGGGACTACAATAAAAAATACAAGAGCATGAGTAGCCTGTTCCGGCGAACCGCAAGAAAAATATGGCCAAACGATCACCGGCGGGCGACTCTGTATACGAGCCGCCATATCTTCTCAGCTGCCATGAAAGCGGCACTGCCCGGTGAGGAGGTCTCCAACCTGCTTGGCCATTGCTCTGAAGATACGAAACATCGGCACTACGCCCGTCGCAGCAGGAGTGCACTGTGCCTTCACAACACCATGCGTGAAAACTTCGGCCTACAAGTGCTCCCTTTTCGGCCTAACCGACCACGAGTTCAGAGAGCGCCCGGTCCAGAATAGCCGGCTGGACCTGTCACGGTTTGATTCCGACCCTGAGGCTCATTTAAGCGGCCTTTCTTTCGAAAGCCGAGGGGCTTTTCCAGCCCAATGCTGAATGCCGACGGCGCGGATTGTAGAAGCCGTTGATATATTGGAATAGCGCGGCCTCGGTTTTTCTCCGCGTCGCCCATGCGTTCCGCCAGATCAGCTCGGCCTTCAGGGATTTGAAGAACGTCTCCACGGCCGCATTATCGTAGCAATTTCCCTTTCCGCTCATCGACACGTGAAAGCCCTGATCGCGCAGGCGTTTCTGGTAATCGTGGCTGCAATATTGGCTGCCCCTGTCGGTATGATGGATACACCCCGGCGGGGGCTGACGCAGATTGATCGCCATGTCGAGGGCGCGGATCGCAAGGTCCTTCTTCATGCGATCGCTAACCGCCCACCTTCAACACCCGACACAACTGTTCAATCGGCCAGACCTTCTTCCAAGCATGAATGAAAGCAAAGCGCTTCACTTCCGGCTTGCAAAGAAGGCCGTCGCTTTTCTTAAGATGTCCCGCTCCTCCTTCAGGATGCGGTTCTCCCGGCGAAGCTGTTCAACCTCCTTCAGCAGATCAGCCGACGGCAGGTCAGTTGGCACCTCCGGCCGATACGCCGAAATCCACTTGCCGAGCGTCGAAAGCCCGATCCCTAAATCTGCGGCAACCTGCTTGCGCGTCAGGCCGCTGTTGCGAGCCAGCCGAACCGCCTCGCGCTTGAAGTCTTCTCCGTCTACATGTCCCATAGTTCTGTCTCCTTGATTGTAGATAATCGTCTATCAAGGCCGGAATCAAACCGGGACAGGTCCAGTTCCTCGAAGGCGTATTTTTTCGAGCCGAACGATCCGGACATGTCGCGGTTCAGGCGGTGCGCTGCGCCACTGGCATGACCAAGTTCATGCAAGGCCGTCCGGTGCCAGTTGATCGGCTCGAAATAGGCTTGCGGCGGCGGCACCCGCACATAGTCATGCGCCGGATCGTAATAGGCGCGATTGCCGCCGATGCGGACATCGATACCGGTCGCCGCGATCAGCGCTTCGACCGTCGGTTCGATCAGACTGGGTTCCGGTGGCGGCGCGGCGGCGCCGACGTCCTCGGGCAGGTTCTCGCATTGCGCGGCGTTGAAGACGGTAAAGCGCTTCAGGAACGGGATCGCCTGCGGATCGTCGCCGGTTTCGCGTGCGCGCCTTTTCTCATCGTCGGGGATGAAGCGGTCGGCATAGACGACAGTGGTGCCGCGCTCGCCCTTGCGGACATTGCCGCCGAGCGACAGCGCCTGACGAAAGGTGAGCCAGCTCTGGCCGGGAAAGCCGTGTTCGATGACCGCGCCCCAGAGGATGAGCACATTGATGCCGGAATAGCCGCGACCGGTCGCGGCATTGTTCGGCATGGCGAGCGACGCTTTCGCCGCCGCCGTCCCCCAGGGCTGGACCCATGGGACGCGTCCGGCTTCCAGCTCGGCGATGATCCTGCCGGTGATTTCGTCATAGAGGTTTGTCCGGTCCTTCTTTGCGTTGGACCGAGAACGCGATTTCTTTCGGGACATCACGGGATACTCCGCGACGGGCGCCGGAAGCCTTTCTCCCGGCTTTCAACCCGTCACGGCAAACCTGCCCGCACTCTCACTCTCTCAAAGGGGGCGTTGCGGGGGAAACTCCCCCCCAGAAGGGGTCGGACGAGACGACTGGCTCGGCCGCAGGGGAAGGCCTTCCCCTCCCGGATTTCAGGTCTTCGAGTTCCAATCTACATAGCGTCAGCTTCCAATCATCATGCTCGATGCAGACGCGACGATCCGGTCGGAACAGGAAAGAATCGCTCCTATCCACATATGCGCAGTCGTGAATCATGTCGGGAAGTCCGCGCCAGATGCGGACTTGGCGGTATGATTTGTGCGGGCAACCCTTTTCGCGGGCAGTCGGTCCGGCCCCGGAAGATGGGCTAGCTTTCGGTTGCATTCAGGCAGAGTAATTGATAACCATCATATTTGAGCGCTAAATAAGAGATGGGCTTCAGATATGGCGGTTAAGATAAGTTCTGTGAGCGCGCGACGGGCCCTTGAAGCCCTGGGCGCGAACATCAAGACGGCACGCTTGAAGCGGCGCATCTCCGTGAAGGGCTTCGCCGAGCGGGTCGGTGTGTCCGAAAGCACCGTTACGCGCCTGGAGAAAGGCGATGACGGTGTCAGCATTGGCACGCTGGCGATGGCCTGCCTCGTCCTCGGCGAGATCGAGCGCATTTCCGACTTCCTCGATGCCGGGTCCGACGATACCGGGCTGCTTCTCGATCGGGAAGCGCTCCCCAAGCGGATCGACAAAAAGCGAAAGCCCGGATCGCCGCCATCCGGCAAAGGCCAATCAGCCCCCTTGTCCGATGCGGATGATGAGGAAGGGGTCGGTTTCTAGTGCCGGAAGCGATCGTCGCCCTTGGAGAAGGCAAGCGTGTCGTCGGCCGTCTACGCTTTGAGAGTGACGGGCGGCGTCAGCATTCGCAGTTCGAATACGCCGACGCATGGCTGGCCGCATCCGACCATTTCGCGCTGTCGCCCGGATTGCCCCTGCGCGAAGGCAGCCACTTCAGTACTGGCAAGGAGGACAAGCGTTCGGCACTGTCCGGATGCTTTGCCGACGCCGCACCGGATGCCTGGGGGCGGGCCTTGATGACCAAGGCGCTTGGCGGCGGTCTCAGCGAGTTCGATTATCTGGTCCTGTCCGATGACCGCACACGTCAGGGGGCCTTGCGGTTTCTCGGCGAAGACATGGAGCCGCTGTCCGACCTGACGCCGCCGATCCCGCGCCTGGTCGAACTCGAGCGGTTGCGCGGACTTGCCCAGCGGTTCGAGCGCGATCCCGGTGGTGCGGAGGAAGAGGCGCGCGATCTGGCCGGTATTGCCGGATCGCTCGGCGGCGCGCGCCCGAAGGCCAATGTGGAAGGCGACGGGCATCTCTGGATCGCGAAATTCACGTCGGCGCAGGACACCAAGCCTGTCGAACGCGCAGAGGTCGCCACGTTGAAACTCGCGGCCATGTGCGGGTTGCGGGTCGCCGAAGCGAAGCTGGAACTGCGGGACAGTGACAGTCCGATCGCGCTCATCCGGCGGTTCGACCGGCGCTGCGAGACGCGCATCCCCTATATTTCAGCGAGAACCGCGCTGGACTGGCAGGGTGACGAAGGGGGCTTCTACACGGATATCGCCGATGTGATCCGGCAGATTTCCAGCAAGCCCGTTGACGACCTGCATGAGCTCTGGCGGCGGATCGTGTTCACGATCCTCGTGTCGAACAAGGACGATCATCTGAAGAACCACGGCTTCATCTATGCGGGCGGAGACCGATGGCGGCTGTCACCCGCCTTCGACATCAACCCGTCCCCCTCCCGGCATCGCGTTCTTGAGACCGGCATCGTTAAGGGCGGATCGTTCGACGCCTCATTAGATATCGCGCTCGATGCGTGCCAGTTTTTCGATCTGACGCCGGAGGATGCCAAGCAACACGGATTTCAGATGGCTAAAACGATCGCAAACAACTGGAAGCAAGTCCTGCGCGACGAAGGTGCCTCGCCCGATGACCTGCGAACCTACGCCAATGCGTTTGAGCATTCGGAAACAGAGAGGGCATTGAGTCTGTGCGATTAAAGTACCGGATCATAACAAGCGTTGTGTCCATTGTAGCTGTGGGGGCATTCTTGCTGACTATCGAGAAATTTTATGTTGGACCGGAATGGAATGTGAATATCCAATGTGCTTTTCGCGATATTGTTAATCTATGCATATGAATGAAGTAACAAAAGAAAGAACTGCAACGTGCCCAAATATTTAGAATCGACGAGAGATTAAGATGCCGGGAGACGTCGTTATCACACCTCTTACGAAGAGGCGCCCGACAGGGGAGCTCTACACGCGCGTCCCGAGGGTCCAAGAGCTTTTGGCCGAGTTGACGACTTTGGAGCGTAAACAACTGATCGCGCGTGCCGCGATTTCGAACAGGACAGATCCAGCCTACATTCCTAGTGAATGCTTGGTATATTTCATCCGTGCAAGCCGGAACGATAACAGTGAGGCATGGTTCGAGCGCTTGTACAAAGTGCTCGCGGAGAGGGTTTTGCGGGCTCTTCCCCGTGAGGGAAATGCGGATGGCCAGACCGCCTCACGGACCAAGCTTGCCATACGCGACAAGGCGTTCGGTCGTTTTGTTGAGTTTCTGTCGCACGACCGCACGGTAGGTTCCGAGAAACTTGACTATTTCGAGGTACGTTTTGACGGAGCAGTAGCGAGTCTGCGGCGGGATGCGCAGGAGCAAGCATGGAGAGATGAAAATCGTTCGGCACCACTCGAGTATGATAGGGAGACAGGGGAGCTATCTGAAGAGGTGGAGCGAGCTGCGGGCAGCTTCGACCTCACGGATCAGCTAGAAATCGACGATCCGGATTACCAGTCTCGTCTGGAGGCAGCGATTGACACCCTACCAGGAGAACAAATGAGGATCATCGAAATGTTAAGACAAGAAATTCCTATCGATTCAAAGGATCCGGAGGTGGTCACTATCTCCAGGACGCTGGGAAAGTCGGAGAAAACGATAAGAACCTATAGAGACAAAGCATTTGCGACGCTTCGAGACGCGCTCAAAGGGGATTACCAGTGAACCCCGGTGTCCGCAAACCCACTCGCGAAGAAGTGCTAGATGCCTTCGCCGTTGAACCTCAGCATGATCGCACTGTTCTTGAAAGGTATCTGAAACAATATCCGGAGTACGCGTCTGAACTGGTCGAATTATCTAGAGAAGTCTCAAGGAACATTGGAACCGATCAGAATCCACTATCGGCGCACGAAAGCCGATTGATCGATAATGCTTGGCATCATCATGCGCCGATTGAAACAAAGTCCGGAACTGATCCGCTCGCCGTCCTTTCGGTTCAGCAATCGAGAGATATCGCCAAGAAACTGGATGTCCCTCGTCAGATTATTACGGCGTTCAAAGAACGACGTGTGAGAGTTGAGACTGTCCCAAAGCCCTTTCTCGCTGCCTTAGCAGAGGCGCTGGAGTTCTCCATTGAAGCTTTGGTGAGCAGCTTGTCTTACCCATCGGTTCCAAAGATGGCGCGCAGCTACAAGGCCGAAGTCAAGCCCTCAGTTGGAGCCGCGGTTTCTTTTGAGCAGCTACTGGTTGACGCGGGCGTATCCGAATCGCGTCGGGCAGAGTTGATGGCCAAGGGCGCATAAAATGGACAGCGTCGAGCTCGCACGCCATATCGCGACCGACCTGTATTTGCAGGCCGTGTCAAAAGGGCATGATCCATGTCGACCATATGAGTTTGCAGTCGCCGAAGCACTACGGCGTGGCTTTGATGTTGAATCTACCGCGGCAGGTTCACCATTGTTGGATGGCGGTCGCGCCGCACTCATTCTTGCGGACCGGCTCATTCTACATGAAAACTCTGGAACGCCGTTCGAACAAGCCTTTCTGGTCGCCCATGAGGTTGGACATCTGGAGCTTGGCGACAACGTTGACGATGAACCAGCCGCCGAGATCGATCCAACGCGAACGGCCGAAGCTTCGCTGATCGGTATCGAACGGGTGGTGGATTACGGTCGTCGGCAGCGGCGGGAGGTCCAGATGGACCTGTTCGCAAGAGAGTTTCTACTTCCGCGACCAATTGTCCGGAATCTTCATGTTGAAGATGGACTGACAGCGTCACAGATTGCCGATCGTATTGGTGCTTCGTTCGACGTCGTTGCCCAGCAACTGTTCGATGCCCTGCTATTACCGCAGATCGAGCTCGAAGCAGACGAAGTAGCGATGGAGCAGTCGCCAAACACGCTTCAAACCGTTGCCGCCTCCCATCGCGGCGAAGCCTATCTTCTCGAAGCTGGTCCGGGGACCGGAAAAACCCAGACACTCGTTGCACGCGTGGACGGGCTTATTGAGGAAGGCGTCGATCCTCGCCGTATCCTGCTGCTGACTTTTTCCAACAAAGCCGCTGGCGAGATGGCAGACCGGATTGCCCGCAAGCACAAAGCGGCCGCCACGGCTATGTGGATTGGCACCTTCCACGCCTTTGGGCTCGACATCATCCGTCGATTCCACACGGAATTGGGACTACCAAAAGACCCCCACATGATGGACAGAACTGAGGCGGTAGAGCTTCTTGAGCATGAGTTTCCCCGCTTGGGCCTCACCCACTACCGTAACCTGTACGATCCCACCCAAATCATCGCCGATATGCTCCATGCGATTTCACGCGCGAAGGACGAAGTCGTCGATCCAGTGCAATATGCTGAATTCGCCGCAGAGATGGAATCGACAGCGACGTCACTAGACGAGGAAGTATCCGCGGCAAAAGCCGCTGAGGTTGCACAAGTTTATGCGGTGTATGAACGCTTGAAGGGGGAGTCCAACTGCGTCGATTTTGGTGATTTGGTATCCCTGCCGGTGCGGCTACTGGAGGAGTTTCCGGAGATTCGGAGCCATTTCCAAGAGCGGTATGATCATATCTTGGTGGATGAATATCAGGACGTGAACCGCAGCAGCGTCCGTCTTTTGACCGCGCTTAGCGGCGATGGCACCAATTTGTGGGCGGTCGGTGATGCGAAGCAATCGATCTACCGTTTTCGCGGAGCATCATCCTTCAATATGGCGCGCTTTGGTGCAGAGGACTTCCCGAAGGGCGAGCGTGGCCGCTTGAAGCGAAACTACCGATCTGTCGAAGAGGTCGTGAACACCTTTTCCAGCTTTGCCACAAGTATGATTGTCGGCGATGCTGACAGCGATCTTATGTCCGAACGTGGAGTGAGCGGCACCCTACCGGAGCTGCGGAAAGTGGCTCGGGCTCCAGACCAGACGGTTGCAATTGCCGAGGCGATCGAAGAGCGACGACGTGAAGGCTGCGAATATCGCGACCAGGCCGTTTTATGCACTGGCAACGACAAGCTCTCGGAAATTGGGCAAGATCTTGAGCGACTCGGAATCCCTGTGCTGTTTCTAGGTAGTCTGTTCGAACGACCAGAGATCAAGAATCTGCTTTCGTTGCTCACAATTCTGAGTGATCGGCGAGCTATGGGTCTTGTGCGTGTGGCCTGCATGACGGAGTTCGCGATGCCGATCGAAGATGTCGGTGCCGTTTATAACCATCTCCGATCGTTGGATGGCGAACCTGCTGCATGGTTGAACGAAATTCCCGCTGTTTCTGCTCTAACGGACGAAGGCCGATCAGCTTTGGGAGGTTTGGCGGCAGCGATGCAAGGGTTCGACGCGACGTCTGTACCCTGGACTGTGCTTGCCACCTTGCTGTTGGATCGGACACGCATTGCGGCAGACCTGAGCGCTTCGGACTCGGTTGCCAAAAGAACGCAGGGCATCGCCATTTGGCAATTCCTGAATTTCCTGCGGAGCCAGCCAAACGGACAAGCACAGCCGATTGCCCGGTTGCTCGATCGGGTACGTCGACTGGTTCGCCTCGGCGATGATCGCGACCTGCGACAACTGCCGGCTGCTGCGCAGGGAATCGACGCTGTTCGCCTGATGACGATTCACGGCTCGAAAGGGCTAGAGTTTCGTACTGTCCATCTGCCAGGGCTCAACGCCGACACAATCCCGCGGACTGCTCCAGCGCCGCCTTGCCCACCGCCAAATGGTATGGTGGAAGGCGCCGTCGGGAGTGCATTGGAGATTTTCCGAGCAGGTCAAGCAGAGGAGCAGGAGTGCCTTTTCTATGTGGCGATGTCGCGAGCACGCGACAGACTGATAATCTATGCACCGATGCTGACGTCGAATGGTAGCAGGAGGAATTTGTCCAGTTTCATTGACCGTTTAGGCTCCCATCTGGAGCACAGCACAGTCCAGTCTGATCGCACACTGCCAGCCGCCCCGGAAATGACCACCATACCACTTGCTATAGAAGGAGGTCTCCGATTCAGCGGTCCACAACTGGCTCTCTTTGAGCGTTGCCCCAGACGCTTTTTCTACACGCACATTCTGCAAGTCGGTGGTCGTCGCACAGCGACACCGTTTATGCAGATGCACGAAGCGGTGCGCTCAGTTTTCAAGGCTATCGTCGCCGACGCCAGTGTGATTTCGAACGACAGCGATCTGGATCGTCGACTTGCTGAAGCGTTTTCTGAGCACGGTCTCGAAGACCACGGCTATGTCCGCGAATATAACGCTTACGCGATATCGATGATCCGGTACTTTATTGCCGATCGGGAAGGCCATACGCCTGAAACTCCGACAGCCCTCAGAGTCAGTTTCGGCGAGGAGGAGGTCGTCGTCCACCCAGACGATGTACTTTTGCGACCTGACGGGACGCGGATTATACGTCGGGTACAGACTGGTCATTTTCGGAAGGCGGAGACGGATGATGTCGGAGCGGTTGCGTTTCTTCTGGCGGCACGACAGGCATTTCCGAGTGCTGAAGTTGAGCTCATACACCTGTCGGATCAGTCCGCACAGCCCATAGAATTGACGGCGAGGAAACTTCAGACCCGGCGCGACAAGCTCTCGACCTACCTGCAGGATATCCGGGCTGGCCGGTTTCCGGCAAATGCATCGTCTCGAACCTGTCCGGGATGCCCTGCATTTTTCGTCTGTGGACCAACGCCATCGGGCATTCTCGAAAAAAACTTCGACTAACCTTACCGGTCGAACAAAGTTCCCCCGATTGACCCCTTAGAAGTCGGACAAGGGTCCGGCGCAAGCTAAGGACTCAATCGCTATGACACTCGACGACTTCCCCGATCATGACGATCTCTCCGATGCGCTGCGCGAGGATCGGGCGCTGCGCCCGACGCGGGCCTATCGCATCCGTTTCGCACAGGACAATCTGGACTTTCGCAAGCTGGATGTCCCTGATCCCGTCCCGCTGGGACGGCAAATCCTCACCGCAGCTGGCTGCGATCCGCGCGATGGCTTCAGCCTTTTCGCGATCCTCCCCTCCGGTGATTTCGAGGACGTGCGGCTCGACGAGCCCTTCGATCTGCGCGCGCGCGGTGCGGAACGCTTCGTGGCGTTCCAGACTGATCGTGACTACAAGTTCACGCTGGATGATAGTCAGCTTGAGTGGGGAAAGCCAGCGATCGGTGGCGACGCGCTCTACAAGCTGGCGAAGGTCGGCGAGCATGAAGCAATCTTCTTGCAGATTCGCGGCGGCACGGATCGGCTCTTGGAACCGGACGACCTCGTGGATTTGACCGAACCAGGCATCGAACGGTTCATCACCGCTCCGCGCCCTGCGACGACCTGTGTGATCATCGTCAACTCCCGGCCCCGCGAGGTCGACGACAGGCATGTCACTTTCGAAGATGTCGTGAAGCTCGCTTTCCCTGGTTCGCACGATACTAATGTCGTGTTCTCGATGACATATCGCCACGCCGCTTCGAAACCGCACGCTGGTGAGCTCGCCGCTGGCGGCAGTGTTGATATCAAGAAGAAGGGGACTGTATTCAATGTCACGCGCACTGTTCAGTCTTAACAACGACCTCAAGCGTCTCCGGGATGAAGGCTATTTCGTTCAAGTCATCGGCGGCTTCCTCGTGATGCGCGACGTTCCATACGTCGATAGCGAGTGCGAGGTGCGGATGGGCACCCTGATCTCTAGCCTGACTTTGGCTGGAGATCAGACCCGCCGTCCAGATACGCATGTCATCCACTTCGATGGTGACTTCCCGTGCGGGCCGGACGGCACTCCGATCCGTCAGATATCCCGCCAGAGCGGGACCTTCGACCTCGGGCACGAGCTCACGGCGAGGCATTCATTTTCGAGCAAGCCGGAAGGCGGCTATTCCGACTATTTCGACAAGATGACGACCTACGCCGCCATTCTTTCGGGGCCGGCCGCTGTCCTCAAACCGGATACGACTCCACGCACCATGAAATCGCCTGAAGATGAGGACGAGTCTGTGTTCAACTACACTGAGACGGCGTCAGGCAGGGTGGGCATTGGCGCACTTTCGGCGCGCTTGGAACAAGATGTAGTTGCAATTATCGGCTGCGGCGGAACAGGAGGTTACATCCTTGATCTTGTCGCAAAAACGCCGGTTCCACAGATCAGACTGTTCGACGAAGATGAGTTTTTGCAACACAACGCATTTCGGGCTCCCGGAGCCGCATCGATCGACGACCTTCGCGATTTTTCGAAGAAGGTCGATTACTTCAAAGCGATCTATTCACGCATGCACCGCGGTATCGTGGCCCATGATCTGGCTCTCAGTTCGTCCAATCTGGACCTCCTTGACGGAGTGACGTTCGCCTTCATTTCGATGGATGCCGGCAATGAAAAGAAGCTCGTGGTCGAGAAGCTGGAGACGCTGGGTGCGTCCTTCATCGATGTCGGCATGGGGTTGGAGTTTGACGAGGACTCACTTGGTGGGATTCTGCGTGTAACAGCAAGCACACCGACGATGCGGAACCACGTGCATCAGGGCAGAATGTCATTCGGTGGTGGTGGGGAGAAGGATCTCTATTCCTCCAACATTCAGGTCGCCGATCTGAATGCACTCAATGCCGTCCTTGCCGTAGTGAAGTGGAAGAAGATCCGCGGCTTTTATCGGGACTTGGAACGGGAACATCACTGTACTTACACCACGGATGGCAACATGCTCCTGAACGGAGATACGGAATGATGTATGATACTCACCTAGGGTCAGGACCTATTAAATTCGGGGATTCCCATTTGTTGTAATACGTGATTCACCATGGCAAAGG
>NZ_BMOV01000010.1 GCF_014647255.1 Iodidimonas muriae
TACATTTTTTTCTGCAATCTGTATTGCTGCTATCGTAATTTGGTGGCTTTAATGAGTCCTGAACCTAGGGAATACCGATTTCGATCTGAATGCATCGCAACCCGTATCGCTGATCTATGATGAAATCGTCATGGAAAACCCGATCCTGAAGGGTATGCCTGCCTTCGATCTGGACCGTGTGGAAGTGTTGCGCGGACCTCAGGGAACCTTGTTTGGCCGCAATACCCCGGCCGGGATCGTCAAGCTCGACGCCAAAAAGCCCACGCAAGAATTCGATGCCTATGCCAAGTTCAACTATGGCCGCTTTGATACCATCGAATTCGAAGGCGCTGTTGGCGGCCCGATCGTACAGGACGTGCTGGCCATTCGCGCATCGGTGCGCCATCAGCACCGCGATGATTATGTCACCAATGAAGCCCCCGGGTTCCTTGGCAACCGTGATCAGACCGAAGGCTATGATGATTTCGCGGGCCGGGTGCAGTTGCTTTACACACCCACGGATCGCTTCAGCGCCTTGGTGAACTTCCATGCACGTTCACTTGATGGCTCGTCGCGTGTGTTCCGCGCCAATATCATCAAGCCGGGCGTTGGCGGGCTGGTGGATGATTTCGATCGCCGCAGCGTCACTCAGGATGGCGTCAATAATCAGGAACTGGATCAGCGTGGCCTTACTGCCAAGCTGGAATATGACATGGGGGATTTCACCATCACCTCCATCACCGGCTTTGAACATGGCGAAGTGTTCTCTGTGGGCGATGTGGATGGCGGTTTTGGTGGCGAGTTTGAAGGCGTGCCTTCCACTCCCGGCTTCATTCCGTTCAATGCGGCAACTGCTGATGCCGTGCCCGATCTGGATCAATGGACGCAAGAACTGCGTATCGCCAGCAATGATCTGGGGATGGTCGATTTCCAGGCCGGATTCTTCTATTTCAATGAAGATCTGAAAATCGAGAGCACCAACTTCAATTCACTGGACAATAATGCTCCCAACGGCTTTGCCGCGCAGCGTCAGAAGTCTGAATCCTGGGCCATTTTTGCCAATGTGAATATCGAAGTGACCCCCGATTTGGTGATCGAAGGCGGCGTGCGCTACACTGAAGACGACAAGGATTTCACGGCATCCCGTGAATTGTCGCCTTTGTCGTTCCTTGGCGTTGGTCCTATCGGGCCTTTGGAAGCCAATCCTTCGGACGAAGTTCTGAGCTGGGATGTGAGCGCAACCTATACCATCAATGATGATGTGAGCGTTTATACACGTGCAGCCAAGGGCTTCCGCGCCCCGTCTATTCAGGGCCGTTTGCTGTTCGGTGATGAAGTGACTGTTGCTGATACGGAAGAGATTTTCTCCGTGGAAGCCGGTGTGAAGGCAGAACTGTTTGACCGCCGTGCCCGTGTCAATTTCTCGGCCTATGTCAGCGATATGGATGGCCAGCAACTGACAGCGGTGGGCGGTGATGCCAATTTCAACCGTCTTGTGAATGCGGCGGATACCGATCTGGCCGGTGTGGAACTGGATCTGGAATGGGCGGTAACGAGCAATCTGTTCGTGACAGCCGGCACCAGCTATAATTTCACGGAAATCAACGATCCTGATTTGCGCACGCAGTTCTGTGCCGCCTGCACGGTGCTGGACCCCATTGTGGATGGTCTGGCAGCCCTTGACGGCAATGACTTGCCACAGGCTCCACGTTGGATCGCCAACTGGACAGCACGCTATGGTATCCCTGTTGGGAATGATGGCGAGCTTTATGCCTATACCGATTGGGCCTTCACCAGCGAAAAGAACTTCTTCTTGTATGACTCGGTGGAATTCCGCAGCGGGAAAGAGCTGATCGGTGGCCTGCGGGTTGGTTATGCTCTGGAAAATGGCAAATATGACTTTGCCCTTTATGGCCGCAACATCACCGACGAAACGGAACTGAAGGGCGGGATTGATTTCAACAATCTCACCGGTTTCGTCAATGAGCCTCCGATTTGGGGTGTTGAGCTGTCTGCCAAATTCTAAGGCAGCTTTCCAGGCTTTCGGAAAAAAGGCCCGGGGATTTTGTCCCCGGGTTTTTTGTTGCGCGTTTGCCTTCATTGAAAACGCCATATGGTTCGTCAGCGGCCGAACGGGCATCGTGCGGTGCGCGTCCCATCCGTTGAAAGCACAGGGCGGGACGGTTATGGTTTTCGCTCAACAAGGAGCACCATGCCGTGGACAATGAGTTAAAAGATTTTGTCAAAGGCCTGCCGAAGGCCGAGTTGCATTTGCATTTGGAAGGCTCTTTGGAGCCGGAGTTGATGTTTGCACTGGCGCAGCGAAACGCTGTTGCCATTCCTTATGAGACTGTGGACGCCGTTCGGGCTGCTTATGACTTTTCCAATTTGCAGGATTTTCTGGATATTTATTATGCGGGCGCCGATGTGCTGCGCCATGAACGCGATTTTTATGATCTGACCATGGCGTATCTCAAACGCATGGCTCAGGAAAATGTGCGGCATGTGGAGGTGTTCTTCGATCCGCAAACCCATACCGACAGGGGTATTGCCTTTGAAGCCGTGGCAGATGGGATATTGGCGGCTTTGGATGATGGTGAGCGTGATTTTGGCATCACATCGGGGTTGATCCTGTGCTTTTTGCGGCATCTGAGCGAAGAGGCCGCCTTTGATGTCTTGGCCATGGCCGATCCTTATCTGGATCGCATTTCAGGCGTGGGGCTGGATTCATCGGAACTGGGCCATCCTCCTTCCAAATTTGCACGGATATTCAAAGAGGCAGGCGCACGAGGGCTGAAGCGCGTTGCCCATGCGGGGGAAGAAGGCCCTGCACCCTATATCCATGAAGCGCTGGATATATTGCATGTGGACCGCATCGATCACGGCAATCGCTGCCTTGACGATCCGGAATTGGTCGCACGGCTTGCCCGCTCCGGCATGACACTGACCCTGTGCCCGCTGTCCAATCTGAAGCTTTGTGTGATCGACGATATGGCCCATCATCCTTTGAAACGCATGATGGAGAGCGGCCTTCATGTGATGGTGAATTCCGACGATCCGGCTTATTTTGGCGGCTATCTGACAGACAATTATCTGGCAGTGGCGCAGGCTTTGAATCTTAGCCGCGATGATCTGGCGGTGTTGGCAAAAAACAGCTTCCGTGGGTCATTTCTGGACGAGGCGGCAAAAGCCCGCCATATGGCAGCCATTGACGATTATATAGCGGCTTATCCCGGCTAACCGCCATTGAAGCTTTTGAGAAGGCTGCCGGCCACCAGATGCCAGCCATCCACCAACACGAAAAAGATCAGCTTGAACGGCAGGCTGATCAGCACCGGTGGCAGCATCATCATCCCCATGGACATCAGGATCGAAGCAATCACCAGATCGATCACGATAAACGGGATGTAAATTAAAAAACCGATCTCGAAGGCCCGTTTCAATTCGCTGATCACAAAGGCCGGGATCAGGCTGGTCAGCGGCACGGCTTGCGGTGTTTCGGGGCGTTCGGTGTCGGCCGCATCCAGGAAAAGCTCCAGATCCTTTTCACGCACATTGGCAAGCATGAAATCCTTGAACGGTCCGGTGGCTGCAGGGAACGCCTCTGCAGGGGTGATTTCTTCGTCGATCATTGGCTGAACCCCTTGTTGCCATGCGGCTTGCAAGGTGGGCGCCATGATAAAGCCGGTCAGAAACAAGGCGAGGCTGATCAAGACCACATTGGGCGGGGTTTGCTGGGTGCCCAAAGCCGAGCGTAAAAGCGACAACACCACTACCATGCGGGTGAAGGATGTCATGACAATAAGGATCGAAGGCGCAAGGGTGAGGACGGTGACCAGCAGCAATAATTGCACCACACGGCCCGTCAGGGTGCCGTCTTGCCCCATATCTATCGACAGGGACTGGGCAAAAGCTGGAGCTTGCCAAACCAGCATCAGCAGCATAGCGATACTGACCGCTGCAAAGGGCAGAAGCCATTTATGGGGCCATGTGCGCGCTGCCTGGCTCAATGGGAGGCTCCTTGATGGCTTTCGGATTGGTTATAGGGTGCGGAATTGGGCTGTGTGTCGCTGGCTCGCACAGGTTTTTCCGGAATATTTTTTTCCACCACAAAGCCGCCGGACTGATTGACCATCACAAGATGTTCCTGATCGTCGCAGGAGACCAGAACCAGGTAATTACGGGCATCCACATTGAGCTTTTCCTTGATAACCAGCCGCCGTGAGGCGCGCTTTTTCCCAAGGATAGCCATGCTGTCCGTTCTGCCAAAACGGCGCACCAAATAGGCAAGCGCCGCAATCAGGCCGATGACGATCAGCAAAGAGAATATGGCATTGGCGACATCAAGGCTGGTCATAAAGGCTTTCTGCGACAAAAACGCCAGAAGGTAAAGCGCCATGGAACGCCTTTATGGTAAAAATATCCTTAAACTTGCCAAAGACTTGGCAATAAGGCAGGTTGCGCGAAAATCTTAACTTGCTCTTAACCGGTTTTGTTTGATTATGTCCTGTGTTTCTGGTGTGAGCAATCATGGCCCATGGCCGGTTTGACGGCCAGGACACCATGACATGAGGGGAAGGACTGAGAGCATGGATCTCTCGAAGATCCCATTGATGGCGGCGATCAAAGACCGGATGCAGTGGCTGAATCGCAATCAGACTGTGCTGGCCAAGAATATCGCCAATTCTGATACGCCGGGATATAAGCCGCAGGCGCTTGCGGCGCAGGATTTCAGCGCTTTGGTGGATAGCACGTCCGCTTCCCGGACTGCGGGACCGCGCTCTGTGGGGTTGCGGGCAACCCAGTCCGGGCATTTTGCTGGTGCCGGTGATGGCTCTGACGGGCTTCGCGTGGTGGATGCACCGGTCACGGAAGTGGCGCCGGATGGCAATGCGGTTGATTTGGAAGAGCAACTTCTTGCTGTGGCCCAAAACCAGATGGATCACGGCATGATGGTTGAACTTTACCGCAAACAGGTCGGGTTTTTGCGGTCGGCCTTGCGCGGATCGAATGGTAATTGATTGGACGGGGAGACTGGGCTGTGGACAATGATCTGATGAAGGCGATGCAGGTTTCCGCATCGGGCTTGAAAGCCCAAACCACGCGGATGCGTGTCATCGCGGAAAATCTGGCCAATTCCGCATCGGAAGCCTCAAGCCCCAATGAAGATCCTTATCGCCGCAAAACCGTTACCTTCGCCAATGTTCTGGACCGCACGCTGGATGTGGAAATGGTGGAAGTAAAGAAAGTGGAATTCGACAAGGCCGATTTCGGCACCCGCTTTGATCCCGGCCATCCCGGTGCCGATGCCAATGGCTATGTGAAAACGACCAATGTGAATGGCATGGTGGAAGCCATGGATATGGGGCAGGCGCAGCGCACCTATCAGGCCAATCTGAATGTCATTGATGCCATTAAATCCATGAGCGTACGGACCTTAGAAATTCTGCGTTAAATTTATACCGGAGCGATATGTGATGGATACCAAAATGCTTGATGCTGCAAATGCTTATGGGGCGTCTCTTGGCCGCATGGGCGGTGGCGCTGCCGAGATTGCCAGCACAGGCAGCGGTTTTGGTGCCATGGTGGAAAATATGGTTTCCGAGACGACAAACGCCGTATCGGCTGCGGAAAGTGTTAGCGCACAGGCGGTCGCAGGTCAGGCGGATATGGTGGATGTGGTAACGGCTATTTCCAATGCGGAAATGGTGCTTGAAACGGTGACAACGGTACGGGATCGGGTAATTTCCGCGTATCAGGAAATCATGCGCATGCCGATTTAACGGGGAGCCTGAATGGGTTAGCCATATTTTTGTGCCGCAGGCCCAAGACTGCGGCTTTTCTTTTAATCAACCACGTTAACCATAGAGGGGCGGCCCGGTGAACGGTGCGGATATTCTGGATGTAGCGCGGGATGCAATTTACACGCTGTTGATCGTGTCCGGTCCGGTGATGGCGGTGGGCCTTGGGGTAGGGCTGATCATCGCGTTGTTTCAAGCGCTGACCCAAATTCAGGAAATGACCCTGACCTTCGTTCCGAAAATTATCGCCATCTTCTTGTCCCTGTTGTTGTTCCTTCCTCTTATGGGCGCGCAGATGGGGGATTTGATGATGCGGTTGATGGATCGGGTGGCCAGCGGAGGATAACCGGCCGTGTTGCAAGAGATCCTGCCCGTTGAAATCTTTGGGTTCTTGTTGGTGCTGGTCCGCATTGGAGCCTTGTTTGGTTTTGCGCCGGCCTTTGGCGAACAGCAAATCCCGCCACGCATCCGGATCGCCGCAGCGGTCGGGGTTGCAGGGATGGTCTATGGTCTGGTTCGCGCCGACATGCCGCAAATTCCATCCAGTCCGATCCTGTTGGCGGCGCTTTTGATCCTTGAATTCCTGATTGGCTTGATGATCGCCATGACCGCCCGGCTGATCCTGAATGCGCTTAATGTGGCGGGGACCATCGTTGCGTTTCAGACCAGCTTGGCGGCCTCGCAACAGTTTGATCCGACCCAGGGCCAGCAAAGCGCCATTTTCGCCAGCTTCTTTTCCGTAACGGGGGTGGCGCTTTTGTTCGCCACCGATCTGCATTTGCTTATGCTGAATGCCATGGTGGACAGTTACAGCCTGTTCCCCGTGGGGCAAATGCCGGTTCTGTCGGGCTTTGCCCAAGCGGTTCTGGATGTGGTGGCGGATACATTCTTGCTGGGTGTGCAAATTTCTGCGCCATTTATCGTATTCGGTGTGGTGTTCAATATCGGCCTTGGGCTGACGGCTCGGCTGATGCCGCAGCTTCCCGTCTTTTTTGTTGCGATGCCTTTGAATATTTTTATGGGGTTTCTGATTTTGCTGATCGCTTTTCCGGCGATGATGATGTGGTTTTTGAGCGCGTTTGAAGAGCAATTGGCAGTATTCCTGACCTGAGGAGGGGCGCATGGCGGAGGGCAATGAAGACGACGCCCAAAAAACGGAAGACCCCTCTGCGAGAAAGCTGGAGGAAGCGGCGAAGAAAGGGGATGTGCCACAAAGTCAGGAGCTTAAGCATTGGATGATGCTGGTTGCTGGCGCGTTCGCCTTTTTGCTTACTGCGGATATCACGACGACAACGGTACGCACGCAAACGGCGGGGTTTTTATCCCACGCCTATGACATTCCCATGGATGGCTATGCGATTTTGAGCCTGATGCGCGAGGTGGGGGGCAAAATCCTGCTGGTTTTGCTGCTGCCAATGGGGATTTTGCTGCTGGGGGCTTTGGCGGGAAATCTGGTGCAGAACAAGATTATGTTCACCACCGAAAAGCTGATGCCCAAGCTGGATAAAATTTCCCCTTTGGCCGGGGCAAAGCGGATGTTTTCCGCACAAAGGGTCGCGGATTTCCTTAAAAGTCTGGCGAAATTGCTGATTGTCTCTCTTGTGGTGGGAATGATCGTCTGGCCGGAACGGGGCTTGCTTGTGGCCTTGGTCAGCCAACCGGTTCAATCCATGACAGAAACAACGGTCGCCTTATCCTTGAAAGTGATGTTTGGTGTGATCGGGGCGATGACAGTGGTGGCCGGGATCGATCTGGTCTTTCAACGCATGCAGCACACCAAGAAAATGCGCATGTCCAAACAGGAAGTGAAAGACGAACACAAGCAGATGGAAGGCGATCCCATGGTCAAGCAGCGCTTGCGCCAGATCCGTCTGGAAAAATCCCGTAAGCGGATGATGGCCGCGGTGCCCGAAGCCAGCGTGGTGGTAACCAACCCGACCCATTATGCCATTGCCTTGAAATACAGCCATGGGGACATGGAGGTTCCCAAAGTGTTGGCAAAGGGTGTGGACGATGTGGCCATGCGTATTCGCAAAGTGGCAGAAGAGCATAATATCCCGATGGTGGAAAATCCGCCCCTTGCACGGGCTCTTTATGCCACAGTTGAAATTGATGATGATATTCCGCCCGATCATTATCAGGCAGTGGCGCAGATCATCAGCTACGTGCTACGCCTGAAAAAGAGCGGGCGGGCAAGCTATCGTCCGACCAATTAAGGGGGCCTCTGCGGGGGAATTGGGTGGCTTATGAAGGGGTTTCGTCACTTGGCAAAGGGGACAATCAAAGACGGGGCGCGGGCGATGCCTTTCACCGATATGGCCGATCCTTATGAAACCGGCCAGCGTCCTATCCTGATTATTTCCATTGCGGCCTTCACCTTGTCTTTGGCTTGCGTTTTGCTGTTTGGCGCACAGGGAGATTGGTCCAAAGGGCTGACGATCGGGGCCACCGTGTTGTTTGCGGCGGGCGGCGGAATCCTGATTCTGTTGCGTGGATTGCGCCGCACCCAATCCTTGCCGGATCTGGATCAATTATCGGAATTGATCGGTGCTTTGCCTCAGCCTGCTGCTTTGGGTGATGCGCATGGCGATCTGGTTGTTGCCAATGTGGCCTATCGGGCCATGTTCGGGGCTTTGGGGCCGGAAGAGGCCATGAACAAGGCGGCGGATGATGGCTCTTATATCTGTGATATCGCAGGCACCATGTGTTGCGGATATCGCCTGTGGTCCTTTGCCGATCAGACCCCTGACAGGAATAAGGATATCGACCTGACAGTCGGTTCCATAGGGCAAGGATTGAGCGAGATCGAGATTGGGTGCGCCCGCGCCGATGCTTCGGGGAAGGTGATCTATATCAATGAACAATTGGCATTGTGGCTGGGGGTGGCCGATGCGTCGGAAATACCATTACTGACCGCCCGCTTGTTGATTGATCCCAAACGTGCCGAGTTGAAAACCGGTGGCGGCGGTACTTTGTTGAAAAAGGTTTTCTCCGAAGGTGATTTTCCGCCGGACGCGCCGTCTTCCAATGAAACGCCCTCTGGGCGGGTGGTCCTTGTGCACCGTCCCGGTGTGGCCACGGGGGCGGCGGCCGAGGCCGATACATCCTTGCTGAAATCGCTGTTCGATGCGGCCCCTGTGGGGCTGGCGATCGTGGATGGTGACGGGCGTTTGTCGGAATTCAACAAATCCTTCAAACGCTTTGCGCCAAACCGCATGCCCCGCCGCGGCGATATGCTGATTGATTATCTGGCCGCCGATGACCGTGAGTCCTTAAAAAGCGACATCGCTCAAACCGTTCATCAAGCTGTGGTTGCCTCCCCGCGAGAGGTGGCATTCAACACCCAGCCCCCCAGAACCGGGCAGGTGTTTATTTCTCCGCTGGATCGGGTGGAGGGGCGGGCGGCCCTTGTGCATTTGATCGATACAACCCAGCAGAAAAGCCTGGAACGGCAATTTGTACAGGCCCAGAAAATGCAGGCTGTGGGGCAGCTTGCGGGCGGTGTGGCCCATGATTTCAATAATCTCCTTACGGCGATCATCGGATTTTGTGATCTGCTTTTGGTGCGCCACGGGCCGGGGGACCATTCGTTCTCCGATATTATGCAGATCAAGCAAAATGCCAACCGGGCCTCGAATCTGGTGCGGCAGCTTTTGGCTTTTTCACGCCAGCAAACCATGCGGCCAAAGGTTTTGATGATCACCGATGTGTTGGCGGATCTTTCCAATCTGCTGCGGCGCCTGATCGGTGAAACTGTCCAGCTGAATATGATCCATGGCCGTGATGTGGGGGCCGTGCGGGTAGATCAGGGCCAGTTCGAACAGGTGATTATGAATCTGGCGGTCAATGCCCGCGATGCCATGGAAGGGGGCGGCACCCTGACCATCCGCACCAAAGCCGTCGGGCCAGACGATACGCTGGTGCAAAATTATTCGGTGATGCCATTGGGGCATTATGTTTTGATCGAAGTGTCGGATAATGGTCACGGTATTCCGCCTGATATCGTGAACAAGATCTTCGAGCCATTTTTCAGTACGAAGGATGTGGGGAAAGGCACAGGGCTGGGTCTGTCCACGGTTTACGGGATCATCAAGCAGACCGGCGGCTTTATTTTTGTGGACAGCACTGAAGGGGACGGGTCCACCTTCCGTGTTTATCTGCCGGTGCACAATCATGTGCCGGAAGAAACGCAGCCGCAAGCGCCCGCCGCTGCCCGCGACCTGACAGGCAAAGGCACGATCTTGCTGGTGGAAGATGAAGATGCTGTGCGAATGTTTGCATCGCGTGCCCTTGGCAATAAGGGATATACAGTGTTGCAAGCGGCCTCTGGTGAGGAAGGGCTGGCTATCGTTCGTGAAGAAGTGGGCAATATTGATCTGCTGATTTCCGATGTGGTGATGCCCAATATGGACGGCCCCACCCTGGTTTCCAAGGCGCGGGAGTTGCGTGCCGATTTGCGCGTGGTGTTTATCTCCGGCTATGCGGAAGATGTGTTCCGCAAAGGGGTTGGCGAAGGCAGCGACGATTTCCTTTTCTTGCCAAAGCCCTTTTCTCTCAAACAATTGGCAGAAACGGTCAAGACCGCTTTGAGTTGAAATTCCTTGGGGTTTTCTTCAAAAATGCGACGAGAACAAAAGAAGAATATTTTGTCTTGCCGAAAAAGAACAAAGACGGTACATTCGCTCATGATTGATCCATATGCCAAGGCATGAAATAAGGAGCGAAGAAATGGCTGGTGCCACCTTGAAAGTTGTTGGGGAGCAATCCGTGGATAAACAAAAAGCGCTCGATGCCGCCTTGGCTCAAATTGATCGGGCATTCGGTAAGGGTTCGGTGATGAAATTGGGGCAGCGCGGCCCCAGCATGGAAGCGGATGTGGTGTCCACGGGGTCTTTGGGGCTTGATATTGCCTTGGGGATTGGTGGCTTGCCAAAAGGCCGAATCATTGAAGTTTATGGCCCGGAAAGCTCCGGTAAAACCACATTGGCCCTTCATACCGTTGCGGAAATGCAAAAAACGGGCGGTGTGGCGGCATTCGTGGATGCCGAACATGCGCTTGATCCGGCTTATGCCAAAAAGCTGGGTGTGGATGTGAATGAATTGCTGATTTCCCAGCCCGATACCGGCGAACAGGCGCTTGAAATCGCCGATACATTGGTGCGGTCGGGGGCTGTGGATGTTCTGGTGGTGGACTCCGTTGCCGCCCTTACTCCGCGGGCCGAGCTGGAAGGGGAAATGGGCGACAGCCATGTGGGGCTGCAGGCACGGCTGATGAGCCAGGCTTTGCGTAAGCTGACAGGCTCCATTTCCAAATCCCACTGCATGGTGATTTTCATCAATCAAATTCGTATGAAAATCGGCGTGATGTATGGCAATCCCGAAACCACCACTGGCGGTAATGCTTTGAAATTCTATGCCTCTGTCCGGCTGGATATTCGCCGCACCGGCCAGATCAAAGACAAAGACGATATTGTAGGCAATGCCACGCGGGTGAAAGTGGTGAAAAACAAGATGGCCCCGCCGTTCAAGCAGGTTGAATTCGATATCATGTACGGGCTTGGCATTTCCAAAATGGGGGAAGTGTTGGATCTGGGGGTGAAGGCCGGCGTGGTTGAAAAATCCGGCTCATGGTATTCTTATGACAGCCAGCGCATCGGGCAGGGGCGTGAAAATGCCAAGACTTTCCTGCGTGAACATCCTGAAATCGCCGATACCATTGAACAAGCGGTGAGAAAAGCATCGGGTCTTGTGTCGCAAAAGATGCTGACGGAAGACGGTAAGCCAGAGGCGTAATACGTGCGTTTTCCGTTCTTTGACGGGGCTGTCTGGATCGCTCTTTTACAGGTGGGCCGGAATTTCGCTGCGGGTGGGCCTTGACGGCAGCCCCGTGATGAAAGACATGATGTGCGTATCGACGCCGTCATTTCCTTAGCCAGCCTGTTTGAGAATGAATCCCGTTATGAGCCGTCCTTCAGATACAAATTCTGTCCGTCAAAGTTTTCTTGAATTTTTCGGTGAGCGGGGGCATCAGCCGGTGCCATCCGCGCCACTGGTGCCCAATAACGACCCGACCCTGCTTTTTACCAATGCCGGGATGGTGCCTTTCAAAAATGTGTTCACCGGTGCGGAAACACGCGATTATAGCCGGGCGGTTTCATCGCAAAAATGTTTGCGGGCGGGCGGCAAGCATAATGATCTCGATAATGTGGGCTACACGGCGCGGCATCACACTTTTTTCGAGATGTTGGGGAATTTTTCCTTCGGGGATTATTTCAAGGATCAGGCCATTGGCTTTGCGTGGGATCTGGTAACCGGCACCTTCGGCCTTGATCGTGATCGTTTACTGGTCACCGTTTATCATGATGATGATGAAGCCTTCGATCTTTGGCGGAAAATCGCCGGCCTTCCGGAAGATCGGATCATCCGCATCGCCACGTCGGACAATTTCTGGTCCATGGGCGATACCGGGCCCTGTGGGCCATGTTCCGAGATTTTCTTTGATCATGGGGCAGATATTCCGGGTGGCCCGCCGGGCAGCCCTGATGAAGATGGCGACCGCTTTATCGAAATCTGGAATCTGGTGTTCATGCAGTTTGAACAGCCGGGCGACGGAACCCGCCATGCGCTGCCCAAACCCTCTATCGATACGGGCATGGGCCTGGAACGTATCGCAGCCGTTCTGCAAGGCGTGCATGATAATTATGATATCGACCTGTTTAAAAAGCTGATCGCCGCCTCGGTCGATCTTACGGGGGTGAAAGCGGAAGGCAAAGAACGGGCATCGCATCGGGTTATTGCCGACCATTTACGCGCCATGAGCTTTTTGATTGCCGATGGTGTTTTGCCGTCCAATGAAGGGCGCGGCTATGTGCTCCGGCGGATCATGCGCCGGGCCATGCGTCATGCCCATATGTTGGGAACCCGTGCGCCTTTGATGCACCGTTTGGTGCCCGCACTGGTGGATGAAATGGGCACAGCATTTGGCGAACTGCGGCGGGCCCAGCCTTTGATCACTGAAACCTTGAAGCTGGAGGAAGAGCGTTTCCGCTCCATGCTGGAGCGTGGCTTGCGGCTATTGGATGAAGAGGTGGGGAAATTGTCCCCCTCTCAGGCTTTGCCCGGCGATGTGGCGTTCCGCCTTTATGACACCTTTGGCTTTCCCCTTGATTTGACGCAAGATGCGCTGCGCGAAGATGGGCGCGTGGTGGATAGTGCGGGCTTTGAAACGGCCATGGCCGAACAGCGTGCGAAGGCACGGGCTGCCTGGTCCGGCTCTGGGCAGAAGTCTACGGAAAAGCTGTGGTTCGACCTGCGCGACGAAGCGGGCGGAACGGAATTTTTGGGCTATAACGCCCTTGATGCCGAAGGCAAAACGCTGGCGCTGGTGAAAGATGGCGAGCGGATTGACAGCGTTGATGCCGGCGCCGTTGTGCAATTGGTGGTCAATCAAACGCCCTTTTATGCAGAGTCCGGTGGTCAGGCAGGCGACCGGGGCACGGTATCCGGTGACAATGGGTTTGAAGGCAAGGTATTAGACACGCGAAAGCAGATCGGTGCTCTTTGGGTCCATGATCTTGAGGTGACCTCAGGCAGCCTGCGTGTTGGCGATGTGGTGCATTTGCATGTGGATGCCGATCGGCGCAATCGTATTCGCGCCAATCATTCCGCTACCCATTTGCTGCATGCCGCCTTACGCAAGCATTTGGGGCCGCATGTGGCGCAAAAAGGATCGTTGGTCAGTGATGACCGGCTGCGGTTCGATTTCACCCATCCCAAAGCCCTTGATGCTGACGATCTTGCGCAGATTGAAGCGCAGGTGAATGCGCTTATTCGGCAAAATGGCGATGTTTCCACCCGGCTGATGTCCTATGACGATGCTTTGGAAGCGGGTGCTGTGGCTTTGTTCGGCGAAAAATATGGCGATGAGGTGCGTGTGCTGTCCATGGGAAAAGACACGCAGGACGATGCGGCATATTCCGTGGAATTATGCGGCGGCACCCATGTGCATCGTTTGGGCGATATCGCGCTGTTCAAGATCGTTTCCGAAGGCGCTGTGGCCTCCGGGGTGCGGCGGATTGAGGCCCTGACCGGCGAGGCTGCCCGGCGTTATCTTTTGGATGAAGAGGCTCTTTTGCGTTCGGCTGCCGCACAGTTGAAGGTGGCACCTGCCGATTTGCCCGAACGGGTTTCCCAATTGGCGGATCAGGTGAAAAAGCTGGAGCGTGCGTTGTCGGACGCTAAAAAGGCGCTGGCTTTGGGGGGCGGCTCGGCCAAGGGCGCAGATACCGAAACTTTGGGAGATGTGGTGTTCCTTGGGCAGATTCTGGATGGTGTGAACCCCAAGGATTTGCGGGGGCTGGCTGATGATGCCAAGAAAAAGCTGGGCAGCGGTGTGACAGCCTTTGTGGCGGTGAATGACGGCAAGGCCGCGGTTCTGGTTGGCGTAACCGATGATCTTACCGATCAGCTAAGCGCGGTCGAACTGGTGAAGGTTGCTGCAAAGGCTTTGGGCGGAAAAGGTGGCGGCGGTCGGGCTGATATGGCCCAGGCCGGTGGACCGGATGGGGCAAAGGCTGAAACGGCCCTTGAACATATCCGTGAGATGATTTTACGCGTGAACGCGCCTGCCGAATAATTGGTTTGGCGGCTGGAGACATGGTCATGAAAAAGGCGACACTGGCGGGCGGCTGCTTCTGGTGCACAGAAGCGGTGTTCAAGGATCTGATTGGCGTAGAGGATGTGCAGCCCGGCTTTATGGGTGGGCATGTGGAACGGCCCAGCTATCAAGAGGTGTGCGCGGGCGGCACCGGGCATGCGGAAGTGGCGCATTTTTCCTATGATCCGGCATTGATCAGCTTTTCTGATATTCTGGATGTATTTTTCACCATGCATGATCCCACCCAGATCAATCGCCAAGGCAATGATGTGGGCGAACATTATCGCTCGGCTGTGTTCTTCTATGATGCGGAACAAGAACGCGATGCCCATGCCGCCGCCAAACGTGCCGCCGATATCTGGGACGGGACCGTGGTGACACAGATTGTTCCCGCCGGGCCTTTTTGGGCAGCGGAAAATTATCATGTGGATTATTTCGCCAACAATCCCGACCAGCCCTATTGCGCAGCAGTAGTGGCCCCAAAAGTGGCCAAAGCCCGCAAAATGTGGGCGTCCAAAATGAAACCAAAGGGCTAAGGCAACGCCCCTATTTCGGGGTCAGGCCGGATGCGGGCATCGGAGATAGTTCTCTGGTGCCATCCGGCGTTGTTCCGGCATTTTTCGGTTCTTTGCCGTGATCTTGTGATTGGGCAGAGGCGCGGGCCAGCATATCGCGCAAAGTGCGCGCTGCCTTGGTGATTTGCTCTACCATGCGGCGCATTTGTCTCAAATCGTTTAGCAAAAGATCCAATTTTGCAATGTCGATGGTGCGGTTGCTACCTGATATTAAAAGGGCCGATTTGGCCGCTGCATAGTCTCCTTGAAAACGACTTAGGGCCTGATCCAGTTCTAGCGGATCAGAAACCGCCTTTTGTGCACTTAACGAGACGCAGAAATGCCCCGATTGCAGGACGGTCCGTAAAGCCATTTTGGCATGGGGGTCGCCCAATTCATCCATGAAATGCTGTAATTGGCTGGCGCTGGGGGCCAGATTAGCCGTTTCCGCCAGATAGCGGGTGGTGCGCAAAACCAAAGGAAACTCTAGCGCCGATGCTCTGGACATGCTGTTGGTGCTGATCTCGGTGGTATAATAGGAAATATTGTCGCCAAGGGTGGTCACGGCATGGGCCATCCCCACGATCCCTGCCGGCTTTTGAGAACCGGGCGTGAAGGCGGCAAGAGCAAGCTTTGCTGCCAATAAATGCATGCGCGAGACTTCCTGATAAAGGGCATCAAGTGCCAGAACCGGCATGGAAATCAGCGTGTTGTCCAAATATTTCGGGCGCGACACATCATCTTCTGCGGTTTTGAAAAATCGATTGAGGAACCGCGCAATCCGGTTTGTGAAGGGCAAAAGCACGATGATCCCCAGCAAATTGAAAAAGCTGTGGAACAAGGCCAAAGTTGCGGCGGCGCTTTCCTCCAAGCCCAGAAAATCACCCGCATGACGCACCATCAGGATAAGCAGGGGCAGGATAGCCAGTGCCAAACTAGCCGTGATACCGTTAAAGACAATATGTCCGGCGGCAACACGCCGCGCAGCAGAGGTGGCGCCGATGCTGGCGAGAAAAGCGGTGCTGGTGGTGCCCAGATTTGCGCCGATAATGGCCGCTGCGGCAACAGGCAAAGACAGTGCCCCTTGACTGGCAGCGGTGATGATCAAGGCGATGGAAGCGCTGGATGATTGGGTGATGGCCGTAACCGCAAATCCGATGCCCAGCATGATGACGATGCCGCGCACATCTCCTGAGCCAAAGGCGGCCAGATCCAGCTGGCTGCCAAAGCCTGCGAAGCTGTCTTTCAAAATCGACAGGCCTAGGAAAAAGAGGCCAAAGCCGATCAAGGCGGTGCCAAGGCCCTGAAATCTGCTGCGTCCGGCCAGCATGTGAAAGGCCGTCCCCAAGGCCACAAGCGGCAAGGCAAGGGCTTCGATCCTGAAATCAAAGCCGGTGAGACTGACCAGCCAACCGGTCATGGTGGTGCCCAGATTCGCCCCGAAAACAATGCTCAGGGCTTGCGGCATTGCCAGAATACCGGCATTGACGAAGCCAATGGTCGCAACCGTCACGGCACTGGAAGATTGCACAATGGCGGTGATCAATGCCCCTAAAGACGCCCCGCGCAAATTCGAGCGGGTACCTTTTTTAAGCATGTTGCGCAATCCGGTGCCAGCCATGGCCTTTAGCCCATCGGTCAGCATGGACATGGCGAGCAAGAACAGCCCCAGTCCGCCCAATGTTTCCAGAACCAAGATCGTCATCAGGCTGTCCTTTGCACCGGATTATGGAACGGCTGATACGGCCTGTGAAAGCGATAACCGGGCCAAACAATCAGGATGCTGCGCAGATCGTGATTTAGCGATAGTCAGGATTTTCGAAATCAAAGCGACAACCGGCTTCCCATTTGGAGCGCTGATTGCCATGGGCCGGAATACCACCCGCATCTTTCAGCATCCGCGCCAGATGGAGGAGATTCCATGTCATGAAGGTGGTGTTGCGGTTGGTGAAATCATTGTCCGGCCCGTGTGAGCCCTTGTCCAGATAAGATGGTCCGGGACCCGCTTCGCCAATCCATCCGGCATCGGCCTGTGGCGGGATTGTGTAGCCAAGATGTTGCAATGAATAGAGAATATTCATGGCACAATGTTTGATGCCATCTTCATTGCCGGTGATCAAACATCCGCCAACCCGGCCATAATAGGCATATTGCCCTTGCTCATTCAATTCGCCGGAAAAGCCATAAAGCCGTTCGATGCTGTGGGCGCAAACGCTGGATTTATCGCCCAGCCAGATAGGCGAACAGAGCACCAGAATATCGGCAGCCATAACCTTGTCTTGAATGGCGGGCCAATCGTCGCGGTCGAACCCGTGTTCACGCATATCTGGATAGACGCCGGGGGCCAGATGAAAATCCACCGGCCGCAAGATCTCGGTCTTCACCCCTTGCGCTTCCATGATGTGCTGGGACACACGGATCAGTCCCTCGGTATGGGAGGTGTTGGGGCTAGGCTTTAGCGTACAGTTCAAAAACAGCGCACGGAGGTCGGAATAGGTTGGGTTTGGCACAAGCATCTCCTGAAGGTTGTTCTTCAATAAATGCTCTGGCGCCAGAAAAGTTCCCTCCTATAAGGTTATTGTGCGTCAAACTTAACAGTTATCCTTCCAATCCATACCCTTTTTTCGGGATAAGCACAGAGCGTTCGAATTCGCACACGATGGTGCCATTCTGGTTTTTACCCCGTGTTTTCACCGTGACAATCCCCTGGCCGGGGCGGGATTTGGATTCGCGACATTCCAACACTTCGCTTTCCGCATAAAGGGTATCTCCCACGAACACCGGAGCAGTCATGCGGATTTCTTTCCAGCCTAAATTGGCAATGGCCTTTTGCGATACATCCGAAACGCTCATGCCCAACAAAAGGGAAACGGTGAGAGAGGACACCACCAAGGGCCGTTTGAATTCACTTTTGCTGGCATATTCGGCATCGAAATGTAGCGGGTGGGTGTTCATGGTGAGTAAAGAAAACCACGTATTGTCGCTTTCGGTGATGGTGCGTCCGGGGCGGTGCTCGTAGATATCGCCCACATGGAATTCATCAAACCAACGGCCGAAACTTTCCCGATACCGATGTTCGCCAACCGCTTCATGTGTTTGCACCATGGACTTTCTCCCACTTTGACATAAGACAATCAGCCTAGCGCTCTTGTTGCAGTGCGGCAAGGCGGCTTTTCGTGGGGCTTTGCCCTGATCCAGAGGGCAGGCAAAAGCAGTTCTGGAAAAATTGCCCTTATTCGTTAGGCTCCGGTCCTTGACCTGCACCATCAGGTGATCGACCAATGAGACGCCAACAGGACGCATGAAAAGGAACGGTTATGGCGATAACAAGCGGGGGGCCATTAAGTCATCTCAGGGTTCTGGATCTGTCGCGGGTATTGGCAGGGCCATGGGCGGGCCAGATATTGGGCGATCTGGGAGCCGATGTAATCAAGGTGGAACGCCCCGGCACTGGCGATGATACCCGCGCCTGGGGCCCGCCTTATTTGAAAGATACGGACGGTGCGGACCAAGAAGCGGCCTATTATCTGGGGGCCAATCGCAATAAGCGCTCCATTGCCGTGGATCTGTCACATGCGGAGGGACAAAAGATTATTCGCAAGCTGGCGGCCCAAAGCGATGTGGTGATCGAGAATTTCAAAGTGGGTGGGCTGGCGAAATACGGGCTGGATTATCCCAGTCTCTCGAAGGACCATCCGGGCCTGATTTACTGCTCGATCACCGGCTTTGGCCAGGACGGGCCCAGTGCAAAACAGGCGGGCTATGATTTTATCGTGCAGGGGCTTTCAGGATTGATGAGCATCACCGGCGAGGCCGATGGGCCGCCCATAAAGGTGGGAACTGCGGTGGCCGATCTCACCACCGCTATGTATGGGGTCATCGGGATTTTGGCGGCTTTGAGCCATCGGGAAAAAACCGGTGAGGGCCAATATGTGGATATGGCCTTGCTGGATACGCAAATGAGCTGGCTGGCCAATCAGAATATGAACTATCTGATTGGTGGCGAAAGCCCCAAACGCGTTGGCAATGCGCATCTCAATATCGTTCCCTATCAGGATTTTGAAACACAAGATGGGCGTGTGATCGTCTGTGTGGGCAATGACCGCCAGTTCCAGCGTTTTTGTGAGGCGATCGGAGCGCCGGAATTGGCGCGCAACCGCAGTTATGAAACCAATGCCTTAAGGGTGCGCCATCGGGATGTGCTGGTGCCTGCCATCGCAGCCAGGATGCGGCTTCACACAACGGCCCGCTGGCTTGAAATATTAAGCCATGTGAACATCCCGCATGGCCCCATCAATTCTGTGGGGGAAGCCTTTGCCGATCCGCAGGCCGTTCATCGGGGAATGCGGGTGGATATGGATCATCCTTTGGGTGTTTCTGTTCCCACTGTGGCCAATCCCATCCATCTGTCGAAAACCCCCGTCAGCTATCGCCGCCCCCCGCCATTATTGGGGGAGCATGGCGATGAAATCCTTGATGAATTGGGAATAGACCCGGAAGATAGGGCGCGTTTGAAAGACAGTGGCGCCATAGGATAAGGACAGCATATGCAGTTCGAGAAGAAAGTCGTCTGGATTACCGGGGCATCATCGGGCATTGGCGAGGCTTTGGCCAAGGTTTTGGCCAAGCGCGGAGCAAAGCTGATATTATCGGCACGGCGGGAAGATGAACTGAACCGCGTGCGGACTGAGATCATCAAGGCGGGCGGGGACGGGGACCAATATGTGGTGCTGCCTTTTGATGCCCTGGATGAAGCGGCTCTGGATGATGTGGTGGCCCGCGCCAAGGATGCTTTCGGGCATATTGATCTGCTGGTGAACAATGCGGGGATCAGCCAGCGTTCTATGGCTGTGGACACCGATATGGCGGTTTATCGCAAGGTTATGGAGCTGGATTTTTTCGCGCCCATTTCGCTAACGCAAAAGGTGCTGCCCATCATGCTGGCGCAAGGCAGCGGGCATGTGGCGGTAACCGCTTCGGTGGCGGGCAAGATCGGCGTTCAATTGCGGACCGGCTATTGTGCTGCCAAACATGCGGTGATGGGCTATTTCGATGCGCTTCGGGCTGAACTGGCTGCCGAGAATATCGCCGTGACCACTATCGTGCCGGGCTTCATCCAGACCAATATTTCAACATACGCCTTGAAAGGGGATGCGACCCCTTTTGGCCGCCAGACGGAATCCATTGCAGGGGGCATGGACGTTATGGCTGCCGCTGAGGTGATCGCGCGGGGATTTGAACGCGGCAAGCCGGAGATTTCGGTGGGGAAGGGCCGTGAGATGCAGGCTTTGTGGCTCAAGCGTCTCGCGCCCCGTTTGCTGTTTAAGATGATGGCATCCGTACGCGCTGAATAGCGCCCGCTTTTGCCGCCGGATTCTAGCGCGGAGCCATGCGCAATGCCCCGTCGAGCCGGATGGTTTCGCCATTCAGCATGGGGTTTTGCACAATCTGTTCCGCAAGCAGGGCATATTCCGAAGGGTCGCCCAAGCGGGCCGGGTGGGGCACTGATTTCCCAAGGCTGATGCGCGCGTCTTCTGGCAAACCCATCAGCAAGGGGGTGAGAAACAGCCCCGGTGCAATGGTGGTGCAACGGATTTGTTTGTCCGCCAAATCACGGGCCACGGGCAATGTCAGGCCGGCAATGCCGCCTTTCGATGCGGCATAGGCCACTTGTCCGATTTGTCCGTCGAAGGCGGCGATGGAGGCGGTATTGATGATAACGCCCCGTTCTTCCCCCATAAGCTCGGCGGAGATCATGCGGGCGGCCACAAGCCGGATGCAGTTGAAGGTGCCGATCAGATTGACCTCGATCACCTTTTTGAAGCTATCCAGCGGATGCGGTTCGCCGCGGCTGACGGTTTTGGCTGCCGCGCCAATGCCCGCGCAATTGACCAGGATGCGCGCCGTGCCATGGGCGTTTTGTGCCATATCGAGAGCTGCGCTGACGGAGGCCTCGTCCGTTACATCCACCTGCGCATAAAGCCCGCCGATTTCTGCGGCCAAAGCGGCCCCTTTTTCGGCATTGAGATCGAAAATGGCGACCTTTGCACCTTTGGCGGCGAAATGGCGGCTGGTGGCACCACCCAAACCGGATGCCCCTCCAGTAACGATGACGGCTGTATCCTTGAGTTGCATAGGAGCCTCTTTGCTATGGAATTTGATTGCCCTGCTCAATGCCACTTCTGGCGCATGGGATCAAGCCAGCAGCCATCAATCGGCAAAGGGGGCCGGGGGCTGGGCTAAAGGCTGGGTCGGGGTGGCTTGTGTTTTCTCTATGGCCTCGCGCCGCGCAAGCTGGGCTTCGCGTCTGGCGATATAAAGGGTGGAGCCAACGATCAACAAGGCTCCCGCGGCGGTCCATATATCGGGGCTTTCGCCAAATATCACATAGCCGACAGCGGCAGCAGACAGCAGCCGGATATATTCAAAGGGGGCAACGAAACTGGCATCTGCGGCTTGATAGGCGCGGATGAAGCTGCTTTGGGATGCCAAACCGATCAGGCCCAGCGCAACCAGCGCGATCCATTGCTCTGGCGTAGGCGGAACCCAAAACACAATGGCCGGACCGGTAAGCAAAATCAGAACCGCAAGATTGCCGTAAAAAATAATGGTGTTGGGATGATCGCTGGCGGCCAGTTGCTTCACCAGAATGACACCGACAGCCATGGCAAAGGCCACACCAAGAGCCGCCAATGCGGTCAACATTTCGCCTTGGGCCAAGGCGACGCCGGTGGGGTTGAGCATCACAAGTACGCCGGCAAAACCGATCAGGGTGGCAATGGTGCGCCGCAAGCGCATGGCCTCGCCCAAAAACATCACCGCCAAAAGGGCAATGAACAAGGGTTTGGAAAAGGAAATGGCGGTGACATACACCAAGGGCAGGCGTGTCAGCGTCCAGAAACCGACCACATTCACGATCACCAATGTTGAAGAACGGGCCAGCAAAAGCCCCACATTGCCGGGGTGAAACACCCGCCGACTTTGTCGCAGCATGAAGGGTAAAATCGCGGCCACCAGAAAGACCGACCGAATGGCGGCGATCTGGGACACCGGCATGGTTTGGCCCATATGTTTGACAATGGCCCCCATTAACGTCACCAAAAGAGCTGCCGCAAACATCCACCACACGGCACGTACCCGGCCCGGCAAAAGATTGAAGCGAGAAATGGCGTGCATGCCTTGGGGTTCTTTTATTGGTGATGCGGGTGGGGCTGTGCCTGTCCTTGACCTTGCCTCTGACCCTGCCGGGAGAGGGCATTGTCTTGGGCACTTCCATCTAAGCGGTATTTAGTCATTATCGCTGGTAAGAAAAGGCACAGGAAACGCCACGCCGGTCATAATGATGGCATGACGCACAAGCATAAGCAAAGCGCAATGAAATGTGGGGGCATCACCGGTTCAAAGTGATTTGCCACAAATCGGGTTTAGTGCGCCACAGGCTCCGCACCCAAATCCGCTGCCCACATCTTCTCGAGATTGTAGAAGCTGCGGACTTCCGGACGGAACAGATGGACGATCACATCGCCGGCATCGATCAACACCCAATCGGCTTGCGGCAACCCTTCAACACGGGCATGGCCAAGGCCTTGCTCGCGCAGTGTGCGCACAATGTGATCGGCAATCGCGGCAACCTGGCGGCTGGACCGGCCATTTGCGACGATCATATGATCGGCAATGCTGGATTTGCCCGATAACGGGATCGAGACGATCTCTTCCGCTTTATTGTCATCGAGCGTGGCAAGAACCGTTTCCAAAAGCTTACCGGATACCGCCGGCATGGATTTGGATGTGACGCTGGGCGTCGGTTCACTGGCGTGCAAACCTTACTCCTTTGGTTTCACAGCCACAGAAAACGGCGAAATCGCGGTTTGCGCTTCACGGATTTCAGTGGCAGACGCAGGGTGTCTGCGAAGGGAAATGAAAACCCAAGCCGGTGCTGTTTTGGTTGCAAGCGCTTTCGCGGCTTGAACGGACAGGCGGCTATGACGAAATCGGGTTGCCATTTTCCCCGTCAGACCTCTTAAAGAATAGTGATTACGGTCGAAAACCGCAAGCGGCACGGTGGCCACAATATCGGTCCAGCGTTTCCAATTCGGAAATTGCTGGAGATTATCGGCCCCCATCAACCAGATAAGGCGGCTGTGTGGTAATAGGCTCTTGAGCCGTTCCAGCGTGTTGGCCGTGTAGGTTGTGCCAAGGCGTTGCTCGATGTCGCTCACATGGATTCGCGGATGGCGCACCAGTGATCTGGCATAGCGCAACCGATCTTGAAGCGGCGCCATGTCTTTGCTGCTTTTTAAAGGATTTTGCGGTGAAACAAGCCACCAGACATGATCCAAATTCAAGCGCTTTATGGCTTCAAGGCTGATATGAAGATGCCCCTCATGGGCGGGATTGAAAGAACCACCAAGCAAGCCGATCCGCTGGCCGCGCCACAAATCCATCCCCGGTAATTGCGGAAAGCAACGGGGGGCGGGCGGCGTTGACCGCCCTTGGAACGGTGCCTTGGACGTGCAGACTGTCGGCCCCGTCATGGGCATCAATCGTCCCCCAAAGGCGACCAGTTATCGGTTGCAGTTTGCGGCTCTGCGTCCGGTATTTCCATCTTTTCCGGATCTACAGAGTGCGGATCGCGCACCGCATCGATACGGGCCAAAAGCTGCGACAAAAGATCGGTCACACCTTCGCCACTGGCGCTGGACAGCATGGTAACCGGCTTTTGAGCGACGGCTTCCAAAGCGGCGCGTTTTTCTTCGCGGGCCTCATCGGTAAGAGCATCGCATTTGCTGAGCGCAAGAATTTCAGACTTTTCAGCCAGACCATTGCCATAAGCTTCCAGCTCGGCCCGGATGGTCTGGTAATCTTCGGCAGCGGTTTCAGACGTGCTGTCCACCAGATGAAGCAACACGCCGCAGCGTTCCACATGGCCCAAAAAGCGATCACCAAGCCCAAGGCCTTCGCTGGCGCCTTCGATCAGGCCGGGGATGTCGGCCAGTACAAATTCCCGATCATTCAGGCCGACAACGCCAAGCTGTGGTGCCAAAGTGGTGAAAGGATAATCGGCAATTTTCGGTTTGGCGCGGGTGGTGGCCGCCAAAAAGGTGGATTTTCCGGCATTGGGAAGCCCGACAAGCCCCGCATCGGCCAACAGCTTCAACCGCAGAATGACTTCAAGTTCTTCCGCTTCGCCGCCTTTGGTGATCCGCCGGGGTGCCTGATTGGTGGAAGATTTGAAATGGGTATTTCCCAAGCCGCCCTGACCGCCGCGTGCCAACAGGATGCGGTCGCCCAAATTTTTCAGATCGGCGATCATGAACGCCCCGTCGCCATCGAAAATCTGTGTGCCTACAGGAACACTTAGAACAATATCCTTGCCGGAAGCGCCGGTCATGTTTTTGCCCATACCATGCTCGCCGCGTTGCGCTTTGATATGGGGCTGATAACGATAATCGATCAGGGTGTTGAGGCCTTCCACAGCTTCCACGATCACATGGCCGCCGCGTCCGCCGTCACCGCCATCGGGGCCGCCGAATTCCACATATTTCTCCCGGCGGAACGACATACAACCATGTCCACCGGCGCCGGAAAGAACGTGAATTTTTACCTGATCGAGAAACTTCATCGTCCAATTCTTTCAACGAAAAAAGGGAATGGTATTCCATCCCCTTTTTGCATGTTTTCCATCGAAACCGTTACGCCAAATGACGCAGGTTTCGTTATTTTTGTGCGGCAGGAGCCACATTCACAAGGGTTTTCCCGCGGGTTTTACGGAAAACCACTTCGCCTTCAACAATGGCGAAAATGGTGTAATCCTTGCCAAGGCCAACGCCGGTGCCGGGATGCCATTTTGTGCCGCGCTGACGCACGATGATATTGCCGGGGACCACATGCTGGCCACCAAATTTCTTCACACCAAGGCGTTTGCCAATGGTATCGCGACCGTTGCGGGAGGAACCGCCAGCTTTTTTATGTGCCATTTTGTCTTACTCCTAAGGGCTGCAGGCCTTATTCGGCCTTCTTGGGGGCTGCTTTCTTGGCGGCAGGCTTTTTGGCCTCCGACTTTGATGCGCCCGTTGACGCAGCCTTTTTAGCCGACCCTGCGCCGATGGCCTTCACACGCAGAACAGTTAGATCCTGCCGATGGCCGCGCTTGCGGCGATAGTTGTGGCGGCGTTTTTTCTTGAACACGATGACCTTGTCACCGCGACCTTGTTCAATGATCTCAGCGGTCACGACCGTCCCTTCAAGGGTGGGCGTTCCGACTTTGAGATCCTTGCCATCCCCAAGCATCAACACATGGTCAAGGGTGATGGTATCGCCGGCCGAGCCTTCAAGGCGTTCGATGATGACAACGTCACCTTCCGAAACCTTGTATTGCTTGCCGCCGGTTTTCACGACTGCGAACATAATCATTCTCTCATCTTGTACGCCGCAAATCACCGGGCGAGCTGTTCCCGAAACCGGGTCTCGCGCTTGGAGGTCGATGTCCGCAGGCTGTTACCGAATAGCTTTTGATAAAGCACAATAGCCGCGAGCCAAGCCCATCGGGAATGTCTCACGGTTGGGCGTGTGTATCCAGCGGGGCGCGCAATGTCAAGAATTGTTGGGTAGCTACACTGCTTTCCGATGGGGGGAGGGGCAAAAAAGCCCGATAAGAAGAGTTTTGTTTCAAAAATCCGATCTATTTAAGTGGAATATGCTTCTTTTTATGGTCTAGACTTCATTTATATGTCGATTTTTTAAATTAAGAGATTGTGCGTTGCACAAATATGTAATATGTCCGGTTGTTTCAGTTACACGTTAAGATAGGTAAAACCCGATGGCAATCTTGTCGAAAATCGGGACTGCCAAAAAAGGGAGAGAATTAAATGACACCGTCAAGATTGGCAAAACTGAGCCGTACGACGGCTCTTAGTGCGCTTTTGGCTGTTGGCCCGGCTCTTGGGCTTGAGGGTTTGTCCGGAAGCGCTGCCTTGGCACAAACAGAGTCGGCTGACGAGGCGCGTCCGGCCTTGGAACAGATTGTGGTTACGGGTACACGCCGCCTTGACCGTACCATTGCCGATAGCCCGGTTCCCATCGATGTTTTGAGCGCATCGGATTTGAGCAAGCAGGGCTTTACGGAAACCAATCAGATGTTGAGCAATTTGCTGCCGAGCTTCAACTTTCCGCAGCCCTCCATCACCGATGGCACCGATACCACTCGCCCAGCCACTCTGCGCGGATTGGCACCGGATCACACGCTTGTTCTGGTGAATGGCAAGCGCCGCCATACCAGCGCATTGCTGAATGTGAATGGCTCTGTGGGGCGCGGTTCCAGTGCCGTGGATTTGAACATGGTACCCGCCAGCGCTATTGAACGTATCGAGGTTCTGCGTGACGGCGCGGCCGCTCAATATGGTTCGGATGCCATTGCAGGGGTGATCAATGTGGTGTTGAAATCCCGCCCGGAAGGGGGATCGCTCACCGCGACTTATGGCCAGCATGTGACCACCTTGCCCGGTATTCCTGAATTTTCCGGCGTTGCCACAGGATCGAACGGGCAGCCCATGCTGGATGGTAACGGCAATGTCCAGTTGATCCCCACGGGCAAGAATCGCTCGGTGAACGACGGGGAAACGCTGACCATTCAGGGCAATCTGGGCCTTCCCATTGGCGAGCGCGGCTTTTTCAATGTCAGTGGTGAATATCGGGACCGCAATCCTACCAACCGCCAGGGCTTTGATCCGCGGGTGCAGTTCTCGGTGGATGATCCGCGTGAGCTTACGGCGAACCGCTTGAACCACCGGTTCGGCAATGCGGATGTGGAAGACATCTCGCTCTTTTATAATATGGGCTATGATCTGAGCGACGAGATTGAGTTCTATTCCTTTGCCAGCCTTGGCGATCGGCAAGGGGAAAGCGCCGGCTTTTTCCGTCGCCCCAATGACAGCCGCACCACGCCAGAAGTGCAACCCAATGGCTTTTTGCCGTTTATCGTGACTGATATTAACGATAAATCGGCAGCGGCGGGCGTGCGTGGCTCTATGGGGGAATGGCAGTTCGATACCAGCTTTGTCTGGGGGATGGACGAATTCAATTTCGGCGTGGAAAACAGCCTCAACACCTCGCTTGGGCCGACCAGCCCAACAGAATTTGACGCCGGTTCTTTGCGGTTCCGCCATATGGTGGCCAATGCGGATGTCCAACGCCTTGTGGATGTGGGATTCCTTGATAATCCGCTGTCTGTGGCGTTTGGTGCGGAATATCGTGACGAGCGCTATCAGGTGCGGGCAGGGGAGCCAGCCTCTTTCCTTCAGGGCGATTTCCCCGGCGCCGCCGGCTCGCAGGTTTTCCCCGGCTTCCAGCCTTCCAATGAAGTGACAGGTGACCGCAATAGCTGGGCGCTTTATGCGGAGCTGGATACAGATATTACCAGCAAGTGGAATGTGGCCATTGCGGGCCGTTATGAGGATTTCTCCGATTTCGGCAGCACATTGAACGGCAAGCTGGCCACCCGTTATGAAGTGATGCAAGGCTTGGCGCTGCGCGGCGCTGTTTCTTCAGGGTTCCGCGCTCCGTCTTTGTCGCAGCAATTCTTTACCTCGACGGCGACGAACTTCATCGACGGCATTCCCAATGAAGTGGGAACATTCCCGGTGGAAAGCGATGTGGCGGTGGCCCTTGGCGCAACACCTCTGGATGCGGAAGAGTCTTTCAACCTTTCCGCGGGTTTTGTGATCGATCCGCTGCCGGGCTTGAACATTGCGGTGGATTTTTACCGCATTAAGATCGACGACCGCATCGTTTTGACAGAAAACCTGCCGTCGGATGTTGTGGTTCCCTTGCTTGAAGGGATCGGGATCACCGGAGTGCAGCGGGCCCGGTTCTTCATCAATGGCGTTGATACCCGCACCCGCGGCGTTGATGTGGTGGCGACCTATAGCTATGATACTGATGATTATGGCTTGTTCCGCTTTACCGCAGGTTTCAATTATAACGAAACCGATGTGACATCGTTGAAAGCGGCTCCCGGCCCCTTGGCGGAAGCCAATCTCACCGGTGAAGATCTGTTTGGACGGCTTGAGCAATTGCGCTTTGAAAAAGGCCAGCCCAAAACCAAAACCAACCTCGGCGTGAACTGGCTGATGGAGCAGGTGGGCGCAACGGTGCGCTTCAACCGGTATGGCAAAGTGCTGGACCCGGGCACCACGGCCCTCACAGATGAGGTTTTGAGTGCAAAATGGGTCACGGATGTGGAACTGCGCTATGATTTCAATGATTGGCTGCAGCTTTCCGCCGGCGCGAACAATCTGTTCGATGTCTATCCCGATGCATCGCCCACTGGCGCACTTCCCGATGGCAGCGGAAACTTCTCGATTTTCAACGAGATTCTGCCCTTTTCCAGCTTCTCTCCCTTTGGTTTTAACGGCCGTTATATTTATGGCCGGGCAACCCTGAGCTGGTAAGCGCGCCGCTTGAAAAAAGACAGGTCGGAAGGGGGCGCCCTTCCGGCTAAAATAATTCCCAGATAGCATCTTGCCCTTGGGCAAAACTTCGATTAGGTTCCGCCCCGCCCGTGGAGAGGTGCCGGAGTGGTCGAACGGGGCGGTCTCGAAAACCGTTGTGCCCGCAAGGGTACCCAGGGTTCGAATCCCTGTCTCTCCGCCATTTTCCTATTGCGAATCAATATGATGGCCCTATGAAGGGCAAAATTCCTTTTGCCTTCCGAGGGTTTTGCGGGGTGCGGGTTTACTGCGGAGACCGTATCAGTGCCCCAAATACCCGAAATTCCCGTCTCCGTCTCTCTTCAACTTAACCGGAACGGCTTCGGTTAAGCTCCGCGAAACGTCGTATTTCCAAAGGCTTGCAAAAACGGCCCGGCTTTACTTTTGTGCCGGTGCTCATGCTCCCGGCTTTGGGATGCAACCCGCCGTCAATTGTGTGCCCGTCGCATAAAAGAACGTGATGGTGCGCAGCGGCTCGATCATAGCCCTGTCCTCATGCCGGACGCGGGCCGAGGAGGATGACGGCGGCACCGAAAACGCAGATGGCGGCGCCGATCACATCCCAACGGTCCGGGCGCTGCGCTTCGACCAGCCAGAGCCAGGCCAGCGAGGATGCGATGTAAATTCCGCCATAGGCCGCGTAGGCGCGGCCGGCGAAATCGCTGTCGATCCGGGTCAGAAGGAAGGCGAAGACCGCGAGACTGATCATACCCGGCGCCAGCCAGAGCGCGGATTTGTCCAGGCGGAGCCAGGCCCAGAAGGCGAAGCAGCCGGCGATCTCGGCCACGGCGGCGCCGATATAGACGGCCAACGCGGCCATGGGCGCGAACGGGGCGGCCATGCTCACGGCTTGGCCTCCGTCATCTGGTGGTTCTCGGTCACGCACTGCGCATGGTCGCTCAGGACCTCGATGACGCGGCAGTCGGAAATCTTTCCGCCCCGGCATTGCTCGATCATGCGCATGAGTTCGGTTTTCAGCGACACGAGACCCGTGATCCGGCGCTCCACCTGATCGAGCTGTCGGCGGGCGATCGCGTCGGCCGCGGCGCAGGACTGGTTCGGATCATCGGACAGGCTCAGGAGCTCGCGGATCGCGTCCAAGGGGAAGCCGAGCTCGCGGGCGTGGCGAATGAACGCCAGGCGGTCGATATCGGCCTGGGCGTAGAGCCGCCGGTTGCCCTCGGAACGCGGGGCCTGCGGCAGAAGGCCGATCTGCTCGTAATAGCGGATGGTCTGCACCTTACAGTCCGTCGCACGCGCCACATGGCCGATCGTGAACATAAATTCTTACCCGGTGAAAATTCAGGGTTGCTTCTACAGCTACTGTAGATGTTATATGTCCTGCAAACGAGTCGCAACGACAATCTTGCGCCGGTGGTGCAGGTGTCGCGAAGGAGCGGCTTCACGGATTGCTGACCGCATAGGGACTATGTCGCGCGGGATGAAGAAATACTTGGCATTGCTGGTGATGGCTGTCTTTGTCGCGATTCAGTTCGCCGACATCGCCATTCTTGACGCCGCGCCGACTAACGGTCTCGAACTGCATTCTCAATCGGATCACGATCAGGACAAGCAAGCCTTTGATGGCTGCGAAATCCATTGTGGGTGCCATGCTCTGCACCATATGGCGCCAGCCGGAAACGCCAGCGAGTGTCTCTACGAGGGCCTGACAAAGCCGATACTTTCAGGTGCCTACATCGGCAAAAATTCCCTCGGCCAAGGTCCGCCGGTCCCGCCTCCCAACGCCTGAACTCTCCAAGCCCTGAGTCTGTGCGCGAACACGGCGTCGTCGTGCCGCGTGCACCTTGGTAACCGAGACAGAGAGTTCAATGAATGAAATGCCCAAAACTGGCGCTTTTCGGCGCTGTCATCGCGAGCCTTTGGCTTGCTGAGTCCGCCGTGGCGCAGGAGAGCGCTGCACCGGACATCGCACTCAGGGAATTTGTTTTTAATGTCCTGAGTGATCATCCGGCCTTGCGTCAGGCCCAGGCCGAATTGGATGCCGCGCGCGCTCAGGCACGCGGCCAAGCGCAACCGCTCTACAATCCCGAGATTGAGCTCGGCTATGAGAACGCGCTCGACAATTCAAAGTCGGTCGGCCTGTCGCAGACGCTCGATCTCAGTGGCAAGCGCGGGGCGCGGGCGGGTGTCGCAACCGCCGAGATCACCGCGGCCGAGGCCCGGCTCGCCATCGCCCGCAAAACGCTTCTTGCCGACCTGCTCGTCGCTCTTTCCGATTTTCAGGCGCGCCGGGAGGGCTTGCGCGTAGCGGACGAGCGTGTGGCGCTCGACGCGGAGTTTCTGGCGCTCGCCGACCGGCGCAACCGCGCCGGCGACCTGCCGCAATCGGAGTTGCTCACGGCCCGGCTGACATTGGCCGAGGCACGCGCCGCGGCGAGCACGGCCAGGATCGAATTGTCCCGAGCCGAGGAGCGCCTGCAGGCGGTCATGGGTGGTGTCCTGCCGCCTCCGCCGCCACTGGCGGGCCTGCCGCCCGAGGCGCCGCCGTCCACTGACGCCGTGGCGGTCGACGCGCTGCCGGAACTCCGTCTGGCTATGGCGGATGCGGAGGCGGCCCGCTCTTTCATTCGCGTCGCCAAGAGAAACCGCATCCCGGACCCCACCATTGGCCTTCGGGTCGGAGAGGAGCGAAGCAGCCTCGATCCGTTCGGGCGGCGAGAGTCGACGACACTGTTCGGCGTCCGGCTCTCGATCCCCCTGCCCATCCGCAATAGGTTCAGCGCCGAGGTCGACGCCGCCGGCGCCGACCTGGTCGCGGCCGAGCAGAGCTACCGTGACTTGAGACGCAGGGTCGAAGCACGGCTTGCCGCAAGCCTTCGGCGCTACGAGACGGCGCTCGGCGCTTGGCAAGCCTGGACCGCCCAAGGGGTGGCGCCGCTCGAAGAGCAACGCGCGCTCCTGCAGCGGCTGTGGCAAGCCGGCGAAATCGGTGCCGTCGATTACATCATTCAACTCAATCAAACCTTCGCAACGGAGAGCGCCGGCGTTGAGCTCAAGGGCCGTCTCTGGACCACATGGTTCGACTGGCTCGACGCTTCCGCCGCGATCGGCGAATGGGTGGAGAATATCCAATGACCAGGAAAATGAAATTGTTCTCAGGCGGTGCAGCCGTCGTGGTGGCTTTCGTCGGCGCCGCTTTTGCGCTGATCAATCCGTCGCCAAACACAGAGAATGAAGTCACCGCTCCAGCTTCCCAAGAGGCGGGACACGGGGACGAGCACGAAGAGGGCGGTGTCGTCGAAATGACTGCCGCCGATCGCAAGGCAAAAGGCGTCACCACGGCGCCCGTGGACTTGCGGGTCCTCACCGACGAAGCCGTTGTACCGGGCGAGGTGACGCTCGATATTTACCGATCAGCGCAGATCGCCCCGAGAATTTCCGCTCAAATTGTCGCCCGGCAGGCAAGGCTTGGGGACCATGTGACGGCCGGACAAGCGCTTGTCACCTTGTCCAGCGTCGAGATGGCGGATGCGCAAGGAAACCTGATCGTTGCCACGCGCGAATGGAGCCGCGTGCGCGAGCTGGGGCGTGAGGTCGTTTCCGAGCGGCGTTATGTGGAAGCGCAGGTGGCTGCCGAGCAGGCACGCGCCAAGCTCCTGGCGTTCGGCATGACATCGGAGCAGATAGAGGGACTGGTCAAAATCGGTGACGCTTCGAAAGCGACCGGAATGTTTGATCTTCTGGCACCTCAGGACGGTACGGTCGTCAAGGACGATTTCGTTGTCGGCGAAGTCGTGGAGGCGGGCCGCGTTCTGTTTCAGATCACGAATGAAAGCCGGGTGTGGGTGCAAGCCCAGCTTACGCCCGAGCAGGCTGCTCATGCCGAGGTCGGCTCGTCTGTCCGTATTCTGATTGACAAGGACCACGTGGTCGGCGGCCGGATCGTTCAGATCCACCACAGGCTTGACGAAACGACGCGGACCTTGCCAGTCCGTATCGAGGTCGACAATGCGGGCGACGAACTCCATCCCGGCCAATATGTCAGCGTCGCGCTTGGAGTCGGTGACGGCAAGCAAGCGCTCGCCGTACCGGAGGCGGCTGTCACGCTCATGGACGGAAATCCGACCGTCTTCAAAGTCGAGGGCGACGAACTTCACCCGACGGCGATCAAGACCGGTGTGACGCGCGGCGGCTGGGTTGAGGTCGCGGCCGGTCTGAGCGCGGGCGATGAAATCGCGACGACTGAGGTCTTTCTCCTCAAGTCGCTCATTCAGAAATCCCAGATGGGCGAAGGCCACGGGCACTGAGGAGACAGATCATGTTGAACAAGCTCGTTGAACTTTCGCTTCAATACAAGTTTCTTGTAATCATCGTTTTTCTGGTGATTGGCTTTCTCGGCTGGCGGGCGGTGACGACGGTTCCCATCGACGCCTTTCCGGATGTGACCCCGGTCCAGGTGAATATCTACACGGAGTCGCCCGGCCTCGCCGCAGAAGATGTCGAGCAACTTCTCACATTTCCCGTGGAATCGGCCATGGCGGGCCTGCCCGATGTCGACCAGATCCGCTCCGTCAGCCTGTTCGGCCTGTCTTATGTCTCGGTCTATTTTGAAGACGATGTGGACATTTACTTTGCGCGCCGCCTGGTTATGGAACGCTTGGCGGAAGTCCGCGACCGCATTCCCGAGGGCTACGGCACGCCGGAGATGGGACCGAATTCCTCCGGACTCGGACAAGTCTTCTGGTACACGCTTGAGCGCGCCGACGAACAACTCGCGGGCGATATCACCGACATGGACCTGCGCACACTGCAGGACTGGTCGATTCGTCTCATCTTGAGGACGGCGCCGGGCGTCGACGACGTGATGTCCTGGGGTGGCCAGGAACGGCAATACCAGGTCCAGATCGACCCGCTGAAGCTCATTAAATACAAGCTCGGCTACCGCGATGTGATGGAGGCGATCGAGGCCAACAACCGTCAGGTCGGGGGGCAATATATCGATCAGGGGCCAGAGCAGTTTTTGGTCCGGGGCCTCGGTCTCGTCGACGGTGAGCGCGATATCGGCACCATTATCCTCAAGGTCGAGGACGGCACGCCGGTCTATTTGCGGGACGTGGCGACGGTCGTACAGGCGCCGTCGCTGCGCTTCGGCGCGGTGACGCGCGACGGTAAGGAGGTCGTCCTCGGCATGGCCTTGTCGCGCATGGGTGAGAACGCCAAGAACGTGGTCGATGCTGTCAAGGAGAAGCTTTCCGTGGCCGAACAGGCCTTGCCTGACGGCGTCACGCTGAAGCCGATCTACGATCGCACAGAACTGGTGGAAAAGGCCGTCTCAACGGCGGAACGGGCTCTTATCGAAGGCTCGATCCTGGTCGCCATTGTGCTCTTCCTGTTCCTTGGCGAGCTTCGCTCGGCGTTTGTGGTCATCGCCGCCCTGCCGCTGGCCATGCTGATCGCCTTCATCTGCATGGAGCAGGCGGGCTTGTCCGCCAATCTGATGTCGCTGGCGGGGCTCGCCATCGGCATCGGCATGATGGTCGATGGCGCCGTGGTCATGGTCGAGAATTCCTTCCGGATCATGGCGGAGCGCCGGTCGCACGGCGAGGAGGTCAAGCGAACGGCGGCGGTCCTGGCGGCCGCGCGGGAAGTGGCCAACCCGATCGCCTTCGCCATCCTGATTATCATCGTCGTGTTCCTGCCGCTCTTCAGCCTCGAAGGCCTCGAAGGCAAGCTCTTCAAGCCGATGGCCTTCAACATCAGCTTCGCCATGGCGGGCTCGCTGCTGCTGACGCTGACGATCATTCCGGTTCTGGCCGCCTTGATCCTGAAGCCCAAGGAAGAACGGGATACGATGCTCGTGCGCTGGATCAAGCGGGGCTATCTGCCCCTTCTCGCCTGGTCGCTCGCCAATAAGAGGAAGGTCGTGATCACCGCAGGAGCCTTGCTGATCGGCAGCCTCGCGCTGTTTCCCTTTCTCGGGAAAGAGTTCATGCCGACGCTTCAGGAAGGCGCGATCATGTGGCGGGTGACCTCGATTCCGTCGACCTCGCTCGACCAGTCGATCAAGATTTCCAAGGACATCGAGGCGGCGCTGTCGGACTTCCCCGAAGTCGAGACCACGCTCGCCATGATCGGCCGGGCCGAGAAGGGTGAGACCGCCGACGTCAACTACATGGAGATCTACACCGCCCTGAAGCCGAAGGGGGAATGGAAGTCGGGCCGCTCGATTGAGGGGCTGGCGGACGCCATGCGCGAGAAGCTGGAAGAGGTCGTTCCCACCGCCGTCATCGCCTTCACCCAGCCCATCCAGATGCGGGTGGAAGAACTGATCTCAGGGGTGCGCGCCACCTTGGCGGCGAAACTCTACGGCGAAGACCTGGCCGAACTCGACCGCTTGAGCCAACAGATCAAGAACACAATCGCCTCTGTCCCCGGTGTGGCCGATCTGTCGCTCGAAGCCAATCTCGGCAAGCCGCAGGTGCGGATTCAAGTAGACCGGGAGCAACTCGCCCGCTATGGCCTGAACGCTGACGACGTTCTGACCATCGTCCGCACCGGAATCGGCAACGAGCCGGTTTCGACACTGATCGACGGCGTCAGACGATTCGACATCACGGCCCGGCTTCAGGACTCCTCGAAAATCTCGGTCGAGGCGATCAAGGCGATCCCGCTCAGCACGGCCGACGGGGCAATCATTCCGTTGAGCCGTGTCGCGGACGTATCAGTCGCGGAAGGCTATTCCTTCATTCGGCGCGAGCAATTGCAGCGTTATGCGGTGATCCAGATGGATGTCCGCGGACGCGACGTGGATGGCTTCGTTCAGGATGCAAACCGGGCAATCCAGCAGAATGTGGAATTGCCGCCCGGCTATTGGATCGAATGGGGCGGCGCATTCGAGAACCAGCAGCGCGCGCTCACGCGCCTTTCAATCATCGTACCGCTGACGATTTTTTTCATCTTCGTCCTTCTGTACACCGCGTTCAACTCGATCCGCCACGCAACGCTGATCATCGCCAATGTGCCGTTCGCCACTATCGGCGGACTGATCGGGCTCGCCATCACCGGGCAATATCTGTCGGTGCCGTCGGCGATCGGCTTCATCGCGGTCTTCGGTGTCGCCATGCTCAACGGCATTGTCCTCGTCGAATTCATCAATGGATTGCGCGAAAAGGGACTAAGCGTCGGGGAAGCCGTACGACGCGGAACGGAACTCAGGCTCCGCCCGGTGCTGATGACGGCGAGCGTCGCAATCCTCGGCCTGATCCCCATGCTGCTGTCGTCTGGTGTCGGTGCCGAAACCCAGCGGCCGCTTGCCACCGTCGTGGTCGGTGGGCTGATCACGTCGACTCTGCTGACGCTCGTCCTTCTCCCCGTCATCTATGAGTGGATGGAGACGCGCGTAGCGCGATCCGTGGAAACCGCCCGACAGCTCGAACCGCAGGAGGTCTGACATGAAGGAAGTCAAAGCGTTCATTCACCGTAATCGGATCGCCGACGTTGTTCATGCCCTCAAGACGGCGGGGTTCCGGAACATTTCCGTGATCGACGTCAAGGGCATGCTGAAGGCCCTCGATTCCCAGGAACGGCAATATTCGATCGAGATCGGAGAAAAGGTCATCACGGAGGTGAAGCTGGAACTCGTCTGCGAAGCTGATCAGGTCGATCAGGCCATAGCGCTTATTCGAAAAAATGGGCGCACAGGCCAACCAGACGCTGGCTGGATTTATGTAAGCGGAATCGACGCGTCCTATCGCATCGATGATGGAAACGCATCCTGATGGCGCCCGCAGTTGAAACAGCTCGGCTGACCTTCAAAGTCAAGGGGCTGGATTGTGTCGAGGAAGTGGCGGTGCTCCGTCGCGAGCTTGGCCCGCTTGTCGGCGGCGCGGACAAGCTCGCATTCGACGTTTTGAACGGCCGCATGACAGTGCTCGCCGAAGCTCCGCCGGTCTCCGCCGAGGATATCCGGCGAGCCGTCCGTCAGACGGGCATGAACGCGATCGAATGGCGCGTCGGCGAGAAAAGCGCGCGTGATGAGAGCGATCGGCGCCGCCGTCAGCAAGTCTGGTTCACGAGCCTCAGCGGACTGCTCGTCGCGACGGGTTTCGTTATTCACATTTGGCTCGCGGGCGGTTTCAACGAAGCTATTCGGCTTTTCGCCGGTCACGACGGAGAAGCCTTGCCTTTGCCCGAGATGGCGGCCTATGCGCTCGCCATCGCCTTTGGCATCCGCTTCGTTATCGTCAAGGCCTGGTACGCAGCGCGCGGGCTACGGCCTGACATGAACCTCTTGATGACGGTCGCCATCGCCGGCGCCATCGTCATCGGCGAGTGGTTCGAGGCAGCGACGGTTGCGTTTCTCTTTGCGCTGTCGTTGACGCTGGAAAGCTGGAGCGTCGGACGGGCGCGCCGTGCCATTGCCGCTCTTGTCGATCTTTCTCCGCCCATGGTGCGTCTCCTGCGCGCAGACGGATCGGAAACGGACGTGCCGGTGGCCGAGGTCAATCCGGGCGACCGCTTCATCGTTCCGGCGGGCGAGCGCATCGGTTTGGACGGGCGGGTCGTTGCCGGTGCCAGCACCGTAAATCAAGCACCCATCACCGGCGAAAGTGTGCCGGTTGAAAAGGCGATCGGCGCGGAGGTCTTCGCGGGCACGATCAACGGTGACGGAACGCTCGCAGTGGAAGCCACCAAAGCGGCCGGGAACACCATGCTGTCGCGCATCATCCGCATGGTCGAGGAGGCTCATGGCCGCCGGGCCGCCGCAGAACAATGGGTCGAAAAGTTCGCCCGCGTCTATACGCCGGCGGTCATGGCTCTCGCACTCCTCGTCTTCCTGGTGCCGCCACTGGCCTTCGGCGGAGCGTGGGACGACTGGTTCTATCGCGCCCTTGTCCTCCTCGTGATCGCCTGCCCGTGCGCATTGGTGATCTCGACACCCGTTTCCATCGTCGCGGCACTCGCGTCATCGGCCCGCGCTGGCGTGCTGGTCAAGGGCGGCGCCTATATCGAGCTTCCCGCGCGCCTTAAGGCAATCGCCATGGACAAGACCGGAACGATCACGCGGGCCGAGCCCGTCGTGGCGCAGGTCATCCCGCTCGGAGACCACACCGAGACTGAGTTGGTGGCGCGCGCCGCAGCGCTTGAGGCGCGGTCCACGCATCCTCTTGCGCGGGCAATACTGGACCATGCGGATCATCGGGGAATCACACCTGCGCCAGCGGACGACGTACAAGTCCTCAAGGGAAAGGGGCTGACCGGCACCTTCGATGGCGAACCGTTCTGGCTCGGCTCCCACCGCTACGTCGTCGAGCGCGGTCAGGATACGCCCGAGACCGCAAAACGGGTGGAAGCGTTGGAAGCAGACGGCAAAACGGTCATCGCCGTCGGTAACCCGCGTCACGTCTGCGGCCTCATCGCGGTCGCGGATACGGTTCGGCCAGAAGCGCGCGAAATCGTGGAACAACTGCACGCTGCCGGCATCACGCATGTGGTCATGCTGACCGGCGACAACCGTGTCACGGCCAGCGCAATCGCCCGCGATCTTGGCATCGACGAGGTGCATGCCGAATTGCTGCCGGATGACAAGGTCAAGAAAATCGAAGAGCTTGTCGCACGCTACGGCACGGTCGCCATGGTCGGCGATGGTGTCAACGACGCACCGGCACTGGCGCGCGCCAACCTTGGCATCGCCATGGGCGCGATCGGCTCCGATGCAGCGATCGAGACCGCCGACGTCGCTCTCATGACCGACGACATCTCGAAACTGCCCTGGCTTATCCGCCATTCGCGGCGCACGCTCGCCATCATCCGGCAGAACATCGTCTTCTCGCTCGGAGTCAAAGCGATCTTCGTCGTGCTCACCTTCGCCGGCTACGCAACGCTCTGGGGCGCGATCGCTGCCGATATCGGCGCCTCGCTGCTCGTCGTCGCGAATGCGCTGCGTATCATGGTCGATGAGGGTAATATTTCAGTATTGTGAAGCGATGGACGGAGGGTGGAAAGATGGAGATGATGAGCGGCATGGCAGGCATGGGCTGGGGCATGGGCGTGCTGTGGCTCCTGGTTGTGGTCCTTCTCGTCCTCGGCGTCGCGGCGCTCGTGAAATACCTTTTCTTCTCAGGCCGCAAATGAGGCCGAGGAGGAGCGTAAAAATTTGATGGGGCCGCGGTGAACCTGCTCGCGGCGCGGGATGGTGGCACCCCAAGAGACTGCCGCGCTCACTCCCCGAACACCATGTCCACCTGCTCCGCCCACGGCACCAGCGCTGCGGCGGCGAGCTTGTCGATCGGCACTGCACACGGCTGGCGATGGACGAGGAGTCGATCGAGGACGGCGGGGGAGAGGAAAGCGAGGCGCAGGAGGCGACTGACATAGGGAACCGTGACGTGCTCGGCTTCAGCGATATCTCGCAAGGTAGCGGCCTCGCCGCTTTCCAGGCGCCGGCGCCAGTCCCAGGCGCGGGCGAGGGCGCGCAAGGTGCGCGGGTCCTGGTTTTGCCCGTCGGTGTTTTCGATATCGGCCGGCGGGAGGATGCGCGGCCGGCCGTTGCGCTTGCGGAGCGTCAGCGGGATGACGATGCGGATGGTGGCGGGTGTGGTCATGCTGTGACCTCCTCGGGTTTCGGCGCCAGTATCTCGCAGAGGACGGAGCCAAGGCCCTCGGTGCGCAGATCAACGGCGAGGCCGCCCTCGGTCACGGTGACGCGGGCGACGAGCAGCTTGACGATGCGCGCCTGCTCGGCCGGGAACAGGGACGCCCAGAGCTCGTCGAAGCACCCCAGGGCGGCGACCGCCTCGCTCTCCTCGACATCGGGCGCTTCCCGCCGCGCCGCGGCGATGGCCTGCGCCACGATCTCAGGCGTGCGCACCAAACGGCGCACCTCCCGCACCACGGCGGTCTCGACCACGTCCGCGGGCAGGCGCACGGGTGCGGCCGTCTCGTCGGCGTCCCGCCCCCGTATCGCGTCCGTCGACACATAATAACGGTAGAGCCGCGTCCCTTTCTTCGTATGCGTCGGCGTCATCGCCCGGCCGGCTTCGGTGAAGATCAGCCCCTTGAGGAGCGCCGGCGTGGCGCTGCGTGTCGCGGCCGCCCGCGTCCGGCCGTTCGCGGCGAGGATCGCCTGCACCTTGTCGAAAGCCTCGCGCTCGACGATGCCGTCGTGCTCGCCGGGATAGCTCGTGCCCTTGTGCACCGCCTCGCCGACGTAAACCCGGTTGTTCAGGAGCTTGTAGACGATCCCCTTGTCGAACGGCCTGCCGCGCTTGGTGCATCGGCCCTCGGCCTGCATCTCGCGCACCAGCAGGGTGACGGAGCCGAGGGAAAGGAACCGCTCGAAGATATGGCGCACCAGCGCCGCCTCGGCCTCGTTGACGACGAGCTTGCGGTCCTTCACATCATAGCCTAGCGGCGGATGCCCGCCCATCCACATGCCGCGCCTGCGGCTGGCGGCGATCTTGTCGCGGATGCGCTCGCCCGCCACCTCGCGCTCGAACTGCGCGAAGCTGAGGAGGATGTTGAGCGTCAGCCGCCCCATCGAGGTCGTGGTGTTGAAGGATTGCGTCACCGAGACGAAGGTGACGCCATGCCGATCGAAGATGTCGACGAGCTTGGCAAAGTCCATCAGCGAGCGCGACAGCCGGTCGATCTTGTAGACCACCACGACGTCGACGCGTCCGGCCTCGATATCGGCGAGAAGCCGCTGCAGAGCAGGCCGCTCCAACGTGCCGCCCGAGACGCCGCCGTCGTCGTAATGGGCGGGAACCAGCACCCAGCCCTCGGCCTTCTGGCTCATGACATAGGCCTGGCAAGCCTCACGCTGGGCGTCGAGGGAGTTGAACTCCTGCTCCAGCCCCTCTTCGGAGGACTTGCGGGTATAGACAGCGCAGCGCTGCCGGCGCGGCATGGGGAGCACCTTGTTCATCGCGGCGACCTCGGGGCGGCGGGCATGCCGAAAAACCGCCAGCCGTTCCAGCGGGTGCCAGTGATGGCGCGGGCGATCGCCGAGAGCGACTTGTACTTCCGCCCCTTCCATTCGAAGCCGTCCCTGAGGACGGTGACGGTGTGCTCGACGCCATCCCATTCCCGGACCAGCCGCGTGCCGGCGACGGGTTTGCGAGGGTCGGCGATCCGCGCCTTGCGAACCGGCTTTCCATTGAATTCGTCCACGAGGGTGTCCAACACCCGGACCGCCTCGCGCGAGGGGCCGCCATAGATGAGTTCCTGGATGCGGTAGGTGAGCCGGAGCTCGAGGAAGGGCCGGCTGTTGTTGGGTGCGTCGGTGCCGAAGAGGCGCCGCCACTCGGCCTTGAGCTCGGGGACGGTCATCGCCTTCAATGCCGCGAGCCGCGCCAGCACCGGTGCATCGCGGGTTGCATCGTCACCGGGTCGCGGCGGTGCAGCCGCCATGGTCTTTACCGCCGAATGTCGTGTCATCGTCATGCCTTTCTCTTGGTGGACGGGCCTGCCCCGGCCTCTGAGCCGGGGTTGGCATGACGGCGCTGCGGTGGCGAGAAGTCGAGAGAACTTTCTCCGCTGTCCGCCGATAGTTCGCTTGACTGTCGGGCATGAAGACGAACCAGCCCCGCGCCCAGGATGCGCCCCACCTCGGTGTTCCGCTCGTCAGGCGTCATCCGCATGGGGTCGATGGCATTGGGGCCGGCAAGGGTCGTGTCCATGGGGCGGAGACCGTTCGTGGAACAAGGGGGTTCCCTTACCTCCTACTCACGGTTCGCGCGATCTGTGCCATATGCATATTCAGAATCGACTCTTGCGCTCATTTCGATTAAGAACGAATCAAGAACATCTTAACCACCGGTCTTTGAGGAAGCGCCGCATGGGGATGAATCTCAAGAAATTCGTCAATCCGAAGTTCACCCGAACGATCGACCTCGGCCTCCTGCGGCGGCTCATGGAGCGGCATGCGGCGGACCCCGGTTCGGAGTCCGGGGCAGGCCTCAACGGCTTCGACATGGCGGTCTTCGACGGCCCGCCCGATGGGGCGCGCGAGGCCGTGCAACGCTTCTTCATGGGGCCCGAGGAGGGCTATGGCGAGGGACTGGTCTCGGACCTTCACCGCATCGCCGAGCTCGGCCATGCGAACGGTCTGCAGATCATCCTGGAGCAGGCGCGCCGCCTGGGGTTCGAGATCGTCCCCGAGCGCGACGAAGGGTGTCAGGACCCAAAGCATGTGGCCCTGGCGGTGTTCCTCGACCATCCCCGTGTCTTCGATGCCGCCTCCGACATGCTGGCGCTCGCGGCGCGGGTATCGCTCGCCGAGTTCGCCGGGCTTGAGGAGGGGGTCGAGGCGGAGATCGACGCCGTTGCGAGGGCTGCGTTCGAGCGGGCGGCCGCCATCCTGTTCGAGGCGGACTTCCAGGGTCGCTACTGCCGGGTCGGCTGGTATGAGGATGGTGGCGAGACCAACCTCGTCGTCGCCCACGGCGCCGCCATCACGACGACGCCAGTGGTCGATCGGGGAGCAGAGCGGGTGATCAGCTACCGCCCGGCCGAGCATGCGGTGCTGTCCTATTCGGCAGACGGCGGGCGGCTCAAGATCGGCGGAGTGCCCAAGGCCCGGCGCGCCGATATGGCGGAGCTGTTTGCGAAGACGATTCTCCGTCGCCCGGGCTTCTTCGCCGGAACGGACGCGCAGAACCTTTATACGCTCGAGCCCATCGAGCGCGCCGGCTTCGCCTTTTCCTTCCGGCATGATTTCGATCCGGGAGTTCTGCGCGTCCGGATCGTCGAGGCACAGGTCGACCGCGTCGGCATCGACCCGCGATCGGGCAAGGTGCGCATCTTCCATTCCTATCTGGCACGCGACGGCCGCGACAATGCGCTCATGCGTTTGAGCGAGGTGATGCGCGGCATTCGCCTCGGGAGCGATTGGCGGCTCGGTCACATTGTGCTCAGAGTGGAGATCGACACCGGCGCCACGCGCCCGGCCTGGGTGACCGTCAAGCTGAAGCCGCCCTCGGTGGCGGCGTTCAGGCGCCACCGCTTCGAGGCGCGCATCATGACACTGCTCGGCCGCAACGGATTGTGCCATGACCGGGATGCTCTCAGCGCTGCTGCTGCGGCTCAGTGAGGCGGGCGCGCCTGCGCTCCTCTGGGGCCGGCAGGCGGCGCCCCATTTCGGCCGCGCGTTCGACCGGCTGCTCGCCCGCGGCATCCTGATCGAGCACGCGCCGGCGACCGAGTGGGAGCTGTGCCCGACCTGCGAGTGCGGGCTCGAGGCGCGCCCGATCCGGAAGATCGACGGCCGGCACATTGCGGCCTGTCCGCTCGACCGCGGCGGCGACATCGTTCTCGATGACGATGATCTGAGGAGCTTCCGCATCGAGCCTGCCGCCCTGGTGCGCGAGATCGCCGCCGTTTCCGGTTTCGGTGCCGCGCCGTCCGAAGTGGCGCCCGGCGTCTGGCATCTCGGCATGAGCGCGACCAGGACCGTATTCCTCGCAATCTCAGAGGCAGCACTCGCTCAGCCGGGGCTCATCGCGACCCTTCGCATGGTCGAGCGGTCGGCGCCGATCACCGTGATTGCGCCGACCCCGCCGGCATCCGAGCGGACACGATTCGCCGAGGCCGAGATCCTGCATGTCGATGTGGGCGCCTGCATTGGCGAGGACTTCGTCCTCGATCATGCCAGATTGGAGCCGCCGCACGCTTTCGCTCCACGCCTCGTTATCGGCCGCGCCGCGAGGTCCGTTATGCTCGATGGTGTTCCAAAGCTACTCTCCGAGCAGGCCTTCAAGCTGCTGGTCCTTTTGGCCGAACAGGCCTTGAAATCACCGGCGATCGTGGAGAACCGAGTTATCGAGAGCCACCTGTGGGGATCGAGTATCCACCGGATAACGTCGGAACCACGGGAACCAGTGCGTGCGCTTCGAGATGCGCTGGTGGGCAATAGCGCCGATTCCAGGGCCGTCCGCTCGCTCGTCGAGAACCGGCGCAATCCCAATGGTTATCGCCTGGTTCTGACCCCAGAGGAGATCGAGCTGAAGCCCTGATTTTCATCAGATCGCGAGTGCAGTCGCTCCGCCTTCATCGGCCATCATTCGACCCGACGGGTCCTGAATCGAATCGTAAACGCTGTGAGGAAATAATCATGTCGGAACATGGCACCGAGGAGTGTGGCGGTTACAACGCAATGAGCAAGGCATACAAGAAGAACCCGTCCATAGAGCTTTACGTCAAGTTGCGCCGAGAGGATCCTGACGCCGAGATCGAGGTCAGTGTCATCGGAGGGATAGAGCAGCTCTTCTATCTGGAGCCGGAACTCGGAAAATATGGGTTCGACCCTGCCCTGGTTGCCAGTGCGATGGATGCCGACCCCAACGCCATCAGCGAATTATCGCTTCAGATCATGGAGAAGATGATTGAAGTGAAGGTGCTCGCGAAAAGCGGTGAGACGCACTTGGCACGGCGTGGCCTTGTCGTTCCGGACAAGCTCATAAACTGGCTCGTCGCCTGCATGCTGGACGCTCTGAGCTGGACCGGTGAGCTTTACATTCCGCGGGATCTCATCGTCCTTATTCGCGAACGGCTGGGCGGTTCCAACCCCGAATATGAACAAGCGTCCCGTGCCCATGAGATGCGCTCGGATGCGATTTCGATAGGTGGGCAGCTATTGGCTCAGGGCATAACGCCAAGCTTCAGAATGCTGGCCAAGGCATTCGGTGTTGCGCCCAGCACGGTAAAGCGTTGGTTCCCGAACGGCGAGTTCATGCAGGAGGTCGCGCGAAGATCGGCCTGGTTTGACAAGGACGGCAAGCTGCGGCCAACGAAGGAAATATTCGGGCGAGCGTTGCACAAAAAATAAGCTGCGCAACGCCCCACCGACATTCCAAACCTGCGCTGCCGAGGTATCTCGGCTGTTCGCAGGGAAAGTGGGGCGACCGCTCGTGGGAGCGTTCTCACGTTTCACCCACATCTTTCCCACGTCCTGCCCACCAACCGAGGCGGGACGACGGGCAACCTGCGGACATCAGTAACGATGACCGAGGTTTTGTCTGATGCCCGATTCAATATCCCGATCCGACCTGCAGATTCTTCTTCGCGAGGCTGACAGTGCCGCCCGCCGCCTCGTCCGAAAGCTCCGTCTGCCGCGCGCCGAACTGGATGATGTCCGCCAGGATTTGCTCGCCGACCTGACCGCCCGGCTGCCGGCCTTCGATCCCGCCCGTGGCGCGCTCGGCGCCTTCGCCGGCATTATCCTCAGGAATCAGGGGACCCGCATTGCCGACAGGGTGAGGCGCGAGCGCCGGCTCTACGGCGCCGTGCCGGTCTCCCTCGACGAGGCTCTCCCCGATGGCGACGGCGCCACGCGCGGCGACCTCATCGCCGAGGGCGACGGACTCGCCGCCGTCCTCGGCCAGCCGGCCGACGCTTTCGCCGAGGTCGAGCGGCGCCTTGACGTCGAGCGCGGCCTCGGGGCGCTCGCCCCCGACGACGGCGTCCTCTGCGCCGCCCTCTCGCGCACCACCATCGATCAGCTGGCGGCGCTGGGACGCGGCGCCCGCTCGAGCCTCTACCGCCGGGTTCGGGATATCCGCCTCACGCTCCTCACCGCCGGCATTGCGGCGGCCTGAGCCTGCCCTGGACCCGATCCTGGGACGGTTTTCCAAGAGCATGAGTAGGAACCTGACATGAACGCCATCACCCGATTTCCCACTGTCCGCTTGCGGCTCACCGAGATCGAGCTCTGCGCTTGGATCGGCCAGGCGGCGCCAGGCGACGTCCTCGTATATCATCGCGGCTTCCTCGCCCTCAACATCACGGCGCAGAACACGTGCCTTGGCGAGCGCGAGAAGACCGAGCTCGCCCGCATGGCGCGCCGCGCCTTTCTCGCTTCCGAGACCGGCCTCGTCCACCTCGTCCAGCGCCGCCATGGCCCCGAGGACTACAGCTATCTCGCCGTCGCGCGCCCCAAGCCGAGGCACGCTCGGGCGGCCTTGTCGTCGCTCCTGCTGGCGGAGGTGGCGTGATGCCGACGGCGTCTCCAACCCGCCGCAGGGTGACGGAGGTCACCATGACAGGTCCCCGCCGTTGTCCGCACCGTGGCGACGACCAAGCCGACCTTCCGTCTCGTCATCAATCCAGAGGAGTCCCGATGACCCAATCCACCGCCGTTTCCGAACTTCGCAAACGTCAGTATGCGCTCGAAGCCTTGCCAGACACGGTGACTGTGCCGGCGCAGGCGCCACGGCGGCCCGAAACCGTTGCCAAGCCGATCGAGGACGCCACCCTCGACGACATCGCCTTCGCGCTGCGCGGGATTGAGGCTGAGTTCAACGCCGTCGGGGACCGGCTGCACGCCCTGCGCAAGCTTTATCAGCTGGCCCGCGATGCAGGCGCGCTGGGCACCGACCGAGCCGTCGCCGCTGTCGGTGCGGGAGACGCATGATGGCACTCAAGATCATCACCGCCGACGAACGGTTGTCGGCCGCCCGCAACAAGACCACCATCGCGCTGTTCGGCGCCAGCGGTCACGGCAAGACCTGGCAGCTCCGGACATTGCCGCCCGCCGAAACGCTCTGCCTCGATCTCGAGGCTGGCATGAAGTCGGTGCAGGACTGGCCCGGTGTGTCGGTCCCGATCCGCACCTTCACCGATGCGCTCGATATCGCCTGCCTCATCGGCGGTGTCGACCCGGCGGCGAGCCCGGACGCCTTCTTCTCCGAAGCCCATCATGCCCATGTCGCCGGACTCTATCCTGACCTCGCGCGGGTAATCGCCGAGCGCAGCATCATCTTCGTCGACTCCATCACCGACCTCACCCGCCAGGCAATGGCCTGGGCGAAGGCCCGGCCGGAGGCCTTCTCCGACAAAACTGGCAAACCGGACACCCGCGGCGCCTATGGCCTGCTCGCCCGCGAGGTCATCGGCCTGCTCAAGCATCTGCAGCACGCCCCCGGAAAGACCGTGATCTTCGTCGGCATCCTCGAACGCGTCACCGACGAGTTCAACCGCACGACCTGGCAGCCGCAGATGGAGGGCGGCAAGGCGGCGCGCGAGCTGCCCGGCATCGTCGATCAGGTCGTCACCATGAGCTTCTTCAGCGCCGAGAGCGATCCCGGCTCTGCGACCGGGATAGGGAATTGGCGGCACGACCCCGAGAAGGGCGGGCACCGCCGCTTCGTCTGCCGCGCAGGCAATCCCTTCGGCCTGCCCGCCAAGGACCGCTCCGGCCGCCTCGACGTGACCGAGCCCGCCGACCTCGGCGCGCTTCTTTCCAAGATCAATCTCAACCCCGCACACAAAGGATGACAGCCATGTACGACATGAACGATGCCGAGCCGCAGCGGACAGGCGAGCTCATTCCCGACGGCACCTTCGCCAAGGTCGCGATGACCATCCGCAAGGGCGGCGTCGACGGCGAGGCCGAGATCGACAAGGGCCTCTTGAAGGCGTCCGCGACGAGCGACGCCCTGATGCTCGATTGCGAGTTCACGGTGACCGAGGGCCCCCATGTGCGGCGCAAGTTCTGGCAGATGTTCACCGTTCAGGGCGGCAAGGTCGACGAGAACGGCGTCTCCATCGGCTGGAAGATCTCGAAGGCGAGCTTGCGCGCCATGATCGACTCCGCCCTCGGCCTCGACCCCGAGGATATGAGCGAGGCGGCGAAGGCGAAGCGCATGTTGCGCGGTCTCGCCGATCTCGACGGCATCGCCTTCGTCGCCAAGATCAAGGTCGAGCCCTCCACCAACCCCAGCTATGGCGACAGCAACCGGCTCGACCGGGTGGTGCTGCCGACCGAGCCGGAATGGAAGAAGGTGACGGCCGGCGAGGCCGTGCCGCCGAGCCCGAGCCGCCGCGCGGCGCCCGCAAAGCAAGCGTCAGCCGTGCAGCCGGCTGCACCCGCCTGGGCGAACTCGGCTCCCGCAACCGCTTCGGGGCCATCGACACCGGCACCGTCGCAGTCCACCCCCAAACCCGCCGGGCCGGCATGGCTGAATTCATGACGGACGACGAGTGGCGGGCGCATGTGACCCGGGAAGCGGCGAAGGTGATCGGGGAATGGCTCGAGGCAAGAGGCGCTGGAAAGCTCAGCAGTCCTGTCGCGTCGCTGACGCTCGCCGACCTCGAGGCGATGGCCGTGAACGCCATCTCGCGCTGGATCGTCCTGGAATCGGAGCGTTTCCAGCGCCAGGGCTGGCCGGAGGACGACCCGATATGCGTGCTCCTGCTCGGCCAACCCGCTGCGCCGTCTGCGGGCGCGAGGCCAGGGGCTTCGGATATTGCCATCACCTCCGCCCCGACCGATTCCCGCAATACCGCTTCTGCTCGATGCGCTGTCTCGATGCCGGCGCCGCCCTCGCCAACAGGAACAATGGCATGATCGACAAGACGACCATGGAAACACAGGCGATCAAGGACGCCCGGCGCACTCTCGCCGAGACGCTGACCGAACTCGGCCTGATGGCGCCCTTCCACGACCGGAAGGCCGAAGACATCGACCGCATCATCGAGGCCTGCATCGACGGGTTCCGGGACTCGATGCAGCGCCAGGCGGCGGCCAGGCGGGCAGACAACGACCTCAATGACCCCATTCCGTTTTGAGGCCGGGCATGTTGGTCGATCTCAATCACGAGTCCGGTTTTATATATGGCGGCGCTCCGGCCGATAGCGCCGCAACCCGGATCAACGGCCTGATCGATGCCGCCCTCGTCACCGAGCGGGTGAGCCAACCACCGCGCGACTATCTCGGCGCTTCCCGCATCGGCGAGCCCTGCGCCCGGCGCCTTGCCTTCGAATACACCCGCACACCGCCCGACCAAGGCCGCGAGTTCGATGGACATATGTTGCGCATCTTCAAGGCGGGGCATGTGTTCGAGGCGCTGTCGATCCGCTGGCTCAGGGCCGCGGGCTTCGATCTCCGCACCGAGCGGAAGGACGGGGGCCAGTTCGGCTTCTCGGCAGCGGGAGGGCGGCTGCGCGGGCATATCGACGGCGTCATCATCGGCGGGCCCGATATCGGCGTCGCCTGGCCGGCGCTGTGGGAGCACAAGGCACTCAACGCCAAATCCTGGACCGACCTCGTCAAGCGCGGCCTCGAGGTCTCGAAGCCGATCTATTTCGCCCAGGTCCAGCTCTACATGGCCTATCTCGATGTCGCCGTCACGCTGTTCACCGCCCTCAACAAGGACACGCAGGAACTCTTCCACGAGATCGCGCCCTTCGACCCGGTAAAGGCTCAGGCGCTCTCCGACAAGGCGGTTTCCATCCTCCGCGCCGCGGACGCCGGCGAACTGCCGCCGCGCATCGCCGCGGCTTGCGATTTCTACCTTTGCCGCCTGTGTCCCTTCGCCAAACGCTGCTGGGAGAGGACTCCATGACCTTCACCCCCTCCGACCTTCAGGCGAAGGCCATCGAGGCCGTCAAAAACTGGTTCACGAACGGCACGGATGCGCGCCAGGTGTGCCGGGTGTTCGGCTATGCCGGGACCGGAAAAACCACCATCACCCGGCACGCCATCGCCGAACTGGGTTTGGACGACTGCCCGGACGGCGTCCTCTATGCCGCCTTCACCGGCAAGGCGGCGCTGGTGATGACCCGCAAGGGCACGCCCGCTTCCACCATCCATTCGCTGATCTACCGCGTGTCGGAGGCGACGCCCGCCGAGATCGAGCGGGTCAAGACCGAGATCGCCGACCTCAAGGCGAAGCTGCCCGGCATGGGCGCGGCCGAGCGCCTGTTCGCGGAGTCGCAGCTGCGCTCGCTCGAACTCCGCCATTCCGACTCCTTGAAGCCCCGCTTCGTCTTGAACGAGCAGTCGGCGCTGCGCGACGCCAGGCTGCTGGTGCTCGACGAGGTCTCGATGGTCGGCGACGACATGGCGCGCGATCTCTTGGCCTTTGGCAAGCCGATCCTGGTGCTGGGCGATCCCGGCCAGCTGCCGCCCGTCAAGGGAGAAGGCGCCTTCACCAAGGACGCGCCCGACGTGCTCCTGACCGAGGTCCACCGGCAAGCGGGCGACAGCGCCATCCTCCGGCTCGCGACCCTCGCCCGCCAGGGGCTCCCCATCGCCTATGGCGAGCATGATCAGTTCGTGTGGAAGATGCGCCGCGATCAGGTCGGGCCCGCCCAGATGCTCAACGGCGGCCAGGTCATCTGCGGCAGGAATGCGACCCGCCTTAATCTCAACCTCGCCATGAAGCATGCCGCCGGCTTCGACGGCGTTTATCCATCCGGCACCGGCGAGAAGATCATCTGCCTCAAGAACCGGGGCGATCTCGGCCTCGTCAACGGCATGTTCGTCGATCTCTCGGACATCGCCGACGAGGACGAGGTCTCGTTCACCGCCGTCATCGACACCGAGGACGGCGAGACGATCGGCGGCGGGAGCAGGAAACGCGAGCGTTTCCGCATCTACAAGGGGCATTTCGACGAGCATGTGGCGCCCGATCCCGAGCGCGAGCGGCGCGACCATTGGAAAAAGAAGACGCTGATCGAGGCGGTCTGGGGCTGGGCCATCACCTGCCACAAGGCGCAAGGGTCGCAATGGCAGAACATTGTCGTCTTCGACGACGGCCTGGGGCGCACGGCCGAGGATCGCGCCCGCTGGCTCTATACCGCGATCACCCGGGCCGAGAAAGGGCTGGTGATCCTTGATTGACCTCAACGACATCGCCCCCGCGCGGGCGCCCGAGGCCCGTTACGACCTCGACGCCATCGTCGCCCGCCTGCGCGACACCGCCGATGCTTGGGTACCGCAGCATTTTCCGAACGGCCGGCGCGAGGGCGATCCCGGATCGCGGTTCGGGACAGGCGACTGGCGGCTCGCCAACATCCGCGGCGATGCCCCGCGCAAGACCGGCTCCTGCGTCATCGCCTTGAAGGGCTCCCGCGCCGGCGACTGGTACGATCATGATGGCGGTGCGGGCGGCGGCCCCTTGAGCACGCTCGAACACGCCACCGGCCTTCAGGGCCGTGATCTCTTCGCCCATGCCGCCTCCCTTGTCGGCTGGTCCGATACCGCGCCTGCACGGCGTGAGCCATCCCAGGCGCCGGCGAGGGAGAAGGACAGCCAGCGGGAAATCGAGATCATCCTGTCCCGCGCCACGCCGGTCGCCGGCGGCCTCGCCGACGCCTACCTGCGCGCGCGCGGTATCAAGGTTCCCGACTGCCCCGATCTTCTCTGCCATCCCGATCTCACCCACTGGGAGACGAAAATGGGCTTTCCGGCCCTCGTCGGCGTCGTGCGGGGCGGCAAGGATGAGATCACGGCCCTGCAGCGCATCTATTTGACCCCCGACGGCAAGGCCAAGGCCGACGTTCCCAATCCAAAGAAGATGGTGGGCAAGGTCTTGGGCGGCGCCGTGCGGCTGGCCGGGATCGGCAATGATGGGCGCCTCGGGCTCTGCGAGGGCATCGAGACCGGGCTTGCCGTGATGACGGCCTGTCCCGACCTGCCGGTCTGGGCCGCGCTCTCCACCAGCCATCTGGAACAGATCGTGCTGCCGCCCGCCGCGCGCCAAATCGTCATCTTGGCCGACCATGATTCTTCCGGCGCCGGGCTTCGCGCCGCCGAGGCCACGGCCCGCAGGCTCGAGGCCGAAGGGCGCGAGGTCGCGATCTGCCATCCACCCACGCCCGACACCGATTTCAACGACCTGCTGTGCGATGATGGCGCGGAGGTCCTCGCCGATCTTGTCCGCGGCGCCATTGCCGGCATCGCGGGTGGGCAAGATGAAGAGCCCGCCATGGGGCGGCATCTTCCCCATGGCTTCACCCTGCCGTCATCGCCCCTGCCGACCCATCGCGCCGATGAAGGCGATCTTTCGCACAGCGGTAACAAGGCGTGGTCGCTGCTGCTCGCCTCCAACCGCACACCGTGGCTGTTCCGTGCCGGCGGCGTGCCGTCCTGGGTCGTGCCCGACGACGAGGGCCGGCCCATGGCCGTACCCGTCACCGAGGAGCGGCTGCGCTATATGCTGGCGCGGCTCGCGGCGTGGCGCCGCCTCGGCCGCAACGAGAAGCTGGTGCCGGCCGCGCCGCCCACAAGCCTCGTCAAGACGCTGCTCGCCACCCCCGATCCGGCCCTGCCGGTATTGTCCGGCATCGTCAACACGCCCGTCTTCGGCCGGAACGGCGCGCTGCTCACCGATCCCGGCTATCACAAGCAAGCAAAACTTCTCTACCACCCGGCACCGGGCTTCACGCTGCCGCCCATTCCCGAAAATCCGTCGGCGGAGGATGTGGCGCAGGCTCGGGCGCTGATCCTCGATGATCTTCTCGGCGATTTTCCCTTCGTCTCTCCGGCCGAGCGGGCGCACGCGGTGGCGCTGCTCCTGCTTGGCTTCGCCCGCGCGCTGATCGACGGGCCGACGCCGCTCCATGTCATCGAAAAGCCGGATGTCGGAACCGGGGCCGGCCTCATGATCGACATCGCCGCCGTCATCATGACCGGCGTCTCCGTGGTGGTGATGACAGCCAGCACCGACGAGGAGGAATGGCGCAAGCGCATCACGGCCAAGCTCCGCCAGATGCCCTCGCTCGTCGTCATCGACAACATCAACCACGAGGTCGACTCAGCGGCACTCGCGGCGGCGCTGACCGCGCCAAGCTGGGAGGACCGTATTCTCGGCCTGTCCGAGACCACCCGCATCCCGATCCGCTGCGTCTGGATCGCGACCGGCAACAATCCGAAATTCTCGCGCGAGATCATGCGGCGCATCGTGCGCATCCGCCTCGACGCCAAGACCGACCGCCCCTGGCTGCGCGACGGCTTCCGGCATCCGGACCTCATGGGCTGGGTGAAGGCGAACCGCGCCCGCCTCGTGGCCGCCTGTCTCACCCTCATCCGTGCCTGGGTCGCCGCGGGCAAGCCCATGAGCGCAAAGCGGATCGGCAGCTTCGAAGCCTGGTCGCGCGTCATCGGGGGCATTCTGGAGACCGCCGGCATCGACGGCTTTCTCGGCAATCTCGACGATCTGATGGCTGCCAACGATGCCGAGGGCACCATGTGGCGCGCTTTCGTCGCCGCCTGGTGGGATCGCTTCGGCACGGCCGAGGTCGGCGCCGGCGATCTCTACGATCTCGCCATTGCCTGCGAACCGCCATTGGCGCTCGGAAGCGGCAACGACCGCTCGCAGCGCATACGTCTCGGCAGGATGCTCGGCAAAGTGCGCGACCGGGTGTTCGATCTGCAAGCTCTGAGCGTCCGCATCGCAACCGCGGGCATCCTGCACAAGTCGCAGCGCTGGGCGCTGGCAATCGAGCAAAAGCCCGGGGCCGCGGCCCGTCACGGTTCATCCAGTGGGGATGTCGGGGCTGTCGGGGCAGACATCCCCACCGACATCCCCACAAAAAACGCAAGCCCAATCAATGTGTTTGGGGATGTGGGGGATGTGGGGGATGTTTTCCGTACCCCCACACATGTGCGCACGCACGCATATGACAGGGAAGGTGGGGAAAAACATCCCCCACATCCCTCACATCCCCAAAGTCATTCAAATGACGGTGAAATCTCCGGGGGATGTTGCGGGGGGCGTGCGGATGAAGCGCCGCAACATCCCCCTCTGCCCGATTGGCTCAAGGAGGTGCTGTGATGCGCGCCCCGAACGCCACCGGGCCGCCCGGCCCTCCCAATGATCCGAAAGCGGGCGGCGACGATCAGCTCCGCCAAGGCTTGCCCCGGACACTGATCCGGGGACCACGCCGCCGCTCCCGGATCAAGTCCGGGACAGGCTCTGACCACGAAGACCCCCGATCATGGAGACCATCATGGCTTCGACGACTCTGACACTGCCGGCAACGGATGCAAGCGCGCCGGCGATCACTGCACCGCCTCTGTCGCCGCCTTCCGCCAAAATCTCGGCGACCAAGGCGACAATCCTCGCCCTCGACCTTGGCACCGTTGCCGGCTGGGCAATCCGCACCGCCGACGGGACCATCGTCAGCGGAACGGTGTCGTTCCGGCCCAGCCGCTATGACGGCGGCGGCATGCGCTATCTGCGCTTCCGGAGCTGGCTCGACCGGCTTGCCAGCGAGGCCGGCGGCATCGGCAGCGTCCATTTCGAGGAAGTGCGGCGACATATCGGCACCGACGCCGCCCACACTTATGGCGGCTTTCTCGCCACCTTGACGGCGTGGTGCGAGCAGAACGAGATCGCCTACCAGGGCGTCCCGGTTGGCACCATCAAACGTTTCATCGCCGGAAAGGGCAATGCCGACAAGGCGGCGGTGATCGCCGCCGTCCGCGCCCGCGGATTTGTTCCCGCCGACGACAACGAGGCCGATGCCATCGCCATCCTCCTCTGGGCGATCGAGACGAGCGGGGGTGTGCGATGACCCGCGAGGAGATTCTCGCCGATGCCAGTTCGCCGGTCACCACGGTCCGTGCCGAGGAATATGGCGACGCCCATCGGATGCATGCCCGGATCGCCGCCATATGGTCAGCGATCCTCGGCCACGCCGTCACCCCCCATCAGGTCGCCCTGTGCATGGCCGGTTTGAAGCTGGCGCGCCTTGCACACCTGCCCGATCACCGGGACAGCTAGGTGGACGCCGCCGCATATGTGGCACTTGGCGCCGAGATCGCCGCGGAAGATCAGGAGGTCGGGCGATGAGGTGGTTTCCGAAAGGCTATGGCGGCGAGCGGCGCTCCCCGGAGCAGGTCAAGCGCGAGGGCTGGCGCGAGCAGGGATTGCTCGCCGTCGCGGTGGACGATGCGCGGCTCTCATGGCCCGAGCGCGAACTGGTGCGCCAACTCGGCGAGAAGCTTTATGGGCCACGTCCGGATTGCAGGGATGTCCGCCATGGCTGAGTGGACGAAGGAGCATGTCGAGGAACGCCTGATCGAGGCGGCGGACGTGATGAAGCGGCTGCCCGAGGTCCGCGTGCAGGGCTATTTCAATCTGTGGCCCAAGGTCATCTACGAGTTCGCCGACCTCGTCGGCCAGGCGCCGTCGCGGATGCGAAGGCCCGTCCCGCCGCCCGATGCGATCACCCGCATGGAGGCGACGCTCGAATGGCTGCGCTGGCTCGACGGCGAGGACGCCAGGCTGGTCTGGGCCCGGGCCGAGGGTATGCGTTGGCGGGAAATCTGCACCCGCTTCGGCATCGCTCGCGCCACCGCCCACCGGCGCCAGGAGTACGGGCTGTGCGTCATCCTCTGGCGGCTCGAGAAGCGCCCGCTGCCCAAGAGCTGGTCGCGCCGCTATCTCACGAGGCGTGCGCGGGCGCTGTCGGGCGCGCGATAACGAAGAGGTGCGCAAAATGTCTCACACAAAGCGATGGGTCAGGGCGTTTGGTGGTGGACACCTGCGCCCGCCAAGCGCCATATTGAGCCCACGCTTGGATTTCTGCGCCCGTGGTGGCGCGACACCCATTTGTACCCGTTTACGCCGCGCGCGGTGCCACCTCGCGTTCGATCTTGCGCCGCACCGTGCGGTCGGCGACGTCGAGATCGTGGCGCGCCTGGAGGTTGATCCAGAACTCCGGCGACGTCCCGAAATACCGCCCCAGCCGGAGCGCCGTGTCGGTGGTGATGGCGCGGCGCCCGCGCGCGATGTCGTTGAGCCGCGAGCGCGGCACATGGAGCGCGCCCGCGAGTTCGTAGACGCTCAGCCCCAAGGGCTCGAGGAAATCCTCGCGCAGGATGTCGCCGGGATGGACCGGCGGCAGCCGGCGCCCGGTGGCAATGTCGGAGAAGGCGACCGTCCGTTCGTCGATGTCTTCGCGCTTGATGGTCACGGGTGCGCTCGCAAAGGATCATGCCGCCCGGTTTTCCGCCACCTTGATCAAGGATTCAGCCGGGATGCCGAGGCCCTTGTGCAGCCGCCAGACCATCTTGAGGGTCAGAGGCCGCTTGCGGTTCAATATCTCGTAGACCCGGTTGCGGCTGCCGATGCAGGGGACGAGGTCCTTGGGCTCAAGGCCCTTGCTCTCCATGTGGTACTTGATCGCCTCGACGGGATCGGGGAGGTCGATCGGATAGTGCTTGGCCTCCCACGCTTCGACCAGCGTGACGAGCACGTCCAGGCGGTCGCCTTCCGGCGTGCCGTGCGCGGCGCTCATGAGACCCTCGACCTCCTTGAGTACCCGGTGGTAATCCCGCTTGGTCTTGATCGGTGTGACGTCCATTCCTGCTCTCCTCAAATGGTCTGCGCGTCGATCCCGTCATACTGGCGGTGCGTGCCGATGAAGCGGATGTAGACGACGCGGTACGGGTAGTTGATCCAAACCACGACACGGTACTTGTTGCCGGCGATGTTGAACACCGCCCGCCCGTCCCTGAGAACGCTGGCGGTGCGGATGTCCCGCTTGACCTCGGCCGGCGTCGCCCAATCGGCGCGGAGCACTTGCCGGTACCACGCCATCACCGGCTCGCGCGCATCCGCACAAGCGGGGTCGCTGTCCAGGAACGCCTTCAATGTACCGAGAGCGATGACCCGCATCGGCGCACTCTACCATAGTCCCATATTGGGACCAACAGGTTTTTCGCCAGACTGTCAAGCCTTTGATATATCACGGGTCCTCCCTGGCACTCAGCCTATGCTGGGGGCATTGGTCCGGGAGTTTTCCACCGCCAGCGCAAAATTTTGGGAAGCCACCCGGAAGCCACACCCGCTCGAAGGATGAAACCCACGCCAATTCAAAGCGTTAGGATGGCCCCTGAGGGTGGTTTCCGGAGTCCACTTGGAAGCCACCCCGGAAGCCAGCCAGCGGCCGAAATACGCGACAATTCAAAGCGTTATCCTGGACCCCAGGGGTGGCCTCCGGAGTCCAGCCCAGAGTCCACCGGGAATCCACCACGGAAATCCACCTCGATCATGCACGATCTCCGTTTCCAGGCCTCGGCCATCGAGCAATGGCCGATCGAGAAGCTCGTCCCGTTTGCGGCGAACGCGCGGCTCCATTCCGAGCGGCAGGTGACGCTCTTGGCCGGCAGCCTTGCCGAATATGGCTGGCTGGTCCCGTGCCTGATCGACGGCGGCGGCGTGCTCATCGCCGGCCACGGCCGGGTGCTGGCGGCAAAGCAGCTCGGTCTTGAGACCGTGCCGGTGATCCGGGTCGAGCACCTGACCGAGGCCCAGGTCCGGGCCTACCGCATCGCCGACAACAAGCTCACCGAAATCGGCGGCTGGGACGAGGACCTGCTCGCCGCCGAACTCAGGGCTCTCGACGATGAGAACCTTTCTCTCGATGGCCTCGGCTTCGAGGAGGCCGAACTCGACCGGCTGATGACGCTGCTCGACGAGGGTTCGGATACTTCGGTAGTTGATGCCATCGATCCGGCAGCGGGCGAGGACAGCGAAACCGCCGACGACGTGCCCGAACCGGCGCGGGAGACGGTGACGCGGCCCGGCGATCTCTGGGTCATGGGCGGCCATCGCCTGCTCTGCGGCGACAGCACCGACGGTTCCGCCATTGCCCGGGTGATGGGCGATGACCGCGCGGCACTCCTCTTTACCAGCCCGCCTTACGGCAACCAGCGGAATTACACGACCGGCGGCATCGGCGACTGGGATGCCTTGATGCGTGGCGCCTTCGGTGCTCTCGATGCTGTCATGGCCGAGGACGGCCAAGTGCTGGTGAACCTCGGCCTCGTCCATCGCGACAATGAATGGCAGCCCTATTGGGAAGGCTGGATCGAATGGATGCGGGGCCGGGGCTGGCGTCGGTTCGGGTTCTATGTCTGGGACCAGGGGCCGGGCCTGCCGGGCGACTGGAACGGGCGGCTGGCGCCGAGCTTCGAGCTGTTGTTCCACTTCAACCGCGTCGCCCGCAAGCCGAACAAGATCGTCGCGTGCAAATGGGCCGGCCACATCAATGACGCCCATGGCGGCATGCGCGCGAAGGACGGCACCGTGGGTGAATGGACCCATGCCGGCCAGGGCGTGCAGGACATGCGCATCCCCGACAATGTCCTGCGCATCACCCGCCACAAGGCGCGCGGCATCGAGACCGAGCATCCGGCGGTGTTCCCGGTGGCGCTGCCCGAGTTCGTCATGAACGCCTGGACGGACAAGGGCGACCTCGTGTTCGAGCCTTTCGCCGGGTCCGGCACCACTATCGTCGCCGGCGAGCGGGCGGGCCGGCATGTGCGCGCCCTCGAACTCGCGCCCGAATATGTCGACGTCGCCGCCCGGCGCTGGAACGCCCTCTATCCCGACCGGCCGGCAACCCTTGAGGACGGCGGCGGGTTCGAAGAGATCGCCGCGCGGCGCGGTGTCAGCGATGCCGCGTGACGGCTTGCACATCGAGCAATGGCCGATCGAGCGGCTTGCCGCCTATGCTGCCAACGCCCGAACCCATTCGCCCGAGCAGGTGGCGCAGATCGCGGGCTCGATCGCCGAGTTCGGCTTCAACGTCCCCTGCCTCGTCGACGAGCATGGCGTGCTGATCGCGGGCCATGGACGGCTCCTGGCGGCGCAGCGACTGGGCTTGACCCAAGCGCCGGTGATCCGGCTCGGCCATCTGACCGACGCCCAGGTCCGCGCCTTCCGCATCGCCGACAATCAGATCGCCCTCAATGCCGGCTGGGACGAGGCGCTGCTGGCGGCCGAACTGGAACGGCTCAAGGACGACGCCTTTGATCTCGACCTGCTCGGCTTCGGCGAGGACGAGCTCGACCGCCTGCTCGACGGCCTGGAGGACACGGACGGTGCGCCAGATGACGAGGACGAAATCCCCGAGCCGCCGGCCGAGCCGGTCACCCGTCCCGGAGATTTGTGGCGGCTCGGCGAGCATCGGCTGTTGTGCGGCGACGCCACCGTGGCCGACGATGTCGCACGGCTCATGGTCGGCGGGCGGCCGCACCTGATGGTGACGGACCCGCCCTACGGGGTCGAATACGACCCCTCCTGGCGCAACGAGGCCGGCGTCTCGGCGACCGCGCGCACGGGCCGGGTTTCGAACGACGACCGCGCCGACTGGCGCGCGGCCTGGGCGCTGTTCCCCGGCGATGTCGCCTATGTCTGGCACGCCGGGGTACACGCGCGCACCGTCGCCGAGAGCCTCGAGGCCCGCGGCTTCGCGGTGCGTGCCCAGATCATCTGGGCGAAGCCTCGCTTCGTGCTCGGCCGTGGCGATTATCACTGGCAGCACGAACCCTGCTTCTACGCGGTCAGGAAAAGTACGACCGGCCACTGGCAGGGCGCGCGCGACCAGTCGACGTTGTGGTCCATCGGAAATGGCGACGAGGACGCCGCCACCGTGCACGGCACGCAAAAGCCGGTCGAATGCATGCGCCGGCCGATCGTCAACAACAGCGCCAGGGGCGACGCCGTCTACGAGCCCTTCGCCGGTTCGGGCTCTACCGTCATCGCCGCGGAGACCGTCGGCCGGCGCTGCCTCGCGATGGAGATCGACCCCGCCTATGTCGATGTCACGGTGGATCGTTGGCAGCGCTTCACCGGTCGGACGGCTGTTCTTGACGGAACCGGCGCGACATTCGCCGAACTCGCCGCCACGCGATTTCGGGACCGTGCATGACCTGGCTTTACATGCCGCCGGAAGCGATCCGGGCGGCGGAACGGATCGCCTGTACGGGCTCTCCCTCTGCGCCGGGGCCGGCGGTCTCGATCTCGCCCTGCACATCGCCTGCCCCGGATACCGCACTGTGGGTTACGTCGAGCGGGAAGCCTATGCCGCGGCCGTGCTCGTGGCGCGGATGGAAGACGCGGCCCTGGATCCGGCTGTTGTCTGGGACGACGTTGGAACCTTCGATGGCCGCCCTTGGCGCGGCGGCGTGGACATCCTCGCTGCGGGCTATCCGTGCCAGCCATTCTCGGTCGCCGGGCGGCGGCTCGGCGCGGCCGACCCGCGCCACCTCTGGCCGCATGTCGCGCGCGTTACGGCCGAGTGCGAGCCGCCCTTCGTCTTCCTCGAAAATGTCGCCCATCATCTGCGCCTCGGATTTCCCGAGGTCGCCGGAGACCTGGTCGGCATGGGCTACCGCCTTGCGGCGGGACTGTTCACGGCGGCGGAAGTCGGCGCGCCCCACAAGCGCGAGCGGCTCTTCATCCTCGCCATCCGTGAAGGCGACATCCTGGCCGACCCCGCGCGCCTGCTCGGGGGCCCGCTCGAGTGGCGGCAATCGGACGGAAATGCTGCGGCTCTGGCCGACGCCTCGGGCGAGCGCCAACGAGAACCGGCAAACGAAGCCGACACCGTCGCAGGCGGCGGGCCGGCATGGGATGAACCTCGCGACGGCGTCAGCGCTGTGGCCGACGCCGCAGACCGACAGTTTTCGGAGCCGGAGTGGCGAGCGAAAGTCCGAGAAGGGTCTGGACCGGATGGCGCGGGACTGGCCGACGCCGATGGCGAACGACGGCTGCAAGCCGAGCGCGGGCAACCGCAAGGCGGCCGATCTGACCCACGCCAGCCGCATGTGGATGACGCCGACGACGCGGGATTACAAGGACGGCGCGACCAGCCTTGCGAACACGCCGGTGAACGGGCTGCTTGGCCGCCAGGTCCTGACGACCGCGCCGGCTGGGACCGATATCTCCGGTCAGCGCCGGACCTTGAACCCGCTGTTCGTCGAGGCGCTGATGGGCTGGCCGATGGGTTGGACGGACCCCGGACCGCTGCCGCGCTCCAGTGGCGGGTGGACCGGCTCCGGCTTTGCGGCAACGGAGTGGTCCCGCTGGCGGCGGCGCATGCGCTGCGAACTCTCGCGGCTGAACTGTCGTCCGATGGGTGAGCGGGCGATGACGTGAGGCGGTACCCGCGGATAACGAAACGATCCAATTTCGCCGAAAACAGCAACGAAATGATCGAGTTATCGCTTGGCTCCGGGCCCGCGCAGCGCGTGTATGGGACCACGCAATCGATGGAGATTCCCATGCGCGAACGCCCCGACAACAGCCAGCCCCTCGACGCCTTCATCGCCAGGAAGGCCGAGATCGACACGATGCTCGACCGGCTCAAGACCCTGAGCGACGACCATTTCGACACATCCCCCGAGGAGGTCAACTGGGGGCACGTCGGGACGCTGTCCCACTACGCCGAGCTTCTTAAGCGCATCACGGACGCCGCCTTCCATGAGGGCGAGCACGCCTTGTAAGCGGCACCGCGTCCGCCAACGCCTTGACCCTCCGAAGCCTCGGCGAAGGAGGGCGGGGCTCGGGGCAGTAGAAGGGCCGGGATGGTCCCGGCCCCTTCCAAACAGGGAACTGCCCGATGACCATCAAACTTTCCGACACGCAGCTCGTCATCCTGTCGGCCGCCTGCCAGCGCGACGACCGGAGCATCCTGCCGCTGCCCGCCAACCTCAAGGGCGGGGCGGCGAGCAAGGTGATCGACAGCCTGATCGCCAAGGGCCTGATTGAACAGGCCGTCGCCAAGCGCGGCGACCCGATCTGGCGCGAGTCCGGCGACGGTGAGGGCATCACCTTCGTCGCCACCGATGCGGCGTTTGCGGCCTTGGGTATTGAGGTCGACGACGTTCCCAGCGACGCCGACACGGGCGCCACGGGCCTTCGCCGCGCCGTAGCGGCTTCGGCCGCGCAGGCGGGGCGCGACGACGAGACCGCCGGCAGCCATGACGCCACGGGCGGGGAACCCACGCCGACGGTGCCCAAGACGGCACCGGCGCGCAAGATGCGCGAGGGCAGCAAGCAGGCGCAGCTGATCGCCATGCTCCAGCGCCCCGAAGGCGCCAGCATCGCGGAGATCGTCGCCGCCTTCGGCTGGCAGCGGCACACGGTGCGCGGCGCAATCGCCGGGGCGCTGAAGAAGAAGCTCGGCCTCGAGGTGACCTCCGAAAAGGTCGAGGGGCGGGGCCGCGTCTATCGCCTCCTTCAAGCGTGAAGGAGGCGGGCGATGAAAATCATCAAAGTGTCCGACGCCACCTATCGCGCCATCGCCGAGGCGGCGGTTCTTCCTTTCCGCTCGACGGGGACCCGCCAGCCGGACGGGACGTGGCTGGTGCCCATTGAAGACGATAACTGGGAGCGGATCGAAGCGCATCGGCTGCCGGGCGAAACCGATGACGACACCATCCAGCGGGTCATCCACGTCAATCGCGGGCGGCCGCTGAACTGAACCATCGATGACACCATGCCGCCGGGCTCTCGGGCCCGGCGGTGCGCGTTCGAGCGCCCTCTATCCAAGGGACGGGTTACCCCATGCCGGGCATGAGCGAACGGCAATATGCCGCCCATGCGGGCATCTCGCGCGGCGCGGTGCAGAGGGCTGACAAAACAACCTAATCACTAGCGTTTCCATGTTGGAAACGTGGTGCTAGTACTTACACAAACGAAAGCGGGAGGGGGGGCGGAGTGAGCAGATCTTCGTTCAGGGTGGCCTTTGAAGGTGAGCCATTTGCGGAAGGTGAGATCGATGTCAACGACCTCGCCCCCGCACTGCTCGCCCTCGGCGACGTCATTCAGGCAGCGAACCGCGCCCTCAACGGGGGGCGAGTTCACGCGCGCCTAAAGCTCCGCGCCACAAATGAGGGCAGCTTTGAAGCCCTTCTTAGCATCGACGTCTCTATGGTCGATGCGATTCGGGACATACTCGATGCCGTCGCCGAAAGCCCGGACCGTGTTGTAGCTGCCGACCAGCTTCTCGACCTCCTTATCAAGGGGGGGACCATTCTTGGAGTCTCCCTGACGAGCCTGTTTGGGGCTGTCAAACTGCTGCGAGGCCGTCGACCCGATAAGGTTGAGGATCGCGGTGATGGTATGACCTCCATAACGGTCAATCAGACCACCATCATCGTCGACAAAAGGACGGTTGATTTGCTTGAGAATCTGCCCACACGCGAAGCGCTTGAGGACTTCGGCAGCAAGGCCCTCGGAGTTCCGGGTGTGACTTCGCTAAAGATCGGCGAGAAGGGTTCCGAGGACGAACTCGTGCTGACGGCTAACGACCGATCTGCGTTTAAGGTTCCTGAACCCGTCGACGAAGAACCGCAAATCGATGTGATGGAGCGCGAGGTCTGGCTGAAGATCGTCACCTCACATTTCCGCGACGGCTACAAGTGGCGATTTACGGATGGCGGTGACAAGCCGTTCACAGCCGATATGGAAGATGCCGAATTTCTCAATCAAGCACTGGAGGGCAAGATAGCGCTGTCCGCCAACGACACGCTGCGCTGCCAAATTCGTGAAGAGCAGAAACTGACGTCAGCCGGCCTGACCAAAGAGGTCAAGGTCGTGAAAGTCATTGAGCATATCCCAGGCGCGAAGCAGTTCCGCCTCCTCTGAGAGGGAAGCTCCCGCTCCGGTAGGCTTGGAGGCTCTGTGTGAGGTTGCCAGCTGGTGGCGGCTATCGTTAACTCGTTGTTCCTTTGGGAAGCTATATGTCGGGCATGAGCGAACGGCAATATGCCGCCCATGCGGGCATCTCGCGCGGCGCGGTGCAGAAGGCGAAGGCGGCCGGACGGCTGGTGTTGCTCGCCGACGGCAGCATCGACGCCGCCGCGTCGGATCGTCGCCGCGCCGCCGCCACCGATCCCGCCAAGCGGGGTGCCAGGCCAGCCTTAAGCGCCGCCGGAGGGTCCGAGATGAAGCCGGTCGCCGAGGCGGCCCTCGGCTCGGTGCGGGAGATGCTCAAGGAACACGGCCTGCCGTCAAACCGGATCAGCTTCGTCGAGGCCCGCACCGCGCATGAGATCGCCAAGGCGCATCTGACGCGGCTCCGTCTCCAGGAGCGCCGGGGCGAACTCGTCGACCGCGCCGGCGCGACGGGCCTGGTGTTCCGGCTGGCGCGGCAGGAGCGCGACGCCTGGATCAATTGGCCGGCGCGGGTCGCGGCGCTGATGGCGGCCGAGCTCGGGGTCGAGGCGCACGCCATGCAGAGAGTTCTGGAGGCCCATGTCCGCGCCCACCTCGCCGAGCTCGCCGAGGTCCGCCCCGAGTTCCGATAAGGAGGCTTCCACCGCGCTCGGCGGCTTCGACGGCTGGGAGGACCTCCTCCGCAACTGGGGCCAGGGGCTCACCCCCGACCCGGTGCTCACAGTGTCCGAATGGGCGGACCGGCACCGGGTGCTGTCCTCGCGCGCGGCGGCCGAGCCGGGGCGCTACCGGACCGCGCGCACGCCCTATATGCGCGCCATCATGGACGCGCTGTCGCCGGCGCACCCGGCCCAGCGCATCGTCTTCATGAAGGGGGTGCAGGTCGGAGCGACGGAAGCCGGCATCAACATGATCGGCTTCGTCATCCACCAGGCGCCGGGGCCGGTGCTGGCGGTGCAGCCGACGGTCGAGCTTGCCAAAAGGGCGTCGCGCCAGCGCATCGACCCGCTGATCGAGGAATGCCCGGCGATCCGGACCAAGGTGAAGCCCTCGCGCTCGCGCGATTCCGGCAACACCGTGCTGTCCAAGGACTTCGCCGGCGGCATCCTGGTGCTGACCGGGGCCAATTCGGCGGTGGGCTTGCGCTCCATTCCGGCGCGCTATCTGTTCCTCGACGAGGTCGACGCCTATCCGCTCTCGGCCGACGAGGAGGGCGACCCGGTGACCTTGGCCGAGGCCCGGTCTCTGACCTTCGCTCACCGGCGCAAGATTTTTCTGGTCTCGACGCCGACCATCAAGGGCATCTCGCGCATCGAGCGGGAATACGAGGCGTCGGACCAGCGGCGCTACTTCGTGCCGTGCCAGCATTGCGGCCACCGGCAGTGGCTCAAGTTCGGGCGCTTGAGGTGGGAGAAGGGGAAGCCCGAGACCGCGCGCTATTTCTGCGAGGGCTGCGAAGGGGCGATCGCCGAGCATCACAAGACGGCGATGCTGGAAGCCGGCGAATGGCGGGCGACGTCCGTCTCGTCCGATCCGCTCACCATCGGCTTTCATCTCTCGGCGCTTTATTCGCCGGTCGGCTGGCTCTCCTGGGAGGCGGTCGCGCGGGCGTGGGAGGCGGCTCTGGGTTCCGATGAGGCGATCAAGGCGTTCCGCAACACCATGCTCGGCGAGACCTGGATCGAGAGCGGCGAGGCGCCGGACTGGCAGCGGCTCTATGAGCGGCGCGAGGATTTCTCCGTCGGCACGGTGCCGGCGGGCGGTCTGTTCCTCACCGCCGGGGCCGACGTGCAGAAGGACCGCATCGAGGTCTCGGTCTGGGCCTGGGGCCGGGGCCTGACCAGCTGGCTGGTAGATCACATCATTATCCCCCGATCAAGTCGGGGGACCGGCGGTCCCGAGCGCACCGAGGCCTGGAATGCGTTGACCGGACTGCTGTCGCAGACCTGGCCGCACGCCCATGGCCAGCGGCTCGGGCTCGCCAGGCTCGCCATCGACAGTGGCTACGAGGCGCCGGCGGTCTATGCTTGGGCGCGGGCCGCCGGGTTTGCCCAGGTGGCGCCGGTGAAGGGCGTCGAGGGCTTCAACCGCGCCGCGCCCGTCATGGGCCCGAGCTATGTCGACGTCACGACAAGCGGCAAGAAGCTGCGCCGCGGCGCCCGGCTGTGGACCGTCGCCGTCGCCACCTTCAAGAGCGAGAGCTACCGTTTCCTGCGGCTTGGCCGCCCGACCGATGAAGAAACCGCCGAGGGATTGTCCTACCCCGCCGGCTATGTCCATCTGCCGAAGGGTGCCGAGGCCGAATGGATCAAGCAGCTCGTCGCCGAGCAATTGGTGACGGTCAAGACGAAGCGCGGCTTCCAGCGCCTCGAATGGCAGAAACTGCGCGAGCGCAATGAAGTCCTCGACTGCCGGGTCTATGCCCGAGCCGCCGCGTGGATCGCCGGCATCGACCGCTGGCCCGAGGCGACGTGGCGGGATCTGGAACAACAGGCCTGCCCCGGACCTCGATCCGGGGTGGGCACCAAGGACGACGACATGGATGCGGAACCAGCGGTCGTCGACACGACGGAAAGCCAAGGATCGCCCGCCACACCGTCCGCCGGCTTGCTGCGCCGCCGAGCGCCGCGCGGCCGACGGGTGTTCACGCCCACCTATCTGAAATGAGCCCGACATGACGCTCGAAGACATGATCGCGCGCCGCGACGCCTTGCTCGCCGCCCGCTGGCGCGGCGTGCGCACCGTCGAGATCGAGGGCCGGCGCATCACCTATGCGACCGATGCCGAGATGGCGGCGGCGCTCGCCGACCTCGAGCGGCGCATCGCCGACGGGTCGGCGGGTAGTCGGCGGCGCATCGTCCGCGTCCGGGCGAGCAAGGGGTTGTAACCGGTGTCGGGAACGATATGGAATCTTGTCCGCCGAAGCCTTGGCGAAGGCGGATGGCGTCGCCGCGCCGTGTCCGGCGAAGCGAAGCGAAGTTGGATCGGCGCCCTGGCCAATGGGTTCTTCGGCGGCTTCGAGGCCGGGCAGGCGAGCCGGCGGCTGCGGCATTTCCAGCCGAGCCGGGCGCATTTGAACACGCTGATCGCCGCCGCCGGCGCCGACATCACCGCGCGGGCGCGCTGGCTGGTGCGCAACAACGGCTATGCCGCCAACGCCATCGAATCCTTCGCCGGCAATGTCGTCGGCGACGGCATCAAGCCCTCGGCGCTGATCGCGGACGCCGGCTTGAAGGCGGACGTGCAGCGGCTGTGGCTCGACTGGACCGACGAGGCCGATGCCGAAGGGTTCACCGACTTCTACGGCCTCCAGCGCCGCGCCGCGCGCGAGGTGTTTATGGCCGGCGAGGTGTTCTTCCGCTTCCGCCCGCGCCGGGCGACGGATGGTCTCATCGTGCCGCTGCAGCTGCAGATGATCCCGTCGGAGATGCTGCCGTTGACCAGAAATGAGCAGATCGCCGGCGGCAACGTCATCCGCCAGGGCATTGAGTTCGACAGGATCGGCCGGCGGGTCGCCTATCACTTCCTGCGCCGCCATCCGGGCGATGTCACCGATCCCGGCCTCGTTGGCGAGACGGTGCGGGTGCCGGCGTCCGAGGTCATCCATGTGATCGACCCGGTCGATGCCGGACAGCTCCGCGGCGTCTCGCGCTTCGCGCCGGGCATCGTCAAGCTGTTCCTCCTCGACCAATATGACGACGCCGAGCTCGATCGCAAGAAGGTCGCGGCGATGCACGCCCTCTTCATCACCACCCCGGCGCCGGCGGAACCGTTCGACGTCGCCGAGAGCGACGAGGCGGGCGAGCGGACCATGGACCTCGAGCCCGGCCAGATCGTGATGCTGGAGCCGGGCGAGGAAATCCAGACCTCGGCCCCGGCCGATGTCGGCCAGACCTATGAACCCTTCCAGTACCGCACACTCCTCCAGGTCTCGGCGGCGCTCGGCATTCCCTACGCCTATCTCTCGAACGACATGCTGAAGGCGAACTACTCGAACTCGCGCCTGGCCTTGCTGGAGTTCCGCCGCCGGGTCGGGGCGTGGCAGCATTCGGTGATGGTCTGGCAGCTCTGCCGCCGGGTCTGGGCGCGCTGGATGGACATGGCGGTGCTCGCGGGCGCCCTCGATCTCCCCGATTACGAGGCGCGCCGCAGGGACTACATCGCCTGCGCCTGGCTGCCGCCCAAATGGGACTGGGTCGATCCCCTGAAAGACGCCCGCGCCGAGATCGAGCAGATCGAGGCGGGGTTGAAGAGCCGGACCCAGGCGCTGGCCGAGCGCGGCTACGACGCCGAGCAGGTCGATGCCGAGATCGCCGCCGACCGCGAACGGGAGCGGCGGCTCGGCCTCGTCTTCGGCACAGCGCAGCCTGCTTCGCCAATACCCGCCGAGCCGGAAGATCAGCCTGTCCCGGGCGCCGTCGAGGGACCGGCTACGCCCGCGGAAGACTGAGGATTCGAAAGACATGCATCGATCGTTATTGGCGCGGCTCTCCGGCCGGCCGCTGGCATTGGCTCCGCGTGCGCTCGAAGGGTTGTTGGCCGCCGTGCCGTCGGACGTGTCCACCGAAGCCCTGGCGAAGGTGGATGCTCGTGGCCTTGCCCTGCATGATGACACCCCGAGGCCGTCACCCGGCTTCACGATCACTGATGCCGGCATCGCGGTCGTGCCTGTCGTCGGGCTGCTGGTGACACGGGGCGATCTGATCACCGCCTTTCTCGGCATCATGGATTATGGAGAGGTCGCCGGCGCCGTCGAGGCGGCCTTCGCGGACCCATCCGTCCGTGCCGTGCTGCTCGAGGTGGACTCGCCCGGCGGCGAGGTGGGCGGCCTGTTCGACCTTGTCGACCGGATTGCAGCCCTGCGCGGCGCAGCGGGAAAACCGCTCTGGGCCGTGGCGAGCGAGGCCGCATTGTCGGCGGCCTATGCGATCGCCAGCGCCGCCGACAGGCTCTACGTCACCCGCACCGCCGAGGTGGGCTCGGTCGGCGTCGTCGCCGTCCATGTCGATGAGAGCGGCGCCGACGCGCAAGCCGGCCTCAAATGGACGCTGATCCATGCGGGCGCCAAGAAGGTCGACGGCAATGCCCATGCGCCGCTCTCGGACCGGGCCCTCTCCGACATCCAGGCGGACGTCGACGCCCTCCATGCCGAGCTCGTGGCTCTGGTCGCCGCCAACCGCGGCATGACACCGGAGGCGGTGCGCGCCACCGAGGCCGCAATCTTCCGCGGCCGACGCGGCATTGAGGCCGGTTTCGCCGACCTCTTGGGCACCGTGGACGTGGCGCTCGCCGATCTCGCTGCCACGCTCGACCCGCCGCCTCAACCCATGGGGGCCGCGCGCGGCACCCGAACCATCCAACCGCCAAGGAGCATGATCAAAATGACGACCGAACCCGAAACAGCGGCCGAGACAGCCGCCACTATCGAGCAGGAAACTCCGACCCCCACCGAGGTGTCCCCGTCGACGCCGCCAGTCCCGGAAGTCCCGTCCGAAACCCCGGCGGCACCGGCATCTCCCCAGCCGTCGGCGGGTCCCCGCGAAAGTGCGGATGCCGCCGCCCGGCTGCGTGCCGAATATGCCGAGATCGCCGCCGTCGCGGCGCAGGCGGGCCGGCTCGGGGTCGCCATCGACGCCGCCGACGCCATGGCCAAGGGCATCCGGCCGGACGCCCTGCGCCGCTCGGTGCTCGATGCGCTGGCCACGCGCGCCGAGGCGAATGTGGTCGTCGCCGCGGCACCACAGGCGCCGACCGCTGGCGACAGCCCCATCGTCCGCCGGGCGCGGGAACGCGCCTCGGCCTCCCGCGCCTGATCCCACACATCACTTGGAGGAGCATTCGACATGCCCGTTCTCACCCAATCGCCGACGCTCGGCGACCTGCTCAAATATGAGCTCGAGCGCAATTTCAACCGCGAGACCGTGACCCTGAAGGCCGGCGCCAGCTATCCGCTCGGCGCCGTGCTCGGCCGGATCGCGGCGACCGACAGATACCGTCTCTCGCCCGCCGCCGCCGTTGCCGGCGACGAGGGGGCGGAGGTCGCTGTTGCCGTGTTGATCGAGGCGGTCGACGCCACCGCCGGCGACGCCCCCGGCCTGGTCGTCGCGCGCGGGCCGGCGATCGTGTCCAAGGCGGCGCTCGTCTTCGACCCCTCCGTCGACCAGCCGGCCGAGACCGCCGCCAAGCATGCGGAGCTCGCCGCCGCCGGCATCGTTGCGCGCGACACCGCCTGACGCCTGACCCTCACGCATCCCGTCCGTTCATCCAGCCCCGGTGGATTGCCGCAGGGGCTAATCTTTTTTGAGGAGCCCCCATCCCATGCCCGTCATCATCAACCCCTTCGACGCGGGCGGCTATTCGCTCGCCGAGATGACCCAGGCCATCAACATTCTGCCCAATGTCTACACCCGGCTCGGGCAGATGGGCCTGTTCCGCTTCGAGGGCGTGACCCAGCGCTCGGTCGTCATCGAGCAAGCGGAAGGCGTCCTGAACCTGCTGCCCACGGTGCCGCTCGGCGGTCCCGCCACCGTCGCCAATCGCGATGTGCGCTCGATGCGCTCCTTCACCGTGCCGTGGATTCCCCATGACGACGTGATCACGCCCCAGGACATCCAGGGGGTGCGCGGTTTCGCCGTCGCCGACGCCGCCGATCCCCTGGCCACAGTCATGGAGCGCAAGCTCACCCGCATGCGGGTCAAGCACGCCCAGACCCGGGAATATATGGAGGTGAACGCGCTCCGCGGCATCGTCAAGGACGGCGGCGGGACCACGCTCTACAACTACTTCACCGAATTCGGCCTCGCGCAGCTGGAGACCGACTTCGTGCTCGGCACCGCCGGCACCCAGGTCCAGGCCAAGGTGCGGGACGTGCTTCGGAAGGTCGAGACCGAGCTCAAGGGCGAGACCATGACCGGGGTGCTGGCCCTCGTCTCCCCCGAATTCTTCGACAAGCTGATCGGCCATGCCAAGGTCGAGGAGGCGTACAAATACTATTCCTCGACCGGCGGCCAGCCGCTCAGGGAGGACACCCGCCGGCGCTTCCCCTTCGCCGGCATCCTGTTCGAGGAGTACAACGCCACGGTGACGCTTTCGACCGGGGCGACCGAGACCCTGATCCCTGGGGGCGAGGGCATCGCCTTCCCGCTCGGCACGCTCGACACCTTCACCACCTATGGCGCGCCCGCCAACCTGATCGAGACGGTCAACACCGTGGGCCTTCCCATCTACGCCCGCCAGATCGCCCGGCCCGACGGTTCCGCCATCGAGGTCAAGACCGAGGCCTCGATCCTGCCGGTCAACAAGCGCCCGCGGCTCGCGGTGCGCATCTTTTCGAGCAATTGATCCTTGAGCGGTCTGGATAGCGGATTGGAAAGTAAATTGCTTCGGGGATGATTTTGAAGAGTGGGAGAGACAGCCCTATGACTTTCCGATCTCCGTAGGTTGATCTATGCTATTTCCCAAGACGGCAATGTCAGCCCAAGGGGGGAACATTTCATGTCCGACACCAGTTTGCACCGGCTGTTCAATCGAGCGCGGATCGACGATCGACAGGTCAATGAGTTGCTCGGCTTGGCGCACGGGATTGTCGCCGACGGCATGGTGACACAGGCGGAAGCTGAATTTCTCCAGAAGTGGCTGGTCGCGAACAGGGCCGTATCGGACAATCCAGTGGTCGCTACGCTGCTCGCGCGAGTGAACGAGATGCTGGTCGACCGCTATCTCGACGCGGAGGAATCGCGGGACCTCCTGGAGACTCTGCGGCACTTTTCGGCGGGCGACTTCGAACTCGGCGAGACCTTGAAGGCGACACGGCTGCCGATCGATAGCCCGCAGCCTGAGTTGGAATTCGAGGGCAGCCGCTTCTGCTTCACTGGAACCTTCGCCTTCGGCAGTCGGAGCCACTGCGAAGAGGCGGTCGTGGCACGCGGCGGCGAGGTCGGCTCGTTGGTTCAATCGACCCGATATCTCGTCATCGGCATCTACGCGACCGACAGCTGGGCGCATTCGTCCTTCGGCCGAAAAATTGAACGCGCTGTCGACTGGAGGGACCGCGGCTTGCCGATCTCGATCGTGAGCGAAGAGCACTGGGCCACGGCGCTGTAATCCCGAGCATCCGCCGCAACCGTTCTTCCTCTTTCCCGAAAGGGAGAGGAAACCAGAGGGCTGTTGGTTATCCTGTCTTGCGCGGCCGACCGCGCGCCTTCATCCCGCCGCGGCGGGAGCGAGCGATGCGCGAAAGCTGGGCGTCGATGATATAGCGTTCGATGTCGTCGGGATCATAGGGCTCGCCAAGCCAGTCGAGGACGTCCTCATGATCCGGATGATCGGGATCGGAGATCGCTTCCAGCAGGGCCTCGAAGCCCGGCGGGCCGCCGCAGTCCTCGGGCGGGCAGCGGCGTTCGCCATCGACGAAGATGGGATAGTCGATACCGGGCTCGGCCGCCTTGGCGGCTTCGATGACGATCTCATGCCGCCAGTCGTCGCCGAAGTCGTAGACGTAAAGAAACCGCTCGACGCCGTTGGCGACCAGCGACGACAGCTTGACGTTGTTGGCATCGGCGACGCCCGGGTCCAGACCGTCGTCGAAATCCCGCGCGCCGTAGCGCCTTTCGCCGACATGGAACTCGTACATGTGCTGGTCGTACCAGCCCATCGCCGCCTGGATGGTGTCGTGCAGGCGCTTGAGGCTGAGGCCGGCCGGCACCAGCACGCGCCGCCACACCACGGGCTTGAGGTGGAGCAGAGTGATCTTGATCTGAAGGATGTCGGTCTTGGGATTCACTGTCACCATCGTCGCTCCCCATTTCTCCGCCGGACTTGAATAATGACGATATTCGCTGCCGCCGTCGACGACCTCTTCGCCGATCCCAACATCGCGCGCGATGCCGTCTGGCGGGCGGGCGGCACGGGCGCTCCGGTGATGGTACGGGTCATCCTGCGCCGGCCGGACCGGATCGGCAACTTCGGCGAGACCCGCCTGCTTGCCGCGACCACGGTGATCGAGGTGCGGACGGCGGAGGTGCCGGCGCTGTCTGAGGGCGACGGCTTCGAGTTCAATGGCGAGTCCTTTATCGTCCAGGGCGAGCCGGTGCGCGACGGCGAGAGGCTGGTCTGGACGGCGGAGGTGGTTGCCCTATGAGGCTCGAGGCGGCGCTGACCGGCGATCTCGGCCGCATGATGGCGGCGGAGATCAAGGCGGCCGAACAGGCCGTCACCACCGGCATGCGCGCAGCAACGGACGGGCTCAAGACCGAGCTCCGGAGCCAGATCACCGATGCCGGGCTCGGCGCACGCCTCGCCAGGACCTGGCGCGGCGAGACCTTCCCCAAGGGCAGGACGAGCATCGCTGCCGCCGGCTTCGTCTGGTCGAAGGCGCCCGGCATCGTGCGGGTCTATGAGGAAGGGGCGGTCATCCGCTCGACCAAGGGATTCTTCCTCGCCATCCCGACCGAGGCGGCGGGCAAATTCGGGGACGGGGCCGAGAAGATCACGCCCGGCGGCTGGGAGCGGCGCAACGGCCAGCGCCTGCGCTTCATCTTCCGCCGCGGCGCGCCCTCGCTCCTCGTCGCCGACCTCCGGGCCCGCACCGGCAAGCGCGGCGGGTTCGGCCGCGCCAGCGCCACGGCGCTGCGCACGGGACGCGGGCTTACCACCGTGCCGATCTTCATCCTGGTGCCGCAGGTGAGTTTAAAGAAGCGCCTCGACGTCGCCGGCGCCGCCGCCCGCTGGCAGGCCCGGCTGCCGGGGCTGGTGGTCCGCAACTGGCGCGATCCGCAAGGGGAATAACCGTCGATGTCGCGACGCGAAGATATATTGTCGGCGATCTTCGACGTGCTGCGCACCGGGCTCGCCGCCGCCGTCCGCCGCAACGAGGTGCTGCCCGAGAAGGTGCCGGCGGCGGGCCTCGTCATCTTGCGCGACGGCGATCCAGGCGCGCCGGACGTCACCTTGAACCCGCGCACCGAGTTCTACAGCCACCGGGTCGAGATCGAGGCCTATGTGCCGCGCGATGCACAGGGCGGCGGCGAGGCCGCGCTCGACGCCCTGCTTGGGCTTATCGGCGCGGCGCTGATGGCCGATCCGTCGCTCGGTGGCCTCGCCGAGAACATGGTCCCGTCCGCACCCGAGACTGGCGCGCTCGCCATCGAGGGCGCGGCGCCGGTCCTGAACGCCCGGCTGGTCGTCACCGTCGACTATCTGGTGAGCGATCCGTTGGCCGGCTGATTTCTCATTATATAACAGGAGTGTTCCCCAATGCCGAAGGTTCGTGCCTATGGCGCCGACGCGACGCTCAAGGCCGCCCGCGAGGCGGCCTATGGCGTGGCGCCGCCCGGCCCCTATAAGAGCCTCGACTTCAAGTCGACCGACCTCTCTTCTGCCCAGCCGCTCGGCGACGATCCGCTGCTCGGGCGCGGGCGCAATGCCCAAGACCCGTTCCGCGGGCTCGTCACCGACGAGGGCCAGCTCGACGCGCCCCTCGATCTGCGCGCCACCGGCTTCTGGCTCACCGCCCTCTTCGGCGATCCCGTCACCACCGACAATCTCGACGGCACTTTCACCCATGTCTGGGAATCGGGCGCCGGCGACATCCCGAGCTTCACCCTCGAGATCGGGCACCCGAAGCTCGTGACCCCGGTCTTCTTCCGCCATCCCGGCACGGTGGTGGAAAGCTTGCAAGTCGAGATGGGCCAGGAGGGGGCGGCGAACGCCCGGCTGCAGCTCGTGGCCCAGGGCGAGGAGAGCGCCGCCGCCACCATCGATGCGGCGCCAGGGACCTATGTGCTCAAGCGCTTTTCCCAGGGCCGCGGCTTCATCCGCCGGGGCGGCGCGGCGCTTGCCGGCGTGACGGGGGGCAGCTTCACCTTCTCCAACAATCTCGAACGGGTTCGCGTCATCCGCGATGACGGCAAGATCGAGGCGGCCGATCCCACCACGGCTTCTGCCGAGGGTGCCATGACCGTGCGCTTCGACGGCGCGACGCTGGTGGCCGAGGCCGCAAACGGCGACCCGGTCGCACTCGACTACGGCTTCACCATGGCGGGAGGCTTCGAGCTCAAGTTCGAGTTCCCCCGCGTTTTTCTCCCCAAGCCCAAATACGCCGTCTCCGGCCCCGGCGGGGTCGAGGCGAGCTTCGACTGGCGCGCCGCCTTCGACGACACTGTCGGCACCATGCTGCGCGCCAGCCTGCTCAATGATGTTGCCAATTATGCATAGGGAATTTCCATGATCCGACTTGATCTCAAGCGCGAGCCCTGGTGGCTCGATCTCGGCCATGGCGTGCGCGTCCATGTCCGGCCCTGCACTACGGCCCTCGTCATGGCCGCCCGGGCGGCGATGGCGCGCGGCGCCGATCCCGGCATCGCCGATGCTTCCATGGATATCCCCACGGACCTGTCCGCCGAAGCTTCAGCGAAGGCGGATGCCCTGGCGAAGGCGGGTGAGCGGACGGCGGCGTTCGTCAAGGCGCTCGCCTGTCTCGCCGTCGACGATTGGGAGGGGGTGGGCGATGCCAAGGGCAAGCCGGCAAAGGTCACGCCCGAGGGCGTCGCGGCGCTGATGGATCTCTGGCCGCTGGCCGAAGCCTTCGAGCGCCAGTATCTCGGCCCCGCGCTCCTGCTGGACGCCGAAAAAAACGCCTGACGGCCCGCGCGAACTGGCACTTCGGCGGCGGGCCCCAGTATTGCGACGGCTGCCGGCGCGACGGGCGCCCCTGCGCCCGCGGCGAGCCCGGCGCGGGCGGCGAACTCTGCCCCTACATCGCCCACGAGCCGCTGACCGACGCCGGCTGGCAGGCCTGGGACGTGCTCACACGCTCGGCCGGCCAGCTCCGCCTCGCGCCCGGCGCCGTCATCGGCATCGACCTCACCGTCGCGCTCTCCCTCGGCGCCGCCTTCGGCTATGACCTCCACGCCCTTGCCGAACTGCTGCCCGCCGGCGAGGCGGGGCTGGTGCGGACGCTCAATGAGCGGAACGGGCGCGAGAACTGACGGGTTCGGCTGGCGTCAATCCTCCGTCGCCGGGAGGCGGGCGCCGTGACGGACCTGCAGGATGACGATGAGATCGGCATCGACGGTGAAGAGGATGCGATAGCCGCTGGTGATCAGATGGCGGATCTCGAGGCCGTCGAGACCATCCTCGGGCGCCCGCGGGCAGCGCTCCGGCATCCTCGCCAGCGTCTTCATCCGCGCGCGCAGGGTGGTCACGAAGCGCCGCGCCGCCGCGGGATTGTCAACCGCGATGAAATGCAGGATGTCGTCGAGATCGGCCTCGGCGGTCGGGGTGATGGCGACCCTGCGGCTCATGCTCCCTGGCGCGCGCCCCGGCGCTTCGGCTGCCCGAGATGCCGCGTCTCGAGGTCGTCCAATACCTCATCGAGGCCGCGGACCCGGCCGGCGCGATAGTCGGCGATGCCGCGGCGCAGCTCCATCAGCCGGTCCGCCTCCTCGGCGCGGGCGAGGAGGCGCTGATAGGATTTCGCGTCCTGGACCACGATCTCGGCCTGGCCGTTGACGGTCAGCACCGCCGCCCGCCCGGTCTTCTTGAGCCGCGCGATCGACTCGCGCGTGGTGCGCTGGAACTCGGTCAGCGACTGGATGTCCTCAAGGTGGATTGGCACGGCAGTCTCCATGTGAATACGCAGTGAATTGCATGTTATCCGCAACCGCCGACCAACGCAAGTTTTTGCCCACCAGCCTTTGACGCAGTCCACAGGCGACAACTCCCCATGACCACCCGCAATCTCGCCGTCCGCCTCGCCGTGATCGACGGCGGCAAGGTGAAGGCGGAGTTGAAGGACGTGGGCGAGTCGGGCCAGCGGTCCTTGAAGCGCATCGAGGAGGCGGCGCGGCCGGCCTCGCGCGCGCTCAAGGCCTTGGACGGCGCCGCCGGCGAGGTCCGGGGCTCGCTCGAGGGCTTCGCCGGCCGCCTCGGCCCTCTCGGCACGGCATTGACCCGGCTCGGGCCGGCGGGGCTGGCG
>NZ_BMOV01000011.1 GCF_014647255.1 Iodidimonas muriae
TAAACAATGGTCCAATAATCGCTGAACCACCGTCCACATCTCCCTTCTCTCATCAACACTGTCAAAGATCAAAACCCCGATTTCTCAAGGCCCCGCAGGCGTTCGGAGCAGAGCGCCCCGCTGCGGTGAGGGCGGGTTATATGGACCACCGACCAACCTGTCAAACCCTTTATCAAAGTTTTTTCGAAGCTTTCTATTTCACCATTTCTGACCGCATTTGGAAAACAACAAAACTTAGCTGAAACCCTGTTTTTAGGGGCTTTTTCTGTCTCTCATGCTGCCTGTAATGTAAGGATGTGACGCAAGCGGCAAAATCGGGGCGGCCATTTTTTTTCTCACCCGCCCCACGCGCCCAATTTTTCTGGTCATAGCTGCATGGATGGGCTTGCATCTCTGCATGTTGGAAAATTCTATAGACCTGTCGAGACTTTTATATGGGGGACCGCAGATGAACCAAGTGCTGACAGATAAAGGGCTGGAAGAACGAAAGGCCGAGGCGCTTGCCCAATGGGAAGCGGAATGGCGGGCGATGGACTTTTCATGGGACGGTTTGGCCGATGCGGGCTGGGACTTGGGGGATCAGGCATTAGAGGCGCAAAGGCTGAAGCGCTGGCACGCGCCTGCCAACTTTCCGGGTGGTGGGGGAACCCATCCGTTAGGAAGATATAAATATGCCACCCTGCAAGACTATTGGCGCTGGAGCCTTGGAATCACCGACGACAACCCCACCCGCCTGTTGAGTGATGATGAGCTTCTTAAGATAGGGCTCCTTGAACGCGATGAGAATGGCAAGCTATGGCACGTTATTCACAGGAAAAGAACAGATGCCTTAAATCATCCATTTTTAAAAAAAGCGATATTTGCGCGCCTCGATCTAGGACAAAAACTAAAACAACACGACAATACTTCCTTGATTGATGACCCAGACACCAGACTTCAATTAATCGGAATAAAATGCAAATACATAAATTTTGTTTTTGATAAATATTGCGAAAAACACAACAAAACTACAAAAGAGATATTTGTAAATATAAATTGTTCTAAATTAGAAAATTTTAAAGTTAGAGAAATTGTTTTTGGTAAAAACTGCACTATATACAACACATTATTCTCTGGTGAATTAATAATAGAAAATTCATTAACATTTTTAAATATAAGTAAATGTCATATATTATGTAATTCAAAATTATCCTATGTAATTATAAAAAATGACTCAAATATTTACTCTAACATATTTTACGATGATTTAATAATTGCCAATTTTATATTATTAGCAAATAGGTTTTCTTCTGGAAACGAATTCTTATCTAAAATATCATTCATAAATAGTGAATTTGAAGGAGGAAATACGTTAAGTAATTTCATCTTTCACTCTGATGTAGACTTCTCAGAATTGAAATGTGGAGACGGGGTTGGTTTCAGTAATGTCGAATTTAAAGGCAATGTATGCTTTAGAGGCTGTCGCTTTGGTAAGAATGCCTCTTTCCGAAACGCTAAGTTCCAGAAAAGTGTAAGCTTTCACGAAACCACATTTGACGATCGCGCTTCGTTTGTGGAGGCGCAATTCAGTGGAAAAACAACATTCGAAGGGGCAGAGTTCAAAGGCGCCGCATTTTTTAAAAACTGTACCTTCCCCGAATCCCCCACCGACAATCTAAATATCTTTCGCGCCACCCGCTTTCGGGAACTGGCCAGTTTCAGGGATGTGGAGATTTCCAGCTTTGCAGCTTTCAATGAGGCCCGTTTTTCCAAAAGCCTTATTCTGCATGATCCGGGCGAAAAACGCGCAGCAGAGCTTTGGAAGAACGCATTAAATGCGGCCAAAGCGGAGGTTAAGGGGGAGGATAAAGCACGCGAAGCCTATTTTGGGGCATTGCAAGGCGGCTGCCGGGTTCTGAAACAGGAAATGGAAAAAATCGCGGACCAATCACGGGAACATCGTTATTTCCGTTATGAATTGATTGCGCGGCGGCACCGCACCGGAATCAGCTGGGCGGAAAAGGTGGCTAGCCAAATTTATGGGGCCTTATCCGACTATGGCCATTCCATAGGCCGGCCACTTCTTTGGCTTGGCGGGCTTTTTCTCCTGATGATTCTGGGCGTGTTTCTTATAGCTCCCATCGAGGCTGAGACACTGGGCTTTAACTTAACTGCATCGCCCCACCCTGTCCTTGCAGATTCTTTTGCGCTTTCCTGGCAAAATATTTTCAAGCCCGGCGCTGTTTGGGATGCCCGCTTCCCCGATACGGTGCCAGCCTTGGCTGCTGCCTTCCACGGCCCCGGCTTACCCCTTTGGCTAAAGAGTTTTTCTACCCTACAATCGGCTTTATCATTATTATTGATATTCCTTTCTGGCGTTGCAATCCGGCGAAAATTCCGCATCTCTTAAAGCCATAGGCAGGGAGTGCAGATTATGGACCAGCGATTAAAGCGGCTTGAGGGCTTGGCTCGTCTTCTGGATAGCCGCTTTCGTATTCCCGGCCTTGGGATACGGGTGGGGCTTGATGCAGTGATTGGCCTGATCCCCGGCATTGGCGATATGGCCATGGGGCTGGTGAGCGTTTATCTTGTGGCACAAGCGCTGGCTATGGGGGCGCGTAAACGGGTGATCGCCCAAATGCTGGCCAATATCGGCATCGACTTTATCATCGGGGCCATTCCCGTCATCGGGGATATTTTCGACATTGGCTTCAAGGCGAATAACCGCAATATCGCGCTTTTAAAACGGGACTTTGCACGGCACCGCCTGTAAGCGCCTTATATGTTTCTTATGCGCCCCGCTTAATCCTGATTGCGTGCATGGCGTTGCAAGCCCAACTCATCCAAGGCGGCGGCGTCGCGCTTTTTGGCTTCAAATTTTGCCTGCTCCAATTGCCGTTCGGCCAAAATCTCGAACTTCTTGAGCTCTTGAAACGCTGCGCGCACGATTTCTTCTTTATCCGCCCGTTCTGCATCGGCCTTGGCCCGCTGTTCTTGCAGCTTTGCCCGCTGGGCGAAACTGGCCGCCGCATAAGGGCCAAAGGAAAAGCCCGCAAGGGATTCCCCGGCAAAACCGCTTTCCTTATCAAGGGCGGCTTGCAGATTGGCGAGCCCCTGATCGATCTGGTCCACAACGCTTTGCGCCGCAGCAAGCTCTTTCCGGGCTTCATCCAGCCGCCATTTGGACAGGCGGATCATGCCATCCAGCCCTTTCATCCCTTCCTCCTCATGAGGCGAGAATTTCAGCCAGTTGCTGATAGCCATCGGCCAGCATGGTTTGTTCGTCCTTGCGCTGGTTCAAAAAGGCTTCCAGACGCGGCATCAGCTGAATCGCCCTATCCACCAATGGATCGGCCCCTTGGCGATAGGCGCCCAAGCGGATCATTTCTTCCATATCCACATAAGCCGCCAAGCTGGCCCGCGCCTCTCTCACCAGATTGTTTTCTTCATCGCTATTGCAGCCCGGCATGGTGCGCGACACCGATTTCAGCACATTGATGGCGGGATAGCGGCCCCGTTCGGCAATGGCCCGCTCCATCACAATATGCCCATCCAATATACCCCGCACCGCATCGGCCACCGGTTCATTATGGTCGTCGCCTTCCACCAGCACCGTAAACAGCCCGGTAATGGCTCCGGTTCCTTTTGGTCCCGGCCCTGCCCGTTCCAGCAATTTTGGCAGTTCGGTGAACACGGTCGGAGTATAGCCTTTGGTGGTGGGGGGCTCGCCGCCCGCAAGGCCGATTTCCCGCTGGGCCATGGCAAAGCGCGTGATGGAATCCATCAAGCACAGCACCTGTTTCCCACGGTCGCGGAAAAATTCCGACAAGGTGAGTGTGAGCCACGCCGCCTGACGACGCATCAGGGCGGACTCATCGGAGGTGGCCACAACCACAACCGAGCGCTTCAACCCCTCTTCGCCCAAATCGTCTTCGATAAATTCCTGAACCTCGCGCCCGCGTTCGCCGATCAGGCCAATCACCGACACATCGGCTTTGGTATAACGCGCCAGCATCGACATCAGAACCGATTTGCCAACACCGGATCCGGCAAAAATCCCCATGCGTTGGCCCGCGCAGCAAGACACAAAGCTGTTGAGCGCCCGCACGCCCAGATCCAGTTTTCCGCCAACCCTTTGCCGTTCATGGGCTGCGGGTGGGCGGGCACGCAACAAAGCCGGGCTGCTGCCTTGGAGCAACGGCCCTTTGCCATCCACCGGCTCACCAAAGGCATTCACCACCCGCCCAAGCCAGGCAGACGATGGATGAGCCGCCGGTTCTGTATCCCCCACATAGGCTTTGCAGCCAATCCCCACACCATCAAGCCCTGTGAAGGGCATCACCAAAGACCGCCCTTCCCCAAAGCCGATTACTTCACAATCGACCCGACGACCATCCCGCGCATCGATCACCACCCGCGATCCAACGGACAGGCTGTGTTCGGCTCCAGCCACTTCCACCAGCAAGCCCTGCACTGCCACAACCCTGCCATAACGGCGGTCCGGCTGGATTCGGTTGATTTCTGTATGCAAACTGTCAAGAGACGCGGTCATATCCATCCGATAAGATCAAGCGACAAGGGCGCGTGTTTCTTCAAGCCCGACTGTGGACGATTTTTCTTAAACCATCGTAAAGCATAAACCAAAAGCAGTCATAAGAAGATTGTGAATTGGTATCTTTTCAGTAAGGTTACGATTTGTTAAGCTTTGATTATTAACCTTCGTTAATGAGGGGTAGAGTTCGGATGGAAACATGCATCTGGACAGGGTTGGCGGCGATAGAACGCACGCTGCTGCGCCAGGGGAGAAAACCATGCGCGTACTTTTGATTGAAGACGATAGCTCGACGGCAAAAAGCATCGAATTGATGCTGACCACAGAGCGGTTTAATGTTTATACCACGGATCTGGGCGAGGAAGGCTTGGATCTGGGCAAATTATACGATTATGACATCATCATTCTTGATCTGAATCTGCCCGATATGCACGGCTATGATGTTCTGAAAAAGCTGCGCCTGTCAAAAGTGAACACACCGATCCTGATCTTATCGGGCCAATCGGAAATGGAAGACAAGGTGAAAGCCTTGGGCTTTGGGGCCGATGATTATCTGACCAAACCTTTCCATAAAGAAGAACTGATCGCCCGCATCCATGCCATTGTCCGGCGCTCCAAGGGCCATTCCCAATCGGTTATCAAAACCGGCCGCTTATCGGTCAATCTCGATACCAAAACGGTCGAGGTCCAAGGCAGCCGCGTGCATTTGACCGGCAAGGAATATGCCATGCTGGAACTGTTGTCCTTGCGCAAGGGCACCACCTTGACCAAGGAAATGTTCCTCAACCATCTTTATGGCGGGATCGACGAGCCGGAGCTCAAGATCATCGACGTGTTTATCTGCAAGCTGCGGAAAAAGCTCGCCTCTGCCACCGATGGCGACAACTATATCGAAACGGTGTGGGGCCGCGGCTATGTGCTGCGCGATCCGGAAGAATCAGCACCGGAAGAACCAGCCGCCCTTGCGGGCTAATAACGGCACAGATGTCAAAGGTGCAAGAGCACAGAAAAAACGGCGGGCAATACCCGCCGTTTTCTTATGGAGCAATTATGGCGCGGGCGACAATCAGGCTGTTTCAACCCTGAAGGTCAACCCCGCATTTTTGGTCAGGCGCGGGATCAATGCCTCTCCCATCGCGGCTGCCGGTGTCCAGATGCCACCTTTCAGATCAGGCAGGTCGTTCAACAGGCACAAGGCGCATTCGGTAATCATCTTTGATGTAGAGCCGTATCCCGGATCCCGATCCCCGCTGACCGAGACACGCACCGAGCGACCATCGTCCGCCTTTCCGATGAATAGCACATCATAAGAGCCGCTTTCGCGTTCTTCACGGCTTGGCCCCTCGCCCGGCTTCAAGCCATCTTCCTTCATCATGGATTTGTCTTCGGCCACCGCTTTGGCCACGGCCTCTCCTTGTTCGCCCGGCCCGGTCAGCAGCATTTCCTCATAGGTGAAGTCTTCGCCCCAAGGATGTCCCAAAAGCGCATGGCTGCGATGTATATTGCGGGTGTTAATGGCGGCCATGATAAAAGGCGCAGCCCAAGATCCGCAGTCTTCATCATAATAAGGCTTGGCTCCCGAAGGCTGGCGGACCCCTTCAAAGCCGGGGGTCAGCGCAAAAGGATTGCGCAAAAGATTTAAAATGTCCGGATCCTGCGCCGCGGCAGCCAATGTGGCTTTCAAGCTGGCTGCTGTGCCGCCGGAAAAGCTGCCTTTCATCTTGCGCACCCGACCTTTCACTGTCTTTACCGGAGCCCCCAGCGTTTTGCGGGCTTCCTTTTGTAAAAACAGCACGCCCAGATCGAAGGGAACCGAATCGAACCCGCAAGAGAAAACGATCCGCGCCCCGCTTTTCTGCGCCGTTTCAGCATGGGCATCGATCATCTGACGCATCCATGCCGGTTCACCGCACAGATCCACATAATCCGTCCCCGCATCGGCACAGGCTTTCACCAAAGCCGATCCATAAAGCTGATAAGGTCCAACAGTGGTCAGGATCAGGCGCGTCTGTTTGACCAGATCAACCAGCGTTTCCGGCTGCGATCCATCAGCGACAATAAGCGGGAAATCTTCGGGCAATCCCAGATCATCACGGGTCTTCGCCAGTTTTTCCAGATTTCGCCCGGCCATGGCCCAACGCGGACGCGGCCCCGCCCCATAAGTCGTAGCGATATATTCCGCAACCAGCTTCCCCGTGAAACCGGTGGCGCCATAAACAACAAGATCGAAACTACGCGGAGCGCTCATTTTGGGACCTTTCAATAAAGAGAAACGACAAACGGCCCTGTGCTCAACCGTCTTCCGGCGCAATGGTAAGACGCAAGCCGTCCAGCGCATCACTCACAGGAAGCTGGCAGGATAACCGTGACGTTTCTTTATAAACGGACGTATCGGAAACCAGTTCGTATTCGTCTTCTTCTTGTTCCGGCAATTTGGCCAGCCAATCGGCATCCACATAAACATGACAGGTGGCACAAGAACAGCAACCGCCACAGATGGCAGCCAGATCATCAATCCCGGCCGACCGGATAGATTCCATCACAGACGTTCCGGCACGCCCTTCGATCACATGCTCTTTGCCGGACCAATCCGTGACATAAAGTGTTGGCATTATTTCAGCTCCTTATTCTTCACCATATCCGCTTTGTTTTCGGGCAGGCCTCATCTGCACTGCCGCCATAATGACCGTGTTTATGGCCTGGGCGCTTTCGGGATCAAGCGCCGTTTCCTTCTTGTTTAAAAAAATATATATAGCGGTTCGCAAATGCGGCGCCGGATCATCGTCTTTTGGAAAAGGGATACCCAAAGCGCGGCCATGGCGGACCAATTCAAACTGCTGGGATTTTTCTGCGGCCAATTCTGCATCCTTGGCGGTGCGATATACCGGCTCCAACATCGGATTTGATGCGGCCATGGTTTTCAAGCGTCGGCGCAAGGCCCGCATCGGCGCAATGACCGTGCTCCGTATCTCATCGGTTTTTTCCATGAGAACCGCCATATCGCTGCGATCCAAAAGGCGCTGTCCGCTCACCACAAGATAACAGAGATAAAGCAGAATATTCACATCCGCCTCTTGCTTGTCTTGTAATGCAAGACAGGCAGGGGCCACCCCATCCTTTCCATAAAGGGACAGGGAAAAATCCCAGAATGCTTCGGCGTCTTTATCGATCATGGAAGGCCGGACCAGCGCTTGGCGAGATTGGCATCCAGACCAAACAAATCCAATACCCGGCCCACGCTATGATTGATCACATCATCCACCGTTTTGGGTCGGCCATAAAATCCCGGCATTGGCGGGGCAATAATGGCCCCCAATTGGGCCGCTTCATAAAACAGCTTGCAATGCCCCAGATGCAGCGGTGTTTCCCGTGGCATCAGCACCAGCTTACGACGCTCCTTCAGGCACACATCAGCCGCCCGGCTCAGCAAATCATCGGCATTGGAATGCACCACCGCCGACAAATTCTTCATCGAACATGCCGCGAATATCATGCCGTCCATAGGAAAAGACCCGCTGGCAATGCTCGCCGCCACATTGCCGATTTTATGCACTTCATCGGCAAGTGCCTCGACAGCTTTTGGCTCCCAATCGGTTTCAGCGCCAATGGTAATCTTGGCGGTGCGGCTCATCACCAGATGGGTTTCAACCTCTGGCATATGGCTAAGCGCTTCCAGAATCCGGATGCCGTAAATGGCCCCACTTGCGCCCCCGATACCAACAATCAGCTTCATCACAGGCGTTCCTCGGCAGAGCCGCAGACATGACATTCCATGAACCCGTCCACCGCCATCCGCACGTCATTTTCGATTTCAAAGGCATCGGGCACCGGACCATTCACACACAGGCGTTCAAAGATCCAGCGATGCAGAAGCTTCGACATAAACCAGTCCGCCGCCTCCCGGTCACCGCCTTTGATCTTGATGCCTTTGGCGCGTTGATCCGCCATGAAACCCGTCAACCAGCGGGAGGCCCGCACAGGCCCGCGCCGATAAAAAATCTCGCCCAATTCCGGCGCGCGCTTTGCTTCCGCAATCACGATACGGGCCAGATCGATATTTTTATCCGATGTGGCCAGTTTCAACAGATTCCGCGCAAACAGTATCAATCCTTCGCGCATATCCAGGCTTTGGTTATCCGGCAGATGCGAAATGGTTTCCAATTCGCTCATGGTGGATATGGCCACCGCTTCAAACAAAGCTTCCTTCGTTGGGAAATATCCATACAGCGTCGATTTTGACCCTCCGGCCAGCTTGACGATTTCATTGATACTGGCAGCTTTATAACCAACATCCAAAAAAACGGACCGTGCGGCCGCCAAAATCACATCTCTCTTTTGTGTCGACTTTCGCACCGAAGCGTAAGAGCCGGTCTCTGAATTCATTATGAAGCCCCTTCTATTCGCAGGAAAGAAGATCACAGAATTATGGCAAGGCTGCAACCATCTGTCCGCCGCCCACCCACAAACACCCCTTTGGAAACGATTTCATAGTCCTTGCATTTTATTGAACTGTACGGTACGTTACATGCACATCTGCACGTCGCAGCGGCCAAATATTGGCCATAAGACATTGTAGCGTTTACGAACCACGAACGGTGGCGCCAAAAGCATCACCCACCTTTCTAGGGGCTGCCATTCGTGGCGGCCTTTTTTTTGCCCCCCCCCTGATCAACAAGGCCTGCGCCGCAGTTCCACCAGAAGAGCTCCCGAACAAAAAAACACCTGGCCATTTCTGACCAAGTGCTTGATTTTATTGGAGGGCCGTCGGGGGTTCGAACCCCGGACCCGCTGATTAAGAGTCAGCTGCTCTACCACTGAGCTAACGGCCCGCAAACGATATCTACCCGTCAAATCCGAGTAAGGCGCGGTTCATACCCCATCGCCTTTCATCTGTCTAGCCCTCTGCACCTTATTTACAGTCCGGAAGCCGGGAGACATAAAAACGGGAATGGCCTAACAATTGCTAAACCATCCCCGTCTGTCGCTTTTAATGGTCGGAGCGGCGGGATTTGAACCCACGACCCCTACACCCCCAGTGTAGTGCGCTACCAGACTGCGCTACGCTCCGTAAGGCGACGGCCGCTCTTATAAGCGTGAACGGCCCATCGGTGCAACCATGAAAACGACTTTCTTGGATCGTTTTGTCAAAACATATGGGACGGTTCATCTGACTTTAGCTTTGCACTATAATTTCAGGTCGATCCTGCCTCTGTTCTTGCCCGCATCTTGATAACAGAATCGGCAATGATATGTTGCAAAACGTCAAGATCGACATCGGACAAGCGTTTGATATAAAGGCAAGATTTTCCTGTTTTCACAGGCCCGAGCTGTTTGAGTTTTTGTTGATAGCATTCAAAACCGGGCATTATATAAACAGATAAAGAGCCTTTGCGCGGGGAAAAGCCCGTCAGCATCCAGTCCCCCTCTCGCCCACTGGCATAACGATAATGGTATCGCCCAAAGCCGACAATCGCCTTGCCCCACATGATTGCTGGCTCGCCGGTAATGCGCTGCATCATCTCCAGCAGTATCCGGGCATCCGCTTTTTGTGCCGGACTCTCAAGGGACTCTAGAAATTGGTTTGGGGAGTGATCTGTCGGCTGTGTTTTGTTGGCCATAATAGCATCTCGCCCTTATTCACACGCAGCGGGGCTGAAAAGCAAAATCCCTTGGCCTTAATCCAAAAGGGCTCTCAATTCCCGAAGTTCAGCCAATATGTCGCCAAGTGTTTTTTTCGACAGACCAGCCGGTGCAGACTCACCCGGTTGAACAGCCTGGGCGGACAGGCCGGATGCGGCACCGGAAAACGACATATCAGGCTGCTGGTCAGCAGACAGTCCATCTTCGCCAGACGAAGCATCTTCACATGCGGCGCTTACAGCCTTCTCAGGATAGCCATGGTCCGAGTCTTGCCTCGCATCGTTCTGTGCTGCGTCTTTATCCGCATTCGCCAGTTCCGCGCCCTCATCTGCCCGGGAAGGCTCTAGAACCGACAGAACTGTCGCCCGCACCCCTTGTTCACGAAAGCGCTTTTGCACCCCCTTGATGGTGATGCCTTCTTCATAAAGCAGCGTTTTTATGGCGCATAAAAGGTCAATATCGGCAGGCCGATAATAGCGCCGGTTACCGCCCCGCTTCAGCGGGCGGATATGGGTAAAGCGCGTTTCCCAAAAGCGTAAAACATGCTGGGGAAGATCCAGAAGCTCCGATACCTCGCCAATGGTGCGAAAGGCCCGGTCGGACTTTTCATGATCCGCTTTTTCATGGCCAGCCTTCCCGTCAGCCACAGCCGCAGACCCATTGCCAGTGCGCGGCACTGGCACATCCGTTTTGCTTGATGTTTTTGGCATGTCAAGAGCCACGCGCCGTTCCTCCGGCTCAGGCTCCGCCTGCCCCCTTGAGCGAAGCGTTGATACGATCTTTCATCACCTGGCTGGGGCGAAATACCAGAACCCGGCGCGGGTCAATCGGCACTTCCTCGCCGGTTTTGGGATTGCGCCCGATGCGCCCGCCTTTGTCACGCAGAACAAAGCTGCCAAAAGATGATATTTTTACATTCTCACCAGCGATCAGGGCATCACTCACAGCATCCAGAACCTGTTCCACAAGATCGGAGGATTCATTGCGTGACAATCCCACTTCTTGATAAACTGCTTCTGATAATTCAGCCCGTGTGACGGTGTGCTTTGACATAGCCGTTCCCCTGAGATCCAGATGCTCACTTTAGGTCGCTAAAGACTATATGTCAATCAAGGTCTTAGCGCTATTTACCAAACTATATACGGAGATCTACCAGAATACCAGATCATCCTTACCAGCGCAGCAAACACGCCCCCCAGGTAAAGCCGCCGCCCATGGCCTCCAATAACAAAAGATCACCCCGCTTCACACGGCCATCGCGAACCGCTTCATCCAGCGCCAAAGGAATGGATGCGGCCGATGTATTGGCGTGGCGATCCACTGTAACAATGACTTTTTCAGCGGAAAGATTAAGCTTCTTGGCCGTTCCATCCAGAATCCGGCGATTGGCCTGATGGGGCACCAGCCAATCAATAGCAGACGACTCCAGCCCCACAGCCTGCAGCACCTCCTCCACCACAGCGGCCAGATTTACCACCGCATGGCGAAACACTTCCCGGCCTTTCATGCGCACATGGCCACTGGTGCCGGTAGAAGATGGCCCGCCATCCACATAAAGCATATCGTGGAAACGGCCATCGGAATGTAAGTGACTGCTTAAAATCCCTTGATCGCTTGCCTCTCCGGCGCCCTCTGCAGCTTCCAGAACCACAGCCCCTGCCCCGTCGCCAAACAACACGCAAGTGGTCCGGTCTTCATAATCAAGAATACGGGTAAAGGTTTCCGCCCCAATCACCAGTGCCCGCTTCACTTGCCCGGCCTTAATGAAATTATCAGCCGTTGCCAAAGCATAAACAAAGCCGGAACACACGGCTTGAAGATCAAAGGCAAAGCCTTTTGTCATGCCAAGAGCCGCTTGCACTGTGGTCGCCGTAGCGGGGAAGGTTTCATCCGGTGTTGCCGTAGCCACCACGATCAAATCCAGTTCATCCCCATCGATCCCGGCCATTTCCAGAGCACGTTTGGCGGCATTGATCGCCAGATCGGAGGTCTTTTCATCCGCATGGGCCACATGGCGCTGTCGGATACCCGTGCGCTCAACGATCCAGTCATCGCTGGTATCCACAATTTCGGTCATATCCTCGTTGGACATGATGCGTTTGGGCAGATAACTACCGCAGCCGCGAAGAACAGAGCGAATAACAGTCACCTGGACGAAGCCTCCTTATCAGGATTGGACAAAGGAGCCTCGTCCTCAACGGACTGACCCATAAAAACGCCACCAAGATCTTGAGTGATCAGATGGATAAGATTGTGTCGCGCCATATCGATCGCAACCCCAATGGCTGTTGCAAAACCCGATATTGACGCACCACCATGGCTTTTCACCACCAATCCATTCAACCCCAACATCACGGCACCATTATGATTGTTGGGATCAAGATGGGATCGCAAGCCATCCAATCCGCGCCGGGCCATCAGATAGCCCAGTTTCGCGCGGGTGGAGGATTGAAAGGCATCACGGACCAAGCTGCCAATAAGCCGGGCGGTGCCTTCCGCTGTTTTCAGGGCCACATTGCCGGTAAAGCCGTCTGTCACCACCACATCGGCACTGCCTGCCCCGATCATATCACCTTCGATGAATCCCGCAAATTCAAGCGGCAGATCGGAATTGCGCAAAATTTCCGCAGCTTCTTTAACCTCTTCATTCCCCTTCAGTTCTTCCACACCGATATTGAGAAGACTGAGCTTGGGCCGCTGAAGCCCCAAAACCGTGCGCGCAAAGGCTGCGCCCATTACCGAGAATTCCACGAGATTCGAGGCGTCACATTCCACATTGGCGCCCAGATCCAGCATCACACATTCGCCCTTATAGGTGGGCAAAAGGGACGCCAAAGCAGGCCGGTCAATGCTGGGAAGCGTACGCAGGATGAATTTTGCCAGCGCCATCAAGGCCCCGGTATTGCCCGCAGACACCGCCACATCCGCATCACCCGCCTTGACCGCCTCTATGGCCAGCGCCATGGAAGATTTCCGCCCTCGCCGCAAGGCCCGCGCAGGCTTGTCTTCGCTTGAAACCACATCGTCCGTATGGATCAGCGTACTGACCTGCGCCAATGCCGGAGAGGCATCGAGAAGGGGTTTGATTTCGGATTCACGGCCAAAGAAAAGAAACCGTGCTTCGGGAAAGCGCTCACGGGCAATTTCAGCCCCGTGCACGACAATCGCTGGCGCTTCGTCGCCGCCCATGGCGTCGAGCGCCACTGTCAGATGCTTATTCAATGATACCTATCCCGGTACACGTATTTCATATGCGCCAAAAGCCTGGCAAATGCCGAAAACAGCGCGGATCGCGCCTGCTTCATAGCAGTGTCGCAAAATACTGCCAAAATTTTCGGCTTCAAGCCTTGTCATAAAGTTTTTTAAGATCCGCAAATGGGTTGTCCGCTTTTTTCTGTGCCTCTTGATCCGCTTTCACCTGCGCTTCCGTTTTGATGATCGGGGGCAAATCAACGCCCGGCGCACGCGGAAAAGGATCAAGTGCCAAAGACACGGTCTGGGCCAGAATCTCGGCCACATCCACCGCCCCTTGTGTCAGAATGTCCACATCCTCTTCATCCACATCCACCACCATTTCATCGGCTTCCATCGGCAAAGGCGCGTCCAGAAAACGGATGGCAAACCTGTCATCAATATGGCTTTCCACCGGATCGAGGCTGATGGCGCATTTTTGCGTTACCTGTGCCGTTACAACCCCTTCGAGGCGGATGCCGTCCGGTATTTTCTGCGCCTCCACCTGACCTGACAAATGATCGATGGCGATCAGATCAAAGCGTTGGGCCAAATCAGAACGGGCATGTGCATCGGCCTCAAGCCGGATCGAAACCGGGCCATTTTCCACATCACGCAGGGTTACAATTTTGGTGAAGTCGCTCACGAGGTTACAGTCTCCTTGATAGGGTCGAGAAAGGCTATGGTGCCCGCGCACAAATCCTCATCAGAAAGGCCCTCCAGATGGGCCGCTTGCTTACGAATATAATGCGCCAGTCGCACGGGTGCATCCCCTTCAGGCGGTGTGCCGCGCCACACATTGCGGCCCAATGCCTCAATCAACGGGGCATCATCACGCGACTCAAGAGCCGCATCATAGGCTTTCAAGCGCCCGAAATAAGCCGAAGCCATTTCTTTTACATGGCGCCCCACAGCCAGATCGCCCACACCGATTTCACGCAAAGTGCGATCCAGATCGGCAAACAAGGCCTCTTGTAAAACCATTTGCACATCTGTGCAAAGGTCCTCGCTGGCATTCAGCCGGTCAAGCAACAAATATACATGTAAAACAACCATATCGAAACGACCGTCAAGGGTATCGGGAACCCCCAGATCGGTGTAAAACTCCGCCCGCCGCGCCTGTGCGACCGCATGGCTGTAAAGCGTAATCGCCCCCTCACGCCCCGCTGAAGGAGAAAACAGGTTTTTCAAAAATTTGATCAATGTCGACATGGTCCTGTTTGCAGACTTGACGGACTGGGTTGGAAGTGGCTGTATCTGCGATCATTCGCCGCTTGGCCTCAAAAGGTCAAGCAAAGGCTTTTTTCTTTTGCGGTGATTGCGTACATGACAGGCGTTCGGAAGATGTCCATTTTCAGAAATATGGCGGCAACGATCATCGTAGGAAGCCTGCTTTCTGCATGCACCACCGCTGTGCAAACGCGCGGCTATGTGGTGGATGAAGAACTGGCAGAGGCGATTTCCCCCGGTGTCGACAACCGCAATTCCGTACAGGAAATGATGGGGTCGCCCTCGATCACCAGTGCCTTCGGGGAAGAGATTTGGTACTATATTTCCCGCGACACAGTGACACGAGGCTTCATTGAAGAGCGGCCCTTGTCCCAATTGGTGATCGAGGTGCAATTCGACGATGGCGGCACCGTTGCCGATGTAAGGCGCTATGATCTGGCCGATTCTCAAGAAATCGACCCGCGCAATGCCATCACGCCGATCCGTGGCAAAACCCTCGGATTTTTCGAGCAATTATTACGCGGCATCGGGCGCGTTGGACCGGCTGGACCGGGCGGAGGCGGCCCGCCAGGCACCTGATCCTTCCCCATCTGCAGCCTGAAACCGCTTCAAGCGCCTATAGGCAAGCCGCAGGCCGAACAATAAACGCAAACAAAAAAACAAGCGCCCCGCACAAAATGCAGGGCGCTTTTTTCTTGGCCTTTAGAGTTTCGCTGTTGCTCCAGGCTTAGTGAGACAAGAAAGCCAGCAACAACAAAGCCACGATATTGGTGATCTTGATCATCGGGTTCACCGCAGGGCCGGCTGTATCCTTATAAGGATCGCCCACCGTGTCGCCGGTGACAGCGGCTTTATGGGCTTCCGAGCCTTTGCCGCCATGGTTGCCGTCTTCGATATATTTCTTGGCATTATCCCATGCCCCACCACCGGCAGTCATGGAAATCGCCACGAACAATCCAGACACGATCACCCCCAAAAGCAGCGCTCCCACAGCGGAAAAGGCCTGCGCCTGCCCTGCGATCTGGTTGATCACCACATATACGACAATCGGTGCCAGAACCGGCAACAAAGACGGCAAAATCATTTCCTTGATCGCCGCTTTGGTCAAAAGATCCACCGACCGTGCATAATCGGGCTTTTCGGTGCCCAGCATAATTCCCGGTTTTTCACGGAACTGGCGGCGCACCTCTTCCACCACAGCCCCACCGGCACGGCCCACAGCCGTCATGCCCATGGCCCCGAACAGATAGGGCAGCAAAGCCCCTAAAAACAGCCCCACAACCACATAAGGATTGGAAAGGCTGAAATCGACGGTCAAGCCAGAGAAATAGGTTTCGATATCCGCCGTATAGGCCGAAAACAAAACCAATGCGGCCAGTGCAGCCGACCCAATAGCATAGCCCTTGGTCACCGCCTTTGTGGTATTCCCCACCGCATCCAGCGCATCGGTGCGTTCTCGCACGCTATCGTCCAGATCGGCCATTTCCGCAATACCGCCGGCATTATCTGTCACCGGACCATAGGCATCCAGCGCCACCACCATGCCCGCCAAGGCCAGCATCGCCGTTGCGGCAAAGCCAAGCCCCAACACACCCGCAAGGCTGTAGGCGATAATAATTCCGGCAGAAATCACCAGAACCGGCAAAGCGGTCGCTTCCAATGAAACGGCAAGACCCTGAATGACATTGGTGGCATGCCCTGTTTCCGATGCCTTGGCGATGGAACGTACCGGCCGATAATCCGTCGAGGTGTAATATTCGGTGATAAAGATCAAAAGCCCGGTAACAGCCAAACCCACCACACCGCACAGATACAGATCCATACCGGTGAAGCTGCGGTCATCGGTGGAGAACACTTGCTGCAGGCCTTCGGCCCCAAGCGCCCAATCCATGGCGAAATAAATGGCAATCAATGACAAGAAGGTCGTCACGCCGAACCCCTTGTAAAGGGCCCCCATGATAGATTGCTTTGCCCCCAGTTTCACAAAGAACGTGCCGATGATCGACGTGACGATACACACGCCGCCGATAATCAGCGGCAAGGACATCAATTCGACCGCGCCGCCTTTCAAGAACAGCGCCGACAAAACCATGGTCGCGCCCACTGTCACCACATAGGTTTCAAACAAATCCGCGGCCATGCCAGCGCAATCACCCACATTATCCCCCACATTATCGGCGATCACGGCCGGATTGCGCGGGTCGTCTTCAGGGATACCGGCTTCCACCTTGCCCACAAGATCGGCCCCCACATCCGCACCTTTGGTGAAGATGCCGCCGCCAAGACGGGCGAAAATAGAAATCAACGATGCGCCAAAGCCCAAAGCCACAAGGCTATCGATCACGATACGGCTGGTGGCATCAAATCCCATGACATGGGTGAGGAAGGTATAATATCCAGCCACCGCCAAAAGGGCGAGACCGGCAACCAGCATGCCGGTGACTGCACCAGCGCGAAAGGCAATGGACAGCCCTTTTTGCAGGCTTTCCATAGCGCCCTGGGTGGTGCGCACATTGGCGCGTACGGAAATCAGCATGCCGATATAACCGGCAGCACCCGAAAGGACAGCCCCCAGAACAAAACCGATGGCAGGCCAAAGTTTGAGAAAAATGAACAACAAGACCGCCACGGCCACGCCCACCAGAGCAATGGCCCGATATTGGCGATTAAGATAAGCCCCCGCAGCAACCTGAATATATCCGGCAATTTCTTTCATCCGGTCATTCCCGGCCTCGGCGGACAGCACCGATCGGGTCGCCCAGATACCATAAACGATGGCAAGAATACCCCCCGCTATGGCCACATATAAAACTGGCATGAACGCTTCTCCCCTATATATGATCCAGTGAAACGCGCCAAAGGCACGGCCCATCTTTTTTATGCAGGCCCAAAAAGGGCCGCATGCCGCTGATTGTTTTTTATGCGGCTTTTGGATCAATTGAGCTTAGGGGCAGGTTTTTCCATGCGCAAGATGCCAAAAGACATCTGAACGCGTAAAATCAAAACCAAAACAAGGAAAAGCAGGGATCAAAGATTATTCAGGAACCCGCTGGGCATTGGTAATGCGCACATTCAGCACATGGCCCTTCCCCATCACCTGATGGGTCATTTCTAAAAGGCGATCATGGACCAGATCGAAATCCAGAGCGCCGGGACGATCGGTCTGCGTGGTCTGCCGGCTATTGAGATCGCGCAAAAAGCCATCGCGTAATTCCGGCAAACGTGCGGCCACATAGGACTGGTTGTCCGGGCCATCCACTTCAAACGCCAGATCCACCCACATATAGCCAAGAATCCGGTTATCATTATCGATCAAGGGCAAAGCAAAACGCCGCACCGGAACCACCAGAAGATCGATCTTCTTTTCCGCCTTTTCCTTGGCGGCCTGTGCCTGTTCTTCGATGGCGGCTTCATCTTGCACGCTTGCGCTCTCATCCCCGCCGGAAAGAAAGAAGAAAACCGCAGCTCCGCCGATCAGCACCCCGGCAACAATGCCCGCCACCAGAAAAAGCAGCCCCCGCGGACGACCACCCGCTTCCAATTCCACCGCGTCTTTTTCTGCCATTACCGTTTTCTCCGCTTCTTCTTAATGATCATGCGATCATCTGTTTATGGTATCAAGGATGCCGAAAGCCGCCCGCTCCCCACGCCCGGCTTGTGCTGTCTTCTTCCACCACAATCACCGCATCGCCCTTTTCCACACTACCAATGTCCATAATCGGCACATTGGCCGATTTTGCGGCAGCCTTTATCGCATCGGCATTTTCTGGCGGCGCGGTAAAGGCCAGCTCATAATCATCGCCGCCGGTCAGCACCGTTCGCAATAGATCGGGGTTATCCGCAAGCATATGTCGCGCGGCATCAGACAAAGGCAGGCGGCGCGCCTCAATGCGCATCCCCACCCGGCTTTGCGCACATATATGGCCCAGATCGGCAATCAATCCATCGGAAATATCGAGGGCCGCACTGGCAAGGCCCACAAGATTCGCGCCCAAGGCCAAGCGCGGCAAAGGCACATGATAGCGACGGACCAGCGCCGCATCAGAGGGACAGTCCCCCATAAGGCATTTAAGGCCAAGAGCCGCATCACCAATGGTGCCGCTTACAAAAACCAGATCCCCCGGCTTGGCACCGTTCCTGCGCAGGGCCTGTCCTTTTTCCACATATCCAATGGCGGTCAATGACAAAACAAGTTTGCCCGCCCCGGATACCGTATCGCCTCCATAAAGGGCGATGCCGAATTTTTTCTGATCTTCCAAAAGCCCCTTGGAAAGCTCTGTGGCAAGGCCGCTATCCAATGTATCCGGAAAGGCCAGGCCCAACAAATAGCCCAAAGGCTTTGCCCCCATGGCCGCCAGATCGGACAGGTTCACCCGCAATAATTTGCGCGCCACCAGATCCATTGGGTCGTTGGAGAAAAAATGCCGCCCCGACACCATCATGTCTTTGGTGACCACCAGATCATAGCCATCGGGCGGTGAAAAAAGAGCCGCATCATCTCCCAAACCTAGGGCGGGAGAGCCGCTTGTGGTCAAGCGGGAAAAAATGCTGTCGATCAGAGAAAATTCATCCATCCGTCAAATCCCCGATCCAAACCCGCCTTGTTTTCGCGCTCTTGGCGAAAAAGCTCAGGACCGGATATCGCGGGCCAGCCGGTCCAGCACTCCATTGGCGAAAGCCGGCTCTGCCCCGTCAAAAAAGGCATGGGCCACATCCATATATTCATTGATGACCACAGCCGTGGGCACATCGGGACGCGCGGTCAGTTCATAGGTGGCGGCACGCAGGATCGCCCGCAACACCGATTCCAGCCGATCCAGCGGCCAATTGGCAGCCAATGCGCCTTTCAGCTTGTCATCGATGCTGTGCACCTGTTCGATGGTTCCCAGCACAATATCGGCGAACAGATTCTGGTCCGCATCCGCATATTGATCGCCTTCGATTTCCCGCCCCAAACGAAAGGCGCGAAATTCTGTGACCACATGGCGTGGATCGGCATCGGGATTGTGCTCAAGCTGATAAAGTGCCTGAACCGCACCAAGCCGCGCCGCTGAACGCGCCCCACCGGATGGCTTCTTTCCCTTGCGGGGCCGTGCCGGGCCTTGTGCGGCTTGCTTTTCGGTCATGCCTTCACTCCAAAACGCCGTTTCAAACCCGCCATTGCCAACGCCGCTTCACTGGCGGCACGGCCTTTATTGCCGCGCTTGCGATCGGCCCGGGCCCATGCCTGATCGCCATTTTCCACGGTCAATATGCCATAGCCTATGGCCAAATGGTCGCGGATAGCCAGATCTTGCAAGCCCCGCGCACTTTCCCCGCACACATAATCATAGTGGCTGGTTTCGCCACGAATAACGACACCCAAAGCCACATAGGCATCATAGCGCGGGCCGGTGCCGTTTTTCCTCGCTTGATCGGCAAAGGCGATAGCGGCAGGAATTTCAAACGCGCCGGGAACCTGAATACGGTCCACATGCACGCCCTTGGCGCTTAAAAATTCTGCGGCGCCAGCATAAAGCTCATCGGCGAGGTCTTCGTAAAAGCGCGCTTCTACGATCAATAGGTTCAAGGGGTCTGCCATTATGTTCAATCAGCCGTCTAAGGGGATGGTGCGTTGTTCTACGATATTGAGGCCATAGCCCTCAAGTCCAACGATGTTATGTTGCGTATTGGATAAAAGCACAAGATCACGCACACCAAGATCCAAAAGAATCTGCGCCCCGATGCCATAATCCCGCAAGGCGGCTGCCGTCGCCACCGCTTGCTTTTTCTTAGGCGTGCTGCGGGCCTGCATTTCCTGCGTCAGGCGATCAGGCCGCACATCGCGGATAATCACCACAATGCCGCGCCCTTCCTTGCCGATACAGCGCATGGCCTGATGCAGCTGTCCGGCCCGGCCATTGTCTTCGGCCAGAATATCATCAAACAGGCTGATGGCATGCATCCGCACCAAGACAGGGTCGGGTCCGCTCAGATCCCCTTTCACCAAAACGATATGTTCCGCATATTCGGCGCGATTGACATAGGTTTTCATCTGCCATTCGCCGCCATAAAGGCTGGTGATTTCGGTTTCGCTTACCGCATCCACAAGGCTGTCATTCTTCAGGCGATAAGCAATCAGATCGCGGATGGTGGCCACTTTCAGCCCATGAAGCTGCGCAAAGCCCATCAGATCGGGCAACCGCGCCATGGTGCCATCTTCATTCATGATCTCGCAGATCACCGACGAGGGATTAAGCCCCGCCAGCCGTGAAATATCCACCGAGGCTTCCGTATGACCGGCGCGCACCAGAACCCCGCCATCGCGGGCCACCAATGGAAACACATGGCCCGGCGTTGCCAGATCATCGCGGCCACGGGCGCTATCAATGGCCACCTGAATGGTCCGGGCGCGATCCGCGGCGGAAATCCCCGTTGTCACCCCTTCGCGGGCTTCAATAGAAACGGTGAAGGCGGTTTGATGGCGGCTGGCATTTTCCTGGCTCATCAAGGACAAACCAAGATCTTCCGCCCGCTGCCGGGTCAGGGACAGGCAAATAAGGCCCCGGCCATGCTTGGCCATGAAATTGATCGCTTCAGGCGTTGCCATTTGTGCCGGGATAATCAGATCACCCTCATTTTCCCGGTCTTCATCATCCACCAGAATGAACATGCGTCCATTACGGGCATCTTCGATTACCTCTTCGATGCTGGACAAAAAACTCTCGGACATTCACGTCCCTTTCCAATAGTCACTCGCGCTCAAACGTCAATCACGGCCTGAAAGTCGGGCGAGATAACGCGCAAGAATATCAATTTCCAGATTCACCCGGTCGCCTTCACCAGCATCACGAAAAGACGTTTCCATCAAAGTGTGCGGGATCATATTCACCGAAAAAGCCGCACCGGGCGGATCGGACACCGCATTCACCGTCAATGACACGCCATTCACCGTGACCGACCCCTTGCGGGCGATATAGGGAGCGATATCATCGGGCATGGAAAACAAAATCTCTTTCGAGCCTGCCTTGGGAGTGATTTCAAGGATTTCCCCCACTCCGTCCACATGGCCACTAACGATATGGCCGCCCATTTCATCGCCAACCCGCAAAGAGCGTTCAAGATTCACAGCCACACCGGGCCGCCAATCGCCCAAAGCTGTGCAAGACAAGGTCTCCCGGCTCACATCCACGGCAAACCAGCCCGTTGATTGATCCTGCCCCTTATCCACCACTGTCAGGCACACACCCGCACAGGCAATGGACGCCCCAAGATCGATGCTTTGGGTGTCATAAGCTGTTTCGATCACGATGCGCACATCGCCTTTTTGCTCAACCGAGCGGATACGCCCCACATCGGTGACAATTCCTGTGAACATCCGAGCTCCTTACATGGTCAGGCGCGTACATAAACCGACAAAGCGTCTTCGCCAAGGGTCCGTTCTGAAATCTTGCGAAAATGCGGGGCATCCGCCATCACATCCTGAACAGACAGCCCCGCAACGGAAGCCCGCCCATCTGCACCGATCAGCTTGGGCGCCGTATAAAGATAAAGCCGATCCACCAGCCCTGCCCGCAAAAACGCGGCCGTGATCGCGGCCCCTCCTTCAACCAAAAGCCGGGTGATCCCCCTTTGCCCCAGCTTATGGGACAAATCTTTGACACAAGGGTGGCCGGTTTCATCCCCATCTACGGCAATGATCTGTCCCTGGGCTTCTTGATGGGCACTATCCGCATTTTTTTTCGTATTTTTGATGGTGCTCCACCAATATCGGGGCAAATCGGCAGGCGGGCGTGTAGTCATCAGAATTTTTTGGGGGGAACGATCTTCCAGCCCCGGCACCCGACAATCCAAAGATGGCCGGTCAGCGCGATAGGTGCCAGCGCCGACCAGAATGGCGTCATGGCTGGCGCGCAGCATATGCCCATGGTGGCGGGCCGCAACGCCGGTGATCCATTTGCTGTGGCCGGTGCTGCTGGCGATACACCCGTCCAAAGATTGAGCAATCTTGCACGCAATCATCGGGCGGCCTTTGCGCACCTTCAGGAAAAACCCTTGATGGCTATCGACGGCGCGATCCCCAAGCAGCCCCATATCCACATGAAGGCCCGCCTGTTGCAGCCGGGCAATGCCCTGGCCATTGGTACGCGGATCAGGGTCCCCCACCGCCACCACGACATGAGAAATTCCGGCCGCAATCAAGGCATCGGCACAAGGGGGTGTGCGGCCATGATGGGCGCAAGGCTCCAAGGTGACATAGGCGGTTGCGCCCTTTGCCGCCGCTCCGGCCTGTGCCAGCGCCACGGTTTCCGCATGGGGCCTGCCACCCGGCGCCGTCCAGCCACGCCCCACCACATGGCCATCCCGCACGATCACACAGCCCACCGCCGGATTGGGGGCAACCCGGCCCAAGCCCCGCGCCCCAAGGCGCAAGGCCATGTCCATAAATTTCGGGTCGGGCGGCGCAATCACGGCATTGGCCTAATCGTCAACAGGGGCGGGTTTTTCCTCTTCCCCTTGCAAGGTGGAAAGGAAATTCTCGAAATCCTGTGCTTCGCGGAAATTCCGATAGACCGAGGCATAGCGCACATAGGCCACCTGATCGAGATTGGAAAGCGCGTCCATCACCAACTCGCCGATGGCATCGGTTTCCACCTCGCTTTCGCCTAAGGATTCCAGCCTGCGCACCAAGCCATTGACCATACGCTCTACCCGATCCGGCTCCACCGGGCGCTTGCGCAGGGCAATATCAATGGACCGTTGCAGCTTATCCCGCTCAAAGGGAACGCGCCGCCCATTGCGCTTGAGCACGATCAATTCGCGCAATTGCACCCGTTCAAACGTGGTGAAACGCGCCACACAGCCCGGACAAAACCGGCGACGGCGAATGGCCGACCGGTCCTCTGTGGGGCGGCTATCTTTGACTTGCGTATCTTCATTTCCGCAAAATGGGCAGCGCATCATGGTCCCCTTGTCGCAAATCCCGGGTCAATAGCGTAAAGGCCGGGCCGAAATCAAAAAGCGTGGATCAAAACCCGGAATAGATGGGGAACGTCTCACACAAGGCTTTCACTCGGCCTCGCACATCCGCTTCGATGGCTCCATTATCCGCACCATTCCGGGCCAGACCTTCAAGAATTTCCGTGATCCAATCGCCCACAAGCTGGAACTCGGAGACCCCGAATCCCCGCGTGGTACAGGCCGGTGTGCCAAGGCGAATACCGGATGTGATGAATGGCTTTTGCGGATCGAAGGGAACGCCGTTTTTATTGCAGGTAATACCCGAGCGTTCCAAAGCTTCATCGGCTGCTTTGCCGGTAATGCCCTTGGGCCGCAGGTCCACCAGAACCAGATGCGTATCGGTGCCGCCCGACACCAGATCAAACCCTTTTTCCCGCAAACGTTCCCCCAAGGCCTGGGCGTTTTCCACCACCGATGCCGCATATGCCTTGAAACCGGGGCGCAAGGCTTCACCAAAGGCCACCGCTTTCGCCGCAATCACATGCATCAAGGGGCCGCCCTGAAGGCCGGGAAACACCGCCGAATTGATCTTTTTGCCCAGATCTTCATCATTGGACAAAATCATCCCGCCACGGGGGCCGCGCAGGGTTTTATGGGTGGTGGTGGTCACCACATGGGCATGGGGCAAGGGGCTTGGATGCACGCCGCCCGCAACCAATCCGGCGAAATGCGCCATATCCACAAAAAGATAGGCATCTACAGAATCGGCAATCTCGCGGAAGCGGGCAAAATCAATATGGCGCGAATAGGCCGACCCACCGGCGATAATCATGCGCGGTTTATGCTGACGCGCCAAAGACTGCACTTCATCATAATCGATCAAGCCATCTTCACGGCGCACACCATATTGCACCGCATTAAACCATTTTCCCGAAAGCGCAGGCTTTGCCCCATGGGTCAAATGGCCACCCGCATCCAAAGACATGCCCAAAATGGTATCGCCCGGTTGCAAAAGCGCCAACATCACCGCACCATTGGCTTGGGCACCGGAATGGGGCTGAACATTGGCAAAGGCGCAATTGAACAGCTTTTTGGCCCGGTCAATGGCCAGCTTTTCCGCGACATCCACATGCTCGCAGCCCTGATAATAGCGACGGCCGGGATAGCCTTCGGCATATTTATTGGTCAGCACCGAGCCTTGCGCTTCCAAAACCGCACGGCTGACAATGTTTTCCGAGGCAATCAGCTCGATCTGTGACTGCTGGCGGCCAAGCTCGTTCTTGATCGCTGCAGCAAGATCAGGATCGGACTGGGCCAAAGGCGCATCGAAAAATCCATCCATATCGGATCGGGAAACACTCTTCAGGGTGGTGGACATAAAGCCTTTTCCTTTTTTCGCTGTCGGTCAGCACGATGTCTTTTGCGGAACGCTGCCAAGTTTATCAACCCGGCGCTGATGGCGCCCGCCTTCAAACGGCGTGTCGAGAAACGCATCCAGAATTGTGGTGGCCATCGCCTCTCCGATCAAGCGACCGCCCAGGGCCAATACATTGGCATCATTATGCTGGCGCGCCAATTGCGCCGATAGCGGCTCGCTACACAAAGCGCATCGCACAGATGGATAACGGTTGGCGGCCATGGAAATACCAATTCCCGATCCGCACACAACCAAACCGAAAGGCACGCGCCCTTCGGTAATCACCTTGGCCAAAGCATATCCATAATCGGGATAATCCACAGACTCCCCATCATGGGTTCCCAGATCCGTCACCGTCCAACCGCGCGTTTCCAGATGGGCGATCAACTGTGTTTTCAAAGCCAATCCCGCATGGTCTGCGGCAACGGCAATGCTGTGTTCAGCCATAGCGATGCTTTCCCGGTCAACAAGGAGAAATCAATGAAGCGCATTATCGCATACGCCTAGCTGCGGTCATACCACAAGCTTTTCAGTCCCGCCAAGCAACCACTGGCATATCAAATCCGCTATGATGAAATATTGCTCCAATGACCCGCCTAAAGAATAAAAAGTGCGCCTTTGAAGAAAATGCCGTGTAAAGACACGCCAGAAAGATGATTAACGTAAATTAATAATATGAAATGTTACAAAATCTAATATTTCTTGAACGAATTTTTCTATATTGTATGAAGTGACACATGCTTTGCAGTTTCAGGATGACGCGAGATGATTGATAGCAATAAGAAAAATCAACAAGACTCAGAAAATCTAAACAGAGTCGCCGACATTGTAACCGCTTATATCAGCAACAATCCGGTACCGCCTTCGCAAATACCGGAGATCATTGCGTCCGTTCATCGCAGCCTTCACACGCTTGCCCATGACGCAGCAGCCGCCCAGACGGAGCCGCAAAAGCCTGCTGTTTCTCCCAAGAAATCCATTACCGACGATTTCATCATTTGCCTGGAAGATGGCAAGAAGCTGAAAATGCTGAAACGCTATTTGCGGTCCAAATATAATATGACCCCGGATGAATATCGGGCGAAATGGGATCTGCCTGCCGATTACCCAATGGTCGCCCCCAACTATGCCAAGCGGCGGTCGGAATTTGCCAAACAGATCGGCCTTGGCAAAAGCGGGCGCGGTGGCCGTAAAAAGCGCTGATCCGCTCCGGCCATTTCCTCCCTGTTTTTCACCTGATTGTCCCTGTCCGTTTTTTGTGACCACGTGAACACGCTGTCACAAATCCTTGCAAGCGTGCGCGAAGGATTGACCTTGCGCCGCACCTGTTTATGGTCCGCCCATTCGATGCTGCTAATAAGAAAGGGTGTGCCGTGGACTTTCATCTAACCGAAGAACAATCGCTGATCCGCGACATGGCCCGCCAGTTTGCCCAAGAACGGTTGCTGCCCTTTGCCGCCCTTTGGGATGAAGAAAAAACCTTCCCCGTCGACGCCATGCGCGCTGCAGCGGAATTGGGCTTTGCGGCTATTTATGTCAGTGAAGACCATGGCGGGGTTGGCCTGAGCCGGCTGGAATCGGCGTTGATCATGGAACAGCTTGCCTATGGCTGTCCCTCCACCGCTGCTTATATTTCCATCCACAATATGGCCAATTGGATGATTGCCCAATTCGGCAATGATGAACAACGGGCACGCTGGGTGGGCGATCTCTCCGAAATGAAGCGCTTTGCCAGCTATTGTCTTACCGAACCGTCTGCCGGGTCTGATGCCGCCTCTCTAAAAACCCGCGCCGTGCGCGACGGGGATCATTATGTGCTCAATGGCGCCAAAGCGTTCATTTCCGGAGCGGGCGATATGGGGGCCGATATTTATGTGTGCATGGTGCGCACCGGCGGTGATGGGCCCAAGGGCATTTCCTGCATTGTCGTGGAAAAAGGCACCGAAGGCCTGAGCTTCGGCGCACAGGAACGAAAGCTGGGCTGGCATTCACAGCCCACAGCATCGGTCAATTTCGATGCGTGCCGTGTGCCGGTGGCCAATCTGATTGGCGCGGAAGGCGATGGCTTTAAAATCGCCATGCAAGGGCTGGATGGGGGCCGCCTGAATATCGGTGCCTGTTCTCTTGGCGGAGCGCAATTTGCACTGGATACAGCCATTGATTATGTGAAGGAGCGCCAGCAATTTGGCCGCCCCATCGCCGATTTTCAGGCCACCCAATTCAAGATCGCCGATATGGCGACCGAATTGGAGGCGGCCCGCCTGTTGCTTTATGCAGCCGCGCAAAAAGTGTCGGAAAAAGCGCCGGACGGCACCCAATATGCCGCCATGGCCAAGCGCTTTGCCACCGATACCGGTTTCGATGTGGCCAACCGCGCCCTGCAACTCCATGGCGGGTACGGCTATTTGATGGATTATCCCATTGAACGGGTGCTGAGGGACCTTCGCGTCCATCAAATTCTGGAAGGCACCAACGAGATCATGCGGGTGATTGCCGCCAGACGCTTGCTTGGGTGAGACGGCTGCTCGGGTGAGACGATTGCTTGGGCGAAATAAAAAGCAGGGGCAAATCCATCACTGCCCCTCATCTTGATGCCTCTTCGGGGTGCGAAACTTATCAATCCTTTCAAAAATGCCCTGGAACAAAGCCTGAGCCTCAACAGGTCTTGCCCCGCCGTTTTTGGTGATTATGCTGATCGCCAGAACAGAAACCTCACCGCCAATCATAGAACCGCCACTCATAGATAAGGGCCAGACCGTGTCAGACTTTACCGATGTACTTTTCTCCCAGCGCGGCAAAATCGGATTCATCTTGCTCAACCGCCCTCGCGCCTTGAATGCTCTCACCAGAGAGATGTGTGTGGCGATAAAAAACCAGCTCGACCTTTGGGCTGAAGATCCCGGCATTGATGCGGTGATCATCGAAGGCGAAGGCGAAAAAGCCTTTTGCGCGGGCGGTGATGTGGTGAAGGTGGCCCAATCGGCAAAAGAAGGCAGCGATGATTGCTGGCAATTTTTCCGTGACGAATATCGTATGAACAGCACCATCGGCCATTTCCCCAAGCCCTATATTGCCTTTCTGGACGGGGTAACCATGGGCGGCGGCGTTGGCATTTCTGCCCATGGCCCGTATCGGGTGGCCACCGAACAGACCCTGTTTGCCATGCCGGAAACCGCCCTTGGGCTGATCCCGGATGTGGGCGGTTCGCATATCCTGCCGCGCCTGCCCGATCATATGGGCATGTATTTGGCCCTGACAGGGGCACGCCTCAAAGCGGCGGACATGCTGTATCTTGGCCTTGCCACCCATTATATCCCGCGCGGCTCTCTTATCGATTTGAAGGCGAAATTTGCCGAATCCCAAGGGCCGCTTGGTTTGGCCGAAGTGGGTGTGATTCTGGACGATGCGGCACAAGACCCCGACACCCCCACCCTTGCAGGCCGCGCACAGCAAATCAGCCAGCATTTTTCAAAAGACAGCGTGGGGGCAATCATTGATTCCTTAGCAAAGGACACCTCCCAATGGGCGCAGGATACTTATAATGATTTGCTCGCCAAATCGCCCATATCGCTTGAACTGAGCTTTGCTGCAGGCCGCAAGGGCGCGTCTCTTGATCTGGACGGCTGCCTACAGATGGAATATCGCGTTGTGAACCGCATTCTGGAGCTGGATACCGACTTTTATGAAGGGGTGCGGGCCATTTTGATCGATAAAGACCGCAATCCCACATGGTCACCGGCGCGTCTGGCCGATCTGGACAAAACAGCCATTGCCGCGCATTTCGCTGATCTGGGGGATCGTGAACTGGATCTGGGCTGAAAATTGCTTTTTAGCCGCAAAGCATCATAACCAAAAAAGGACCACATCATGGCAAGCATCGGATTTATCGGACTTGGAAATATGGGACTGCCCATGGCCCTCAATCTTGTGAAAGCGGGCCATGATGTGATGGGTCATGATCTAAGCGATAAGCAATTGGCCACACTTTCCGAAGCCGGAGGGCGCCGGGCGAACGGGCTTGACGATATCGCTACATGCGAAGTGATCGTTTCCATGCTTCCCGCCGGAAAGCATGTGGCCCAAATTTATGGCGGTGAGGAAGGTCTGATCAAAAAGGTCAAGGCAGGCACGCTTTTGATCGACAGTTCTACCATTGATGTGGCAACCGCTCGGGCCATAGCCGACGAGGCCGCCGGTGCCGGCCTTGATATGGTGGATGCGCCGGTATCGGGCGGCGTTGGCGGGGCGCAAGCGGGTACGCTTACCTTCATGGTCGGCGGCCCTGAAGCCGCTTTTGAAAAAGCCAAACCCTTTCTGGAGGTGATGGGCGCAAAAATCGTTCATGCCGGCGATGCGGGCACCGGGCAAGCGGCCAAAATCTGCAACAATATGCTACTGGCCATCTCCATGATCGGTGTTTCGGAAGCCTTTAGTCTGGCGCGCAAATTGGGGCTTTCCGATCAGAAGTTTTTTGATATTGCCTCCACATCCTCGGGCCAGTGCTGGTCGATGACAAGCTATTGTCCGGTGCCGGGGCCGGTGCCGGCCTCCCCTGCCAATCGTGATTATGCGCCGGGTTTTGCCACCGATATGATGCTCAAGGATTTGCGGCTGGCGAAAGATGCCGCGCAATCGGTTCAGGCAAAAACCGATCTGGGAGACCAGTCTTTGGCGCTTTATGCAGCCCTGTCCGAAGATGGCTATGGCGGGCTGGACTTTTCAGGCGTGTTCAAGCGCATCAACGGGGACATATAGGCTCAAGACTCATTGATTGAGCCAGAAAATGACGGTTGCTGTGATGCAAATGGCGGGCCTGAAGGTGCAGGGGCATCGGCCATAGCGCCTGTGGATGCGTCGCAACCGTTTAGTGATATTGAAGCTAATCTGGAAGACCATCAACTTTCGGGAGATTTTCCAAACGGGTGCACCATTCCGCTCTGCTTGCAAAGCAGATATGTGCACTTGGCGAGATGTCGATCGCGCTATCAATACTTCCGGCAGGGACAACCACCAAAGCCCCCTCTAATTGAACATTCGGAAGAGCGGACCCGCATTTAATACAAAAGCTTTTTTCATGCCGGGTCTTTGGAACCCGGTAGGTCTGGATGCTATCAACACCAGAAACCCAATTTACCGTTGCTTTCGATGAAAACAAATTGGCCGCATGTGCAGACCCCGTGTCCTTTCGACAGCGCGTGCAATGGCAAAGAAAGAAGCTCTCGAACTCACCTGATATCTGAAATTTAACGGTCCCGCACAAACAGGAACCGGCAATGGTTGGGGACATAATGATATACTCATATTCGTTCGACGTGGAATCGCAATAGCGGTTGCAGCCTGCCAGATTAATGGATCTTGAGCCTAAAAATAATCCTTAAACTTATGAACAGGGTTAAGGCTTTCTTTCGATTTTGACGTTTATCCTATGTCCACGAGATAGGATATCCAGGAGAATTGCGGGATGACGTTGCACCCGGCGAAATCCGGTCTGATGGGAGATGAAACCCCACAGGCCCAGACAAAAGCCTTGTTTCTTGATTGCCTTGCACTGGTAGAGCGCTTGCACAGGCGCTTGCTGGATGTATTGAAAGACCATCTGGACCGGGAAGGAAATTCCGATATCAACCCGGTTCAGGCCCTGCTGGTCTACAATATCGGCGAGCATGAAATGACCGCGGGCGAATTGAAAAGCCGCGGATATTATCAAGGCTCGAATGTATCTTATAATCTCAAAAAACTGGTTGAAATGGGGTATATCGACCATCAGCGGGCCGAACATGATCGCCGCGCCGTGCGTATTTCCCTTACCGACAAAGGCTATAAGATCCGCGACCTGATCGACAGCATGTATCTGGAACAACTGGATGAGCTCTTGGCCGACGGTCTGATCAATTCCGATGAAATGACCGCGCTGCGCCGCAATCTGCGTAATCTGGAACGCTTCTGGAGTGACCGTTTACGCTTTGCGGTATAATGCCCGAAATGCATTTCAGCCTGTGTTTTCATGGCCAACGCGCATCCTGTTCATGTGCGACATATGATCCGAGGCAATGCTTCATATCTTGCCTCGGGCTTTAAAGCTGCTATTGAAAGGCTAAGGCCGTGCTCTACTGGCCTCGCCGGTTCCTTGTCTGTATAAAGAATACAAGCAAGGTTCCGACGTCCTTTGCGACATAAAGCGAGCAGCAAACGAGACGACAAAATGGATTATCAACGCATTTTCTCGGACGCAATTTCAGCGGTAAAGGCGGAAGGCCGATATCGCGTCTTCGCAAATCTGGCACGCCGCAAAGGGGAATTCCCTCGCGCCGACCGCTTTGGTGTCAGCGATAATACGCGCCCTGTCACGGTTTGGTGCTCCAATGATTATCTGGGCATGGGCCAGCATGAGGTTGTGATTTCCGCCATGCATGAAGCCCTAGACCATTCCGGTGCAGGCGCAGGCGGCACCCGTAATATCGCCGGAACCAATCATTATCATGTCCTTCTGGAACAGGAACTGGCGGATCTGCACCACAAAGAAGCCGCGCTTTTGTTCACCTCCGGCTATATTTCCAATGAAGCGACTCTGTCCACATTGGCAAGGCTGCTGCCCGGCTGCATCGTTTTTTCCGATCAGTTGAACCATGCCTCCATGATCCATGGCGTGCGCAATTCCGGCGCGGAAAAACATATTTTCCGCCATAATGACGTGGCCCATCTGGAAGATCTTTTGGCCGCCGCCGATCCGGCACGCCCCAAGCTGATCGCCTTTGAATCTGTGTATTCGATGGATGGCGACATTGCCCCCATCGCTGAAATTTGCGATCTGGCCGATAAATACGGGGCCATGACCTATCTGGATGAAGTGCATGCAGTAGGACTATACGGCCCCCGTGGTGGCGGCATTGCCGACCGCGAAGGCTTGATGGAACGGCTGGATGTGATCGAAGGCACATTGGGCAAGGCCTTTGGCGTGATGGGTGGCTATATCGCTGCCTCGCAAGCCTTGGTGGATGTGGTGCGCTCTTATGCGGCGGGTTTTATTTTCACCACAGCCCTTGCACCGGTTCTGGCCGCAGGGGCCTTGGCCAGCGTGCGCCATTTGAAATCCAGTCAGGATGAACGAAATCTGCATCAGGAACGGGCCGCCACCTTGAAGCAGCGCCTTCTGGATGCGAATTTGCCGGTGATGATGTCGCAAAGCCATATCGTGCCCGTGATGGTGGGCGACCCGGTGATGACCAAACAGGTCACCGATACCTTGCTGGATGAATTTTCCATCTATGTCCAGCCCATCAATTATCCCACCGTCCCACGCGGTACCGAGCGCTTGCGCCTTACCCCCGGTCCCACACACACGGATGCCATGATGGATGATCTGGTGAAGGCCTTGAGTCAGATCTGGGCCCGTCTTGATCTAAAGCGCGCGGCCTAAAACCCGGGCATAGCGGGGAAACCCGCCCTTGATGGACCAAACAGCCTATGACGAAAAATCAGGGTTATATTGTTGAATTCATCCAGACAGGCGGGCATTTGAAAGTGACCGCCGTTGATCCGGAAACCGGAACTGAAGCCACCATCATTGGCGATCCCAAAGCCTCGCGTCAGGAACTGGCGGACCTTGCAGCCCGCAAGCTGGTCTATATTCTGAACAAGTCCGAAGCGGCTGATCAGGATAACCGCCCCGGCATCATCGTTTGATCTTACGCGACCTGCTGCGCGTCGGTTTTGGCCTTCTCGATCGCCTGCCACACAGCATAAGGGGTTGCGGGCATATCCAGTTGCGTCACCCCCAAGGGCTGCAAAGCATCCATGATGGCAATCATGGTGGATGGGCAAGCGCCAATGGTTCCCGCCTCGCCGCAGCCCTTCAATCCCAACGGATTGGTCTTGCACGGAATTTCATTATAGGAAAAATCGATATCGGGCATATCGCCCGCCTTTGGCATGGCATAATCCATAAAACTGCCGCTTAAAAGCTGCGCCGTTTCATCATAGACCACATCTTCGCCCAAAGCCTGGCCAATGCCCTGCACCACGCCGCCCTGCACCTGGCCTTCCACCAGCATGGGATTGATCACCACGCCGAAATCATCCACCACGCTATAGCGATCCACCCGCACCACGCCGGTTTGCGGGTCCAGTTCCACCTCGCATATGTGGCAGCCATTGGGGAATGTCGATGCAGGCTTGGTATAGCTGGCAGACAAATCAAGGCCGCGTTGCAGGGTCTGGGGCCAATTTTCCTTATCGGCTTTTGCCACATCTGCCGCCAGATCCAGCACCGACAAGCGCCTGTTGGTACCGCTCAGTTCGAAAAATCCTGCATCAAAGCGAATATCGTCAAGTGCGGCATCGAACATATGCGCCATCAGTTCCCGTCCGCGTTCGATCACCGCGTCTGATGCGGCAACGCAAGCATTGCCGATCATCTGCAAGGACCGTGAACCACCGGTACCGCCCCCCGTATTCTTATCCGCCGTATCGCCTTGTTTGATGTCGATCAGATGGGGATCAATGCCCAGCTTATCGCCAAAGACCTGCGCATAAGCCGTTTCATGCCCCTGCCCGTTGGATTGCGTGCCAACGCTGATGGTCACACGGCCCGTATCCGTAAACCGCACATCGATTTCTTCCTTCGGGTCGCCCAATGTACATTCCACATAATACGCCATGCCAATGCCACGCAGAAGCCCGCGCTCTTGGGAAGCCTTGCGCCTTTTTGGAAAATCGTCCCATTCGGCCCGCGCCATGGCATCCGCCATATTCCGTGCGAAATCCCCACTGTCATAAACGGCACCGGTGGCGTTTTTATAGGGCATTTCCCGGGCGCTGATAAAATTGCGCCGGCGGATCTCGTCTTGGGTCAGCCCCAAATCCTGTGCCCCTTGATGGATCAACCGCTCCAGCAAATAGGCCGCTTCAGGCCGCCCGGCCCCACGATAGGCATCAATGGGTGCGGTATTGGTATAAACGCCGGTAACCTTCTGATGGAGAACGGGAATACGATATGGCCCCGGCACCACTTGCAAGGGGGCCATGGTGGCAATGGCCGGCGCGAAATTAGACAGATAAGCGCCCATATTGGCCAATGTCTCGATACGGTAGCCAAGGATATGGCCATGTGCATCAAACGCCATATGGGCGGTGGACAAAAGATCCCGGCCATGGGTATCGGACAAGAACGCTTCCGAGCGATCGCATGTCCATTTCACCGGCTGTGATAATGTCCGTGCCGCCAGCAAAACGGCGACATATTCCGAAAACATAAAGGCTTTCATGCCAAATCCGCCGCCCACATCAGGAGTAAGCACGCGGATTTTTTGCGCATCCATGCCCAGCAATTTGCAAAAGCCATCCAACAGACCGGCCACGCCTTGCGTTCCCAAATGCACTTCAAAGCCGGTATCGGCATCATAGCGTGCATTGATGGCGCGTGGTTCCATGGATGTAGGGGCCACCCGGTTGTTACGTATTGTGATGCACGAAATATGGGCTGCCGTTTTGAAGGCGGCGTCCACCGCAGCTTCATCGCCGGTTTGCCATTCAAAGCTACGATTTTCCGGCACATCCTCGAACAGTTGCGGCGCATCGGTTTCAATGGCTATTGCACAATCGGCCACCGCATCCAGCGGATCATAATCCACCTCGATCAAATCGACCGCTTCTCGCGCGGCGGCAAAGCTGTCCGCCACCACCATGGCCACCGGCTCCCCCACATAGCGTACAAAATCCTCCGCAAGGATAGGACGGTCTTTTTGTTTGATACCGGGCAAAGGCGCAAGGCACGGCACCTTCGGAATATTGGCCGCCGTGATATCTTCATGCGTAAGAACCAGTCGCACGCCATCAAGGGCACTGGCCTCTTCCGTGTTGATGGAAAGGATTTTCCCATGGGCCAAAGGCGCACGTAAAAACGCCGCATGGAGCTGGCCTTCAAAGCGCAGATCATCCGTATAACAGCCCTTTCCGGTCAGAAAACGTTGGTCTTCCACCCGGCGCATAGACTGCCCGATTCCGAATTTCCGCATAAATCCTCCAAACACATATCAATACAGCAAAAGCAGTACGCTCAAGAATTCCTGGCCTCAAGATTTATAGGTTGGGTCCAGCCGATCCGCTTTCCTGAGCAGGGCCGCCCAATTGAGCGCTGCGGGCTTTTCAAAGCCTGAATTCGCCTGTGCGAATACGCGCTGACCCATCGCATCATCAAGCATGATCAAGGGCGCCCCACCGGATTGGGCAGCAATCTGCATTTCACAAGCCCGCTGCAAAAAGAACAGCCGCAAAAAGGCCTCGCCAATCGTTTCACCGATGGTCAAAAGCCCATGATTGCGCAAGATCATCGAATGGGCGGTTCCCATATCGGCCACCAGCCGCGCTTTTTCGCCCTCTTCCAGCGCCAATCCTTCATAATCATGATAGGCAATATCGCCCCATTGGGTCAGTGCGTCTTGCGTTAGTGGCAAAAGTCCGTCGCGCTGGCTGGCCACAGCCGTTCCCGCCACCGTATGCACATGCAACACGGCCTTGGCTTCCTCGCACCCCTGATGGATGGCGGAATGGATGGTAAACCCTGCAGGGTTCACTGCATAAGGGCTTTCGATCACCTTCTGGCCATCCAGATCCACCTTCACCAAAGAAGAGGCGGTGATTTCTTCAAAAAACAGCCCCAAAGGATTGATCAGGAAATGATGTTCCGGCCCCGGAATACGCAAGGTCAGATGCGTGAAGATCAATTCATCCCAACCAAAATGCGCCACAAGACGATAAGCGGCGGCCAAATCCACACGGGCCTGCCATTCCACCTCGCCCACTTTTTCACGCAGCGTTGTGCCTTGGTCGTTTGCCGGATGTGATTGAACAGTCATGGCCCCACCTTTGACAATCTGGAATACTGCGCCCAGCATCGCGCTCTTTGGCGGGAAAATAAACCCCTCGCTTAAGGCCCCAACAGAAAAACAAGACTTGAAACCCACGCCGCGGAAGGCGACCTTAAGGGCGGCGAGCAACGCGCCTGCAATCAAGGATCTATATGCCAGACGATTTCGCACATACCCCCGTGGAAAAGACCCCACTGGTCGATCCATTCGGTCGACATATCAGCTATTTGCGGGTTTCGGTCACCGACCGGTGCGATTTTCGCTGCGTCTATTGCATGGCGGAACAGATGCAATTTCTGCCGAAATCCGAGGTCCTCAGCCTTGAAGAGCTGGATCGTGTGTGCTCGGCCTTCATTGAGCGCGGCGTGCGGAAACTCCGCATCACCGGCGGTGAACCTCTGGTGCGCAAAGACATTCTGCATCTGTTCCAAAGGCTGGGCCGCCATCTGGCCTCCGGAGCTCTGGATGAACTGACGCTCACCACCAATGGCAGCCAGCTAAAAACCTATGCCGCCGGGCTTTATGAGGCGGGAGTGCGGCGGATCAATGTATCTTTGGATACCCTTGATGATGCCATGTTCACGAAAATCACCCGACGCGGGCGGCTGGCGCAAGTTCTGGAAGGCTTGAACGCGGCCCATGAGGCGGGCCTTGCCGTTAAAATCAATGCGGTGGCCCTGCGCGGCATCAACGATCAGGCCTTTGACGAGATGATCCGGTTTTGCGGGGAACGCGGCTTTGATCTCACCTTGATCGAAACCATGCCACTGGGCGAGATCGACGAGGACCGAACCGACCGCTTTTTACCCTTGAGCCTTGTAAAGGCCGATCTTGAAACCCGCTGGACATTGGAAGACATTCCCCATCGCACCGGTGGTCCGGCGCGCTATGTGCGTATCCGCGAAACCGGTGGCCGGTTGGGCTTCATCACGCCCCTGACCCAGAATTTCTGTGAAGGCTGCAACCGCGTGCGCCTGACATGCACCGGCACCTTGTTTATGTGTCTGGGGCAGGAAGACAAGGCGGATCTGCGCACAGTGCTGCGGCAAAGCAGCAACAATGCCGATCTGCACGATGCTATAGACCAAGCCATCAAACGCAAGCCCAAACGCCATGATTTCATCATCGATGGGGCCACACGCGCCCCCGCTGTCGCCCGCCATATGAGCGTAACCGGTGGATAATTCCCCATATCTGTCGACAATGCTTGCACTTGCCTTGGGCGCTCTGATTAAGATGTGGGCCACCTTAATGACCGAACAGAGCTTATGAGCACCTCAGCACGCATTGCCTTCATCGCCAGCGACAGCCCCGAGGCCCAGGCTTCTTTGGATGAACTGAAGGCACTCTATGGCAATATTGCCCCCGATGATGCCGATGTGATCGTGGCCTTGGGCGGTGATGGCTTCATGCAACAAACCCTACACAAATCCATCCATCGCCCACTTCCGATTTTCGGCATGAACCGGGGCACGGTGGGGTTCTTGATGAACCAGTTTTCCACCACCAATCTACCGGACCGGCTGGCACAGGCTGATAGCTTTACCCTGCATCCCTTGCGTATGCGCGCCTTTGGGCCAGAAGGGGATGTGAAGGAATATCTGGCTTTCAATGAAGTGGCCTTGCTCCGCGAAACACGGCAAGCCGCCAAATTGCGTATCACCATTGACGGCAAAATGCGGATGGATGAACTGGTCTGCGATGGTATTCTGGTAGCCACAGCAGCAGGCAGCACCGCCTATAATCTTTCGGCCCATGGCCCCATTCTGCCTATTGGCAGCGATTTATTGGCGCTCACCCCCATCAGCGCCTTTCGTCCGCGCCGCTGGAGGGGGGCTCTATTGCCCAGCGATTCGCGGATCATGTTCACGATTTTGGAAAACCGCAAACGGCCCGTATCCGCAACGGCGGATTTCCATGAAGTGCGCGATATTCGTGCAGTGGAAATAGAAGAAGACCGCTCTATAAGCATGACCTTATTGTTCGATCCGGAACATAATCTGGCCGAGCGTATCTTGCTGGAACAATTCGTTCATTAAAAACCCGCCATCGCAAAGAACACGCCATCCACTGGCGCTTCCCGCTTATCCGCGCTCGGTCTCTTCGTCCTTGGCCAAGGGCAGCATCACGGTGAATTTTGACCCTTTGCCATCTGCGGATACCAAGGACAGATCGCCACCCATCAAGCGGGCCAGTTCCTGGCTGATATGCAGGCCCAGCCCTGCCCCCTCGCTTTTGCGGCTATAAATGGTGTCGGTCACCTGTTGGAATTTTTCGAACACCTTTTTCTGCATATCCGCAGGAATACCGATCCCGGTATCCCAAATGGTCAATGCGGCCATATCCTCCATGATTTCGAGTTCGGCCCCGACCTTGCCGCCTTCGGGGGTGAATTTGATGGCATTGGTCATCAAGTTCAGCAAAATCTGTGTTGTGCGGCGATCATCGGCCATAACCACCACATCATCCGTCAACCGCAAGCCGGAAATATCCACATTACGGTCCTTGGCCCGCATTTTCACAAGGCTGACCGCTTGATGCAGTTGATCTTTCAAAGACAGGCGTTCAGGATGAATGGTTACCCCATCGCTTTCCAGAACAGCCACATCCAGAACATCATTGATCAAGCTCAGCAAATGTCGCCCGGCCCCGCTGATATCACGGCTATAGCTGCGATAATGATCGTTAATCTCGCCAAACATGGCCATATCCATGCTTTCGGCAAAACCGATGATCGCATTCAAGGGCGTCCGCAATTCATGGCTCATGGCCGCAAGAAATTCGTTCTTGGCCCGCAAAGCACTTTCCGCCTGCACCGACGCAATATCCAGTTCAAGATTTTTGCGGATCAATTCTTCCAGAGTTTCCTCCAGATTGCGCTGCATCAGGCTGGCGCGCATGGTGTCTGCATGGGCTTCGGTAATGTCCATCCCGGCACCGCGGAACCCCATAAAGGCACCGCTTTCCGGATCAAAAATCGGCACACCGGACAAGCTGCACCGGCGAATGGTCCCGTCTGCCGCCTCGATTTCAATATCCACCCCGCGAAAGGCTTTCCGTTCTGCCATGGCATCGCAAAGCCGCTCTGTCAGCTTGGGATCACATTCCGCATGGCCAAGCTCGGCAAGAGGACGCGCATAAAACAGCGCAGCCGGAAAGCCGGCACTGGCCGCAAATCGTTCGGATAAAAGGGTCAGGCACCCATCGCGGTCGGTTTCCCAAAACCAATCCGATGTGGCGCGGGCAAAATCATTGAACCGGCGCCGCGCCAGGACGGCATCACGACGCACGCTGATTTCTGCGGTGAAATCGGTATAGCTTCCCGCAACGGCAATGCTATTTCCATCCTCATCCCGCACGGGGAAATGCCGCCCACGCCAGCAACATGGCCGCCCATCAAAAGACAGCCATTCTTCCGTCAGAACCGGCTGCCCCGTCTGAATAACCCGCTCGACTACGGCTTGATGCGCCGCAGGAATAAATCCGCCCGTTTGCGCAGCACCCGGGCCGGGTAGCCGATCGTCACAACGGGAAACCAGATCGCCATAAGCCGCATTGCTATCGCTGAACACCCCTTCAACGCTCACCAGATAAAAAGGCAAGGTTTCATCGATGATCATCCGCCCTTGCAGGGCTTTCAAACTGTCATTGGCGGCAACAAAAGGCGTGTCGGGGCGGGGCTGTGTGTGCGCGCTGCGATCTTCATCTTTGGGTGCTGGCACAGCCACCGCGATTTGGGCCGGAGCCATTTGTTGAACCTGCGCATGCGCTTGGGCCTGTCCGTTATTGCCGCGCATATGCCGCGCCCATGCGGATAGATCCGCTCGCCCGAAAGAATGCCCCAAAGACTGGACTGATTGCTTTTCATCCGACATGACGCAATTCCTCCAACGCCATCTGATAGGCGTTGTCCCTTTGCCAATATTGCAGCGCCCCACGCGCATTCACGCTCGACACCCGATCGAACAGATCGAGAATACCCTTCAACGCCCCGGGGCCGCGCGCCTTCGCCCCTTCCCGTGCCTGACTGATCAGCAAATATACCGAGGTAAACTGGGCGCGTTCCATGCCAATGGCCTTGGCCAGAATGGCTAGGCTTTCGCCGCCCGTATCATTGAAAATACGCCATGCGGTCCGGAAATCCACACAGCCCAATTCCGCAAGGCCCGCCACAAAAACCGCAATCCGCTTCTGGCGCAGGCAGCCCAAAAGAAATTCTACCGTCAGATCGCCAGTTTCAGACAGGCGGTGCACCAGCCTTTGCGCCTTGATATACGCGCCTTCCGATGTTTTTTGCTGGGCGATCAAGCCGCGTGATGCTTGCCGCATGGCATTATCGACCACCAATGGGTCCACATCGAAATCGCTGACAATTTTTTTGCGCAGCGCCGCCGCCACCCACCAATACATGCGGTAAGCCAGTTCCGAAGGCAAATCTTCCCGATTGAGCAATGGCTCTTGAAAGCGATCCACCCGACGGGATTCCGCCACCAGATATTCCATGGCACGCTGCGACAGGCTGGCATCCGCATTGCGTAACAAAGCCTCGATCACATCCCCATTGCCATATTCCACCAAGGCATTGGCCACATCTTCGCTCACCTCGTCACGCAAGGCGATCACCAATCGATGCTCATCGGTACGCATCCGAATGACCTCGATCAGATCGGTATCATGCAACAGCTTGCTTTTTTCCAATAAAGGCCGGGCGACTTCGATTTCATCATTGGCAAGAAGGCGCACCACATCGGGCAGGTCCACATCGGTTTTGGCAAAAAAATCGGCCAATTCCTGACGCAGACTCTTTTCCACGGTCCGCACCAGCTTGACCATGATGTCCGACATCAAGGCGCGCTCATGCTCGCTCAGCCTGCCTTCCTCTGAGAGGAACAGGTCCGTCATATTTTCAAATAACTGGCGACGAGCCTGCGCCGTCTTTTCGCGGGCAAGCAAAACCAGTTCGTGAATACGGTCACCCATCTGCAGCTTGTTTATAACACCCACCTAAAGCCATTATGCCCCCGCTGGATGCCCCCCAGATTATTATTTATCCAGACTTAACCAGATTAGCCTGCACTTGGGGAATTAATAAAGGTTTAATTATCAAAGAGCTTACAGATGCTTATCACAAGAAGTTCAACAAACTTAGCCGTGATAAAGTGCCGATGGCCTGAAAAGACGCTTCCAGCGCTACCTGATCTTGATTCAAGCGTGTGATGGCTTCGGCCAGGTTCACATCTTCCACATCCGAAACAAATTGCTCGAAGAACACTTCGGCATCGGCATGTTGTTCGTCCACCGTTGCCAACCGTCCTGCCACAAGGCCATTGCGTGTTTGCGCCGATTGCGCTTGATCCACAGCCTGATCGATTTGCGCCATTTCCCGAATCAGGAAATCTTCCTGCGCCGCTGTCAGTTGCCCATCAAGCGGCCCGTCCGGACCGGCATTGAATTCGGCAATCCGTTTGAAGCTGGCCATCAATTCCAGCGCCACATCATCTGCCACCTGGCCAAATTCCAGCGTCACACCTTCCGCAACCAGAGCCTGTTTCTTTGCGCCATCATTGGCAAAGGCATCTTGCGGACTGACTAGGGGAACAAGATCCGAGAGATTAGTTACGGTCAATGGCGATTGATCCGTTTTTGCGCCACCAAAGATATAAGAGCCGTTCAATTTGGTGTTCAAAGCCGAGCTGACCAAACCGAATGTCTGCTCGATAAACGGGGTAAACCCTTGGGCATTTCCTTGGCCCACCGTAGAAACCAGCGTGCTTTTCAGCTCCCGTGCGGCATCCACAATAGAGGTAAGCTGCGCATCATAGACATCCACACTGCGCTGAACATTTTGCACGGTGCTGCGAAAGGATTCCACGCCCGAACGCGCCTGTCTGGCGCTCAATGCCTGCTGGATATCGGGGCCAAGACTTTGAAAATCATTGGCCTTCTTGCCCGTAGAAATCTGCTGCTGGACCGTAAACAAGCGCTCTTGATTGCGCATGGTATTTTGCAACAACAAGGAAGATTGGCCAAAACTTGAAATGCGCGTCATGATGTTTCGTCCTAAACCGCGTTGAGGAGCGTGTCGTAAAGCTCTTGAACCGACGACAAAATCCGCGCCGCCGCATTATAGGAATTCTGGTAAATCACCAGATTTGCCAGTTCCTCATCGATATTGACGCCGGACACACCCTGTTTGCGTTGGTCCAGCTCCACTTCCAAAGAGCGCGTATCATCGGCAGCGGCGCTGGCACGATTTGCCAAATCTCCAAAGCTGCCCAAAACCGCGCCATTAAGGCCCGCAAGGGTACGCTGTTGCGCCGATAAGCCACCGGCCGCCGACATGGAAATCACTGCACTGCCCCGCTCTTGCAAGGCCAGCGCACCGCTTTGATCGCCAACGGACAGGGCAACCGAACCAACCCCGCCAGACAGATCAACCCGCGCCGTTGCCAGCGTTTGAGAATTGCTGCCCAAATCCTGATCCAACCCGAAATCAACGGCGGCTTCAGCCCGATAACGGGCGCCAACGCCGAACAATTGGCCAAAGCCTATGCCGCTGCCATTGGCATTGGTGGTGTCATTCTTCACCGTCAGCACCATGCCCTTTTGTGGACCGGTAGAGGTGGTGATCAATTTGCCATTGGCATCCAGCGAAACGGAAAACAAGCCGCTCAGATCCGTATCCAGCGCACTGACGAGATCGCCATAAGTGGGATTTCCCGTGGTATCCAGCGTGACCGTACGAAGCTCTTTCCCCAAGGCATCACGAACCACGAACTCCACGGTTTCTCCGGCCCCGAAACCGTGGGCATCGGTTGCTTTCACACCGGTTTCAAACAGGCCCGACGACCGCCCTGTCGCCAGATCATTCATGCCAAAGAAATGCGAAAATGATCGTCCGGCCCGATCGCTGCTATTGGCCGGATCTTCGGAAATGGCCACACCATTGGCGGTATTGGTGGCGCTGATGCTCATCTTTCCATCGACAAAGCTCAGAGTGCCTGCCCCGCCCAGACCCGCATTCACCGCCGTCACCATATCGGCTAAGCTGTCTGCGGGATTGGCATCGAAATCATATGTGGTGGTCGCCACAACCCTGTTATTGGCGTCCAGAATGGAAAAGCTTGTGGTTCCAGTGAAATTATGAGGGTCCGTTCCCGCAAAAGGCGTGGTCGAGCCCGTGAGACTGTTCGGCGCTGGAACGGCACTGTTCAGATTATGCACCGCATTCATTTCATCGCCAACCCGCGCCGCCAATTCCCCCAAGGATACCGAAAGATCCACAAGGTCTTTATCGCGCATATCCAGCAAACCGCGCAAAGCCCCGCCGCGAATATCGCCATCAATCGGGCGTTGCGGGCCTTTCAACTGGTCCGACTGCAAATCCACCAATTGCAAGGTTATGGGGGGAAACTCGGTTGCCGCGCTCACCCCGCCGGGGCTGCTATAAGCGAGATTGAAAAAACCCGCCCGCGTGACAAGCTGCGTGCCGGACAAGGTGGATACATTCACCGTGCCATCGCTGTTCTCTGTCACCCGGATATCAATATTGCTGGCCAGAACTTCCAACGCGGCCTGCCGTTCGTTTTCCAGGCCGCCGGTTTGTCCGCCCGTGGTGGTTTGCTGGTTAATCTTTTCATTCAAATCATGAATCTGGCGGATGGCATCATTGATCCCGCCAATACGCGATTCAATTTCGATGCTGGCGCTATTACGCAAATCCTGCACCGTATCCGCCACCCGCGACAGTTCGTTGGCATAACTTTCAAAGTCCGACAAAAACTGCTGTCGGGCCACGCCATCCGCCGGAGCCAAAGTCAGATCCGCAAGGGCGGCAAACACCGTGTTCATGCGCCCGGCCAGATTGCTTTCGGAATCGGGCGGCCCTAAAGAGGCTTGCAACCGGTCATGCAAGCTGTTGATCGCTTCGGCCCGCGCACTGTCCGAGCGTGCTTCCAGAATCGCCCCTTCCAAAAAGCGATTGACCACCCGTTCGATGGTTTCCACTTTCACACCGATGGTGCGATCATTTTGCACATCTGCCGCCACATTCACCCGCTCACGGGCATAGCCCGGGGTGTTCACATTGGCGATATTGGTTCCGGTGACACGCAGCGCCTCTTGGCTGGTGAACAGGCCGCTCAAGGATGTGGAAAGAATACCTCCTAAAGACATGATCCAGCCCTCCGCAGCTCCGCCAATGGGCAGATTTTGCCGGACAGATGTGGCCAGACATGGCAGTGAACGCGCGCCTTGGACAGGAAGCGAAGCGCCTTGTCATCCTTGATATATGGCTCTGATCTCATAGCTCATGGCCTTTGCGACTGCATATTCTCGCATAGACACAAGCAAGCTTCGTGCCAAACAATAGCACAAAGAGAGTGTTGGAACGGGGAAAGGGCGATCAGCCGGTGATGGTGGCTTCCACGATCCGATGCCGTTTGAACGGAATGGCGCCCATACGGGTGATAACGGCATTGACAGGATGATTGTCTTCCAATGTCCAGCCAAGCTCCACCCAATCGATCCCCATCTCGTCGAGACCATGGGAAATGCCAACACACATGGCGGTGGCAAGCCCGGCATAACGGCGTTTTTTCTGCACCGCCTTACGCATGCCCATCAATGGCAATTTCGCACTATTGGGCGACCGCACCTTGATGCGCCAAAGCAATTTCAACAGATTGACTGGCCCAAGCCGCCCATCAAAATCACGGATCACTTCATTCAGATTGGGAATACAAATGGCAATGCCGACAGGCTCGCCATCAATCTCTGCAATCAGAGCCAATCGGGGATCAAGGATGAAGCGGAATTCTTCAACTGCTTTGGCGAATTCTGCATCGGTCCAGGGCACATAGCCCCAATTGTCGCGCCACGCATCATTGAACACGCTACGGACCACAGCCATTTCTTCATCAAGGCGGCTTTTATCGATCCGGCGAATGCGCACCTCGGGTAATGTCACGGTCAGATCATAGGCTTTTTGCGCCCGCGCGGGCAGATTGCCGCATTCATAACGCCAACTGATGATTTCCTTCACCTTTTCAAAACCGGCAGAGTGAAGCAGGCCCGAAAGATAAGGACGGTGATAAGGCGTCAACATCATGGACGGGGCATCAAAGCCCTCTATCATCACGCCAATTTCTTCGTTCACCCCCAAAGAAAATGGTCCCCGCAACCGGGTCATGCCTTTGCTGGCGACCCACTCTTTTGCTGCGTCCAGCAAGGCTGTAGCCACTTCCTGGCTATCCACCACATCGAAACAGCCGAAAAAGCCGGTTTTGTCGTCGTGTTTTTTCAGATGCTCATGACACACCTGTGCCGAGCATCGCCCCACCATCCTGTCGCCGGACCATGCCGTGAAAAACATAACGTCAGCGTGCTTGAAAAACGGATTATGTTTAGGGGAAAGGCTTTTGCGGATTTCCGTTTTCAAAGGGGGCGTCCAGCCCGCGTCATCCCGATATAGCTGGTTGGGAAAAGATAAAAACGGCTCCATCGCCTCACCGGGCAGATGCTTACGAATCTCGATCGTCACGAATGAAAACACTCCCGTCAGGCAAAAACACTGCGTTAACAAAGTCACACAGCGCCGATCCCGAACAGTGCGCAGTCAACTCGCATTCGGTCCAGTTTTATTTTACAAAAAAGTGAGAAAAGTGATCGTTGTTTTGAATTGTTTTTGGGGAAACGTGTATTGTCCGGCATATCCGCACCCAAGCGATCAATGTGATACTTTCGGGGAAAGCGGAGTGGAAATACAGGAAAAGTGGTGCCCGCTGCCGGACTCGAACCGGCACAGCCTAAAGGCCGAGGGATTTTAAGTCCCTTGCGTCTACCAATTCCGCCAAGCGGGCACGCGGCACTCCTATGCCACAGCCTGCCCCTTGAGAAAAGACTTGAAGCACCAATTCTTTGAGAAAAATTATCCTTCGCGGGGATCATCCACGGGCGTGACCCCGAACCTCGAAACCACCGATTTGATGTCCTCTATCACCTGCTCGATCCGCTTTTCATCGGTCGATCGCACCACCACATGCAGCCCCACACGTCCTTCGCGATAATAGGGATAGCTGCCGATCTGCACATCTTTGGCGGCATCTGCAATGCGCCCCAGATCGCCCGCCAAAGCACTTTCCGGCATTGGAACCGTAAGGCTTGCGGACCGCATGGGGGCGCCTCCATCCAGGCTATGGCGCAGGCTTTCCAGCATGGCCTTCATAATCAGCGGCACACCGGCCAACACATAGACATTGTCCAGCTGAAAGCCCGGCGCGACACTGATGGGATTGTCGATCAATGTGCCACCCTCGGGGATACGGGCCATGCGCCTGCGGGCTTCGGTAAATTCCCCTTTGGGATAATGGGCTTTTAAAAGCCGTACTGCCTCCGGATGGTCTATAAGCGGCACATCAAATGCCTTGGCAATGGCATCGGCGGTGATGTCGTCATGGGTTGGCCCGATGCCGCCAGTGGTAAAGACATACCGAAACCGTGACCGACACTCATTGACAGCCGCGATGATTCGCTCCGTCACATCCGGCACCACCCGCACTTCGTCCAAACGCACCCCTTGCTCGTTCAGCCATAAAGCCAGCGTTGCGGCATTGGCGTCTTTCGTGCGCCCCGACAAAATCTCGTCACCAATCACCACCAAGGCGGCTTTTACAGGGGATTTCAGCTTATCCGGCATCAAAGGCGCTCCAGCGGTTTTCGCTTTGAACAGATATGGAAGGAAACAACCATAGGGTCAGGATAGTCGCCAACCGGTCTTTGATTCAATAGATGGCGCATTGATTGCATCTGCGCCATTGTTTAGCGTGAAGCCAAATATGGGGAAAGAACAGCAACACATGAAAAAAACAGGCTCAGCTATCTTTTGCACGCTTCTGTTGGCAGGGGCAACGGCTCTTTCCGCTTCGGCACAGACAGAGGAGACTGCGACACACACACTGGCACCGCCCGGTGAAACACCGGTGCTCCATGAAATGGCTGCCGCCACAAGCGCTGAACGCCTGCGCCATGATGTAGAAAAACTGGTGAGCTTTGGCACGCGCCATACCTTGTCGGACACAAAATCGGATACGCGCGGCATTGGCGCAGCAAGGCGCTGGATCGAAGCAGAATTCAACCGTATTTCCGAAAGCTGTGGCGGCTGTCTTGAGGTCATCACCGTATCCGACACCGTTTCGGGCGAAACGCGCATCCCCGATCCTGTAGAGGTGGTGAATGTGATCGCCATTCAGCGCGGCAGCCTTGACCCCACCCGCATGGTTTTAATGTCTGGCGATATCGACAGCCGCGTGTCCGATCCTCTGGATGCCACATCCGACAGCCCCGGGGCCAATGACAATGCGTCAGGCGTTGCGGGCGTTTTAGAAGCGGCACGGGTTCTCTCGCGCTATAAATTCCCCGGCACCATTGTCTATGCGGCCTTGTCTGGCGAGGAGCAGGGACTATTTGGCGGCAAGATTCTGGCCAAATATGCGCTGGATCAAGGCTGGCGCATCAAAGCCGTTCTCAACAATGATATGATCGGCAATATTTCCGGGATCAATGGCGTGATCGACAATGCCACTGCCCGGGTGTTTTCCGAGGGCACCCGTGCCGTAGAAACGCCGGAAGAAGCGCGCTTGCGCCGGTTTACAGGCGGAGAAGTGGACAGCCCGTCGCGCAATCTTGCCCGCTATATCGACCGTTTGGCGGATCGTTATATCCCCAATCTGGATGTGATGATGGTCTATCGGCTGGACCGCTTTGGCCGTGGCGGCCATCACCGCCCCTTCAATGATGCGGGCATGCCCGGTGTGCGGATCATGGAAACCAATGAGGATTATACCCGCCAGCATCAGGATTTGCGCACCGAAAACGGCATAGCTTATGGCGATGTGCTGTCCGGTGTGGATTTCGCTTATAATGCCAAGCTGACCGCCCTGAATGTGGTGACATTGGGGGCTTTGGCATCAAGCCCGCCCTTCCCCGCCAATGTGACCATCAAGGGTGCGGTGCGTCCGTCCACCACGTTAAGCTGGACACGCCCCGAAGGAGCTGCGGCGGAAAATCTTGCCGGATACCGGGTATATTGGCGCCTGACCACCGATCCGCAATGGACCTATAGCCGTTGGGTTGGCGATGTGGATAAGGTCACTTTGGAAAATATTGTGATCGACAATTATTATTTTGGCGTGGCCAGCGTGTCCAAGGACGGCTTTGAAAGTCCGGTGGTATTCCCCGGCCCTGCGGGCAGTTTTGGCGAATGAACGGCTTTGCTATGCGGACATATCCATGAAGTTTGCACAGCCGTTGGTTCCTGCCCGCCTGGAACGGCGCTATAAGCGGTTTTTGGCCGATGCCGTTTTAAAAGACGGCACAAAAATCACCGCCCATTGCGCCAATTCCGGAGCCATGCTGGGCTGTGCGCCGGCTGGTGCGCGCATCTGGCTGTCGCCCAACACCAATCCAAAAGCCAAGCTGGATTGGCGCTGGGAATTGGTCGAGGTGGACGGCACGCTTGTGGGCATCAACACCGCGCATCCCAATCGCATTGTGGAAACGGCCATCATGGAAGGCCGCATTTCTGAACTGACCGGCTATCAAACTTTACGGCGTGAGGTGGCTTATGGGGCTGCCTCACGCATTGATCTTTTGGCGCAGGATCACCCCGACCGGCCCGGCCAGAACTGTTATATCGAGGTGAAAAACGTCACCTTGCGCCAAGATGGCGAAGCACGGTTTCCCGATGCTGTCACCGCACGCGGCACCAAACATCTGATGGAATTGGCCGATATGGTGCGCCAAGGCCACCGGGCGGTGATGCTTTATCTGGTACAGCGCGATGATTGCGACCAAATGGCGCTGGCCCATGAAATCGACCCCGCCTATGCACGCGCCTTTTCCCATGCTGTTGAACAAGGTGTAGAAGCCTATGCCTATACCTGCAGCATTACACTGGACCATATTCAGATAGCGCAGCCCCTTCCAATTCGGCCTCCGGCTTCCTATCCTTGAATGTAAGGTGTAACAAGCAAACCCGATCCACGAGTATGAGGACATCGAGAAGATGAACAAATTAAAGAGCGCTGCAACAGCAGAACGCCGCTCACAAGGTATCAAGCTGCATGACCCCGCCGATTTCGAAGGCATGCGCAAAGCCGGCAAGCTGGCGGCAGAGGTGCTCGATTTCATCGCCCCTTATGTCAAGCCCGGTGTGACCACCGAGGCACTGGACCAGTTGTGCCATGACTTCATTATCGACCATGGAGCCATTCCGGCGCCGCTCAATTATCGCGGTTTTCCCAAATCCATCTGCACATCGGTCAATCATGTGGTGTGCCATGGTATTCCCGGCCCGAAATCGCTGAAAGATGGCGATAGCATCAATATCGACATCACGGTCATTCTGGATGGCTGGCATGGCGATACCAGCCGCATGTTTTTCGTTGGAAAACCTTCGGTCAAAGCGCGCCGACTGGCCGACATCACCCATGAAGCCATGATGCGCGGCATCCATATGGTCAAACCCGGCGTTACTTTGGGCGATATCGGCCATGCCATCCAAAGCTATGTGGAAAAAGAACGCTGCTCTGTGGTGCGGGAATTTTGTGGCCATGGCATTGGGCAGGTGTTCCATGATGCCCCCAATATCTTGCACTATGGGCACCCCGGAACCGGCGCTGTGCTGGAAGAAGGCATGTTCTTCACCATCGAACCCATGGTGAATGCTGGCAAGCCCGATACAAAAGTTCTGGACGATGGCTGGACCGCCGTTACCCGCGACCGCTCTTTGTCCATGCAGTTCGAGCACAGCCTGGCCGTCACAAAAGATGGCTATGAAATTTTCACCCGTTCGCCCAAGGGTCTGAATCAGCCGCCCTATGATCTTTGAAAGAGGATAAAATGGGGGGCGATGCACTGGATCTCCAAGGGCACCGGAAGCGGCTGCGGTCACGGTTTCTGGCCTCGGGCGGCAAGGGCATGCCCGATTATGAAATGATCGAAATGCTGCTGATGGGAGCAATTCAAAGGCGTGATGTGAAGCCTTTGGCCAAGCATCTTTTAAAGGTCTTTGGCTCTTATGAAGCGGTGCTTACGGCCCCCAAAGAACGGCTATATGAAATTGATGGCATCGGCGAAAGCGCCGCTGCCATGATCAAGATGGTTGAAGCCAGTGCCCTGCGTCTGTCTCAAGCCAAAATACTGGGCCAGCCCGTTCTTAGCAATTGGCGCGCTCTTCTCGATTACTGCCATGCCGCCATGGCCCATGCAAAAACAGAACAATTCCGCATCCTGTTTTTGGATCGTAAAAACACGCTGATCGCCGATGAGGTGCAGCAGCAAGGCACCATCGACCACACCCCCGTCTATCCCCGTGAAGTCATCAAGCGAGCATTGGAGCTGCATGCCTCCGCCGTTATTCTGGTGCACAATCACCCATCCGGGGACCCCACGCCAAGTCGGGGCGATATCGATATGACCAAAGATATCGTAGAGGCCGCCAAGAAGCTGGGAATTTCCGTCCATGATCATCTGGTGATCGGCAAGAAGGGCCATTCCAGCTTCAAAAGCCTGGGATTGTTATAAGCCTGCGATCACAGGCAAGGACGCGGTGGTTCTTGCCCTATTGCCTGCCCGGTGTTAGGGAAAGCGCGCTCTTTCCCCATCGGCTGCCCTGTTGGAGATACCCCCATGATCCCCCGTTATTCCCGCCCAGAAATGACCGCCCTATGGTCCCCGGAAAGCAAATTCCAGATTTGGTTCGAGATCGAAGCCCATGCCTGTGATGCACAGGCGGAATTGGGCATCATCCCCAAAGAGGCCGCCAAAGCCGTTTGGGACCGTGGGGCCTTCGAGGTCGACCGCATCGACGCCATCGAAGCGGAAGTAAAGCACGATGTGATCGCCTTTCTTACCAATCTGGCCGAGCATGTGGGACCTGAAGCGCGCTTTGTACATCAGGGCATGACCTCGTCGGATATTCTGGATACCTGTTTTAACATCCAGCTTGTACGCGCCGCCGACCTAATGCTTGCGGATCTGGACAAGCTGCTGGCGATTTTGGAACGCCGCGCCCATGAACACCGCGACACGGTCACCATCGGGCGCAGCCACGGCATCCATGCCGAACCCACCACCTTCGGGCTGAAACTGGCCCAAGCCTATGCGGAATTCAGCCGCGCCAAAACACGCCTTCAAAATGCCCGCGAAGAAGTGGCCACCTGCGCCATTTCCGGCGCTGTGGGCACCTTCGCCAATATCGATCCACGGGTAGAAAGCTATGTGGCGGATAAATTGGGTTTGGCCATTGAGCCCGTCTCCACGCAGATTATCCCCCGCGACCGCCATGCCATGTATTTCGCAACCCTTGGGGTCATTGCCAGTTCCGTTGAACGGTTGGCAACCGAGATCCGCCATTTGCAGCGCACCGAAGTTCTGGAAGTGGAAGAGTATTTTTCACCCGGCCAAAAGGGCAGCTCGGCCATGCCCCATAAACGCAATCCGGTGCTTACGGAAAATCTTACCGGTCTTGCCCGTATGGTGCGGTCTTACGCCATGCCTGCCATGGAAAATGTGGCGCTGTGGCATGAACGGGATATTTCCCATTCCTCCGTCGAACGCATGATCGGCCCCGATGCCACCGTGACACTGGATTTCGCTTTGGCCCGGTTGGCGGGGGTCATGGACAAGTTGCTGATTTACCCCGATCGTATGCGCGCCAATATGGACCGGTTGGGCGGTCTGGTAAATTCCCAACGCGTTTTGCTGGCCCTGACCCAAAAAGGCGTCAGCCGTGAAGATGCGTATCGGCTGGTGCAGCGCAATGCCATGAAAGTGTGGGACAGCGATGGCCATGCACATCTGCTGGATCTTTTAAAACATGATGCGGAAATCGCAGAGAAATTCGGCCCCGGTGAATTGGAGGCTCTGTTCGATCTGGGCTATCACACCAAATCCGTGGACGTTATTTTCAAAAGAATTTTCGGCCAGTAGAGAACGGGGAAAAATGTTCAGCTTTGCTTAACAGCCTCGGGATAAGCTCATGGTGATTAATAAAACGACATCATGGGCTTTATTTTGCACCCTGAACAGACATTGCCACCTAAAGATCAAACAACCAGACTGGCGCTGGCGAAGCATTTTCGAGCAGAGTCCTGGAATGTTCCTTTTCGACTAGTCGTTCTTGGAACGTTGGTTGTCCTTTTTAAACTAGAGGGTGGAACCTCGTGGCCTATTCTATGGGGGCTGCTCACCCTGGCTTTAGAACTGGCCGCTTTTCTTTTCACTTTGCCTCCCCGCCGCAATTTGAACCACATAGAAAATATCGAAAAACATCGCCTTATCGTAGACATTAGCTGGGTTTTTCTTGTTCTTTTCTGGACGGTCGGCCCCGTTTTATTTTATTTTGAAGGAACCGAAGCCACACGCCTTACGAGCATCCTGGCTTTAACGGCCTCTGGCATGACCATTGCGCACCATCCGTCACGTTTTTTCGCCGCCTCCTATATCTCCAGCGCCATTCCGGCCTTTTGTATTATATGGTTAAGCTGGCTGGGCATTGATGTTCTTTACGGGAAGATCCAGTTTGCCGTCGCAATAATGGTTGCCGGCAATATCTTTATTCTGGCGTTCATAACCCGACAATCCAGCGCAACTTTTTTCCAAGGGCAGATCCGGCAAGCGGAACTGATCGCAGACCTGAAAGCCGCTCGGGATGAAGCAGAAAGCCGCCGTATGGAAGCGGAGGAATTGGCCCGCACCAAAGCTGATTTCATTGCCGTCATGAGCCATGAAGTGCGCACCCCCTTGAACGGTGTTCTGGCAATGGCCGACAGCCTGACCCACAGCCCGCTCACCGAAGCCCAAAAGCGTCAGGTCCAAACCATCCACAATTCGGGCAGTATTTTGCTAAGCGTTGTGCGCGATGTTCTTGACCTATCCCGCTCCGATGCGGGGAAACTGAGTGTCCGATCGGAGTCGGTGGATTTACAAGCACTCTTCAGCCCCGGACTCGATTTATGGTGGGACAGAGCACAAGAACTGGGGCTTGGTTTCTCGATCAAAAGCGCACCGGATGTGCCCCGATATATCCGATGCGATGAAACCCGCTTGCTGCAAATCCTGTTCAATTTGCTCGCCAATGCTTTGAAATTCACCCCGGACGGGGAGATCCGTCTGGAAGTTTCGCGAACAAGCCTGCCAACAGGGGGTGGCTTATTGTTTCGCATTTGCGATACCGGCATCGGGATTGCACCGGAAGACCAGAATCGTATTTTCGGGCGCTTTGCCCAAGTGGAAACCCATGCCGCCCGCCGACATGATGGCACGGGGCTCGGCCTTGCCATCACCAAAGAGCTGGTATCCCTGCTTGGGGGAGAAATCGGGGTTGAAAGCAGCATCGGATCAGGGTCTGTCTTTTATTTCACCATAGCGCTGGAACAAATTGGCGAAGAACACCTGCATCTGCTGCCTGTAGATGGTTCAAAGCGCCCGGCCCCATCCCCTGAGCGCTCTGAACCGGCCCCTGAAAAGGCATCACCGGCCCTTGAACAAACAACCGATGAAACGTCTTATTCCTTCTTGGTTGCCGATGATAACCCCATCAATCTAAGGGTGATGGAAGCCATCCTTGCCTGCTATGGAGGCTCTATCAATTGTGTGGAAAATGGCGTCCAGGCGGTAGAGGCCTTATCGAAAGATGATCACTATGATCTGGTTTTCATGGATATGCGCATGCCGGTGATGGATGGATTGGAAGCCATGCGGCGAATCCGCGCCACGGAGGGCGGCCATAACATTCCCATCATCGCATTGACCGCCAATGCCAATCAGTCCGATGAAGCGGCCTGTCTCAAGGCCGGGGCCGATGCCTATCTGACCAAGCCCATCGACACGCAAGTGCTTTACGCGCTTGTAAAGCGCCTGCTCAAACCATCAGAAAAGGCCACAATCCCCCACCAAACGGGCGCGTAATCACAGTCTTGGGAAAAATCCATGGGAAAAAGAAAGCCCCTTGAGCCAAGGTTCAAAGGGCCTTCCGTCATCGCTTATGCCTTGTGCGGCTTATCCAAGTTCTTTCATGATTTGGTTGCGGGCTTCTTCCATACATTCCTGCAAGCGGTGCTCCACCTGATGGGTGCTGATTTCTATGCCCTTGGCCTGAAAATCGGCGGAAACCTTCCGGATCACATCCGCATCGCCCACTTCTTCAAAATCGGCTTCAATCACCGATTTTGCATAATCGGTGGCTTCATCACCGCTTAATCCCAGCTTTTCAGCGGCCCATAAGCCAAGGAGCTTGTTCCGACGCATGGCGGCTTTAAACCGCAATTCTTCATCATGTGCGTATTTCCGTTCGAAATTCTGTTCGCGGTCGTTGAAATCGGTCATCGCTTGCCCTCGGCCAATAATTAGCAGTCATTTGCATTTAAGCAGTCTTGGAAACAATCGCAACCATCACAAGACTTGACGAACGCCTTCAATGCCGCTTTTTTGGGGGACGTGGTGATTTGGTCCGACCGGCTTGCGGCCACGTTAAATAAGCATGCTAAAATGGTTGGGGTTCGCCTCGACAATTCGTGCGCCGGTCGGGGACATGGGTTTACCAATGGAAAAGGCGCAACCATCATGAAAAATAAAACCGGCCTTGATCGGGCCATCACAGAAAACTGGCAACCATCCACCCGCCTTATAAGGGGCGGCACCTTGCGCAGTAATTTTGGCGAAACCTCTGAAGCGATCTTCATGACATCGGGCTTTGCCTATGAAACGGCGCAAAGCGCCAAGGCGCGTTTCGATGGCGAGGAAGAAGGCTTCACCTATTCCCGGCAGGGCAATCCCACCGTTGCCATGTTTGAAGAACGCATGGCGCTTTTGGAAGGCGCGGAAGCCGCGGCGGCCACAGCCAGCGGCATGGCCGCCATGAATGCCGCGCTTTTGGGGCAGGTCCGCGCCGGTGACCATGTTGTTGCCGCCAAAGCACTGTTTGGATCATGCCGCTGGATGATCGACGAATTGCTGCCCCGCTATGGTGTGGAAACCACCATAGTGGACGGGCCGGATATCGAGGCATGGAAACGTGCCGTCAAACCCAATACCAAGCTGTTTTTTCTGGAATCGCCGTCCAATCCCACCTTGGAACTGATCGACATCGAAGCCGTGGCCGGGATCGCCCATGAAGCCGGTGCACGCCTGGTGGTCGATAATGTGTTTGCCTCTCCGGTCTTGCAAAAGCCGTTGGAATTGGGGGCCGATGTGGTGTGCTATTCCGCCACCAAGCACATTGATGGACAAGGCCGCACTTTGGGCGGCGTGGTTTTGGGATCAAAGGCCATTATACTGAACGAACTCGGGCCGTTTTTGCGCCATACCGGCCCCACTTTATCACCGTTCAACGCATGGCTATTGCTGAAATCCTTGGAGACTATCGAGCTGCGGGTCGATGCCATGTGCGACCGGGCGGATTTTCTGGCCCAAACCCTTGCGCAAGCAGGCATTGAAACGGTGCATCCAAGCCTGCCCGGCTTTGCCTATGCGGATCTTGCGAAAAAGCAAATGCGCCGGGGCGGTACGGTTGTCACCTTCACCCTGCCCGGCGGTGCGGATCAAGCCTTCCGCTTTTTGAATGCCTTGAAAATCATTGATATTTCCAACAATCTGGGGGATTCCCGCTCTATTGCCGCCCATCCATGGACCACCACCCATAAGGCTTTAGACGAAACGACCCGCCTTCAAATGGGCATTACAGACGGCATGATCCGCCTGTCCGCCGGTCTGGAAGATGCACAGGATCTGGCCCGCGATCTGTTACAAGCCCTTGACGCCAGCAAGGGAGCGGTGTCCAGATAAACCGACCAAATTTGGCCGGGGCAGGAGCCACGTCGATGAAACAAGCCAATCCCATATCGCGACCGGGGCGTTTATTCTATTCTCGCACCGTGGCCCTGCTGACAATTCTGGTTCTGAGCTATTTATCCTATCTCATCACCGCGCCCTTTTTATCTCCTCTGGCCTGGGCGGTTATATTGGCATTTTTGTTGCATCCCCTTTATGTGCGCTTAGCCGCAATAATAGGGGCCAGACGCAATTTGGCCGCCCTTGCCATCACTTTATTGACCACAATCTTCCTGATCGGGCCTTTATCCATTCTGCTCGCCAGTTTTGCCTCCCAAACGGCAGAATTGATGGCCGCTCTTCAAAAAAGCAACACCGAAAACCCAGAATCCCTGATCTTCTGGCTGCACTCCACATCCCCCATCGCGCCGTTGATTGATTGGTTACAAGCGTCTTTCAATATCAGCTTTCAAGAGATGGACCGCTGGGCCGCCGAAGGCATCCAGAAAGGGCTGGAAGGGCTTATTTCTTTCAGCGGTAAAGTGTTTATCGGCGCTCTTGGGACCATCACATCTTTTTCCATTATGCTGTTCATGCTGTTTTTCATTTTGCGCGATGGCAGCGTGATGCTTGGGTACAGCAAAGCGCTGGTGCCCTTATCCGATGAACGCACCGACCAGTTATTCAACCGGATCGCAGATGTGATCCATGCCGTTGTCTTCGGGACGATTGTTACCGCCCTTATACAAGGCGCCCTGACAGGCTTGGCTTTGGCGGTGGTGGGCATCCCCGCTCCGGTGGTTTTTGGCGTGCTGGCCGCTATTTTTTCATTGCTCCCCATTGGCGGCACCGCCATCGTTTGGCTGCCGGCTTGCCTTTATCTTTTGGCCAGCAATCAATGGGGTGCGGCCATCGGGCTTGGGCTTTGGGGGATGCTTTTGGTGGGCACCATCGACAATTTTTTACGCCCGCTTTTGGTATCCAGCCGCGGCCATGTGGGAACATTGATGGTTTTTATCGGCGTTTTGGGCGGTGTCACGGCTTTCGGTGTGGTGGGCCTATTGCTTGGGCCGGTGATTTTGGCTCTGAGCATCGCCTTGCTGCGCTTTACCCGGGAACAAAGAGAAGCAGAATCCCAACCTCTGCCTCCCTCTTCCTGATAGACGAGGAGCAGCCCCTAGTCCGTCACGGTTTCTTCCATCTTCTTCTGTTGCGCCTGCTTGATCACAGCACGCAACGCGCCCCAGTCGATGGGTTTGGAAAGATATCCATCCATGCCTGCATTCAGACAGGCCTCTCGATCTCCGGGCATGGCATTGGCTGTCAGGGCGACAATCTGCACACCCTTCACATGCGGGTCACTGGATGTCCGGATCGACCGGGTGGCCGTCATGCCATCCATATCCGGCATGTTTATATCCATCAAAACAAGATCATAATCTTTATTGTTCAAGGCCTTTAAAGCCTCGCCGCCATTGGACACAAGGTCCACTTGATGGCCCCATTTCTGGCCGATCCCGCCAAGGATCTGGCGATTGACCGCACTATCATCGGCCACCAAAATGGCAAGGCTTGGCGCTGTGCCATCCTCTTTATCATTTGGAACCGGCTCATCGGGGCGGGAAAATTGGCGTTGCGGCGTTTCAACCGCCTTACATGGCACAGTAAACCAGATGGTGCTGCCCGATCCTATGGCGCTTTTGCAGCCCATTTCCCCTCCCATCAAATCAACGATCTGACGGCAAATAGACAGCCCCAACCCGCTGCCACCATATTTGCGGCTGGTGGCTGAATCCGCTTGCGAAAAGCGCTCGAACAACCGGGCGCATGTTTCCGGCCCCATGCCGATGCCGGTATCCGTCACCTCCACAAAGAGTTTATACTCTCCATTTTCTGCCTTTACATGCCGGGCGATCACACAAACGGCCCCGCTTTCGGTAAATTTGATGGCATTTCCAACCAGATTTGCCAGAATCTGGCGCATCCGGAACGGATCACCTATGCACCATTGGGGCACATCCGAAGCGATGGACGTGGTCAGCATCAGCCCTTTTTCCAAAGCGCGAGGGCGCATCAGCTCTGTAATATCCCTGATCGTTTCGGAAATCTGATATGGCTTTTCTTCCAGATAAAGCGCCCCTGCTTCCAGCTTTGAATAATCAAGAACATCATTCAAAATCGTCAGCAGACTATCCGCCGAACGCAGGGCCGTCTTGGCACGCTGCACTTGTTCCGATGGCATGTCTTCGGTCAGCATCAGGCGCAGCATCCCCATAACACCGCTCATGGGGGTTCTGATTTCATGGCTCATATTGGCAAGAAAGGTGGATTTGGCCTGATTGGCTTTTTCCGCGGTATCCACCGCTTTTTCAAGGTCCAGAGTACGTTGACGCACCTTGCTGTCCAACGAATGGAACAACTCCGCCAATTGCTCGGACATATGTTTGAAGCGCCGTGCCAATGTCCCGATTTCATCCTGCCGATCCACAGGAAGGGCATCATGGGCTTCTACCGCCGATGCCGAGAAATCTCCGCTTCCAAGGCGATCCACCGCCAAGGCAAAAGCGTTCAAGGGCTGCGATATGCGCGTGCGGATCAGCAAGAAAACAATCACGCCGATCACAAGAATAGCCCCCAGGCCAGTGATGATCACACTCCAGGCAGCCATTTGGGCCGGGCGTTCGATTTGGGCGCGGGGCAAGGCAATTACAAAGGTCCAATCCGGCCCATTGATCCGGCTCACGGAAAACAGAAAATCTTCACCGTCATTATCAAGCACCGCCCCGCCTTTTTCCGGCGTTACCGCCACCAATTGCCGATAAAGATCCGCACGGTCATATGTTTTTTCGGCCCCCAAGGACTGCGCTGGCTGCTGATCCCCCTGTGCCGGATGGGCAACGATGTCGCCTTCTTTTGTGAGGATGAAATTATGTGCCTTCGCCAACCGGTCTTCCAAGGCATTCGACAATAAGGAATTGAGAAAAATCGAATTGCCCCACGCCCCGAAAAAGTCTCCATCAACATCGATGGGGTTCTGGCAGCCTGTGGTCAGGGTGTCCCCTGTCAGGTCATAAAGGACACGGCGTAATTTGGTGCAGCGGGTTTCCCGTTCGGGATTAGTGCTTGGTAAGGAATTCGTCACAAATTCTTCCGTGCGGAAGTCAAAATCCGGCGGGGCATCCTTACGATAATATAACAATTTATCATCGCGAGCCGGACCAAAGATGATCAGATCATTACGTGGCGTGAAGAAATAGAAATTATCGATCAATGTCAGATTGGCCTCACCGAAAGACCGCACCACATCCAATGCCGCCAAAAAACGGCGCTTTTCTTCTTCTTCAAACGCCTCGCCTTGAGAGAGAAAGGCCCCGACACCATAAATCTTCTGGGCCGGCGCAGGCACGAAGCCCGTATATAAAGCCTCATTGCTGCGCCTTGTTCCATCGGCTTGCAGCGGAAAATAAAAATCGAACAACGGATCAATGAGAGCCGGATCACGGGGCAGCAGCGCCAAGCGGGCGCGAAAGGCTTCGGAGGCAGAAAGGTGCAGGCGCTCAAGAGAAGAATAAAGGGCGCCTTCCCTGTCTGTGCGTTCTGAAGAATAACTTTCCAGATGGTCGATGGCTTGCGCGTAAAAAGCCATCTTCACCCGGACAAAAACCGCAATCGACATGGCGAAAATCACCAAAGCGACGGTTAATATCGTTGGGAAAATGGCTTTGTTCGCAAGTGAATCCTTCAATTCCACCCCCATCTTATGCCGCAATTTTATAAGCCATGTGTGCTATTTGCATAATATGCGACAAGAATTGAACAAAGATTTTATTATTTTCATAAATTCAGACCCCATCACCACCGATATGCACCCCCGACAGAGCGCCTATAACCGGCTCAGCATCAACGATTCATCATCCTTAGGCTTAAAGTTCTATATTTTGCTTAATGTGCCCGTAAAAACTTTGTATCCCTATATTGCCGCCAGACAGCACAATCGCCACTGTGCGTCCACGGGCATCGAAACGCCCCGATAACAAGGCAGCCAAAGCCACAGCCCCGCCCGGCTCTACCACCAGTTTCAGCTGCTCGAAGGCGAATTTCATGGCCTCAATCACCTCGGCATCGGAAACGGCAAGGCCGCCATCCAGCAAGCGCATATTATGATCGAATGTCATAAGGCCGGGGGACGGCGATAAAAGCGCATCACAGATAGAGCGGGCGTCTGCAGCATTGGTGACCCGCTCCCCCAATCTCAAGGACCGTGCCGTATCGTCAAACCCTTCAGGCTCGACCCCGAAAATGGCCAAAGAGCCAAAATCATGCTTCAAGGCCGTGGCACTTCCCGCCATCAACCCGCCACCACCAACAGGCAACAGGGCCGCATCGGGTCGAATATCGCGCGCTGTCATTTGTTGCACAATTTCCAGCCCTACCGTGCCTTGGCCCGCAATGATAAACGGATCATCATAAGACGGCACCAAAATCGCCCCGGACTCCGCACATAAATCCCGTGCAATGCTTTCCCGGTTTTCCTGATACCGATCATAAAGAATGACCTCGGCCCCCAAAGACAGGGTATTTTCCCGCTTCATAGGCGGCGCATCTTTGGGCATCACAATACGCGCTTTTATTCCCAAACGCCGCGCCGCTTCAGCCACCCCTTGCGCGTGATTGCCCGAGGAAAAGGCCACCACGCCCAATGCTTTTTCCGCTTCTGTCAGCCGCGACAAGCGGTTATAGGCCCCGCGAATCTTAAAAGAGCCGGTCCGTTGCAAACATTCCGCTTTTATCAAGACGCGCCCGCCCACCCGATCATTCAACCGCGCATTTTCCATCAAGGGCGTACGGATGCTTACCCCTTGAAGCCGTTCGGCAGCGCTTTCAATATCGGCAGGGCTGATCCGTTTCATTGCATCTTGCGGGCTGGGCATCGGCACATACTCGTTATTTGGCGTCAGATGATGGTCTAGGCTTTTTTGGCTCCATTGCCAAACCGGTTCCCCAGCTGCATCAGCACGGGAAGAACGATCAAAGTGGTCAGCAAAGTAAAACCAATGGCCAGCATCAACAATTCCCCCATACTGGCCGTGCCCCGATGCGATGACAGCGCCAAAGACCCGAAAGACCCAATGGTGGTCAAGGCACTGAGCAGCACCGCACGCGGCGTGCTGGTTGAAAAGACAGCAATGGCCTTCCCGCCATCTTGTGCCAGATGGCGGGCACGCATCACCAAATGAATGGCGCTATCCACCCCAAGACCGATCAGCAAAGGCAAAACGATCACATTGGCGAAATTGAAGGGCCGATCAAGCCACACCCCCATAGCCGCTGTCAGCAAGCCCGCCAGCACAAGCGGCAACAGCACCATCAAAACAAAGCCAACCCGCCGCACCAAAGCAAAGATCAGCAAAGCGGCCAAAGCCAAAGCCGTGATCGTGGCCTGTATCATCGCGTACGACACCACATCCCCTGCCGCCAAGACCGACACCGCCCCGCCGGATAATGCCGGATTGACCTGCGACACCTCGTCCACAAAGGCCCGCCGCGCTTTGGGATCGCGCACATCTTCTTTGGGCAAAACCTCGACCCGCACTAGACCGCTCTTAGACACATAACGGGCGCGAATATCGGGAGGCAATGTCTCCAATGTTACGGGACGCGCCGTCAATTGCAGGCGCAAGCGTTCAATCTGCATGGGGAAAAACCGCATCAGCAGACGGTCCAGCTCGGTATATAAAACCGGAGCCTCACGCGCGGCATTGGAAAAATTGTCCAGAGCTTTAAAAAGCTGCTGTGCGGCTGCGCCCCGTTCTGTCCCCGCATCGGTTTCGGCAATGGCTTTCGCCCCGTCCATCAAACGGCCAACTGCCCTTTCGGCTGCTTCTTGATCAGGGTCGCCGCGGGCCATCATGCGGTCTTCCAGATCATCGCCTTCTAACAAAACGAAGGCCATATCGCCCGCCAGAAAATCAATCTCGTCCAGCTTGAGATCCTGATCTTCCGGCACAAAGCTATCAAGGCTGACCGTTGTGCGAACCGCAGGCTTTTCTTTTACCGCTGCGGCAAAAGCCTGAGCGGTTACATGATCCGGGGCCAGATAATTCAAGCGATAAGGCACATCCTGATCGCGGTCGAACAACAATTCAAAAGCCAGTACGGCCAAGGATTGGGGGTCGCGCAAATTCATCGGGTCCGCGTCAAAGCGCACATTCGGAAGGGCCGTTACCGCCACAAGGCTCAAAAGAACCGTCCCACCTGCAAGGCCATAGGTTATCCGGTGCCGCCATAAAGACGGCTCGTTCACCAGCGGCAAGGCATTGGGCGGCGGCGCGGTCTTTGGCCATAAAGCCAGACAGGCAGGGATAAGGGTCATGGCCACTGTAAAAGCGATCAAAACCCCGATGCCGGAAATGATGCCCAATTGCGCCATGCCGACAAAGCGCGTGGGCACAAAGGCGAAAAAGGCAAAAGATGTGGTCACCGTTGCCAGGAACAGCGCCGGCCCAACTTCGGAAATGGCGGCGGCCATGGCTGCGAAATGATCCGCATGCCGGCCCCGTTGCTCGCGGTATTGCAGCAAAAGATGAATGGCAAAATCGATCCCGAGGCCGATAAGCAACACCGTAAAAGCGATCGACACAAGGTTCAACTCACCAATGGCAAGGGCCGCAAAACCGGCGGTAAGGATAATCGACACCACAAGCCCCAAAAGCGCCGACAAAACAAACTGCCAGCGCCGAAGGCCGATCATCAACAAGACTGCCACCAGAATCAGCGACACAAGCGCCGAAATCTCGATCCCTTGAGACACGCTTTTCAATTCTTCGGTGCGCAAAACCGGATCACCGGTCAGCGCAATATCTGCCGCCGCCACAATCTCGTCCGGCAGGCTGTTGATGGCGGCGCGTACCGCATCCACAGCCGCCCGCGCCGGCTGCAAGGATTGATAATCAAGGATGGGATGGATCACCAAAACCCGCTGGTTGATGGCATCGTCACGCCCGAACATATGTTGCCAAGAAAGGGGCCGCTCTTCGCCTTGCAAAAGCGCATCAATAACATCGGCCACTTCCCGATAAGCCCCCGCCACCATCGGCAGGCCGATGCCTTCCTCGCTGGCCTGCGCGGCGCGGCTCAACTGGGTGAAGAACCCCTCGATACCGGGATTGTCCATCAATTCCCGCAGCAAAGGCCCGGAACTGGACATCTTGCTGGACATATCGATTAAATCGCCCAGATCAAGAAACAACAGGCCTTGCCGTTGAAAAAACGGATCGCTGGCAGGGGAAAAGACATCTTGAAACAAATCGCGGCGGGTTTTCAAACGATCCGCCAATGCGCCAGTCACATAATCGGCTTCATCCGGCGTATCGGCACGCACGATCACCAGAATCTGGTTTTTCAAATTGGGAAAGGCAGCATCCATGGCTCGTGCGTTCACCCGGAAAGGCTCGCGGCCATCGATCATCTCGGAACTGTCGGTGTTGATTTCAAGATTGTTAAGGGCGGCGAATATCGCCAAACCGGTCAACAGTGCCAAAGCCATCAGCGCCAAAGCAGGATGTCTGCCGATCCCCCCGACCCACTGTAGCAGGGCCTTTTCGATCACCCGTTCCGTTGCCTGACGCACCTTCATCTATCCCATCAATTCACAAGAGCACAGTATCCCACCGGCGGGATGAGCATAAGCTGAACATAAAGCTGCGCTGATCCGGCACCAAAAGCCGTGGCTTTAATGATCGCTTTCCACCAGCATGTCTTCACGCACTCCGGTTTTTACGGCCAAACCTTCGGCAGTGATCGTAATAGACTGCGGCCAATTGGCCCGTGCCAGCCCCTTGCGTTCCAATGCCGCCCACACATTGGCATTGTTCAACCCGCTGGCAAATCTGTTGGACACCGAAAAACGCCCCACATGCACATGATCCCCATGGGCATGGGGCATTTGAAAAAGCGTTACCTCACCCGTTTCTTCATTGGTCGAGGCCAGATCCGATTGCTCGGCCAGTTCTTGCAATAAAGCAAGAGTCCGTAATTGCAATTTGTTCAGTCTCGTCGGTGCCATGGATGCGCCCCTTTCTCCGGATCGTTAACGGGTGAGAGAATAGGCCGCTCTTTCACCCGACAAAAGGCGGGAAAGCAATTCTTTTCTTGGACAAAATGGCACATCCATCGCTATCTATGAATATACGGCCTAGCAATCCATGGAAGACACAGTAAGAATATCACATAGATAACGCGCTAAATGGGTCAACTTAACCGATGCAAAAGGAAAAATAGCATCGGTTTTCGTTGAATCCTTGCGCTGACTGAATTAGGTCACAAGTCGGTTTCGCGCATGCACCAAAGGGGCGCAAGGAAAAATGGCACATCTAACGCATCTCCGTCGTCTGGAAGCGGAAAGCATCCGCATCATCCGGGAAGTGGCCGCCGAGTGCCGCAATCCAGTGATGCTGTTTTCCATCGGCAAGGATTCCATGGTGATGCTGCATCTGGCGCGGAAGGCGTTTTATCCGTCTCCACCGCCCTTCCCGATCCTGCATGTGGATACCACATGGAAATTCCGCGAGATGATCGAATTCCGCGATCGCATCGCCAAGGAATGGAACCTGAATCTGATCGTTCATATAAATGAAGACGGTGTGAAACAGGGCATCGGTCCTATTTCGCATGGCTCTGCCATTCATACGGACATCATGAAAACCCAGGGTCTGAAGCAGGCTTTGGATAAATACGGCTTTGATGCCGCTTTTGGCGGGGCACGGCGGGATGAGGAAAAATCCCGCGCCAAGGAACGGATTTTCTCTTTTCGATCGGCGCAGCATCGCTGGGACCCGAAAAATCAACGGCCCGAACTGTGGAGCACCTACAACACCCGCATCCACAAAGGCGAAAGCGTGCGCGTCTTCCCCATATCCAATTGGACGGAACTGGATGTGTGGCAATATATTTATCAGGAAGATATTCCCATCGTGGATCTGTATATGGCCGCCAAGCGCCCCGTTGTGGAGCGTGATGGTGCCTTGATCATGGTGGATGATGAGCGCTTTTTGCTGCATCCGGGCGAAACACCGCAAGAACGCATGGTGCGCTTCCGCACTTTGGGCTGTTATCCACTGACTGGCGGGATCGATTCCGATGCCACCGATCTTCCGGGTATCATCATGGAAATGCTGGTGTCGCGTACATCTGAACGGCAAGGCCGCGTGATCGACCGCGATCATGGCGCCTCGATGGAAAAGAAAAAGCAGGAAGGCTATTTCTAATGCACGAGCCCCTGACCAAAAACTCCGATGCGCTGACCGCCTATTTGAAAGAGCAGGAAGCCAAGGACCTGCTGCGCTTTATCACATGCGGCAGTGTGGATGATGGAAAGTCCACATTGATCGGCCGTCTGCTGTTCGATTCCAAAATGATCTTTGAAGATCAGCTTGCCGCCCTGGAAAGCGATAGCAAAAAAGTCGGCACCACCGGCGATGATATGGACTTGGCCCTGTTGCTCGATGGCCTTGAAGCGGAGCGCGAACAAGGCATCACCATTGATGTCGCTTACCGCTTTTTTGCCACGGACAAGCGCCGGTTCATCGTTGCCGACACCCCCGGCCATGAACAATATACCCGCAATATGGCCACGGGTGCCTCCACCGCCGATGCGGCTGTGATCTTGCTGGATGCGCGCAAAGGGATCTTGACCCAAACCCGCCGCCACAGCTTCATCTGTTCCTTGCTTGGCGTGCGCAATATCGTGTTGGCTGTCAACAAGATGGATCTGGTGGACTATTCCCGCGAGGTGTTTGAGAAAATCCGCGAGGATTATGAAGCCTTTGCAAAAACGGTCGGCTACGAAAACGTCACCTGCATTCCGCTATCGGCATTGAAGGGCGATAATGTGCTGCGTTCGTCGCCGCAATTGGCCTGGTACAACGGCCCCACCCTCTTGGCCGAACTGGAAACCATCCGCCTTGGCGAAGACGAGGACCTAAAGCCTTTCCGCTTTCCCGTTCAATGGGTGAACCGCCCCAATCTGGATTTCCGCGGCTTTTCCGGCACCATTGCCGGTGGCGCCGTGGCCGTTGGCGATGAAGTGGTGGCCCTGCCCAGCGCCAAAACCAGCAAGATCAAATCCATTGTCACTTTCGATGGCACATTGCCCCGCGCGGGAACAGGCGAAGCCGTTACCCTGACCTTGGAAGACGAAATCGATATTTCTCGTGGTGATATGATCTGCCACCGGGAAGACCGCGCCAGTCTGTCCGATCAGTTTGAAGTCAAAATCGTCTGGATGTCCGATGAGGCCCTGATGCCCGGGCGTCCCTATCTGTTCAAGGGGGCCGCCAACACCGCCTCTATGGTGGTGACACGGCTCAAACATTCGATCAATGTCAACACGCTGGAGCAGATGGCCACCAAACGCCTGATGCTCAATGAAATTGGCGTCGCGAATATCAGCCTTGACCGGCAGATTACCTTTGATCCTTATAAGGACAATCGGGAAACCGGCAGTTTCATCATCATCGACAAGCTGACCAACAACACTGTCGGCGCCGGCATGATCGATTTCGGTTTGCGCAGAGCCAGCAATATCCATTGGCAAGCAGTGGATGTGAACAAAGCCGCTCGTGCCGAGATGAAAGCGCAAAAGCCCGCCGTTCTGTGGTTCACCGGGCTTTCAGGGTCGGGCAAATCCACCATCGCCAATCTTGTGGAAAAGCGCCTGCATACGGCGGGGAAACACACCTATATGCTGGATGGCGACAATGTGCGCCACGGGCTGAACAAGGATCTGGGATTCACCGAAGAAGACCGGGTGGAAAATATTCGCCGGGTGGCCGAAGTGGCCCGCTTGATGGCCGATGCGGGGCTGATCGTTCTGGTATCCTTCATCTCGCCTTTCCGTTCCGAGCGGCGAATGGCCCGCGATCTTTTGGACGATGGCGAATTCCATGAAGTGTTCGTGGATACACCTTTGGAAATTTGCGAACAACGCGATCCCAAAGGGCTTTATAAAAAGGCCCGCAGTGGCGACATCAAGAATTTCACGGGCATCGACAGCCCTTATGAACTGCCGGAATCTTGTGAGCTGACCTTAAAAACAGCCACCATGTCCGCCGAAGATTGCGCCGAAGCGGTGATGGATTATCTTGATAGACTGACGATTTCCTAAACTGCCCTATAATGGGCCCAGAAAAAATTGCCGCTGCACAGTGTTTTCTGTGCGGCGGCTTTTTTATCGCATTATGGCTATCGTCGCTGATGAATGCGCGGCCTAAGACAGACTGTCTTCTGTCAGAGCCATCACCCGATCCTTGGGAAAGGTCACGGTAAAGCAGCTGCCCTTTCCCAATTGGGAGTCAAGCGTCACCACGGCCCCATGCAATTCAGCCAGGTGTTTCACCAATGGCAAACCAAGGCCACTGCCGGGATGTTCGCGCGACAGCGTATTATCTACCTGCTGAAAGGCCTGGAACACCAGTTCCTGATCTTTTTCATCAATGCCAATCCCCGTATCGCGCACACAGGTAACGATATGCCCGTCCTGATACTGGAATGTAACCGTCACTTTGCCGTCTTCAGGGGTGAATTTGATGGCATTGGACAGCAGATTGAACAGAATTTGCCGCAGGGCCCGCATTTCCGCCCACAAATGCGGCAGATCAGAAGGAGCATCAACCTCTATGGTCACCTTTGCCTCTTCCGCCATGGGCCTGCATTGAGACACCGCCGATTGCGCCAAAAATTCCAGATCGATGCTTTCCTCATGCAATTCATAGCGACCGGCTTCAATGCGCGACAGATCCAGAATCCCGGAAATCAATCCCAGCAAATGCCGGCCGCTTTCCAAAATCAGCGCGCCATATTCCCGCATGGTGTCTGTCTGTATATGCATATCCGTGCGGCTGATCAGCTCTGCAAAACCAATGATGGAATTAAGCGGCGTGCGCAGTTCGTGGCTCATCACCGCCAGAAACTGGGATTTGGCATGATTGGCCCCTTCCGCTTGTCGGCGGGCGCTGATCAATTCCATTTCCTGCTGTTTTAAAGCCGTGATATCCGCATGGGTACTTACAAGCCCGCCGCGAGAGGTTTTTCGGACCATGGTTTGCACCCAACGCCCGTCCGCCAATTGCTCGACAAAGGCATTGACGCTCTCGCTTTCAGGCGTGCGCCCATTGGGGAAAAAATTGCGAAACTGCCGGTTTGCAAGCTGCAATTCACCATCCGCACTATAGATCGAAAAGGCTTCTCCGGTGTTTTCAATGGCATCGCTCAGCTGGGAATGAGCCATCTTCAAGGCCTGCTTGGTCCGCAAAGAGTCTAGGGTCAGGACCTATTAAATTCGGGGATTCCCATTTGTTGTAATACGTGATTCACCATGGCAAAGG
>NZ_BMOV01000012.1 GCF_014647255.1 Iodidimonas muriae
CCTTTGCCATGGTGAATCACGTATTACAACAAATGGGAATCCCCGAATTTAATAGGTCCTGACCCTAGGCCGCGAATATAGAAACGCGGAAAGGTGCGGCCAAAAGACGATTCAATGGTCAGGCTGGGGATGCGGCCAGACAAAAACCGGATATCCGATCCGGCGGAGTTCAGCACATCGAGCTTTTCCCCGGCAAGCGCCGCGACAGAACTGGGAACGTCTTGCAGGCTCTGCTCGCGCTTTTGCGCCGTAACAATAATTTCTTCCAGAACAAAACCGCCGCTTTCATCACGGCTCTGAGCGAAAGCCGGCGCGGCAACACTGCTGGCAGCAATGGCTGCAAGACTTGCACAAGCAAGCCATTTGGTCCGCATGGATGTCATTTCGAAACTCATGTCTTTCTCCACTCTGTCTGGTGGGATTTCATTGAATTGGCCGCTCAAATACACTTCACAGGATTTGCCAGCCTCACATCGGCGGATGTTGTGCACCATCCGCACGGCGCTGTTAATTAAAATCCTGACTCTACGGTCCATTTTATAGCAATTTGTTGCAGCACGGCACCAGTATGGGATGGGCGAACCATAACGGCCTCTCATGGTTCCAGACACAAATCGCCTCCCAAAAGAAAAATTTTCAGGCGTTCAACCTGCTCAACAGCTTTTCCTTGGTGTCTGCATCGCAAAAAGCACCTTCGATTGCCGTGCGCGTAAACCGCAGCAGATCCGCATCCTTGAAACCATGAACGCTTTGCGCCTGTTCATATTCCTGCTGCATATGCGTATGGAAAAAAGGCGGATCATCGGAACTGAGCGTCACACGCAAACCATTGTCCACCAATGCCCGCAAAGGATGGGCCGCCAGATCGGGATAAACGCCCAATGCAATATTGGAACCGGGGCAGACCTCCAGAATAATCTCCCGATCACGCAGTTCAGCCATCAATGCGTCATCCTCGATGGCCCGCACCCCATGGCCAATACGCGACAGCTTCAATGACTCAAGCGTATCGCGGATTCTTTCCGGTCCGCAGATCTCGCCGGCATGGGCGGTCAGCCCCAAGCCCGCATCAGAGGCCATGGCATAGGCTTTGGAAAAATCATGGGGCCACAAAAACTGTTCGTCCCCTCCCATCCCGAAGCCGGTAACAAAGGGATGCGGATATTTATGGGCCAGATCCGCCAGCTTTTCCGCCTTTTCTACCCCATAATGGCGCACGGCAATCAGGATAATCCGGCAGACAATGCCAAAATCGCGCTCGGCGTCTTTCATCGCCGCCGATACGCTATCGATCAGCGTTCGATAGGCTATGCCGTGTTGCAGGGCATGATCGGGCGAGACGAAACTCTCCCCATAAATCACTCCGGATTGCGCCACCTTGCTGTAATAATCATAGGTGATGTCATAATAATCTTCCGGCGTGCAAATGGCCGCCGCCATCCGATCATAGGCACTGAGGAATTCCTGAAAATTTTTCCAGGAATACTGACCATTCGCATCAATTGTATCCGACAGATCAATGCCATGCCGCGCCCCAAGCCGCATCGCCATAACTGGCGATACGGTTCCTTCCAAATGGCAGTGCAATTCCGCCATCGGTACGGAGGATTTCGGTCGTTTTTGGGCGTTTTCCGGCGTGAACTCTGATCTCATCTGCAGATCAGCGCTCATTGCGAATGCCGCCCTCCAAGGTTTCGGCGAAGGCTTTTACCCGGTCTTTTACCGCGTTCCACTCGGCATCATGGCTTTCCACATCGATGGTAAGAATCGTCCGGTCTTCCATCACCCGCTGGCCATTGACGATGGTGGTCAGCACATTGCCCGGATAAGCACCAAAGGCAATGGCGGCATAGACATCATAGCCCGGCTGCATATTGGGGGCATCCCGGTCGATAATGATCAGATCGGCGCGTTTTCCGGCCTCCAAAGACCCGATATCCTCTTGTTTATCAAGGGCGCGCGCGCCGCCAATGGTGGCCATTTCCACAAGTTCAAGGGGCGTATAAGGGCGGGCATCATGAAGCCGCAACCGCGCGACAGAGGCCACATAATGCATCACCGTCAGGATATCCATCTGGTTCGAGCTCATAGGACCATCGGTACCAAGACCGATATCGACGCCTTTTTTCATCATTTCCCATGCGGGAGAAATGCCGCTGGCAGCCTTGGAATTGGCCTTGGGATTATGGGCAACGCCCACGCCGCGCTCTTTCAAAAGATCCATATCCGCATCATCCAGATGGATCACATGCTTGGCCAAAAGGCGCGGGCTCAAAAAGCCGATCTCGTCCAGATAAGCGATTTCGGAACGGGCATTTGCCATATCGGGATGACGCTCAAGCACCATCTCATATTCATCGGGGAACTCGACCATATGCATCAGCATGGGCACGTCATATTTGTCGGAAATGGCCCTTGCCGCCAACAGATGTTCTTTATCCACCGTATAAGGCGCATGGGGGGCAATGGCCGGTGTAATCAGATCATCATCCTTGAAATCCTGGATGAATTTTTCCGCATAAGCCAAGCCGCCATAAGGCTTTTCTGAATCGACAACGGGAAAGCCGATTACCGTTTCGCCCAGCACGCCGCGCAAGCCCACCTCTTTGGTCGCCCGCGCCACTTCATCCTCGTGATAATACATATCGGCAAATGTGGTCACGCCGCCCATGGCCAGTTCAATGGCTGATTGGCGGGCAGACACATGGATCAGATTGCGGTTCAACAGCTCTTTCTCGAGCGGGAACATCACATCGAACAGCAGGTTTTCCACCTCATATTCACCAAGCCCGCGAAAGGCCACCATGGAAATATGATTGTGCAGATTGATCATGCCCGGCATCACAATGTCGCCCCCGGCATTGATCACATGATCCGCTTCATAAGACGCTGCCAGATCAGCCCCGCCAATGGCCACGATGTCACGCCCCTTGATGGCCAGTGCTCCATTTTCAATCACCCGCCGCTCGGCATCCATGGTTACGATGGTGGCATCGGTAATCAGGATATCGACAGGCTCTGCCAAGACAGGGGCAGCGATCGAGAGACACAGTCCAATGAGGCTTAAACGTCGCGACATATTTTTCATCCTTTTTTTTCAATTGTTGTCGGTGAAGCCGGTGGGATAGGCTTTGATATATGGCAGAGAAAAGGCCGTCATGGCTTTTTTCTTTAAAAACAGAGAGCCCACATGCCTGAATTGACAGTCGATCCGCGCGCCTATGGCTTTGAATGGCAAAACAAACCCACTAATGACCTTCGCATAGCTTCGCCTGCCCAGATTGCACAGTTCAATCAGGATGGCTATTTTCTTTTGGAAAAAGCCATCAGCCCGCAATGGATAGAGAAACTTCTCGCCCAGATCGACCCCATTGAGGCCGGCATCACGGACACCACCCTCACTTTGGAAGGCGACCGTTCCTTTACCTACAAGGCCGATGCCATCACTTTTGTGCGCAATCTGGTGGCCCATAGCGATATGGTGCGGGATTTGGTAAAAAGCCCGGTCTTTCGCGGCCTTGGCCATGATCTTATCGGCCCGGATGTGCGGCTTTATTGGGATCAGGCGGTTTATAAAAAGCCGGAAAAGGCGCGCACATTTCCGTGGCATCAGGATAACGGCTATACGTTGACAGATCCGCAAGCCTATCTCACCTGCTGGCTGGCGCTGACCGATGCCACCTTGGAAAATGGCTGTCCATGGGTGCTGCCGGGCCTTCATAAACACGGCACCTTGATCCATGACAGCACGCCCGATGGCATCCAGTTGCGTGGGGCCACGGCCCCGCTTATGGAAAAAACGGCGGTCTGTGTTCCGGCGAAGGCGGGGGACATGGTGGTGTTTTCCTCGCTTACCCCGCATAAAACCGGGGCCAATACCACATCCAGCATCCGGAAAGCATTGATCATTCAACTGATGCCAGACGGACTGGCCTTCATCAAAGAAGACGGCACGCGCAGCATCAAGAACGATCCCGTGCTGAATATGCCAATCCTGTCTCATGGCGCCGCCTGTTGAGTTGCCGCAAAGGCATGGCCCGCAACGGGCTTGCCCGCCAGATAGACATGACGCACGGCCCGATCGTCGCCCAGCATCATCAAAACGAACAAACGTTCCATGAAATCACGGGCCACGGCCATGCGTCCGGCAATCACCGGCGTTGCCGCATAATCAAGCACCAGAAAATCCGCTTCCATACCGGGCTTCAAACTGCCCACCCGATCCGCCATATGAAGGGCGCGCGCGCCGCCCAATGTGGCATGATAAAAGGCCTGTTCGGCGGCAATCACCGTGCCTTTTATATGGGCGACCTTATAAGCCTCGGACATGGTGGCAAGCAGCGACAGGCTGGTTCCCGCCCCCACATCACTGCCCAAGCCGATTTCAATCCCTGCCTTGCGCGCGGCTTCATAATCCATCAGGCCGCTGCCCAAAAACAGGTTCGAACTGGGGCAAAAGGCAATGCTGGAACGGGCCTTGGCCAGCCGCGATAAAGCCCCCTCATCCAGATGCACGCAATGGGCAAAAACCGAACGGTCCCCCACCATGCCGCTTTGCTCATAAACATCCAGATAATCATCCGCTTCGGGGAACAATTCAGCGACCCTGGCGATTTCCGCATGGTTTTCCGACAGATGCGTTTGCAAAAGAATATCGGGATATTCAGCCAATAAACGGCCTGCGCTTTGCAGGCTTTCCTTGCTGCAAGTCGGTGCAAAACGCGGTGTCACCGCATAGCCAAGCCGTCCTTTTCCGTGCCAGCGCTCGATCAGCGCCTTGCTTTTTTGGTAGCCTTCCTCTGCTGGCTCCAACAAGGCATCCGGCGCATCCCGATCCATCAACACTTTACCCGCCACCAAGCGCATATTGCGGGCATAGGCAGCTTCAAACAAAGCCTCTACCGATTGTTCATGCACACTGGCAAAAACCAGAGCCGAGGTGGTGCCATGCGCCAATAACGCATCCAAAAACACCGGTGCAGCCGCCTTGCAATATTCCGGGTCGGCAAAAGATTCTTCTGCAGGGAAGGTATAGCTTTTCAGCCAATCCATCAGTTGCTTGCCGGGGCTGGCGATCATCGACAATTGCGGGAAATGCACATGCGCATCCACAAAGCCCGGCACCATCACGCCGTTTTTGTGATGGGTAACCGGCATATCGGGCGATAATGTCGGGCCCAGGCTGTCCCACGCACCGCAAGCGGTGATGAGGCCGTCTTCAATGACCAGCACACCATCGGCATGATAGACCGCAGCCCCGGCCCCCTTGGCCGGATCGTCTGTCAGGGTGAAAATCTCACCACGATGGGCGGATGCATTCATAGCTCTGCCTCTTCCAGATCAATGGTCATCGCCGGGTCAAGGCGCACTTCATCCAGATTGGCACCGGCAGCGTCTTTTGGTCCTCCCCGGTCGATCACCAGAAAATCGCTCACGCCGCCCAAAGCCAGCGAATAATGATGCCATGTACCCGCATGATAATTCACCCCTTGGTCCGGACGGGCCAAAAAGGCCACCATCGCCTTTTGGTCGAACGGCCCTTTGGGGGCCACCACCACCAGATATGGATTGCCGCTCAAGGGATAAAATGCCTGACTGCCAAGGGGGTGACGTTCCATCAGCTCCAAGCGTAAGGGCCGGGCTTTTGGTGTGGAGCGGAAAATACTGATCAAAGGAAGCCCGCCTTCACGCCCCAGATCCAAAGCCGCCAGATCATGAAAGCGTGTGGTATGGCCTTCATTGATCGAGAGCGCCTCCTTGGCCGACGCACAGTCGATCACATCGCCATAAGGGGCGAAGGCCGCCGCTGTCAGCGGTTGCAGGGGAAGAATGCGGCTCGACATCACTGCCCTGCCCCATTGGCCGCTTTTTCCGCATCAAGGCTATTGATCCACGCCCCCAATATCGCGCGTTCTTCCATTGTCATGCCGGTTTCATTCCCCAAGGGCATCATATCTGCATCCACGGCCTGGGCCCGCACCCGGTCCGCATATTGCTGGATCTGCGCCTTTGTTTCCAGCATCACACCGGATGGAGCCACATCGAAATATTCATGTGTGGGCTGTGCCGCATGACAGGCCGCACAGTGCTTCGAGATAAGCGGAGCCACATCCGCATAGGTGACCGCATTTTTGGGCGCCAGCGCCTGCGATTGACGGTGCTGCATATCGGCAGCGAAGATCATGGTCAGCACAAAAATCAACACTCCCAGAAAGATCAGCCCGGTCTTTACCTCGCCCCGATGACGCAGATTGAAGAAATGCCGGATCGCAATCCCTGAAAGGGCAATGCCCGCCAAAACCGCCCAGCCATAAGGGTTGGAAAAGGTCATGGGATAATGGTTGGACACCATGATGAACAGCACCGGCAGCGTCATGTAATTATTGTGCAGGGATCGCTGCTTGGCGGCGATGCCCAAAGCCGGATCGGGGCGCTTGCCCGCCAGCATGGCTTTCACGGCTTTTTTCTGATTGGGAATGATGATGAAGAACACATTGGCCACCATGGCCGACCCCACCATCGCCCCCACATGGATATAGGCCCCCCGGCCCGAAAAAATCTGGGACAAGCCATAGGCGGCGGCCGTCAAAATCCCAAACCACAAAATGCCCAGAAGCCGGTTGTTCTTGCCCAGCGGAGATTTGCACAAGCCATTATAGACCAGCCAGCTTACCGCCAACGAGCCAAGGCCAAGGCCAATGGCTTCCATTTGGCTAAGATCGGCTTTGGTGCGGTCGATCAAATAAAGCTCCGCCCCATAATAATAGACCACACCCAAAAGCAAGAACCCGCTTATCCAGGTGAAATAGGCTTCATATTTGAACCAGTGCAGATGATCGGGAAGATCATCCGGTGCCACCAGATATTTCTTGTTGTGGTAAAATCCACCACCATGCACGGCCCATAATTCGCCCGCCTCGCCTTCTTTGGTGGCGGGGCCTTTGCGCAAATTATTATCCAGCCACACGAAATAAAAAGACGATCCGATCCAGGCGATGCCCGTAATCAAGTGCAGCCACCTGATGGCAAGGCCGATCCAGCTTGCCCAATCAATACTCATCACAGCGCATTTTCCTCAGTTATCGGGCTCAAAGACCGAACCATATCCAAAAGTTCGGCCGCCACGGCAATGGCAATCACTTCCGGTTCTTTGCCTTGAGGACCGCCCAGTCCTATGGGGCAGGTCAGGCGACCGATTTGTGTTTCATCAAGGCCCACATCATCGCGGAACCTTTTTAAAAATCTTGATCGTTTCGTTTCCGAACCGATCAATCCGCAATAGGCGGCATCGCCCCGTTTCAAGATTGCGGCGGTGATATCGAAATCCAATGGATGGGAATGTGTGAACACCAGATACAAGGCATCTTTCGGGGCGCTTTCTACCACAGCCACGGGATCTTGCGTCACCAAGCGCCTGACCCCTTCGATGGGACTGGGAGGAAACGCCTCGGCCCGGCTGTCGATCCATGTCACATCAAAAGGCAAGGTGCTCAATATCCGCGCCACCGCCCGGCCCACATGGCCCGCACCAAACATATAAAGCGGCGCATAAGGCGATCCCAATACCTGCACCACAGCCCCCACATCGGCGACATCCACCCGCATGTCCCCATGCGGTTTACCTGCCTTATCCAGCAAGGCCACCACCTTGCCAGCCTTCACCAGTGCTTTGGCATCATCGGGCTGGCAATAAATATGGGGGGCATCACAGCCCAGCTTCGTAATCAGATGGGTAGAACCATCCCCCTGTGCGGCTTTTATCGTGTGTGCTTCATCGGGTGTGAAAAGGTCGAACAGCACCATCACGCGGCCGCCGCAACACTGATCCAGCTTCGGCCCCAAGGCATAATCGCGGACAAAAGCAGCACCGCCCGATTGCAACAAAGCCTTTGCATCGGCAATGGCTTGATATTCCAATGCGCCACCGCCAATGGTGCCACTGACAGCCTCCATCGTCACAACCATCCGCGCTCCGGGTTCACGCGGGGCAGAGCCGTAACTTGCCACCACGCTTACCATCACCGCCCGGTGCTGCACCAAATGCTGTGCAGCCAATGCGGTCAGCCAGTCAGCCATCGCCCCTCTCATTTTGTGCGGTAACCGCCTCTACCGCCCGTAGGATCGCTTCCGGCGTTGCGGGCGCATCCAATGGCGGAAGCTGCGTTCCATCGCCAAGGCTTGCCACCGCATCCAAAAGAGCGGAATGCACCGATACCGCCAGCATGAAGGGCGGCTCCCCTACAGCTTTGGACCGATGAATGGTGGCTTCCCGATTGGTATTGGAAAACAGCGTGATATTAAACGCATCCGGACGATCGCTGGCCACCGGAATTTTATAGGTCGAAGGCGCATGGGTGCGCAGCCGCCCCTCAGCATCGCTAACCAGTTCTTCCGTGGTCAGCCATCCCATGCCCTGAATAAAGCCGCCTTCGATTTGCCCCAGATCCACCGCCGGATTGAGCGACCGGCCCACATCATGCAAAATATCCACCGCCAGAACCCGGCTTTCGCCCGTGAGAACATCAATCACCACTTCAGACAGTGCCGCGCCATAAGCAAAATAATAAAAAGGTCTGCCCGTATGGCTGTCGCGGTCATAATGGATGTCGGGGGTTTTATAAAATCCGGTGGACGACAAGGAGATGCGCGCCAAATAGGCCTCATGCACCAGATCATCAAATGTCACGAAATCATTGCCAATAAACACTTTATTGGATTGAAAGCGAATTTGATCCTTGGGAAGCCCGCGGCTTTCGGCAATAAAATCAACCAACCGTTCCTTGATGGTACGGGCCGCCGCCTGTGCCGCCATACCGTTCAGATCAGACCCCGATGATGCCGCCGTGGCCGAGGTGTTAGGCACCTTGCCGGTATGGGTGGCCGTTACTTTTACCCGATCCACATCGATCTGGAACTCTTCGGCCACCACTTGCGCCACCTTGACCATCAGGCCCTGGCCCATTTCCGTGCCGCCATGGTTAAGATGCACCGATCCATCGCTATAAACATGGACCAGCGCACCCGCTTGATTGAGATGCTTGGTGGTAAAAGAAATGCCGAACTTCACCGGCGTCAGGGCAAGGCCTTTTTTCTGCCAGCGATGGGCCGCGTTGAACGCCTTGACCGCTGCCCGACGCTTTGCATAGTCCGTCTCTTTTTCCAGCGCCCCAATGATTTCGGGGATCACATTATCGGTAACCTGCTGATGATAAGGCGTCACATCCCGGCCCGGGCCGCCATAAAGATTGGCTTTCCGCACCTGCAAGGCATCAAGGCCCAAATGCAAGGCAATGGCATCCATCACCCGTTCAATGCCGATCACCCCTTGCGGGCCACCAAATCCGCGAAAAGCCGTGTTAGACACTGTATTGGTACGGCAGCGGAACGATTTGATTTCCACATTCGGCAGATAATAGGCATTGTCCGCATGGAACATGGCGCGGTCCGATACCGCCAGCGACAGATCGGCCGCATAGCCGCATTTGATGAACTGCTCAAAGCGAATACCATCAATCCGGCCATCGGTATCGAAGCTTACATCATAAGCGATTTCCGCCTCGTGCCGTTTGCCGGTGATGATCATATCGTCATCCCGGTCGAGACGGAATTTCGCCGCCCGCCCGGTGCGCTTGGCCGCCACCGCTGCCAGTGCTGCGAAAATCGCCGCCTGGCTTTCCTTGCCGCCAAAACCGCCACCCATACGGCGCACTTCCACCGTCACCGAATGGCTGGCCACGCCCAACACCTCCGCAACCAGATGCTGAAGCTCGCTGGGATGCTGGGTGCTGGAATATACATGCACATCCCCATCTTCACCGGGAATGGCCAAAGATACCTGACCTTCCAGATAAAAATGATCCTGCCCATTGACCGACAAGTGCCCCGACAAACGGTGCGGCGCACGGTTTAGCGCGGTTTTTACATCACCACGCCCCATGCTTTGCGGCGGTTCCAGATAGGATTGGGCTTCATGGGCATCCTTGATGCCAAGGATCGCGGGCAGCACCTCATAATCGATCTTGGCAAGGGCGGCCGCAGCCCGAGCCTGCTCGATGCTCTTTGCGGCCACCACAAACACCGGATGGCCGTTATAAAATACTTCGCCGTCGGCCAGCAAAGGTTCATCCTTGAACACCGCGCCAATCTGGTTATGGCCGGGAATATCCGCCGCCGTGATCACAGCGACAACACCGGAGGCTTGGCGCACGGCATCCAGATTCATGGATGTGATGCGGGCATGGGCATGGGGGCTTTGCGCCGCATAAAGGTGCAGCATGTCCTGTGGTTCGGGCAGATCGTCCACATAAAAAGCCGCACCGGCCACATGCTTATGGGCGCTGTCATGGGTGATCGGCTGCGCCACGCCACCATGGATCGGGTCGCACAAGGATGCAGTATCGGGTGCCATGCTTTGATCAGACATGCGCGGCCTCCTTCCCCACAAGGCGCAATGGCCCTTCATCCCCTGCACTTTCAAGCCATGCCTTTAACAAAAGATTTTGCGCGACCTTCAAGCGATAGTCCGCACTGGCACGCATATCCGTGATGGGTGCAAAATCATCGGCCAGTTTTTTCATGGCTTGACGCATGGTCGCCTCTGTAAATTTTTGCCCCATCAAAGCGGATTCTGCGCGGCTGGCACGTTTGGGCGTTGCCGCCATGCCACCAAAGGCAATGCGCGCCTCGCACACCCGGTCCCCTTCAAGGCGTATAGAAAAGGCGGCACAAACGGCGGAAATATCCTGATCGAAGCGTTTGGAAATTTTATAGCATTTGAAGATCCGGTCCGCGATCGGCAAAGGCACATGCACGCTTTCCAGAAATTCACCGGCCTGACGGTCTTGCTTGCCATAATCGATATAGAAATCTTCCAAGGCCAATTCACGGCGCACATCGCCCCGGCGCAGCACAATTCTTGCGCCCAAGGCAATCAGCGGAGGTGGGCTATCGCCGATGGGAGAGCCATTGGCGATATTCCCCCCCAAAGTGCCGGAATTGCGCACTTGCACCGAACCAAAACGCCGCAGCAGCTCTCCCAAATCGGGATAAAGCGCTCCAAGCCGGTCCATGGCATTGCTATGGCGCACGCCCGCGCCGATTTCCAGCCACCCGTCGCGCTCTCGTATGAACCGCAGATCCTCCACCGCGGTCAGCGAGATGACGTGATCCAGCCGCTTATGTTGTTTGGTGACCCACAAGCCCACATCTGTGCCGCCCGCCAACAGCACGGCATCAGGCGCTTCCACCAGCATATGTGCCAGTTCATCGCTGCTGAGCGGGGCCTGATAGCGCTTGGGTTTGCCGCTGATCGGGCATGTGGCCACAATATCCAGGGGAACATCCCGCTTCAAAGCGGACAAACGTTTGGCAGCGCCATGATGGTCATGGTCGCTTGACGCTTCTTTGCCGATGCGTTCTCCGGCATCCAAAATCGGCCCATAGCCGGTACAGCGGCACAAATTACCCGCCACAACATCTTTCAACACCGCACGCTCGAACGAGCCGCCATTCAAATAATGCGCATAAAGCGCCATCACGAAGCCGGGGGTGCAAAAGCCGCATTGCGAGGCATGAAGGTCCACCATGGCCTGCTGCACAGGATGCAAGGTGCCATCCGCACGGCGCAAGCCTTCCACCGTATAAACATCTTTGCCATCCAGTTCAGGCAAGAACAAAATACAGGCATTGACCGCCCGATAGCGCAGCTTGTCACCTTCCAAAGAGCCCAGCACCAATGTACAGGCCCCGCAATCGCCTTCGGCACAGCCTTCTTTGGTGCCTGTCAGACGCATGCCATAACGCAAAGCGGACAAAACACTTTGCGTGCTATCGCTCACCGGCCGCTCGATCAAGGTGCCGTTCAGATAAAATCGTATAGAATCAGACATGTATCAGCTTCCGCGATAGGTGCTGTAGCCAAAGGGCGACACAAGCAAAGGCACATGATAATGGGTCGTGCTGTCGGATACACCGAAATCGATGCACACCACATCCAGAAATGGTGGATCGGCCAGCACAACACCGCGTGCCTTGAAATAAGCCGCCACATCGAACGTCAATCGATAACGCCCGGATTTCATATCTTGCGCCGAAAGCAACGGCGCATCGGTGCGACCATCGGAATTGGTGCGCGTTTCAACAAGCAGCGTATCACCGGCATCCGAGCGGCGATATAGGCGAAGCGCTACATCCGCTGCAGGTTGGCCGTGGCTGGTATCCAGAATATGAGTCGTTAAGCCGGCCATTGCCGCCCTTTCTTCGGTCTGATTGTCGGTTTTTTCCTTATGACTTGCCAGTTTCGGGCGTGTCGAGGATGAATGCAAGGCAAATTGTTAGCAATTTTGCGTTGAGAAGTTTACAACTTGGCACAATATCGTAAACGGATATAGTAATCACATCCAAATCCAACCCTTGAGGCACCCACAGTGACGCACGCGCCCTATCCTCGTGACATGATCGGCTATGGCCCCACCCCACCCCAGGCAAACTGGCCGGGAAAAGCCCGTTTGGCGGTGCAGTTCGTGCTCAATTATGAAGAAGGCGGCGAACGCACCATATTGCATGGCGACCGGGAAGCAGAAATGTTTCTATCGGAGATCGTTTCGGCCCCACATATCGAAAACGCCCGCCATATGAGCATGGAATCGCTTTATGAATATGGCAGCCGTGTCGGTGTCTGGCGTCTTTTTGATCTGTTTCGCAGCTATGACATCCCCCTCACGCTGTTTGCGGTGGCCATGGCCATGGAGCGCAATCCCGCCGTGGTGGAAGCCGCGCTAAAAGATGGGCACGAGCTGTGCTCTCACGGCTATCGCTGGATCGATTATCAAACGATGCCCGAAGAACAAGAGCGCGAGCATCTGGAGCGGGCCATCGAAATCCACCGCCGTCTCACAGGGTCCCCGCCACTTGGCTGGTATACCGGACGCACCGGCCCCAATACCCGCCGTTTGGTGGCGGAAAATGGCGGCTTTTTATATGATGCCGATGATTATAATGACGACCTGCCTTTCTGGACCTATCCCGTGGGAAAACCGCATCTGGTTGTTCCTTATACGCTGGATGTGAACGATATGCGCTTTGCAACGGTGCAGGGCTTCAACTGTGGCGATCAGTTTTTCAGCTATCTGAAAGACAGCTTCGATACGCTTTATGCAGAAGGTGCGCATACCCCGCGCATGTTGTCGGTGGGGCTGCATTGCCGGATCGCTGGCAAGCCCGGACGCATCGCCGCCTTGCGCCGTTTTCTGGATTATATTCGCGGATTTGACGATATCTGGCTGTGCCGCCGCATTGATATCGCCCGCCATTGGAGACAGATGCACCCCGCCCCGAACCCCACCGGGGAGACAGCCCCATGAGCGTTCTTTCGCCCCGCCCTTCGGCATTAACCACCGATGCATTCATAAAGGCTTTTGGCGGCATTTATGAACATTCCCCATGGGTGGCCCAAGGCGTGGCATCCAAGGCGGCCAGCGGCGCACTGGATAGCCCTGCCGATCTCCATAAAGCCATGAACGCCACTGTAGAAGCCGCGAGCCACGCGCAAAAGCTGGCGCTTATCAAAGCGCATCCCGATCTGGCCGGACGCGCCGCCCTTGCGGGAAATTTATCCAAAGAATCCACAACGGAACAAACGGGCGCGGGGCTGGACCGTTTGACGCCAACACAGTTCGCGCGCTTTCAAAAGCTGAATGATGCCTATCAATCCCGCTTTGGCTTCCCTTTTGTGATTGCCGTTCGGGGCCTTGTGGCCGATGACATTCTCGCAGCCTTTGAAACCCGCCTGCAACAAGACAGTGCGGCCGAATTCAAAACCGCCCTTGCGGAAATTCACAAAATCGCCCGCCTGCGCCTCAATGCCATGGCGGCTTGACCCTTGAATGGATCTTAGCAATGACAGACACGCTTTCCATAAATCCTCGCTGGACCGATCTTGCAAGCCCACGCCTTGGCAGTGAAGTCATCTTTGCCAGTGACGATTTCTTCGCCGACAAGACCCGCCTGATCGATCCTGATGACCCGGTGTTCATTCCCGGAAAATATGACGACAATGGCAAATGGATGGATGGATGGGAAACGCGGCGGCGACGTGCGGCGGGCCATGATCTGTGCATTATCCGCCTTGGTCACAAAGGCATCGTCAAAGCCTTTGAAATCGATACCCGCCATTTCACCGGCAATTTCCCGCCAGCGGCCTCCATTGATCTATGTATGCGGGAAAGTGGTGATCCTGATGCCAATACCCTGTGGCGTGAAGCGGTTCCCATCACAGCCCTGAAAGGCAATGACCGCTTGCTGGTCACCCTGCCCGATGCCATGGAAGCCAGCCATATACGGCTCAATATCTATCCCGATGGCGGGGTGGCACGCTTGCGGGTTTATGGCCATGTGGCATTTGATCCCCAAAGCCTGGCAGCCGGGGAAAGCATCGACCTTCTGGCGCTTGCACATGGCGGACGGGCCATTGCAGCCAATGATGCGCATTTTGGCAAACCCGACAATCTGATTGCACCGGGGCGCGGCATCAATATGGGCGATGGATGGGAAACACGGCGCCGGCGCGAGCCGGGCCATGATTGGGCCATCTTCGCCCTTGGCTGCCCCGGAGACATTGAAGAGGTCTTGATCGACACCGCCCATTTCAAAGGCAATTTCCCCGACCGTTTCTCCCTGCAGGCCGCTTATTGCCCCGACAGCCCCGATGAACTGGCCATTGTGCAATCGCAATTCTGGCCGGTTTTGCTAGAGGAGCAGACATTAAAAGCCCATGCGGAATTACGTATCCGCGATGGTCTGGCAGCGCTTGGCCCCATCAGCCATGTGCGGCTGAACATCATCCCCGATGGCGGGGTCAGCCGCTTGCGTTTGTTCGGAAAGCCAGCACAAGGCCAGACTAAGGGGTAAAAAAACGCTTCAGCCCCGATAAAGCCAAGGCATTTCCAGCTTTTGCCGCTCTTCAAAGGCGGCAATGGCTGGGCCATGGTTTTGCAAGGTCAGCCCCACCTCATCCAACCCTTCCAGCAGGCACCGCCTGCGGAATGGATCAAGGGTGAAAGGATGGCATTGCCCATCAGCACGGGTAACGGTTTGCGCGTCCAGATCGACAACAAGCGCCCGGCCCGCTTCGCCTTCGGCGGCCAGTTCCGCCACGATATCTGCATCCAGGCTGATGGTAAGAATACCGTTCTTGAAGGCATTGGACGCAAAAATATCCGCGAAATCCGGTGCGATGACACAGCGATAGCCCAAATCCGCCAAAGCCCATGCTGCATGTTCACGGCTGGAGCCACAGCCGAAATTATCCCCGGCCACCAGAATTTGGCTGTCTTTATAGGCCGGCTGGTTAAACACGCTTTCCGGATCGGGATCGCCATTTTCCAAAGTGCGTATGCTGGAAAATGCCCCCTTGGCCAATCCACTGCGCGACACGGTTTTCAACCATTCTGCCGGAATGATCACATCCGTATCCACATTATCGCGCAAAAACGGTGTGGGGATCGACGTTACACGTTGAAACGGCTCCATCATGCGGCCCCTTCTTCTAAACGAGCAATGGTTCGAATATCGGTCAAATGGCCGGTAATGGCCGCAGCCGCTGCCATAGCAGGGGACAATAAATGCGTGCGCGATCCCGGCCCTTGTCGTCCGACAAAATTACGGTTCGAGGTGGATGCACAACGGGCCCCCGGCGGTACTTTATCGGGATTCATGCCAAGGCACATGGAACAGCCCGGCTCCCGCCATTCGAACCCCGCATCCAGAAAGACTTTATCCAGCCCTTCCGCTTCTGCCTGATGCTTCACAAGGCCCGATCCCGGCACCACCAATGCCTGCTTGATGCCAGATGCGATCTTTTTACCGCGCAACACCGAGGCCGCCTCACGCAGATCCTCGATCCGGCTATTGGTGCATGACCCGATAAACACATGATCCACAGCAATGCTCTCAAGCGGCATACCGGGCTGAAGCCCCATATAGGCCAGCGCACGGCTGGCAGCCTCTTGTTTGCCCGCATCTTCAAATATGGTCGGATCGGGGATGACCGCGCCGATGGGGGCCACCTGTTCAGGGCTGGTGCCCCATGTGACCTGCGGTTCGATCTCGCTCGCATCCAGTGTCACATCTTTATCGAATACGGCATCATCATCGCTATACAGCGTTTTCCATACCGACAGCGCTTGCTCCCACTGTCCGGCTTTCGGGGTGAAGGGGCGGCCCTTGAGATAGGCAAAAGTGGTCTCGTCCGGAGCAATCAACCCGGCCCGTCCACCAGCCTCGATGGACATATTGCACAGGGTCATGCGCCCTTCCATGCTTAGGCTGCGCACGGCATCACCCGTAAATTCGATCACATGCCCAGTGGCCCCTGCCGTGCCGATCTTGCCGATAATGGCCAGCGCCATATCCTTCGCCGTCACACCTTTCGGCAAGATGCCATTGACCGTCACCCGCATATTTCTGGATTTCTTCAAGGTCAGCGTCTGGGTGACCAGCACATGCTCCACCTCCGACGTTCCAATGCCAAACGCCAAAGCACCGAACGCCCCATGGGTAGAGGTATGGCTGTCGCCGCACACCAGTGTCAGCCCGGGCTGGGTGAAGCCCTGCTCTGGCCCGATCACATGCACAATGCCTTGGCGGCTATCCAGCATGTCATACAGCTCGATGTTCCAGCGCTTCACATTGTCACGCAAAAGATCAATCTGCTTTTTCGACAAGGGATCGGCAATCTTTTGCGACCGGTCCGTTGTGGGAACATTATGATCGGGAACCGCCAAAGCCGCATCGGGACGACGCACTTTGCGCCCATCCAGCTCCAGCTTTTCAAAAGCTTGTGGGCTGGTCACCTCATGCACCAGATGGCGGTCGATATAAATCAGCGCCGATCCGTCATCCGATTTGGCCACTTCATGTCTGCGCCATATCTTGTCATAAAGCGTCTCAGGATTTGACATGAACATACTCCGCATCCAGCATTAAAGACATTATCTTTCCCTAAAGAGTGGGAAATTCTTTTGCAATGCAAAAAAGGCGGGCCCTTATCAGCGCCCGCCTTAATCATAGATCTGTTCGTCCAATAAGGATCGTGCGTTACCGGGTCTGGGTTGGCCAATAACCCGATAGAAGACGCTCGCCCGTATGGCCGCCACCAATTTCGTCAATCACACGGCTGCCGATGCCAGACAAATTCTGGCCATGCATCCGGTAAGAGAACAAAGGTTCGGCAATATGTTTGCCGCGCCAGCCATTCTCGATAATGCGCCGCCATTTATGATGCTTGGTCCCCTTGCGGATCGTTTCATCATAGGGGCTGGCTTCCATCACCGCAGCCATCAGCGTCACCGCCGGTTCAGGGATAAAGCTGAAACGCTCGATCAGGCTGGGATCAAAGGCCGTGGATTTGCCGCGGCCAATATCGGCCCCATTTTCATCCACAAGTTGGCAATTGGAATAAATGAAGCCAAGCTGCGGATCCTCCTTGCGGCCTTCATTCAGCTCGTGAATGCATCGGCTGGCATAGCTATCCGTCAGCAGATCATCCGCATCGAGCACGATCACATATTCACCGACGCAATATTTCAGGCCGGCATTCATCGCCGCCAACTTGCCCGAATTGGTGGGCATTTCCACCACTTCGATCCGGGACAACGAATTCGGGCGCTTTATGGCATCACGGATGGCCTCCAAAGAATGATCCGTGCTCCCATCGTCAACGACCACCAGCTCGATAGAGCCATAGTCCTGACGGAACACACTTGCGATCGTTTCAGCGATGAAGCGACCGTAATTGTAATTAGGGATAATAACGGACAAGAGGCCCGGCGATGATAAAGATTTCATTGGTGCTGTCTCGCAAAAGTCTTCTGAGAATCGTCCCCCCCAAACGGGGCGTTTTTAGCGAAAAGGTTTCGCTTCGAATGGTCGAGTCGTGCGATCAAGTCTGCGCAGGTTTCTTCAATCCGCGCACGCTCGTCTTCAGAGAGCGCAGCCTGCTTGGCCGCACGGTCATCTGAAAAAGTGCTGGAATTACTATCGTCCTTAGAGTGATAGCGGAACTGTTCAAGCATGGCTAGACGGTCGTCTTCCTTTAAACATAAATCTAACCCCTGTTCAGCAACTCTCGTGAAGCTGTGTGGACCCAAATCCCTATAATTCACAAGAGAAAGATTGCATTTTGCATCTTCAACCACTTCAAAATATCGTGCATAGCACGCTGTCAGATAGTCCACATCACTCAATTCTGCGCCTTTTTCACGGGGTAAACCGGTTAAAAAAGCGCCTTGATCTGTGCCTCTTGTCAGAAGGGCGGCAGTGGTATCGCGTTTAACGGAAGCAATCACCTCAACGGGATCACGATACAGAAAAAGCGCCGGGACATCAGGAAAGGCCGCGGCGATCAGATCCACATAAACCACATTCCAGCTGATAAACTTCACAAAGGCCCGGTGCTCGTCACCACATCTGGGGCGTGTCATGGCCAAGACAAGTGTGCGCAATCGCCGCAGGGTTTTTTCGTCCGGTTCGGCGGGTCGGGTCCAGTCTTTGGTGATATGGGCCCAAAAACCACGCTGCAACGGCCCGCCCTGACTAATCATCATATGGCCATTGGGCCGTGCCAATGCTTTGGCGGTCAGCGTTGATCCGCAACGAGAGATATGGTGAATAAAGCCGGAAGGATAAAGACTGTCAGCAAACAACTCTTCATGGTCGAGAATGTCTATCGGCGTTGAAAACGCATCGCCAATGCTTTCCTGCGCTGCCAAATGCTGGATGGTGAAGATATATTGCCATTCCCGGAAGGGATGGACACCCAGATCGCCCCATATCACCCGGCCTTCCCCACGGGGATCAATGGCCAGTGGCACAAGACCGGTATATGTGCGGATCAGACGCGCGGCCTCTTCCACCGCCACATGCCGTTCCACGGCACGGGGCAGCAAGACCTCCACCACCTCATGGTCCGGCAAGGCATAAAGCGCATGTTTTTGCGTGGCGTTATGGTGCGTGCGCATCGTCATCCGGTTTCAGACACCTCTAAATGATACAGGGACGCAGAGCCCCCATCGAAGCGCATCAGCAAATACGCCCATTCATATTGTCTCCAAGAATGAAGGACAACAGCCACCCAAACATGGCGGAAAAAGGGCAATGCGCCCAATTCTATGTGAGCACCCCTTCCGATCTTGGAGAATCACCATGACAAATATCTGTTGACAGAGCGACAAGCAAGCAGCAGTTCAAAGCCCAGCCAAATCAATCGCCACGGAAAGCCCGACATGCCTCACAAAACCGCGCCCGCCCAGCCTTTTACTGCTCTTGTTCTGGCCGCCAGCCGCCGCGGCCCGGACGATCCCGTTGCCCGCCTTCAACAAAAATCACATAAATGTTTCGTGGACATTGCAGGCCAGGTCATGCTGGAACGGGTAATCGACACCTTGCTCGAAAGCCAGCAATTCCGCACGGTTCTGGTCTCCATCGAACAAGAAGAGCTGTTACATTCTACGGCGCGCTTGAAAGCGTGGATGGACGAAGGCCGCATTGCCTTTGTTCAAAGTGAAGGCACATTGGCCGACAGTGTTATGGCCGCAGCCAAGGCGATGGATGCGCCCTTCCCCATGGTGATCACCACCGGCGACAATTCCTTGCACACGCCGCAATTGTTGCGCGATTTTTGCGAAAGCTGCCGCAATAGCACAAGCAGCATCGGCGTTGGCATCACCCCTGAAAAAATGGTGAAAGACGATTATCCCGATGCGCCCCTTGCCTATCATCGCTTTAGCGAAGGGGCCTATTCCAACTGCAATTTGTATATGCTGCGCGACAAGCAGGCACTGGCTTCGGCAGAGGCCTTTCGGGGCGGCGGCCAATTTGGCAAAAAACATGCCCGACTGATCAAGGCGTTCGGTTTTGCTTCTTTCCTTTATTACAAAATGCGGCTTAAAACCGCCGCGGACTTTCTGATGCATGTGGGCCGCCGCTTTGGCACCACGGCTGAGCCGATTATCGTGCCTTATGCCTTTGCGCCCATCGATGTGGATAATGCCGCCAGCTTCAAACTGAGCGAAGACATTCTGTTAAAACGCCAAAAGGCCGCTCAATAAGCGGCCTTTTCCTCCAAGGAACGTCCATCCGATAGCAACAGATGCCCTAGCCTCGGCCGCGATAGGGCTGAACGCCGTGATCGGGAATCCATAAATTTTGCGGCGGTTTTCCGCTTTGGAAAAACACATCGATAGGAATACCGCCACGCGGATACCAATAACCGCCCAAACGCAACCATTTGGGCTGCAATTCCTCGATCAACCGCTCGGCAATGCCCACCGTGCAGTCTTCATGGAACCCCGGATGGTTACGAAAGCTGTGCAGATAAAGTTTTAGCGACTTGCTTTCCACCAATAACCGCGCAGGCACATAATCCAGCACAAGATGCGCAAAATCTGGCTGGCCTGTCACCGGGCATAAGCTGGTGAATTCAGGACAGGTGAAACGAACCAGATAATCCGAGCCGGGACGCGGATTGGGAACAGTCTCAAGAGTTGCCTCTTCGGGGCTGGCTGGCATCGGGGACGAGCCGCCAAGCTGAGACAGATTTTCATATATATCGTTGCTCATAAGAATGGCTTATGATGCGCTATCGGTCATTTGTCAAAAGCATATGGCCTTCGGGCTTTCCGGATGTTCAGATTCCGTTCAGCTTGGGTCCGATATAATTTCTATGTGGCGATAAGCTGTGAGCGGATTTTTTCGATTTTCGCAAACAGCACATTTCACAAAGCTTGCTTCCCACCGACCAGATGCAGGGATTCCTGCCACCAAAGGAGCTTTTCATGGCCATGGCCGAACTGCCAAAAGCACGCTTCTCGATCGGACAGGTCGTGCGCCACAGGGTGTTCGGATATCGTGGACTGATCTTCGATGTGGACCCGTTTTTTTCCAGTAGCGCCGATTGGTATGAAGACGCGATGGCCGCCCGGCATCAAGATTGCGGACCGCAGAAAAACAGCCCTTGGTATCATGTTATGGTGGATGGGGCAGACCATGTGATCTATGTGGCGGAACGCAATTTGATGGCCAGTGAAAAATCGGACGATCCCATCCAGCATCCGCTGGTGCCAGAATTTTTCACCTCCCGCCAGCCCGGCCAATATAGCCGCCGCTCTCCGCAAAACTGAGCCGGTATGGCGCCGCCTTTGATGCACTGCGACAAACAATCCCTTTCAAACGGTTTCGATTAATCCAAAAATGTCCTAGTCTGCGCCAAAGAACATCCATGGCAGGCGAAGGACCATCATTATGAACAGACATGCCCCCTCACCGCTTGTCTCGACCGATTGGCTGGCGCGGCATCTTTCGGCCCCCGATGTGCGTATTCTGGATGCTTCCTGGCATTTACCCGATTGTGGCCGCAATGCCCATGCCGACTATGACAGTGCCCATATTCCGGGAGCCGTTTTTTTCGATATCGACGAGATTTGCGATCCCGACAGCCCCTTCCCCCATATGTTGCCGTCTCCGGAAGCGTTTTCTTCACAGATGCGCAGGCTGGGCATTGGCGATGGCTCCACCATCATTGTTTATGATACCGGCGGCGTACATGGGGCGGCGCGGGCCTGGTGGATGTTGCGGGTATTTGGCCAGCGCGATGTGAAGGTTCTGGATGGCGGCCTGGGCAAATGGCGTCACGAAGGGCGCCCCTTGGCCGATCTTCCCCCCGGCCCTCGTCTGCGGCACTTTTCAGCCCGCCGCCACGATCTGTTGGTGGCCGATCTGGATCATGTACGCGCCGCCTCGGAAAATGGCAAAGCGCAAATTGTCGATGCCCGCGGCGCGGCTCGGTTTCGCGGCGATGAGCCAGAACCCCGCGAAGGGGTGGAAGCGGGCCATATTCCCGGTGCCATCTCGGTTCCTTATAGCACGTTTTATGATGAACAAGAGTGCCTGAAACCCAAAGAGGCCCTGATTGCCCTGTTCCAAGAGGCCGGTGTCGATCTGTCAAAACCGGTCATCGCCAGTTGCGGTTCGGGAATTTCCGCCTGCTCTCTGGCTTTGGCGCTTGATGTTGTGGGCCATAATGACTGGTCGGTCTATGATGGTTCATGGGCGCAATGGGGCAGTCTGCCCGACCTTCCCAAGCGCAAGGGAACGGCCTAGAACATTTTTCACCTGCCCCCCCACAGACTCTCCATTGAGGACAATTTGATCTTATGAAGCGCGATACCACGATCATCGAAGCCGGTCGCCGCCCCGAATGGACCCAAGGCATTGTCAATCCCCCGGTTTATCGAGCATCCACCTGTATATTCGAGCGCTATCAAGATCTGCGCGATGGTGTAAAAGATCCCGATGCCGGGCTGTTTTATGGCCGCCGGGGAACGCCGACCCATTGGGCCTTGCGGGAAGCCATTACCGAGTTGGAAGGGGGCGCAGGAACATGGCTTTATCCTTCGGGAATGGCCGCAGTGGCAGGGGCCATTATGGCTTGCGTCCGCACAGGCGACCATATTCTGGTGACAGACAGTGTCTATGAACCCACGCGCTTTTTATGTCAGGGCATGTTGCGCGATTTCGGCGTCGAAACCACCTTCTATGACCCGGAAATCGGTGCGGGTATCGAGGCATTGTTCCAAGAGAACACACGGTTGGTAGTCACGGAATCTCCCGGCTCGTTGACCTTGGAAGTGCAAGACCTGCCTGCCATTTCAAAAGTCGCCCATGCCCATGATGCCTTGGTGCTTTTGGACAATACATGGGCGACACCGCTTCATATGCGGGCCTTTGATCTGGGCGTTGATATTTCTGTGCATGCCGCCACCAAATATATCGTTGGCCATTCCGATGTGATGCTCGGCACCGCCACCGCCAATGCCCGCGCATGGCCAAAGCTGAAGCACGGGGCCGTTCAATTGGGCCATACCGCCAGCCCTGATGATGTCTGGCTGGCGCTGCGGGGCCTGCGAACCCTACCGGTGCGCTTGAAACAGCATGAAGCCAGCGCTCTGAAAATCGCCAAATGGCTACAAGACCGCGAAGACGTGGATCAGGTGCTGCATCCCGCCCTTCCCACCGCTCCCGGCCATGATCTGTTCAAGCGCGATTTTTCCGGTGCGTGCGGATTGTTTTCCTTCACACTCAATCGCGGATCATATGACACGATCGACGCTTTTGTCGATGATATGCGGTTGTTTAAAATCGGGTTTTCCTGGGGTGGCTTTGAAAGCCTGATCCTGCCCACAGACCCTGCACGGGTGCGCAGCGCCACCAAATGGCAGGCTCGGGGCCCCTTGTTGCGGCTGCATGTGGGGTTGGAAGACCCCGATGATCTGATCGACGATCTGGCAAAGGCCTTTGACCGCTATAATCGCCTTTTGAACGCCTGAGCCCGGCCCTTAGCAGTCGCCATCCTTGCCGGTTTTATCGCCCAATGCGACGATCGTGTCGCGTTGGGCTTTATCCGCACCATTCGGAGTCACCAGACCGGCCGAAATGATATATTTGATCGCCTGCTCGATCGTCATATCCAGATAGACACAATCCCGCTTGCGTACGAACAGCAAAAAACCCGATGTCGGGTTGGGCGTTGTGGGCAAAAACACATTCAGCATTTCTTCGCGGCTGGTTTTATCCTGAATTTCCTGTGTGGCGGTGGAAGAAACAAAAGCAATCGCCCACAGCCCCGGCCGCGGATATTCGACCATCACCACATCGCGGAAGGTGGTCGAACTTTGCGCCATCACCGTTTCGGCAATCTGTTTGACGGTGGTGTAAATCCCGCGCACCACCGGCATCCGGTTTACCAGCGATTCACCCATACGGATCATTGTGCGCCCGAAAAAATTGGCCGCCAAAGCCCCCATCAGGGTCAGCACCACAAAAGTAATCAGCAACCCGATGCCCGGCACATCTACCGGCAGATAGGTTTGCGGATTATAGCTTTGGGGCAGCAGGTTAAGGACGATCCGGTCAATTCCGCCAATCACTTTCCAGGTCAGGAAAATGGTGATGGATATCGGCGCGAAAATGACCAGCCCCGCAAGGAAATAGGTTCTCAGCTTCAACCACATCATCGCGCCTCATTTATCCAAAATCGGGAATCGGCAAAAGCGATCAGGCCATAAAATCAGGCAAGCGCCTTTTCATAAATCCGGTACGTCTTGTAGACAGTACAGCCAATTTCCTCGAGAATTTTGCGCATCCCGAAATTATCTTCCAAAATCCACGAAAGCTCGCTCCAATCGGCTCCACGGCGCACCACTTCGCGGCGTGTATGTTCGATCATCATCATCGACATTGCGGCAGAATAGCGGCTTTTTTGAAACTCTTTACGAACCCCCATCAATGGGGTGCGCATCCGCTTAGGATAAGACAAAAACAACTGCCGGATCAAACGCAGCCAGCCAAAGGGAAGCAGATTTCCATTAATGGACCGGATACTGGCATTGATATCGGGCAAGGTGACAAACATCCCCATGGGTTTCCCCTTCACCTCGCAGATACGGACCCGATGCGGCGACACAATGGGCTTGATTTCCTTCGCCAAATAAGCCGCTTCTTCCGTGGTGAGTGGCACAAAGCCCCAGTTTTCCGACCAGGCATCATTGAAGATATCAATGATGGTGCGCAGTTCTTCATCATAGCGCGACATATCGATTTCCCGCAGATGATAATCGTCATTGCGGTCGACCATATTCACAAAGCGCTCCAGACGCGGCGGCAACGGCTTTTTCAGGTCCAGTTCATAGGCTAGCAGATCCTTGGCCTTTTCATAGCCTTTGGCTATCAGATGATCCTGAAAATATGGGCGTGCATGGCCCATCATCAATGCCGGCGGCGTATCAAAGCCATCCACCAGCAAACCACATTCCCCATTGCTTGACAAATTATACGGCCCCTGAACATGGGTGCAGCCATTCTCGCGCAACCATTCTTCAGCGCGATTCAGCAAAGCCTGCGCCACATTGGCATCATCAATGGTTTCAAACAGGCCAAAATGCCCAAGCTGTCTGCCGGTCGTCTCATAAACAAAACGGTCGATCTGGGCGCTGATCCGCCCCACCGGCCGACCTTTGTGGCAGGCAATCCAATAAGCGGCATGGGCATGGCGGAAATAGGGATTTTTCTCCCTGTCCAGCAAAGCCAGGCGTTCAGCCATCAAGGGGCGAACCCAATGGGGGTCGCTGGAAAAGATGTGATCGGAAACCCTGACGAAACGCTTGAGATCCTTTTTGGTCTGAACCTCACGCACCTCGATTTCCATATGATCAATCATATCCCTTATCCCCTACCGCATTTTCATATCTCATTCCCTGATAAGGGACTGGCCTTTAGAAGGAGCTGGCCTTTTGTCATTTATGGCCAAGCCCTTTCCGGGCGAACCGCGCCAGCCCGCCAAGGGCGGTCGCATCCGCGGCTGACATGCCATATCGGAGCAATCCCAGAACAGACAAGCCCATTGACGCAATCAGCACAAGAAGTTGAAGAAAAGCAGGGGATTCCTTGAGCAACAAACTGATGCCAAAAAGCAAAGCACTGGCGCAAAGGGCCGCAATCAAAGGCCGCCACATTTCACGGCTATAAGGCCAAAGCCGTGAAAGTACCGCCACCTCAAACAAGGGCAAGCCGCGGCTGATAATCAATCCGGCAGAAGCCGCAATGGCCGCCCCCGCAGGGCCATAATCATCCACAAGGAAATATAGCAACGCTCCCATGGCCAATAAGCCGAGAATACCATTGGCCAAGGTCCAATAGGTGGATGCCAAAATCCGGACCATGGCCGGAGCCTGCCCGAAAAAGAAGGTAGAAAGCCGCCCCAGAACCAAAATCACCAGCGCCACCGCCGCAGGCTTGGCTTCGGGCCCCAAAAGATCGAGCAAAGCATGGCGCGCCCCGATCATGCCACCGGCCAGCACAAGGCCAAAGGCTATCATCAGCCGCGTGGAATACGCATACATATCTGCAATGGCATCGCGCCCGCCCCGGCCTTTTTGAAAGGCTGTCAAAGGCGCAATCACATAATCGAAGCTGTTATGGATCACCTGCATAACGCTGGAAAGTTTGCGGGCGATAGAATACAGCCCCGCCGCTGTGGCCCCTGCCGCACCGGGAATGATCACATTGAGCAAAACCACCGGCAATTCCGAAAAAAAACGCTGGATAAGCGTTGCCGGCATCATCGGCAGCGCATAATGCAGCATTGTTCCGGCCAGTTTTGGATCAAAGCCAATGGTGGGCAGTTTCTTGAGATCGAAATAGCGCGATACCAATGCCATCGACAAAATGGCGGCAATGGCCATGGAAACGATATGGGCAAGAAACAGGCCGTAAGCTGTCATTCCCGCCACCGCCAGTATAACGGCGAACAGAATACGCAAAACCTGTTCATAGAAGAACCGGATGCGGATTTCCGGCCCAAATTTCCGCCGCGCCCTGACACAGGCGGTCAAAACCTCGACGCTGGTCCATAAAGGCAAGGTCCACGCATAAACGCGGATGATGGCCACCACATGGGTAATGTCTTGCCCTTCACCATTGATCAAGCGGGCAATATCCGGCGCAAAAACAATCAGTGTCAGCGCCCCCAAAATTCCCGCGCTCAATGTTGTAACCAGAGCCACAAGCAGCGCCCGCAGCACATCCACCTCATTATCATAGGACGGGACAAACCGTTGCAGCGCCACATCCATGCCCATTTGCGTGACCCCGCTGGCGATGCGCACAAAGGCATAAAGCGTGGCAAACAAACCGAAGGTGACAGAGCCATAAAGCCACAAAAAGATTGGGAACCCCGCCGCTTCCACCAGCGCGCCCAAACGGGCCAAAAGCGCAAGGCTGGCGCCACGCGTCATTTCCTTGCGCGCCGATTGATGCGCCGCAAGGCTGCCCTGCTCTCCCTTCATTACTATTCCTCAATCCTGAAAATGACCGCAAGGCCGACAGCAGCAAAAAAGATCATTGCCCCAAAGGCCGATAAAAAAGGCGGTGCCGCACCAAATTTGCCCATGGCCAGCATGAAATTGTCGGCCACGAAAAAAGCAAAGCCCAAGCCCATTCCCATCGCGATGCGGGCAAAGATCTTCCCGCGCCTTTGTGCGCCAAATCCGGCAATGGCCCCTAAAATCGGCATCAAAAGCGTTGCCGCAGGTCCGGCAATCTTGTGCAACAGCGCCGCTTTCAAGGCGGTAACTTTCTGACCTTCTTTTTCAAGCTGCGCGATGGAATCGCTCAACGACCCAAAAGAACTTTGCTCCGGCACCACGCTTAACGAGAAAAACCGCTCCGGCGGGGCTGTTAAAGCCCAAGGCATGCTTTCTGCCGTCGTGATGGCATGGGTTGCCACATCAAATCTGCGCACGGCATAAAGTGTCCAGACCCCATCGGAATGCCACGCAAAGCCCGCCCGCAAAATGCCCGATACCATGCCTTGCTTGTCCCGTTCATAAACGGTCACCTTGTCCAGAATCACCAGATTCCGCGATCGACTAACAGCTTTCACCTGAACCAGAGAAGAGCCTTCGGTCAGCCATAGATCATCCAGAACATCCGGTGGTGGCGGCAGGTCTGCGGCATAATCAAAGCGTTTCCAATAGTCCAGTTCCGCCGTTGCCGGGGCCACCAGCTTCTGATCCAGAAAGAAATGGAAAAGGGCGATGGCGCCACAGGTCAAAACCAATGGCAGCAAGATGCGATGCGCCGACATGCCCGATGCCTTCATCACCACGATTTCGCTATGCTGGGCCAGGGTGGCAAGGGTGAGCAACACCGCAAGCAAGGCGCTAAAGGGAATGAAGCGGCTCAAAAGATCGGGGAAACGCAGAAAAATATAACGCCACAGGGCTTCGTTTCCATTATCCTGAGCGGCCAGAATTGCATCCGATTGGGTCAGCAGATCCAGCATCTGCAAAACCACCGCCACGCCGATTGCAAGGCTGAAAAACCGCAGCAAAAACACCCGGGCAATATAATAGCCCATGGTGCGCGATGGCAGAAAATACCGCCGGAGAGGCCGAAAAACGCTCATGTGCCATCCCCCTTCAGCATTCTCACCAACACCCGCAAAGGCATCACAACAAAATCCACAATGCGGTCAATGGCCCCGGCAACACCGCGTCCGGGCCGCAACACGGATGTGGCGAACAACACCGCCCCGATGGCCGCATATAAAAACAACAAAACCCACAAGGCCATGAAAGGAGACGCCCCATCAAAGGCGACTTTGCGTTCACCGGCCTCCAGCAGTTCATTGAACACGATCAGGCCAGCCAGACCGGCCACAAGTCCACCGGCAGCCCCCGTGCGCTTATTGGCCAATCCCAAGGGCACGGCAACAAAGGGAATCACCAGCAGCGTTAAAATATTAACGATCCGCCAGTGATAGCTCGACCGAAAACGCGCGCGCATCACCGGATCGCTTTCTCCGCCATTCAGCGCCTGATGCAGCTCTGTAAGGGTGGTTTCCAGTTCTTCCCCGCCCCGGCGCCGGAATTCTTCAACCGCTGGCAAATTGATCACGATATCCTGCGCTTCAAACGACAAAACCCGCGGCTTGATTTTATCCGTATCGAAATCAATCAAGCGCCCGTCAAAAAGCCGCAGCAACACGGTCTGGTCATTATCAGTGGCATAAAAAGCGCCGCGCTTTGCGGTGGCAGAAATTTCCTCCGTCGTCCCTACATTGCGCTTTAAAAAAATATCCAGTAATTCTCGCCCGCCATCGCGCGTGCCGCCCACCCGCAGCAGCAGGCCATCAGAAAGCGTCACAAAATCCCCGACATCAATGCTGGCGCCAAGCGCACCAGACCGCAGCTCGAAATCCAGTTGGCGATATTCATATCGGCTATAGGGTTGCAAATAACCCAACAGGCCAAATTCGACGATGCTCAGGAAAACCGCCAAAATCATAATCGGCCGAATCAAGCGCGTCAGCCCGGCACCGCTGGCCATCATGCCATCCAGTTCGCTGGATAAAGACAGGCCGCGAAACGCCAATAACGCCCCTAAAAACAACCCGACAGGGATCGCCATCCCCATATAATGCGGCACCAGATGCGCCAGCATTTGCCACACAATATCGATGGGGCCGTTTTCATTGACCACGAAATCGAACAGCCGCAGCATGCGTTCAAGCAAAAGCAATGCAGCGGTGATCGCCACCGTGGACAGCAGCGGAACGGCGGCCTTACGAAGAATATAAATATCAATGCGGCTTAGAAGCGGTGCCATTCACTCACCAAACATTCTCTTTCAACAAATTGCCCGACTTTCGCCATCAGAAGAACGTGAAATCCCGTCAAGATCACGTGTTATGGGTAAGAAATCTCTGGAATCGTCCCTATTTCTTTTGGCAAGACAGAGTGAGTCATATTTCTGACACGATATTTATATCTCTGACGCATCATTGAATACTGGTTGAAACCTTTGTTCACGCTCAGGGAAATGGCTATATCAGACGACTGAAAGCAAAGCGATCAGAATGCGGACTTTGATTTCATATATGAGTGCCTTATGTGCCTTGCTTGGCTTTTGGACGCAAGGGGCGTCAGCAAGGGGCACCTGCTCGGAGACACCCACCGAAAGCTGGGTCGAGGTGGTGGTGCATGGCGTGCGCTCCAATGAAGGCAATATGCGCGCCCAGATCTACAGCGATGATCCTGCCGATTTTTTAAGAAAAGGGAAGCAGATTATCCGGGTCGAGGCGCCCAGTCATGAAGGCATCACCCGCTTATGTGTGCCTCTCCCCCATGAAGGAAAATACGCGCTGGTGGTGATGCATGATCGCAATGCCAATGGACGGGCCGATTTCTATACGGAAGGATTCGGTTTTTCCAACAATCCGCGCCTGAGCGTCTCAGCGCCGGATCATGCAGATACCGTCTTTAACGCTCTTGCAGGTGGCAAAACACTTGACGTCTTCCTTGGCTATATGCTTTTCGGTCGTCTGTCTCCTCAAGATCCACAGATGAATCCCGGTTCTGGATCGCAATCGGCGCATGAATCCGCCACTTCTGCGCCAAGCATTCAGCCGACCAGTACTGATATCAACATCAAGGAAGTAAAGAAAAATTGATGCTGCAAGCCCCTTTGAAAGCTGCACAAAACAGTTCCTCCCAAGCCCTGATCGGGGTGTTGTCCAATTGTGCCAGCACGGCAAATCGTGTGCATCTCTCTCAGGTTCGGGCGCTTGTTTCTGCCAATCCGCATGTGTTTCATTTCGAATTTGAAAATATCGACGACATCACAAAGGGCTTGTCCATGATGGCCGATGCCGGCGTGGCGCTTTTGATTATCAATGGCGGCGACGGAACCATTCAGGCCACCTTGTCCCGGATCATCAACGACAAACCGTTTACAGTCATTCCGCCACTGGCCATTCTCCCCGGCGGCAAAACCAATATGATTGCCGATGATCTGCGTGCCAAAGGCAAGCCCGATAAAGTGCTGGACCGGCTGATACGATTGGTCCGCACAGGAAAGCTCGCCCGCCATCTTACTCGTCGTCATCTGATCGGGCTGGATATGTCCGATGGTCAGCCCACGCGCTATGGCTTGTTTTTCGGAAGCGCCGCTATCGTCAATGGTATTTTGTGGAGCCGGAATCATATCCATACGGGGAATTTACCCACCCGTTTGGGGCATGCCCTGGCCATTGTTAAGCTGGTATTGGAAACGGCTTTCAGCCCGAAGCCCTCGCCCATGCGGTCGTCCCATACAAAAATCACTCTGGGCGACCATCAAAGCCATGAGGGGGAATTCAATGTAATTCTGGCAACAACGCTTTCACGGCTGCTGATGCGGCTGCGGCCTTTCGGACGCACAGGCGATGGCGCCCTGCAGGTTTCGCTGATCCAGTCGCGCCCCGGCGTGATGCGGCGGGCGCTGTTTGCCTTGCTGACAGGCCGCTTCGATAAAGGCATTGTCAAAGGATTACACACAGCCCGTGTGGATAATATCACCATCCACGGCCCCGATCCTGTCACCCTTGATGGCGAGATTTATTATCCCAATGATGGACGCCCGATTATCCTTCAGGGAAACAAAGCATTGAATTTCGTGCGCTTATAAGCGCATATCCGGCCATGTCCAAATCTCATGACCCAAAGGCGCTTGAAGCACTTGTCGCCGCCGAATTATTGAAAGCCCAACCGGACGCGGTGGTCAAAGCCGCCGAACATGCCGCCGCGCGCCATAAAGGCGCTGTTTTGGGGGTCTTGTTTTACGGCTCGTGCCTGCGCACCGGAGAATTGGACGACAAGATCCTCGATTTCTACCTGATCGTGCCGTCTTATAAGGCCGCATATGAAGGCCGGGGGCTGGCCTTGGCCAACCGGTTGTTGCCCCCCAATGTGTTTTATGACGAATTCGAGCATGATGGCCGCACATTGCGCACAAAATATAATGTCATCAGCCTGGACGATATGCATCGCCGCGTCCAACATGATTGCCGCAATGTCTCTTTGTGGGCGCGGTTCTCGCAGCCCATGGCGCTGCTGATTGCCAAAGACGAGACGGCCATCAAAACTGTGGTGGCAGCCGTATCACAGGCGGTGCAGACAATGATCGGTGCGGCCCTGCCCCTCTGTGCGCCAAAAGAGAGCGCGGCACAGATCTGGACCCGCGCTTTCGGGCTGACCTATGGGGCCGAATTGCGTTCGGAACCGCCAGGAAAGGGAGCTGAAATCTATCAGATGGATCAGGCCAGATATGACCGCTTCTTTGGCCCGTCCATCGCAGCCTTGGGGGTCGCCCATCTGTTCGCCAATGAAGGCGATGGCCTGCCCGGCCTTAAAGCGCTGCCCAGCCGGAAAGACCGCCACCGCGCCCAGCGTCAGTGGCGGGCGCGGCGGCTGAATGGCAAGGTCATCAGTTTCTTACGGCTGATAAAGGCCAGCACCACCTTTGATGGTGGCATTGATTATCTGGCTTGGAAAATCCAGCGACATTCTGGCGTCGAAATCGAAATCAGCCCGTGGCAACGGCGGCATCCGGTGATTGCCGGTCTGCTGCATTTTTATCGCCTGCGGCGTCGCGGAGCGTTTCGCTAGCGCTAAATTTTTCCTGCGCCGCTTTGAAGGCGGCCAGAATCTGATCCACCTGCTCGACACTATGACCCGCGCCAAGGCTGCAGCGGAGCAGATAAATGCCCATGGGCGTTGCCGGTGGGCGCGCCACATTCACATACACACCTTCCGCCAGCAACAATTGGCACATGCCGAACAGCTCTTCCTGGCTGTCAAAGCACACGGCAACGATGGGGCTTTCAACGCTTTTTGTCCCCAGCTTGAAGCCCAAATCCTTCAGGCCGCTATGCAGCCGTTCCACATTGGCCCATAAATGCGCCCGCTTATTGTGGGCGTTCTTGAGCGACCGGATCGAACTGATGGCCGAAGCCACCACCGAAGGCGGCAAAGAGGCGGTGAACATATAAGGGCGGCACGCAAAACGCAAAACGTCAAATTTCGGATGGTTGGACAAGCAAAAGCCGCCCACGGTTCCAACACTTTTAGAGAAGGTGCCGACAATGAAATCCACTTGATCTTCAACACCCAGTTCTTGCGCAACACCGCGTCCTGTCTCGCCGCAAAATCCCATGGAATGGGCTTCATCCACCAGCACTTGCGCACCGGCAGCCTTGGAAACGGCGATCAATTCAGCCAAGGGCGCGCGATCGCCCAACATGGAATAAACGCCTTCCAGAACCACCAACTTTGCCGCATTTTCAGGCAAGCGTTTGAGGCGTTTTTCCAAGTCTTCCACGCTGTTGTGGCGAAAGCGCAATATATCCGCATTGCCCATGGCGCAGGCATCATAAATGGACGCATGGCTGTCCGCATCGATGATCACATAATCACCGCGCCCCGCCAGCGTTGAAATCATGCCCAAATTGGCCTGATAGCCGGTGGAAAACACCATGGCATGATCCATGCCGTAAAAATCTTCCAGCTCCCGTTCCAGCGCTTTATGGCCCTGATAGGTGCCGTTCAGAATGCGGCTGCCAGTGGTGCCGGTGCCAAATTTGTCCAACGCTTCTTTCGCCGCAGAAATGGCATCGGGATCAAAGGTCATCCCCATATAATTATTGGTGCCCGCCAAGATGATCTTGCGGCCATTGATCATGGCTTCAGTGGCCGATAACACTTCATCCATCACGATATTCAAAGGATCCGGATCACGATAGCCCATGCGATCACGCTCGGCGATCAATGGATCGAATTTATCCAGCAAATCCATGATGCATTATCCCTTTATGATTTTTTCAACGGCATCCGTCACTTGCTGGATCGTTTCCAGATCCGGCAGCATATTCAACGGCAACACAATATCGAATTCATCCTCGATGGCAGCCACAAGGTCCATCACGGTCAAGGAATCGAAATCCAGATCATTGGCAAAGGTGGTCTGTGGGGTTAAGGGCACAGATTTTTTATTGAACGGCTCGATCAACTGGCAAATACGACCGTAGATCACGTCCTTGCTCAACCCCATATCGCTCATGACAGCACTTCCTTCACAAATGTTTTCGATCCGCTTTCAAGCGAAAGACCGGATATAACGGGCTCAAAGTCGAAACAACAGCGTTAAATGCCTTTGCATTTTTCACAGACTTTTTCCGGATAGCCATAACAATCCGTTTTTAAAACTGCCCCGTCTTTTCTGCCCAGTCCAAAGTCTCGACCAGACCCTTTTCAAAGCCAGTTCGGGGCGACCAAAACGCCTCGAAACCATCAACGCTCGGCCCCACCACCCAATCGGGATGAGAAAGCTCCCGCGCTTTGGCCGCTGTCAGCATAGCCGGGCGGCCCGTAATCTTTGCCACGGCAGATCCCATATGGCCCATCGCAGATAAAAGCGGCAAAGGCACAGGCACAGGCCGCACAGGCCGTCCTAGCCCGCGCGACAAGATGCGCGACAAATCGAGATAGGAATATCCCCCCCGACAACCATCATCCACTTCCAAAACAGTCCCATGGCACAGGCCATGAACCGATCCGTCCATCAACGCAAGATCGCGCAACAATGTGGCAAGATCCGGCCCGAAAAGCAAAGACACCTTATTTTTTACCGCCCCGGGGGCTGGCAAAAAACCGCGCTTTGCCGCCTTGATCAATTTCAGGATTTCCTGATCGCCGGGCCCATAGATCCCCGGTGGGCGGACGATCGCCCAATCGTGCAACTGCGTGCGGGCGGCCTCGGCAACCACTTGTTCAGCGGCATATTTGCTGGCGGCATAAGGAGAAAGCTGCGGCTCACGCGCCGCCAAAGACGAGACATACACAAAACGGGCATGCGGCGCATGATTTTGAATGGCCGCCAAAAGGCGCTCGGTGCCATCGCGATTGGCCGCGAAAAACTGGTGTGGGGTCAAAGCTTTAATCAGGCCCGCCAAATGAATGACCGCATCCGCCCCCGAAACAAGACGGTCCAGCGCCTTTTGGTCTTCCAGCGCGCCCGGCACCCAAACAAGGCCCTCGTCATTTTCTTGTGGTCGGCGCGCAAGCGCACGAACGGAATGTCCCGCATCACGCACGGCAGCGATCACATGGCGTCCAACAAAGCCCGTTCCGCCTGTGATCGCAATTGTTTTCATAGGTCAAAGCCTAAACGGCACAGGCCGTTTTCAATAATCCAGCGCCGTGATCTTGCCCGACAAGAATTGCTGACGTGCCTTTGACCGGCTGAGTTTCCCGGACGATGTGCGTGGCAAAGACCGTGGAGCCACCAATTCGATCCGGCATTGAACCCCGGTGATCGCCATAACCTGGCGCTTGATCGCATCGGCAAATGCCTGCCGCTCGGCCATATCGCGGACACGACACTGAACAAGCACCGTCGGCACTTCGCCATGATCGCGGCTGGGCAAGGACAAGGCAGCAATATCGCCACTGCGCACGCCGTCCACCTGTTCGGCAGCCCATTCGATATCCTGCGGCCAGTGATTGCGACCATTGATGATGATCATATCTTTGGCGCGGCCGATCACGAACAGGGATCCCGCGCTCAGATAGCCCATATCGCCGGTATCCAGCCAACCATCAGAGGACAACACAGCCGCCGTGGTTTCCGGATCGTTGAAATATTCACTCATCACACTGGCGCCGCGCACGAAAATCCGGCCGATTTCGCGATCTGCAACGCTGACCCCGTCCTCATCGCGGATCTCAAGCTCATATTCGGGCAAGGGAACACCGCAATTCACCACTTCGCGCAGCCGCACCCCTTCATCGGATGCGGTTTTCAGCATCACATCGCCATCGGCCAGATCAGCGCTTTGCGGCACAGCCTGTTCTACCCGGCCCATCATTTCGCCGGATAAAATCCGCTCATCCACTAGATCCACTTCCATGCCCCGGCCAATGGGCGCAAAGCTCACGGCAAGGGTACATTCCGCAAGGCCGTAGCTGGGAACGAAAGTGGTCGGCTTGAAGCCGGCTTCGGCAAAGGTTTTTGCAAAATTATTGATCACATCGGGGCGGATCATATCGCCGCCAATGCCGGCCACGCGCCATGCGGACAGATCCAGCTCTTTGAGCAAGCTGGCGCTCACGCGGCGGGCGCAAATATCATAACCGAATGTGGGGCTATAAGTGATGGTGCCCCGATTGCGCGACATCAGGCTCAGCCATTGCATGGGCCGACGGGCAAAATCTTCGGTGGCCAGAAAATCCACCGACACCTGATTGGCAATAGGCGTCAGCAATGTGCCTACAAGGCCCATATCATGGTAGAAAGGCAACCAGGAAATGCAGCGATCCGTATCGACAAGCTGCACACCATCGCGCCCTTGCCCACCGCAATTGGCCATCAAAGCCTTATGGGTGATGGCAATGCCATGGGGAAACCGCGTCGAGCCCGAAGAATATTGCAAATAGGCAAGGCTATCCGTTGCAGGGCGCACAAGCGTCCCGTCCGGGCAATCCAGCGCCTCGAATTCTGCAAAGGTTCCAGCGAATTTCAGTCCCAGGCCTTCGCCTGCTTCTTCGCCAAATTCCACCATGCTATCGGGACCGATCATCGCGGTCGCACGGCAGCTTTCCACCTGCAGACGGAGCTGGCTCACATAGCCGTCACGCCCACCAAAGGATGTTGGCAATGGCAAGGGCACCGGCAATACGGAAGCATATTGGCACCCTAGAAAGAAAACCACGAAATCCAGATGTGTTCCGGCAATCAGGGCCACACGGTCCCCGCGATCGAACCCCATCCCCGCCAGTTTTCGCCCGACGCGCTCTGCACGGCTGCGCAGGGTCGCATAAGATGCCGACACTTCAAGGACACCGCGGGCGGAATAAAAATTCACACCCCGTTCACCTTGGGCGGCATATTCCAATGCATCGATCAGAGTTGGGAAGTCCCCAAAACGCCGCGGCAAACGATCCTGCGTTGGCGTTGGCTCTATCGTGTCAAAGGTGTTTTTCACAGCCGTCAAACTCAATGAAACGCCTCAAGCTATTTCTAATAAAAGACAGGAAAGAGCAAGGACGGCAAAGCCGTTTTTTCCCTGAAGCCAGAATGAACTGGAAAGATATTCAGGTATATCCCACTCTTTCAACGAAAGTTATACAACAAGCACGCCCCGACCGCATCGGCCCCTTCACATGCCCCTTGGGGTCAATTACAGGAGATGGAAGATAATTCGCAAGCATTTTGTCTTGGAAGACCGATCCGAGGTCGCCGCTTAAAAGGGAAATATGACCAAACCATGACCAAAGCCCCTGCTGCCCTTCCCCTTTCCGTCCTTGAACGCTTGCGTGCCGATACCCCCGCAACCGGACATCGCGTGCATCTTGACAATGCGGGGGCCTCTTTGATGCCCGCCCCTGTGGTGGACGCAATCCAGCGCACTGTAGCATTGGAAGCTTGCGTGGGTGGCTATGTGGCCCATGAACGCATGGCGGATCAATTGGAACGAAGTTACAGCGCTTTGGCCCGCTTGATTGGCGCAAATCAAAGCGAAATCGCCTTTCTACAAAGCGCCACAGAGGCATGGAATCGTGCCTTTTATAGCCTCCCCTTACAAAAGGGGGACCGGATCATCACCGGGTTTAACGAATATTGCTCGAATTATGTGGCCATGCTGGATCGCGCCGAAAAAACCGGCGCCCGCATTGTGGTTATCGGTCCCGATGCACAGGGCAATCTGGATCTTTCGGCCTTGAACGACGCACTGGATGATCGCGCGAAAGTGATTGCCATCAGCCATGTCCCGTCCTCATCGGGGCAAATCAATCCTGTCAAGGCCGTGGGTGAAATCGCCCGCAAACACGCCGTGCCCTTTTTGCTGGATGCCTGCCAAAGCATGGGGCAACTGCCGGTGGATGTGGAAGATATCGGCTGCCATATGCTGACAGGCACAGCCCGGAAATTCCTGCGTGGCCCGCGCGGCGTTGGATTTTTGTATATCCGCGACAGCTTTCAGGCCCGGTTGCGTCCGGTGATGCTAACCAATCAAGCCGCCACATGGACATCGGCGACGGGCTATGAATTGCGCGACGATGCAAAGGTGATGGAGGCATGGGAGCGCAATTTGGCAGCCCAACTGGGCTTTGGCGCGGCTCTTGAATATCTGTTGTCTTTTGACATTGATGCCTTATTCCAGCGATCCAATGCCTTGGCGGCCCGATTGCGGACCTTGCTGGCAGAGCATCCCCCGATCCGGATCACCGACCCCGGCACCCGTCATTCGGCCATTGTCACATTTCGCCACGCCACGCTGTCCCCTGCGACGATCAAGGCGGAAATGGAAAAGCAGGGCATTGCGGTGCAGGTGGCCTCAGTGGTGCACACAAGACTGGATCTGGAAGCCCGCGGCATAGACAGCGCGGTGCGGGTTTCCCCCCATTATTACAATACTGAAGAGGAACTGGAGCGTTTCATGCACGCCCTTGAAAATCTCGGCTCTTGAGGCAACAGACCGCGCATAAACACTCAGCCCTTTTGGGCGGCATCCGCGGCGCTGCTTTTTTCCGCCATCATATGGATCTGGCGGCGTTGCACATATTGCGTGATCAGCACACCGACCAAAATCAGGAGCAAGCCAAACACCCGCGACAGGCCAAAGGGTTCCCCCAGAATGAACACCCCCAATAAACTGCCCACCACCGGCACGAAATAATTGTTCAGGGCCACAAATGTAGCTCCCACCCGGGCAATCACCGCCACCAGCACCAAAACGGCAATGGCCGAGGGCCAAACGCCCAACCAGACCACCGCCAATATGCTGCGGAAACTGGCAGCTGTGCTGAGCGGATTGTCAAAAATCAGCGCCACCGGCACAATCAGGGACGCACTGGCCAATAACACTCCTGCCGCCCCGACAAAGGTGGGCATGCGGCTGGCCCGGCGCAGCAACAAAGCCGATACCCCATAGCCCATGGCCGCCATCAAGACGGCCAGCTTTCCCGCAATGCTCATGACACCAGATGAAGAACCCGCCGGCGCGCCGCCGCCCACAAGAACCGAAACGCCAAGAATCCCGACCACAAGGCCGGTAATTTTACCACCGGTTATTTTTTCATCATCGGTCATCCAATGGGCGAAAAAAAGCGTCGCCAAAGGTGTGAAGGACATCAGAATCGCCGCTTCTGAACTGCTGATATAAGATTGCCCCCAAGCGATCAGCGAAAACGGGATCGCCGTCCCGATGGCGCCCGCAAGAAACAGCAGCTTCCAGTCTCGCGCATTATCGGGCAATCGATGGCCTTTCAGGCGGGCGACGATGGTGAGTAACACGGCGGCAATGGCAATGCGGCTGCCCGCAATGGCCAAAGGACCAAAGCTTTCCAGGGCGATTTCCACAAAAAAGAAGGACGAGCCCCATGTCAGAGCCAAAACGGCAAGGCCCAGAAAATCGACCAAAGATGGCGCTGCAATGGGTTTCAAAGTCTTCCTCATGATTAAGGGCTTGCGAAACGCTGCGCTTGGGCGGCATTTTCAGCCTATGACCAAGCGCCCTTATGAAAAATCGGCAGCCAAGCCCATGACGCCCGACAGGCTGGAGCGGGCTGCCTATCATTATCTGGAACGCTTTGCCACAAGCGCGGGTAATCTCCGCCGTGTTTTGGAACAAAAAATCCGTCGGCGCAATGCGTCCTTTGCCCCCCCATCCGCCGAGCAGAAACAATGGATCGATACGCTGATCGAAAAATTGCTCCACCTGCAGTTATTGGACGATCGCGCCTATGCCGAATCCATGGCCAGAAGCCAGCATTTGCGCGGCAAACCCAAACGGGTCATCCAGCATTGGTTAAAAGCGCGGGCTGTCAACGAAGCGGATATTGATGCCGCCCTGAATGCCTTGGCAGACGATATCGGCCCCATGACAGACCCCGATCATCTGGCCGCCATGCGCTTTGCCCGCAAACGCCGCCTCGGTCCGTGGAAGCGCGATATGAAAGACCGCGACCCCGAAACACCGGATCGACGCGCCATCTACGCCCGGCAAACTAAAGAGATTGCCGCTTTTGCCAGAGCGGGCTTTTCCTATGACATTGCCCGCAAGATTCTGGCCGCAGACACGGAAGAAGAACTGGAGGCACTGTTTGGCGATAGCGATGCCCCGATCATTGATACAATCGATTTTCCTGCCGACCCCGATGACGGGGAATTGCCCTGAATTGCCCTGAATTGCCCTGAATTGCCATGGCTTCCCGGATTTTTCCCAAGCGGCGACAAAAAAGCCATGCCCATGAAATCCGGTGCAGCACAGGTCTTTCTTTTGTAATTTGGGGATATCGTCCCATATCTGGCAGCATGGATGATCCCATTGCGGCCTTGCGGTCCCTTGATTTCCCTTTAAAAGGGTGCCACTGCCAAATGTGGACGGACAGTTTCGTGCCACCTGAGACAAAGATGGATGACAGATATGGCGCGCCCCAACGCCGAAAATTTTCCGCTGAAAGAAGCCCGTGCCATTGTAAAAAGTCTGGCGCGCCCCAATCCGTGGATCTATTGGCCTGATTTTCTTATCAGTGCCGCCCTTGGCTGGGGGGCCTTTGTGCTGGCCGTGATCAGCCCGAATTTCGGGGCTGTGCAACTGGCCGCGCTGTTTGTCGCGACCTTCGCCCTTTATCGGGCCGTGATCTTCATCCATGAATTGTCGCATTTAAAGCGCGGCACCTTCAAACTGTTCCGGCTGGCCTGGAATCTGATTTGCGGTTTTCCCATGCTGGTGCCGTCCTTCACCTATGCCGGCGTGCACACGGACCATCATTTGCGCAAAATATATGGCACCCATGAAGATGGGGAATATGTACCTTTTGCCACAGGCTCGCCTTTGGGGCTTGTGGGCTATGTACTGCTGTCGTTTTTCCTGCCCTTGTTATTTGTGGGGCGGTTTTTGCTGCTTACCCCCATCAGCTATGTGGTGCCGCCGGTGCGCCGTTGGGCATGGGAACGGGCCTCCTCCCTTACCATCGACATGAATTATCGCCGCCCGCCTCCCGCCAAGCGCGACGATAAAAGCTGGCGCTGGCAAGAAGCCGCTACTTGCCTTTATGCCTTCGGGTTTTTGGCGCTGTTTGTCACCGGTGTCCTGCCCTTGAAGGTGCTGGCCATCTGGTATCTGGTAACCGTGCTGATTTTCCTGTTCAATTCCTTGCGCACCTTGTGCGCCCATGCTTACCGCAATCCCGGCGATGCCCCTATGACCACAGCGGAAGAATTTCTCGATTCCGTGAATGTGCCGGGCAACCGGTTCTGGACCCCCTTATGGGCGCCGGTGGGCTTGCGCTTTCATGCCACCCACCATCTGTTCCCGTCGCTGCCCTATCATGCTTTGGGAAAGGCCCACCGCAAACTGGTGCAGGAACTGCCCGATAACAGCCTTTATCTGGAAGCCAGCCGCGCCAGCATGTTCGATGCCCTGAAACGCATCTGGCAAGAAACCCGCGAAGGCCAAAACAACCGCGCTAAAGAGGCACAGGCGGGTCAATCGCGCTCGAAAGCCGCATGAATCCGGGCAAGGCTTGCGGGATCATCGGCATCTTGTAAAATCCCTTGATCCTTCACATCCAGCGTCTGGATTTCTGATCCAAGCGCTTTCAAAAGCCCCCGCGCCCCCTGATCGCCTTGAAGGGCTGCCAAAGCGAAGAACTGCGAACGGTCCCATAAAACCGGATTGCCCCGCTTGCCATGATAATACGGCACCACTGCCGGCGGCTTTTCTGCGGCCCAATAGCTTTGGACAAGAGAGTGCAGAGTTTCCGGCGCCACCCTTGGCATATCCCCCAGCATGAAAAGCGCCGCGGCGCAATGGTCCGGCACCGCCTGCACGCCGGCCTTCACCGATGCAGACAGCCCGCATTCATAATCAGGATTTTCGACAATCCGGACCATTTCCCCCGCAAGGCATTGGCGCACCGCAGCCGCCTGATGCCCCACCACCACAAGGATCGGGCCGATCCGGGCCTTTTGCGCGGCCCGCACGCTATGCACGATCATGGGCACGCCCTGTAAAGGGGCCAGCATTTTGCTTCCCCCGCCCATACGCCGCGATAAACCCGCCGCCAAAATCACGCAGGCAATATTTTGGCCATCTGGCCGGGATCTGTGCGACTCAGGATGTGCCAAAGCAGACATCACTCCCTCAAGGGCGGTTTCAGGCTGCAGAATCGGGTTTTATCGCGCCTTGCCGCAAAACTTGTGTGATCTGCGCCATGATTGACAGGGCGATTTCCGCCGGACTTCTCGCTCCGATTGCAAATCCAACCGGTCCATATATTCGTAAAAGTGTATGTTGTGGAAAGCCGAGGGAAAAAAGTCTGTCAAGCCGTGCTTTATGGGTCTTTCGGCTTCCTAGTGATCCGATGTAAAAGGCTTTGGAGCCGAGCGCTTCCTTGAGCGCCGCATCATCCAGTTTCGGATCGTGGGTCAGCGTAACCACGGCGGATCGTTCATCGAGGTGCTCGGCCACCAATGCCGTATCGGGCCATTCTTCTATCAGGCGCACCGATCCAAAGCGGGCGCTGGTGGCAAAAGCTCCGCGCGGATCGATCACCGCCACATCATAGCCCAGTCCCTGCGCCATTGGCACCAGCGCTTGGGCGATATGCACTGCGCCAATCACAAACAAGCGCAAGGGCGGATTGAACACATGCATAAACAAGCGCCGCCCACCGGTTTCGACCAGACCCGACCGATCAAGACGCAAGGCATCCGTTAAGGCTTCGTCAGGAAACGCCACATTGAACCGGCGGGATATCTGGCCAGCCACATCTTGTTCCTGTGTCTGAAACAGGGCTGTATCGCCCCCGTCGAGATCGGTCATGCGCACCACGGCCTGTCGGGCGCTGCGAGCATCAATCAAAGCCCGAAGCATATCCAAAGCGGCTGGAGGAGCCTGAGGCCCGCTCACCGGCTCCAGATAAACGGAGATACGCCCACCGCAGGCAAGCCCCACCTCCCATGCTTTGGCATCGGCCACACCGAAAGACCGTTCCTGTGTGTCCCCCGATGCGATCACATCCAGCGCGTCCACAATCACCGCGCCTTCCACGCAACCGCCGGAAACAGAGCCTTCAAAACGCTCGTCGGTGCGGATCACAAGCTGGCTTCCCACAGGACGCGGCGCAGAGCCCCATGTGGAAATCACCGTTGCCAAGGCCACGCCATGCCCCGCCTCGGCCCATGCCAAAGCCGTTTCAAGCGGATCGGGCGCGCCGGATGTCTCTCTGTGCCCCATCTGCTTATCGTGCCAGATAATAAAGCAGGCCCAAAACCAGCGCGATCAGGGCAAACACCCATAGAACAGGTTTAAGGCCGGGCCGATCTTCGCCAATGGGAACATCTTGGGTCGGCGGGGTTGGTGCAGGCGGTGCACTTGGTTCTGTCGGACTGTCCTTGATGGGTTCTGCCACAGGGACGGGCTGTTCTACCACCGGAGCCGTGGGGCCTGAAGGGGCCTCCTTCGCCATCCGTTCCACAACCAGATCGGAAAAACAGGTAAAAAAGTCTTCGGCATATTTTTTCGCTGTGCTGTCAATCAGTCGCGCCCCCATCTGTGCCAGCTTGCCCCCCACATTGGCTTCTACGGACCATGCCAGCCGGGTTTTATCCCCTTCCACATCATGCAGGGCCACATCCGCCCGCCCACGGGCAAATCCGGCAGCACCCTTGCCTTGTCCAACCAAGGTATAGGCATGGGGCGGCGACACATTCTCCAGCATCACCTCGCCTTTGAATTTCGCCTTCACCGGCCCCACCTTGGCCGTCACCGATGCGGCCAACTGGTTGTCTCCCAATCGCTCCAGCGCTTCGCAACCGGGAATACATTCGATCAACAGGGTTTCGTCGTTCAAGGCGTCCCATACGATCTGACGCGGTGCCGGTATGATGGTTTCGCTTTCAAGTTTCATCGTCTGCTCTCCAATGTTCCATCGACCGCAGGGACGCATGGTGCGTTATCTTCTGTATATGATACGGGCCGCTCTCTCTTCCATCCCATTTCATCGAAGCAAGATCAAATACAAAGGCTTGGCAATGACCACCTGTTTGCGGCATGATTTTGCTTCGCTATAGAGCCGTGTTAATATGGTATGTGCGTAATGGGGAGCAGTTGATGATGGCACTTGGGGAAGCGTCCGAACCTATGGCCGAAGAACAAACCGTTGAGGTGCGTGGGGTCGTCAAATGGTTTGATGCGGTGAAAGGCTACGGCTTTGTGATCGCAGACGATGGTGGAAGCGATGTACTTTTGCATTTTTCTGTCCTGCGCGAGGTGGGGCGACGGTCCGTGCCCGAAGGAACAACCGTTCATTGTGAAGCGGTGACACGCCCGCGCGGGCGGCAGGCAACCCGTGTAATCACTTTGGATTTTTCCACCGTAACGGCACCCGATGCCGAACAAGTGCCTGAAAACTCCAATGGTTTTGCCCGCCATTCCGGCGATCAATCCGGCGCCTATAGCGAAGCCGTCGTGAAATGGTTCAACCGCATCAAAGGCTATGGTTTCGTGTCTCAGGGGGAAGGCACGCAGGATGTGTTTATCCATATGGAAACCCTTAGAAAAGCAGGGATCGACGATATACAACCAGGGCAAAGGGTGCGGATCGCCATCGGGAAGGGAGAACGCGGCCCCCTTGCATCCGAGATCATATTGTTGGATGGATAAGACTTCCGTTCCTTTCCAACCGTTTCAATGGACAGTGTCATGCCAGCCCAATTTTCGGCCAAGCCTTCCCCCATGCTTTTGGTCAAGCTTCTTGTAGGCCTCGTTCTTACATGGCTTTGGGCTGGACTTTTGGCTCCCATGGGGGCGGCTCAAACACCGCAATCCCTGGAGACCATGCCGTTAATCGTTGAAAGCGAAAACGGCACGCATCATTTCACCGTTGAATTCGCCAATGATCCGGAAGAACGCAGCATCGGCTTGATGTTCCGCAAGGAAATGCCCGAAGATCATGGCATGCTCTTTGATATGGGCATGCCGGTACGCGCCAGCTTCTGGATGAAAAACACCGATTTGCCGCTGGACCTTATTTTCATCAAAACCGATGGAACCATTGCCAATATCGGCACGGGCGTTCCCCATCAAATCAGCCCGCCGGTACAATCACGAGGGCGGGTTTTGGGCGTGCTGGAATTGAATGAAGGCACCGCGAAAAAACTGGGCATCAAACCCGGTGATCGGGTGCTACATCCCATATTCAACAATTGGGACAATAAAATAGAGACGCAGCCCAAATAAGGATAGGATAGGATAGGACAGGACATCACGTCCTTTGCGTCTCTTTCTTGTTGATAAACCGGCGATTTAGTTTTCTTTCAAGGCCGCCACAATCTGCGATGCGAAATCCACATAGGAAAAGCCGCTTCCGCCCACCATGTCATAGCCCCGCCGCACGATCACCAATTCCAGCGACGGGATTACCACCAGATATTGCCCACGATTGCCCACAGCAACAATGCTGTCTTTGGGAAGCGCCGGATCATAAGCGTTCAGCAACCACCATTGCGCCCCATAACCGGGACGGGGGCTGCCATTGGGGAATTTGGGCGGGTGCTTTTACATCGATCAGGCCCTGTTCAACCGCTGCGCCGATCACACTGGCGCCGATGCTTTTGGCCACAGACCATGTGCGCTGTGCGGTGACGGAGCTGTGACCATCCTTTTCCTGTCATAAGCCACACTGACCCGCTTGGCCTGATAATCGATCTCCGCCTGCAATTGCCGTGCTTGATCCTCGACCAATGGATAGATGCCGGTCAGTTCATCTGCTTCGATTTGGTCCCGTGTTTTGCCACCATTAAACAAGGCGCTACACAGAAAACCGGCCTTATATCCAGCAGCATAGGCGCCGATTGTCGCTTCTGTATTACGCTCCGCCGATTTGGGGGCTGTGCGCAATTGCTCCAGCGTTTGGGCGTGAACCGCCCCGCTTATTAACATCAGCGTTGTGGCCATCAACATGGATCGGATGGGCTTCATTCTTCTCTCCCCAATATATTTCGTGCCGCGTGCATGATTGTTATAAAGACAATTCCACACCAAGGGAAAAAAGCTGCGGCTGGGCACGCAGAATGTCCCCGTCACCGGTGGTTTGGCTTTCCACCGTTTCACCAAAAATATTCTCAGCAGCAAGAAACATCTGCATATCCGCGCTCAGCCTATAGCGGATGGCCAGATCAAGCGTGAAAGCCGACGACAAAGAGCGGCTGTTTCCGTCATCATCAAATTGAGCGCCGGTATAACGGCCATCGAAATTGACCGACCATTTGGGGGCGGGTGTCCAGTCTGCGCCCACTGTCAGGCTGTGTTTGGGGCTTTGTGCCACCCGTTTGCCAGCAAGATCCGCAATCTCGCCCGCATCTGTGATCCGGGCATTCACATAAAGATAGCGCAGCACCATTGAAAGCTGCCCGCCCACCGCCACACGGCCTTCCATCTCTATTCCATCGGCGGTGATCCGGTCGATATTTTGCCTTTGCCTCAAAGACCCGCCTGCAGGCACAAAGCCGGTGGGCGGAAAGATGCCGGGGCCAAGGGCCACTGTGATATTTCCCACCCCGTCATGCAGCCAGTTCCGGAAATATGTGGCGCCCAGACTGATGGTATTCAGCGGCTGAAACTGCACACCCAAATCAAAGCCATAAAGCCGCTCCGGCTCTAAATCCGGATTGGCTTCGGTGATATCATTGCCCACACGGAAAGGCCGGAAAAATTCATTGAGGCTGGGCAAACGAAAGCCGCTATAGCCTGAAAAACGGGCCGATAACGCATCGGTCAGGCGATAGCGCGCTCCCAATCTGCCATTCAGCAAAAGCCCGTCGCGGTCGAAAATGGCATCATCGCGCACCAGCGATCCATCGGCCAAATCACTTTCCATTAGAACGCCGTTGAATGTGCGCCAGTAATCCAGCCGTATTCCGCCCGAAAGATCCAAACGATCAAACACCGTGCCCGCATAATCTGCATAAAGACCGGCCAGCCATTGGTCGCCACCCGCCCGGCGCACCCGGGTGAAGCCATCGCCTAGATTGCGAAAAGATTCATTGGTTTCCCCTTCAAGCCGCCGCACATCCCCGCCCAGATCAAGGCTTTGTCCGGCCCCCAAAGGCACCCGCAATACCGCCAGCAGTCCCGCCCCGCGCGACGGGACACTGAATTGATCCAGAACAGATCTTTCCGAGGCGCGCGCTTCATCAACCGCACTGAACCGGCTGGAAAAATCCCGTTCCGTTATAAAGGCGGTCAGCTCATATCCCAGTTCCGACGGCCCGGCATCGCGCACCAGACGCAAGGACCCATCCAGCACTTCCGCATCATTGCCGGTGAGCAATGTGCCGTTGGAGCGGTTTTCCTCAAACCAGCCCAGCTGCCCGCTTAAGGTGATATTATCGGACATAGCCGCTTCCACCACGCCCGAAAGCCGTGCCACATCGCTTTTTGCAGGCACGTCCACAGCGCCCCGGCTTTGCTTGTCGCGTAAAATAAAGCCATCGCTTTCCCTATAATGCCCGGAAAGCGCATAGCTCATCTTGTCGTGGCGATCGCCTATTCCCAAGGATAAAAGCCTTGTGCCGCGGGTGCCGATCTCCGCCATACCGTCCAGCGTAAAATCGGCGGGCATTTTGCTCTCAAGGCGGATCACGCCAGTCAGCGCCTGATTGCCATAGGGCCCTGCCCCGCTGCCGCGCACCACGCTTGCTTGTGCAATTCGCCGAGGATCAAGTGCAGACCAGAACACCCAACCACCAAAGGGATCGTTCAGCGGCACGCCATCCAGCAAAACCAGCGCCCGCCCTGCCCCATTGGGGCCAATACCGCGCAGGCTAACCCCTTGGGTTGTGGGGTTGGCCAATAAAGACGATGCCCGGCGAAACAACGAAAGCCCCGGAATTTGCCCCAGAATTTCATCCATATGAATCGTGGGGGCTTTGGCGAAATCATCGGCCAAAAGCACGCTTTCCCCATAAACCCGCCGGGCTTCAGGGTCGGAAAGCCGCGTAGCCGTGACACGGATTTCGTCCACGATCTGGGCAGAAAGCGGGGAACCGGGGACCATGGACAAGCATAAAACAACGCCCAAAGCCCTCACGATCCCCTCCCTTTCCCCATGGACTTTAACTGCCCTGAATTCGGGCTTTCGCCTCGCGGCGGCTGCGGTGCAATACCGGCTCCGTATAGCCATTGGGCTGCTCGCGGCCCAAAAACACCAGATCGCATGCCGCTTGAAAGGCAATGGACGTGTCAAAATCCGGAGCCATGGGCTGATAGGTGGGGTCGCCTTCATTTTGCTTGTCAACAATCCGGGCAATCCGCTTCATGCTGTCGATCACCTGCTGTTTTGTGCACAAGCCATGATGCAGCCAATTGGCCATATGCTGGCTGGAAATCCGCAAAGTCGCGCGATCTTCCATCAAGCCCACATCATTGATATCCGGCACTTTCGAGCAACCAACCCCTTGTTCCACCCAGCGCACCACATAACCGAGAATGCCTTGCGCATTATTGTCCAGTTCTTGCTGGATTTGCTGCGGCGAATAGCGTGCATCACAATCCACCGGAGGGGTCAGTAAAGGTCCAAGCCCGGCTTTGGGACGGTCTTTCAAAGCTTTTTGCCGCTCTGTTACATCCACCTTATGATAATGCAAGGCGTGCAATGTGGCAGCCGTAGGGGACGGCACCCAAGCGGTGCTGGCACCGGACTGGGGATGGCCGATTTTTTCCTTCAGCATATCCGCCATACGGTCCGGTTTCGCCCACATGCCTTTGCCAATCTGGGCATGGCCAGGCAAACCGCATTGAAGACCGATATCCACATTGCGGTCTTCATAAGCCTTAAGCCAAACGGCATCCTTCATCTGTGCTTTCGGTATCATGGGGCCGGCTTCCATAGCGCTATGGATTTCATCGCCGGTGCGATCCAGAAAGCCCGTATTGATGAAGAACACCCGATCGCGCACGGCAGCAATACATCTGGCCAGATTGGCGCTGGTGCGGCGCTCTTCATCCATGATGCCGATTTTCACGGTGTTCGGGGCCAAGCCCAATGCGGCTTCCACATGGCTGAAAACATCATTGGTAAACGCCACTTCATCAGGCCCGTGCATTTTGGGCTTAACGATATAAATCGAACCTTCCCGACTGTTGCGATAAAGGCCCCTGCCAGCCACATCGCGCATGCTGATCAGCACCGTTATCATGGCATCTAAAAGGCCTTCAAATACCTCGTGGCCTTCGCTGTCCAGCACTGCGGATGTGGTCATCAAATGCCCCACATTGCGCAACAGCATCAGGCTACGGCCCGGCAAGGTAAAAGCCGATCCATCGGGCGCATGATAGCTGCGATCCGCCTTTAATCTGCGCTCTATGGTGCGACCGCCTTTTTCAAAGCGTTCGGCCAGATCGCCGTTTATCAAGCCGAGCCAATTGCCATAGGCCGCAGCTTTGTCTTCCGCATCCACTGCCGCGATGGAATCTTCCAGATCCATGATGGTGCTGAGCGCCGATTCCATCATCACATCCGCCACACCGGCAGCATCATTGCGGCCAATGGAATGGGACCGGTCAATCACGATATCCACATGCAAGCCATGAAAGCGCAGCAAAATGCCGTCAGGCCCTGCGGCTACGCCGCGATAGCCCGCAAAGCGTTCCGGATGGGCAAGTTTTGTGGATACTGCGCCAGAAAGCCTAACCACCAGCGCACCATCCTCAACCACATAACCGGTGGCGTCCTTATGGCTTTTGCCGTCCATAAGGGGGGCGATCTCGTCGAGAAACCCTTTGGCAAAAGCGATAACTTTTTCCCCGCGCTTGGGATTATAGCTGCTGCCGCGCGCGCAACCATCCGCTTCGGGCAGCACATCGGTGCCATAAAGCGCATCATAAAGGCTGCCCCAACGCGCATTGGCGGCATTGATGGCAAAACGGGCATTCATCACCGGAACCACAAGCTGCGGCCCGGCAATCTTTGCAATTTCTGGGTCTATATGATCGGTACTGACCGCGAATGGCTCCGGTTCGGGCAGCACATAGCCGATCTCTTCCAGAAAGGCCTGATAAGCTGCAAGATCGAACCCGTCGCCCTTGTGATTGCGGTGCCACGCATCAAGCTGCGCTTGCATGGCATCACGGGTTTTCAACAAAGCGCGGTTACGGGGAGCCAAAGCGGTGTGCATGGCTTCAAACGCCGCCCAGAAACCGGCCACATCCAGGCCATCCGATCCATGAAGGGCGCGTGCCACCAGATCATCAAGGCCCAAGGCCACTTGTAAACCGCCATATTGCCTGCGCTGTGTCATCTACACCCCTTCTTTCTGTGGAGTCGTCTATCGTTTCAAACGGATCAATTGATAAATCACGAGAGGGGTAGCGCTACAACCCGCCTCTGTCTAGGCCGATCCTTGTGATGGGCAGACCGTGACCGCATACACATTCGAAAGAAAGAGGCAAACATGCAAGATGCCTCTTGCGCAAGACGGCGGCATTCCTTAAACACTCAGCCGTCGGGGAGTAGCGCAGCCTGGTAGCGCATCTGCTTTGGGAGCAGAGGGTCGCAGGTTCGAATCCTGTCTCCCCGACCATTCCCCCCCCCTTCTCTTTCAAAGACCTATCTTTTGTCGTGGCTTTTCCGGAACAAAACGGAGAGACGCCCGTTTCTATTGGACGCGCAATAAAAGCAGATCAATCAGATCGAAAAATCTCTCCCTTGCAAAAAGAATAAATGCAGACCCATCCATATATTGGATTTAGTATAATTAAATAAACCTATTTTTATTTGAATAGTTAAATAATATATACGTTGTCATTATTATTTTAATTATTATTTTTTCTTATATGCTATGATTGGCATCGCAAGTGAAATATTGTGGTGGGAGATTTTTCAATGCACGAAGTACGCAAGGGAGCAGCGTGCGATCGTGGCGATAGATCCAAACGCCTTTTAATCATCGACCCTGCGCGAGAAGACGCATCCGGTGCGGCACATCAGGTTCATCGCCTGATGCCTTTGTCCGATATTGCGTACACCATCCCGGACAAGCCTATCTCCAAACTTCACCACACCTATTTCTGCGCCGTGATCTCGCTAACGGCGCATGTGCACATCTCTGATCGGCTGTATCAGCAATTGCTTCGTCTTGCCCGGGCCATGCGCGTTATCGCTTTGATCGATAAAAGCTCGCAAGGCCGTAACCGGGTCTGCCGGCTGCTGCACGATGGCGTGCTTTATGATTTTCACACCTTGCCCATCGATCACGAGCGGCTGTGTTTTACCATTGGGCATTTACGCGGCATTTTTGAGCATGAAGCGCGGCCCAAAGACATCCGCCGCGCCCCGTCCGCGCCATACCAAGCCCTGCTTTTGGGGAAATGCCCGGCAATGGATGCTATCCGCAAACAGATTTCTCAATATGCCAAAACCGATCTGCCTGTGCTGATCGCCGGAGAAAGCGGAACAGGCAAAGAACTGGTCGCCCGCGACATTCACCAACATTCCAGCCGCACCGATCAGGTTTTTCTGGCCATCAATTGCGCGACCATCCCTCCGCAATTGGCAGCCTCCGAACTGTTCGGCCATGAAAAAGGGGCGTTCACCAATGCCATCAGCGCCCGGCCGGGCCGCTTTGAACAGGCATCGGGCGGCACATTGTTTCTGGATGAAATCGCGGATCTGTCGCTGGATATTCAATCGCAGCTTTTGCGGGTTCTGGAAGATGGCCGGATATACCGTTTGGGGGCACATCAACCACGCCAGACCAATGTGCGGATCATTGTTGCCTCCAATATAAATCTGGAAGAAGCGGTTCGGAAAAAACACTTTCGGCTCGACCTGTTCCACCGCTTGAACGTTCTGCCCTTGATGATGCCACCGCTGCGCGAACGGGAAGGCGATGCCATTTTGTTGGCCAAATATTTCATCGCCTTGGCGATACAAAACCATGGATTAAAACCCGCCAGTCTGACGGAAGAAGCCGAACGCGCCATCCTCGCCTATTCCTGGCCCGGCAATGTGCGCCAACTTCAAAATTGCATCCAAAGGGCCATGGCCCTGAACAGCAGCGGAAAAATAGACCGGCGCCATTTGGGATTATCGCGGGACAAGGCAACAGCCCCATCGGTGCAAACTTTGGCACGGGCACGGGCCGAAGCGGAAAGCGCCCTTCTATCAAAGGCCATCCGAACATTCGACGGCAATATCAGCCGCGCAGCCACGGAATTAGGCGTTTCAAGGGTGGGATTGTATCGCCTGCTCAAGCGCCATGATCTGGATCATAAGCAACTGGTCAACGGGGGAAAAGACCATGACTGGGATACTCAAGTCTGAACCATTTCATAAATCCAGGACGTCCATTTCCATATTCGTCATCGGCGGGGCATTTTTGCTTCCCTGCACCATGGCATTGGCGCAAGATCAGAGCACAGGCGACCCGGATAGCAGCCTTGAATCAGCAGACCGCAGCGAGCTGCAACGGCTAAAGCAGCAAATCGACCGGCAAAGAGAGCAGCTTTCCCAGCAAGCACAACAGCTTGAGCAACAACGACAAATCATCGAAGTACAAGCCAACCGTATTGAGCAGGTTCTCTCCGGACAATCTGCAACAGCTTCCATAGCAGAGCGAAAAGCAGCGCCGGAAGCCATCACACCCACGGTCCGGCAACAGGCACAAAATCAGCCCCGCCCCGCCCCGTCTTCCACAGCAACCGAAACCGTAGGGCAACAAGCACAAGCGGATAATGCGGCGCAATCCCAAGCCAATGCCCGCGCAACGGAAGTGTCAATTTTCGCAGATGTGGGAGGCGTGCTTACTCCCAAAGGGCGTTTTTCGCTGGAACCACGCATTGATTACACCCAATCGGGCGTTAACCGCTTTTTCTTCCAGGGGGTGGAAATTGTCGATGTGGTGCTTGTGGGTCTGTTCGAGCTCACCGATGCAGACCGCGATACCGTTACGTCTTCGCTCACCGCCCGTTACGGGATCACCGACCGGTGGGAGATCGATGCACAAATTCCCTATCTTTACCGCAATGATCGCATCACCAATGAGGTGGTCGGCCTTGATAACCGACGCCAGATCCGCGAACTCAGCGGCAATGGCGTTGGCGATGCGGAAATCGGGCTGCATTACCAGATCAACCGCGCCGGAAAAGGCCATCCCGTATTCATTGCCAATCTGCGCGGGAAATCTGATCTGGGGAAAGGTCCGTTCGATGTGGCCCGCGATGAAGACGGGCTTGAGCTGGATCTGCCGGTGGGCTCCGGTTTCTGGACCGTTGAGCCCTCTCTCACCATGATCCACAGCCTTGATCCGGCTGTGTTGTTTGTGAATGCGGGCTATTTGTTCAATCTGTCGAAATCGGTGAATACCCTGATTGGCGACACCCTGATCGACCGCGTCAATCCCGGCGACAGCATTCGCGCCGGTTTTGGTTTGGGCGTGGGATTGAACGACACGCTGTCTTTCAGTTTGGGCTATGAGCATAATCATGTGTTCGGCACAAAAACCTTCATCGCCGATACCAGACAAAAAACCAGCAGTCTGGAAGTGGGAAGCTTTCTCTTTGGCTTGTCCATGGGATTAACGGATCATATCGGGCTGAATTTGAACACCCAATTAGGGGTCACCGACGATGCCCCCGATGTGCGCATCAGCTTGCGTATTCCCTTTAGATTCTAGGGTTTTTATACCGTTTCCAAATATTGGCCCGGTTCGAGATCGGCATTGGGGGAACAATCAGTTCCCCATCTGCTCCATCGCGGCGCGGCGGGCGATATCGCCCAATTGCATGGATAAACGTCCGGTGCGGCTGACCTCTTGCATATTTTCCATCACCACGGTCAGTTCAAACACCTGGACAATGCCGACACCGTCCAAGGTATTTTCGATGATCCGGGTTCCCAGCGGCAAGGACGATGCCTCACCCGCCTCGCCAGCACCATTGATGCGGGCAATATCCACCCCGTCAGCCCCGATCACAATGCGGTCTGCGCCCACAACCACCGGAGCGCCTTCATTAATGGCCTGAATCCGCGATGCCAAAACAGGCACGAACTGTCCATTATCATTCAGTGAAAAATTTGAAATCGCCACCGGCTGACCATCCACAAGGCTGCTAATGGCAAATCCCAAAGCAATATCAAAGGCCCCCAAGCGCATACCGCCGCGCGCGTCTTCCAATTCTTCATCTGCCATCGGTGTCAGCGCAGCAAAGGGATCATCTTCCGCCTGACCGTTCAAAGGTATGGCGGCAAAAAGCATCAGCCCCGCAATCAATCCCGATTGTAAAGGCCGAACCATTGATCCCGATGTGCGTGCATACCGCATCGAAGAATCCTTTTAAAAGCTATTGGCACCGCGCCATAGCTGCACGGTGAAATCAGACAAAGCCGTTTGGGACAAGGAATTCCCCAAAGGCGCTTTCACCCGAACGGACCAATCATCCTGGCTATTGAAATTCTTGCGCCCCAAAGACACCCGATCCCGGATCACAAACGCAATGCCGTCCCAGATGCTTTCAAATTCCGCGCGGCTTAGAACCCGCATGCCCAAGGCCGGATCGCCCAGCATAACCTCGTCGCCCATAATGCCCTTCAAGACGATGAAATGGCGATATCCAAAGGTGTTCACCAACACGATGGCGGGAACCGCCGCCTTTTCCAGACGGTCCAATGTCAGCCGGAAGCCATCGGCGCGCAATCCAAGGGTTTTGAGATAGCTTTGCATATCCAGCAAAGAAAACCCCACCTGCCGGATGCGACCCTGATCGCCAACTTCAAACATTTTTTTAAAAACATCGGTTTCGCTGACAGCTATATCATAGTGATAACTCAGCAAGGTGGCGGTGGCAGCCGATCCGCAACTGAAATCATATTGTTGGGGAACAAGATTACGAAAGCGCGCTTCCTTCAGCGATTCCACCGGAACGCGGAAATATCCACCAAAGCCCGGCATATCCACAGATCCGGCCACGACCACCGCATTATTGGCAAAAGAAAAAGCCGCACAGACCCCGATCATGGGCCAAAAGCGCCGCATTTTGTGCGATCGCATCACAAGGCCCCCTTATTTCACAAAGACATTAACCTGAATTGTGCTTTGAAAATTCACATTATTCCCGGTGTTGAACATCAAGGAGTTGATCCCCGAAAGCTGCTCGATGCTGTTCTGCCCGATAGCGCCATTGTTGAACTGGCCGGTCATATTGGTATCGGAGATCCCCGCGGTCTGATCCGATAAATTCACCGCAATATCGCCCAGATCAAGAGAGGCTCCCCCTTCAAGGCCAGCCAATTGGCCTTTATCAAGGGTTTGGAAATCCGAAAACGGATCGGGCGTTTTTTCTGCTAATGGCCGCTCTGCCCCTGCCACATTCACGGTCACGGACAAAGCCGGTTTATCGGCCTTATGTGCATCATCGGAAACAGACAGAGCCTGTTGTGCCAATGCCATCGGGCTGGCCGTCACGAAAACGAGCCCGGAAAGCACAATAAAGGCGCGACTGCTGATCCTGATAGCCATGATGTCCCCTTTCGCAGCCAGACTGGAAAAGAGGGCGGGCCGAAGCCCGCCCGAGTTTGCCGGGGTAGAACTCTTATTGGCCGCCAAAGGAGTTGTTCACATTGGCATTCACATTGATCACAGCGTTCTGGTTGGCAAAACCTGTGTTGAATTGCTGTTGGGACAATCCATTAAGGCCGCTGACACTGTTATTGCTGATATTACCGGTGGAGATTGATCCACCAGCGCCTTGACCATCATCCGGGAAAGCGGTTGTCAAGGTGATCCCGCTGACGGTGGTGCTCAGCGTGGTGCTGCTGACCATGATATCACCGGTGGTGATGTCCAGATCCAGACCATCATCATCGCTTTGATCGTTGAACGATCCGTTCAGTGAATTGTCCAGATCAACGCCATCATCATCGGAGTTGTCGTCCGTTGTTGAATTGTCGTTGTTGGAATTGTCGTTGTCCGTGCCGTCGTCATCGGAATTATCGTCGGTCGTTGAATTGTCGTTATTGGAATTGTCGTTATCCGTGCCGTCGTCATCGGAGTTGTCGTCCGTGGTGGAATTGTCGTTGAAGGAATTATCGCTATCCATTCCATCATCATCGGAATTGTCGTCCGTGGTCGAATTGTTCGAGTCTGTCGTGTTGTTGGAATTGTCCGTATCCGTACCGTCGTCATCCGAATTGTCATCGACCGTGGAATTGTCGTCATTGGATGAGTTGTCATTGAAGGAATTGTCGCTATCCATCCCGTCATCGTCGGAATTATCGTCGACTGTGGAATTGTCATCGTTCGACGAATTGTCGTCATTGGATGAGCTGTCGTTGAAGGAATTGTCGCTATCCATCCCGTCATCGTCGGAATTGTCGTCGGTGGTGGAATTGTCATCGTTCGACGAATTATCGTCATTGGACGAACTGTCATTGAAGGCGTTATCCAGATCCACGTGGTCGTCATCGGAATTATCGTCGTTCGTGGAGTTGTCGTCATTGGAATCCGTGGACGAGTTGTCATCGTTGGACGAGTTATTGTCATTCGATGAATTATTGTCCGCAGACGAATTGTCATCGTTGGACGAATTGTTGTCATTCGATGAGTTATTGTTGCCGGAATCGGAATTATTGCCGCCATCCCCTTGCTGCGATCCGTTATTAGAACTGCCGGTCCCGGAGCCTTGGTTGGTTGACGCGTCATCAGCGCCTTGCGAACCATTGTCGGCCTGGAAAGCAATATCTGGGTTTTCGTCTTCATCCACTTCTTGCGCAACAGCCCCATAGGAAAATGCGATCCCAAGACCAATAGCCGAAACTGTTTTCAAAAAAGAAGAGCGTGTCATTGCATGTCTCCGTTCAATTTCATTGCAAATCGCCGGATTGGCGGTGCATCACACGGCCCTTGGGGTCATTCATCGCGTTTAAGGATTTTGCCAGCCCCCGGCACCGTGCCCTCAGAGAAGCAAAAGGCGGGCCAAGTCGGGAAAATTCCATAACCGATTGTTTTATAAAGACAGTTTTTTAAAGAGAGATGTTCTGCATCCATTCCTTCAGGGTGGACGTATCACTGGCGTGACACCAAAAGGATATAACCCACCAAAAACCGTAGAAATCTGCGCTTATCCCATTGTTCCGATACTATATTTAAAGATAATTCACAGTGTAACATTGTTGTTACAGGCGACAGAAAATATCTCTGCGCCACATGCCAATAAAATTATCATGGCGATAGATTGTCCTTTTGATTACAGAATGACCATTGTAAAAAGAACGGCGCTGGCTTTTAAAAAGGCAAAAAGACAAAATCGGGGAACAAGCGCCATGAAATACAAATATCACCTTTATTCCAAAGCACTTATTTCCCTTGGCATCATAAGCAGCACCTTTGGCACAGCCGCATCAAGCCAGACCGTTGGGCTGGATAAATTACAAGCCTGCATGGCGATTGAAAGCCAGTCGCAACGGCTGTCCTGTTTTGAAAATCTCGTTCAAAGCGCACAGATTCAAGCCATCACAGCTCCGATGCCTGCGCCAGAATCCCCGGCACACTCCGTCGCCGTGCCAAAGGTGCCGTCCGTTGCCTCTCCGCCCACGCCTGCAGCCCCTTCGGCGCCTCCGATTGCATCATCAACGTCTGGCGCTAAAAGCCCGGCAGATGATCAATTCGGTTTACCGGAAAAACCTGTTCGCAAGCCGGTTGAAGATCAATCCCGCAATATGGTGCTTGCCTCTGCGGAGAAAAACCATAAAGGCCGGTGGGTCTTCACCATGGAAAACGGGCAACTATGGCTCCAAACGGATAGCGCACAAATTCCTCCGCCTGCAGAAGGAACCGCCGTGCATATCGAAGAAGGCCTTTGGGGGTCTTTCAAAATGCGAATCGCCAAACGAACCGTGCGGGTTAAACGACAAAAATAAGCAATTCGTTCACGAAACGCCTCTCAAATACCCATGAGAAGATGGGGTTTGGCTCAAAATTTGGGGTTGCTCCAAATTTTGGCAAGACCCCTTCGTTTGTTTATCGCACCCCGAACAACCTGAAATAGGTGACCCGGCAGCATCCTCTATGCATTATGTTATAAAACTTTATACGTAAAATTACAGTATTTATTTCTTCTTCTACCGCTGTTATTTCTTTACGCATAAGTCTGAATTTCATAGACTTGTGACATAAATATAAACTCTATACAGGGAAGAAACCATGATACACAGCACAAAATGGCAATGCCAAAGGGCATTGTGGCTTCGCTCTGTGGGCGCAATCGCGCTTTCCACAGTTATTTTTGGTGCAAATGCCCAGCATGTTTTTGCCCAAGAAGCCGATGGCGACGAAAATATCGGAGGTGAAGTCGAGCAAATCGTCGTCACCGGTTCCCGTATTCGCCGCGACGCCTTTTCGGCAAACACGCCAACGCAGGTGCTGGATGCTGGCGAAAATCGCAAGCTGGGTGTCAGCTCCTTGAGTGAAATGCTTCAGCGCTCGACCACAGCAAGCGGTCAGCAAATTGATGGCACCTTCAATTCCAATGCCGGCAATTCCAATGCCACGGAAGCGCCGCCCGATGGCGGTATCGGATCTTCCAATATCGATCTGCGTGGCTTGGGCGCCGAACGCACGCTGATATTGGTGAATGGACGCCGCCTTGGTGTGGCCGGGGCGCGCGGTGCACCGGCACAGCCCGATATTGGTCTGATTCCCCTCGGGATGGTGGAAACGGCTGATGTGCTAACCGGCGGTTACTCCACCATTTATGGTGCCGATGCGGTGGCCGGCGTTGTCAATGTCCGCCTGAAATCTGATTTTGAAGGGCTGGAAGTTTTCGGCAATGTTGAACTGCCCGAAGCAGGGGGCGGCGAACTCTACCAAACGTCTCTTGTGGGCGGCGTTGCCAGTGATCGCGGTAACATCACCTTTGGTTTTGAATATCGCAAGCAAGAACGCGCATCCACTGGCAGCCGCGATTTCAGCAGTTGCCTGCGCAGCATCGAGGTATCCGAAAACGGCGACCGGTTCGACCCATGCCGCAGCGGGTTTTTCGATAATGTCGTCGTGATCAGTGACGATTTCGTGCCCGGCTTTGAACCCGGCGCCCCATTCCCCGGAACCGGGCCGGATGGGCTGACCTTCACAGACGCTTTGTTCTTCTTCTACACGCCGGGTCAATCAGATACCGGAGTTCCAAATTTCTCCACAGGCTTTAACCTGCCCGCTGCAGGTGATCCGCAAGTAGGAGCCTTCCCGGGAGAAGATCCGGATGCCGGCTCTGTATTCCCCTTCCTTGATTTCTTCAACGATCAGGACGAACGCCGCGCAGCAGACCTGATCCGTCCAGCGGAAACCTTCTCCTTTGTGACCAATGGCCATTTCAATATGGACTGGGGAAATAATGAGGAGCTCTATTACGAGTCTTATTATTTCAACCGCAAAAATAATGTGATTGCGTCAAAGGAACAGATCTTCCCCGATATTGCAGGAATGATCCCGCAAGAAGATGCCAATGGTAATATCATCGTCGATGCCGATGGCGCCCCCATTCTCGTGGACAATCCACTTAACCCCTTCCCTGTCTCGGTCGCGCCCATCATCACCCTTGATGATAACCCACAGGACTTCAATGTAAATGTGGAACAGGTCCGCTTTGTTGGCGGACTGCGCGGCGATATCGGTGCGGGTTGGTTCAAGGAAAAGAACTGGTCTTATGACATGTTCTTTTCTTATGATCGCGGCACGGGCCATCAAAGCCAAAGCATCCTGTTTGAACCCAATCTGATTTTGGCCACGCAAACACTCCGGATGAATGCAGATGGCGAAGTAATCTGCGGTGTGCCTTTAACAAACAACCAAAACGGCCTTCTGACCCCCAATGAGTGTGTGCCGGTCAATTTCTTCGCGCCCTCGATTTTCGAAGATGGCGAAGGACGTTTCTCCTCCGATGCGGAACGGGACTTTTTGGTCGGCTTGCGTACAAACCGCACCGTCACAAAGCAATATAATGCATCCGCATTCTTCACCGGTGACCTGTTCGACATTCCGGGCGGCGATACTGTGGGAACAGCCGTCGGCTTTGAATGGCGTAAGGACACCATCAATTCACAAAACGATATCTCTGGCGTTCAGGGCCTGAATGTTGCGGAAAATCCGCTGCAAGAAGGCATTACACAAGGGCAGCGCTGGATCTATGACATTTACGGTGAATTCACAGCCCCACTCATGCGCGGTAAAAGCTTTGTAGAGCTGCTACAACTGGACGGGTCCGTTCGCTATACCGAAGAACAAAATTTCGGATCGGAAGTCACATGGCGCATCATGGGCACCTATCGTCCGGTGGACTATCTTACCTTCATCGGCTCGCGTAGTACGTCTTTCCGCGCCCCCAATCTACGTGAACAGTTCCTTGCCGATCAGGGGCAAGGGGTATCGGGCGCACTGGATCCATGCCGTGCCCAAGCCATTACACAATTAGATCCCACGGATCCGCAAACTCAATTGCTGATCAACAATTGTGAACTCAGTGGCGCAGACACCACACAATTGGGCAATGCCGGCGTGGTGACCATTCCTGTCAATGTGGGTGGGTCTGACGACCTGATCGCTGAAACATCCACATCGGTCACCGGAACGGTGCAGTTCACCCAACCCTGGTTCAACAGCTTTGATTGGGATCTGGCCGCCACCTATTACGATATTGAAATCAAAAACACTGTTTCGGAATTGGATGCAGGTGTCATCATTGCCCGCTGCTTCAATGATGATCCCAATCTGGCCAGCCCGTTCTGTGATCGCGTAACCCGTGCCGATACCGGCAATCGCGCCAACAACGCCCTGACCCTCGTGGATGCCTCGTTCATCAATGTGGGCCTTGAAACCGTGACCGGCATCGATATCGAATCCCGGTTCCACAAAAATTTCGATGATGTGATGGGCCAGTCTCTGGATCTCACATGGTCGGTCGGTGCCAACCGACTCATCGAACAAAATCGCCTGACCTTTACCCGCGATGATCTGGTGGATAATGCCGGGCGCATCGGTAATCCCAAATGGCAGTTCAATTCCACCGTCTCACTGCTCTGGGATCGCTATCAATTGTTGTGGCAGGCCCGCTATATTGGCCAGACCGAGTTCGACGAGGACATCCAAAATCCTGAAGAAGCTCCAAGTGACAACACGGACTTTGTCGGTTCTGTCCTGACATTCGATGATGCTGTGGCAGATCGTCGTCTCTATAACGATCTCAGCCTGTCTGCGGATTTCGATCTATTCGCCCTGACATTCGGCGTCAGCAACATCACCGATCAGGACCCGCCGCTGATCGATTCATCAGAAGGCCCCAACCGTAACAATGCGGTGACGTCCTCTGGCTTCGATCTGTTTGGTCGCACCTTTTTCATGAATGCCACCATGCGTTTCTGATCGTCTGATAACAACAAACATGAAGGCGCTTTCCCAATATGGGAGAGCGCCTTTTTTATGCCGCCATTGATATAGCTTTTATCAAAGAATTGATCGTTTCGGACGAGACTTTCAAGCACCCTGGAAACATGGTCCCATCAAACAGTCGCCACACAGGCCACCGTTGAGGTGTGATCGACAAAGCCACCCGCAGCATGGTGCAGAATACGCCTCAATTCTAGCGCCAGCGCAGAATCCTATTCGAAATTAGCTCCGGTGGATATCCGAGTTATTCCACCCATCATGCTTACTCTTCCGTTCAGAAAAGACACTTTCCTCGATTCCGCAATGTAGCATCCAGCACCGGCAGCACCTCGTCTCTTGCCCCTCCCAGCCAGCATCCGAATTGACATATCCCTCGCCGAACCTGTTCTTCTTCACAGAATCACACCCTTTTTGGCTAAGCCTACGTCCACATCGTAAAAACCGCCTCCGGCAATTCATCGCCTCACATCCACTAAATTACCGCACAAAAAAAACGGACCAACCTCTCGGTCAGTCCGTCTTTTCTCATTTGTTTCAACGAGTATTTACTCGTCCATTCAAGTCCGAATTTTAGAATTCGATACGAGCACTCAAGCGAACAGTACGTGCTTGAATGAAGCCCGTCGGATCACCGAATGTCGAACGCACCTGACCGGAATCAAACTCACCAAACTCATTCAAGTCGGTAACATCGTTCGAGTCAAAGATATTGAACACGTCAATACGGAACTCAGGTGCAACGCCATTGGGAAGGAAATCCACATCAGGCTTGAACACTGCAGATACATCGAGTTGCTTGGTCCAGCCGCTCTCAAGAACAGAACCACGCGGGGTTAAGCGCGACTCTGCATCTGCACTAGGCCGATTGTTTTCGTCCAACTTACAGAAGAACGAGGCCGCACCGAACTGGGCAGCAATTCCATCTGTCGGATGGACACCCTGACAACCAAATCCACGTCCGGATTGGACAGTAAGGTTCGCACCGAATGTCAATTGCTCCGTCGCAGCATAGCTACCGAATGCTTTGATCGTATGCCGACGATCGTTTGGCAGACGTCCACTTGCGCCGTCCGTCAAACCGGTGGTGTCGAAATCCTGAGTCAAGCCTGTATCACCTTGGCCATTATCAGATTTGACGCCGCCCTCGGTATTACCACTAGACCGAGCAAGCACATAAGACCCCTGGAAGGACCAGCCGTCAACAAACGCACGTTCCCAGGTCAATTCAAGAGCTTTGTACTCACGTTTGATTTTCGGAACACCGATCTGCTCTGCCGTCAAAGTGGCTTCGACCAGGCCATCACCATCGGCATCACCGCCAAGGAAGGCGACCATGTCCGCAGGTGCAAGATCCGTCCGAACGTCCAGAGTGACATCACTGCCGGGATTGAAAAGTGCGAAAGTCTGGAAGCCAGTGAAGGCAGCTGCCGCTGCATCAACATCAAGACCATTGTCCGCAGCAAACTGGCGGAACCCGGCATCCATTGACCCATCTTCAAGGCCCTGACCAAGATCGCGATACACCCCACGGATACCGAAGGTCCAGTTGTTACCGACCGAGAAGTCGTAACCAAGGGAGTATTCAATTTGGCGTTGGTTTTCCAGATCTTTATCGACCAACGTTGATGCTGGCTGAACACCCGGAGGTGAAACGATGTCACGACCGATGAAATCACCGATTGCAGCGTCTACATTTGCCGGATCGATCGTATCGGATACGAGACGGAAGAAGTCTTCGTTAAAGATTTCCTCACCAGCAAGGCGAATGTTCGTGTTGTTGGCAATGGCAAAATGGGTCTTACCAACAAAGCCATATACACGGCTCCGACCTTCATCCAGCTCATAAGTAAAGCCGGTACGGAAATCGAACCCACCATTGAACTCAGCGAAAGGTTCCCCATTCACATTCTTGGATGTCTGGTCTTCGAGACGGAAACCGACATTCAATGTCAGGTTTTCGATCGGAGTCTGCCAACGATCCTGAATGTAATAGCCTTTCAGAACCGATTCAAACGATCCACCAGTCGTTCTGAAATCCTGACGAATAACAGGAGCACTCAGATCCACTCCGGTATCACTGATCCCGTCGCCATTGGCGTCGAAGCGACCAAGACCACTTCCATCAGCGAAAACCACATACCGGAAACCACCGGAGAACGATGTCTGTTCCGCAGATTTACGAACTTCCCGATCAAACCCGATCCGGAATTGGTGATCACCGAAGAAGTCATTGACGGTGATATCCGCATCGGCACGCCACATACGACGATTGTCGTTGTTAATGGCATCAACAATCGAACCGCCGGTATTCCCCGTAACGATATTCGTGCCGGACCGCAGATCGTTGATCTGAGGGATGTTGGAAACGTTCGACAAATCACGCCCGCGGCTGTCACTTTCACCGAACAAGCCGGAAATGCTCAACCAGTCACGGATCACGCCGGTATATTTGAGAATGTCCGTTGTACCACCACGTTCGAAAGTTTGGGTGACGGTATCGGCTTCGCGATTGATTGTCCCGGTATCACGATCAAACGGTAAAATGGAGTCGACGATATCCCGTTTGTCATCGATATGGGTATAGGTGAAGGTATGATACCCAAACATATCGTTGTCTAACAATATGCCGTCGATATTGATCCCCCAGACCGGATCATCATCCTTGCGATCTGTGAAAGCACTATTGGAGAAATCTTCCAGATCATTATCGCGGAAGCTCACAAGACCATAGAACCAGAGTCGGTCTTTGATAAGCGGACCGCTAATCCACGTATTGATTTCGGTTTCTGTCAATTTATCGCTTGAGCGGAAACCGTCCGTGGTGTCTCTTTTCTTGGAATTGCTTCTCAGCCCTTCTGGCGTATAGAAAGCATTCGCGCCCACATGGAAGTCGTTGGTCCCCTTACGTGTAACGAGGTTAACAACACTCCCGGTCGTGCGACCGAATTCAGCTTGGAAGCCAGTGGTTTTGATATCAACTTGCTGGAAGAACTCGAACGGAATGGTGTTCATCAGGCCGATGAAATCACGGGTATCCGTTGCGTTATAACCGTTCACATAGAAAAGGTTTTCTGCCACCGAAGAACCAGCGAGAGACGGCTGGTTACCAAAGGCCGAGTCACCAGAGCTCGCTCCAGGAGCCAGCAACGCGATATCAGCAACAGTACGCTGCAAAGGAACACGAGCGACGAGATCATCGGTATTAACGACGATGCCGCCTTCTTGTCCAAGAAAGTCTTTCCGGCTCGATGTTGCACGTGTTCCGACAACAATAATTTCTTCAAGACCTGCAGCCTCGACTTCGGATGTGGCAACGGTGAAGTTCAACCGCTGAACCGAACCAGCCGGGATCCGAATTTCATCAGATGGATCTTCGCCAAAAGGAGCATCGACCACCACTTTATATTGGGCGATCGGCAAACGGGCGAAATTAAACCGCCCCTCAGAATCGGTCGTGCTGGTCGAGTCAAAACCGGTTTGGTCGTTTGAAATGGTCACAGCGATACCTGAAACGGGGTTACCCGCCGTATCAGTAACCACACCAACTAGCTGACCAGTCGTAAAGTCCTGCGCGACCGCCGCTGGCGTCATCACAGTTGAAGCGAGCAATGCCGTCAAAGTTGCGGCCGGCGCAAAAGAGCCAAGCGCCACCAGACCGGTCATCCCAGCAGCAGAGATAGCACGTGCACGCTGGCGAAAAACCGATGGCTTACGCGGCTGCAGAGAGCCACGCTCTTTGGATTTTGTGATCATAGTCCGATCCCCATTTCGCATTTGTTCCCTTTCAGTCTGAAATGATGGTTATTCAGAGAGGTTTTCATTCTTGCGAGCCATTAGGCTACCTAGCGTCACTAAATCTTAACAATGGGCAAGAGCAAGGAATAAATGGAAAGTTATATAACTACGTTCGATAAATAGAATTATATGTTGCAGAAAAAACACACATCGAATGTCTTCGTCCATGCAATGCGACAATTACACATCTTTTGCGCGCAATTCCGCACAGATCACAAAATTTATGTGCATGTGGGACAACGCATTTTTGCAAACTCATTTGCAATATTTTTAAGGCCAATGTGGTCTTGCAATACGGCTTGCCTGCACACGAAAAGTTCAAAAAATCTGTAAATACTAGCGGCATCGCGGCCGCCACGTTGTATTAGGGTCAGGACCTATTAAATTCGGGGATTCCCATTTGTTGTAATACGTGATTCACCATGGCAAAGG
>NZ_BMOV01000013.1 GCF_014647255.1 Iodidimonas muriae
CAGTCCGGTAGCTCGTCAGGCTCATAACCTGAAGGTCATAGGTTCAAATCCTATCCCCGCAACCAATCAAAGCAAAGCCGCTAAGTCAATGACTCAGCGGCTTTTTGCTGTCCAAAACATAAAAGCAAAACTCGGCAATAACCGCCTGAGCCTTTCGTCCTCCCTCGGAAGCATTACGGAAGCACGAGAATCACAAAACAAACGGCTTGACCCAAAGCGTTACCCATTCAGTCGTCTTCAAGCCTGGCATTTAAAAGAGCAACAATCTCGTGGTGACCCATGTATTGGGCTATATCTAAGGCCGTGAAAGTTTCTCCGGAGGCAGGGTTCTGGCAGCACACTGTATGATCTGCTCGGGCGTCGATCAGGGCAATAACCGTATCGGTATGGCCGTTTTGTGCGGCTAGAAGCAGTGGGAATGGCTGTCAATATTGAAATTCATGCTCTATTTCTGGGCTACCAGAGGATAGAATCTGTGTGGGTACTATCTTTATCCGCAAAAATAAGGACAATATGGGCAAGCACATTTTGAGAGAAGCCCTTTATCGTCATGTGCAGCGGTCCTTTGCGTGACTGGGCGGATGATCTTTTAGATGAAAAACACGTGCGTGAGGATGGATTTTTTGATCCTGTTCCTATCTGCAAGTTATGGGGGGGTACTGGTTTGGTAAGCGGAGCTGGCACTATCGGTGTGGTGTGTTTTGATGTTTCAAGTCTGATGGGACGGATAGAAAAGCATATAAATGTCCTTAATATTTTGGTGTAGGGGGTAAGTATATCTCATCATGGTAATTTGTTTTGCGCATAAAAGTGGCGGGTCATTTGTAAGTATAAGCTATGAATAAAAAGAAGGTTTTATTAATAGTAGATAATCGGGTTGAATACCTGTTGTCTCATAGATATTCACTTATTAGTGAAGCAAGGAGGCTGGGTTATGAGGTTCATGCAACAACCTTAACTGACGGTAATGTTGATAAATTAATAGATAATGGGATTTTATTTCATCCAATATCAAAGAAAAGGAGGACGGGATCCGTTATCGATGAATTTGTGTTATTGTTAAATTTATTTAAAATTTTTAGAACGGTAAAGCCAACTTTAATTCACAATATTACAATTAGATCAATATTGTATGGCGGATTTTTATCATGTTTTCGAAGAAAATGTTCTATTGTGAATAGTTTTACCGGACTTGGCTATATTTTTACTGACGATAAATTTATAGTTAATTTGTTGCGCAGGATCGTGGGTGTATTTCTGAAATATACATTAATTATTAATGGTGCGGGAAATATTTTCCAAAATAGGGATGATTACAATCTTTTTGTGGGCAATGGGTGGGTTGCTTCAAACAAAAATATTATTATTCGCGGGTCTGGGGTTAATTTAAATAAATTTAATTGTATAAATAAGAAATTCAATGAGGTCGTAATTCTATATCCTGCACGCCTTATTGAGCATAAAGGGATCTATGAATTTATTGAAGCAGCAAGAATAGTTCACAATGATTTCCCGGACGTAAAATTTATGGTTGCTGGTGATATCGATACAGACAACCCAACCGCAATCGATAGTAAAATTTTGAATGAGTGGAGGAAGCTCGAGTTTATTGATTTTCTTGGTCATCGCGATGATATGCCATCGATCTTTAATAATGCTAGTATAGTTTGTTTGCCAACTTATCGAGAGGGAATGCCTAAGTCGCTTATTGAGGCTGCAGCAAGTGGTTGTGCTTTGATTTCGACAGATGTTCCTGGTTGTCGGGAAATTGTAGAGGATGGGGTCAATGGCTTTCTGGTGCCGCCACGAGACCCTATAGCATTGGCAGAGGCGATGTGTAAATTGATCACAGATAAGAAACGATGTAAGGAGATGGGTATGATGGCGAGAAAGACGGCAGAAAAGGAATATTCTGTTGAAAATATTGTGTCGTTAACTTTGTCTTTTTATGAAGAAGTTCTGAATTCGTCTTCCACAAAATAATTCATCAGAGTGTTAATATGGCGCGTATACTTATAACAGGTGTTTCTGGTTATATTGGATATTTATTGTCTGAAAGACTGAAGGCGGAGGGGCATTATCTTATTGGTATTGATCGTCGCCCATACCCCGGAGGGGGGGTGGATGAGTTTATTTGCTCGGATTTGGTGGATAGCAGCGAATATGAAGCTGTGTTAGCCAAGGTGGAATGTATCCATCACCTTGCGGCTGCAAAAGGTGATTGGGGTATATCTGAGGAAGAGTATTGCCATGATAATGTGGAAGCGACGCGGGCATTACTTTCTGCTGCTCATGCGGCAGGCGTAAGGAAGTGGATTTTCTATAGTACAGTATCTGTTCTGGGGCCCAGTGATACGCCATTGTCGGAGGATGCACCACGTAACCCGGTAAATCCTTATGGTGCGTCGAAGGCTGTTTGCGAGGATATTTTTGAAGATTATGTAGCGAAAACGCCTGATGCGCATGTTGTAATCATTCGCCCTTCAGTGGTTTTCGGGCCGGAAAATCCATGGAACACGAATATTTTCCGCCTTGTTGATGCAATCTATAAACGACGCTTTTTGATGATAGGCCAAGGTAGTGAAATTAAAACGACGTCCTATATATCTAATCTTATCGATGCTCATATGTTCTTAATGGAGCAGCGGGCTTCTGATCACGGATATGGAGTGGAAATTTATCAGTATGTAGATGATCCTGGTATGACTACGATGGAAATCGTAAATCTTATCAGGGTCCGTTTAGAGCGTGGTGTTAATAAATTTCGACTTCCACTATCAATTGCTGCGCCGATTTCCCTTGTGGGGGATGCTCTTGCAGCAGTAACAGGTGTAGACCTGCCTATAACGAGTGCCCGTGTTCGTAAGTTTTGTACTGCGACGAATTTTAGTGGTAGTAAAATACGCCAGTTGGGGTTTAAGCAAAAAATAAGCAATGAGCAGGCTATAATAAGTACAGTTGACTGGTATCTGACAAAATATCTGCAGCGGAATGTAAAATGACGAAGCTCCTTTTTGTTGAAATTAACGAAGTAAATTTCGATGATATGCGAGCTTATGGGGTGCAGGGGTATTTGCCTGAACTTATGGGCCTGATGGATCGACATGGCGTTGCAAAAACGACTTCCGAGCAGGATTATGAAGAACTGGAGCCTTGGATACAATGGGTTACGGCGCATACCGGATTGGCTTTAGCTGAACATAATGTGTTTAGGCTAGGGGATATCGTAAAGCATGACATTCCACAGATTTGGGAACATCTTGAGGAGCAGGGGCTGAAAGTTGGCGCGATCAGTCCGATGAACGCGAAAAATCGTACAGGTAATGCTGCCTTTTTTGTCCCGGACCCCTGGACGCCAACGTCTTTAACTGCAAGCCCTCTGCTGGAGAATCTTTATTTCGCGGTAGCGCAGGCTGTTAATGACAATGCGCAGGATCGTCTGGCCTTGCGTTCCAAATTCGCCCTTTTGGCGGGTGCCGGCACTTATGCGCGGGCAGTAAATTACGGCCAATATCTTGCTCTGGCGCGAGGGGCGAAGAAGGGGCCCTGGTCAAAAGCCATGTTCCTCGATTTGTTGCTGAGCGATATCCTTATTAAGGAAACGAGGCGGACGGCGCCGGATTTTGCATCCCTGTTTTTAAACGCAGGAGCCCATATCCAGCATCACTATATGTTCAATTCCGCTGTTTATAAGGGTGAACAGACAAACCCGGAGTGGGTTATCGGGCCTCATCAGGATCCAATGTTGGATGTTTACCGCCTGTATGACAGGATTGTTGGTCAGATCAGACAAGCCTTTCCAAAAACGCGTTTGATGCTGGCGACTGGGCTGCATCAGGATCCACATCCTGAAACCACCTTTTATTGGCGACTGAAAGATCATGCTGCTTATCTTACAAAGATTGGTGTGCCGTTTGCATGTGCGAAGCCGCGCATGTCCCGTGACTTTTTCATTGAATGTATATCGGAAGAACAGGCGGCGGAGGCAGAGCGTATTTTGTCATCAGTAAAAGCTTCCGACGGCACAAAGCTGTTCGATGTGGATAACCGAGGGCGGGATCTGTTCGTCATGCTGGTCTGGTCGCACGATATAGAAGCGGATTTCTCATATACTGTAGGGAAACGCGCGTTTATTGGGTTGCGCGACGATGTGGCATTTGTAGCCATAAAGAATGGCCAGCATAACGGGATCGGCTATTTCCTTGATACGGGGCTGTCCGCCGATGCGATGCATGGTACGTTCCCCTTGGCTGAAATTCCTGTGAAAATCTGTGATGCATTGGGCGTTTCATGGAGGGAGACGGCGCGGTCCCAAGCAATTGCCTGACTGTAGTATCATTCAAGATATATGAAACTTTCGCGCGGTGATTTGAAAATGGCCAACTGCGTAATCTCGTAGAAAAGTAATCCGTGGGCCCGTTTTCTTTAATAGCCAGATAACTGACAAAGCCGCTTTCTTGCCCTTGCGAAGGGGCGGGGCTTATGGAATGATCGGCTGAAGCCAAGGCATAAAGCCGTAAAAACATAACTGTGGGCTGTGTTGGATTGGGCGCAGCTTTGTTTTATTGGGGATAGTTTGATGGAAAAATCGGCTCAGGAACAGCATGATACGCAGGTTTTCCCGGTGGCCTGCCCCCATTAAGTGGTCCATTTGTTAAGTTAGGACTTGGCCACTATTGCCATCCAGTTGCAGCGGCTGGAGCGTAGCGTAAGCCATAGCAACTGGATGGGGCAAGATTGTTTCCGGTGCCGGTGGTTTATATCCCAACGAGCTGTGCGGTCTGATAGTGTTGTAATGCCGCCGCCAGCGCTCGACCAAGATCGTTGCCTCCTTCATGCTGTAAAATATTTCCGTATTTAAAAGCTCGTCCCTGAGCTTGCTGTTAAAGCTTTCATTGTAGCCATTCTCCCACGGGCTTCCCGGCTCGATATAAAGCGTCTTCGCGCCAACCCGGCCCAGCCAGTCCCTGACGGCATGGGCCGTAAACTCCGCACCGTTATCGGAGCGGATATGATCCGGCACACCGCGCTGCGTAAACAACCCGGTGAGCGTATGAAGTACATCATCCGATTTGAGCGTCCGGGCCGTCGTAATTGCCTGACACTCGCGCGTGTATTCATCGATCACGGTCAGCATACGGAACGCTCTGCCATCATGCGTGCGGGCCATAACAAAGTCATATGCCCAGACATGATTGCGCCAGCTTGGGCGTAGCCTGATGCAGGAGCCGTCATTCAGCCATAACCGGCCGCGCTTCGGTTGTTTTTTCGGCACTTTCAGCCCCTCCCGCCGCCAGATACGCTCCACGCGCTTGTGGTTCACATACCAGCCCTCCATGCGCAAAAGAGCTGTAATGCGGCGATACCCGTAACGCCCGTATTCGCTGGCCAGCCGGATGATGGGTGCTGTCAGAGCAGCCTCCTCCGGTCTGGCAGCAGGTGCTTTGCGCTGGGTGGAACGGTGCTGACCAAGAACACGGCAGGCGCGGCGCAACGATACGCTCAGCTTGCCAATAACGTGATCCACGCACCGCCTGCGGCGACCGGGGCTTAGAAGTTTCCCTCGGCGGCTTCTTTGAGAATGAGCTTGTCCAGCGTCAGCTCTGCAACGGCTTTCTTCAGCCGCACGTTCTCACGCTCCAGCTCCTTGAGTTTGCGGGCCTGGCTTGTTTGCATCCCGCCATACTGGTTACGCCAGCGATAATAGGTTTGCTCGGCCACGCCAAGCTGGCGCGCGGCCTCACCAACCGTGCGACCCTGACTCAACAAGACCTCGGCCTCACGAAGTTTCGAAATAATCTGTTCTGGTGTGTAACGTCTTTGACGACCCATGTGATTTCTCCTTATTCACGGTCATGAATAAGCCAAAATCCTCTCTGAAAACGGGCCACTTTTCGGGGGGCAGACCAGTCGAAAATACTGATTATTTGGCTTCAGGCTATGTCACTTGAACGACCTGGAGCAATGTTGCCTGGTGGTGATTACCGTCATTTTCAGCGCTTTATTCTAGCTGAACTGCCAACATATTTGCAGGGTATCGCCCCTTCCGTAGATCGGACTTATGGAGCGGGCATTAATCTTCAATTGATGTATGGTGAAAACTTCCGGTTTTCGAGTGAGCCTGAGCCAGGGCTGGAATTGGTTGATATAGTAACAAATGCGCTACGACGCGGCCTTGTTGGCAATTTAGGAGAAGAGGGTTGGCCTCCGTTGCGTGGACTTATGATTCACCGTAGTGACGTATATGTAAACCCAGTTGGGCTCTTTCAAGGCGCTGACAGGAAGGTTGCAACAGCGCTCCTTCCTGCAATGAATAAGTTTCGTGAGGGTGGCCGCATCATGGCCACCTCTAGTCTTCAATGGCCGGAATCTAATCACAAGGCCTAGCTCTTTGGTTTAAAAAATCTTGCTGTTCATCTTCTCAATCACATCGCGGGTATGGCCTTCGGATAGATGAGAGTAGCGTTTCACCATCTGCAATGTTTTGTGGCCAAGGACTTCGGCAATTTCAAGCTGGCTGGCTCCGTTTATGGAGAGGTGGCTGGCGGAACCGTGGCGCAGGTCATGGAAGCGAAAATCCACTATACCAGCCTTATCAAGGGCATTTTCCCAGGCTTTGCCAATATCAATAGGCTGTTTCCCATCGGTACGCGGGAAAATGAAGTCTGAGTCAGTTCCTCCTCATTTGTGGTTAGGCTTTAAGGCACAATGCCAGAAATTTAGCCAAACTATCCCAGATAGCGCGGAGGTGTTCTGGCGAAGGCGCAAAATCAGGTGAATGCACATAGCGGTGCAGAGTATCGATCGATATTATCTTTTCCGCCTGCTGCATTTTTTTCAATTCAGACAAATATTTCTTGTCGATCTGGCCTCGTTTGCAAAGGTCATCGGCGACCTTGATTAACTTATTGGCGAGCTTGTCGTTGTCGTAAACATTTTTCAATGTCGTGCGGGCCAGATAATTCTCGATCGACAATTCCAACAACACCCGAAAAAGTGTCGAGATAGCATTTGGATGAGTTTCCAAAAAAAGCTGATGCTGTAACTCTTCCCAGATATCTCGATGACGCTGTAAGTGCCCTGGCCAAGTAATTCCGTAGTCGGTATCAGGGATTAGTGTTGTTCGTTTTTTTGGGCGTGGCGCGGAGAAACGCTTGAGTGGTTTTGATGAAGATGACGCTACTGCCTTGACCTCCGGTTTTTCAATCGCATCTTTTGCTGTTGGTAGAATGCCTTCTTGGTCTAAGCTGTCGAGATAGCGGGTTTTGGCTTCAACATCCCATATATCTTCCAACACCACCTTTTTTTCAGCCAAGTCGCGGGCTACCCGCGCCATGGCCCTGAGAGAAGCCTCTTTTTTACGGATGAATTTGAATTCCCCTTGGCTCACACTGATCCCAAGCCTGTTGCGAAAGGCTTCTGCGGATAAAAGCCTGTTAAGATTTGATCGCGGAATCCTCTGGGCAGGAAGCATCTTTGCTTCTTTTAAATGCGTTTCGATTTGATCGGCTATATTAATGCCGGTGCACTTGCCTGTACGGGTGACAAAATGGGATTTCATCCGGTCATCCCACATGCTCTGGCCAACGCCATTTTGGCTACCCGTGTGGCGACGAAATAGAATTTCGTCGATACGGTCTCGATCTTGTTCGACTTGGCACGGAATCTTGTTCGGAAGTTCTCCGGACCAAGAGTCTTTCAGCTTTTGGAAAAAAACTTGCAATTCAGCCGTTGGTGCACGGCGAGGGTTGATGATGAGCTTCAGGCACGTGGTTCGCCTGTTTCCATCATAAACGGTATATTTGTCCCCAGTTGGAAAGACGAGTGGCGGCTCGTAGATGCCCTTACTTTTTACAATATCCTTGGCAAGGTTGCGCATGTGCGTTTCACGATTGTTGAACAGCCATGATATCGCGGCGGTCTCGTTCTCCAGCTCGCCATGGCGGTCATTCGCGCGGTTGATCAACAGTTTCTCTATATCTATCAAGTCCTGTAACATACGTATTCCAACATCATTCAGATGGGGTGAGTGCTTGGGATATCCGGTGCCCGACTGCGAAGTGACAACTCTTGAATGGAATTTACCTGAATAGACCTGCTTATAAAGCCAAAAATTGTATTAGTAAGCTTTGAGCAAGGCTAGGAGGGCTGGAAACGTGAAAAGGGCCTTTTGCCATTAGTGCCAATAGTGCTACCCCTTCTTCCGGCCTTCATTCTCCTGTGATGGGCCGAGCATGTGGCTTTCGACGACGGCGAGGTGTTTTCGGTAGCGGCTGGCGCGCATGTTCAGGGCGCGGCGCACCAGAAGCGCCGCTGCGTTGTTGATGGGCAGCCATATGAGCGCATAGGCCCATATGGCCAGCGCATATTTCCAGCCGATGGCGCTGATGAAGATGCCGTAAACGGCCATCAAGGTCCCCAGAATCTGCGTGGCTTCCGTGGCCAGGAGCAGGCGCAGGGACGGCCATGGCTTCATCCAGAACCAGTTCTGGTTGCGTGTGACAAAGATGGTCAGATGCCCTGCCACCAGAAGCTTGAGGAAGATCAGCGTCTGGATCGTTTCCCGGGGCAGTTCCAGCACCCGATCGGCATACCAGAACAGCAAGAAGCTGGCGCTGACACCCGTGATCCCGAGAGTCGTGGCGACGACCAGCACCCGCTGCATGTCCCAGCGCACCGGCTTTGGGGCCACATCGGCATTGTCATAGGCGATCATCATGATCGGGAAGTCGTTGAGGATGGCCAGCAGCACGATCATGATCGCGGTCACGGGGTAGAAGTCGAAGATCAGGATGGACAGGGTCATGAAGGCCAGCACGCGGATCGTCTCGGCGATGCGGAAAATGGCATAGCTGGTCATCCGCTCGAAGATGCGGCGGGCTTCCTCGATGGCGCTGGCAATGACGCTCAGCCCCTGTCCCGTCAGCACCACATCGGCGGCGGCGCGCGCGGCATCGGTGGCCCCGCTGACGGCAATTCCCACATCGGCCTGCTTGAGGGCCGGGGCGTCATTGACCCCATCACCCGTCATGGCCACGATATGATTGCGCGCCTGCAAGGCCCGCACGATCTTGAACTTGTGCTCGGGCAAGACGCGGGCCACCCCATCGGCCGCCTCGATCTGCCGGACGATATCGCTTGGCGAGGCGCCCTCAAAGATCTGCTCCGCCGCGCCGATATTCGTGCCCAACCCCAGCTTGCGGGCAATCTGACGCGCAATGGCTTCATGGTCGCCGGTGATCATCTTGATGGACAGCCCCATCTCCCGGGCCGTGGCGATGGTGGATGAGGCATCTTCGCGCGGGGGATCGTAGATCGGCACAAGCCCCAGGAAACGCCATGGCGCCTCGCCATCCTTCTGTGCCACCCCCAGGGCGCGATACCCCTTGCGGGCAAGCGCTTCCACCGCGCCTTCCAGGCGCTGACGGGTTTCGGGGTCCGGCTTTACCAGATCAAGGATGACCTGCGGCGCGCCCTTGCTGAAGCGCACGGTCTGCCCGTTGCGCCGGGCGGTGGCTTCGGCGCGTTTCGAGATGGGGTCGAAGGGCCGGAAGGAGGAAATGTCACAAGCCGCAGTCTCATCATCCGCCGCGGCCAGAATGGCCTTGTCGATGGCATCGGGATCATGGCTGTTGCTCGCCAGGCGCGCCGCCAGAAGAAGCTGCGCGCGGCTCGTGCCTTTTTCGGCCTGCACATCGCCCACGGTCAATTGATTCCTGGTCAGCGTGCCGGTCTTGTCTGCGCAAAGCACATCCACGCCCGCCAGTTCCTCGATCGATACAAGGCGCGAGACGATGGCCTTCATGCGGGCCAGCTTTTCTGCTCCCACGGCCATGGTAACGGACAAGACAGTGGGCAGGGCGACAGGGATCGCAGCAACGGTGAGGATCAGGCTGAATTGCAAGGTCGTCAAAAAGGGCGTTTCGCGAAAGACCGACACGATCAGGATCAGCACCACAAGGGCCACCGTGCTGAGGATCAGGAAATTGCCGATATTCAGCACCGCGCGCTGGAAATGCGACCGGCTTTTGGCTGATTGCACGAGCTGCGCGGTCTTGCCGAAATAGCTGTTCATCCCGGTGGCGGTGACCATGCCGGTCCTCTCGCCCATCTTGACGATCGATCCCGAATAGGCCGTCTCGCCCCGCTTTTTCTCAACGGGCAGGCTTTCGCCGGTCAGCGCTGCTTCATCGACGCTCAGATAGGCTCCCTTGCGCATCGGCAATGTCGGCGGGGACGACATTGCCGATGCGCAAGGCCACGATGTCTCCGGGGACCAGATCCGCGGCGGGCAGGGTGGTCCATCTGCCGTCGCGCAAGGTTCGCGCGCTGAGCGCCAGATTTTCCTTGAGCGCTTCAATGGCGCTGCCGGCCCTGCTTTCCTGCCAGAAATCAACCCCGGCATTCACCAGCAACATGGTGACGATGATCGCAAAATCGGCCCAATCGCCCAAAAGCATCGACAAGATGGCGGCCGTCTCGATCATCCAGGGGATCGGCCCCCAGAAATATCCCAAGAAGCGCTCCAACGGGCGGAGCTTCTTTTCTGCCAGCGCGTTGGGGCCATATTGCTCCAGCCGTCGGGCCGCCTCTTGCGTGCTCAGGCCTTGCTCGATGTCGGTGGGTGGCAGGACTTCAGGCGGTTTTGAAGGATTGCTCTTCTTTGTCATGCGCTTTCCTCCTTCAAAAGCCATGCGCGGGCCGCCTCGAATTCGTCATCGGCAAAAACCTTCAGCGGATGGGGGAAGAACGCGCCGAAAAACAGCGTGGAATCGCGCAGCCATCTCAGATCGCTGACAAGAGCCAGGCGCGAGAAATCAAGCCAGTGCCGAAGCCCCAATTTGGCGTCCGACCAGATCGCGCCGGGCTCAAAGCCCTGAAAATCATCGGAAATGCGCACCAAAAGCCGAACGTTTCCATAACGCCTGATCCTTTTTTCGATCTCGGGAAGCAGGATATGGGCATAATCTTCGGCGCTGACATGCCCCACATGGGACACGCCCAGCGCGTTCTTGGGAAAGCCTTTCAAAATGCGGATCATGGCATGGCCCTCCTTGCCCGGATGCATCGGCGCTGCTGGCCCTTGATCCATTGGGCGATACCCGGCCAGACGTCTTTCAGCGTTCTGGAGCCCATGAACAGGCCGATATGCCCGCCGGGAACCAGATTCTTGACGATCTGCTCTTGAGGCGTGCCCAAAAGATGCTCGGCAGCAAAGACCTGTTCCCGGGTGGTGATGTCGTCTGAAGCTCCGGCCAGCAGATAGGTGGGGCAGGTTACGTCCTTGAGTGATAAAGCGCGGCCCAGGCCGGTGAATTCTCCCTTGGCAAAGCGGTTTTCCTTGAACATCAGCCGGATCGCCTGAAGATAATAAATACCCGGCAGATCAATCGGATTTTCATACCAGCGCTCGAACTGTTCGGTGCGCTTGAAATAGGATTTGTCCTCGATATGGGCGTAAAGATCGACGAATTTTTTGCCATATTGCACGCCGGGATGCATGTTTTTCAAACCAGCCAGCATATATTGGCCCAGCATGCGGCCATCGCCCGCGGCGACCATTTCCTCATAGATGCTCAGTGGCAGGCTGTGGGCCAGCTTCTTGATCGGCCCGTTGCCGGCATCTGTGTCGATGGGCGCGCCGGCCAGCACCAAGGAGGCGACCTTTTCAGGGAAGCGGCAGGCATACATGGCGGATAACCAGCCGCCTTGGCACAGCCCAACCAGCGCAACACGTCCGCCCAGATCGTCCACCACCACATTCATATCTTCGAGATATTTGTCGATATCATAATTGCGCATCTCGGGGGTGGCCGATTTCCAGTCGGTTGCCAGTACATGGCTCAGGCCCGAGGCCAACAATGTTTCGATCAGGCTTTGGCCTTTCGCATAGTCGGCGATGGTCGAGCTATGGCCCGCATAGGGCGCGTCCACCAGTACCGGCACAGCATCGCTTTTTTTGGGCGAGAAATCCCGCAAACGCATGGTGTCCAGATCCAGCAAAATCTTGTTTTCGGTCGCCCATTCCGATGGTGGCGGGTTTTCAATCTTCTCGGCCTCGGCAACGAAGCGCAGATTGTTCTGAAATGCTTGCAAGCCTTTTTCTTCCATCTCGATAGCGGCCGCCATTGGCCAGAAGGCCGGAACGCAATGTTCATATCGGGGTGTTTTCGCCTGTTCGGATGTCATGGCATGGGTTTCCTGCTATGCGTTTAGCAATATTGCTGCACTGCAACAATTCAAGTGACCACAATTTCTGCCGGGTTATGCGGCTTAGATGTCGCAGGGGGAGGATTTTACGCAACCCTTGTAGTCGTTGATGTTTTTGACCGTCATGGGCGGGTCCCTTTTGGCAAAAAGGCCTCAGCGCAGGTTGAACATCTCCTGATGGAAGTCGGCAGGGCGCAGGCCATGTGCAATAAGATCGCGCCGCAGCACTTCGCCAAAGGCGGCTGGGCCGCAGAACCAGACGCTGGCCTTGGACCAATCGGGCAGCATTTCGCGCAGGCGTGCGCCGCTTAACAGACCGTCTTCCTGGTCACGCATCAGATGCAGCTTAACGCCGGCTGCAGCGGCATCCGCTTCCAGCAAGGCTTTCGGTTCCGGCGCGATTTTGGGCACCGTATGGATCAGGTCGATCCGCTTGCCATCGCCCGTTGCGGCCATGTGCTTTAATCGGGCGATGAAGGGCGTGATGCCGATTCCGGCACCGATCCAGATCTGCCGGTCTTTGCTATCGTCGAAGGTGAAGCGTCCATAAGGCCCTTCGACGGTGACACCGTCATTGACTGCCAGCGCCTTCGGCAGCCGTTGAGTATAATCGCCCAAGGCTTTGCTGATGAAGGTGATGGATCGGGTTGCTGGGTCCCAGGACGAGGCGATCGTGAAGGGATGTGCGCCTTCCTTGCGATCGAAGGTGACAAAGGCGAACTGGCCTGCCTCATGTCCGGGCCAGCCCTTGCCCATTGCGACCTTGATTTCGGTTACTTTCATTGATGGGAACTGACGCAAAGCGGCGATCTGGCCCGGCACCTGTCGGCTTCGACCAATCTGCCGGGTGAGCGCGAACGCCGCCGCCACGACACCACCGGCCATCAAAAGGGCGGTGACAAGCCCCACCGGCTGTGTCCATGCGTCGAAATCCATCAGGACGGCTGCGTGGAAGACCAGTACAAGATAGACAATGGCAATCAGGGTGTGGGTCGCCGCGAAGAACCGGTATGGAATCCGCTTGATAAGCGCAATGGCGAGCAGTGCAACGGCCACATAGAAGGCCCATTCCCCCAGCATTTCGGCCATTTCACGCTGGCTGTTGAAAAACTGTTGAACCGCGCCAAGATCGGGCAGTCCGTCTTTGTGATGCTGCCGCTTGCGTGGTTCCAATAGTCCCCAGGAAACGGCCCATTTCGGCCCGTTAACCCAGAGCCAGTGGAATATGGACATCACCAACGCGGTCATGCCGAGCCATTTGTGCAGCCGGTAGGATTTATCGAGCCCGTTTAGCCAGCGTTCCACCTTTGGGGACCGCACGGCCAGGATCATCGCAACACTCATCGCACCGATGCCCAGGACGCCGGAATATTGCACCAATAAATGGCGAATGGTGAAGATGGTGAGGGTTTCGGGCAGGGGCAGGTTGGCGGCGATCCATAAAACGCTCAGGCCGAGCATCAGGGCCCAAAGGGTTATTCTAATCGGTTTCATTGCAGTCATCCTTGTACAGACTCATGTGCGATCCGGTTTGGTCTCCATTGCGCCCAAGGAAATGTGGCCAACTTTGGCGGTCGAATGGCGTTCATGCATGAGAGGGCCGATGCTGCTACGCAATATTATAACTAGGAAATATCGATTTGGTCATGGTTTTGTTGATCCAGATCAATATTGCACTGCAATATTTTCGCTAGACAGGGATGTGGCGGCCTCGGTCGGGGCGATATGGAATTGGTCCCGGTGGGTGTATCGGCGATGTGCCGGTGCCGGATTGACCCTTTCAAAGTCAGTGTTTTGCCGCGCCTTTCAAGCTGATGGCGCCTCATGAAATCGGGAGAGAGACATCATGCAATCGAGATCTGGACAGGATGGGCGAGGCAAGACCAATCGACGGGCTGTGGCTCAACCAACCCGCAGCTCTCGTAAGGTGGTGAAGAGGACCCCGGATATGACGGATGCGGACAAGCCCAAAAACGGCGCCGCCGATAAGCAACAGGCGCGGAAGGTCAAGCCTTTAGCGGCAGCGCTGACAGCCATTTGTGATGATCGGGTGCCGCCCGGTCATTATACGGCTCAGGCCATCGATCGCGCCTTCAAGGCGAATTTGGCGCGGCTTACCAATGGCTTGTCTCCGGCCGGGCTTGCGGACCTTTATTTCAACTGGCTTGCGCATTTGTCCCTGTCTCCGGGGAAGCATGCGGAACTGGCAGAGAAAGCCAGCCGGAAGCTTGCGCGTCTTATGCTTTTTGCAGGGCAATCGGGGGCAAACCCCGAGGTGCCGCCCTGCATCGAGCCATTGCCGCAAGACCGCAGATTCGCGGGCAAGGAATGGCAGCAATGGCCTTATAATCTGATCTATCAGTCGTTCCTGCTTTCGCAGCAATGGTGGTATAACGCGACGACCGATATTGACGGCCTTTCGGATAAGGACGAGCAGGTCATTTCCTTTGTGGCACGGCAATTGCTCGATCTATATGCCCCGTCAAATTTCATTTGGACCAATCCTGAAATTCTGAAGGCCACCATAGAACAGGGCGGCATGAACCTTATCAAAGGGGCTCAAAATCTTGCCGCCGATTGGCAGCGGGGGATGGCTGGCAAAAAGCCGGTCGGCACAGATGATTATCAAGTCGGGCAGAACATCGCCGTTACGCCCGGCAAGGTCGTTTATCGCAATCACTTGATCGAGTTGATCCAATACACACCGACAACGGATAAGGTCTATCCGGAGCCCATTCTCGTCGTTCCGGCATGGATCATGAAATATTATATCCTTGATCTTTCGCCGCACAATTCTTTGGTCAAATATCTGGTTGATCAGGGCCATACGGTTTTCATGATTTCGTGGCGCAATCCGACATCGGAGGATCGTAATCTGGGGATGGAGGATTATCGCCGGCTCGGCGTTATGGATGTCCTTGATGCCGTTTCGTCTATCGTTCCCGATCGCAAGGTTCATGCGGTTGGCTATTGCCTTGGCGGGACATTGTTGTCGATCGCGGCTGCTGCGATGGCCCGTGATGGTGATGACCGCTTGGCAACCATCACGACCCTTGCCACGCAAGTGGATTTCACCGAAGCGGGCGAGCTGATGCTGTTCATCCGGGAAAGCGAAGTTTCCTATCTGGAAAACATGATGTGGGATCGGGGATTTCTGGACGGCTCCCAGATGGCCGGCGCCTTCCAGATCTTGCGTTCCAATGATCTGATCTGGTCGCGTTTGGCGCATGAATATCTTCTAGGCAAACGCGCAGGCATGAATGATCTCATGGCGTGGAATGCGGATCTCACTCGTATGCCTTATAAAATGCACTCGGAATATCTGCGCGGGCTTTTCCTGAACAATGATCTGGCGTCCGGACGTTTCATGGTTGAAGGCCGGCCGATTAACCTTGCGGATATCCGGACCCCCATTTTTGCCGTGGGGACGGTCAAGGATCATGTCGCCCCTTGGCGGTCTGTCCATAAAATCACCTTCCATCCCGCCACCGATGTCACCTTTTTGCTGACCAGCGGCGGCCATAATGCCGGTATCGTCAGCGAGCCGGGCCATCCGCGCCGCAATTATCAGGTCGCCACCAAACATGCGGGGGAGACGTATATCGATCCGGATACTTGGCACGCACAAACGCCATATAAGGACGGTTCCTGGTGGCCGGAATGGCAGGCTTGGCTGGCTGGTCATTCCACCGGCCCCGTCGCCCCGCCGCCCATGGGGACGCCGGGCAAGCGCTATGCCCCGATCTGCGATGCCCCGGGCACCTATGTTTTTCAGGAGTAGGGGCATGAATCCGCCATTGGAGCTACTTAAGGGTAAGAAGGGGCTGATTGTCGGCATCGCCAATGAGCACTCCATGGCATCGGGCTGCGCACAGGCCTTCCATGATGCGGGAGCCGCGCTGGCCGTGACCTATCTGAACGACAAGGCCAGGCCCTTTGTGGAGCCGGTGGCACAGGCCGTGGGGGCCGAGATCTTCATGCCCCTTGATGTGGAATCCGATGCGCAGATGGATCGGCTTTTTACTCAGATCGAAAGCCGCTGGGGGCGTCTGGACTTCGTGCTGCATTCGATCGCCTTTTGCCCGAAGGCGGATCTTCAAGGCCGGGTGGTGGATTGCTCGCGCGCGGGCTTTGCCACGGCCATGGACATTTCGGTCCATTCCCTGATCCGCATGGTGCACCGGGCCGAGCCCCTCATGAAAGAGGGCGGCTGTGTGCTGACCATGAGCTATTATGGGGCCGAAAAGGTCGTCGATCATTATAACATCATGGGGCCGGTGAAGGCGGCGCTGGAGTCCGTCACGCGCTATCTGGCGGCGGAGCTGGGGCCGAAGGGTATTCGCGTCAATGCCTTGTCTCCGGGGCCGGTCATGACCCGGGCAGGATCGGGGATCGCGCATTTCGATAAATTGATCGACGAGGCGCGTTCTCGCGCACCGGAGCAGCGGCTTGTCACGATTGAAGAGGTGGGGGCTGTCGCGGTTGGCCTCGTTTCCGATCAGGCCAAAGCCGTTACCGGCAATATCGCCTATGTCGATGCGGGCTATCATGTCATGTCCTAGAGGCGAGGATGAGATGCCTCCCCATGCCGCACGCTCCGGACACTGAGGAACAGCGAATGCAATATATCGAGAACAAGACCTTTGACGAAATCGAGGTGGGCCAGTCGGCGGAGCTGGTCCGCACGCTCAAGGCCGAGGATATCGAGCTTTTCGCCGTGATGTCGGGGGATGTGAATCCCGCCCATGTGGATGCGGAATTTGCCCGCTCCGACCCTTTCCACAAGGTGATCGCCCATGGCATGTGGGGCGGGGCGCTCATCTCTGCGGTTCTGGGGACGGAACTGCCCGGACCCGGCACCATCTATCTCAATCAGTCCCTGAGTTTTCGCCACCCCGTGGGCCTGGGCGACAAGGTGACGGTTCGCGTCACCGTGCGCGAGAAGAAGCCGGAGAAAAAGCGCCTCATTCTCGATTGTCTTTGCCTCAATCAAGACGGCGAGACGGTCATCAAGGGCGAGGCCGAGGTGATCGCGCCGACCGAGAAGGTCCGCCGTCCGCGTGCCTTGCTGCCCGAGGTGCATCTGCATGAACGCGGGGCCAGCTATCGGGCCTTGATCGAGGCCACGCGCCAATATGAGCCGGTGCGCACCGCCATTGTCCATCCTTGCGATGCGCTCTCGCTTTCCGGCGCGTTGGAAGCGGCCAGCGAAGGGCTCATCACCCCGGTACTGGTGGGGCCGCGCGCCAGGATCATGGCCGCCGCGAAAGAGGCCGGCCGCCGCCTCGATGACTGCGAGATCATCGACGTGCCCCACAGCCACGCGGCGGCGCAAAAGGCCGTCGAACTGGCGCGCCGGGGCAAGGTCGAGGCCCTGATGAAGGGCAAGCTTCATACCGATGAACTGATGGGCGCGGTGGTGGATCGCAACAGCGGGCTCCGAACCGAAAGGCGCATGAGCCATGTCTATTGCTTCGACGTACCGCACTATCCCAAGCCGTTGTTCATCACGGATGCAGCGGTCAATATCCAGCCCAGCCTGAACGACAAGCGCGACATCGCGCAAAATGCCATCGAACTGGCGCAGGCGCTGGGGGTGGAAAGGCCCAGGCTGGCCATCTTGTCGGCGGTGGAAACCGTCTCTGCGCGGCTGGGCTCCACGCTGGATGCGGCAGCCCTTTGCAAGATGGCCGATCGCGGACAGATCAGCGGCGGGCTTCTGGAAGGCCCGCTGGCTTTCGACAATGCCGTCTCGAAAAGCGCGGCCAGGACCAAGGGCATCGACTCTCCCGTGGCGGGTGACGCGGATATCCTTCTGGTGCCCGATCTGGAAGCGGGCAACATGCTGGCCAAGCAACTGATCTATCTGGCCGGCGCCGATCCGGCCGGCATCGTTCTGGGCGCGCGTGTGCCCATCATGCTCACCAGCCGGGCCGATGACATGCTGTGCCGTCTGGCCTCGGCCGCCGTGGCTCAGCTTTTCCTGCGCCGCCGACCGCCCCGGCTTGAAATCCCGAGCGAGGGAAATGCGCATGACTGACACGCTGTTGGTGCTCAATGCGGGCTCGTCCTCCATCAAATTCGCCGTCTATCCCGCCCATGAGGATGGCGCGGCGCTGTGCGCGGGGCAGATCTCGGGCATCGGCACCGCGCCGGTCTTGCGGATGAAGGTTGCGCAAGGAGACGGGCAGTCCGAAGCCCTGCGCTCATTCGGACAGATCGCGCCCGATGAAGGGCACCCCGGCCTTCTGGCGCGGCTGCTGGTCTGGCTGGAAGGCGGTCTGGAGGGCCATCGCCTCGTGGCGGCGGGGCATCGGGTCGTTCATGGCGGGCGGGATTTTGCCGACCCCGTGCGGATCACCCCCGATGTGCTGGCGCGGCTCGACAAGCTGGTGCCTTTGGCGCCCCATCATCAGCCGGACAATCTGGCCGGTATCCGCGCCATTGCCGATGCGCGGCCCGATCTGCCGCAGATCGCCTGTTTCGACACGGCCTTTCACCGCAAGCAGCCGCGTCTGGCCCAGATCTTCGCCTTGCCGCGCGCGCTCACCGATGAAGGCATCTTGCGCTATGGCTTTCACGGCCTGTCTTATGAATATATCGCCTCCGTCCTGCCCCGATATGCCGGAGCACGCGCCGATGGGCGCTTCATCGTCGCTCATCTGGGCCATGGGGCGAGCCTTTGCGCCATGCACCACCGCCAAAGCATCGACACGACCATGGGTTTCACGGCGCTCGACGGGCTGGTGATGGGCAAGCGGCCCGGATCGCTGGACCCCGGCGTCCTGCTCCATCTGTTGCAGGACAAGGGCATGAGCCCCGAAGATCTGTCGCATCTGCTGCATCAGCAATCGGGGCTTCTGGGGGTGTCGGGCGGCTTGTCCGACGATATGGGGGAACTTCTCGCGCTCGATGACCCAAAGGCGCGCGAAGCCGTTGATCTTTTTGTCTATCGCGCCATTCGCGAGATCGGGGCGATGATCTCGGTGCTGGGCGGGCTCGATGGCCTCGTCTTCACGGCGGGGATCGGGGAAAATGCCAGTTCCATCCGCGCGCGGATCGTTGCGGGGCTCCATTGGCTGGGCTTGCGGCTGGACGAGAAGGCCAATGCCGATCACGGCCCGCGGATTTCCACGCCCGACAGCCAGGCGGAGATTTTCGTTATCCCAACGGATGAAGAGCGGATCATCGCCCGGCACAGCCGCGCCTTTTTGCATGAAGCTAGCCGGAAGGCACAATAATGAAGCATGATGATCATGTCCCGAAATCTCCGCGCCGGGGATGTCGGTTTGTTTTCAAGGCGTCGGGGTCCGCGATCAGGAGCAGCTCATGAAAAGCATTCGCAGCGTCTGGATTTTTCTTCTTCTGGCGGCCTTGCTGGGCGGCGGCGCCTATAGCTTATGGCAAGCGCGTCAGTCCGATCTGCCCGAGGGCTTTTCCCGCGCCAATGGGCGGATCGAGGCGGAACGTATCGACATTTCCCTCAAATTCGGCGGACGCATTGCCGAAATTCTGGTGGATGAGGGCGATATGGTGACGGCCGGTGACGTGATCGCCCGGGTGGATTCCACGGAACTGGAAGCCCAGATCCGCGCCGCCGAGGCCGCGACACGTCAGGCCGAGCAGGAATATGAGCAGGCCGTGGCGCTGGTAGCTCAGCGTGAGGGCGAGCTGGACTATGCCGAGGCCGAATTGAAGCGCGCCGAAACTTTAGCGGAATCCGGCCATGGCACGGCGGAAAGGGTGGATCAGCGCCGTTCCCAACATATTACCGCCAAGGCGGCACTCAATACCGCGCGGGCGCAGATCGCCGCCACCCAGGCCGCCATCGAGGCCGCCCAGGCCCATGTGGCGGCGCTGAAGGCCAATCTGGCCGATTATACCCTGATCGCGCCCCGAAGCGGGCGGGTGCAATATCGTCTGGCCCAGCCCGGCGAAATTCTGGCTGCGGGCGGGAAGGTCATTTCGCTTCTGGATCTAATGGATGTCTATATGGATGTCTATCTGCCCACCGATGAGGCGGGCCGCCTGCGCTATGGGGCCGAGGCGCGCATCATTCTGGATGCCGCGCCCCAATATGTGATCCCGGCCCATGTGGATTTCGTCGCTTCGGAAGCGCAGTTCACTCCCAAATATGTGGAAACCGCCAGCGAGCGTGAAAAGCTGACCTTCCGCGTCAAGCTTCAGATCGCGCCGGAGATCCTTGAAAACTATCAGGATGTGGTGAAAACCGGCGTGCCGGGGGTGGCCGTGGTGCGTGTGGACCCCGAGGCCGAATGGCCTGAAGCTCTCGCCGTGAAGCTCCCCTGATGATAACGCCTGCTCAGCCAGTTTCTTCCCTGCGCCATGTCACCCATCGCTATGGCCAGACGCGGGCGCTGGATGATGTGTCGGTGGACATCCCCGCAGGCTGCATGGTGGGGGTGATCGGCCCCGATGCCGTGGGCAAGTCCACCTTTCTGGGGCTGATCGCCGGTGTGCGCCGCTTGCAAGAAGGCGCGGTGGAAACGCTGGACGGCTCCATGGGCGATGCCAGCCACCGCGACGCCGTCTGTTCGCGGATTGCCTATATGCCACAAGGGCTTGGCCGCAATCTTTATCCCACTTTGTCGGTTTGGGAGAATATCGACTTCTTTGGCCGTCTATATGGCCAGTCGGCCAGGGAGCGCGCTGCGCGCATCGAGGATCTTCTCAAGAGCACGGGGCTTCATCCCTTTGCGGACCGGCCTGCGGCCAAACTGTCGGGGGGCATGAAGCAGAAGCTGTCCTTGTGCTGCGCCTTGATCCACGACCCGGACCTCTTGATCCTCGACGAGCCGACCACAGGCGTGGACCCCTTGTCGCGTCGGCAATTCTGGCAGTTGATCGACCGCATCCGCGAGCGGCGACCCCAGATGAGCGTCCTGATTGCCACGGCCTATATGTCGGAGGCCGAACGCTTCGACCAGTTGATCGCCATGAATGCCGGGCGCATCCTGGCCAAAGGCACGGCGCAAGAGCTGAAGGATCAGGCCGGGGCGGCGGATCTGGAAAGCGCCTTCATCGCCCTTTTGCCCGAGGAGGACCGGCAGGGTCATCAGGCTGTCCATCTGCCGCCACGCCAGCCGCAGGAGGGGCCTTTGGCTATCGAGGCCGAAGGGCTCACCATGCGCTTTGGGGACTTCACGGCGGTGGATCATGTGAGCTTTCGGATCGAGCCGGGGGAAATCTTCGGCTTCATCGGCTCCAATGGCTGCGGCAAGACCACCACCATGAAGATGCTCACGGGGCTGTTGTCGGCCAGCGAGGGCGAGGCGCGGCTGTTCGGCAAGCCGGCAGGGGCGGGGAATATGGCTGCGCGGCGGCGCGTGGGCTATATGTCGCAATCTTTCTCGCTTTATTCCGAATTGTCCGTGCAGCAGAATCTGGCCCTTCATGCGGATTTGTTTCATCTGCCCCGATCGCGCCGGGCTGCGCGGATCGCGGAATTGATCCAGCGTTTCGACCTTGGCGCTGTGGCCGAAGCCACGCCTGAAAGCCTGCCTTTGGGCGTGCGTCAGCGCCTGCAACTGGCCGTGGCCGTCTTGCACGAGCCGGATATCCTGATCCTCGACGAGCCCACCTCCGGGGTTGATCCCATTGCGCGGGATGCCTTCTGGGCGCTGTTGATCGAATTGTCCCGCAAGGACGGGGTGACGATCTTCATCTCCACCCATTTCATGAATGAGGCCGAACGCTGCGACCGCATCTCCTTGATGCATGCCGGGCGCGTTCTGGCGCAGGGGCGGCCTGATGATCTGTGCGAAGCGCGCGGGGCGGCCACGCTGGAAGATGCCTTCATTGCCTATCTCGAAGAGGCTGGAGCCGGGGAGGGCGCGCCCCATGATGCGCCGGACATTCCCGCCGCCAAAGAGGCGACGTCGGTACGGCTGGGAGGGTTTTCCCCGGCGCGTATCTGGGCCTTTGCCCGGCGCGAGGCCACCGAGATCCTGCGCGATCCCATCCGTTTGGCCTTCGCCCTTCTGGGGCCGGTGGTTTTGATGCTGGCGATCGGCTTCGGGATCAGCTTCGATGTGGAAAATCTCTCCTATGCGGCGCTGGATCAGGATCAGTCGCGCGAAAGCCGGATGTTGCTCAATGCCATGGCCAGTTCGCGCTATTTCGAGGAACGGCCCAAGCTGGAGACCTTTTCTGATCTGGACCGGCGCATGAAGGCGGGCGAGATTTCGCTGGCCCTGGTCATTCCGCCCGACTATGGGCGCGACCTGATGGCCGGGCGCAACCCGCAGATCGGCGCCTGGCTCGATGGATCGAACACCATTCGGGCGGAAACGGGGCGGCGCTATGTGCAGGGCGTGATCTTGTCTTATCTGAGCGATCTGGGCATGCGCGAGCAGGGCGAATTGCCGGTTCTGTCCCAGGCCACGGTGGAGCCGCGCTTTCGTTACAATCAGGCCTTTCGCTCGAAATACGCCATTCCGCCGGGGGTGTTGATGATGCTGCTCATCATGATCCCGGCCATGCTGACCGCCCTGGGGGTGGTGCGCGAAAAGGAAATGGGTTCGATCCTCAATCTTTATGCCGCGCCGGCGCGCAAGATCGAATTTCTGCTGGGCAAGCAATTGCCCTATATCGGCGTGGCCATGCTCAGCTTCGCCATTCTGGTGGTGCTGATGCTGACGGTTTTCGGCATCGGCCTGCCGGGCAGCCTGCCGGCGCTGGTGCTGGGGGCGCTTCTTCTGACCACGGCGGCCACGGCCTTTGGTCTGGTGATCTCGACCTTCGTGCGCTCCCAGATCGCGGCGATTTTCGCCACGGCCATCATCGTCATGATCCCGACGGTCAATTTCTCCGGGATGCTCTATCCCGTTTCGACGCTGAAGCGCGATGCGGCACTTCTGGGGGAGGGATTCCCGGCGCTTTATTTCCAGCAGATCAGCGCGGGCGTGTTCAACAAGGGATTGAGCTTCGAGGCGCTTTACACCAACCATCTGTTTCTGGCGGGCTTTTGCGTTCTTTACTGGCTGGCCGCCAGCTTCCTTTTGCGCAAGCAGGAGCGCTGACCCATGCGCAAAATCCTCAATATCTACAAGCTGGGCATCAAGGAGATCTACAGCCTGCTGCGCGATCCGGTGCTGATGGGGCTGATCTTCTTCACCTTCACCATTGCCATCTACTCCGTGGCCCATGGGGTGCAGACCGAGCTCAACAATGCCTCCATCGCCATTGTGGACGAAGACCGCTCCAGCCTGTCGTCACGCATCAGCGGGGCTTTCCTGCCGCCCTATTTCAAGAAGCCGGACATGATCGAACTGTCCGAGGTCGATCCCGGAATGGACGCGGGCCGCTACACTTTCGTGCTCGACATTCCGCCCGATTTCGAGGCCGATGTGCTGGCGGGGCGGCAGCCGCAGATCCAGATTTCCGTGGATGCCACCGCCATGACCACCGCGGGCAACGGGACGGTCTATATCAGCAGCATCGTGCAGGCCGAAGTGACGAAATTCCTGGGCCGGTCCAGCGGCGAGGTGGCCTTGCCCGTGGATGTACAGATCAGGTCCAAATACAATCCCAATCTGGATTCAAGCTGGTTTCTGGCGATGATGCAGATCATCAACAATCTGACGATCCTGGCGATCATTTTGGCTGGCGCGGCCGTGATCCGCGAGCGCGAACACGGCACCTTGGAGCATCTGCTGGTGATGCCGGTGACATCGGGCGAGATCATGCTGGCCAAGGTCTGGGCCAATGGTCTGGTGATCGTGCTGTCGGCGGTGCTGTCTCTGCAGATCGTGGTGCAAGGGGTGCTGGACATTCCCATTCATGGCTCGATGTGGCTCTTTGCCTTCGGATCGGCCATCTATCTTTTTGCCGTCACCGCCATGGGGATCACCCTGGCGACGCTGGCCACAAGCATGCCGCAATTCGGGCTGCTATCGATCCCTGTCTTTGTGGTGATGAACCTGCTGTCTGGCGGTATCACACCGCTGGAAAGCATGCCCCAGGCCCTTCAGGACATCGTGCAGCTTCTGCCTTCGACCCATTATATCAAGTTCGCGCAGGCCGTGCTTTATCGCGGGGCGGGGCTGGAGATCGTCTGGCCGCAGCTTCTGGCCACGGCGGGGATCGGGCTGGCCTTCTTTGTCTTTGCGCTGTTCCGCTTTCGCGCCGCGCTGGCCTCTGCCAGATAAAGTCATCGGGCAGGGCAGGCGATGAAATTGTCTTGAACGATCGTTCTGGACATGCGAGGCACATGGGGCTTCAACCAAGGAGATGATCCCCATGGCCCGAACCGGCAATAATGCTTTCGCGCATATGTTCAAGATGTCCAAATTATGGTCTTTCCCCTTGCGCATGGCAGGGACGCTGTTCGGGGCATTGGTGTGTATGGGCGCATCGGCCATGGCCGGGGATCAGGACACTTACCAAAAGGCGCTCGATAGCGTGGGTGGCCGCGCGGCCATAGAGGCGATTGCGTGGGTCGAGGCGCGGCTGACCGGCTTTAATTACGAGCCCATGGAAAATGTGGTGATGGAAACGCCCATCCATACATCCGATGACAAGCTGCGCATTGTGTGGGAGCCCGGCTCCAACCGCTTCCGCCGCGAAACCGTGTTGGAAACCATCTTTCCCTTCAAGGGAAGCTGGACCTATCAGGAGGTCTTCGATGGCTCGGCCGGCATCTTGACAGGCCGCGATGGCTTTCGCCCCAGCGCACAAAAGCAGCTTGCCCCCGCGCGCATTGGGGCGGACCTCAAGGAATTCTGGCTTTTCAATCCGCAATTCCTGTTGGCCCATGCAAGGCCCGTGGAAGGCGCGTCGTCGCCGGAATCGAGCACGGGTGACATCACGCTCAGCCTGCCCGACAGGCCCACAGAATGGCGGCTGCGGCTCGATCAAGGCGAGATGCTGCCCATCCGGCTTTCGGTCACGGAGCAAGACCCGGTTTTCGGGCCGGTGGAGGTGACCGCGACCTATGGCGACTGGCGCGAACTGGACGGGATCATGACGCCCTTTCGGGTGACGAAGCGGGTGGATGGCGCCTTGGTGCGGCAGGAAATTCGCGAGACGGTTCTTTATCACAAGACCCGCACAAGCGATGAATTCAACCTGCCCGATGGTGCGGCGACAGGGCAGCCGGATGCCTCTCTCCTGAACTGGGGATGGGGCATGGCGCACTGGTTCTTGCGCCGCGCCGCCATGGCCGCTCCGGCGGATGCCGATCAGTCGCAGCCGGTCGAGTTTCTCGAAGTCGGCAAGGGCGTGTTTCAGGTAACCGGCAGCAGCCATCATAATCTGGTCATTGTTGGCTCGGACAGTTTGGTCGTTGTTGATGCGCCGCTCTATGACCGGCGTTCCCATGCGGTGCTGGCCGCGCTGGCCGAGCGCTGGCCGGACAAACCCGTGCGCGATCTGGTGCTGACCCATCATCACAATGACCATATCGGCGGCTTGCAGCCTTATGTCGCGGCGGGCGCCCGGCTTGTCGTGCCGAGGCGCGACCATGGCTTTTTTGACGCGGTCGTGCGCCGAACCCTTGGCATCGAGGCCGAGATCCTGTCCGTGTCCGCGCCCTTGACGCTGCCCGATTTCAGCCGCAAGGTCTCCTTGCATCTGGTGCCCAATTCGCATGCCAATGACATGCTGGCCGTCTTTTTACCAGAAGAAGGGCTGATGTTCGTGAGCGATATCTACTCGCCGGGGCGCAGCGCGCAGAACCCGCTTTTATCATCGGAATTGCTCAATGCCATCCGCTTTCAGGGCCTGGCGGTCAGCCGGCTTGTGGGTGGCCATGGCCGGGGAGTGGAGCCGCTTTCGGCGCTGGAGGCCGCCGCCAAGTACTGAGGCTGCGGCCAATCCTGCATGGGGCGTGCATGACCGTTTCGGACATGTGCGTCCGTCTGGCTGAAGGAGAAAATCATGCCGTGGATCAAGAACTTCGATGAAGCAGAGGTTCTGGAGAAAGCCATGCAGGCTTTCTGGGCGCATGGTTATGAGGCCACATCAATGCAGAATTTGGTGGACTGCACCGGGGTCAATCGGGGCAGCCTTTATGCCACCTATGGCGGCAAACGCGCGTTCTTTTTGGCGGCGCTGCAGATGTATGACCATAAGATGCGCCGTGAATTGCTGGCCGGTTTGGCAGCACGCAACAGGCCGCGCGAAGCCATAGGGGCGCTGTTCCGGACTTTTATGGAGGACGTTGCAGAAGATGGTAGCAATCGCGGCTGCCTTCTTACCAATACGGCGCTGGAATTGTCGGCCCATGATCCCGAAATTGCCCGGATTGTCGCCCATGCGCAAAAGCAGACGGAAGACTTTTTCACCCGCATGATCATAAAGGGGCAAAAGCGCGACGAGATTGCCGGCCATGTGGATGCAGAAGGAACCGCACGGGGCCTTTTGGCCAGCCTGCTCGGACTTGTGGTGCTGGTGCGCAGCCGTCCGGACACGGCACTCCTTCAAGGCATTGTCGCCGATGCCCTGCGGCGGCTTGATTAGTTTCCGGCCATAAGCCCTTCTGCTTTGCCGCGCTCTATGACAGACGCCACAATGCGGTCGCACCGTGCTCCATCAAAGCTAAAGACTTCCCCGATGGTGATGTCCATGTCCTGTGCCAGGCTTTCGCGCAGCAGGCTGCGGGCCCTGAAGAAGCGGGTGCGGACGGTGGCCTCTGGAATATCCATTGCTTGTGCCACGTCTTCGACGCTCATTTCCTCGATCGCGCGCAACACGAAGACCGTGCGGAATGCTTCGGGAAGTTGATCGATGCGCTGTTCTATAAGTTTTCTCATTTGCGACCGTTGTGCTGATTGTTCAGGGGCGCGTTGAGGGCCATCGGTCAATGCGGCAAGGGCTTCTGGCGCGGATGACATCATGGCGGCGTCTAATGGAATGACTTGCGCGCGTTTTCTTCGCAATCGCCCTAGCGCTTCATTGGTGGTAATGCGGACCAACCATGTGGAAAGTTTGCTTTGTGCGCGGAATTTACCGAGAGCGCGCCACGCGCGGAGATAGGATTCCTGAACCACATCTTCGGCTTCGCTATCCTCGCACACAATGCTGCGGGCCGTGCGGAACAAAAGCTGATTGTGGCGCCGCATGATTGTCTCAAACGCGGCCCCGTCCCCTTTAATGGCATATGCAATCAAGTCCGTTTCCGAAGCGGTTTCCACATGCCGCGCTATCGCTTGATGAGTTGAAAGTTTCATATGCATCTCTCGTGCAAAGATCGAAACAAGAGACTATGTAGTCTCACATATTTTCCGATGTACGGTCCAAGCGCTGTTATTGTTTTCGCAGGCCAAGAAATTCACGCCGCAGGGCCTCATTTTCAAGAAAAGCCCCGCGCATCACCGAATTTGTCATGACCGATTGCTCATCCTTGATGCCGCGCCAATGCATGCAGAAATGATCGGCTTCCATCACAACCGCCAGTCCATCGGGTTTGATGCGATGTTCAAGCTCGTCGGCAAGCATGACGACGGCTTCTTCCTGAATTTGTGGGCGGCTCATGATCCAGTCACAAAGGCGGGCATATTTTGAAAGTCCGATCAGATCGGAATTCGCATTCGGTAAAACACCGATCCAGACCCTCCCCATGATGGGACATAGATGGTGCGAGCAGGCACTGCGCACCTTGATCGGCCCGACGATCATCAGTTCGTTCAGTTGCGATATGTTCGGAAATGTTGTGATCGCGGGAGCATCTTTATAGCGGCCGGCAAACACTTCATTGATGAACATCTTGGCGACACGCCGCGCGGTATCGGCTGTGTTATGATCGTTTTGAGTGTCGATCACGAGGGCTTGCAGCACCTCATTCATCCGGTCTTCAACCTCTGAACAAAGCTCGTCCAGTTCGCCGTCTTTGATGAATTTCGAGATATTGTCATTGGCAAGAAAGGGTTGCCCAATTCTGGTCAACCGATGCCGGATGCGCTCAGATACCGTTCTGCCTGAAAGGCGCTCTTCGTTATGTAATTCCTGAACGAGTTTCGTGTTGAACATGATTGGTCCTCAGTCGTCGACGGTGTGCGCCGGATGTTATTTGATTGGACCAACTGCTGTTTATCGCAGTTGTTGAGCAGCGAGGGCGGTTATCTTTGATCTTGCCCAACGCCATAGCCATAGACCAGTTTGCCGCCCAGCCAGCCGCCAATCACAAGGGATAAAAAGCCGCCTGTGTCGAGCACAAGCGACAGAGTGTTTGGGCCGAGCGGTTGCAACTGATCAAGCCGCAGCAGCAAGCGAAGGGAGAAGAATGTAAAGGCACAAAGCATCGCGCCCATATGCGCCCAAGCGTGGCGCATGGCCACGCCTTCGGGCACGCGCGAAAGCTCTATCATGCCAGCCAACATAGCTGGCAGAGCCATCGTGCAGCCTATAGTGAGCAATCCACCCGACCATCGCCACGCAGCCTCCTCCAGCCAAATGCTGGCAAAGTCGGCGAAAACCGCAAGCGACCAGCAAGTGACCGGAAAATGCACGAGTACGGGATGTAAAGGATGACGCATCTTATCAAATGGCCTGGGATAAGATGACCAGAAATCCGGCCACAGCAACCCCGGCATGTATGATCACAATGGCTTTCGGCGGGAGATGTTTGCGCAAATGAAACGATGCCAGAAAAAACCCTCCAAGCGCTGCGATCAACAAAAGCGCAAAGCCGATCAATACGGCTTGGGCGGTCGACCCCTGGACCATCAGGGCGATCAGAAGAATGAGGCCGGCTGCGCCCAATGCCGCGTGTAACAACGATAATGCCCAAGGGGCAAATTTACCGCGCAAGACATATGACGCGAGGACAATGCCGCCAATGGCAGCGATGGCAAAAGCGATTAGGGCATATATAAGCATAGCTATTCCTGCTTTTGGTATGGAAAGTGTCGGTTATTAGATGCGGCAATGGGTTATTGCGTTCCCGAAAATTGGAAAAAATATTACAACGGGCAAATACCTGAAAAATAAAAGGGTTTTCTGGGTTCGATCAGCGGCGGCCTTTTTTGTTGCTGCTCGTCTTTTGACCGGATGCGTATCTGGCGGTGGGGTATTCGTGGATGTCATTATTTAAACAAAAATGAATGTAAAATATGATTATATACCAATTCACTAGACCAGAATTAAATCAGTGGCCTAAATATAGCGTTGACAGATTGTGGTGTATTGGTCAATTTTGGGAGGGTAAAAAATTGACCATATAGGGGAGGAGTGCCGTGAGGCAGACAATAACATTGCCACGTCGCTGGAACGTCGGAGAGAAAGTCGGAATAGGTCAGGCGCTTCTGCTTTCCACTGCATTGGTGGCTTTAGTGGCGCCCATGGCGCATGCGCAGGAAGAGTCTTCGATAGAAACCATCGAGGTGACAGGCACGCGAAGCACTATCCGGAATTCTATCGAGGTGAAACGCGATTCCGCGGCGATCGTCGATGCGCTTTCGGCTGATGATATTGGTGATTTGCCGGCGCTTTCGATCGGTGAAGCCCTTGAAACCCTGACCGGCGCTTCGTCTCATCGTGAACAGGGCGGTGCAACGGAAATATCCATTCGCGGGCTTGGTCCGTTTCTTGGGTCAACGGTGATCAATGGCCGCGAAGCAACCAACGGATCGGGCGACCGTTCTGTGAATTTCAGTCAGTTCCCGTCAGAGCTTTTCAATAAGCTCGCGATTTACAAAACCCAGCAAGCAAACCTTATTGAAGGCGGCGTTTCGGGGCAGATTGCGTTGGAAACCCTGAAACCACTGGAATATGGCAAGCGCCGTATCCAGGGCGAAATCAAAGCCAATTACAACCCGGATAATAATAATATCAGCCCGCGAGAGAGAGATTTCGGCTATCGCGGCACTCTCAGCTATGTGGATCAGTTCGACCTTGGCTCTCTTGGTAAATTCGGGCTTTCCATTGGGGCGCAGCGCAATGTGACCACCAATCCAGAACAGGAAGCGCGGTCGACAAGTACGTTCCGTGATTGTCGCAACGACCCGTCGCGCGACGGCGACGGCGTGTTCCGCGATAACAATAATTGCGATTCCGGCGGCGGTAATCTTGATCTTGTCGCGGATGAAAATGGCGTTGTTCCTGATGAAAATGCGCCCTTCGTTATGGCTGCAAGTTCTCGTTCATTCCGCCAGAATATTACCGATGATGATCGTGATTCTGTCTTCGGGGCTTTCCAATGGCGGCCGACAGACCGTTGGGATATCAATTTTGATATTCAATATTCGGATCGCGTGTTTACCGAGGTCCGCAATGATCTTGTATTCGCAGAAAATCGCCGGATTGATGAGCCCGGCTTTGTCCGTGACGGAAAGTTCGATGTTCCCTTGACTGTAGGGGAATTTGGATCGCTGCAAACCTTTACGAACAATCAGCGTATTGAAACTAATAGCACCTATCAAGAACGGCTTGAGGAATATGTCGGCGGCGGGCTGGGGCTTTCTTATATGCTCACCGATCGTCTGATTGTTTCTCTTGATGCCTCTTATTCAAGAACGGAGCGGCGCGAAAACATTATCCAGACGCGCCTTCAATCGGAACCTGTGGATATTTTCGGCAATCCCGTTCCCGGTGCCGCAGACAATGGCCGTGTGGAAACAGCCACGCTGATCGGGCAAAATGGATCGGATATTCATAATTTCTTCGTGCGAAATTTCGATGTAACGGACCATGATCTTTTCGCCGATGCGGCGCGCACACGTGTCGATCTCAATCAATTTCGGAATAATGAAATCAAGGCCATTCGCGGAGATTTCGATTATGAAACCGGTTGGGGCCTGATCAATAATATCGAAGGCGGTATGCGCTATTCCAAGCTGGAATTTAATTCCGTCCCGCAGATCCGGGATGAATTCACCTTCGATGATAGTGCGATCGCTGCCGTTAGTCAGGCATGTCGCTTTGGCAGTTTCCCGGAAAGCGGGTTTCTTACATCGGTTTCCGGCGGGCAGCCTTTGATCACAAATTTCGATGATGATGGCAATGTGATCGCCGAAGGGACGGGAAATGGGTTTGCCGCATTCGATCCGCTTTGCCTTGCTGAACAGTTCCTTGGGAGTGCGCCTCAAATTCCGGATCCGGCACAGGATATTGCGAATGTGGATGTGACGGAAAATACCATTGCAGGTTATATGCAGGCCAATTATGCGGGTGAATTGGGCGATTTGCCGGTGCGTGGGAATTTTGGCTTGCGCATCGTGCGTACCAAAGTTGAATCCACGGGCTTGCGGGGCGAGCTTTTTATCGTTCCGGGTGCCGAGCCGGGTGAAATCGCCGATATTGATGTGGATACAAGCACGGTCACCGAAGTTGTGGGCGGTGGTACCTACACGAAATTCCTGCCGAGCTTGAACGCGGTGTTTGATCTTCGGGACGACTTGTTGGTTCGCGGCGCCGTATATCGGGCCTTATCACGCCCCGATCCCGATTCTTTGGGATTTGGACGGTCCTTTTCCGGCATAACGGATGATTCCGAAGGCGAAACCGATATTTCAAATGTAGTTGCGCTGGCAACGGCAAATGGCAATCCGTTCACCGATCCTTTGATGTCGTGGAATTTTGATGCGGCCATTGAATGGTATCCCAATGACGACACGATTTTAGCCATAGGGACTTATTACAAGCGCTTTGATGGCGGATTCGATACGGTTGGCCAGATTGAAGAGTTTTTGATCGATGGTCAGGCGCTGCAAACGGTTGTGACCACCACGGAAACAACGGGGAACACCAGCGAGATTGTCGGAATGGAGATAACCGCCGCGCATCGGTTCAGCTATTTGCCTGGTCCGCTGAGTGGTCTGGGTGCCAAGATCAGCTATAATTATGCGGACTCGAATTTCGAGTTTGAAGATGGGCAATTCGGGGAAGGTGTTGTCCTTGTTGATGGCGAAGAGCGCCGTCGTGCGGGGATTATTCCGCCGGCGGAAATTTTCGGATTTTCCAAGCATGTCCTTTCGGCGCAGCTTTACTACCAGATCGGGCGCCTTGATATTCAGGGTATCTACAAATACCGCAGCGAATATTTCCAGCAATTCGTTTCGACGCCGGGAAATCTTCGTTTCATCGGTAATACCGGCGTGTTTGAAGTGCGTGTCACTTATGATCTGACGGATAATATCGAGTTGAAGTTCGAAGGGCTCAATCTCAACAACGAACCCCGCAAACAATTCAATCCGACCCGTGAAAACCTTGCTGAAGTGAATGTCTATGGACCACGTTTGTTCGCAGGCGTTCGGGTGAAATTCTGAAGCTCTTCCAGGTAAAAGGGCGCGGCCCTATGGGGCCGTGCTCTTTATGCCTTGCGGGTGAAGGCCATTGCTGAATGATGGCTGGAAATTGGTATATGAAATTGATATAGATGTGTCTGGTTTGTTTTGTGTGGCGCTAATTCAGTGAGTTTTTATGGCTGAGAAACGGCTTTATCATTCTGTTGCAAAGCAGATTAAGACATTGGTGCAAGAAGGGGCCTTTCCTCCGGGGAGCAGGCTTCCTGGCGAGCGGGATCTGGCAGAGAAACTGGGCGTTAGCCGGGTAACCGTGCGTGAAGCCCAGATCGCTCTTGAAGCGGTTGGCCTGCTTGATATCCGTGTTGGGTCGGGCGTTTATGTTTTGCGTCAGGCAAATGAGTCCATGCAGGAAATGCCCGCTGTCACCGCGTTTGAGCTGACGGAGGCGCGGTCTGCCATCGAGTCTGAAGCAGCGGCCCTTGCGGCGGTATCGATTTCTGATGATGAGCTTGATGCGCTTGATGATATTGTCGCAACGATGGCGGCGGAAACCGATGCCAATGAGCCTTTGGAAGCCGATGCGGACAGGCAGTTTCATCTGTCGATCGCCCGGGCAACCAAAAATAATGCGATAATCGAAACCGTTGAGCGTTTGTGGCGTATACGAACCGATAAGCCGGATATCAAGCAGGCTTATGACCAGATCTGCGGCATCAACCCCGATATGCGGTTGACGGAACATCAAGATATTGCGCAGGCACTTCGGGCGCATGATCCAGAACAGGCCCGCAGGGCCATGCGGACGCATTTCAAATGTATCATTGAAGCCATGCTGAGCGCGACCGAGGCGCAAGCAATTGAGGAAGCACGGCGGAAAACGCTGGAGAGCCGCGAACGCTTCCTGAACAAGACCACAGCGGTTTTTTGAGTTTTCTGGCTTTAAGATATCTATACCAAAAAATATGACCGATTTTGATAATTGGACTATATTAATCGTTGTCCAATTATAATTTCTCCCATATGCTTCTGCGGGCGTTTCCGTGAAACTGCGCCGGATATTAAACAGGAGCACGCTATGGGCATGTCGATCTTCCTATCTAAACCTTTCACCAAAGCGTTTATCGGCGTACTTGGATATGCCATAGCTGTACTTCCGGTCAGCGTCGCCAATGCCGAAAATTATCGTGTGACGGATCAGGCCGCTTACAAAAAGGCGGTCAAGGCATTGCAGCCCGGCGACACCCTTGTTTTGGCCAATGGTGAATGGCGGGATTTCGAAATGGTCTTCGAAGCCCATGGGACAAAAGACCAGCCCATTACGCTGCGGGCCGAAACACCCGGCGATGTGATTATTACCGGGCGATCAAATCTGCGCATCGGTGGCGCGTATCTCATCGTCACTGGTCTTACCTTCAAGGACGGCTATAGCCCCGGCAAAGAGGTCGTGTCCTTTCGGAGGGATTCCAATACGCTTGCGCACCACACGCGGTTTACCGAAAATGCGATTATCGACTTCAATAAGCCGGATCGCACAAGCAATGACCAATGGGTTGCGCTATTTGGCAAAAATAATCGCGTCGACCATAATTATTTTGCCGGAAAAACCAATAAAGGCCCCACATTCGCTGTTCGTTTGAACACAGAGGAAAGCCGCGCCAACAATCACCGTATTGATCATAATTTCTTTGGGCATCGGCCGCCTTTGGGCGGAAATGGTGGCGAGACTATCCGGATTGGGGTGAGCGATTATTCCCGCACCCGTTCAGATACGCTTATCACAAGGAACTATTTCGAGCGGCGCAACGGTGAAGTCGAAATCATTTCGGTAAAATCCGAAGGCAATCGCATTTCTGAAAATGTTTTCTATGAATCCCGCGGCGCGGTGGTTCTGCGCCATGGTGGGCAGAATACCGTGTCCCGCAATGTGTTTTTTGGCAATGGTGTTTCCGATACGGGCGGCATCCGCATCATCAATGAAAATCAAACGGTTACAGGGAATTATTTTGAAGGGCTGCGCGGAACGAAATTCCTGAGCGCCTTGACGATTATGAATGGCGTGCCGAACTCCCCCGTCAATCGCTATCATCAGGTCAAAAATGCGCTTGTGGCGAACAATAGCTTCCTTGATGTGGCTTCGGTGGGATTTGCTGTCGGCGCAGATGAAGAGCGCAGCGCGCCACCTTTGGACAGTGCGTTCAAGAATAATTTGCTTGTCACCGACAGCGATATGCCTGTTTCTGTTTTTGATGATATCAGCGGGATCAGTTTTAGCGAAAATATCTCCAACAATGGGGCATTCGCCTCCTATGGGGCTGCCATCCAGCCAGAGATTGATCTTGTTCGCGCCGAAAATGGCTTGCTTTATCCGCCACAGACCGGAAAATTTTCTTCAGTAGGAGCGCCGCGCGATCTGGTGCCGGTCAAGCGTTCTGAAACGGGCCCGTCATGGCTGGAAAAGCCCGCGCAAAAGATCAAAGGCGCGCGCGTGATCGATGTGTCATCCGGCTCCGAATTAAGCCAGGCCGTTCTGCAATCCTTGCCGGGTGACAGCATTGTCTTGTCAGGGGCGACTTATGATCTGGAGGCGCCTTTGGTCATTGGTCACACGCTCACTCTGCGCGGGGCGTCTTCGGCGTCGATAAAAGCACAGCTGAAAAGCCACGGGCCGTCTATTTTTATCTTGAAAGAGGGGACCCGTCTCACCCTTGAAAATCTCGTGCTAGGGGCGACCGATAGCAACAAAGCATTGCTTTATGCAAAAGCGAAAAACTATCGCGGCGCATATTCATTGGCGATGACGGACATTGTGGTGGCAGCCCCGGCCGGGGAGACCTTGCCCATTCCGGTTCTTGATACCGACGCGGAAACCTTTGCGGAAAAAATAGCCCTGGATCATTTCATGGTCCGCGATTGGGGCGGTCCCGTTCTTTCCCTGAGCGGTGAAGGACTGGCGGGGTGGTATCTTGCCGACGATGTGACAATCACCAATTCGGTGTTTGAAAATATTGACGGGCCGCTGGTGATATTTGGTCGTGAAGGGCGCGATGAAAGCACCTTTGGACCTCGATTTTCCCTTATCGGGTCAACTCTTACGGATGTGGGACAGAAGGATTATGCGCTATATCTCAATGCCATCGACGGTCTGATACTGCGCGACAATCACATTGTGCGATCCGGTGCGGTCTATATCCGGCGGCGTGTTCTTGGGATGCCGTTCTCCATTGCAGACACTGTTTTTCAACAGTCTCCAAAGCCGCAAGTTTTTGATGAAGCCGGAAAGGCGATGGATCTGGCGCAAAATGGGACCGGAAAATGAAAAGGCTTCGCGCTTTATTGGTGGCCATATGTGCGGGAACAATGCTTTTCATTATGGTGGATGCAAAAGCTGCACGACCCTCTCTTATACTTACCGCTGAAGGGGTCGAGGCTATCCGGAAAAGCCGACAGGCCCGGCAAACATATCCCCTTTTTGAAGCGGCGTTTGAAGATGCAAAGGCCCGTGTAGAGCGCAGCATCGCAGAAGGTGTTCTTGTTCCCACGCCTGTAGACCCGGGCGGCGGCTATACCCATGAACGCCATAAGGAAAACTATAAGGTTATCCATGATGCGGGCATTTTGTTCCAGCTTTTAGGGGACAAGCGCTATCTGCGTCATGCGACGGATATGCTTTTGGCCTATGCGGAAATTTATGAAGATCTGCCACTGCATCCTGTGCAGAAACGGCAGTCTCCGGGGAAGCTGTTTTGGCAAAATCTCAATGAATCCGTCTGGCTCGTCCATGTGGTTCAGGGATTTGATGCCATTGCCGATGCGTTGTCCGACAAAGACCGGGCGATCATCGAAGACCATTTGCTGCGGCCGGTTGCGGATTTCCTTTCGCTGCAAAATCCGGAAACCTTTCAAAAGATCCATAATCACGGAACATGGGCTGCCGCCGGCGTTGGCATGACAGGATATGCCTTGCACGATCCATCGCTGGTGGAGCGCGCTGTGCTCGGGTTGACGGGCGATGGAACCAGTGGGTTTCTGGCGCAACTGGATCAGCTTTTTTCGCCCGACGGGTATTATACCGAAGGGCCTTATTATCAGCGATATGCCTTGATGCCTTTCGTTCTGTTCGCGCAGGCGATCGATCATAACGAACCGGAACGGAAGATTTTTGAACATCGCAATGGCGTTCTTCTAAAAGCGATCGATGCCACTATCCAGCAAAGCTATGCGGGCAAGTTTTTCCCGATCAATGATGCGATCAAAGAAAAGGGCCTTGATACGCAGGAACTTGTTTATGCGGTGGCGGTGGCCTTTTCCCGAACCGGGCGCAATGATCTTTTGTCTATTGCGGACTATCAGGGAAAAACGGTTCTGACCGGCGATGGCTTGACTGTTGCGCGGGCTGTAAGCGAAGGAGCAGGGCAATCCTTTGCTTTTCGCACAATGATGCTCCGTGATGGACCGGATGGTGATCAGGGGGCGCTGGCGATTTTGCGCATGGGCGACGGGCCTTTGGCGCAGACGATTGTTGCGAAAAATACGTCCCAAGGCATGGGACATGGCCATTTTGATAAGCTCTCTTATATTCTTTACGACAATGGCCGGGAAATCCTCACGGATTATGGCGCGGCGCGGTTTCTCAATGTTCCGTCAAAAGATGGCGGCCGCTATCTTCTTGAAAACCAAAGCTGGGCGAAGCAGACAATCGCCCATAACACGCTTGTGGTGAATGAATCCTCGCAATTTGGTGGCGATTGGAAGCGCGCGCAAAAATATTGGCCCACTGTCCGATATTTCGAGGCCGGGGAAAGGCTGAATGTTGTTTCTGCATCGCTTGAAAATGCGTATCCGGACACGGTGATCGAGCGAACGGTGGTGCAGCTTGACCATCCGGCCTTTGCGGCACCTCTTTTGATTGATGTGATGAGCGCTTCATCGCAGGAAAAGGCCACATTCGATCTCCCGTTTTATTTTGACGGGCAGATTGTGGATTTTTCGGGGGCGTTGCAGGCCAATACGGAGTCCCGCAAACCCTTGGGGCAGGCGCATGGTTATCAGCATCTATGGGTGGAAGCGACGGGGCAGCCCACCAATGGCCTGCTCCGCTTTTCATGGTTGAACGCCCGGCGATTTTACACATTGCATGCGGTGGCGCCTGAAAAGACAAAACCGGTTTTTGTGCGCACTGGTGCCAATGATCCGGATTTCAATCTACGGGATCAGCAGGGGCTTATTCTTCGCAGCAATGGGCGTAAGGCTGTGCGGTTCTTGTCGGTAATCGAGCCCCATGGGATCTATAATCCGGCGGCGGAATTTACAGCAGGCAGCGATAGCCAGATTGCCCGCATCGACCATGTGTTTGAAGCCGGTGCCGATCTCATAAAAATCGAAATGAAAACCGGTGAGATCATTCGTCTGGCGATCTCGAACGATCCGGATTCTGAAAAGACACACCGCATTCTATCGGCAGGCCATGAATGGGCTTGGCGCGGATTTGTTACGGTTTTGGAGGAAGAATGAATGGCGTCCCTCGATGTTACACAAAAACGCAAAGCGAAGCCTGCCCATGAGAGTCCGGCCTTCATAATGGGAGATAATGCCCTTGTTGAGCAGTTGGAACCGGGAATCCGCCGGCAGCTTTTGGGGTTCAATGACCAGATCATGGCGGCGCGTGTCTGGTTCGAGAAAGATGTGGTGGGCAGCATGCATGCCCATCCCCATACCCAGGTCACCTATATCGAGAGCGGGGCCTTTGAGGTGACCATTGGTGACATCACCAAGCGTCTGAGCGCGGGCGACAGCTTCTATGTGGCTCCGGGCGTCAATCATGGCTCGGTATGCCGCGAAGCCGGTGCGCTCGTCGATATGTTCGCGCCCATCCGCGAAGATTTTTTACAAGGGGGGAATACACCATGATGAAGAACCGCTTGAGATGGTGCATTGTCAGCCTTGTGGCGCTGGCCACCATCATCAATTACATTGATCGCAATGCGTTGGGGATCATGTGGCCCGAAGTCTCGAAAGATCTGGGGCTGACCACCACTGACTATGCCATTATCCTGAATGTCTTCACCTTTTCCTATGCCTTTGGGCAAAGTCTTTTTGGCAAGATATTCGACTGGATTGGCACACGTTTAGGGTTTGTGTTGTCCATCGTCGTCTGGTCGGTCTCCATCATGCTACATTCGGTCGTCCATTCATTGGTGTCATTGAGCATCGTGCGGGCCACATTAGGGCTTTCGGAAGCAGGCAACTGGCCCGGTGCCACCAAGGCAAATGCGGAATGGTTCCCCATCAAGGAGCGCGCTCTGGCGCAAGGGATCTTTAATTCCGGCGCGGCGGTGGGCGCTATTATTTCGGCCCCTATCATTGCCTATCTCTTTGCCTTTTTCGGTTGGCGGGCGACATTTCTGATTGTCGGGGGGATCGGCTTTTTGTGGCTGGTTCCGTGGTTGATCCTTTATAAATCCGGGCCCGAAACGCATCCTTGGCTCGCCGAAGAAGAGCGCACTTATATTCTAACGGGCCAGCGTCCTGCTAAAGATGTGTCTGCCCCCACATATGCGCCGGCCACGGCAGAGCTTTTGTCGCGGCGGCAAAGCTGGGGCGTTATTCTGGCATCGTTTTTCATAGATCCGATCTGGTGGCTGTTTGTTGGCTGGCTGCCGATTTATCTGTTTCAAACATATGGCTTTGGCGTCAAAGAGATCGGCCTTTATGCGTGGGTGCCCTATGTGGGCGGCATGTTTGGAGCTTTCTTTGGTGGATGGCTTGCGAGCAATCGTCTCGCCGCCAATTGGTCAGTCAATAAAACCCGAAAATTCATCATCACCTTGGGCGGCGCAATCATGCTGCCTGCATTATTGCTGACAATGGTTGCCGCCACGCCTTTGCTCGCGGTGTTGCTGATGGCGGTTATCCTGTTCGGGTTCCAGACCGCGATTGGCAATATCCAGACATTACCCAGCGACCTCTATGGCGGAAAATCCGTTGGGTCTTTGGCCGGATTTGCTGGAACCGGCGCGAAACTTGGTGTTGTCGCGCTCAATTTTCTTATCCCGGTCATTACCGTCAATAGCTATGCGCCGGCCTTCATTGTTGGCGCCGCCCTTGCGGTTTTAAGCGTCCTGAGCATTTGGGTGCTCGTGGGGAAAGTAGAGCCCTTGTCGCCGCAATCATCTTGATAACCGATCTCCTCCGTTTTCTTAGATAAGGAACTGATATGAAAAAGCTTGATGGAAAAACTGCAATCGTCACAGGTGGCGGCAGAGATATCGGCAAGGCTATTTCTCTTAAACTTGCGAAACTTGGCGCCAATATTGTGGTCAATTATTATGGCGATCAGGATGCGGCTGAAAAAACGGTTGCAGAGATTACCAAGGCGGACGGAAAAGCCATATTGTTCCGCGGCGACATGACAAAGCAAGACGATGTGCTGCGCATGATCGCGCTGGCAAAAGAAACATATGGCCCTGCTATTGATTTGCTTGTGAATGTGGCCGGCGGGATCGTGGCGCGCAAAACGCTGGAAGAAATGGATGAGGATTTCTTCAGCGCCGTTGTCCGGCTGAATCTGAATTCTGCATTTTTGACCTGCAAACATGCAACACCGCTGATGAGCGCCGGGGCATCGATCGTGAATCTTGCGTCTCAGGCTGGCCGCGATGGTGGCGGCCCCGGAGCCTCTGCCTATGCCACGGGAAAAGGCGCGCTCATGACCTTTACGCGGGCCATGGCCAAGGAGCTGGGTCCAAAGGGCATCCGTGTGAATGCGGTCTGTCCCGGTATGATTGCCACCACCTTCCATGATACCTTTTCGAAGGATGAGGTCCGCAAAAATGTTGCCGCGGCAACGCCTTTGAAACGGGAAGGGCAGGCGGAAGAAGTCGCCGATCTGGTGGTTTATCTTGGGTCTGACGAGGCATCTTTCATCAATGGCGCCTGTATCGACATCAATGGCGGTTTGCTTTTCTCCTGACCCATAGGCATTCGAGCCGCTTCTTATAGATGTGATGCATATGATCAAAAAGTTTGAACAGTCCACTGTCTATGCCATTGGCGAGTGTATGATTGAATTTTCACGCACCAAGGACGGCAGTTTTCAACGGTCATTTGCAGGCGATGTCTATAACACCGCCGTCTATTTGAAGCGCCTTGCGCCCATCGGGGTGACTGTCGCATTTGTGAGCGCTGTCGGTGAGGATAAAATCTCCGGAGAAATGCTGACGTTTTGGCAAGGCGAAGGCATTTCGGTCGATCATGTGGCCCGCCTTCCGGGAAAATCGCCCGGGCTTTATGTGGTTGATACCGATGAGCAAGGAGAACGCAATTTCTCCTATTGGCGTAGCCGGTCGGCGGCACGCAAGTTGATGGATGCGGTGGAGGGGATTGCCATGGAAGGTTTGTCGGAAAAAGATATTATCTATTTTTCCGGCATTACCTTGGCAATTCTCAGCCCGCCGGATCGAGAGGCGCTGTTCGCATTTCTTCAAAATGCGAAAGAAAAGGGCGCCCTCATCGCATTCGATCCTAATTACAGACCGGCCTTATGGGAAAGCCGCGATTGTGCTGCCGCCAATACAATGGCCGCTTATGGCCTGTCTGATATGGTTCTGACCGGTGAAGAAGAAGAGGCAAATCTTTTTGGATGGCGGTCCCAAGCCACAGAAATATCCGAACTGGAACGGATAGGCGTGGCCGAAACGATCGTGAAAGCTGGTGAGCGCGGCATTTTTGGTAAGGTGCGTGGCGGGCAATTCCACGTGCCCTTTGAACCGGCGGATCGTGTTGTTGATACAACGGCAGCCGGGGATTCTTTCGCCGGTGCCTATTTGGCTTATCGGTTAAAAGGCCAAGAACCAGAACAGGCCGTGGAAAGTGCTGCACGCATTGCACGTATCGTTGTGTCATCGCCCGGCGCAATCATTGAACGGGAGCGCTTTTTTGCTCAATTACGCTCCGATAATGTTTTGGCTTCAGAGCATTCCAACGTCACCTGATAAGCGGCTCCCGTGCGGGATGTCTTTCATGCGGATGGAGGGGCTTTGCGCTGGCGGTCTTTCAGCCATGCAAGGCTTTCTTGATAGTCAAACACCAAAGACACAAGATCAACCGCAACAAGCACCCAAAGATAGACATCATATAGCCCCGTTGCTGGCGGTCTGGCGAACAGGATCAGACAAACCAGAATCGTCCATGGCAGGATATGCGGCAAGGCCATGAAGTTCGTAAAGCCGCGTTCATAAAGCATGATCGGCAGGTTCGACAGCATGGCGATATTGGCAAGGATTGCAATCCACAGTCCCATGGGCTCGGTCAGGAACAACAGGCTGGCCATATTGACGGGCACTAAAATCAGGGCGACCCAGAATTGCACCCAGAGCGGTTGAGATCGGTAAGAAATCCAGATATCACGCAACAAAGTGGTTTCTTGGTGGGGCGTTCTGGTCATGCGCTATCTCTCTATGGTCGTGGCGCCGCAAGGGGTCCGTGATCGCATACAGCCGGTTAGCTGGCCTTTGAGCCGGTGATTATGTGGGCGATCCTGCGCGTGAGAAAGATATGTTTGCAATTTTTGTTTGCAAATCTTGATCAGGGTGGCGGTGATCCCACTTTCTGAAATAGCGCATCTTGTTGTTTTTACCACATTTGTGCGCTTTTTGGCCGGGAAGGCAATCATTGAACGGGAGCCAAGTCCTTTCTTTCTTTTAGGCTATTTCGTAATTTCAATAATCCTCAATGCTATTGCAGCGCTGTTCAGGAACCCATGAGTATGACACAGACCGATAAAACGAACCGCCAATTGGTTCTGGCCGCACGGCCAAAGGGCGAACCCACAAAAGACACGCTGCGCCTTGTTACGGGGGATATCCCCTGTGCGGGGAAGGGCGAGATGCTGTTGCGCACCGAATATCTCTCGCTTGATCCTTATATGCGTGGCCGGATGAGCGATGCGCCCTCATATGCTGCGCCGGTAGAGATCGGGGATGTGATGATCGGCGGCACGGTGGCGCAAGTGGTCACCTCAAATCTGGACGGTTTCGCGCCGGGTGATTGGGTGCTGAGTTTTAATGGTTGGCAGGATTATGCCCTATCCAATGGCGAAGGCGTGGCCAATCTGGGGCGTGCGCCTGCGCATCCGTCTTGGGCGCTGGGGATTTTGGGCATGCCCGGCTTTACGGCATGGGCGGGGCTGAAACAGATCGGTGCGCCCAAGGCAGGTGAAACCATTGCTGTGGCTGCTGCAACCGGGCCTGTCGGGGCTACTGTTGGTCAAATCGGCAAGATTTTGGGATGCCGTGTGGTTGGCATTGCGGGTGGGCCGAAGAAATGTGCCTATGCGGTGGATGAACTGGGCTTTGATGCCTGTATCGATCATAAAGCGCCGGACTTTGCGGACCAATTGGCCAAGGCGAGCCCGGACGGTATCGATGTCTATTTTGAAAATGTCGGTGGCAAGGTTCTGGATGCGGTGCTCCCGCTTTTGAATGTGAATGCGCGGGTGCCGGTTTGCGGACTGGTATCGCAATATAATGCCACCAAATTACCCGATGGGCCGGATCGGATGAATTGGCTGTTGGGTCAGATCTTGCGCAAGAAGATCCTGATGCAGGGCTTCATCATCTTTGACAATTTTGGCCATCTCTATCCCCAATTTGCCAAGGAAATGGGCGGCTGGGTGGAAAGCGGCAAGATCAAATACCGCGAAGAGATCATTGATGGTCTGGAAAATGCTCCCGAAGCCTTTATTGGCCTTTTGCGGGGTGAAAATTTCGGCAAGCGCGTTATCCGCGTTGGGCAAAAGAAATAAGCACAGCTCCGACTTTGTAAAAGCAAGCCTGGTAACGGGGGTGTTTTCTTTCGAGCCGATGATCATGGCATTTACGGCGGTGCCATCTTTGCTCGCCGCGTGGCTGCGTTTACGTACTGGAAGCCTTTTGCTACCGATCCTAATTCATAATGCTGGAAATTCAGTCTCTTTCTTTGTGTGAGAATGGTCTGCGATATGCAGATGAGCGCGAAAAAAAAACGACCCGATATCCCCTTGTGTTGACCTATTTTCAGGTCTTTAGGGATATCGGGCCGTTTACCCGCAAATAGATGTCGCGGGGATGATCTCAGCGGCGGTGCTTAATAGCTGTAGCTCAACTCAAAACCAAAGCGTCGCCGTGCGCCGGGATTGAGAAAAGGGCCGCCGAATTCTGGCGCACCGATCACTTCTTCCACATAATCGGTCTTGGTTATATTGTCGGCAAAGAAGAGGGCAGACCAGTTTTCCGATTGAAATCCGGCGCGGAGGTTTAGCGTTGCGTAAGTATCGCGTCGCGTTTTGGAAAAATCACTCAGCCCGAACAAGGATGGTTGCTGGTTTTTCTGGACCGTATGGAACCATGTGGGGCCAATGATTTGAGTGTCGGCACGAACGAACAGTTCAACCCAATCGGCTAATGGCTGGGTCCATTGGCCACCCAAATTGACATTGAAGCTGGGCGTTGCCGGGGATTTATTCCCTACCGTATCAGGACGGCCGCTGTTCACCTTGATTTCGCTGTCGATGATGCTGCCATTGACCCAGGTTTTAAAGCGATCAGAGATTGCCCAGGAAACCGAACTTTCAAGCCCATAAATATCCACATCTTCGATATTGGAAACCACCCGCAGCAATCCGAATGTTCCGACAAAGAATTCGAAGAACTGCATATCATCTACATCGGTGTAAAATGCGGCTGTTTCATAGTGAACAGCGCCATCGAAGGCTGAGCCTTTTAGCCCCACTTCAAAGGCAGATGAGGTTTCTTTCTCAAAATCATCCTCAACATTTACGGTGCTGCCAAAGACGGCATTGATCTGGGTATCGACGGTGGCTTTTGAGCCCTGATTGTTGAAGCCGCCGCTTTTGAACCCAACGCCCCAATTGGCAAAGGCTGTAAGCCCAGGCGTTAGATGATAGGTGGCAGAAATTTTGGGTTGGAACTGATTGAAATTGCGATTGCGTTCGTCAATCTTGCCTTCCGGGTTGATCAGCGGGTTCAGTCCAGGATTAAGGGGCGCACCACCGGTAAAGGGCGGGCCATCGAAATCGATGAACTGCGTCAAGGCATCGGTGGGGACCAGATTGTTCACCGTGCGCTCTTCGCGGTCATAGCGGCCAGCAAAAGACAAGACGAACTTATCCGTCACATCATAGCCAAGTTCGCCAAAGACAGCATAAACATTGGTGTTGAAGCGATCATGCAAAAGCTGCTCTGTGGGATTGGGCTGGTCTTGCGGTACGAACAATTCCCGCGTCACTCCATCGCCCGTATCAATGCCAAGATTGACCCCCACCGTGCGCTTGAGATCAAGGAAATAACCGCCAATACCCCATGTCAGCCGCTCACCCATGGTGCGACCGCTCAAACGAGCCTCGATGCTGAAATCCGATTGATTGCGCACTTGAAATTGCGTGCCGTCACAAGTGGTGGGGGTGTAGGGGCCAAGCAAAGAAGTGGGGAAGCCCGGGGTTGGTCCTAAAAATTGAGGACCGGGCAAGGTAACACCTTGTTCGAATAGTTCTCGTGTTGAATCCTGGCAGGTCTGCTCATCAGTAAAAAAGCCGAAGGCACCGGATGTCCCATCGGCACTGAACGAGTTATCAATATCAGAATAGAGTGACCAGATAGTGAGGTCACCAAAATCAAAGGCGTAGTCGACCTTGGATGAAATTTCCAGAGCATCTTGTTTATTTAAAGGGTCGATGCTGGCTTGAAAAACGAAGTCATGGTCATTCACGTCTTCGAAAAATAAGGGCTGGTTAAATGCATCGGCCAATGCCGGAATTTCAAAGGCTGCATTGAATGTAATGGCCCCAGCGGTAACTTCACCATACCGCACCTTCGTATCGATGCTTAACCTGTCGGTGGGTTCGGCGAACAGCCGGGCATTGATATTCCAGTTTTCAAAATCATCGACGATAGGACGATTGTCTTGAAAGCTGTTGCGGTAAAAGCCATCAGTCTCACGATAATCGGCACTTACCCGCAAGAAAAGCTTATCTTCGATAATAGGGCCTTCCACGGACCCGTTTAAAAAAAGTGTGTCGTCTTCTGCATAGCTGGCTTTTCCGGAAGCATGAAACTCGTTGCCCGCTTTGCGTGTTGTTACCACAATGGCACCGGCGGCGGCGTTACGTCCGTAAATGGCCCCTTGTGGCCCTTTCAGGATTTCGATCTGTTGAAGAGCTGTAAATTCGCGATTAAAGGCTGCCGGGTTGGTGTAGAGGATGCCATCCATCACAAAGGCAAAGCTGGATTCCGCATCTCTGGTTCCGTTGATGCCACGAATATTTACCTGCGTATCGCCAGCTTCCGCAGCGTTCACAAGACTGACACCGGCGGTCAGGCTGATGAAATCTTCCGCACGCTCCACACCGGCATCACTGATGGTGGCACCGTCGATTACTGAAACGGTGGCAGGCACGTCTTGAATGGATTCTGCGAACCGGCGTGCTGTGACCACAATTTCTTCAAGGGTTGTATTACTATCGGCTGTTGGTTGTGTTTCCTGAGCCAGAACAGGTCCGCCGACAAGAAGGGCGAAACTTCCCACAGAACTCAAAAGTCGTCGTGTCGTGATTGGATTAGCCATTATTGTTCTCCCTGTTTATTAAATTGCCTTTGTGACGAACGGTTATTGCTGCGATCCAAACAGCGACTTTCGCGCATCATCATCAGGATTTCCGATTTTCATCACATCCCCCAGCACAGCCATGCCACGCTGCACGGCGGGGCGGGATTCAATCGTTTTCGCCCAGCGTTTTAAGTTCGGGTAATCGTCGATATTCATATGATGAAGGTCGCGGATAACCGGTGCTATCCACGGATAAGTGGCCATATCTGCGATGGAATATTCGTCGCAGATAAACTCTCGAGATTTCAGCTGGCCTTCTAGAACGCTATAGAGCCGCTTTGTTTCAGTGTGATAGCGGACCTTGGCATAAGGCACATCTTCAGGGGCATATCCCAGAAAATGCCCGCATTGCCCCAGCATTGGTCCCATGCTGGCCACCTGAAAATAAAGCCATGTTTTCACAGTCCACCGTGCATGCGCTTCGGTGGGCAAAAAACGACCAGATTTTTCTGCAAGATATTCAAGGATTGCACCAGATTCAAACAACGTAATTGGCTGTTTTTCGGGGCCTGAGCGGTCCACAAGAGTGGGGATTTTGTGATTAGGATTGAGCGCAAGGAACGTTTCCTTGAATTGCTCGCTTTTCAGGATATTGACTGGATGGACTTCATAGGCGAAGCCCATTTCCTCAAGGGCGATAGATGCCTTATGACCATTGGGCGTCGGCCAGTAATAAAGCTCGATCATAGGGAGGCTCTCCCCTGAGAAGATAGGACTTCATTGATCGATTTTCTGAAAAACCCGGGGCTCTCGTCAGCCTCGAAGTCTTTGTTCCAAAACCAGTTTACGGAATCGCGCCGCGTTGCCTCATCGAACCATGCACTTAATGCCGGGCGGCCTTTGCGCCAGTTATAACCGGGATTGACTGGATCGGCATCGCCATAGAATTTGTTGCGAAAATCGGTGTAGGAAATCATCTGCAACATGCCCACATGTCCGATGTCAAAGTGATCCCAGCCTTTTTTTGCCTCAACCTCCAGATGATCAAGGCCACGTTCGATCTTGGGCCAGATCCATTGGAATGTTTTTAGGTGCTGCTCTTTTTCCGGGTACCAGCCTTCCATCACCATCTGGACGGTTTGTTCGAACATCATGTCGGCAAGGGCGAGGCGAGTGATCGCCTCCATGCGGGTTTTGCCGTTATTAAGGGCGATGGAAGGGAATAAAGGGGGACCAGATATGCGCTGGCTATCGAGATATTCGCATATGGCCTGACTGCCAAAGATGACCTGCCCATCGGCCAGCGCGAGTGTTGGTACTTTATCCAGTGGATTGATAGGGGCCAGAGAATATTGACCGCTTACATCATCGCCATTTCGGTTCCGGAAGGGAAATGTAGGGACAAGGCTGATCTTATCCTGAAGGCCCGTTTCATGCGTCACCACCAACGTCTTGTGGATGAAAGAATGGAAGGGGGAATAGAACAGTTTCAAAGCAGCCTCCTTGCGGTCGAATATTTGGCGTTCTTATAAAAAGTTATATTATATCAATACGTTATCTCCGCTCATATAGACATAGACCTCTTGGAAACGGTCGCCGCGAACGCGCCAAAAATTTGTGTTATGTAGCAAGTTGGTGCGGCCATCCTTGGTTATCAGTTCGGCGGTGAAACTGGCGCAGATCCGGCCATTGGCGGGATCTGCGGTACATTCGAAGTCACGATGGATGATCCGCTCGAAACTGCTGAAGAAATCAGCAAACATGCGCTTGATAGCTGCCTTGCCGGCATGCGTTGTAAGGGAGGTTTGGACTGTCAGTATGGCTTCGTCATGAAAACAGGCTAATGTGCCGTCCATGTCTTTATTATCGACGCTGCCGAAATACCGTTTCACGGCAAGATTTATCAGCTCGTCTCCTGAAAGATCACTTTGATATTGCATGATTGATTATATTCCTAAACTAGAAGGTTTTCACCGCTCATATAAACAAAGACGCGCGTAAATTTGCCGTCTTTCAAATAAAAGCGATTGCAATTTTCATAGCGATGTTCTTTTGATCCATCAGGCTTTATTTCTACGCTGAATTGAGAGCATACGGATTGCCGGATAATATCAACTGTATGCACAAAATTTCCGTGCCAGATGCGATCATTATTTGATAAAAGATCTTGGAACATACGGCGAATGCCTTGATCGCGACCGTCATGTCGGGTGTCTGATGTCATTTCATGGATGAAAGCATCTTCGTGAAAACAATCGAGGACTAGATCCAGATTCTTGTTATCCACGCCGTGGAAATAACGCTTTGTCACAATATCCACATAATACTCGTAAGGGGCGATTCCATCTCGCTCTTTAGGATACTTGGTTCCTAGCCATGCAACATCGAAAGTCATGTCAGGATCTCCTTGCCAAAATCTCAGAGTCTTTCGGACATTCAGGTGTGGGGAAGGCTCGCTTCGAGTGGGATAGCCCGCATTCAAGAATCAGTTCGCACATTTTGTAGGCGGTTAGTCCGGGGTTGATTACCGGCACCGGTAGGCGTTCTGCCAGATAGCCGTGGCTTTGATGCATGGTGGTGGACCCAAGAACGATCACATGGGCGCCATCCTTTTCGATGGCCGCGAGGCTCTCTTGTTCCAGCTTTTCAAACACCACATCTTCCTTGCCTTCGAGCAATTCAGAGAGGTCCGGGCGTGTTTTAATGGATCGCATGGAGGCCAGACGGCCCCAAAGTCCATATTCAGTAAGGATTTTCCGATAGAGCGGGAACCATTCATCCCACATGGTGATAATCGAAAATTTGTGACCCAGCATGGACGCCATATGAAGGGCGGTTTGCCCCGGACCGACAACGGGGATCGAAAGACGCGAGCGCAGGGCATAAAGACCGCTATCGGATACAGTGTCGATACAAACGGCATCATATCCTTCTTCTTCCGCCTTTAGTCCGGCCTCGAAAACGGACATATCCATCAGCAGCATATCGTAATAGCTGTCGCCGAGTGCTGCGCCGTACGAGACTGCCTCGAAGTCTACCTCGTAACCTGACGCGATCTGGCTGCTAGGGAGTTGTGCGGCACGATTTTCAACACCGCTCTCGTCCATTGGGATAGGTACGATTATCTTGATACGCGGCATCGTCTCTGCCTCCTCCCAGCTTCCTACCTTTACGGTGAAATTATAGTTCGCTAGAGTTTCTGAGAGAATGCTATTGTATACAGAATGGCGCGTCAAGCACAACTATGTGAACGACGCTGTATCCAACCTGATGGGGTAAGTGAGATATGTCGAAAGCGTCGGAGAAAGCGTATCGGGAATTGCGGGAGCGGCTTTTGCGCGGGGAGTTCAACCCCGGTGACCGCTTGGTTGAAGATGAATTGGCAACCCTTTGTGGGGTGAGTCGTACCCCTATCCGTGAGGCGCTGCAAAAATTAGCTAACGATATGTTTGTGCAGCAAATTCCAAATCGCGGCACCTATGTTATGGAGATATCGGAAACAGATCAGGAAGATCTGTTCGAACTGCGTGCCGTATTGGAGGGGGTCGCAGCTGCGCGTGCGGCAAAAAATGCTGATGAAGAGACTTTAGCGCTTCTTGATAAGCAGGTTGCACGCATTGATGAAGCCTTGTCTGATAGCGATGGGTATCAGTTGGATACTTTTTTGGATGCCAATCGCCGTATACACAGCTTGATTATCGATATGGCAGGCAGTGCGCGCTTACGGGTTTTTTTGCAAAATCTAACTGAACAGCCGGTGCTGATCGGTACATTGCAGCGCTATTCTATGGCCAATCTCAAACGTTCCAATGAACATCACCGGGAAATTGTCGAAGCCTTGCGCGCGGGCGACTCCTCATGGGCGCAATCGGTGATGGTGTCCCATATTCATGCGGCCCTTCATAGTTTTAACCGCGAGAAATAAGGTTCTCCATGAGGCTTAGAGCTTCATCAAGAGGGACAATATCGGCATATTTCTGCCCAAGATCGAATAGATTGGCTTGTTGCACCTGAGCATTCCGGTCGCCGCACGCTTCCGGCACAACCAAGGGGATGAAGCCACTTTGCATGGCGTCAAGGGCCGTGGCTCTTACGCAGCCTGATGTGGTGAATCCGCAGATAAAGCAGCTGTCCACTCCCATTGCGCCCAGAGTGGATGCCAGCGATGTGCCGAAAAAGGCGCTGGCATATTGCTTTGTCACCACCAGTTCATTGCCGATGGGGGCTGGGTGATCGGGAAACTCTCCCATAGGGTTCCCGGCTTCCAACACCTTAAGAGACGCCACTTTTCGGAAAAACAGGCCGCCATCTGCGCCGCCGGGTGTATAGCGCACATTGGTGAATATCACCGGAATATTGGCCTTTCGCGCGGCATTTACCAAATTCCCGGCGGCTTTGGCAGCGGGTTCTACATTGGCATAAAGCGGTGAGGCAGGGTCCAGATATGCTTTGACAATATCGACCACCACAAGGGCTGGGCGACGCCCCATTCCAAGCCGGTTCCCAAAGCCGGCGCTGGCATAATCCTGTTCATGATTTGGTTGCCGGGTCGCGGCCATCAGATCACTCCATCTTCAGACAAGCGGGCGAGCTCTTCGCGGGTTTTTCCGAGCAGTTTGCCATAAACTTCTTCATTGTGCTCGCCCAGTTTCGGGCCGGGCCAGGCAATATGCCCGGGCGTCTCGGACAGGCGCGGGGTAACATTTTGCATCCACAGATTTTCGAACTGCTCGTGGGGGACTTTAACCAGCGCTTCACGGGCCTTGTAATGCGGATCTTCCAGCATATCCGGTGCTTTGAATATCTTGCCCGCAGGAACGCCATATTCTTCCATTAAATCAAGAAGTTCTTTGGATGTGAATGTGCATGTCCATTGGGAGATCAGGTCATCCAGCTCTTCTTGATTGGATCCTCGGGCGCTATGGGTCGCATAGCGTGGATCCTGAGCCAGTTGGGGGCGCTTCATGGCCTGGGCAAAGCGTTTGAATACGGTGTCCTGATTGGCGCCAATCAGCACCTCTCCATCCTTTACAGGATAGGCGTTGGAGGGGGCGACTCCGGGTAAAACCGAGCCTGTGCGTTCCCGTAAAAAGCCTTCAACGGTATATTCCGGCACGGTGGATTCCATCATAGCCAGAACCGATTCATAAATTGCACTATCTACCATTTGCCCTTTGCCAGTGCGTTCCCTGTGATGTAGGGCCATCAACGCCCCCATGCAGGCAAAGTTTGCGGCCAGAGAATCGCCAATGGAAATGCCGATACGGCTGGGAGGCCGGTCCGGGTGGCCTGCCAGATTGCGCAGCCCTCCCATGGCTTCACCGATCGAGCCATATCCGGCGCGTTTGGCATATGGTCCTGTTTGCCCAAATCCGGAAACCCTGATCATGATCAGGCGAGGATTGATGGCGCTCAGGGTTTCATAGCCAAGGCCCCAGCGTTCCATCGTTCCGGGACGAAAATTTTCTAAAAGAAAATCCGTCTTGGAAACCATTTCTTTTAGCAACTCCTGGCCTTTTTCGGTGCGCAGATTGAGTGTGACAGACTTCTTGTTGCGCGCAACAATGGGCCACCACAGGCCACTTTTCTGCCCCCATTGGCGCATGGGGTCTCCCCCTTCAGGCTGCTCTACCTTGATGACTTCGGCACCATGGTCGCCCATGATCTGGGCGCAAAAAGGTCCGGCGAGCAATTGGCCCATTTCGATAAGACGTAAGCCTTTTAGTGCGCCTTGGGGCTCAGTTTTCACTGCATCCATCCTCTCTCTCCTGACCTGCAATGCCAAATTTATACACAACCACGTCGGATAACTGTATACAATTGATTTTTCTTATTGCATACAATTAAACGGACTCACAAGGGAAGCAGGAGAATTCTTTTATGTCAGTCAGAAAGCCCGTCACACTTATTGATGTGGGGCCGCGTGATGGCCTGCAGAATGAAACTGTGGCGGTAGGAACGGCGGATAAAGTGGCCTTGATAAGCCGCCTGATTGACGCTGGCGTGAAACGGATAGAAGTGGCCAGCTTTGTTCATCCAAAGGCGGTGCCGCAAATGGCAGATGCTGAAGCCGTGGTGGCCGCTCTCCCTGTTCGGGATGATGTCAGCTATATTGGGCTTGTGCTCAATGAGCGTGGATTTCTTCGGGCTTTGGCCACGCGGGAAGCCGAAGGTGCTTCAATTGATGATATTGGCTGCGTCGCTGTTGCCACCGATACCTTTGCGGGGAAAAATCAAAGGCAAACCTGCATGGAAAGCGTGATGCTGGCTTGTGACATGATCCGCCGCGCCAAGCAGGAAGCGATGAGTGCACAAGTCACATTATCAGCAGTGTTTGGGTGTCCGTTTGAAGGTGAGGTGGACCCGGTGCATGTTGTGGATATGGCTAAGCGCGTGGCCGAAGCTGAGCCCGACGAAATTGCACTGGCCGATACCATCGGTGTTGCGGTCCCATCGCAGGTAAGCGATCTAGTGGGACGGGTGCGAGAGGCCGTTGGGCATATTCCTTTACGGGCACATTTTCACAATACGCGCAATACCGGTATTGCCAATGCCTGGGCCGCTTATGAAGCAGGGGTGGATAGGCTAGATGCCTCCATCGGTGGGGTTGGGGGATGTCCTTTTGCCCCCGCGGCTACCGGCAATATCGCCACGGAAGATCTTGTCTATTTGCTGCAACGATCCGGTGTGGCGTCGTCCATTGATCTGAACAAATTGATTGGAACTACAATCTGGCTGGGTGGTCTCTTAGGCCGGACCTTGCCGGCGCAGGTATCGCGGGCAGGTATTTTTCCCGCCCATGAGGAACAAAAGCAGCGGAGGAGTGTCAGATGAGTTACCGGCTGGGTGTCGATGTCGGGGGAACTTTTACCGACGTACTGGTGGTTGAGGATGCATCAGGTAAAACATGGCGTGGGAAGGTGCCTTCTACGCCCGATGACCCGTCCCGTGCGGTGATCAATGGCGCGCGCAAAGTATGTGAAGAAGTGGGCGTGAATCCTGAAGATGTGAACTATTTCTTCCACGGCACGACGGTTGCTACCAATGCTGTTCTTGAAGGCAAGGGAGCCCGTGTGGGGCTGGTGGTTACCCAAGGTTATCGACAAATTCTGCAAATTGCCCGGTCCTTTGTGCCCGGCGGTCTTGCTGGCTGGATTGTATGGCCCAAGCCCGAACCGATGGCGGCTTTGGAATGTACCATTGAAGCTCCGGAACGGATCGGGGCCGGCGGATCGATCGTGCGCGAGCTTGATGAAGCGACCCTGCGCCAGCGGTTGGAGGCATTGAAGACAGAAGGCATTGAGGCGCTAACCGTTTGCTTGATCAACAGCTATGTGAATGACGTCCATGAACGGAGGGTCGCTGAAATCTGCGCGGACATTTTCCCTGATATTCCGGTGACCATCTCTGCCGATATTTTACCTGAAATGCAGGAATATGAGCGCACGCTTACGACGGTTGCCAATTCCGCAGTGCGCCCGGTGGTGGCCCGTTATGTGCAGCATCTGCGCGAGTCCCTTGTGGAGTGGGGCATGAACGGCCAGCTTAATCTGCTGCGTTCCGATGGTGGATTGATGTCTGCCGAAAAATCTCGGGAAGCGCCGGTGAGCTTGCTGATGTCTGGTCCCGCAGGCGGTGTTGCCGGTGCGTTATGGGTGGCGCGCAATGCCGGGATCGATAATTTGCTGACATTGGATATGGGGGGCACATCTACGGATGTGGCGCTGATTGAAAATGGCGAACCGCGTTTGCGCCGTGAAACATCGGTTGGAGATCTGACGGTACGCGCCAGTTCTCTCGATATTCGTACGGTAGGCGCGGGTGGTGGGTCGATCGCCCATGTGCCGGAATTGACAAAAGCCCTGCGGGTTGGCCCGGAAAGTGCCGGTGCTCTTCCTGGCCCTGCGGCTTATGGGCGAGGCGGAAAGCTCCCCACTGTAACCGATGCCAATGTGGTGTTGGGATATCTGCCGGAAAGCCTTTTGGGCGGCGATATGGAGCTGGACCGAAAAGGCGCGTGGCTTGCCGTGAAATCCGTGGCCGATGCGCTTGATATTTCGGTGGAAAAAGCAGCCGAAGGTATCATCGATATTGTGAATGAGCATATGTTCGGGGCTTTGCGGCTGGTTTCGGTGCAGCAAGGTTATGATCCGCGTGATTTTGCGCTGATGGCCTTTGGTGGCGCGGGTCCTTTGCACGCCAATGCCTTGGGACTTCTCATGGGCTCTTGGCCTGTGGTGATTCCGCCAAGCCCCGGCGTTCTATGTGCTTATGGCGATGCCACCACGCGGCTTCGGGCGGAAACACAGCGCAGTTTCAATCGGACCAATGACCAAACCAGCGACGAAGAAATCGCGGCTCTACTTGATGAAATCGGCTCGGAAGTTACGGCAGATCTGATTGCGGAAGATATTGCACAGTCGGAGATCACTTTGCGCTATGAAATAGACGTGCGATATCGCGGTCAGGCCTTTGAGGTACCCCTTGCAATCGAGGCGGAAGCCTTCCGTAAGGGAACCGGTCTTGCAAGACTGATCCAAAGCTTCGACACCGAACATAAGCGGTTGTTTACCTTCAATCTGGATGTGCCGCGCGAGCTGGTGAATGTGCGGGTAACAGCCCTTGGCCCTTCTGGTGAGTTGAAACCCGGGGTCATTCCTTCAGGGAATGGTGATCCTTCAGGGGCCAAATTGCGTGACCACAAAGTGTATATGGGGGGCGAGGAAAAAGCGGCGGCAATCTATGCCCGTGACCGATTGCGGGCAGGAGATCATATCGTTGGTCCCGCTGTTATTATCGAGATGGATTCCACCACCTTGCTTCATGATGGCTGCGTCGCGGACATCGACGATCACGGCAATATCCTGATCGTGCAGGCCTGATCGGCTCGGCAAGCCCAGATAATTCGGAGATTTTTGATGACAGCACGTATCGTGGAAACCAATCCGACGCCTTTCAATCCCTGTGAGGTGGATCCCATCACATTGGATATCGTTGAAAATGCACTCAAAAATGCGCGTAACGAAATGGACGCGACGGTCTATCGCACAGCCATGAGCCCCGGCATTCGTGAACAGGGCGATTCCTTTCCGCTGATTGCGGACCGTAAAGGTCGTATGGTGGTCGGGCAGTTTGGCAGCTTTATTCAGGGATTCCTCAATGGTTTTGAGGGGGATATTGAAGATGGCGATGTGATCTGGCTCTCGGATCCCTATTCTTGTGAAGGGGCGGTGAGCCATAATAATGACTGGTTGATTTTGCTGCCTATTTTCCGCGATGGACGGTTGGTCGCATGGGCTTCTCATTTCGGACATCAAACCGATGTGGGGGGGAAGGTGCCCGGATCGCTCCCTACGGATGGTGGATCGATCTTTCAAGAAGGCATCCGTATTCCGCCTGTGAAGCTTTATAAAAAAGGCGAATTTCAAGAGGAAATTCTCAATCTGGTTCTGCATCAGGTGCGTATGCCCGAATGGTGCCGATCGGATTTGAACGCTCTTTTGGCGGCTTGTCGCGCTGCTGAACGGCGGGTGCATGAAATGTGTGCGCGGTTTGGCGATGATGTGTTTGTTGCCGCCAATGAGGAATTGCTGGCGCGCAATTATCGGGCCATGGAGCAGCTTATCCAGACGACGGTTTCGGAAGAGAAGCTGAGCTTTACCGATTATATTTGCGACGATGGCAGGGGATTTGGTCCCTATAAGATTCATTGCACCATGTGGCGTGAAGGAAATCGGGTGATCCTCGATTTTGATGGCACCGACCCACAATCGGAAAGTTCGATCAACTTTTATATGAATGAAAACATGTTCAAGATGTTTTTTGGCATCTATATGATCATGGTGTTCGATCCGCAGATCCTGTTCAATGATGGCTTTTATCCACTGGTGGATGTGCGCATCCCTGATGGCTCGCTTTTAAAACCAAAATTCCCCGCGGCGCTGTCTTGCCGCACGCATGCCTTGGGCCGGATTTTTGATATTTTGGGTGGACTTTTGGGGCAAAGGCAGCCGCAGTTCCTTAATGCTGCGGGTTTTTCCTCCAGCCCGCATTTGATGTTTTCCGGGTATAATCCCGATGGAAGCTGGTTTCAGCTTTTCCAGATTGGCTTTGGCGGTATTCCGGGGCGGCCCTTTGGTGATGGTCCTGATGGACATTCTTTATGGCCGGGTTTCACCAATGTTCCGAACGAATTTCTGGAACGTTATTACCCTATGCGTATCGAGCGCTATGAAACCGAGATCGACAGCGGTGGTGCAGGCAAGCACCGGGGAGGAAATGGTATCATCATGACCTATCGTTTCCTGAGCGAAGGCACCATTTCTATTCATGATGATCGCTGGTTCATTCATCCTTGGGGCGTCAATGGCGGAACACCGGGCAAGCGTGCCCGCAAGATCCTTGAACGTGCCGACGGCACCCGCACGGTGATCGGAAATAAGATCGACGAACTAAAGGTCCATGATGGCGACCAACTTCACTATATCACCTGGGGCGGTGGCGGTTGGGGCGACCCTCTGGAGCGGGATGCGGACCTTCTGGCCCTTGAATACAAGCGCGGACTGGTAAGCCGTGAAGGGGCCAAGCGTTATGGTGTGGTGTTGGATGATGCCGGAAAAGTGGATGAAGCGGCTACCAATGCGTTGCGCGCTGATATGCGAGCCAACCGCGAAGACATTCCAGTGTTCGACTTTGGTCCGCCCATCGAAGAGCTGAGAAAGAATGCGCTTGAGGAAACCGGGCTTGCTGCCCCTCGGCCACCCCACCAGCAAAGCCTTTAGGGGGAAGGGATTATAATAGCGGATAGGCGAGATTTCCCGTTCCTAGAACCGGGTGATCAAAGCGCTCATCGCTTGCCAATGGGCCAAGCTTTAGTGTTTGGGCAGCCTTTTCTTCCGGTATCGCGGCGCAATCGGTGAGAGTCATCGTTTGCGCCGTGCCAAGCCCGAGTGCATGAACTCTTCGATGCCACGAAGCTAAGTGCGCGTCTGGCCTTTTTATAGCTGGACAGGATGTGAGAAAAAACCACCCTTCCACGTCGGCAAGGCCGGGGCGGGTACCTTGCAAATAGGGTCGGCCATCGGCAAGTTGTCGCGCCAAAAGTTGAGCATGGGCCAAAAGAGTTTCAGGGTTTTCTTCGCTAGCCCGTATCGCATGGGCGCTCCAAAAGCCAAGCGCCAAAGGCATGCCGTTATTACCATTGGGAAACAATGTCGGCTCTGGACAGGCAGCTTCTAAAGCCAGCGTGGCCAATTGCGCTCCGCTAAAAAAACGCCGACCCCATTGGATATAAATGCCAGCTTCGTCCTTGTCGAAGGGGTCTCCATTCTCGGTCAATCCATAAGTGCAGCCTTTCAATGCAAGAATTTTGCGCAATTTAAGCGCAAGGGAAGAGGAGGGATGAGCATGAAGAACAAGCATAGCAGCCTGAGGCTCCTTTCTTCTAAGTGCGAACTTTCATCACAGAGTATATTCTTGCTGATAACAAGCTCTTTTGTCTGGTGCCGTTCGATGGAAATTGAGGGGGCGCGGTGCGGGAAATAAAAGAAGATTGAAGGTGCTCTAAAAAATATTCTAATAATTCGAGGAGACTATTATTTCTTGAATATATTGAAATCTGTGTGAGGAAAAAACGCTGCAAAGCAGTGTGGGCATGGGGACATAAAATGCGTGAATATGCTTCAAGGCTTGTCTTTGGTTTCTTTGTTTTTCTAATGGCAGGCTGCGCGTCCCCCGCACAAAAACAAAATATGATTGTCGATCAAAGCGCGCTTGTGAAAGAGGCAGAAAACAGCCGCTTTTTACAATCCCTGATGATCACTTCCGTTTCCGGGGGTGAAGAGACAAACCCGCTTTGGACATCTGAAATTGATTCAGATGCCTTTCATGAGGCGTTGGCGGACTCGCTGGAGCATAGCGGGTTGATGGCGGAAACACCGGAACAAGCAAAATATGAATTACGTGCAATTCTTGCGAAAGTGAAACAACCGCTTTTCGGATTCAATTATACCGTTACATCAGATGTAAGCTATCTCATCACCGAAAAAAGCTCTGGAAATTTGATCTTAGAAGAAGAGATTTCTACCCCCTACACGGCATCTTTAGGGGAGTCTATCTATGGGGTTAAACGCCTGAGATTGGCAAATGAAGGGTCTATCAGGGAAAATATCAAGACCCTTATCGCGCGTATTTTGAGTATGAAATAAGGCTTGGTCGCCGTTTATTCTACTTGGTCAGGTATTAAATGCGATTAGATTGCTGATTAATTTTTCGCGTTATTCAGGCGCTGAGCAAGAGTGATTATAACGCGATCCGCCATGTCAAGGCATTGTTTATCCTCAAAGGGGTGCATATCTTGAAAGCAGGGTGCAAAGGAGCGTTCCAAAGTGCTACGCATCCATTGCCGAGCGCGATACAGCCGTGTTTTCACTGTTTCTGGGCGAATTGAAAGCAGCTCGGCGGTCTCATTTGTGCTCATCCCCTCAATGTCGCGCAAAATGAAAACCATTCGTAAGGGCGTGCGCAAATTGTCTACGGCCGTTTCTAGAATTTTCTGGATTTCATGACGGACGGCCTGTGCTTCGGGGGTGGCAGGTCGAGGGGACGTGGGAAACACGACCAGTGTCGCTCCTGAAGGGGTGCGGGTTTCTTCTGCCAATTGTGATAATTGAGCTTTGCGGCGGCGATTTTTTCGTAATCGATTTGAAGCTTGATTGAGGACGATGTGGGTTAACCATGTGGAAAAAGCAGACTCATGACGGAAGTCATCAAGTCGTGTAAAAGCATGTAAATAGGCTTCTTGTACTACGTCTTCGGCTTCCGAATCGTTGCGCAAAATACCGCGTGCAACGCGAAAAAGTTGCTGATTATAACGAGTGATAAGAGCTCGGACGGCCGGTTCATCACCATGTTGCACACGGGCTAAAAGTGCATCATCCGAAGTCCTTTGTGCTGCCCTCGATCCACTATGCGTGGCTGATCTCATTGCGCCATTTCCGCATGGATTCTTCCCCGTGCCAAAATATCGTGTACGCTAGGGAAGGCATTGAGGGCGGCTTTTGGAAGGTCCGCATCATTCTTCCAAGCGGTATCTTTCGGCGAACCGACAACAATGCGCCCCACCATTCCGGCTTGTTCATGGGGCACGCAGAAATAATCGTAGACGCCTTCTTTTTCGAAGGTGAAAGAGAATGTTTCGCCAGGCATGAGATAGTCTGAATCCCATGGCTGTGCGGTTTCAGGGATGCGCCGCGGACGTTGGTAATTTGTCGGGTGATAGGCCGTTGCGGTGTGGGCATTGCCCGGGTCGTGGTTGAACCAGCGAACGGTTTGACCCGGCATTATGTGAAGGCCAATGGGATCAAACCAGACATATCCGCCATTGAGGTTACCTTGCATGGCAACCTCAATGGCGGCCCCAGCGCGCAATAGCCGAGACGGCGCGATGAGGACGGGAGCGATGACCCCTGCCGCCAAAAGCACTGTGCGCCGGGGAATGCTCATTTCGCCACGCGAGATTCTTTATTGGCAGGGATATGCCACATCACGATATGCGCATGGGGTTCGCCAACGCCGGGATGTCCGGCATTGTAATACACATCTACGTGATCCACATTGCCGCCGGGGGCACTAAGATTGTCGAAGCTGTTGTTTGGATTGATGTCTTTCAAAGGCACCATATAAATCGTGCTGACCAGCTTTTTATCATGGTCATAAGCAAGAAATGGTCCGGCGGGGAGGGTGGCCGGATCAACAAACAACTGCCCCATACCCGGTAGAAAATCGGGCAACGGCACCAATTTGCTTACCTGCTGATAAGGCGAGGCGGGAGGGGATTTCACAATGGATTTATCAGCACTTCCAGCGAATGCAGTCAGGCTGACACTCGCCAACAATGCGCTGGCTAACGACAAGGCTTTTTTCATCTCCAGTCCTCCGGTTCCATAAAGCGCTGTTGGGCGCGGGATATTCATTGGATGCCGGACAGCCGAAAATGTTCCCGATTTTTAAGAAAAAGAGAAAAGGGCGGGTCGTGTGGCGAATGTACCGCTCATGCAAAAAGCTGTTCCAGAATGGGGCAATGGGTGTCGTCGCCACCCTCGCAGCTTTGGGCGAGGGTGTTTAACGCCCGTTCCATGCGTTTGAGATCGGCAATTTTGGTGCGGACGGTCCGAAGATGCGTGGTGGTTTTTTCTTTGACCTCGCGGCAGGTGCGATTGTCATTTTGTCGAAGGTCCAACAATGTCCGCACATCATCCAATGAGAATCCCAATTCCCGGCACCGTTTTACAAAGGACAGCCGTTTTCGGTCGTCTTCTTCATAGATCCGTTGCCCGCCTTCACTGCGCGGTGGTGAGGGGATCAGCCCGATCCGTTCATAATAACGGATGGTTTCGATTTTTATGCCGGTGGTTTTGGCCAAGGCACCAATGGTTGTTCGCTGCGCTGCCATTTGCCGATCCTTTTCCCTTATACGAATTTAAGTCTTGAACCTGTAGTCACTACAGGGATTAAGCTGCTTCTTCAATGAGTCGTTCAAAAGGGTATCGTTCGTGGCTATTGCTGTTTCTTCTGCGTTTAAAATCAAGCGATTGCCGCACCGTCTCTTCGGTTTCGCGGGCGGGCTCGTGCTGTTTGGCTGCGGCGCTGCTTTTGCCGCGCCCGTTACGTTCAATACGGCTTTGCCTGTTGGCAAAGGGGCGTTCGTTTTACGCAATCAGCTTATATACAGCGAGGCGAGCCGGAACGGAACCGGGCTTTCGGACCTGCGTGATGTGGCCCTGCTGGGCTATGGCCTGTCGCCGGATTTGGCGTTATTTGGCTCTGCATCCTGGTTGCGGCGTGATGTGGATACGGCATCTGGTTTAAGCAGAGATGCCGATGGCTTGGGAGATGTGCAGGTGTTTGCCCGCTATACCGCCTATCGCCATGATTTTTCCGGCGGGGCTTTCCGGGTTGCTCCATTCTTTGGGATAGAGCTTCCTACCGGGGAAAACCGCAAACGCGATAGTCTGGGACAACTTCCACCGGGTCTTCAGCCCGGGTCCGGCTCTGTGGATGGGTTGGCGGGGGCCGTTGTTTCCTGGGCATCTTTGGATATGAATATCGATGGGCAGGTTTTCTGGCAGGAAAATACCAAGGCCAATGGCATCAATAAAGGCGATGTGTTCAAAGCCGATGCGGCCTTTTATCGTCGCGTTTATCCACGGGAGCTATCGGCCTATACCAAGGGCTTTTTGTTCGGCGGGCTGGAAGTGAACTACCGCCATGAGGGGCGCACCCGGATGAACGGGGTGATCGACCCCGATAGCGGCGGTGAAACGCTTTTTCTAACGCCGGGGCTGCATTATGCCCGCAGGCTTTGGATGCTGGAAGGGGCGGTGCAAATTCCCGTGGCCCAAAGCACCAATGGCACCAATCTCCAGCAAGATTTTTCTGTGCGCATCGGTATTCGGATCAATCTTTGAAACAAGGAAATAACAGATGAGAAAATTTGGTTTTGTGCTGGGTGCGCTTTTATTGGCCGCCGCCCCTGCCGCCGCCAAGGACGCGCAATATGTGCTGCATATCGACGGGATTACCTGCCCGTTTTGCGTGGCGACATCTGAAAAGGCCCTGAAGAAAATCGACGGGGTGAAATCGGTGAAATCCAGCCTGCGTGATGGCACGATCACCGTGTGCGCCGATGATGAAAAAGTAACCTTCACCGATGAACAACTGCTCGAATTGTTTAAGGAAAAAGGCTTTACCTATCGCGGCAAGGAAGAAACCGGAGCCTGCACGGCATGATCGAGCGGCAGTCTGTGCTCACTTGTCCGACATGCGGTTTTGAAAAGGCGGAACCGATGCCGGAAGATGCCTGCCTGTTCTTTTATGAGTGCACCAATTGCAAAAGCCTGTTGCGTCCGAAAGCAGGTGATTGCTGCGTGTTTTGCTCTTATGGATCGGTGGCATGCCCACCAATCCAGCAAGAAAGGGTGGCCGCCCATGAGCGCGCCTGATATGGACGCCGGCAAAATGGCAAGGCCGCGAAAATGGGGCTGGCTGATCCTGCTCAGCAGCACCACCACATTGGTGTGCTGTGTGATTCCCATTGTTCTGGTGAGCCTTGGTTTGGGAGCAACGGTTGCCAGCCTATACAGCACTGTGCCGTTTCTTTCTTCTTTGGGTCTGCACAAGGAATGGACCTTTGCGCTAACGGCGCTGGTGCTGTTGGCGGCAGCCTGGGCATTGTTTCGTCCTGGCCGGGCGTGCCCCGCCGATCCGGATCTGGCCAAGGCTTGTCAGTCTGCCGATAAGTGGAACCGGCGATTGTTTTTCGGCTCGGTCGCTTTGTGGGGCATCAGCTTCTTTACAGCCTATCTGTTGCTTCCCATTGCCCTATGGCTTGGTGTTTTTTAGCATCCTTCACGCATCAAGGCGCACGGTGCGTAGCCGCAAGGCATTGCCGATCACCGATACCGAAGACAGGCTCATGGCCGCTGCGGCAAAAACAGGTGACAACAAAACACCGAACAGGGGATAAAGCAGCCCTGCCGCAAGGGGAATGCCCGCGCTGTTATAAATCAACGCAAAGAACAGATTCTGCTTGATATTGCGCATGGTGGCCAAGGAAAGCCTGCGCGCTCGAACGATGCCGCCCAGATCGCCATTTACCAGTGTGAATCCCGCGCTTTTAATGGCCACATCGGCACCTGTGCCCATGGCGACCCCCACATCCGCCTGTGCCAAAGCCGGGGCATCGTTCACCCCATCGCCCGCCATGGCGATGATATGCCCTGCGGCTTGCATGTCCTTGATGATCTGTGCCTTGTCAGCGGGCAGAACATCGGCGCGAATTTCATCAATATCCAGCTTTGAAGCCACAGCCCTTGCTGTGCGCTCATTATCACCGGTGGCCATGACAATGCGAAAGCCCAATTCATGAAGGGCCTTGAGCGCTTCCGGAGTGGTTTCTTTGATGGGGTCTGCCACGGAAACCATTCCGGCAATGGTTTCTTCAACCGCCAGGAACATCACCGTTTCACCATTGTCGCGGCGCCTATTGGCGGCCTGTTCCAAAGGCTGGGAGTGAAGTCCGAGCTCGGCCATTAGAGCCGCATTACCAAGGGCGACAGATTTGCCGTCTATCTGGCCGCGCACGCCTTTCCCGGTCACCGCCTCGAAATTGCTGACGGGTGATGTATCAAGTCCACGCTTTGTTGCACCTGCCAAAATGGCTTCGGCAAGGGGATGTTCTGATCCCAGCTCAAGGCTTGCGGCAAGGCACAACACGTCATTTTCCTGCCAAGCCTTCGCCGTTGTGATGCTGGCCAGCTTGGGCTTGCCTTCTGTCAGGGTGCCGGTTTTGTCCACAATCAGTGTGTCCACCTTGGCAAAACGCTCCAATGCCTCAGCATTTTTGATAAGCACGCCCATTTGTGCACCACGTCCGGTGGCTGTCATGATCGACATGGGGGTTGCAAGGCCCAAAGCACAAGGGCAGGCGATGATCAACACCGCAATGGCCGACACCAGTGCATAGGCATAAGACGGTTCCGGGCCCCAGATCGCCCAGACGATAAAGGAAAGAATGGCTATGGCGATCACGGCGGGTACGAATTTTCCGGCCACCGCATCGGCCAGTTTTTGGATGGGGGCGCGGGACCGCTGCGCCGAGGCCACCATTTCCACAATGTGGCTCAAGATGGTGTCGGCACCAACCCGTTTGGCTTCTATCACCACGGTGCCGGTGCCATTGAGCGTGGCTCCGGTAACCTGATCCCCTCCGGTTTTTTCCACCGGAATTGGTTCACCGGAAATCATCGATTCATCCACCGACGTGCGGCCTTCGATCACAACGCCGTCCACCGGGATTTTTTCGCCGGGACGCACGCGAATATGGCTCCCTACAATGACATCCTCGATGGGCACGTCTTTTTCCTGGCCATCGGGGTGGATGATCCGTGCTGTTTTTGCGGCCAGATCCAAAAGTGCTCGGATCGCATCGCCCGTGCGGTCGCGGGCCTGAAGTTCCAGTATTTGCCCCAAAAGCACCAGCACCACGATGGCTGCCCCGGCTTCAAAATAGACCCCCACAGCGCCCTCGGCATTGCGGAAGCCTTCGGGAAAAATCTGCGGAGCGATGACCGCGACCATACTAAACAGATAGGCAGCCATTACCCCTATGCCGATCAGGCTGAACATATTGAGATTGAGGCTTTTGAAGGATTTTATGCCGCGCACCAGAAAGGGCCATCCGGAATACAAGACCACCGGCGTGCTCAGGATCAATTCACCCCATAAAGCCGTGCGCGCGCCGATCCAGTGATGCACAGGCAGCCTCAGCATCGGCCCCATGGACAAGATCAGCAAAGGGACAATCAGGGCAAGGCCAATAAGAAAACGGCGCTTGAAATCGACCAGTTCCGGGTTCGGTTCATCGCTGATGCTTGTTGCATCCTTTGGCTCCAGCGCCATGCCGCAAATGGGGCAGTCGCCGGGGCCGATTTGTTCGATCTCCGGATGCATAGGGCAGGTGTGCACCGCGCCGGGAGACGCCTTTGCAACAGGTTTTGAGAGGGTATGGGATGAACAGCAATCTTGGGCCATGAAATCTCCCGGTGATGGCATATCGTGTGGATCACACGCCATATGTGTCCTTTCAGTGACTAGGTTCAGGACTCATTAAAGCCACCAAATTACGATAGCAGCAATACAGATTGCAGAAAAAAATG
>NZ_BMOV01000014.1 GCF_014647255.1 Iodidimonas muriae
CCTTTGCCATGGTGAATCACGTATTACAACAAATGGGAATCCCCGAATTTAATAGGTCCTGACCCTAGGTCGCTCGGATGTAAGTCACGAATAACATGAGCCACATGCAGGTCCTTGTCTGAATCATTAAGCGCTTCGCCTCAGACTGACCAGCACCTACGGTCCGGATTATGGCTTACTCAGAATGACAACGACTGCCACCAAAATTCCGCTCCCCAAGGCCACCAGGCTGTACTTCGCCGGTTCTCTCTCCGCTGTCGGCAGGAGGTGTGTTGCGCCGACATAGACCAGTGCGCCAGCCGAGAGTGACAGCAAGGTCCCAAGCAGTGGCATATCAATTCGGCTGACGAGCGGATACGATGCGAGCATGCCGAGCGGCGTCGTCAACGCGGCGGCCAGAAAGGCTGACACGAGTGCGGCTTTCTCGCTGAAGCCGCCACGGATCAACAACAGGTAGGTGACGATCCCCTCGGGAAACTCGTGAAGCACCATTCCGACGGCCGCCAATACACCCGTGAACGTGCTAACGGTGAAGGTTATGGAGTAGATCCCGCCGTCGATGAAGGAATGAAAGCCAATGCCCAGCATCGGGACCAATCCTATGGCGTACTCAGCGGTGGTTGGCCGGTCACACACATATGCAGTGATGAACCGGTTAAAGAAATGCATGAACAGATAGCCGGCAAGCAGGAACATCGGTGCCTGCGGACTCATTTCAAAAGCCTTGGGAATAATATGAAGAAAAGAGACAGAGATCAGGACGCCTGCGGCAAAACAGACAAAGTAGGTGTTATTCCGCCGCCCCCAATCTTCAAACCGGCGAATGACATATATGCCCGTCGACGTTACCAATGCGGCGAGAACACTCGCGAGAAAAGCTGTCCAGAAATGACTTTCCATTGGAACTCCACAGCATGACAAGAGCAGCTAAAGGACACAATATTCTTCAAACATAGAATTCTCAGACCAATGATTCCTAGCTTTATCTTGATATCTTGGCGAGAGTAATACCTCGCCGTATGATGAAAAAAGACTTGAGGCAGGTGCGGTTGTTTGTCGCTTTAAACAAGCGACAGAAAAAGGGAAGAAGAATTCATGATGACTGATGTGAACGAGAAACCGGTTCGCGAAGCGGTCGCCGTGTTCGAGACAGTGGAAACATTGCAAGAAGCCATCGATGATTTGCTGAGTTCAAATTTTGATCGCGCGGAACTGAGTCTCCTTGCGGGGGAGCATGCTGTCGAGGAAAAGCTCGGACATGTTTACAAAAAAATCGAGGAACTTGAAGACGATCCGAATGTTCCCACGGTGGCTTACATATCGACCGAATCAATCGGTGACGCCAAGGGCGCACTGATCGGAGCGCCGATGTATATCGCTGCCTGCACCGCTGCTGGCATAGCGATTGCCGTCGGTGGCCCGCTTGCAGCGGCGATCACTGCGGGCGCGGCTGCCGGTGGAGCCGGAGCGATAATCGGTGGTGTGCTTGCTTCGATCGTTGGCAAACATCATGCTGATTATCTGCACGAGCAACTGGAGCATGGGGGACTGATTCTCTGGGTTCGCACCAAAGACGCTGAACACGAGGAACGGGCGAAGCGTATACTGGCGAAGCACTCGGCCCATGACGTTCACGTCCACGGTTAATCCCGACCTTGGCTGATAACAAACTAGTTCGGCAAGAAGGTGAGTACAGGACTGCATGCACCCCGCGAACGCCTGAGCAAGGAAACGCTCACCATGCATCAGGCGATTGTGCCGCTGATTGAGTGGCTGCGCCGTAACAGTGATGATTTTGTCAGGAATTGAAGGAGTATTTCTTTTTTGAGCGTGACATAGCCATACAGGAAAAAGAGACGAAGCATGAATGAAAAAACGGTAGCCGCTTTGACGGAAGCGCTTGATGACGAATACAAAGCCCGTGCAACCTACCGCAAAGTCATTGAAACATTCGGCCCTATCCGACCCTTCATCAATATTGTTGATGCAGAAGATCGGCACGCCTCGGCATTGCTGCGTCAATTCGAGCGGCTTGGGCTACAACCACCCGAAGACAAATGGACGGGCCGCATAGAGGCCCCCTCTTCAATCACCGCAGCATGCGAGGCCGCCGTCACCGCCGAGATTGAAAATGCGGAAATGTATGACCGCCTTTTGGCCGATCTTGATGATGCAGCGGTCCGCAATGTTTTATTGAATTTGCAGGATGCATCGCAGAATCGCCACCTGCCAGCGTTTCAACGCTGCCTGGAAAGATCAAAAAGATAAGATCAGCCAATCACGTTTCCGCAGAGGTGATACTCGCAGATCACAGCAATGATGCTATCTATTGTGCTGATCGGACCACCTTCGATTAGAAAACCGTCGCCCTATCCTACTAAGCTACGGGCGCATGGCCTTGGAAAGGCGAGGAAATCCTTTGCCCCAAAGGAAGCGGGAATTCAAACCCGCTTGTGCATCCCTTCCAGCCACATCAAAGGGGCCTGTCCCTCCTACGGAGGTCTTGACAAATGGCATAGCTGGCCCCACTTCTCGCCGCCATGGCTCCACCTCCTTTACTCACACTTGCCGGACTTCGCCTCGAACTGGGGGCGCAAACCCTGTTTTCCGGCATTGATCTGGCCATTGGGCCAAGCGACCGGTTGTGTCTGTTGGGGCGCAATGGGGCGGGAAAATCCACGCTTTTAAAGATTATTGCCGGGATCATCGAAGCCGATGGCGGCGAACGATTCGTCCGACCCGGCATATCCATCGCCTATCTACCGCAAGAACCGGATCTGGGCCGCTATGACCGACTATTCGATTATGTGGCGGCGGGCCTGCCCTCATCGGAGGCGGATGCCGCGTTTCGGGTGGAAGCGGCCTTGGCGGAAGTCAATCTGCCCGCCGATGCCAATCCCCGCACCCTTTCAGGGGGAGAGCAGCGCCGTGCCGCCATTGCCCGCGCTTTTCTGGGTGAACCGGATGTGCTGCTTTTGGATGAGCCGACGAACCATCTGGATCTGCCCACCATTGAATGGCTGGAAGGCCGCCTTGCCGCCTTTCGCGGTGCGATCATTGTGATCAGCCATGACCGGGCGTTTCTATCGCGCCTTGCCAGCGCATGTCTGTGGCTTGATCGCGGCGTGGTCAAGCGCCTTGAGCGCGGCTTTGCCGCCTTTGAGGAATGGATAGAGCAAGAATATGCCCGCGATGCCACCGAAACTGCAAAGCTCGACAAACTCATCGCCGAAGAAACCCGTTGGTCCCGCGAGGGGATTTCTGCCCGCCGCACCCGGAATCAGGGGCGTTTGCGGCGTCTTGATAGCCTGCGGCAAGAACGCCGCTCCCGCATTGCTCGCTCTGGCACCGCCGCCCTTGCCGCTGCGGAAGGCAAAACATCGGGCAAGCTGGTGATCGAAGCCAAATCCATCAGCAAATCCTTTGGTGAACGTGTGCTGCTGAGTGATTTCTCTACGCGGATCATGCGTGGCGATAGAATAGGCATCATCGGTCCCAATGGCGCAGGGAAATCCACGCTTTTAAAATTATTGACCGGAGAGGTCGCCCCCGATAGCGGCGTGGTGCGCCTGGGTACCAATCTGGAAATGCTTTTGATCGATCAAAAGCGTGACAGCCTCGACCCCGATCTCTCTTTATGGGAAACCCTGACCGGCGGCAGCGCCGATCAGGTGATGGTGCGCGGCCAGCCCAAGCATGTGGTGGCCTATCTCAAGGATTTTCTGTTCAGCCCGGCGCAAGCCCGCGGCCCGGTACGGGCCTTATCGGGTGGCGAGAAAAACCGGCTGATGCTGGCCCGCGCTTTGGCCAAGCCATCCAATCTGATGATTCTGGATGAGCCGACCAACGATCTGGACATGGAGACGCTTGATCTTTTGCAAGAGGTTTTGTCCGATTATGAAGGCACCATTTTGTTGGTGAGCCATGACCGGGATTTTCTCGACCGCCTTGTTACCAGCACCATTATGTTGGACGGCAATGGTACCGCCACCGAATATGCCGGAGGCTATACAGACAGCCTGCGCCAAGCCGCTCAGGCACCGAAAACGAGCGATCCGCAAAAGCCTTCCATGCGCCTGAACGCAGCCCCCGCATCCAGATCGCCTCAAAAGCCCAAAAATCCAAGCAAGCGCATGAGTTTCAAGCAAAAACACGCTTTGGAACAACTGCCCAAGGAAATGCACGCCCTTGAGCAAGACATTTCTTTACTTGAAAAAGCCATCGCCGACCCGCAAGCCTATAGCCGTGACCCGGACAAATTCATGCTGGCCAGCAAAAAGCTGGATCGCTGCCGGGCGGAGCTGGAAGAAAAGGAAGAGCAATGGCTGGCCCTGGAAATGCTGCGCGAGGAATTGGAAAACGAGTGATGGGCGCCCCCCGCACAGGATTACGCATGGCCGCCCTTGGCGCATTTGTGGCGCTGATTGCCGCCTGTAGCCAAACACCGCCCCAATCCATGCCGCCCCAAAGCCCTTATGCACCAATGCCGCAAGCCCATAGCAACAATGCGGCAGCCAGCCTCGACCATCAGGGAGAGCCGGTTTTATACAGCTTCATGGGCCTGAAAGCCGGGAAGCGCTTTGAGGATCTGTCCACCGCAGCCTTTGCCTATGATGTAACGGCTGATCGCTGGACAAGGCTTGCACCGGTGCCGGTGCCGGAAGGGCGGTTGGCATCCGTTGCAGTTGCCCTTGATGGTGCGATCTATTTATTTGGCGGCTATACGGTGGCCGCGGACGGGCATGAAATATCCACCCCGCACACATTTCGTTACGAACCCGAAACAAATACCTATCACCGGCTTGCCGACATCCCGAAGCCAGTAGATGACAGCATCGCGCTGGCCTATAAAGACCGCTATATCTATCTGGTAAGCGGCTGGCATATGGATGGCAATGTCTCCACGGTGCAAGTGTTCGACACCAAAGAAGGCGTGTGGTTTAACGCCACCGACTTCCCCGGCATTCCGGTTTTTGGCCATGCGGGCGGTCTTGTTGCCGATTATATGCTGGTGATCGACGGGGTGGCGGTTTTGGGAAAGGACCAAGGCAAGCGCCGCTTTGGTGTTGTGGCACAAGCATGGCTGGGGCGCATCAATCCCGATGATCCTTCCGATATTGAATGGCATCAGATCGCGTCCCATGGCGGTGGGCCCCTTTATCGCGCGGCAGGAACAGGGTCCGATGAACGCGGCCTGATCTTGTTCGCCGGTGGATCGAAAACCGCCTATAATTATAACGGCATCGGCTATGATGGCACACCGGCGCAGCCTTCGGCACGGGTCTTTGGCTATGATCCCTTCAACGATCTGTGGATGCGCTATGCTGATAAACCGGTGCCCAGCATGGACCATCGGGCGCTCTTACCCGCCAATGGCGCGTTCTGGACCATCGGTGGCATGACCAGGGATCAACAGGTCAGCCCCCTTGTGGACCGCATAGACGCCAAGGAATAGGCCGTTTCCCCGCTGCTTTAACGAGACGCCACTGGATAAACGCCCAAACGGCCATCATCCATGTCCGCAAGGTCGAAGCTTAGGCTTTTCCGCGGAAAATCCCGTTGTGCCACCGCGTGGCCGGCGCGCAGATGAATGGCCCAGCTTTCCTGTTTGGTGAGATCCGGCTCTTTTTGGGCAAAGGCTTTTGGGCTTAGGACCGCCACCGTTTTCCCTTTTTGTGGATCGCGCACCGATTGCGCCACGATGATCTCGGCGCCCGCCTTACGCGCCGAATCTGCTAATTGCAAGCAAGGCTCATAATCGCGCTTATCAGTCCATAAATCCGCATCTTGAGACAAAGGCGGCACTGTCAGATCAAGTCCCCGCGCGGAGTGAACCGGAACATGAAAGCCTGTGAACAATGCAGGCCGACGCGGCAAAATGGTTTTGGGAGATTCGGCGAAAAACAACATGCGGTAAAAAGCCATTTCCGCCACCGCCGTTTCCACCTTTCGCGCCGCATAAAACACGCCATCCCCCGACCCCTTGCGGCGAAACCGCGTGACGCTGGATGGTTTAGACGCATCATAACGAAAAGGCGTCGCCAACAGATAATGAAGACCGGAACAGCCTACGGGGAGCGGCGGCTTGCTGCCGTCCAGCATATCTTCCAACAGCGCCTGTTCTCCCAGGCTGTCCACCAGCTTCATGGTTGCGGCGCGCGATTGCGCCTCCACCAGCCGCCATATATGCGTAGGATCAAGCCGCAAAAACTCAGACGAGAGCGCGTCGGGCGTCCAGATAATCCGTGACATGCACCAGTCCCCCCACCGTCTGAATCAGGGCAGCGGGCGTCCCCCCCAGAACCGTATTTTCTGACTGCATCCAACTTTTAACAGTGCTTTCTTCGCCGCCTGCAATGGCATCCAAAGAGCGGTAAAGGCGGATTAAAAGCACACCCAACTCATAGGCTTTGGGATTGGCTGTTAAGCTGGCCGACCCTTTCTCAATGCGACGCAAAGTGCTGTCAGACATCCCCATGATCTTTTGCATAGCGGTGCGGCTGATGCCAAGGCGGCGCACCGCGGCAAACAACGCCTTGGAAAGTACAGCCTCGTGCGAGGGGGCGAGCAAGCTATGGGCATGCGGCACGAGCAACCTCCATCAATTGACGCATTTAGGCATTATATACGTCATTTGGTGCAATTTGTCCAGATATCAAGCGGCGCGGCTATCGGGGCGCAAAAATGTCCAGACACGGTCATCAGACAATGTCGGTGCGAATTTGTACCCGTCCACCGCAAATTCTTTCAAATCAGCCGGTTTGGTCAGGCGGTTTTCCGCAATGAAGCGCGCCATCAACCCCCGTGCTTTTTTTGCAAAAAAGCCGATCATCCGCGCCTCGCCATCGCGCATTTCACGGAAATCAAGGGTAATCATCGGGGCGGCCAGCGCTTTTTTATCCACCGCCTTCACATATTCCCGGCTGGCCAGATTAATCAGGCACGATGCTCCCACCTCCTCCATATCAACATTCAGGGCTTGGGCGATTTTGTCTCCCCAGAAGCCATAAAGATCGGCGGCATGGTCCGTTCGGAACCGGGTCCCCATTTCCAGCCGATAGGGCTGCATCAGATCGAATGGCCGCAACAGCCCATAAAGGCCCGATAGAATGCGCAGATGTTTTTGCGCGTGATCGCGTGCGCCATCGTTTAGGCTATCGGCGTCCAGCCCCTGATACACATCGCCACGAAATGCCAGAATCGCCGGTTTCGCATTGGCTTGTGTGAAAGGCGGGGAAAACTGCTGGAAGCGTGCATGTGTAAGCTGCGCCAAGCTGTCGGACAGTTTCATCAACCCTTGCAGGCGGGCGGCCCCCATGTTTTTTCCAACGCAGGCAAGGGCTTTTGCCTCATCCATAAAACGGGGCTGGCTATACCGATCCGTATCCGCCGGTGACTCGGCGTCTAGTTTCTTGGCAGGGGAAAGAACAACAAGCATCGATAAAAGCCCATTTTAAGAAGGAAAACAAAAGCACCGCACCCCTTCATCGCAAGATACGGTCAAACTTGTCAAAACGCATGGCACAGCATCGCAACTGAAGGTATGTAGAGAGCCTGTCAAGCACCGATATCACACAAATACTGGCCAGCAAGGATCAACGATGACCGACCAGAAAAAAAATTTCCGCCGAAGTAAAATCGGCAATCATGTTTTGAAACCGGAAACCCAGATGATGGGCTATGGCTTTGATCCAACCCTATCGGAAGGGTCCTTGAAGCCGCCGGTTTTTCTGACCTCCACCTTCGTTTTTGAATCCGCCGAACATGGCCGCGACTTTTTCGACGTGGTCAGCGGTCGCCGCGATGCCCGCCCCGGCGAAGAAGCCGGGCTGATCTATTCGCGCTTCAACAATCCCGATATGGAAGTGCTGGAAGACCGCTTGGCGCTGTGGGACGATGCAGAAATGGCCATTGTCTATTCTTCAGGCATGGCCGCCATTTATTCCGCCATCATGGCCCATATGAAGCCCGGCGAAGTGCTGATTTATTCACAGCCCATCTATGGTGGCACCGAAACGCTGATGCTGAATGTTTTGCCCAAATGGGGCATCAAAACCGTTGGCTTTGCCGCCAATCGCAGCGTCGAAGCCATCGACGAGGCCTTTGAAAAAGCCGCAGAGCTTGGCCCTATTGGCATGGTACTGGCGGAAACCCCGGCCAACCCCACCAATGGCCTTGTGGATATTGCCTATCTTGCTTCCAAGCTGAAGGATGTGCGCAATTCTTCGGGCGAACGGCCACCTTTGGCGGTGGATAACACCTTCCTTGGGCCGGTATGGCAAAAGCCTTTGGAACATGGCGCCGATATCGTTCTTTATTCCATGACCAAATATATCGGCGGCCATTCCGATCTGGTTGCAGGGGGAGCCACCGGACCCACCGCCTATCTAAAACCCATGAAAGCCCTGCGCGGGGCCATTGGCAACCAGATCGACCCGCATACCTGCTGGATGGTTTTGAGAAGCCTTGAAACCCTGAAGATCCGCATGGAAAAAGCCACCGACAATGCCAAGATCATCGCCGAATATCTGCGCGATCACGACAAGATCGAAAAAGTGCATTATCTGGGCTTTTTAGAACCGGGCAGCGCTGCCCATAAGGTGTATTCCCGCCAGTGCCTTGCCCCCGGCTCGACCTTTGCTTTCGATGTAAAGGGCGGCCAGGCAGGGGCCTTCCGCTTCCTGAATGCCTTGACCGTCTTGAAACTGGCGGTCAGCCTTGGCGGCACGGAAACGCTGATCAGCCACCCGGCATCCACCACCCATTCCGGGGTCCCCAAAGAACTGCGCGATATTGCCGGCGTCTCCGATGCCCTATGCCGCGTTTCGGTGGGCATCGAGAATGCTTCCGATCTGATCGCCGATCTGGAACAGGCGCTGGGAAAAGTCTGACCCAGCACCCCTGTTTACTGTGAACGCAATGATGCGGCGGCCCCGGACCCGGTCTGTGTGGCCGCCGTTTCACGTTCTATATACCGGTCGATCATCTGCTCCAGAATGGGCAAAGGCAGAGAGCCGTTTTCCAGAACCGCATCATGGAAAGCGCGGATATCGAACCGGTCCCCCAAGGCTTTTTCGGCGCGCGCCCGCAGCTCCAGAAGTTTCAATTCGCCCATTTTATAGCCCAAAGCCTGCCCCGGCCACGAGATATAGCGATCCACTTCCGTATTAATATTGTGCAAGGACAAGGCGGAATTCTCGGTGAAAAAGGCCACCGCTTCGTCGCGGCTCCAGCCCATGGCGTGAATCCCTGTATCCACCACCAAGCGCCCGGCGCGCCACATTTCATAGGTGAGCCGCCCAAACTGCTCATAAGGGGTTTCATAGATCCCCATTTCCACCCCGAGTTTTTCCGTATAAAGGCCCCATCCTTCCCCGAAGGCCGTCACATACATGGCCCGGCGAAACTCCGGCACATCCTTGATTTCCCGCGCAAGAGCGATTTGCAGATGATGGCCCGGCACCGCCTCATGCAAGGTGAGCGACGGCAGGCTGTATAAGGGGCGCTTATCAAGGGCATGGGTGTTGACCATATAAAGCCCACCGCGCACGCCATCCACCGGCCCCCAATAACGCCCGGTGGTATAATTCGGGGCAATTGCATCGGGCACGGCCCGCACCCCATAAGGCATCCGCGGCAATGTCTTGAAAAAGGCGGGGAGTTTTTCATCGGCCTGCTTGGCGATCCAGGCCGCCCGGTTCAAAAGCTCTTGCCCGGTTTTGGCGTAAAATTGCGGATCGGTGCGCAGAAACTCCAAAAAGTCGGCGAAGCTGCCCTCAAATCCCAAGCCGTCAATAATGGCTTCCATCTCTGATTTGATCCGCGCGACCTCTGACAAGCCGATGCGGTGGATCTCTTGGGCGGAAAGATCCAAAGTGGTATATTGCCGGATCAGCATGGCGTAATAGGCATCGCCATCGGGCAATGAGGTTACCCCCAATGTGTCCCGCGCGGCGGGCATATAATCTTCGGTGAAAAACGCATAAAGCCCGCGCCAGGCAGGCAACAGCCGCTGGTTCAGCACATCCATCGCGGCCTTTTGCAAACGCGCCCGATCTGTCTCCGGAATGCTTTCGGGCATCGTGTCAAAAGGCGCGTAAAAAGCACTGTCTACAGCACGGTCCACCGCCAGCGCCTTGAAGCTGGGGGCCACTTTTTCCAGAATGGCGCGCGGCATGGTGAAGCCGGTCTCCAACCCCGCCCGCATATTGGCAATATTTTGGGCCACATAACCATCCAGCTTGGAAAGCCGCGCCAGATAGTCTTCATAATGCTTGATGGTTTTAAAAGGGATTGCCTCGATCGCCATGGTGGCGCTGGTATGAAAGCCACTGTCAGAAACAAAGGGAATACGCCAAGGCTCATAGGCCCTTTCGGCCAGTCGTTCTTCCAAAACAGCGCCGAACAAATCCGCGTTCAAGCGGTCTGAAACCGTAAGCCCGGCACGATCAATGACAGAAAGGCGCTCAAGAAAAGCCTGATCTTCACGCTGGAAACGCTGTTGCGCCTCCGCCGAGGCATCGGGCACCAGAGCATCATAGTCACGCAGGCCGCGTTGGCTTGCCCAGAAGGGATGTCGGTCCATGCGCGCCTGCCATTCATCGGCAAACAGCTTTTCCAGCGCCGCATCCGGTGCCATCCCAGCGGCATCTTTATCTTGATCGGGGCTGTGCGCCAAAGCGGATATTGGCAGAAGAAACACAGCGATCAAGGCACATAAACGGAACATCCAATCCCCCTTGGCTTCATAACATCCCAAGCGGCAAGGATGGCATATCCTTTAGATCAGGGAAAGCCAGCGGTCCAAATCTGTCAATTCGGCATGCACCTGATCGCGCCGTTTTTTCGCCTCCGCATCTTCGCCCCAGCGGGATATCTGGAAATCTTCGTCCACCATCGCCGCAGCCCACAAGCCCGCATGGTCAAGCGCACCCGCCAGATAAGAAAGTGCCAGCACCACCGATCCCGTCACGGTCGTGGCGTTGTGCAAGGCCATCAGGCGCATATCATCAAAAGACGCCACAACAGCCCGCAAAGCCGCCAAGGCATCAGGTTTTTGAGAAATCGGGCTGACCCCAATGGTGGTGGCAAGGCGAATGCCGTGGGTACGGTCCAGCCACTCCAATGGCGGGGTCCAGTGCTGTTCTTGCAACGCCACCAGCGTGTCGGGCGCATCGGCGCGATAACACAGCAAATCGGTGGCACCATAGGCGCTCACCTCATCGATCACCGGCTCTCGACGCATTCCCACCCGATCGATGGCGCTATTGAGAAACTGCGTCATGGGCATGGTCGCCAGATCGATCTTGTCGCCCTGCGCCTCCCATTCACCTTGAATCGCCTGCACCAGCGCCTTGGTTGGCGCCCGAAGCGGTTGCTTGAGTGGCGTTTTTACCAAGCGGCCATCCAAAGCGATGCCGAAGCCTTCCCCCTCCCCTGTATCTGCTGGCACAGAGGTCGCGGCTTTATAAAATCGTTTCATGGTCACATATCTGCTTCAGGATTTTGGATTATCGTCTTTATGGGCATAATGGCGACGCGCCTGACGCTGGAGTTTGCGCTTTGTGGCAAAACGTTTTTCATCCAGCCCGCTTTCCGCGTGATAGCCAAACAGCCCCAAATGCCTCAAAGGCACAGCAAAGGCATCACGCAAATACTGGAAGCGCCGGGCAAAGGCGGCCCCCATCCGTTTGTTGGAAAAGCAAAACAGCATCAATAAGGCCGCAGCCACCAAAAGCGTCAGAAAAAGCGCCATCACCGTGTAAAGCGCCGTGAGCACCTGCGAACTGCCGACATATTCCATGGAATCCATCAACAGATAAACCAGCAGCGCAAAGGTCAGAAACAGCCCGGCAAGCTGCAAAAACCCATAACGGTTGGGCGGCATTTTCGGTTCATGGCTCATGGCACTGTCCGTTTCGACATAATGGCGGGAACGCCGGCATAAAGGCCCGTGATAACAGACGGCAATTGCCCGGCCTCATCGGCAATGATATGGGCGCCCGCGGCTTCAAGATCTTCCGGTGCATGATAGCCCCAACTTACCCCCAAGCCTATAGCCCCGGCATTCTTCGCCATCAGCATATCATAGCTGGTATCGCCAATCAGAATGGTTTGTTCTGCCTTGGCTCCGGCTTCCCTTATGGCCGCTTCCAGCATGGCCGGATGCGGCTTGGACGGGTGCAAGTCGGCCGTTTGCAGGCTGATGAAATGGTCGGACAAGCCATGATGCTCAAGAATAGACACCAGACCACGCATGGATTTTCCCGTAGCAATCCCCATCAAAACCCCCGCCTCTCCCAGCGCGATAAGGGTGTCTTCAATACCGGGATAAAGCGGCTCATGACGGTGACCATGGCTATGGCGCAAATCAATGAAGGCATTTTTATAAGAATCCGCCAAAGCCGGGACAATGCCTTGGTCCAAAGGCAGGCGATCATCCCCCAACAAGGCATGGACGGCTTGGGGCAAAGACAGGCCAACAATACGCCGGATCGCCTCATCCGCAGGCGGCGACAGACTTTGGGCCGCAAAGGCCGCACGCATGGCCGCCAAAATTACCGATTGGCTATCCACCAAGGTGCCATCGCAATCAAATACAACAAGCTGTGTCATGGCATGGATATAAGCATTTCCGCCAAGAAACGAAAGCCCGCTTAATCGCCCGCTTCACCGCGACCCGCGGCCTCGGCGCGCAGCCGCGCCCAATAGGCCAGTCTTTTTGTGATGTCCCGTTCAAAGCCGCGCTCTTTCGGATTGTAAAACGCACGCCGCCCCATATCTTGGGGAAAATAATCCTGCCCGGAAAACCCGTCTTCCGTATCATGGTCATAGGCATAGCCAGCGCCATAACCCAGTTCCTTCATCATCCGCGTCGGGGCATTCAGGATATGGGCGGGGGGCATCAAAGAGCCGGTTTCCCGTGCCGCTTTCGTGGCGGTGTTATAGGCTTTATAGGCCGCATTGGATTTGGGGGCCGTCGCCAGATAAAGGGCTGCTTGGGCAATGGCCAGTTCCCCCTCCGGACTGCCTAGAAACTGATAGGCATCCTTCGCCGCCAAAGCCTGCACCAAAGCCTGGGGATCGGCCAGTCCCACATCCTCGCTGGCAAAACGCACCAGCCTGCGCAAAATGAACTTTGGATCTTCCCCACCCACAAGCGCACGCGCCAACCAATAAAGCGCCGCATCGGCATCGGATCCGCGCAAGGATTTATGAAGGGCAGAAGCCAGATTATAATGGCCTTCGCGATCCTTGTCATGGGCAGGGGCGCGGCGCTGCAACAACCGCGCCAACCCCGCTTCATCCACAGGCTCATCGCCCGCCAGATCAAAAAGCGCTTCCGCACAATTAAGCAAATACCGGCCATCCCCATCGGCCATGGCCAGCAAAGCCGCACGGGCCCCGTCCCGAACCGGAAGGGGGCGCTCCATCAGTTGCTCGGCGCGAACCAAAAGCGCGTCCAGGGCAGCCGCATCCAGACGGTGCAATACCAGAACCTGCATCCGCGACAGCAAGGCACCATTGATCTCGAATGACGGATTTTCGGTGGTGGCCCCCACCAAGGTGATGGTGCCATCTTCCACATGGGGCAGGAAACTGTCTTGCTGGGATCGGTTGAAACGATGGATTTCATCGACAAACAACAAGGTGCTGCGTCCGGCGCGTTTCTGCAGCGATGCTGTTTCGAAAATTTTCTTCAGATCGGCAACGCCGGACAGGATCGCCGAGATTTGCACGAAGGCAAAACCACCCACATCGGCCAATAAACGGGCAATGGTGGTTTTCCCGGTCCCCGGCGGCCCCCACAAAATAAGGGACGATACCTTTCCCAAGGCCACCATCCGCCCCAAAGGCGCGTCTTGGGACAGCAAATGATCTTGCCCCATCACCTCGTTCAGATGGCGCGGGCGTAAACGGTCCGCCAAGGGGCGATGCACATCCCCATCCTCGTCCTGCAGGCCGGATGCCCCCTCCCCTAGAGGAGGCGTGCCGAACAAATCACTCACGGCTCATCCTGACACGCGGCACTCCACCGCGCCATTTTTCGCCACAGCACAATCCAGCAACCGGCCCGACCGGCGCACCCGATAGACCCAGTTTTCCCATGGTCTTTCGGTGATGGCCAACAGATCATCCACCGATGCCACCGGCTCATTTTGCACATTCAAGATGATGTCGCCCGGACGCACAAAGCCAAAGCGGCCCGCCGGGCTGCGGCGTGAAACCTCCAGCGTCACAACGCCGGTCCGCATAGGATCAACCCCCAGTTCCTCGGCAAAGCGTGGCGATAAATTGCCCACTGTAATGCCTTGAAACGGATGCCGCCCATCAAGCCGGGTGATCTGCCGCTCGGGAACTTCCGGCAGCAAGGCCAATTCCACATCCCATACCGACCGTTCGCCATCGCGCAGGACCAGCAATTGCACATGATCGCCCGCTTCACGGGTGGCCGTGCGGAACCGCAAGCCCCGCTCGTCAACCACATCCTCGCCGTCGATCCCCAAAATCACATCGCCCGGTTCCAGCCCGCTCAAAGCGGCCGGACCGCCCTCATAAAGATCGCTGATCATCACCCCGCCGGGCCGATCCAGACCCACAGCACGGGCGATGTCAGAGGTCACCGGCTGACCGGCAATGCCAAGCCATGGCCGGATGATTTCCCCTTCATCCAAAGCGGCGCGCAGAACCGATCGCACCATGGATGCCGGAATGGCAAAACCGATGCCGCTGGTATCCCCCGTGCGCGAAAAAATTGCCGTGTTGATCCCCACGAGATCGCCGGTCAAAGCCACCAGCGCCCCCCCGGAATTGCCCGGATTCACCGCCGCATCGGTTTGCAGGAAAAAGCCGAAATCGCTCACCCCCACCTGTGTCCGGGCCGTTGCCGACACAATGCCAGAGGTCACGGTCTGGCCGATGCCAAAGGGATTGCCAATGGCCAGAACAATATCCCCCACTTCCATCTGGTCGACGTCTGCCAAGCGTGCCACCGGCAAGTCTTCTTCTCCAGCATCGATGCGCAAAATCGCCAGATCGGTGCGGGCATCCGCCAAAATCACCTCGGCGTCATATTCACGGCGATCCGCCAGAACCACTTTGATGGTATCCGCCTCGCCAATCACATGATTATTGGTAACCACGACCCCGTCGGCGCGCACGATCACGCCAGAGCCCAAAGACCGCTCCACCCGTTCACGCGGGGCACCGAAAGAGAAATTATCTCCCATGAACCGCCGGAAAAACGAATCGCTAAACACCGACTGACGGGCCGCCACTTTGCGCGCGGTGTAGATATTCACCACGGCCGGCGCCACCTCTTTCACCACAGGGGCATAAGAGAGCAGCACCTCATTAGAGGCTGTCGGCACCCGGCGCACCAGAGACGTTCCTTCCCGTCCGGTATCGCCATCTTCTTGTGCCACCACCCCGATAGAGGCACCCAAGACACCCAGAACCAGAAAGCTCAGGCAAAAGCGAACACGCATCATCGCTGTCATCATTTCAGACCTTTACTGATCGGACACTGATAGTCTTTTACCACTGGCGAGCATGGGAGCAACCATTCAGGCAGCAAAAAGCCCTCTCCACCAGGGAAAGGGCTGTTTGTTTTGTGCCAATTTCATAACCGAACCCGATCACGCATCCGCGCTGTCCGGCCAAAAATATAGCTTATTAAGCTCAGGCTGCGTCTTCAACCGCATCAGCGAATTCAACCGGTCCAGAATCCTGCCCTTTGGCGTCTTCATTGCGGTCCACAAGCTCGATAATTGCGATGGGGGCATTGTCGCCCTTACGGAAACCAGCTTTCAAGACCCGCACATAACCGCCGGGACGATCAGCATAGCGTGTGGCAAATTCGGAAAAGATCTTTTCCACCAAGGTCTCATTTTGCAATTGAGCAATGGCCCGGCGCCGATTGGCAAGACCACCCTTTTTCCCCAGCGTGATAAGCTTTTCCAGCACAGGCCGAAGCTCTTTTGCTTTGGGAAGCGTGGTGATGATCTGTTCGTGCTTAACAAGAGCCTGCGACATGTTCATGAACATGGCGCGGCGGTGGGACGAGGTCCGCCCGAGCTTACGTCCGGCGTTACGATGCCGCATTTCTCTCTCCTTGAACGCCTGCCGTCCGGGCCCTCACGGGCGCGGGACGCGGCAAGATCAGTATTCGTTTTCCAGCTTTTTGGCCAGGTCTTCAATATTCTCGGGCGGCCAACCAGGCAATTCCATGCCCAGCTTCAAGCCCATTTGGGTCAACACTTCCTTGATTTCATTCAAGGATTTGCGCCCAAAATTCGGGGTCCGAAGCATTTCTGCTTCTGTCTTTTGCACAAGATCGCCAATATAGACGATATTGTCGTTCTTCAGGCAATTGGCAGACCGCACAGACAGTTCCAGCTCGTCCACCTTGCGCAAGAAATTGCGGTTAAACAGCGGCTCTTCTTCTTCGCGGCGCTCTTCCACCTGACGCGGCTCTTCAAAATTGATGAAGAGTTGCAACTGGTCTTGAAGAATACGCGCGGCAAAGGCCACAGCATCTTCCGGCGTCACCGTGCCATCAGTTTCCACTTCCATGACAAGTTTGTCATAGTCAAGGATCTGACCTTCGCGGGTGTTCTCCACCTTATAGGCAACGCGCTTGACCGGCGAAAACAAGGCATCGATGGGGATCAAGCCAATGGGCGCATCTTCAGGCCGGTTCCGATCCGCAGGCACATAGCCTTTGCCCGATTCGACCGTAAATTCCATATTCAGGGTCGCACCCTCATCAAGGGTGCAGATCACCAGATCCTTGTCGAGAATCTCCACCTCGGATACTTCCGAGATCTGCCCCGCTTTCACTTCGCCCGGCCCCGTAGCCGTCAGGTGCAACCGCTTGGGCTGATCCGCATACATGCTGATGGGAAGCTGTTTCACGTTCAAAACGATGTCGGTTACGTCTTCGCGCACGCCGGGGATCGAGGAGAATTCGTGCAACACGCCTTCAATCTGGATGCTGGTAACAGCACCGCCCTGAAGCGACGACAACAAAACGCGACGCAAGGCGTTGCCCAATGTCATACCAAAGCCACGCTCAAGCGGCTCTGCCACCACTTTAGCCCGGCGCTTTGGATCCGCACCAGGTGTGATCTCGAGCGCGCTCGGCTTGATCAGTTCATGCCAGTTCTTCTGAATCACGCTATCATCCTCGCCCTTGCAACAGGCCATATTCAAGACGCTTTGTGCGCCAGTCGCGACACGGCCCCATCCACAAAGGACACGACCGGGTCACATGAGAACCAAAATCAGACGCGGCGACGCTTGGGCGGCCGGCATCCGTTATGCGGGATCGGGGTCACATCACGGATCGCCGTGATGGTGAAACCGATGGCCTGCAAAGCACGCAGAGCCGATTCGCGTCCCGAGCCGGGGCCTTTCACTTCAACCTCAACCGTGTTCATACCGTGGTCAGCGGCCTTCTTGCCAGCATCTTCCGCAGCAATTTGCGCGGCATAAGGCGTGGATTTACGGGAGCCTTTAAAGCCCATCATCCCGGCGCTGGACCAGGAAATCACATTGCCCTGGGCATCGGTGATGCTGATCATGGTGTTGTTGAACGACGCGTTCACATGAACAACACCACTGGTGATGTTCTTGCGCTCGCGGCGTTTCACTCTGCTTGGTTCTTTCGCCATTGTCTCATCCGTCCTTCAGCGATACGGGGCAATTCCATAGACCCGAAAATTCTCACGGGTCAGAATTGCGATTATTTCTTTTTACCGGCGATGGGCTTGGCTTTGCCCTTGCGGGTGCGCGCATTGGTATGCGTACGCTGACCGCGAACCGGCAAACCACGACGATGCCGCAGACCACGATAGGTGGCCAGGTCCATCAGCCGCTTGATATTCATTGCCACTTCACGGCGCAGATCGCCTTCAACGACAAAATCACTGTCGATCAGTTCGCGAATCTGGATCACTTCCGCATCGGTCAGATCCTGCACGCGACGCTCTGCCGGAAAGCCCAGTTTTTCACAGATCTCAGTGGCCTTTGTGCGACCGATGCCGTGAATATAGGTCAAGGCAATCTCGACCCGTTTGTTCGTTGGAATGTTAACGCCTGCAATACGCGCCACGACTTAACTCCTCGTCACCGCCATAAACGGTCTGTTTTTCGAATCATCCGCCCGCCGAAGCGCGCGATTATATGAATCGGCCAGCACTAGTCAACCATGCCGATTCCATGAAAGCCCGAAACCCTTCAGGTCTATCCGCCCCGAATACCTCAACAATCGTTCGGCGAGGCGGAGTCGACATCAAGAGCTGCGTCGATTTCTTGCGCAACCTTATCAATCGGCTGCTCCCCGTTTACCTGAAGAAGGACCCCCTTCGCCCGGTAATAGGGTAGAAGAGGCTCGGTCTGTGCCTTATAGGCATCCAGCCGGGCCTGCACCGTTTCGGCATTATCGTCGGCGCGGCGTACGAACTCCTTAGAGCCGCATTTGTCGCACACACCGTCAACAGCCGTTTTTTTAAACTTATCGTGATAGCCTTCACCGCAAGCGGCACAGGCATAGCGTCCAGAGACGCGATCCACCAGAATATGATCGGGGACCGTCACTTCCACAACCGCATCCAGCTTGCGCCCGATATCGGCCAACATAACATCCAGCGCCTCAGCCTGTGCGACAGTCCGGGGGAAGCCGTCAAGCAAAAAACCGTTTGCGCAATCTTTTTCCTGAATCCGGTCGGCAATGATCTGCACAACGATGTCGTCACTGACCAATTGGCCTTGGTCCATTGCCTGCTTGGCCAACAAACCGACACGTGATTCGGCTTTCACCGCCGCCCGCAACATATCACCGGTGCTCAATTGAACAAGACCGCGTTCTGTTTGCAAACGCTGGGCCTGTGTTCCTTTGCCTGCACCGGGTGGTCCAAGAAGGATAACAATCATCGACGCCCCCCTTTGAGTTTCGCTTTCTTGATCAACCCTTCATATTGATGGGCCATCAGATGCGAATGGATTTGTCCCACAGTATCCATGGTAACGCTTACCACAATAAGCAAGCTGGTGCCGCCAAGATAGAACGGTATGGAATATTGCGAGATCAAAATTTCGGGGATCACACAGACAATCGCCAGATAAATCGAGCCGATGACCGTCAGACGGGTCAGGACAAAGTCCAGATATTCCGCCGTGCGCTTACCGGGACGAATACCGGGAACAAAGCCGCCATGCTTTTTCAGATTGTCGGCTGTTTCTTCCGGATTGAAAACGATGGCCGTGTAGAAAAAGGCGAAGAAGATGATACCAGCAGTATAGAACGCGATATAGAGCGGCTGTCCATGCCCCAAAAGCGCTGTCACCGTCGTCATCCAGGCCGGTCCACCTTCAGCGGAGAACCCGGCAATGGTCATGGGCAGCAACAGCAAGGAGCTGGCAAAGATCGGCGGGATAACCCCCGCAGTATTGAGCTTCATGGGCAAATGGGAGGTATCGCCTTGGAACATGCGATTGCCCATTTGACGCTTGGGATATTGCACGATCACCCGCCGTTGGGCGCGTTCCATGAAAACAATGCCATAGATCAGCGCAACCACGCCGATCAGCAACAGCACGATCGCCGCCGGAGATAACAATCCTTGCTCGCCAAGCGACAAAGCCTGGCCAAGAGCGCGGGGCAGTTCAGCGACAATCCCGGCAAAGATAATCAGGGAAATACCATTGCCAACACCGCGTGCCGTGATCTGTTCCCCCAGCCACATCAAGAACATGGTGCCGCCCACCAGCGTAATCACCGTGGCCAGACGGAAGAACATCCCCGGGTCCAGCACCACATTCTGGGCTTCCAGTGCCATGGCAAGGCCATATCCTTGCACGGCCGTCAGCGCCACTGTGCCGAATCGGGTATATTGGTTGATCTTCTTGCGGCCTGCCTCGCCCTCTTTTTTCAACTGCGCCATGCTCGGCGACATAGAGGTGAGAAGCTGCATGATGATCGATGCCGAAATATACGGCATGATATTCAGCGCAACGATAGACATGCGCTGCAGGGCTCCGCCGGAAAACATGTTGAACATGTCCAGCATGCCGCCTTGCGTGCGTTGGAAGAACTGCCCAAGTGCCACAGGGTCGATACCCGGCAACGGCACATAGGTCAGCAGCCGATAGACAATCAACGCGCCCAAGGTGAACCACAGGCGCTTTTTAAGTTCTTCCGCTTTTGCGAAAGATCTGAAATTCAGATTTGCAGCTAATTGCTCAGCGGCGGATGCCATCTGCGTCTCCGACTACACGACAAGGAGGGGGTAGCAACGCGTATAATTACGCGTCGCCGGAGGTTTTTTCTTCCGACTTCACAGGGGCGGTCAGTGTGACAGAGCCCCCTGCTTTCTCAACCGCGGCCACAGCGGCCTTGGATGCGCCAGCAACGGTGATCGTCACCTTCGAGGTGATTGCACCCTTACCCAGCAAACGCACACCGTCTTTTTCCTTACGTGCGACACCGGCAGCCACGAGCACATCTTCATCGATCAGCTTCTTGGCATCCAGTTTACCCGCATCGATCGCCTTTTGCAGACGGCCGACATTGACCTCGCCATATACGCGGCCATTCAGCATGGTAAAGCCACGCTTGGGAAGACGCATGTGGATCGGCATCTGGCCGCCCTCGAACCCCTTCACAACATAGCCCGAGCGAGACTTGGCACCTTTATGGCCACGGCCGGCAGTTTTGCCTTTGCCAGAGCCGATACCCCGCCCAACCCGCATCCGGTCCTTTTTGGCCCCGGACTTGTCTTTCAATTCATTCAAACGCATGACGTACCCTTAACGCCAGCATATCACTGGCTTTCGAGACAGTCTCACTGGTCTTCAATGCGAACCAGATGCGACACTTTTTCGATCATCCCGCGGATGGCTGGTGTATCAGCCAATTCACGGGTGCGGTTCATCTTGTTCAACCCCAGGCCGATCAGCGTAGCACGCTGATCTTTTTGACGGCGAATGGGGCTGCCGGTCTGTGTGACCGTGATGGTTTTGGCTTTGGCCATAATGCTTTACTCCGCGCTGGCGGCAGAAGGCATTGTCTCGCCTCCGCCCGTATGCTCGACAGCGGCACGCCGCGAAACAATTTCACCAACCTTCTTGCCGCGCTTGGCAGCAATCTGGCGCGGGCTGACCTGCGCCTTCAGGGCATCGAATGTGGCCCGCACCATGTTATAGGGATTGGACGTTCCCGTGGACTTGGCGACGATATCCTGTACGCCAAGGCTTTCAAAAACGGCGCGCATGGGGCCGCCAGCAATGATCCCGGTTCCCGGCGTTGCCGAGCGGATCAGAACTTTGCCGGCACCATGATGCCCAGTGCTGTCATGATGCAGAGTCCGGCCTTCCCGCAAGGGAACCCGTACCATTGATTTTTTTGCCGCTTCCGTTGCCTTACGGATGGCTTCAGGCACCTCACGGGCCTTGCCTTGGCCAAAGCCAACGCGGCCTTTGCCATCTCCAACAACAACCAGGGCAGCAAAGCCGAACCGCCGGCCACCTTTTACCACCTTGGCGACGCGGTTGATATGAACGAGTTTCTCTACGAACTCGCTTTCTTCGCGTTCAAACCGATCAGGGCGTGCCATCGCCTATTCCTCTCAAATCCAGTATCAAAGCGGGCAATCAGAAATCGAGTCCGCCCTCACGGGCAGCCTCGGCCAGCGCCTTGACGCGGCCGTGATAAATGAAACCACCGCGATCGAAAACAACCTGCGTCACGCCAGCCTTTTTGGCCCGGTCCGCAATCAGCTTGCCCACTTTTTCCGCAGCCTCACGATTGGCGCCGGACGTGTTTTTCAGGTCCGCATCCAAAGAGGAGGCAGCCACAAGCGTTTCACCCTTCGCATCATCGATGATCTGGGCATAGATATTCTTGGACGACCGATGCACCGACAGGCGCGGACGGCCACCGCCATTCTTGCGCAGCTGGGTGCGTGTCCGCATCCTCCGCCGCTGAAACGTATCTTTGTTCTGAGCCATCTTGAGCACCTGTTACTTCTTCTTGCCTTCCTTGCGGAAGATATATTCGCCGGAATAACGCACGCCCTTGCCCTTATAAGGCTCTGGCTTACGATAAGAGCGAATGACGGCCGCCACCTGACCAACTTTTTGCTTGTCAGTGCCGGAGATCACAACCGTGGTCTGATCCGGTGTCTTGATATCGATGCCATCAGGGATGGGAAAATCGATATCATGGCTGTACCCAAGCTGCAGGTTCAACGCAGACCCCTTGACCTGGGCACGATAGCCCACGCCGGTGATCTCGAGCTTCTTTTCAAAGCCCTTGCTGACACCTTCAATCAGGTTGGAGACCAATGTGCGCTGCATACCCCACATAGAGCGGGCGCGCTTGCTCTGATCGACCGGCACCACCGAAATCAGATTGTCTTCCATGCTGACGCTGACCTCGCTGACGAGGTTTGCGGCCAATTCGCCTTTTGGTCCCTTCACAGAAACGGCGGCCCCATCAAGGGACACCGTTACACCGGAAGGAATTTCGATCGGCTTTTTTCCGATACGCGACATGTTTCTTTCCCTCGCTCGAGCCAGCCTAGAAGACTGTGCAAATCACTTCGCCACCGACATTGAGGTCACGCGCTTCCGCATCGGAAAGCACGCCCTTGGGCGTCGAGACGATTGAAATGCCCAGGCCGTTTGCAACGCGCGGCAGGTCCGACACGCCGGAGTAAATCCGACGGCCAGGCTTGGAAACACGCTGGATCGACCGGATCACCGGATCGCCCTCATGGTATTTCAGGCGGATGCTCAGCTCGGCTTTGTTGTTTTCCAAATCGGCCCGCTCATAGCCAAGGATAAATCCTTCGCGTTGAAGCACATCCAGAACGCGTTGGCGCTGCTTGGAAGCCGGAGCCTTGATCTCATCCTTACGAGCCTGCAGCCCGTTGCGGATACGGGTAAGCATATCACCCAATGGATCTGTCATAGACATGGGGTGCCCTCCTTACCAGCTCGACTTCACGACACCCGGAAGCTGACCGGTAGAGGCCAGATCACGAAGCGCGATGCGAGAAATTTGGAATTTGCGATAATAAGCACGGGGACGGCCCGTGATTTCGCAACGATTACGAACGCGCGTCGGCGCCGAATTCCGCGGCAACTCTGCCAGTTGGAGACGCGCCATGAAACGCTCCTCCTCAGGCAGCGACCGGTCTTCGGAGATCGCCTTCAGACGCGCACGCTTTGCAGCGTACTTTTTAACAAGCTTCTTGCGATGCTCGTTCTTTTTAATGGCGCTCTTCTTAGCCATGTGCTCTGCCCACCCGGCTCAGTTCTGCACGAACGGCATGTCGAACCCGCGAAGCAACTCACGTGCTTCGTCATCGTTCTTTGCCGTTGTGCAAATGATAATATCCATTCCCCGAACAATTTCGACCTGGTCGTAACTGATTTCGGGAAACACGATTTGCTCTTTCAGGCCCATGGCATAGTTGCCGCGACCATCGAAGCTCTTGGGATTCACCCCACGGAAATCTCGAACCCGCGGCAGCGCAATCGTCACAAGCCGGTCCAGAAATTCATACATCCGCTGGCTGCGCAGAGTGACCTTCACACCAATCGGCATCCCTTCGCGCAGCTTGAAGCCGGCGATGGATTTCTTGGCGCGTGTCACAACAGGCTTCTGGCCAGAAATGGCGGTGATTTCCTGCACGACCTTGTTGATGCGCTTGGAATCGCCAACGGCATCCCCCACACCAACATTGATCACGATTTTGTCCAGCTTGGGAATCTCGTTGACATTCTTATAGCCGAACTTTTCCTGCAGCTGCTTGCGTACCTCGTCATAGCGGGTGCGCAGGCGCGGAACATAGGTCTGCGCTTCAGCCATTGATGACCTCCCCGGACTTTTTCGCCACACGAACCTTGCGGCCGTCCTCGAGAATTTTGAAACCGACACGGGTCGGCGCGCCGTCTTTGGGATCTTCGATCGCCAGATTGCTCAGAGCGATCGGGGCTTCCATCTGCTCAATGCCGCCAGGACCCGTCTGGGTCGGCTTCTTGTGCTTGGTGACCATGTTCACACCCTGAACAATGGCACGCCCTTCGCGCGGCATCACCCGGGTAATCTCGCCTCGCTTGCCTTTATCACGGCCAGCCAGCACGACGACCTTGTCGCCCTTTTTCAGCTTCGCAGCCATTACAGCACCTCCGGCGCGAGCGAGATGATTTTCATATGCTTCATCGCGCGCAATTCACGCACAACCGGGCCGAAAATACGGGTCCCGACCGGCTCGCCCTGCTTGTTGATCAGCACGGCTGCATTGCGGTCGAAGCGGATAGCCGAGCCATCGGCCCGACGAATTTCTTTTGCGGTGCGTACGACAACGGCACGGTGCACGTCGCCTTTTTTCACACGGCCACGCGGAATGGCTTCCTTGATGGAAACCACAATCACGTCACCGACGCTCGCGGTCTTTTTCTTCGACCCGCCGAGCACCTTGATGCACTGCACCCTCTTGGCGCCGGAATTATCCGCGACGTCGAGGTTCGTCTGCATCTGGATCATCGATTCAAACCCTCAAACTAGGTGTCTTCACGCAACTCTGCGATCAGACCGTTTCAATATGCTCGCCGCCAATGACGCGCCAGCATTTATTCTTGGAAATCGGCCGGCATTCCTCAATGCGGACCCGGTCACCCGACTTCCATTCGTTCGTTTCATCATGCGCCTGATATTTCTTTGTGCGGCGCACGATCTTGCCCAGCAACGCATGTTTGAAACGACGCTCGACAGAAACCACAATGGTTTTGTCTGTGCGGTCGCTCACCACCGTGCCAAGAAGTACTCGTTTCGGCATGACCAATCTTCCTTATCGTTCAGGAGGCGCTGCTATTACCCTGGATCGTCTTGATCCGGGCAATATCACGACGCACCTGACGCATCCGCGCTGTGTTTTCCAGCTGGCCAGAAGCCGCCTGGAAACGCAGATTGAATTGTTCTTTCTTCAGCTGTCCAAGCTCCGTCGAGAGCTCATCGGCCGTCTTCACTCTAAAATCCGCAGCTTTCATCGCTTGCGTCTCCTCAATAGCCTACTCAAAGCTGGCGCATGACGAATTTGGTGCCGATCGGCAGCTTGGCGGCAGCGCGTTCAAACGCTCCCCGAGCCAGATCTTCCGACACACCTTCCAATTCAAACATGACGCGCCCCGGCTTGATGCGGGCGGCCCAGAATTCCGGAGCGCCTTTACCTTTACCCATACGCACTTCAGTCGGCTTTTTCGATACCGGAACATCCGGAAATACACGAATCCAAACCTTACCGGCACGTTTGATATGACGAGTCATAGCCCGACGTGCAGCTTCGATTTGACGCGCTGTAATACGCCCCGGCTGCGTAGCTTTCAACCCATAAGAGCCGAAATCCAGATTCGACCCGCCTTTGGCAAGACCTTTGATACGGCCTTTATGTGCCTTGCGGAATTTTGTTCTCTTCGGCTGCAGCATGATGCTTTACCCTCAAACTCTTCGCGATTCTAGCGTCGCCCACCAGCGGCCGCGGTCTGTGCGTCTTGCAAACGCTTCTCCTGGGCATAGGGATCATGTTCCATGATTTCCCCTTTAAATACCCAGACTTTGATCCCGCAGATGCCGTAAGCAGTCTTCGCTTCTGCCGTTCCATAATCGATATCCGCACGCAATGTGTGCAACGGAACACGGCCTTCACGGTACCATTCGGTGCGTGCGATTTCGGCGCCGCCAAGACGACCACCGGCATTCACACGGATCCCAAGAGCACCCAAACGCATGGCGGACTGCACAGCCCGCTTCATGGCGCGACGAAATGCCACACGACGTTCGAGCTGTTGGGCAATGCCTTCAGCGATCAAGGTTGCGTCGATTTCCGGCTTGCGAATCTCGACGATGTTCAACGTGGTTTCTTGACCGGTCAGCTTGCTCAGATCCGAACGCAGCTTATCGATATCGGCCCCTTTTTTCCCGATGATCACACCGGGACGGGCGGAATAGACGCTGACACGCGGCTTTTTTGCCGGACGTTCGATGACGATTCGGCTCACACCGGCCTGCGCCAGGCGATCCTTGATATATTCACGGATCTTCAGGTCTTCATGCAGGAGTTTGCCATATTCGCCACGATCGGCGTACCAACGCGAATCCCAGGTGCGATTGACGCCGAGTCGCAGACCAATGGGGTTAACTTTATGACCCATCTTACTTCTCCTCAACTTCGCGGACAACGATCCGCAGCCGGCTGAACGGCTTCAGGATCTTGCCGACACGACCGCGGGCCCGGGCGCGAAAGCGTTTCATGACCAGTGCTTTGCCCACACTTGCTTCGGCGACCACCAGTTGATCGACGTCGAGATTATGATTGTTCTCGGCATTGGCCACAGCCGATTCGAGAACCTTACGCACCTGTTCGGCGGCACCGCGGCGGTTGAAGCGCAGCGAAGCCAGCGCCTTTTCAACCGGAAGTCCACGAATGGTTTCCGCGACAAGATTGAGTTTTTGCGGAGAACCGCGGAGCATATTGCCCACGGCCAGCGCCTCATTCTCACTCACGCGGCGAGGATTGACTTGCTTGCCCACGATTACTTCCTCTTTGCCTTCTTGTCCGCCGCATGACCGTAGTAGGTCCGCGTCGGCGCGAATTCACCAAGTTTATGGCCAACCATTTCTTCCGTCACATAGACGGGAACAAATTTCTGACCGTTATAGACATTAAAGGTGAGCCCGACGAATTGCGGCATGATGGTTGATCGGCGCGACCAGGTCTTGATGACCTGTTTCTTGCCGGCATCCTGCATCTCCTCTGCTTTTTTAAGCAAAGAGAGTTCCACAAACGGGCCTTTCCAGACAGAACGTGCCATTTCAATTGGCCCCCTTATCGCTTCTTCTTACGATCGTGACGCGACCGTACGATGTATTTGTCAGTGGACTTGTTGGACCGTGTCTTGGCGCCCTTCGTGGGTTTACCCCATGGGGTCACCGGATGGCGACCGCCCGAAGTCCGGCCTTCACCACCGCCATGCGGATGGTCAACCGGGTTCATTACCACGCCACGCACAGACGGACGCTTGCCCAACCAGCGATTACGACCGGCTTTCGCCAAGGTCTGGTTCTGTTTGTCCGGATTGGATACCGCACCAACAGTGGCCATGCATTCCGCACGAACCTTCCGTTGCTCACCAGATGTCAGACGCAGAATGGCATAGCCCTGATCACGCCCGACAAGCTGAACATAGGTACCGGCTGAACGGGCGATCTTGCCGCCTGCACCGGCTTTCAGCTCAACATTGTGCACGATGGTGCCAATGGGAACCGCCGACAATGGCATCGCATTGCCCGGCTTCACATCAGCTTTGGCACTGGCCACCACCTTATCACCGGCCCCCACACGCTGGGGCGCAATGATATAGGCCTGCTCGCCATCTTCATACGTAATCAGCGCGATGAAAGCCGAGCGATTGGGATCATATTCGATCCGCTCGATCGTGGCTTCCATATCCCATTTGCGCCGCTTGAAATCGATGACGCGATAGGTGCGCTTATGTCCGCCACCACGGCGCCGTGCCGTGATGCGTCCGTTATTGTTGCGACCACCCTTCTTCGAAAGGCCCTCGGTCAATTTCTTGACCGGTGCGCCTTTATGAAGCTGAGAGCGATCGACCAGAACAAGGCCGCGCTGACCCGGGCTTGTCGGCTTGTATTGCTTCAATGCCATGTGCTCAGATCCCCGTCGTCACGTCGATGCTGTGACCTTCAGCCAAGGTCACCATCGCTTTTCTCACATCAGGGCGACGGCCGAACACACCACGGAAGCGCTTCACTTTGCCCTTCTGTACCAGCGTGTTCACCTTTGTCACCTTGACATCGAACAGTGCTTCGACGGCCGCCTTGATCTGCGGTTTCGTTGCACTGGGGGCAACCTCGAAGGTTACCTGATTGTTTTCCGCACCAAGCGTTGCCTTTTCGGTAATCACAGGGCGCAGGATCACGTCATAATGCTTGTGGCCGGTCATTTCAGCCTCTCTGCAAGCTTTTCGATGGCTGCTTTTGTGAGAACCAGCGTATCGCGCCGCAAAATGTCATAGACATTGGCGCCCTGGCTCGGCAGCACATCGATGTTGGGAATGTTCGCGGCAGCGCGCTGCACATTCACATCAATCTCGGAACCGTCAATGAACAGCGCGTTCTGAAGGCCCAGCTTTTCAAGCTTTTCACGAAAGCCCTTGGTCTTGGCTTCGGTGAGCGACAGCTCATCCAGAACCACAAGACGACCAGCGGCCTGCTTCGAGCTCAGCGCTGTTTTCAGACCAAGCTTTCTGACCTTCTTCGGCAAGGAGAAGCCATGATCGCGCGGGATCGGACCAAAAGCCCGGCCACCGCCACGAAACAGATTGGCGCGGCGATTGCCGTGACGGGCATTGCCCGATCCCTTCTGCTTATAGGCTTTCTTACCCGTGGAGCTCACATCCGAACGGAACTGAACCGCATGGGTTCCCGCCCGGCGCTTGGCAAGCTGCCAATTAACGATACGGTGAAGGATGTCGGCGCGGGCTTCGAGCGCGAAAATCGCGTCATCGAGCTCGATCGAGCCAGCTTTTTCCGCATCCAGTGTCAAGACGTCGGCTTTCATAGCACGTTATTCCTTCGTCTCGCTCTCGGCAGAAGCCGAAGCGGTTTCCGCCGCCGGCGCTACCTCAGTTTCACTCTGGGCAACAACCTTAAGAGCAGCCGGACGTGGTGCATTCTCAGGAAGAGGTGCCTTTTCCGCATCGGAAACAAGGATCCAGGACCCTTTTGCGCCCGGTACGGCACCGCGAACAAGGATCAGACCTTCATCCGCCCGCACATCAACCACTTCGAGATTTTGCGTGGTCACACGCACATCACCCATATGGCCGGCCATTTTCTTGCCCTTGAACACCTTACCAGGGTCTTGGCACTGACCGGTCGATCCGTGACTGCGGTGAGAAATCGACACACCATGCGAGGCGCGCAGGCCGCCGAAATTGTGCCGCTTCATGGCACCGGCGAATCCCTTACCCTTGCTGTTGCCGACCACATCGACCTTCTGACCGGGAACGAAATGCTCAGCCGACAAAGTAGCGCCGACATCGACCATATTGTCGTCTGTCACGCGGAACTCTGCCAAACGCATTTTCGGCTCAACTTCAGCCTTCCCGAAATGGCCGCGCATGGGCGCGGTCACGTTTTTTACTTTTGCTTTACCTGCGCCGACCTGAAGGGCTGAATAGCCGTCCCGGTCTGCAGTCCGCTGGGAAACCACCTGGCAGTCTTCGATCTGCAGAACCGTCACGGGAACGTGGCGTCCTGCTGCGTCGAATACGCGGGTCATGCCCATTTTCTTTGCTATCAATCCGGTGCGCATTGCTGCTTACCCCTGAAGCTTGATCTCGACGTCCACACCCGCCGAAAGATCCAGCTTCATGAGTGCGTCCACCGTTTGCGGAGTCGGGTCGATGATGTCGAGAAGGCGTTTATGAGTCCGCACTTCGAACTGTTCGCGCGATTTCTTGTCGATATGCGGCGAACGCAGAACGGTAAACTTCTCGATACGAGTAGGCATGGGAATCGGTCCCAAAACCAAAGCGCCGGTGCGCTTGGCGGTATTGGCGATCTCACCGGATGCCTGATCCAGGATTCGATGATCGAACGCCTTTAACCGGATGCGAATATTTTGCGCTTCCATGTGTTTCACTCTCTCAGCCGCGCCAATGCGCGGGCTCTTCAAACTTACTCGACGATGGAGGCAACGACGCCGGCACCGACGGTGCGGCCACCTTCACGGATCGCAAAGCGCA
>NZ_BMOV01000015.1 GCF_014647255.1 Iodidimonas muriae
CCTTTGCCATGGTGAATCACGTATTACAACAAATGGGAATCCCCGAATTTAATAGGTCCTGACCCTAGGCATGACGGACACGACCATTTGAGTACCCATGAAGGCTACTATTTTCTGCTGAAGGGTGTCTCCGCTGCTTTCCGCAACCCAGCAAGCCACGCGTCTGTCCAGATGACGGAGGGCGAAGCCCGTATTCAGCTACAGATGATTGGCTATCTGTACGAGCTTGTTGTCCACCATGTTGAAAGGCTTTCATCAGAATGTGTGGGAACAGCAAATGGCTGAACAGAGTGATCTTGGCTTCAATAATTCACCCCATCTGAGTAGCGGTCTGTCCCATGCTGAGGGAGACAGCGTGCATGGGTGAGTGGCGAGCAACAAAATGGGGTGACGAGATCAGTCTTGAGTATGGCAAAGCGATCAGGGGATACCAAAACGTAGTCGCACCTTATCCCGTCTACGGGACAAATGGACCCGTGGGCTTTACGGACACTCCGCTTGCCCCTGGCCCAGGTGTTATTCTGGGGCGAAAGGGGGCCTATCGCGGTGTTCACTACAGTCCCGATCCATTCTTTGTGATCGACACCGCCTACTATGTTAAGCCGAAGATGGCGGACTTGAACATGCGGTGGCTATACTACGCGATAATTTATCATAAGTTGGGAGAAATTGACGACGGGTCACCTATCCCTTCTACGACTCGTGCTGCGGTCTACGTACGCGATCTGGAGGTGCCGCCCATCGAGGAACAGGAAGCGATTGCTTCCGTCCTCGGTTTTTTCGATGACAAGATCGAGCTGAACCGGCGGATGAACGAGACGCTGGAGGCGATGGCGCGGGCGATCTTCAAGGATTGGTTCGTCGATTTCGGCCCTACCCGCGCCAAGGCCGAAGGCCGCCCCCCCTACCTCGCCCCCGAAATTTGGGACCTGTTCCCCGCCGCCCTCGATGACGAGGACAAGCCGGTGGGGTGGGAGACACAAACTCTAGACACGATCGTGTCGCTGACAAAGGGACGTTCATACAAGAGCGCGGAGCTTCAAGACGCCACTGTCGCTCTAGTCACTCTTAAGTCTTTCCAGCGGGGCGGCGGCTATCGTCGTGACGGCCTAAAACCATATACCGGAAAATTCAAGCTGGAACAGGTTGTAAGCCCAGGGGAACTTGTAATTGCTCTTACGGATGTGACACAGGCCGCCGAAGTCATCGGCAAGCCTGCGATTGTTCTCGAAGACGCTCGGTATGAAGCATTAGTTGCGTCACTTGACGTTGGTATCGTTAGGCCACGAGGAAAACGAATTGGGCGGTCGTTCATTGCCCAGATGTTGCTGACGGAGCAGTTTCAGAACCATGCCTATTCTCACTCCACTGGAACAACCGTTCTGCATCTAAGCAAGGAGGCAGTGCCAACCTTTCAGGCATGTCTTCCACCAGTGGAGATCGCGGCGCTCTTCGAAGAGGCTGTTGAGCCAATCTCGATGCGGATTGCAGCTAATGCACACGAGTCCGATGTCCTCGCCCAGACCCGCGACCTCCTCCTCCCGAAGCTGATGTCCGGCGAAATCCGCCTCGCCGAGGCCGAGAAAGCAGTGGAGGCTGTGGCATGAAGTTCTCCGAAAGCCATGTTGAGGACGCAGCGCTCGAATGGCTTTCGGGGCTTGGCTACGCTGTGCTGCACGGGCCGGATATCTCCCCCGACGGCCCGAAGCCCGAACGGTCAAGTTACGACCAAGTTCTGCTGATTGATCGGCTTCGCACGGCCCTTGAGAGTCTCAACCCACACCTGCCGGCGGAGACGCTGGACGAGGTGCTGCGCAAGGTGCAGCAGACCGAGACCCCCTCGCTTGTCGAAGAGAACCGTCGCCTGCATCGCTATCTGATCGAAGGTGTGCCGGTTGAGGTCGCACGCGAGGACGGCAGCATCGGCGGGGATGCCGCCCATTTGATTGATTTCAATGATGTGGACGCCAATGACTGGCTGGCCGTCAACCAATACTCTGTCATTGAGAACCAGAAGAACCGCCGCCCCGACGTGGTGGTGTTCGTCAACGGCCTGCCGCTGGCAGTGATCGAGCTGAAGAATCCCGGCGATGAGAACGCCACCCTCGACGGAGCCTTCAACCAGCTCCAGACTTATAAAGACCAGATACCGTCGCTTTTCCGTACGAATGCCGTGCTGATGACTTCGGACGGCGTGCAGGCCCGTCTCGGCTCGCTGACGGCCAATCTTGAGCGCTTCATGCCCTGGCGCACCATAGATGGCTCTAGCGTTGCGCCGAAGGGTACGCCGGAGATGGGAACCCTTATCGAAGGAGTATTCGAGAAAACCCGGTTTCTGTCCCTGCTCCGGGACTTCACCGTGTTCGGCGACACAGGCTCCGGCCTTATTAAAATCGTGGCCGGGTATCACCAGTTCCATGCCGTCCGGCACGCGGTTGAAAGCACCATTGCCGCTTCGAGCCCTGAAGGCGACCGTCGCGTCGGCGTTATCTGGCACACGCAAGGCTCTGGCAAGAGCCTGCTCATGGCCTTCTATGCGGGGCAGCTTATCGCCCATTCGGCCATGAAGAATCCGACCGTTATCGTCATCACCGACCGCAACGACCTCGACGACCAGCTCTTCGGGACCTTCGCCATGTGTCGCGATCTGCTCCGCCAGACCCCGCAGCAGGCCGATGATCGAGAGGACTTACAGAAGGTGCTGACCCGCCCTTCCGGCGGCGTTATCTTCACCACCATCCAGAAGTTTTCGCCCGAGCGCGGCGAGACTGACTATCCGGTGCTGACCGACCGCCGGAACGTCGTCGTGATCGCCGACGAGGCACATCGCAGCCAGTACGGCTTCAAGACGCGGATAAACCGCACGACCGGCGAGATCGCGCACGGCTTCGCGAAGTATCTGCGGGACGCGCTGCCGAACGCCTCCTTCATCGGGTTTACTGGCACGCCAATCGAGAAGGTGGACGTGAACACGCCCGCCGTGTTCGGCGAATATATCGACGTTTACGACATCAACCGGGGCGTCGAGGACGGCGCGACCGTGCCGATCTATTACGAGAGCCGCCTTGCACGCATCGAGTTGGACGAGGACGTAACGCCGCTGATTGACGACGAGGTTGCCGAGCTGACCGAAGACGAGGCCCAAGGTGAACAGGAGAAGCTAAAACGCAAATGGGCGAACATCGAGGCTGTCGTCGGGGCCGAGAAGCGCCTTGCTATGGTCGCCGAGGATCTCGTGGAGCACTTCGAGAACCGCGTCGTCGGGATGGACGGCAAAGCCATGATCGTCTGCATGAGCCGGCGGATTTGTGTCGCCCTCTATAATCAGATCGTCAAATTGCGCCCGGAATGGCACAGCGACGATGACGAGAACGGCGTTATCAAGATTGTCATGACGGGCGCGGCATCCGATCCAAAGGAATGGCAACCGCATATTGGCGGCAAGGCGCGCCGCGAGCTGCTTGCCAAGCGGGCTAAAGACCCCGAAGACTCGCTCAAGCTAGTGATCGTGCGGGACATGTGGCTCACCGGCTTCGACGCGCCGAGCATGCACACGATGTATATCGACAAGCCGATGCGCGGACATGGGCTCATGCAGGCGATCGCCCGCGTTAACCGGGTATTCCAAGACAAGCCCGCTGGGTTGATCGTGGACTATATCGGCATTGCCCAGAACCTGAAATCCGCCCTCAGCCAGTATTCACGCGATGACCAGAAACACGCTGGTATTGACGAGGCCGAAGCCGTCGCCGTGATGCTGGAGAAGTACGAAATCGTTAGTGACATGTTCCACGGCTTCGACTTCCGGGCCGGGCTGACTGGAACACCGCAGGAGCGGCTTGCCGCCCTGGCTGGGGCTATGGAATGGGTTCTCGACATGCAGCAGCGCGAGGCTGCCAAGGAAACGACGAACGAGGGAAAAAAGCGCGCCCATCGCCGCTTTAATGACGCCGTACTGGCGCTGTCCAAAGCATTTGCCCTTGCCGCTGCCAGTGACGAGGCGCGGGAAATCCGGGGTGAGGTAGGTTTCTTCCAGACCATCCGCGCGGCGCTCGCCAAGACCGCGCCCGGTGCAGGCAAAACATCAGCCGAACGGGACTTCGCCGTTCAACAGATCGTCAGCCGCGCCGTCGTCTCGACCGAGATCGTCGATATCCTCGAAGCCTCGGGGTTGGAGAGCCCGGACATCTCCATCCTCTCCGACGAGTTCCTCGCAGAGGTTCAAGGGATGGAGAAGAAGAACCTTGCCATGGAAGCGCTGCGCAAACTCATTAACGGCGAGATTCGCTCGCAGAGTCGCGTAAATGTCGTACAGACGCGCGCGTTCTCCGAACGGCTAGAGGAAGCCATTGCTCGCTACCACTCCAACGCCATTACGACGGCGGAGGTCATACAGGAACTCATCAATCTGGCGAAGGACATCCGCGCCGCACATCAACGCGGCGAGGACGAGGGACTCAGTCAGGAGGAAATTTCTTTCTATGACGCTTTGGCTCAGAACGATAGCGCCATCGAGGTAATGGGAGACGACAAGCTCAGGGTCATTGCCCACGAGCTGCTGAACAGCCTGAAGAGCAATGCTTCCGTGGACTGGCAGCACCGCGAGGCCGCTCGCGCCCGTATGCGCGTTCTCGTCAAGCGCATCCTCCGCAAATACGGTTATCCGCCAGACCTTCAAGACGCCGCTGTGCAAACAGTGTTGCAGCAAGCCGAAGTTCTTTCAGCACGGTGGGCGGCGTGAGCATAGAAATTTTGATTTGGAAGGCCGTTTCTATGGCCAATAAGCCGTATCGGCACGACTGAGATGATTGGACTTGGCCATGACTAATTCATTACAAAATCTTGCTGAAAAGTTTTCGAATTTGTCGGAATTGAGGGCATCATCTATTGAGCGCCTTCAGAAAGTTAAGGGTACGAATGAGACCCAATTCGATCTTTCAAAGACAGCCCCCAGCATCGACCGCACCTTGGCCGATGTCGACGCCCGCGTTATTGCCATTTGTGAAATCGCGCCAAAATCCGGAGACGAGGAAAATTCTGACTCTTTGCTTATTCCGAATGCTTACGTTAACAGGATTATCAAACCCCTCGACCAACTAACGGTTCAATATCAATCCATTGCCGATAACCTTTCGAACATCGACAGCAATGGCGGTCCGGGGACACTTAACCCCGAAGACCTCACATTTCAGAGTGCTAACGGCCAGATAAACTTACAGCTCGGCCCAATCTTTCAGAACATTTGGAACCACTCTGAAGCCGTTCTGGCAGCGCTCTATCCCCTCATGAATTTGCTACGAGGAGAGGGACGCCCTGACTTTGCTGCGGCGTTAGATGCCTTTTCCACCGCCATGGAGCAAGTGCACGCACAACGATCTACCCTACAAGATGTTGCCAAATCCGCTCAGGCAGACAGGAAAAAAATCGGAGATTTTCAAGCGCAGAGCGGCCCGCTCAAGGATGAAATTGAACGGCTGAAAACTGAGAGTGAGAAAGACCGCAAGACTCTCAAGGAATATGCCACCGAGGGTACACAGGCGATCACATCGATCCGGACTACGAATGAGCAGGCAGAACAACTCAAGACGGCTGTTGATAATTACCAAGCATCTTTTGACAGCTTCCAAAAACAGCTAGAAGCGCGCGAGAAGATCATTCAGACTGGTAAGAAGGAACAAGATGAACTGATAGCGAATCTCAAGGAAATTGAATCTGATACAAAGCGACTGACCAAGCAAGCCGAAGCCATGTTAACCGGAGCAACGGTGGCAGGTTTAGCGGGTTCATTTGGGGAGTTACGCGACAAGACTTCAAGCGAGTTGATAGGTGCCAGATGGATTTTCTATTTCGCGATATTCTTACTATTTCTGTCAGTTATACCTCTGGTGGCTTATGTGGTTCCAGGGGTTGCGAGCCTTTTAGGATTTGATCCCGCGGCTGCATCAAACCTGCCCAAGGAGTCCGGGGTCTTAGAGTTTTTCGGACAAGTCGTTGTTCGTGCGTTGCTGCTGTTGCCTGCCGCATGGTTCGCAAAATTTGCAGCTACGCGACATGCAGTGTTGTTCCGCTTGAAGGAGCACTATGCTTACAAATACTCGGTTGCAGCATCGGTGGAAGGCTTTAAGCAGCAGGCGGAACCATTCAAGGACGAGATCGCAGCAGCAACCTTTTTTGAGCTGACATTCAACCCTGCAGACCGAATGGAAGCCAAGGCCCACGAGGAACGCCATCCAAACCCTGCGATGGAGTGGGTTATGAAGAAATTTGGTGCAACATACGACGGTAAGTGAATACTTCTTTCCAATCGGATCGAGCCGCGAAGCCACAATAAACTGCTATTGGAGCAGGCGAGGCTTTTCTCCTGCATGTCTAAGGGCGCGTCCGGCATGGCCGGACCGGGCTCTATTCGCGCCTACGGCGCTTACCGCGGACTCACTGACGCCTTTCTGGTCCTGCCGGTACTGGGTGATCCATTTGCCGAGGGTCGACTTGCCAATCCTTAAATCATCCTCAATCGCTTCCCTGGGTAAACCGCTCGTCAGCGCCAGCTTTACTGCTTCACGTCTGAACTCTTCTGAATGTCTTTTCTGGGCCATAAATTCCTCCAATCAGTATCCCTAATTCTGTTGAAGGTCGTGTCCACTTTTTTAAGACAAGTCCAGTCTGAACCGGCTTGCTGGCTGGATAAAGTAGAGCTTGGCCAACCATTCCTGCAAGTGGTCTCGCTCGCGCAGGTTAAGATCGGAAAAACGCTTTTGTGAAAGACGTGATAAGCGGTTTTGGGATAGGTCAACCTGGAACATTATTTTTCATTTTTCTCAAAGATTTCTCTCGCCAACCAGCGGACAGGAGTTCGGTGTCAGGCGTAGATGAGCTGGATCTCTGGCAGCACTGTATGCCCGCTATTGGTGTGATCCATTATCGTCGAAATTTTCATTGCATTTCTCCATCAGACTGGCATTTATTTTTTAATAAGCGTTTGCTGAGGTTACTTTCCAACATCACCGTTTCTGACATAGGTCGCGTAGAACCCCCAACTTATTCGACAACGGGATAGGACGGCTTGCCCCAGTTTTCATTGGGGTTGTCCATCATAATGTCGATGAACACAGGCATCAGAAACCCAAGGATTTCAGCACCGTCTCGAACCTGCGCCCGGTTTACACCACTGTTCCAGATCGACCCTCCGTGAACAAGTTGATTGCGTAGAACATAGAGCCTGTCGAAGACGAAGCTCAGGACGCGAACGCTGTCGCCGGTCTGAAACGACTGCGCAAAGGATCGGGCCGGAAAATCGTTGCCACAGCGCCTTATAGATACGCCGATCTTCATCTAGAGCGACCAGCCGACCGAAGTAGTCGACGAAAGCAGCGCGTTCGCCCGGGGCCACCGCTTGAAACTCCTGCTCGTCGGCATAGGCGGCATTGAAGGCAATCCAAAGGAAGACGAAGCGGGCATCATCGTCCTCACCACAGGCTTCGGCTCGGCCGACCCAGCTTATCGCGCGATGGGAGCGTAGTCCCATGGTTTCGGGAATATCCGCACGAATGGCGCGTTGCTTGGCCTTCAAGGTGGCATGGGTAAGATGTTCCGACATGAAGATAGCCTTTCAGGTTAACAGCGACGGCGGTCGTGAGCCCCTCTTGCTGAGTTTCGATCAGCCGATACCTTTCGACCAGTACAGCCCAAGCCGCGCGGTCCGGAGACAGGGCGCAGCAACAAGAACATTTCAGCCGGATGGTCGATGCGTGCCGCGCCTGCCATGTGCAGTACGCGACGGATCGTTTCCCGGATTTCGCCAAGTAGACGCTAGCCAGGCTTATTCAAGGCGTTTGCAACTTGTCGCAATCGCTCTAGGTTGCGATAGCTGCTGCGGCAGCCCGAAATCCTCACCTGCACTGGAGCGCGGCGGCAGTCAGTGCATTAGACATGATCTGATTTCGGCAACTGGAATACCGCTTCGAAACCGTCCGCCTGCCCGACCGCTGGCGAATGCAAGGTCAAGGTTCCCTGCGCGCCATCGGCAACGGCCTTGGCGATAGCAAGACCGAGCCCGCTACCACTTGAAATGGTCTGACCGCGTTCGAAACGCGCGGTGAGTCTTTCCAATACATCGAGAGGAACGGGAGGGCCGTCGTTGACCACGCGAAACATGCCGTCATCAGTCAGGATGACGCGCACGAGCATCTTCTCGGCACCGTGCTTGAGGGCATTCTCGATCAGGTTACGGCTTAGGATGGCAAAAGCGTCGGGGTCGATGTCGGACAGCACCGGGTCTACCGGAGCCTCGAAAGTGATACTCCTGCCACTCGCGTCTAGTTCGGCAACTATCATCCGCAGGACCGGTCGTATATCCATGGCGATCCCGGTTCTCAGGCGACCGCCTTCGGCGCGTGCTAGCTGCATGAGCTTTTCGGCCAGGCGGTTCAGACGTTTGAGCGCCGCCTCGATGTCGGTTGCCCGCTCCCCGGTAGCCGGATCATTGGTTTCCGCGATCAGCCTTTGTGTCTGGGCCAGCGCCGCTGCTATCGGTGTGCGTAACTCGTGTGCGGCATTTGCTGCAAAGCTGCGCTCGGCATCGAGTGTGCGGCGGAGTCGCGCCAGCAATTCGTTGACGGTCTGTGCGACCAGGGTGATTTCGCTGGGTAGTTCGTCGCTTATGACCGGCGTCAGATCGGCGGCACCGCGAGTCGAAAGCGCGGTGTTGAACCGGTGCACGGGCCGCAGGCCGCGCCGGACGATCACCAGCAACCCCAGAAGGCTGAGCGGAATGACCACGATCAGAGGCAAGGCGAGCCCCGCCAAAGCCTCACGCGCCACTTCGGCGCGGTGGCTCAGTGGTTCGGCGATCGCGATGGTGATCGTGCCTTGCAGGGCGGCATCATAATAGAGCCTATGTGTCGCCGTCTGATGAAATCCCAAGCCTTCGAAGTGCGGAAAGACCCCGTCTTCGGCCCCGTGCGAGCGCAGCAGCACACGCCCCTGATCGTCGCGCACGATATAGGTAAAGAATTCCTCGTGACGGCGCAGGGTGGCGACGCGCTGACTAATACCCAGCTCTTCGCGACCGAGGATATCCAGAACCGCTAGTGGCAGGATACGTTGTGCGGTTTCTTCGAGCGTGGAATCGAAGACTTCATTCATCTCGCCGCGCAACACGGTGGCGGTGGCCCATGCGGTGACGAGCCAGACAATAGCCAGCAGCAAGCTCAGACCAAGCGCCAGCCGCGCCTGTAAGGAGCCCGGCCACTTCATGTAGCACCCAGCCGATAGCCTAGGCCGCGTACGGTTTCGATCCGCTCGCGTCCCAGCTTCTTGCGCAACCGGCTGACATGGACCTCAATTCTGTTGCTCTCGATTTCGGTATCGAAGGAATAGAGTCGTTCTTCAAGCTGCGCCTTGGACAAAAGCTGCCCCGGTCGCTGCACGAACGCCTCAAACAGCACCCATTCGCGGGCGGTAAGGGCCACGGGCCGCCCCTTGCGGCGGACCGATCGGGCGGCAAGGTCGATCTCCAGATCGCCCAGTGTGATTAATGGGTTGGGGTTGCCAGAATAGCGCCTCGCGACGGCACCCAACCGCGCCGAAAGCTCGGACAGATCGAACGGCTTGACCATGTAATCGTCAGCGCCTGCATTCAGCCCCTCGATTCGGTCGCTGATCTGGTCGAGCGCGGTCAGGATGATTACCGGTGTTGTGTCGCCCCGTGCCCGAAGCGCGCGCAAAAACGGCTGGCCGCGCCCATCAGGCAGCATCAGATCCAGTAGGATCAGGTCGTAGGCCGCCACGTCAAGATATTCGCCCGCCGCGTCAAGCCGCGTGGCCCAGTCGATGGAATGGCCGTCAGCAGCGATCTGGTCGTGCACCGCGTCGCCCAGCACTGTGTCATCCTCGATCAGCAGCACACGCATGTCTTTTTCGTCCTGTTTCGTTTGCGTCCACTTTATCACCCGTGAAGCTGACACGAACCTGAAGCGGAAAACCGGCACGCTTCAGGTCGGCGTCAGGATAGCGCGCAACAATAGCGTATCACCAGAAATTTCAGGAGATGGAAAGATGAAGAAATATCTGATTGCAGCAACACTTCTGGCAGGCTTGGCCGGTCTGGGCGCGGCAGGCATGGCTCTTGCCGATGATGACGACTGCCGCGTACCCATGGCCGATTGGCAACCACGCGAGGCCGTTCAGAAGATGGCCGAAGCGCAGGGCTGGGCCGTACGCAGAATCAAGACCGACGACGGCTGCTATGAAATCAAGGGGCGCGACACTCAGGGACGCGAAATCGAGGTCAAGGTCGATCCCGCCACGCTGGCGATTGTGGAAATGGAATATGACGACGATGACGACGACGATCATCGTGGCAGCGGCATAAATCCAACTCCGAGCGGAACGGGCCAACCACCCGCTAACGGTCTGTTTGTCCCCGGCGGCAAACCCGGTGCCGTGGTTCAATAATAGCCTCTGTGGCCAGCGTTACTGTCCCGCCGTTACCAGCCGACCGGCGGGGCTTTTTCTTACCCGCCCAAACCTGACGACAGGCTGAAGCGATTTCATGTTTTTCGTCAGGAAGATATCAGCCTAATCCGTCAAACAGAACCCGAAACAACGTAATCCGGAGATTTGCCATGAAAGCCCTGCTATCCGCCCTTGCCCTGACCACGGCTCTGACCGCAGCCCTACCCGGTCCGGCTCTGGCCCGTCCCGTCACGCTAACGACCAACATGAACGCCTATGGCGGCGACGGTGCCTATCTTGTGCTTTACGTCACCGACGCGCAGGGCACCTATCGGGGTAGCCTCTGGATGGCGGGGGGCAAGTCGAAATATTACACGCATCTCAGCGACTGGTATCGCGCGACGCAAGGCAACCCGACCGAAATCAATGGCATCACTGGGGCCAGCGTTGGTGCGAGTCGGCAGTTGAAGGTCACGCTCGATCTGGCCGATGCGCTGTTTGACGCCGGGTATGAATTGCATATCGACGCCTCGGCCGAGGATATGCGCGACAGCCCGTCAGAGGTGGTCGTGCCGCTGACCAGCGCAGGCGCGGGCCAGCCCGTCCCGGGCCGCCGCTACATCCGTGACTTCACCTACGACAAGTAAATACGCGAAAAAGGAGCCTGACATGCTGCGTGCGCTGCACAAAATCCCCGGCCTCATCGCGGCGCTGCTGATCGTCGTCATCACGCTCAGCGGCGCGGTGCTATCGGTCCTTCCGGCGCTGGAAGTGGTGCAGGCTCCGGCACAGTCCGAGCCGAATTTGACGGTGGCCACGCTGGCCGAGCGCGTGGCCATTGCCTATCCCGGTGTCGAACAGATTCGCCGCGCGCCGTCGGGGCGGATCACCGCGTTTTATTTCAATGATGGGCGGCCCGGCGCGGTGGTGATCGACCCCGCAACCGGACAGGGCGTGGCGAATTATGAGCCGTCCGCTTTCCAACGCTGGATGACCAACCTGCACCGCTCGCTGTTTCTGGACGATGCCGGACGGTTGACGGCGACGGCTGGGGCGGCCTCGCTTCTAGTGCTGTCGCTGTCGGGCTTGATGCTGACCGCGCGGCGGGTCGGTGGCTGGCGGCGCATCTTCTTGCGCCTGCGCGGCCCGCTCATGGGGCGGCTGCATGTCGAGGTGGCGCGACTGACAGTGGTCGGCTTGCTGCTCTCATCCACCACCGCGCTGTTCATGACCGCCAGCACCTTTGGTCTCGTTCCCGAGGACAGCGGTCCACCTGCCTTTCCGACCGAGGTGAGCGGACAGACGGGGGCGGTGCCCGGTGCCCTGTCTTTGCTGCGCGACACGCCGGCGGCGGCATTGCGTGAACTGACCTTTCCCTATCCCGGCGATCCGACGGATGTCTTTGCGCTCAAGACCGCCAGGGGCGCGGGCTATCTCGATCAGGGGACCGGTGTCACTCTGGCCTGGGTGGATCATGGTCTCTGGCAGCGTTTGACCGAGACGATTTACATGCTGCACACCGGACAGGGGGCCGCCTGGCTGGGCCTCATCCTCGGGCTGATGGCGCTTGGCGCGCCGGTTATGGCGGGTACGGGCGTGATCCTCTGGGTGCAGGCCCGCCGCGCGCGGCCACGGATCAAGGGCAATACGGCCGCCGGACTGGCCGACACGATCCTGCTGGTCGGCAGCGAAGGCGGCAGCACGTGGCGCTTCGCCGCGACGCTGCACTTGGCGCTGACACAGGCGAGCCACAAGGTTCATACCGGCGCGATGTCGCAATTCACGCCCAGCCGCTATAAGTGTGCCCAACGGGTGATCGTACTGGCCGCCACCTATGGCGAGGGTGCCGCCCCGGCCTCGGCCAAAGGGTTCCTCGACCGGCTGGCAGCCCTGCCGCAAGCACCGGAGATACCGCTGGCTGTTTTGGCCTTTGGCGACCGGCAATTCCCGGTATTTTGCGGCTATGCCGCCGACGTTATGCGCGTCGCAGAGGAAAAGGGCTGGCCGCAACTGTTGCCGATGGCGACCGTGGACCGCCAGTCGCCGCAGGAATTCGCCCGTTGGGGGCGTGATCTGGGTCAGACGCTCAACCATCCGCTGGAACTGTCGCACAGCCCCGCGATCCCGCGCAGTCATGCGCTGACACTGATCTCTCGCCGCGACTACGGTGCTGAGATGCAGGCCCCCGCAGCGATCCTGCGCTTCGCCATCCCGAAAGCCGGACTTCTTGCGCGGCTAACAGGGCGCGGGTTTTCGCGGTTCTCGGCAGGCGACTTGCTGGGCATCGTCCCCGTCGCCTCGCCCGTGCCGCGCTTCTATTCGTTGGCCTCGGGGCATGGTGATGACTTCGTGGAAATCTGCGTCCGCCGCCATCCCGATGGGCTCTGCTCGGGTCAGCTTCTGGACCTGACCCCCGGCGAAAGCGTCCAGGGCTTCGTCCGTCGCAATTCCGATTTTCGGACCACACACAACGCCAAACCGGTAATCCTGATCGGCGCGGGGACCGGGATCGGACCGTTGGCAGGGATTGCCCGCGCCAACCATCCGGGGCGGGCGATGCATCTCTATTTCGGCGCAAGGCACCCCGACAGTGACTTGTTCTATGGCGAGGAATTGCGGGACTGGCAGGCGGACGGGCGGCTCGCCTCGGTCACCACGGCTTATTCCCGCACCAGCGCGCGCGCCTATGTGCAGGATGCCTTGCGTGCGGATTCCGCGCGGATTGCCCGCCTGATCGGCGAGGGTGCGCAGGTGCTGGTCTGCGGCGGCCGCGATATGGCAGCAGGCGTTGTCGATGCGCTGGCCGACATTCTGGCACCTGCCGGGCTGACACCCGCCTTGTTGAAAGCGGAGGGACGTTATGTCGAAGATACCTACTGACCTCACACGCCACACACTGAATGGCCCGACGATGGGCACCCGCTGGTCGGCACAGTTCCATGCGCCCGCCGTGACCGACCCCGATCCGATCCATGCGGCACTGGCCGAAAGCGTGGATGTAGTGGACCGCCAGATGTCCACTTGGAAACCCGATAGCGATCTGATGCGGCTCAACCGCGCACCGGTAGGGGAATGGGTTCCCGTGCCTGCGGAGCTGATGGAAGTTCTGGCACGCGGGACCGAAATCGGACGGCTATCCGAGGGTGCCTTCGACATCGGGATGGGCGATGTCGTTACCGCTTGGGGCTTTGGCACCCATGACGCAGATGAGAGTGCGATGCGGGCGGTCCTTGGTCATGCTCGTCCCGTGACGCATGAGGTGTTGGACCTGGACGGCGAGTCTCTCCGCGTTCGCAAGCAAGTGCCGGTCACGCTCGACTTGTCCGGCATTGCCAAGGGTTACGCCGTAGACCGGATGATGGCGGTGCTGGGCCGTTTCGAGATCACCAATGCCCTTGTCGGCCTCGACGGCGAGATGCGTGCGCGCGGGCTGCGGCCCGACGGCAGGCCCTGGACCATAGCGTTGGAGCGGCCGGACTACGAAAAGCGCGCGGCGCTCTCCATCCTGGAACTGGAAGATGCCGCCGTAGCAACGTCCGGAGACTACAGGCACTGGATCGATGTCAGCGGACAACGTTTTTCGCATACCATGGACCCCGCCCGAGGCGGCCCTCTGAGCGGCACGCTAGCCTCTGTGACGGTTTTGGCGGAAAGCTGCATGGAGGCGGATGCTTGGGCGACCGGGCTCATGGTTCTGGGTGTGCAGTACGGGCAGGAGCTTGCGCAAGACTTGCGGCTGAACGCAATCTTCATCGAGCGGACGAACAAAACGCTGCGCCAAATCAGGGTTGGGTGGAGCCATGGGCAGACCCACCTAAACTGAAATTTTTAAGGCGTTCCTCAGCGAGTGCTTGCAGATAAGGGTGGCTCACCTTGCCTGTATCGGAGATTCTCTGCCAGGCACCATAGTCATGTGGCGCGACGCCTACCTGTCTCGTCGATCTCGCACTGGGCACCACACTCAGCCGGGAATTTGTAAAAATCGAAATTCTTTGTTGGGCAAACCGGGACCACCTCAGTTCACAGTGCGCGCTTGCGGCCTGTCACCATCGCTCTGGCAAGATTCTCCCGATGAACGACGCTGTCCGTCGTCAGATAAAATGGAACATCAGAGCGGTTTGAGCTTTGGAGGCTCTGGTTCAGTTGTGTGATTGATTATGCGGCTTGTTTTTGGTGTTGCAAGTGGCGTTGTTGGATTGACCGTTTCTTGATTTTCTCCTTTTCCCGGATGATGGCTTTGTCGCGTCCGAAGTAGACGTCGGCTGGTGTGACGTTGTTCAGGCTCTCGTGGTAGCGTTCGTTGTTGTCGTAATCGATGAAGGCCCCGATCTGGCGTTCGAGATCACCGGGCAGATAGTAGTTTTCCAGTAAAATCCGGTTCTTCATTGTTTGATGCCAACGCTCGATCTTGCCCTGGGTTTGCGGGTGGAACGGTGCACCGCGAACGTGACCCATTTTGTGATCTTCCAGCCACTCGGCCAAATCACCGGAGATGTAACAGGACCCATTGTCGCTCAGCGGGCGTGGCATGTGGCGAACGACGGCATGATCGCACCCTGACGCCGCCAGTGCCAACTCGATTGTTGCCATCACGTCCTCGGCCCGCATGTTCGTGCAGAGCGTCCAACCAATGATGTAACGACTGTAATCAACCAGGATCGTGCTGAGATAAAACCAGCCCCAGCTAATGATCTTGAAGTAGGTGAAGTCGGTTTGCCACATCTCGTTGATGGCAGTCGTTTTATCCGTGAACTCGTCGGCTGCTTTGATCACGACGTAGTCTGGCGCGGTGATCATATCAGCTCCTTCAAAAATCGGTAAGCCGATGATTCAGAGATAAAGTATCGCTTCTCATCAGTGTATTTGACCGCCAGTTCGCGGGTTGTCAGTGCCTCATGTTCCAGCGCGAACTCGATCAGATCATCCCGTCTCGCTTACGGAATGCGGTTCCAGACCGACTTTGGGCGGGGTGAGCGGTCTGCCAGGGCATCAAAACCGCCTTCGACATAACGGTCGTACCAGCGATAGAATGTGGTGCGGGGAATGCCCAGCATGTCGAGGGTCTGCTTCGCAGGCAGATGGGACCTCTCAACGGTGCGGATGATCTCCAGCTTCTCGGATGCGGGGTATTTCATTCCTCGAACTCCCCAGCCCCTGTCATGCTTTTTTTGAGCAGACGGTTTTCCAGAGTCAGATCGGCGACGCATTCCTACAGTGCCGTCGCCTCAGATCGCAGCTCCTTCACTTCAGGCGATGTCGCTTGCCGGGCCGCATCGCCAGACAGACGGCGTTTCCCGGCTTCGAGAAATTCCTTTGACCAACTGTAATACAGGCTTTTGGAGATACCCTCGCGGCGGCATAGCACCGAGATAGTTTCTTCACCGCGAAGGCTCTCCAGAACAATGCGGATCTTCTCTTCCGACGAATAGGTTTGCCGCGTCTTGCGGCGGATGGTTTTGACCAGCTTGTCAGCTGCAGCTTTGCTGGTTCCGGATTTCTTGTTCATCTTCACTCCTTGACGGTTACGATGAACCATAAACCCTCCGTTAGCTAAACCTCAATTCTGTCCCACGAGTGCTGCTGGCCCATATCAGGGCAGAGTTTGAAAGCAGCCACTATTCCTATGGCTGCCCCCGAATGGTTGAAGCACTGAAGGCCAACGGCTGGGCTGTTGGCCATACCGGATTGGCCGGTTGATGCGGGAAAATGCTATCCAAGCTATTCGTTGCCGTAAGAAGCGCTATCAGCGTCGAGGTTTGATGCCATCTTTTAGCTATGCCTCTAACCTGCTGGACCAAGACTTTACGGCCAGAAAACCCAATGAAAAATGGGTCATTGATATCTCTTATATCACTACTATCCGCGGCTGAATTTATCTGGCGGTTGTGATGGACCTTTATTCCCGCCGCATTGTGGGTTGGTACATGAGTGACCGCATGGAGCAGGATCTGGCATTGCAGGCACTGAAGATGGCGATTGCGCTCAGGCGACCTGAACCTGGCCTGATCCATCATTCAGACCGTGGCAGCCAATATGTGGCGACCGAGTATCAAATGACGCTGAAGCAGCATGGCATCCTGCCGTCCATGTCCGGCAAGGGAAACTGCTACGACAACGCGGTTGTCGAGGCCTTCTTCAAGACCTTGAAGGCGGAACTGGTATGGCGCGTGAAATTTGAAAGCCGTGAACAGGCGGAAAGGACCATCAATGACGACATTATGAACTTCTATAACCGGAAACGACGGCATTCGACCCTTGGCAACATCAGCCCCATGGCGTGCGAAAAACGAGCCGCATAGAGAGTACAGTCGTGTCCACTTTTTTATAACAAGTCCAGATCTCGTACAACTATCTGAGTTAACACACTTGGCTGATTCATGGCGCAAGCTTGCTAGTCTCGCCTTGAACGCCGGTCCGTCGAAGACTGGTCATCCCGATTAAACACGCCTGAGAGAACGACGCCATGACCCAAAACGCTACAGATATTTCAACGCCGGTATCAGGCGCGGCGACGGTCAAGGTATGGGATATATTTGTCCGCGTGTCTCACTGGACAGTCACAGTCGCATTCTTCATCGCCTATTTCACTGAAGATGACATTCTGACTCTCCATGTGTGGGCGGGTTATACGATTGGCGTGTTCGTCGTATTGCACATTGTCTGGGGGGGTGTGGGCCCGAAGCACGCCCGCTTCAGTGATTTCATGTATCGCCCTTTCAAGGTCTGGCAATACTTGCTCAAACTGATCAGTTTCCGGGCGAAGCGTTACCTTGGCCACAGCCCTGCCGGTGGGGCGATGACATTTGCTCTATTGATCGGACTAGCGGCTACCGTTTGGACAGGACTGGAATTATACGCCGCAGAAGAAAACGCCGGTCCCCTTGCTTCTATATCACGTCAAATTACTCCGGTCGTGCATTCGGAAGCGGCCTTGATTGCGTATGCAAGGGCAGACGATGGGAATGACCGCGACGAAAAGCATGGAAAAGATGATGGCGGGCTCTGGGAAGACTTGCACGAGCTTCTTGCCAACCTGACGCTCACGCTGGTCATCATCCACATTGGAGGCGTTCTTCTGGCCAGCATCGTTCACCGGGAGAATCTTGCCAGAGCTATGGTGACCGGTCGTAAGCGCGCTGAATAGGCCGGTTGGAGCTCTATTCAGAAAAAGCGGGAAACCGGTCTGATGCATATTTCGAATGGCAGGCGACGCACGCATCTATCATCTGGCCAAAACGCTCCCGTTGGGGAGGCCTGTTTTTGGCATTTGCTGCCTCCGCCAATGCTGCTGAAATTTCGTGAAAATTTCTATCCATCCTGACGAAGTCCTCCGGGACCGCTGCCATAAGGTCAGCCTTGTCTTCAGGTGTCATAGATTGGCGCAGAATAAAGCTGTCATGAATCTGCTGGGCTAGCGTCGCCACACGTTCATCGTCACCCGTCACCATGGCTGCAAGAATTTCCTGGCTTGCCTCGTTGACCGACAGCATCTCTTTGCGCAGCAAGTCCTGAAGCTTGGGCGTCAGTTTTGGCGAGACCGGTTCGGCGCTTTGTGCCAGTGCGAACCCGGCAAAGGCAACGCAAGCTGCGAGAACGAGCCCCGGCATTATGTATCGGTATTCAGCGTGTTTTCTCGGCATGGCAATGTCTTTCTTTGTGTCAGGTATTCTGGTCATCCAGCCGCCCATCCCGCAAATGGAAGATGCGATCAAAGCGGTCGAAGATTTTTTCATCATGTGTGACGGCGAGGATCGCTGCCTCTTGCTCGACGGCAACTTTTCGTAACAAATCCATCACGATCCCCGCGCGCTGGGAATCAAGCGCCGCCGTCGGCTCGTCGGCAAGGATGATCCGAGGACGGTTGGCTAGTGCACGCGCAATTGCCACTCGCTGCGCCTCACCGCCGGAGAGATTGGCGGGCATCGCGTCCTTGCGGTGCCCAACCTCCAGATAATCCAGCAGTTCAATCGCCCGCCGTTTCGATTCAGCGGTGTCGTACCCTGCTAGACTAAGAACCACGGCAACGTTGTCGGTACTGTTGAGGAAGGGTAGCAGGTTGTGGAACTGGAAAATAAAACCAACTTTCTCCAGCCGGAGCTTTCGTAAATCGGATCGTAGCCAGTGCCCGTCATCATAGACAATTTCACCATCGAGGCTGACCCAGCCGGTACTGGGCTCGACGATGCAGCCGATGACGTTCAGGAAAGTTGTTTTTCCCGATCCGCTGGGGCCAAGCAATGCGACGACCTCGCCGGGATGGACCTCTAGGCTAACATCGCGCAGGGCATCGACGCGGGTTTCACCGTCGCCGAAATGCTTTGAGACATTCCGCACATGGACAAGCGGCTTTCCGCCAACGGATTGATCCATAGTCAACTCCCCAATGCCGTTGCCGGATCGACCTTGAGCGCCAACCGCACGCCGAGGGCGCTGGAGAGGACGCAGACAAGGATCACCGCCGCCGCAAGCGCGAGCCCATCTTCGGGCTGGAGCACGACACGGCGTGGGAAATAGTCCTTGATGGTCGTGATTAGCAACGCGCCGAACCCGAAGCCGATCGTTCCCATCGCAAGAGCCTGCTGCAAGATAAGCCCGACGATGGTGCGGTCCGGCGCGCCAATCAGCTTGAGGGTGGCAATCTCCCGCAGTTTGTCCATGGTCATTGTGTAGAGGATCAGTGCGATGATAACGGCTGAGACGATCAGCAGCAGGGCTGTGAACAGCCCGATCTGCTTGCGCGCACGCTCTACAACCGAACGTGTCAGGATAAGCTCCTGTTCGGCCTGGCTCATGGCAGCAAGGTGTTTCCAGCGCCGCGCCGCTTCCGCCACGCTTTCCGGCGACACATTCGGTGAGACACGGGCAACGACAGCATTGATTGTGTCTGTGTCTCCCGGGCCGGTGCCTCGCGCGATCTCCCGCCGCGCCGCAGGCGGGGCCAGCTCGAACTGTAGCTGCTGGGAATCTTTCAACGTGATATAGATAACCGGATCGCCGCCGGATGATACTTGATCATCGGTCATGCCGACGACGATGAAGGTATCGCGGCCCAGCTCCACGCGACTGCCGAGCGACAAGCCGGTTCGCTTGTCGGCGACCATTTCATAATGGCTCCGGCCAATCGGTCGTCCAGTGGAAATACGATCAGGCCCGCCGGGGCGTCCGGGTTCGTAACCGGCGACATAGAGCCGAAGCTTCTTCGCGCCGTAGAGCGTCTCGACGGATTGATAGGTCACACTGCCCGCCGCACTGACGCCTTGCAGGCGCGCAATTGCTTCGCGCGTATCACCCGGGATACGCGATGACTCCGCGAACGGCCCGCGCGTTCCCGATTCCACGACCCAGACATCGACGACGGGGGTGCGGACCAGCGTCAACGCGTCTTCGACCAGCCCCCGGTAAATCCCGATCATGGACAGGACAACGCCGAGCAGCAGGCTCAACCCGAAACAGGTGAGCAGAAAGCGCCCGAGATTATGCCGGATATCGCGATAAGCCAGGTTCATGGCTGCGTACCTTCTTGCACCTTGGCTGCACGGCCGTCACGCAAGCCCGGCCGCAGCGCGGTGACGACATGCGTGCCTTCCGGCAGACCGTCTGTGATTTCAAGCCGGGAATCGAGTGTTCTGTGACCAAGCGCAACTTCGCGGCGGCGTAGTTCGCCATCCTTCACGGTCCAGACTGTGCCTTTAGTTCCATCGAAATTCTCGATAGCCGTTTCCGGCACCAGAAGCGCTTTATCGAGGTTGCCGGTCGTGATGAAGATTTCGGCCTGTTCTCCGAGGTGGAAGCTGCTAGGGCAGCGGTCGCAGGCTATATAGACCCGGCGTTCTTCACTCACGCGGTCGCTTTCAATGCCGATGCGGGTTACGTGCCCCTCAAACATTTGCCGGGGCAGAGAACGAAGGCGAACCTCGGCGGGCTGGCCAACCCGCAAATCACCCGCCCGCGCTTCATCGACATAGGCGAGCGCCCAGACGGTTTCCGGGGCGACTAATGTGAAAAGCGCTTCGCCGGGGCTGAGAACGGAGCCCAGCTCTTTGTGGCGCTGGACGATGATGGCGTCATAGGGTGCTCTGAGTACGTGATGATCCAGAAGCACTTTTTCCACGTCGAGCTGCGCGCGAGCGTCTTCAAGAGCGGCCTTTGCAACATCAACATCGCTGATGGCCACGGCCAGTTCGGCGGCAGCCACGTCTTGCTCCATTTGCGCTTCTTCGGCGGTTTCGACCGACACCGTCTGCCGAGCAACCAGCGCCTGTTTGCGCTTGTTTGTCTGTTTCTTCTGGGCAAGAACGGCGCGCGCCTTGCCGACAGCGGCTTCCGCCATCTTTACAGCCGCTTCGGCATTGACCATTCCGGCCTTGGCTTTGGCGACACGGGCTTCCTGTTCGGCGCTGTGCAGGCGCGCCAGGACATCGCCTTCTTTCACCCGGTCGCCATGATCGGCATTCAACTCGACAAGCGCGGCACCGACCTCGAAGCCGATTTTGGAGAGGATGCGCGCCTCTACCGTACCGAGGCCAAAGACCTGCACCGGTACGTTTTCGGCGGGCCGCGCGATCTCCACCGGCAGCGGGCGGATAAACTTAAACAGGAATACGGCCGCCCCGACAGCGCCGATCCCCAGCAGGGGCAAGAGATACCGGAAAAGACGTTTTCTCATGATGTGCCCCTTTCTCTATTTGCGCCCGCACTTCCATAAGCGAGGCCCTTTAGTTGCAGCTCAAGAAGGCGGCTTCCTTCCTCTGTCAGGTTGAAGTTCCGGCCGCTGATGGACCATCTCACGGCAAGGCCCTGCACCAGTCCGATAATGAGAAAAGCGGCATCGTCGGGATCGAGATCGTCGCGCAACTGACCGGCTGCGCAGGCTTGCGCCACTTGCCCGGCGATCAGCTTGTGGAAGCGGCTCATGAGCCCAAAGAAAGCGCTTCGCAGCCCCTTGTTCTTGGTGTGCAGCTCTCGCGAAAAAAGGATGGCGGGGATTGCGGGTGTGGATTGGATTAACCGCAACTGTGCGCCGATGAGGGCGCGTATCCTGTCCGTGGACGGGGCGTCGCCGCTTTGGGCTTTCTTCCAATGCGCCTCCATCATCGACCCGACACGCGCGGCAACCGCCTCCCACAAATCCTGTTTCTTCGGAAAGTGCCGGAATATTCCCGGCTGGGTCAGCCCCACGGCCTCCGCAATTTTCTCGGTCGTCAGCCGGTCAGGCCCAAGCTTGTCGGCCAGACGAAGCGTGGCGTCTATAATTTCGTCCTTGCGGGTTTCGGCGGATTTGCGGACGCGCATATGACATGATCCTAGTTAGTGATTAATCACTAACTAGGATCATGTCATGCCTTTGTCAATTCTCCGTCTTCAATTTTGGCGTTGCTCGTCATGCTTAGTGCTTCTTTCGCCATGCCTAAAAAGGAATCTCACTTCCTATCCTGCAGAACCTTCAGGGCCTTTACCCGTTCCGCATGGCGCAGACTGACGGCCTTACCAATCTCCAGCACCACATCTTCATGCCCTTTGTGTTCTGCCCAGAACGCGGCGGTGCGCCCCTTATCTGTCACCGCATTCGTATCTGCGCCGTGATCTAGCAGCAACATCCGGCACAGCATCTCCACTGGTCAAACATGACGCCAGCTATGCACAAACGCAAACCTCATGGGCGTTGGCTCGCGAAGAACTGGGTGGCCTTTTTTAGAATCTCCCTCTCCTCCTTGAGAATACGATTCTCACGGCGCAGACGTTCATTCTCGCGAGCTAAATCAGCCTGCGGTGCTGCCGTCAGATCACAGGGTCGATACTGCGACACCCAAATCTGCAGAAACACGCCGCCGCGACAATCCGTTCGTTAGTGCAATCCGAACCGCCTCTTGCTTGAAAGCCTCTGTATGCTTCTTCATTTTACCGGTCTCCTTGTGCGAGTGTTATACACTCAAGTCACCGGCACGAAACCGTTACAAGTCCACTTGACCGATGACCGCGGCCGGGGACGATGCCCCCAAAACCTTTTCTGTAACCACTGGACTTCCCCTGCACGGCAAGCATTGCTTGGTGACAACAGGGCTCGGGCCGCGCCGTCTCCGTATCGGCGGTCTTCCAGACCCCGACCGGCTAACCGGCGGGGCTTTGGGTGGTGGAAGGCCTCGCGATCCCCGCGATGCCGGAGCACAGGGAGGCCACCATGCCCAGCCACATGTCCAAGCTCACCGATACTCAACTCCTGATCCTCTCCGCCGCCGCGCAACACAAAGACGGCACGGTCCTGCCGCTGTCCGATAGGCTCACGCTCAACAAAGGCACCACCACGTCGATGCTGAAGGGCCTGATCAAGAAGGGCCTGATCAAGAAGGGCCTGATCGCCGAACGGCCAGCCTCGGTAGGTGCCGAGATCTGGCGCGAGAGTGACGACGGCGGACACTTCACGCTCGCCATCACCGATTTAGGGCTGAACGCCATCGGCGTCGAGCCCGAGGAGGCCGTAGAATCCCCGTCACAGTCTAAAACGACCATGCGGGCAAGCTCTCCGGCCAAGCGACCGAAAGAATCTTCTGCGGCCCACACCAAGCCAACTGCCCCAGCGGGCAGCAAGCAGGCGCTGCTGATCGGTCTGCTGCAGCGCAAGTCCGGGGCCACCATCGACGAGATGATGGCGGCGACGGGATGGCAAGCCCATTCGGTGCGCGGTGCCATCAGCGGCACGATCAAAAAGAAGTTCGGCCAGGCCGTGACCGCGGAAAAGATCGAAGGCCGCGGACGGGTCTACCGGATCGCCGGGTAGGACCAATGGCACCGCGCCGAAAAAGATATCGGGAAGGCATCGACCAGAATCTCGCCGAAGAACTGGCGGCGCTTCCCGGACTGCCGCTCAACGACCTCAAACGGTGGTGGCAGGATTGTTACGGGTCCCCGCCGCCGTCACGGCTTGGCCGGGCGCTGACGGTTCGTGCCATTGCCTATCGCTTACAGGATCAGGCATTCGGCGGCCTCAGCCCGATGACCCGCCGCCAACTGGCCCGGGCTGCGGAACAGATCAGTGCCGGACGCCCGCTATCAGCCCCGCCCACCGCAATCAAGCCGGGCACGCGCCTGTTACGCGAATGGCAGGGTGTTACCCATGAGGTGATCGTGCTGGAGGACGGCATACAATATCGCGGCGAGACCTGGGCATCGCTTTCGGCGGTGGCGCGCGCGATCACCGGCACGCGCTGGTCCGGCCCCCTATTCTTCGGCCTGAAGGGACGTCGACGATGACCGCTGCTAAGCCCAAACTCCGCCGCTGCGCGATCTATACCCGCAAATCGACCGAAGAGGGATTGAGCCAAGACTTCAACTCGCTTGATGCCCAGCGCGAGGCCTGCGCGGCCTATATCCGCAGTCAGGTCGGCGAAGGCTGGACACTGATCCCCGCGTTCTACGATGATGGCGGCTACTCCGGCGGTACCATGAAGCGTCCTGCCCTCGAGCAACTGCTGGCCGACATCCGGGGACGGAAGATCAATATCGTCGTGGTCTACAAGGTTGACCGCCTGACCCGCTCGCTCGCCGATTTTTCCAAGATCGTCGAGGTCTTCGACAGGCACGGCGTGTCCTTCGTCTCAATCACGCAATCCTTCAATACCACCAGTTCGATGGGGCGGCTGACGCTCAATATGCTGCTCAGCTTTGCCCAGTTCGAGCGTGAAGTAACCGGCGAACGCATCCGTGACAAGATCGCCGCCTCAAAGCAAAAAGGTATATGGATGGGCGGGTTCGTGCCGCTCGGCTACGAGCCCGATGGCCGCACCCTTACGATCAACGAAGCGGAAGCCAAGACCATCCGCACGGTGTTTCGGCTCTATCTCGAGCACGGCAATGTCCGCCGCGTAAAGGCCGAGGTTGATCGATTGGGGCTCACCACCAAGATACGCCATGGCAAAGATGGCAAACACCGCGGCGGGCGACCGATGAGCCGGGGCTATATCTACAAGCTGCTGGCCAACCCGCTTTATGCCGGCCGGACCGTCCACAAGGGACAAACTTATGAAGGCCAGCATCCGGCAATCATCGATGCGGCGACCCAAAAGGCCGTGCAGGCGATGCTGGCCGATAACACCCGCGCAACATCGTCGACCACGCGTTCCACCGTTCCCAGCCCGCTCATCGGCAAGCTGTTCGATGAAACCGGCGCGCCGCTGACCCCGAGCCATGCCGTGAAATCGGAACGGCGCTATCGCTATTATATCTCCAAGCGGTTGATCGATAGCACGGTCTCCGGTGGTGAAAATGGCTGGCGTCTGCCTGCCCGCGAGATCGAGCGGATAGTAGCGGACTCCGTTCGTGGCCTGCTCGCCGATCATTCGGCCCTGACGCGGAAAGCGCGGGACAGCGGAATGGCCGCACACCGCATCGTCGGACTACTCGATGCCGCCGCACGATGGCGAGGTGACCCTCTCGACCTTGTTAAACGGATCGATCTTGCACCCGATCAGCTAACCCTCGGCCTCAACCTGTCTTCGTTTGCGCACGGGCCGAACATGGTCATTCGCCACATCGTGCCGGTGCGGATCCGGCGTCGCGGCGTGGAAATGAAGCTGGTTCTGGAAGGAAACGGTTACGCGGTATCAAATCCGGACCCCACGCTGATCAAGGCGATCGTTCGCGCCCACCGATGGTTCGACGATCTCATGTCCGGTCGCGCCCGGTCTCTTGGCGAGATCGCCGAAAAGGAGGGCATCAGCGGCCGCTATATCAGCAAGTTGATGCCGCTGGTTTTCCTCGCGCCCGATATTATCGGGGCGATCCTCACCGGAACACAGCCGGTTGACCTGACGGCCGAGGCGTTGATCAAACGCACCGAGATACCGCTTGGCTGGGCGGAACAAAAAGCCCTCCTCGGATTCGCATGACGCTTTCCGCTCTCCAACCACCTCAAACCGAACCGTCCGAATTGCCCGCAGAGAATATGGGCAGCTCCAGCACGGAGGCATCGGGATTCCGGGCGTCTCCGGTCCGGTTTGCCGCGCGCACCCGCGGGAATGCCCGCGGAATGCGGGGAACCGTAGCGCGGGTTCGAATCTCTTAGGAAATATGAGTTAAAACAGAGACTTATTGGCGGGCAACCACGGACAGCAACCATCGGTTCAACATCTCACCGAACCTGTTGGACCGGGACTTCGCGGTGAGTGGCCCGAACCAGAAATGGGCGGGTGATATTTCCTACATATGGACCCGCGAGGGATGGCTCTATCTGGCCGTGATAATCGATCTCTATTCCAGACGTGTGATAGGGTGGGCGGTTAGCGATCGCATGAAGTAGAACCTTGCGATCCGCGCCCTCGACATGGCGATCAATCTGCGTCAGCCCCCGCCGGGGTGTATCCATCATACCGACAGGGGCAGCCAATATTGCAGCCACGATTACCAGAAACGCCTGCGCGATCAGGGCTTTCACGTGTCGATGAGCGGAAAGGGAAATTGCTACGATAATGCGGCCGTGGAGACGTTCTTCAAATCCCTGAAGGCCGAGCTGATCTGGCGGAACGCACATGACCAGGACGATGGAAGCTTATTTGGCCGCCCGTTTTTCTTTTAATGCGTAAAGTTGGATGGAAGTCTGATCAGAAATTAGCGCAGTGAACCCTGCACGGGACGACGGCCTCGCCCTCTCCCCTTCATGTCCATACCCCCACTGCCATTGTTACGGTGAGCCATGCATAACGAATTCAAGAGCTATTGAACATGAAGGCGTTACTGCGACAAAAATAGGAAACCCCATTGTAGGAGTAACGTGCAATTGAAGGGCTTTTGTTCAATTTGGTACCCCATAAGCGCTCGGTCTGATCCATTTGATTTATTCAACCATCATCAGTTGAGGTAGCTCCGATCTCCTTGGCCAAGCCGTAGGATTGGAATTGATACGACCAAGCTTGTGGACCGGCGCCTTAGCGCCGGTGTGTTCACTATTAATGAAAGAGCAGACCGCAAGGACATGCCGCCATGGTGACGTCCACATAATCGCGCGCCAGCACCCTGTGTCCGTTTCATGGCCATCGCCAAACAGACCCTCGAACACTTCACGGAACAAGCCAACATGTAGCCCACAGTCGAGCTCGGCGTTTAGTTTCTCAGCAATCGAAACCCGCAAGTGACGGAATAACACCACCGGCCGTTTGATAACGGGCATAGAATTGCTGCAGGAATTGATTGGCGACCGCAAAATCATGGATGATGATCATGTTTTCGTCATTCACATCCTCGCCATTGGCACTCCAGTTGGTGGAGCCAACGACGACGGTAGGATCGCTAACCGAGCAGACATCGATAATCATCGACTTGGCGTGCAATTTGCGGGTCTCTGCATCGGGAAACACCGGGGCCAGGTTATTCCAGCGAATATTGGGGTTGTTGACGCTGGTTTGCGATGCCGTGCGTCCGGTCATTTCGATGGAGGCCGACCACCACTGATTCCAGAAGCTCGAATCAAAGACCCCGCGTATGTCAAACCCGATGAGTGTACCGGTGAGATCCGCAGCAGAGCCTTCCCATTTGACCTTCAGGGCGTCCACCAACGGCTGATCGGACCAAGCGAAAATCTCAAAATAGGCAGAGAATTCGGCATCATCGGTAACCATAGACGTAAGACGGTCAACAGCGCCATCGCCGGGCGAGAAATACACTTCTATTGTGCGCCCGCCAACCGTAAAGAGATGTGGCGTGTTATCGCTCTTACGGCCATGGAAATCGCTGGCACCGAGATCCGGCGCCATTGTGGCGCTGCCCCACATCTCGTTGAATTCATCGGTAAAGGCGGCGGCCACTGCAACATCCCGAATTTCCAGAGCATGCTGTTGATTGCCATCAAGAATACCGGCATCGCGATTAGCCTCGGAGCCATAAAGTCCGGTGAAAGTGAAATTCCACGAACCGGTCCAGACCCAGTCCCCGTCGACAATGACGAACTTATTGTGCATCTGACTGGAAGCGGAATAATAAGCATCAGGTGCTTTTAATTCTCCAAGTGCCAGAACAAAGCCGGTTTCGGTCCCATTGCCTATGTTGAGTGTCTCGAAAGACAGCCCTGTCGGACTTGATGGCAAGCCGAAAGCGATGCGTTCGGCACTATCCCCAACGGCAAAGATCGGGGAGTCGGCCAGTAAGACCGCGTCATCCGCAGTGCCGGCAACCATATCGGCTCCCCGTAGAATGCGCTCCAGTGTCAGGCGCATAAGCCGATAGCGTTCATCGCCATCGGGGTCAGACGGGGCCTTGGAATCGGCAATCAGCCGCACGGCAACGCCAGCCGCCGCCCGTTCGATGATGGCATCGGCAATGCCGGGCAAATTGATCTCATAGGTCGCCACATCAAGTGTTGTCCGTGCGCCGCTAATACGGCTTATCAGCCTTTGTTCGAGATTGATCTGGTGATTGGCGGCATTACCAAGGCTCGCATAGCCGGTAAGCGCCGATTTGTTGAAATAAACATTGATTGCTCCCGGCAATTCACTCACTTGATTAAGGAATTGCGGTGTCCCTGATCCGCTGCCGGTATTGGCGGCGCGGGGCGTGCCCAAGCCAGCATCATAGCTGGCGCTTGCGGTTTGCCAGCCGCTCGCGACACGCTCCATCGTCGCCTTCGTGCTGTTGTCACCAGCCGACCAGCCGCTGACACTATCCACCAACACTCCTCCTGCGTCGAGAAGGCTCAAAGCCTCGCCAGAATTCGAAAGCGCGCCGGTATAGATCAGATCGGCAGTGATATTTGGAAGCGTAGCCTCGTCCGTGCGCTCCAGGATGAAAAACCCACCTGCGGCAATCGTCCCGGACAAAGCGATATCGGGCGTGCCGTCACTGGCGCGAATTTGCCAGCCATCAAGGCTGACCGCCTGCGGACCATCATTATATAATTCGATCCATTCATCAGAGGCGCTGTTTGTCGTCCCCATCCAAGCGATTTCATTGATTTGCACCGCAGCATGTGCCGACACACCCCAAACAAGAGCAAACAAAGAAGAAAAGATGCCATTGACAGTTGTATTTCTTTCTATTTTCATAGTTAATCACCAACGTTATTTGTTTCCGTAGGTGACTATTATTGAGCCTTACAATCTTTTAAATTTATTAAGAACCGTTATTCTACATTTATTAAGTGATAGATAATGGCGATCTAGGGTCAGGACCTATTAAATTCGGGGATTCCCATTTGTTGTAATACGTGATTCACCATGGCAAAGG
>NZ_BMOV01000016.1 GCF_014647255.1 Iodidimonas muriae
GGTCAACATGGCCAATCGTGCCAATGTTCACATGCGGCTTGCTCCGCTCAAACTTTGCCTTCGCCATTTTTTTGTCCTTCAATCCTTGCTAGAGGCACCGCAGAAAATCCCCTGCGGCGCATGTGCAGTTCTTCTTGCTGATTAACCAGCAAGTTTGGCTTTCACTTCTTCGGCCACTGCGTTGGGAACTTCATCATAGTGGCTGAATTGCATCGTATATTGGGCCCGACCCTGACTGAACGAGCGAAGCTGGTTCACATAGCCGAACATATTTGCCAGCGGCACCATTGCTTCAACAACCTGAGCAACGCCGCGCGCTTCTGTTCCCTGAATTTGACCGCGCCGGGAATTCAGGTCGCCGATCACATCGCCCATATATTCTTCAGGCGTGACCACTTCGACCTTCATCATCGGCTCGAGCAACTTGATCCCGGCTTTGGATGCCGCTTCACGCAGCCCCGCACGACCGGCAATTTCAAAGGCCAGGACACTGGAGTCCACATCATGGTAGGCCCCATCGATCAGGCGTACCTTGAAGTCGATGATCGGGAAGCCGATCAAGGCGCCGGATTCGGCCACATCCTTGATCCCTTTGGCAACGCCCGGAATATATTCACGGGGAATGTTGCCGCCCTTGATCTCATCAATGAATTCAAGACCTTCACCGCGCTCACCAGGAGACACGACCATCTTGACACGAGCGAACTGACCGGACCCACCAGACTGTTTCTTATGGGTATAATCAATTTCAACTTCACGGGCGAAGGTTTCACGATAGGCCACCTGAGGGGCGCCCACATTGGCTTCAACCTTGAATTCCCGCTTCATGCGATCGATCAGGATATCCAGATGAAGCTCGCCCATACCAGCGATCACGGTCTGTCCGGATTCTTCATCGGAACGCACCCGGAAGCTGGGATCTTCCGCCGCCAAACGATTGAGCGCGATGCCCATCTTTTCCTGGTCGGCTTTGGTTTTTGGCTCCACCGCAACGGAAATCACTGGATCAGGGAATTCCATCCGCTCAAGGATAATCGGCGCATTGGGTGCGCACAATGTATCCCCGGTGGTGGTATCTTTCAGACCGGCAAGTGCCACGATGTCGCCAGCAAAGGCTTCTTCCAGCTCTTCACGGGAATTGGCATGCATTTGCAGCATACGGCCAATTTTTTCGCGCTTGCCTTTGACCGTATTGGCCACCTGATCGGAGCGGCTGAGCTTGCCCGAATAAATGCGGCAGAAGGTCAGCGAGCCCACGAACGGATCGTTCATGATCTTGAAGGCCAAAGCCGAGAAAGGCTCGTCATCGGACGATTTGCGAACCATCGCAACATCAGGATCATCAACGGAGACGCCCTTAATGCTCGGCACTTCGGTGGGTGACGGCATATAATCCACCACCGCATCCAACAGCGCCTGAACGCCCTTGTTCTTGAAGGAAGAGCCACACAAAACCGGAACGAATTCCAGACCGATCGTGCCTTTGCGGATGGCAGCCTTCAGCTCATCCGCGGTCGGCTCTTCACCTTCGAGATATTTTTCCATCAAGGCTTCGTCAACCTCAACGGCCGTCTCTATCATTTCCTGGCGGGCCATCTCGGCATCATCGGCCATATCGGCAGGAATATCTTTCACATCCCATTCCGCACCCAGCGATTCATCATGCCAGATGAACGCCTTCATGCTGATCAGATCGACAAGACCAACGAAATCCGACTCGGCGCCAATAGGCAACTGGGTTACCAGCGGCTTCGCACCAAGGCGGGTTTTGAACATCTCGACACAGCGGGCGAAATTCGCACCCATGCGGTCCATCTTGTTGACGAAACACATGCGCGGAACTTTGTACTTGTCCGCCTGACGCCACACCGTTTCCGACTGCGGCTCCACACCGGCAACCGAATCGAACACCGCAACGGCACCATCCAGAACACGCAGGGACCGCTCGACCTCAATGGTGAAGTCCACATGGCCCGGTGTATCAATGATATTGATGCGATGGTCTTTCCAAAAACAGGTGGTTGCAGCAGAGGTGATGGTAATACCACGCTCCTGCTCCTGCTCCATCCAGTCCATGGTGGCGGCACCTTCATGCACTTCACCGATCTTGTGCGACCGGCCGGTGTAATAAAGGATACGCTCGGTTGTCGTGGTCTTACCGGCATCGATGTGAGCCATGATGCCGATATTGCGATACCGATCGAGGGGCGTCTGACGTGACATGACTTGACAAGCTCTCTGTCTGGTAGGGACGGCGCTGAATTACCAGCGATAATGCGAAAAGGCTTTGTTGGCGTCGGCCATACGATGCGTGTCTTCACGCTTCTTTACGGCAGCACCACGATTGTTCGACGCATCCAGCAACTCATTCGCCAGGCGCTCGCCCATGGTTTTTTCGCTGCGTTTTCTCGCCGCACCAATGAGCCAACGAATAGCCAGAGCCTGCGCACGATCCGAACGCACCTCGACGGGCACCTGATAGGTGGCACCACCAACGCGACGCGACCGCACTTCAATGGCGGGCTTCACATTGTCGAGGGCTTCATGAAACACAGGAAGAGGCTCCGTCTTTGCACGGGCCTCGACTTGATCGAACGCGCCATAGACGATGGTTTCGGCAACAGATTTTTTGCCGTCAAACATCAGACTGTTGACGAATTTCGTTAACACCACATCCCCGAATTTCGGGTCGGGCAAAATTTCGCGTTTTTCCGCACGATGACGACGGGACATCGCTCTATCCTCTTATTTCGGACGCTTCGCGCCGTATTTCGACCGGCTCTGACGACGATCGGACACGCCTTGGGTATCCAGCACACCACGAAGAATGTGATAGCGGACACCGGGCAAATCCTTCACGCGGCCACCGCGGATCAGGACGACCGAGTGCTCTTGCAGATTATGTCCCTCACCGGGGATATAACTGGACACTTCGATCGAGTTTGTCAGACGGACACGGGCCACCTTACGCAGCGCCGAGTTCGGCTTCTTCGGGGTGGTCGTATACACGCGCGTGCAAACACCGCGTTTTTGCGGGCACGCCTCAAGGGCAGGCACCTTATTGCGCTTCACGGGCGCCTTCCGTGGCTTGCGCACCAGCTGATTGATAGTCGGCATGCGTCCTCTTCTTCCACACTGTTTTCTGGAGCCCGGTCAACGGATCAATCATGACCACATAAAATGCAGCCGTAACCTCCCCGGCACTTTGCCGCCAGAGATTTTCGGCAACCAGTAAGCCCAGTAAAAGTAATTCGCTTTAAGCTCGTACGACACCGGTGTCTGGCATGACTTGATACCACCACCCGGGCCCGAGCGAGGTGCGCACTATATGCACGGCCCTGCCAAGCGTCAACCGAAATAACGGGGCAATTTGTAGACAGGCGATGGCTCCCCTGGTTTTCGCCGTAACGCCTTGTGAATCATAGAGAAACAAGCCAAAACGCCCGACGCATATAAAACGGGTGCCGAATTCAATCCGGCACCCGCTGTTTTATTTTAAAGGACTCGCAAAAGGGAATGCAAATCTCAGCCCTCTGCGACACCGTCTTCAGCGCCGGAGTCGTCCGCGGCACTTTTCGCAGCATCTGCCGCCAGCTGTGCCGCTTCCTGCTCCGCTTGTTGCTTCAGGCGGAATTCCTGATCGCGACGCCCGGCTTCATTTTTCAACCGGCGCATCACGGCCCCTGTGCCCGCCGGAATCAAGCGCCCGACAATCACATTTTCCTTCAGGCCCACAAGATTATCCACCTTGCCCGCAACCGACGCTTCGGTAAGGACGCGCGTGGTTTCCTGGAACGATGCGGCCGAGATGAAGGAGCGTGTTTGCAGGCTGGCCTTGGTGATCCCCAGCAAGACAGGCTTGCCGCGTGCCGGCAAACGCCCGGCCTTCTCCAGCGCTTCATTCTGCTCTTGGAAGTCCTCGCGGTCCACCTGCTCGCCCAGCAAGAAGGTCGATTCGCCCGGATGCAGGATCTCGATTTTTTGCAGCATCTGGCGAACGATCACCTCGATGTGCTTATCGTTGATCTTCACACCCTGCAGGCGATAGACCTCCTGGATTTCCTGCACCAGATAGGCTGTGAGGGCTGCCGGACCCATGACTTCGAGAATGTCATGGGGGGCCGGATTGCCATCCAGAAGATATTCACCCTTGCGGATATGATCGCCTTCCCGCACGGAGATATGCTTGCCCTTTGGCACCAGATATTCGACCGGTTCATCGCTGTCATCGGTAGGACGGATGACGATTCGGCGCTTGTTCTTGAAATCGCGACCGAATTCCACCGTGCCGTCTTTTTCGGCGATGATCGCATGTTCCTTGGGACGACGGGCTTCAAACAACTCCGCCACCCGCGGCAGACCCCCGGTGATATCGCGGGTTTTCGCCGCTTCACGGGGGATACGGGCAATCACATCACCGGCGCTGACCCGCTGCCCGTCTTCAACGGACAGAATGGCATCCACAGACATGAAGTAACGGGCTTCGGTGCCATTGCTCAGTTCAACCACTTCGTCATTCTCGTCACGCAGTGTCAAACGCGGCCGCAGATCCCCGCCCTTGGGTGAAGAGCGCCAATCCATCACCACTTTCGAGGTGATCCCTGTGGCTTCATCCACCACGTCTTTCACGGACACACCTTCGATCAGATCGAGCATGCGAATGACGCCGGATTTTTCCGTGATGATGGGGATGGTATAAGGATCCCATTCACACAGCTTGGCGCCTTTCTTGATCTTCTGACCGTCGGTGACCATCAAACGCGCGCCGAATGGAATCCGGTGCGATGCCCGCGCCCGGCCTTCGGCATCGATGAGCACGATTTCCAGAGTCCGGCCCATCACAATGTGCCGACCCTTGGAATCCTCCACCACGTTCAAATTATCCAGACGGATGGTGGCATCATAGCTGGCTTCCAAAGACGACTGTTCGGACACCGTCGCCGTCCCGCCGATATGGAACGTCCGCATGGTGAGCTGGGTTCCCGGTTCACCGATGGACTGGGCTGCGATCACGCCGACCGCCTCGCCCATATTCACCGGCGTTCCGCGGGCCAGATCACGGCCATAGCACAAGGCACAGGTTCCGCCGCGCGTTTCGCAGGTAAGTACCGAGCGAATACGCACTGTGGTGATTCCGGCTTGTTCGATCAGGTCCACCTCGGCTTCATTCAGCGGCGTACCGGCTTTCAACAGCAGGTCACCCGATACCGGATGCATGATATCCACGGCTGCCGTGCGGCCAAGAATCCGTTCGGACAACGAGACGATCGTCTCGCCCGATTCCACCACTTCCGTAAGTTCAAGCCCCTGTTCGGTGCCGCAATCATGCTCAACGATCACGCAATCCTGGCTCACATCCACCAGACGGCGGGTGAGATAACCGGAATTGGCGGTCTTCAAGGCCGTATCCGCAAGACCCTTACGGGCGCCATGGCTCGAATTAAAGTATTCGAGCACCGACAGACCTTCTTTAAAGTTCGAGATGATCGGCGTTTCGATGATCTCACCGGACGGCTTGGCCATCAGGCCACGCATCCCGGCAAGCTGCTTCATCTGGGCGGGTGAACCACGGGCCCCGGAATGGGCCATCATATAGATGGAGTTGATCTGCATTTCACGGCCCGTCACCTTGTCGATGCGCCGTGCCGAGATCTCCTGCATCATTTCATCGGCGACTTTGTCTGTGCATTGCGCCCAGGCATCCACCACCTTGTTGTATTTCTCACCCTGAGTGATGAAGCCGTCCTGATACTGCTCTTCATACTCTTTCACCAGAGCCTTGGTCTCGTCGACCAGCTTTTCCTTGGTATGCGGAATGACCATGTCATCCTTACCAAAGGAAATCCCGGCGCGGCACGCATGGGCAAAGCCCAGCGCCATGATGCCGTCGGCAAACAGAACCGTCTGTTTCTGGCCGCAATGGCGATAGACCACGTCGATCACTTCCGTAATCTCGCGCTTGGTCATCAACTTATTGATGGTCGAGAACGGGATATTCTTGTTCTTCGGAAGATGCTGCGACAGCAACATACGGCCCGGTGTGGATTGTACGCGGCGGGTGACGGGGTTGCCCTCTTCATCCACCGTATCGACACGGGCCTGAATCTTGGTGTGCAATGTCACCACGCCCGTATCCAGCGCATATTGGATTTCTTCAAGCGAGGCAAATGCCATGCCTTCGCCCGGCTCGTTCTCGCGCTCGATGGTGATATAATAAAGACCAAGCACGATATCCTGGCTGGGCACGATGATCGGCTTGCCATTGGCCGGGCTGAGGATGTTGTTGGTGGACATCATCAACACGCGGGCTTCAAGCTGTGCCTCCAAAGACAAAGGCACATGCACGGCCATCTGGTCGCCATCGAAATCGGCGTTGAAGGCGGCGCAGACCAGCGGATGAAGCTGGATCGCTTTGCCTTCGATCAGCACCGGCTCGAACGCCTGAATACCAAGTCTATGCAGGGTCGGCGCACGGTTGAGCATCACCGGATGTTCGCGGATCACCTCATCAAGGATATCCCAAACCTCGCGGCGCTCTTTTTCAACCAGCTTTTTCGCCTGCTTGATGGTGGTGGCGATGCCTTTCTTGTCCAGCCGCGCATAGATAAACGGTTTGAACAGCTCCAAGGCCATTTTCTTGGGCAGGCCGCATTGATGCAGCTTCAGTTCGGGGCCGACAACGATCACCGAACGACCGGAATAATCGACGCGCTTACCCAGCAGGTTCTGGCGGAAACGGCCTTGCTTGCCCTTCAGCATATCGCTGAGAGATTTCAAAGGGCGCTTGTTATTGCCGGTGATGGTACGGCCACGACGCCCGTTATCAAACAGCGCATCCACCGCTTCTTGCAGCATGCGCTTTTCATTGCGGATGATGATATCCGGCGCACGCAGCTCGATCAGCCGCTTCAAACGGTTGTTACGGTTGATCACCCGGCGATAGAGATCGTTCAGATCCGAAGTGGCGAATCGGCCACCATCCAGCGGCACCAGCGGGCGCAGCTCAGGCGGGATCACCGGAATGATGGTCATGATCATCCATTCGGGGCGGTTGCCCGATTCGATGAAACTTTCGATGACCTTCAGACGCTTGACGATCTTCTTGGGCTTGAGTTCGGATTTGGTTTCCGCCAGGTCTTTCAGCAGGGTTTCCCGCTCGGCTTCCAGATCCAGCGTTTCCATCATGGAACGGATTGCTTCGGCACCGATTCCGGCGGTGAAGCTGTCTTCGCCATATTCATCTTGCGCCCGGTAGAAATCTTCTTCCGTCAGGAGCTGGTATTTTTTAAGCGGTGTCAGGCCCGGCTCGATAACAATGAAGCTTTCGAAATAGAGCACGCGCTCCAGATCCTTGAGCATCATATCGAGCAACAAGCCGATCCGCGACGGCAAGGACTTCAAGAACCAGATATGCGCCACAGGAGCGGCCAGTTCAATATGCCCCATACGTTCGCGGCGCACCTTCGACAAGGTAACTTCCACGCCGCATTTTTCGCAGATAATGCCGCGATATTTCATCCGCTTGTACTTGCCGCACAAGCATTCATAATCCTTGATCGGACCAAAGATCCGCGCACAGAACAGGCCATCCCGTTCCGGCTTGAACGTGCGGTAGTTGATCGTCTCGGGCTTTTTGATTTCGCCGAACGACCATGACCGGATCCGTTCGGGGCTGGCGAGCGAGATCTTGATTCGATCAAAGCTCTCCGGCTTTTGGCCCGGGTTGAAGAAATTCATCAATTCCTGATTCATCTCAGAACGCTTCCCAGCTTGAGGCTGCCCGTTATTGGGTGTAACCGCGGACGGCGAAACCGCCGTCCGGGCTTATTAGCTCTGGTCTTGATCGCTCGACAGAAGCTCGACATTAAGGCCAAGGCTCCGCATTTCCTTCACAAGCACATTGAAGGACTCGGGGATGCCTGCTTCAAAGGTGTCGTCACCCTTGACAATGGCTTCATAAACCTTGGTACGGCCGGCCACATCATCGGATTTCACTGTCAGCATTTCCTGCAAGGTATAGGCGGCGCCATAAGCCTGCAAGGCCCACACCTCCATCTCGCCAAAGCGCTGACCACCGAATTGCGCCTTACCGCCAAGCGGCTGCTGCGTCACAAGGCTGTACGGACCGATTGACCGTCCGTGGATCTTGTCATCCACCAGATGGTGCAATTTGAGCATATAGATATAGCCCACAGTCACCTTACGATCGAACTGTTCCCCGGTACGGCCATCATAGAGATCAACCTGCCCGGATTCGTCCAGCCCGGCCCGTTTCAGCATGTCGCAGATGTCCGCCTCGACGGCGCCATCGAACACCGGTGTCGCAAAGGGCACGCCGTAAGACATATTGCCCGCCAGCTCCACCACTTCACTATCGGTCAAGACACCGATATCGGCTTCATACTGCTCTTTGCCATAAATGCCTTCCAAGCGCCCGCGGATGTCGGAGACAACCTTGGTCTTTTCTTCGACATTGTCGTTATAGGCTTCGACCAGCTGATTGATCTGACGCCCAAGGCCGCGGCTGGCCCATCCCAGATGGGTTTCCAGAATCTGCCCCACATTCATGCGCGAAGGCACACCCAGCGGATTGAGAACGATATCCACCGGCGACCCATCTTCAAGGAATGGCATGTCTTCATTGGGCAAAATGCGGGAAACCACACCCTTATTGCCATGACGACCGGCCATCTTGTCGCCCGGTTGCATTTTCCGCTTCACGGCCACGAACACCTTGACCATTTTCAAGACGCCCGGCGGCATTTCATCGCCCCGCTGCAGCTTGTCCACTTTTTCTTCAAAGCGGTGCTGCAGATTGGCACGCGATTCGTCATATTGCTTTTTCAGCGCTTCAATTTCCGTCATCACATCGTCATCATCGACGGCAATGCTCCAACGGTCCTTCTGCGACAGCGCTTCAAAGCCTTCTTGCGTAACCAGGGTGCCTTTTTTCATGTCCTTGGTGCCGGCGCTTACCGTATGGCCGACAATCAGGTCACTCAGACGGGCAAAGATGTTGCGCTCCAAAATGGCGCGTTCATCGTCACGGTCTTTTTGCAGACGTTCGATTTCTTGACGCTCGATAGACAAGGCACGCTCGTCTTTTTCAACGCCATGACGGTTGAACACCCGCACTTCCACCACGGTTCCGGCAACACCCGGCGGCAAGCGCATGGAGGTATCCCGTACATCCGATGCCTTTTCGCCAAAGATGGCGCGCAGAAGCTTTTCTTCCGGCGTCATCGGGCTTTCACCCTTGGGAGTGATCTTGCCCACCAGAATATCGCCCGGATGAACCTCGGCACCGATATAAACGATGCCCGCTTCATCCAGATTGCGCAGGCCTTCTTCACCCACATTGGGAATATCGCGGGTGATTTCTTCCGGACCCAATTTGGTATCGCGGGCCATCACCTCGAATTCCTCGATATGGATCGAGGTGAACACATCTTCCTTCACGATCCGTTCGGACAACAGGATCGAATCTTCGAAGTTGTAGCCGTTCCAGGGCATGAAGGCGACGAGCACATTGCGGCCCAGAGCCAATTCCCCCAGATCCGTCGACGGACCATCGGCGATGATGTCGTTCTTGGTCACCACATCGCCCTTACGCACCAGCGGACGCTGGTTGATGGCGGTGTTCTGGTTGGACCGTTGGAACTTGGACAGGCGGTAGATATCAACGCCCGGATCGCCCGGTCCCACATCTTCGGTGGCACGCACAACGATACGCATGGCGTCCACCTGATCGACGATACCCGTCCGGCGCGCAGCGATAGAAGCACCGGAATCCTGTGCCACCACTTTTTCCATGCCGGTGCCGACAAACGGCGCTTCTGCACGCACCAAAGGCACGGCCTGACGCTGCATGTTCGACCCCATCAGGGCGCGGTTGGCGTCATCGTTTTCCAAGAAGGGAATAAGCGCCGCCGCAACGGAAACCAGCTGTTTGGGGCTGACGTCCATCAAGGTGATCTGCTCAGGAGGGGCCAGCATGAATTCGCTGGCGCACCGGGTGGAGACAAGATCGGAAACAAAGCGGTTGTTTTCGTCCAGCTCCGCATTGGCCTGCGCAATGGTGTGGCGGCTTTCTTCCATCGCGGAAAGATAGACCACATTATCGGTCACCACCCCGTCCTTGACCTCGCGGTAAGGGGTTTCGATGAAGCCGTATTTATTCACCCGCGCATAGGTGGCCAGCGAGTTGATCAGACCAATATTCGGCCCTTCCGGCGTTTCAATGGGGCAGATGCGGCCATAATGGGTGGGATGCACATCGCGCACCTCGAAGCCTGCACGCTCACGGGTCAAACCGCCCGGCCCAAGCGCCGACAGGCGACGCTTATGGGTGATTTCACCCAGCGGATTGGTTTGGTCCATGAACTGCGACAGCTGCGAGCTACCGAAGAATTCCCGCACCGCGGCAACAGCCGGTTTGGCATTGATCAGATCGTGGGGCATCACCGTGTCGATATCCACAGAAGACATACGTTCACGGATGGCACGCTCCATGCGCAACAAGCCAACGCGATACTGGTTTTCCAGCAATTCCCCCACAGAACGCAGGCGACGATTGCCCAGATGGTCAATATCGTCCACTTCGCCGCGGCCATCTTTCAGGTCCACAAGATGCTTCAAGACAGACAGAATGTCTTCCTTGCGCAGAACGCGCACACTGTCTTCCGCATCCAGACCAAGGCGCATGTTCATCTTCACGCGGCCAACGGCGGACAGATCATAGCGTTCCGAATCAAAGAACAGGCCATCAAACAGCGCTTCCGCCGTTTCCTTGGTCGGCGGCTCGCCCGGACGCATCACCTTATAGATTTCGGCCAGAGCCTGCTCATAGCCTTCGACTTTATCCACCTGCAGGGTGTTCCGCACCCATGGGCCGACGGACATATTGTCGATATCGAGCACACGCAGCTCTTCAAAGCCTGCTTCATAAAGGCTCGACAGATGCTCTTCGGTAATTTCCTCACCGGCCTCGATATAAATCGCACCGGTCTGTTCATCGATCAGATCATCCGCGGCAAATCGACCAATGATTTCCTCGGCGGGAACCAAAAGCGCCTTGATGCCGTCTTTTTCCAATTTCTTGGCCAGACGCGGCGTTACCTTTTTGCCGGCTTCGATCACCACTTCGCCGGAATCCGCATCAACCACATCATAGCCGGGCTTGGCGCCGCGCCATTTGTCCGCGACAAACGGCACTTTCCAGCCCTGTTCGGTGCGCTCATAGGCAACACTGTTATAGAAATAATGCAGGATGTCTTCCGACGACATACCCAAGGCATAAAGCAAAACCGTGGCCGGCAATTTACGGCGACGGTCGATGCGGACATTCACAATGTCCTTGCCGTCGAATTCGAAATCGAGCCACGAGCCACGATAAGGAATCACCCGGGCGGCAAACAGGAACTTGCCGGAGCTGTGGGTCTTGCCTTTGTCATGGTCGAAAAACACGCCGGGACTGCGGTGCATCTGGGAAACGATAACGCGCTCCGTACCATTCACGACAAAGGTGCCGTTCTTGGTCATCAAAGGCATATCGCCCATATAAACGTCTTGCTCTTTGATATCGAGCACAGACCGGGCTTCCGTATCGGGATCGACTTCAAAAACGATCAGGCGCAGGGTCACACGCAAAGGGGCGGCCAGCGTCATCCCGCGCGCGCGGCACTCGTCAAAATCGTATTTCGGGCCTTCCAACTCGTACCGCACATATTCCAAAGATGCGGTATTGGAAAAATCCGTAATCGGGAACACCGATTGCAGAACACTTTCCAGACCAGAAGCCTTCCGCTCCTCTTCGGTCGCGCCCGCCTTGAAGAATTGATCATAAGATGCCCGCTGCACCTGGATCAGATTGGGCATCTCCGTCACTTCGGGGATGTGGCCGAAGTTCTTGCGAACCCGCTTACGACCAGTGAAAGAAGTCGCCATGCTACGCCCTCGCTTCGCTTGCGCTCATAAACGAACAGCCCTGTGCCATTCGCCTGCCGCCCGGACCACATCACCCATTATGGAGAAGCCGGCCCCGGCATCATAAAATTCTTTTGGCGATCCACCAAAGAGGGTGGACTCACCTTCCGTGCTTCCGTTTCAGAAAGCCCCGGCGTCTAAAAAGACACCTACGGGCCGGGGACGATTAAGCGCCCCCAGCCCGAACATCGCGCGTGTCCGCGAGACGTTATTTAAGCTCGACAGATGCGCCGGCACCTTCAAGCTGTGCCTTGATCTTATCGGCTTCTTCTTTGGTTGCGGCTTCTTTAACCGCTTTGGGTGCACCTTCAACCAGATCTTTGGCTTCTTTAAGACCAAGACCGGTGATGGCACGAACTTCTTTAATCACGTTGATTTTCTTGTCGCCAGCGGCGGTCAGAATAACGTCGAATTCCGTCTTTTCTTCAGCGGCATCGGCACCACCGGCGGCACCGGCAGCGGCAACAGCAACCGGAGCAGCAGCGGAAACGCCCCACTTCTCTTCGAGAAGCTTGGACAGCTCAGCAGCTTCCATAACGGTCAGTGCGGACAGTTCTTCGACAATCTTTTCAAGATCAGCAGCCATTATATAACTCCATATGACCCGTATCGGGTCTCATTCCATCGGTTAATCAGATGCTCACGCAGCTTCTTGCTTCTCGGCATGAGCGGCCAGGACGCGCGCGACCTGTCCGCCGGGGGCCTGCAATACGCTCGCAATACGGCTTGCCGGGGTCTGCAACAGACCAACCAGCTTACCGCGCAGTTCATCGAGCGAAGGCAGTTCGGCCAGAGCCTTGACACCATCGGCGTCGAGAGCCCTGCCATCCAGCACACCACCCAGAATAACCAGCTTGTCATTCTGCTTGGCGAACTTGGCGAGCACTTTGGGTGCTGCCACCGGATCGTCGGAGTAGCCAATGGCTGTCGGGCCTGTGAACAGGTCCGAAATCGTCTCCGACGGGGTGCCTTGAAGCGCGAGCTTGGTGAGCCGGTTTTTGGTCACTTTAAAGTCGGCCCCAACCTCGCGCAAACGCACGCGAAGATCGGACATTTCCGCCACCGAAAGCCCTTTATAGTGGGCAACCACTACAACGGGGGCAGCAGAGAATACGTCCTTCATGGACGCGACCAGCGCCTTCTTTTGGGCTCGATCCACTTCTCGCCTCCTTCTGGGAAAGGCCAACGCCTTCCCGATTGCACCAGACATGCGAAACCTTCACATGCCACTCGCTGTCCGGGGGTTTGGCACCCACACTCACCATGAAAGGCACTGTGGAACACCGCATTCGGCCCGATGGATATCCATTTGGACCGCCGTCACCCCGTCTCATGCAGGAACGCTTCCGCGCTTTCGATTAAGTTCTCAGCCCTTCACCAAACCGCCAAAACGGCCCGGTCACACGAAAAGCATCAAACCCCTGCAATCTTGGACAGAAGAACCGGGATCAACCGATCACCGGCTCCTTTGTGCCAGACGCGGAATACAGCCCGCATCCGGCAATCTCGTCGATCTCGCAGCCGATCAGCTCAGGCTGGACACCGAAATCTTCAAACCCGGGCCCATGGAAGAGGTGATCGCCACCCGCTTCAGGTAATTGCCCTTGGCACCCGCTGGTTTTGCCTTGATGATGGCATCGACGAATGCTTGCACATTTTCTTCGATCTTGGCGGCATCAAAGCTCAGCTTGCCAACACCGGCATGCACGATCCCGGCTTTTTCAACGCGGTATTGCACCTGACCGGCTTTGGCATCGGACACAGCTTTTTTGACATCCATGGTCACTGTGCCCAGCTTGGGGTTCGGCATCAGACCCTTGGGGCCCAGAACACGACCCAACTTGCCCACCACAGCCATCATATCCGGCGTGGCGATGATGCGATCGAAATCAATATTGCCATTGGCAAATTCTTCGGCCAGATCGTCTGCACCCACCCGATCGGCACCAGCGGCTTCGGCTTCTTCGGCTTTCGGACCTTTGGCGAACACCGCAACCCGCATGGTTTTGCCGGTGCCGTGCGGCAAAGACACAACGCCGCGCACCATCTGATCGGCATGACGCGGATCAACACCCAAATTCATGGCAACCTCGACGGTTTCATCGAATTTGGTGGTCTTCACCGACTGCAGAATGCCGACAGCTTCCACGATGCTGTATTCTTTCAACCGGTCAACCTGCTCAAGAGCGGACTTCATACGCTTGGACTGACGCGCCATCTTACATCCCCTCCACAGTCAGGCCCATGGACCGTGCGGAACCGGCAACGATCTTCATCGCCTGGTCCACATCATGAGCATTCAGATCTTTCATTTTCGCTTCGGCAATTTCACGGATCTGATCCGCGCTCACCGTACCTGCAGATTCTTTACCCGGCGTGGCACCACCTTTTTTCACATTGGCGGCCCGCTTCAGGAAATAGCTGGCAGGCGGGGTTTTCGTCACGAAAGTGAAGGAACGATCCTGATACACCGTAATGACGGTAGGGATGGGCATCCCTTTTTCCATCTTGTCGGTGGAGGCATTGAATGCCTTACAGAATTCCATGATATTCACGCCACGCTGACCGAGCGCCGGCCCGATGGGCGGCGACGGATTGGCAGCGCCGGCAGGCACTTGCAGCTTGATATAGCCGGTAATTTTCTTCGCCATTACACGTCCTCTCAACCCGGATAGGCCGGGCACCGTTTCGAAAGGGATGCGGTAACGGTCATGGCTGACCTCCCGCACAATGAAAACCGACGCGCAGCCTTAAACTGCCCGCCGATTCAAAACAATCAGGATTTTTCCACCTGAGTGTATTCCAATTCCACCGGAGTGGCGCGACCAAAGATCGACACCGACACCTTGAGCCGGGCCCGCTCCTCGTCCACTTCTTCGACCATGCCGTTAAACGACGCAAACGGCCCTTCCTTGACGCGGACTTCTTCGCCCACTTCAAACTGGATCGTTGGCCGGGGACGCTCGACCCCTTCCTTCACCTGATGAAGGATACGGTCGGCTTCCGCCTGACTGATCGGTGTTGGACGGCCCTGCGGCCCCAAAAATCCCGTCACCTTTGCCGTGTTCTTGACCAGATGATAGGTCTGTTCGGTCATTTCCATTTTGGCCAGCACATAACCGGGGAAAAATTTCCGCTCCGATGTGCGCTTTTGGCCTTTTCGCATCTCGACCACCTCTTCGGTGGGAACGATAACCTCTTCGATCAGCGGCTCAAGACCCTGAGTCTCGGCCTGCTCCTTGATCGATTCGGCAACCTTTTTCTCGAATCCGGAATAGGCGTGGATGATGTACCAGCGCGGAGTAGCCACTTCAATTATCCTCCAAGACCGAGAATCGTCTTCACACCCCAGGACAGCCCTATATCCACAATGACGAAAAAGACAGAGGTAAGGGCGACCATGATGCCAACCATCACGGTGGTAATCGACGTTTCGCGACGTGATGGCCACGTCACCTTGTCCAACTCTTGGCGCACCTGCCGCACAAACTGTGCAGGGCTTGTCTTGGCCATGTGTTCGTCCGTTTCGTTATCCAAAGCTACCAGATGCGCAGCTTGGCCTTAAACCTTGCTACAATGAATAATCCGCCGACGCTGGCAGGAGTGGCGAGACTCGAACTCACAACCCCCGGTTTTGGAGACCGGTGCTCTACCAATTGAGCTACACTCCTTCACGCCATCGCACATCCCATGGAATGAACGATGGAGGGGATTTAGCGCGACAGGGTCAGCTGTTCAACCTAATTCTTGATTAAACTGCCTTCCCGCATTGCTTCCCCCGAAAAACAGGATGGGGACGGCACAGACCATCCCCATCTCTTGATCGGGGCTCTTAAGTCCGGTTTTGACACCGAACTGTCAAGCTTTTTTACTCGACGATGGAGGCAACGACGCCGGCACCGACGGTGCGGCCACCTTCACGGATCGCAAAGCGCA
>NZ_BMOV01000017.1 GCF_014647255.1 Iodidimonas muriae
TCGACACTGTAATCTGGTTGATAACTGGATGGTGTCAGGTCCAGGGTGTAGTCGCCAAATCGGTTAATATGGCTTGTACGATATGGCGACAGCCCTTCCAGAACTTCCTTCGTCACTTCGACATTGTTTGATTGAAGATCCTTCAGTACGCGAGTCATCGCATCGACATTATGCAGAATAACTAGATTGGCAACGAGCTGGTTGTACTTAACGATTTTGCTTTGTTCATGCCGCACGTTTTCCGCAATAATTCCGTTGCCACCAAAGAACAGCCATTTGGTAAAGCTATTGAATTCTTCACTTTTATTGGTGGCTGACTGGACGGTTTTTTGTATTTCAATATCGCCGATGTATTTCAATAAAAAGATCGTACGAACCACCCTGCCAAGTTCTCTGAAAGCAAAATACAGCCGATTTTTTCGGCTGTAGGTCCCTAATCGTCGAAGAATGGTCGATGGTGCAATACGTCCTTCTTTGATAGAGAGCGCTACACGCAACATGTCAGGCATGTGGGTTTCGATTAAGTCCCACCTGATATTTTCGCGGAAGAGACTGTTGATGTGTTCGAATTTCATGCCCTTTTCTGGTCGATAGAACACGAGATCCTTGATGTTCCTAATGCGGGGCATTAGGTCGATACCCAGTAAATAAGCCAGGCCGAATACCGGTGTACTTTGCGCCTGCGTATCGCCATGGATGGTATCCGGTTGAATGTCCGACTCGTTTTTGATAAGTCCATCGAGGATGTATACGGCTTCGTATACGCCGCACGGAATGAAGTGGCTGAACAGAGCTATGTAAGTATCGGATACATGATAGTAGCCAATGCCGCCATAACCACCGTACCGAATATGGTATTCGGACAAGAGGTTTTGTTCGTACAGATTCCACATTGTGCCGTCGGCTGAGGCGCGTTTGCCTGTACCCCAATAACTGGGTAGACGGAAGCGGTTGTACAAATTAATCACTTCAAAAATGGCCTTATCCAGACGCTCTTCCGTGATGTGATGAGGGTTTAGCCAAGCCACTTGCTTTCGACTCAACTCTTTAACCGACTGAGCTGTTTGGCTGGGCCCCAGATTACATCCGTAGCAAAATAAGGTCGCAAGGAATCGTTTCCGAGGATCGTCTATTTTGGATTCAAAGCCAGAAATAGGACCGAATTTTTTATGCAGATCCAACCAGCCTTCGGCCTCAATGAGTACGTCTAAAATGCTGCGAGTTTCTAGCTGTTGCTTCAGCAGCTCGTCAATGTTGGCAAGCTGACTGGGTGCGGGTGGCTTGTCATACCGATGCAGTACCGGTCCTTGAGGTGTAATCGTCAGATATTCGTTATCAGGATAAGAATCATCAAGCTTGATTGCGGTATCGATCAGTGTTTGTCGCAAGTGCTGGGTTATCTCTGCCGCTGTTGTTGGGAGACCCAGCATTTCGCAGTACGGACCGACCTGTTGCTCATAGGCATCCCAACTTATGAGCTGGGTGTTGAAATCGCTGTACTCTTCGCTTTCATTGGCCACCAAATCGGCTGAACGCAATTCTTGCGCGACCTGGCTTAACAGGCATAACTCGAAATATTTTCGATGCATTATTGTGGACTTGTCGGCTGTGGTGGTTTTCACCAACACCAGCTTGCGCCATTTTTCCGGCATCCAATGCAACTTTATTTTTTTTCCAGAACTATCTGTAATATCGAGGTATTCCTTATGGCTGTTGCGGTTGGCCAACATAAACTGAATGGCATCGACAATCGAGCGATCGTTGGTGGTGGACTTTAGTTGGATCAACTCCAAACAGTTGAACAACAAAGGTCGCAGCGACTGATAGGACGGCAGCATAAAAGAAAAATAATTATTGCCTGTGTACGCCAGATGAGCCTCGCAAGCCGTCAGCAACTCCTGAGGGTTTTGTTGCAAGGCGTTGCCAATACCTCTGATTCGATCGCCATCATCCTCACCCTCCTGATAGGCTTCCAGCACATCGCGAAATTGCATGATCAACTTGTCCGCCTGTTGAACCTGGTCAAGCTGATACTGACGCAGTCGCTCTTCGCCAAGCGTATGCAGGTTTTTCATTTTTCGCACAAAAATACCGAGCACATCGTCGGTGGCGCGATGCAGTTGCGCGTGAAACAGAATGACCACCAGGGCGTAGCGTTTGATGGGTTTTAGTTTTTTCAAATCGCCCGCGTCAATAGCGCGAGCTTCGTACATAAACTGCCGTCGTTTGGCAACGGGAATCGCATCAAGCACAGGTAATTCCTTCACCCAGGATTGCAGCCATTTCATATGGGCAAGATACGCTCTGATTTGTTTGTTGGTCGGCTTTTTCGATTCTTGTTTTAGTGCGTTCCAACCGCTTGTGCCTTTGCTATCGGAACGGGCCAGCAGCCCGGCAATATCCGTGCGGGTTTGCTTGCTGAGCGGCATTGCCAGCTGTTGATAGTAACCGTCATTGACTTGGCGTCGGCTTTTGCGAGCCACACGCAACAAGGTTGAGTAGCCAGGTAATTCGTAACGCTGACGAATCAGTTCTTCGATGGCAACATTGATGATATCGGCGAGTTGTTGCCGGGTTTCCGCGGCGTGCAACGTAGTTTGATTCACCAGTTTACCCGCAGCTTCATCAAACGGTTTGACCTGCAAGTAATCGCGTATCACAGCGAGCGAGCGTTGACGGCTGCCCGATCTGTCCAGCTCTGACAAAGCCTGCTTGGTGTAGCGCAGCCTGGGTACGAAGCCGGCAATATGATCTCGTATTTCAGGCGGTATATCCGCAAGTGGCATAAAGAAACCAAGCCGTTGACAGGTTTTCAGTAGCAGAAGAAGAACAAAGCGCGCTGCCGCATCCCGGCGCTTTTGACAAACAAACTCCAGCTCATCTGGAGTGGGTGTGTAAATCTCCGCTACCTCTCGCTCGGAATAAGATGACTTCAGCCGCGGATAGGCAGTTTGGTGGATCGCACTCATTTTGGTACCGCGTTAAGGCTATTCTTTAGTCAATTCGTTAGTCTGTAGAAGCAATGTTTATTTGGCGCAGACTTTGATCCACGCCGATTTTCACATTGAGTGTTTGCCCTAGGCGAGCCTCAACCTTTCTCTACCAATGAGGACGGGTTCTGGAGCATCTTCACCATCCGGTGTATTTTCAGCGTCATAGACACTGTATTGCATCAGTCTCAGGCGTAGAGATTGTTGAGGAAGAAGGTGCTGAACGTCATGATGCAGGTGCGGCATTTCCACGTAAACCAATTGTCCTGTGGAGTTGATGGCCACTGTGGCCCGGACAATGGGCCCCGTGCGCTGCACGTTACGAACGATGGCGTCAAGCCCGACATCATCCGGTGATGCTACGCGAAGGTCGCCTGGTCTGACATACACCGTTCCATGGCCGGTATGATCGCCTTCGTAGATTGCAATCTTGTCGGTACCAATGACGAGGTGGTTGCCGTGGCGCTCCACCGGAATGCGATTGGTGCTGCCGAGAAAGTCGAAAACCATCGGTGAGGCCGGTTGTTCGTAGACTTCGTCGACACTGCCAATCTGGGCGATCTTGCCGCCGCTCATGATCACAACACGGTCGGCCAGCTCTAGCGCTTCCTCTTGGTCGTGTGTCACAAACAGTGTCGTAACACCGGTTTTCTGGTGTAATTCCCGTAGCCAATGCCGCAGTTCTTTGCGCACTTTGGCATCCAGGGCGCCAAAGGGTTCATCCAGCAGCAACACTTTCGGTTCAATAGCCAGGGCTCGTGCCAATGCCACGCGCTGGCGCTGACCACCGGAAAGTTGGTGGGGGTAGCGGTCTCCCAAGCCTGACAACTGCACCAGCTCCAGTAATTCATCAGCCCGCTGACGGATGTCCGACTTTGATGGCCGGGCGTCTCCCTTACGAATACGCAGACCAAAACTGACGTTGTCGCGCACCGTCATGTGTTTAAACAACGCGTAATGTTGGAACACAAAGCCAATCTGACGTTTACGCAGCGGTGTGGCGGCTACATCCTCGCCGCCGAAATAGACAGCGCCGCCGTTAGCGAATTCCAGACCAGCGATAATTCGCAGCAATGTGGTTTTGCCCGAACCAGAAGGGCCCAGCAAGGCGATCAGTTCTCCGGATTCGACATGCAGGTCAATGCTGCTGAGTGCGTGAAACTGACCGAATTGTTTGTTGATGTTCTTCAAGGTGATATTCATTTCAGTGTCCTCAAAAATTCTTTTAATGTTTCTGACCTTTTGCCAGGCTATCGCCGTGTCGCGCTTCGAGTAGGGTTTTCAGCCCCAGCGTCAACAAAGCCAGTGATGCCAGTACCGACGCCATGGCGAAGGCGGCAGCAAAGTTGTATTCGTTGTAGAGAATCTCGACGTGCAGAGGCATGGTGTTGGTCTCGCCACGGATATGCCCGGATACCACGGATACCGCGCCGAATTCGCCCATCGCTCGGGCGTTACACAGCAGCACGCCGTACAGCAGGCCCCAGCGCACGTTGGGCAACGTGATGTACCAGAATGTTTGCCAGCCGCTGGCGCCAAGAGAGAGGGCAGCCTGTTCGTCATCGGTTCCCTGTTCCTGCATTAGCGGAATCAGTTCGCGGGCAACAAAGGGAAAGGTTACAAAAATGGTTGCCAGCACAATGCCAGGGAGGGCGAAGATAATCTGAATGTTGGTGTCTGCCATCCATCCGGCCGCCCAGCCACTGGCCCCAAACATCAGCACATAGATCAGTCCCGAGACCACGGGTGATACCGAGAATGGCAGATCAATCAGTGTGACCAGCAAGGCTTTGCCGCGAAATTCGAACTTGGCTACTGCCCAGGCGGCGGCGACACCAAACACCAGGTTCAGCGGTACGGCAATCCCCGAGGCTAACAGCGTGAGTTTGATGGCGGCGACAGCATCCGGCTCGGTCAGGGCGTCCACATAGGTATGCACACCGTTGCGCAGCGCCTCAAAAAAGACCGATATCAGCGGCAATAACAGAAACATGAGTAGGAACAACAGCGCTGCGGTGATCAGCAGTCGACGTACACCACTGCTTTCGGTTACGGCGCTGTGCCGTGCTGCTAGTATGGTTGTGCTGCTCATAGTGCACCTCCTGCCTGGATGGGTTGGGCCAGTGCCTGGTGACGGACTTTGTGGCGGTTGCTCCAGGCTTGCAGGCCGTTGATAACCAGCAGCATGACAAAGGCGAGTACCAACATGGCTGCAGCGACAGTGGTAGCACCGGCGTAATCAAACTCCTCCAGGCGAATCACGATCAGCAGAGGCGCAATCTCTGAGACATAGGGGAGATTGCCGGCGATAAAAATCACTGATCCGTACTCACCGACGCCACGGGCGAAAGCCAGTGCAAAACCGGTTAACAGCGACGGTAGCAGCGATGGCAGCAATACCAGACGAATGGTTTGCCAGCGACTGGCACCAAGGGACGCCGCGGCCTCTTCCAGCTCCTTTTCCAAATCGCGCATGACGGGTTCCACCGTGCGAACCACAAAGGGAAGACCTATAAACAGCAACGCGATGATGATGCCAACAGGGGTAAAGGCAATCTTGATGCCGAGCGGCTCCAGCCACTGTCCCACCCAGCCATTGCCGGCATACAACGCGGTCAGCGCGATACCGGCCACGGCTGTGGGCAACGCAAACGGCAGGTCGATCATGGCGTCAAACAGGCGCTTGCCGGGGAAGTCGTAGCGCACGAACACCCAGGCGACCAGCGTGCCGAAGAAGGCATTGAGCGCAGCGGCAATCAGTGCCGTGCCAAAAGAGAGTGACAGTGCACTCAGCACGCGTTCGGAGCGGAGGATATCGATGATCTCCTGCCAGCCCAATTCGGCGGTTTTTAAAAACACCCCAGCCAGGGGGATCAGCACAATCAGGCTGAGATAAATCAGTGTATATCCGAGCGCCAGGTGGAAGCCGGGTAGCGCGGATTTGGGTTTTAATCGCATGAGATTCAATAGGCTCCTGTTAGTGGTTTGTGATCGTTAGTGTCGGTTGGGCTTGGCATCAGGCGTAGAGAAGGCGCTGTGCTCCAATCGGTTTATTAATGAGGTCATAGCGGTAGCTCCGGTGTTGCCAATGCGTTACGGGACGCTGCTGGATGATCCGGTTGCCCAGTGCTTCTGTCAGTTGTTCAATCCACGGCCAGGGGCCGAAGCCGCTGTCGGTATTGATATGGCCAACAGCGCCAGCATCATGAAAAGACAGTCCCCAGCGTGTTGCCCAGGCATGGGCATGCGGCAATTTCATCCAGGGATCATTGCGACTGCCCACCATCAAGCCGCGGATTTCCAGGCGTCTTTCCGGCAGGAAGCGGGCGATACTGTCTGCCTGTGGATAGGAATGATCGCGGGTTCCCGACACGCCGAATCTCTCAGGATCGGCAGGGGCAACAAGAATGGCGCCAGCTACACTCTGTGGCCGATGTGCTATTGCCAGTGCACTGGCCAGGCAGCCGAAACTGTGGGCAACGAGAATCGTTGGGGCAGAGCTGCGGGCCAGGTTGAGGATGATGGCCTGCGCCCAGTCGAACAGTGCGGGTGTTTCCCAGTCGATTCCATCCACGCGTCGGGCGTGTGGCAGTCGCGCCTGTAACCAGCTCTGCCAGTGGGCTTCACCACTGCCGTGGTAGCCTGGAACGATCAATACGTTAGTGGTCATGTCTACGTCTTTCCTTGGTTTCTGTGCGGTAAACGCAAATTCAGTGTTATGCCGGAGCAAAACTGGCCAGCGCGACTTCAGTGGATTTAAACAGTGCGATGACGTCACTGCCGGGTTTCAGACCAAGTTCATCGACCGATGTGGTGGAGACGATGGAGGTGATCAGACCTTGGCCGATATCCACTTCTACTTCCGAGACCACATCGCCGCGTTTTATCTGTTTGACTGTGCCCTGAAACTGATTGCGGGCATTGATGGCTTTGATTGTCATGGTGTTGTTCTCCTGTGGGATTTATTTGCAGGGCCAGCCGGGCGCCTGCCCGGCTGGGTGTTGTCATGGTTTGCGTTAGCGTGGGGTGTAGATCTGGTCGAATACGCCACCGTCGAGGAAGTGGGTTTTCTGGGCGTTTTGCCAGCCGCCGAATTCCTCGTCCACAGTAAACAACTTCAGCTTCGGAAAGCGGGCCAGATCCTCGGCATCGGCAAACTCAGGCAAAAACGGGCGGTAGTAATGTTTGGCGACCAGCTTTTGCGCAAAGGGTGTGTAGAGATATTCCAGATAGGCTTTGGCGATCGCTTCTGTGCCATGCTTTTTGGCATTGCCGTCCACCACCGTTACCGGAGGTTCGGCCTTGATGGACACTGAAGGAACAACAATTTCAAACTTGTCTGGCCCCAACTCGTTGACGGCAAGAAAGGCTTCGTTTTCCCAGGAGATAAACACATCACCAATACCTCGCTGCACGAACGTGGTCGTAGAACCGCGGGCACCGGTATCGAGTACGGGCACATTACGGAAAATTTTCGCCACAAAATCCTGAGCAGCCTTATCACTGCCCAATTTATTCTTGGCATAGCCATAGGCAGCCAGATAATTCCAGCGTGCACCACCTGAGGTTTTGGGGTTGGGGGTAATCACCTGCACGCCATCGCGAGCCAGATCATCCCAGTCACGGATATTTTTTGGGTTGCCTTTGCGCACCAACAACACAATGGTCGAGGTGTAGGGAGCGCTGTTGTTGGGCAGTCTTGATTGCCAGTCTTTGGGAATCTTGCCGGTTCTTTCCCCGATGGCATCGATGTCGTAGGCCAGTGCCAGTGTCACCACATCGGCGGCCAGGCCATCAATGACCGCCCGTGCCTGTTTGCCAGCTCCGCCATGGGATTGTTTGATGCCGATATCCTCGCCAGTTTTAAATTTCCAGTATTTGGCGAATTCCGGATTGAATTCCTGGTATAGCTCGCGTGTGGGGTCATAAGACACATTGAGCAGTTCATTCCCTTTGGCAAAGGCCGATTGGTGTAGTGCGGCAAAGGCCAGCAGTGACGATGCCAGCAGCACCTGTTTCACATTAGTCTTGATAGTCATGTTCTGATTCCTTTAGTAATCCAGTGGTTTTTGATAGGGAGTTAAAAATCGATCTGCGCGCGCAGCACAACGCTGTCGAGCTTTTCGTCGTCGTACTGACTACCGGGTCGATCCAGTTCCAGTACCTTGATGTAGTTGGCGGCGAAGCGGATGTTCTGCGTCGCATACCAGTTCACGCCGAGGGTGAGGTTTTCTTCCTCGCCACCAATGACTGAGCCATCGGTCAGGTCGGCTTCGCTGTAACGCAGCGCCACTTCCCAGGCACCGATACCGCCCTTGCCAACAGTGGATTTTGGTTTGATGCGATCAAAAACGCCGTTCTTGTAGGGGCGGGATTCGCCAGTCAGAAACAGGCTGGCGTAGGCGTACCAGGCACTGAGGTCGAGATCATCGGCGCCGCTGTCTCGGCTGACCTGGGTATCAACCCGTTCGCCCTGCAGTGAGAGCGGGCCAAACACCGCAGCGGCTTCCAAACCAAGAAACTGAATATCCTCCACGTCATTCAGCGTGCTGGTATCGATCAGGCGTACATCGGTGACATTGGATTCCGGTCGCTCGCGAAAGCGCAGTGAATTCGTGGAATCCTCCGGGGTGTGCTGGCGACCGGCCAGTCCCAGATGCACGACCTTGCCGTCGCCGTTGACAGGGGTATAGGTCACGCGACCGGTAATATCCCAGCCTTCGTTACCTTCGCTGGCAACATCCCCCTCGGCGGTCTCACCGAAGGCACCCACGGCGTAGGTCCAGTGCTGTCCGTTGTCACTGAGACCGATACCAATGCGTCGATCCGGGGTAAACGCATTGGTCAGACCGCGCTCGATAAACGTGGTGTGCAGACTACTGGCCAGGTGCTCAAGACCAAAGGGCTCCTTGAACTGACCGACAGTGATGGCAGGCGAAAAACCGGTGTATTGAATCCAGGCATCGCGAATGCCGCGGGCCGAGGTATCTGAACCACCTGGCCGGGCGAAGTCATACTGAAAGCGATAATTCCAGTGTTCATAGACGCTGCCGCGCACATCCAGGAAGAGTCGGCGTACGCGGGTGCCATTACCAAACTCGTTGCCGTCCTGCTCGGCGTCGTAGGCTGCCGCATCCAATTGCAGGCGACCGCCGACCTGAAAGCTGAAGTCATCCCCGTTAAAGGTCAGGCTACGGCCATTGGTGGAGGCGGTTACGCCCCCCTTCTTCGACGTTTCCAGTTTCTCTTCCAGAATTCTGATGCGCTGCTCCAGATCCCTGGCGCTGACATCGGTTGCAGCGATCGCGGCCAGAGGTGAGGCCAGCGTTGGAAGAAGGAAGAGGTAAACCCCTCTATTGAATTGTGTTTTCATGGTTGAAATATCCTGTTGACCTGTTTTTTGTGCTTAGAGCGTTTTCCGGTGATCCGGTCAATCGCGGATGGTTGATGCCGAAGCCTCTTCATTAGGGCGGTGCTCCTTGTCAAAACGCACTTTTTCACGTCGCTCGATCTGTACGATGCGACCGTGATGCACGGTGATTTCCACGGCACCAAACTCCAGGTCATCCAGTGCATCGATAATGCGGCGCAGGGTATGCGTGCTGTCGTTGGCAGGATTGTTCGTTTGGCGGCTCATGGTTTTCCCTTGCTTGCGGTTTATGTGGCAGTGAAGCTATTACAAGCTTTGTACCAGGTTTTTTAGTGAATGTAACCTAATGAAATATATAGACATTATTTATATTTATTTATATATAACTGTAAAAACATTTATATATGACGGAAATATGAGTTATATTTAACGAGAAGACATCAAATAAAGAGGCTTCTTGATTTCTCCATGGATGAAAATAGTTTGCTCACGCTTTGGTCTGAAGCGTGTCGTCATGCGGAGCTGGAGGCGACACTGCCGGTGTTTATCCGTTTGCTGCAGGATCGACTGCCCTTGGTAGAGGTCAGCCTCTACGATGCTGCTCGGGAGCCGTTCGGGCTTGATCTGATCTATCGCTGGCGATCACCGGGGAAACTGGAAGCGCTACATCAGTCGATCGACCTGTCGCCCGCACTGCAACAGTCGCTCAGTGCCTGGTTGGCCGAAGGCAAGGTCTGTGTGAGTGAGAATGTAAGTGGTGAGAGTGCCGATGCAACACCCGACTGGTTGGCGACTTTGGCGGAAAAGGACGCCGATCACGCCGATTACTTCACACCGCTCGTGCTGACTACCGGGGGCTGTGGGTTGCTGTTTCTGCGGGTTCGGCGGACGGTCTTTTCCAGTGCCGAACTGGCCCTGTTAGAAGCACTCATGCAGCCACTGGGTGTGATGATCGACAATGATCACCGGCTGCGCGAGATTGAGCGGCTACGCTCGGCAGCAGAAGCTGACAGGGATACGCTGTTGACTCGACTTGGTCGCAACTCGCTGTCTTCGGAAACGATTATCGGAGTCGACGGCGGGTTGCGGGCCGTCATGCAGCGAGTGGGGCAAGTGGCGCCGACGAACGCCAGTGCGCTGATTTTGGGCGAGACCGGCTCAGGTAAAGAAGTGATTGCCCGTGCCATTCATGAACGCTCCCGGCGCCACGACGCTCCGTTTATACGGGTCAATTGCGGCGCCTTGCCGTCCGAGCTGATTGATTCCGAGTTGTTTGGCCACGAGAAAGGCAGTTTTACCGGCGCGATGGCGACTCGTCGCGGCTGGTTCGAGCGTGCCGATGGGGGCACCTTGTTTCTCGATGAAATCGGCGAGCTGCCCCTGGCGGCACAGGTGCGGCTGCTGCGGGTATTGCAGGATGGCATGCTGCAGCGGGTAGGCAGTGAACATTCAATCCAGGTGGATGTGCGGGTCATTGCCGCCACGCACCGGGATCTGCCGCGCATGGTACAGAATGGCGAGTTCCGCGAGGATCTGTGGTATCGGTTGGCGGTGTTTCCCATCATTCTCCCCGCGCTGCATGAGCGGCTTGAGGATATTGAACCTCTGGCCCGGCATTTTATTGAGCGTGCGGCGCAGCGGCTCGGCGTACCGACACCACCGTTGCAAAAAGCGGACGTTGATCGGTTGCGTGAGTATGACTGGCCAGGCAATGTGCGCGAGCTGGGTGCCGTGCTGGAGCGCGCTGTCATTCTCGGTCACGGTCGGCATCTCGATCTCCAGACCGCGCTGGGCGTGCAATTGTTGAGGCCAGAAAGTCGGGATAGCGATTCGGATAGCGCGGGTAGTGGAAATGCCGACCTTGAGTCTTTGGACGTTGTAATTGCTGCACACCTGAGGCGTGCATTGACCCGAACCCGGGGGCGGGTCGATGGCGCCCAGGGGGCTGCCAGTCTACTCGGGCTAAACCCCAACACCTTACGGGGAAAGCTACGGCGGTATCGTATCGATCCCGCCAAGTACCGGCCGGGTTGAGTTGAGTGTAGTGAGCGGTTTGTTTCAGAAAAAAATGGATAGAGAATAAGATTATGACGGCGGAAATGTTATTCACCCTGGCAGTGGTAGTCGGTGTGCTTTCGGCTTTGGCCAGCAATCGGGTGCCTGCAGAGATCGCCATGATGGCGGCGATGGTGGCGGTATTAATTGGTGGCGTTATTGACACCAGGCAGGCGCTGGCGGGCTTTGCCAATGCGGGGATGATGACCGTGGCGGTGTTATATGTAGTGGCTGCGGCCCTGCGCGATACTGGCGCCATTTTTTGGATTGCTCACAAATTGCTGGGGCAGCCCAAAACGCTGTTGGCCAGTCAGATGCGTTTGATTCTGCCGACTTCTTTTTTAAGTGCCTTTCTCAACAATACTACTGTTGTCGCCATCATGATTCCGGCGGTGCAGGAATGGGCGCAGCGCCTGAAAATGTCACCGTCAAAATTGCTGCTGCCGCTGAGTTATGCGGCCATTTTAGGTGGCACCTGTACGTTGATCGGTACCAGTACCAACCTGGTGGTTGACGGCCTGATGCAGGACCGTGGTATTCCCGGACTGCATATCTTCGATCTGGCCTGGGTCGGCGTGCCGTTGTTGGTGGCCGGCTCAGTTTTTTTAATGCTTTTTGGTCGCCGGTTGTTGCCGGAGCGTGAAGGTCTGATCGAACAACTGGAGCACGCCCGTGAGTACCATGTTGAAATGGTGATCCCTAAAGGCAGCCCGTTGAGCAATAAATCGATTCAGGATGCCGGGTTACGTAATTTGCAGCATGGTTATCTTACGGACATCACGCGTGGTGCAAAACTTTACACGGCCGTGGGGCCGGATATGCAGTTGCAGGAAGGTGATCAGCTGGCTTTCATCGGTGCTCCCGCCTGTGCCCGTGAGCTGCAACGTATCAACGGCCTGGTTCCTGCCCATGGCGGGACTCACAAACTGCAACTTAATCATCATCAACGATGCCTGGTTGAAGTGGTGCTGGGCGCGGAGTTTCCTGGACTCAATAAAACAGTAAAGCAAACGGAATTTCGATCTCGCTACCAAGCTGCCATTTTGAGTGTCAGCCGTGGCGGACATCGGTTGTCGGGCAAAGTCGGTGATATCACTCTGAAAGTGGGAGATACCCTACTGTTGGAGACCAGTGAGACCTTCGTTGAGCAATATCAATATCGCAGGGATTTCATGCTGGTCAGCCCGCTGCGGGACTCCACGCCACCAAACTTTTCCAAAGCACCGTTGGCAACAGGGATTCTGCTTGTGATGGTGGTGGTTAATGTTCTGGGGTTCATGTCGGTGCTGGAGGTGGCGCTGTTGGCTGCGGGTCTGCTGTTGGCCACCGGCTGCGTAACCGTTAATCGTGCACGTATGAATGTCAGCGTCAATTTGCCGGTGCTGGTGGTTATCGGTGCGGCTTTTGCTTTGGGAACTGCGTTGGAGGAGAGTGGCGCAGCAGCCTGGATAGTGAAAATCTTGTTAAGCGGCGGTATTGAGAGTCCATGGTTGGCACTGTTACTCATTTACCTCGTCACCAGTTTTTTTACCGAGGTCATCACCAACAACGCGGCAGCAGTACTGTTGTTTCCCATAGCAACGGGTGTCGCTGAACAGCTGGGCATTAGCCCTATGCCCTTTATCATCGCGATTATGTTTGGCGCCAGCGCAAGCTTTTTAACACCCTTGGGTTACCAAACCAATCTGATGGTCATGGGCCCGGGTGGGTACCGGTTTACCGATTACCTGAAAATTGGTGTGCCGATGGCAGTCTTGTCCACCGTGGTGACGGTTGTGTTGATACCCCTGGTTTGGCCATTTCAGTGACGTAGTTTTATCTACGAGTGCGCCAGAGAACAGCTTCATGCGCCCTTTAGATCATACTTAGTGAGGTAATATCAGATCGCCTCTGAACTCTTTTCGTCAATTATCTTTTCTAGCTTCTCCATTAGCGAAAGGGAAGCGTTGTTTGAAAACTGTTGGCCTTCCTCAATGTATTCCCATACGGTGGCATCGCTTTTCCAGCCACCTTGTTTTTTAATCATTTCGAAATCTATGCGCTCTCTTGCTGCGGAAGTGGACAGTCCACGCCTTAAACTGTGACTGCTGAGCTCAGGGACAAACTCGAACTCACAGGCATTCCCCAGCTGTTTGAGCAAATCATTAACCGCGCTTGGATTCAGAGATTTGGGTTGTATATAGTCCCAGCGATTTACGGGCCGAAAGAGTGGGCCACTGTCAATATTTGCCGCTTGCAACCAGCCTTTTATGGCTGTGGCGGGGCAGCAGCCTTTCGCACCATATGGCAAGGCCCGGGCCAATCCTTCCATATGCTGGTCTGTTTTCGAACGCGGCAAGCGGATGATCAATCCTTCCGGCTCCCAAACCAAATCAGCAATTTGGATGGCAACCAGTTCGCTGCGGCGAAAAGCTCCAAAAAAGCCGGTTAACAGTAATGCTATATCCCGGTGCTTCTTTTTACTGTCCGGAAGTTTCCGCAGGTGATTCACCATTTGTGCAATATGCTCCAGACGCAGTGCCTTGGCTTTTCGCTTGGGTTGGCCATGGGTGCGGCGAATGCCATCCATCGTTTTGCGCACCAAGGGGTCGCGCGCGGGATCTTGTATGCCTTGGTAGTGATGCCATTGGCTGATAGCGGTCAAATGGAGATCCAGCGTTCTGGAATTGAGAGACTTGGCCTTAGCTAATAGATAGCGAACAACGGAGTCACGATCTGTAGGCAGCCGTCCACCCCATTTTTCGAACTGCCGAATGGCAGAACGATAGGCTTTGCGCGTGTTATCCGAAGTGGCAGCCTGGAGATAGTGCCGCAATGACTCGGCCTCCTGACGAACCACTTGGCTTGATTCATCATTACGTAATGACAAGTCGGTGGTCTGATCAGGCTGATTGCTAGTCATGAATCGAATTCCTCGCAAAATCTCTCAGATGGCAGCTATGTAACGATGGTACAACCGCAGTATTAACATCAATACCATATAACCAACGATAAACATTATTATCGTTGGTTAGTATAAGTAACTTAATAGAATTTTAAAAGAAGTAATATAATGTTATATTACGTTATACGTAATACGGTATTGAATAATCTGAGAGGAATCTGCCATGGCCCGCGCTGGTGTTACTTACCATGATGTTGCCAAAGCTGCCGAAGCCATTAGAAGCCAGCACCAAGAGCCTACAGTGGATCGAGTTCGTGAGCGCCTAGGCACTGGCAGTAAAAGCACGATCGCGCCGCTGCTCAAACGTTGGCGCTCCGATAATGGAGATGATGCGGATGTTAGCGGGCTGCCGAGTGATCTGGTAGAAGTGGTAAAGGCCTTACACGAACGTGTGCATCAGATGGCAGAGCACCGCATTGATGAGAGCCGGCAAGAATTCGAGGCGTTAAATGAAGAGCTCCGGAAAGAGCTGACTGATGCCAACAACACCATCGCTCAACTTACTGCCAGGCAACAAGATCTCGACGATCAGATAGCACGGATTACCGAGGAAAAAAGCCTACTAGGCAAGTCCCTGGAGGATGCTCGTATCAGCTTGGTAAAGGTCGAATCCCAGCGGGATGAAGCGCTTGAACGAACCAACGACCTGAAGGGTAGCATCAATGAACTCAAGCAGGAAAACCGGGACATCCGGGATCACTTCGAGCATTACCAGCAGCGCACTGCCGATGACCGTCAACAGGAGCGCGAACAGTTCCGTGCTGTGAACCAGGGATTGAAAGATCAAATTCAGGATCTGCAACACCGGTTCGCCAAGGCTGAGTCAAGAGCGGCTGGTCTGCTTGAAACGAATACGCAGTTACATCGCAATGCCGAAGAATTAAAACAGGCTAATGCGGCGTTAAACGTCAACCTGAACAAAAGGTTAGCGGATATCCAGAGCTTGAAACATGAGCTTGATGAGGCCTTGAAAAAGTATCGGGATTTCCAGCATAAGAATGAACTATTGGCGGACAATATGGCAGAGCTCACCACGCAAAAAGCTGATATGGATAAGCAAGTGGCGGTGTTATCTCAAGCACTGGCGGCCACCAAAACCGAGCTGCAAATGATCCAGGATAAAGTTGCGCTCTTGACTGACGAAAACAAGGAAATTCTTCAAGAGAAGGCAATTATTCAGGGGCAGTTCAAACAGCTACAAGCTTCGATTTGATCTCAATATTTTGCGAGTCCGTTGCCTATCGCTCGCAAAATTATGCAAACGATGCGTAACTCTGTGTAATTCAAATGCTGCATT
>NZ_BMOV01000018.1 GCF_014647255.1 Iodidimonas muriae
TTTTATCTTTAAAACATATAGTTAGGCTAGGTTGCGGCGGATTTCGTCAGCATCCCGGCCAACCCTCATTAAAACCATTCGGAGCACACAAAGTGGACGTTAAAGAAATTCTGTTTTTTGTCGGCTCGACCGTGGCGGGCGTTCTGATCGCGGGCGTAATTATGGGGCAGGGGCGCAAGCTGCCCGGCCTGAAACAGGCCCATGAGGGTTATGACAGCTAAGTCAAGCCGAGCGCCCAATTTACCTTAGATAGCTGGATAAAACACACATGGTACAGCGACTTAATGACAACGGGACGGATTTTAATAACGCCGTTCCAAACGGGCGGGCCACAATGGATTTGGACCGTACCGGAATCGTCGAGCGTCTCGACATTTACGTGGAAGAAAACGGCGAGCGCGTGGATCGTGCCCGCGTTGAATCCATTATCGGTGAAATCAAGATCCTCGTGAACAACCTGCCACAGCGCGAAATCGTACCTTCGCGGCTGTATAAGCTGGAAGAATTCAACGGTTATCCCATTCATGATGGCCGTATTCCGTTGCGATTTGCAGAAACCCATTTTGATGACAAGGCGCAGGGCTTTGCGTTGGCGTGGGGTACAGCAAACATGGACCAGTTCACGTTGCAGGTGCCTATCAGCAGTGACGCGCTAGGGTCCGTTCGTTTGCGGTTGCGCCGGGCCGAGCGTCCGGGAAATGCGGCGCTTGGAAACATCGTCACCACTCGCACCACGCAAGTTGACGTGACGGACCTCTACAAAGAATTCTCTTTGGAAGCGACAGAATTTTTTGGTGCGGGCGGTAAATCGCAGCGCCGGACAATCCACGGATTGCATATGTTTACCGACAAAATCGTGGATATTGAAGTTTGGCGCGGATCTGAAGTTTTAATCAAGCAGATTACCAAACAGGAGCTTGATGAATACTATGAAGAAGCCGGATATTTTCCGCAATCGGATATGTTCCACTTGGTGCCTCATGCGCTGATCGGATTGCTAGGCGATCAGTTCATTTTGCAAAGCGGTGACATCAAGTTTCCGCTCAAGCTCAAGATGAATCTGGCGGCTGGTGCCACCACTTTTGACATGCTCGTTCAGGAGCTTGGACCAAGGATTTGACAGTATGGCTTTGACCGATTTCTTTTCCGACATTTTAAACACCGGACTGGAAACAGCCGTACTGTTTCGGGATCAGGCTTTGCTTGGAAAGAATGCCGCTACCAAGGAGCTAGAGGCGTTCTTGGCTTCACAGGAAGCGGCATCTTTGGGCCTAGCAGGTGGACAGCCGGTTACGTCAACAGCCGTTCCAGAGTCACCGGCAGGCGCAGCTAATGCCACAATCCAAACAGGACCGCTCGCCGGGGTTCCCGTGTGGGTGCCGTGGACGGTTGGTGGCGTTGCGCTGGCCGCCGGGACGCTGGTCTTAGCCGCGAGATCATAGAATGGCTTTACCTTCATTCGGGGCTGGCTCGTCGCTTTCGTCTGGTCCTACGTCGAGTGATAGCGGCGACATTGTCGGTGGCGGATTTGCCACCGGCAATTTCACAACAGGCGATGGCGGGTTTTTTGAGCGGAACGCCGGGGCCTTAATTGTTGGCGCGGCTATCATCGCCGCTGGATTTTATTTCAGATCGAGGCGTTAAAGATGGGCCTTTTTTCTAGCAAAGCCAAAAGTGAAACGTCGAACGTCACCACAAACCAAGACAATCGCTCTGTGGTGGAGGATGCTTTTAACACCATCACGGAAATTGATTTCACAGACGCCAGCGACAACAGCCAGCAGTTCGAGTTCCGAGACGAGAGCGACAACAGCCAGCAGTTCGAGTTCCGAGATGAAAGCGATAGCTCTATTGGTGATGGGGCTATTATTGCCGGGGGAAGCGTCACAAACACGTTGTCCGATTTCGGCGCGATCGAGGCGGCGAATAGGATCAGCAGCGATGCACTAGAAACGAGCAGCAAGCTGGTTTCCGAAGCCTCAAAAAATGCGTTTGCATTCTCAACAGATACGGCGGACCGGGCGTTTGATTTTTCAAACGAGACGGCAGAGACCGCGCTTGGCTTTGCGATTGAAATCAATGACCGGGCTTTCAGCTTGGCGGATCAGGTGACTTCTGACGCCCAAAGAATAACCGCCGATAGTCTTGGAAATGCATTTTCACAGACAGCCAATGGCCTAGCCGAACAGCAACAAAAAACGCTGGTTTTTGTTGCCCTTGGCGCGATGGCTATTGCCGCATTCGGGATACTGAAATCATGAGCAGTTCGAGCCAAACGGCCCGCGTTCTTGCGGGGCTTACATATACGTTTGACGGCGGTGGCCAACAGGTGTCCGGCGTTAGCGTCCCATTCCCTATCGAGATTTCTTTAGATGGTGGTTCAACGTGGTCTTTATTCGATAGTACAACGTCGCTGGACGGCATCTTCAGGAAAATACTTTTCCGAAACATGACCGACACTGACGCGGACATTGTTTTTAACATTGCCAGCGAGCCCGGAGCATATCAGCGCCGCGATCTAGGCCAGTTGGTCGTTCGTCGCCCTACGATCTTGACAAATTGGGAGCGCATCGAGGTCGGAGACACGCCCGTTCGGCTTGTGCCGGTTGATCCGCAACGCGCTTCATTGACCATTCAGGCGGGAACAGCCGGGCTTTATGTGGGCGGAACTTCGGACGTGACGGACGATGTTTTCGCATTGGTGCCGGTTGGTCAAAAAATTGTGCTGGAAAACGGCGCCGAGGTGTGGGCGGTGAGAGCGCCGGGCGATTTGGCGGATGCTGGCATTATCGAGGAGCGCGATTGATGGCGGGATTTCAGACAAGCGCGGGGGCTGTCGTTATTACAACACCACGCCTTTTTCTTCTCGATCGCGTGGTGTTTCTGGTCAGCGGCACATGGACAAAACCGGCTGATGGCGCTGGCAATGTGCGGTCTGGGGTAGGTCAAGAGGTGCGCTATCGGCTGATCGGTGGTGGGCAATCGGGCAAGCACCAGGCTTCTAATGTACCGGGTGGATATGGTGGTCAAATCAGAGTGAATGCAATGAATATCGAGGATATGCCAGAATCCGTTGTCGTTGGTGTTGGAGCGGGAGGTACGGGCGTATATTTTGGTGGTGGCGGCTCCACGGTTTTGACGGGCATTGATACGGCCCACGGTGGGAGCAGGTCACGGAGGTCTATCAACCGGGCACGCGACGGGAGCGGGAGCGGTGATGATCCAGATATTAGGTCCACTACGACGCGGCAGGTGAGCACGCTTGATGATCCTTGGGGCGATATTCGTGGGGTCGGAGGGAGTAGCAAGTCGTCTACTGAGCAAGATGGCAATCTCCCCGGCGGTGATGGAGTGGCAGTCATTGAAGTTTGGGGGCTACCAGAATGATTGCAATTATTGAGGCTGGTAGGGTGGCCAATTTGCTGGTCGGTGATGAACAGGCGGCATTGCTTTTTGAGGGCGGCTTGTATGTATCCACAGATACAAACATCGGAATCGGCTGGCAGTATGTGGATGGCACGTTTATCGAGCCAAAGCCGGAAGATGGGGGCGAGGCGTGATGCAGGCGGCATTTATCCTCGCAGGCTTGGCCGGAGCCGTGGCGGTTCTATCCAGCAAGGCCGGGGCCGCACCAAATGGCCGGCTATCGCCGGAAGAAGTCGAGATTTTGGCCGAGCAAACCGTGAAATTTCATTTCCCGGCTGTGGATCCGTTGATGATCCGCGCAATGGTGGAAATCGAAAGCAGTCGGCAGCCTAGCGCATTGCGTGTCGAGCCGCATATTTCGGATGCAAGCGCGGGCCTCATGCAAACGCTCGTGAGCACGGCGCAATGGCTGCATGATGACATGGGGGCGCGGGCTTTCGGCCGGCCAACGCTGGAACGGCTGATGGACGCGGGAACATCCATGTATTTCGGAACTGCCTATATCAACTGGTTGCGGCGGTACAAGGGCCAGCCGAGGTCCGAACAATGGATTGTCGAGAGCTACAACGGCGGACCGGGCAACAGTAACAGCCAGACAAAAAACCATTACCAGAAATATCTAAAGGCCAAGCAGAGCCTAACAGGAGCGTTTTAAATGCCAGTTTTCCTTATTCCTTGGCTTTTGGGCGGTGCAATCGGCGGTGGCAGCGTTTTTCTCTTGGGGAAGGGGGCCGACAAAGTCACCAAGATGATGCTGATCGCCGGGGGGCTTGGCGCGGCCTTTGTTTTTCGTGATGAGATCAAGGGATTTATTAAATGATTGAAATTGTCGGCACAATCGGGGGCCTCGCATATGCGATGGCTAACATTGGGCTTTTGGTTCAGATCAGCACAAAACTTGGGCGGATCGAGGCCACGCAGGGGCACCATCATGTGCGGATCGAGCGGATCGAGCGGGCATGATCGAGCAAAAAACAAAGCAAGGAGATAATCGGATGAAGTTTTTCAAGCGGCGGTTTCGTGAGCCGAGCACGTGGGCGGGCATTGCAGCGATCTTGTCCGGTGTCGGTCTGGCCACCGGGCAATCGGGCGGCACACTGGACGCGACGGCGGACCTTATCGGCCAATCGACGCAGGCCGCAATGAGCGGCGGCTGGGAAATGGGCGTCACTGCGGGGGTAACGGGCCTTTTGGCCATGATTTTGGGTGAACGGGAGTAAACCGGATGGCGACATTGCGTAAACGAGCTGCGAAAAAGCGGCAATCGGGCCTCAAACGTGATGGCACGTTGAAAAAGGGATTTCGATTTGTAAAGGGCGGGCGGATCGTAAAGGCCAAGCGCTGACGGTCGCCGGATAACAAAATAGAACCGCCACTAGATCCAGTGGCGGTTTTTTTATGATCCATGAAAGCCTGGCTTAACTGGTTGTTTTTTGATCCATGAAAGCCTGGCTTAACTGGTTGTTTTTTGATCCAGTTTTATCGGATTCCGGTCTTTTGGTTCAAAATCAATCCACTAACGCCTGGCTAATTTCCCGCCCGATGATCGAGATGATTTGATCTTTATCCAGTTTATACTTGTGACAAAGAGCCAACAATTCCTTGATTGTTGGCGATTTTTCGCCTTTTTCGATCAAGACAAGCCGAGCGCGCGGTATCCCCAATTCTGTAGATACATCTCTTATCGAGAGTCGATCTTTGTATCTGCATGAAAAGGCAGATCCATAACCGGGGCGGATAGACTCTCGTTTTCGCCGCAGAAATTCGCCAAGGCCCATGGTGAATTCTTCTAGGTCGATCTGTGTTTTCATATTTCCCTCATAATCTGGCGGCGGCGGCGCGCCACAGTCTTTTGATGCAGGTTTAGGCGCTTACCGATTTCGACATCCGTCAGCCCGGCGCGATAGCTGCGCATGATCTGCCTGTCGGTTTCGATCTGTCGGGCTGATTTGATGCGGCTGGCGATTGCAGGCCGTAGGAGCCTCACAGAGTCCACAGGAACACAATAACGGGTCGCGGCATCCAAAACGGCCTTATCGGCGTCTGTGCCTCGGTCTATGGACTCGCAAGCGGCTTTGCAGGCGGCGAGAACGCGGCGGCGATAGTCCGCGCTGTTTCGTCTGTCACGGATGCGCATGGCGGCAGCATCGGCGGCGGCATCCAGATCGGCGGCAAGTTGTCGGGCGTTATCGGCCATGGTGCGAATTACAATCGGCGGAAAATCGTCGAGCGCAAGGGCAGTCATAAAGCAACATCCTTAAGGCGATCAGGCAAAAACCGGACGGCTTAAGGCGTGTGTGTAAAAGATCGGTATACGGCGGATCGCCTTAAGGCTTAAAAGCGCCTTAAGAACGGCCCAAAAATTATACATAATATAAATTATGCGTATTTTTCATATCTATAAATCCATGGACGATTTGAGGGTTGGCCGGGATGCTGACGAAATCCGCCGCAACCTAGCCTAACTATATGTTTTAAAGATAAAA
>NZ_BMOV01000019.1:0-2500 GCF_014647255.1 Iodidimonas muriae
AACTCAAAGGAATTGACGGGGGCCCGCACAAGCGGTGGAGCATGTGGTTTAATTCGAAGCAACGCGCAGAACCTTACCAGCCCTTGACATCCCGATTTGGGGGAGTGGAGACACACCCTTTCAGTTCGGCTGGATCGGAGACAGGTGCTGCATGGCTGTCGTCAGCTCGTGTCGTGAGATGTTGGGTTAAGTCCCGCAACGAGCGCAACCCCTACTCTTAGTTGCCATCAGTTCGGCTGGGCACTCTAGGAGGACCGCCGGTGATAAGCCGGAGGAAGGTGGGGATGACGTCAAGTCCTCATGGCCCTTATGGGCTGGGCTACACACGTGCTACAATGGCAGTGACAGAGGGACGCGACCCCGCGAGGGTGAGCAAATCTCCAAAAGCTGTCTCAGTTCGGATTGTACTCTGCAACTCGAGTGCATGAAGGTGGAATCGCTAGTAATCGTGGATCAGCATGCCACGGTGAATACGTTCCCGGGCCTTGTACACACCGCCCGTCACACCATGGGAGTTGGTTCTACCCGAAGGCGGTGAGCTGACCTTTTAGGAGGCAGCCGACCACGGTAGGGTCAGCGACTGGGGTGAAGTCGTAACAAGGTAGCCGTAGGGGAACCTGCGGCTGGATCACCTCCTTTCTAAGGATGGCGTTTTATTGGTCTTTGGCTTTTAAAACACCAGCTTAGCATTAAGCTGCGCCACCGTCCGCATGTCCCTTCTCTCGAGATTATAAACGAAGACGCCTCTTTGATTTGAGGTGTTTGCGGTATTTTGGCTCTGATTGCATTGGCATATGGGTCAGGATGTCGGCCAGCGGGCCGGTAGCTCAGCCCGGTTAGAGCGCACGCCTGATAAGCGTGAGGTCGGTGGTTCGAGTCCACCTCGGCCCACCAAAGCCACAGGCTTTGTTATTTGTTGGCCTCATGCAGCCCGATTGTGATGCGCGGCGGTAGTGAATGCGACCGTCGGTGTTTGAGGCTGATGACTTCCGAACGGAGTGAGGCAAGGCCAACCGGCCGCCCGAGCTTATGCGAGGAAAGCCTGAGGTCGCAGATGCGACCGCCGGCGTTTGAGGCTGATGAATAAAGGGGCTGTAGCTCAGCTGGGAGAGCACCTGCTTTGCAAGCAGGGGGTCGTCGGTTCGAACCCGTCCAGCTCCACCATCCCCTACGGGACGGCATGTGTTGGATGAGTACTCCGACGCTTGTGCGAGAACAGCCCCGCGGTGCTCGATGCCAGACAGACATCGTCTTCGTTTTTTATAATCTCGACTGGGAATATGAATTCCGGCCATTGGCTGGATGTGTTCTTTGACAATGTAAAGATGTGACATGCACGTAAGAAAAGCATGGGTCTCTGTCATGTATGGTGACGGATCGGTCTGACCGGTTCTGTTCACTGAACATGATGGTGGTTCTGCTAAGCGCGATAAGAGCATTTGGTGGATGCCTTGGCATGTGGAGGCGATGAAGGACGTGGCACGCTGCGATAAGCCATGGGGAGGGGTGAGCACCCTTTGATCCATGGATTTCCGAATGGGGCAACCCACCGCTTTGGCGGTATCCCAGTCTGAATACATAGGGCTGGGAGGCGAACCCGGAGAACTGAAACATCTCAGTACCCGGAGGAAAGGACATCAACCGAGACTCCCTGAGTAGTGGCGAGCGAAAGGGGACCAGGCCAGTGGCGCATGAGAGGAAACTGGAACAGTCTGGAAAGGCTGGCCGTAGTGGGTGATAGCCCCGTACAGGTTCAACGATCATGCGTCCTTGAGTAGGGCGGGACACGAGAAATCCCGTCTGAACATGGGGGGACCACCCTCCAAGCCTAAGTACTCCCACATGACCGATAGTGAACAAGTACCGTGAGGGAAAGGTGAAAAGCACCCCGATAAGGGGAGTGAAACAGACCCTGAAACCGAATGCTTACAATCAGTAGGAGCCTCCTTGAGGGGTGACTACGTACCTTTTGTATAATGGGTCAGCGACTTAGTGTATCGAGCAAGCTTAAGCCGTTAGGTGTAGGCGCAGCGAAAGCGAGTCTGAATAGGGCGATTGAGTTCGATGCATTAGACCCGAAACCCGGTGATCTAGCCATGGCCAGGTTGAAGGTGGGGTAACACCCACTGGAGGACCGAACCCACGTCTGTTGAAAAAGACGGGGATGAGCTGTGGTTAGGGGTGAAAGGCCAATCAAACCGGGAGATAGCTGGTTCTCCGCGAAAACTATTTAGGTAGTGCGTCGGATGATGACCATCGGGGGTAGAGCACTGGATGGATGCGGGGGGCGCGAGCCTTACCAATTCTAACCAAACTCCGAATACCGATGAGTTTAGTCCGGCAGACAGACGGCGGGTGCTAAGGTCCGTCGTCGAGAGGGAAACAGCCCTGACCGCCAGCTAAGGTCCCTAAATCATGTCTAAGTGGGAAAGGATGTGAGAACCCCAAAACAACCAGGAGGTTGGCTTAGAAGCAGCCATCCTTTAAAGAAAGCGTAACA
>NZ_BMOV01000020.1 GCF_014647255.1 Iodidimonas muriae
CAACTGGATGGCAATAGTGGTCAAGTCCTAACTTAACAAATGGACCACTTAATGGGGGCAGGCCAGTTTTATATTTGCTGGTATCACTGGCAGTAGGTGCCAATCTTTCGATTGAAGAAATCGTACAAGCCAAAGATTACTCTTTGGCTGAGGCCTCCCGCCCAGCCTTTGGTGATTACGGCCTGTGGTTTACGGTCGGCTTTGCCATCGTAGCCACGGTATCTGGTGTGATTGCCAGCGTATTTGCCGTGTCGCGCATGCTGGCCATGATGACCGATATGAAACTGGTGCCGCATAGCCATTTCGGTATGCCCGGCAGCGTTCAGAAACACACGCTGGTTTACACCATCGTTATTGCCGTGTTGCTCACCGTTTTCTTTGACCTCAGCCGCATTGCTTCGCTCGGTGCTATTTTTTACATCATCATGGACATTGCCATCCATTGGGGTGTGCTGCGCCATCTGCGTAAAGAAGTTAAAGCCAACGCCGCCATCCTCATCACCGCCATTGTGCTGGATGTCATCGTGTTGGGGGCGTTTCTCTGGGTAAAGGCCGAATCCGATATGCTGGTCATCTGGGTATCGTTCATAGGGCTAGTGCTGATCTTCGCCGGTGAAAGAATTTTCATACATAAATACCAAAACGAGGAGAGTTAAATGGCACATTCACACAATCACGGCGCGGCAAAGGCAGAAGACCATTCTGGCTGTAAAGATCACGGCGATCACAAGCCTTCCGGCGATAAGCCTGTAAAAGGCGGTAAATACGATAAGGTGCCGGAAGGATTTAGCGGTACGGTTTATACCTGCCCGATGCACCCAGAGGTGCGTCAGCCCAAAGCGGGGTCATGCCCGATTTGCGGTATGGGTCTTGAAGCCGAGAAAGCATCGGCAGGTGATGATGACGGGCCGAATCTGGAGCTGGTGGATTTCACCCGCCGTTTTTGGGTGGGTGCGGTTTTAACCATCCCGCTCCTTATTCTGACGATGTCCCCCTTCGTTGGGCTGACTGCCATTCGAGAGTTTTTTGGTGAGCGCACAACGCTGTGGATTGAATTTGCCTTGGGAACTCCCGTCATTCTCTGGTCAGGCTGGCCGTTTTTTGTGCGCGGGTTTCAGTCCTTCCGCAGCATGAATCTGAATATGTTTAGCTTAATCGCCATGGGCACGGGTGCGGCCTATATTTTCAGTATCGTTGCGGTGCTGGTGCCGGATATTTTCCCTGATGGGTTCCGTAATGCTGAGGGGCATGTCGGTGTATATTTTGAAGCCGCCGCCGTGATTGTAACACTGGTGCTGCTCGGCCAGATTATGGAGCTGCGTGCGCGTGAACGCACAGGCTCGGCGATCAAAGCGTTGCTAGATATGGCGGCAAAAACCGCCCATGTAATCCGCGAGGATGGCACGGAAGAAGAAATTCCGCTGGAAGATGTGCAGGTTGGCGACAAGTTGCGCGTCCGTCCGGGTGATAAGGTGCCGGTGGATGGCAAAGTGCTTGAAGGCCGTTCTTCGGTGGATGAATCAATGATCTCCGGAGAGCCGATGCCAGTTGAAAAGGTCGCTGGGGATGATGTCACAGGAGCCACAATTAACGGTACAGGCAGCCTGATTATTGAAGCCACACGGGTGGGCGCGGATACCATGCTCTCGCAAATCGTTGAGATGGTTGCAGGCGCACAGAGATCACGTGCGCCGATCCAGAAATATGCCGACATGGTTGCCGGGTATTTTGTGCCTGTGGTGATTGTTGTCGCTATTCTGGCCTTCATTGGCTGGGCTATTTGGGGGCCGGAACCGGCGCTGTCTTATGGTCTTATTGCTGCGGTAGCGGTGCTGATTATCGCTTGCCCTTGTGCGCTTGGACTTGCAACACCGATGTCGATTATGACGGCAACGGGGCGCGGCGCACAGGCTGGAGTTCTTATCAAGAATGCCGAGGCACTGGAGCGTTTTGAAAAAGTAGACATATTGATTGTCGATAAAACCGGCACGCTTACCGAAGGAAAGCCTAAACTGGTGGCCGTGCTTCCCGAAGATGGTCATGACGAGGCTGAAGTTTTGCGACTGGCTGCTTCACTTGAGCGCGGCTCAGAACATCCTCTGGCTGAAGCCATTGTACGCGGCGCGGAAGAGCGCAGCGTGGAGATGGCAGATGCTACGGATTTTGAGGCCATAACCGGCAAAGGCGTGAAGGGCACGGTAGACGGCCATGCGGTAGCGCTCGGCAACGCAGCACTTATCTCCGATATGGGGCTGGATAGCGGCGCACTGGTTGAAACAGCCAATGCCCGGCGTGACGAAGGCGAAACAGTGATGTTTGTTGTGCTTGATGGCGCGATTGCCGGGCTGGTCAGCGTTGCTGATCCAGTGAAAGAAACAACGCCTGCGGCTTTAAAAGCACTGCATGATCTCGACTTTAGGATTATTATGGCGACCGGAGATAATGAACGTACGGCAAAAGCTGTGGCAGAAAAGCTGGGCATTGATGAAATTCGCGCCGATGTTCTGCCAGAAGACAAAGCCAACATTATCAAGGAGCTTCAGGCGCAGGGCTTTAAAGTCGCTATGGCCGGTGATGGAGTGAATGACGCACCGGCACTTGCACAGGCCGATGTTGGAATTGCGATGGGCACTGGCGCAGATGTGGCGATTGAAAGCGCAGGGTTTACACTGATTAAAGGCAATCTTGACGGTATTGTGCGTGCTCGTCGTCTCGTGCGGGCCACCATGCGGAATATCCGGCAGAATTTGTTCTTTGCGCTTATCTATAATGCCGCCGGTGTGCCTGTGGCGGCAGGGCTTTTATTCCCGTTCTTCGGCATATTAATCAGCCCCATGTTTGCAGCTTTTGCCATGAGCGCATCCTCATTCTCAGTGGTGATGAATGCGCTGCGCTTGCGGCGGGTGAAGATTTGAAAAGGCGAAAACATGCATACAACAAAGAAACAAGTCCTTATCAAGTTTATCCTCCTGCTATGCATTCTGCTGGGATATTTCGCCTATCTCAGTTGGAAATTCGATGTCGGCACGGGCGGACTGGTCGTACTCCTGACCTGGAGCTTTTTCGTATTATGCACTCCTATAGCGGATGCGGGGTTTTTGCTCGACTTTCCGTTACGATTGCTGTTCGGCATTCGGATGTTTGTTTCTGAGATCGTGGTGTGGGGCATTGCCATCAGCATCAGCGCGGTTGGTCTGCTATTTGCCCGCGACGCTTTTCAGAAAACCATGATTACTTCACTTTTAGAGAAAATCCTTACCACACCTTACCCCTACTGGGGCATCATTGTGCTTTCGGGCGTCGGTACGTTTCTGTCCATACGTTTCGGTGATGAGTTGATGGATGTAGTCGAACACCGGGATCGCATATTGCATCATAAGCATGGGTTTACTCATACCGTCATCGTTTATGGCGGAATTTTGCTGCTTATTATCGTGGGATACCACCATTTGCTTGCATCACTGGGCATTACGGGGGTTGTCTTATGAACACGCTGACAGGCAAAAAAGGACTGATCGTTGGTATCGCCAATGAGCAGTCAATTGCTTGGGGTTGTGCTAAAGCATTCTTTGATGCAGGCGCAGAGCTGGCGGTTACCTATCTCAATGAAAAGGCCGAGCCTTATGTGCGGCCATTGGCAGAAAAGGTCAAAGCACCGATCATCGTACCACTAGATGTGACGGATGATGAACAGATGGAAGCGCTGTTTGAAATTATCGGCAACTGGCCTGCCCCCATTAAGTGGTCCATTTGTTAAGTTAGGACTTGACCACTATTGCCATCCAGTTG
>NZ_BMOV01000021.1 GCF_014647255.1 Iodidimonas muriae
TACATTTTTTTCTGCAATCTGTATTGCTGCTATCGTAATTTGGTGGCTTTAATGAGTCCTGAACCTAGGCTATACGCTACTCGACGCGGGGCGAACATTGCTACCCGTGGTCGACCGTCAGCGCGACGGTGGCCAACCGGATTTATGCGTTCTCGAAGATGGTCATCGTATCTGGATCGAGGCGATAGCACCCGAAGAAGGTGCGCCTGGTCCCGACCAGATTGTACGGCCCATTCCCATGAACGAAGGAGGCGGGCTAATTGCCGCGCCGATCCGTCAAGCGCAGTTGCGGACATCGGGGGCATTTTGGACCAAAGCGCAAAGAATTGCACATTATATCGAGCAAGGTGTGGTTACACCCGACGACACACGGATTATCGCCATCAGCGCCAGCCGGTTCGGCGTCTATGTCGCTGAACAACCTTTACCGCTCATCATGTCAACTCTGTTTCCGGTTGGAGATGCGTACATCACCGTCGACCGAGAGACAGGAAATGTTCTCGATGAAGGATTTCATGCGGCGCCCGTCATCCAGCGCGAAGGCAATCCGATCCCGCGCACGGCATTTCTCGACGAGCGTTTTGCCAACATCTCGGGCGTGATCTGGTCGCGTGTCGGCCTTGGAAATCTGTCGCGCCGGACCCGGCCACTCACATATGTCCACAATCCCCTTGCTGAGGTCCCATTGCCGATGAACTGGGGCGTTTGGGATCGGGAATTCGTCACTGTACGTAGCGACGACGGATGGGAAGCAAACGACATTCTGGTTCCAACACGGACCACGGAAGCCCAATGACATGCTTGCGGCCACATAGTCGACGTCGGGTCGCCGCTATCCATCGAGGTGGCTATGGCTACCGGCGATGAACAACGGCTGATCAAACCCATTTGCCAGCGGCAATTCGAGTTACATGCCCTGTCACTCGAGCATGGGCCAAACTTCGAGCCATCGCACATCTTCAGCGCATATCAGGTAGGGCGCGGCACCGCATGCGGTTGCATTCTCCTTGACCCTGAACAGGGAACGTTTTCGACATTGGTTCTCCGTCGCCGTATCGATCACCGCTGGGTTCTGGTGGACGAAAGCGGGCCAATTTTCAGTCCGGAAGCTGCGCTTGACCGGCTCAGCATCAATATGCGTGGAGGCGATCCGCCAGAACCACTTCCGCCCGGTGTGCGGAAACGCCCGCCACTGATGAAAGTCGGCCCTCGCGGCATCTCGCCGGAGTTTCGGCTTTTGACCAGCACCTTCAGTCATGTGCCAGCCCTCATGGCTGTCGGTGAATGCTATCTGGCGCTTCACAAACCCGACGCGAACTTCGTCACCGACCTGCAAACCAACAATTTTGCTGCAAGGCTCTTCGAACTTTACCTTCTCGCCTGCTTCCGCGAGCAGGGTTTGGTGGTGCGGCAGGATCATGTTTCGCCGGACTTCTGGATTGAAAAGGATGGCGCCACTTGTTGGATCGAGGCGGTGACGGCAAATTCAGAGGTTCCGCAATTTGGCGGCATCGGCGAATGGATGCATGCTCCCGAAGATCGTACCGAGCGCCTGACCGGTGCGCCCGCGGAGCGGTTCGCCAAGACCTTACGCAGCAAGCTACAGCGAAATTATCATGAACTGGACCATGTGAAGGGGCACGCCTTTGCCCTCGCAATCGCCGACTTCCACGAGTCGGGTTCGATGGTATGGAGCCGTGAGGCCCTACCAACATATCTTTACGGCTTGCGCGCCGATGTTGAAGGGGAAGGATCCAGCCGCCGCGCCATTGGCACACCTATCAGCAATCTTACGGGAGAACACAGCATCCCAGCTGGCCTGTTTCGCAATCCCGAATTCACACATCTTTCAGCTGTGATTTTCAGCAATGCCGGAACGATGGCCAAGTTCAATCGTATGGGCTTTCTCGCAGGATGGCGGCCCTCAGGATTGGAAATGGTTCGGCGCGGTATCCTTTTTGACCGAACGCCTGGGGCCCTTGAACCCATCGACTTCGAGCTTTCCGTCGGCAGCGCGGAGTATCAATCGCTCTGGCCATGGGGCGAAGCGTGGTGCCAGGAACTTGAAGTGTATCACAATCCGCTGGCGGCTAATCCAATCCCGTTTGACCTTATCCCGGGCGCGACACACTGGTTTGAGCGCGATGGCGATGTCGAATGCAGCACAATTTGGGAGAATTCTATTCTATCGTCGGTGACCCTTTTACGCATGGAGGAAGAAAAGACGTGACAGCCGAGCCATCCGAAAGGACCATTATTCTTCATCTTCTGCGCGGCGCTGTCCCCGAGCGCGCCGATGACATTGGCCGCCTTTGGGCGCAATACGGCCATGCCATCGAAGTTTCGCCAAATACCGAAGGCGTCACAATGAACGCAGACGCCAAGCGTATCCAATTCGATACCAAGACCATAGACTTATTCTGGTTGCTCGGCTTCAGCGTATGGCGAGCCATCGAAGTGTACTCGCCGGCGTTGGTTATTGCGACTTCGAACGGGATACCCCTCGACCAAGCCCTAAACATCGACGCTGACCGTGACCAGTATGAATTTGATTTCAAGCAGCGCATCGGCTCTGCCCAGTCGCTCATTGGGGCGCAGCAGACAACTGACATCTCTTGGCCAGCGGACGTACCTAAGCCGACCGCTGATCGTGAAAGCTTGGATGACGTCCAGCATATGGCGGCGTTCGATCTCATTGGTCTGCCCCCCGAAAAGTGGCCCGTTTTCAGAGAGAGGATTTTGGCTTATTCATGACCGTGAATA
>NZ_BMOV01000022.1 GCF_014647255.1 Iodidimonas muriae
GGCCTTCGTCCATGGCGATGGGAGCAATCAGTTCCACACCCAGCGTCACATTATCGCCAGGCATCACCATTTCCGTTCCTTCAGGAAGCGTCACCATGCCGGTCACGTCCGTGGTGCGGAAATAAAACTGCGGACGATAGTTTGCAAAGAACGGCGTATGACGACCGCCTTCATCTTTCGTCAGAATATAGGTTTCCGCATTGAACTTGGTGTGCGGGGTGATCGAACCCGGCTTTGCCAGAACCTGACCGCGTTCCACATCATCACGGCCAACACCGCGCAGAAGGGCACCGATATTGTCGCCAGCCTGACCCTGATCCAGAAGCTTGCGGAACATTTCAACGCCGGTCACCGTCGTCTTCGTCGTATCCTTGATACCAACGATTTCAACTTCTTCACCAACCTTGATGATCCCCGTTTCAACACGGCCGGTCACAACCGTCCCACGGCCGGAAATCGAGAACACATCTTCAATCGGCATCAAGAAAGGCTTGTCAACCGGACGCTCGGGCGTCGGGATATAGGCATCGACTTCCTTCATCAGGTCCAGAATCTTCTGGGCGCCGATTTCAGGGTTCTTGCCTTCCAAAGCGGCCAAAGCAGAGCCGGCTACAATCGGAATATCATCGCCAGGAAATTCATAAGCCGACAGAAGCTCGCGGATCTCAAGCTCGACAAGCTCGAGAAGCTCTTCATCGTCAACCTGATCCACCTTGTTCAAGAACACAACAAGCGACGGAACGCCAACCTGACGGGCCAAAAGAATGTGCTCGCGCGTCTGCGGCATGGGGCCGTCAGCAGCCGAAACAACCAGAATCGCGCCATCCATCTGCGCCGCGCCGGTGATCATGTTCTTCACATAATCCGCATGGCCCGGGCAGTCCACATGCGCATAGTGACGGCCTTCCGTCTCATATTCCACATGCGACGTGGAAATCGTGATCCCACGCTCACGCTCTTCTGGCGCCTTGTCGATGTTCGCATAATCCGTAAAGGTCGCGCCACCGGCTTCCGCCAACACTTTCGTAATCGCAGCCGTCAGGGTTGTCTTCCCGT
>NZ_BMOV01000023.1 GCF_014647255.1 Iodidimonas muriae
ATACATTTTTTTCTGCAATCTGTATTGCTGCTATCGTAATTTGGTGGCTTTAATGAGTCCTGAACCTAATGTACTCATGGCTTTTTTCCTCCGGCTAAATAATTAAGATTAATGTTTGTGTTCATCGTGCTCAGGGTTATTCCCTTTGCCGCCCATCATGGTTCCCATGTTTTTGTGCATTTGCTCCATGTGCTCCATCATGCCGCCCATATCTCCATGCATCTTCTGCATTTTTTCTTTCATGGCCGGGTCTTTCATATGCTCCGTCATATCCTTCATATCCGACATCATGCTCTCCATCTTAGAATGCATATCGCCCATTTGATCTGCCATCGGACATTTTTCGCCCTGCATACACATTTGCATCTTTTCCATTTTGTGTTCGTCGCTACCGGACTCATGGTGTCCGGCATAGGCGCTGACAGGCAAAATAAGAGCCGTTGCCAGAAGTAAGGTTCTCAGTGTGGTCTTCATGGTCTTCTCCTTGGTTTTTGTTAATAGTTTTGACCACCATTATCATCTATATGGCGGTCATGGATTTGATTACAGTCAATTGGTTTTGTGACCGGCTTCTTCTTTAGCCGCATCCTGGCAATCAAGATGTTTCTTTACGGACGATTTGATATTACTTGGCCCATGTGAACATTCCCGATGAATTTGAGTGTCATGGTATTTAGCGGTAGAGCATCCTGCGTTAAATAACGATAATGATATTGTAAGAAACAATATTTTCTTCATAAGTTTTCTCCCTTACGATTAGGGTCAGGACCTATTAAATTCGGGGATTCCCATTTGTTGTAATACGTGATTCACCATGGCAAAGG
>NZ_BMOV01000024.1 GCF_014647255.1 Iodidimonas muriae
AGCATCTCTGTGACGCAAAGCGTAGTAGAGAACATGTTTAGATGATGTTTCCTTTTAGGGACATTGTCCCTGGATCAATCTGAGAGTTTGATCCTGGCTCAGAACGAACGCTGGCGGCAGGCCTAACACATGCAAGTCGAGCGCTTCCTTCGGGGAGAGCGGCGGACGGGTGAGTAACGCGTGGGAATTTGCCTTGGGGTACGGAATAACGCATGGAAACGTGCGCTAATACCGTATGATGTTTTGGAATTGGCGTTTCAAGACCAAAGATTTATCGCCCTGAGATAAGCCCGCGTTGGATTAGCTAGTTGGTGAGGTAATGGCTCACCAAGGCGACGATCCATAGCTGGTTTGAGAGGATGATCAGCCACACTGGGACTGAGACACGGCCCAGACTCCTACGGGAGGCAGCAGTGGGGAATATTGGACAATGGGGGCAACCCTGATCCAGCCATGCCGCGTGAGTGATGAAGGCCTTAGGGTTGTAAAGCTCTTTCGCCGGTGAAGATAATGACGGTAGCCGGTAAAGAAGCCCCGGCTAACTCCGTGCCAGCAGCCGCGGTAATACGGAGGGGGCTAGCGTTGTTCGGAATTACTGGGCGTAAAGCGCACGTAGGCGGATCATCAAGTTGGGGGTGAAAGCCCGGGGCTCAACCTCGGAATTGCCCTCAAAACTGATGATCTCGAGACCGGGAGAGGGTAGTGGAATTCCTAGTGTAGAGGTGAAATTCGTAGATATTAGGAAGAACACCAGTGGCGAAGGCGGCTACCTGGACCGGATCTGACGCTGAGGTGCGAAAGC
>NZ_BMOV01000025.1 GCF_014647255.1 Iodidimonas muriae
AGATTTGTCATGAGTGATTTGTTTTGGCTTTCAGAAGCACAATTGGCCATTATCAAGCCTTGTTTTCCTCTGGCCCATGGCGTGCCGCGTGTAGATGATCGCCGTGTGATTTCGGGGATCATCTTTGTGATCCGAAACGGGCTTCGTTGGCGTGATGCTCCAGCAGAATATGGCCCTCACAAGACTTTGTACAATCGGTTCATTCGCTGGAGCCGGATGGGAGTTTTTGATAAGATATTCAGTCGGTTAACAGCAGAAGCAGGCGCGCCAGAGATGTTGATGATTGATGCCACCCACCTCAAAGCCCACCGAACAGCAGCCAGTCTGCTAAAAAAGGGGATGTTCCAAGACGTATTGGCCGCACCAAAGGCGGACTGAACTCCAAACTGCATGCCGTTTGTGATGGGATGGGGCGACCGATTATCATGCTTCTTACCGAAGGCCAGATGAGCGACCATATCGGGGCCAAATTGATTTACCCGGCCTTGCCGGAAGGGCCTGCGCAACTGCTTGGTGACAAGGGATATGACAGTGACGAGTTCCGGGCCGCATTGAACGCCAAGGGGATAACGCCCTGCATCCCGCCCCGAAAGGGTCGTAACTTTCCGGCAAGTTTTAATAAAACCCTCTACAAACAACGCCATAAAGTCGAAAACATGTTCGGACGGCTCAAAGATTGGCGGCGCGTCTCTACTCGCTACGACCGCTGTGCCCA